>CANMOQ010000001.1 GCA_947499505.1 uncultured Erythrobacter sp.
CCTACCGTTCCGGCGAGTAGAAAGGGCGATGATCAGATTTCCATAGATGAAGTCATTGCAGAAGTTCGCCCCTGTTCACGCCAACTTCCACAACCATTTCAACCAAGACCGGCATCTAATCGACAGACATACATAAAAGACTCGACGCTGAGTCGCACTGGCCGAGTGGCAGAGCCTTATAGCCTGAGAAGCGGCGATTGTAGGGCGCTCCGTGTCTAACGGAGACGGGTTCGCATTAGACTGAAACCACCGCCATTTGCTGTCACCACTTACCAGCAGCCGTGAGTGCTCTGGTCCGTCCTTAGCTGGTCTGTGCCCTAGAGGCTTTGCAAATGAGCGATAGTGTCCGCCTCGCTCACCACGTCGGCGTATTTCGCCTCCATGTCGAACAGATTGGCCTCGTGCGGGTCTTCATGGCGGTCGCCCACAGCCTCGCGCACAACGGTGGTGATGAAGCCGTGCGACATGGAATCGACGCAGGATGCGCGGATGCAGCCGCTGGTCGTAAGCCCGGTCAGGATGACATTGTCGATGCCCAGGCTGGTCAGCGTTGCGGCCAGTGACGTGCCAAAGAATGCGCTGGGGTATTGTTTGGAGATTATGAGCTCGCCGTCTGTGGGCTCCAGCCCTTTGGGCCATGCGCCCATCGGGCTGCCTTTCAGGAAATAGCGCAGCGGACGCGCCTTTTCATAAAAACGCCCGCCGTCGATTGCCGATGGGTGATAGACCACATTGGTCAGGATCACCGGAATGCCCGCCGCATGGGCCGCCTCTCGCACGCGCAGGGCCGAGGCCAAAGTGTCCTCGACCCCCGCGTAGAGATCGCATTCGGGGTCAAAATACCCCTCAACGAAATCCACCAGCAGCAGCGCGGGCTTTTTCCCAAACCCCGCCTTTTGGCCGTAAGCCTTGGCGTAATTATCGCTGAGCTGCGTCATAATGCGCCTTGTGGCAAAGGATGGACGGCGGGGCTAGCTGCTAAAACTTGAAGCCAACCTCAACGCCGACCAGACGGCGCGCACCCGGCGAGATGAACGATCCGCCAAATTCGATCGCCGGGATCACCTCGTTGAGATACTCGCGGTTCAGCGCATTATTGGCGAAGATCGCGGCGGTGATATTGCCGGTCTCGATCCCAGCGCGCAGGTTCAGCACGCCAAAGGCATCGCGCCGCGCCACGCCGTAATTCGCATTGCCGACGAACGCGGGAAGGGCGAGAGCTGAACCTGGCAGCAGGCCAGAGAAAAGTGTGGGCGCCTCTTGGTTCTGGAATGAGTGGAACCATGTCGGGCCAGTGATCCGGTAATCTGCGCGGACGATCAGATCGACGCTGCTGCTCATCGGAACGTCAATCTCTGTGCCGAGATTGATCGTATAATCAGCGGTGTAGGGCGACTTGTTGCCGACCGTTGAAGGGCGCGAGCTGTTGGCTTTGATCTCGCTCTCGGTGACATTGACCGAGCCAAAGAAGGTCCAGCCCTCAACCACTTCGGCAGAGGTGTTGAATTCGATCCCGTAGACATCGACCTCGTCAATGTTGGAGACGACCCTGAGCAGGCCGAACGAGCCAACGAAGAACTCGAAGAACTGCATGTCTTCGATGTCGGTGTAATAGGCCGCTAGGTCGAAAGTGATCGCGCCGCCTGCAATCTCGCCCTTTACGCCCGCCTCAAGGGCGGAGGAGACCTCTTTGTCATATTGGTCTTCGATGGATACATCCGCGCCGATAAACTGCACGAAATTGGCATCGATGATCGCGGCGGAACCTTGGTTGTTAAAGCCGCCCGACTTAAATCCAATGCCCCAGTTGGCATAGAAATTGAGGTCAGGATTGGGCTGCCAGCTGAGGCTGACTTTCGGTTGGAGCTGGCGGAAGGTCGCATCGACCGGCGCGAAGGCTCCAAAGGCGAGGCCAGGGTTGATCGGGCCACCGGTGAACGGATCGAGCGCACCAGCGGGCACGAGCGATTCTGACGAGCGATCTTCGATGTCATAGCGCAGGGCGAGGCCAGCGGTGAAATCGCCGAACTCATATTCCGCATTGCCGAACACGGCATAGACGCTGGTGTCGAATGTATCATTGAGCAACAGCGAGGTTGGGTTGGCGCTTCCCGGAGCGTTGAACAGCTCGCGGCTGACGCCTGCGCCTGTGTCGCCGCCAATGCTGACGCCGGTCTCGCGGTCAATGTTGAGGAAGTAGGCCCCGATCTGCCAGCTCAGTGCATCGCCGCCATTGGATGCCAGGCGGATCTCGCCGCTGATGTCGGATTGCTTGCGGATCTGCAGCTGAGTGCCGTCGCATGTGCTGGGGCTGTAGGCGCCAAAGGTGGACCCATTGACCGGGTCAAAGATGAAGGGAACCGGCAATGCGCCGACAAAACCGGGCTGGTTGACCGGGAAGCCGGTGAGGTTGGCGGTGGAAGAGAAGCAGCTGTCGACCACATTTTGCGCAGCGGGGTCCGCAGCGGCGATGAAGCGCGCAAAGTCAGCCGAGGTGCCATCGGCGGTTAGCAGTTGGTCCACGTCGGAATAGAGCGCCCATGCGGTCAGCGTAATGTCGCCAAAATTATGCTCGATCTTGGCAGAGATGTCCAAGCTGTCCTGTTCGTTGGTGGGCCGGATATTGCCATAATAGCGGAACGGATGGTCGTTCACATCTTCATTAAACGCCGGGTTTACGCCCGCGAAATTTGGGAGATGGAACGAGGAATTGAAGTTGATCGACGCCCCGCGCAGCTGCGAATAGCGCGCCTTGATATCGAGCTCTGTTGCTTCGCCGAGGTTCGCGACCAAGCGCCCGTCCAGACTCCATACTTCCTGATCATCGACCACATCGCGGTCCAGAAATTCATTGCGGAAGAAACCGTCGGTGCTGCGATAATAACCGGACAGGACAAAGCCAAGATTATCGCCGAGCGGCCCAGCGACATGGCCGGTCGCTTGAATGGTGTTTTCGTTCGCATAGGAGGCCTTCACCCCGCCTTCAAAGAAATCGGAGGGCTTCAGCGTTTGCAGTACAATCGCGCCAGCGGCTGCGTTGCGGCCATAGAGCGCGCCTTGCGGCCCTTTCAGGATTTCGACCTGGCGCAAGGTGCCTTGGGTCTGGTTCAATTGCGCGGTGTTGGTCTTAAGTATGCCATCGACCACCAGCGCGACGGAGCTTTCCGCATCGCGCGCGCCGTTGATCCCGCGAATGTTGATCTGTGTGTCGCCCGCCTCGGCGGTGCCGGTCACAATGGTTACGCCGGGGGTCAACTGAACGAAGTCTTCTGCATTGTCGGCGCCCGTGCGCTCCAAAGCTTGAGCGGTGAGGACCGAAACCGATGCGGGCACATCTTGCAAACGTTCGTTCTGGCGCCGCGCGGTGACGATAATCGCATTGTCTTCTTCATCCGCATCGACCGAGGCAGAGACCTCTGCATTTTGCGCGTGGGCGGGCATCGCAAAGGCGGGCGCAAATGCAGCAGTGGCGAACAGCAGAGCTTTGGTTGAACGCTTCATAATTCGACTTCCCCAAAATTTGTTGTCGTCCGGCTATTGATCGGACTTGGTCGGTGCGGCCGCGATTCTCAGAAAATCGCATAGCGAAGAAACAGTCATTGCAGTACGCGTTCCTTATTGTATACAAAATCGACCCGTCAAGCTTTTAGAGGATTCTATGTCGCGCGCATCGGACAAGGCGTACTCGCAAATCCGCGAGCTGATCATCTCGGGTGACCTCGCCCCGGGTGAGGCCTTGGGAGAAGAGGCTCTGGCTGAGATGTGCGGCGTGTCGCGTACGCCGATCCGCGAGGCCTTGCGCCGGCTTGAGGCGGATATGTTGATCCGCAAAACAGAATCGCAGCGCAGCTATGTCTCTGACTGGTCACTGGATGATGTGCATGATGTGTTTGAGCTGCGCGCCATGCTGGAGGGGCATGCCGCTCGCAGAGCCGCCGATCTGATGGATGATGCGGTCCTCAAGGCGCTAAAAATGCACAATACCCGTCTTGGGGAGGCGGTTTCGAGCGATCCGCCGAACGTCGAGGAATTCCTCGCGCGCAACCGCGAATTTCATGCCCTGATCCTGCGCACGGCCGCTTCTCCTCGGCTCGAAATCCTGCTGCAAACCTTGATCGAGCAGCCAGTGATTTGGCGCACGGCGCATCATTACGAGGTCAGCGAATTGGTCCGCTCGCATCAGGAGCATGATGAATTGATCGCGGCTTTTGAGCGCGGCGATGGGCCATGGGCAGAGGCGATTATGACCGGCCATATCCGCCGCGCTTTTCACGCCTATTCGGATGCACATCAGGAAATGATGGCGGCCGAGACTGATCAAGAAAAGAAACGAGCCTAGTCTAAATGTATACAAAAGCCATCGAAATTGTTGAGGTCAGTCCGCGCGACGGTTTGCAGAATGAGAAGCAACCGATTTCCACTGCGGACAAGCTGACGCTGATCAATCGGGCCATCGAAGCAGGGGCTCGGCGGATCGAAGTGACCAGCTTCGTCAATCCCAAGGCGGTGCCGCAAATGGCCGATGCCGATGCGGTGTGCACGGGCCTGCCTGACCGCGATGATGTGACTTACATTGGTCTTGTGATGAACCTGCGCGGCGCAGAGCGGGCGATTGCCACGGGCCGCATTGATCAGCTCGGCGCAGTCGCGGTCGCCACCGACACCTTTGCTATGCGCAATCAAGGCCAGACAAGTGATGGCTCGGTCGATGCTGCCCGCGCCATTATCAAGCGGGCCAAGGAAACGGGCCTGACCGCGCAGGCCACCATTGGCGCAAGCTTCGGCTGCCCGTTCGAAGGTGAAGTCAGCGAGGATCGCGTTGTCGCCATGGCCAAAGCCATTGCCGAAGCGGGCCCAGTGGAGATCGCGCTGGCCGACACTATCGGCGTCGGCAACCCTGCACATGTTGCGCGGCTGGTGGTGCGAGTGCGCGAAGCCATCAATCCGCTCCCCGTGCGAGTGCACTTTCACAACACGCGCGGAACAGGCCTCGCCAATGTCTGGGCGGCCATCGCCGCAGGCGCGCAAACGGTCGATGCATCGATCGGCGGACTGGGCGGATGCCCTTTTGCGCCGGGCGCTGCGGGCAATGTCGCAACCGACGATGTTTTCTACATGCTCGAAAGAGCGGAAATTTCTACGGGCCTTTCGCTCGATGCCATTATCGAAACAAACCACTGGCTGGCTGGTGTGATGGACAAAGAACTGCCGGCGATGGTCGGCAAAGCAGGCGGGTTTCCAAACCCGGCCGATGACAAAGAAAGGAATGCTGCCTAATGGGCTATCGCCTTGGAGTGGATGTTGGGGGCACGTTTACCGACCTCTTGCTGTTCAATGATGAGACCGGAGCATTCTGGCGCCACAAAACCCCCTCGACCCCGCATGACAGCTCAGAAGGTATTCTGACCGGCGTCGAAGCGATCACAAAGGAAGCCGATGTCGCGCCGAGCGAGATCGAATATTTCCTCCACGGCACCACCGTTGCGACCAATGCGGTGCTGGAGGGCAAGGGCGCGAAAGTCGGTCTGATCGTGACCGAGGGCTACCGCGACGTGATGCAGATCGCGCGCAGCTTTGTACCCGGCGGTCTTGCCGCTTGGATCGTCTGGCCTAAGCCTCAACCGCTCGCGCATTTGGAGGACACAATTGACGTGCCGGGCCGGATGGGCGCCGATGGCAAGGAAGTGCGGCCACTCGACGAAGATTCAGTGCGCGCCGCAATGCGCAAGCTGAAGGGGCAGGGCATTGAGGCGCTGACCGTCAGCCTGATCAACGCCTATGTAAACGGCACGCATGAGCAGCGCATTGGCGAGATCGCAGCCGAGGAGTTGCCCGGTCTGCCCGTATCGCTGAGCCATGAAGTCCTGCCTGAGATGCAGGAATATGAGCGCACGCTGTCGACTGTCGCCAATGCGGCGGTGCGCCCTGTGGTGGGCAAGTACGTCTCCAATCTGCGGGACCGACTTGAGCAAGAGGGCCTCAAAGGCAAGCTCTCACTGCTGCGTTCTGATGGCGGGTTGATGAGCAGTCAGAAGGCGGAAGAGCATCCGGTCAATATTCTGATGTCTGGCCCGGCAGGCGGCGTGACCGGAGCCTTGTGGGTCGGCAAGAACGCTGGCCTCAGCAATATTTTGACGCTGGATGTCGGCGGTACATCGACCGATGTGGCCCTGATCGAAGGGTTGGAGGCGCGCCGGGTGCGCACCACCGAAGTCGGCCACTTGTCGGTCCGCGCATCTGCACTTGATGTGAAGACGGTGGGCGCAGGCGGCGGCTCAATCGCTCACGTGCCAGAGTTGACCGGCGCGCTGCGGGTTGGCCCGGAAAGCGCGGGCGCGGTGCCTGGCCCGGTGGCGTATGGGAAGGGCGGCGAAGTCCCGACCGTGACCGACGCCAATGTCGTGCTCGGCTATCTGCCAGAGGATCTGCTGGGCGGGGCGTTCCAGCTTGACCGAGAAGGCGCGAAGAAGGCTGTTCAGACGGTTGCGGATGCGCTGGGCGTTGGCCTGATGGAGGCCGCACGCGGCATCATCGACATCGTCAATGAGAACATGTTTGGTGCATTGCGCATGATCAGTGTTCAACAGGGCTATGACCCGCGCGAGTTTGCGGTGATGGGCTTTGGCGGGGCAGGGCCGCTGCATGTGAACGCGGTGGCGAAACTGATGGGCAGCTGGCCAGCGGTCAGCCCGGTATCCCCCGGCGTGCTTTGTGCTTTGGGTGATGCGACCACGCGGATGCGCACCGAAACCGCCCGCAGCTTCAGCAAGCTGGCGCGCGATACGGACGAGGCGCAGCTCGCCAGCGTCCTTACCGAAATGGAGCAGCAGACGCGGGCGGAATTGCTCGCAGATGGCGTCCCTGAAGGCGCCATCACCAGCGCGTTTGAAGTAGATGTGCGTTATGCTGGCCAGGCCTTTGAAGTGCCGCTAACCATCGATCAGGAATTGCTCACGAAGGACGGAATTGACGGCATTCTGGCGCGCTTTGACGAAGAGCATTTGCGCCTCTTCACTTTCAACATGGATACCCCGCACGAGATCGTGAACCTGCGCGCCGTTGCGATGGGTGAAGCGCCCGATCTACCCGCCAATGAGCTGGAGAAGGGCGACGGCGATCCTTCGCTAGCGAAGATCCGCGATCACACTTTATGGATGGACGGCGAAGAACGCGCCGCCGTGATCTATGACCGCGCGAAACTGCGCCAGGGGGACATCATCCCTGGTCCGGCGATCATCACCGAAATGGACTCGACCACTCTGGTTGAAAATGGCTGCACAGCCACGGTCGATGCGGTCGGCAATATCCTTATCAATTTGAACGAGAAGGGCTGAGACGATGCCTGCACAAATCATTCAATCGAACACCACCCCCTTTGAAAAACTCGATATCGATCCGGTTACGCTCGACATTATCGAGAACGCGCTGCGCAATGCGCGGATCGAGATGGATGCGACGCTGGTGCGCACCGCCATGTCGCCCGGCATTCGCGAGCAAGGCGATGCCTTTCCTCTGATCGCTGCGCCCAGCGGCGAGATGATCGTCGGCCAATTCGGCAGCTATATCGGCCCGTTCCTAGAAGGGTTCGATGGCACGGTTGAGGAAGGCGATATGATCTTCCTCTCCGACCCCTATTCCGTTGGCGGCGCGATTAGCCACTCCAACGACTGGCTGGTGCTGCTGCCAGTGTTCAAGGATGGCCGCCTGGTCGCTTACACGTCGATGTTTGGCCACCAGTCTGACATTGGCGGCATGGTACCGGGCTCCATGCCGATTGGTGCGACCTCGATCTTTCAAGAAGGTGTGCGCATCCCGCCGGTGAAAATCTGGAAGAACGGCGAATATAACGAAGACCTGATGAAGCTGGTGATGCACCAGACACGCAAGCCCGATTGGTGTCAGGCTGACCTCAACGCGCTGATCGCCAGTTGCCGCGTCGCCTCCAACCGCGTGATCGAAATGTGCGAGCGGTTCGGCGATGATGTCTATTATTCGGCCACTAAAGAACTGCTGGCGCGCAACCACCGCGCTATGAAGGCGCTGATCTCTCAGGCGATCCCGACTGAGAAGGCGAGCTTTGAGGATTACATCTGCGACGATGGCAAGGGCTATGGCCCTTACAAGATCAAATGCACGATGTGGCGCGAGGGCGATAAGGTCATTCTCGACTTTGACGGCACCGATCCGCAATCCGCAGCCTCAATCAACTTCTTCCTCAACGAGAACATGTTCAAGATGTTCTTCGGCATCTACATGATCATGGTGTTCGACCCGCAGATCCTGTTCAATGACGGGTTCTACGACCTGATCGAAGTCCGCATTCCAGAAGGGTCTTTGCTGAAGCCGAAATTCCCCGCGGCACTTTCCGGGCGCACCCATGCTCTGGGCCGGATCTTCGATATTCTCGGCGGTCTGCTGGGTCAGGGTACGCCGGAATTCTTGAACGCTGCGGGCTTCAGCTCATCACCGCACCTGTTCTATTCTGGCTGGGACAACCGAGAGGGCAAAGAGCGCGATTGGTTCCAGCTGTTTCAAATCGGCTTTGGCGGGATTCCGGGCCGGCCATTGGGTGATGGACCCGATGGGCATTCGCTGTGGCCGGGCTTTACCAATGTGCCGAACGAGTTTCTGGAGCGCTATTTCCCACTGCGGATTGAACGCTACGCGACGGAGCCGGACAGCGGCGGGGCAGGCCTGCACCGCGGCGGCAATGGCATCCACATGACTTACCGCTTCCTCGCCGACGGTGAGATCGCAATTCATGATGACCGCTGGTTCGTGCCGCCTTGGGGTGTGAATGGCGGGCATCCAGGAATGCGCGCCAAAAAGGTCCTCGAACGCGCGGATGGCAGCACGGAAATCGTCGGCAATAAGATCGAAGACGTATCCGTCAAAGAAGGCGAATTGCTGCACTTCATCACCTGGGGCGGCGGCGGCTGGGGCGACCCGCTAGAGCGTGATCCAGAGCTGGTGGGTCTCGAAATACGTCAGGGCCTCGTCACCCCAGAGGGCGCAGCCAATTATGGCGTCGTGGCCGACGGTGAGGGCGTCATCGACACTGCCGCGACCGAGGCCTTGCGCACCAAGATGCGAGGTGAGCGCGGTGAGCTATCGCTGTTTGACTACGGTCCTGGAATTGAGACTCTACGGGCCAATTGCGAGAGCGAAACCGGCCTGCCAGCGCCAATCCAACCAGAGTGGCATGATCAAGGCGTTGCCGAGGCGGCCGAATGACCGAGGCGCAAAACAATGGCGCACTCGCCGGATTGCGCGTGGTCGAAATGGGGCAGCTGCTGGCTGGCCCATTTTGCGGCCAATTGCTCGGCGACATGGGCGCGGATGTCATCAAGATTGAGGCACCGGGCAAAGGCGATCCAATGCGCGTTTGGGGGCAGGGCGAGGAAAAGGTGCAATGGGAGGTCATTGCCCGCAACAAGCGTTCTGTGACCTGCAATTTGCGCGTGCCAGAAGGCCAGGCGATCGCGGCTGAACTTATCAAGAAAGCCGATGTTCTGGTTGAGAATTTCAAGCCCGGAACGCTCGAGAAATGGGGCCTTTCGCCCGAAGAGCTGCACAAGCACAATCCCGGCCTGATCATCGCGCGTATGTCTGGTTATGGGCAGACCGGGCCCTATTCAAAGCGCGCCGGGTTTGGCGGCATTGGCGAGGCAATGGGCGGCTGGCGCTATATCGTGGGTGAGCCGGACCGTGCGCCCTCACGCATGGGCGTCTCAATCGGCGACACGCTGTGCGCGACCTACGGGACTATGGGTGTGCTTGCCGCGCTGCATCACCGCGAAAAAACTGGCGAGGGTCAGGTAATCGACACCGCGTTATATGAGGCAGTGCTGCAAGTTATGGAGGGGCTGGTCCCCGAATATGATTACAACGGCTTTATTCGTGAACGGTCTGGATCGATCCTGCCCGGTATTGCCCCGTCAAACGTCTATTCCTGCAAGGATGGCCCGTTCATGATTGGCGGCAACAATGATGCGATCTTTGCACGCCTGGCGCAGGCCATGGGCCAGCCTGAACTGGCGGAAAGCCCGAAATACGCGACCCATCTGGCGCGGGGCGAAAACCAGACCCAGCTCGACAATCTGATCAATGAGTGGACCGCCACTCTGACCATGGATGAGGTCGACGCTCTGATGATCGAATATTCGATCCCAGCGGGCCGGGTCTACACCGCGAAAGACATGCTGGATGACCCACATTTCAAGGCTCGTGAGGCGATTATTGAGGTGGAAACCGAGGGGCATGGCAGACTGAAAATGCAGAACGCCTTCCCGCGCTTTTCCAAATCGCAATCGGGTTTTCGCAAGTCGGCACCAACCCATCCGGGACAGCACAATGCCGAAATTTTCGGCGAGCTGCTGGGCTGGGGCGAGCAGGAACTGACCAAATACCAAGCCGAGGGTTTTGTTTAAGTCACGCGTCTGCAGCGCTGAAAACATGTAAAATTTGATTGCGGCGAGCCAATACTGGTTTTGCGGCCCTTCAAGGTGTTATACCCGAAGCATCGGAGGATTTTGCATGAAGCAAGCTGCGCTGAAAATACTGATTGCGGGGGCGTTTTTCGCCTCAGCGACGACCCAGGCCGTTGCCGCGCCCGAGGGCGAGATCCGCTATATCGTGAAGCCAGCGGACACCTTGTACGAGCTGACCAAGCGCTACCTGGTGAACCCGGCTGCGCTGGAGCGTGTGCGCCGCGCCAACGGGATTAGGAACCCACGGCTGATGCAGGTCGGCCAGACCCTAAAAATTCCGCGCAGCCTGCTGAAACATCGCCCGGTTCCGCTGACCCTGCAGAGCTTTTCAGGCAGTGTCAGCCTGACCGCGCGTGGCCGCAATGTGACGCCCCGGGTTGGCCTGTCTGTCCGTGAAGGCGCAGAGATTACCACCCGCGCAAACAGCTTTGCTGCGTTTTCCGGCGACGGCAATTCGCGCCTGTCCATCCCCTCCAACTCGCGCGTGCGCATCATCGATGCGCGTCGTTATCTGATCAATGGCCAGATCGATGTTCAGATCAGGGTTCTAAAGGGGCGCAGCGAAGTGATCGCGCCCAAAGTTGAAGGCCAGGGTCGCTATCGGATCGGCACGCCGTTGTCGGTGACTGCAGTGCGCGGCACGGAGTTCCGTGTCGGGTTTGAGCCGGACGGTGAGGTCAGCCTGACCGAAGTGCTGGAAGGCGAGGTGGCTGTTAGCGCAGGCGAGAGCGAGGCTGCCACCGCAGCGGGCTTTGGTGTTGCATCGGCGAAGGATCAATTGGGCGCGCAGGAACGCCTGCTTGCTCCGCCTGAGCTGGTCGATCCGGGCCGCATCCAAACTGCCGAAATGGTCGAGTTCGCGATCAATGAGCTGAGCGGGGCGGCGGGCTATCGCACCCAAATCGCCAAGGATGCCGGTTTTGTCGAGATCGTGACCGAGCAAATCAGCGATGCGCCGCTTGCCACTTTTGATGCGCTTGAGGATGGGCGCTATTTCGTTCGCTCCCGCGGAATATCCGCCTCGGGTCTTGAGGGCTTCTCGCGCACATTCTCTTTCCGCCGCAAGCGTGCAGGCGTGGAAGGCGGGGTCGAACCATCGCCATTCGACGATGCGTTCAAATTCGCATGGCGCACGCAGGGCAGCGGTGACACTCTCAGCGCCTTCCAACTCTGGAATGCGAAGACGCCGGGCCAATTGCTGGTTGACGAAGTGGCACTCGAGAATTCAGCCATTATCATATCCAGCCTTGAAGCCGGGGATTATCGCTGGCGCGTCGCGACATTCGAAATTGACGAAGGCGACGTCATCAAAGTGTGGAGCCCGACGCAAGAGCTGTCCGTAACCGAGTGAGTCAGCCCTTGCCGCACAATCGAGTCCGCCTATGAAAAATTTCCGTTTGTTCGGCGAATGGCTGCTGCTGTTTGGCGCGACCCTCGTGCTTGTGTTGACCGCTTGGCAGCAGGAATGGACGCATCGGCTCGATTACAGTCTGCTCGATTTTGCCTCGCAATACAGGCTGTCAGAGCCATCGGATGATATCGTTATTATCGAGATTGATGACCGCGCTTTGTCAGAGATCGGCAATTGGCCATGGGACCGGGCGCGGCATGCAGAGCTGATCGATCAATTGGCAACTTATGGTCCAAAACTGACCGTGGTCGATATCCTGTTTGTCGACCCGAGCCAGTCAGAAAGCGATGCGCAATTGAGCCGCTCTGTCGCGGAGGCAGACAATGTGATTCTGGCTCACGCCTTCGCTCAGCAATTGGGCACTCCAAACCAGCTTGTCCCGGTGTTCCCGATTCCAGAGCTTGCCAATACCGCGCAAGGAATTGGGCATGTTTCGGTAATGCCGGATAGCGACGGCGTGGTGCGCCGGTTCGAGCTCGAATTCGAAGCGGGCGGCCAGCAATATGACCATTTGGCAAAAGTCGTCGCCTTAAGCGCAGATGCGGAGGCGGTGGAATTGCCGCAGGACACTGCTGAGCCGATTGTGCCCATGCATCCCTATGGTTCGTTCGTGAGCTATTCGGCGGGCGACGTGGTCTCCGGTCAGGCGTCGCGCGAGTTTCTGGCTGATAAGATCGTGTTGATCGGATCGACCGCGCAAGGCCTCGGAGACCGTTATACCGTCGCGGATCATGCTGGGCGGATCATGAGCGGGGTCGAAATGCAGGCCAATTTCTTGAGCGCCATTTTGCAGAACGAGCTGATTACCGACCTGGACGATTGGATCGTTGGCGGCGCTCTGATCGCTGCGATTGCCCTGCTCTTTATCACCTTCTGGCAATTGCCCCCGGTGTGGGGATTGCGGCTCTCGCTAGCGCTGATTGCGGTGCTGGTGGCGCTGTCCACCGCGCTGGTGGTGTCGGGGCAGTGGATGCCCGTGTTTCCTGCGATCTTGGGCGTGGTGGTGGCCTATCCGCTGTGGGGTTGGCGGCGGCTCAGTGCCGTGAGCCGGTTCTTGGAGGTTGAGGCGCAGGCGCTGATGCCGCGCGCGGGCAAAGAGGTCGCCGATGGCAGCTCAGGCTTTGACACTGTCGCGCGGCAGGTGTCCTTGATGCGCAATTTGATCGGAGAAACTCGAGAGCGGCTGGCGTTCCTGCGCAAGACGCTGTCCGCTTCACCCGATCCGATGATGGTGTTCGATGCAGACGACCGCGCGGTGCTGATGAACGAGCAGGCGATGGTCATCTTTGGCGAAGAAAGCGATTGGTCTGGCTTGACCCTGTTCCAATTGCTGGCCGAAAATCGCGCACAATTCGACACAAAAATGGAAGAGATTACCACCGCCGATGGACGCGAATTTCTGGTTGCATCGTCCGAGGTGGAGATCGACGAACAGATAAAGATTATCACCATGCGCGACATCACTAAGATCCGCGAGAGTGAGCAACAGCGGCGCGAGATGCTGGAGTTTCTCTCGCACGACATGCGCTCCCCTCAGGCCGCGATTGTGGGTCTGGTCGGTGCGGCTGGCAAGCACCTGCCCGAGCAAGAGCGCATGGAGCGGATTGAAGCCCAGGCGCGCCGCACGCTCAAGCTAACCGACGATTTCGTGCAGATCGCCCGGTTGGAATATGAAGGCATTGAGCCGATAGAAACCGATATTGGCGCTCTGCTGCATGAGGCCTCTGACCGCGCTTACCCACTGGCGAAACGCAAGAATATCAAGCTGGAAACGAGCCTGCCGATGGAGCCGGTGTTCTGTATGGTGGAGGCCTATTCGCTGTCGCGGGCGATCGATAATCTGATTGGCAATGCGCTCAAATTCTCATCCAATGGCCAGACGATCAAGGTGGCATTGAAGAGCGGTGAGAACGGCAACCCAGTGATCGAGATCGTCGACGAAGGCCCTGGCCTGCCGCCTGAACGTGTTAGTGATCCCTTCGCTCGTTTTGGCGCGCGCACCAAAGGGGCCGGGCCCAGCGCTGGCTTGGGTCTGGCCTATGTGAAAAAGGTTGTCGACGAACACGAGGCAGAGATCAGAGTGCGCACCAAATCTGATGGTGGGACCTCATTTGAGATCATTCTGCACTGCGAGCAGATGATCAGCGATTAGTTGTTGGCGAGCTCGCTCACGAGAATCTCTGCAAATTCATCCATCGGCGGTTCTTTGCCTTCACAAATGGTGCCTTGCGCTTTGCTCTGCTGTACCAGCCTGCCGCTCGCACGGTCAAACAAGGCAAGGTTCGCCTCAACTTTCACCGCTTCGCACAGGTCGAACAATCTTGCCTTGCGAGGCTCGGTAACGGGTCGAGGCGGCTCTGTGTCGTTGCCAGCTTCACTGGCGAACACGCCCAGGCTAGCTGCCCGTTGAGACAGGCTGAACTCGCCCACGACATCGGCGTCCTCTGCCACGGTAATACCCTTGGCTGCCAAGCTTCGCTTTAGGGCGGAATGCAGCGCCAATAGCTGCGCCTGATCCTTGTCCGGTTCAATCAGATGGACTGATTGCGCGCTCGGAGCAGCGCCCGTGCTAGAGCTGATCTGCGGCGGTACAGTCACCGCGCAAGCAGCGGCGAGGCTGCAAGATGCGGCCAAGATTGCGCTGCTGAGGAACCGTTGATTGCGGATCATATTTCACCCTTCATCGGACGGCTCATCATTATACGCATCCATCCGATATCCAAATCCAAAAACGGTGCTGATCACAAAGCCATTGGCCGGCTCCAGCTTCAGCTTGGCGCGAAGCCGCGAGATGTGAACGTCAACCGTGCGCGTTTCGAGGTCGGCATTGCCGCCCCACACCTTGGATAACAGATAGCCGCGCGAGAGGGGGCGATCAAAGTTCTGGAAGAACAGGTCGATCAAATCAAACTCGCGCGAGGTCACCGGCACATCCTCGCCGTCAACGGTGATCGCTTTCGCTTTGCGGT
The DNA here is from genome assembly GCA_947499505.1 of uncultured Erythrobacter sp. Classification (GTDB taxonomy): domain Bacteria; phylum Pseudomonadota; class Alphaproteobacteria; order Sphingomonadales; family Sphingomonadaceae; genus Erythrobacter. The sequence continues at coordinate 14,871 of CANMOQ010000001.1, forward strand.
CGAGCGAATATTTGCCGTAGCTGGCGTGTGTGTCTGGCTTCGAGGTTTCGTTGCGGCGCGCGGCGGCTTCCATGCGCGCTTTGATCACTTCGTCGGACTCTGGCTTGATGATGTAATCCACCGCGCCCGCTTCCAGGCCGTGAACCACGTCTTCCTTCGCCGCGCGGCTGGTCATCACGATGAATGGCGGCGGCGTGTCCATATTCTCAGCGGCCCAGCTGACCACCTCTGGCCCGGTCATGCCCGGCATGTTCCAATCGAGCAGCACAATATCGTACGTCTCGCGTTGCAGCGCCCGCTGCAGGGCGGAGCCGTCGAGGAATGTCTCCACCTCATGTCCCGCCCCCACCACGATGGCAGAAACCTGTTCGAGCAGTTCCTTTTCGTCATCTGCCAGAGCCACGCGCATATGCCAGTTCCCCTCTCACACTATTCGCTTCAATGACTTGTTATCACACGATTTGCGTAATCCATAGGCCTTGTGCGGTTTGGGGATGGCCGAGTGCAGGGCAACGTCTGCGCGAAAGCCGATTTCTGTTGGTCTCTGATAAACCCACGGGAATTGGTTTCTTTGCGGGAACGGCTTAATAGGGGCCCATGGAGCAGCTTCGCATGACTGACAAACCGCCACAGGGCGCGGCGGATGATTGGACCATTCCGCAGGATTGGGCGCAGTTTTCCGGCCAGGATCATGCGCGTTGGCGCGATCTTGTCACCCGGCAATCGGCTGGATTGCAGGGGCTGGCGTCTGATGCCTTCCTAGAGGGGCTTGCGACCCTGCAACTCGCAGAAAATGGCATCCCGGACTACGCCGAGTTCAACCCGCGTTTTCTCGCGGCGACCGGCTGGCAAGCCATTGCTGTTCCCGGAGTGATCCCGACAGATGTGTTCTTCAAGCATTTGTCGCAGCGCCGTTTTCCGGTTTCCAACTTCCTGCGCCAGCATTCCTCGCTCGACTACAATGATGAGCCCGATATGTTTCACGATGTCTTTGGCCATCTGCCAATGTTCGTCGACCGAACCTTTGGCGATTTCATGGCCGCCTATGGCCGCGCGGGACTGCGCGCAAAGAATAAGGGCGTGTCTGATCTGCTTGGGCGGCTGTATCTGCACACGGTCGAATTCGGCTTGATTCATGAAGGCGCGGGAGTGAAGGCTTACGGCGCGGGTCTGCTCTCCAGCTATGCCGAAACGGTGCATGCGGTGAGCGGCGACAGCGCGCGCAGGCTGCGGTTTAATCTGCCGCGAATGATGCGCACGGATTATCCGTTTGACACCTTTCAGCCGACCTATTTTGTGATTGAGAGCTTTGCAGCCTTGCTTGAAGAGATGGAGACGACCAGCCTTGGCGCCGTCTATGACGAGCTGAAGGACCTGAAAGTCCTAACACCCGGCGAAGGCGATCCAAGCGATATTGAGTTTAAGGTGGGCAGGGCATGAGCGGCAAGAAACCAAGCAGCGACCTGCCTGAAGGTTCGCCGATCACGCGGCGGATTGAGGACGGCGTGGAGACTTTCGAAGCGGTAATCCAAGGCGAGACGATCCAGTGGGACAAAGGCCTCACCTACGGTCGCCATTTGCAGACCGATCAATTGCTCAGCAGCCAAATTCCGGTCTCAGACAAGCCAGACGAGATGCTGTTTATCATCATGCATCAGACAATGGAGCTGTGGATCAAGCTGATGCTGCATGAGGTGCGCGAGGCGATCACTGCCTTGCGCGCCGACGAGCTGGGAAGGGCGGGCAAGACGCTCGACCGGACCGCGACCATCATGCGCCATATGATCCATAGCTGGGAGGTGTTGGCGACGCTGAGCCCGCATGATTTCCTCACCTTTCGCGGCTTTCTGCGCAAGGCGTCGGGCTTCCAATCGCACCAATATCGCGAGCTGGAGTTCCTGCTTGGCCTGAAGCGCCCGGACCTCATTTTGGTCCACCATGACAACGACGAGGCGACCGAGCAGCTGACGCAAGTTCTCATGGACCCCTCGCTCTATGACGAAGTGCTGGCGGCGCTCGCGCGCGGCGGGCTCAATATCCCCGAGGACAAGTTAGAGCGGGATTGGAGCGAGCCTTATGGGCCGAGCGATGCGGTCGAAGACGCGTGGCTCGCGATCTACACCAATCCCGATCAACTTTGGCAGCTGTACACGCTCGGTGAGAGGGTCACGGCGCTCGAATATTACTTCCAGGAATGGCGGTTCAAGCACATGAAAACCGTCTCGCGGGTTATCGGCCACAAGCACGGGACCGGCGGCTCCTCAGGCGTCAATTACCTGGTCAAAGCGCTCGATCTCAATTTCTTCCCAGAGCTGTGGTCGATGCGCACCCGCATGAACGCGCCCAAAGAAGGCGGCGATTATTCGCAGTGCCCCGTTTTATGAGTGCGCGCCGGATCTGGGACATTTCCCAGCGTATTCGTGCCGATATCCCGCTGTGGCCGGGCGAGCCGCCGGTGGTGATCAAGCGCAATGTCGAAATCGGGCCGGAGTGCCCGGTTAACATCGGGGAGCTCTCGCTGCCGCTGCACACTGGCACGCATGGCGATGCGCCGCTGCATTACGACCCTGCCGGCATTGCGAGCGATGAGTGCGATCTTGAGCCTTATCTTGGCCCATGCCTTGTGGTCGACGCGCGCCATGCCGTCGGTAGCGTGCAGGAACAAGATCTCGATTGGCAGGCGATTGATGGTGAAAGCCGCGTGATCTTGCGTACTTATGAGCGCTTTCCGCATGATACCTGGGATTCTAATTTCATCGCGATTGATGCCCGCGTGATTGCGCGGCTGCGTGAGGGCGGTGTGTGCCTGATCGGCACTGATGCGCCTTCCCTTGACCCGGAAAAATCCAAGACCATGGACGCCCATCACGAAGTACGCGCGGGCGATATGCGGATTTTGGAAGGGCTGGTGCTCGATGATGTGCCGCCCGGCCAATATGAGCTGATTGCATTGCCGCTGGCGATTGCCGGGGCCGATGCAAGCCCAGTGCGCGCGATTTTGAGGGAGCTGGCGGCATGACATCATTGGCAGACCAAGTGACGGCGCTCGATGCGAATGATCCATTGCGCCGCTTTCGTGAGCAATTCCAGCTGCGCGACGGACTGATTTACCTCGATGGCAATTCCCTTGGCGCTCTGCCCAAGGCGACGATGGCGGCCATGCAGGATGCAGTCAGCGAGCAATGGGGCGAAGGCCTGATCACCTCATGGTTGGGCGCGGATTGGGTGAACGCGCCCCGGCGGATCGGCGATAAGATTGCCGCCTTGATCGGTGCAAATCCTGGCGAAGTAATCGCTGCGGACAGCACATCGGTCAATATCTTCAAGGCTTTGGGTGCGGCATTGTCCTTGCAATCAGGGCGTTCGGTGATCCTGACCGAAGAAGGCAATTTTCCGACCGATCATTACATGATGCAGGGGCTGGAGCGGCTTAGCGGTGGCGGCGTGCGCTCTCTCGCGGTGCCTGCCGACGACGTGCTTGGCCGCTTGGATGACGACGTTGCTGTCCTGCTGCTGACGCAGGTGCATTATAAAACCGGCGCGATGCGCGATATGGCGGCGGTCAATGCGGCTGCGCATGAGCACGGCGTTCTGGTGATCTGGGATCTCAGCCATTCGACCGGCGCGATTGAGGTTGATCTCAACGGCTCGGGCGCGGATTTCGCGATTGGCTGCGGCTATAAGTTCCTCAATGGCGGACCGGGCGCGCCCGCTTACATGTATGTTGCGCAGCGCCACCAGCACGCCGATGCGGTGCTGGCCGGATGGTTTGGCCATGCGCGACCCTTCGCCTTTGAAGAGCAATATGATGCGGCGAGCGGGATTGAGCGCTTTCTTTGTGGCACCCCGCCAGTGCTGGGAATGGTCGCGCTGGAGGCTGGTGTGGACCTGATTGCTCAGGCAAACATGCGCGATGTGCGGGCGAAATCGGTGAAGCTGGCAGAGCTCTTGATCGAGCAGATGCAGCCGCTGTGCGCGCAATATGGCTTTGAGCTGGTCAGTCCGCAAAACCGCAAGGAAAGCGGCAGCCACGTTTCTTTTGCGCACCCCAACGCCTATGCGATTGCGCAGGCTCTAAAGACCCGCGATGTGATCGGCGATTTTCGCGCACCAAACGTGCTGCGTTTGGGGCTGACCCCGCTCTACCTGCGCTATGCAGATATTGTCGAGGCGGTCCAGCGCCTTGGCGAGATTTGCGAAACGCGCAGCTGGGATAAACCAGAATTCCACGCCATGTCAGCGGTGACGTAAACCGCGCACCGGCCAAGGCGCGCAGCCAATTAAGCGAAGCAATCGATCTGTGTGGCCGCAATTTTGCCGACGATTGCCGCGCATCATCGCTTGCCATCAGCCGTTTAAAGCTGTTTCATCCTCCCCACATTCCACACGTATTCCAGCCTTCGTTTGCGCGCATTCCAGCCGCCAGTGCTGATAGGACATGACGACCGATGATTACCTTGCTTTCGCCTGCCAAGAAGCTGAACTTTGATCCGTTGGAGACCAACCTGGAGATCACGCAGCCGCGCTTGGCCAAGGACACGCGCGAGATTGCTGGCGTTGCAAAGCAGCAATCCGCCGCCGATCTCAAACGCTTGATGCACATTTCGGACAAGCTGGCTGAGCTTAATGAAGAGCGCTTTCGCGTGTTCGATCTGGAGGGGCGCAGCAATTCTGCCAAGCCAGCGGGTCTCACTTTTGACGGTGATGTCTATTGGGGGCTGGAGGCGAGCAGCATGGACGAGGCGGCGCTCAGCTATGCTCAGGAGCATTTGCGCATTCTTTCCGGCCTATATGGTCTGCTCCGCCCGATGGATGCTATCCAGCCATATCGCCTGGAAATGGGCACCAAGATGGCCAACGATCGCGGCAAGTCGCTGTATGATTTCTGGGGCAGCCGGATTGCTGAAACGCTGAAAAGTGATCTGGCGGATCACGGCGATCAGACGGTCGTCAATCTGGCGTCGAACGAGTATTTCAAAGCGGTCGATCAAAGCGCGCTAGGAGCGCCCGTGCTCACCGCCAGCTTCCTTAATGTGAAGGACGGTGAGGCGCGGCGGCTGATGTATCACGTCAAATTCGCGCGCGGGCTGATGGCGCGTTGGATCATGGACAATCGGATCGACCGGGCGGAGGGCCTGAAGGACTTCAATGCGGAAGGTTATGCCTATGACGCGGCGGCCTCCAGCGAGAGCGAGCTGGTGTTCACGCGCAAGCAGCCGCCGGTGAAGAAATAGCGCTTAGCCTAGTTTTATGCGTCCTTGAGCCGGTTAGCCACAAGGCCGCGCCCGATGACATGCGCCTGGATCTCGCCAGCGCCTTCGAAAATGTTGAGAATGCGCGCGTCGCACAGCACCCGGCTGATCGGATATTCCAGCGCATAGCCATTGCCGCCATGCACTTGCAGCGCATTGTCCGCATTGGCCCAAGCGACGCGGGCGGCGAGCAGTTTCGCCATGCCGGCCTCAATATCGCAGCGCTCGCCCCGGTCCTTGTGGCGGGCGGCGCGGTAGGTGAGTTCGCGTGCCATTACTGTCTCTGCCGCCATCATCGCTAACTTGTCTGAAACGCGCGGAAAGGCGGTGAGGCTTTTGCCAAATTGCTTGCGTTCCAGCGCATAGCCCAAAGCGAGATCGAAGGCGTTCCAAGCGACGCCAATGGCGCGGGCGGCGGTTTGAATGCGCGCGCCTTCGAATGTGCGCATCAATTGCTTGAAACCTTGGCCTTCTGCTCCGCCGAGCAGGCCGGGTTCAGCGACGGAAAAATCGTCAAAGCCGAGAGCATATTCTTTCATTCCCCGATAGCCGAGCACCTCGATTTCGCTGCCATCGAGGCCAGCGTCAGGGAAGGGCGCCGCGTCGGTGCCCCGCGTCTTGTGCGCGAGCAGCATGGAGAGGCCGCCATATCCGGGTTCCTCGGGATTGGTGCGGCACAGGACCGTCATCAGATCGGCGCGCGCAGCATGGGTGATCCAGGTTTTCGCCCCGTGAATGCGCCAGCTTCCATCCGCTTGCTTGGCCGCGCGGGTGCGCACGGATGCGAGGTCTGATCCAGTGTCCGGCTCTGTGAAAACGGCGGTTGGCAGGATGCGCCCATCGGCGATTTGCGGCAGCAGCTCCGCCTTCTGTGCGTCCGTGCCGTTCTCACCGATCAGCTCGCCCGCAATTTCTGACCTTGTGCCAAGCGATCCGGCGCAGATCCAACCGCGCGACAGCTCTTCGGAGACAAGCGACATGGCCAGTTTGCCCAGGCCTAACCCGCCAAATTCCTCGGCGATGCACACGCCGAAGACGCCCAGTTCCGCCATCTCATTGACGACCTCTAGCGGGATGAGATCGTCAGCCAAATGCCAGGCGTGGGCGTATGGCGTGATCCGATCCGCGGTGAAGGCGCGAAACTGCGTGCGGATCATCTCGAGCGTTTCATCGCCGAGCCCTTCATGGGGACGTTCGCCTTGGCTCAATCGGCCAGTCAGCTCGGCGCAGGCGTCAGCCGTGTTGCCTTCCGCAATCATCGAAGCGACGGCGGGATTGGTGGAAAAGGCCCGTGCCGCATCCTGCAGACCAAATTCACCCGGACGGATCACTTCATTGGCGCTCATCACAATGCCGCTCGCCAATTGCGCGCAATATTCGCCGAAGCCTATCCGGAGGACTAACTCATCGACCGCGTGAAATGCGCCTGCGCTTTGCGCAGATTTCGCCCACGCAGCGGTCGCCTCCAGCGCTTCAACCGTGGTGGCGATCCAGGCAAAGCCGTGGGTCAGGCGTTGCTGGCGCTCAGCCAATCCCGCATCGACCCGGCCGCCCGGCGCAATCACGCTGGCGGTCTTGTCTGCAACCGCCTGGCTGTAAGTACGGGCAGCCTGCGCTACTTCTTCAGCCAAGGAAACCCAATTCATCGTCATTCGGCCAATCCCATTTGCCGCGTCGCCGCCTCTTACGCGCGTTAGCCACCGTGCTAGTCGAAGCAGGCCTGTAAGTCAGCCAGTGAATTGTGGATGCGCCCCAGATGTTTGGCTAAGCGGCCCTGCGATCTTGCGTGCCCTGGTTGACAACGTTATCAGTATTTTCAAAGTTAGGGAGGGATTTATGAAGTTTCACGCAGCAATGCTCGGCTTGGCAGCTTGCACTCTAACCGCTTGCGGCGGCCCGCAGGCCAGCGAGCCGGATACCGAGATCTTGGCAGCGGTGGATGGACCCGCCTTGGCCACCGCCGTTTTAACCAGCGAAACCGCCAAATCCACGGAAGAGGAATGGGGCACCTTTGCCGAATTTTTCGCCGGGACGACGGCGGGCACGCGCGACCTGTTGTCCGGCACCGCGACGATCAAGCCTGGCCTCGAAATTCACCCGCCGCATCGCCACGCTGAGGAGGAATTCCTGATGGTGTTGGAGGGGCAGGGCGAATGGACCGTGGGCGAGGAGGTCTTCACCGCGAACAAGGGTGATATGCTCTACGCCGCGCCGTGGGACTTGCACGGAGTAAAGAACACTGGGGACACGCCGCTGACTTTCGTGTTCTGGAAATGGAATTCAAACGGGCTGCCAACGCCGCCTGATCCGCTGGAGGCGGCGGGCGCAGAGTAGATGATAATGCGCAGCCCTTGGGCCGTCCGCGCTGCCGCTTTCGCGGCGTGTGTGCTGGCGCTGTCTGGTTGCGCGGCGCCGCCGGCACCCCAGAGCGTGACTGCTATCACCGCCGATCCACAAGTGCTCGATGTGTATCCGCAATGGCAGCCGGTGACGCTGGATTTCACCGGGCCTCAGCTGAGCGAGAGCGGCAAGCTCAACCCGTTCACCGATACGCGCCTGCTGGTCACCTATACCAAAGGCACGCGCGCAGTTTCGACACGCGGCTTCTTCGCCGCTGATGGCAATGCGGGCGAGACGGGCGCGGATAGCGGAAACGTCTGGCGCGCACGGTTCATGCCGGATGAGCCCGGCGAATGGCAATATTACGCGCGGTTGGAACAGGGGGCAGATATTGCCTTGGCGGCTGCGACTAAAGCCAAGCCGGAGACTTTAGGCGAATGGCAGGGAAGTTTTGCCGTTGCGCCGCCAGAGCGGGATGCGACTGGGTTCTATGCCGCCGGAAAACTCACCCAAGATGGCCAGTATTTCCGCACCGCACAAACTGGGAAGACTTGGCTAAAGGGCGGGGCAAACAGCCCGGAGAACCTGCTCGCCTTCGCGGATTTCGATGGCACTTACCGCATGTCTGACAATGCCCGAGACGGCGAATCTGATGCAGGCGGAGAAATTCACAACTTCGCCCCGCACGTGCGCGATTGGCGCGATGGCGATCCGACTTGGCAGGGCGGCAAAGGCAAGGGCCTGATAGGAGCGGTGAACTACCTCGCCGATCAGGGCATGAACGCCGCCTATTTCCTGACCTACAATGTCGAGGGCGACGGCAAGGACGTGTGGCCCTGGGCCTCACCCGATGATCCCACTCGGTTCGATGTCAGCAAGCTGGCGCAATGGGAGACAGTGTTCGCGCACATGCAGGCGCACGGCGTTGCGCTCCATATTGTGCTGCAGGAAACCGAAAACGAACTGCTGCTGGATGGCGGGGACACGGGGCCGATGCGGCAGCTCTATTTCAACGAGTTGATCGCGCGATTTGCGCATCACCCGGCGCTGTTTTGGAACCTGGGTGAAGAAAATGGCCCGGTGCATTGGCGGCCCGAGGGGCAAACCGACGCGCAGCGTAAAGCGATGGCGGAGCATTTTGCCGCGAACGATCCCTATGAGCATCCCGTCCTGCTCCACACCCATTCAGAAGGCGCAGATAAGGACGCGATCCTCACCCCGCTGCTGGGTGAAAGATCACTGGGCGGCCTGTCGTTTCAGGTGAGCGAGCGCGAGACGGTGAATGCTGAAATGCGCAAATGGATCGCGGCGTCGCGCGCTGCGGGCCGTTCGTGGGCGATCACTATGGACGAGATCGGCAAATGGCAGGTCGGGGCGCGGGCGGACAAGGATGATCTGACGCATGACAGCCTGCGGCGGCATGCATTGTGGGGCACTTTGCTGGGCGGCGGTGCGGGCGTTGAATGGTATTTCGGCGCGCATCAGGACGGCAATGATCTGACCACAGAGGATTGGCGCAGCCGCGCTGAGCTGTGGCGGCAGACGCGAGTGGCGCTCGATTTCTTTGAAGAGAATCTTGAGTATTGGGCGATGCGGCCGTGCGCAGGTGAGGCCTATTGCCTGACTGACGCAGAGGGCAACTATGCGATCTATTGGAGCGATGCGACGCCGAAGCTGGATGCGGGCACGGTAAAGCCGGGCGCTTATCAGGTGCAATTGTTCGACCCGATTGCGGGACAATTTGTGGGGGCTGCGCAGAAGGTGAACTACGCAGGCTCAGATGAGCTTGCAGCTCTCGCCGAGGCATCTGGCACCGGAGACCGGGTTTTCTTGCTGGACCGAGCTGAGCCATGATGCGCGGGAAGGCGAATATGGCATGAGCGATTTTGCCGCATTCTTGGCCGAGTGGCGGCCATTGATCGCAACCGCAATTGGCGTTGCTGGATTGCTGATCCTGATCCTGGTGCGCCGGGTGAATGCCTTTGCGGCCTTGCTCGTTGCGGCCTTGGCAACCGGCCTGATGGCGGGCCTTGCGCCTGACGCGGTGCTGGACGCAGTCAAAAACGGCTTTGCCGGTGTGCTGGGCTTCATTGCTGTAATCGTAGGGCTCGGCGCATTGCTCGGCGTCTATCTCGAGGCAAGCGGCGGTGCAGCGGCGCTCGCGCGCTCCTTGATCGGCAATCGCCCCGCTGGGCCAGCGGGCATTGCAATGGGCTTTGTCGGACTGGTGATCGCGATCCCGGTGTTCTTCGATGTTGGCCTGATCCTGCTCTTCCCGCTGGTGCAAGCACTGGCGATGCGGGCGGGCAAACCGGCGCTGTTCTTCGGATTGCCGTTGCTCGCAGGGCTGGCGACCGCGCATGCCTTCATCCCGCCAACGCCCGGCCCGGTTGCCGTGGCGGAGATCCTTTCGGCTGACTTGGGACTGGTGATCATCTGCGGGCTCGCGGCCGGCATCCCGGCCATGCTGATCGCGGGTCCGTATTATGCGCGCTTTGCCGATGCACGCGGGTGGTTACCGATGAGCGATGTCGGGGACGAGGCTGAAGAAGAGAGCGCCGCAAACACGGGCCTCGCGATGCGGGCAGCCTTGGTCGTGGCGCTGCCGATTGCGCTGATCGTTGCCGCTGCGCTCGCCGGTCAGTTTGGCATTGATAACCCAGTTTTAGCGTTCATTGGCCACCCGTTCACCGCGCTGCTGATCGGCTGTGCCGCCGCCGCGCTGGCGCTGAGCGCGGATGATGAGGCGGGTGCCGCGAGGCTCAAAGACGGGCTGTCGCGCGCGCTTGAACCGACCGCCGTGATCCTGCTGGTCACCGGGGCAGGCGGCGCCTTCAAACAGGTCTTGGTCGATACTGGCGCTGGCAAAATGCTGGCAGAGAGCTTCGCGGGCCTCGGCATTGGTCCGATTGTCGCAGGCTTCGTCCTCGCGGCGATTGTGCGGGTCGCGCAGGGCTCAGCGACGGTTGCAATGCTCACGGCGGCGGGACTATGCGCGCCACTGGCGCTTGCCGCCGGGCTGGAGGGCTGGGATCTCGCGCGCATGGTGATCGCCATTGCCGCCGGGGCGAGCGTGGTCAGCCACGTGAACGACAGTGGCTTCTGGCTGGTCTCGCGCTACTTCAGGCTCACCGAGCGTGAGACGCTAAGGACGTGGACGGTCGCATCGACCCTCGTCGGTCTTGTCGGTTTTACGATGGTGCTGGCGCTGGGCCTATTGCTTTAGAGCGGCGGAAATCTGATGCACAATTGCGTTGACCGTTTGCTGAGCATCCACACGGATAGCTCCCGTCGGAACATCAAGCGCCTCAAGTTGGCTGTCGAGCAGGCTGACCGGCATGAAATGCCCATCGCGATTGCGCATACGGTCGGCCAATGTCTCGCGCGGTGCATCGAGCAGGACGAAGCGGGTTTCGCGGCTTGGAATCGCTTTCAGACGATCTTGAACATACCGAGTCAGGGCGGAGCAGGCGAGCACCACCAGCGGGTCTTGGCGTTCCGCAATCGCGCTAAGAATAGCATCGATCCACGCTGAGCGGTCGCCACCGGTCAGCGGTTCGCCAGCCGTCATCTTGGCGCGGTTTTCAGGCGGGTGATAATCATCGCCCTCCAGCATGGGAGCCGCCACCGCCTCCGCCAATGCGCTTGCAATGTGCGATTTGCCGCAGCCACTTGGCCCCATGATGATGACGAGCCGCGCGGTCATGCTAAAGCGCCGCTTGACTCAAAAGGCACATGTCCGCGTCGCGTCGATATCAGGCTCCAGCCGGATGTCTGACAGGCCGATGGACGCAGGGCCATCAGAGCGAATGATCAGCCCAGTGCCGAGCGCGCCAAGATCGGCGCCAAGGTCCGCAAAACAGGCGAGTGATAAGCGCACTTCGCGCCACTCACTCGACGTCACATTGACCGGTAACCCTTGGCCGCAGGTGCTGTCGTCTTCACAGCCCATTGCGACCCTAAGGTTGGCGGGCGCAGCGCCTGCGTTGCGCACGAAGAAGGCCAGCTCCATCGCGCCGTTTGACTGTCGCATGAAGTCTACGGGCACATGGCTGCTGAACCTAACGTAAGGCTCGCCCGTCGCCCAAGTGATCCGCAAGGAGTCCTCTTGGGCCAAACGGTCAAGCCCGCTGAACGACAATGCGCCGCCGTCCCATACGCTGGAGTTGAGCCGTGTTTGCGCCTCATCCACTACTCCATAGAGCGACCAAGGATTGGGCGCGCGGCCTCCGGAATAGAAAACATCGCCGACTGCTGAGCCGCTGGTGTTGATGCCAGATCGCTCGGACAATTTCGCAAGGTTGCCATTGCTCGCATAGGACAAGCCATAGCCATAGGCGAACAGCGGATCATAATCCTCATCACCGACGTTGAGCTCTGACTGGCTTGCGAGCTTTGGCCAGGAAAACGAAAGTCTGCCAGTGAAGTCATATGCTGGATCGGTGCGGAACAGGAGGTCGCTGACACCCGCACCTTCGCTGCCCGGCAGCCAGGCGGCGACGAATGCGTCAGAGGCGTTAATCTCTGGATTCACCCACATTGGGCGGCCGGAAAGGAACACCGAGACGACCGGCGTGCCAGCCGCCTGATAACCAGCCAGCAAGCTCGTATCGAAGCCATCCTCGTCAAAATCGAGATGCGGACGGTCGCCCTGGAATTCGGCATAGGCATCTTCACCATAAACCGCGATCACCACATCTGCAGAATGATTGCCGGTGCCGTCCTCGTCAAAGATGACCGTGCCGCCCGCTGCGCCAACGGCCTCCTGAATGCCGCTAAGGATTGACTGGCCATTCGGAAACTCATCATTGGTGTGCGCTCCGCCCTGCCATGACAGGGTCCAGCCGCCGGATGCCTTGGCGATGCTGTTCGCGCCGTCACCCACGACCAGCACAGTCTTGCCCGGGTCAAGCGGAAGTATCGAGTTGTTGTTCTTTAACAGAACCAGCGATTTGCGGACCGCTTCGCGGGCAAGCGCGCGGTGTTCCGCATTGGCCAGCAGGCTTACATCGCCAGCATGTTGCCGAGTGCTCGGCGCGCCGCGATCAAACAAGTCATATTCGAGCTTTACGCGCAGAATTCGGCGAACCGCGTCATCCAGTCGCTCCATCGGGATACGACCCGATTTTGCATGGGCGAGGGTGGTTTCATAGAGGCCGCGCCAGCTGTCAGGCGCCATGAACATATCGATCCCGGCGTTGAACGCCTCTGGGCAATCGGTGTTGGAGCAGCCCGGAATTTGTCCGTGAGCATTCCAGTCGCTCACCACAAAGCCGTTGAAGTTCAGCCGGTCCTTAAGAACGTCTGTGATCAGCGCTTTGTTGCCCGTCATCTTGACGTTCTGCCAGCTGGAGAACGAGACCATCACGGTCTGGACATGCGCCTTTAGCGCTGGAAGATAGCCGACCGCGTGAAGATCGCGCATTTCTTCTTCGCTGATGCTGGCATCGCCTTGATCGCGGCCATAATCGGTCGCGCCATCACCGATATAGTGCTTTGCGGCCGACAATACTTTGCCCGGCGCCATAAAGTCTGCCTCGCCGTGTGTGCCTTGCAGACCTTCAACGATGCGATTCGAATAGGAAACGACGATTTCAGGGTCTTCTGAAAACCCCTCATAGCCGCGGCCCCAATTGTCATTGCGCGGCACGGCCAAGGTTGGCGCAAAGGTCCAATCGTGGCCGGATACGACCAGCTCGCGTGCGGTTGCAGCCATGATCCGCTCGATCAGGTCAGGGTCGCGCGCCGCGCCAAGGCCGACATTGTGCGGAAAAATTGTGGCGCCCAGCAGGTTGGCATGACCGTGGACCGCATCAATCCCCCAGATCACTGGGATTGCAACCTCAACGCCCTCAGGATCGGTCGAAGCCTCCCAATATTTGTCGGCCATCTCTAGCCAACTGGCGGTATCGGCATAGGGCAGTGGGCCGGGCGCAGAATTGCCGCCGCTGAGCACGGAACCGAGCCGATATTTCTTCACATCCTCTGGCGTGACGGAGGCAGAATCGGCCTGCATGGTCTGACCGACCTTTTGCTCCAAAGTCATCTTGGCCATGATCGCATCAATGCGCGCTTCGATAGCTGGATCAAGCGGGGTCGCGGGCAGCTGAGGCCAGATTTCCGGGTTTATGACGCCCTGCGCCTTCACCTCTTCGGTCGATGCGACTTGAACCTGATTGCCAGAGGCACAGCTTACCGCGACAAGACTAAGCCCCAGCGCCAAGGCTGGTTTCATTGATTTCAACTGCATTCTAGCTCTCCCCCGCCCGGCTGCCTTGCGCAGGCGAATCCCTATTCGTCAATCTTGTCCTACTAGCAGCGTTTTTTGACAAGGTTGTCAATATTGGAATATCAAGGTGCTAGGAGGGGTTGATTCACTATGCAGCTTACGCGTCGGACAACATTATTGGGCCTTTCGGCGAGCACGCTTGCGGCTTGCGCAGGCGATCATGTTAGCGGTCGAATTGCTGCGGATGGCGCTCAGGCGGACACTGTTGTCACCTTTGAGAGTTTTGAAACAGGCTTTACTGATCTTGTCGACACGGACGCTACAGTACGGCTGCTTTCCGAGGGGTATCAGTGGTCTGAAGGCCCGGCATGGGATGCCGCGCGCGGGAGACTTTATTTCACTGACGTCCCGCAAAACCGCGCCTATTCGTGGAACGCGGCAGAAGGAACCTCCGTCTTTCTCGACCCCTCAGGCGTAGCGCCAGAATTGGCCGTCGGTATGCGAGAGCCGGGTGCTAATGGCTTGCTAATGGGAAAGAGCGGCGAACTGTTGATCTGCAACCATGGCACGCGCAGCCTCGAGGCGCGCGATATGAACACGGGCCTCCGCCGAACTTTGGTCAGCGAGTATAACGGTAAGCAATTCAACAGCCCTAATGATCTGATCGAAGCGAGCGATGGAACGATCTATTTTACCGATCCGCCCTATGGGCTGGAAGGGCTTAATGCCTCGCCGCTGAAAGAGCAGGATGCGAATGGTGTCTATCGTTTGACCCCCGATGGCGGGCTTACCCGGCTGGTGGACGATATGACCCTCCCCAATGGTATAACGCTCTCTCCGGACGGGCGCTATTTGTATGTTACTCAGTCCGATCCGGAGGCTCCGCTGATCCGCCGGTTTGACACGCCCGCGCCTGCCGATAGTAAGCTCAGCGGGGGAGAGGTATGGTTCGATGTAAAGCCATTCAGGCACGAGGTTGGCGGGCTGTGCGATGGGATGGCGGTTGCGACAAGCGGCCACATCTTTTTGGGCGGGCCGGGCGGCGTGCTGGTCATCGATCCGCAGGCGCGCTGTATGGGCCGGATTGGAACCGGACGAGCGACATCCAATTGCGCCTTTGGCGAAGATGGACGGACCCTGTTCATCACTGCAGGCAATCGTTTGCTCGCCGTACGCACCAAGCTGACCGGAGTAGGACGTTTTTGAATTGTCTTACGCCGCGCGACATACTGCTGCATCCGGGCTGGGCCAGCTGATGATTGGCGGTAAAGCTGTACGCCTTGCGGGTTATGGCATTGGCGATTTTGGGCTCAATATTTACTGGCACAGCCTCTCGCTGATCCTAGTCTTTTGGTACGCGGAGGTGGTCGGATTAGACCCAAAACTAGCGGGCTGGATTTATGCGCTTGGCCTGTTGTGGGATGCAATTTCCGACCCGCTTGTTGCCAGTTTTGCCGCCGCCAATCGCAGCAAATATGGAGTGTACCGCCCGTTTATGCTGTTCGGCAGTTTTGGGCTGGGTGCCTCGTTCTGCTTGTTGTTTTGGGCGCCTCCGTTTGAAGGCTGGGCGTTGTTCGCCGCATTGCTCGGCTCCGCAATCATATTCCGTACTTCTTACACTATTGTCGCGGTGCCTTATTCTGCGCTTTCATCGCGTTTGACCTTTAGCTCTGTTGAAAGAGCAGAGCTTTCAGGCGTTCGGATGTTTTTCGCCTTTTGCGGGATGCTGTGTGTTACCAGCTTCTTTTTCCCTTTGGCGCGCGCGCTCGGCGACGCCAACCAATACACCAGCAGTGGGTTCTTAATGGCGGCCGCCATCGGCGCGTCAATCGCGACTATTGCTTTGGTTGGGTGCTATTTCCTCACGGAGGAAAAACCGCCTTTGGGTGGTGAAGATTTGGCGCGTGGCTGGGACCTTACATCGTTCGTCGATGCGTTCAAAAAGAACGATGCCCTGCGGCTGTTGCTGCTGTTGCTGTTGGTCAATTCAGCCGCCGGCGCGAGCCTGCATATCCCTATGGCATTCTATGTTGAGGCCAATGCGCAAACCTTTGCCAATAAGGAGGTTATCCTGTCTGCCTATGCGATCGCAACTCTCGTTGGGACACCAGTTTGGACGATGATCGCGCGCGGTTATGGTAAGAAGAAATGCTGGTATCTGGCGACTGTTGTGACGGCTGTCGCAGGCGTATCTTTGTTTATTAGTGGTCCGCTGCTCATGGGCGGAATACCGCTGCAGATTATTGCCTTTGGATTTGCGACATCAGCGTTTGCGATCATCATCTGGGCACTCATTCCAGATACAGTTGAGTATGGTCAATATACCCACGGGCAGCGTTATGAAGGTCCAGTTTTCGGCTCCAGCCTGTTTGTGCAGAAGGCCTCTGGCGCGCTAACTGGCCTGGGTATTGGCTATCTTTTATCGGGTATAGGCTATGATGCGGACCGTGCAGTTCAGACTGCGCAAACGGCAGAATCTCTTGGCATTTTTATGGCTTTGGTTCCCGCTTCATTTTTGGTGATCGCTTCATTCACGCTGTTTCTTATGCCACTGACGCGCGGTTTGCATGAGCGGATTGTTGACGAATTGTCGAAATAGCGGGGGCAAGATGGCGACTGTAAAGACGGGAAAAACAGCAAAGATGAAGGACGTTGCCGATCTGGCTGGCGTCTCCATCAAAACCGTTTCACGGGTTCTGAATAACGAACCACATGTGCAGGAAAAGCTGCGTCGCAAAGTGCGCGATGCGGCGCAAACGCTTGACTATGTACCGAGTCAATCGGCTCGCTCTTTGCGTGGCAGTCGCTCGTATAACATCAATCTGGTCTGCCACATGGCGGGTAGCAATTATGTCAATTCGATTCAGTTCGGTGCGGTGATCGCATGTCAAGAATTGGGCTATCAATTGTCGATCAGCCTGCTGGAAAATCTGACTAGCAAATCCATCGCCGATATTCGCGCAGCCTTTGATGTCTTGGTTCGCCGCAATCGCCCAGATGGCGTGGTATTGCTCGCCCCCTATGCCAATGATGAGAAGATTGGCTTCGTGCTCAACGATCTAGGCATTCCGGTCGTCCGAGTGGGGCCGGTTGATCTGCAGACCAAAGGCATAATGGTCGAGATCGACGATTATCAGGCAGCGATCGAGGTTGTCCGCCATCTGGCTGATCTTGGGCACAAGCGGATTGGCTTTGTCCGCGGCAGCGAAGACCAGCGCGCCACGCACGTACGTCATTCAGGCTTTACGGTGGCGATGGAGGCGGCCGGTTTGGAACTTCATGAAGATCTTGTGCGCCCTGGTGCGTTTGATTTCTCGTCCGGCTATGAAGCGGGTCTGCATTTTTTGAGCCTAGAAGACCGTCCAACCGCTATTTTTTCATCCAATGACGATATGGCGGCGGGCTTAATCGCTGCATTCATTGAAGCCGGGCTTAAGGTGCCTGAGGACATGTCTGTTGTTGGTTTTGATGATGCCGATATTGCGACGCGGATGCGGCCCTTCCTAACCACTGTGCGCCAACCGCTGAGCGATCTCGGCGGCACCGCGGTTAGCGAGCTGGTAAAGAGTTTAAGTGATAACAAGACGCCGGGACCGCAGCGTATTGTCCTTGACCACGAATTCGTCCTGAGAGGGACAACCGCGCCGCCAAAGCGCGCTTAGAAATCACGCAAAAGAAAGGGATCTGAACGTGAAGCATTGGAAAAAATCGAAACTGGCACTTGCGACCGCTATGGGTCTTTCCATGTCGCTGCCCGTCAATGCACAGGACGCTCCTGCCGCAGCAGCAGAACCAGCCGCGAGTGCCGCAGTGGCGGCGGATTTTCAGATGAAGCGCTGCGTCAATATGGGCAATGCGCTGGAGGCGCCGAGTGGCGCGCTATGGGGCAGAAGCTATTCTAAAGCAGATTACCAAAAGATAGCGGCGGCGGGCTTTGATACAGTTCGTATTCCAGTCCGCTGGAGCGACTACACCGGGCCTGCACCGGATTATCAAATCCATCCGGAATTTGCGGGTCTGGTCGACAACAATCTCAAATGGGCGCTTACCAGTGGTCTCAATGTGATTGTTAACGTGCATCACTATGAAGAAATTATGGAGGATCCAGCATCGCAGATGGAACGGTTTCGGATGATCTGGGATCAGGTTTCGCTGCGCTACTCAAGGCTACCAGATAATGTGTGGTTTGAGGTGCTTAATGAGCCCTTCAAGAATTTGAAAGGCAAGGAAATGCGTCAAGCCCAAGCGCTGGCGCTGGCAACCATTCGCCGCGATAATCCTGATCGTATTGTCATTCTGGGCGGCGAAGAATGGTCTGGCATTCGCACACTCGCGACGAACCTCGCTACCGATGATTCCAATGTGGTTTACACCTTCCACTATTATGATCCGTTCAGTTTCACCCACCAAGAAGCGACCTGGCTGGGCGAGAATATGCCTAAGGGAAAACGCGGTTGGGGGTCAGATGCGGACAAGGCAGAGCTTGCCAATGCGGTGGAGGTTGCAACTGCGTTTCGTGAGGCAGTGGGGCGGCCGGTGTTTCTCGGCGAGTTTGGTGTGAATGACCCGGTTGATAAAAAACAACGGGTGAAGTGGACCGGAGCAGTCAAGACGGCGATGGAGTCCGCAGACATCCCTTGGTGTCTTTGGTCCTATGACAACACCTTTGCTCTCCATTCCGAAGAGAACGGTTGGGACGAGGATATGCTGGCCGTTTTGACGGCAGACTGATCGAATGGCTGAAGTGGGTGCGGGCGCGCGGTCGCCCGCATTTCCCGCTATTGGTTGAGGTAGGCGAAGCTTGCCTTGGCAAAAGCAGCGGCGTCCTTGGTGTCGTCATTTTCCACGTAAAAGCATTCCAGCCCGGCGGTGTCCGCCTGCGCCATGATCGCAGGAAAGTCGATTACGCCATCACCAATATTGACCATTTCACCTTCGGCTGAGGCGTCCTTGATATGGCAGGCCGAGAACCGACCCGGTGCTTTGGAAAATAAGTCCAGCGGGTCAACATTGGCCTTGTGCGTCCAGAAGAAATCGAGCTCCATCGTCACCTTGTCCGCCTCGGTGCGTTCTAGCAAGATGTCGTAAGGCACTTCGCCGTCAACCGTTTCAAATTCAAATTCATGGTTGTGATAGCCAACCGTCATGCCTGCCTCTTTTGCAGGACCAGCACGCTCATTAAGCAGGTCAGCGATGGCTTTGTAATTGTCGAGAATACGATCTTCCGGTGCGAGCCATGGCAGAATCAGCTTGCTCTGTCCCATCAATGCCGCGCGCTCGATAACGGCATCGAAATTATCGCGCATATCGGCGAGCTGCACATGGGTGGAATTGCTGACCAGACCAAGGTCATCCATCCGAGCCTTAATCGCGGCGGCATCGTGTTCGAAGTAACCGGCGAACTCCAGGTCTTTATAGCCGATCTCAGCCAGAGTGGTCAGAACACCGTCATAGTCCTGCTCAAACTGTTCACGGAAAGTGTAAAGCTGAATGCCGAGCTTACCCTCGTAGGGTTTGGGCTTTGCTGCTTCTTGCCCGGGACCGGCTCCATTGCACGCCGCCAGCAATCCAATGCTGCCGATCAATCCGCCCCTCAAGACATCGCGGCGGCCAAGTGATGGAAATGCGTTCATCAGATCAAATCCTGCTTCATTTGCGTAGCGGCATAGTCGGCTGCGCGCGCGGTCAGCGCCATGAATGTGAGTGATGGATTTTGGCACGCGACCGAGGAGAAGGACGAACCATCGGTGATAAACACGTTGGGCACATCATGGCATTGGTTGCGGCCGTTCACGACGGAGGTCGCCGCGTCATAGCCCATGCGTGCGCCGCCCATTTCATGGATGCAATGCCCCGGTACGGGCTCTTGTTCGAAGGTTTGGATGTCGGTGCAGCCTGCCGCCTCCAGCATAGCCACCGCATCGCGTTTCATCGCGACGCGCATCTTGCGCTCGTTTTCGGACCAGGTCACATCCAAGTGGATTTGCGGGATGCCATTGGCATCGGTCTTGGTCGGATGCAGCACCGCCTTGTTCTCTTCGCGCGGCAGCATCTCGCCAAAGGCCTGCAGGCGAATGCGCCAACTGTCGTCGGGCTGTCTGAGCTGGTTCTTCAGATCCTCGCCAAAGCCCTGGCCGCCCAAGGCACGGGTCCAAGAGGACCGCGAACTTTGGCCCTGATAGCCATAGCCGCGCAAAAACTCGCCATCGGTTTCATTGCCGAGATTGGCAAAGCGCGGCACGTAGATGCCATTGGGCCTGCGCCCGGCGAAATAGCTGTCCTGAAAACCGGGATAGGCCGCTTCTGCACCGACCCGGGTGTGGTGATCCATCAGATATTTGCCGAGCGTGCCGCTGTTATTGGCAAACCCGTTTTGGAAGGTTTCAGACGTCGAATTGAGCAGGACCTGCACCGTGCCCAGCGTCGATGCGCACATGAAGATCACCTTGGCATGGTAATCCTGGCGCTCTTTGGTGGCGCGATTGACGGTCCGCACGCCGGTCGCCTTGCCGGTCTTTTCGTCATAGAGAATGCGCTCAACCACGGTGTCAGGCAGCAGGGTCATATTTCCGGTGTTCTTCGCCGCTGGCAAGGTGGCCGAGACGCTCGAGAAATAGCCGCCAAACGAGCATCCGCGCTCGCATTGGTTGCGGAATTGGCAAGAGCCGCGGCCCAGCGCCAATTGCTCTTCGGTCGGCTGGGTCAAATGCGCTGCGCGGCCAGGAATCATCTTGCGGCCCGGAAAGGCTGCCTCGATCTTGGCCTTGGCGTCTTTCTCTACGCAGGTGAGGTCCATCGCGGGTTGGAACACGCTGTCGGGCAGCTGATCCAAGCCCTCCTCAGATCCGCTGATGCCAACGAATTTCTCGACATAGTCATACCACGGCGCAACATCGGCGTAGCGGATCGGCCAATCTGTGCCGTGTCCATCGGCCTTGTTGGCGGCGAAATCCATTTCGCTCCAGCGGTAGCTTTGCCGCGCCCACATCATTGACTTGCCGCCGACTTGATCACCGCGCAGCCACGCGAAGGTCTTGCCGTCTTCTACGGAGTAGGGATTTTCCTTGTCGTTGATGAAGTAGTGCCGCGTGCTCTCGCGAAAGGCATAGCAGGTCTGTTGAACCGGATATTCCGCATCGGCCAGCTTCGGGTCGACGCGGTCGCGGTGCTTCATATCCCACGGGTTTTGGTTTTCCGTGACATAGCCTTTGCTGTGCTCGTTCTGCTTGCCGCGCTCCAGCACTAGGGTCTTAAAACCTTTCTCGCTGAATTCTTTCGCGGCCCAACCGCCGGACATACCGGACCCAACAACAATTACATCGAAAGGGGTGTTCTCAGACATTCTCTTGATACTCGCTTTCGATTCCACTCAGACGCCGCGGTTCAGCCAAGCCCGGCCGACCTCTTCTAACGGTGCACAGGCGTCATAACGGCCAGGAATTTCTTCAAATTTGAGTTCCTCGGTGGCTTGCTCCGAGGTGTAAAAGCCGAAGATCGTCATATCGCGCAGCTGCTGCCAAGTGGCTTTGCCAGCCATATCGCCAGGGCCCGTGTCCAACTCTGTCAGAATAGCGCGCTGCTGCTCCGCCGATGCGCTGGTAAAGCTGTTGGCGCCTGCGTCTTTTGCCATGTCGTCAAAGACGGACAGGCCAGCGGCGAAATCATCTTGTTGCTCGGTGGTGAAGTGGTCGGTGAAGACCGCCTCGATATAGGCGGGCACTTTGGCCAGACGCGCGCCGGGCGTGTCGGTTTGCGGGATCACCAGATCGCTGACTGCATCAATCAGCTCCAGCTTTCCGGCAAGACTACCGCCTGCGCCGCTGGAACAGCCTGCGAGGCCGCCCATCGCGGGCAGCACAATCGCAGCGCCTGCTACTGTGATGGAGCCGCGCAGCATGGAGCGGCGGTTCATTGACAGAGTATCTGTCGTCATGACTGAGCACCTTCCGCAGAGTTTTCGAGTTGTTTTCGGCTGACGTAAAGCAAGGCGAAGATACCGATCAGCACCACTGGGAAGTAAACCAGTTGAGAGAGCGCCCCTTGTCCCGCTGCCACTTCAACAGCAGTGCCGTCGAGTCCGCTTGCCTCAGCACTGGCCCTTGCACTGTCGATCCAGCCCCCGATGATCGGGTTCCAAATCGTCAATGCAAACATGCCCGCAGCCCCGACCAGGCTCATGCCCAGAGCGCCGGAGCGCGGTACATATTGCGCTGTGATGCCGATCATCGTTGGCCAAAAGTAACACACGCCAACCGCAAAAATGATGGCCGATACATAGACCATTGCTCCGCTTGCCGATGACATCAGAAACAGTCCCAGCGTTGTCAGTATGGCGCTCATCAACAACACGCCAAGAGGGTTGAGTGCATGAATAAGCGGCCCGGCAAAATAGCGGCCGACTGCCATGATACCTGTCACCATGCCGAGCACTATCATCGCCTGGCCGGGAAGGTTCCCGAGTTGCGCACCAAGGATGCGATCAACCCATTGCTGAGTCCCTAGCTCTGAAGTGGCTGTGATGCTCATGATCGACATAAATACAATCAAGAGCAACGCATCGCGCGCGCGCCCTGCACGCCACAGCATCATCACAAAGGTTAGGCCCAGCACCAGAAGCAGCGGCAAAACAAACGTCCCTGGCAGACCCGCGATCAGGTTGTTTGGTGTGCCGATCAGGATCAGAAGACCAAGGATCGCACTCATGAGAAACACGCCTTTAGCGTCCAGATCGATGATCCTTTCGCTTTCGGGCACATCTGGGAAGCGCGTGGTGAAAATCATGACGCCATAAATTGCTGTAGGAATTAGCATCACGGCAATTTGGGGCTGCCAACCAATTCCCGCATTGGTCATGACGTAAGAGACAACCGCACCGATCACGATTCCCCCAGGGAACCAAACATGGAAACGGTTTAGCCATTTCGTTTTTTCGTCTTTGTACAGATCTGCAACCAAGGGGTTGCATGCGGCTTCCACTGAGCCATTGGCGAAACCGATGAAGAATGTGGAGATTAGCAAGCCTAAAAACCCATCAGCAAAAATGGTGAGGACAAGGCCGAGCAGATGGCCGACAAAGGCCAGGATCATAATCAGGCGCGGGCCAAGCTTGTTGTAGAGGAAACCGAACACCACCATCGCCAGCGGAAAGCCCAAAAAGGCCATGCTGTTCACCCAGCCAAGTTGAGTATCGCTCAGTGCGAATTGATCCGACAGTTGAGTCAATATCCCCGCGCGTATCGCGAAGGTCATGGCGGTCACGATCAGCGAGATACAGCTTAGCCAGAACAGACGGTTTCGATCTATTCCGGGCTCTGCTCGCGCGCCCATTGCTACGGCTTCCATGAATTTCCCTCTCCTAATCGCATCTAGTTATCGATGCCCAGCGCGCGTTTAATCATAGCCTCATCCACTTCGCCGCCCGCGAAATCGTCAAACGCGTATTCGGTTGGCCGGATGATATGATCTGCGATGAACGGCGCGCCCTCGGCGGCGCCTTGTTCGGGATGCTTAAAGCAGCACTCCCATTCCAGAACCGCCCAGCCATCAAACCCGTAATGGGTCAGCTTGCTAAAAATCTGGCGGAAATCGACCTGCCCATCGCCAAGCGAACGGAACCGGCCCGCCCGGTCTTGCCAGCCTTGAAAGCCGCCATAGACTCCGGTGCGCCCGTTGGGCCGGAATTCAGCGTCCTTCACATGGAAGGCCTTGATCCGCTCGTGATAGCGGTCGATAAAGTCGAGATAGTCGAGCTGTTGCAGCACGAAATGGCTCGGGTCGAACAGGATGTTGGCGCGTGGATGGTTATCCACCGCTTCAAGGAATGCCTCAAAGGTCGCGCCATCGTGCAGGTCTTCGCCCGGGTGGATTTCATAGGCGACATCAACACCGTTGTCCTCAAAAACGTCCAGAATCGGCTTCCAGCGCTTGGCGAGCTCAGCAAAGCCAGCCTCCACCAACCCAGCCGGACGCTGAGGCCACGGATAGACAAGGTGCCACATCAACGCGCCAGAGAAGCTCGCGTGCGACTTCAAGCCGAGGCGGCGTGATGCAATCGCCGCCTTTTTCATCTGATCGACCGCCCATTCCTGCCGCTCAGCAGGCTTGCCGTGCAGCGCCTCTGGGGCGAAGGCATCGAACATTTCGTCATAGGCCGGATGCACCGCGACCAGCTGTCCTTGCAGGTGGGTCGACAGCTCCGTGATGGTCAGGCCATGCTCAGCGCAGCGACCGGCCAGCTCGTCGCAATAGTCCTGGCTTTCCGCCGCCAGATCAAGGTCCATACAGCGTGGATCGTTAGAGGGAATTTGCACGCCCTTATAACCCAGACCCGCAACCCATTCCGCAATCGTATCAAGCGAATTGAACGGCGCGGTGTCACCCATGAATTGGGCGAGGAAAATGGCCGGGCCACGAAGTTCTTTCACGCGAGGAGACCTTTCAGATCAGGGCCCACCGAGGGCGCTTTGATGTCGTGCCATGCGCCATTGGCGACATTGCTGGCGACGGCTGCCTCTAGGAATGCCATGCCGCGCAGCGCCTCGGCAATGCCCGGGACACCAAGCGATGACGGCGCCGTTCCAGCGCGCAGCGCCTCAGCAAAGTGGCGGTAGAGATTGGCGAATGCCTCAAGATATCCCTCCGGATGGCCGGAGGGCAGACGGCAGCGTTCCAACGCCTCATCGCACAGCGGCTTGTCGACGCCAGCGCGGTGGATAACGCTTTGTCCGCTCGCAAGCCTTTGTATGAGCGTGTTTGGCTCCATTTGTCGCCATTCAAGGCTGGCGTGTTCGCCGTAAATGCGGATAGTCAGATCATTCTCATCACCGGCGCAAATCTGGCTGGAGACGAGCTGTCCGGTGGCGCCGTTTTCCAGCGAGAAGCTGATCTCGCCATCATCATCAAGCGCGCGGGTCGGATAGTGGCTGCGCAGCCGCGCAGACAGTCTGGCCATCCGCGAATTGGCGATAAACTCAGCGAGGCTATGGGCATGGCTGCCAATATCGCCCAGCGCGCCCGCAGGGCCAGAGCGTTCTGGATCGACACGCCATTCCGCTTGCTTGCTGCCGCTGCTTTCCGTCTCGCTGGCCAGCCAGCCTTGGGTGTAGTTCACCAGTACTTTGCGGATCGGGCCAAAGTCCGGTTGAGCAGCCAAGTGCCGTGCTTGCCACACCATGGGATAGCCGAGATAGGTATGCGTCAGCCCGTAATGCGCGCCGGTCGCTTGTAGGGTTTCAGCCAAAGCCTCGATCTCGGCCAGGCTCACGCCTGCTGGCTTATCCGACATGATGTGAAAGCCCGCATCCGCCGCCGCCTTTGCCATGGGCGCATGGGTGTTGTTGGGGGTGACAATCGACAGAAATTCCATCGGATCGCGCTCGCCAGTGCCGCCGCTTGCAACCTGCGCTTCATGGGCCAGCATGGTCACGACGTCCTCATAACAGCGCTTTTCCGGCAGTCCGAGAGCTTTGCCGGTTTCCAAACTGTTGGTGGCATCGCGGCTGAATGCGCCGCAGACCAGATCAATCTGGCCATCAAGCGCAGCCGCCATACGGTGGACTCCGCCGATAAAGGCGCCTTGGCCGCCGCCGGCCATTCCCATCCGCACGCGCGAAAAACTCACTGAACCCCTCCCCAAGGTTGCTATTGTCTTACGTTGTCAATTTGTATTACTGTTTCGACAGAGGCGTCAAGTGATTGTGCGTTTTGACGTCTTCAGCTGAGCTGTGTGAATGTTGCAATGCTTGCGATTGACAGTGAGCGAGCAAATGCGATCTTGGCGGTGGGATAGAGGAGCGGCCTGTGGGCGCGAATGAGGGCAAGCAAGCGATAAACCGCGTTGTTGTGGTTGGCGGGGGAACCGCCGGCTGGATGACTGCGGCTGGGCTTGCCAGCATGCTGGGCCCAACCGGCCTGGAGATCACGCTGATCGAATCCGAAGCGATCGGTGTTGTCGGCGTGGGCGAGGCGACTCTGCCGCATATCAAGAATTTCAACGACACCATCGGCGTCAACGAAGCGGAGTTTATGGCCGCTACATCGGCGACCTTTAAACTCGGCATTGAGTTTGTGAACTGGGGCCGCAAGGGCGACAGCTATATCCACCCGTTCGGCGAATTTGGCCTGCCCAATGCAGGCGTCGCCTTCCATCAATATTGGCGCAAATTTGCAGGCCAGCCTGGCGTTGGCGCGCTTGATGAATATTCGCTGCCGGTCATCGCCTCGCGCCTGGGCAAGTTTCAACCGCCCGACGACGATCCGCGCTCGGTCATGTCGACTTATCGCTACGCCTATCAGTTCGATGCGCTGCAATATGCACCCTTCATGCGCTCCCATGCTGAGGCACGCGGGGTCACGCGGATGGAAGGCAAGGTAGTTGATGTTGCGCTGGAACCTGAAAGCGGGCGAGTGACCGCTCTAACTATGGATGATGGCCGGGTCATCGAGGGCGATCTGTTTGTCGATTGCACCGGCTTTTTCGGCCTGCTGATCGAAAAGACGCTGAGCGCTGGCTATGACGATTGGAGCGAATGGCTGCCCGCTGACCGCGCGGTGGCGGTGCCGTGTGAGAGCGCCGGACCGCTGCTGCCATACACGCGGGCTACGGCGCGTGAGGCCGGGTGGAGCTGGCGCATTCCGCTGCAACATCGCACCGGAAATGGCCATGTCTATTCCAGCCAGTTTCTAAGCGATGATGCCGCATGCGACACCTTGCTTGGCGGGCTGGAGGGGGAGCGACTGGCTGACCCACGGTTCCTGCGCTTTGTCACTGGCAAACGGCGTAAATTGTGGAGCCGCAATGTCGTTGCGATTGGTCTGTCTGGCGGCTTTCTAGAACCGCTGGAATCGACCAGCATCTATCTCATCCAGGAAGGCATCACCAAGCTGCTGGAGCTGTTTCCCGCCGATCAGCACTGCGATGTTGAAGTGGCGGAATACAATCGCTGGATGGACTTGCAGTTTGAGCGCGTGCGCGATTTTCTGATCATGCATTACCATGCGACAGAGCGCGACGATTCCGATTTCTGGAACCACATGCGCACGATGACAGTGCCCGATAGTTTGGCCGAGCGGCTGGAGCTGTTCACCGCGCATGGCCATGTCAGCGCCTATGATCACGGCCTGTTTCTGGTGCCGAGCTGGGTCGCGGTGCTGATTGGCCAGCGTGTGCTACCCAGCAGTGTTGATGCCCGCGTTTCTGGGCAGGCGGATGCGGAGGTCTTGCGCCATCTGGCTGGGCTTAAAGGCCATATGGAAAAGGCCGCCGGATCGATGGAAGATCACGCCGCTTACCTCGCGCGCAACAATATGATGCGGGCTGCGGCATGAGTGTAGAACGGATCCTTGTTTACGGCTCGCCCGTGCAGGTGGGAATTGTGGGTGCCTATCTTTCCAGCCGTTGGCTTGGACCAGGGCGCGCTTTGGAGTTAGCAACCACCGTTGAGGATAATGCTGCCGGCCCCTTTGTCACCCGGCCCAGTGTCCACCGTTTCCATGGCGAGATGGGCCTGCCGATTGATCAGCTTTTTGCTCCGTGCAGGGGCTCTCCGGTCTTGGCAGCCGCAGCCCAGACCGCCGATGGTGGATCAGTGCAGCTGCCGTTTTCCGCCTTTGGTGTGCAGCGCGGCGGGGTGGAGTTTCACCAATATTGGCTGCGCGCGAGCCGCCTGTCTGAGCAGGCCGATCTCACCGATTTTTCCCTGTCACTGGCGCTACAAAACGCCGCGCACAAACCGCCGCTGGCGCAATTGGCGCAGCTGCCGGTGGAGTTCGGAATTGCATTTGACCGCGCAGCCTATGGCAATGCGCTCTTGTCTTTTGCCAAGGCGGGCGGGGCGAGCGTGGTCGAGGGCGTCAATGAACAAGAGCGGGATGCGGATCTGGCGATCCAATGCTCGCCCGATGCAAGCGCGCCCAAGTGGCAGGGACAAGAGCTTAGCATAGCGCCGGAAAGCGATATTCCCGGGCTCGAATGGCACCATTTGAGCAGCGCGGCGCGGCGATTTGCAAATCTTGCAGCGCCCTTGTCCGACTGCGCGCCGGAGCAGGCCGAATGGACCCGGCTTGCGGTGGCAGAGAATGAGCGGGTGGCGGATATGCGCGAGCTGCTGAGCATCGATGATCCGCTAAAGAGTTCACGGCCGGCTTTGCAGCGCAAGGTGGAGGTTTTCGCCGCTTGCGGGCGGATCCCAACCGAGGATTATGAAGTTTTCACTCCGCCGGAATGGCTCGCCGCGCTTTGGGCGCGCGGTGTTAGTCCGCGCCGGTCTGACCGGATGGCAGAGCGCCTGCCAGACGCTCAGCTGCTCGATTGGCTGGATCAATTGCGCGGGCAGATAGCCAGCCTAACGCGGCAGGTGCAGGCGGCATGACAGAGCGGCCAATCAAACGCGTCGTCATCGCGGGCGGGGGCACCGCTGGCTGGATGACGGCGGCGGCGCTCGCAAAAATGGTAATGCCCGCTGGTGTCTCCGTCACTCTGGTCGAATCCGAAGTGATCGGGACAGTCGGCGTTGGCGAAGCGACCATCCCGCCGATAACAAAGTTCAACACCCAGCTGGGCATTGATGAACACACCTTTGTGCGCGAGACGCAGGCGACCTTTAAACTCGGTATTGAGTTTGCCGATTGGGGCGGCTTGGGCGAACGTTATTTCCACCCATTCGGCCGATACGGCTTCGATCTGGAGGGGGTCGAATTCCATCAATATTGGTCGCGGCTCAAAAGCCTGGGCGATACGCATGGCCTGGCTGACTATTCACTCAACACTTGCGCAGCCTATGCAGGCAAATTCCTGCGGCCAGAGCCTGACCATGGTGCCGTGATTGGCCAACTCGGCTACGCCTATCACTTTGATGCCGGGCTATACGCAGCCTTCCTAAGGCGGTTTGCCGAAGGGCTCGGCGTCACCAGGATTGAGGGACGGATCGAAGAGGTTGAGCAAGACAGCGGCAGCGGCCTGATCACGGCTCTGTCCCTTGACCATGATCGCCGGATTGAGGGCGATCTGTTTATCGACAGCACCGGCTTTCGCGGGCTACTGATTGATGGGACTATGGGCTCTGCGCACAAGGATTGGAGCCATTGGCTACCCTGCAACCGTGCTGTTGCTGTCGCTTGCGAGAAGCAAGGCGATCCGCTGCCTTACACCCGCTCAACCGCGCGCGAGGCCGGATGGCAATGGCGCATTCCGCTACAGCATCGCACCGGCAATGGCTATGTCTATTGCGACCAGCATCTAAGCGCTGAGCAGGCTGAGGAGACTTTACTGAGCAGCCTAGATGGTGCGCCGGTCTCTTCGCCCAATCATCTGCGGTTCCGCACCGGGCACCGCGAAGAATTCTGGGCTGGAAATTGCGTGGCGATTGGGCTGTCTTCCGGCTTTCTGGAGCCGTTGGAATCGACCAGCATTCACCTCATCCATATGGGTATAGCCAAGCTAGTCTCGCTGTTCCCCCGCAGCGCCGATGCTCCTGTCGAAAGGGCGGAATACAACCGGCTGATGACCGATGATTTCACCCATGTGCGCGACTTTCTGATCCTGCATTACAAAGCGACCAAGCGCGATGATGCGCCGTTTTGGGATTACGTCCGGGAAATGGACATTCCAGAAAGTCTCGCGGGCAAGTTGGAGCTCCTGAAATCACAAGGGCGCTTCTTCAAATATGACGCCGAATTGTTCGACGTGACCAGCTGGCTCGCGGTGGCTGAGGGGCAGGGATGGGGGCCGCAAGGCTTCAACCCCATCGCCAGCGGATTGTCAGAAGCGAACCTCAAGGGCAGCCTTTCAAACATGCGCGCCAGCTATGCCAAAGCGGCTCAGGCAATGCCCACCCACCAAGCCTATATTGACCGCTTTTGTAACGCGGCGCCCATCTCATTTGCGACGGAACCTGCATGAACCCTCATTTGCTCGACCGTGTTGTTATTGTTGGCGGCGGGACCGCCGGTTGGATGACAGCCGCAGCGCTCGGCCATCTGCTCGAAGGCTCGCCAACGAAAGTGACGCTGATCGAATCGGAGGCGATTGGAACGGTGGGCGTGGGCGAGGCGACCATTCCGCCAATTATCGCCTTCAACACCATGCTGGGCATTGATGAGAACGAGTTCGTTCGCGAGACCAACGCCACCTTCAAGCTCGGCATCGAGTTCGTCGATTGGTTCAAAAAGGGTGAGAGCTACATCCACCCGTTTGGCGATTTTGGACGGGATTTCGATGCCATCCCGTTTTACCAATATTGGCTGCACCGCAACCTCGCCGGGTACAAGGACGATCTGTTTTCCTATTCGCTAATGGTCGAGGCTTGCCGGCGCGAGAAGTTCATGCGGGCCACGCCGGAGCGGCCGCAATCCGCCTTCGCCGGGATCAATTACGCGTTTCAGTTCGATGCCTCGCTTTATGCCGCGTTCCTGCGGCGCTTTGCGGAGGGCAAAGGTGTTGAACGGATCGAAGGCCGGATCAGCAATGTCGTGCAAGACGGCGAGAGCGGCCATGTGCGCTCGCTCGAACTGGAATCCGGGCAATCCATTGATGGCGATTTCTTTATCGATTGCTCCGGCTTTCGCGGGCTGTTGATCGAGCAGACGCTGAAAACGGGCTATGAGGATTGGCGCAAGTGGCTGCCGTGTGACCGGGCGGTGGCGATCCCTTGCACCCGCGATGAATTTCCAATCCCCTATACTAGGGCCACGGCGCGCGAGGCTGGATGGCAATGGCGCATCCCGCTGCAACATCGCACCGGCAATGGCTATGTCTATTGCAGCGAGTTTCTGGACGATGACGCGGCCGAGCAGGCGCTGCTGAGCAATCTCGATGGCGAACCTTTGGCTGAACCCAATCGGCTGCGCTTTGTCACCGGGCACCGCAAGCAGTTCTGGAACGGCAATGTTCTGGCGCTTGGACTGGCGGCTGGCTTTATGGAGCCGCTGGAATCGACCAGCATTCACCTGGTCCAGACCAGCATCGCGCGGCTGCTGACGCATTTCCCGGACAAGCGCTTTAACCAACCGGATATCGATGCGTTCAACGCGCGCACTTTGAGGGAATACATCCGGGTGCGCGATTTTCTACTGCTGCATTACACCGCGACCCAGCGCGATGACACGCCGTTCTGGCGGCATTGTCAGACGATCGAGCAGCCCGAAGAGCTGCGCCGCCGGATCGCGCAGTTCGAGCAAGGCGGGCGGATTTTTGAAGAGCCCAACGATATTTTCGGCACCGCCAGCTGGCTAGCAGTGATGTATGGCCAAGGGGTCGAGCCGCAGGCCAGCAACCCGTTAATTGCTAAGCTGCCGATGGAGCGAATTGATTCGATCCTGCACAAGGTCCGGGCAACAATTGATAACGCGGCCAACGATATGCCGACGCATCGTGCATTTATCGAAGAAAATTGCGCTTCAAATACAATACTTTAAATTTCTGAGTGACGCGGAGGCCACGCCTTCCACAAGATTTGACAATCTCAGTTGACAAGGTTGTCAATTTGGGATTGAATTAGGGGATAAGTTAGGGTGACCTCCGTATAGCGGGGGCTCTTAGGGGAGGAAAATCAGTGAAACAGATTCGCGCTCGCGCCGTAGGTGGCGCCGTGTCCAAAACACTCATGGCGGGTGTTTCGTCCTTGGGATTGCTAGCCGCTGCGCCGGCAATGGCTCAAGACGAGGCTGTGCAAGAGGGGGCTCCACAAGAAGGAGCTGAAGCGGCCAGTGAAGATGATGGCTTTATCATCGTTACCGGCATCCGCGCCTCGCTCGAAAGCGCACAAGGGATCAAGCGCAACGCGGATACCTTTGTTGATGTGATTACGTCCTCCGATATTGGCGCACTGCCAGATCGTTCTGTTTCAGAGGCGCTCCAACGGGTGCCGGGTGTTAGCGTCCTTCGTTTTGCTGGTCCTAACGATCCCGATCACTTTGCGGTTGAGGGTAGCGGCGTTGTTATCCGCGGTCTCCCGTTTGTGCGTTCGGAACTCAACGGCCGTGATGCGCTGGGTGCGAGCTCCAGCGGTGTGCTTGGCTTTGAAGACGTGTCGCCAGAGCTGCTGGGCAGCGTTGTTGTCTTCAAGAACTCATCTGCTGACCTGATTGAAGGCGGCGCAGCCGGTACCATCGACCTGCGTACGCGCCTCCCATTCGATAAGGGTGGTCAAGTGATTGCGCTGAGTGTTGAAGGTCAGCTGACCGACCTCGCTGATGAGGTGACGCCAGCGGCCTCGTTCCTGTATTCCAACACTTGGGATGTCGGTGGCGGCACTTTTGGTCTGCTTGGCAACATTTCGTACAGCCGCCTAAAGACACGCGGCGATGGTACTGGGCTTGCTGACTTTCGGGATAATGATCCAGGCGCGCTCTTAGGTGATCCGTCGGACGATTCAAACTTCATAACAGATGCCGCCGGCAATCCGCTTTACATTCCAGCAGGCGGCAGCGTCCGTACGCAGGAATTCGACCGCGAGCGTCTTTCGATTGCAGCAGCGGCCCAATATGAGAGCGAAGATGGTCGTTGGGTTGCGACGGCTCAGTTCTTCCGATCGGATTCTGAGCTCGTTTGGGGTGAGAATGTCATTGAAACGGCCGCTGACGGTGCAGCGCGCAGCCGCCCCGGCCTTGATCGCTCCGATTTTACATTTGACGATGACGGCGTCTTCACCAGCGGCACCATTACGGATAACTCGCAATGGCGTGGTCCAAATGGCGCAGCTTCGATTCTTTCGCCAACCGGTGGTCAACAGCTAAATCTGTTCCGCGAGCGATCAGAAGAAGACACGACCACCGATTATGGCTTCAATTTGAAATTTGCAGCGACGGATAATCTCCGCTTCAATTTCGATGCGCAATATGTCGACTCCACGTCAGACGTGTTTGACGTAACCGTTCACAATAGCTTCTTCTCACCGGTCAGCATTGATCGAGATCGCGGTGGGGTCGCTTTTGTTGGCTTTGAGCCGTCGCAAAACTTCATTCGTTCGGCTATGGATCACACCACTCAAAATGACGCGGAAGCCTTGGCATTCCGCGGCGACGTTGAGTATGATTTCTCCGGTGACGGGTGGCTTCGATCGGTCCGTGCCGGTGCGCGTTATTCCGATGAGGAAATTCTGATTCGAGAGTCGACTTTCAACTGGGGCAATATCTCCGAGGTTTGGACCGGCGCATCGCCTCAAGGTGTTCCTGACACTCCGCTAATCCTGCCAAATGGCAACCAAAATCCAGCTCTCGAGGCTGTGGTCGCGCCTCTCTTTGGGACCTATGCATTCCCGAACTATCAGCGCGGCATCGGTGTCGGTTTTTCAGGTACTGTGCCGAGCTATGTCGGTCCGGCGGCTGCTGATTTCCAGGGCTTTGCCGATGCGTTTAATACCATTATCGACACCGCCTATGGTGTTGGAAATAACAGTCCGTCTGGCTGGCGACCACTTGGTTCACGTGCTGGAGTTATCGAAGGAACGCCGTTTCTTCCAAGTGAAATTGGGTCAGTTAAACGCGAAAACATAGCGGCTTATGTCCGTGCAGACTTCGGCTCTGATAACTTCCTCGGCGGCGAACTCACCGGTAATATTGGTCTACGATATGTGCGTACCGATAGGTCCGTCGATACGACCACCACTGTTGATAGTTTTGCTAATCTGTTCCCGGATATTATTCCTGGTGATCCAACGACTGACCAATGCGATCCTGCTTTCCCTGGCGCGGCGGATCCAACCTTCTCCATTCCTGCAGCCTGTGCCAACCGCGATCAGTTAATTGCTCAATTTGGTGATGGGCAAATCATTCAAGAGCGGGTTGATGTAAGCTATGATGAGTGGCTTCCGAGCTTGAACTTGAAGCTGGAGTTTGACGGCGGTCACCTGTTCCGTTTCGCGGCCTCACGTACGCTAACACGTCCGGGTGTGACCCAACTGAACGAACGGGTTGAGGTGCAGGTCTTGCCGGATACTTCTGCAGGAGCAGGGCAGCCCAATTCCTTTGGCGGTTTTAGCTCGAACGCGACAGGTAATGCGTCTTTGACGCCGCAATTGTCGACTAATCTTGACCTTTCTTGGGAATGGTATTTCGGGCGGAGCAGCTCGCTGACGCTCACCGGTTTCTACAAGGAAATCGATGACTTCATCGCCTTTGCGCCTACTGAGATTAATGCTCAGATCGATGGTCTGACATTGCTTCGCAACACCGAAGTGAACACGGATGAGAATGCGTCTGTGAAGGGCGTTGAAATTGCCTATCAGCAATTCTTCGACTTCCTGCCTGGCGCGCTTAGCGGTCTCGGTTTGCAGGCGACCTACACCTACATCGATGCAGAGGGCGTAGCGAATACGCTGGATCCCGCCCTTGCTAGCACCAATCCGCCGACAGCACGGTTTGCCATTGATGCTGATGTCTTCCCGCGGGTTTCGGAACACAACTTCAACATCATCGGCCTTTATGAAAAGGGTGGTGTACAGGCTCGTGTTGCTTACAACTGGCGCAGTGACTTCCAGTTGACACCGCGTGATGTGATCTTCCCATTTGCGTCGATCTATCAGCAATCAACGGGCCAACTTGATGCATCGCTCTTCTACGACATCAACGACAATCTGAAGATTGGTGTGCAAGGCGTGAACTTGCTCGATGACATCACCGTCACCGAGCAGACGATCAACGATGCCGGACTGCGCGCACCGCGCAATTTCTTCCGCAACGACACCCGCTACAACTTCATTTTGCGGCTCAGTTACTGAACGGGGGCACAAGCTTCTTAGTAGGATCTCCCGAGACCCCCGGATGGCCATGCTGTCCGGGGGTCTTTGGGTTTAGGTAATGGATATGGTCCCAAAAACACGGCATGGACGGCCTGGGATCAATGGGGAGAGAATTTCGTGACGCTTGAGACGATCGATATCGTGATCATCGTAGGCTATGCTGTGGCATTGCTAGGCATTGCCTTGGCGGTGAGCCGCGAACCGAAGGGACACGACAAGAACACCGAGGATTACTTTCTGGCCGGCCGCGCTTTGCCGTGGTGGGCGATTGGTGCCTCGCTGATTGCTTCGAACATTTCAGCGGAACAGATCATCGGCCAGTCGGGCCAGGGCTTTGCCGTGGGCATCGCAATTGCTGCCTACGAATGGCAGGCGGCTCTCGTTCTGATCATCGTTGCGAAGTACTTCCTACCGATTTTTTTGAAGCGGCGCATTTACACTATGCCGCAATTCCTGGAGCAGCGTTACGGCGAGGGCGTAAAGACGCTGATGAGCGTGTTCTGGGTCGCGCTGTACACCGCGGTCAACCTCACCACCGTGCTGTGGCTGGGCGGCCTTGCGGTGGAAAGCCTGACTGGCTGGGGCGTGCTGACGTCTATGGCGGCGCTGGCGGCGTTTGCGGCGCTCTACTCGCTCTATGGCGGTCTGAAGGCTGTTGCGCTTACGGATATCATCCAGGTTGTGATCCTGATCATTGGCGGCTTTGCGATTACCTGGTTTGCGCTTGATGCGCTGCCAGCGGACGGCGCGCTGGGCGGGCTCGGCTACCTTATGGGAGAGATGCCGGGCCACTTTGAGATGATCCTTGATAATGACCATCCGGCGTATAATGATTTGCCGGGCATCTGGACGCTGCTGGGCGGGCTGTGGGTGCTGCACTTCAGTTATTGGGGGTTCAACCAGTACATCATCCAGCGCGCGCTTGGCGCAGAGAGCCTGGGCGAGGCGCAAAAGGGCCTGGCGTTCGCTGCGTTCCTCAAGCTGGTTGTGCCGTTTATTGTTGTGATCCCGGGCATTGCTGCGGTCATTCTAGCTCAGCAAGGCGCGCTTGATGGCGCAGCTCTGGCAGAGCGTTCAGACCGCACTTACGGCGAGTTGATGGGCTTTGCCCCTGCTGGCCTGCGCGGTCTGGTGTTTGCGGCTCTGATCGCAGCGGTGGTGAGTTCGCTCGCCTCGATGATGAACTCGATCTCGACCATCTTCACGATGGATCTTTATCGCAGTGTGAAGCCCGATGAGACCGAGCGGCATTATGTGACAGTTGGCCGCGTGGCAGCCTTCACCGCAATGGCGCTGGCGCTGGTTCTGGCGCGGCCATTCCTCGGCGGCTTTGAAAGCGCGTTCCAGACGGTTCAGGAATACACCGGTTACATCGCGCCGGGTGTGGTGATCGTGTTCTTGCTCGGCTTCTTCGACAAGCGAGCGAATGCGGCCGGCGCCTTTACTGCGCTGATCGGATCGGTTGCGCTGAACATCATCGTCAACGCGGTTCTTCCTGATCTGCCGTTTGTGGTGCGGATCTGGATCGTGTTCCTGGTTGGCCTTGTTGCAGCTGCCATCGTCTCACGCATGACGGCGGCGCCTGATGAAGAGCAAACGGTAAAGCTGGGCGACATCGCCTTTGCCACCAGCGCGCTGTTCAACACGCTCGCCACCATCACCATCGCGATCCTCATCGGCCTCTACGCATACCTCTGGTAGAGTAGCTTACATTCGGAGCTTGCGCTCTTCCGGGCAAAAATAAATCGCTCGGTTGCCGCAACGTCACCCCTTTTCAGTCCCTCGCAGTGATGCCACTATCACTTGCGTGGGACCGATCAGGAGTGAGAGAGCATGAATCTGGAGTTTAGCCCCGAAGAGCTGGCATTTCGCGAAGAAGTGCGTGCCTTCATCGAAGAGAATTATCCCAAGCATGTTTCGCCGGATGGCCTGCGTGATGACCTTGATCCAGAGGACATGGTCGCTTGGCACAAAATCCTCGGTGAAAAGGGCTGGTCTGTTCCGGCTTGGCCAACTGAATATGGCGGCACCGGATGGACCCCAACGCAGCGTTATATCTGGTCGGAAGAGAACGCGCGGGTGAATGCGATCATGCCGCTGCCGTTTGGTGTTTCGATGGTTGGCCCCGTGATCTACTCCTTCGGCAATGACGAGCAAAAGGCACAGCACCTGCCCGGCATTCGCAGCGGCGATGTATGGTGGTGCCAAGGCTATTCAGAGCCGGGCGCTGGCTCGGACCTTGCCTCGCTCAAGACCACCGCAGTGCGCGATGGCGATCACTATGTGATCAATGGTCAGAAAACCTGGACGACTCTGGCGCAGCACGCCGATTGGGGCTTCTTCCTGTGCCGCACGGATCCGGATGCGGCCAAACCGCAGCAAGGCATCAGCTTCATTCTGGTTGATATGAAATCGCCGGGCATTGAAGTGCGCCCGATCAAGCTGATCGACGGCGGTTATGAGGTCAATGAAACCTGGCTCACGGATGTCCGCGTGCCGGTCAAAAACCTTGTTGGGCAGGAGAATATGGGCTGGACCTATGCCAAATTCCTGCTCGCGCACGAGCGCAGCGGAATTGCCGGTGTGGCCCGCTCCAAACGCGGTGTTGAGCAGCTGCGGGATATTGCCAAGTCAGAGCAGATGGACGGCGCGCCGCTTATGAGCGATTTCGATTTCGCGCGCAAAGTCAGCCAGCTGGAGATCGACCTTTCCGCGCTGGAAATCACCGAGCTGCGCACGCTGGCCGGTGAGCAGGCGGGCAAGGGCCCTGGTCCAGAAAGCTCGATCCTCAAGATCAAGGGCACTGAGATTCAGCAGCGCCTGACCGAACTCACTCTGGAGGCGGTCGGCCATTATGGCATGCCGTTCTATCCAAGCGTGTCCGATGCCGGATCGAACGAATATCCGGTTGGCCCCGCCTATGCGGAACATTCCGCTGCGAGCTATTTCAATATGCGCAAAACCTCGATCTATGGGGGATCGAATGAGATCCAGCGCAACATTATCACCAAGATGATCCTGGGCCTTTAAGGCTCTAGGACACGCGGGAGACATTACGTGGACTTCAACTTCACTGAAGAACAAGACATGGTGCGTGACAGCCTGACCCGGCTGGTGCGCGAGAATTATGCGTGGGAAGCGCGCATGGAGGCGATCAACAGCGAGAGCGGTTGGCAGCCTGCCATCTGGGCGCAGCTGGCCGAGCTGGGCCTGCTGGGCATGCCATTTTCTGAGGCAGATGGCGGCTTTGGCGGCGGCGCGGTCGATGCCATGATCGTGATGGAAGAATTCGGTAAAGGCCTGGTGGTGGAGCCGTTTGTTCCAACCGTGGTGTGCGCGGGCGGGTTCCTCAAGCACGCTGGCACGAATGCGCAAAAGGAAGAGCATATTGGCGGTATCGTCGATGGCAGCCGCATCTTCGCCTTTGCCTATGCAGAACCGCGCGGTCGCTATGATTATGCGAACCTTGAGACAACCGCGAAGAAGGATGGCTCTGGCTATATCCTCAACGGCCACAAGGCGGTTGTAATTGGCGCACCGTGGGCGACGCATCTGGTCGTCACTGCGCGCACCTCAGGCGAGCGGACCGACCGCGAGGGCGTGTCTGTCTTCGTGATCGACAAGAGCGCCGATGGCGTGGTCACGCGCGATTATGCCACGGTTGATGGCCGCCGGGCATCGGAGGTATTCTTTGAGAACGCCAGCGTTCCGGCGGAGGCTTTGATCGGCGAAAAGGGAAATGGCCTGCCGCTAATCGAACTCGTAACCGACGAGGCGATTGCTGCGCAGTCCGCAGAAATATACGGCGCGATGAAAGTCGCGCACACCATGACCGTCGATTACTCGCGTGAGCGCAAGCAATTCGGCGTGCCAATCGGATCGTTCCAAGTGCTGCAACACCGCATGGTCGACATGTACACAGAATATGAGCAAGCCGTCTCGATGACGTACCTCGCGACCCTTAATCTCGATGCCGATGAGCGTGAGCGCAAGCTCGCCGTATCAGCGGCCAAGGTGCGCATTGGCCAAGCGGCCCATCACATTGGCCAAGAAGCGATCCAGATCCACGGCGGCAACGGCATGACCGATGAATATGCGATTGGACATTATTTCAAGCGTCTGACGATGTACGACAATGAGTTTGGCAATGTCGATCATCATATGAAGCGGCACATCGCGTTGGCGAACGCCTAAAGCGCGCTGCCTTAGCCGACAAAGAAAAGGGGCTCTACGCAGCAGTGCAGAGCCCCTTTTCCCGTTTGGTTTAGGTTTCTCTTAGCCCATAAAGCCGAGGTCAGGCTGAGCAAACCGGCCAATGTTCGGCGCGATTGACGGCAGCTCTGAATTGTCGACGCCAAACCAGCGCGCCAGGGTTGAGGAATATTCGTCAACCGAGACGGTCGGCAGCAGGCGGCCTTGACCGACCTGATCATCGCTTTCGACAGATACTTGAGGTGCAGTGCCGTAGAAGCGTCCGCCATTGACCCCGCCACCAACGATAAAGTGGTGGCTGCCCCAACCATGATCTGACCCATCGCCATTAGAGGCGAGCGTTCGGCCAAAGTCGGATGCGGTGAAAGTCGTCACTTGGTCCTGAATGCCGAGATCGACTGTTGCTTGGTAGAATGCATCAAGCGCGAAATCGACTTGACTGAGCAAACCTTCATGATTGCCGATGAGGCCATCGTGATTGTCAAATCCGCCCATACCGACCATGAACACCTGACGCGTCACGCCCAGCCCGTTGCGCGCAGCGATCAGCCGGGCCACGACGGACAATTGCGATGCGAGACGGTTGTTTTCGCCAAAATCGGTTGTCGCATTAGTGTTTTCCAATGCCTCGGCGATAAAGCCGCCATATTCAATCGAGCGCGCGTTCACCATGGAATAGTCCGCTTCAAGGACATTGCCATTGCTGCTCTTCAGTATGCTATCCAGAGCTGCCGATGCCGATTGCGAACGGTACACCCGGCCGCGCTCAAGCCCCCGGAACTGGGTCGCTCCGTTGATTCCAATCTTATATGGCACGGCATCTTCGCCGGTCATAAACACGGCATTGCCGGTCGCATTGATCAGCGTGAACATGGAGTTGGTGTTGCTCGACTGAGCAAGGTCACCCATTTTCCCGCCCCAGCCAGAGGTCGACCCTTCAGGCTGAGAGCTTTGCCAGGTTGATTGCTGGTCATTGTGCGAGAACAGCTTGGCTGGACGCGGAAATTGCGAACTGTTGCCTTCAAACTGCGCCTTAGTTAGAGGAACTACCAGCGGACCGACGTTGAGCAATGGCGCCATCGCGCCTTGATCAAAGCGGGTCTTTAGGCGCGGCATAGACGGCGCCAGCGCATATTGAATGTCGTCTGTCAGCGTTTGATTGTTAGCCGGGTTCAGGACTGTCTGAGCCAGGCTACCGCGCGCCAGAGCAATTCCGCCGCCTTCATCGCCTTGGCCGCCGCGAATGGCAGCATAACGATTGTAGTTCGCCTGATCGTATGGGATCAGCGTGTTGCCATGATCGTTTCCGCCATAGAGGAACACGCACACCAGCGCCTTGTAGCCGCCAGCGGATGAGAACGCGGCGGCCTCACCAATTCCGGCAAGTCCAAGCGCATAAGATGATGCCACACCTGCGCCTGCAAGCTGGCCAGAGCGGCGCATGAAGGCGCGGCGTGAAAGTTCATTTCTTTTGCCAATATACATGATGCTGCCCTTATTTCTGAATGAGGTAATCGTTCGACGCCATGATCAGCAGGACCGCGAGATGGATCCGGCTGAGCTTGGTTTCGTTATCGCTGGTCGCGGTAACGTCGATTTCGTCGAGGACGGGAAGGATCAAGGAGCGTGTGTTGTCGCTCAGCTGACCTGCGGTTAGCAACAGATCGAGTCGGTCGAGCAGCGCGTTGCTATCCTCCGCAATCGCCAGCTCATTTGTGTATTGCGGCTGGATATCGCGCGACCAAAATACTGAGCCGTCGATCACGCGCTCCATCTGATTGACATAACCAGCGACCGAGGTTTCGTTGACCAACTGAAATTCAGGTGCGAGCAAATTTCGTTCTGCCGCCTGCGATCCCGCTGGCACATAGCCGGGGCGGAAGAAGTTGAACACCGATGGTGATCGCAGCGGCGATTGGCCGATCCGGTCCGATGTGTCGGATGTGTTGCCCAGTTCGTACCTGCCTGAGGCCGACTGCGCACCGAAAGTGCGTGCCCACTGCGCGTAGCGCAACATCGGCTCGCGCAGCTTGCCGAAATTGGCATTAGTAACGTTGGCAGTGTTTAGCGCCTCGTCATCCAGCAAGATCGCTTTGAACACTGCGCGAAGATCGCCGCGAGTGCCGCTGCCATTGTCGTTGAAGGCTGAGGCAACCCGGTCGACGTAGGCTGGCGACGGATTGCTGGTTACCAGGCGTTGGATCATCTGCTTGCCAAAGAATGGTCCGACATTGGGGTGATTGAACAAGGTATCGAGCGCGATGCGCAGCGACTCCACCGCCCCGGTATTCGCCGGTATGGTTACGCCCAGGAAGGTCTTTTCAGCATCCGAATGAAAGGACTCGTTCTTTGGGAAGCGCCACTTCGATTGATCAGCCGTCATTGGCTGTCGAGTGTAATCCGCGTCGGGAATATCAAAGTTCCCGCCGCGTGTATCGGGTGTGAAGCCGATGCCAGTATAATCGTAATCGTAACCAGTGAAGACCTTGGAGATGCCGGTCACATCTTCGTTGGTGTAGGTCTCAATTGGTTCGCCGCCGCTTGTGCGCACGGTGCCATCATTGTTAAGTTCAAACAGCCCAATCGTGAACAATTGCATGATTTCACGACCGAAGTTTTCATCCGGTACGCGGCCAGATCTCGGGTCAGCTTTGCGATTGCCGAGCGTATTGAGGAAAATTCCCATCGCGGGGTTGAGCGTGATTTCTTCAAGCAGCTCACGGAAATTGCCAAACGCATTACGATTGAGAATGTCCCAATACTCTCCCATCGCGAGTGCTCGCCAAGTGTTGTTGATGCTGCTCAATGAGACGACAAAGAACTCTGACATGGCCAAAGCTGCGCGCTTGCGCACACCGCTGCCACCTTGCAGCAATTGGCTCCAGGCCATGTTGTCGCCGATGCTGGAATCAAAATAATACCGCTCGGTGGTGACCTGATCATAACCCTGACTGGTGAAGAATTGACGGGCCGTCTGGTCATTGTTGCGGTTCATCTGGCGGTCGAGCCACGGCTCGAAGCCATCGGAGCGTAGCGATGAGATCTCAGCGGTTGAGGCTGAAAGGGATGCCTGGAGGAGGAAGCGCGCGGCCTCCTCGTCTGTTTGCGGAGTGACCACTGCGACGGGCGGAGGCGCACCGCCGCCGGTTGGGGGAGTGCCGCCAGAGGACGAACCGCCGCTGCTGCCACCGCCGCCGCCACACGCGGCAGTCGCGATAGCAAGCGCTGATACCGCCGCACCTTTAGTGATTGCGGGGCTAAGGTTGGCCTCGCCCGCTTCCGGAGCCGGCGGACTGGCTGTCTCCACTTCAGGGCGCACTGGCGCCTCAAGCAGCTCATCACTCATACTGGAATCCCTCCCAAAAAACCGCCGCGATGGCGGGTAATATTGCAACCGACCGCATCGCTAACATGAGCGATGGAACCAGTTCCTAATCATAAAGGCTAACGCGGGTTTCATGACTTCGGACGTGAAGCTTTACGCAAGATGTCCGAACAAACCGTAACTTGTCACTAGACCTAAAGTTCGCCTCATCGCGCTTGCGGCACCATATGACTGATCAGACGAGGTGTGTTGTAAGCGACTGGCAAAAAATAGGTTTTTTACGACCTTCGATGTTCTGCGAAGCGCATTAGCTAACTATCGACTAACGTATTTTGGTGTGAGGCAAGCCAAGTTTTGCGGCCGATGGTTGGGACTTTTCGCAGGGCGTGCGACCGCTGCCATAGGCTTCTCGTAAAGAGCGCGTTTTGGTGGCCCGGGGTTCGGTACAAGGTTGCAGGCTGCGCCTGGGGTGTTCGGCCTGGCATATGATGCTAACTAAAGACTAACTGCTGGCGCTAGTGCTTGATTGCATTAAGACTTTTGTAATCAGAGATCCCCGGCTTAACGTAAATTTACAACTTCTCATCCCGAGAAGCTGGTGCCAAAGCTGTTTCACTATGATACTGTTTTGGTTATAAAGTAATAATTGCATCGCATCCCTTTGCTGCGAATGAGGGATGGAATTGCGAATATGGGGTCAGGTCGCGCATGACAAAAAAACAGGCTGCAAGTCGTCACATTCTGGCGCTTGAACCACGGATGATGTTTGACGGCGCAGGGGTGGTCACCGCTATCACTGCAGACATTGGCCCGATGGCCGTTGCGCCCGGTGAATACACTTTCAACGAAGCGAGCGTTGCGCCTGTAAATCTCGATATACGCAGCGATATTTCATCAGGGATCGGCGATGATGTCGGCTCGGGGCTGTCCGCTCAGCCGGTTGGTTTTCTATTTGGCAATCGGTCTGAAGGCAGCGAGGCGCTGCATCCACAGTTCGAATTCCACGATGAGGTGCGCGAAGGCAGCACACCGCGCGCTATTATCGATGCTATGCGCGATTACCGGGCGACCGCCATGTATGGCGTAGAGCGCGCGCTGGCCGATGGATTCTTTGCAGAGCCTTCTGATGATGCGGTGGTTGCACAGTCTGGCGAAGTGCCGAACGACTTCATCTTCATCGACACTAGCGTCGACAATTATGAGCAATTGGCCGAGATCTGGGAGGGCCGCGGCACGATTGTGTTTGTAGACGCCAACAGTGACGGCGTTGACCAGGTTCTCACCGCCCTTGCTGGTGCAAGCGATGTTGGCGCAATCCATTTCGTCAGCCACGGCGAAGACGGCATGTTCTGGCTGGGTGATACCCGGATCGACAGCGCAGCCCTGACCGGAGAGCTGGCTTCGGCCTTTGCGTCGATTGGCTCAAAGTTGTCGGCTGACGGCGACATTCTGATTTACGGCTGCGACGTCGGCAATGATGCCGAGGGTCAGGCCCTGCTCAACAATCTGGCCGCTATCACCGGTGCGGATATCGCCGCATCGATCGATGACACCGGTAGTATCGCTCGCGGAGGCGATTGGACGCTCGAAAACCGTCTGGGCGTGGT
Source organism: uncultured Erythrobacter sp. (assembly GCA_947499505.1). Taxonomy (GTDB): domain Bacteria; phylum Pseudomonadota; class Alphaproteobacteria; order Sphingomonadales; family Sphingomonadaceae; genus Erythrobacter. The sequence goes on from CANMOQ010000001.1 coordinate 58,571, forward strand.
CGAATCTGCTTCACTTGTGGCGCGCGAATGGGGTGGCTTGCTTGCGCCGACGAATATTTCTGCACCTGCGGACTCGCTCACTGTTCGTGATGGCAGTGGCAATATCATTGCGACTGGCGGTACCGGCTTTGGTAATGCTGGCGGTCGAAGCGGCGATGTTGGTGTCGGTGGCACCGGCACTTGGGTTAATGTTGGCACAGTCAATGGCCAATCTATCAGCATCAGGGCTACGGTGGTTTCCATCAGTGCCGGCGACACCGTCAGGTTTGATCGCCCTACGTCAGGCGATGATGATCCGGGCTTCCTGCTGCGATCAAATGGCGGTCCTGTCGCGACAGCTGAGATACGGTGGGACATTTTCTTCACGGCGACCGGAGCGCCTGTCGAGATCGATGTTTCTTACACGGTGGCTGACATCGATGGGGTTGGCGGCAACACAAACAGCCGCGAGTTTGTGGTCGTCGACACGGACACGCTCTCATCATTCCAGGCTGCAAATGGCTCGAACGTCGCGTTTGATACAAGTGTCCCCGGCCAGGTGACTGCGTCTGGAACCCAAAATGAAAGCAGCGGGGTTCCATCGGCTGCACGGTTTAACTGGCTCGATACCAGCAGCTTTACAATCACTTATAATATTGATCCTGCATCGGGTGTTCCGCAGGCTGGTTTTAGTCACGACGGTGATCTTGACTTCAATCTTGGCACTGGCGGTACGACGGTCTCCATTCCGCGGCTTGATCTCGATAACAATAACAGCACGGCCAGCGGCTCTGCTTATGAAGGAACCTTCGTCGAAAATGGTTCTGCTGTGGGTATTGTTGATCGCGATGTGCGTATTACCAATCCAAATGGCTCGGTTGAAGGCCTCACGGTTACTCTGACCAATGCGCAGACTGGTGATGAGCTGTTGGTCAATGGTTCAAACGCTGCGACCGGTACCTTGAATGGTGGGATCAGCTACACCCGGACGGCAACTGAGATCATATTGACCGGTGCTGCTAACTCGGCCCAGTACCAGAACGCGCTGCGGGCAATTACATTCCAGACTGCGGGCGAGCGTCCAGATGAGACGCCGCGCACCATCGATATCAGTTTTGAAAACGCTGCGCTCAATTCCAACGTCGCAACTTCGACGATCAATGTCGTAGAGATCAATGACCCGCCAACAGCGGTTAATGACGCGCAGATAACCACCGATGAGGATGTCCCGATCCTCAATATTGACGTACTCGGGAATGATTTTGACGGTGATGGCGATCCGCTGACCGTGATCAGCGCCAATGCCAGCAATGGCACTGTCATCATCAATGGTGATGGTACCCTTGCCTATGTCCCGAACTCAAATTTTAGTGGCACTGATACGATTACCTACACGATCAGTGATGGTCGGGGCGGCACCGATACAGCGACGGTTCCTATTGTTATCGGCCCGGTTAATGACAATCCGACCACCAATGGCAATCTGCCACCGCAAACCAATGTCGATGCGCAGCAGGGCATTTTTGTCAATGCCGCCAGCGGTTTCAGCGATGCGGAAGATCCTAACAACCTAACTTACAGTGCGACCGGCCTGCCTCCCGGCCTGTCGATCGATCCAAACACCGGGTTTATCACAGGCAATATCGATAATTCTGCAAGCCAAGGCGGCTCTGGCGGTATTTACAATGTTGTTGTGACCGCAACCGATTCCGGTGGCCTTACTGCGGAGCAAAACTTCAGCTGGACCGTGACCAATCCAGCACCTCAGGCCAACAATGACGGCGGCTCTACGCTTGAAGATACGCCAGTGACGTTTGACGTGCTGGCCAATGACCAAGATCCTGATGGTGACGATATTAGCGTCGTCTCGGCCAGCGCGCCGAACGGCAGTGTTGTCATTAATGCAGACGGCACGATCACATACACACCGAATGCCAATTTCAGTGGCCCTGAAACGATCACCTACACCATCAGCGATGGCGAAGGCGGAACAAGCACGGCTACCGTCAGTCTGTTTGTGACAGCGCAGAACGATGATCCAGTGGCTGTTGGCTCACTACCACCGCAAGTGAATGATGATGCTGACGCCGGGATCAGTGTGCAGACCGCGGGCGGTTTTGCCGACGTGGATAATGCAAACCTTGTTTATTCGGCAACGGGATTGCCTCCGGGTCTCAGTATTGATGCGAACACGGGTGAAATCACTGGAACGATTGACAACTCAGCCAGCCAAGGCGGCGTGGCAGGAGTTTACAATGTCACCATCACGGCGAACGATAATGTAGGCGGGGCCCCGGCCACGCAGACATTCAGTTGGACGGTCAGCAACCCTGCGCCGACGGCTGCCAATGACACCGCGACAACTGACGAAGACACGCCCGTCGATATCCCGGTTTTGGCCAACGACAATGATCCCGATGGCGATGATCTGAGCATTGTTTCGGCAACCGCTCCCAACGGCACGGTTGTGGTCAACGCTGATGGCACCATCACCTACACGCCAAATGCCGATTTCAACGGTACAGACACCATCACTTATACTATTAGTGATGGCGAAGGCGGCACTTCGCAGGCAACTGTTGCGGTAACGGTGGGCGCGGTCAACGATCCGCCTGTTCCGGTTGGCGCTTTGCCAGCGCAGACCAATCTGGACGCAGATAGCGGGATTTCTCTGGCAACGGCCGGCGGTTTTGCGGACAGCGACGATACGAACCTCGTCTACAGCGCGGCTGGTCTGCCGCCGGGCCTATCTATTGATAGCGCCACGGGTGAGATTACTGGCACGATTGACAATTCTGCGAGCACTGGTGGAACGGGCGGCGTTTACAATGTCACCGTTACCGCGACCGATCCATCGGGCGAAAGCGCGGATCAGGACTTCAGCTGGACGGTTACCAACCCTGCGCCAATTGCAGTGGATGACACCGCCAGCACCACTGAAGACACGCCTGTTCTGATCGACGTCTTGCCGAATGACAGCGATCCTGACGGCGACGTTCTGACGGTTATTTCCGCGTTCTCTTCCGTTGGTCAGGCCACGCTAGTCGGCAATCAGATCAACTTTGTCCCGCCTGCCAATTTCAACGGCACGGCAACCATCACGTACACCATCAGTGATGGCGAAGGCGGCACGTCTGAGGCGACTGTCACGGTTACAGTTGCGCCAGAAAATGACGATCCAGACTCGACCCCGATCCCGCCGGTTGATGCGCTCGACGGTGATACAGTTTCTGTGCCGGTTGCGGATGCGTTCAGCGACGTTGACGGCGACACGCTCACCTTCAGCGCGACTGATCTGCCGCCGGGTCTGACGATTGACCCTGATACAGGCGTTATCTCCGGCACCATCACGCCGGATGCCAGCCAGACCAATGGCGGCGTCTACACCGGGACCATCACTGTTGATGATGGCAATGGCGGCACGACAACCGAGACAATCACCTTCAATGTCGCGAACCCGCCGCCAGAGGCGGTGAACGATAACGCCTCTACCGATGAAGACGTAGCGGTCACCATCGATGTACTGGCCAATGACAGTGATCCGGACGTCGACCCGCTGACAGTGACATCGGCTGATGCGCAAAACGGCACCACGGTCATCAACGCTGATGGCACGGTCACCTACACGCCAAATCCGGGCTTTAACGGCACGGACACGATCACTTACGAGATTTCGGACGGCAATGGTGGTACGTCGATTGCGACCGTTACGGTCGTGGTCAATGACATCAATGATACGCCAGAGATCAGCGGCTCGATCGGTGATCAGACCAATCTTGATGCGCAGGAGATCAATCTGCCCGTCGCTGGCGCCTTCAGTGATCCGGACGGCGATGCGCTCAGCTTCACCGCCATTGGCCTGCCAGCGGGTCTGACGATTGACCCTGACACGGGCGTGATCTCTGGCACGATTGATAACAGCGCGAGCCAGGTGAACGGCGGCAGCTACAGCATCACCGTGACAGCTGATGATGGACGCGGCGGGACTATATCACAGGACTTTACCTGGACCGTTGCCAACCCGGCGCCGATTGCGGCGAATGATGCGGTGACAACCGACGAAGACACGCCAGTTAATGTCGACGTGCTCGCCAATGATGTCGATCCAGACGGCGATGATCTGACGGTGATCGAAGCCGAGGCGGGCAATGGCACGGTTACAATCAATGCCGATGGCACATTGGTCTACACGCCAAACCCAGATTTCAACGGTACGGACACCATCGTCTACACCATTGATGATGGTGAAGGCGGGGTCTCATCGGCCAGCGTCGATGTAACCGTCACACCGGTCAATGACGGGCCGACGACTGTAGGGCTGCCGAATCAGAGCGGCGAAGACAGCCAGACCGTTTCCATCCCAACCGCCAGCGCGTTTAACGATGTTGACGGCGATGTTCTGACGTTCAGCGCAGAAGGCCTGCCGCCTGCGCTCTCGATTGATCCAGATACGGGCGTAATCTCTGGCACTTTGGCTTCGGATAGCTCGCAAAATGGACCGTTTGTGGTGACCGTGACCGCGACCGATCCGTCCGGTGAAGAGGTCAGTACGACCTTTATCTACTCGGTACAAAACGTGCCGCCGATCGCGCAGAATGATACCGCGACCACGCCGGAAGATACGCCGGTTACCATAGCGGTTTTGGCCAATGACAGCGACCCTGATGGTGATGCGCTGACCATTACCAGCGCGAGCGCGGACAATGGCACAGTTGTCGTCAATGCAGATGGCACCGTTACCTTCACGCCTGACCCTGATTTTAATGGTGAGGCGAATGTCACCTACACCGTCAGCGATGGTCAGGGCGGCGTTGCGACAGCGACGCTGACCGTCACCGTTACAGCTGAGAACGATGATCCTGCTGCGGTCGATATTCCTGATGTCACCAATGAAGACAATCAGTCGGTTTCCATCGCAACGGAGAGCTTCTTTAGCGACGTTGACGGCGATGATTTGACAATAACGGCGGCTGGCCTGCCGCCGGGTCTCTCAATCGATCCGACGACTGGCATCATCTCCGGCACGCTCGACATTGATGCGAGCCAGGGCAGCCCATATACCGTCACGCTCACCGCTGATGATGGCAATGGCGGCACAGTGTCGCAAGACTTCGTTTGGACCGTCACCAACCCGGCACCAACCGCCGTCAATGACAACGCGAGCGTCGATGAAGACAGCAGTGTCAATGTCGATGTGCTCGGCAATGACAATGATCCTGATGGCGATCCGCTGACCGTCACCAGCGCAACCGCGCCAAATGGCACTGTGGTGATCGAGGCTGATGGCACGCTGACTTACACGCCAAATCCTGATTTCAACGGCGAAGACACGATCACTTACACGATCGATGATGGCAATGGCGGCACCTCTACCGCCGCAGTTATCGTCACCGTCAATCCGATCAATGATGATCCGGTTGCGGTCGATGATGCGGTCACCACCGATGAAGACACGCCGGTTACCATCGGCGTGCTGGGCAATGACAGCGATGTTGATGGCGATGATCTGACCGTCACGACTGCAACCTCACCTGATGGCACGGTTACGATCAATCCAGATGGCACGTTGGAGTTTGTGCCTGATCCGAACTTCAACGGCACGACGACAATCTCTTACGAGATTTCGGACGGCAATGGCGGCACAGCGACTGCGACGGTCACCGTTACGGTCAACCCGATCAACGATCCGCCGGTTGCGAACCCTGATGCGGCGACCACTGATGAAGACACGCCGGTTAATGTACCTCTGATCGGTAATGACACCGATGCTGATGGTGACGCACTGACCGTGACCGCTGCAACAGCGGTCAATGGCACTGTCGTAATTAACCCAGATGGTAGCGTTGACTACACGCCGAACCCGGACTTTAACGGCACAGATACAATCACTTACACCATAAGTGATGGCAATGGCGGGTTCTCAACCTCGACCGCAACCATCACGGTGAACCCGGTTAACGATGATCCGGTGGCGGCCCCAATCGCGCCGCAAACCAATGATGATAGCACGCCTGTCACGCTCGATATCAGCGGCAATTTCTCTGACGTTGACGGCGATGATCTGACGTTCAGCGCCACCGGTCTGCCGCCCGGCCTCAGCATTGATGCCAATGGCAATATCACAGGCACACTTGATCCAGACGCCTCGCAAGGCGGCCCGGCGGGTGACGGGGTGTACGAAGTCACAGTGACAGCCGATGATGGCAATGGTGGCACGGTCGATACGACCTTCATTTGGACGGTGAACAACCCACCGCCAGAGGCCGTGGATGACACCGCGACGACCGATGAAGACACGCCAGTCAACATTCCTGTGCTCGCCAATGATAGCGATCCGGATGGCGATCCGCTGACCGTGACGGCGGCTGATGCGGGCAATGGCACGGTTGTGATCGAGGCGGATGGCACGGTCACCTACACGCCGAATGAAGACTTCAACGGCACGGATACGATCACCTACACCATCAGCGATGGCAATGGTGGAACCTCCACCGCGACCGTGACTGTCACGGTTGATCCGGTGAACGATGATCCGGTTGTCACGCCGATTGCGCCGCAAGATAACGTCGACAGCGCGGACGTGTCGCTGCCAACAGCGGGCAATTTCAGCGATGTTGACGGCGATACGCTGACCTTTAGCGCTACCGGCCTGCCAGCGGGCCTCTCGATCGACCCCAACACGGGCGAGATCACCGGCACAATTGCTGCGGATGCAAGCCAAGGCGGTCCGGCGGGTGACGGTATCTACTCCGTCACCGTCACGGCGGACGATGGCAATGGCGGCACGGTCGATACGACCTTCACCTGGACCGTCACCAACCCGCCGCCAGAGGCGGTGGACGATGCGGCAACGACTGACGAAGACACGCCGGTCAATATTCCGGTGCTCGCCAATGATAATGACCCAGATGGCGATCCGCTGACGGTTACCTCGGCAACCGCGCCAAATGGAACGGTTGTGATCGAGGCGGATGGCACGGTCACCTATACGCCGAATGAAGACTTTAACGGCACCGATACAATCACCTACACCATCAGTGATGGCAATGGCGGCACCTCGACGGCGACTGTCACCGTAACGGTTGATCCGGTGAACGACGATCCGGTGGCTGACACGCCGCTGGCCAACCTTGCCAATATCGATAGCGCGACCGTCAATGTTCCGGTCGCCGGTAACTTCAGCGATGTCGATGGCGATGGCCTGACGTTTGGTGCGACAGGCCTGCCTCCAGGTCTCATTATTGATGCGGCTGGTAATATCACCGGCACCATCGATCCCGACGCCTCGCAAGGCGGGCCAGCGGGTGATGGCATTTACACCGTCAGCGTGACAGCGGATGATGGCAATGGCGGCACGGTAACCAGCAGTTTTGCCTGGACCGTCACCAACCCGCCGCCAGTGGCCACGGATGATACCGCAACCACGCCAGAGGACACGCCGGTCAATATCGATGTGCTGGCGAACGACAATGATCCCGATGGCGATGCGCTCACGGTGACATCGGCAATCGCGCCAAACGGTACGGTCGTAATCGAAGCCGATGGCACGGTTACCTACACGCCGAATGAAGACTTCAACGGCACGGATACGATTACCTACACGATCAGCGATGGGGAGGGCGGCACCACCACGGCGACCGTCACTGTGACAGTTGATCCGGTCAATGACGACCCGGTCGCTGACCCGCAGCTGACCAATCAGACCGACGATGACGCCGATGTCATCTCGCTCGATGTGTCTGGCAATTTCAGCGATGTTGATGGTGATACGCTCACCTTCACGGCGACCGGCCTGCCGGGCGGACTGTCGATTGACGCCAATGGTGTGATCACTGGCACGCTGGATGCGGATGCATCGCAGGGCGGGCCGAACAGCGATGGACTCTACACCGTCACCGTCACGGCCGATGATGGCAACGGCGGCACGACCACATCAACCTTCGTGTGGACCGTGAACAACCCACCGCCGCTTGCTGCGCCTGATACGGCCAGCACGACGGAAGACATACCGGTCACTGTCGATGTGCTGGCCAATGACAATGATCCAGACGGCGATGCGCTGACTGTGACGGAGGCGAACGCCGCCAATGGCAGCGTTTTGATCAATGCCGACGGCACGATCACTTACACGCCGGATGCAAACTTCAACGGCACGGATACGGTGATCTACACCATCAGCGATGGTGAGGGCGGTACCTCGACCTCGACCGTGACGATCACTGTTGGCGCGGTAAATGACGATCCAGAAACAATTGGTCTGCCAGATCTCACCGATGGCAATAACGAGTTGATCGGTGTTCCGCTCGCCCCGGCGTTTAGCGATGCAGAAGGCGACACGCTTACCTTCTCAGCGACAGGCCTACCGGATGGTCTGTCGATTGACCCGGCCACAGGCGAAGTTACTGGCACTACGACGGGCACAGCCTCAAGTGGAGGGCCGCTGAGCGATGGTGTCTACACCGTCACAGTCACTGCTGACGATGGCAATGGCGGAAGCGTAAGCACGACCTTCACCTGGACGATTAACAACGAGCCGCCAACGGCGATCGACGATAACTTCGTCGGTACGGAAGACACGCCACAAGTGCTCGACGTGCTGGCGAACGATATTGATCCTGATGCCGATCCGATGACTCCAATCGTTATCATCGATGCGCAGGCGACCAATGGCACCGCTGTGGTCAATGCGGATGGCACGATCACTTTCACGCCGGACCCTGACTTTAACGGCACGGCGACTGTCACTTACACGATCGAAGATGCGAACGGCGATCCAGCGACAGCAATCGCGACCATCGTTATCGCGCCAGAAAACGATGCTCCTGATGCGACACCGCTGCCCGACCGCGGCGATGAGGACGGCGATGCTGTTTCCATCGATGCCGGCGTATTGTTCTCTGACATCGAAGGCGACACGCTGACGTTCAGCGCGACTGATCTTCCAGCGGGCCTGACGATTGATCCTGGTACTGGCATTATCAGCGGGACGATTGATCCCGATGCCAGCCAAGTGAACAATGGCGTCTATCAGACCACCATTACCGCTGATGATGGCAATGGCGGCACGACCGATGTGGCTTTTGTCTGGACGGTGACCAACCCTGGCCCGACGGCCGCGGATGACACGGCCTCGACTGCTGAAGACACGCCAATCCCGTCGATTGATGTACTCGGCAATGATAATGACCCGGATGGCGATGCGCTGACCGTGGTGTCTGCCAGCGCACCAAACGGCACAGTTGTCATCAATGCTGACGGCACTTTGGCCTACACGCCGGATCCAGACTTTAACGGCACCGACACGATCACCTATCAGATCACTGATGGTCAGGGCGGCACGTCCACAGCCATAGTTACAGTGACGGTAGGCGCTGAAAATGACGATCCGACTGCGCCGCCGCTATCGGCCCTCATCAATGATGATGCCGATGTTGTTGCTTTGGATCTCGCGCCCGGCTTTGCCGATGTCGACGGTGATCCGCTAACGTTTACCGCGACTGGCCTACCGCCAGGCCTCACCATTGATGCCGCTGGCAATGTCACCGGAACTATCGATCCGGATGCTTCACAGGGCGGGCCGAACGGCGATGGCATCTACGAAGTCACCGTCACCGCTGATGATGGCAATGGTGGTACGGTGGATGCGGTATTCACCTGGACCGTTGGCAACCCAGCGCCGCTCGCGGTGGATGACACGGCGATCACCGATGAGGACACGCCGGTCAATATCCCCGTTCTGGCCAATGACAATGATCCAGACGGCGATCCGCTGAGCGTAACTCAGGCGAGCGCTGGTAATGGCACCGTTGTGATCGAAGCTGATGGCACGGTCACTTACACGCCGGATGAAGACTTCAACGGCACCGATACGATCACTTACGAGATTTCGGATGGCAATGGCGGCACCTCGACAGCGACGGTGACCGTAACCGTCAATCCGATCAATGATGATCCGGATGTAACGCCGCTCGCCCCGCGCGAGAATGTCGATAGCGCAGTCGTGAACGTGCCGACCGCTGGCAATTTCAGCGATGTCGATGGCGACACTCTGACATTTGATGCCACGGGCCTGCCAACTGGCCTCACGATTGATCCAGCCACGGGCGTGATCTCTGGCACGATTGATCCATCTGCCTCCATTGGTGGACCGAATGGTGATGGCACTTACGAAGTCACTGTGACGGCTGACGACGGCAATGGCGGTACCGTGTCCACCACCTTTAGCTGGACAGTGACCAATCCAGTGCCAGTGGCGGTGAACGACACTGCAACCACCACAGAAGACACAGCGACCAATATCGATGTGCTGGCCAATGACAGCGATCCTGATGGCGATCCGCTGACCGTGGTTACTGCCTCTGCGGCGAACGGCACGGTCACGATCCTGCCCGATGGCACGATTGATTACACGCCGAACCCGGATTTCAACGGGACGGATACGATCTCTTACACGATCAGCGACGGCAATGGCGGCACGGCTTCGGCGCTCGTCACGGTCACCGTTGATCCAGAGAATGATCCACCAGTGGCCGTTAATGATACGACCACGACCGACGAAGACACGTCGGTTACAATCCCGGTCCTCTCCAATGACAGCGATGTTGATGGCGATGATTTGACGGTAACCGATGCGACCGCGCCAAACGGCACGGTTACGATCAACCCAGATGGCACGGTGACCTACACGCCGGATCCCGATTTCAACGGGACCGACACGATCACCTACACCATTGATGATGGCAATGGCGGCACCGACACTGCGACGATCACTGTCGTGGTTGCGCCGGTCAATGATGCGCCGATTGCGGCGCCTGACACTGCAGACACGGATGAGGACACACCGGTCACCATCCCTGTTCTCGCCAATGACAGCGATGTTGACGGCGATCCGCTGACGGTCACCGATGCGACCTCGCCTGATGGCACGGTCACTATCAATCCGGATGGTACGATCACGTTTGAGCCTGATCCGAACTTCAACGGACCGGCCACCATCACCTACACCATCGATGATGGCATGGGCGGCACCGCAACCTCGACTGTTACGGTCAATGTTGCGCCGGTTAACGATCCGCCTGTTGCGGAAGATGACACGGCAACAACCGACGAAGACACGTCGGTTACTGTTCCGGTACTCGCCAATGACAGCGACGCTGATGGCGATCCGCTGACCATTACGGAGGCGACCGCGCCCAACGGTACGGTTGTGATCAACCCAGATGGCACGGTCACCTACACGCCGGATGAGAACTTCAACGGCACCGATGTGATCACCTACACCATCTCTGATGGCAATGGCGGGTTTGATACGGCCACGCTGACGGTCACGGTTGATCCGGTGAACGACGTGCCGGTGGCTCAGGATGACGCCGCGACTGGAACGGAAGATGAGCCGCTCACCATTCCTGTGCTCGCCAATGACGGCGATGCTGACGGTGATCCGCTGACAGTTACAACGGCGACTTCGCCAGATGGCACGGTTACGATCAACCCGGATGGCACGATCACCTTTGTGCCGAACCCCGACTTCAACGGGCCAACCACCATCACCTACACGATCGATGATGGCATGGGCGGCACAGCGACGGCGACAGTCACGGTCGATATTGTCGCCGTGAACGATCCGCCTGTGGGTGAGCCGGATACGGCTGTCACGGATGAAGACACGCCTATCACCATTCCGGTGCTCGCGAATGACAATGACCCGGATGGCGATCCGCTGACTGTTGTCTCGGCCAATGCGCCGAATGGCACGGTTACGATCAACCCAGATGGCACGATCACTTACACGCCGAACCCGGACTTCAACGGCACCGATACGATCACCTATCAGGTGAGCGACGGCATGGGCGGCTTTGACACGGTGACGGCAACCGTCACGGTCAATCCGGTCAATGATCCGCCGGTTGCGGGCAATGACGTCACCAGCGTGAATGAGGACAGCGAAGTCACCATCCCAGTGCTGGTCAACGACACTGATGCCGATGGCGATCCGCTGACGGTGACAACCGCAACCGCCACCAACGGTACGGTTACGATCAACCCTGATGGCACGATCACCTATGTGCCGAACCCCGATTTCTTCGGTCAGGATACGATCACTTACACGATCAGTGATGGCAATGGCGGCACGTCAACAGCGACCGTCGCGGTTGAGGTTATCAACACCAACGAGCCGCCGGTTGATGAGCCTGAAGCTCTCAACGTAATCAGCGGCACCGACACGATCATTAATGTGCTCGACAATGCGACCGATCCAGATGGTGACCCTCTGGAAGTGGTGATCGCACTCGTCGACATTGGCGAAGTGGTGATCAATCCTGATGGCACGCTTACTTATAGCGCGCCAGCAGACTTCTTCGGCGAAGTGACGATCCGCTACTTCATCTCTGATGGTCAAGGCGGCTTTGTGGAGAGCTTTGCCACGATCACCGTGGTTGAGGCTGCGGCTGATATCGGCTTCCTGATCGGCGAGGAGCCTGATCCAGGCATTCCTAATGCCTATCCGGTTGATCGAGTGCTGGACCAGAGCGACGCCTTTATCAGCACGCCGCTGATCATCCTCGATACGGTCAATGATTTCCGCTCGCTTGGCGGCATGGGCACGCTCAACGTCGATCAGCCATTGCTGAACGCAGTGAACGGCCTGCGCTCCTTGAACGGCATTGGCGGATTTGACGCCAATGGCAGCCCGATTGACGATGTGGTTGGCTATATCGATCACATCCGCGACCTGCGCTTTGGTGTGGACCGTCTGTTCGATCCGCGCTTTGGCGACTTCCTGCCAGAGGCGCTGACCGGCTTCTCCGTGCGGCAACTCGATACCGGCAGCGACCAGGTCATGATCGAGAGTATTTCGCGCGACCGTGTGGTCTATGTCGAAATGCGCGATATTGGCGCGGACGATGCCCCTCGGATCACCGAATATCAGCTGGTTACGCGCGATGGTGCGCCGCTGCCTGATTGGATCCGGATGGATGCTCGCGGTCTGGCGATCATTGAACGTCCCGTTGATGCAGAGACGCTCAGACTGGTTGTTCGCGCAATCCGGGCTGATGGCGAAGTGATTGAGATCCCTGTTGTTATTCAGGGCGCAACCGGTGAAATACAGCTGGATGAGGCGATTGCAGAAGCAGTGGCCAGGGCTGAAACACTTGATACGATGATGGCACGCGCCAGTGGCGAAGCCGATGACGAAGCAAGCAAACTGCTTGCAGCTTTTAGTTGAAAATAGAACGGATGAAGGTGAGCCAATGAATAAGGGACTTGCACTGGTAAGCGTATCGACACTCTTCCTGGGTGCCTGCGCAACTGTACCCGAGCCGTTCACGGCGGCAGAATTGAACGAGACGGCAGCCAGCAATTTTGAGCGGGTTGATGTGGATCAGGAGCCGGTTACGGCGCCGATTGACCTTTACGAGGCGATGGCCCGCTCGCTGAAATACAATCTCGACTACAAGGTTGAGCTCATGGAGATTGCGCTGCGCGACCGCGAGCTTGATCTTCAGCGTTACGATATGCTGCCGCAATTGGTTGCCAGCGCTGGCTATGCCGGACGCAACAACTTCTCTGGCGCGAGCTCGCTCTCGTTGATCACCCGGCGGCAATCGCTGGAGCCATCAACCTCGCAGGAACGCGACCTGTTTACCGCAGATCTCGCACTCAGCTGGGACGTGCTTGATTTCGGCCTGTCTTATGTCCGGGCCAAGCAAGGCGCGGATGAAGTTCTGATCGCGCAGGAGCGCCGCCGCAAGGTTGCCAACCGCGTGATTGAAGATGTGCGGTCCTCCTATTGGCGTGCGGTCAGCGCCGAACGCCTGCTGACCAAGCTGCAAGAGCTGGAAGATTCGGTCACCACAACGCTGCAAAGTTCAGAGCGTTTGGCCGAGCGGCGTCTGTCTGCTCCGCTTACCGCGCTGACTTATCAGCGTGAACTGCTGGAAATTCAGGCGCAAATTCGCAAGCTTCAGCGCGAGCTGGTGGTTGCAAAGGCGCAATTGGCCGCGCTCATGAACCTGCGCCCTGGCACTGAGTTCTCGCTCGCTTTGCCAGATCGCACCAACACTTTGCCTGCGGTCAATTACCAAGGCGAAGACATGATGATGACGGCGCTGCTCAATCGTCCAGAGCTGCGCGAGGTTAGCTATCGCCAACGGATCAATTCGCGCGAATTGGATGCGGCATTGCTTTCAGCTCTGCCGAGCTTCCGCGGTGTCCTTGGCGTCAACGTCGATTCCAATGACTTCCTGTTTAACAATGACTGGATGAACTACGGCGCCCGCGCCAGTTGGAACGTCCTCAACCTGTTCCGTTTGCCAGCGCATAAGAAGGCCGTGCGCGCACAGGAAGATCTGCTGGAGCAGCGCGAATTGGCGCTGACCATGGCGGTGATGACACAGGTTCATGTCTCGCGTGCACGCTTTAGCCATCTGAGCGAAGAACTCGATACGGCATCACGCCAGATGAAGGTGCAGGACAAGATCCTCGATCAAATCCGTTCCGGCCATAAGGCTGGCGCAATGAGCCGCCAAACGCTGCTGCGTGAAGAGATGAACACGCTCGCCGCAGAGGTGAAATATGACATCGCCTATGCAGAGGCGCAAAACGCCTATGCTGGTCTGTTTGCCTCCATGGGCATCGACGAGTTTAGTCCAAACGTGACCGGACGCGAAGATGTCGCTACTCTGCGCGCATCACTGGAGCAAATGTGGCAGGACCGCGAAGCTGCGGTAAAGCTGTCTGGAAGTTAAAACATGAGTGACATTGAGCAGGTGGACGAGGGATCACCGCCCGCAGAAGATGGAAACCGCAAGCTGTTGATCGGCGGCGGCGTGCTTGCTGTGGCTGCAGCCATTGCAGGGGTCGTCTACGCGGGCAGCGGCGACACGCAGTGGTCGGATAATGCGACCGTGGCCTCGGCAGAGCAGGCGGAACTGGCAGCGGGCGAGGGCAGCGATGCCGCCCCGGAACCTGAGCCAGAACCGGTGCTAGAGGCGCGCGGCGTGATCGCGGCAAAGAACGAGAGCACAGTGGCCTCGCGCATGACCGCGCGGATCACCTCTATGCCGTACCGCGAGGGGCGCAGCTTTGGCAAAGGCGCTTTGCTTGCACGGTTTGATTGCTCCACCATTCAGGCTGAATTGAACGCGGCCCGCGCCGCAACCGCCGCCTATCAAAAGACCTATGAGACCAACGTTGAACTCGACAGTTATGAGGCTGTTGGCAAAAATGAAGTGGCGGTCTCGCGCGCCAATCTTGGCCGGGCGCAGGCAGAGGCCAATGCGGTCTCGGCCCAGCTGCGCGACTGCGCGGTCTATGCGCCATTCGCTGGCACTGTGGTGGAAGAGATCGCGAGTCGCGGCGAAGTGGCCGCCAGTGGTCAGCCGCTGCTGCGCATTCAAAGCGGCGGCGATCTGGAAGCCGATCTGATCGTTCCCAGCAATTGGCTGACCTGGCTTGAGCCAGGGGCGAAGTTTGACTTCGTGATTGACGAGACAGGCGCTAGCATTACCGGCGTCGTCACCCGGTTGGGCGCATCGGTTGACCCGGTCAGTAAGACGATCCGCATCGGAGCCAATATTGATCGCGGCGATGCTTTGGTCCTGCCCGGGATGAGCGGCACGGCGACGTTCGAAAAGCCAAGCGAGGCACCTGCGGAGACAGAAGAAGCGGGCGAAGGCGCGGCTGAAGGCGAAGCGAGCGGAGCGGCCACGGAAGGGGCTGAAGCCGATGGCAGCCAGCCAACCTGATCCGATTGAGGCCGCTGCGCCCAAAGTCAGCTCTCTGGCCCCCAAAAGCGCGGCGCCTGATGCGGCAAAGCTCGCCGCGCTTCTGCAATTCGAGGCGGATATCCGCCGCCTAGAAACCGTCGAAGAGCTGCAATATTTTGTCGCCAATGAGGCGCGTCAGGTTTTGCCTTACGGCCAGATGTTTGTGCTGCGCCAGGCGCGGATCGGGCAGGGGTTTGAGGTGCAATGCGCCTCGTCCCTGGCGACCGTTGACCGCAATGCGCCGCTGATCCACGCGCTGGAAAAGGCGATTGAGCGCCTCGCTCAGGATCACGGGCTAGAACAGCCCAACGCTTTTGACGCGGCTAGCCTGCGCGCGGATGAGGCCTTTGACCAATATCCCTATTCTCAGCTGCATTGGCAGCCTCTGCTCGGCAAGGCCGGCGAAGTTTTCGGCGCAATGCTGTTTGCCCGCGATGAGCCATTGCGCGAGGGCGAGAAGTACCGCGCGGCCCGCATTGCCGAGACGGCGGCGCATTCCTGGCTGGCGCTGAGCGGCGGCAAGCCTGTTCGCCGCCTGCCCGTGATCGACAGCAAGAAGAAGAAATGGATCGCGGTCGCTATCGCCGTCATCCTGCTGTTCCCAGTGCGCCTGACCGCTTTGGCTCCGGCTGAGATCGTTGCTGAGCGGCCCTACATTGTAGCTGCGCCATTTTCGGGCCGGATTGCCTCGATCGAAGTCCCTCCGAATGCTCCGGTGAAGGCTGGTCAAGTGCTGCTGCGCTTTGACGACGTGCGGCTCGATAATGAGCTGGAGCTGGCCGAGGAAAGGCTGGCTGTTGCTCGCTCGCGGCTCGAACGCTCCACCAGCTCTGCCTTTAGTGACGAGGACGAGACCTCCGATATTGCGATCATGCGGGCCGAGGTTGAGGTCGCGCAGGCCGAATATGATTATGCGAAAGAGCTCGCCGGACAATCCGCGATCACCGCTCAGCGCGACGGCATGGCTCTGTTCAGCGATCGCCGCGATTGGGAAGGGCGCGCGGTCAATGTTGGCGATCCCATCATGCAGGTCGTCAATCCAGACGAGGTGATGATCCGCATCGATTTGCCCGCGGCAGAGCAGATGTCGCTGGAAAAGGGCGCCAAGATCAAGATGTGGCTCGATTCCCAGCCATTGTGGGCCATCGACGGCCTACTGGAGACGGCGAGCTATCAGGCCCGCCAGACGCCCGATGGAACGCTGGCCTTTGCGCTCACCGCGCGTCTGGATGGCGATAACCCTCGGATTGGATCGCGCGGCACGGCTCAGGTCTATGGCCGCTGGGTGCCGTTTGCTTACTCGCTGCTGCGCCGTCCAATCGCGGCCCTGCGCCAATTTGTCGGACTATGAGCTCAGCGGCGATCCCCATTGATTTGCCGGAGATACCAAAGCCGCCTCCGCTGCCCGCCTTGAGGCAGGAATTGCGGATCGAACCGGGCGCGCCGCTGGTCAATGGAGCGCCCAGTTGGAACCTGTTTGACCCGGTCCGCCACGCGTTCTTTCAGCTGGGTCAGATCGAGTTTGTGATCTTCTCGCATTGGGCGAGCGGCAATCTGGCGAGGATTGGTGATGATCTGGAACAGCGCGGCCTCACCAGCGACGAATCCAATGATGCGTTCAATGCCGTCGTAGAATTCGCCGCGACCAATGGCCTTACGGTTGGCCCAGTGGGGCGGGACAGTGTCTCTGCCTTTATGGAGCAGCGCGCCAGCAACAAAAAAGCGGCGTGGAAGTGGTTGCTCGACAATTATCTCTTTATTCGCATTCCCTTGGTGAAGCCTGCGCGCTTTCTGGAGCGCACGATTGAGCACGTCCGTCCGCTGTGGTCGCTTTACAGCTTGGTGTTCTTCGCTGCGCTCGCGCTCACCAGCCTGTTTCTGGTTTCGCGCCAGTGGGATGCCTTCATGGCGGCGTTTCTCTATTTCTTCAGCTGGCAGGGCCTGATCGCTTACGGCGCAGGCTTGTTTTTTGTGAAGATCCTGCACGAACTCGGGCACGCCTACACCGCCACCCGCTATGGCTGCCGCGTGCCGACCATGGGGGTCAGCTTTCTGGTTATGATGCCGGTGCTCTACACCGATACGACTGCGGCCTGGCGGCTGACATCGCGCAAGAAACGCCTGGCGATTGACTGCGCGGGCGTGGCGGCGGAGCTGATGGTCGCCAGCATTGCGACGATGCTGTGGGTGATCCTGCCCGATGGCACCGCGCGCAGCGTCGCCTTTATCCTGGCGACGACCAGCTGGATCATGAGCCTCGCGATCAATCTCAATCCGTTCATGCGCTTCGATGGCTATTACGTGCTGTCGGACTTTCTCAACGTGCCCAATTTACAGCCGCGCGCCTTTGCTCTGGGCAAGTGGAAGATGCGCGAAATCCTGTTCGGGCTGGGTGTCGATGCCCCGGAAGAAGTGCCGCGCAAGCTGCGGCGCGGGATGATCATCTATGCCTATGCGACCTGGATTTACCGCCTGTTCCTGTTCACCGGGATTGCGATCCTGGTCTATAATCTGTTTTTCCAACCGCTCGGCCTGATCCTGGCGATTGTGGAGCTGGCGGTGTTTATCGGCCGTCCGGTTTTTGCCGAAATGCGCGAGTGGGCTGGTCTGCGCAAATCGATCACGAGCACCCGCCGGGGCAAGGCGTGGTTTTGGATATTGGGAGGGTTGCTGCTGGCTGCGTTCCTGCCGCTCGACCGGCATGTGACCGGCTATGCCGTCCTGACGCCGGTTGGCGCTGCGCCGATTGTCTCTGGAGAGCCCGCGCGCGTGGTCAAAGTGATTGCGCAGAATGGCCAGACGGTCACCGCAGGTGATCCGATCATAGAGCTCGATGCGCCGGAACTGGCAGCCGACGCCGCCTCTACCAAAGTGCGGATCGCTCAGCTTGAGCTCCAAATGGGCCGCTCTATGGCCGACAGCCGGGACCGCTCCAACCGCGCTGTTCTGGAGCGAGAGCTGGCGCGGGAGCGCGGCAAGCTGGCTGGACTGGAACGACGCGCTGACAAGCTGATCCTGCGCGCGCCGGGGCCGGGCACGGTCTCCGGCCTGATGCCCGATATGCATCCCGGACGCTGGATAGGCGGCGAAGAAGTGATCGCCCATGTTGTCACGCCGAGCGATTATGACGTTCAGGCCTATGTGCCAGAGGACGAGATTTGGCGCCTCAGCGATGGCGCGCTGGGCACATTTGTCGCTGCCGACGCGGGCGGGCCGTCCCGCTCTGCCAAGCTGGTGGAGATGTCGTCCAGCGCGATTGCGAGGCTAGAGCAGCCCATCCTCGCCTCCACCAATGGTGGGCCCATTGCTGTCGATAAAGACGGTGAGGAGCTGGCCCCGCGAGAGGCGCTGTACCGCATTCGGATGATCGCCGAAAAAGGCGCGCTCAGCGGCGCAGATTATCAGATCCAGCTGGTGCCGGGATCAGTTCAAATCCGCACCGAAGGGCGCTCTTTTGCGGAGTGGGCGGCGACCGAGCTGGCGCGCATGTTCCGCCGCATTTTCTGAACCTAGGCCGCGAGTTGGTCTGCACCCGCGGCTTTGCTGGTGAGTTCGAGCGCCTTTGCGGCCAATTCTTCGACACCGAGATAATGCGTGCCCGCACTGGCTCTGCGCGCAGCGTCAATCCGTTCGCCATTTCCGGCCAGTGTGGCCTGTTGCAGCAGCGTTTCCTTGCCCGCATCGCGCTACGTCGACATGTTGTTTGCATCGGCCGCCAAAGTTGCGGGCCCGAATGCGCTCGGCGTCTTGCTGACAGGTATGGGTGAAGATGGCGCCAAGGGCCTGCTCAAAATGGTTGAGGCAGGTGCGGATACGATTGCCCAAGATGAAGCGACGTGTGTGGTGTTCGGCATGCCGCGCGCAGCGATCGCTCTGGGGGCTGCGAATTCGGTGCTGCCACTCAAAGGCATTGCGAAGCGCCTCACCAGCTGCAGGCAATACGCATGACAGCACCGTTTTCCAGACCAATGGAAATAGGCAGCCCGAGACGCAAGGTTACCGTCATGCAAGGCGATGCCTGCGCTAGCGCTGACCCGGCGGTTGAATACACAACCATTTTGGGCAGCTGTGTTGCCACGGCATTGTATGATCCGGTCGCAAAGATCGGAGGGCTGAACCATTTTCTGCTCGCAGAACCAGCGGGTAGCCGAAATGAAACGGTGGTGGACGAGCATTTTGGCGTCTATCTGATGGAGCTGTTGATCAACGAAATGTTGGCTCTGGGTGCGAAAAAATCGCGTCTGAAGGCGCGCCTTTATGGCGGCGCAAACATGCACGTTCACCTGAAACGGATCGGTTCGGACAATGCCGCCTTTGCCCGCGCATTTCTGGCTCGCGAAGGGATCGCTTTGGTCCACGAAGATCTTGAGGGCCAAAACGCGCGGCGAATCAATTTTAAACCTGCCTCGGGCCAGGTCCGTTGCACCACCACAGTGGCCGCAGCTGCTCCGCCAGTTGCTCCCGTCATTCAGGCAAAGTCTCGCGAGGAGCGCGGCGATGTCGAACTCTTCTAATTGGTTGGAAAGGAGCCGGCCATGAGCCGAAACATTCGCATACTTACAGTAGATGACAGCCCCAGCATGCGCGCCTTGCTGCGCCATTCTCTGACCGAACAGGGGGTTGAGGTGGAACAGGCCGAAGATGGCGAGATTGCACTGTCGTGGCTGGCCTCGAACGAGGTCGATTTGGTGATCACTGATATCAACATGCCGAACCTCGATGGATTTGGCCTGATTGAGGAGTTGCGCGCCAGCGCCCGCCATGCGGAGCGGCCCATTCTGGTGCTCAGCACTGAAAGCTCAGCGGAAAAGAAGCAGCGGGCCCGCAATGCCGGGGCGACCGGTTGGATCGTAAAACCATTCGACGCGGAAAAGCTGGCTGTTGCCGTGCGCCGCGTGATCCATTGAGCGAAGGGAAAGAGAGAAACGATGCAACGCGAACTCATTACACTTGAAGTCGCAGGCCAATTGTTTGGTCTCGACATTATGGCGATCCTGGAAATCCGCGCGTGGTCGCCGGTTACTCTGCTGCCGCAGGTGCCGGACTATGTATCAGGCGTGGTGAATCTGCGCGGGACGGTGGTGCCGGTGCTGGACCTGTCCGTGCGGCTAGGCTGGGAGGCGACCGAGGCAACCTCTCGCAATCCGATCATCGTCAGCGATTGGGACGGGCAAGCGCGCGGCCTGATCGTCGACAGCGTGAATGACATCGTCTCATTCGATGCCGACAGCCTGCAAAAGCCGGATGCGATCGCCAATGACAAGGTCGCTGGCTTTATCGAGGGGCTCGCGCCGATTGGCGACAATATGGTGATGATCCTCAATCTTGCGAAACTGATGAACGATGAAGAGCTCTCGCTGGCGGCATGACAAAACAAGTTATCCCCTCAGAGCTGCTCGGAAATATCTCGGGCGAGCTCATTCAGCTGGCCGAGATTGTCGAAGGCCTCGGCGAGGCATTGTGCGGTGATGAGCAGGTGCTCTCCAAGCATCTATCGCAATTGCAATCGGTCGATCTGGTGTCGCAGTCGCTGCGCTGTCAGGCGGGCCTGCTGGCGTCGGATAATGCCATTGCCGATATCGAAAAGGTCAGCCTGCAGGATTTGCAGGACCGTTTATCCAAAGGACTTGAGTGCCTGAGATAGCGCGCATTCTTTGACATCGGCGGGCGGGCGCGCAAATGGGCAGGGATGACTGCGCGCGCGCCTTTTGAGATTCTGCTGATCGGCGGTGGACATGCGCATCTTGCGGTGCTGGCGGACTGGATCCGTAACGGCTTGCCAGCGGGGCGCGCGGCGGTGCTCACTCCCTCGCGGTTCTTGCGATATTCCGGCACCGTGCCCGGCTGGATCGCTGGCGAATATGCGCCAGAGGATGGGCTGGTCGATGTCGAGGCTTTGGCAAAGCGGGCAGGCGCTGAATTCATAACTGACCGCTGCATAGCAATCGATCCAGCGGTGCGCTCCGTAATGACGCAGAACAGCGGGCTGATCGCCTTTGAGATATGCTCAATCGATACCGGCGGGGTTGGCAGGGCCGCGCGCGTCCTTGGCGATGATCCGCGCATTGCCGATGTCCGACCGATCGATGCCTTTGCTGAGCGGGTGCGCGAATGGAGCCAAACGAGTGAGGCTCGGCGCGTCGCCGTAATCGGCGGCGGTGCTGGCGGGACCGAGCTTGCCTTTGGCCTGTGCAATAGGCGCGGTGGCAACTCGAAACCCGAAGTCACATTGTTCACCGGTTCAGACGGACTGCTGCCGGGCTTCGGCGCGAGAGCGCGTAGCCTCGTTCAAGCCGAGCTCACCGCACAAGGGATCGATGTCGCGACGGACAATGCCCGCATCGAAAACGGCCAATTGCTAGCCGGTTCGCATTCACTAGAGCCCGTGGATCTCATCATCGCCGCCATTGGCAGCGGTGCACCTGATTGGCCAGCAGCAGACGGATTAGCGACTGACACGCAAGGCTTCATCGCGGTCGATGCGCAGCAACGCAGCCTCTCCCACCCACACATCTTTGCCGCCGGAGACATCGCCAGCCGTCAAGACCGCCATGTCCCGCGATCCGGCGTCCATGCGGTCCACACCGGCCCCGTGCTCGCGGCCAACATTCGCGCTGCTGCAAACGGCCAGATGCCAAGTCGCACCTATCATCCGCGCCCGGCCAGCCTTTATTTGATCTCCACCGGCAATGGTTCGGCCATCGCCGCCTATGGAGGGCTCGCGGCGAAGGGCCGCTGGGCGGCAAAACTTAAACGCTGGATCGACAAACGCTGGCTCGCCTCCTACGCGAGGCTTTCGGATACAACTGAAGAGATTGGGCAACCATTTGGCCCATCCGCACGAAGATGAGGTCAGGACAGATAATCGTATGAAAAAGATCGTCATCATTGCCGCGCTTGCCGCTGTCGTTGCGGCATACTTCTATTTTGATCTCGGCAGCTATCTCTCAATCGATGGGATTAAACAGGTCGCTGCCGATGCGGCTGAGATTTACGCGGAAAATCAATTCCTAGTCCTGGCGGTGTTCTTTCTAGCCTATGTCGCGGTTACAGCCGCGTCGCTGCCCGGCGCAGCGATCATGACGCTGGCGGCGGGTTTTCTGTTCGGGCTCGTCACCGGCACAATCCTTGTCTCTTTCGCATCGACCATTGGCGCAACGCTGGCCTTCCTCGCCTCGCGCTATGTTCTGCGCGACAGCATAGAGAGCCGTTTTGGTGACCGGCTAAAAAGCATCAATGAAGGGCTGGAGCGCGACGGCGCGTTCTATCTCTTCACCATGCGGATGATCCCGGCGATCCCGTTTTTCGTAATCAATCTCGTGATGGGACTGACCCGGATAAAAACATGGACGTTTGCATGGGTCAGCCAGATCGGCATGCTGCTCGGCACGATAGTCTATGTAAATGCCGGCACCCAATTGGCTCAGCTCGAAAGCGCTAGCGGAATCCTCTCGCCGCCCATTCTCGGTTCACTCGTCTTGCTCGCAATTGTCCCTTGGATTGCCAAGGGTGTCATCGGCGTGATCAAACGGCGCAAGGTCTATGCCGGTTTCACAAAGCCCAAATCCTTCGACCGCAATATGGTGGTGATTGGCGCGGGTTCAGCCGGGTTGGTCTCCGCGCTCATCGCCTCCACGGTGAAGGCCAAGGTGACCCTGGTGGAAGCAAACAAGATGGGCGGCGATTGCCTCAACACAGGCTGCGTGCCGTCAAAGGCGCTGATCAAGAGCGGTAAGGTCGCCGCGATGATCCGCAATGCCGACAAATATGGTCTTGCCGCTGCCGAACCGGTGGTGCCGTTTAAACAGACTATCGCCCGCGTCATGGGCGCGGTAAAAGCGATTGAGCCGCACGACAGTGTGGAGCGCTACACCGGCCTCGGCGTCGATGTGATCGAAGGCTATGCGAAGGTCATTGATCCGTGGACGGTCGAGATCTCGCGCAATGATGGCGGCAAAGATCGCCTGATCACGCGCAGCATCGTGATCGCAGCGGGTGCAGAGCCGTTCGTCCCGCCACTCGATGGACTGGAAGACAGCGGCTACCTCACCTCGGACACAATGTGGGATGCCTTTGCCGAAATGGATAAAGCGCCCGCGCGCGTCGCGGTGCTCGGTGGCGGACCGATTGGTTGCGAGATCAGCCAAGCCCTTGCGCGTCTCGGCTCGAGCGTCACCCAGATCGAGATGGCAGACCGGGTGCTGGGCCGCGAGGATGAAGAGGTCTCTGCACTGGCGCAGCAGTCGTTGGAGGAAGCGGGCGTTACTGTTTTGACCGATCATAAGGCGGTGCGCGCGGAAGGCGGCGCGATTGTCGTCGAGCATGAAGGCGCAGAGAAATCGATTCCCTATGACGCGCTAATCATTGCCGTCGGGCGCAAGGCGCGCCTGACCGGATATGGTCTGGAGGATATCGGCGTCGACACCAGCCGCACGGTTGTGACCGACGAATTTCTCGCCACCAAATTCCCGAACATATACGCAGCGGGTGATGTTGCTGGCCCCTATCAATTCACCCACACCGCCAGCCATCAGGCCTGGTTCGCCAGCGTCAATGCGCTGTTCGGCCAGTTCAAGCGGTTCAAGGCGGATTACCGCGTTATCCCGGCGGTGACTTTCCTCGATCCAGAGGTGGCCCGCGTTGGCCTCAACGAGATTGAGGCGAAAGAGCAGGGCGTCGCCTATGAGGTCACCCGCTATGATCTCGATGATCTCGACCGTGCAATTGCCGAAAGCGAGACCAAGGGCTTCGTCAAAGTGCTGACGCCGCCGGGCGGCAAGGACACCATTCTGGGCGCGACCATTGTCGGCGCGCATGCGGGCGAATTGCTGGCCGAATATACTTTGGCGATGAAGCACAAGCTGGGCCTCAACAAGATCCTGGGCACGGTGCATCCCTATCCAACTATGGCTGAAGCGAACAAATTTGCCGCCGGCAATTGGAAGAAGACGCATAAGCCGGAAAAACTGCTCGCCTTTGTTGAGAAATATCACACCTGGCGGCGCGGTTGAGCGGTTTGGAACTCTTCGATCAGTTTCGCGGGATCATCGGCCTTGGGCTGCTAGTGCTGATCGCATGGGGACTGTCTGAAAATCGCGGCGGTCGGCCCAGTTGGGCATGGATCGCAGGGGCGCTGGTGATGCAGGGCGCGCTCGCGCTGATTATCGTGCGCGTGCCATTTGTCTGGTCGGTGATGGAATATGCCAATGCCGGGGTGGCCGCGATTGAGCGGGCGACGCTTGATGGCTCATCCTACATGTTCGGCTATCTCGGCGGTGCGCCGCTCCCCTTTGAGCTGAAAGAGGGCGTGAATGCGCCACTGATTGTGGCATTTCAAATCTTGCCGCTGGTGATTGTGCTGTCGGCCATTGCCGCCTTGCTGTGGCATTGGGGCGTGCTGCGCTGGCTGGTTGTCGGCCTGTCCTACATGCTGCGCCGTACGCTGAAGGTCAGCGGTGTCGTCGGGCTGGCGGGCGGCTCCAACATGTTCTTAGGCGTCGTGGAAAGCCCGCTCGTGATCCGCGCCTATTTTGCGAAAATGAGCCGGGCAGAGCTGTTTCAGGTGATGGTGCTCGCCATGTCGACCATCAGCGGCGCGGTGCTGGTGCTGTACGCCACCACCTTGTCATACACGGTGCCCAATGCAGTGGGCCATATGATTTCCGCCTCGCTGGTCTCGCTGCCTGCGGCCTTGCTGATCGCGAAATTGATGGTGCCGAGCACAGCGGATGCAGAAGGCGGCGAAGAGATCGCGACCGAGGTCGACCGCGAAGATCCGGGCCTCAAATACGAAGGCAGCATTGATGCCATTGTCAAAGGCACGATGGATGGGATGCAGCTGTTCCTGGCCGTGGTAGCGGTGATCATTGTCGTCTTTGCGCTGGTTTCTCTGACCGATCAGGCCCTTTCATTGTTGCCCTTGGTCGGCGGGGAGGCGCTCACACTGGGGCGCATTTTCGGCTGGCTGTTCTCTCCTCTGATGTGGGTGATCGGCGTGCCGTGGGATCAGGCACAGGATGCGGGCGGATTGATGGGGACCAAGGCGATCCTCAACGAATATGTCGCCTTTCTGGAGCTGTCAGCCCTGCCAGAGGGCACATTTGATCCGCGCAGCCTGCTGATCGTGACCTATGCTCTGTGTGGTTTTGCGAACCTTGCCAGCATTGGCCTCTTGGTGTCGACCATTGGCACTCTGTGTCCGGAACGCCGGGCGGAGGCAGCGGGGCTGGGCATCAAGAGCTGGATCGCGGGCAATATCGCCACCGCTATGACGGGCGCGTGGATTGGCCTCGTGACGTTTGGGACGTAAAGCCCAGACACAATGCTCGACGCTAAACTCCGCCCTCTAATTGATCCGCCGCTCAACCGCATGGGGGTCGCACTGGCGCGCCTTGGGGTGAGCGCGAATATGCTGACCTTTGGCGGCTTGGCCTTGGGATTGGCCGGGGCGGCGGCGATTGCCTTGGGCGAATTATGGTTGGGCCTCGCGCTGATCATCGCCAACCGCTTGGCTGACGGATTGGACGGGGCGGTGGCGCGCGCGACGCAGCCGAGCGATCTGGGCGGCTATTTCGATATTGTTGCCGATTTTGCCTTTTACGTCTCGATACCGCTCGGCTTTGGCGTGCTTGATCCGGCGAACACTTTGCCCGCTTTGGTGCTGGTCGCCGCGTTCGTTTTAACCGGCACCAGTTTCCTTGCCTTTGCGGTGATTGCAAGCGCGCGCGGCGAACAGACCGATGCTCACGGGAAAAAGAGCTTCTTTTACTCCACGGGCCTCGCTGAAGGCACTGAAACCATTGCAGTTTTTATCGCGATGTGCGTGTTTCCGACATGGTTCGCCTTCATCGCATACGCGTATGCAGGTCTGTGCGTCCTAACCGTTGTTCAGCGCAGCGCTCTGGCCGCAATTCAGTTCAAGGATTGAGCCGCTTTTCGACGTTCGCGCGCAGCTCTTCTATCCGCGCGGCATTGGCACCCAGATCGCTCACTCCGACCCGGCTGATCGAACGGAAATCAATCTGATTTTCCGCGACGCGAGCGGTCACGTCATCCTTGAAGCCAAACCAAAACGTCTCGGCCAGGCCGTCAACTCTGCCAGCTTCGGTATCGGCCACGACATTGTCAAAACCCATGTCTTCCATCGCCGCAGCAACCGCGGCCACTGCGTCCGCCTGGCTGGTGCTGCCTAGCGGCAAAGGCGCGAGATCCGCATAGGCTGATGTGATCAGCTGTGCGTGGGATTTGCCGGCGATCTCAGGATCGCTTTCCTTCCACATGTCGATCTCGCCCAGCGGGGTCTGATAATCATTGATCGGGTTCGCGTCGCTTGCATCGCGCGCGGCCAGCGTTGCGGCAGAAAGGCCGGGAGGGTTCGCGGTGTCGGTCGCAATATCGTGGATCGGCGGGATCGCGCCTGCCTGAGCGCGGACCATCGCTAGCGCGCCGAATGCGGTCGCTGGGATTACAATCGCGAGCAATGCCAAGAGCCAGCCCTTGCGCGGTTTTCTAAACACGCAGACCACAAAGGATGCCAAGGCCGCCAGCGCTACGCCGCCGAGCAGCAGTGGACCAACCTTGGCAATCAAAGTGCCAAGACCAGTCTGCCAGCTCCACAATCCAAACTTGGTGCCAAGCGCTGAACCGGCGAAATAGACCGGCAAAAGCAAGGCGAGGACGAATACGAAGCGGCTGTGCCAAGGTGTTGTTTGCATGTCTGCACCTCTAGCGAGGCAGCCCAAAGCTGCAAAGCCCCAACATGGCCCATGCGACAGCGGGTGTTGATAGAATTCGCTGAGCCCGCGATAGGGGGCGCTCCAGACGCCGCCTGGCGGCGCAAGTAGATAGGCGCACAGGTTTCCATGAAAGCGATCATTGTCGGCGGCGGAATTGGCGGTCTCTGCGCGGCGCTGTGTCTTGATCACTTTGGCTGGCAGGTCGAGGTTTTGGAGCAGGCCGAAACACTGAGCGAAGTCGGCGCCGGCATTCAGGTCAGTCCCAACGGCGTAAAGGTGCTGCGCGCACTTGGTGTGGAGACGGCCTTACAGGACCGCGCCTTCGCCCCGGAAGAAGCGCAGTTTCGCATCGGCACTTCGGGCAGGCTCATTGGGCGCACCTGCTGGGGCGCGGCTATGGAGCGGCGCCACGGCGCGCCATACTGGCATGTGCACCGCGCGGACCTGGCCGAAGTGCTTGCAGACGCATTGGAAGCATGCAGTCCCGGCGCCTTGCGCACTGGCTCGACGGTAACCGGCTATGGTCAAGATGAAGGATCCGCCTGGGCAAATCTCGCCGATGGATCGCGCGCGCAAGGCGACATTGTGATCGGCGGAGATGGCATCAAATCGGTTATTCGTCAGCAGATGCTCGGCCCCTCCAAACCGCGCTTTATCGGCAATGTCGCATGGCGTGCGGTAGTGCCCATGGACCAACTGGGCGAGCACGCCCCGCCGCCCGCCGCCTGTATCTGGATGGGCGAGGGTAAACATGCCGTCACTTACCGGCTGCGCGGAGGAACACTGGCCAATTTTGTAGGCGTGGTGGAACGCGATGATTGGCAGGTCGAAAGCTGGAGCGAGCGCGGCACCAAAGAACAGGCCTTGGCAGATTTTGCAGGTTGGCACCCGGTGATCACTCGCATGATCAAGCAGGCCGATGCGCATTATCGCTGGGCCTTGTTTGATCGCGCACCCATTGACCAATGGAGCGACGGGCGTGTCACTCTGCTCGGCGATGCCTGCCACCCGATGCTGCCATTTATGGCGCAGGGGGCGGTGATGGCGATTGAAGATGGCGGGGTGCTTGCCCGTGAATTGTCCGAGGCCGCCAATGCGCCAGACGCACTTGCTCGCTATGAGGCGCAGCGTCAGCCGCGCACTGCGCGGGTTCAGCGCCGCGCCACCGGCAATATGAGCATATTCCACCGCCGCAGTGCGCCTGCGAAGCTTGCGACCTATGGACCGATCTGGCTCGCAAGCCGCCTCGTCCCCGGAGTATTGGATGCGCAATTCGACTGGATCTATGGCCATGACGTGACCGCATAACCTGGCTAAATCACGGTGCGCTGCGCATACGTTTGCTCCATTGCTGCGCAGCGTTTTCACTGGTGCATAAGGCGCATTAAGGGTTAGAGACGGGCTTCTTACAAAGGCGCCCGGCAAGCGGCGCGATGGGGCACGGAGGCATACCCACATGACCAGCGATCTTTCATCCCGGCTCAGCGCAGCGCCCGTGGTCCCTCTGATCGGCGAGAATGACGCCGCACTCGCGGTGAAGACCGCCAATGCGCTCAATGCTGGCGGGCTGTCGGTCATCGAAGTTGTGATGCGCAGCGATGCGGCTCAGGCTGGGATGGAGGCGATCATCGCCGAAACCGAGGGGCTGATCGTTGGCGCGGGCACCGTCCTGACACTCGACCAAGCCAAATCTGTCCGCGCGAGCGGCGCGGAATTTATCGTGTCCCCCGGCCTGGTTGACGAGATTGCCGTCTATTGCCTCGACGAAGGTATTCCATTCTTTCCCGGCACCATGACCGCTGGCGAAGTTCAGCGCGCCTATGCATTGGGCCTGCGCGATGTGAAGTTTTTCCCCGCCAGCCTCGCGGGCGGCGTGCCGATGCTCAAGGCATTGGGCTCCGTGTTTCGCGAGATGCGCTTTATGCCCACAGGCGGCGTTTCCGCCAGTAATTTGGCAGAGTTCCTTGCGCTTGATCATGTGCTCGCCTGTGGCGGTAGCTGGCTGACCCCGCGCGATGCGGTGGAAAGCGGCGATTTTGCGCGTGTCACTCAGCTGGCGAGCGAAGCTGTGGCGATTGCCAAGGGCTAGCTTGCCATCGCTGCCCGGCTCGACCACAGCTTAGATTGTGATGAGCTCTTTGGGTGCGTGTTGAGGCGAGATGGACGGGGACACCGGTTGGCAGTTTTGGATTGATCGCGGCGGCACCTTTACCGATATCGTCGCCCGCGATCCCGCTGGCGCGCTGACCACCCATAAATTCCTATCGGAAAATCCTGAGCATTATGAGGATGCCGCGCTGCACGGCATTCGCCTGATCCTGAGTCTGGACGGTGATGCGCCGATCCCGCTGGATCAGATATCCGCGATCAAAATGGGCACGACGATCGCCACCAATGCTCTGCTGGAGCGGGAGGGCGAGGACACTTTGTTCCTGACCACGCGCGGGCTCGGGGATGTGATCGAAATCGGCTATCAATCGCGGCCAGACACCTTTGCGCTTAACATTGAGAAAGCGCATTTGCTCTACCGCGACGTGGCCGAAATTGATGAGCGTGTGCTGGCGGACGGCACGGTCGAGTTGCCGCTGGATCAGGCGCAGGTACGCGGTGTTTTGCAAGCGGCCTATGATGCGGGCATTCGCTGCCTCGCTGCGGCCTTGATGCATGCTTACAAATTTCCGAAATACGAGCGGCAAGTGGCGGCAATCGCGAGTGAAATCGGCTTTACGCAAATCTCGGTCAGCCATGATGTCAGCCCGCTCAGCAAGATTGTGCCGCGCGGTGAGACGACGATTGTCGATGCCTATTTGACGCCCATTCTGAGGCGCTATGTCGACCGGGTGGCAAGCGCCTTTGGCGAGGTGCATGAGTCGGGGCAGCTGCTGTTTATGCAAAGCTCTGGCGGACTGGTGGATGCAGCGCAATTTCGCGGGCGCGATGCGATCCTCTCCGGTCCGGCGGGTGGGATTGTCGGCTGCGTCCACACCGCAAGGCTGGCCGGGTTCGATCGCGTGATCGGCTTCGACATGGGCGGGACATCGACCGATGTGTCGCATTACGCTGGCGAGTTTGAGAAGGTCTATGAGACCAAGGTCGCGGGCGTGCAGATGCGCGTGCCGATGCTCAACATTCACACCGTGGCCGCCGGGGGCGGATCGGTGCTGCGTTATGAGGACGGACGGCTGAGGGTTGGCCCCGGGTCGGCGGGCGCAGACCCCGGCCCGGCGAGTTACCGGCGCGGCGGCCCCCTTACGGTCACGGATATCAATGTGGTGCTGGGCAAATTGCAGCCGGAGCATTTTCCGAAGATTTTTGGTGCCGGTCAAAATGAGCCGCTGGGCGTGGAGGAGGCGCGCGCGGGTTTTGAAGCGGTCGCGAGCGAGATTGCCGACGGGCGCAGCGCGGAACAA
The DNA here is from genome assembly GCA_947499505.1 of uncultured Erythrobacter sp. Taxonomy (GTDB): domain Bacteria; phylum Pseudomonadota; class Alphaproteobacteria; order Sphingomonadales; family Sphingomonadaceae; genus Erythrobacter. Next base: position 89,465 of record CANMOQ010000001.1, read on the forward strand.
GTGGCGGAGGGTTTCCTCGAGATCGCGGTCGAGCACATGGCCCAAGCGATCAAGAAAATCTCGATTGCCCGCGGCTATGATGTGCAGAATTACGCGCTCAATTGCTTTGGCGGAGCGGGGGGACAGCATGCCTGCCTGGTCGCGGAACGATTGGGTGTTCGCTCGATATTGCTGCATCCCTTTGCCGGGGTTCTATCCGCCTATGGCATGGGGTTGGCCGCGATAGAGACTGAGCGGCAGCGCGTCGTGGACCAAGAACTCAGTGGAGCAGTACTGGCGCAGGTTGATGCCGTGATCGCTGAACTTGAGACGGAGAATGCCCGCGAAATGGCAACGCAGGGCGCAGCAGAGCATGCCCTAGAACATCGCGCCTCCGCTCTGCTGCGTTATCGCGGGACGGACACGGTGATCCGCGTCGCCATCGGCAGCGCAGCGGACATGCGCGCGGCGTTTGAAGCGGATCATGCGCGGCAATTCGGTTTTCTCGCGCCGGGCAAGGCGGTGTTGCTGGACACTCTGGTTGTCGAAACCCGCTCAGTGGGCAAGACGCCAGTTGAAGCGGTGTTGGAAGGGCGCGGCGCTGCGGAGCCAGCCTCCATCGACGAGGTCGGCATATTCACCAAAGGCGCGCATCACCAGGCGCCTATCTATGACATCGCCTCGCTGGTGCCCGGAGCGGCCATCCACGGCCCGGCCATCATCACTGAGCCGACCGGCACGATCATTGTTGAGCCGGGCTGGAGCGCTGACGTCAATGCCTATGGGCACTTGATACTGACAGCACGCGAGGTCGAAGTGTCTGCCGCAGAGGCCACGCAAGCGGCCGAGCAAAGCGATCCGGTCACGCTGGAGATATTCAACAATCTCTTCATGTCGATCGCCGAGCAAATGGGCATCGTCCTGCGCAACACCTCGCAATCGGTAAATGTGAAAGAGCGGCTCGATTTTTCCTGCGCTATTTTCGATGCGGACGGCAATCTGGTCGCCAATGCGCCGCATGTGCCGGTGCATCTCGGATCAATGGATGCCAGCGTAAAGACCATCATCGAGAGCGGTCAGTCGATCCAGCCCGGCGATGCTTTCGTGCATAACAATCCGCATAAGGGCGGCTCGCACCTCCCTGACATCACTGTAGTTACCCCGGTGTTTGACGAGACGGACGGCGCGCTGATGTTCTTCACCGCATCGCGCGCGCATCACGAGGATATTGGCGGCATCGCGCCCGGATCCATGTCGCCGCTGGGTCGCACGATTCATGAGGAAGGCGTGCTGCTCGACAATATCAAGCTGGTCGAGAGCGGTGAATTTCAAACCGCACCATTGGAAAGTGTCCTCAGCAGCGGGCCTTACCCGGCGCGCAATCCGGCTCAGAATATCGCTGACCTGATGGCGCAGGTCGCGGCCAATAAAGCAGGCGCGAATGAGCTGGCCAAGCTGGTGCGCAGCTATGGGCTGGGGCAAGTGCGCGCCTATATGGGCTTTATCCAGGACAGCGCGGAGGCGGCGGTCAAGCGCGCGATCCAGACGCTCGAAGATGGCGCGTTTGCGCTTGAGCTGGACAGCGGAGCGGTGATCAAAGTCGCCATCCGAGCCGACAAACAAGCGGGCCGCGCGGTCGCCGATTTCACTGGCACGTCTGCCCAAATGGACAACGCTTTCAACGCCCCGCGCGCGATCACCCATGCTGCGATCCTCTATGTCTTCCGCTGCCTCGTCGGCGATGACATTCCGCTCAACGCGGGCTGTATGAAGCCGCTCGACGTGATCATCCCAGAAGGCTGCTTGCTCAATCCCGCATTTCCAGCGGCAGTGGTCGCGGGCAATGTCGAGACCAGCCAAGCGGTCACCGATGCTCTGTTCGCGGCGCTCGGGCGGCTCGGCACGGGGCAGGGGACCATGAACAACCTCACATTTGGCAATGCCCGCGTCCAATATTACGAGACGATCTGCTCTGGGGCGCCCGCTGGCCCTGGCTTTGACGGAGCCTCCGGCGTCCACACGCATATGACCAACACCCGCATGACTGATCCCGAAGTGCTGGAGCAGCGTTATCCCGTCGTGCTCGACGAGTTTCGCATAGAGCGCGGATCGGGCGGCAAGGGCCGATGGAATGCGGGCGACGGGGTGCGCCGAGTGATCCGGTTTCGAGAGGATATGGAATGCTCGATCCTGTCAGAGCGACGGCGCGTGCCAGCCCCCGGCATCATGGGCGGCGAGAATGGCCACGTGGGCCGCAATCTGGCTGAGCGCGCGGGCGGCACGAGCGACAACCTTGGCGGATGCGCGCAAACCCACATGGCTACGGGCGATCGGGTCGTGATTGAAACACCGACCGGCGGCGGCTTTGGCCCACTTGCCGAAAGGGAAGCAGAAAGCAACGACACATGATCAGACGCATTCGCAATATCGGCCCCGGCGCGCTGGTGACCGCCGCGTTCATCGGGCCGGGAACCGTCACCGCCTGCACCATCGCTGGCGCGAGCTTTGGCTTTGCGCTGCTGTGGGCACTGGTGTTTGCAACGCTGGCCACGATCATCTTGCAGGAAATGTCGGCGCGGCTGGGCGTGGTGACACAGCGCGGGCTGGGCGAGACTTTGGCGGACCTGCTGCAAAGCTCGGTGTTCAAATGGCCGCTCATCCTGCTCGTGGGCCTCGCGCTCTATCTTGGTAACGCTGCCTATGAGGCGGGCAATCTATCCGGCGCGGCGCTGGGAATTGCGGCAATTGCGGGGGAAGGGGATGCGGCCTTCAAGTTCGCGGTGCTGGCGATAGCGGTGCTTGCCGCCGCGCTGCTGCTCGCCGGATCGTACAAGCAGATTGAGCGCGTTCTGCTCGGCTTGGTGGCGATTATGGCGCTCGCCTTTGCTGCGACATTCGCCATCGTTCGCCCTGATTTCGGCGCGATGTTTGCCGGCATGTTCGTGCCCAGCATCCCGCCCGAAGCGCTGCTGACCGTCATCGCTCTGATCGGCACCACGGTGGTTCCCTACAATCTGTTTTTGCACGCCTCGGCGGCCAAGGCGCGTTGGAGCAACACCGAGAATACCGACGCCAATTTGAGCGAGGCGCGCGCCGACACCAGCATTGCTATCGGCATTGGCGGACTGATCGCGATCCTGATCGCATCAACCGCTGCGGCCAGCCTTTTTGCCGCGGGGATCAATGTCACCAGCGCCGCAGAAATGGCGAGCCAGTTCGAGCCCTTGTTTGGTTCGAACTCTAAATATCTGCTTGGTATCGGTTTGTTTGCTGCTGGCTTGACCAGCTCGATTACCGCGCCGCTTGCCACCGCCTTTGCGATGACGGAGGTTCTGCGGCTTAAGGGTGGCCAAAAATCGCTCGCCTTTAAGGGGATCGCGCTCAGCGTGATTGTGATTGGCGCGAGTATTTCGCTCGCGGGCATCCGGCCAATTGAAGTGATCGTCACTGCGCAATTTGCCAATGGTTTGCTGTTGCCGATCGTCGCCGCATTCCTGCTTTATGTGATGAACCAAAAGGCGGTGCTGGGGCGCTATGCCAATGGGCCGCTCGCCAATGTGCTGGGCTTTGGAGTTGTTTTGATTGCGGCAGGGCTGGGCCTGAGGCTGGTGCTGCGCGCAGCGGGCCTGATGTAGGCTAGGGCTAGCGCGTCAGCCGCTTGAGATCGTCCAAAGTGTCTATGTCCGTAAGTTGGTCGGGCCGGCAGGAAATGATCTTTGCCTCAGATAACAAAGCGCCAGCGCCGCGGTGCCCCGTAACCTGCATTAGGGTGGCGAAGTGCTCTTTGCCAAAGACCGCAGGCGGAGTGCGGGCCGTGCCATTGTGCGAGGCGGCGATGGTGCTGGCGGTGGCTTGCGCTGCCAGCGCGCGGAAATGCTCCAGCGGCACAAAGGGCATGTCAGCCAGCGCGATAAGCAGCGTCTCTGCCTGTGCTTCAACGGCAAGTTTTGCGGCGAGCGCGACCGATGTGCCCATGCCTTGATCGGCATCTGGATTGAGAGCGATTTCAAAACCCCTTGCGCGCCAGCCACCCGCGCACGCATGCTCTTCGTTTGATGCAATGACAATGCGCTGATCAGCGGGCAGGGCGGCTAGTGTCTCGCTTGCGTGGAGGCCCAGCATTGTGCCGTTCAAGTCTGCAGAAAGCTTGTCTGCCGTGCCAAAGCGCTGAGACTGTCCTGCCGCGAGCAGCGCGATCATAAGTCCGTTCTGCCTAAGCGTCATGGCCCGCAAAATCCGCCGATTGGTAGGCGCGTACGATTTCGCTCAAGGCGGATAGCGCCAGCGTTTCTGGATCGCGCGAGGAGTGAAACAGGCCAAGCGGGGCGTTGATCGAGGCGACCGCATCAGCGGGCACGCCGCTGGCCAGCAACGCTTCGCTGCGCGCGCTATGCGCTTTGCGGCTGCCCATTGCCCCGCAATAGAAATGCGGCAGTTCCAATGCGCGGGCGAGCAGTTTCACTTCCCAATCATGGTCGTGGAATAGGAAGACGAAGGCCGTCCAGGGATCGCTGCTGAGCAGATGGGTGTCGCTGGTGCGGGTGAGCAGCTGTGCCGGGGGTCCGAGGGTAGTGAGGCGCTCGCAAATATCTGCATCGGGCGACAAAACACCGCTTCCAATTTCCATCGCGCCTGCGAGCTTGGCCAGTGCCTCAACGCTTGCTCCATGCCCGATGATGCAGAGGCGCGGCTGTGGCCAATGGCCAAACGTACCGATGCCTGATGCGACATCGGCCTTGAGTTCTTGCCAGCCATCAAGGTAAGCGACCTCGCCGCCGCCGATTTGCACGGTGAAGGGCTTTCGCGCGGCGATTGCGGTGTTGCACTGCTCGGCGAATTCTTGGCTCGCCAATGGCTGGAAATGCACATCAATGCCGCCGCCGCAGGGCAGGGTGATATCGATGTAGCGGGAGCCTGCGCCAAAGCGGACGACGCGCGGCTTTCCCTCCCGCAGGGCCTCTTGCGCTTCTGTTACAACGGCGTTTTCGATGCACCCGCCTGACAGCGATCCGGCGAAATCGCCGTCTTCACACACGGCCATATGCGTGCCGGGATTGCGGATCGAGGAACCCTCCACCGCCATGACCGTCACCAGCGCGCAGGCGCGGCCCTCGCGCTGCCGATCGCTCAGAAAGGCAAAAACCCGATCGCGGTCCATTCAGCGTTTCTATTCAGCAGGCTGTTCGGGTTCGGCAGGTACCGCTTGTTCAGGTGCCGCCGCGCTGGCCGCTTCGCCCGGCTTAGCGACGACAATTTGCTCGACCGGTTCTTGCACCTCTGACCCGCCGCATGCGGCTAGCGAGAGCGTGCCGAGAGCGGCCATGCTTGCAGTGAATTTGCGCATAGTGTGCCTCCTTCAACCGCGCTTACGCAAATTGCTTTGCGAACGGCATGTCGCGTAGGCGCTTGCCGCTCGCCGCAAAGATCGCATTAGCCAAGGCCGGCGCTGCGGGCGGTGTCCCCGGCTCTCCCGCGCCGCCAACGGGCACGGTGCCGCTGTTGATGATCGCTACCTCGATCGCCGGTGTCTCATCCATCCGCAGCATTTGATAATCGTGGAAATTGCTCTGCTTGACGGCACCATCCTCCAGCTCAATTTCGCCGTACATCGCCGCGGTCAGGCCGAACACGATCCCGCCCTCGATCTGGTTGCGGAAGCCGTCCGGGTTCATGACATAGCCCGCGTCCATCGCGGCCCAGATGTTGAGCATTTTGGGGCGGCCTGAGTTCATATCAACCTCGATCACCTCTGCGCCGACCGTGCCGAAGCTCTCGACGATGGCGACGCCTAGGCCAATGCCTTCGCCTCGCTGAGCGCTCCAATTGCTCATCTCAGCGACTTTCTCGAGCACGCCTTTGTGCCGCGCGGTGTTCGCGCCGAGCATGTTGAGGCGGTATTCCAGCGGATCTGCGCCAGCGGCAATAGCGGCCTCATCAATGAAGCTCTCAATGAAGAAGCCCTGCTGTGAGTGGTCGACCGAGCGCCATGCGGAAAATGGCAGGTGCAACGGTGCCTCTGCGACGCGCACGGATGTGTTCGCAATGTCGTAAATGCCCGGAACGCTGGCTTCTGCCGGGTCGTGTCTCTGGGTGAAGATGTTGTTGTAAGAGACCAGCTTTCCGCCCGCATCAAGACCGCCTTTAAAGCGGCTCACATCGGCCGGGCGGTAGAGCGCCTTTTGCGTGTCTTCCTCGCGCGACCAGATCATCTTGATCGGATAGCCGGTGGCCTTCGCCACGCGCACGGCCATTGTCACATAATCGTTTTCTAGCCGCCGCCCGAATGCGCCGCCCAGGAACGGGTGGTGGACGGTGATGTCCTCATCATCCATGCCGAGCGCGCCTGCGGCTGCGCTGCGCGCCATCAGCGGCACCTGTGTGCTCGTCCAGATATCGCACTTCGCCCCATCATCGGTGTCGCGCACCCATGCGGTGCAATTGACCGGCTCCATCGGAGCATGGGCGAGATACGGAGCGCTGTATTCCGTCTCCAGCTTGGTCGCCGCATCGGCAAAGGCGCTTGCCGCATCGCCTCTGGAGGCGGCTTGCTCCCCGCCATCATCGCCCGCTGCATCAATTGCGTCTCTAAACGCTGCAAACTGATCGGCGGTTGTCTTGATCGGGCTTTCCGAGGCGCTGTATTCAGCGGTGATGGTGTTGAGCGCCTGCTGCGCGTTCCAATAGCCATCGGCCACCACTGCGATGAAGCTGCCCATGTTGAGGATCTGCTGCACGCCCGGCATGGCTTTCGCCGCCTCCGCGTCCATGCTCGTTACCTCAGTGCCGGGCACCGGAGGTCGGCGCACCGCTGCATAAGACAAATCGGCAAGCTCAACGCCGGGAATATTGGCGTCGATCCCAAAATCCGCCTTGCCCATCACCTTGGCGGGAATGTCAGTCCGGCGCTTGCTCTTGCCCATCAGGCGGTAATCTTTGGGTTCTTTCAGCGCAGGCGAGCTGTCCATTGGTTGCTCAGCCGCTGCCGCTGCAAAATCAGAGTAAGGTGCAGAATTACCGCTGCCGCTGTGGATTAGCGTGCTGTCACGCGTCGTAATCTCGCTGGCTGGTACGCCCCATTCATCGGCTGCTGCACCGATCAGCATCTTGCGCGCCGCCGCGCCTGCGATCCGCATCTGATATTGGCCAGTGGTGCGGATGGAGGAGCTGCCGCCAGTGATCATCGCATCGGCCAAACGCCCAATTTGCGTGAACAGGCCGTCCCATGTTGGCTCAATCCAATCGGCCGCGTTCATGGTGAATGGCGCAACGAACATGCGCGCGGTGTCGCTGACGATGTAGCTGCCGTCCGCTGGCGCTTGCATCACTTCGACCTTGGACCAATCGGCATCGAGCTCATCGGCTAGCATTTGCGCGAGCACGGAATGCGCGCCCTGGCCCATTTCGCAGTGCGGGATGATCGCGGTCACGATATTGTCCGCCCCGATTTTAACCCAGCTGTTGACCAGCTCTTCGCCAGCTCCGCCTGCAACTTTGGCTTTCAGCTTACCGACCGGATTGCCGGGCCGCACGCCAACCCCGATCAGCAACGCGCCGCCGGCAAGTACGCCAGCGCCTATAAATCCGCGGCGGCTCCATTTGGCCACTTTGCTGCGTTCTTTTTTCGCGGCTTGTGTGCCTGTGTCTTGCTCGCTCATGCTGCGCTCTCCTGCGCTTCGTCTTCGGATTGTGCGGTCTCAAGACCGGCGGCAACCTTGATGGCTTGGCGAATGCGTTTGTAGGTTCCGCAGCGGCAGATGTTGCCGCTCATCGCGGCGTCAATGTCGTCATCGCTCGGCGTAGGATTGTCACGCAGCAGCGCCGTCGCCGACATGATCTGGCCCGATTGGCAATATCCGCATTGCGGCACTTGTTCGCTGATCCAGGCTTGCTGAACCGCGCTCAGCTCGCCGTCTTCACCCGAAACACCTTCAATCGTCGTGATGGCGCGGCCTTCAGCAGCGGACAGCGGAGTGGAGCAGCTGCGCACAGGTTCCCCATCGAGATGCACGGTGCAGGCCCCGCAAGCGGCAATCCCACAGCCAAACTTGGTCCCGGTCATGCCCAGCTTCTCACGCACGACCCACAGGATCGGCATATTGGGATCGGCATCCAGGCTGGTGGCTTGGCCGTTGATGGTGAACTCGATCATTCGTTTGGCTCCATTGGAGGCGGGGGTTTGCGTGCGCTACGTAGTACGTTTCAAAACACTACCAAATCTTGCGCGCCAGCGAAAGTCGCTCAGCACACGTGCTGATAGTGTTGAATTCTTCGCCGGATTAAGACGCCATTTGCGATGCGGCGCAATGTTTAGCGATGTAGTCTTGATGCGTCGAAAGCCCGCCGACCGAGCGTTCGATAATGGTCCTGAGATTGCCCAAAAACTCGCTCAGCTGAGTATCGCTGATCGCATCGGCCATCGGGTCGTGACCGTCCGGTATGATCCCCTGGCCCAGCATCACTTGGACCCAGCTTGCCTCGCGGAACAGATCATCGACATCGCGGCCCAAGCGGCCACTAGACGCGAACAATTCGCGTTTGCGCGTGAGGCTGTCCGGCACCTTCATATTCTTGCAATAGCGCCAGAATTCGGAATCCTCGCGTTCCGTCTGATGGTAATGCAGGATAAGAAAGTCCCTGATCTGTTCAAATTCTGCGGCGCAGCGGCGATTGTATTCCGCGCGCTCGGCATCTGCATTCGCGCTTTGCGGAAATAGCTGGATCAGGCGGCTGACATGGGATTGGATCAGATGGATGCTGGTCGACTCCAATGGCTCCAAAAATCCGCTCGACAGGCCGATGGCTGCGCAATTGTGGGACCAGAACTCCTCGCGCCGCCCGGTGGTAAAGCGGATTGGGCGCGGATCCGCCAGGGCCTTTGTCTCCAGCCCCTCCATCAGCACATCATGGGCGGCCTCGTCAGTGGTAAAGCCGCTGGAATAGACATGGCCATTGCCCGTGCGATGTTGCAGCGGGATGCGCCATTGCCATCCCGCGTCCTTGGCGGTCGCTCTAGTAAATGGCGGCAGGCTGTCCAGTCTCTCACTAGGCACCGCCTGCGCGCGGTCACACGGCAGCCATTTTGACCAGTCCTGATAGCTAACGCCCAGCTCTTGGCCCATCAGCAGCGCGCGAAAGCCGGTGCAATCGATAAAGAAATCGCCGTGGATCTCCGCCCCGCCCTCCAGCGTGATCGAGGCAATATCGCCGCTTTCGCCGTCGCGCTGAACCGCGCTCACAATCCCCTCATGCCGGGTGACGCCGCGCGCCTCGGAATACTTGCGCAGATATTGGGCATAAAGGCTGGCGTCGAAATGATAGGCATAGGCGAGGCCGGTCATGGCGGTATTGCCGACCCGGTCGAGCTTGGAAAAGCGCCCCTGTGCGGCTGCCAGCTGGTGCAAGGAATAATGCCACAGGTCTTTGGTATCAGCGCCGGTTTGGGATGCGCGGTGCCAATAATGGTGGAAGGGCACATTGGCGAGGTTCAGCCCTGCATCGCCAAAGGTGTGCAGATAACGATCGCCCTTCTTGCCCCAGTCGACAAACTCAATGCCGAGTTTGAAGGTGCCATAGGTTTGCTTCAGGAAATCGTTCTCATCAAAGCCGAGGATCGTGTTGAGGCGGATAATCTGCGGGATGGTCGCTTCGCCAACGCCAACGGTGCCAATCGCATCGGATTCCACCAGATGGATCGACAGACTCGGTCCGAGCAGGCGCGCGAACGCCGCCGCCGTTATCCAACCCGCGGTTCCGCCGCCGACGATCACTAACCTGCGCTGTGTCTGCTTACTCATGGCATTATACTCTTTGGCTGTGCGGCGCGGTTGGAGATAGGGGGTTGCTTTTGTGACAGGCTATAGAATGCACTCATTCTTGGGGAGCCTCTCGGCGCAAAAAGGCATTGATAGTCAGTCGGCCGGTCTTGGGGTCCGCTGGCAGCGGGTCTGAATTGCTGATCACGCCGCTGTGCAGGATATTGCCGCGATAGAGGACCGCTTGGTTGAATGTCCCGGGCGCGGCATGGGTGCGTTCAAAGTGTGGTTCTCCGCTCGTGGTGTAGGCCGCTGGCGGCAGGCCGCTGCGCTTCACATCTTGCTGCAAGGCGGCGGCATAGCGCGGGTAACTGTCCTGTGTGAGCGCCTCGAGCCCAGTGGACTTGTGGCGGAAAAATGCCGTGCCTCCATGCTGGGTGGTGTGCAGATAGAGCATCAGCGCGATTTGATCAGGATCTGTGCCATCGACATGGGGCAGGCGCTGGATTGGCTGCAATTGCTCTGGCGCTGTTGTGACGATTGAATACCACCCTTGCATTGCCCAGCGCGCTTTGCCCGCATTTGGTGAGGTTGGCTGTGTGGGTGGGAAGGTTTCCTCAAGCACGGGTGAGAGCTGCTCCAGCCACGCCTCGCAGACTTCTTGAGGCAGCGGTGCCCTGACCCCTGGATATTGCGGAGTGACTTCTGCAAATTTTTGCAAAAAGGCATGAGCAATGACGGTCTGTGGTTGTTTCAAGAACTCATTGATCTCCACAAATATATGTTTTTGCGAAGAAAAATGCGATTTTTGCAAATTTGCAAGTGATATCGACCAGTTGTTCATCGCGGTTTGAGGCCTTGTTAATGATCGGAAAATTCTGAGTTGAGGCTAACAAATCGCGTGCAACGCGCCAATTGAAATAACCTAAAGCATTGAATAAATTGATTTATAGAGAGTTTTCGGCATGAAGGTGTGCGACTCGAGTGATTTGCAAGAATCTGCTGTGTACCTCGGTGTCGTCGTGGGCCTGAGCAAGTGTGACAGGCTTGCCACAGCCTGTTGAAACTTGTGGTAGTGTTACATTCAAAAATCATACTTTCATCTTCTAAATATCTTAAAAACAATGGTTTGTGAAATTTCAAAACGCAAAATGCGTTCCAAATTTTGGGCGTTTACGTCTCTCAAAACATTCGCTATGAAAAAAGATGCAAACGCCGGGGATCGAAAATCGGCGTTAGGGGAGAGAAATAATGGTTTTTAAGCGTAACTCAGCAAACGCGCGCCTGCTTTGTGGTGCAGCGACCGGCCTCGCGATGATCGCGGCGGCTATGCCTGCGGCGGCTCAGGATGCCGAGCCAGAGACGGAAAGCGGCGTAGAGGGCGAGGGTATCGTCGTCACCGGGATCCGCAGCGCGATCGAAAGCTCGCTTGAGGCAAAGCGTGAAAGCACCAGCATCGTCGAAGTGATCTCGGCGGAAGATGTCGGTAAGCTGCCTGACCTTTCCATTGCTGATGCGCTTGCTCGGCTGCCCGGCGTCACCGCTCAGCGTGTGCGCGGCCGCTCGCAGCAGATTTCGATCCGCGGTCTTGGCCCGGACTTCTCGTTGGCGCTTCTGAACGGCCGCGAGGTTGTCTCCGCCGGTAACAATCGCGGTATTGAGTTTGACCAATTCCCATCAGAGCTGATCGCGCAAGGCGTTGTCTATAAGACCGCTGAAGCCAGCCTTGCTGCAACCGGTATTGCCGGCGCGGTTGATCTGCGCACGATCCGCCCGCTCGATTTCAAGGATACCAAGCTTAACGTATCCGCGCGTTATGTCGTTAATGATAGCGGCGAGCTCAACCCAGATTTCAGCAACCAGGGTTACCGCTTCTTTGGATCGTACATCGGTCAGAATGATTCCGGCACCGTTGGTTGGTCGATTGGTGTCACGCACCAGTCCAACCCGACGCAGTTTCTTTCACGCGAATTGAAGACCAACCAGAACCAGGTCTCTACCGACGCGAATGGCCTAATCTATCCGTCGGACAACCCGCGCCAAGGCGCTGTTTCACGCGATTTTGAGCGTACGTCGATTGCTGGCGCGTTGCAGTTCGAGCCATCCGACAATTTCTCGCTCGCGCTCGATGCGTTCTACACAGACACACAAGATTCCGGTATTTTCCGCGGCACGGAAACTCCGATTGCGTCATGGAGCGGCGCAAGCTTTGACGGTGCGACTGGCAACGAACCTTTCGCCGATACCGCAACCTACTCAGCCGTTGTCCCAATCGTTCGCACAGACACTGAAGGCAACGAAGCTCAGATTTTCGCGGCAGGTGCAAACCTCGTTTGGGGCGTGACTGACAACCTCTCGCTTGAGCTCGATTACGGTTACTCGACGCTAGACCGGAACGACATCGATTACGAAAGCTACGCGGGCACTGGATTTGCTCGCGGCGGCCCGCAGGACACGATCACATTTACGTTCCCACAAAGCGGCCGTTACAGCGTCGACACTCAGCTTGATTACACCGATCCAGGCACCGTTCTGCTTACCGATCCAGGTGGCTGGGGCCAGGTTGGTTTTATCAAAGAGCCTGAGATCAATGACGAATTGCATCAGCTGCGTGCGGAGGCGGAATACGCTTTTGACGGGGGTTTCCTCGATAGCATCACGGTCGGCTGGATCTACACGGACCGCGAGAAAGACTTCGATTCAAATGAGGCTTTTCTGCGTCAATCGGCCGCCTTCACTGATGGCGCCTTGGCAATTCCAGCGGGATCGATCCTGGGCAGCACGGACACTGGCGGCTTGAACTTTGATGTGATCGCTTATGATCCATCTAGCTTCCTCACCGACGGCACTTACGTTGTTGAGAAGGCGACCTTCGACACCGAGTGGGTCGTTTCCGAGGAGATTCATAACTTTTACGCTCAAGCAAACATCGACACGCTGCTTGGCTCGGTTCCGCTGCGCGGCAATATTGGCCTCAAATATGTCGATACCACACAGAGCTCGACCGGCACGATCGGCGGTGGCTTGGTCAACACTGTCACCGAAAGCTATGATGACTGGCTTCCAAGCGCGAACCTCAGCTTCGAAGTCGCTGATGACTTCTTCATCAAGCTTGCCTTTGCGAAAACGATCACACGCGCCCGGCTCGATCAATTAGCGGCTAACCAAAGTATCTCGGTGAACCCGCTTAGTTGTACCGATACTGATGGCGACCAAGTGCCGGATACCGTGGTCGCATTTAACCCACCGCAATTGGTTTGTTTCAATCTAAACGGCGGTAACCCGGCGCTCCAACCTTATTCATCAACGTCTTACGATATCTCGTTCGAGAAGTACTTCTCGCGCGGCACGGCCCTGGTGGTGGCTGTGTTCCACAAGGATCTGTCGGATTGGGTGATCGACTTCAATGATACGATCAATGTCGAACAGCAGATCATCAACGCTGGTTTTGGATCAATCCTTACTAGCGCACCAGAGCTTGGCACTGGTGCATTCAGCGGTCCGGTCAATTTCGGCGATGGTTCGATCACCGGTATCGAGGGCACGTTGCGGGTTGATTTTGTCGATCTTGCAGAGAGCCTTGATGGCTTCGGCGGTAGCTTCAGCTTCACTTATGCTGACGCAGAAGTTGAAGACACCACAATGACCGCACTCGACATACCCGGCTATTCCGAAACTGTCTGGTCCGGCGATATGTTCTATGAAAAGAATGGCTTCCAAGCCAAGCTCAGCGCTCGTCACCGCAGCGGCTTCCTGTCAGAGGTCCAAAACTTCGACGGTAGCCTGAGCGGGGCGCAGGCCCGCAGCGAGACCATTCTTGATGGTCAAATCGGCTACACATTCGAAGAAGCCGATGGTTTCCTCAACGGTCTCGGTTTCCAGTTTGAGGTGTTCAACATCACCAACGAGCCATTTGTTACCGAGAACGATCTGTTCGATGGTGCGGGTAATCAAATCGGCACCTTCCCAAGCCGTCACGAGCTCTATGGTCGGACCTACAACTTCACGATCAAGAAAGAGTTTTAACTCTTGATTTAGTCCTCTCTTGAGGTCGCAAATGAAAGAGGGCTCGCCAGCAATGGCGGGCCCTTTTTTCTTTGGCTATCGTGTGATTGAATGCGCGCGTGCGAAACCAGCGCTGCGAGCGTTTACGCGTGCGGGGAGGGGCAGTGCTGTGCGAGAAACTCTGAATGTCTCGGCATGGCCGCGACCGCGCTGTCCATTGCCGCCGAGATTGCGCTCATCCGGTTGGCCACTGGCACCGCGCCGCTGCGCATGGCCGCAAGGGCGGGCGCGCGCTTAGGCACGATGTCCTGCCCCAGATAAACTGCGATCCAGCTGGGGTTTTTGAACAGCTCTCGTTCGTCGGAGACCAGCAGTCCGTAATTGCGGAAGTGATCGATCTTATATTGCAGGCTGTCCGGGATCGCCATGCTGGAGCAATAGCGCCACAGCTCTGCATCATCGCGCGATGTCGCTTTGTAATGCAGGATCAAAAAGTCGCGTATCCGCTCATATTCGGCCGCCGTTTGGGCATTGTATTCCTGAGCCAGCAGCGGCGACATTTCCTTATCCGGAAACAGCGCGAGCAAGCGTAAGATGCCATATTGGATGAGATGCAGGCTGGTCGACTCCAGCGGCTCCATAAATCCAGCAGACAGACCAATCGCAACGCAGTTTTTGTGCCAGAACTTGCGCCTGCGCCCGGTCACAAAGCGCAGCATTCGCGGCTCTGCCAGGGCCTCGCCTTCGAGCGAGCTCAATAGCGTTTCGGTCGCTTCATCCTCGCTCACAAATTCGCCGCAATGGACATAACCATTGCCGGTGCGATGCTGCAGCGGGATGCGCCATTGCCAGCCCGCCGCCTTGGCGGTGGAGCGGGTGTAGGGCGCGACGTCTGTTTGCTTCGGGCTGGGTGCAGCGACGGCGCGGTCGCAGGGCAGCCATTGCTGCCAATTGTCATAGCCTGCCTCCAGCGCGCCCTCGATCAGAAGCCCGCGAAAGCCACTGCAATCGACGAAGAACTCTGCCTTGAGGGTGCCACCATTTTCCAGCTGGACGCTCTCAATTGCGCCGTTTTCTGCATCGAGCGCAGCATCGACGACTTTGCCCTCGATGCGCGTGACCCCGCGCGCCTCGGCATATTTGCGCAGGAACGCCGCATAGAGCACCGCATCGAAGTGATAAGCGTAGTCATAGGTCGACTGGATTTGCCGCCGGTCTGGCAGGGGATGCGCGAACTTGCCTGCTTTCGCCATGGCCCAGCCCATGGAGAAGTCGTCGATTGGTCCGTTGACCCGGCCAGCGAGGCTTTCTTGCATCCAGAAATGGTAGAACGGCACGCTGTCAAATTCGGCGCCATGTTGGCCGAACGGGTGGAAATAGCTGTGGCCAAGCCGCGCCCAATCGACGAACTCGATCCCGAGTTTGTAAGAGCCTCCGGTTTCCTTGACGAAGGTCGCCTCGTCGATCCCCAGCCTCTGATTGAAATGGCGGATCGGCGGAATGGTCGCTTCACCAACGCCGACCGTGCCAATCGCTTCGGATTCGACTACCGTGATCTGGCAGCTCTCACCCAGCGTGTTCGCGAGCGCCGCCGCCGTCATCCACCCAGCGCTGCCGCCACCGACAATGATGATACTTTCTAAAGGGGAGAACGCGCCGGCCATTGTCTATCCGCCGCAGCTGTCTCTGATGGTCAGGCTGGTTTCGAGCCGGTCAGACGTGGCGCGCCCGCCCTTGGTATCGATCAATTTGGAAACGAGCATACGCCCGGCCAGATTGGCGTCTTGATCAATCGTGGTCAGGCGCGGTGTGACGAGGCGCGCGGCCGGGATGTTGTCATAGCCGACCACCGACACATCCTCTGGGATGCTGCGCCCCGCGCGGGTCAGCGCCCGCATTGCGCCGATGGCGATCAGGTCACTGGCGGCGAACACGCCGTCGAACTGGATGCCTTGATCGATCGCAGAGCGGGTCACAGCCTCGCCAGAATGGACGTCGAAATGGGCGGGCATCAGCAGCTCATCACGCACATCAATCCCTGCGCTTTCGAGCGCCTGGCGATAGCCGCGATAGCGCTGCTCTGCTTCCGGCGCCTCGGTATCACCGAGGAACAGGATGCGTTTGCGGCCCAAGCGCGTGAGGTGGGAGGTCGCGCGCCTGCCGCCCGCCATATTGTCGGAACCCACCGAGCAATAGGCGGCGTCCGCAAATTCGGCGCCCCAGACGACAAACCGGCTGTCGCGCTGTGACAGATCGTTGAAGGCGGCATGCAGCGAGCTTTGCCCGATAAATATCACGCCGGTCGCTCTGCTGGTGTTCATTGCGAACTCAAGGTCTTCAGCTGAGCTTGGGCTTAGATGGCTGATGACCAGGTCAGCGTTGCGCACTCTGGCAGCTTCAGCAACGCCGGCGAGCAATTCAAGGAAGAACGGGTCGGCAACGCGGCTTTCGCGTGCTTGCGGGGCGGGGACGACAACCGCAATTGTCGCCTCTGCACCGATAGGCGCATTGGGCATGGTGCTGCGAAAGTCATAGTCATGCGCGCGGGCAATCTTCCAGATCGCCTGCTTGGTGCGACGCTTGACTGCTGGGTTATCATTGAGCGCGCGCGATACGGTGGAGATCGACACCCCAGCCTCGCGGGCAATGTCTTCGAGCCGGGCCGATTTCGCGTTCTTCTGGTCCTGCTCTTCACTCATCCCGTACGCCCGTGTGCCCCCTATTGCCCGGTCGTCATGGCCCAATAGCCCGACCAGCCTTCCATAGTGGCATTGATGGGGTCAGGTGAACCCACTTGTCGTTGGTTAGCAACCGTTTTCGCGTGTGCGAATTCTGCAGGCGGGGCCCAATCGCAAGGATTGTCGGACAGGTTGAAGGCGCATAGGACCCTGCCCGCATCGTCGGTGCGAATGAAGGCCAGCACATTCTCAGGCGTTTCCAGCAGCTCCAAATCGCCTGATACGACCGCGGTCAGCGCCTGCCTTTGCGCGAGCAGATCGCGGGTGTAGCTCGCCATGGAACTGGGGTCCTCACGCTGGCAATCAATCGCCAGCTCAGCGTGCGTTTGATCGAGCTTTAGCCAAGTTCGGTTCGCATTGGAGAAGCCCGCTTGCGGTGCCTTCGCTTCCCACGGCATTGGTGTGCGCGCGCCATCGCGGCCCAAAGTGTGCGGCCAATTGGTTATAGCCTCGGGATCCTGCAAGTCTTCGAATGCGACATGGCCCTGCGGAAGGCCCAATTCCTCGCCTTGGTAGATGATCGGATTGCCGCGCAGTGCCATCAGCAGCAGCATGGAAAGCCGCGCGATCTGCCCGTGGCTGGCATCGCCAGACACCCAGCGCGTGACGGCGCGGGGTGCATCATGGTTTGAGAATGCCCAGCTGGGCCAGCCTTCCCCAGCCTCCCCCGGCCATTGCATCAGCGACCGCCGGACCGCTGGTGCAGTCAGTTTAGGCGCGTAGAGGAAGTCGAAATTATAGGCGGAATCGAGCCGCTTCCCATCGGCTGTAAACGCTTTCATTTCAGACAGTGGATCAGGCCCGCCAACCTCAGCAACGGTGAACCGGCCGGGATATTGATCAATCGTCTGGCGGATGCGTTCGATGAACAGCGGGATGTCCTCATGCGACTGATTGAACTGCTTGATCTGCATATCAAATGGTCGCGTCACCGCGTCCATGGGGGCATGCGAGGGTGGATTGTCGCGAAATTCCGGATCATGCATTGCAAAGTTCAAGGCATCGATGCGGAACCCATCAACGCCTCGGTCGAGCCAGAATTTTGTCACCTCCAGCAGCGCGTCCTGAACCTCAGGATTGTGGACGTTCAAATCCGGCTGAGAGGCGAGGAAATTGTGCAGGTAGTATTGCTTGCGCGGGCCGTCCCACTGCCAGGCTGATCCGCCGAACACGGACTGCCAATTGGACGGCGGTGAGCCGTCGGGCTTAGCATCGGCCCAGACATACCAATCGGCCTTGGCATTGCTGCGATCCTTGCGGCTTGCCGCGAACCAATCATGTTCGTCTGAGGTGTGCGAATAGACCTGATCAATGATCACCTTCAGGCCAAGTTTATGCGCCTTGTCGATGATCCGGTCGAAGTCATCGAAATCGCCAAAGCTTGGATCGATCCCGCAATAGTCAGACACATCGTATCCGAAGTCTTTCATCGGCGAGGTGAAGAAGGGCGAGATCCAAATTCCGTCCACTCCCAAAGAGGCGACGTAATCGAGCCCATCGGCGATGCCCCGCAAATCGCCGATCCCATCGGCATTGGTATCGCGAAAACTGCGCGGGTAGATCTGATAGATCACCGCGCCGCGCCACCATTCATCCGTTGTCGTGCTTAGGTCTTTGCCGTTCACAGGTCGCATCTCATTCATTGGGCGGTCTCTGAAACTCTCGCGATGCACCATCCCAGCGCGGGCAGCTCCACCGTCACGCTTCCCGGAGCGGAAACCGTATCTGCGCAGGCGCCGCTGAGGGTTTCTAGCGTGCGGGCGCTATAGCCGATGGCGGATTGCTGCTTAAGCGGCTCTGCGGAGGTGTTGAAGGCGAGCAGATATTCTGTGCCTTCCTCAGGATCGAAGCGCGAGAAGCTGACGAGGCCAGGGGCGGTGTCGTTGTAACTGCGAGTGATCTGCTTGCCGCGTCGCAGTGCTGCATGTTCAGTGCGAACGGCGGCCAATTCCGCGATCAGGCTGTAAAGCGGATGCTCCGTGTCGAAGTTTGCCTCAGCGGTTGTCGCATCGGTCCCGATCAGGTCGTTGTCGTTGTAGCTCGCCGTTTTGCTGGCAAACATGTCTTCGCGAGCGGCCTGATCATTGCCATCGCCGACAAAGCCTTGCTCATCGCCGGAATAGATCACTGGCGATCCGCGCAGGCTCATCAGCATCGCATGGCCAAGCTTTACGCGGGCGAGCAGCTCGTCTTGGGAGATGTCTGGTATGTCCGCCTTGAGCAGTGTTGAGAAGCGTCCAAGATCGTGGTTGCCAAGGAAGGTCGGCATTCCCAGCGCCGCCTCTTCTCCGCCTTCGTAATTCACATCGCCTGCGAACATATCGACGATAACGGAGGGCGGGACGCCGCGGCCAAGGGCTTCACGAACAGAGGACTGAAATGCGAAGTCCAAGATCGCAGGAAAGCCGTCGCGGCGGGTGAACTGAGCTAGGAAACCGCTGTTGGGGCTCTCTGAAAACACCTCGCCAAAGATATGGAAATTGCTCAGGCCTTCGACCTCGGCGGTTTCCAACATGGCTGGAACGAATGCTTGCCAGAATTGTGGGTTTACGTGTTTGGCGGTGTCGATGCGAAAGCCATCAATGCCGAAGCGCGTGATCCAGCTTTGATAAATCTCGATCATGCCGGACAGCACGCGGGGATGCTCTGTGTAGAGATCATCGAGCCCTGCAAAGTCGCCGTAAAGGCTGCTTTCCCCGCTAAAGGTCGAGCTGCCGCGATTGTGATAATAGATCGGATCGTTGAGCCACGCAGGCACCTTCACCTCGCGCTCAGCCTCTGGCACAATCGGGGTGTAGGCGAAATCCGGAGATGTCAGGCGCGCGAAATTCCCCTCCGTTTGCTCGTAATCGCCTAGGAACCCCTCATTGATCGCTTCACCATCTGCGCCGCCGCGCCGGGAATAGGGGTAATCCGCGAGGCTGCGGTAGGCATAGCCGGTCGCCTTGCCTTCCGTGTAGTCGATCACGTCCGCTGTGTGGTTGGTGATGATGTCCATATAGACTTTCATCCCGCGCGCGTGCGCTGCATCGACGAAGGCTTTAAATTCGTCATTGCTGCCAAAATGGGGGTCGATGCTGGTGAAATCAGTCACCCAATAGCCGTGATAGCCGGCGCTTTCTTTGCCGGTTTCACCTTGCACGGGTTTGTTTTTGAAAACCGGTGCGAACCAGATTGCAGTCACGCCCATGCCCTGAATGTAATCGAGCCTTTCGGTCAGGCCTTTGAGGTCTCCGCCGTGGTAGAAGCCCTTGTGGGTTGGGTCGAACCCATGATCGAGCGGGCCTCCGCTGATGCCGCCGCGATCATTGCTGGTGTCGCCATTCTCAAACCGGTCGGGCAGGACGAAATAGACCACCTCATCTTCTGGTGGACGCTCCTGCGGCGACGCAGGCGCAGTTTGCGCCAGAGCAGGCGTGCTGGCCGCGCCAATTGCAGCAAGAATCAGGCTAAGGTATGGTCTCATTATCAGGCCCCTCCGACCACGTGGATGCCATCAATTTTCGGATTTTGCAAATCTTTGTATTTCGTAAAATGCTATCGATATTTGACTATCATATATCTGAAATAAAGTAGTTTATTGAAATTCAGGCCAGAATCATCAGCAGAAAATTTTAAGAAAAAAGAAAGTTTCTTGCAAAAATTTGCAATTTTGTCAGACTGGCGTGACGGCGAGTTTGCGGGAAAATGTGTCGTGGGCGCATTTCTGCGGCTCGCAAAGCCTAAGGTCTGGGTGCTTATTGGCGCTACAAAAGGCCGGGGCGGGTGAGGGTGAGAGGCAATTATCATGAGTAATCCGGCCAGTGGCACGGGGCAGAAGCCAGCGCTTAATCCAGCGCAGATCTGGAATATGAGCTTTGGCTTTCTTGGTATTCAAATCGGTTTCGATCTGCAAAATGGAAACGTCAGCCGGATTTTCCAGACGCTGGGCGCAGAGGTTAATGAGCTTGCGATCCTTTGGATTGCGGCGCCGATGACCGGTCTGATCGTCCAGCCCATTGTCGGTCATCTGTCGGACAACACTTGGGGCCGGTTTGGCCGCCGCCGTCCTTATTTCCTGCTGGGCGCTATTCTCGCCAGCTTTGCTTTGTTCGTCATGCCCAATTCGCCGACCTTGTGGGTGGCGGCAGGCATGCTGTGGATCATGGACGCCTCGCTCAACATCACGATGGAGCCGTTCCGAGCCTTTGTCGGCGATAACCTGCCCGATCGGCAGCGGACGAAGGGCTATGCGATGCAAAGCTTCTTCATCGGCGTTGGAGCTGTGGTGGCGGGCGCCTTGCCGTGGATGATGACCAATTGGATGGGGCTCAGCAACACTGCCCCCGCTGGCGAAATCCCTGAGACTGTCCGATGGGCGTTCTACATTGGCGGTGCCGCTCTGCTGGCGGCGGTCGCCTGGACCGTGTTCAAAACGAAGGAATACAGCCCTGAACAGTTGGCAGCATTCGAAGCTGCGCGGCAGGCGGAGCTTGGCACTGCGCCCGCTGAAGACGCCGGAGTGCTGCGCAGCGTAGGCCAATTCAACACCGGCGGATTGATCTGGTTATTGATTGGATTGGCCTTTGCCGCGCTCCTGTTTTTCGCCCGGCAAGACCCGCGCCCATCGTTCTTGGGCGACATTGAGATTGCGCAAGAGCTCTATGTTCTCGCAGGGTTGATCGCAGCATTTGGCATCATCCAATTGGTGGCCGGAATGCTTCGCAGCGGAGGCCGCGACGAAAACGGCTTTATGGAGGTGGTCAACGATCTGTTCGCCATGCCCAAGACCATGCGGCAACTCGCGGTGGTGCAGTTTTTCAGCTGGTTCGCGATGTTTGCGATGTGGATTTATGGCACCCCTGCGGTGGCCGAATTTCACTACAGCGCGCCTGACCCTACGACGCGCGGCTATCAGGACGCAGCGGATTGGTGGAGCCTGCTTGGTTCCGTCCGCAACGGCATTGCAGCTGCGGCTGCGCTCGGGTTCATCTGGATCGCGTCTAAGATCGATCGCAAGCGCTTGCACAGTGCCAATTTGGCCATTGGTGCGGTCGGCTTTGCGGCGATGCTGATGATCACAGACCCTGGATTGCTGTGGCTGCCGATGGTTGGTGTCGGCATCGCCTGGGCGTCGATTGTCTCGCTGCCTTACGCAATCCTCGCTGGCTCAGTTCCGGCGAATAAGATGGGCATTTACATGGGCATCTTTAACATCTTCATCGTCGTGCCTCAGCTGATCGCGGCGACATTGCTCGGCTTTATGCTGACCGTCTTTTTCGATGGCGCGCCGATTTATGCGATGGTGATAGCAGCGGTGTCCTTTGTATTGGCGGCGATCGCGACTCTGTTTGTTCAAGACGGTGATGCGGTGGGAGCGGAAACATGACCCGCCGTTCTTGCATCGCGTTTGCAGCGCTCATCTCGCTGACAGCATGCGATAACATTGCAGCGGAGCCCGCGACCAATTACGAGCCTCAGGATTACGTGCAGTTCGATAATGCTGAGTGGACCCGCGATGCGGTGATTTATCAGCTCAACACCCGGCAATTCACGGGGGACGGCACATTTGCCGCTGCGCAGGAGCATCTCCCAAGGCTCGCGGATATGGGGGTCGACATAATTTGGCTGATGCCGATCCATCCAATTGGAGAGGTCAATCGTAAGGGCGAATTGGGCAGTCCGTATGCGGTGAAGGATTACCGCGCGGTCAATCCTGAGCTAGGCACTGAGGAAGAATTTCGCGCCTTTGTCAATGCGGCGCATGAAAATGGCCTCAAGGTCATTCTTGATTGGGTGGCGAACCATTCCGCCTGGGACAACCGGCTGACCCAGCAGCATCCGGAATGGTACAGCCGCACGCCTGAAGGCGATTTGATGCCGCCGCAGGGGACCGATTGGGCTGATACCGTCGATTTCGATTACGCGCAGATTGGGCTGCGCGAGTACATGACGCAGAGCCTTGTCTATTGGGTGCGCGAATTTAACATTGACGGCTACCGCGCTGATGTTGCTGGATATGTCCCGCTCGACTTTTGGGAGACTGCGCGCGGCGAGTTAAACCAGATCAAACCTGTCTTCATGCTCGCCGAATGGCAGACCCGCGATCTGCATCGCAAAGCGTTCGATGCGACCTACGCCTGGGGCTGGAAAGAAGCGATGCAAGAGACCGTCTCGGACGGCGGCGGCGCGGCGGCGATCAGGGGCTATTACGACAGCCAGAAAACCACCTGGCCATCAGACGCTTACCGCATGGTCTACACCGATAATCACGATCAAAATTCGTGGGATGGGGTCGCTTCCGAGATCTATGGCCCAGCCTATGAAGCGGCCATTGCTTTATCCTTTGTCGGGTCAGGGATTCCACTAATTTACAACGGCCAAGAGGCCGATCTTGATCGCCGGTTAGTGTTCTTTGAGAAAGACGAGATCACATGGCGCGAAGGCCAATATGACGCTCTCTTCCGTTCCCTGATCGCGCTCAAGACCGAGCAAAAAGCGCTGTGGAATGGCCGCTATGGCGCGCCTATGGTCGATGTGCCGAGCAGCGCGCGCGAGCAAGTGCTCAGCTTCGTGCGCGGCGAAAAGGGAAGCCGCGTGTTCGCCGTCTTCAACCTATCCGGAGAGGCGCAAACCGCCGAATTCTTGCTCGAGCGCCACACCGGCAATTACGTCGACGCTCTGTCCGCTGAGCCGGTTTCCTTCGGCGAAGGTGAGGGCGAAACCTCTGGACTTACGCTGCCGCCATGGGGCTACAAAATCTATCGCGAAGTGCTCTGAGCGCGAGGCCAAACACATCACACCAGCATTATCTATTTTTATGGAATTGGGACGCAACATGCCAAAACGGATTGCCGCAATTGTCGTTTTTCTCATAGCCTCGCTGACCGCGGTGCTGCCGCTGCGCGCCGAAACCCTAACCGCGACTTCGCCTGATGGAGCGATCACTTTGACAGTCAGCGATGATGGCGGGCTGGCGATCTATGCGGTGAGCCACGGCGACAAAAGCGTGATTGCGCCCTCTAAGCTCGGCATGTTGTTCCGCGACCACCATGGCTTTGACCGCGATTTGGCAATCACTGGCTCGCAAACGGCTACGCATGATGCGACCTGGGAGCAGCCGTGGGGCGAGCGCCGGTTTGTGCGCGATCATCACAATGAGCTGGCTGTGACCTTTGCCGCGCAAACCGGGCCAGCGCGCTCCATCACGGTGCGGTTTCGCGTGTTCGATACAGGGCTTGGCTTTCGCTATGAGCTGACAGAGCAAGAAGCCTTTACCAGCGAGATCAACATCATGGACGAGCTCACCCAGTTCGGCGTGGGTGCAGAAAGCAAAGCCTGGTACACGCCGAGCGACGAATTCAACCGCTACGAATATATCTATCGCACGGGCCGCGCTGGTGATGTCGATGATGCGCATACGCCGGTGACGTTCCGCAACCCGGCTGGCGTGCATATCAGCATCCACGAAGCCGCCTTGGTCAATTATTCCGGCATGTCGCTGGAGGCTTTGCGGCAGGGCAATTTTGAAGCGCGCCTGCGCCCGGGATCAGACGGCATTCGGGTGAAAACCAGCGCGCCCTTCAACACGCCGTGGCGCACAATTCAGATCGCGCCTGATGCCGCCGGCCTGATCAATTCGGATATCATCCTGAACCTTAACGAGCCGAACAAGCTTGGCGATGTCTCCTGGGTGGAGCCGGGCAAATATATCGGCATCTGGTGGGCGATGCACATCAATGAACGCACCTGGGGCAATGATGGGATCCACGGCGCAACCAATGAAGAAACCAAACGCTATATCGACTTTGCCGCAGAGCATGGTTTTGCAGGCGTGCTGGTGGAGGGTTGGAACATCGGCTGGGACGGTGATTGGTTCAACAATGGCGCGCTGTTCAATTTTACAGAGGCCTATGCCGATTTCGATCTGGAGGAGCTGGGCCGATATGCACGCTCTAAGGGCGTGCGGATTATCGGACACCATGAAACATCTGGTGATGTCTCCAATTACGAAAGCCAGATGGAGGCTGCCTTTGATCTCTATCAATCGGTCGGCGTCGCGCAGGTGAAGACCGGCTATGTCGCCGATGCGGGTGACATTTCCCGCGTGGATGAAAATGGCATCACGCAATTTGAATGGCACGACAGCCAATTCATGGTTGGCCACCATTTGCGCGCTGTAGAAGCGGCGGCAAAGCGGCAGATTTCGATCAATGCGCATGAGCCGGTGAAGGACACAGGGCTACGCCGGACCTATCCCAATTGGATGACGCGGGAAGGCGCACGCGGCATGGAGTTTAACGCCTGGGGCACGCCGCCCAACCCAACTTCGCATATCTCCACTCTGGCGTTCACGCGGATGCTTGCTGGGCCGATGGACTACACGCCGGGTATTTTCGATCTAAAGCCGAATGAGCGCCCGCCGGTTCGCGAAGACATGCCGCGCGGCGATCCGTCAAACCGTCCGCAAACGACGCTAGCAAAGCAGCTTGCGCTCTATGTCGTGCTTTATTCGCCGCTGCAGATGGCGGCCGACCTGCCGGAGAATTACGAGCAGCGGATGGACGCGTTTCAGTTCATCAAAGACGTGCCCGCTGATTGGCAGGAGAGCATCGCGCTGGCCGGCGAAGTTGGCGAATATGTCGCGATCGCGCGGCAAGAGCGGGGCGGGGATGAGTGGTTCCTGGGCGCGGTCACCGATGGTACGCCGCGTATTGTGGAAGTGCCCACGGATTTCCTCGAGGCAGGCAAAAGCTACACCGCGCAATTTTATGTGGATGGGGCGGACGCGCATTGGGACACGAACCCCTATGATATTGTGATCGAGAGTCGCGATGTGACGGGCGGAGAGGCGCTATCACTCCACCTTGCTTCCTCTGGTGGGGCGGCGATCCGGTTCATTCCTGCCAGCGAGTAAACGTGCCGCGACTCAGGGGACTGAGAGGTGCGAATTTGGACGAAGCGCGCGCGGTTTGGTTGAGGCAAATGCAAGTGATCGGCATGAAACCCGCAATAAAGCGGGAAAAACCACCTAAATGGCTGGGATAGCTAGGCAATGTCGCGATTCTCGTCTAAGCCGACTCTCATTGGGATCGAAGCAATCTGAATTGTAGAGGATGTTCGAATATGAAGCGTAATGCATTGCTGGGCACATTGGCCCTGGTAAGCCTTGTCTCTGTTTCCGCCTGTGGTGGCCGAACCGATGAAGCCAGCGCACCTCCTGCAGAAGCAGAAACCGCAGCAGTAGAGGCCGCTGTTGAGGCGCCAGCAGAAGCAACAGAAGCTGCCGCAGGCGCAGCTTTTGCCGACCTGACAGCCGACGCTGCAGCTGGTGAAAAAGTCTTCGCGCTTTGCCGTTCATGCCACGTGCTTGAAGAAGGCGTGAACCGCGTTGGTCCATCGCTTCACAACATCGTTGGCCGCGTGTCCGGCTCGGTCGAAGGCTTCAACTACACCGAAGCAAACGCGAACAGCGGTATCACCTGGACCCCTGAAGAGCTCTTCACCTATCTCGAAGATCCACAGGGCACCATTCCTGGCACACGCATGGCGTTTCCAGGCATTAAAGATCCGCAAGATCGCGCTGATTTGATCGCGTATCTGCAAACCAACGGCGAGTAATCGCTAAGCGCGGCGGGCGTTTAGCCTGCTGATAGCAAAACAGGCGGTGTGGTTTCCCACGCCGCCTTTTTTGTATCTGCGATCGGTTTGGTTTGTGGCTGGTGCGCGCGCCCTGTTCTCGTCCGAACTCGTCCGAAAAAGTCAGGTGGCTAGGCTATGCGCTTAAGCGGCGGTTGCCATCCGGGCCAGCTCGCATTGCGACCAAATCTCGCTCAGCGCATCGACCAGGCGGTCGATATCATCATCGCTGTGCACGGGTGATGGGGTGATACGCAGGCGCTCCGTCCCGACCGGAACCGTCGGATAATTGATCGGCTGCACGTAGATGCCGTGATTATCCATCAGCCAGTCGCTGATCATTTTGCACTTCTTCGCATCGCCAACCATCACCGGGATGATGTGGCTGGGATTACCCAGATGGGGAATGCCCATGCCATCCAGCCTGCGCCGAACTTTGGCAACGCGGTCACGCTGCGCCTCGCGCTCTTCACTGCTTTCTTTAAGATGGCGGATGCTGGCCGCCGCGCCCGCCGCGACGGCTGGGGGCAGGGCGGTGCTGAAGATAAAGCCGCTGGCAAAGCTGCGCACATAATCCACTAGATTGCGGCTGGCGGCGATATATCCGCCCATGACGCCATATGCTTTGCCGAGTGTGCCCTCGATCACATCGATCCGGTCCATAAGGCCTTCGCGCTCAGCAATGCCGCCGCCGCGCGGGCCGTAGAGGCCAACTGCGTGGACCTCGTCGATATAGGTCATGGCGCCGTGCTTCTCGCACACGTCCAGGATCTCTGCGATTGGGGCGATGTCGCCATCCATCGAATAGACGCTTTCAAACGCGACCAGCTTTGGCACATCTGGGCCAAAATCGCTCAGTAACCGGTCGAGGTCTTCTGGATCGTTGTGCTGCCAGATTTTGTAGGGCGCGCGGCTGTGGCGAATGCCCTCGATCATGCTCGCATGGTTGAGCGCGTCGGAGAAGACGACGCAGCCAGGAATGCGGCTCGCTAAGGTGCCAAGGCCCGCCCAGTTGGAAACATATCCGCTGGTGAACAGCAGCGCGGCTTCTTTTCCGTGAAGGTCTGCCAGCTCTTGCTCGAGCAGCACGTGGTGGTGATTGGTGCCAGAGATATTGCGCGTGCCGCCCGCTCCCGCGCCGCATTCCTCCAGCGTGTCATGCATGGCGTCAATGACGGTCTGGTGCTGACCCATGCCGAGGTAATCGTTGGAGCACCATACGGTAACGGGCTGCGTTTCTTCGCCGACAAAGCGCGTTGCATGGGGGAATGAGCCGCGATGCCGCTTGATGTCGGTGAACACCCGGTAGCGGCCCTCTTCGCGAACGCTGTCCAGCTCGTTCTTGAAATAGGCTTCATAATCCATGGGCTGATCCCTCTGTCTTGATTGTGCTTTGATCGTGATTGGTTGTGACAACGGCGGCGCTGCGGCGGGGCAAGGCCCAGCCCCACAGGGCGCCATCGCGGAATGGCAATGCCAGAAAAACATGCTCAAGCGCGCCGAGCAGGCACAGCGCGAACAGCAGGCTAGCGCCGACCATTTCTGCGCCGCCGACAGGCGCGGCGGCGGCCAAGGCGCCGAACCAGGCGGCCACCGCGACAATCGCTATGGTCGATAGGATCAGCATGGCGTTGAGGCGGTTGGGGCCGAAATAGCTTTTGAGATAGCCAAGGTGCGGCGGCAGGATTTCCAGGCTGGTGTTGGGCACGCCGACATACATGTTGAGCTTGGTCGACAGCCGCATGAAGAGCAGTAGAGCAAACACTGTCGCGCCGATTTGATTGGCGGCATTCCAGCTCAGCGAAATCAGCATGAGCGCGGTCAACGCCAGCGCAATTTCGTGGTGCAGAACAGTAGCGCTTGCCTGAGTAAAGCGGGCGAGCCCGCGCGCATCCTTTGGGCATACCTCCCTTCGGGGACCAGCAACAGCTCCCGTAAGAAAACCCACCTCATGCCAAGCCCACACCATCAGCGCGCCGGCAAAGGCGAGATAGACCCCGCCAACGCTGGCGGTCTGCGCGGAGATCAGGATCGCGATCAGTCCCGCAATCCCCACTGCGCCTGCAATCATTAAGCTGGTGAAGAAGGTCTCACGCCCGCGATTATCCGCCCAGGCAATCAGCCCGGTTGCGAAAAACCAGATCGCAATCGTCACCGCGATGGGGACAATATGGCCGCTCCAACTTACCACGCAGGCTGTAGCCGGATGGTCTGAGGCAGCTCATTTGATTTGGTGCGCCGGAAATACATCTTGGCAAAGTTCCAGCCAGCGCTCGCAACGCCGCTGATCCGCTTGGCTAAGCCGGCAATGCCGCCTTGTGCCTTGCCATCTTCGATCCGCAACGCTGCTTGACGCAGCGCCTCCATATTGGCGCGGAATTTCGGATCATCAATGTCGAGCTCAACCGGGAAAACCTGGCGGCTGATCTGATTGCAGACCTTGAAGACCTCGTAATCATATTCGGTCGGGTCAACGCCCAGCGCCTTGTGGAACACAGGGCGCGCATGATCGCGCACATACATGGTCGCATAGACAGACAGCAGGAAGAAGCGGATCCACAGCTTGTTATAGCCTTTCAGCAGCTTCGGATCGGCATGCATCAGCATCGCAAACGCTTCGCCATGGCGAAACTCATCATTGCACCATTCCTCGAACCAATCGAAAATCGGATGGAATTTCTTCTCCGGATTGGCGGCGAGATGCCGGTAAATCGTGATATAGCGCGCATAGCCGATCTTCTCTGACAGATAGACAGCGTACCAAATGAACTTCGGTTTGAAGTAGGTGTATTTCTTGGTCTTGGTCAGAAAGCTGAGATCCACCCCGATCCCTGCATCTTTGAGGCTTTCATTGATGAAGCCTGCATGGCGGCTCTCATCACGGGCGAGCAGTTTAAATAGTTGCTTCACATCGGGATTTTTCGTGCGCCGAGCGATCTCGGCATAGAGGATGCAGCCGGAGAACTCAGACGTCATCGAGCTCACCAGAAAGTCGGTGAACTCCGCGCGCAGTTCCGGCTCCAGATTCTCGATCACCCCAGCGAAACTATCGTTGTGTTTAAAGTGCGTCTTGTTGGGATCGCCCACCATATCGGCGATCAGCTGGTCCCATTCCTCGCGCACCAGTGACACGTCGATCGCATCTAATGCGTCAAAATCCGTGGTGTAAAAACGCGGGGTCAAAATGGTGTCCTTGGTCGCGATCTCCATCGCGTCTTCGGTCGTTATCGGGGCGTGCGCGTTCATTTGATCCTCCCTGGATTGAAGCTGACTTCGTAAAGTTCTTTGAGATCGAAATAGGCCGCGAGGCGCGTGATCGCGCGGTCGAATGGGCCGGCGCGCGTTACGGTCGCGGCGCGTTCGTAAACAGCGCTGTGGCCGAAGGGGATCTGGATCGGGTCGCCATGCACACGCACTTTGTCGCCGGGTTCAATCGCAAGATTGCCCTCCAGCTCGACATGGGCGTGAAAATGATCGGAGCTTTGCTCGACCGATATTCGGCATGGCGTCTCGAACGTACGTGATGGCATTAGCTTTGATCCCTCTTTAGCAATGCTGCGAAAACGGCGCGGTTGGTCGCGCCAAATGAACCCAGTTCCACGCTCTTTCCGGTGGTGTCATCGCGTAGCGAGAGCGAGTTATTCTCCCACAGGGTAAGCGCAAATGGTGCCTCTGCCCCGATCCCGCGAATGCGGCGTGAATGCGCGAGGCTGCGGACGGTTGAGCGTACAAAGCCGCCGGTGCCGGGCTCAAAGCGAGCAATCGCCTCGCCCGTGGCGGCGTCCTCGATCCGCACAGCGCCGCTCTCCTCGTCAAAGAACCTCAGCGCGCGTTCTGAAACGGCGGCGGTGCCTTGCGCGGCGCGTGCTTCGCTTGGCACAGACAGCTTGTCGACAAAGCCGAGGCTGACCGAGGCGGCAAGCGCGATGGTGACCAGAGCGACCACAGCCATCGCGATCACCGGGGCCTTGTGCACTTCCCCGTGCTCATGATCATATTCGTAGTGAGCGCTCATGCGCTGGCTCCGGCAAGGCCAGCGCTGGATGCGGTTTGAGCGCCCGCCGTCTCTGTCTCAAAATCACCGCGCTCGATTGCATTGAACTGAGCGCTGGCAATCGCGAGATGCTGAGCCACTGCCTGCGCATCAGGCAGGGCGCGCAGCATCGGTTGCGGATGAGAGATGTGCCACGGGCGGGCATGCGGCCACAGCAGCAGGTAACCAAGCACAGTCTTATCGCCGAGTTCCAAGGCGATGTCGCCGTAGCCTTTGCCGCGATCCGCGAAATGCGCAGCTGTCACTTTCTTCAGCGGGACATTGATCCGTTTGTCCACGGCCATGCCGACCCGCATGATCAGGCGCGCATCGGTGAGGATGTAGAGCGTGTTGCGCACGGTCAGCCATGCCGCGGCATAGAAGAGCGCGATGACGCCCGCGCCAAACACAGCCACAAATGTCGCCGCATCATAGCGGCCCAGAGCCACCGCGAGCGCTGCCAAAGCCGCAAAATAAATTACCATAGAGTAAGTGTGAAACGCGGTACGGGCGAGCACAGCCGTATTGGGCCGTCCTTGCCACAGCACCGTTTCATCATCGGCAGGCGTACCCAGCGGATCGCCTTGCGCATCAGGAAATTGCGGAGCGTCTTCCTGTGTCATAGGATCGGTTCCTGACGCTCTGGCGTAGCGTAAAGATAGCCGCCACCGAAGTAAGCCATCACGCGCTCTTCTTCGTCGCGGGTGATTTGGCCCGGTGTTGCGACCTGAGGCACATCCTCAAACTGCTCTGCCGTGATCGCGTCGATATCGATAAGAGGCGTCAGGTCTCCGAAGAGCAAACCTTTCCCTTGTACTTTTGCGACGAACATTGGTGCCAGAACCTTTTTGCCGGAATTCGTCGTCACCTCGAGATAGCGGATGATATGCTCTGACTGGTCAACCCAGACATCACTGATCTTGCCCGCCAGCTTCTTGTTCGCGTCATAGACCGGCAGACCCACTGGATCGTTGTCGTTCGGCGCGATTTCGATCTCGTGGCTGTCGCCAATCGGAACGATCCGCGGGCGGCCATCCATTGTCAGGTCTGGATTGGTCGAGCGCTTTGCATATGCGCCCGGACCCATACCGGATTTCATGGCATCGCCTTCGGGCACATAGGGCGCGCCAGCGGCGCCAAAGGTGCGTTTTGCTGGCACATCAACTGGATCGCGCGGCACGTCTTCTGGGATGTATTCGCCTTGACCGTGCGGGAGCTTGAACACCTTCTTGTCGCCATCCGTCAGCGGCGCGCCCAGCACTTTGCCCGTCCACTCATCTTCGAGTGGATAGCCTTCGCGGCGGCTTTCGCGGTTTAGATAGATGACCAGACCGATGAAAAAGAGCACGAAGAGCAGGAAGACCAATTCCGCCACGTCAAGCGTGCCCACTATGTATGTTGCGTTCATCTCACACTCCTCTCATTCACACTCAGGTTGGGAACTCGCGCAGTCCAAAGGGGACTGGTGCATCCTCGTTCCCAGATTTGCGATGGTGGCCCACCAACGGGCCGAGGGCGATCAAGCCCGCCAGCAAAAGTACAATCTCGATGCAGTAAACTGTGGTGTATCCGCTGGCTCTGGTGGCCAGGCCTGGGGCCAGGTCACCGGCCATGGCAACGCTCGATACGCCGTCACGAATGACGCCGCCCAGCGCAATGGCGAGTCCTGCGCAGCTTGCCTGAACTGCGCCCCATACGCCGAGCGCCAGCCCAGCGGTTTCGCGCTTGGCGATACTCATTGCCTCAATCAATGTGCCGACCGAAAACAGCCCGAGGCCAAGCCCGATTGCGGTCGCGCCGCCAAACAGCATGGCGACCGACCCAAATGGGGCTGCAAACAGGATCAGCAGGAATGCGGTGACCCCGGCGACCAAGCCCATGCCGGCAATACGCAATGGATCGCCTCCCTTGGTGAGCGAGCGGCCGGAGAGCAGGAAACCGAGCAAAGCGCCCGCTGCCCACGCCCCGGTAAGGCCTGTGGTCGCGCCAACAGAGAGGCCGAGAATTTCGCCGCCATAAGGCTCTAGCAGAGCGTCCTGCATCGCAAAGCCTGCCGCACCGATACCGATTGCGGTAAGGAGCCGGGCGTTGCGACCATCATTGATGAAGGCGCGCCACAAAGTTCCAAAGGCGGGCGTCTCGCGGCTCGGCGCGGTCAGCTCTTTGTTGCGCGCTTCCTGCTTCCACAAAGCGATGACATTGAGCACAAGGGTCAGGACAGCCGCGCCTTGGATGACCTGGACAAGCCGGGTCGCAGTAAAGTCGATCAGGAAGCCGCCGATCGCAAAGGCGGAGAACATCATACCGATCAGCAGCATGACATAAAGCAGAGCGACTGCGCGCGGACGTTTGTCTTCCGGCGCAAGGTCGGTTGCTAGAGCAAGCCCAGCAGTTTGCGTCGTATGAATACCGCCGCCGGTCAGCAGGAAAGCGGCCGCTGAGCTGATGATGCCGAGGGTAAAGGTGTCTTCCCGCCCGAGCAGCAGCAACGCAAATGGCATGATCGCAAGACCACCGAACTGCATCATGGTGCCAAACCAGATGTAGGGGACGCGGCGCCAGCCAAGGACCGAGCGGTGGGTGTCAGAACGGTGGCCGATAAGCGCGCGGAATGGCGCGATCAGCAATGGCACTGCGATCAGAACGGCGATCAGCCATGCCGGTGCATTCAGCTCCACGATCAGCACTCGGTTAAGCGTGCCGTTGAGCAAGACCATCGCCATACCGACGCTCACCTGAAACAACGCCAGGCGCAGCAGGCGAGATAGCGGCAGGTCTGCACTTGCCGCATCTGCGAACGGAAGCCACCCAGCGGCGGCTTGGATCCATTTGACAGAAGGGGCGGAATTGCTGGCCATTATGCCTTGACGAGCTCCATTGCTTGCGAGGTGTAGAAGCCAGAGGAAACCCTGTGGGTGCGCCCGACATGCCAGCCATCTAGGCTGCTCAGGCTGGCGCGTAGGTCCTCTTCATTGATCGGGACAATCGCCGGGGAGCGGTCGCTTTTTGGGAAGAACTTGCCCGCCTTATGCATCGCGCCGAGCAGGGGCGTGTGCGGTGCAAAGGTGAAAAGCAGCGAGGTACCGCACTGCCCGCACAGCTGTTCCAGCGCCGAGACAAGATCGCTCAAGGGATAGTGGATCAGCGAATCCATCGCGACGACATGGGAAAATTCGCCCAGCGCGGGGTCCAGCATATCACCAGAGCGCCAGCGGATGCGGCCGTGGCCGATGAAGGATGGGGTGCGCTCGCGTGCGACCTCAACCAGACCTGCGGCGACATCAATTCCGGTCACTTCTGCGCCGCGGCAGGCGGCATCAATGCTGAGCGCGCCCGTGCCGCATCCCGCATCCAGCACGGCGGTACGGCGCAAATCGGCAGGCAGCCAGCTCATCAGAGTGCTGCGCATTTCATCGCGGCCAGCGCGAACCGTTGCCCGAATACCGCTGACTTTCGCGTCAGAGGTCAGGTCAATCCATGCTTTGCGCGCTGTGCTGTCGAAATAGGTCGCCAGCTGATCGCGCTGCGTGTCAAAGGAATTGGGTGAGCGTGTTGCCATCATTCAAACCCCAAAAAGTCAAAGATATCGCGGTCTTTCATCGGCTGAGCCGTGGATGGTTCAACCCCGGCCCACAGCATCGCAGCAAGGCGCATATATTCGTCTTGAGCCTGCTGAACCTCGGGGCTGTCCTCCATCTCAAACAGAGTGCATTTCTTGAGGCGCGAGCGGCGGATCGCATCGACATCGCGGAAGTGCGCTAGCCGTTCCATGCCGATCTGGTCGCAGAACCTGTCAATCTCGTCCGTCTCGCGGCTGCGATTGGCGATGACCCCAGCAAGCCGCACGTCGTAATTCTTCGATTTGGCGGCGATGGCGGCGACAATCCGGTTCATCGCAAAGATGCTGTCGAAATCGTTGGCCGCAACCACCACGGCGCGCTCGGCATGTTGCAGCGGAGCGGCAAAGCCGCCGCATACCACATCACCCAGTACATCAAAGATCACCACGTCGGTGTCTTCGAGCAGATGGTGCTGTTTGAGCAATTTGACCGTCTGGCCCACGACATAGCCGCCGCAGCCTGTGCCAGCAGGCGGACCGCCTGCCTCAACGCACATCACGCCGTTATAGCCTTCAAACATATAGTCTTCGGGGCGCAATTCTTCGGAGTGAAATTCGACTGTCTCGAGCACGTCGATGACTGTCGGCATCAGCTTCTTGGTCAGCGTAAATGTGCTGTCATGCTTGGGATCACAGCCGATTTGCAGCACCCGGTGCCCGAGCTTTGAAAAGGCCGCCGACAGGTTGGAGGAGGTCGTCGATTTGCCGATCCCGCCCTTGCCATAGACCGCAAACACTTTTGCGCCCTTGATCTGATCTTGCGGGTCAAGCGCCACCTGCACAGAGCCTTCGCCATCGGGTGCGCTGAAACGGGTCTTTGGATCCATCAGATTCATAGTGTTCTCTTCCTCATCATTCCGCCGCGAAAACGCCTTCGAGACGGTCTTCGAGTTCATCACTGGCCTCGCGCAGAGCGGCGAGGGTCGCATCATCGGGTGTCCAAAGCTCGCGATCGCACGCTTCAAGCAAGCGGCCTGCGACGCGCGCGGAGCTCTTGGGATTGAGCTCGGAAAGACGCCTGCGCATCTCTTCATCGAGCACGAATGTCTCGCTGATCTTTTGGTAGACCCACGGCGCAACCTGTCCGGTTGTTGCGGACCAGCCCATCGTGTTGGTCACATGGCCTTCGATGTGACGCACGCCCTCATAACCGTGGTCGAGCATGCCCTCATACCATTTGGGGTTGAGCGTCCGGCTGCGGGTCTCAAGGTCAATCTGTTCGGACAGAGTGCGGACCTTTGCATTGCCGCGCGTCGCATCGAGGATGTAGACCGGGGCGTCTGCGCCCTTGGCCTTGGCCACCGAACGGCTGACCCCGCCGAGCCCGTCAACATATTGGTCGAGATCGGTCACGCCCACTTCGACGCTTTCGAGATTCTGATAGGTAAATTCGACCTTGGCGAGCGCGCTTTGCAGCAATTCGCGCTGCTGAACCGGCGCGCCATTGACGCCGTAAGCATAGCCCTTGTGCGTCTCAAACGCATTGGCGAGCTCATCCGGATCGGCCCAAACGCCGCCTTCGATCAGCTGATTGACGTTCGCGCCATATGCGCCCTCGGCATTGGAGAAGACGCGCAGGGCGGCTGTTTCCAGATCGCATCCATGCGCCTCCTGATGGGCGAGGCTGTGTTTGCGCACGAAGTTCGCCTCAATCGGCTCGTCCGCCTGAGATGCAAGCAGAGCGGCCTCGGCCAGCATCCTCGTTTGCAGCGGCAAGAGATCGCGGAAAATGCCCGAAAGAGTGGCGACCACGTCGATCCGCGGACGGCCCAATTCTTCAAGCGAAATGAGCTCCGCGCCGCATAGACGGCCATAGCCATCGCGCCGAGGCTTGGCACCGATCAGCGTCATTGCCTGAGCAATCTGGACGCCTTCGCTCTTCATATTGTCGGTGCCCCACAGAACCATCGCGAGACTTTCTGGGAAGGGCTCGCCGCCGTTAACATGGCGAGCAATTAGTTCCTCTGCCTGCACGCGGCCTTGCTCACAAGCAAAGGCGCTAGGGATGCGGAATGGGTCAAAGCCATGAATATTGCGCCCCGTGGGCAGCACATCCGGGTTGGCCAAAACGTCGCCGCCGGGGGCTGGCTTCACATAGCCGCCATCGAGCGCATGGATGAGTGATGTCAGCTCATCGCAGCCATCCAGCTTTTCAGCGAGTTCATCGCGGTTCGTTTCGAGATCGCTACTATCGGCAGCATCCACCATCGCATCGAGCATTTCCTCGCGGGCGCTGCCGATCGGTGGCTGGCCCAGCACGTGGAGACCGTGCGGGATCAAAGTGCGTTCCAGCTCATAAAGCTGGCTGGCGAGCTGGCTGATGTTACTGCATTCGATATCTAGCGCATCGCATTGATCATGGATCAGCGTTTCAAGATCAGCGCGCTCCTCGCCATCGGCATTGCTGCGCCAGCGCTCAACACTCTGCTTCAGCTCAGCAAAGCCTTTGTAAAGGCCAGCCTGCGCAAGCGGCGGGGTCAGATAGCTGATCAAAGTTGCTGCCGAGCGGCGCTTTGCCAGAATGCCTTCGGATGGATTGTTGGCAGCATAGAGATAGTAATTCGGCAGATCGCCAATCAGCCGCTCCGGCCAGCAATCGCCGGTCATGCCCGCTTGTTTGCCCGGCATGAATTCCAGCGCGCCGTGGGTGCCGAAATGCAAGACGCTGTGTGCGCCAAAATCTTCGCGGATCCAGTGGTAGAATGCGCTGAAAGCGTGGGTTGGCGCAAAGTTGCCTTCAAACAACAGGCGCATCGGATCGCCTTCATATCCAAAGGCTGGCTGAACCCCGACAAAGACATTGCCGAAATGCGCGCCGAGCACTTGAATGTTTGCGCCGTCACTTTGCGCTTTACCGGGCGCCGGGCCCCATTGCGCCTCAATCTCGGCAAGGTGAGGCTCGCGCAGCACATGCTCATCGGCGGGGATGCGTGCGGCGACATTAGCATCGCTGCCGAAACGCTCTGAATTGCCGTTGATGATTGCTTCGCGCAGGGCATCAACCGTCTCTGGAACCTCGACCTGATAGCCTTCATCGGACAGCCGCTGGAGCGTCGCATGGAGCGAGGCAAAGACGGAGAGGAAGGCTGCGGTTCCGGTTGCGCCGGAGTTTGGCGGGAAGTTGAACAACACAACCGCGAGCTTGCGCTCGGCGCGTTTTGCGCGGCGCAATTCGATCAGCTTGAGCGTCTTGTCTGCCAGGGCTTCGGCGCGCTCCGGGCAGCCCATCATTGCCCGCACATTCTCGGTCTTGGGCTGTTCGCATTTGCGCTCGCAGCCATTGCAGACCTCGCCCGGGCCAGACCGGCCGCCAAAAACGCTGGGGCAGATTGATCCGTCGAGCTCTGGCAGGGCGACCATCATGGTCGTCTCTAGCGGCAGCAGGCCTTGGTCCCGCGCGCGCCATTCTTCCAGAGTTTGGAACTCAATCGCATGGGCCGCGAGATAGGGAACATCGAGATCGGCCAGCGTTTCTGCCGCAGCTTCCGCGTCATTATAGGCTGGGCCGCCAACCAGAGAGAAACCCGTGAGGTTGACGATGGCATCGACCGTGGGCTTGCCGCGTTCCATGAAGAATTTTTCAATCGCTGGGCGCGCGTCCAGCCCGCTGGCAAAGGCTGGGATGACCTTAAGGCCAGCAGCCTCGAATGCGGCGATCGCAGCATCGTAATGGCCAGTGTCGCGGCCAAGCAAATAAGAGCGCAGCAGCAGCAGGCCGACGGTTCCGTTTTTACCAGCCTTTGCGGGCAGCAGCCGGGCGCCTTCTGAAATGCGCTGTTTGGTGCGGGGGTGGTATACCCCGACCTCTGGGTATTCGAGCGGCGGCTCCGCTGCGGTCTCGCCGCGCAGGGCAATCCGCTCGCCATCGGCATAACGGTCAATCAGGCCGCGAACCATTGCAACCACGTTTTCTTCTGAACCCGTGAGCCAATATTGCAGCGTGAGGAAATAGGCCCGCACATCCTGCGCCGTACCGGGAATAAAGCGCAAAATCTTGGGCAAGCGGCGCAGCATTTTCATCTGGCCTGCGCCAGAGCTCGCGTTTTTCTTGGGCGAACCGCGCAGCTTCTTAAGCAGAGCCAGCGGGCCCTTCGCTGGCGCATCCATGCGGTATCCGCCAAGCCGGGTGAGCTTCACGATATCGCCAGCGGACATCAGGCCGAGCATCGCGTCACATTCTTCGCGCCGCGCCTCTAGGCTAGGCAGGATCGCGCGGACGTGATCATCGAGGAACAGCATTGTCGCGATGACGATATCCGCCTCGGCGATGGCGGCCTTGGTCCGCTCCAGCGCGTCGCCATTGCGGTCCCAATCGGCGGCCGCGTGTAGGGTAAGCGAAATGTTTTCTTGGCGCAGCTCAGCATTGGCGCGGTCGGCTGCGCCTTTGAGGTGATTGTCGAGCGTGACAATCACGACCCGCACGTGCGGCCGCGCAGACGCGGGGGAGGTGGGGGCGCTACCGTGCATAATGCGCCTTCGCATCATACAAAGTGTCGAGGTCGATCTCGGAACGGCCTTGGTCAGCGGCGAAATTCTCTGTGTTGCGGCGGGCTTTGCCGCGCACGAAGAACGGGATTTTCTTAAGCTCGCGCTCTGCTTCTGCAGTCCAGATCGTATCGTTGGCCGCTTCGACCGGAGCTACAGTAGGCGCAGGCGCTTCTGGTTCTGCCGATTGGAGAGCTGCGCTTGCCTGCGGCTTTTTGGGTGCATGGGCTGCGTGATGTGATGGGCCAGCCTCATCCGAAAATTCAAAGTCATCGCGGAACATGGTGAGCAAATGCTCCTCCAGCCCCATCACAAGCGGGTGGACCCAAGTGTCGAAGATGACATTAGCGCCTTCAAACCCCATTTGCGGCGAATGACGCGCCGGGAAATCCTGCACGTGAACCGGCGAGGAAATCACCGCGCAGGGCATGCCGAGTCGCTTGGCAATGTGCCGCTCCATCTGCGTGCCCAGAACGAGCTCTGGCTGAGCCGCCATGATCGCATCTTCGACTGCCATGTGATCATCGGTGATCAGCGGCTCGACATCGTACAGCTTGGCCGCAGCGCGAATGTCGCGGGCAAATTCGCGGTTGTAACAGCCGAGGCCGCAGACCTTAAAACCGAGCTCTTCGTGAGCGATTTTTGCGGCGGCAACCGCATGGGTCGCATCGCCAAAGATAAATACCCGCTTGCCGGTGAGATAATTGGAATCGACCGAGCGGCTCCACCACGGCATCCGGGCGGAATCGTCGCCGAGCGCAGAAGTGGGATCAACCTCTGCTAGCTCGGCGACTTCCGCGATAAACGCGCGCGTAGCGCTGACGCCTATCGGGACCGTGCGAACGGCTGGCTGGCCAAACTCTCGTTCGAGCCAACGCGCCGCTTCATCTCCAATTTCGGGATAGAGAACGATGTTGAAATCGGCCGCGCCGATTTGTGTGATGCCCTGCGGGCTGGCGCCCAATGGCGCCTCCAGGTGGATGTCTACGCCCAGCGCATCCAGGATCTTGCGGATCTCAACCAGATCATCGCGGTGGCGAAATCCGAGCGCGGTTGGGCCCAGCAGATTGACCAGCGGACGGCGGCCTTCGCGCGGTGCGCGCTTCACCTTCCGGTCGGCGAGCGTCCGGACGATTTGATAAAAGCTTTCCGCAGCGCCCCAGTTTTCCTTGCGCTGATAGCTTGGCAGCTCCAGCGGAATGACCGGGCAGGGCAGGTCCATCGCCTCTGACAGACCGGCGGGATCATCCTGGATCAATTCCGCGGTGCAAGAGGCACCGACCATCATCGCCTGCGGCTGAAACCGGGCGGCGGCATCGCGTGCGGCGTCTTGAAACAGCTGCGCCGTGTCTTTGCCCAGATCGCGCGCTTCAAATGTGGTGTATGTGACCGGCGGCCGCTTCCCGCGCCGCTCAATCATCGTGAATAGCAGATCGGCATAGGTGTCGCCTTGCGGGGCGTGCAGCAAATAATGCATGCCCTCCATTGCGGTGGCGACCCGCATGGCCCCAACATGAGGCGGCCCTTCATAGGTCCAGACGGATAGCTGCATCGCCTAAACCCTCAACACATCGCGGCGCCGAAGCGGCCGGGCAAAGAGTTCCGCAAGATCGCCAGCCTGTTCAAACCCGTGAATGGGCGAGAAGACGAGCTCAATCGCCCATTTGGTCGCAAAGCCTTCCGCTTCGAGAGGATTGGCGAGGCCGAGGCCGCACACTGTCAGGTCAGGCTTGTCTTCACGCACTCGGTCGAGCTGGCGATCAACATGCTGCCCTTCGCTAAGGCG
Organism: uncultured Erythrobacter sp.; assembly: GCA_947499505.1. Classification (GTDB taxonomy): domain Bacteria; phylum Pseudomonadota; class Alphaproteobacteria; order Sphingomonadales; family Sphingomonadaceae; genus Erythrobacter. The sequence goes on from CANMOQ010000001.1 coordinate 129,480, forward strand.
AGCGGATTGCGGCAACAATTCCAGCTCCCGAGCGAGGTGTGTGCGGTGCAGATAGGGCGTACCAATCTCAACCGGCTCCATCGCAAGTTCTTGGTTGAGGAAACGCGCCAGCGGCACCTCTAGCTGCGAGTCGGGCAGGAAGCTGATGCGTTTGCCGTTTAATTGCGCCGCGCTGTGCTCAATCGCGCGTTTGGCGCGCTCACGCGGGCCAGCGATCACGCTGTTGAAGTGCATTTCATCAATGCCAAATTCGCGCGCAGCGGCTTGCAACCAAGCGGTCGTGCCTTCCGCGCCAAATGGGAACAGAGCATCGAGACGTTGCGCCCCGCGCCCTTCCAAAGCCATGGCGGTTTCAGCCAGGAATGGCTGAGCCAAGAGATAGCGCGTTTGCGGGCCAAGATTGGGGAGATCGCTCGCTTGGCGCGCGGGTAAAGCGCCAACGCGTTTGATCCCGATCTGATCAAACAGGCGCATGAATTGGTCTTCGACAATATCAGGCAGCGAGCCGACGATCAGGAGCTCTTTTTCGCCACTTGGATCGCCCGCTGGCATCTCTGGCACAAGCGAGGCGAGGCAGGCGTCTTCGCCTTGGGTAAAGGTCGTTTCGATGCCGCTGCCGGAATAGTTTAGAATGCGCACGCTGGGATTGTATTTCGTGCCCAGACGCTCGGCCGCTTTGGCGAGGTCGAGCTTGATCACTTCCGATGGGCAAGAGCCGACCAGAAACAGCGTTTTGATATCGGGGCGGCGCGCCAGCAGCTTGGTGACGACGCGGTCGAGTTCGTCCTGCGCATCGACCATGCCGGCCAGATCGCGCTCTTCCATGATCGCGGTGGCAAAGCGCGGCTCGGCAAAAATCATCACGCCAGCGGCGGATTGCAGCAGGTGAGCGCAAGTGCGCGAGCCGACCACCAGGAAGAATGCATCCTGCATTTTGCGGTGCAGCCAGATAATGCCGGTTAGCCCGCAGAACACCTCACGCTGGCCGCGCTCGCGCAGGATCGGAGCGCGTTCCAGCGTCGCAAGCTCCGGCGCGCAGCCTGATGCTGGTGGAAGCGCGTTCATGCCACCACCGTGTTGTTAGGAGCTGCCTGGAGCCGCGCGGCGCGCAGTTTTAAGAGGAATTGTCCGGCGTTGATAACATAGGCCGCATAGGCCGCCAGCGCGACCATCATGCGCGCCTCAACCGAGCCAAAGCCGCCGAACAGCATTACGAGATAAAGCGTGTGCAATGCCAAAACGAGCATCGAGAACACGTCTTCCCAGAAGAACGCCGGGGCAAACAGCCAGCGATCAAATACAACCTTCTCCCATACGGAGCCGGTGATCATGATCGTGTAGAGAGTGAGCGTCTTGATAACGACGGAGATGTCAGCCGCGCCTGCGCCTTCGCCGCTCATTAAGAAACGAATCACCAAAACCAGGCTGATCAGGAAGACGAGAAACTGAAGCGGGGCGAGTACGCCTTGAATGGTGGTCCATACCGACTCGTCGCGTCTGCGGCGCTCTTCTGCGGTGTAGAGCGCCCCTGTGCTTGTCCCCCTTGCGCCGCTTTCGCGGGCCAGTCGGGCCGTGCCGTCAAGTCTTGGGTTATCCCATCCCATGTATGCGAAATACCTCCGCTTTCATGTCATGGCTTACGCCCTCTTTTACACATGTGTCAATCTAGCTTGACGACAATTTAAATAGACAGTGTTTCGCGGGGCTGATTTGCCAGTCTGTCAAAAAAGGCGTACAGTCCAATGTGTTGGTGGGATTGGATTCGTTTTGTCCGCTCGCCCCATCGGCATTGACGCGATCCGCGCCGCATCCAGACCTTGGCTGGTTTGGCAGACCGGGAGAGTCTGTAATGGCATCAGTGATTGGGGCTGGTTCAGCCGCCTTACGCAAAGCGATCAGCGAACCCTTGGCAAGGCGGAAGCGCAAAGCGCACGTTTTGGGCGATGGTGAGCAAGCCTCGCTCGCAAGCGACTCGATCGACGCGATTATCGAAAGCGAAATTTTGCCGCGCCTGCTGATGGCGCATTCATCCAGCGGCGCAACGCCGGGGCGCGGAAGCGCTCATGAGATTGATGCATTAGATGCAAGCCGATTTGCCTCGATGCCGCTCCATGCCGAAGCCGCTGAATTGCTGGAAGAGGTCGACGCCTATCTTGCAGAGGGCGTTAGCGTTGAGGCGATCTATATTGATCTGCTCGCGCCCGCTGCGCGTAAACTGGGCAGTCTTTGGGAAGCCGACGAGTGCGATTTCGTTGACGTCACAATGGGACTATGGCGCTTGCAGGAAGTGATGCGCGAGATTGCCGTTCGCTCCCCGCCAGTTGTTCGGGCGCTGTCTGCGCCGCGCTCAATACTCCTTGCTCCAATTCCCGGCGATCAGCACAGTTTTGGGGCAATTATGCTCGATGATGTGTTCGCCCGGGCTGGCTGGAGAAGTGAAGTTTTGGTCGAACCGGGGCGGCGCGAATTGCTTAGCCGCGCCGGGCAGAAATCGTTCGATGTGGTGGGATTGACCATATCTCGTGATTGCCCTAGCGCCGCGATCACTCACATGATCAACGCCCTGCGAAGCGTTGCCGTGAACCCTCAAATGAGAGTGCTCATTGGTGGTCGTGTGGTCAATGATAACCCTGACCTGGTCGCAGAGGTCGGAGCCGATGGCACAGCGCTTGATGCCCGGGCAGCTGTTGAAATAGCTGAACAATTGGTTCGGGAAGCGATTACGAGTGTGCATCAAACGCAATAGACTAGATTGCGCATGTTAACCCGCAAACATAGCATCGAGGGCAAGAGCCCTTTCGGTGATGCAGCGGAGCTGTTTGATTCGCTGGATGCCGATGCCGCCATGAAATTGGCCATGGTGGCAGGGGATATCACGCTCGTTCTTGATGATACCGGCACCATTCTGGATGCCGCTTACGATCACGAGCATTATCCAGGTCTGGAAAACCTCACCGGGAGCAATTGGATCGACACGGTGACGGTTGAGAGCCGCCCGAAAATCATGGAAATGCTGGCGGCCGCGCGCCGCGGCGAGGTTCAGCACTGGCGCCAGGTGAACCACACGGTCCGCGATGGCGACGTGCCGATCCGCTATGTAGTGGTCAGTGTAAATGGCGGCGAGCACCGGATTGCCTTTGGCCGCGATCTGCGCGAAGCGGCGAAGCTTCAGCAGCGCCTCCTTCAAGTTCAGCAATCACTCGAGCGTGATTACCTACGGATGCGTCAGGTAGAGACGCGTTACCGCATGCTGTTTGATATCTCTGGCGAGCCGGTTGTGATCGTCGATGCCTCCTCGCAGCGCGTGCGAGAGGCCAACCCGGCCGCGCATGATCTGCTTGGCGCGCGCGCAGGCTCTTTGGTTGGCAAGAAGCTGCTTTCCCTATTTGATCGCAATTCGCGTGACGATGTCTTGGCACTCACCGGTTCTGCGCTGGTATCGGACAGCGTGTCTCCGGTGGATGTTGCCCTGTCAAAAGGCAATACGCCTGCGATTTTGGCGGCCTCGGGCTTCACTCAGGATCGCGTCCAATATTTGCTGCTGCGCCTGAATCCAGTCGCGCGGGATGAGGTGGCCGCTGAGGCCACACCGGTGCAGAACATTGTTGATCAAATGCCCGATGCCTTTGTGGTGGCTGACCGCGATATGCATCTGGTCAGCGCCAATCTTGCCTTTGTTGAGCTGGTGCAGGCGGCGAGCGTTGATCAACTGCGCGGTCGCCATTTGTCCGAATGGATTGGCCGACCGGGTATCGATCTGGAACTAATCACAGGACAGATCGACCAGCACGGATCAGCCCGCAATGTTGGCACCGTTCTGCGCGCGAGCAGCGAAGATGCCGGCGAGCCGGTAGAGCTATCCGCCGTCGTCAGCGGTGATGATGAAGCGCATTTTGGCTTCGTAATTCGCCCGATTGGTCGCCGACTGCGCGATCTGCCGCCGGGTTCGGAGGATCTGCCGCGTTCCGTTGATCAGCTCACCGATCTGGTTGGCCGCATGCCGCTTAAAGATATTGTCCGTGAAAGCACCGATCTGATCGAGCGTTTGTGTATCGAGGCGGCGCTGTCATACACCTCAGACAATCGCGCGTCCGCCGCGGAGATTCTCGGCCTTTCTCGCCAGAGCCTCTATTCCAAGCTGCACCGACATGGATTGGGCAATTTAGCGGCTGAAAACGACTAGTTCTTTGCAAAGTTTGCAAGCGACTGACAAAAGTGTCAAAATAATTTGACGCATTGAAGTGTCAGGCATAGCCTGCGCATATGCAGCGATCTGCGACCTCGACTCACCGTGCACCGATTCCGGCGCTTCGTGATGTTGTTCGGCTTTTAAAGCCGATTACCTGGTTCCCGCCGATGTGGGCTTTCATGTGCGGTGCGGTTTCTTCTGGCGCGAGCATGGATGGACGCTGGCTCTTTGTGGCAGCCGGTATCATCCTAGCAGGGCCTTTGGTTTGCGGGACCAGCCAGGCGGTGAACGATTGGTTTGACCGCCATGTCGATGCCATCAATGAACCAGACCGGCCCATTCCATCGGGGCGCATTGCGGGCCGCTGGGGTCTGTATGTGGCGATTGCTGGCACCGTTTTATCGGCGATAATTGCGGGGCTGCTTGGCCCGTGGGTGCTGGTTGCCGGGCTTGTTGGTCTCGGCCTCGCCTGGGCATACAGTGCGCCGCCATTTCGTTTCAAATCCAGCGGCTGGGCCGGGCCCGCCGTGGTTGGTCTGACCTATGAAGGGCTCAGCTGGTTCACCGGGGCGAGCGTAATGACCGGCACCTTGCCATCCGCGCAGGTGCTTATCGTGCTCGCGCTCTACAGCGTTGGTGCCCACGGCATTATGACGCTTAACGACTTTAAAGCGGTGGAGGGCGATCGCCAGACGGGACTTAAGTCTCTGCCTGTCACACTGGGCGTCAAGAACGCGGCGCGATTGGCCTGCGTTGTAATGGCGGCGGCGCAAGCGATTGTTATCGCGCTGCTTGCATATTGGGGCCTGACGGTTTCTGCCATTGCCGTGTCTGTCCTACTGCTCGCGCAATTGGCAGCGATGCCGCGCCTGCTCAGCAACCCTGCAAAATACGCCCCTTGGTACAATGCCGTTGGCGTGCTGCTCTATGTGCTTGGGATGTTGGCCGCAGCGCTGGGGCTGGGGAGCTACATCTGATGGAGAGTGGTGTCGTATCATCCGAGCGCGGCCTCAGCTGGTTTGCGATTGCCAGGATCGGCGTCGTTCAAGCGAGCATCGGCGCGATTGTGATGCTGGCGACCTCGCTGCTCAACCGCGTAATGGTAGTGGAATATTCGCTTGCCGCGGCCATCCCCGCCGGGCTCGTCGCTTGGCATTACGCTGTGCAATTGGGACGCCCGCTGTTCGGCCATGGATCAGACAAGGGGCGCAAGCGTACGCCTTGGATCTTGGGCGGCATCATAGTGCTCGCCGCTGGGGCGATGCTGGCAATCAATGCGACTGTACTGATGGACAGCAATCGCAGCTTTGCGATTGGACTCGCGATTCTGGGCTTCACTCTGATTGGTGCAGGCGTGGGTGCGAGCGGAACTTCTGCTCTGGCGCTGCTCGCCTCCGGCGTTGCTCCGGGACGGCGCGCGGCTGCTGCGGCGACCACATGGATCATGATGGTCGCCGGGATTGTCATTTCCGCTGCGACCGCTGGCACGTTGCTTAAGCCCGCTGTTCCCAATGAGCCGTTTTCGCCAGATCGCTTGGTTAGTGTCGCGAGCGGCGTCGCTATCGCTGCGGTGATTGCCACAGCGCTGGCTGTTATCCGGCTGGAGCCCGCGCGGCAGGTCTTCGCTGAGACCGCCAAGGACGACCCGACCCCGGATTTTCGCGCAGCGCTGGCAGAGATCTATGCTGAACCCGCCGCGCGCCGCTTCACTGTATTCATCTTCGTCTCAATGCTGGCCTACAGCATGCAGGATCTGATCCTGGAGCCGTTTGCTGGCCTCGTTTTTGATATGTCACCCGGCGCCTCGACCCAGCTTTCGAGCATGCAGCATGGCGGCGTTCTGCTCGGCATGATCCTGGCTGGCATTGGCGGCAGCGCATTTGCCGGGCGCATGCCGGTCGATCTCAAGCTCTGGATTGTCACTGGCTGTATCGGGTCCGCCATTGCCCTAGCGGGCCTCGCTATGGCCGCTGTTTACGGGCCGGGATGGCCGCTCGCTGCCAATGTCTTTGCGCTCGGGTTTTGCAACGGCGTGTTCGCGGTTGCCGCTATCGGCGCGATGATGGGCCTTGCCGGATCGGGAAAGAAAACCCGAGAAGGCGTGCGCATGGGCGTGTGGGGCGCAAGCCAGGCGATCGCCTTTGGTCTGGGGGGCCTTCTCGGCGCGCTCGGTGTCGATTTCGCCCGCCGCGCCAATCAGGGTGACGGCGATGCCTTCCAACTTATTTTCGCGCTCGAAGCCGGGCTATTCATCATCGCTGCGGGGCTGGCACTGCGCGCCACTCGCCCCATTCGTTCCTCGCAAAAACAGGTGTTCGCATGACTGAGACGATCTATGATGCTGTCATTGTTGGTGGCGGCCCATCTGGGGCGACGGCGGCTGATGATTTGGCCCGGGCCGGTCATTCGGTCCTGCTGATGGAGCGGGGCGGGCGGATCAAGCCGTGCGGCGGTGCGGTGCCCCCGCGCTTGATGGAAGATTTCGAAATTCCGCAGAGCTTGCTCGTCGCACGCGCGCGTTCAGCGCGCATGATCGCGCCTTCGAACCGCGCCGTCGATATGCCAGTTGGCGAGATTGGCTATGTCGGCATGGTCGACCGCGAAGAGTTTGACGAATGGCTGCGCGAGCGCGCGGTGAAAAGCGGCGCAGAGCGTCTGCAAGCGACCTTTGAGCGGATTGAGCGTGATGAGGAGGAAGGCACGATCGTGCGCTTTCGCCGGGAGCGCGGCGGCGAAATTGAGCAAGTGCGCGCGCGGCTCGTGATCGGCGCGGATGGTGCCCGCTCAGCTGTTGCGAAACAAAGCATTCCGGGCGCTGAAAAGATCCCATGCGTGTTCGCCTATCACGAGATTATCCAATCCCCTGAGCATGCGAATGACGCCTATGATCCGACACGCTGTGACGTTTTCTATCAGGGCAAGCTCTCGCCTGATTTCTACGCCTGGGTGTTCCCGCATGGCAAAACTGCCAGCATTGGCGTGGGCAGCGCGAACAAGGGCTTTTCACTGCGCGGCGCGGTGACGACTATGCGCAATGAGCTCGACCTGGCCAAATGCGAGACGGTTCGCAGGGAGGGCGCACCGATCCCGCTCAAACCGCTCAAACGCTGGGACAATGGCCGCGACGTGATCGTCGCTGGCGATGCGGCGGGCATTGTTGCCCCGGCATCGGGTGAGGGCATTTACTACGCTATGATCGGCGGACGCTATGTAGCGGAAGCCGCACAGGCGTTTCTGGCGACCGGCGAGGTCAAAGCCCTGCGACAGGCGCGCAAGCACTTTATGAAAGAGCACGGCAAAGTGTTCTGGGTCCTCGGGATTATGCAATATTTCTGGTATTCCAGCGACAAACGGCGCGAGCGGTTTGTGACCATGTGCGCCGATAAGGACGTGCAGCAGCTGACCTGGCAGGCCTATATGAACAAGCGGCTGGTGCGCTCCAAACCGATGGCGCATGTCCGAATATTCCTGAAGGATTGCGCGCATCTGCTGGGGCTGAAGGCGGCTGCTTAATGGGTAAAGTCTGGGTTTTACCGGTCGTCATCGCCAGCATTGCTGCGATTGCGGTGGCGATGCTGGGCGCAACGATCACTGATCTTGGCCCGTGGTATCAGTCGCTTGAAAAGCCGAGCTGGAACCCGCCTGATCAGTTGTTTCCAATCGCCTGGACGATTATTTTCGCCTTTGTGACCGCATCGGCCGTTTCCGCTTGGCTGGCGGCACCCACCCGCCGTGTATCGGACGTGCTGATTTGTTTGTTCTCGCTCAACGCGTTTCTCAATATCACCTGGAGCCTGATCTTCTTCAGGATCCAGCGACCAGACCTGGCTTTCATCGAGCTCTTGCTGCTGTGGTTGTCGATCCTCGCGCTCATTATCTATTCCCACCGATATTCAAAGACGGCCAGCCTGTTGTTGGTGCCCTATCTAATCTGGGTAACGATTGCCGGAGCGCTCAATTGGCAAGTGGTTGAGCTGAATGGCCCGTTTGGCTGATTTTTCATCCATGATGAGCGGTTTTTTCCAGTCTGGATACGCCGCCGATCTTGTGCTCGCGGTGCTTGCGTGTGAGGCGCTGTGGCTCAAGTCACGTGGCTGGACATGGGGCGAGATCCTCGCTCTGCTTGGACCGGCGGTGTTTTTGGTGTTTGGGGTGAGGGCCGCTCTTGTTGGAGCCGCGTGGTATTGGGTGGCATTGCCGCTGGCGCTTTCGCTGCCGCTGCATCTCATTGATTTGCGCGCTAGGCTCGCCGCACGCTCTGGCCAAGACTAGGCACTTGACCGCCGGCGCGCGAGCGCGCCGCAACTCAGATTCTCTGAAGGCAAAGAAAAACCCGGCCCCTGATCAGAAACAGGAGCCGGGTTCCCTTTTTAGCGAGCTCTACCCGTCGGGAGAGGAGGCGGGGGCCCGCTCGGGCCGCTAAGCCTGACTACTCGTTATTCTGGTGCGTAATGATGTTCCTGAGCCCACAGGTACCAATTGTCGACCACTGTGCCGGTCAGCAGAATGCCGATACCGCCAGTGAAGGTCGTCAGCACTGCGAACCACCAAGCCCAGCGGTGGATTGATTCCATCGTGGCATTGAAACCCATCGTCCAGCGCCAGAACAGTCCGGCTCGCTCTGATGCTGTGCCGCGATCGGTGATCTGCTCGATCTCGCGCTCACCGCCATAGCGGCCAACCGCCAGGATTGTCGCGCCGTGCATGGCAAACAGCAGGGCCGAGCCATAGAGGAACACGATCGATAAAGCGTGGAACGGATTGTAGAACAGGTTCCCGTAAATCAGCGAGAAATTGTTGGTCCAATCAAGGTGCGAGAAAATGCCATATGGCACCGCCTCGGCCCAGCTGCCCATTAGCAATGGACGGATAAAACCGAGCACCAGGAACAACCAGATCGCGCTCGCAAAGGCCCATGGAATATGCATACCCATGCCCAGCGCTTTCGCTCTGGTGTAGGTCCGCGCCCACCAGCACAATACTGAGATGGTTAGGAACGCGCCGGTCATGATGAACCAGCCGCCCTCATTCAGCGGGACAATTGGGCTGAAGCCATATTCCGGACCGGGAGGATCAAGTGAGAGCCAGAAGAACTCGCGCATGAAACCCTGCGGGCTCCAATTGACCTGCGCGGCCATATTTAGGCCGATGATCACAATCGCTGCACCACCAAAAGCGAGGGCGATCATGCCTAGCCATCCGAGATAGAACGGTCCGATCTGAGCCTGCCCAATCTTGCCCGCCCAATAGCTGTAGAAGGTTTGGTTGATACGATCTTCGTTTCCAGCCGGCAGAGCAACGCCCATTTCAGGGGCCGCTTTGACCTGGATTTGAGTGAAGATATTTTGATAGCGTAGCATTATCAGGTTCTCCTCAAGACCAGATCGGGATGGCTTTCCAGAAATCCCAGAATTCGACCCAGCTGCCGACATAAAGCGGGCCAGCGATCACGATGCAGGCCGCGCTCCAGAACCCAGCGTTTAGCGCCAGGATCAGACCGACCCGGTGAATGCCCAAAGTGCCGACCGAATAGCCGATGAAATCACGGAAATAGGTGTCTTCATATTCTGGCGATTTCACCTCAGTGCCCTTTTCAGGGTTCACCGCAGAGAGCACCAGCGAGCCGTGCAAAGCGAGCGCAAGACACGTCGTAAAGAAGAACGTGATCGCGATCATATGCAGCGGATTGTAGTGGAAGTTCACATATTGGTAGCCGACGTTAGAGACCCAATCCAAGTGGGTCCAAATCCCGTATGGGAAACCGTGGCCCCATGCGCCCATCAAGACGGGGCGAATAACCACCAGGGTCACGTAAGCGAGCACGGCAAAGCTGAATGCGAACGGGACGTGCAGCCCCATGCCCAGCTTGCGCGATATCTCAACTTGCCTCAGCGCCCACGACCCAAAGGCCACGATCGCGCAGGCTGTAATGACTTGCCAATAGCCGCCTTCATTGAGCGGCATCAGCTTAAGACCGGCTTCAATAGCTGGAGGATCGATTGAGATCAGCCACGGGTTCAGGGTTGGCCCCTGAGCCGCAGAGGCAAAGATCAACATGGTCCCAAGCAGCGCACTGATAGCCGCTGTGACCCCGAAAAATCCGACGTAAAATGGCCCTACCCAGAAATCGAAGAGGTCACCTCCGATCAAGGTACCGCCACGCACACGGTATTTGCGCTCGAAACTAAGGAGCATAAATCCATCCTCCCCACCAAGACGGCAGGTTCTTCTCGTGTTCGTTAAGTTGTTGGAGGCAGGCGAACCTGCCTCCACACTTGTGAAAGCTCGACTAGCCGGAGGCTTCCGAGCTTTCGATCACTGCAGCTGCTTGTGACGCCCCCGAACTAGGCCCATCGAGCCAGTTGTAGCGGTCCGTGCTAAGCAGAATGAAGTGGATGCTAAAGGCCAGCACAGCCAAGCCCACATGCAGGGCAACAAGCACCCGGCGAACATCAAATTGATGCCAAATTCTCCACATAGGTAATTCCTATCTTTTGATTATTAGGGGATCGGAAGCCAAGGCTTGTTAATCCAAAGCAAAAGGTGAGCGACAACAGCAATGCCGACATAAAGAGCGAAGGTGCCCATAAATGCTTTATGGATCTCCTTGGCTTCTTCGTCGGTCAGATACGTGCCAACGCTCGGGCGATCAGCCGGATCGTTCATCGGTATTCTCCGTATTCAGTTGTTGGAGTGAGGGCATAACTGCCCCCGACGATATCCCCGCGTGATCCCCCACGTGGATTTGGGAGCCTGTTTCCAGGCAATCTTGTAAACTGGTTAGTCCGCTCGGTTCTCATCATGCGCTTTCTCCTTCGAGAAGAGCGTCCGCGAAGCAATCCGCGGTGACGATGGTGTTGCCGCGGCTGCGCGCTGACCGTTCGGCGGCATCGCGTAGGCGCTTGGCAGCGGAAATGCGGATCAGGACCGGCTGCGCTTCAACCAGCTCATCAAGCTTGGTTTTGGCGGCATCGTCCCAGGTCAGCTCGGTCAGCTCGCGCGCCGGCGTTGCGGGCACCTTGTCCATCTCGGTGCCCAGCGGCAGGATGTGGAACAGCGCATCAAACAGCGCGTTGCACACCTCTTGAACGAGGTAGGTTGCGCCGGAATAGCCCATGAACGGTGTGCCGGTGTGGCGGCGGATGGCCGCCCCGGGGAAGCTTGCAGGAATATAAATTCCGCGCGCACCGCATTCAGCCATATACATCCGCTCATTATAGCTGCCGAACACCACGAGCGGCGGGTTGGCGGCAATGGCTGCGCGCACATCTTCGTTCTTGGGTTTGACGCCTGCGCTGCGCGAAAAGGCGAAGGCGCATGGCAGGCCCATGTCGTCATCGAGGAAATGCTGGATGCCGCGCGCATAGGTTTCGTTTGCTACGATCCCAAAGTTTGCGGTGCCAAAGAAATCTTGCGTGACCGAGCGCCACAGATCCCACAATGGCTTGATCGTGGTGTGCTTTTCGCGCTCGATAAACGGCTCTGGATCGAGGCCCAGCTCTGCGGCCAAGGCGCGTAGGAATTTGGTGGTTGAGGACAGCCCGACCGGTGCTTGGAAATAGGGCCGCTCCAAGGTCTCGCACAGATTGCGGCCAAACTCGCGGTACATGCAGACATTGGCGTCTGACATACCAAGCTGGCGAATATCGGCCAGATGGCTTCCGAGCGGGAAGACCATGCCAACTTCTGCGCCAATCCCCTCGATCAGGCGCCGGATTTCGGCGAGGTCAGAGGGCATGTTGAACATGCCATAGGACGGGCCGATTATGTTGACGCGCGGCTTCTCGCCTTCTTTCCGAACGCGCGGCTTGGGCGTCTTCTTCGGCCCAAATTCGGTCCACAGCCAGGTGAGCGCGCGGTCGGCACTTTCCCACTGATCTTCATCGATTGTGCGCGGCAGGAACCGTTTGATATTGGTGCCTTCTGGCGTCACCCCGCCGCCAATCATCTCAGCGATGGAGCCAGTGACTACAACCGCAGGCAGTTCTGGATCGAGCGTTTCCCAAGCGCGCTTCATCGCGCCTTCCGTGCCTGTTTTGCCCAGCTCTTCTTCGCCCAGACCCGTGACCACGATGGGTAGTTCATGCGGGGGAAGGGCATCGGTGTAATGCAGCACGGATGTGACCGGCAAGTTTTCGCACCCGACCGGGCCATCGATGATGACTTGCAGGCCTTTGACCGCCGTAAAGACGTAAGTGGCGCCCCAATATCCGCCAGCGCGATCGTGATCGAGAACGAGGGTCATGTACCCACCGCCTCGGCCGCTTTACGGGCCGCTTCATTGAGTGCCGCGTATTTCTTGCGGAATTTCGGACGATCAATCGGCGTGTCTTCCCAAACGCCCGCTGCGTGCTCGGTGCCGACCCCTTCGAAGAAATCGCGCATTTTATCGAACCGGGCCTTGTTGCCCATTGCCGCATTGATGACTTGGGCCAAACTGCCTGCGCCTGCGGGACCCATCAGGGGCCGAGCAGAGATGAGGTTGGTGAAGTAGAGCGAGGGAATTGCTTTCGCCTTGGCATGTTGGACCACCGGAGTGGTGCCAATCGCAAGATCGGGACGGAATTCAGAAATCGCCGCAATGTCTTCTTCAAGGCTGGCGCGGAAGTTCACCCGCACACCATGCGCCTCCAGCCATTCGCGGTCCGGATCGGACCATCGCGTTTGCGGGCATGCACTGCCGACATAAGGCACATCCGCGCCGCTTTCGATCAGCAAGCGGGCGACGAGCAGCTCGGATCCTTCATAGCCGGACACCGTGATGCGGCCATTGATCGGAGCAGAGGCGAGTGCGCCTTTGATCGCGCCGACCATTGTGTCTTTGACGCCGTCGACCTTGCTTTGTGCGAGACCCAAAGTCTGACCCAAAGAATCGAGCCATGCGGCGGTGCCGTCCGCGCCGACAGGGGCGGAGCCGATGACTGGGCGGCCAGCCTTTTCAAATTGGCGGATGCTGGCGGTGTAGAACGGGTGGATTGCGGCAACGACCGCGCAATCAAGCGCGGAATACAGCTCGCGCCATTCGCGCGTTGGCACAACCGGGCCAGCGGCCAATCCCAGCGGCTCCAGCATTTGTCCGATGCCAACAGGATCAGCCGGGAACATCTCGCCCAGCAAGGTAACGCTCGGCTTGTCAGTGCGCTCTGCGGGCGCAGCAACGGGGCCAGCGGCCACTTCCTCGCGCGCATATTGCAGCATCGCGCCAGCGAGTACGTCTTTCGCCTCGGCATGGGTGGGAATGCCAAAGCCAGGCACATCAATGCCGACGATGCGTACGCCATTGATCTGCTTCTTCAGCAGCCGCAGCGGCACACCACTTGCGGTGGGAACGCACAGATTGGTGACGATAATGGTGTCGTATTGCTCTGGATCAGCGAGGTCCTCGACCGCTTCCTTGATGTCCTCAAACAGCTTACCCGTGACCAGCGTCTCGCTGCTGAACGGGACATAGCCCACCGTCCGCCGCGCACCGTAGAAATGCGAGGTGAAGGTGAGGCCGTAAACACAGCAGGCTGAGCCTGAAAGCACGGTTGCTGTGCGGCGCATGCGAAGGCCCACTCGGAGCGACCCGAAGGCTGGGCACATGCTTTGCGGTTGGTCGTGCGGACCGACTGGATAGTCGGCCTCGTATTGATCGAGAATGTCGCTCTTGCCAGCAGCGCGCGCGGCCTCGCGCATGGTCTCGCCGCTGGAGCACGCGCCACCTCCAGGCGCTGGCGCAGCCAGATCGAGCGTGTCGCGATTGCGGCCCATATCAGGGTTCGAGGCGGGAGCGTCTGTCATCAGATTTCGTCGTAAATGACCTCCAGCGATGGCTTTTCTTCGAACACGCCGCCGCGCATATCGGCCTGGGTGGCGGGGACGAGCGTGATATTTCCGCCCGTTTCTTCAGGCGAAAACAGACCCAACAGACCGTCTTGATCAAGCGGGCTTGGCTGCAATGGAGGAGCGGTCTCGACATTGCTTGCCAGCGTCTCAAACAGACTGCCCCATTCGCCATCAGGCTTGCCAATGATTTGATAATTTGCGGATTTGCGCCTGATGTCCTCGTCAGCCGGAATGGCTGTCAGAACCGGGATGCCGACCGCTTCTGCGAAAGCGTGCGCTTCACCGGTGCCGTCATCCTTGTTCACAATCATGCCGGCCACACCGACATTGCCGCCCATTTTGCGGAAATACTCAACCGCATGACAAACATTGTTGGCGACATAGAGGGATTGCATGTCGTTCGAGCCGACCACGATCACCTTTTGGCACATGTCGCGCGCAATCGGCAGGCCGAAGCCCCCGCACACCACATCGCCAAGGAAATCGAGCAGGACATAGTCAAAGCCCCATTCGTGAAAGCCGAGTTTTTCCAGAAGTTCAAAGCCGTGAATGATGCCGCGTCCGCCGCAGCCCCGACCAACCTCTGGCCCGCCAAGCTCCATGGCGAACACGCCGTCACGCTGGAAGCAGACATCCTCGATGTTCACTTCTTCGCCGGCCAGTTTCTTCTTCGACGAGGTTTCAATGATCGTCGGGCAGCTCTTGCCGCCGAACAGCAGGCTAGTGGTGTCTGATTTCGGATCGCAGCCAATCAGCAGCACGCGTTTGCCCTGCTGCGCCATCATGTAGCTCAAGTTCGAAAGCGCAAAACTCTTGCCCGATCCGCCTTTGCCGTAAATCGCGATAACCTGCGTTTCGCTGGTCACTTCGCCGGTGTGAACGGGATCGGGCTCTTGGTCAGCCTCTTCACGCAGTGCTTCAGCCTGTGTTTCGAGCATTGTCATGCGCAGCCCCTCCAATCGAGAACCATTTTTAGGCAGTCGGGATCGCCGAATGCGCGTGGGTAAGCCTCTGATGCATCGGCGGCAGAGCGCCGGTCGCTGATCAATCCGGAAAGGTCGAGCTTGCCGCTTTCGATCAGCGCGCAAGTTTGCGTGAGATCGTCTGGCTGCCATTCAGCGGCGATGCGCAGGCGCGCCTCAGCCATGAAAGCGGGGGCAAAATCAAAGCTCAAACGCTTGGAATAAAAACCGGCGAGGGTGATCTCTCCACCTTTGGCAAGGCGCGTGATCAGCGTGTCGAGCAGTTTTTCATCGCCGCTCGCATCATAGATTGATGCATAGTCGCGCCGCTCATCCTGATCGGGTGCAATCACGCTGTAGCCTGATCCGCCTTCGCGGCGACCGGCGTGTGTTTCCCAAACTGTCGGCGCAGCATGGCCGAGCGCGATTGTTAGACGCGCCAGTAAACGGCCCAATACGCCGTGGCCTATAATAAGGTCGGGCGGTGTGCCGCCATTGATCGCGTGAAGCGCGGTTGCGGCAAGTGCATGCAGTACGCCTGCATCGCCCAGCGACTCGGAAACGGTGAAGGCGCGGGTGGATGAGACGACCAGACGCTGCGATGTTCCGCCGAACAATCCGCGTGCCTCAGTGTAGCAATTGGCCCCTGGCACAAACACCCAATCGCCGATTCGCGATTTGGCCTCAGCGCCCGCATCGACAATGCGGCCAACCGATTCGTACCCTGGCACCAGCGGGTAACCCATCCCTGGAAATTCAGGCATTTGCCCGTTCCAGAGCAGCTTTTCAGTGCCGCCGCTTATGC
The DNA here is from genome assembly GCA_947499505.1 of uncultured Erythrobacter sp. GTDB lineage: Bacteria > Pseudomonadota > Alphaproteobacteria > Sphingomonadales > Sphingomonadaceae > Erythrobacter. The sequence goes on from CANMOQ010000001.1 coordinate 145,264, forward strand.
CGCTAAATGCTGTTTCTACGAGGACATCGGAAGGCTTTTGAGCGGTCAGCTCAAGCGTCCGGAGCGCTAAGCGCTCTGGTCCCTCAAGTGTGACAGCCAATGCTTCCATCTGGTCCTCTTCCCCTTTGTCGCAATGTCTACGATCAACAGTGGAGGGGTGCTTCCCCTGACTGTCAAGTACGCCTAACAACACATAGTGTCAAATAAACAAGACAGTTAGTTGTCAGGCTGTCGCGACGATGGCGCCGGACACAACTGGCTGGGGTGTTGAAATGACGCGTGAGCTGGAAAAGCCAGCTGCGCTCAGCATGGCGCGGATTTCCGACGCGCTGCGCGGGCGGCCAGATCCCATCGCCCATAGATAAAGCCCGAAAAATGCATCCCCCATGCCCTTTGCGCCGCGCACACCGGCCATGGGTTCGGCGATCAACAGGCGTTTTCCAGGCTGCAATGCTGCACGAATGTTGCGCAGCAATTTTAGAGCCGGTTCGTCATCATGATCGTGCAAAATGCGGCTGAGCGTGATGAGATCGTAACCTGTGGGTATCGTGTCTTCAAAGAAGTTGCCGCCATGCGCTGTTATTCGCTCTGCGCCGAGCTCCTGGATCAGCGAGTCGCGCGCTGCATCGGCCACTTCAGGTAAGTCGAACAGGCCGAGTCGCGGCTCTGGGTGGGCCGCTCCGATGGCTTTTAGGAATGCGCCATGTCCTCCGCCGACATCAAGCAACGACCCAACGCCGCTAAACGAGAAGGCGCAGAGCACTTGTTCAGCAACAAAGTGCTGAGATGTGGCCATAAGCTCGGAATACTCGGCGGTCTCATCGCCGCGCTCCGCATGGCCGTGCAATGCGCCCGCATACGACCAATATTGCGATAACTCTGTGGGCTCGCTGCGGTTCTTGCGCAGCAGGTCGAGCGGCTCGGTCAGGTCGCGGTACAATAGGCGGTGGTGACGGATCATCGCCTTGGCCCCGGCATTGCTTTGCAGCGCCGCCCCTTGTTCGCCCAGCATCCAGCGGCCGGGTGCCACTTCCTCCACTAATTCAAGGGCTGCTGCCCCACGCAGCAATCGCTCCGCAGCGAAGGGTTCAAGCTCCGCAAAGCGCGCAATCTCGCTGAGTTCACTCGCGCCTTTTGTAAGGTGGTCGATCAGACCGCTCTCGACCATCGCAAACAGGATTTTGGAATAAGCAAAGCCTGCGATCAGATCGAACATGCCCGCCGCCCGCTTGCGAGCGACGCTGCGCATGAACGGAATGCGCGCGGTCCAATGTTGAAAACTGGTATTGCCGATCACGGCATTGCGGCGCGCCGCCCAACGCTCACGCAGCGTCACAGACGCCATTAGTTTTTGATCCAATTGAGCAACATCTGTCCAAAAGATTGGACATATTGAGTGTAAAGGTCAATCATATTGCACAGGAGAGATGCCTTTGAGCGCGCGAGTCGTGATAATCGGTGCAGGAATTGGCGGGCTGGTGAGTGCCGCGCTCCTCGCTGCGCGCGGACACGATGTAACGGTGCTGGAAAAAGAGGTCTGGGCCGGCGGGAAGGCTCGTCGGGTCGAGGTGGATGGCCAGCCTATCGACGCGGGCCCAACCGTTTTCACCATGCGCGATGTGTTTGACGAGGTTTTCCGCGCTTGCGGGGCCCGGCTGGAAGATTACGTGAAAATTCAGCAGGTAGAGGTGCTGGCGCGCCATGCTTGGGACAATGACACGCACCTCGATCTGTTTGCCGACCCTTTGCGCAGCGAGCAGGCGATCGGCGATTTTGCAGGCGCTGATGCTGCGGCGGGTTACCGCGCCTTCAGAACGGAAGCCGCGCGGATATACAATGTACTCGACGAGCCATTTATGCGCGGGGCAAAGGCTAGCACGCCCTTGCCGATGATGTGGCGGATTGGCCTGAGCCGCCTGCCAGAGATGGCGGCGATGAAGCCGTTCGAAAGTCTGTGGAGCGCGCTGGGCAAACACTTTAAGGATCAGCGCCTGCGGCAATTGTTTGCGCGCTATTCAACCTATTGCGGATCCTCGCCTTACCTTGCCCCTGCCACCTTGATGCTGATCGCGCATGTTGAGGCGAAGGGCGTGTGGCTGATCGAGGGCGGCATGAACGCTCTCGCCAACGCTTTGCGCAAGATCGCCGAGAGCAAAGGCGCACGCTTCCGGTTTGAAACACCGGTGGCCGAGGTGCTGACGGATCGCGGCGCAGTGAGCGGGGTCAGGCTGGTATCCGGCGAGCATATCGCGGCGGATCGGATCATCTGCAACGCCGATCCCGCGGCGCTTTCGTCTGGAAAGTTCGGCCATGATGCGGCCCGCGCGGTGCCTCCGCTGGCGCCGCAAAAACGCTCGCTTTCCGCCTGCGTTTGGTTTGCCCATGCCAAGACGTCTGGCTTTGCGCTGCAGCATCACAATGTCTTTTTCTCGCCTGACTACCGCCGCGAGTTTGATGAGATCGCGAGCGGTCAGGTTCCCAGCAACCCAACCGTTTATGTTTGCGCGCAAGATCGCAGCGCCAAAGCGCATGCGGGCGGCGCGGCCAATGACCAGCGTGAGCGCATTCAAATCATCGTCAACGCACCCGCCAATGGCGACACCCACACCTACACACAGCAGGAGATCGAACGATGCACCGAGCAGATGAGGGCAAGCCTGACGCGCTGCGGTCTCGAGCTGGAGGAGGCCATGCCGAGCTCCTTGGCGACGCCGCAGACCTGGGCGAAGCTGTTCCCGTCGACGGGGGGAGCGCTGTACGGCCGGGCGTCGCACGGCTGGGCGGCATCGTTCCAGAGGCAAGGGCCAAAGACCAAGATCCCGGGGCTTTATTGCACGGGCGGGGCGACCCATCCCGGAGCGGGCGTGCCTATGGCCGCCTTAAGCGGGCGACTGGCTGCCAACACGGTGAGCTCGGACCTCGCTTCGATGCGCCGGTTCCACCGGGCGGCTATTCCTGGTGGTACATCGACGCGATCAGCGACGACGGAAAGCACGGCCTGACCATCATCGCCTTTTTGGGCAGTGTCTTCTCGCCCTATTACAAAGCGAGTGGGCGCGGGCATCCAGAAGATCACGCCTCGCTGAACGTCGCGCTGTATGGGCCTCAGGCCCGCTGGGCGATGACTGAGCGCCCGGCAGACAATGTCTCGCGCGACGCCAAGATTCTTAGCATCGGACCGAGCAGCGTGCGATGGACTGGCGATGCGCTGGAGATTGATATTGCGGAGCGGGACAAGCGGCTGGGCATTCCCTGGCGCAGGCCAGTGCGCGGGCGCGTTCGCGTGGTGCCGGAAATGCTCAACCCGGTCGGTTTTGCGCTTGACCCAGAGGAAAAGCACATCTGGCAATGTCTCGCCCCACGCGCCCGGATCGTGGTGGAAATGAACGACCCCGATATCTCATGGAGCGGCAGCGGATATATTGATCATAATCGCGGGACGGAATCGCTCGAAGAGGGGTTTCGATCCTGGCATTGGTCGCGCGCGCATCTGTCTGATGGGGCGGTGGTTTGCTATGAGGGCGAGCGTGCCGATGGCTCGCGCTTTGCCAGCGCCTTGCGATTTGATCAGCATGGCGTTCCCGCTCAGGATGAATTGCCAATGATGGCGGATTTGCCCAACAGCAAATGGCAGGTCCAGCGCCGAACGCGCGCGGACAAAGGCGAGGCTAAGGTCGACAAAACCTGGGAGGACACCCCGTTTTATGCGCGCTCAACAGTTTCTTCGCGGGTCTACGGTGAGCCGGTGATTGCGGTTCAGGAAAGCCTCGACCTGCGGCGTTATGCATCGCCAATTGTGCAGTTTATGCTGCCGTTCCGGATGCCGCGCCGCAAGTTCTAGTCGGCGGTATCGCTACTGCTATCAGCTTCTTTCGCGGCCGCTTCCTCTGCCTCGCGTTGACGGCGCTTCGCGCGGTCTTCCTCCAGTGATTTGCTGACCGACCAATATTGCCATCCGGCAAAGCCAAGCGCGATTCCGTAAAAGAAGACGATTTCAATCCAACCGTAATTGTGGCCTTCCATCCGCGTTCTCCTTACCGCTGGCCGCCAACGCCATGAAGCTCAGCAAAGGCGGCAATCATCCGCGCGGCGTTTTTGGGGTCCTCTTCGTGCGCTAGATGGCCGAGCGCTGGCAGTTCCTCAAGCCGTGCATTGGGCAGAACTTCCGTCGCCTCGCGTGCGGCCGAAACCGGCACCGCATTGTCACGCTCTGAATGCACCAACAGGACCGGATTGTTCACCTGCGGCAGGCGCGATTGTAGCGCGGGCAAGTCCCAATTGGCCATCATCGAAAGCGCGCCTTTTGTGTGCCGGCTGTTGCGCAGCAGGGCGGCGTAACAAGCCATCCCCTCAGCATCGATTCTGGACTGAGTGGCCCGCGTCAAGAACCGCTCTGCATCCTCGGCGCGCGCAACGCTTTTGGAAAACAATCGCGGCACCAGAGGATTGACGAACAACAGTTTCGCAAAGGCAGGAAAGAGCTGCGCCGCGAGACCCGGAAACGGGCGCAGCGCAGCGTTGAGCCCAACCACTGGCACGCCAAGGCCGCGATCTAGTGCCAGTTGCAGGGCCAAGGCCGCTCCCGCTGAGTGGCCGACGATTAGGTCCGGCTCGACGTCTAATTCGCTCAGTAGGCTGGATAGAGCCCGCGCCATGCTTGGCAGCGCCATCACCTCTGGCGGGTGGCCGGTGGTGAAGGCGTGGCGCGGCAGGTCGGGCGCGATCACACTGTGCTTCTTGGCAAGTGGCGGCATGACGCCTCGCCAGGAATGGCACGATGCGCCGGTTCCATGCAGCAGCAGAATAACCGGGCCTTTGCCCATGCGCTGAACATGCCACCGGGTTCGCCCGACGCTCACAAATTCGCTCGCCTCGCGGTGGGGCCAGATCAGCCCGTCGCGCTCCCATTCGAGCGGGCGGCTCATGCTGCTGTCTTGGTGTTTTGCGCGTTGGCTGTGGTCGCGGCTGATATCGCCTTGTGCAGCATCTTTGCGTCCGCCATCGGCAAGGCGAGAAAACGCGCGCCCATGGTTTTTGCGAGCTCCGGCGCGTGCGGCCCGGGGCGGGCGGCAATATCGATCACCAGCCCTTCATAGCCCGCTGAATGAATGGCTTTCGCCGCAGCCTGTGCATCCTCGCTCGCCTGCGCCCGGCCTGGCGAGCCATCGGCGGCGATATTGCCCCTGCCATCGGTCAGCACCACTAGGCTAGGTGTGCGTCCGCGCGCAGCGATCATATCGGCGAGCTCGTGCGCGATATTGAGCCCGCTGGCCAGAGGCGTGCCGCCGCCGCCGGGCAATTCCGCCAGAGCACGCCGCGCCCGAGTTAGCGAGCGAGTTGGCGGCAGCAGCAATTCTGCACTTTCTCCGCGAAAGGCAACTAAGGCGACCTCGCTGCGGGTGACATAGACTTGAGCCAGCATCAGTTCGACCGCGCCTTTTGCCTCCGCCAGACGCGCAGCCGCTGCCGAACCAGAGGCATCGACGCAAAAAATGGTGACCTTGCCCATGCGCTCTTCAAAGCGTTTCACGCGCAAATCGCCCTTGCGCATGATGATCGCGCCGCTGTCTTCGCCGCCAGCGCCTACTCGTTCGCGCCGCCGCATGGGTTGCCATGGGACGGCTGCCCTCAGGCTGTCGACCAAGGCTAGGCGCGCGCCGCCCCGGGGCAGACCGGGGCGGATGCCCAAGGGCTTGCCGCGCAGCGCGGATTTGCGCTTTTGCCCGGCCCCGCTGCCTTGCGCCGGACGCTTTGCCTTGCCGCTGGTTAGCTGAGCCAAAAGATCGGCTGGGATCGCTGCCTGCGCGGCCTCAACCAGAATATCATCGAGATCCCGCTCGCCGGGGTCGGAATTGTCCGCTGACTTGTCATTTTGTGGCTGATCCTTTGGTGTCTCCGGTGGAGGCTCGGGTTCGTTCTCACTCGTTTGCGGCAAGTGCAGCGCGCGCGGCGCCAAGACCAGACGAACGGCGGCTTTGAGGTCCTGCTCGCTTACCTCGCTGCGTCCAAACAGGCTGGCATGGGCGCGGGCGGTAGTTTGAGCGAACAGCAAGGGTCGCACGGTGTGGATGTCAAATGCTGCCGCCGTTTGCGTAAGCGCCGTGAGCGCTTCCTCGCTCAGCGTGTCCACTTGCGAGAGCGGAATCCCTTTTGACGCGGGTGGCAGAATGGCCGTGCCGTGGAACTGCGACTGGGACAGGTCTACCTGAAAGGCGAGGCGCTCGGTCAGAGAGAGCCTCGGTGCTTCCTCTGGATCAATTCCGTCATCGAGCAAGATGAGGCCATTGGGAGCGCTCTCTCCGGCGCAATCGAAAACCTGCGAGAGCTTGCCAGCCAGCGCATCAGGCATGCGCTCCGCCATCGGCACCAGTAAAGCGGCGCGCGCACAGGCAGCCTCCGTCAAAATTCCAGCTTGCGAGATGGCCTTTCCTGCGGCCAGGCTGGCGGCGATATCCACTCCGCCCAGCAATCGCTCATCATCCACATGGGCCGGCAATTTGCGCATGGTGAGACCAGCGCTTTTTAGCGCCGCAAGCAATGCATCACGAGCAGGGCCGCCGCCGCGCAATGTCATTCCGCCCAGCGCGGCTGGAGCGATTAGGAACAGGCGGGCAGCGAGCAGCGCATCGGCAAGCGGATCATCAGCTGCCGACGTCTCGCTCATCCGAACAGTTCGTCAATCGCGCGGGCAATCCGCACGGTCGAGCCGGTTTCATCAAGCACATCTCGGCGCAGCCTGTGGCGCAGGGCTGATGGCGCGACCGCAATCAAATGTTCCCGGCGGACCGATTTTGCCCCGGCCAAGGTAGCCTGAGCGCGGGCCGCCCGCATCAACGTCAATTCGCCGCGCAGGCCATCTGCGCCGACCGCCATGCACAGCTCAGCGGCGTCCTGCATGATCGCATCCGGGGTTTCCATCTTGGCAATCTTGGTCTTGCCACGCGCAACCTGACGCAGGATCTTTTCCTCTTCCTTCGCCCATTGCTCAGAAAAGCCCTCTGGATCGCGTTCTTGTTCGCCGCAGCGGCGCATAATTTCCACGCGCTGATCAAGCTCGGTCGGCGTGCGAACTTCGACGGACAGGCCAAACCGGTCGAGCAATTGCGGACGCAGCTCGCCTTCTTCAGGATTGCCGCTGCCGATGAGCACAAACTTTGCGCGGTGGCGCACGGATAGCCCTTCGCGCTCGACCACATTTTCGCCCGATGCCGCGACATCTAGCAGCAGGTCGACGAGATGATCTTCGAGCAGATTGATCTCGTCGATGTAGAGAAAACCGCGGTGCGCCTTGGCCAGCAATCCGGGCTCAAAACTCTTCTCTCCCGCACGCAGCGCCTTTTCCAGATCGAGCGCGCCAATCACTCGGTCCTCAGTCGCACCAAGCGGCAGGTCAACGAAGGGAACCGCGCGCTTTCGCACCCGGCCCGATGTGCATGGATCAGGGCACGTGCCGCGCTGATCGCCCAAGCAATTGTAGCGGCAATCCTCAACCGAGGAGATCGGCGGGAGCAGGCTGGCGAGCGCACGCGCAGCGGTCGATTTGCCGGTGCCGCGATCGCCAAACACCATTACGCCGCCAATCGCTGGCTCAATCGCCGCGATCAGCAAAGCTTGCTTCATCTCGTCTTGGCCGACGATGGCGGAGAAAGGAAAACGAGCCATATCATTGGCTTTGTGGACGAGTGCGCGGCGCGGGACAAGTCCCCATGACAGTTTGATTTGACAGGCTTGGCTGACAGAAAAGTGGCGTGCGGTTACGCTTAGGTCTTGGCCGCGCGGTTCAGCATCAGCACTGGGATCAGGCCTGCGGCAAGGATCAAGAGACTGGCAGTGGACGCCTCGGCCAGCTTTTCATCGCTGGCGAGCCGGTAAACCCGCGTGGCCAGAGTTTCGAGGTTGAAGGGCCGCAAGATAAGTGTCGCGGGGAGCTCTCGCAGGGTGTCGATGAACACCAGCGCAGCGGCGGCGGCGAGGCTGGGCGTGAGCAGCGGGATATGGATCCGCCGCATGACCTCTCCCGGTCCCGCGCCCAGCGAGCGGGCGGCCGCATCCAGTGATGGCGGGACTTTTTCAAACCCGCCGCTCACCGAATTGAACGCGACGGTCAGAAACCGCACTGACAGAGCATAGATCAGTATCGCGCTGGTGCCCGTAAGCAGCAGGCCGTGCGTGAAACCAAATGTGTCGCGCGAGAAGCGGGTGATCGCTTGGTCAAACACGCCCAAGGGAGCGAGCAATCCCACCGCCAGCAGCGCACCGGGCAGGGCATAGCCCAAAGTTGCCACCCGGATGGCAAAGCGCGTGATGCGGCTGTTTGACCGGCGTTGAGCAAAGGCCAGGACGACTGCCGCTATGGTGCAAACCAGCGCCGCGCTGAGGCCAAGGGTCAGGCTGTCCTGCGCGTAGCTCCACAAGGTAGCGGCGTTCATTTGATCGCCGGTCTCGAGCGCCAGAACCACCAGATGCGCGGCGGGGATGCCAAAGCCGAGCAGCACGGGCAGGGCGCAGAAAGTAAGTGCCAGCGCTTGCTGCCATCCGTTTAGCGCAACCAGAGCTTCATCGGATCGGGCGGCATCGCGGCTGTCGGTGCGACCGCGCCGGCTGCTAGCTTCAAACACGACCAGCGCGATCACGAAGACCAGCATGAATGCCGCCAGCTTAAGCGCCAATTGCTTGTCACCCATAGCCAGCCAGCTGCGGAAAATACCGGTGCTGAAGGTGGGGATAGCGAAATATTCCGCGACGCCGAAATCGGCCACAGTCTCCATCAGGACGAGCGCAAGGCCGCCTGCGATCGCTGGCCGGGCGGCGGGCAAAGCGACACGGGTAAAGGCGCGCAGCGGCGCTGCGCCAAGGCTGCGAGCGGCGCGAAACTGCCCCAGGCTTTGCGCGGAAAAGGCAGCGCGGGCGAGCAGATAGACGTAAGGGTAGAGCACGAGGCCCAGGATTAGCGCCGCACCGGGAAGCGAGCGGATTTGAGGAAAACTGTATTCTCCAAGAGCCCAACCGGTTGCCGCGCGGAGTAAGCTTTGGACAGGGCCGGTGAATGAGAGCAGATCAGCATAGATATAGGCGGCAATATAGGCGGGCACGGCGAGCGGCAGCACCAAGGCCCAGGCCAATATTCGCCTGCCGGGGAAGCGCGCCGCGCTGATCAGCCATGCCGTGCCAACGCCGATCACACCCGCGACCAAAGCGGTCAGCAGCATCAGCGCGCTGGTGTTGATCAGATAGTTGGTGAGGATGGTGGAGGCGAGCTCGAGGAGGCTATCGATGCCGCCGCTCGGCGCGGAGACCACAATAGTCAGGATCGGAATTGCCGCCAAGGCCGCAATGATCCAAGCGCCCAGCGACCAACGGTCCAGCGCCCCGAGGCCCGACGATGCGGCGGGCGAGAGCGTTGCGCCATTACCCTTCGCGGTTGCGCGCGGCAAAGCATTGAGCCTAAGGCGGCTCAACGCAACTGGCCCGGAATGAAGATTTGAGCCTCGAATTTCGCCATATCGCCCATGCTTACGGTAACACTAGGGCGTTAAAAGACATCAGCTTCACAGCGCCCCAAGGAGAGATCACGTGTCTGCTTGGATCGTCGGGCTGTGGCAAGTCAACTTTGCTAAATCTCACCGCCGGATTGCTGCCAGTGCAGCAAGGAAGCGTGTATATTGACGGCGAATTGCTGGCCGATGAGAGCCACTCTCCCCCGCCGGAAAAGCGCCCCGTTGGGCTGGTTTTTCAGGATGGCGCCCTGTTTCCGCATATGACGATCGCGCAAAATGTCGCCTTTGGCTTGCCGAAATCGCGCAATAGCAGCGATGTGATCGAAGAATGGCTGGATCTGGTCGGTTTGGCCGGGCTGGGCGGGCGTTATCCGCATGAGCTGTCTGGCGGGCAGCAGCAGCGCGCAGCCCTGGCCCGGGCGATGGCACCAGAGCCGCAGGTCCTGCTGATGGATGAGCCGTTTGCGAGCGTCGATATTGTTCTACGCAAAAGCCTACGCCGCGACTGCCGCGCTCTGCTGCGTCAGCGCGGAGCGACGGTGATTATGGTCACGCATGATCCGGAAGAGGCGCTGGATATTGGCGACCGAATTGCGGTTATGGACCGCGGAAGGATCGCGCAATTTGGCACCCCGCACGAGCTTTATGACACGCCGAGCAGCGCCCGAGTGGGCGCGATCTTTGGCGGTGCTCAGGTGATTGCCGGTGAACGCGTGGAAGGCGGGATTGCGACCGCATTTGGCACATGGCCGCTATCCGCTTTGGTGGGCGATGCCCCGGATAGCCTCAACTTAGAGCTGCTGCTGCGCGCCGATGGTTTTGAAGTGACCAGCGCGCATGAGGGACACGGATTGGTGGTTCGCGACATTCGCCGCACGAGTGCGCGCGCGCAAATTGTCCTTGCGAATGATGGCGGGGAAGAGCTGGCGATTGAGCTTGCGAGCGGGGATGCGCCTGCGATTGGGGAGCGGGTGACGGTGCAGCCGCGCGCGGCAAGCGTGCTGGCATTTGCGACCGCACCAACGGCGGATTGATCGCAGCTGAGCCATCAAGGCTTGCGGAATTAAATTATAATGCTAATCAATCGCAATAAGGCATTCAAGGAAACATAATGGCTAAGCGATTTTGGGGCGGTGCGCTCACAGCAATTTTGGCTGGCGCACTCGCGGCGTGCTCTGGGACCAGCGGTGATAGCGAAACGCCCGAAGGCGTCGAAATCACCGGTGAGGTGAACCTCTATTCCTCACGTCACTACGACACCGACTTGGCCTTGTATGAGGATTTCACCCGCGAAACCGGCATTCGCGTAAACCGCATTGAAGCAGGCGCGGATGCTTTGATCGAGCGGATTGTCAGCGAAGGTGAATTTTCACCAGCAGACCTGCTAGTCACGGTCGATGCGGGCCGCCTGTGGCGTGCCGAGGAAGCGGGCATATTGTCTGCGGCGCAGTCCGATGTGCTGACCGAGCGCCTGCCGGAATATTTGCGGCACCCCGATGGCCTGTGGTTTGGCCTTTCCACCCGTGCCCGCGTGATCATTTACAACAAGGCAGCGGGTGAGCCGGAAGGCTTGGCCAATTATGAAGATCTGACCGACGCGGCTTACAAAGGCGCGATCTGTGTCCGCTCTTCCTCCAACATTTACAACATTTCGCTGCTCTCCAGCATGATCGCCAACAATGGCGCAGAGGCCGCGCAAGACTGGGCCAGCGGCGTGGTCGCCAATTTTGCCCGCCCGCCTCAGGGCAATGACAGCGCCAATATCGAAGCGGTTGCCTCTGGCGAATGCCGCATCTCGATCGTCAATTCCTATTACCTCGCGCGCTACGCGGCGCAGGACGCGGAAAATCCCGAAGTGCTGGAGGCCATCGGAGTGATTTTTCCAAATCAGGAAACGACCGGCACGCACATCAATATCAGCGGCGCAGGCGTGCTTAAACACGCGCCCAACCGCGAGAATGCGATCCGCTTCCTCGAATATTTGACCGAGGAAAGCGCGCAGCGATATTTCGCCAATGGCAATAATGAATATCCGGCTGTCTTGAGCGTCGCGGCGTCATCTGCAGTCGAGGGTCTGGGCGAATTTAAGCCGGACACGCTGAACGCGGCGGAGATTGGCAAAGGCCAAGCGCAAGCCGTGCGGATTTACGACCAAGCCGGTTGGAATTGATCCAGGGCGTGATGGCGCGCCTCAGCTTTTAAGGCTGCGCCCACATCCGCGTCAGATTGGCGATGCTTTTATCGAGCGTCAGCGACAGCGCCGGGTCAATGCTATCTGCCGCACGCAGGCTGGCGCGCAGATTGTCGAGATCGAATAATAGCTCGCGCTGAGGCCCGTCAGCGATCAGGCTCTCGATCCAACCGACGCAGACATGCCGCGTGCCTGAGGTGACCGGGCGTACTTCGTGAATGCTGGTCGATGGGTACAGCACCAGCTGGCCCGCTTGGCCTGCAATCTCCTGCGTCGCGCCGGCATTGTGGATCGCCAGCTCGCCGCCCTCATATTGATCGCGCGGGGTCAGAAACAGAGTGAAGGAGAGGTCGCTGCGCATCCGGCCTTCGCCTTTGCCCATCAGCGCGTTGTCGATATGCGCGCCGTAATGGCCGCCGTTTTCTGTCTTGCTGACAATGAAATGCGAGAACCGCCGAGGCCGCGCGCCAGCCAGCAGGACCGGGTTGTCGATGATATGCGGCAGCAGCGTCTGGCGCAGCGCCTGGCCAGCTTCATTGTTCATCACCGCCTGCTGATTGACCTTTACCGCGCTGGCACTTTTGCCCGCCGTGGTTCGCCCATCTTGCCAAGTGAGTTCGCCCAATTGCGCGGTGATGGTGTCCAGAACTTGCTGGTCTGTAATCGCGGATATCGACAGGATCATTGAGAATTTGGCCCGATAGTGTGTTGCACAAGCGTGCGGTGTGGCTAGGATTTGAAGCATAGAATTGCGCGAAAGGCGAGACAATGAATTCCAAGCTGAAATTGTGGACCGGATTGGGCGTGGCGACCGCACTGATGGGCAGCGGGCTGGCAGGATGCGCTGGAGAAGGCGGTGAAGGCGGCGAAGCTGCACAAAGCGGCGAAGCTGGCACTGGCGGCGAGGCTGGCGAGGGCGGCGAAGCGGGCGCGGATGTCGGTGCGCTGGAACTGCCCAATCGCCTGGCGTTTATGTCTGGCCATGTCGCAGCGGGCCTTGCTCTCTACCGGGCTGGCGATTCTGAGGCTGCGGCTCCGCATTTGCTCCACCCGGTTTCGGAAACGCACGCCTCTGAGCGCGAAGGCCTGGAGGAGCTTGGGTTCGATCCGGCACCATTCGAAGCGGTGTCAGCCGCGCTTGAAGCCGGCAAGCCAGCGGCGGAGATTGAGCCGCAATTGGCGGCGGCTGAGGCGAACCTTCGCGAGGTGCGCGGCAAGGCAGGCGGCGATGAGGTCGAGGTCATTCGCTTCCTGATGGACACAGCCGTCGCTGAATACAGCGTCGCCGTTTCCGACGGGAAAGTCACCGATCCTGCTGAGTACCAGGACGCATGGGGTTTTACCCGCGTGGCTTGGCAAATGGCGGCGGATTTAAACACGCCGCGCGCCGAGGATGTGCGCACGCAGCTCACTGCTATGCTCGCACTTTGGCCAGAGGAAGGGCCGATCCCGCCCGCTGATCCGGCGCCTGTTGGGCAAGTTTCTGCGCTTGCATCAAAGGTCGCTTTGGCCCTGCCTCAGCCCGCCTCTTAAGGCGACTGGCCGGGCGATCGTCCCAAGGCTGACTTTCAGGAGTGAACGCTAAACTCACTTGAAGAGCGCTGACCAAACCGCCAAATGCGCCGCGAAGACACATCCGGCGCATCGTGCGCCAAGGCCGCGCCGCTGATGGCGACTGGCCGCTATATTTGATTTATCGAGGCCCTAATTGACCGAGCTCATTTTAGATCGCGATCAGTTCACCGAAAGCGGCGCGCTTTCCGTTGAGACCGTTACCTATGTCCATCACTGGACAGACAGTCTGTTTACTTTGCGGATTACGCGGCCTGCGGCTTTCCGTTTTCGTTCGGGCGAGTTTATCATGATCGGCCTGCCGGGCGACAACGGCAAACCGCTGCTGCGCGCCTACTCGATGGCCAGCCCGAGCTATGAGGAGGAGATCGAATTCCTCTCGATCAAAGTGCAAGACGGCCCGCTGACGTCTCGGCTTCAGCATATCAAGGTTGGCGATCCGATCTATCTCGGCAAGAAGCCAACCGGCACGCTGGTGACAGACGCTCTGCTGCCGGGCAAACGGCTGTTCATGCTGTCGACCGGCACAGGCCTTGCGCCGTTTATGAGCCTCGCCCGTGATCCAGAGATCTACAATCTCTACGATGAGATTTTCATCGTTCATTCGGTGCGCCAAGTGAACGAGTTGGCCTATCGCGAATTGCTGGAAAGCCAGCTTGAAGGCGATCCTTTGCTCGAAGACGAAGACCGCAAGAGGTTCCATTATATCCCAACGGTGACTCGTGAGGACTTCCACACGACCGGCCGGATCGGAACGCTGATTGACAGCGGCAAATTGTTTGAAAAGAGCAATGGTCCCAAGCATTTCGTGCCTGAGGAAGACCGCGTGATGCTGTGCGGCAGCATGGCGATGATCAAGGATCACGCGGCTGACCTGGAAGAGCGCGGCTTTACCGAAGGCAGCAATTCACAGCCAAACCAGTTTGTGATTGAACGCGCTTTTGTCGGCTAATTTGAGGCTTCGCGCCGTATAGTCGCGCGTGTCAGGCCAGTTGATCAGTCGGCAAGCAAACTGCGATATTGACCGCCATAATACAGCAGCGGGTCATGCTCCGGCGTGAAGCGCACGCGCGTAATCTCCCCGATCAGGATCAGGTGATCGCCGCCATCATGCACCGCGTGCTTGCGGCATTCAAAATTGGCCAGCGCATCGTGGATGATCGGCACCCCGTGCTCGCAGGTGTCAAAGGTGATCTCGGAAAAGCGATCCGTCCCCTTGGTAGCAAACAGGGTGGATATGTGCCGCTGATCCGCGCGCAGGACATTGATCGCGAAATGATCGCTCGCCTCTAGCGCGCTGGTGGTCGACGCGCTGCGTGCTGGGCAAACCAGCAGCAAGGGCGGATCAAGGCTGACCGAGGTGAAGCTGTTGGCGGTGAGCCCCACAGGCTCTCCATTGTCGCCCAGCGACGTGACGACAGTGACGCCGGTTGCAAACGTGCCGAGCGCATCGCGCAAGATGCGTGGATCAGAGCCAGAGCGATATTCGGTGTGGGAGGGCGATTTCATGTGTCAGCGCATGTGTGTCCGCCCTACTCATTTTGCAAGCGCGCACTGGCATTCATGCGAATTTCGCAAGGCAATTATGGCTTTGCGGCCTTTACAAAACCCGTGCGTGCGGCATGAATTGCAACAAGAAACTTAAATGACGATTCAGAAGAGAAACACCAATGCTCAATGTCGCCCACCGCACCGCCTATAACGAAGACCATGAAGCCTTCCGTGATACGGTTCGCAAGGTATTCGCTGAGCATATGGAGCCTTACCTCGACCAGCATGAGGAAGAGGGCGTTGTCCCTCGCTCTGCTTGGAAGGCGCTTGGGGAGGCGGGCTTGCTGTGTCCCACGGTTGCAGAGGAGCATGGCGGGCTGGGCCTTGATTTCGGGTTCAACTGTGTCCTCGCCGAAGAACTTAGCTACATGGGCTCGTCGGCTGGGTTCACGCTGCAAAACGACATCACCGTCAACTATTTCGAGCGCCTCGGGAGCGACGAGCAGAAGGCGCAATATCTGCCGGGCATGATCTCTGGCGATGTCATCACCGCTATTGCCATGACCGAGCCGGGCGCGGGCAGCGACCTTCAGGGGATCAAGACCACTGCGGTTGAGGATGGCAATCACCTCGTTATCAATGGCTCCAAGACCTATATCACCAATGGCCAGAACGCCGATGTTGTGATCGTGGTGGCCAAGACGGACCCGAGTGCAGGCGCGAGAGGAACCTCGCTGATCCTGGTTGATGCGGACACGCCAGGCTTTGAGCGCGGGCGCAATCTCGACAAGATCGGACAGCATTCTGCTGACACTTCCGAACTGTTCTTCGCCGATGTGCGTGTGCCCAAAACTAACATTCTGGGCGGTGAAAATCGCGGATTTATCCATCTTATGGAAGAACTGCCGCAAGAGCGCCTTTCCATCGCCGTTTCCGCCATGGGCGGATCTCAGCGCGCGTTCGATGAGGCGGTGAACTTTACCAAGGACCGGAAAGCCTTTGGCTCCACCGTGTTCGAATTTCAAAACACCAAGTTCACGCTCGCGGACCTGCAGGCAAAGTTGCAAGTTGGCTGGGCGCATCTCGACTGGGCCATCGCCCGCCATTTGCGCGGCGAGCTGACCACAGGAGAGGCCAGTGCTGCAAAGCTGTGGCACACTGAGATGCAATGGGAGATGGTCGATGCCGCGCTGCAACTGCATGGCGGGGCGGGATACATGAACGAATATCCCATCGCCCGGCTTTGGCGCGACGCGCGCGTGCAGCGCATCTATGGCGGCACCAGCGAGATCATGAAGGAAGTTGTGAGCCGCGAAATTTAAGGAGCGCCTGACCATGACTGACCCACTCGACTTTACTGGCAAACGTGTCCTCGTGGTCGGCGGATCAGGCGGGATCGGCAATGGGATTGCGCAAGGCTTTCGAGCACGCGGGGCCGAGGTGCATGTCACCGGAACGCGGCCTGATGCGGGCGATTACCTTGAGGCTGAGGACAGTGATTTCACGGGCCTTACCTACCATCAGCTTGATGTGACGGACCGCGCGGCTGTTGATGCTTTGCCAGATGCGATGCTGGAGCCTGATGTGCTGATCCAGTGCCAAGGACTAGTGCGTTATGGGCGCGAGGAGTTTGGCCAAAAGGGTTGGGATGAAGTCGTCGATGTGAACCTCAATTCGGTGATGGAAGTGGCGCGCGCTTTCCACTCCGGTTTGGCTGATACAGGCGGCACGATGATCGTGATCTCGTCTATTGCGGCGTTTAATGCAGTGATCGGCAACCCAGCCTATGCAGCGTCCAAAGCGGGTGCGGCGAGCCTTGTGAAAACACTTGGCGCGGCATGGGCGCGCGATGACATCCGGGTAAACGGCATCGCGCCCGGCCTAGTCCCGACTAAAATGACGTCGGTAATGACCGAGCATCCTGAGCGGTTGGAAGCCATGGTCAGCGGTATTCCGATGCGGCGAACGGGCACGCCAGAGGAGATGGCGGGCGCTGCGTTGTTCCTAGCCTCTTCCTTGTCGAGCTACATGACCGGCCAGACTTTGGTCGTAGATGGCGGGATGACTTTGACCTGACTTTTTGCAAGTTTATGCAGTATTAAGCGCCCTCTAATTCTCCGAATATGACAAGATCGCTGTAGCGGTCAAAAACACGTCATGAATGCGTCATAAGTCGCCGCCATCCCATGCTTTCATGTGAAGCGGGGTGGTCGTGGACGTCATCAACATTTTTCTGACCAGCGATCTGGCTGAAAACCAGGACGACTTTGTCTACGGTGACCGCCAGTTCACCTTTGATCGGCTCTATTCCGATGGTCCGCGCCGACTTGTCGAAGGGCCGATGTGGGCCTTTGTCGACTGGGTGATGGACGATCTCGCAGGCCTTGAGATGTGCCGCCGATTGCGCGCCGATCCGCGCACGAAAGAGGCGCATGTGACCATGGTGCTTGAGCAGGACGATCATGATGATCGCCGCCGCGCCTTAAAGGCCGGGGCACATGACTATATGGTCGGGCCGATTGATCGCACAAAGGTGCTCGACCGGGTGCTGGCACTGCAGTCGCGCCCCAATGATCGGCACGCGAGCCGGCTGTTCGAGGTCGGCGACCTGTCGATTGATATGGCGGCCTTGCAAGCGCGCTGGCACGGGGAGGTCATCTCCCTGCGCCCCAATGAATTTCGGCTGCTGCGCTTTCTGGCTGAGAACCCCAATCGCGTGCTCACCCGTGATGATCTGATCAATGGTCTGGGTAAGCGCGAGCCGCCCATTGATGAGCGCACGGTTGATGTCTGGATTGGCCGGCTGCGGCGCGCGATTAAGCAGGCTGGCGGCGGTAATCCGCTGCGCACAGTGCGCTCGCGCGGATATGTCTTCGATCTGCCCTGATCGCCTACTGCCCCTACAAAACCTGATAAAAAAAGGCCGCTCTGGTTTCCCAAAGCGGCCTCACAAGTAACTGAGCGATCCGGGGAGAGGTGGTGCGCTCAGCGCTTAGAATTCGGTCTTGATCCCAATTGAGAACGAGGTGCCGACATCATAGCTGTTGATGTCGATTCGGTTGTTCGAGTTTTCCTGAAACTCCAGATTGTCGCGGCCAAAGATGTTGCGCACCTCCAGCTCCAGCTCGAACGGCTGGCCGAACATGCCGACCTCAGAGCGCGCGACGATATCGACCGTCAGACCGGGATCCTCGACAATATCAGGGCGCTGGAACCCGCGTGTCGTAACCCGCTCGCTGGCGTAGTTGAGCAGGACGGTGAACTGCTGAACTTTCTCTGTGTCCTCAATGCCGATCGAAAAGTTGGCGATGTGATCAGATTGTCCGACCAGCGGATCACCATCATCGAACAGGAGCGATGCGTTAGTTTCGCCGCCCGGAGGCACGAAGGTGACGTCGCTCGGATCAACCGAGATTTGCGACTGGGTGTAGGTGTAGTTCGCAAGAAACAGCAATTGCTTGGTTTCAAAGAAGCTGCCGCCCCAATTGTAGAGGTCGATTCCGTAGACCAGATCGATCTCTGCGCCGTAAAGCTCTGCCTTGGGCGCGTTGGCAAAGCTGGTCACCAAGTCGCCAGCGGTTGAGAAAATGAAGGCCTCAATCGGGTTGTCGATTTCCTTGTAGAAGCCCGCGATGCTGACCCGGTCAGAGCCGCTGATATAATATTCCGCGCGCGCCTCAAGATTGAACAGCTCGCTGTCGGTCAGGAATGGGTTGCCGCGAAATTCGCGGTTTGATTCCGGATCGAAATAGGTCTGCTCCACGAGTTCGCGGAACTGCGGCCGGGCAATGGTTTTGGAGGCCGCGAGGCGCAGCTGTAGATCCTCGATCGGTTCCCAAGTGATCGTGGTGGCTGGCAGGAAGTAATCCTCCGCCAGATTGGTCGGTGTCGCGCCGACGATAGGCGTGGTGAAGATGGTCTGATCAAGCGCGACCGTTTGCGTTGCGTCCTCATAACGAACGCCAAATTCCATCGTCAGTGTGTCGGTCGGCAGATAGCGGACGATGCCGTACCCGGCCTGCGTTTCGAGCGCGGCGTCAAAGACCGGAAACGGACTGGTCTCGTCGAGACGGACGTTGAAGCCTGCGAGTGTCGCTCCGTTGATGAGATCACCCGGACGGCGCAGGCCGAGGATCGGGACCAGGCTGTCATCCAGCACATCGCCTTCGATCAGCGGGCTAAACTCGCGGCTTGAGGAGCGGCGGCCGGTGTCGCTGTAGGCGTATCCTGCCGTCAGCTCGAGCGTATCGGTAACCTCGTAAGAAACGTCGATACTGCCAAACAGCAGCTCTTCCTGCAGATCATCGAAGGCGATGGTCGTCAGGCCCGTGTCGGACAAGCGGTTGAGATAGGCCACGAAGAACTCGCCAAGCGGATCCTCGGCAAAATTGGTTCGGGTGTAGCGGACATTGGCGTTGAACGGCGCCTCGCGGTCGGTGCGGGCATAGCCAGCGCGCACATCGAAGTCGAAGCGATCAAAATCAAACTCGCCGACAAATTGCGTGTCGATCAGCTGCCGTTCAAACCAAGCGGTTTGCTGATTGGCGAAGTCGAACCCGTTTTCGCCAAAAATGAAGTTTGTGCCTTGCTCAAGCCGCGCGGTTTTCAGCGTGTCGCGAATGTAGAGGTTGGTCCAACGCAGGGTGTGCGGGCCAAGGTCGAGGCCGAAGCTGAGCAGGCCGTTCACCAGCACATTGTTGTCGGTGATGAAGGTGGTGAAATCTTCAGTGACCGTGGCCAGATCGGGGGTTGCAAACTGGCTGCGCACATTGCGATTGCGCCAATTGTTCTTGATCGACGCGGTGGCGATGATGCCGAGATAATTGTCGCCGCCCAGTTCAATCGAGGTGCCGCCCGTTATCGATGCGGAAAAGTTCGCTGGCAGAGTATCGCTGCGTTGCAGTGTGACGAGATTGGTCGGCAGGATTTGCCCCGCGACCCCTTCTTGCACCTCAATCGAGGTGTCTTCGATCCGGTCTCCGCTGGCGAAGAACGCAGCAAGATTGGATGGGATATCGCGGTTGCCATTGTCGAAACCGAACGGGTCGAGATCAGAACCAAAGTAGGTAAGCCCATCCTGAAAAGTGGTTTCAGTGTCGCCGCCCGTGCTGAAACTGAAGCTGAGAAAATCCTCCGCCGGTACAGCTCGCGTGGTGAGGTTGATCACACCGCCGCCAAATTCGCCGGGGAAGTTCGCCGAATAGGTTTTCTGCACCAGAGAGGACGCGACCACGCTGGTCGGGAAGATATCAAGCGGGACAACGCGGCTGAGCGGTTCTGGGCTTGGCAGCGGCAAGCCATTGAGCAGCGCTAGCGAATAGCGGTCGCCCAAACCGCGCACAAACACGCGGCCATCGCCGACCAGCGACAGGCCAGTCACACGGCCCAGCGCGCCAGCAATATCGCTCTCGCCCGTGCGGGCGATATCTTCTTCTGACAACACGCTCAGCACTTGGGTGGAGGCGCGCTGCGGATCGCGGTTGCGGCGGCCGGTGACAATAATTCCGCCGCCCGGCACGGAGACATCCGGCTGCTGCTCTTGCGCCTCTTGTTCTTCTTCGCTCTCGACTATCTCGTCAGCCGATTCTTCCGTTACCGGAGGCTGCTCAGCCTCCTGCGCAGCGGCGAAGGCTGGAAACGTCAGCGCGGTGGTGAAGAGCAGCGTGCCGGCGAGGCGCTTGCCAATTGGCATGATAGAAGACCCCCTCATGAAATCAGGTCTGAAACTGTGATGAGCCGGCGGTTCGGCTCGTAGATTGTGAGAAGGGAGACGCCGGAGATTCTGGCCAGATCACAGCGCCTCCCCTTTCCCATTTTAGGCGTCCGATCAGTAGACCGGCAGCGAGGTGCAAGACCCTGTGGTGCTGCCGAAATCGAGCGTGCCGGAATTGCAGGTCCAATTGCCGAAGCGGGTGTCCGCAGCATCCGGAACCGCGCCGACGAATGTCTCCGCGCTAAAGAAGCTGGAGAGGGCAGTGGGATCAAACGCCGCGATACCAGTTTCGTTGACGCCGTTGACGATCCCAGTAAGCGAGATTGTGAAGGCGAGATTGTTGTTGGTGCCGCCATCGACCAATGCCTGAACCTCAGCATCGCTCACGCCAGAATCGCCGCGGACTGGGCGCGCTGCATCGCAATCACCAACCACCGAGTTAAAGCTTGGCGGGACATCGCGGGTGAAGGTCTCGTCGATGCGCAGACAAGTTTCGTCATTGGTGTCGATCACGCCATTGGCGAGATTGAGCGCCGCGCCGCCGCGTGCGCGGATCGCCTGCGAGTTGGAGCCAGAACGTTCGAGGAAGGTGAAGTTTGCCACCTGAAGCACGGTGCGCGGACGGGCGTTGACGGAGAAGTCCGCGTCAGGCGAGTCGAGCTCGATGAGGCTGTCCCCGCCGGATGTCCGCTGAGCGACGACAACGAACTGAAGATTGGCCTGAGCGCCGGTGTCGACGTCGATCGAGTCGTCATCCGCGCCAACGGCAACGACGTTGGTCATGTTTACCGCGCCGCCGAAGAATTCCATGCCGTCGTCCGAGCTGTTGAACGACATGAAGTTGGCGAGCGTCGTGCCGCTGCCAATGCCGCCCGTGGTGAGCGATTGCAGCTCATCACCTGGCGCAAGGCTGAAGCCGGAGAAGCGGATTTGATTGTAGTTCATCTCGCCCGAGCTGTCAGCACTATCGCCGCCGCCAAAGTTGGTGGCCACCGTCGTGCCTTCGAGCGATTGCTCGCAGGTCGGATTGGCGTTCGGGTTGGCGTCGGTGTTGAACACGCCGGTTGCGCAGTCAGAGACTGGCGCGCGGCCGAGCAGAACAATGCCGCCCCATTGGCCGGTTGAGTTGTCATCGCTGAGGCCAAGCACATTGTCGCGGCTGGTCCAGACAATCGGACGCTCAGCGGTTCCAACCGAGTTTAGAGCGTTGCCGCGGTTGACGACGAGGAACGAACGGCCGGTTGAGCCGAAGACGATAACGCCGTCAGCAACCGTCAGCGTTACATCTGTGCCGGTGCTCGAAAAGCCTTGGTCCGTACCGACATCAACGCGGCCGGGCAGGGCATAAAGCAGGCCGTCGACAAACGGCAGTGTGTCATTGGCGTCGATCAGCGCAGGAAGTTCACACACGCGGTATTCGCCAGTTGGGCCCGTGATCGTGCCAGCATCGGTAAGCCCACCGGTTGAATTGATCGTTGGGCAACCAGCCGCAGGGGTAACCGTTCCGCCGCCGGCTGGCGGTGCGGTGGTCGGCGTAGGGGTAGGAGCGGGATTATTGATGATGATGTCGCCCGAGGTGCCGGGGGAGACAATTTCGTCGCCACCGCAGGCAGCCAATGCAGCGAGGCTGCAACCAAGAACGAGAGTACGAGACATGTTTTTCACAGCGAGCGGTCCCCTTAAAAACCGAAGAATCGATAGAGCGCGAATTTCGCGTTCGGGGAGTCCGCTAGGCAGCGAGCATGACGGAATTGCTTCGAATATGACGGTTCGGTTTCTTTGACCGAACTATGACAAAACAAAGATATTTATGTCCGTTTTGACAGATTTTGCATCACGTTGAAGTGAGAAAAAATGGCAAAAATATCATTTAAAAACAGATCAAAAGAGAATCGCGTTACAGAAAAATGACAATATGACATTTTTATTGCAGTTTGCGGTTCGGCGGCGCATCTTTTGATTATTCAAGAAGGAGAGAGCCGTGTTCATCACTTCAGCATTGGTAGCTGCGTCTTTGACAGCAAGTCCTGTCACATCTGAAGCCATCGCAAGGCAGGCCGAGCCTGATTTGCAAGCCGCGCATCTGGTTGCTGGACGCAATGCTGATGCGATTGCTGAACTGGAAGCGGTTCGCGCTCACGATCCCGCGCAGTTGATTAATCTCGGCATTGCTTATGCGCGGCAGGGTGATGAGGAGCGGGCGCGCGCTTTGTTTAAAGCGGCCGCAGCCAGCGATGACCGCATTGAAATCGACACTGCAAACGGCACAGAAACCGATTCGCGCCGGCTTGCGCGCAAAGCGCTGCGCATGCTCGATAATGACGAATTCGCGCCTGTGCGCAGCGAACGTTTCGCCAATCGCGTCTCTTTGAAAGAGTGACCTGCTTAGGCGAACTTGTCGTCTAGGCCGTAATTCCAACACTTCATCGCACAAAACGACGCAATTGGGCGGGTTCGGTAGGCCTCCCAATTGCTTTCGTGTTTGCAACCGGTCCAATCTATCGCTTAATCATAGACGTTAACTTTAATTGCTACGCAATACTTTGCCTTGATAAGGGTATGGACTGCGGAAATGTCACTTGCTTGTCATGTAGTGTTAGCAAGGGGGCGTGATTGGAGGGTTTTGGATGATTCTCGCTCGTTTGGGCATGGCCAGCGCCGCTGCTGCGCTTGCCCTTACAACTGCACCCGCTCAGGCGGATGTGCTGCAAATCGATGCTGACGGTGCCCGCTGGGTCACCGGAGCGCGGGCGGTGGCGATCACCCAAAATCCTGAATTTTCTGCGTCTGGCGAGACTGCTAATCTCGACGCTTTAATCGTGCCGGACAGCATTATTGCCGATCCATCGCGCCATGCCTTGGGTGTGCCGGCGATGTATGCCGAAACGATTCAAAGCCTGTCTGTGCGGTTCGATCTCAGCCCATCCCTGCTGGAGGCGTTGGTTTGGCAAGAAAGCCGCTGGCGTCCCAATGCTGTGTCGCATGCGGGCGCGCGGGGGCTTGCGCAATTGATGCCGGGCACTGCCAAATATCTGGGCGTGGACCCCGATGATCCATTCCAGAACCTGGAGGGCGGGGCGCGCTATCTGCGCGAGCAGCTTGACCGTTTTGACGGAGATCTCGAAAAAGCACTGGCCGCCTATAACGCTGGACCTGGACGGGTCGAGCGCGCTGGCGGCGTTCCGAATATTCGCGAGACGAAACTCTATGTCGCGGCCATCATGGGCCGTCTGGCGTCGCACTCGCGCGCCGATAAGCAACCTTTTTAACCATAATGTCGTAAACACGGCACTTAAGGACAAAGCAGAACACGAATGGGAACATCAATGTCGTCACTTTTTCGCATGCCAGCCATGATGATGGCCCGGATTGCGGCCTCTATTGCTCTGATGATGGCGCCTGTTGCTGCGCATGCTCAGCAGGTTGCTGATCCGCAAGGGTCCGGTCCGATTGTTGCGGCGCTGGGCTGGTTGCAAGGCACGCTGCTGGGCAATGTCGCCACCGCGATTGCGGTGATGGCTGTCGCAGCGGTCGGCTTCATGATGCTGACCGGCCGGATGAATTGGCGCTTTGGCGCGACCGTGATCATCGGCGTGTTCATCCTGTTCGGCGCATCGACCATTGTTGCTGGCATTCAAAGCGCGGCGGCCTGAGGCGGGCATATGACCAATCTCGTCCGACATCCGGTCCACCGCGCTCTTACCCGCCCGCAAATGTTTGCTGGCGTGACGATGAACTTTTTCATCATCAATCTGATGGTGACGACGATTGCGTTTTTGATCCTCAAAAACTGGTGGATCATGATCGTGCCGGTGGTCGTGCACGTGATCGGCTATTTTTCTTCGCTTCGCGAACCGCGCATTTTCGACCTTTGGATCACCAAGGTTTCGAAATGTCCGCGGGTCAAGAATTACAAGCGGTGGGGCTGTAACAGCTACGCGGCTTAAGGCCTGATAAGGAGGGCCTGCTATGGTGAAATGGATTGGACCGGCAAGCTGGAGCGCCAAAGAGGCGCTGGCTGGCGATCGCCTGCCCTATGCGCGGCTGATCGATGAGAGCACAGTGCTGCTGCGCGATGGATCGGTGATGACCGCGATCCAAGTGCCCGGCCTGCTGTTTGAGACCGAGGATTCCGACGCGCTCAACGCCCATGCGGCAACGCGCGAGGTGATGCTGCGCTCTACCTTGGATGCGCGCTTTGCGCTCTACCATCACGTCATTCGCCGTCAGGTTGAGGTCGATCTGGATGCGCAATTTGCCGATCCCCTCTCGCGCCATATTGACCAGCGCTGGAAAGAGCGCCTGGCGGGCGGTTCGCTGTTCATCAACGACCAGTTTATCACGCTGATCCGCCGTCCTGCGCGCGGCAAAGCAGGCCTTGCGGAGCGGTTTTCCCGGATGTGGAGCCGCACGGGTCAAAGCGAGCTCGAAGCCGATATCAAGGATGTGCGCAGCCTGAAATCAGCCGCCACCGGTCTGGTTGCGTCGCTTTCCGCTTACGGTGCCAGTGTTCTCGCCGATTATTCTGTGCCCGGCAGTGATGGCACCAATTCAGAAATGCTGGAGCTGCTCTCGGCGCTCTACAACGGCGAGATGCGCCCTGTGCGCCGCCCGGACGAAGACACGGATATTGGTCATATGCTGCCCTATCGCCGCGCTAGCTTTGGTCTGGATGCGATGGAGCAACGCGGCTCTGGCCAGCCAGATTTCTCCGCGATCCTGGGTTTGAAAGACTATCCCGAGGCGACATCGCCCGGTCTGCTCGATGGCTTACTACGTCTGCCATACGAGATGATCGTGACCGAGAGTTATGCGCCCAATGAGCGCACCACCGCGCGGGAGCGTATTGATCTGGCGCTGCGGCGCCTGCGCTCGGTTGACGAAGAGGCGGCGGCAGAGCGCAATGATATGCTGGCGGCGCGTGATGCGCTGGGCAATGGCGCGGTTGGTTTTGGCGATCACCACCTCACCGTTTTGGTACGGGAACGCAGCCTTGACCGCTTGGACGATGCCACGGCGGCCTGCGCCGCGGCATTGGCAGACACCGGCGCGATTGCGGTGCGCGAAGATACCAATCTGGAGCCTGCGTTCTGGGCGCAATTCCCCGGCAACGAGGAATATATTGTGCGCCGCGCGCTCATTTCCTCGGCCAATATGGCGAGCTTTGGTAGCTTCCACGGCTTCGCCTTGGGTCAGGCCAGCGGAAACCACTGGGGCGATGCGGTCACTCTGCTGGAGACGACCAGCGCGACCCCGTTCTTCTTCAATTTCCACCACGGTGACCTTGGCAATTTCTCGGTCATCGGGCCATCGGGCTCGGGTAAAACTGTGGTGATGAACTTCCTCGCCGCGCAAGCGCAAAAGTTTAGTCCCCGCACGATCCTGTTTGACAAGGATCGCGGCGCTGAGCTGTTCGTGCGCGGGATTGGCGGGCGCTATGACCGGATCAGCGCGGGCGAGCCGACCGGCTTCAATCCGCTGTCTTTGCCGGACACGCCGACAAACAAGGCGTTCCTGCGCGATTGGTTGGCGGTGCTGCTCGACGCGGACGGCCCAGAAGAATTTGCAACGATCAGTGCGGCTGTCGATGCGGCCTATGCCAATGATGCGGGCCTGCGCCGTCTTCGCCACTTCAAGGAACTGCTGGCCGGGGCAAAGCGTCCTGAGCCCGGTGATCTGGCCGACCGCCTGTCGGCTTGGATCGGCTCCAACGACGCGCCAGAAGACGCCGAGGGCGGCGAGCACGCTTGGCTGTTCGACAATGAGCAGGACAAGCTTGATCTCGACCAGCGCGTGCTTGGTTTTGACATGACGGCGCTGCTCGAAAATCCGCGCTTGCGCACGCCGACCATGATGTATTTGTTCCACCGCGTCGACGAACGGCTCGATGGTCAGCCGACCATGATCCTGATCGACGAGGGGTGGAAAGCGCTGGATGATGAAGTGTTCGCCGCGCGCATTCGCGACTGGCTGAAGACTTTGCGTAAGCGCAATGCTCTGGTCGGATTTGCCACACAATCCGCCGCCGATGCGCTGGAAAGCCGCATTTCGACCGCTTTGGTCGAGCAGACGGCGACCATGGTGTTTATGCCAAACAGCAGAGCGCGCGCAGAGGATTATTGCGAGGGCTTTGGCCTGACCGAGCATGAGCTGGCACTGATCCGCACCTTGCCAGCCCATTCGCGCTGTTTCCTTGTGCGCCAGCCCGATGCGAGCGTGGTTGTGCGGCTCGATCTGTCGGGTGCGCCAGAAGTTCTTACCGTTCTCTCTGGCCGCGAAAGCTCCGTGCGCAGGCTCGATCTGCTGCGCAAGGCAGTCGGCGATAAGCCGGAGGATTGGTATCCGGCGCTGACCAATCATGCCTGGCCGGATGGGCCGAGCCTCGATTCCGATGACGCACAAGCCATGCGATTGGCGGCCGAATGACCGCCAATTGCGACACTGTTGCCGAGAATATGGGCACTGGCGTTGCCGCCGCTTTGACGGCGGTGGATTGCATCGCCAGTGAAGTAACGGGCGATGCCTTTGGGCGTCTGTTTGCCTCGGGCGGGTCGCTGGCGACGGTGCTGACGATCCTGCTGACGCTCTATGTCGCGTTCTTCGGGATTAGCCTGCTGATTGGGCGCTCGAACCTGAGCATTCGTGCGCTCACCCCGCGCATCCTTACCATTGGCTTGGTGCTGACCTTTGTGACCAGCTGGGTCGCCTATCAGAGCGTGGTTTGGAACATCGCCGTGGGCGGGCCGGACTGGCTGGCGGGTATTCTCACTGACAGCGATGGCTCCGCGACGCAGACCTTCGCGACCAAGCTCGATATCGTGTTCCTGGCCGTACAAGACGCAAGCACGGGGGAGGTCGACATCAGCGCGTTCTCGCCGCCCGGTATGATGTGGCTCGGCGCTATGCTGCTGCTGCTTGGTACCGTCGGCCTGCTTGTGACCGCACGCATTGGTCTTGCGCTACTCGTGGCGCTGGGGCCGATCTTTGTTGTGATGGCGCTGTTCAATGGCACACGCGGGCTGTTCGTGGGCTGGCTCAAAGGCGTGGTCATGCTCGCGCTGACCCCGCTGTTCGCGGTGCTGGGCGGTTCCATCATGCTGGAGCTTGCCGTGCCGATCCTCGCCGCTTTGGTGGCTGTGCCGGGCGAAATTGACCAGCAGGCCGCCATGGCCTTCTTCCTCGTCGGCGCGGTCCATGTGGCGCTGATGATCATGACGATCAAAGTCACCTCGACCATGGTCGCCGGATGGCAGGTGTTCGGCTTTGCTCAGAATGTCGAGGTCGAGAAGGGCCGCGATATGACAAACACGCCGCCTCAGCCGCAAGTGACGGTGGCTGACAATCGCACCGCGCAAACCGCGCCCATGGGCGCGACTGGCCAACGCCGGATCGATATGCCGACGATCACAACCATCACCGCCGCCAATGATACGGGCACGGCCAACGGCGCGACTGTTCGCGAGACCCGCGTGTTCGCCACCAGTTCAGGCGGAGGCGTGCAGAACGCTCCGCTCAATCCATCCACGTCACGCACCCACGGGATAGGCAATCGCTTCCGTCCCGCACATTCGCGTAAACCGGAGACGACAAAATGATCCGCGCGCCGAAATTCCGGCTTCCGCTTGCTGCCCTCGCATTGGGCCTCATGCCTATCGCCGCCGCGCCTGCCGCCGCTCAGGATTCGCGCCTTGTCACCATGGTCTATGATGAGACCCAAGTGGTGCGCATTTCTGGCAAGCCCAAAGTCCAAGCCACGATCAAGTTTCGCGATGACGAGACGATTGAGAACGTCGCGATTGGTGACAGCCAAGCCTGGCAGGTGACGCCCAATAAACGCGCCAGCCTACTGTTCGTGAAGCCGCTCTCAGCCAATGCCAGCACCAATATGACCGTGGTAACGACCAAGCGCACCTATCTATTCGATTTAGTCGCAAGCCCGCGCAATAAGCCGCTCTATGTCTTGCAGTTTAGCTATCCAGAGGCCGAGGCCGCTGAGGAAGCGGAGCGGCTCGCGCGGTTGGAGCGGGAAGAGCGCGAGCGCGCCAGCGCAGCGGAACTGGCTGCCGCCAATGATCCATTCGCGGTGAGCGATCCTTCGCGGCTCAATTTTGAATGGGCGAGCGAAGGCGACAAGGAATTGCTGCCGACCCGCGCCTATGATGATGGCGACACCACGTTCCTGACCTGGGCGGAGGGTTCGACTATTCCGGCGATACTAACGACCAACCACAAGGGCGATGAAGGCCCGGTCAATTTCACCGTGCGCGGGGACACTGTGATCGTGGAAGGCGTGCCGACCCAGATCATCTTGCGCTCTGGCGAAGACAGCGCAGTTTTGACCAACACCGGGCCAATCCGCTCGGTCGATCTCGGGGCGCTCAGCAACAATGCTGCGCTTGCCCGGCTTAGCACCAACACGGAGGTGAAGTGATGCGCCTTGCCATGCGAATGCCACCCAAGAAGGGGCAAAACGGCGCGGATGCGAATTCTGACGCCAATACTGATCCGCGCGACGGCGAGTCGGCAGAGATCATCGATCTCGCCAGCCGCAATGGCTTTCCCGCAGTAACCGAGCGCACCTCCAAATCTGACGGCTTGGGTCTGGCTTTAGGCGCTGTCATCGTCCTTGGCCTCGGGGCAGTTACGCTGTGGAGCATGGACGCCGCGCGCACTGGTACGGCGGAAACCGCGCCTGCGGCAGTTGCCAGTTCGCCGCCTCCGGCCAGAGCGCCGGGCGCTGCCGGTCCGGTGAATGTCGCTCAAGTTGCGCCCGCCAGAGCGCCGCGCAGCGACCCTGCGCCATCGCCAGTGTTTTCCAACAATCCCAACCGAGTGCTTGGCCCAGCGACCAATCCTTACGCGACGCCGACCATGGTGTTTGACGCCAGCGCTGCGGCTAGCTCCGCGCGCCTTGGTGAAGCCATTGCACCCGCGCCCATGGCGGCAACAGCTGGCGCGACCTCTGCACCGGGCGGTGCGGTCGGCTCTGCGAGCGAGTTTGCCAGCCGTATCGGCGGCGTAGGCGGCGCGCCTGCCCAGGCGCAGCCGATGGCCAATCCAACGACTACCGTTACCCAGGGTACGCTTATCCCCGCGATCCTCGAAACCGCAATCGACACCGATGTTCCCGGCTTTGTCCGGGCCGTCGTCAGTCAGGATGTGCGCAGCTTTGACGGCACAAAAGTGCTGGTCCCGCGCAGCTCGCGGCTGGTTGGGCAATATCAGTCCGGCGTCCAGCAGGGGCAAAAGCGGGCTTACGTTATCTGGACCCGCTTGATCCGGCCTGATGGCGTCTCGGTCAACATTGCCTCACCTGCGGTTGCCTTTGACGGCACCACGGGGCTGCAAGGCGATGTGAACAATCACTTCTTCCGCCGGTTTGGCTCTGCCATGTTGCTATCTGTGGTTGGCGGCCTATCAGCCATCGGCAGCGGCGGCGCATCGGTCGTGCTTGGCGGAGCGGGGCAGGGCGCAGCCAGCATCGCGGCTCAGCAAGACGGCGCGATCAGCCCGACGATCCGCGTGAAGATGGGGGAGCCGATCCGGGTCTTCACCGCGCGCGATCTCGATTTCAGCACGGTCAACTGAGCCAGCCGGTCCCCGTATGAGCGCAGAGATCCATCCTTTGGCCAATGACACTGGCGCGGCGGCAGCGGCAGGCAGCGAGCAGGCTGTGCCAGCGACCGGCGCAGCCATCATCGGTGAGCGCAGCGTCTATCTCGACGCCTATCTCGCGCCGTTTCGCCGTTGGCTGGACCGGGACACGGTCACTGAGATCATGGTCAATCAGCCGGGCGAGGTTTGGGTAGAAGACGCCTCTGACCCCGGATTTAAGCGGATCGACGCACCCGACATTGATGACCGTCTGGTCCAGCGCTTAGCGGAGCAAGTTGCGCGGGTCAGCCACCAGGGTATCAACCGCGAGCACCCGCTGCTCGGGGCTACTTTGCCCGACGGGGCGCGAATCCAGTTTTGCGGACCGCCTGCCTCGCGAAAACATTGGGTGATGGCCATTCGCCGCCACCGCCGGCTTGATCTGCCGCTGGATGCCTATGACGCGGGGCCGCTCACCAGCGCGCCAGAAACGCCAATGCCGGACTCGCAGAAGGAGCCGATTGCTTACTTGCGCGAAGCGATCCGCAATCGCCGCACGATCCTGATCTCTGGCGGCACCAGCACCGGCAAAACCACTTTCCTCAACGCCATGCTGGGCGAGATACCGCAGGCCGAACGGGTGGTGATGGTGGAAGACACGCCAGAGCTCAAATTCCCCGGCGAAAACTCGGTTGGCCTGGTCGCGGTGAAAGGTGAGCTTGGCGAGGCCAAGGTCACGGCCAATGAGCTATTGCAGGCGGCGCTGCGTCTGCGGCCAGACCGCATTGTGCTGGGCGAATTGCGCGGCGCGGAAAGCGTTTCCTTCCTGCGGGCGATCAACACGGGTCATCCGGGCAGCTTCTCGACCATCCACGCCAACAGCCTGACCGGCGCGCTGGAGCAATTGTCGCTGATGGTGATGCAGACCGGCATTGGCCTCTCACGCACGGACACCATTGCCTATGCGGCGAGCGTCATCGATGTGATTGTCCAGCTGGGACGCGATGCCAATGGCAAGCGCGGGATCACGCAAATCGCGGATTGCCGATCATTGGTGTGACAAGTTTGCGCGCTTGATTTACATCGCGGATATGTCCGGTACGTCAGCAGCATTTAAACTCTCAAAGACGGGGCGATGATGGGCAGCCAGCCAATCTCCAGCACTGATGATGCGCCTGCGGACGTCGGCCCAGATGGCGCCATTTCGCAGCATCCCGGCGAGGCCTATTTCAACCGCGAGCTGTCTTGGCTGAGCTTCAATGAGCGGGTGCTGGCAGAGGCTGACAACACGAAATACCCGCTGCTGGAGCGGCTGCGCTTTCTCTCGATTTCCGGCACCAATCTCGATGAGTTTATGATGATCCGCGTGGCGGGCCTGGTCGGTCAGGTTCAGCGCGGCATCGCCCGCCCAGCGATCGATGGCCGCACCCCGTCGCAGCAGCTGTCCGCCATTCGCGAGCGGCTGGAGGTGATTTCGGATAACCAACAGAGCAGCTGGCGCGAGCTGCATCATTTGCTCAGCGATGCAGGCATTTCGGTCGATGAGGATAACCGCCTGAGTGAGGATGCTAAGGAGTGGCTCCAGACCTACTTCCGCGACGAAATTCTGCCGGTCATCACGCCGCAGGCATTGGATCCGGCGCATCCCTTTCCCTTCATCGCCAATGAGGGAACCGGCGTACTCTTCACGCTGAACCGTGATGCCGATGCGGAGCAGATCATCGAGATGATCCTGATCCCCAGCGGGTTGCCGCGCTTTATTCGGGTGCCTGGCCAGGAGGCGATCTATGTGTCAATCTCCAGCCTGATCCAGCGCTATGCCAGCATGCTCTTTCCCGGCTTTACGATAGAAGGCGATGGCCAGTTTCGCGTCCTGCGCGACAGCGATATCGAAGTTGAGGAAGAGGCCGAAGACCTCGTGCGCTATTTCCGCAGCGCGATCCAGCGCCGCCGCCGGGGCCGTGTGATCCAGCTGGAGATTGAGGAAGACTTCGACCCGCGCGCAGAGCAGATATTGCTCGAACAGCTCGGCATTCATGAAGCCGCCGTGATCAAGACCGACGGGATTATCGGCATCGACGGGCTGGCCGAAATTGTCGAAGAAGACCGGCCAGACCTCAAATTCGACAGCTACAGCCCGCGCTATCCAGAGCGTATTCGCGAGCATGATGGCGACGCATTTTCCGCAATCCGCGAAAAAGAAATCATCATTCACCACCCATACGAAAGCTTTGAAGTGGTGGTCGACTTTATCAGGCAGGCGGCGGCTGATCCTGATGTCGTGGCGATCAAGCAAACGCTTTACCGCGCAGGCTCTCAATCAGCGGTCATCAATGGCCTGATCGCAGCGGCGGAGGCGGGCAAATCCGTGACCGCAGTTGTCGAGCTGAAGGCAAGGTTTGACGAAGAGCAAAACCTGATGTGGGCGAGCAAGCTGGAGCGCGCCGGGGTTCAGGTGATCTATGGCTTCGTCGATTGGAAAACCCACGCGAAGGTGGCGATGGTCGTGCGCCGCGAGGAAGAAGGGCTGCGTACCTATTGCCACTTTGGCACGGGCAATTACCACCCGATCACCGCCAAGATTTACACCGATCTGTCGTTCTTCACCGCCGATCCTCAGCTGGTCCGTGATGCGACGAAAATGTTCAACTTCATCACTGGTTATGTTGAGCCGGATGAGCTGGAGGCGCTGAAGATCGCGCCGATCAATCTGCGCGATGAGATTGACAGCCGGATCGACACCGAAATCGCCAATGCAAAAGCGGGCAGGCCCGCCGCCATCTGGATCAAGTGCAATCAGGTCACCGATCAGGGGATCATCGACCGCCTGTATGAGGCGAGCGGGGCGGGGGTCATGGTTGAGCTGATCGTGCGCGGCATCTGTTGCTTGCGCCCGGGCATTCCCGGATTGAGCGAGAACATCCGCGTGAAATCAATCATCGGGCGCTTTCTGGAACACAGCCGGATTTACGCCTTCGCCAATGGCGCGCCCATGCCCGGCGAAGAGGCAAGGGTCTATATTGCTTCTGCCGATCTGATGGAGCGCAATCTCGATCGCCGGGTCGAAACGCTGATCCCGATCACCAATCGCACAGTGCACGATCAGGTGCTGCAGCAGGTGCTGCTCGCCAATATGCTTGACACAGAGCAAGGCTGGTGGTTGCAGTCCGACGGCTCCTATGAACGCGTCGTAACCGATGCTAAGCCGTTTGATTGCCACCGTTATTTTATGACGAACCCTTCGCTGTCTGGGCGTGGGGGCGCGCTAGAGGCGGGCGCTGTGCCGAAATTGTCGCTGCGAAGGGGCGGAACTGGATGACATTGAGAGCCAAGCGGGCGGATCGCGAGGGGGCGTTCTCTGGGAACAAGGCCGAACGCGCGATCATCGATGTGGGTTCGAACACGGTTCGTTTGGTGGTCTATGGCGGGACGATGCGAGCGCCGACTGTCCTGTTCAATGAAAAGGTAACGGCGCGGCTGGGGCGCGAAATCTCCGAAACCGGCAGGCTAGCTGATGAAGCGGTGGAGCTCGCTATGCGCGGCCTTAGGCGCTTTGTGCTGCTGCTCGATGGCTTGGGGATTGAAGATATTGAGACGGTCGCCACTGCCGCAGTGCGCGATGCCGAAAATGGGCCAGAATTCGTGGAAGATGTCCGTGCACTGGGGTTGGATTTGCAAGTCATCTCTGGCGAGGAAGAGGCGCGGCTGAGCGCGAACGGCGTGATTGGCGCATTCCCGCGCGCTCGCGGGGTTGTGGCCGATCTCGGCGGCGGCAGTCTGGAACTAGTGACCATTGCTGGTGGAGATGCGGGAGAGGCAACCTCACTGCCGCTCGGCACCCTGAGGCTGCCCGAATATCACGCTGACAAGCAATCCGACATGCGCAAGGCGCTGCAAAAGAGGCTCAAGAAAGCCGGGTGGGGTGAGCCGATTGAGACGCCGCTCTATTTGGTGGGCGGCACTTGGCGGGCGATGGCGGTTTATGCGATGCAGGAGCGTGGCCATCCGCTAAGCGATCCGCACGCGTTTGAGCTCACAAAGAAAGAGGCCACGGCGCTGGCCAAAGGGCTCGCCGATCAGTCGCCAGAAGACCTCAAATCAATCGACCGGATTTCCACGATGCGCTCGGAAAAGCTGCCCGATGCGGCGGTTCTGCTGCAAGCGATGCTGGAGCAGTTGGAGCCGGAGCGGGTTGTGTTCTCTTCATGGGGCCTGCGCGAAGGGCTGCTGTTCGATGCCTTGCCGATGCACGGGAAAGACCAAGACCCGCTACTCGCTGGCGTGGCGGTGTTTGCGGCTCAGCGCGGCGCGCCGCCGACCTTAGCAACACAGATCGCAGGCTGGACGGCCGATGCCGCGCCGCTGGGCGAGCACGGGTCAGAGCGGTTGCGGCTGGCCGCGACCATGTTGGCGCTCGCCAGCATGCAGATTGAGCCGAACCTGCGCCATCCACTCGCGGTGGATTGGGCGATGCACAAACGCTGGCTGGCCATTGATGGGCAGGGGCGGGCGATGCTGGCCGCGGCGAGCATGGCCAATGGCAATCATTGCGATCTGCCGGATGAACTGCATGCGCTTGCCAGCAAGAACGCTCTGGAAGAGGCGGTGTGCTGGGGCCTCGCCATTCGCTTGGCGCGGCGGATCGGCGGGCGCTCTCGGCGCTCGCTTCAGGTCAGCCGGTTGATGCTGGGCGAGCATGGCCTCGTCCTACGGCTGGAGCACAGCCACCGGGACCTGTTTGGCATTCCGACCGAGAAGGACTTGAAGCTGCTCTCCGACCGCCTCGGCGTCGATTTCACCGTCGAGATTGTCGAGGATGGCGCACTGCACTTATCCGTTGGAAATCAAGAATAGCTCCGGCGTAAGAGCCGCTAAGCCTGCTGTTTCTCGCTCGCAAAGGGGGAGAAATTGGTTTCCGTGTCGAACAGATCGACGCCTTCCGCCTTCTTCAGCTTGCCGACCACCGCATAGGTCACCGGCGTCAGCAAGGCCTCCCACAGGACCTTCAGCAGCCAATTGGTGATCATCACGGTGATCACCGCCTCAGTGCTCCAAATGCCGTAAAAGGCGATGGGGTAGAAGATAAGGCTGTCGACCCCTTGGCCAACCACAGTCGAGCCGATCGTGCGGGTCCACAGCGCCTTGCCTTTCGTCCAGACCTTCATCTTGGCCATGACGTAGGAATTGACGAATTCACCAGCCCAAAAGGCGATGACTGAGGCCATGACGATCCGCCATGTGCTGCCAAAGACGGATTCGTAGGTCTGCTGGCATATCTCGCCGGGGATCGAGTCGCTGTTGCCTGTGAATTGCAGAGAGGAACTGGCCGCGCATTCCCATCCGGCAAAGGCGGGCAGGCCGACCACCACATAGCTCATAAAGGCGAGGAAGATCATCGCCGCAAAGCCGGTCCAGATCACCCGGCGCGCTTTTGCAAAGCCATAGATCTCGGTCAAAATATCGCCAATGACATAGCCGAGCGGGAAGAACAGGATCCCTGCGCCATAGATGAATATCCCGTCGGGCGCGGGCCACATGCCATTGGGCCAGAACGGCACCTCGAGAAAGGTCAGCTTTGCCGCGCCGATAATGTTGGAAAGCAGCAGGATCGCCACAAAGGCAGCCATCACCAGGTCGTAATAACGGAAAGTTCGCGGCGCTGTGCTGGTCGCAATCGGCCCGCTGGCCGCATTGTTATCTGGGTTATTCATAGCCGAAGTGCCTAACGCGATTTTACACCGCCGCAAAGCGCGCTATTGGGCGAATGTGCTCGCAAAGAGCGTGCGCGCCCGTAGCTCATCTGGATAGAGCGCGAGACTTCTAATCTTGAGGCAGCAGGTTCGAGTCCTGCCGGGCGCGCCATTTTTCATCCTGTCTTTTGGGACATGATTCAAACTCCCGCATGTGACGGGTCTTGCAACTCGTCGCTCATTCCGCACAGCTGGTGCGGCGCATCGCCCTTGGCGCGATCACAGCGCATATTTCGACACCTGCGGTTCATGTGCTGAGCGACACTTTGCGCGCATTAATCACCGATAGGAGACATCCGATGACCCGTATGATTCTTGCTTCAATCGCCCTTGCTGGGACCATGATCGCGGCTCCCGCCGCTGCTCACCAAAAGGGGATTGTGGTCGATGGCTACCGCGCGCCGCTCTCACCCAACAATGACAGCAACAAATGGTGGCTCGATTATCGGACCGATATCAGCGAAGCCAAGCGCGAGCTGGCGAGTGACCTTCGCCGTGCAACCGATGAAGAAGATCGCCGCGATGCCTATGAGGAATATCGTCAGGAACTCCGTGATGCGCGCCATGATTATCGCAAGGAAATGGCCGAGCGCGGCTATCACGTTGCCAATTTCAAAGAGAACAATCGCAGGCTCGCGCGTAGGTAGTGCGTTGTAGTTAGAATGCCTTAGCCAGCCCGCACCCTCCACCCTTCCACCCGGAGCCTACCGGGATACCATCCGGGTGGAAGGGTGGAGGGTGCGGGCGGCCCGGGTCGCTGTCGCAAACTCACGCTACCCGCGCTGAACCGTCTCCAGCAATTCTGCTGTGATGGGATAGCCAGCGTCTTCCATGATCCTCAGCATCGGCTGATCATTGCTGTCGTCGATCCTGGGAATAATGGTTTTGACTGGAATAGCCTCAGCCTGCGCGCGCGCTTCTTCATAGCTTGCGAACAGGGCGAGGCGTTCCAGATTGCGGCGGGTTGGGAAGATCAGCTTGATCTCGCCGCGCTCCGCCATGTCGAGCGCGCCTTGCGCGCTGACCCAGAACAATCGCGTGTTTTCTGATTGGTCAGCGGCGATCTCGACCTCGCCCGTACCCAAGTTGGCAAGGTAAAACCGCGTGTCATAGACCCGGCTGATGTTCTCATTCTTGGGAAACCAGCGGGCGAAGGGCGTGATCTGATCAAGGTCGAGCGACCAATTGAACGCCTCCAGCACAGGGGCAAGTTCGCCGGTCTTCAGCAGCATTGCCCGAGCGTCAGCCGCCTTTGCCGCATCAACATCACCCGCAATGCCTAGTGCCAGGCCAGTTTCTTCGATGGTCTCTCGTACCGCCGCGATCTGATGCGCAAGCTCGGCAGTATCGAGCGGCGAGGTAAGCGTGCGGGCCAGCGCAAAGTCCGCGTCATCGACCCGTCCGCCGGGGAACACCGCCATGCCGCCCGCAAATGCCATATTGCGCGAGCGGACCGTCATCAGGATTTCAGGGGCGCCGCCATCGCTGCTCTTGCGGAAAATAACGATGGTCGCGGCAGGGATGCCTTCGGGTGCTTGCTGTGTTTGATTGGTCATTGCCTGCAGTGATGCCGAGGGCAGGGCGACTTGCCAAGCGCATTTGCAGCTTTGCTTGTCGGTATCTTTTACATTTGGCCCTATGGTTAACCCGTAGAAACCATTTAAATAACTGAAAACATTAGCACCCGCATTTTTGGCACGGTGGATGCATGGTATTGTGTGCCCCTAGTGGTCTTCGATAAAGAGGTGAGGTCTTTTTTGGTCTCTTGGTTTCACCTCCCCGAAATTAGAAAACCCGCCTCGTTTGGTTCACGAGGCGGGTTTTTCGTTTTTGGGGTATTTGTTTTGGCGTTCGCGCTCTTGGATGCGACTGCGCAATCCTAAGACGCTTCGGCCTTTGCGACCGCTTTTTCTTCCATCAGCTGTTGTAGTTCGCCAGCTTCAAACATCTCCATCATGATGTCGCTGCCGCCCAGGAATTCGCCCTTCACATAGAGCTGAGGGATGGTCGGCCAGTCGGAATAGGCCTTGATGCCTTGGCGCACTTCCATGTCTTGCAGCACGTCGACGCTTTCATAAGCGACGCCGCAATGATCGAGGATAGCGATCGCCCGGCTGGAAAATCCGCATTGCGGGAACAGCGGCGTGCCCTTCATGAACAGGACGACATCGTTTTCGCTAACGATGCTGGCGATGCGGGCGTTTGTGTCGGACATAATGGCCTAGACCTTTGAAAATTGAATCATGGAAAAATCGTATGAGGATTAGGTGGGAACCACGGTGGTGACTTGCAAGGCGTGCAGTTCGCCGCCCATTCGCTCACCCAGCGCCGCATAGACCATCTTGTGCTGCTGAACCCGGTTCTTGCCCACAAATTGCGGCGCAGTGACGGTCGCGGCCCAGTGATCATTGTCTCCAGCCAGATCGCGCATCTCCACCACGGCGCCAGGCAGCGCCGCCGTGATAAGCGCTTCGATATCGGCCGCTGCCATTGGCATGCCGCTTAGCTCTCGCTCATAAATTGGCGTTTTGCCTCGATGGACTTTTCTTCCAGCTTGGCGCGAATGTCATCTTCGCTGACATCGCATTCCGCCGCGGTGAGATCGCCCAACAGCTTGCGGATCACATCTTCATCGCCGGCTTCTTCAAAGTCCGCCTGCACGACGGCCTTCTTGTAGGCGTCGGTCTCTTCCTCGGTGAGGTTCATGAGACCAGCGGCCCATTCACCCAGCAAGCGGTTGCGACGCGCCGCCACTTTAAAGGCGGTTTCTTCGTCCATTGCGAACTTGGCTTCTTCGGCGCGTTCGCGATCTTTGAAATCAGTCATATTAGTCCCCTCGGCCGGTGGCCCAAGTATTGAAGTGTGCCCATGCAAAATAGGAGGCCGGGCGGCCTGCGGCAAGCGCGGATCGCGCGGCGCCTCCAAGTAAGCGTGCAGGCGCTAGTCCATTGTCACCACTAGCTTGCCTACCGCCTCGCGGCTTTCCAGCTTGGCGATGGCCTCGCCTGCGCGCTCCAATGGGAAGGTTTCAGAGACCAGCGGATCAATCTTGCCTGCCTTCATCAACTCGAACAGCTCCTTGACCTGCTCAACGAATTTGGCCGGTTCGCGCGCGGTGAACGCGCCCCAGAACACGCCGCAAATATCGCACGATTTCAGCAGGGTCAGGTTCAATGGCATTTTCGCAATGCCCGCTGGGAAGCCTACCACTAGGAAGCGGCCTTCCCACGCGATTGAGCGCAAGGCGGGCTCGGAATATTGGCCGCCGACAATGTCATAAACGATGTTCGCGCCTTCGGGTCCGCAGGCGGCTTTGAATGCGCCAGCGAGCTCTTTAGAGGCTGCCTTGTCCATCTCATCGCGCGGGTAGATGACGACTTCGTCCGCGCCCGCGTTCTTGGCGACTTCGCCTTTGGCTGCGCTGGAGACGGCCGCGACGACGCGCGCACCATATGCCTTGGCAAGCTCGATAGCGGATAGGCCAACGCCGCCCGCCGCGCCGAGGATCAGGACCGTGTCGCCTGCTTTGATGTGGCCGCGATCTTTCAGCCCGTGGATCGTGGTGCCATAGGTCAGCAGCAGCGATGCGGCTTTCTCATAAGGCACACCGTCTGGGACAGGGAACATGCGAGCGGCAGGAACAATAACCTTCTCCGACAAACCGCCATTGCCGATCCCGGCCATGACCTTGTCGCCAACTTTATAGCCTTCCACGCCTTCGCCAACGGCCTCGATCACGCCCGCGATCTCGCCGCCGGGGGCATAGGGGCGCTCTGGCTTGAATTGGTAGAGGTCGCGGATCATCAGAGTGTCGGGGAAATTGATCGCGCACGCTTTCACGTCGACCAAAACCTCACCTTTGCCAGGCGCTGGCACCTCAATTTCGTCGAGTTTCAGCGTTTCCGGTCCGCCAATCTCGTGTGTGCGTAGCGCTCTCATGCGTGTATCTCCGTTCCCTGTGTCAGCCAGCTTTGCGCGGATGCGCGCTGGTTCTCATATGATTGAATAGCGTCTTTGCGCTCTAGCGTGAGCGCCACCTCGTCCAGCCCGTTCATCAGGCAGTGCTTGCGAAACGGATCGATATCGAATGCGAAGCGATCTTGGAACGGTGTTGTAACGGTTTGCGTTTCCAGATCGATGTCGATCGGCTCGCCTGCGCGTGCGACCTCCAGCAGGCGGTCGATCGCGGCCTGAGGCAGGACGATCGGCAGGATGCCATTCTTCACTGCATTGCCTGAGAAAATGTCGGAATAGCTCGGTGCCAAGACCGCGCGGATGCCCAGATCAAGCAGCGCCCAGGCGGCGTGCTCGCGGCTGGAGCCGCAGCCAAAATTATCGCCAGCGATCAGGATTTGCGATCCGGCATAGGCGGGATCGTCAAACACATTGCCTTCGATCTCGCGGATCGATTCAAACGCGCCAGCGCCCAAACCTTCGCGAGTAATGGTCTTCAGCCATTTCGCCGGGATAATAATATCGGTGTCGATATTCTTGGCGCCGAACGGGATCGCTTGCCCTGCGACGCGCCGGATAGCGTCCATCAGTCTGTTTCCGGGTTTTCGCCAGAGGGCACTTTGGGGGCTTCTGGCTTTTTGTCTTTGTTCTTGCGCTTATTGGCATAGAGCAGCGCCGCTGCAACAGCGGCAGAGCCGATTGCACCGGCGGCGATGGCAGCTTTGCTTTTGGTGTTTTTCGTCATGACATCCTCATGGGAGCGGGAGGGCAGGCTTGCAAGGGATTGCGCGCAATATGTTCTCAGCTTCGGCTAGGTTGCAGGGGCAGGTTTGTCCGCCTCAGTCTCGGCGGTGGTTCCGCAGGCCATGCAAAAGCGGAAGAACGCCATTTTGCGGGTCTGGCAGCTGATGCAGTGATCAAACAAGGTCATGCCGCAATGGACGCAGAAATTGCTCTCGGTTCCCTCCATCTTGGCGATTGGCCGGTCACAGCCGGGGCATACGCTGGAGGACATTTTCTTAAACGCCTCATCGTGCGAGACGAGCTTGCGCCGCTCTTCCTCGGCCTTTTGCTCAACCTCCTGCCGCTGGGCGAGATATTGCCGCATATTCTTGATTAAGAAATGGCCCGCCGCAAAGGTCAGGAGGATGCCTACGCTGTAGCGAACATAGCCGCCATAGCTTGGCAGATAGGGCACCAACTCGACGAAGAAGACGAAAACCGACGCGAGCACAAACCCGCGCGAGATCGGCCAATATTCGCCCTTGCGGCGCTTCACGATCAGCCACGCGGCGATCCCCAGCATGGGCAGGGTGATGAGCAGTCTCAGCCCGAACACCTGCAGCTCTTGCCAGAAATAGGCTTGCTCATAGGCGGGCACACCCGCATCTTCAGCATCGTATAGCTGCTCTGAAATCACGCTGCGACGCTGGCTCAGTTCGGCGGCTTCGGTGTCTAGCGCGTTGATCGAGCTGCTGATCGAGCGCTCGTTTTGCTGCAATTGTTCCAGAGCGCGGGTGCGCGCGATCACCTCGGGATCTTGCGTCGGATCGGTTGTCGCAGAGCGGGTCTTGATCCACGCCTCAAACGTCTCGGTCGCTGATTGCTTCTCCTCCGCAGCTTGGCGCTGCTGAATGTTCAGCAGCTCGCGCCGGTCATCCAGAGCGGAGCGCTCTTCATCAAGCGCATTTATCTGGCCGCGAAGCTCCTTTACCTCAGCGGTTTCGACATATTGATCGCGGTTCAGCTCAGCCTGGACCTGCGGCAGGTCGCCAATGATGAGATTGCCCAGGCCAACCAGAAAGGCGGCAAAGACAATCGAAACCAGCCATAGCACGCCCTTGTAGAGCCGCTCTGGAACCCGAATTCCCTTCATCACATCCATCGCTTGCTAACCCTCCTGTTGCGAAGCCAATGGCCCGCGAAACCTAATCAATCAATCGCTTTGCTGCTCACAAAAAGACATCGCTACCTAGTTTACCGGGAGATCGGCGATGTTCAGGCTCAGTTTTGCCAAACCAATTTCGCCCATCGAGCGTGCGCGCTTCAATGCCAGCAACCTGATCAGGTGCAAATATGCGCATATTCACACCCACGCTGTCACCTTCAAAATGCTCTGTCAGGACCCAGTGAGTTGTCGTTCCGCATTTGCCGCAGAATTGCATCTCAACCGCAGGTTCTTTGTAATCCTTGCGGCGATAAGGGCGGGTTGAACCAGCCACCTCAACGTCGCTCTCGGAGAAATATCCCCACGCCCCGCCAGACTTTAGACAAAGCGAGCAATCGCACAGGTTGACGTATTCCGGCTGCCTCGCGATGGTCACGCTCACGTTCCCGCAATGGCAGCTGCCCTGCATCACTTTAACGTGCGAACATCGGTCAACCGCCCAGTCACAGCCGCCGCCGCAGCCATAGCCGGCGAGAGCAAATGCGTGCGTGCGCCGGGACCTTGGCGGCCCACGAAATTTCGGTTGGAGGTTGAGGCGCAGCGCTCTCCCGCCGGAACCTTATCAGGGTTCATGCCCAGACAAGCGGAGCAGCCCGGCTCGCGCCACTCAAACCCAGCTTCGGCGAAGATGTGGTCGAGGCCTTCTTCTTCCGCTTGGCGTTTCACCAGGCCTGATCCCGGCACCACGATCGCCCATTTCACATTGTCGGCCTTGCGGCGGCCATTCAGCACTTCGGCGGCTGCGCGCAGGTCTTCGATTCGGCTGTTGGTGCAGCTGCCGATGAAGATATTCTCAACCGGAATGTCGCTCATCGCGGTGCCCGGCGTCAGGCCCATATAGTCGAGGCTTTTGCGTGCGGCCTCTTGCTTGTCCTTGTCGGCAAAGCTTTCAGGCGAGGGGACTGTGCCGCCGATGGCGATAACGTCTTCAGGGCTTGTGCCCCAGCTGACCGTGGGTTCGACATCGCTGGCGTTAATCACCACGCTCTTGTCGAATTCAGCGCCGGGGTCGCTGACGAGCGAGCGCCAATATTGCACCGCCTCGTCCCAGTCTGCTCCCTTGGGTGCCATCGGGCGTCCCTTGAGGTAATCGAACACCACATCATCCGCCGCGATCAGGCCCGCACGCGCGCCCGCCTCAATGCTCATATTGCACACGGTCAGACGCTGCTCGACGCTCATCTGCTCAAACACTTGGCCGCGATATTCGATCACATGGCCAGATCCGCCTGCTGCGCCAATCCGCCCAATGATGTGCAAAATCAGATCCTTGGCGGTGATGCCTGCAGAGAGTTCTCCTTCAATGCGAAGCTCCATCGTCTTCGATTTCTGGAGCAACAAGGTCTGCGTCGCGAGCACGTGCTCCACTTCGCTGGTGCCGATGCCGAATGCGAGCGCGCCCAATCCGCCATGAGACGCGGTATGCGAATCCCCGCAAACAATCGTGGTGCCGGGCAGGGAAAAGCCCTGCTCTGGGCCAACCACATGGACGATGCCTTGCGCGTCATCCGCATCGCCAATGTAGCGAATGCCAAATTCGGGCGCGTTCTTCTCCAGCGCCTCGAGCTGAGCGCGGCTTTGCGGATCGGCAATCGGGATCTTTCCGCCGTTCGCATCGCGCCGCGCGGTAGTCGGCAGATTGTGATCCGGCACGGCCAGGGTCAATTCCGGGCGGCGCACCGGGCGGCCCGCCAGCCGCAAGGCTTCGAACGCTTGC
Source organism: uncultured Erythrobacter sp. (assembly GCA_947499505.1). Lineage (GTDB taxonomy): Bacteria > Pseudomonadota > Alphaproteobacteria > Sphingomonadales > Sphingomonadaceae > Erythrobacter. The sequence continues at coordinate 188,691 of CANMOQ010000001.1, forward strand.
GGGCTCGTCACCTCGTGAACCAAATGCCGATCAATATAGATCAGCGATGTCCCGTCCTCGCGCGTTTCAACGACATGCGCGTCCCAGATCTTCTCGTACAATGTGCGTGGTTTGCTAGCCATGAGAACTGGATTAGCGGCCTTGATGAGCCACTGGCAAGCCGGACCGTGACGTTGAGACGGATAGTCACAGAAATAGTCATGGAAAAGACACCATTATGTGTTTAACTTACAATCATGTCAGCAGCGTCCTTTGCCTTTCCGATTAAAGTCCTTCCCGAAGACATCGATTTCATGGGGCACGTGAACAATGCGCGCTATTTGAACTGGGTGCAGGATGCCGTGCTGGCGCATTGGAACAACCTCGCCCCAGCAGAGGAAATTGCGTCCAAAGCCTGGGTCGCTCTGAAACATGAGATCACTTATCGCCGTCCAGCATTCCTGGAAGACGATGTGATCGCGAACACGGTGCTGGAACGCTATAATGGCGCGCGGGCATTCTATCGCACGGTCATCTCGCGCGGCGAGGAAGTGCTGGCCGAGGTGCAATCAAGCTGGTGCTGCATCGACTCGACTACTCTGCGTCCGGCGCGGATTGGCGAGCATATGCGCGAGTTCTTTTTCCCTGACGGCGATTGAGCGGGGCTCTCGCCGCGAAGGCGAGTAATTAACCCCACTTCGCAGGATCAAGCGCCAGCAGCTCCGCCAATTGCGTATAAAGCGCCGGAAGATCTCGCTGTAGAGCCTGCGGTTTCTCGAAGAATGTGACGATGGCTTCTGCGAAGAACTCTTCGTGGTTGGTCGCGCCATATGGGTCGATCAAGGTTCTGTACCCACTTTGAACCTGCTGCACATGGTCGTTATACGCATCCAGCATAGCCTTCTCCCAGCCTTCATAGGCCTGCCCTTTGTTGAGCAGTGGGATGCCATTGGTGTGGCCGGTTAGACTGTCCAATTGATGCGCGAACTCGTGGATCACGACATTGTGTCCGTCATGGGCGTCAAGACCGCCTTTCAGCGCATGATCCCAAGATAAGACCACTGGCCCGCGGGCCCAGCTCTCGCCAAGCATGGTAAGGTCACGCTCTTGAACGACATAGCCGTCATGCGTGTTGCGGCGGGTGCGGAAGGCCGAAGGGTAGATGAGCACCGTCCTCAGCGTGTCGTACCAGGCGTCTGTGTTGACAATGAGCAGGCAGGCCTGAGCGGCGATGGAGAGCTTCATCGCCTCGTTCACTTCAAGCTCGTTTTGGCCGTGAAATGTGATCTGATCGAGGAAGAGGTTGATCTTCCCCTCTAGCTTCAACCGCAAGGGCTGAGGCAGCTGCCGTGTGATCGGCACCAGCTGTCTAACGATTTCGCGCTGATCTGGGGTGAGCGGCGCCGCCAAAAGCTGCTCGCGTTTCTTCTGCCGTGAATACCGGCGGTGCCAGAAAAACGCGGCGATGAGCAAAGCGGCAGCAAGAAAGGGCACAAATGACATTGTGCAAAGATAAGTCAGCGCAAACCGATTTGTAGGGTGAGGGGCGATTGATGCAGGTGGGTCGCCCCACGCCGCCTTGTGTCACGAGGCGGCCAGGCACCTGCGCAATTGCGCTAAACAGCGGAAATTGTATACGAAGCCGTAATGGTGTCGCCTGCGTATCTTATCTCATGAGCGCTGATCTCTCTTTGCCAGCCAAGCCGCGTCAGGCCGCGATTGGCCTTGCCCTAGCGGCTGTGATTGCTGGCAGCTGGCTGGGTTTGCACGCTTACGGCATGTTCGTGTTTGAGCTGACGTGGTCGAATTGGCCGCTCGCGCTCGCGCTGGCGGCGGTGCAGTGCTGGCTTTCCGTCGGCGTCTTCATCATCAGCCATGATGCGATGCACGGCACGTTGGCACCGGGGCACAAGCGGATAAATTCTGCTGTCGGGGCAGTACTTCTGGCCCTTTATGCAGGCTTTGCCTGGCGGCGGATGCGCGATGCGCATTTTGAGCATCACAAGTTGGCAGGCCGCGAAGGCGACCCCGATTTTGACGAGCATCATCCGACCAGTTTTCTGCGTTGGTACTGGACCTTTTTTACCCGCTATTTCAGCTGGCAATCCTTAGTATTCGTGCACACAGTTGTGGCGATCTATCTGTTTGTGCTAGATATTCCATTCATGCAGATATTCCTGCTTTATGGTCTACCAGCGCTCGCATCTTCGCTGCAGCTTTTCTATTTTGGAACGTACCGGCCGCATCGCCACGGAGCGGGCGCGTTTCCCGATGATCACAATGCGCGCAGCGACCATTTCGGTACGTTGGCGAGCCTCGCCAGCTGTTTCCATTTCGGCTATCATCTGGAGCATCACCGCCGCCCGGATGTGCCATGGTGGGCGCTGCCGATTGCGAAGCGGGCGGGAATTGGTGCAGGAGCGACCGCATGAGCTGGTTCGAAGTTTTCCTGGTTGTGATGGCCGCGCTGATCGGAATGGAGCTGTTCGCGTGGTACGCGCACAAATACATCATGCACGGCTGGGGCTGGGCATGGCACCGCGACCACCATGAGCCGCATGACAATGCGCTGGAAAAGAACGACCTGTTCGCGGTCGTGTTCGGCACGATCAACGCCGCGATGTATATCTATGGCTCGCTCTATTGGGATGCGCTGTGGTGGTTCGCCGTCGGCATCACCCTTTACGGCGTGATCTACACGCTGGTGCATGACGGCCTGGTCCATCAGCGCTATTTCAAATGGGTCCCAAAAAAGGGTTATGCCAAACGGCTAGTTCAGGCACACAAGCTGCATCATGCGACCATCGGCAAAGAAGGCGGTGTCAGCTTTGGCTTTGTCTTCGCGCGCGATCCGGCAAAGCTAAAGGCGGAGCTGAAAGAGCAAAAGGCCGCTGGCATAGCGGTGGTGCGGGACAGCGCCGGGGCTTAAGCGCCATCCACCTCATTCATTACGGGTGACGATCCAACTCCCGCAAATCAGCAATACGGCCACCGACACCCAAACCCACGGATCGCCCAGCGTGAACCACGTTACGACGGTCCCCGTCGACATCGCGCCAACAGCCAGCACTTTCGCTCGCCGTGAGATGGCGCGCCGTTCTCTCCAGTCGCGGATTTGCGGACCCCAAGCGGGATGATCGAGGATTCGCTGTTCCCAAGCAGGATTGCTGCGCGCGAAGCAGAACGCTGCAAGGAGCAGGAACGGGACGGTTGGAAAGATCGGCAGAAATGCCCCGATAGCTCCGAGCCCGACAAACAGCAGGCCAGCGGCAAGATAAAGCCGCCGCATTGCGCTATGCCGTAGCTAGCCGGGCTGCGTGTTCCTGAACCAATGCGATCATATTGGGCACGCCCTGCGTCCGGTTGGAAGACAGCTGGCTCTTCAAATCAAATGGGGCCAGCGCTTCGGCGACGTCCATGGCCGCCACTTCGCCTGCCGGTTTGTCCTGCACAGCGGAAATCACCAGAGCAACGATACCCTTTGTAATCGCGGCGTTGCTGTCGGCGAGGAAGTGCAGAGTATCGGTCTGTTCCGTCGGATAAACCCAAACTGCCGCCGAGCATCCGCGCACCAGTGTTGCGTCCGTCTTTAGCGCATCGGGCATTTCATCGAGCTCGCGGCCAAGCTCGATCAGCAAGCGGTAGCGCTCGTCGCCTTCAAGGAATTCATATTCTTCGAGAATGTCAGACAGAGTTCGCATGAGCCACTATGTAGGGTCGCTCGCGCGCATGTCTATCGTCGATCTCTATTCCGGCTTTTTCAGCAGGCGTTTTTTCGCCGATTGCACGAAGGAATAGATGCCAGCGACCACGGGGATGACGAGTATGCCGAGCACCAGATCCTTGTCGAACATCGGCCACACTGATTTCAGGCCGACCAGCGCGTAGCTGATGATGGCGAGCGCGTAGTAGCTGGCTGCAACAATGGAGAGGCCCTCGACCAATTGCTGCAGGCGCAATTGCATGCCCGCGTTGCGGTCCATTGAGCGCAGCAGCTGCGCGTTTTGGTTCTCGATCCGCGTTTCGATCCGCGCGCGCAGCAAGGTCGCCAGCTGACCGGCGCGCTCGGCAAGTTCGCCCTGGCGCTTTGTCACAGCGGCGCAAAAGCGCACTGCCGGGGCAAAGCGGCGCTGCGTGAAATAATTGAGCGAGGCAAAGCCCTCTATCCGCCGGGTCTCGAGCTCGCGCAGCCGCTCTGAGACGAGGCTGCCATAGGCCGCCGTTGCGCTCATCCGGAAACTCGCCTCGGTAATGCCCGCGTTTAGACCCACCGAAAGTTCGGAAATCTCACGCATCAGTGCGTCATCTGTGTCTGCGCCTTCGGCAATGCGGTGAGCAAGCTTGGTCAGCTGCTCTTCGGCCTGGTTGAGGCTGGGCCAGATTTTCTGCGCAATGGGCAGGCCTAGCAGCGCGCGATTGCGGTAATTTCCGAGCTCTTGCAAGCGCTGAACCAGCCGGGTGAGATCGGCGGGCTGCGTTCCGTTGGAGGCGATCACAATCGCGCCAAAGCCATCGGGTTTCACGCGGAAGTCGGACCAAATGCGCGCCGATTTGCCGATATGGCAGGACACCAGCTCGTGCATTTCAAACCCGGTCTTGGTTACGACTGCCGCGGCTTCTTTCTCTTTGTCGACCACCAGCCCGCGAGTTGCGCGCAGCACCGCGCCGGGCAGGCTCTCCACCCAATCAATCGCGGCCGCGATGTCGGCATGGTCTCTCGGCTTTAAGAATTCGTCCGGCTTGCACTTCTCAACGAACAGGCTGATCGTGGTGCCTTCGCTGTGGCGTTCCCACGTGAAGCCGATCCGTTCGCTCAACCGGCCAGAACGGTGAGTGGTGTTGCCAGAGCCGTTAAGCGAGCCAAAGCGCGCCTCAATAGCGGCATATTCCGCCTCGCGCTCGTCCGGTTCAACCAGAACGACCCATTGCATATAGAGACACGGTACGCACAGCATCTCCCACCGACGAAGATGCATTTCCTTGACGACTTGAGTGCGAAGTTCGTGTTGGCGCATAGTGTCCTTACGGTTGGACTACATGCTGGGTTCCCTAGGGTAATCTAAGGCTTAGCGCAAATTGAGGGGTTTCCCTATGTCGCGCTGGCCTCAAGCTGGGGGAGGGAGCTTAGAGCTCCACTCCGTTAGCAATCGCCTCAAGTTTCTTGATACGCTCTTTAAGGTCAGCCATTTCGATCCGTGCGGCGCCGATGGAGGCATTGCCTTCCACTTCGCGCGGGCCGGTGCCCAGCTGCTCTAGCTGATCGAGCTCAGAGCGTTTCAGCTCCAGCCATCCCTGCCAGCCTTTCAGCAGGGCAAAGGCGACCACACAAAGACCCACAAGGCAGGCTCCGGCAATGACGAGGTAGGGGTCGAAAACTGCATCGATCATTCGCTCATATCCTCCGTAGTCTTGGTGCGCGGCTTATTCTCGCTCAGGCGCAGGTTTTCAATTTCATGGGCCAGTTGCTGGGTTTTCTTGGCATCTGGCGTGTTTTCATCGGTGACAATGCGTTCGAGCACTTGCACTCGCTCGCGCAGCTCATCGCGTTCGCGCTGTGCCTCCAGCAAGGCATCGCGGTCTTCGCTGTCGATCTCGACATGGCGGTTGTGCTGCTTGTTAAATTGCAACACGCCCCAAACCACGATGGCGACGATGGCGATCAGGACCCAGCCGCCCATTACGCATTCTCCTGCTTGCTTGGCGCGCTGCGCAGTTTTTCAATCTCAAGCTCAAGATCCTTTGAGCGGTCGGTTGCAATCCGTTCCAGAACGCGGACACGCTCCTCCAGATCGGCTTTTGAAGGCGAGGGCGCCTGCGGTCCCGTGCCTGGCTGACCACGCTTCGCGCGCAGCTTGGTAAACAGGGCAAACCCGCCCGCTCCCAGCGCCAAAGCCAATGCTCCGATCTGGAGCGCGTCGAATACCAAAGCCGTGTCAGCGCCAAACATTATGCGTCCTCCTTGGCTGCCTTAGAACTTGGCAGTTCGCGCAATTGCTCGATCTCGTCGGCGAGCAGATGGCCGCGATCGGTCGCGAGCCGTTCAAGCACTCTCACTCGGTCTTCTAGCTTGGCGATTGTTTCGGCCTGCTCGATACTGCCGCCTTTGCTATGCGCGCGGTCGAGCGCGTTCTTGCGCTCCTTGTACTCAATGTCCCGCTTGTGAAACACCAGTCCAGCGCCAAGCCCTATGCAGGCGACAATCACGATAAAGCCAAAGATGATAAACAAGGGATGCATTACGCGTTGCCTTTGTCCGTGCGATCTTCAAGCGCGCGTTCGCGCAGAGCATCAATCTCGCTGCCCAGGGCGTATCCACCATCGGTCACGATCCGCTCGACATTGATCAGCCGATCTTTTACCGCGCCCAGTTCAGCGCGCAGCTCGGCATTTTCCTGAGTTAACAGGCTGATGCGCTGCTTGGCCTCTTCGCCGGTTCCTGGCTTTAGGCTTTGGCCCCACATCCCTTCCAGCGGATAACCATGCTTGATCTTCAGCCGGGTCGTGTGGATCCAGCCAAACACTCCGGCCGCGCCGATCGCAAGGCCTGCGCCAATCACCCAAGGGAGGTGGGGAACAATAATCGCTGCTGCGTCCATGGTCTTAGGCTTTCGTGTTTGTGTTCATATTAAGCTGCACGCCATTGTCGCGGGCCGCTATGCTTGGCGCATCTCGCAGCGCCTCAATTTCCTCAGACAGAGTGTATCCTCGGTCCGTAATGATCCGTTCGAGCACGCGCACTCTGTCTTCCAGAGCCGACTTTTCAGTCGCGATCTTCGCGGTCTGATTGGCTCCGCTTTCCTTAGCGAGCGCAATTCGCAAAGAGTTGATTTTGTGCCGCACCGCGTAGAACCCTCCGCCAAGAACGGCGGAGATTGGAACCGCGACTAGCAAGAACTCGAACAGATCGCCCATCAGGCTTTCTCCTGCGACTTGATATCGAGCGGCACGCCGCTGTCGCTGTCGGTTTTGCTGGGCACATCGCGCAGCGCTTCGATTTCATCGGACAGGGTGTAGCCGCGGTCGGTCACGATCTTTTCGAGCACGATCATGCGGTCCTGCATAATGTCCAGTTTCTCATTGAGCTCGCTGTTTTCAGCGCGCAGACGCTTAGTCTCGGCGTTGTCCTTTGGTGCAGTTTTTCCGCCCCATTCGTCCTCCAGCTCATAGCCATGCTTTGCGCGGATCCAATTGTTGATGACCCAGCCAACGGTTGAGATGGCGATGATCGCAATAACAAATCCAGGCCCACCCCAGTCCATTATACTTTCTCCTGATTGCTCACATTCAGCGGCACGCCGCTATCGGCTTGTTCGACGTCGCGCACATCGCGCAGCGCCTCGATTTGAGTGGCCACATCGTAGCCGCGATCGGTCACAATGCGCTCCAGCACTTGGACGCGGTCTTCCAGTTTTTGCACCTGACTTGAATATTGCGCGGCCTTTTCAGCAGTGTTTTCAGCGGTGGCCTCGACCTGCAATTTCGCCACCTTTTCTTTGTGCTTCGTCCAAATCGCGAAGAAAGGGATGCTGAGAGCCAAAAGCGGTATCATCAGCGCCATTTCACCTTCCATAATTCAGTCCCTCCTGTTGAGCTGCACTTAGCGCAGGCTCTCGATTTCAGCCGTCAGGCTTGTGTTGCTGGTGACGTAATGCGTCTCGACAGCGGCGAGCCTGCGATCAACATCGCGGAATTTGGCGCGAATTTCGCGGGCGGTCCGCTGCGGGCTTTGCCGCACGCCTTGCCAATATTTCTGCTCTTCCTGATCAACATAGAGATGCGGCGGCTTCTTGTTCAGTAGGAAGCCTGCGAGCAGGTAGATTGGTATGGCCAGGCCCTGCGTCACGAAAATCGAGATGAAAGCGGCCAACCGAACGCCTTTGACATTGAAACCAGTATAATCCGCGATCCCTGAGCAGACGCCCATCAGCTTTGCATTGTGCTTGTCGCGGTATAATGTAGTGCGCGGGGAGTTCATTGCGGGGTTCCTTTCTTCTCAGCGAGCATTCGATCAAGCTCGCGCAACTGCTGGTTGTCTACTTCTTGGTCGTGGAGCAGGCGCTTCGGTTCGAAACTCGGATCGTCTGTAGCGACAAGTCGCTCGACGGTATCCATTCGTTCATCTAGTCGCTTAGCCAACGAGTAGAGCTCTTCAAGCAGTACCTCATCATCGGTTGTGATGGTCGATGCGGTTTTCCACTTAGTCACATGATGGAGGATCATCCACGGGAGGCCAATGAATAGCGCCAGTAGCAATACAACAACTTCACCAGGCATGGTTTAATTCCCTTTCTTGGCGCTATCTTTGCCAAGCGCTTTCTTCATTTGTTCAAGTTCATCGTCGATCGCATCTGCCCCTTCGAGCGCGGCGATCTCATCGGATAGCGACGGTGTGCCATTCTGATCAGCAATGCTCAGCGCCTCTGCGCGGCCTTCAGCGTAATCAACCCGGCGTTCCATCTGGTCGAATTTCGACAGCGCCTCGTCGGTGCGTTCGCTGCTCATCAGCGTGCGCAGTTTCACGCGGTTCTCCGCGCTTTCGAGGCGGGCGGCGATTTGCGTCTGGCGGCTGCGCGCCTCACGCAGGCGATGCTGCAGCTTTTGAATGTCTTCTTCATAAGCGCGCAAGGCATCATCCAGCACGCCGATCTCTGCGCGCAATTGGCCGCCCATATCGGCTGCCTTTTTCTTCTCTACCAGAGCCGCGCGGGCCAGGTCTTCGCGATCTTTCGACAGCGCCAACTGAGCCTTCTCGCCCCAATCCGCCTCAAGCCGCTCCAGCTTGATAACGTGGCGGTTCATTTCTTTCTGATCCGCAATGGTGCGCGCCGCGCTTGCCCGCACCTCGACCAATGTCTCCTCCATTTCGAGGATGATCATGCGGATCATTTTTGACGGGTCATCCGCCTGATCCAGCATGTCATTAAAATTGGCTGCGATGATATCGCGAGTGCGGCTGAAAATGCCCATGAAGGCTACTCCATCTAAAAACGAATTGTCGCGCTTGGTTGACGCGCTCGTATTGTTGTCTGTCCCGTATGTTTGCCCATTCTCGGGCCCTGTGCGCAAGCGCTGAATCTCAGCATCAAGCCGTGATACCCGGTTGCCGGGCGGAATTTCACCCAATTTTGGCGAAGCGGGGTGGGCCGGAGTGTCGCTCGCAGGTGCCAGGGCATCTGCAGGGGTATCCGCATTGGGGGGACTGCCAATGTCGTTTGAGCGCTCCGGCCCTAGAGAAGACTTGCTTGGGCGGTTCATGCGATTTCGATCAAATGCGTGCTGGCATAAGGCGCGGCGGCCATCAAAGGATCAGCCTGCATCTGCGTGGACAGCGCGATCAGCGCGGTCATTGCGGCGATGCTTGCAAGCGCTGCTTGGCCCAATTTGCTCTGGAAGAAGCTGCGGTTGTACATGAGATCGTTTCCTTCGGTCTGTGTCGTTTGTGACTGGGTCACGGTGTTGTTCATGTAATAGCAAGCGGTGTGCCAAAGTGCGTAAGTTACTGATATATAATTGAATTAGTCACATCCCAAAATTTGTTAATGGTGACTATTGCCAATCATTGGGAATTTTCACTATACGTTGGCACGTGGAACGGGAAAATCAGTTTATAGGGCAATCTGGGGCATTCCTCGATGCGGTCGAGCGGGCCAGTCGTGCCGCCCCGATGAGCCGGCCCGTTTTGGTCATTGGCGAACGCGGAACCGGCAAGGAGCTGATTGCGGAGCGTCTGCACCGCCTGTCCTCTCGCTGGGGTGAGCCGCTGGTCACCATGAACTGCGCCGCTTTGCCCGAAACCCTGATCGAAGCAGAACTGTTCGGCCACGAGGCGGGCGCGTTCACAGGGGCTACCAAAGCGCGTGCCGGAAGGTTTGAAGAAGCCGACAAGGGCACTTTATTTCTCGACGAACTGGGCACTTTGTCGATGGGCGCGCAAGAACGCCTGCTGCGCGCAGTTGAATATGGCGAGGTTACGCGGATTGGCGCCTCGCGCCCGGTGCGGGTTGATGTGCGGATCGTGGCGGCGACCAATGATGATTTGCCGCATCTGGCCAAAACCGGTGAGTTTCGCGCCGACTTGCTCGACCGCCTCAGCTTTGAAGTGATCACCCTGCCGCCGCTCAGGGTGCGCGATGGCGATATCGCCGTGCTAGCGGAATATTTTGGGCGTCGCATGGCGGCAGAGCTTGATTGGCATGGCTGGCCCGGTTTTTCTGAGCACGTGATGCGCGAGATGGAAAACTATGCCTGGCCGGGCAATGTGCGCGAATTGCGCAATGTCGTGGAGCGGGGGGTCTACCGCTGGGACGATGTCGAGACGCCAATCTCTCACGTGCAGTTCGACCCATTCGACAGCCCATGGAAACCGGCATCGCCGCCGCATCGCCGCGATGACAGTGCGACTGCCGGGGCAGGGCGCGGTGCAGCGCCGGCCGCTGGCGATGCCGCACCATCCGCGCCCAGTGAAATCGACAATATTGATGACCTGCGCCTTGCCGTGGATCAGCACGAGCGCACGATTGTAGAGCATGCGCTGGGCAAGCATCGCTGGAACCAGCGGCAAACCGCCAAAGCGCTGGGCCTATCCTATGACCAGCTGCGCCATTGCATCAAAAAGCATGGCCTGATGGAAGAGCAAGCGGACGGCTAGCGAACTGGCCCAGCACAGGGTGTGCATTGACAAATCAGAATCATTTCCATAATTCTAGAAATATGGAAATGATAAACACCCCATCACCGGACGCAGCCGTTGAAATACTCGCTGCCCTCGCTCAATCGAGCCGCCTTGCTGTTTTTCGCGAGCTGGTCTCGGTTGGCAGCACGGGTCTCGCGGCTGGCGCCATTGCGAAGCGAGTTGGCGTGCCGACTAGCTCGCTCTCGTTTCATCTCACCAACCTTAAACAAGCCGGGTTGGTGGCCGAGCGTCGTGAAGGACGCTCGATCATCTACACTGTGCGGTTTGAAACGATGCGCGGCCTGATGGCCTATTTGTTAGAAAATTGCTGCGCCGAAGAAGGCTCTGGCGCGGCGATCGCCAGTTTTATCAATGAAGGAGAGCGGGCGTGAAGCGGTTGCACATGAATTTGCGGGTCAGCGACCTTGAGGCATCGACCCAGTTCTACACCAAGCTGTTCGGCACTCAGCCGAGCGTGGATGAGCCCGCTTACAAGAAGTGGATGCTTGATGATCCTTTCGTGAATATCTCGATTGAGCCAGAATGCGGTGAGGTCGGCATTGCCCATGTTGGGCTGCAGGCTTCGAATGATGAGGAATTGCAGGACATCTATCGCAATATCGAAGCCTCCGGCGCTGACACGTTTGAAGAGGGCGAGACGCAGTGCTGCTACGCGCATTCCTATAAGACCTGGACCCGCGACCCTGATGGCCTCGTGTGGGAGGCGTTCTTCACCGATGGTCAGCGCCAAGACTATGGTCAAATGCCTGACCTCAAGGGTGTGTTGCGAGACAAAGAGAGCGCGGCTTAGGTCAAGTCACGCGCATTCTAACCACTTGTTTACTCCGTTACACTAGGCCTGAACCTAGACGAACTGCGGGTTTTGTGGGGTTTGGAACATGCAAGGTGTTATCGACATTATCGACCGGGTGTTTGGCGGCATCCGCTTCATCATTGGCCTGTTCGTACTGTGCATGTTTGGTCTGGTGTTTTTCCTGACTGCGGGCGTGTCATACGTCGCGCCTCAGGTTGCGGATAATGTTGCCGACCGTGCTGAGCGGGTAAGCAACCGCGCAATCGAAGCCGCTGAAGAAGCCCATCGCAACGAGCGTCTGGCCGACGAAGGCTGGGGCTACGGAGCCGATGATGGCAGTTCAAACGGCGACAGCGACGACTGGGGCGCCGACTAAACACCCTTTTGCGAGGCGCCCTTACGCCTCCAACCTAGCGAATATCCCCTAGGTCGCGCTTCAGCACGCGGCGATCATTGCGCCCTAAAAACATGCCTATCGTGCGGCATGTGCTCTCCAAACTAGGCCCAGCCTCAAACTTCGATCCGTTTGCTAAAATGGGGCGGCGCGGGGCTGCGCGCTTACGATTGGCAATCCCGGCGCGGGTCGTTTCGCTTTATTCGACCCAGCGCTGCGTCTTGCTTGATGTGTCACGAACTGGGGCAAAAATTGCTCTAAAGAAGCCACTCGACCTAGGCGAAGGGGCATTGCTTCAAGTTCACACGCTCGATCAATTCGCCTCCGCAGTCCGGTGCGAAAATGGCCGCAATGGCCTGGAGTTTGAGGCACCTTTGAGCGATGAGCTGGTGATCCAAATGCGCTGGTTCGGTGAACAGATTGAAGAGCAGGAAAAGCGCGATCTGCGTGAGGCGGTGCGGGCCTGGGTGAATGGCGATAACTAGCGGCCTGCGGAATTCCCCCGCAGTAGCACATTCTCCTGCGTATAAGGCTCTTGCCAAGCGGACCGAACGCGCTTAGTTAGCGCTCATCACGACATCGTCGAGACAGTCTGAGTTTGGCGCCTCCGGGGGCCGGACCCAAACGGGTTTGTCTATCGCGCGATGTCTTAACGGAGTTACGATGGCCGATCTCGCGCGCCTTTATGAAGTAATCGAACCTGAAGCGACAGCGCTTGGGTTTGAGCTGGTGCGCGTAAAGATGATGCCGTCAGAGGCCGGTGATGGCGGCGAAGCGCTGCAGATCATGGCTGAAGATCCGGCCACTGGTCAGCTGATCATTGAGCAATGCGCTGAACTCAGCCGCCGAGTGTCCAGCGCCATGGATGCGTGCGAAGAAGCGGGCGAAGTGCTGATCGAAGGCGCCTATCACCTCGAGGTGTCATCGCCGGGCATCGACCGCCCGCTGACCCGAGCAAAGGATTTTGCCAATTGGGCCGGGCACGAGGCAAAGATTTCCATGGTCAAAGGGTTTGACGGCCAGCGCACGCTTCGCGGCTCGCTAAGCGGGATCGATGGTGATACAGTCGTCATCGAAGACGCGAAGGCTGGCGAAACCCGCGTGCCACGCGACCAAATTCATTCGGCAAAACTCATCCTGACAGATGAACTGATTGCCGCTACACAGCCGCTCGACACGAGTGGTGCAGACGAAATTCTAGAACAAGAGAAGGCAGACGACTGATGGCCAGTGCCATTTCCGCCAACAAGGCTGAATTGCTCGCAATCGCAAATGCGGTCGCATCTGAAAAGATGATCGACAAAAACATCGTCATTGAGGCGATGGAAGAGGCGATCCAAAAGAGCGCTCGCAACCGCTACGGTGCCGAGAATGACATTCGTGCAAAGCTCGATCCGCAAACCGGCGATCTGACGCTGTGGCGCGTTGTTGAAGTGGTTGAAGAGGTCGAAGACTACTTCAAGCAGGTCGATCTGGCCCAGGGGCAAAAGCTGCAAGAGGGCGCGAGCATTGGCGACTTTATTGTTGACCCGCTGCCTCCGGTTGATCTGGGCCGGATTGATGCGCAATCCGCCAAGCAGGTGATCTTTCAAAAGGTCCGCGATGCTGAGCGTGAACGCCAGTTTGAAGAATTTAAAGACCGCGCTGATGAAGTCATCACCGGTGTCATCAAATCGGTCGAGTTTGGCCATGTGATCGTGAACCTCGGCCGCGCCGAAGGTGTGATCCGCCGCGACCAGCAAATCCCGCGTGAAGCGGCCCGTACCGGTGAGCGCGTGCGCGCGCTGATCACCAAGGTGGAGCGCAACAATCGCGGTCCGCAAATCTTCCTCAGCCGCAGCGCGCCTGATTTCATGCGCAAGCTGTTTGCGCAGGAAGTGCCAGAGATTTACGACGGCATTATCGAGATCAAAGCCGCTGCTCGTGATCCGGGCAGCCGCGCAAAAATCGGTGTCATCAGCCATGATAGCTCGATCGATCCGGTTGGTGCCTGTGTTGGTATGAAGGGCAGCCGCGTTCAGGCCGTCGTGCAGGAATTGCAGGGCGAGAAGATCGACATTATCCCATGGAGCGATGACATTGCGACCTTCGTCGTGAACGCGCTTCAGCCTGCGACTGTCGCCCGCGTTGTTCTCGACGAGGAAGAAGGCCGCATCGAAGTCGTCGTGCCTGACGATCAATTGAGCCTGGCGATTGGTCGCCGCGGCCAAAACGTGCGTCTCGCCAGCCAGCTGACCGGTCACCAGATCGACATCATGACTGAGGAAGAGGCAAGCGAGAAGCGTTCGAAAGAATTCGCTGAACGCTCCAAGATGTTCGAAGAAGAGCTCGACGTCGACGAGACCCTGTCGCAGCTGCTGGTTGCTGAGGGCTTTGCAGAGCTCGAAGAGGTCGCATATGTGCCGCTGGAAGAGCTGGCCGCGATCGAAGGCTTTGACGAAGAGCTCGGCGAAGAGCTACAAAATCGCGCGAAAGAAGCGCTGGAGCGTCAGGAAGAAGCACACCGCGCGGTCCGCCGCGAGCTGGGCGTCGAAGATGCGCTGGCTGATATGCCGCACCTCTCTGAGGCGATGCTGGTTGTGCTGGGCAAGGGCGGCATCAAGACGCTTGATGATCTGGCCGACCTCGCAACCGACGAGTTGATCGCCAAGAAGCGCGAAGCACCGCGCCGCCGCAACAATGCTGATGGCCCGCCAACGCGGCGTCCGCCTCAGCGTCAGGAAGACAAAGGCGGCGTGCTGGGTGAGTTTGGCCTGAGCGAAGAGCAGGGCAACGAGATCATCATGGCTGCGCGTGCGCACTGGTTTGAAGACGAAGACGGGGCAGCAGACGCTGCTACCGAAGCGACAACACAGGAGGCCGCGAATGCGGACTCCGACAAATGAGCGCGTAGCGTCCGACATCGTTGATGCTGGCGGGAAAGCCAGCGAGGGTCAGAACACCGCTTCTGGCTCCCAAGAGAGCTACGCCAAATCTGCGCCGAAGCCGGAGGGCAAATCTGGCCACCGGGGCGGAGGGTCTGGCAAGTCCAAGAACCGCCGCCGCAATGCGAATAAGGGCAAGGACGCGCCAGAGCGGCGCTGTATCCTGACCGGCGATCATGCTGGGCAGGACGAGCTGCTGAGGCTAGCAATCTCGCCCGATGGTGACGTTTTGCCCGATCCATCGGCCAAGGCGCCGGGGCGCGGGGCGTGGATCACGATGGACAAGGCGGCACTTGAAGCGGCCATGGCCAATGGCCAGCTTAAAGGGGCGTTGGCGCGCGGATTTAAGGGCGCAAAGCTTTCCTACAGCGACGATTTGCCGCAGCAGATCGAATCTGCACTGCGCAAATCACTGATGGACCGTTTGGGATTGGAGCTGCGCGCAGGGCAATTGGTGCTCGGCTCTGGACGGATTGAGGACCAGGCGCGCGCGGGCACGCTGCATATGTTGCTGCACGCCAGCGACAGCAGCGAAGACGGGCGCAAGAAATTGGATCAAGCCTGGCGCGTTGGGCGCGAGGCAGAGGGAACTGGAGAGCGCGGCGAGGTCTTGCCACTGGACCGCGCGGCTCTGTCTGTGGCATTGGGCCGCGAGAATGTCGTTCATCTTGCTCTTCGCGGAGCAAGCGGGGCGGATCGCATGAGGCGGGCGCTGTCCCGGCTCATGGCGTTTTCGGGGGCTGTCATGGCTGGCTGCGGCGGCAGCACAAAACGATCGACGGACGGGGCGGATCAGCCGCGCCCGAACGACATAGAAGAATACACGAAGGACTAACGAGCTAGCATGAGCGACGACGACAACAACAAACGGACCCGTAAACCACTTGGCCTCAAACGGCCGGCTGGTGACGGTGAGGTCAAGCAGACCTTCAGCCACGGCCGCACCAATAAGGTGGCGGTTGAGGTTAAGCGCCGCCGCAAGCTCTTAAAGCCGGGTGAAACCCCGCCGCCAGAGGCTGCGCCAGCGCCTGCTCCTGCGCCAGAACCGGTCGCGGAAGCGCCTGCGCCCGCGCCGAAGAAAGCGCCTGCCAAAAAGGCTGCGCCATCAGAAACTCCGCAAGAGCGCGTAAAGCGGCTTGAGCGCGAGGCCGAAGAACAGCGCCTCCAGCTCGCCGAAGACGCGCGCAAGCGTGACGATCAGAAGGCGAAGAAGGCCGCTGAAGACGAGAAAAAGCGCGCTGAAGACAATCGCAAGGCCGACGAAGAAGCGGAAAAGCAAGCCGCCGCCGATGCGAAAGCCGCTGAGCAAGCAGCGACCACCGAGGCAGAAGCACCCGCTGCGGCCGCAGCCGAAGCGCCAGCAGCCAAGAAGGAAGCTGCGCCAAGCGGGCGCAAGTTTACCCCGGTTGCGCGTCCAGAGCCGAAGCGTCCCGAAAAGAAAAAGGGCCGCGAGGACAAGCGCAGCTCGCCAGGCGCAGACAAGCGCCGTTCGGGCAAGCTGACCGTTACCAAAGCGCTGAACGAGGACGAGGGTCGCCGCGCGCGTTCACTCGCCGCTCTCAAGCGTGCGCGTGAGAAAGAACGCCGCGCTCAAGGTGGGCCATCCAAGCCGCGTGAGAAGCAAGTTCGCGACGTTATCGTGCCAGAGGCGATCACCGTTGGCGAACTCGCCAAGCGAATGGGCGAAAAGGGCGCAGACCTCGTCAAAGAACTGTTCAATCTCGACATGATGGTCACCGTCAATCAGACGATCGACCAGGACACTGCCGAGCTGCTCGTGGAACAGTTTGGCCATAATATCGAGAAGGTCTCAGAGGCCGATATCGATATTGTCGCTGAGGAAGACAAAGATCCGGAAGAGACCTTGAAGGAGCGTCCGCCGGTCGTGACCATTATGGGCCACGTCGATCACGGTAAGACCTCACTGCTAGATGCATTGCGCGGGACCGATGTGACCAAAGGCGAAGCTGGCGGGATTACCCAGCACATCGGCGCCTATCAGATCGAGACCAAGAACAAGCAGAAGATCACTTTCCTCGATACACCGGGCCACGCCGCATTCACCGAAATGCGTCAGCGCGGCGCGAATGTGACCGACATTGTGGTGCTGGTGGTGGCTGCTGATGATGGCATCATGCCGCAAACCATTGAGGCGATTAAGCACACCAAAGCGGCCGGCGTGCCGATGATCGTGGCGATCAACAAGATCGATAAGCCAGAAGGCAATGCCGACAATGTCCGCACCCGTCTGCTCGAACACGAAGTGATCGTGGAGAAGATGTCTGGCGATGTGCAGGATGTGGAGGTTTCCGCAACCAAGGGCACTGGGCTCGATGATCTGATCGAGGCGATCACTTTGCAGGCAGAATTGTTGGAGCTGAAAGCACGGCCAGACCGCCATGCCGATGCGACCGTGGTTGAGGCCAAGCTTGATAAGGGCCGCGGTCCGGTTGCCACTGTGCTGGTAACGCGCGGCACTCTGAAACGCGGCGATACCTTTGTGGTTGGCACCGAGAGCGGACGTGTCCGCGCGCTCGTTAACGACAAGGGCAAGCAGATCAAGGAAGCGGGACCAAGCTTCCCGATCGAAGTCCTTGGCCTGGGCGGGGTGCCATCCGCTGGTGACGTTCTGACCGTGGTAGAAAACGAGCAGCGCGCCCGCGAAGTGGCCGAATATCGGCGTGAGAAGAAGACGGAGCAGCGCACGGCGCTCGCCCCGACCAACTTCGACACGATGTTCAACAACCTTGCCTCTGACGTGGTCGAATTCCCCGTTCTGGTGAAGGCTGATGTTCAGGGCTCGGTTGAGGCGATCAACACCGCGCTGCATAATCTTTCCAATGATCTCATCAAGGTCCGCGTGCTGCACGCCGGTGTTGGCGCGATCACGGAAAGTGACGTAACTTTGGCGGCGGCGTCAAACGCGCCGATCCTCGGCTTTAACGTGCGTCCGAATGCGAAAGCGCGCGACCTGGTGAAGCGCGAAGGCGTACGGATGATGTATTACGATGTGATCTATCATCTGACCGACGAAATCGCGAAGGAAATGGCCGGCGAGCTTGGTCCGGAAAAGATCGAGCACGTTGTTGGCCGTGCGGACGTTCAAGAAGTCTTCAAGTCCGGCAAGAAGGACAAGGCGGCGGGGCTGCTCGTCACCGAAGGCTCCATCCGCAAGGGTCTGCACGCGCGTCTTACCCGCGAAGATGTCATCGTTTCGGCGACCACCATCGCGTCGCTGCGGCGCTTCAAAGACGATGTCGACGAAGTGCGCTCTGGCCTTGAATGCGGTGTGGTTCTGGAAGACACGAACGACATCCAACCGGGCGACAGCCTCGAAGTCTTCGAGGTTGAGGAGCGTGAACGGACGCTGTGAGCGACGAATACGATACCGAAGAGGAGTTCGACAAGCGGGATAAAGAGGCTGAAGGCTGTCTGCCTTGGCTGACTGGATGTCTGCCTATCCCGGCCTTACTTCTTGGTGGCTTCTTCATTTTGCCTGACTGGTTCGGCTTATGAGCAAAATCTACGAATCCAAGCGTTCCCCATCGGCTGAGCTGATGGGGAGCGAGTTCGTCTCGTTCGATGCCGACAAAGGCGAGCTGACCACGCGCTTCACCCCGCCGCCGAGCTTTGCCTCGCCAAGGGGCGCGGTGCAGGGCGGGCTGATCGCAGGTTTCCTTGATGAGGTGATGGGCGGCGCTTTGCTGGCGGTCACAGAGGGTAGCGAGCACGGCACCAAACTCCCGCTTAATCTCGATATGAACCTGACGTTCGTGTCGATGGTCCCGCTCGCGCCAGTCATCGCGAAGGGCCGCGTGGTCAAGCATGGCCGCCGGGTCGCTTTCCTTGAGGGCGAGCTATTCGATGAGGCGAGCAACCTGCTCGCGCGCGCGACCTCCACCGCTCTGCCAACCGATATTCCCGAAGGCTTCTGATGGCGCGTCTTCTCGCTCTGCTGGGCAGCATCAATATCGGCGGCAACCGGGTGAAGATGGTCGATCTGAAGGCCGCCTTTGCCAAGGAAGGCCTGAAAGATCTCGTCACCGTCGCGGCGAGCGGCAATCTGATCTTGTCTGATGACCGCGCGCCGTTGGAGATCGAGACGCATCTTGAACGCATTCTCGCTGATCAGTTCGGCTTTAAGAGCTGCGTCATGGTGCGCACCAAGGCGGAGGTGCAATCCGCCTTTGATGACAATCCGTTCCACGGCACCGGGCCAGAGCATGGCTCTGACAAGATGGTGCATTCGATATTTCTTAGTCAGCAGCCTGATCCCGAGCACTTCGAAGCGTTGAAAAAAGAGCACAGTTCAAAGGGCAGCGAGCGGCTCGCGCTGGGGGACCGCGTGCTCTATCTCGACTATGTCCACGGGGTCGGTGTGTCCGACCTTTCCAGCAAATTTCTTGAGCGGCGGCTTGATTGTCGCGGCACAGCGCGCAACATGAACTCGCTCAAGAACATACTTTCAAAGATGGATTAAGCCGATGGCTCGCCAACAATTCACCGCTGAACAGCAATCGGTCCGCGTCCTCAAAGTGGGCGAGCGGGTGCGCCACATCCTGTCGGAATTGCTGGCGCGCGGCGAAGTGCATGATGATGTGGTGAGCGCCTCGAACATCGCGGTGACAGAGGTTCGCATGACGCCGGATCTGCGCAATGCGACCGCTTATGTAAAACCGCTGCTCGGCTCGGAAGAGGATGAGGTGGTGAAGGCATTGCGCCAGAACACCGCCTTTCTTCAGCGCGAAGTTGCCAAAAGGCTAGGGCTGAAATTCGCGCCGAAGCTGAAGTTTCGGGCCGATGAGAGCTTTGATGAGGCAGACCGGATTGAGAGCCTGTTGCGCGATCCCAAAGTCGCGCGTGATCTGGCTGAAGAAGAAGGCGATGAAGGCGGCGCATCGTGATCGCCTTTTTGGCGGCTGCTGCGCTGGCGGGCGGAGCGACTGACGCGCCTGCAGGCGCTCAGGCTGAGCCTGGAGTGTCCATGCCCGTTTGGGAGAGTGAAACCTCCTATCGCGATATCGACTTCGTTCCGCGTGGCTGGCGATTGTTCGACAAGGCTGAGGGCGATCTAAACGGCGATGGCCGCACTGACAGCGTGCTGATCATTCAGGAAAATGACTCGGCCAAAATGCGGAGAAATCTCAATGGCTTTGGCATGGATTATCACGATGCCAATCCGCGCATCGTGCTTGTCATCTTGCAAGACTACCCAGGGCAATATCGGCTGGTGGCTAAGGGCAATGCGATTATCCCTGATCACGACCGCCCAACGATCAGCGATCCTTATGAAGACATGCGGATCGAAAATGGTTCGCTGCATCTCCACATCGGATTCTTTGCGAACGCGGGCAGTTGGAGCATGTCTATCACCTGTTTCAGTTTCGCTGGGACGGGAAAGCGATGGCGCTGATCGGGTTTGAGTATACGCATGTGCGGCGCAACACTGGCGAAATGCGCCAGACCAGCGTCAACTACCTCACTGGCAGGCGCAAAGATGCGTCAGGCAACATAGAAGACGACCAATCCAATTGGGTCTGGAGCGACCTGCCAAAGGGCACCCAGGCAACGCTGAGCACCATTGGCAACGGCTTTGAATTTGAGGGGTGAACCTAGGTGCTTAGCGCGTGCCTAGCGCGGGATCATCTTCGCCTTCAGGCTGATCGTCACGGTCTTGCCGACAATCAAATTGAACGATGTCATACCGTAGTTTTTACGATTGATCTTCATCGTGCCGGTGAGGTTTATCGCCTTGCCGATATTGCTAGCTGGCGGCTGATCGAAGGTGACGAACAGAGTCTCGTCGCGGGTCACGCCGCGTGCGGTTAGCGTCCCGGTGATCTTGCCGGTGCGTCCGCTGGTCATGACCAGGTTAGAGCCCCGGAAGCGCGCGGTTGGATACTTATCGACCCAGAAGAACTTTTCAGAGCGCAGCCGCTTCAGCGTCACCGAATCCGGCGCTTTGATGTCCTGCGTGTTGATCGTCACATCGACTGTCGCATCGCGCGGGCGATCAGGGACAAAGGTAACCGCGCCGCTGATCGTGTTGAAGGTCGCCGTCCGGCTGCCAATGCCAAGGAACGGCACCTTTGCCGCAATCGAGCTCGCACTGGTGTCGAGCGTGTAGGTCTGCGACGCATTGCCCAGCAGCAATGCTGCGAGCATCGGGACGGCGACGATTTTGAACTTGCCGGTCAGGGACTGAGGTAGGCGTGACATAAACTCTCCTATGGTAATATGTTCGTGCCAGCCCTGCGAAAAGTTTCACTTTGAGAAAATTTGAGAGCCTATCCCCCGCCTGCATTGGCCGCTGTCGGGATGTCGATGAACACGCTCGCGCCCGGTCCAAGCGGCAGATCGAGCACAACCCAACCAATTGTCAGCGCAAGGCCAGAGACCATCAACCCGATCGAGAACGGCAGCATGATCGCCGCCAAACTGCCAATGCCAAAACCTTTATCCCAGCGCTGGCAGAAGATCAGAATGAGCGGGAAATAGACCATCAACGGCGTGATGATATTGGTCGCCCCATCACCGACGCGGTAGGCCGCCGTCGCCATCTCTGGCGAGATACCGAGCAGCATCAGCATAGGCACCATGACCGGCGAAAGCAGCGCCCATTTCGCGCTTGCCGACCCAACGAACAGGTTGAGCAGGCCAGAGACCAGGATGATCGCGGTCAGCAGCGCCCAGGCCGGCAGCCCAGTTGAGCCGAGGAAATCCGCGCCTTGCACGGCCAGGATCAGGCCGAGGTTCGACCAACTGAACATCGCGACAAAATGCGCCGCGGCGAAAGCGAGCACGAGGTAATAGGCGAGGTCCTCCATCGAACCGGACATCATTTTCACAAGGTCGCGGTGATTGGTGATCGTCCCTGCGCCCTTGCCATAGGCCCATGCGGCCAGCAGGAAGAGCAGGAAGAAGCCGCCAACAAGGCTTTGGTAAAACGGATTGAGCTGAGCCTCTGGCGATGCGGTCTCATCAATCAGAGGCGTGCCGGGGCCAAAGGTAAAGCCGAGCCACAGCGCGATCACGCCCAGCACGGCAAGGCCAGCGTAACGCAGGCCAGCGCGCTCGCCGTCAGTCAGCGGCTTGTCGCCTTGCTCGTCTTCGGCTGGACGGCCCGCATTGGCGGGGTTCCATGTTCCCAAACGCGGCTCAATCACCTTGTCGGTCACAAACCAGATCACCGGCAGAAAGACGAATGTCATCGCCGCGATGAAATACCAATTGCCCGCGATGTTCGCGGTGTAATCGCCGAACACGGTCTCAACCGCCGCCTCGGTAATGCCGAACAGCAGCGCGTCGAGCTGACCCGGGAAGAGGTTCGCGGAAAAGCCGCCTGAAACGCCCGCAAATGTTGCGGCGATCCCGGCCACCGGGTGCCTGCCCGCGGCGTGGAAGATGATGCCCGCCAGCGGGATCAGCACCACGTATGCTGCGTCAGCTGCGAGGTTGCCGAGCATCCCGACCAGCACAACAATCGGGGTCAGCAGAGCCTTTGGTGCATTGCGAACGCCCGCGCGCATTGCGGTGCCAAACAGGCCCGCACGCTCGGCCACGCCCGCGCCCAGCATCACCACCAGAACGTATCCCAGAGGGTGAAAATGGGTGAAGGTTTTGGGCATATCCACCCACAATCGCTGGATATTCTCCGCGCTGAACAGACTGGCGGCGGTAATGATCCGCGCATTGCCAGTTTCCGGATCAATCTCTGTCGGGTGCGCTGCGGACAGGTCCACTGCGCTGGCAATCACAGAGATCAGCACGAGGATCGCGATCAGCCAGAAGAACAGGAACACCGGATCGGGCAGCTTATTACCACTGCGTTCAATCCAGCCCAAAATCCCGCCCATGCCTTGGCTCTGATCGGGTGTCGGCGCTGCGCTTGCCATAGGATAAAGCCCCTCAACTCATGCTGTGTATCTAGACGTGACGCTAACATTGCGTCTGATGCCTGTCTGCCCTGTGAATGGACCTGCACACAAGTAAAGCCTGTGTATGGCCACATGTTCCCGGCTGGCCCAAATGCGAGCGCTCGCTTAGGCTGCGCCGCCATGGCCAAGCTCTATTTCTATTTTGCGAGCATGAATGCGGGCAAGAGCACCACGCTCTTACAAACCGCATTCAACTACCGCGAGCAGGGGATGCGAGTGTGCCTGTGGACGGCGGCGATTGATGATCGGCCCGGATTTGGCGCGATCAGCAGCCGGATTGGCCTGTCCAGCGATGCCCGGCGGTTTGATTCGGCAACGGACATAGAACGCTTTGTGCTCGATGATCATGCAGAGGGACCGATTGATTGCGTGCTGCTGGACGAGGCGCAATTTCTGACGAAGGATCAGGTGTGGCAGCTGGCGCGGCTGGCCGATGTGCATGGCATTCCGGTACTCTGCTATGGGCTGCGCACGGATTTTCAGGGGGAGCTGTTCCCCGGCTCAGCGGCGCTGCTGGGCATTGCCGATGCGCTGATCGAGCAAAAGGCGGTGTGCCATTGCGGGCGCAAAGCGACGATGAACCTGCGGGTCGATGAAAGCGGCGCTGCGGTGAAGGAAGGCGCGCAAACCGAGATTGGCGGGAATGATCGCTATCTTGCGCTGTGCCGCAAGCATTTCAGCGAAGCTCTGGCGGGTTAAGGCGCGCGCGCCTACCTATCAAAGATGTCTGAGACACTTTCCCTTGCCCTCATCCTGATCCCGTGCCTGATTGTCGCGATTGTTTTTCATGAGGTCGCGCATGGATATGCCGCAAAATTGCTCGGCGATCCGACCGCACAGGAGCAAAAGCGGCTGAGCCTCAACCCGATCCGCCATGTTGATCCGGTGGGCACTTTATTGGTGCCGGGCGCGTTGGCTCTGGCGGGTGCGCCGGTGTTTGGCTGGGCCAAGCCGGTGCCGGTACAGCCGTGGCGATTGAACAATCCGCGTTATGGCATGATGGCCGTGGCGGCGGCCGGGCCGGGCACGAATTTTGTGCTCGCTCTGCTGGGCGCGATTGCCTTGGGCATTGTCGCGGGAAATTTGGACCCGTCCGCAAACCCTGACGATCCCAACATTCTGGTGCAGGGGCTGGGGTATTTCATCCTCATCAATGTGTTTCTGGGTGTGTTCAACCTCCTCCCGATCCCGCCATTTGATGGCTCGCACATTGTCGAGGGATTGCTGCCGCGCGGCATGGTCAAATATTATGCGAAGCTGCGGCCGTTTGGGATGCTGCTGTTCTTTGGTCTCGTTGCGCTGACGTGGTTCGCGCCGCAATGGGGTGTGCTGGAAAACACTATTGGCCCTGCGGTCGGCTGGGTGATGGATCAGTACCGTTCTGTTGCAATGGCTGTCGCGGGCTGAGCTAAGCCCCGACCGCGTCGATAAAGCGAGCTTGCGGATGGCGCGTGAGCAATTGCTCAAGCCAAGCCTCGCGGGTGTCTTTTGCGACGCAAGCGACAATGCAACCCCCGAAGCCGCCGCCCGTCAGCCGCGCTCCTGCCGCGCCGAGCTCCTGTGCGCTCCCGACCAGAGCATCGATCTCTGTCAGGGACATTTCGAACAGATCGCGCATGGAAACATGGCTTTCGTTCATTGCCTGGCCCAGCGCGGCGATGTCGCCCGCCTTTAGCGCATCAATCGCGGACCAGACGCGCGCCTGCTCAGTCGCGCAGTGCAGAGCGCGGCGCTTGGCGACCGGGGCCAGTTCCGCCTGCTCGATTTGCTCGGTCTGCAAGAGGCACAGATCATTGGTGCCAAAATGCGCCTTCGCTGCGTCGCATTCGACTTTGCGGGCGGCGTAGCGGCCATCGGTCAGCTTGCGGGTGAGGCCAGAGTGGATGACCACCATCTCATGGCTGTCTGGCAGAGTGACGAGGTCATATTCGAGATGCTTGGTATCGAGCGCCATTGCGGTGCCAGGGGTGGCAAGCGCGACCGCCATCTGGTCCATGATACCGCAGGGCACGCCCATATATTCGTTCTCAACCCGGCGCGCAGCCACAGCCAGCTCAACATCGCTTTGCGTCCCTCCGCCAGCGGCTCGCGCGGCCTTCAGGATCGCGACGATCAGAGCCGCGCTGGAGGAAAGGCCGGAGCCCTCTGGAATGGTCGATCGAACTTCCAGTGTCGCACCGCCGTTCAGCAGTCCCAGATCATTGGCGACCCGGATCGCGCCCACACAAGGGTCGGACCATTCGCCCACCGCATCATCGGACAGATTGCGAATGTCCGGCGCGTCGTAATCGCTAGAGCTAACCGCGACCGTGTCGTCATCTCGCGGCGCCAGCGTCACGTCGAGGCCGATGGACAGCGCAGCGGGCAGCACCATGCCGCCATTGTAATCCGTGTGCTCCCCGATCAGGTTCACGCGGCCAGGCGCGTGCGCGGTGAAATCAGTCATTTGCCCCCACCTTACGCAGCGCCTCTGCCGCGCTTTCGGGCATCACATCGACGGTGAATGTCCCGGTGTGTTGTTCAACCGATGCGAGATATTTAACCCGGCCCTTGGCGCGCAGCAGAGGGTAGAATTGCACGGTAAAATGATAGCCTTCGCCGCCGGATTTTGGCGCAGCGTGAAACGCCATCATGGTTGCCGCAGGTCCATCAAACAAAACGTCATAGCGGCGCGTCATCTCGCCCAGCCAGTATGCCAAGGCGTCCAGCTCTGCATCGCTGCATTCCCATGGCCCAGCACGGCGCGCCGTGGGTGCGATCCATGCCTCATAGGGGAAACGGGCAAAGCGCGGCACAAAGGCGGCGATCCCGTCTTTCTCGCCAAGGCCGTAGTCTGGCATGGCAGCCTGTATCTCGGCGGCGAGGTCATAGCCGCCCGCAAAGGCGTCTATCGCCCGTTGCTGTATTTCCGGCACGCGCTGAAATCCGTAAATCTGGCCGTGCGGGTGGTGCAAGGTCACGCCGACTTCATCGCCGCGGTTTTCAAACGGCAGCACATATTCGCAGCCCGCATCAAACATCGCCTGATAGCGGTCGAGCAGAGCGGCGATCAGGACGCACCGGCGGTCTTGTCCGATGGTGTGCAGGCTGCCGCTGGCCTCGGGTGAATAAACCACCACCTCGCATGCGCCCTTGGCCGGTTCAGCGGCAATGCCAGCAATCGCGCTCGCATCAGAGGCGCTGGGGTGGAAGGCGGCGAATTTGTTTTCAAACACCGCGAGTTCGAAATCATCAAACGGGATTTCTGTTTCCGGTCCGCCCGCGCGGGTTGGGGCGAGGGGGTCATCGGAAGCGGCAGGCTTGAAGGTGCGGTTTTGCCGGTGCGCGGCATAGACGTTCCATTCATCCCTAAGCGGGTGGTGGCGGATCTCGCCGCCTTGCGCGATTGGATCAGCGCTTTCAGACTGCAACGCCAGATCATGCGGCGTGTGGCCGTACAATTGCAGCATCCGCCCATCGGCCTTGCGATGCTCGCGGCGATAGACAGTCTTGCCGCCAATGGCGCGGGACAGCGACGTGTTCTCGCTCATAGCGCGGCAGCTTTCGCGGCTGCCTGCTCGCCTTCAAACCAATCATGCACACGCGCGCGCTCTTCCTTGGTGAGGTGTAGGCGCAGCTTACTGCGCCGCCACAGAGCATCATCGGCGCTGCGCACGAATTCATGTTCGATCAGATATTCGAGCTCTCGCGCAAATAGATCGCCGCCCAAATGCGCGCCCATATCATTAAGGCCCTGCGCCCCGCCAATCAGCGCCTCGGCCCGCGTTCCGTATGCCCGGGCAAGCCGCAGTGCGGCCCCATTGGGCAGCCACGGATAGCGCGTGGCTAGGTCGGTCACAAAGGCGTCAAAGCGCATCGGATCAATCTCGCCGCCCGGCAAATGCGCATCGATCGTCCAGCTGGTGTCGCCTTGGCCCAGGCGCTTCAGAGCATGTTCGGCGAGCTTGCGATAGGTTGTGATCTTGCCGCCAAAGATCGACAGGATTGGCGCTGCCTTCGCGCCGTTTTCGTCCGTGTCTTCCAGCTCAAACACATAATCGCGCGTCACCGTGGAATTGCTGGCGGCCTTGTCATCGTACAATGGCCGTACCCCGGCATAGCTGGAGACCGCCTGATCCGGCGCAATATCCGTGCGCAGATATTCATTGGCGGCATCACAAATGTATTCCGCCTCTTCCGGCGAGATATCGATGCCCGATGGATCGCCCTCAAATCCCTGGTCGGTGGTTCCAACCAGAGTGAAGTCGCGCTCATAGGGGATCGCAAAGATGATCCGGTCATCCTTGTTCTGAAAGATATAGCAGTGGTCGCCGTCAAACAGCTTCGGGAAGATTAAATGGCTTCCCTTGACCAGCCGCAAGTTCTCATGGCTCTCGCGCGGGATCGCCCGGCCCAGCACTTTATCGACCCACGGGCCAGCGGCGTTCACCACTTGGCGGGCCTGCACATGGGACTCGCCATCGGGTCCGCTAAGGACCGCGTTCCAATGCTGGCCATCGCGGGCGAGGCCGGTGCATTCCGTGCGTGTGCGAATATCCGCGCCGCGCTCTTTTGCATCGACACAATTGAGCGCGACCAGGCGCGAATCCTCGACCCAGCAATCGGAATACTCAAACCCTTTGACCAGCCGATCTTCGAGGAAGCCTCCATGCGGAGCCTCGCGCAGGTTCACCGTGCGAGTTGGGGACAGCAGTTTGCGCCCGCCCAAATGGTCATACATGAACAGGCCAAGCCGCAGCAGCCAGCTGGGCCGCAAGCCCTTGTCATGCGGCAGCACAAACCTCAGCGGCCAGACGATATGCGGCGCGATTTTGAGCAGGCGCTCTCGCTCGATCAGGCTTTCACGCACCAGGCGGAATTCCAAATGCTCAAGATAGCGCAGGCCTCCGTGGACCAGCTTGGTCGATGCGCTGGAGGTGTGGCTGGCGAGATCGTCTTTCTCCACCAGGCACACTTTCAGGCCGCGTCCCGCCGCATCACGGGCAATCCCGGCGCCATTGATGCCGCCGCCAATCACCAAGAGATCAAGCATCTCTTCGCTTTGCTGTGCAGTCTGGCTCATGTTTTAGTCGGTCGCTTCCAAATGATAGATCAGGCAGGTGTCGGGGAATGTCAGCGGCGGCTGGATCCCGTAGCCCATTAACGCGGCGCCTGAGAATGTCGTTCCGCCTTCAAGCAGTTTGGCCGCCTCAATGATAGAGGGCGTGCTGAGCGATGGGTTCGCCAGCGGCCAGACCATTTGCACACGGTAATGGCGCGCTGGATCAAGCCCGCCGAACATGATCCGGTCGGGCAGCGTGTTGAGCTCGCTTTCGAGCTTTGCGTAGGAAAACAGCCCCTCGCTTTGATCGCGTGCGACACAGCCAATCATATTGGTGGTCGCGGTTGATTTTAGCCGCAGGAAATGCCCGCCATGGATCAGCTCGCGGTGCTTCTTGTGCAGCGCGATCCCGGCTTTCAGCGTTTCGAGATCCGCCTCACTCTCATCGCGCAGGTCCAGCTCCATGCCCATATGGCCGAAGATCGCGCTGGCGACCCGGAAATGCATGGCAAATTGGCGGCCCGTGATGTGGCATTTTTTCGGTCCAACATGATTACCCAGCACCCGCAAAGGCAGGAAATGGCTGCCGCCGCGCATGATATACTGGCGCGTGCGCGCATCATTGTTGTCCGAGGTCCAAATCCGGTCGGAATAGCGCAGGATGCCAAAGTCGGCGCGCCCGCCGCCCGATGAGCAGCTCTCAATCTCCAGATCAGGATGGGCCGCGCGCAGGCTCTCCATCAGCTTGTAGACCGCCTGAGTTTGCGCGTGCATCGCGCCGCGACCGCCGCTGCCCGGATAGTTGGTGTCGCGGTTCATGTCCCATTTGATGTAAGCGATGCCATATTCGGTCACCAGCTTGGTGATCTTGTCGAACAGGTAATCGAACACTTCGCGGCGCGTCAGATCGAGCGTGAATTGCCCGCGGAAGGGGACCGCATCGACGCCGTCTGCGCCCAGCACCCAGTCTGGGTGCGCGCGGAACAGATCGCTGTCTGGATTGACCATCTCTGGCTCAAACCATAGGCCGAACTCCATGCCGAGCTCTTTGACCCGGTTGACGATGGCGTGGAGCCCATCGGGATAGACCGCGTCTGACACCCACCAATCGCCAAGGCCCGCATCCTCATGGCGGCGTCCGCCGAACCAACCATCATCGAGCACATAGCGCTCTGCGCCGACGGCGGCGGCGTGCTCAGCCAACGTGATCAGCGTCGCTTCGTCATGGTCGAAATAGACCGCTTCCCATGTGTTGTAATGCACCGGGCGCGGCTTTGCGAAGCTGCGCTTGTCCAGCACTTCATTGCATAGGTGGTCGTGTAGACGCTGCGAAACGTCGTTGAAGCCGTCCCGCGACCAAGCGGCGATCAGATCAGGCGTGCGATAGCTTTCATCGCGGCCAAGACTGATCTCTCCGGGGAAGGACATTTCGCCGATTTGTATGAGGGCGCGGCCATCGCTGTGGCGGTCGACGCGCAGGCGGCTGTTCCCGCTCCATGCAAGGTGGAAGCCAGCTGCAAGGCCGCTGCCTTCAGAGGTCGCAGGCGTGCCAGCGAAGGCACCGGGATAGACATCGTGGCTGGTCCGGCCAGCCTTGTTCTCGCGCACGATGCTGCCTTGGAAAGGAGCGATTTCTTCGATCGCAAACTCGCCCGACCAGCGGCCCGTGAAGCTGAAAATGCGCTCCAACTTCTGGTCCAGCGGCAGGCACAGCGCAGCGGCCCAATCCAGTTGGAGCTCGCTGTCCGCGCGGTTTTCGATCTCGGTGCTGCTGGTGAGCACGCCGGTCTTGGGATCGAGCGATAGCGTATGGCACACGGCAACGGCGGTGTTGGTGTCTTCGCAGCACAGAGTGACTTCGTGCTCGCCGCGCTGCTCAATCATGACGAGGCGCAAATCAATCGCCCAATCTTGCCCGCCGCGATGCGCGATCAGGCCGGATGGGCCAGAAATGCCGGTCCCCACTTCATTGATCATGGAGCCGCGCAGAGGAACCGCCGCAGTGCCCGGCGCGTGTTGGCGCACAGCCAGAGTGGCAAGCTCTGATGGCGCCGCGCTAGGCATATCAGGGCCAGCATAGAGGATGATCGGGCGCGCGCCTTTGGTCGCCTCAATCGCGACAAACGTGCCGCCACCGCGCAGCGCGATAAACTGATGCTCGCCCTCGGCCTCATCCACCGGATCTGCGGCTGGCGCTGGGCCGTGATGATGCACGGCAGGCTCGCTGCTCACGGCATTGTCTCCGCCATGCTTAGAATCGAACCTTTGGTCCGGCAATGCGTCGTCTGATGTGGCATTATTTGCCATCCAACCTATCCATCCTCTCTCACAATACGCTTGCGCAACGTAATGTTCCAAGGAACTTTCACGCTAGATACATGCATTTGTGAAGTGGGTTTTTGGACAAGCATGAATTTTTTGGTATCCGGACGGGGAGGTGAATTTTGAGGAAAAGTGATGTGGGAAGAAAAGGTATATAAACAGAACCTGCATCTGTCGCCTATTGGCGGTATAAAGCTGGCCTGTTTTCTCAACAAAGGCGTGGGTGTTTTGACCGCGCGGCGGACTTTGCCGCATTTCACATTGGTCTATGTAACCCGAGGCGATGGGACATACCGCGATGAGAACGGGCTAAATCTGCCCGTGCGCGCAGGCGACGCGATCCTGATCTTCCCCGGTGTTGAGCATTGGTATGGGCCGAAACGCGGGGAGACTTGGGACGAGTTTTACCTCGTGTTTGAGGGTCCGGTGTTTGACATGTGGCGCGAGGGCGGTTGTTTTGATCGTGACCGCCCGGTGATTCCCCTGCGTCCAATGGATTTTTGGCGCGACCGGATCCTGTCGATCATCAACCAGCCTGATGCGCATACGGAAAACGAGTTGCTGCGCGAATCCATCCGCTTGCAGGAGTTGCTGGCGGACATCACTCAGGCCGGTGAAGAGGATTTGGGCGGCGATATTGCCTGGCTGGAGCGGGCCAAGGCGGCGATCGCAGCGACCATGGATGTGCGCCAAGCGGCAAGGCAAATGGACCAATCCTATGAGGCGTTTCGCAAGCGGTTCCGCAAGCTTTCAGGGCGTTCTCCAGGGCGTTATCGCACAGGCCTGTTAATGGAGCGAGCGTGCCAAATGCTCAGCGAGCCGGGCGTCTTGCTGCGCGATATCTCCGATGAACTGGGCTTTTGCGATGAATATCATTTCAGCCGTCAGTTCAGCAAAACAGTCGGTTGGTCGCCATCCGAATATCGCTCCCGAATTGGCCGTGACCCGGTGCAATTTGACGATTTGGGCTCGCAAATCGATTAACGCGTTAGTTTGCCAGCGGCAAGCTATCAGCAGGCGTTGCAAAATTATGACACTTGCGAAGGCTCGGGCATATTGGCTGCTGGGAAACTCCCAAAAAGTTCATGCCAGTCCAATCCGCCTATGGCTTTCGCCGGTCTGAGCGCCATTTTCGTACCCACGCCAGCTCAACGCAATAGCGCGTTAGTTGCCGCAATCGAAACACCTCGGGTCGCAAATGCGATCACGTCAATTGGGTGTTCGGTGGGAAGAGGAGGATGCCACTCGCGTGACGAGATGGGTTTGCATGTGCGGCCTTAGAGGCCTGAATGCTCAGCGCATGACCTGCGAACCTCTTTGCATTTTCAAACAGTTTTTTGACGAATTGTGCCGTTCGATTACTCGCATTCCCTGTGCGGGCGCCGACGGGGCAGGGCTAAGGGAGATAAGCCATGAGAATTTCGAAGCGGGCCGTGTTGGCTCGATCAGCTGCATTAGCAGCAATTGCCGTTTCGGCGCCAGCCTATGCGCAGGATGAAGCCGCGCCAGCGACCACCGAAGCGGAAGGTGAAGGCAATGCCATCATCGTCACCGGTTTCCGTAAGAGTCTTGCAGATTCGATCGACCTGAAGCGCGACAGCGCCGTCGTTGTCGACGCGATCTCTGCTGAAGACATTGGCAAGTTCCCCGATCAAAACGTCGCTGAGGCGCTTCAGCGTATCACCGGTGTTGCGATTGATCGTTCTGGCGGTGAAGGCCAATCCATCACCGTTCGCGGCCTCGGCCCACAGTTCAACGCGGTTCTCTTGAACGGCCGGACGCTGGCAACGGACAACCCAGGCCGCGAATTTTCGTTCGACGTTCTGTCTGCTGACATCATTCAGTCAGCTGAAGTGTACAAATCATCGCAGCCTGGCCTGCAATCAGGCGGTATCGGGGCGGTTGTGAACATCACCACTGCACGTCCACTTGATCGCCCGCTGGGTCTCAATGTCTCGCTTTCCGCCGCAGGCATCTATGAAAATCTGAGCGAAGAGTTCGGCGCAGACCTCGGCGGCGTTATCTCTTGGTCGAATGGCGACATTGGCGTGCTTTTCGGCGCATCTTACAACAAGCGTGACGCGCAAATCGATCGCAACTTGACTGGCGGCTACGCGCTGCGTGCAGGCGATGCGGCGATCTTCGCACCTGAATCCTCCACCGGGCTGCAAGCCGCCGATATCGGTGCTCTGCCAGAAGGCGCCCGCGTACAGCAGCAGGTAATCTTCAGCCGCGACGTTCAAGATCGTGAGCGTCTGACCCTCAATGGTGCGCTCCAATTTGCGCCTTCCGATCGCTTCACCGCGACATTCGATGGTCTCTATTCGAAGTTTGAAATTGACTCGTTTGACCAGCAATTCTCTGGCTTCTTCAGCCCGCCATTCCTCGATCCGCAAATCGACGCCAATGGCACGGTGACATCGTTCAGCCGCCCAAGCATCGACTTTGGCGTGCGTAACCCAGACATCGCTGGCACAGTTGGCCTGTCGCAAAACGATAACGTGCTCACCTCGAACAACCGCGAAGCAGAGACATTTGCGTTTGGCGGAAACTTTGAGTTCGAGGCAAGTGACAGCCTGACATTCGTCGCTGACGTTGCATGGTCGCGCGCGACCCGTGATGGTACCAACCCATTCGTGGTTCTGGGCGCACTCGCACCAACTTCGCCACTGATCGAATCGGTCAACACTGGCGGCATCTCGACCATCACCAACATCAATGACGCTGACTTCATCGATGAGAGCATTCAGCGCCTGCACTTTGTGAACGTCAACCGCACCCGCGTTGAAGACGAAGTGTTCGAAGTTCGCTTCGACGGAAACTGGGAAGTGGATGCAGGGCCGCTGCTCAATGTATCTTTCGGCGGTATCTACACCGACCGTGAGAAGACACAGAACCTGTTTGATAACTTCGCAGCACCGGGTTTCGGCAACATCTCTGCGGCTGAAATCTTCTGCGCATATTGCGGCTACACCGTACCGTTTGACACCTCGATCCTCAGCACGTTTTCGTTCGATGGCTTCCTGAGCGGCGTAGAAGGTGCCGATACGGTTCCAGCGCAGATCCTGACCGCAAGCTTTGCTGATGCCTTTGCTCAGCTCAACAATGTGGCCAACCTGCAGAACGCAGATCGCACCGGCGGCAACACCGCTGAACTGCTTTCCTATCTGAACAGCGGCGGCCTTGACCCAGTGCTTGGCATTTACACGCCTAGCTTCAACCCAGGCGGCAGCTTCGCGGTTGAAGAGCAGATCTACGCTGCGCACTTCGGCACGGAATGGGGCGGTGACTTTGGCGGCGAGCTGCCATGGTCTGCCAACATTGGCTTCCGCATCGCATTCACCAACGTTCTGTCGAGCGGCATCGATCAGCCGGTTATCGAATTCCGCGAGACGCCGGGCGATACCCAGCTTGTCACGGTTTTTGGCCCGGCGACGAACATCTCGGTTCCAAACGATTATGTGAACTTCCTGCCATCGGCAAGCTTTAAACTTGAGCCAACCGAGGACACCGTTCTGCGGCTCAGCTACGCTCGCACGGTAACGCGTCCAACACTTACCTCTTTGGGCGTTGCCAACACCTTTGGCGGTCGTTCGGATGCTCCACTCAGCGGCGGCGGCAACCCGCTTCTCGAAGCCTTTGAATCGGACAACTTCGACGTCTCATTCGAATGGTATTTCGAATCGCTCAGCTATTTCAGCATCGCTGGCTTCCACAAGGAACTGGGCGGCTTTATCGAGCAATCGACCCTGCCAGTACCGGGCGTGGTGATCTTCCCGGCTGGCAATGGCGGCCTGACCGTCGACACGCCAGTCGATGTGACCTTCCAGGATACGCGTGAGCGCAACGGCCTGTCGGGCAGCATCACTGGTGCGGAAATCGCCTTCCAAAAGACGTTCGACAACGGCTTTGGCGGGATCATCAACTACACCTATGTGAACTCCAGCCAAGACAATGCGCCAGCTGGCGATCTCGGCTTCAATGGCTTCACACCGCACACCGTGAACGTCACCGGTTTCTATGAAAGCGGACCATTTTCAGCGCGCGTTTCATACAACTACCGCGATGGTTTCCTGGTTCTGGCAAACGACGCTCAAAGCGAACCGCGTCAGCGTGAAAGCTTTGGCCAGGTCGACTTCTCGGCCAGCTATGAGATCACGGACCAATTCCAGGTTTTTGTGGAGGGTCTCAACGTTCTCAATGAAGACACGCGGGACTTCTCACGCTTCCGCAACCGGGTGCTCACCTATGAGCGCACTGGCGCACGTTACACCGCGGGTGTTCGCGCGAAGTTCTAAGCGCGTGAGGATCGCACGTCATCGTGTCACGCGATGAGTAGAGAGGGCGGGTGTTCCGGATACGGAATGCCCGCCTTCGCTGCGTTTAGAGCTGTTTATTCGGGCAAGAGAGCAAACGCAGACTTGCCGGTGGCGCTGGAACTTGTGACAGTGGGGCATAAGGCGAAGCGCCAGTGAAGTGCTCGCAGGGAGAGTTCGTAAATGAGTACCATCCAGATTGCGGTTTTTGTGGGCATCACCGCCTTGATCGCCTTTGCCACTTACATGCATTGCCGCGGCAAGCTTGACGAACGGCATTCGGGCGAGAAGGACTATTTCCTCGCTAGCGGCGGCCTCAAATGGTATTTCATCGCTGGTTCGATCACGCTGACGAACCTCTCCACCGATCAGTTGATCGGGATGAATGGCAATCAGATGGCGCTGCTCGCTTGGTGGGAATTTGCCGCGGTGGCGGGCCTGCTGATCCTGACGTTTGTGTTCCTGCCGGTCTACTACAAAAACGACTGCACCACGACGACTGAGCTGCTGCAGAAGAAATACAACGACAAGCATATTCGCGCGCTGATCAGCGTGCTGTTCCTGTTCGGTAATCTGTTCATTTTTCTGCCCGCGATCCTTTATGGCGGCTCGCTGTTCCTGCTTTCTATGGTGGGGCTGGATACGGGTCTGGAGAACCTGCTGATTGTGTCAGTGACACTGGCGGTTGTCGGCGCATGCTACGCGATTTTCGGCGGCCTCAGGGCGGTCGCGGTGTCGGACACCTATTCCGGCGTGCTGATACTGGGTCTCGCTTTGCTGGTCGTCTATCTTGCCCTGCAGGCCATCGATTTCGATCTGACCGGTATTCCAGCGGACCGCCTCACGTTGATTGGCAGCAATGACAGCCCGATCCCGTGGCACACTCTGCTGACGGGCATGATCTTCATTCAGACGTTCTATTGGTCCACCAATCAGACGATCACTCAGCGCGCTATGGCCGCGCCCAGCATCAAAGAGGCGCAAAAGGGCGTGCTGACCGCGGCGGGCATTCGCCTGCTGATTGTGCCGGCGATTGTCGTGATCCCAGGCATCGTATCCTACAAGCTCTATGGCGATGTGGGCGATGCCGCCTATGGCCGTATCGTGGGCGATGTTCTGCCAGTTTGGCTATCCGGCGCGTTTGCGGCGGCGCTGGCGGCGGCGGTGCTCACCACCTTTAACTCCATCCTCAACGCCTCTGCCGCGCTCTATGTATGCGACATCCACGAGGCGTATGTCGACCGGCCAACCTCGGTGGCGAAGCTGAGCGCGATTGTGTCTATCGCAATGTCAGTGCTCGCGCTGCTCTTGGTGCCATTCTTCGCCAGTCAGGAAAGCCTGATTAACACGGTGCAGGAGCTTTACGGGTTGCTCTCCATGCCGATCCTCAGCGCTTTCGTCGTGTGCCTCTTGTTCAAGAATGTGAAGGCTGGCGCGGCGATGATCGGCGTGGTCACGGGCGTCGTGTTCTACGGCTTCTGGAGCATGGTGTGGGAGCCTGCGCATTACATCCACGGCATGGCTGTGACATTGCTGCTGTCGATCCTTACTGCGCTGGTGATGAACAAGCTGGTCTATGGCGAAACGCCAGTATTCGCGCTGGGCGGCGCGGAGACGCAGGGAGAGGCTTCACCCGAAGCCGCTTGAGGGATTGGACACAAGTCCCTAGCGGAGCGGGATGAGCAATCGTCCCGCCCCAATCCATCCCGCACCGCACGGCTGGATAATCCTCGATAAGCCGCGCGGGCTTGGCTCGACGCAGGCTGTCGGCGCGGTGAAACGCGTGCTGCGCGAAGGCGGCTATGCCAAGACCAAGGTAGGGCACGGGGGCACTCTCGATCCGCTGGCGGAGGGAGTTCTGCCGATTGCGCTTGGTGAGGCGACTAAGCTGGCGGGCCGGATGCTGGATGCCAGCAAGATCTACGATTTTACGATCCTCTTTGGCGAGGAGACCGATACGCTCGATACTGAGGGCGAGGTAATAGAGCGCAGCGACGTCATGCCGACCTTGGACGAGGTCATGGCCGCGCTGCCTGACTTCACCGGGCCGATTGAGCAGGTTCCGCCGGTCTATTCTGCGCTGAAAGTGGACGGCAAGCGCGCCTATGATCTGGCGCGGGCTGGCGAGCAGGTGGAGCTGAAGAAACGGGCGGTTACGATCCACTCTCTCTCGCCGCGTCATGCTAAACTTGTTTCAGCATCCATCGCCAGCTCAAACTTTGAGGAGAGTTCTGAGGGATGGACCCTGAACCAAGTTCAGGGTGACGAAGAACTGAAAAGCATCACCCTCTCAGCCCATGTTTCCAAAGGCACTTACATCCGCTCACTCGCCCGCGATATTGCCCGCGCTCTTGGAACCTACGGCCATGTTACCTATCTTAGGCGCACAAACGCGGGGCCATTTACCGAAACACGGGCGATTTCGCTGGACAAGTTGAACGAAATCGCTAATGGCGCGCAGCTATCTGACCTAATCCTGCCGCTCGAGGCGGGGCTGGACGACATCCCGGCCTTAATCCTCGATCAGACTAGCGCGCAGGCGGTCCGCCAGGGCCGGGTCCTGTCTGAACTGCCCCAAACCGATGGGCTCTATTGTGCGATGCTGGACAATGTTCCGGTAGCGTTGGTTGAGTTGATCGAAGGTACGACCAAAATCGTGCGGGGCTTTAACCTTCCCGATGTCGCTGAGTAAGAGAGAATATTATGTCGGTAACTGCCGAAGAAAAAGCCAAGATCATCAAGGACAACGCCCAAGGTAAGGGTGACACCGGAAGTCCTGAAGTACAGGTCGCGATCCTGACCCAGCGTATCCGTAACCTGACCGATCACTTTAAAGGCAACCACAAAGACAACCATTCGCGCCGCGGCCTTCTGATGATGGTCAACAAGCGCCGTAACCTGCTCGCCTATCTCAAAAAGAAAGATGTTGAGCGGTACAACGCCCTGATCCAGAAACTGGGTCTGCGTAAATAAGAGTTTTGCAGGCGGCTCCCACAACGGGGGCCGTTTTGCTTTGGGCTGTAGGGCGATGATGCGCTACAGCTGACAAATCGGCACTGGCTGCAATTCGGCAGCAGAGCCTTTGGGGGATAGAAAAAGCCCCCGCACCGGACCGGGACGGTATCCCCGGCAAAGGGAGTGTCGCAGCAAAAAGTGGCTTGCCGGTTTTTGTGTCCGCGATGCGACCAAACAAAACAGCTTTTTTTCACAATTCGGTGAGGGAAAGCGAGGGGTAAATGACCCCATACTGTTCCGGGCCAGTCTAGACCGGAAAATGTAGGCCCCGCCGCGCAATAAGGCGCCATGCGGGTTCAAAAGGAAAATCAATGTTCGACACGAAAACCGTATCGCTGGAGTGGGGCGGGAAAACCCTCACTCTGGAAACCGGCCGTATTGCCCGTCAAGCCGACGGCGCTGTTCTGGCCACCTATGGCGAAACCGTGGTGCTGTGCGCAGTCACCGCCGCCAAATCTGTGAAGGAAGGCCAGGATTTCTTCCCGCTGACCGTTCACTATCAGGAAAAATTCTCTGCAGCCGGCCGGATCCCGGGCGGCTTCTTTAAGCGCGAAGGCCGCGCGACTGAAAAGGAAACGCTGACCAGCCGTCTGATCGACCGCCCATGTCGTCCGCTGTTCCCAGAAGGTTTCTACAACGAAATCAACGTAATCTGTCAGGTCCTCTCCTATGATGGCGAGACCGAGCCAGATATCCTTGCAATGATCGCTGCCTCTGCCGCTCTGACGATTTCTGGCCTGCCATTCATGGGCCCAATCGGCGCAGCGCGTGTCGGCTTCAACAATGAAGGCGAATACGTCCTCAACCCAACCATCACCGATGCGCTGGGCGAAGACGGCAATCTCGACCTGGTGGTCGCTGCGACGCAAGACGCGGTGATGATGGTCGAATCCGAAGCGAAAGAACTGACCGAAGAGCAAATGCTCGGCGCGGTCATGTTCGCACACGAGGAAAGCCGCAAGGTTATCGGCGCGATCATCGATCTGGCTGAACAAGCTGCGAAGGATCCTTGGGAACTCGCTCCGGTTGAAGACAAAACTGCGACGCTCGAAGATCTGCGCGGCGTTATCGGTGATGATCTGGCAGCTGCCTATAAGATCACCGACAAATCTGCCCGTCAGGATGCGGTGAACGCAGCCCGTGAAAAGGCGCGGGATCACTATGCTGACCTCGCAGAGAGCGATCCGGCTGAATATATGGGCCGCTTGAAGCTCGTGAAGAAGCTGGAAAGCGACATCGTTCGCAAGGCTATCCTCAAGGATGGTCAGCGTATTGATGGCCGTAAGACTGACGAAGTTCGCCCGATTGAGGCGATGGTTGGCTTGCTGCCGCGCACCCACGGTTCGGCGCTGTTCACGCGCGGTGAAACGCAGGCGATCTGCACCACCACGCTGGGCACGAAAGACGCCGAGCAGATGATCGACGGGCTGGAAGGCCTCTCTTACAGCAACTTCATGCTGCACTATAACTTCCCGCCTTATTCGGTCGGCGAAGTGGGCCGCTTCGGCTTTACCAGCCGCCGCGAAACCGGCCACGGCAAGCTTGCATTCCGCGCGCTGCACCCGGTACTGCCTAGTGTTGAGGATTTCCCTTACACGATCCGCGTTCTGTCAGATATCACCGAGTCCAACGGCTCGTCTTCGATGGCGACCGTTTGTGGCGGCTCGCTCTCGATGATGGACGCAGGCGTTCCATTGAAGCGTCCGGTTTCCGGTATTGCGATGGGTCTGATCCTTGAAGGCGAAGACTTCACCGTCCTGTCCGACATTCTGGGTGACGAAGATCACCTGGGCGACATGGACTTTAAGGTGGCCGGTTCAGAAGAAGGCATCACCAGCCTTCAGATGGACATCAAGGTTGCCGGCATCACGCAGGAAATCATGACCCAGGCGCTGGAGCAGGCGAAAGCCGGCCGTGCGCACATCCTGGGCAAGATGACCGAAGCGCTTAGCTCTTCACGCGGTGAAGTCAGCAAGCACGCACCGCGCATCGAAACCATGCAGATCGACAAGTCGAAGATCCGCGACATCATCGGCACGGGCGGCAAGGTCATCCGTGAGATCGTCGCTGAAACCGGCGCGAAGGTCGACATTGACGATGAAGGCACGATCAAGATCAGCTCTTCAAACGCTGATGAGATCGCAGCGGCGAAAGCATGGATCGAAGGCATCGTTGAAGAGGCCGAAGTCGGCAAAATCTACAACGGCAAGGTCGTCAACATCGTTGATTTCGGCGCATTCGTGAACTTCATGGGTGGCAAGGACGGTCTCGTCCACGTGTCGGAAATGAAGAACGAGCGCGTTGAGAAAGTCACCGACGTTGTTTCCGAAGGCCAAGAAGTGAAGGTCAAGGTTCTCGAAATCGATCAGCGCGGCAAGGTCCGTCTGTCGATGCGCGTTGTTGACCAGGAAACCGGCGAAGAGCTGGAAGACACCCGCCCACCGCGCGAAAACAAGCCCAGAGGCGATAGGGGCGGTGATCGCGGTGGTCGCGGCGGCGGTGATCGTCGTCCACGCGGCGGCGGCAGTGGTCGCGGCCCACGTGGCGGCGGCGGCGATAAAGGCGGGGACAGCGATGGCCCTGCGGCAATGCCAGACTTCCTGAAGGACTAAGTCTTCTCAGATAGCCAATCAAAAGGGCCGCTTGGGGAAACCCGGGCGGCTCTTTTCTTTTGTATGAGGACAGCCCATTTCAGGCTCTCAGAAAAGAGGATATGAATTGCCCAAAACCACACCGCGCCCGCCGTTCATCCTATGCGGCCATGAAGTGCCCGCTGGAACAATTGCGACGATCGACGCCCCGATCAGCCGTCTTTCCACCAACACCGAGGTCTCGCTGCCGATCAGAGTGATACACGGCGCGAAACCGGGACCGACAATGTTTGTGAGCGCCGCGATCCACGGCGATGAAATATTGGGTGTGGAGGTGATCCGCCGCTTGCTTACCCATGTGTCGGCAAAGCGTTTGTGCGGGACGTTGCTGTGTATCCCGATTGTCAACGTGTTCGGCTTCGTCGCTCACCAACGCTATCTGCCAGACCGGCGCGACCTCAATCGCTGTTTCCCTGGCTCTGCGAAAGGCTCGCTCGCGGCGCAATTGGCGAATGTCTTCACCACTGAGATTATTGAGCAATGCGATTTCGGCGTGGACTTACACACGGCCGCGCTGCACCGCACGAACTTGCCGCAAATCCGCATCAGTGCGGATCGCCCGCGCGCAGCGGAGCTGGCCAAAGTGTTCGCGCCGCCTGCGATCATCACCTCCAGCCTGCGCGAAGGGT
Source organism: uncultured Erythrobacter sp. (assembly GCA_947499505.1). Taxonomy (GTDB): domain Bacteria; phylum Pseudomonadota; class Alphaproteobacteria; order Sphingomonadales; family Sphingomonadaceae; genus Erythrobacter. The sequence goes on from CANMOQ010000001.1 coordinate 229,385, forward strand.
CTCTGCGGCAAACGGCGGCGGAGCATGATTGCGATGTGCTGCTGTTCGAAGCCGGCGAAGCCTTGCGGTTTGACGAGCTGGCAATCCGCATTGGCGTCCAGGGCATTTTGCGCGTGATGAACCACCTCGGCATGGGCGTGCGCAAGCCAGCGAAATCTGCCGCCGCGTCTGTGCGCAGCGTGCGGACGTCATGGGTCAGGGCGAGTGAGGGCGGCATTTTCCGCGCGATCAAGGCGGCGGGGCAATTCGTCGAAGATGGCGAATTGCTAGGCACCATTTCCGATCCCTTCGGGGAGGAAAACCACGACATTACAGCCCCGTTATCCGGTGTTATCATTGGCCGAACCAACTTGCCGGTGGTCAATCAGGGGGACGCCTTGATGCATATTGCCGAAGTTGTTGCACCAGATACCGCCGATGACCGGCTGAACGACATCGCAGAAGCTGTTCTGGCCGACACTATGTTTGACGAAGACGAAATCATTTAAGGCCTCCGCCATGCTAAAACGTGAACTGATCGACACCGTTGAAATCCCCGATGGGGAAGTGCTTGAGCTCTACAGCCACGGGCGCGATTTCATGATCGTGCTGGGCTATAATGAGCTGATGAGCACGCGCATGCGCTTCTCTGAGGAGCAGCTGGCGGAGCTTACGTTTGACCGGTTGGAGAAGGACAATCCGCGCATCCTGATCGGCGGATATGGCATGGGCTTCACCTACCGCGCGGCGCTCGCGCGGATGGGGGAGAAAGGCGAGGCGGTGGTTGCCGAAATCTCCGACAAGATCATCGAATGGGCGAAGGGGCCGATGGCAGAGCTGACCGGCGATGCGCTGGATGATCCGCGCCTTGACCTCAAGATTTGCGATGTCGCCGCGCTGATCGATGATGCGAATGACGGCACCTGCGAGAAGTTCGATGCGATCCTGCTCGACGTTGACAATGGTCCAGACGGAATGGTGCGCGCGGACAACAACCGCATCTATTCGCGCACCGGCCTAGCCAAAGCGCGCGATGCGCTAACCCCGGACGGCGTGCTGGCCGTGTGGTCCGCCGCGCCAGACCACGGCTTTAGACGCCGCCTGCAAGATGCCCGCTTAAAGGTAGAAGAACGTCGCGTGCGCTCCCGCCCCAACAACAAAGGCGCGCATCATGTGATCTGGTTTGCGAAGCGGTGAACCAAACAAAAAGGACCGCCCGGATCGCTCCAGACGGCCCCTTTCGCGTGACGATTTGCGTTAGCCAAACAGTTCGTCGAGAGCTCTCATCTCATTGCTGCATTTCTTGCGGCAAATCTCGAAATACTCTTTGACGGCTGCCTGAACCGGCTCGGCAAACAGCTTTTCCGGTTCTGGCAAAGCTTCCAACTTCAGCTTGCCGATTTCCGTGCCGCCGTGCTTGATCTTCATTGCTGGCTCAATCGTGGCCTGAGCCATGTGTCCCAGCACCAGTGTCTCAAGCAATTCGCCATTAAGTTCGAGATCCGGCATCTTTTCAAAGAATTGCGGCAGCAGTTCTTCTTTCAGAAGTTTGAAGTCTCTCAGCACCAAGAGGACGTATTGCGTCACCCAGCACGGGCCATAGAACAGCCGCAGGTGATCGCGCAGGGCCAGGCCCAATTCGCGCACCGGCGCCTTCAGGTAATATTCCTGAAAACCGACATATTCAAAGTGGCTGGTGACAACCGAGAGATGCATGCAGCGGGTCGTGTAGCCCGGTGGGCATAGCCATACAGCGAGGTTCTGGAAGTAACGTTTGACCTTCTTCCAATCGTTGTTGTCTGCGATCGCGATGTTGTCGATGTTCACATCCATCCAGTGGTGCCAGGTGCTGTCAGTCGCAACGCGCCCGACGCCGGCCTTGTGCCCATCATAGACCGCAATCATCGGGTTGCGGCTGCGCGCGGGCTGCGGGCCTTTCTGGAAGTTGTAAGGCGGATCACCGAGGTTGCTGCCAAAAGCGATCACCTTTGGAGCAGGCTTTTGCCCGCCATTAATCGCATCGGGATATTCAGGATCGCTGTTGAACTTTTTCGTGGCGTTCAGGTCCGGATCCTCCACGCACAGGCCCTCATGCGCATGGTCGGGCATCACGTCGATTGGCCCCAGCGTTGGATGGCACAGCACCGGATGAGGGCGACGTTTCCATTTGAACAATGTCAGCTGTACCGAGTTTTCGGGTACCCATTGCACAGGCTGGATCGTGAGATCGCCTTGCTCCGGCGTATTGCGCAGCGCGGCAGGGCCGCCGGGTGCGCCCGGTTCAAACGCCGCGGATGGCGGACGCAAAGTGTCGATCCTGTTGTGCGCGAGCGGATCATTGGCTTTGCCCTGCGGAGGAACACCGTCGGCATTGGTCCAGCGCCGCATTGTGCCAAGGCGCGGGATTTTGTGACACATGGAGGCGCCGATATAGTGGTGATCGCCGGTGCCAAACAGGCCGCCCTTCTTCTCGCTCATCCATTCGTCGAGCTTCTCAAGCTCTGGATCGGTTGTCGGGAAGTTGCCCGGTGCATCCACCGCTGCATCGCTCAACGAGCCGCTGTTGTCTGGCTCAAAACCAAAGCACCAAATCTGCTCGTATTTGTCGATCACATGATCGCCGCCATCGGTCATATTGAAGCGGAAATTGGTGTATGTCGGCTGGGTCAGCGAAGGCGAGGGATTGATCGCTGGCGATCCCAAGCCGCGCTGTGCAATGTCGACACGAAACCGCATGCAACCGATTTTGGTGTCACGCAGCAATTCGATCACGCGCGAAATTCCAAATCCGTTGCCGACTGGTTGAACCGCAATGCTGGGGTCAACGACAATCAGAATGTCGACAAAGGTGAGCTTCGGCCAGCGCACCACAAGATCGCGGATGGCAGGGTCAAAGTAAGGATGCGCAATCAGTTCGGGATCAATTTTTCTTAGTTCAGGCATTATTCGCACTCCATTTAAAGTGCGCGCAGGATTACGCGCACGGGAAAGCGAACCCGCGTTTATTATTTCAAATTGTTATTGGACTCGTTTCTTACCTTTCGAATCGTGTTCACAATACAATCAAATTTTCCATTTAATTGTAGAAGTGCGACAATATCTATAGTTAGGCTTTTCAGCTAACTTACAGAGCTTTGGGCCTCGCCTCAAAAGTCGTAAATCAGCGTCACCCTGCTTAGCGTGTCGGTTTGCACCGCGCCTAGTGGCGGGTTGGTGTCGTGCTCCACCGCATAGGAAATGCGTGCGGACAGATTGTCGCTGAGCGATGCCTGCAGGCCGGTGGTGCTGGTGTAGGTGCTGTTGCCGGATTGGATGAAGGCGCTCGCATCCTGAGTGAGTTTCAGGGATTCTGCGATCTCCCAATCAAAATCGAGTGCGGCGAGCCCGGCGATATTGCGTGAGACATCGCCCGTCGTGCTGCGCGTGACGCGGTAGGCGGGGCCTGCCTGCACGGTCAGCGTCGGGTTCTCGGTCAGCACGCGGTAGCCCAGGCCGCCTGAGGCGGAGACGCGCGCGGAAAAGCCCTGGAACCGGTCGCGCTCCCATTGGCCAAGGCCGTAAGCGAACAGACGGTCGCTGATGTCGACATCCGCCTGATAGGCGGCGAGGAATTGCTCACGTGTGGTCACGCCATTGCTGCGCTGGAAATCGGCGAGGAATTTGAAATTCTGCTGCCAGCCCAATTCTTGGCGGCCCAGCTGAATGCCAGCGGTGACCCCAGTGTTGGAGGAGTTGCCAGTGGAGCGGAACGCGCCAAATTCGCCTTTGCCAGACCAGTTTTGCAAGATGCCGGCATTGCGGATCGCTTCTTCTTCGGCCTCTGCCTCGGCCGCCTGCGCAGCGGCGGTTTTGATCGCTACACGCTCTCTAAAGCGTGACATGATGGCGTTGAGTTCATCGGCATTGCCCGGAAAGGTCTCATCCGCGAGGTCGATCAAAACCTGCATCGCCTCGACATCGTCGCTTTCCTCAGCCTTTTCGATCATTGCGCGCACGGATGCGGGAATTTCTGCATGGGCGGCGCTTGGCAAGGCCAGTGCTGTGCCAGCGAGGAGGAGGGCGGCGGTGAGTTTGGATAAGGGCATCATTTGGGCTCCGGATGGCATTGCGTGCTTTTTCGCCCGCTACTTACCAAGGTAGCGGTGGTTGGAGGCGTAAACACTCGTAAAATCATGAAGTTGCGGCGAGATGTCGCTATTCGCCGGTGGCTGACATCATGACGGCATTTTGATCCGAACAGCGCCGGTGAAATCGCGCTTGCCGACCTCAACGCCAAGCATCCGCAAGATGTCATAGGCGGTGGCGGCGTGGAAATAGAAATTGGGTTGAGCAAAGCTGAGCAGGAAGTTCTCTGCGGTGAAATCCATTGCCATGTCTTTGAATTCAAACCGCATGTCCCGACCGATCCAGCTTTCCATCTGCTCCTCGGTGAGGGCCCCCAGAGCGGCCTCTGCTCCGTCGAGCTTTGCGTGCAGATCGGCAAAGGTTCCTGGAGGCGGGTTCAGGTCCGGGCTGTATACTCCGACTTGAACGGCGGCGAGCGCGCCTGCGGTGTGCTCGGCAATGCATTTCACCTGATAGGTGAAGGGCAGCATATCCTCTATGATCCGTGCGCTCAGAACTTCGCTGTGGTCTTTGCCCTGCGCATCGCACCATGCCTCGCCCTTTTTGAGCAGATGGCGGCCAGTGCCGATCATTTGGAGGCCGCTGGGTACGAAGGCGGCGTGAAGCGAAATGGGCATGGGGTTCTCCGTGTGTGGGTCTGAGCAGATGTATGTCGAGGGCCGTGTTGCCGGGCGGGCGGTGAGAACACAAGGCGCGAGGGGCGGCCTATGGACAGGCGCGTCGGGGGAGGGACGATGCTGGGTTGAGTGGAGGTGTGGCGGGCAGGAGGGTAGGGCGCAAAACACTTTCCTACTGCTGGTTCGGGGGCGCAGGGTTGCGGGATGGCCCTTTGGCGAATCCTAATGCGAGCTTTGCAGCTATGTTGGTTCTTGCGCGCGCAAGTGTGGGAGCGGGCAGGTTGGTGCGCGCGGGTAGGCTTTTGTGGGACGGTTTCCACGCATGCTCGATTGATCGCTTTTTCCGATCAAACAAGGCGCTTTCAATCGATTGGATTTTTGGTCCTGTACTGTGTTCCAGCCGTTCCAAACGTGCCTGACGCACGACAAAGCGAGTACGGCGTGTCAGATGGGCTTGTGCCGGCGGCAGATGCTCAGGGCTTGCGCTTTGAGACCCCAACATCGGACAGGATGCTCAGCATACCCTCACGCGATCGGAAGCACGCTGCGGCCAAAAACGCGAGCACCGCGGCACCAACCAATGCTGGCCAATATCCTGAAAGTGAGAAGTCGTCAGAGCTTAGCGCGGTGAGCAACAGCGCAGCCGACCCAATGCCCAGCACAGTGCCCCAAAACCGGCTCCATAGGCTGCCAATCCGCTGGTCCAGCCGGTCAAAGCCGTTTGGCTTGTCATGGTCGCTCAAAGCACATCTCCCGCTACAAGCCATGCCTATAGCGGGAGAGAGTTACCAAGCATTGACCAAGCCGGGCGCGCTGTTTTGGGCGCCAGGCTCGCTCGTGATGTCAGTGGCGCGTGCCTTAGCGGACCCGTGGGCCGCCAAATGGCAAAGGCGGTGGGGGCCGGCGGGCACCGCGCGGCAATTGTGCCTGATAGGCCCGGCCGCAATGTTCGACGCAATACGGAAAGCCTGGGTTCACGGCCTCTCCGCAGAAGTGGAAGTCCGCTTCGCCAGGGTGACCCATCGGCCAGCGGCACACCTTCTCAGACAGGTCGAGCAGGCTCGTCTTGTCCGCGATCTCTGGGCTTGGCTTGGCAGGCACCAGACGGCGCGGCGGGGCAGGCGGGATCGGCGGTTGCTGATCGCCGGGGCCTTGCCTCAGGAAGCCGCCAGGGCCGACCGAGACGATCTTGGGCAGATCAGGACGGGGATCGGGCAGAGGCTGGGACGGGATGCCGCTCGCCGCAGGGCCGCTTGGCGCAGACGCAGGCGCTCCGCCAGCGCTAGGCTTGGCCGCAGGCTTCGCCGCTGCAGCCGGAGCCTTAGCCGCGGTCTTTGCTGGCGCTCTCTTAGCGGTTGGTTTGGCCGCAGCCTTCTTGGCCGCCTTCTTCTTCTCATTGGCCTTCACAGGGGAGGGGCGGGACTTCAGGCCCAGCCGGTGCGCCTTGCCGATCACTGCATTGCGGCTGACACCGCCCAGTTCCTCCGCAATCTGGCTGGCGGTCGAGCCGCCTTCCCACATCTTCTTGAGCGTACCAATTCGCTCATCGGTCCAAGCCATTGAAACTCCATTCTGTCTCTATCGCGTCAAATGCGCGCGCGCCCTGCGCAGGTTTGCGCAGATCGCCATCAATCTCATCCCCAGTCATGTCAGTCCGGCGAGCCTGCCGCACTTGCATGCCATTCCCCTTCGCCCTAACCGCAGCTCCTATGGCCGATCAAGCACAATCCAGCGCAAACGAAGACGCTGCCATCAATGAAGTGTCGCCTAGCAGTGCAGGCACGCCGAGCACCGTTCAGTTTCCGCCGCGTGGAACCCCGCTCATCACCGGGATCAACCGCATTGGGTTATGGAGCCTCTATATTAAGGAGGTTCGCCGGTTTCTCAAGGTGCAGACGCAGACTGTCTGGGCCCCGGCGGTCACAACTTTGCTGTTTCTGGTGATATTCACGGTCGCATTGGGGCGCGGGGGGCGCGAAGTGCTGGGCGTGTCATTCCCCAGCTTCGTCGCGCCGGGCCTGATTGTGATGGGCATGATGCAAAATGCCTTTGCCAATTCGTCCTTCTCGTTGCTGTCGGGTAAGATCCAGGGGACGATCATTGATCTCTTGATGCCGCCGCTGTCTCCGGGAGAGCTGATGAGCGGGATCGTGATGGCCGCGGTAACGCGCGGGATTGCAGTTGGCGGCGCTGTGTCGCTCGCTATGCTGCTGTGGCCAGGTGTGTCTTTGGCGCCTCAGCATTGGTGGGCGGTGGTCTGGTTCGCCTTAATGGGCACGGTGATGCTGGCGCTGCTTGGTCTTGCGACCTCGATCTGGGCGGAGAAGTTCGATCATAACGCCGCGATCAGCAACTTCGTGATCGCCCCATTGTCGCTGCTTTCCGGCACGTTCTACGTGATCGACAACCTGTCGGAGACGTTCCAAGCGGTCAGCCGGTTCAACCCGTTCTTCTACGTGATTTCAGGCTTCCGCTATGGCTTCTTGGGACGCAGCGATATCGGCTCTGACAGCGCGGTTTTGGGCGCAGCTGTAGGACTGCTGGTGCTCAATCTGGTGATGGCAGGGGCGGTCTACGCCGTGCTGAAGTCAGGGTGGAAGCTGAAGAGCTAGGAGAGCGAGTTTACGACGGTCGGGCCGCGCGGCTCAGAGGCCGCGGCTGCGCCCAGCTCGGCCGCGGCGTCATGCGCGCCAAGGACGTCGTGAACATCCCCCAGATCAAAGTAGTCGACGGTCTTGTCGCCATCACTGTCGGTTGAGACGCCAACGGCAATTCGGAGCGATCCTGTACGGTCTCGGCGCTCGCTGCGTTCAATCAGACCAACCCTACGGGCGGGCAGCGATTTGACCGAGATCTTACGGCCTACTTGCACCCGCAGCACTCGCTGATCGGTCACCGCATAAATGACTTTACCGCTTTGAATGAGAGGTAGGAACGGCCCGCCAAGCATCGCAAGGCCAACAATGATGAACGGCACTCCGAAGAGCGGGAAAGCCCAAGTAAGCCGTCCGGTTTCACTCGATAATTCCGAGGCGCCTATGCTAGCCATAAAAGTCCAGAATATCGCAAACGCCGTCCAAGGGATTGCAAAGAGATAGATGCCAAATCCCTTGGAAGGTAATCGGCCCAGTTGCCGTCCGCGCCACACTACGCGTTCGCCTTTGCGGAGCTCACGTGTGAGCGCCAGCTCAATCGGATCACCCGGTGACCCAGGAAAATGGTCGATCGTATCCCTCATCAAGATGGGAATAACACGAGCAGGGTTAGCAATGAGTTAGGGGCAGCAGGGCGCCATTTGCCGCCGAGAAAGGCGCGCCCTTAGTGCGTTAAGGAGCGCCGCATCTGATACCGGCCGTCCTTGAAGCCATCAAACAATTGCGGGACAGTCGGGTGATCAACCGGGCCGCCGGTCGCGTCATCCAGCAGGTTTTGTTGGCTGACGTAAGCAACATAGCTCGCATCGTCGTTTTCGGCGAGCAAGTGATAGAATGGTTGATCGCGGCGAGGGCGGATGTCCTCCGGGATCGACTCGTACCATTCCTCGCTATTGGCAAAGACAGGGTCGATGTCGAATACGACGCCGCGAAAATCGAACAGGCGGTGGCAGACGACATCACCAATACCGAAACGAGCCTTTAACTGCCGCGGTGCAGTCAATTTGCGGCCTGCTTGGCTGGAGAAGAATTCGGCGCTTTCCATACCAGCGAATATGGACCTTCGCAGGTGCAAAACAAGCGTACAGGGCGAGCACTCCCCAGATTTGGTGTGTTTCGATGCGAATTGCCGCCATGTGTGGCCCAAATGCAAAAGCGCAGGAGCATTCTTTTCTTGGCAAGCCATGGGGGCTGCGCTAACGGCGCTCCCGACCGGAATGCGGCGCGAGGGTGCCCATTCACAGCAGCGCTTTTCAAGAAAAGCGCGCACCCAATACGGAGAGGTGCCGGAGTGGTCGAACGGGGCAGTCTCGAAAACTGTTGTGCCTTCTGGGTACCGTGGGTTCGAATCCCACCCTCTCCGCCAGTTGGTATTGACTAGGGCTTTATTTTGGCGCCTCCGAGTGTCGAGACCAGTATCTCTGACTTCGAACTCAAACCGCGCGGTTGATCAGCGTTTCGAGATATTCCTGACGTCCGGAAATTGGGCTCGGATTGAGCTCAGCCTTCACCGCTTGATCTGCCACCTCGGCCAGGCTCATTTCGCCGCTCATAACCTGGCTGCCAATGCCGGTCTTCCAGCCTGCGTAACGGTTCGTGACGAAGCTATCGAGTTCGCCATCTTCAATGATTTTGGCAGCTGCTAGCAGTGATTGGGCAAGCACATCGACCCCGCCGATATGCGCATAGAATAGATCCACTGCATCGACTGACTGGCGCCGGACTTTCGCGTCGAAATTGAAGCCGCCGGTTTCGAAGCCGCCGCCTTTGAGCAAGTGGTACATCGCCAAAGTCATCTCTGGCACATTGTTGGGGAATTGGTCCGTATCCCAGCCATTTTGCGGATCGCCGCGATTGATATCTATCGAACCCATGATGCCGTAAGCGTTGGCGGTCGCAATCTCATGCTCAAAGCTGTTTCCAGCCAGTGTCGCATGATTGCCTTCGATATTGACCTTAACCTCGTCTTCCAGCCCGTAATGTTTGAGGAAGCCGTAGACCGTTGCGGTGTCGCGGTCATACTGATGCTTGGTTGGCTCGTGTGGCTTTGGTTCGATCAGGATCGTGCCTTTGAAACCGATCTTATGTTTGTGCTCCACTACCATGTGCATGAACCGGCCGAGCTGATCGAGCTCTTGTCCAATATCGGTGTTGAGGATCGTGTCATAACCTTCTCGGCCGCCCCACAGGACATAATTTGCGCCGCCTAGCCGGTTGGTAACGTCCAGCATGGAGCGGACCTGATGCGCGGCCCAGCCAAACACGTCCGGATCTGGATTGGTCGCGCCGCCAGCGGCATAGCGCGGGTGGCTGAAGAGGTTCGCGGTCCCCCACAGAAGCTGCGTCCCAGTTTCCTCGATTTTACCCGCCATTTTGTCAGCGATGGCGTCCAATTCGCGCGTGTAGCTGCCCAAGCTATCGTGATCCGCCATCGCATCGACATCGTGAAAGCAATAGAAGGGCGCGCCCAGTTTCGCGAACATGTCGAACGCAGCATCGAGCTTGATTTGGGCTAGTTCCGCAGTGACAGGCTCGCCCGGTTTCCAAGGCCGGTCAAACGTTCCAGCACCAAAAATGTCGTTGCCCGGCCACGCGAAGCTGTGCCAATAGCAAATCGCCCAGCGTAAATGCTCGCGCATGGACTTACCAAGCACCTGAGCATCCGCATCGTAATAGCGGTAAGCCAACGGGTTGCTTGTGTTTACCCCTTCAAAAGGCACGGTTGGAAGGTCGGCGAAATAGCTCATTAGATTTCTCCAAAACTGGATTTGAGAGTGGGGTAGAGCGAGCGAAACAGACGCTGCCTCTCTCCCGAATGGGGTTGCGGTGAATATTGCGCATGAACGGCTGGTTTGGTGCAGACATCCGCGACGGCTTCCCCAGTGATTGCCAGGCGAGCAAGGCGAGCTGCGCCGTTTGCTGGGCCGACACTCGAACCATCGCGGTAGGTGAGCGGCGTCTTCAAAATATCGGCCAATAGCTGCGCCCAAAAAGATGATCGCGCGCCGCCGCCGATAACCGACATTTCAGCGGGAGGCGAAGGCATGGCCTGAAGGCCATCGCTGAGGCCAAAGGCGACGCCTTCGAGCACCGATCTGATCAGCTCTGCTGGCCCGGTTTCGTGGGTGAGGTTGAAGAAGACACCCTTGGCCGCAGGGTCATTGTGCGGCGTTCGTTCTCCAGAAAGATAGGGTAGGAACAGTGGGAGCTGATCCTGACGGACTTTGCTGGCCTCTGCAGCTTTGAGTGCGCTCTCGACATCGGGAAACTGAGTAAGCTGCGCCGCCCAATCGAGACATGCCGCCGCCGACAGCATGACGGTCATCGTGTGCCAGCGATCTGGTAGCGCGTGGCAGAAGGCGTGCAGGCCGCTTGCCGGATTGGGTTCAAATTTCGCGCTGGCCGCGAAAATTACACCCGATGTGCCTAGGCTCAGGAACGCGTCGCCTGGTTCGGTTACACCTGCTCCAACGGCGCCCGCTGCCTGATCACCGCCGCCGCCCGCCACTGGTACGCACGGCAGGCCGAGTTCGTCGGCGACCTCTTGGCTCAGAGTGCCCGATATTGCATCGCCTTCGATCAGGGCCGGCATGTGGCCTTCGCTAAGGCCGGTTGCGTCAAGCATGGCGGGCGACCAGCAGCGGCTTCCTACATCCAGCCACAATGTGCCCGACGCATCAGACATTTCGGTTACCTTTGCGCCGGTCAGCAACAGGCGGAGGTAGTCTTTTGGCAAAAGAACTGTCGCGGTTTGCTTAAAGACCACCGGTTCATTCGTGCGCAGCCATGCAAGCTTTGGGGCAGTAAACCCCGGCATGGCGAGGTTGCCCGTGTGCTTTTGAGCGAGCGCATCAAGATCGCAGCATTGAGCTGCGCTGCGCCCATCATTCCACAAAATGGCCGGGCGGAGCACCTGGTCATATTTGTCGAGGAGAACCGCGCCGTGCATTTGCCCAGATAGACCGATCCCGCGAACTTGGCTGCGCAGAGCGCCAGGCAAATTGCCAATCGCCGCCTTGGAAGCCTCCCACCAATCACTTGGGTTTTGTTCGGACCACAAGGCTTGAGGGCGCTGGACCTTTAGAGGGGCTGTGTCTTGCGCCAAGACTGAGCCACTATCATCGACGATCACGGTCTTTACACCGGAGGTGCCCAGATCAATTCCAAGCCACATCAGCTGGTCTCCTCTAACGCAAAGCGGCACTCGATTTCCATGTTTTCGCCAGGGAGAAGCATCTTAAGGCCTGTCTCATTATGGCTGAGGCTGCTATTCACTGCATCGGGAATATGGCTGACTGGTTCGACGCAAAAGAAGTCTTCCCCGGTCGGACAGTAGACATGAGTGAATGGCAAATTGGCGGACGGGCGCATTGTCAGCCTGTGCGTAGGCCAAGAGATCTCGATCACATCGCGCCGCCCGGTGTAGCAATTGTCTACCGGCGGGCCTGTGAGCCATTTGGGCTGGCGCGAGAATGTGCGATGCAATTTGGGCAATCGGTCGGGCCCGTTCTCCCATACGCCATCGACATTTGCTTTGAGCCGTGCGCCTTCTCGCGGGAAGTATGGGTGCAGGCCAAGTCCAGCAGGCATAGGTGTTTTTGCCAGGTTTGTAATGCCCATTTTGTGGGAGTAGCCATCGGATTGAACCGTGATTTCTTGGCGTGCTTCAAAGCTCCATGGCCAAACTGCGCCGTCGTGGTGCAGCGTCAGAATAGCGCTGCTCGTGGAGCTTTGCGTGATCGCCCAGGGGCTGACCCAGCCAAGGCCGTGCAGGGCGTGCATCGGTTCGGCATTCTTGTGCAGTGGCGGGATCGAACTGGTCCCCGACCCGACTGGTACCTGGCCGTGCGCGATCCTGTTACAGAACGGGACCATTGGGAAGCTCGCCAGCGCGAGCGGATCGCTGCCACCGGTATGAGGCCTGAAGACGTCATACCCTCGCCAGGTGAAAGCGGCGATCCCTCCGCCGAGCCAAGGCGACAGGCTAAGCTGGGTCGCTCCACATGTCAGCTCTAACAATTGCATGGCGATCTGCCTTTTGACCGTGTCGTTTCCCTCTCAATGAGGTCACCGATGTCGGCAGGAAGAACCGAAGCCCGTTTCATCTTTAGCCCTGCATCGCCTCGAGTTCTTTGCCCGCTGTTTCAGCGACCATTTTTGCCACGAAGATCACTGAAATAAGCGCAGCAAGCGCATAAAAGCCGTAGGTTATCGGAAGGCCGACATTGCTCAGCAGCCATGGGAAGCTCATGATTATTAGGAAGTTTGCGGTCCATTGTGCAAAGCCGGAAACCGCCAATCCAGAGCCGCGGATCTGGTTAGGGAACATTTCTCCCAGCATCACCCACATCACCGGCCCCCAGCTGAAGTTGAACGCGACGACATAGGCGTTGGCGGCAACCAAAGCGGCCAAGCCCGCGCCATCGGACAGAACCAGCTCTCCATCGATCAGCGAACCGGATGCGAAGGCCAGAGCCATGATTGTAAGCCCTATCGCCATGCCGACGGAGCCGATAAGCAGCAATGGCTTGCGACCAATCCTGTCGATTAGAGCGATCGCCAGGAAGACTGCCCCAATTGACAGCGCACCGGATAGCACGTTGATTTTGAGGGCATCATTCTCGGTAAAGCCAACCGCCTGCCAAAGCACCGCTCCGTAATAAAACACGATGTTTATGCCCACGAGCTGTTGGAAGGTTGCCAACCCGACGCCAACCCAGACGATGGTCCGGATTTTTCCAGTGTGAGTTGAGACAAGGTCCGACAGCCTTGGTTGATGATCCCCAGCCAGGCTGTCCCGGATTTCCTGCATTTTTGCGGGGACATCAATGCCCCCAAGCAGCAGGCTCAAAGTTAGCTCGGCTTCTTTTTCGCGCCCCTTGGCAACTAGGAATCGCGGGCTTTCGGGAATGAAAAACAATAGTACCAGAAACAGAGTGGCGGGCAGCAGTTCTGCCCAGAACATCCAGCGCCATGCCTCAAACCCGCCCCAGACCTGCTCTTGGCTGCCGCCAGCGAATTCGGCCAAAAAATAATTTGAGAGGAATGCGGCGGTCAGGCCGATGATGATCATCACTTGCTGGATTGAGGATAGCCTGCCGCGCTTGTCGGCGGGGGCGACTTCGGAAATATAGGCCGGGGCGATCACGCTGGCCGCGCCAACGGCGAGCCCGCCGAGTATGCGCGCGATTACGAAGGTGGTGGCATCGCCCGCAATCCCGGATCCAAACGCGGATACGATGAAAAAGACAGCTGCGATCAAGAGCACAGCGCGCCTTCCAATCTTGTCAGACAATCGTCCCGCGACGAACGCACCAACAGCGCAGCCGAGCAGCATAGAGGCGACATTGAAGCCGGTGCCGACGCTGGTCGAATTGAAAGCCGTTTGCAGGCCGTCGACCGTGCCGTTGATCACCCCGCTGTCAAACCCGAACAAAAACCCGCCTAGCGTCGCTACTGACACAATCAGAAAGACGAAGCGTGCGTTATCCGTTGTTACCTTATTTGCCACCAGAATCCTCTCCCAAAGATGATATTGAGAGATATGTTAGCGGTAACGAAAATAATGTCCAACGTAAACTTATGGATTGACGGGAGCAGATGATCCACGCTCGATCAGGCGGCATTCATGCGTCTGCTGAAATCCGTGCTCCTTATCGGCTTCGTTGCCCTGGTCGACCTTGCTCAACACCAGGTTGAAGGCGGACTTCGCCATCGCACTTACAGGTTGATCGATAGTGGTTAGTTCTGGCCAGACGGAAATCGCAGACGGGCTATTGTCAAAGCCAACGACGGTTAATTCTTCGGGCACTGACAGGCCATGTCGATGCGCGACACCAATCGTGGCTGCGGCCATATCGTCATTGCTTGCGAAAATGGCACTGGGCCGAGGTGTAGTGGTTAGCAAGAGTTCTGCTGCGGTCACCCCGGAGCGGTAAGTGTAATGCCCTTCTGCCACCCAGCGCGGATCGATCTCGATCTGTGCTTCAGCCATAGCCTTGCGATATCCACGTTCGCGCATGGTGCTCGACATCTGGTCTGACGGCCCTTTGATAAAACCGATTCGACTATGCCCCAATTCGATCAGATATTGGGTCATTGACCTAGCGGCGGCTTCGTCCTTAATGTTGATATCATTGGAGCTTTTGCCTGCGGTGCCATTGGCGACAGTCGCAACCGGTATTTCTAGCTCTTCAAAAAGGGACAGGATTTCAGGCGCAGAAGACGTCGGCGGTGGTAGAATTACACCGGCAATGCCAGCCTTTGCCAGACGCATGGCCGACGCAACGTGGGCGGCCGGAGTGTTGTCTTCGCAGATGTCGACGATCAAGTGGTTGTCGCTTGCCTGAGCCGCTTCCAGAGCGCCTTGCAAAAACCGCCCCAGATAGCTGTCTGACGGGTTGGCGTAGATCAAGCCGATATGTACATCAGCGCCCTTGGCCAAGCGCCGAGCTGAACGATTGGGCTGATAATTGAGCGCGTTAACGGCTTTAAGAACTGTCTGTCTGGTTGCATCGCGCACGCCGCTTTCCGCGTTCATTACGCGCGATACCGTCATTGCTGAAACGCCAGCCTGGCGCGCAACATCATCGATAGTTACCGTCTGCCGATTTCGCCGCCGTGTTCGTGCCATAACATTCCTCGCTTGCGGTGATTAGCTGTCAGTGATGGGCATTGCAATGCTGAGCCTGCAACGTATGATAGCGCTATCATTTTAGTTAACGAGGGTGGTGATATGAGCATTTTTCTGAAGCGAGCAACTGGATGCGTGGCGGTTGTCGGATTGTTCGGGGCCATCGCTGCCTATCCAACTGTCGCTGTGAGCCAGCAAAACGCGAGCGTTGAGCTGGCAATCTACAAGGATGCAGGCGCGCCGATGGAGGATCGGATAGAAGACTTGCTGGCGCGTATGACGCTGGAAGAGAAGGTCGCGCAAATGCTCACGATCTGGGAGCAAAAACAAAAGGTCCAGAACCCTCAGGGCGATTTCGATCCTGCAAAAGCTAGCGCGAGTTTCCCCAATGGGATCGGGATGATTGCCCGGCCATCTGATTTTCGCGGCGTTGACCAATCGAACACAGGCGATGCGGGTGCTTCGGCTGAGGGTCGCAATCGCACGGCTCGCGAAACCGTAGAATACGTCAACGCAGCGCAGCGCTGGGCCGTTAATGAAACGCGCCTTGGCATTCCTATTCTCATGCATGAAGAAGGATTGCACGGTTACGTCGCGCGCGGTGCGACTAGCTTCCCGCAAGCGATTGGATTGGCTAGCACGTGGGACGGCGAACTGGTCGAGCAAGTCTACGGCGTGGCATCACGCGAAATGCGCTCACGCGGGGCGCAATTGGCGCTTTCCCCGGTGGTCGACATTGCTCGCGATGCGCGCTGGGGCCGCATCGAGGAAACTTACGGAGAGGATCCGTATCTCGTTTCGGAAATTGGACTGGCGGCAATCCGCGGTTTTCAGGGAAGGGAGCTTCCACTAGCTGACGATAGGGTTCTTGTGACGCTGAAGCATATGACGGGCCACGGTCAGCCGGAGGGCGGCACCAACGTAGCGCCGGCGGAACTGAGCGAGCACACGTTGCGGACCTACTTCTTCCCGCCGTTTGAGCGGGCGGTGAAGGAAGCCAATGTCTTGTCGGTGATGCCGTCCTATAATGAGATTGGCGCCTTGCCAAGCCATGCCAATGGCTGGCTGCTCAACTCGATTCTCAAAGAAGAATGGGGTTTCAAGGGGGCAGTCGTTAGCGATTATTTCGCGATCCGGGAAATGGTCACACGCCATCAGATGCTCGAAGATGCAGAACAGGCCGCAGAACGCGCCATCAAAGCGGGTGTGGACAATGAGATGGCGGACGCGGACACGTTTCTAACTCTAGCAGACCTTGTGGCTCAGGGGCGGGTGGATATTGCTCTGATCGACGAAGCGGTCCGGCGTATCCTGCGCCTCAAATTCATGGCTGGCATGTTTGAGAACCCTTACGCAGACGCGGATTATGCCGAGCGGATTGAAGCGAATGATGAAGCCATTGAGCTTGCCCGCGAATCGGCGCGCAAGAGCATGGTTTTGCTCAAAAACGACGGCCTGTTGCCACTGGCTGCGGACAATATCGACAAGCTACTCGTCGTGGGGACGCATGCGAAAGACACGCCTCTTGGCGGTTACAGTGACATCCCCCGCAAAGTTGTGAGCGTGCTTGAGGGGCTGGAGAATGCGGCCGACGGAGAGTTCGAGGTTGAATACTCCGAAGGCGTTCGCATTACGGAAAGCCGGGTCTGGGCAGCTGATCCCGTTGACCTCGTTCCCGAAGAGGAGAACCGCCGCTTGATCGCTGAGGCCGTCACCGCTGCGCAAGATGTCGATGTGATTGTGATGGTCATCGGCGGCAATGAGCAGACCAGCCGAGAAGCCTGGGCAACGACCCATCTTGGAGACCGGACTGATATCACCTTGGTTGGTCAACAGATGGATTTGGCGCGCGCGATGCTGGCCACAGGGAAGCCGGTGCTGACAGTGCTGCTGAATGGCCGCCCGCTATCCATTGTAGAGCTGGACCAAACGGCCCCCGCTATCATCGAAGGTTGGTACCTTGGCCAGGAGACCGGCAATGCCGTTGCTGATGTCCTATTTGGGAAATTCAATCCGGGCGGGAAGATGCCGGTCACAGTCGCGCGAAATGTTGGCCAATTGCCAGTGTTTTACAATCACAAGCCTCAGGCCCGGCGCGGCTATCTGTTCGATACGAAAGAGCCTTTGTATCCCTTTGGCTTTGGCCTGAGTTACACAAATTTCGACATTTCGGCGCCGCGAGTGATCGGTGAAAATCATTCGATCTCAAGCGAGGTCGCGGTCGAAGTTTCGGTCAAGAACACGGGGCGGGTTGAGGGCGACGAAGTCGTGCAATTGTATCTGCGCGATGTCCACGCCTCGGTCACTACTCCGGTGAAGCAATTGGTCAGATTTGAGCGTGTTACTCTGGAACCAGGCGAGGAACGCGCCCTTCGCTTCGATCTCAAACCAGCCGATTTCGGCCTATGGAATGATCGGATGGAGCGGGTGGTTGAACCGGGCAAATTTGTACTGATGGCGGGTGGGAATAGCCGTGATGTGAAGCAGGCAGAGCTGACATTGACGGCAGACTAAGGTCACGAACCAGCGTCGTAGTTTGAGTAAATCTCGCTCGTCTAAGGGCGCCGGGTTTGCAATGCGCTGCGGCTAACCTATGCTTGTTCCTCGCGCAGGGGCCCATTTTTTTCGAGTTTGGTCGGGCCCGCGCTGGGGAGACAATTATCCATAACAACACCGTCAGCGACGCGAGCGCGCCAGCCAGCGCGCCGATTGCGCCTCCACTTGTTGATCTACCAATTGGGACTCACGATAGCGGCTTTTACGATGGCTTCAGCCGCGCCGTGACAATCCCGTCCAAGATCATCGTATCATTTATCATCATGTGGGCGATCTTCTTTCCAGTGAATGCGCTGGAAACTTTGGGTGCTGCGAACACCTCAATTATTTCGCTGTTTGGCGGTTGGTACATCTACCTCGTTGCGGCTCTGGTCGTGGTGTGCACTGTACTTGCGGTGATTCCGCAATCGGGCAGTCTTCGGCTGGGGGCACTGGACGAGAAGCCGGAATTCTCGCGTTTCTCCTGGTTCGCCATGCTGTTTGGCGCGGGGATCGGCATTGGGATGCTGACCTTCTCCACTGGAGAGCCGCTGGCGCACTTTGCCAACAATCCCGACATTATCCGCGGGGATATTGAGCCGCTGTCAGCGGAAGCAGTGCGTCCGGCCTATCTCTACACCTTCCTTCATTGGGGCTTTGGCGCATGGTGCACCTATGCTCTGGTCGGGCTGGGCATTGCCTATGTCGCGCACCGGCGTGACCTGCCGCTAACGATCCGGTCTAGTCTTGCTCCCTTGTTCGGCAAGGTCATGTCAGGCCCAGCGGGGCATATCGTCGATGTCGTCGCGGTGGTCGCGACCATCCTTGGAGTAGCCTACACGCTTGGCTTTGGTGTCGAGCAGTTTGTTGCGGGCCTCTACCGAATTGGCATGGGTGATTGGCTGATGACGGCCGGTGACGATGGCGCGTTGGCTGCCTCCAACGCCGGGATCATAACCGCGCTGCTGGTACTGGTTGGTGCTTCGACCGTCAGTGCATTGTCCGGAGTTGGGCGTGGGATCAAATGGCTTTCCAACCTCAATATGGGGCTGTCTTTCGCGCTCTTGGCGCTATTCGCGACTGTTGGGTCTGGCCTGTACGGATTGAAACTGCTGGGCGTTGCGACCTGGGATTATGTTATCACCTTGCCGCAGCAATCGCTCGCGCGTTTCATCTCCGATGGCAGCGAGGTAGGCGACGCGCTGGTCTCTTGGCAGCTCGGGTGGTCAGTTTCCTATTGGGCGTGGTGGATCGCCTTTGCCCCGTTCGTTGGCATGTTTATCGCGCGGATTTCGCGTGGTCGCACCCTTCGCGAATATGTGTTCGGCGTGGCGATGGTGCCTTCACTCATGTGCTTTGTGTGGATGGCGCTGGTGGGCGGCACAGCCATCGATCTGGAGCTAAGCGGCGCAGCGGATGGCGCCATTCTCGCGGCTCCCATGGCGGATCAACTCTATGCAACCTTGGCCGCAATGCTGGGCGATGGAACCGCGCTGATCGTGTCCGGCTTGGTTGTCGTTTTGCTGATGACCTACCTCATCACATCGGCTGACAGTGCGATCCTGATCGTCAACACAATCAATGGTGCGGGCGAAGACGAGGGCTCGCGCCGTTATCACATCTTTTTCTGGGGAATTGCACTGGCGTTTGTCGTTGGATCCATGCTGATCCTCGGCGGGATCGAGGCGATCCGCATCACCATGATCATCGGCGCATTGCCGTTCTCATTTGTGGTTCTGCTGATGATGATTTCGATCGTGAAGGCGATCGTTTTCGACGTTGTGCGCAAACATCACGGCGTGCCTACTACTGCAGAAGCGTGCGAGGAATGGAATGAGAAAGTAATGGCAAAAGAATAACTTGCCTTATAGATCGATTGGAACCAAGAGTAAATCAATCGATATTTGCCATAACTTGGAAAAATCGAATATAAAGCAAAAGTATAAATCTGAGAAATTGAGAATAAAAAACTTAAAACTATAAGTATGAGTTTCTTATTTCAAAAATTTCATTCTATATTTGATCATGTTGTTATTTTACAACATGCCGTTTCTAAGTCCTGAAAATTTAACCGCTAGCTGTGGCCGGGCCTTGGATCGCTTGTTACCAGCCCCTTCAAGAGCGCGAAGTCTTTCTGACTGCGCTATTTTACTGACTCAGCGGCCCATCCGGGCATCGCGGGTCACCTGATGTCTATAGGGGACAAGCATAATGGTTAAGT
Source organism: uncultured Erythrobacter sp. (assembly GCA_947499505.1). Classification (GTDB taxonomy): domain Bacteria; phylum Pseudomonadota; class Alphaproteobacteria; order Sphingomonadales; family Sphingomonadaceae; genus Erythrobacter. The sequence goes on from CANMOQ010000001.1 coordinate 249,149, forward strand.
TCGCAAGGCGCGCCTCAGTGAGTGCGCTGGCAATTGCTGTCGCATCACCGGCGGTCGCGCAAGATGCGCCGGCAGGCGAAGCAGAAGAAGCACGCGGCGGGGTTCCAACTATTGTTGTGACCGCGCAAAAGCGCAGTGAAGATCTGCAGGATGTTCCGGTATCGGTCTCTGCCATCGGTGAAGAGCAGCTTGATGAGCTGAACATCGATACGTTCGAAGACTATCTCGATCAGCTGCCAACTGTCACCGCTGGTGGCAGCGGCCCGGGCCAAAGTACGATCTACATTCGCGGTCTTGCATCAACCACGCCGAACCTTTCGGTCGCTGGTGTCGCAGGCCTCGCGCCAAACGTGGCGCTCTATCTCGATGAGCAGCCGCTTGCACAGCCAGGCCGTAACCTCGACGTATACGCCGCTGACCTTGAGCGGATCGAAGTGCTTTCCGGCCCGCAAGGCACTCTCTTCGGTGCAAGCTCGCAAGCTGGCGTCGTTCGTTTGATCACCAACAAGCCTGATCTCAGCGGTTTTGACGCTGGGTTCTCTGGCGGCGTGTCTTTCACCAAAGGCGGTGAAGCAAGCTACAAGGCCGAGGCGATGGTCAACGTGCCAGTGACTGATGCGTTTGCTCTGCGCGGCGTGGTCTTCCTTGATGATCAAGGCGGCTACATCGATAATGTCGCGGGCACTCGCAATGTCAGCGAAAGCGCGCGTTTCCGTCCATCGGGAACGGTCCGCTCAAACGGTGTTCCCGTGAATGCCAATCGCGGCGGCTTCCAAGCGGGCGCCGATCTGTCGGCGGTCACCTTCATCGATGCTGACAATGCTGGTCTGGTCGAAGACAATTTCAACGACACCCAATATTCCGGCTTCCGCGCGAGCGCATTGTGGGAAGTGACGCCTGACTGGAAAGTCACATTGTCGCACACCCGCCAGAGCGTCGAATCTGATGGCGTGTTCTTTGCCGACCCAGAACTGGGTCTCGACAATCTCGAAATTCAGCGTTTCGAAGATGACCGTCTCGAAGATAATTTCTCGAACACCAGCTGGACGGTCGAAGGCCGCTTGGCGATGCTCGATATCGTCTACACCGGTGCTTACACCGACCGTGAGACAGAGCAGCGGGTTGATTATTCCGATTATCTGTTCGTTGGTCAGTACCTGCCGTATTACATCTGTGATGGCTCGGTCAGCTACCCTGGTGCAGCCGCACCAAGCGGAACGTGCCAGGCGCCAAACCTGTTTGTCACCTCAGACAGCAACACCACTGTCTTCACGCAAGAGCTGCGCTTCAGCACTCCAGCGGAAAACCGCTGGCGCGTGACGGCGGGCGGGTTTTACTCCGATCTTGAGCTGCAAGAGCGCAACGACTTTGCCTATCCGGGCAATGTTCTGGCTCAGCCATTTGGTCCATTTGCACCGAACTTCCCGCAAGCCGGTTTCATCTCTGAAGAAGGTCCGTTCCCAGCGAGCACGATCTTCCGCAATGACATTCGCCGGACCGATGAGCAGTTTGGTATCTTTGGCGAGGCAAGCTTTGACCTCGTCCCAGACCTGCTGACCGCGACATTCGGCGCACGTTATTACGATGTCGAAGTTGATTTCGAAGGCAGCGCCAACGGCTCGTTCTGTAACTCAGGCGCAGCCGAAGACGCGAACGCATTCGGCACCAATATCAATGATCTGTATGATGGTGACGGACAGTTTACCTTCATCGGTTCTTGCAATGCGGCACTGCGTCAAACCTTCACTCTGGGCGATAGCATTGCCGATATTGAGGCGGCGGGCCTTAGCACCGCGCAAGCGACACAAGTGTTCAACGCGCTGCAAGCGCCAGACGTCGCCAAGACCAGCGGGACCATCTTCAAAGGCACGCTAACCGTGACGCCGAACGAAGACATGCTTTTCTACGCGACCTATTCGGAAGGCTTCCGTCCTGGCTTGCTCAACCGTCCCGGCGGTGCGCAAGGTGCCAACGGCTTTACGGTCCCGTTTGAACTCGAAACCGATGAAGTCCAGAACTACGAATTCGGTTGGAAGCTTGACTTGGTCGACGGCCAGCTGCGTTTCAACGGCAGCGCGTTCTATGTCGACATCAGCAATCTCCAGACGACGATTTTTGATCCGAGCATCACCAATCTGTTCTTCTCGGACAATGCCGCCAATGCAGAGATCTATGGTTTGGAGGCGGACTTCACAGTCGCTCCGTACGCAACGCCGGGTCTGACAATTGCTGGTGCTTTCTCGGTACTCGACACCGAAATCACCGAGGTTCTCACACCGACAAATGACGTGCTTGCCGGAACAAACCTAGCGTTCGCACCATCATTCCAAGGCAATTTGCGGGTCCGCTACGAATGGGATCTCAGTGACACTTTGGGCGCTTACATTCAGCCTCAAGTGAGCCATTCGGCATCCAAGCTGACCGACATTATCGAGATCAACAAGCTTGAGCTCGACAGCTACACCTTGGTTGATCTGGCGGCGGGCGTGACCTCCGACAATTGGAAGTTCGAGATCTATGGTGAGAACCTGTTTGATGAGCGCGCCGAGATTTCCGGCAACTTCATCAATGACCGGGCTCGCATCACCACCAATCGTCCACTGACGGTCGGAATGCGGATTTCCTACGACTATTGATCTGACACAATCAGCAAGACAATGCGGCGGGAATGGATCTTGATGGGTTCATTTCCGCCGCTTTGCTTTTGGGCTCTGGGCTTATGCGGACAGGATTTGTAAGGCGGTGAAATGGCGACACGCGAAGAGCTGCTGAAAACCGCGCAAGAGGCGCTGCAACAGGGCCGCTTTGAAGAGGGGCTGGCGCACGCGAACTCAGTGCTTGCTGACCAGCACGAGGATGGCGACGCGCTTTACTTGGCCGCTGTTGCATGCCGATATCTTGGGCGCCTCGATGAAGCAGCAGGCCACTTGAGACAGCTGCATGCCGCCATGCCAGAATATGGCCGGGCCTGGCAGGAAGAGGGGCATTTGGCGCTTGCCTGGGGGCAGAGCGAAAATGCGCTTGCTGCCTTTGCCCGCGCCACCCGGTTTAACCCGGCGCTTGAGGCCAGTTGGCGCGAACAAGCGCGCATCGCTAGCGGGGCAGGGCGCGCAGCAGAAGCGGCCGCTGCGAGCGCGCAGCAGCAACGGCTCGCTACACTGCCGCGTGAGCTGATTGCGGTTACCAATCATTTGGCGGAAGGGCGCGTGCTACGCGCGGAAGAGATCTGCCGATATTTCCTGCGTTCCAACCCTCGTAATGTTGAGGGGATGCGTCTGCTCGCCAAGATCGGGCTGGAGTTGGGCATTCTGGATGATGCGGAGTTCTTGCTGGAAAGCGCGGTGACGTTTGAGCCGGACAATATCCAGTTGCGGCTCGACTATGTTGATGTGCTGCGCCGCCGGCAAAAGTTTGAGCGCGCGCGGGAAGAAGCGGAGGCGCTCCACGCCAGTGACCCTGACAATCCGCTGTTCCAATCGCGGCTTGCCATCGAAAGCATGCAGACGGGCGATTTTGACCGCGCCTTTGAGCTGTTCGAAGCGGTGCTTGCGAAGCTACCTCAAGACCCGGCAACGCTGACCAGTATGGGCCATGCGCTCAAGACCAAGGGGTGCAGTGAGGACGCGATTTCGCGATACCGCGCGGCCATTGCCGCGAAGGGTGACCATGGCGATGCCTATTACGCGCTGGCCAATTTGAAGACTTACCGTTTCAGCGACGATGAGCTCAATGCGATGAGCGATCAGGTCGCTCGCCCCGATCTCGCCTTCATGGACCGGGTGCACTTGTCGTTTGCTCTTGGCAAGGCGCATGAGGATCGCGGTGACTACCAAGAGAGCTTTGCTGCCTATGCGCGGGGCAATGACTTGAAACGCGCGCAAACCCGTTACAGCGCCGATGCGATGACCGCTGAGCTAGCGAAGCAGCGCGAGCAGTGCACGGCAGAGCTGTTTGAGAAACATGATAGCGCCGGTCACGATGCACCGGACCCGATCTTTATCCTTGGTCTGCCGCGCGCCGGATCAACTCTGCTCGAGCAAATCCTGGCTAGCCACAGCCAAGTTGATGGGACGCTGGAGCTGCCGGATATCCTCGCGCTCGCGCACCGGCTGCGCGGACGCAAGGCTGGGCAATCGCTCTATCCAGCAATGCTGCATGATTTGAGCGGTGAGCAATTGGCGAAGTTTGGCGAGGAATTCATCACAAACACCCGCGTTCACCGCCAAGGCGCGCCGTTCTTCATCGACAAGATGCCCAACAATTTTCGGCATATTGGGCTGATCCATCTGATCCTGCCCAATGCCAAGATCATTGATGCGCGGCGCGATCCGATGGATTGCTGCTTTTCCGGGTTTAAGCAGCTGTTCGCTGAGGGGCAGGAGTTCACCTATGGCCTGACTGAGGTTGGGCGATACTACTCTGACTACGTCGAGCTAATGGACCATTGGGACACGGTGCTGCCTGGTAGGGTTTTGCGCGTGCAGCATGAGGATGTTCTCGATGATCTCGAAGGGCAGACGCGGCGTATGCTCGAATATCTGGGCCTGCCGTTTGAGGAGGCCTGCCTCGACTTTCACAAGACAGACCGCGCCGTGCGCACTGCCAGCAGCGAGCAGGTCCGCCAGCCAATCAATCGCAAAGGGCAGGGGGCTTGGAAGCCATTCGAGCCTTACCTTGACGACCTGAAAAGCGCTTTAGGAAAAGCGTAGATGCTTATGCGGCTGCGGTGCTGACCGGCTGCGCTTTTGATGCTTCGGCAGACTTCAGAAACTCCACAAAATCCTTCCAATCCATCGGCTTGCCGATTTCCCAGCCCTGCACATAGTCACACCCGAACTCTGCGAGCGCTTCGATTGTCTCTGCGTCTTCAACGCCCTCCGCAACGATGTCGAACGAGAGCGCATGCGCCAGATCAATCGTGGATTGCACCATGATCCGGTCGGCGCGGTTGGCCACGAGATCGCGCACAAAGCTCTGGTCGAGTTTGATCTCTTGGGCGGGAAAGCCCTGCAGATAGTTGAGCGTTGCCTGGCCCGTCCCATAGTCATCGATGGAAATGCGCGCGCCAGCATCGGTAAAGCGCTTCAGTGTAGTCTTGGCCAGCTCTGGATCGGCCAGCGGCGCGCTCTCAGTAACTTCCAGCGTGATGCCAGATGCGCCTTTGCTATGCGCCTCTTCCATCATCGCGATTGCGCTGTCGACGAAGGACGCATCGGACAGCAATTGCGCCGAAATGTTGACGGCCAATTGCACTGGCTGCCCGGCTTCATTGGCTTCGCGGCTGCGCTCCAGCGCTTTGGCGAGGACAAACTTGGTGAGGCCACTGACTTGGCCTTTGGTTTCTAAAATCGGGATAAAGTCAGCGGGTGAGATCCGTCCCAAGGTCGGACTGTCCCAGCGTACGAGGCATTCTGCGCCGTAAATTACTCTGTCGGACAGTCGCATTTTCGGTTGGAACACAACGTGGATCGCATCGGTCTCCATCGCGTCGTCGAGCTCGCCCAGAATTCGCTGCTGGAATTGCGCTTCATCTTGAAGCCCGAGCGCGCTGGTGGACCAGTCAATGCCGCGTCGGCGGGCATATTCTGCCGCCGTTACAGCATCAGCGATGGAGCCTTGTGAGCTGCCGAAGAAGGCTTTGATCTTCAGCCGCTTCTCATCAAGATCAAATGGCGCCGCAAAGGAGGATTGCGCCGATGCAAAGTGCTCTTCAAGAGCGTCTGCTTGATCTTTCGGAACAAACCAAGCGAACATCGCGCGATCAAGTCGATAAACCTGCTCTGATCCTGCGAGCGCTACCAGTCGTTTTGCGATCTTACGCTCGATGCGCGGCAAGTCAGTGCCAGATATGATGGCCTCAATCTGCTCAAAATCATCAATTCTGGCGACCGCAATTGCTCGGTCTGTTTGGTCCGTAAGCTCGATTTCCAGAGCGCGGCGATTGGGGAGACCGGATGTTGCATCGGTGCGCCGCGCATGGCGCAGGCTGAGCGCAGATGTGATCAATCGGTGCAATCCAATGAAACTGCCAAGCAAGATCATGATTGGGATCAGTTGGATGTAGGGCAGCGCGAATTGGTCAAAGGCGAGCGCGATGCCAACTACCGTTGCTCCGATGACAACAGCGCCAAAGGCGACGCGGGAGCGACCTTGAGAAAGCGAGCGAAGCATGACCGCTAAGGCCATCGCTGCAATGGTCAGGGGGAGCCACGGTCCGCTGTCGCTGCGCATGCGGTTTTGCAGGAGAGTCTCTGCGGCTTGCGCTTGAATAACGACGCCGGGCCGGACACCGAAAAGGGCGGTTGGATAGCGATCGCCCAGTTCGATTGCCGTTGCGCCTATCATGATGCGTTTGCCAAAGACTTGATCGCGCGCGACCTTTCCTTCGAGCAAATCGACAAAGGAAATTCGCGCTATGGTGTCGGGATCAATCGCTTGGTCGACGCGGAAGTACTGATCGATCCGGCCATGTTCCTCTGCAACCATGCTGGCGATGGATGGGCGCGGGATGTCATTGGTAGAAACGCCGTAAGGGTAGAATTCAATGCGCCCGTCAGCGTTTGGCAGCACATTGACGGCTGAGAGGAATGCGTGCTCGCGAAACTCGGGCAGCGGCAAGGCCTCGGTAACGTCCTCGCCGTTTTCGCCTTCCTTGGCCCGGTTTTCTTGGCGGAAGGTTGGCAGGACCACCGACCCGCCCAGTTCTTTGAGCGCACTTGCGAAAAGCGCGTCCTGCTCAGGCGATGAGCGCGACGAGAAATCGACATCGAAGGCGATTTGTTCGGCGCCTAATCGGTCCAGCTCTAGAATAGCATCGGCATAGAAACGCCGCGGCCAAGGCCATTGGTCGAGTGCCTGGATAGAGCGTCCGTCGATTTCGAGGACAACAATTTTGCCGGATGCTTCGCTGATGCGCAATTGGTCGCGATTGTCGCGCAGCGTCTCTTCTGCGTTACCTGACAGCCCGCTCAGCGTTGCCAGCGCGGCGATAAGCAGCGCCATTGCAAAGGCGATTGCACGCGCGGCATTGCCCTGCATTGTGACCGAAGCGTTGGCTAGCCGCACGCAAATACTCCAATTGGGCGGCTGAATGCCGCTGCGAAGTGACTGCGTATAGTCAGAAAGAGTTTAAGCGAGGTTTCACTCGCGTTTACCCGGAAAATCAGAGCTTTGGAGAGGCGAACGCCAACACGTTTGGCTTAGTCGTTATTGCCGCGACCTCGGCCTCGACCGCGCCCATTGCCGCCTTCGCCGCCTTCACCACGCTCGCCGCGTTCTCCGGACTCGTCGTCATCATCGCCCTCATCGGCACCCATGCCAAGGTCCAGATCAGCGCCCAAGTCGACATCTGCTCCGCCTTCGCCGCCCAAATCTACTCCGAGATCTACGCCAACGCCGCCCTCGGCCCCATCGTCAGAGCTAGGACCGCCATTGCCGTTTCCGTTGCCATTGTTCCCGTTGCCGTTTCCGCCGCCGTTGCCATTTCCGATGCCATTGGCATTGCCATTGTTTCCGCCGGAATTGCCGTTTCCGTTCCCGTTTCCAACACCTTCATCGTCGCTGTCGTCATTGTCTGAACCAAGACCCAGATCCGCGCCAACGTCTACTTCTTCGTTATCGGAGGCATCAACCGGACCGTCTATGCCAGCACCGACGCCGACGTCTTCGTCGGAGGCCTCGTCATTGGAGTCATCGTCGCCAAATTCGTCATCGCCATCGTCGGAGCTGGGGCCGCCATTGCCGTTCCCATTGCCGTTGTTTCCGTTGCCGTTTCCGCCGCCGTTACCATTACCAACACCATTAGCATTGCCATTGTTGCCGCCAGAATTGCCATTCCCGTTACCATTTCCGGGACCGTCGTCGTCGCTGTCGTCATTGTCTGCGCCAAGGCCCAGATCCGCGCTAACTTCTACTTCTTCGTTATCGCCTTCATCAGCAGGAGTAGCGACGCCCGTGTCGAGGTTAGACTCGTCCCCAGAGGCGGCGTCATCATCAACTTCATCAGCAGGGCTCTCTACACCCATGGCGATACCAACATCGTCGTCGGGGGTCGCGGGATCGCCAATGGCGTCACTTTTGTTCGGATTCGCGCCGCCTGAGCAATTTGGGACACCCGCACAAGATCCGTTGTCCTGATCCTCTGCATAGGCGAGGTCCGTGTTGCCTGATCCTCCATCGCTCTCATCAGCAGAGCGATCATCTGCTATGCTAACGTTAACGTCGGCATCGGTCTTTTCTGCTGCGGGAGCGGTTTCGCTGCTATCTTTTTGGGTGACGATTTCGCTTGTTCCGCTCTCACCATCTCCCGATTCTGAGATGACGAAATCTTGGACCGCGCTGCTTTCGTCCTCAGCGCCGTTATCAGCTATGTCGTCATTTGAGCTGTCTAAGGTGCCGCCCTGAGCGCCAGATACCGCGCCAATGGCGACCAGCAGTGCCGGTGCAGTATCGCCCGCGCGGCCAGGCCCGCGGTCAGAATTGCCGCCGGCGTTTGCGATTGTTGTGGCCGCTTCTGCTGCTGGCTGGCTCAATGCTGGCACAAAGCTAGGAGTGCCTCGAACAGTCGCCTCTTCTGCGCTGGGGCCATCGGGATCGTTCGAAATGACGATCAGATCGCCAATCGCATCCGCTTCAACCAACCCGACAAGGCCAGGGGTCAGCAGGGCTGCTTCCAGATCATCGCCGGTTGTGACTTCGACCGCGCCTTCGGTAACCTGAACGCTGGTGCCATCATCGCCAACCGACACGTTGAACGTTGTGCCTTTGACCACAGCGGCCATATACGGCGTCTCTACGCCAAAATGCGGGGTGCTCTTCTTCTCGATCTTAAACAGCACATTGCCGAGATATTGGAATATTTGCGTAACCGGACCGGCCTTTTCAGGCTCGGCAATGCGGATGTGCGCCTTGGGTGAAACGACAAGATATTCTTTGCCGCGAACCAGAACAGCGCGGGCGCCTTTGCCAGTGCGGATCACATCGCCTTCGTTAAGGCGGCTGTCCTTACGGGCTTGGATGACCTTTTCGCCGCGCGTGATGGTGACCGACCCGCTGGCCTCAGAAACGCTCCAACCACTGTTGGCAATGGCGCTGGTGCTGGCCATCAGGGCGGCAACCACTATGGACTTCCTGGCAAGGCGGATCATTGGTTAGTCTCAAATAAGATTAGAGTTCAGTGCAATTATGCCTTTGGACCGCCGCCTCTAAAGGAGTGCTGAAGCGGAGTAGCTAACATTTCCCTAATTTGCCTAAGTGTAAGGGTTTATTAGCGGCCTACGGCTAGGCGCACGCCTCCAATCAGGAGGTTTCAATGCGTTTAACCAAGGCAGTTTCGTTGGGTGCATGTCTATGCATCACAGCGCCTGCGTTGAACGCGCAGGAAACCGCCAATGCGCCGCGGATCGCAATGCTGTCCGTTATGCAGAGCGGTGACGAAGTACTCTACGGGCAGGGCGAGCAGCCCGCTGAAGAGCTGCAAGCCGACCAAATCGGCGCGATTGTCATTCTCGGCAATGAAGCGATCGATGATGCGCGCTATCAAGCGGTCGTGGAGGGGTTCTTTGGCGAAGAGCGCAGCGAAGAGGTGTTGGCTCAGCTTACCAAGCAGATCGCTGACCTCGCGAAAGAAGAAGGCTATGCCTACGTCAAAGCGGATGTGCTTGAGAGCGACAATGGTTTTGGCGTTGTCCAGATTGCAGTCGATGAGGGCCGCGTCGATGCAATCGAGATCAATGGCTACGACAATGCTCAGGCTCGCCGAATTCTGAATCGCCTGCAGGGCCGACCGGTAAAGCAAAGTGATTTGGAAGCGGCACTGCTGCTGGTCACTGACATCCCTTCAGTGCGATTGAAGGACGCCAAGATTTCGCGCCGTGATGGCCGCGCCATTCTGGTGGTCAACCTGGAGCAGCAAAAGGATCGCTATCAGATTCAGGCGGACAATTACGGCACGCGTTCGTTCGGTCCGTACCGCGCGGTGGCTTCCACCCGGCAAACCGATGTGCTGAGCTCTTCGGATCAGCTCTACGCTGCCCTGCGGATCAATCCCGTTGACCCAAAAGAACTGCTGTTTGTTTCCGGTTCTTACCAGACGCAGATCAATAGCTCCGGTCTCACCGCTGGGATCAACGGCTCGATTGGCTCGACTTCGCCGGAGGGACCATTTGGTGACAGCGATGTAAACGGGGACTCGCTGAGGGCAGGCATATCGCTCGATCAACCGATCATCAGGTCGAAGGACAAGAGTCTTTGGGTCAATGGCAATGTTTCGTACATTGCGATCGAACAGGACGAGCTGGGGCAGATGCTGCGCGACGATACGATCGTCACCGCATCGATTGGAATCACGACGCAATGGGCGGTCGCTGGCGGCCGTGTCCGCGCCGGGGCAAGCCACGTTCGCGGACTGGGTATCTTAGGTGCAAGCAGGCGCGGTGATCCACTGGTTTCGCGCAGAGATGGCGACGGCGTATTCTCCAAAGTATCGTTCTGGGGAGACGCACGCCTACCGGTTGCTGGCCGCTTTGATGTCTATCTTGCTGCTGGAGGACAGATTGCAGACCGTCCGCTTCTGGCTCCACAAGAGATGGCGCTGGGCGGGCCCTTCCGCACGCGCGGGTATGATTTCAGCGAAGTGCTGGGCGATGAAGGTGTCTATGGTCTGGCGGAACTGCGCTATCGTTTCGCACCTGATAGATTGCCGTTCGATTTTCTCCAGTTCTACGCTTTTCTCGATGGTGGCTATGTCACTGATATCGGCGCGGGCGTGGGCGAGGGATCGCTCTTTTCGGCTGGGCCAGGCGTGCGCGGCCGCATCGGGCCAGTTGGTTTTGAGATCGAAGGCGGCTTTCCCTTGGGCGGCAGCGCAGAGCGCGGTGATGACAATTTGCCAGAGTTGAACGTGCGCGCAGGGATCAACTTCTAAGCGCACAACACAGGCTTTCTCAAACTGATCGGTTGATAATTGACCGCCGCGTTCGCATCTGTAGCACATGGCAAAAGTCACAGTTTGGTTTGACGGGGCATGTCCGCTGTGCACCCGAGAGATTGCGTTGATGCGACGCATGGACACGGCCAAGTCGGTCGAGTTCGTCGATGTCTCTGGCGAGGCGGGCGAGGCCGTTTGTCCTATCGACCAAGCGCAATTGCTCGCGCGGTTCCACGCAAGCGAAGATGGCGAGTTGCTGAGCGGCGCTGCCGCTTTCGCTGCCATGTGGCGCGCGATCCCGCTTTTCCGTCCGATCGGTCTGCTGGCCCGCAACCGGATTGTACTCAGCATTCTGGAGCGGCTCTACATCCAGTTTCTAAAGGTACGCCCAACCTTGCAGCGCTTTTTTAGGTAGAAGCTCTCAAGCAAAAACCATTTGCTTCAAGCTCGTCTTCGTCCCAAGCTCGCGATCTAGAAACGACCGGGAGAGGGTTGAGCGATGAGCTATTTCGGAGCAATGCAGAACGAGATTTATAACGCCGGTCTGCAAGGCATCCTGCCTGAATTTCCGGTCGATTTCGCAACGCTGGAAAAGCGCGCGCATGAGGCGCTCGGCCCATCATTGACCAATTATGTCGCGGGCGGGTGCGGCGATGAGCATACCCAAGACAGCAACTCATCCGCCTTTCATCATTGGGGCATGATCCCTCGCATGATGGTCGACGCGCAGGAGCGTGACCTCTCGATTGAGCTGTTCGGTATGAAGCTGCCAACCCCATTGTTTATGGCACCAATTGGGCTGACCGGCGAGGCGACGCAGGACAAGCACGGCGATATCGCCGCTGCGCAGGCCTCGGCGGCGACAGGCGTGCCGCTCTGCGCCTCGACGTTGGCTAATGACAGCATGGAGGATGTCCACGCTGCTTGCAGCGACACGCCGGGCTTCTTTCAGCTCTACACACCACGTCATAAGGGATTGGCGGAGAGCCTGATCGGCCGCGCGGAGGCCGCCGGATACAAAGCTCTGGTGGTCACACTCGACACGTGGGTGACCGGCTGGCGACCGCGCGATCTCAACGCCTCAAACTTTCCGCAATTGCGCGGCAAGGTGCTGCACAATTACTTCTGCGATCCGGTGTTCCGGTCGCTGCTTGAAAAGCCGCCTGAAGAGGATCCCAAGACTGCGATCATGACTTGGGCTGCGACCTTTGGTCAGGTGCTGACCTGGGACGATATGAAATGGCTGAAATCGGTGACGAAGCTGCCGATTGTGCTGAAGGGCATTTGCCACCCCGATGACGCGAAGAAAGCCGTGGATACGGGCGCGGACGGGATTTACTGCTCTAATCATGGGGGCCGGCAGGCGAATGGCGGGATCGCGACTATCGACCTGCTCGAAGACGTGGTGAAGGCCTCTGGTGACGTGCCAGTGCTGTTCGATAGCGGCATTCGCTCCGGCACGGATGTGGTGAAGGCTCTGGCCTTGGGCGCGACCGCCGTGGGCGTGGGCAGGCCTTATACTTACGGGCTGGCCTTGGGCGGCGCGAACGGCGCAGAGTTTGTGCTCAGGTCGATCCTGGCCGAGGCAGATTTGCTGATGGCAGTGAACGGTTACCCAACATTGGAGGCCGTTCGCGCGGCGGGGGCTCAGCGGGTTTAGGCCGGCTTTTACCCGAGCTTAAGCAGCGTGACTGGCTGAGAAAGCCAGTTCTCGCAGTTGTTTATGCGAAAAATACGACTCTGTTTCCAGATTATTAGGTGTTAGCCCTTATACAGCTAAACATAGCGATTCGAGGCAATCGCCTCTTGGGGAAGCAGAAATGGAAATACCGACGATTAGGTCGAGTGGCCCAGATGCGATGGGCCGGACGGTTCAACTTCAGGACGAGTATTCGCGCCGAGCGCGCTGGGGCCGGATAAGGCCGATGGAAAGCGACGGACCCATGCGCCGCATCCTCTCGCGCATCGTACCTATTCTCGATTGAGATTAAGCTGGCTTGCTCAGCCTGCCTTGCCAACTGTGACGAGCTTCGTCTCGGTGTATCCGAGATAGCCTTCCTCACCGCTTTCTGAGCCAAATCCGCTATCGCCGACGCCGCCAAATGGGGTTTCGGGCGAAGACACGGCCAAGTGGTTGATCGCCACCATTCCCGCGCGCAAATTTTGGCCCAAGTAATGGCTTTCATCCAGTGAGCTGGTGAAGGCATAGGCCGCCAAGCCATAGCGCAGAGCGTTGGCTGTCTCGACCGCATCCTCGATTGTGTCATAGGGCACAATGCCAGCGATCGGGCCGAACGGCTCTTCCGTCATCAGCCGGCTGTCCATGCTGGGATTTGCCACTACTGTCGGCTGATAGAAGAAGCCGCTGCCATCAATTGCTGCGCCTCCGGTGACGATTTCCCCTTTACTGCCGCCGAGATCGCCGAGCGCATGCGCCATGGCCGGGACGCGGCGTTCATGCGCAAGCGGGCCCATTTCGACGCTTTCATCCGCGCCCGCATCGCCAACCTTGATCTGAGCTGCACGGGCCGCAAATTCGCTGACGAACTTGTCGTACACGCCGCGAGCCACAAGGAAGCGTGTCGGCGATACGCACACTTGCCCAGCATTGCGGAACTTGCCCGCAACACATGCAGCGAGACTGCGCTCGAAATCCGCGGTTTCACTGATGATGACCGGTGCATGCCCGCCAAGCTCTGGCGTGAAGCGTTTCATGTCCTGCGCGGCGAGCGCGCCCAGATGTTTGCCGATGGCCGTTGAGCCAGTGAAGCTGATCTTGCGGGTGATTGGGGAGGCGATTAGATGCTCCGACACGGGGCCGGGATCACCATAGACCAGGTTGATGACGCCCTTCGGTAATCCGCCATCGACCAGTGCTTCGACGAGCATTTGCGCAGATGCCGGGGTGTCTTCAGCGGGCTTGAGGATCACAGAGCAGCCAGCGGCCAAGGCTCCGCCCAGCTTGCGCGCGGCCAGGTTCACAGGGAAGTTCCACGGGGTCAGCAGCACCGCTGGGCCGACCGGCATATGAAGCACTTGCTGAGACAAAAGGCCGTGATGGCGCGGCGGCACTAGACGGCCCCCTTGGCGTTTGGCTTCTTCCGCCAGAAAATCGATCACATCGCCAGAGACCACCACTTCGGGAAGGGCCTGAGCGCGTGGCTTACCCATTTCAGCGGTGATGATATCGGCGATTTGCGGCGCGCGTTCGCGCAGGATCTCAGCGCCGCGGCGCAGGATATTGTAGCGTTCGATACCCGGCGTGTTGCTCCAGGTTTTGAAGCCTTCGTCTGCTGCTGCCAATGCCGCATCGAGCTGTTCGGCTGAGGCTTTGGGACATTGGCCAAGCACCGCTTCGGTCGCCGGATTGGTGACGGCCATTGTGCCATCGCCGCCGTCCGTCACCCATTCGCCGCCGATCAGCATTTTGACTTGAGGATAGGCGGTCATGGCAATTCTCCAAGCTAACGAACGCGCGCCAATTGCTGCGCAGTAGTGTGCGGGTGCAGTCTCACCAAACCCAGCGAGGGAAAGCAAGCATGTTTGTTTCGATTGTAACTTTGTTGCGCGTCGCCTAAGGTCGAGTCGAACCCAATGTACCCATATTCCCCCAGGAGTTCGGCATGCTTGTTGGCGTCCCCAAAGAAATCAAAACCCATGAATATCGTGTTGGCCTGACCCCAGAGGCGGCGCGCGAGTACATTGCCGCTGGCCACCAAGTGCTTGTCGAAACTGGCGCGGGCCTAGGCATCAGCAAGGATGATGATGTCTACCTTGCGGCGGGTGCACAGATCGCGGCTGATGCCTCTGAAGTGTTCGCAAAGGCCGACATGATCGTGAAGGTCAAAGAGCCTCAGCCGAGCGAATGGGTGCAGCTGCGCGAGGGGCAAATCCTCTTCACTTATCTCCACCTCGCGCCCGATCCCGATCAGGCCCGCGGCCTGATGGAAGCAGGCGTATCAGCGGTTGCTTATGAGACTGTGACCGACCGTCATGGCGGGCTCCCATTGCTTGCCCCGATGAGCGAAGTTGCTGGCCGTCTCTCGATTGAAGCTGCCGGCATGGCTCTGCGCGCGAACAATGGCGGACGCGGAACCTTGATGGGCGGCGTACCAGGCGTTCTGCCAGCGAAGGTGGTTGTGCTAGGCGGCGGCGTTGTTGGAACGCAGGCGGCCCGCATGGCCGTGGGTATGGGGGCAAATGTCGAGATTTTCGACCGCTCGCTGCCGCGCATCCGCCAGCTTGACGATATGTTCCAAGGGCGCGCGACAACGCGCTACTCCACCTCCTCAACGATCGAGCAAGCGATCACTGACGCGGACGTCGTGGTCGGCGCGGTTCTGATCCCCGGTGCGAGCGCACCGCATTTGGTCACTCGTGAAATGCTGAGCCTGATGAAGAACCGTGCGGTTCTGGTGGATGTTGCTATCGACCAAGGCGGCGCGTTTGAAATGTCGAAGCCGACCACGCATGAGGCCCCGACCTATGAGGTCGATGGGATCATCCATTACTGTGTCGCCAATATGCCTGGCGCGGTGCCGCTCACCTCAAGCTACGCGCTTAACAATGCAACCCTGCCTTTTGGCTTGGCGCTCGCGAACAAAGGCGTAGCTGCTTGCGAAGAAGACCGGCATCTCGCGCCCGGTCTGAATGTTCATCAGGGCAAGATCGTTAATCAAGCAGTGGCGGATAGCCTCGGCTTCTAGTCCAGCCTAGCTGACGGGTTCAGGCCGCCAGGATTTGACCTTTGCCGGTGGCGGCGAGGGCTTGAATTCGGTTTCGTTGAGCGCGGCGATGGCGCGCTCTCGGTCCGCTTCTGTGAACTCGCCTGAGGTGAGGCAGAACTCGACGGCATTGCCGCTCGGGTCGGTGGTGTAGATCGATTTGCACCAATTGTGGTCGATCTCAAACACTGCGAGGCCCGCCGTCTGCCACTTCTTGCGCCACGTGGTCAGCTCTTCTTCGGAACTGACTGAAAAGGCGTAGTGATTGGTCATTGGCGGCAGTTTCGCGGCCTTGTTGAGATCGAAGATATAGTCCTCTGCGCCGGGGCCATCATGCAGCTCCCAAAACGCAATGAAGCAGCTGTCATCGCTGCCGATCCTGTAGAAGAAATGCTTGCCCCAGCCGCCCGACATGATCGGGGCGACTTCGACTTTGACCAGCTCGAAGCCCATCACGCCTTCGTAGAATTCGTGTGTCGCCTGCATGTCTTTCGCGGCGAGTGCGAGGTGGTGATAGGGCATCAATCGTCCTCCGGTTTATCGACCATTGCCATGACGTCCGCGGAATTGCCATCGGGCGCGGGCACCTCTACCACGCGCTCCTCAACATCGTCATATTCCAGCCGCAGCGCGCGGCTCATCACAGCGTGCATCATATAGGTGCACGTGATGTAGGTCAGTTCGAGGATTTCTTCGTCACTTAAATGATCTTTGAGGCTTGCGAACACGCCATCGGGCACGCGGCCATGCTGCAGCACGAGGGCATCCGTGTATGCGAGCACCGCGCGCTCCACCTGGCTGAAGCAATCGGCAACAGACCAAGCCGGGATCGCCTCAATCTGATCTTCGGTCAGGCCAGCATCACGCGAAGCCTTGCAATGCTGAGAGAACACGAATTGTGAGCCGACCACAAAGCCCGCGCGTGTCTGGCCCAGCTCGCGCAGCTTGGGATCGATCTTGCGCTCTGGCGAGCGGTAGAATTGAAAGCCCTCGGTCGTGTGTTTGAACGCATCGGGCACAATGTTGAACACTGTCCACCAATTGCCCGGTGTGCCGGTTGCGGTTCCCGGCTGCTCCACAGGATCGCGTTCTCCGAACAGCAGGTTGAAGATCTTATTGGCGAAGGGGTTTTCAGCCTCACGGCCAGCTTGTTTCAGACGGGGCATTGCCGGATGGTCTCCTTATGGCACGGCTCCCGTTCTAGACAGGATGAGAATTTGCTCAAGCGAGCGGCGCGCATAGCGCAGTGAGTTGCAAAAAACTGAACATATGCTGCCGCGAATCCGATGTTTATTCCGGATCAGAACGGGCATTTAGGCGTTGGGTAAACGAAGCATGTCTGAACATGGTCGCGGCGCGACGAAGGACTTAGTTCCTCGGTTACTAAGCGGCTCTAAGGAAGTGAAAATGAAACACCTCAACACCGCACCGCTGGTTCGCCAAGTGAACCTCGAAGCAGAGCTGGATGGCCATGTCGCGCCTGTAACCACCAGCGACAAAGTGGCCTTTGCCTTTGTCAAAATGCTGCGGTTCTTTGCCGATAAGTTCTTCGCCACCCGTTATGGCCACCGCGCCGTTGTGCTGGAAACTGTTGCGGCCGTACCCGGAATGGTCGGCGGCCTGTGGCAGCACCTTAGAGCGCTGCGCTACATCCGCGATGATGAGGGCTGGATCCGCACTTTGCTCGAAGAGGCAGAGAATGAGCGGATGCATCTCATGACCTTTATCAAGATCGCTGATCCAAACCGCTTTGAGCGTATGCTGATCATGATAACCCAGCTGATCTTCTACAATTTCTACTTCTGGCTCTATCTGTTTGCGCCGCGCACTGCGCATCGGGTGGCGGCCTATTTCGAAGAAGAAGCGGTCTTCAGCTACACCCAGTACCTCGCCGAGGTTGATGCTGGGCGGCATGAGAATGTGCCGGCGCCTCAGATTGCGATCGACTATTGGCAATTGCCGCAGGACGCGCGGCTGCGCGATGTGATTATCGCCGTTCGCGCGGATGAGGCGGAGCACCGCGACGTCAATCACGATTTTGTGACTGTGATCGACAACAAGCGCGCTGACTGATCTGCGCGCTTGACGCGGGCCCTTCGCTGGTGTTGCGTTTCTCTCGATTTGAATGAGAGAGACGCACCATGAAAACCAGAGCCGCCGTTGCATTTGAAGCCAAAAGGCCGCTTGAGATTGTGGAGCTGGATCTGGAAGGGCCGAAGGCGGGCGAAGTGCTGGTCGAGATTATGGCGACCGGGATTTGCCACACCGATGCTTACACGCTGGACGGGCTGGATAGCGAAGGTCTGTTCCCCAGCATTTTGGGCCATGAAGGCGCCGGGATTGTGCGGGAGGTTGGCGCAGGCGTGACTTCGGTTGTGCCCGGCGATCACGTCATCCCGCTCTACACGCCGGAATGCAGGCAGTGCAAAATGTGCCTTTCTGGCAAGACCAATCTGTGCAGCGCGATCCGCGAGACGCAGGGCAAGGGCCTGATGCCGGATGGCACTTCGCGGTTCAGCTATAAGGGCGAGACGATCTACCACTATATGGGCTGCTCGACGTTCTCTAACTTCACCGTCTTGCCAGAGATCGCCGTCGCTAAGATCCGCACCGATGCGCCGTTTGAAAGCGCATGTTATGTCGGCTGCGGCGTGACGACAGGCGTGGGCGCGGTCACCAATACGGCTCAGGTGAAGCCCGGCGACAATGTCGTCGTCTTCGGTCTTGGCGGCATTGGCCTTAACGTGATCCAAGGCGCAAAGATGGCTGGCGCTGACCGGATCGTGGGCGTCGACCTAAACCCAGCGAAACGCGAATGGGGAGAGAAGTTCGGCATGACCGATTTCGTGAACCCGAAAGAGACCTCTGACGTTGTTGGCCATCTGGTGGACATGCTGGACGGCGGCGCGGACTACTCATTCGATTGCACGGGCAACACCGATGTCATGCGGCAAGCGCTTGAGTGCTGTCACAAGGGTTGGGGCACCAGCATCATCATTGGCGTGGCGGAAGCGGGCAAAGAGATCGCAACGCGTCCGTTTCAGCTGGTGACGGGGCGCAATTGGCGCGGCACGGCCTTTGGCGGAGCGAAGGGGCGGACCGATGTTCCCAAGATCGTGGACTGGTACATGCAGGGCAAGATTGCGATTGATCCGATGATCACTCACACCCTGTCACTGGAAGAGATCAACAAGGGTTTTGACCTGATGCACTCTGGCGAGAGCATCCGCAGCGTGGTGGTGTATTGATGGCGAGTGAAACCCCGAGCAAGGTCAATCTGGCCGACAAGTTTGCAGGATTCTCTGAGCATTGGGCGCCGCGCCTTGCCGCGCGCTACAATGGCAATGAGGTGCGCCTCGCAAAGGTTGATGGCGAGTTCCATTGGCACAAGCATGACGACACCGACGAGCTGTTCTTGGTGGTCGAAGGCGCGCTTGAAATGGAGTTTCGAGATCGCACAGAGCACCTGTCAGCAGGCGAGCTGATTGTCGTCCCGCGCGGCGTCGAACATCGTCCCTGCGCTCGGCAGTGCGAGGTCAAGCTGGTGATCATGGACGCCGAAGGCACGGCGAATACCGGCGATGAGGCAACGGCCTTTACTCCAATCGAAGTTTGACGGTTTGAAAGAGCAGCGGCGGTGTTATCGCCGCGCTCTGAAGTAGGAAAGCGGCATTAGACCGCCACGACGTTTTGCTCGATCGCGCCAAAGATGGAGTGATTGTCCTTATCGCGCATTTCGATCTTCACGCTATCGCCGGCTTGCATGAAGCGCGTTGTTGCCTCGCCATTAGCGATGGTTTCGATCATGCGGATTTCCGCGATGCAGCTGTAGCCAAGCCCGCCTTCGGCAACGGGCTTGCCCGGGCCGCCATCTGCGCCCTTGTTGCTGACCGTGCCAGAGCCAACAATGGAGCCGGCGCAAAGGCTGCGGGTCTTAGCGGCATGGGCAACGAGCTGCGCGAGGTTGAAGGTTGCGTCCTTGGCCGCTTCCGCGCGGCCAAACGCCTCGCCATTGTAGTCGACCATCAGCGGCAGATGGATGAGGCTGTCCGCCCATGCATCGCCGAGTTCGTCGGGTGTGACTGCAACCGGTGAGAATGCACTGGAAGGCTTGGATTGGAAGAAACCAAAACCCTTGGCAAGCTCGCCCGGGATCAGGCCGCGTAGAGACACATCGTTCACCAGCATGATCAGCTTGATGTGACCGGCGGCATCTTCCGCCGAGACGCCCATCGGCACATCGTCGGTCACCACGGCGACCTCGCCCTCCATGTCGCAGCCCCAGGCTGGATCGCCCAGCGGGATGTTGGCGCGCGGCGGCAGGAAGCTGTCAGAGCCGCCCTGATACATCAGCGGATCGGAGTAGAAGCTCTCTGGCACCTCGGCACCGCGCGCTTTGCGCACCAGCTCAACGTGATTGATGTAGGCGCTGCCATCGGCCCATTGGTAGGCGCGCGGCAGCGGCGAATGCGCCTCCCGCTCGTGAAAGCGCTCGCACGGCACGGTCTGATGCTCGACATCGGTGGCGAGCACTTCCAACTGCGGGGCAATCCGCTCCCAATCATCGAGCGCGGCCTGCATGGTCGGCGCGATGTATCCCGCCGCACAGCAGCGCGTGAGATCCTTCGACACAACGACCAATTTGCCATCGCGGGTGCCATCATTGAGCGTTGCTAGTTTCATGCGGAGTTCTCCGGGTTGTCGGGTTGATTTTCTGGGTGGGCACGCTGAAACGCGGGAAGGGCAAGGCACGCCGTCTCGATCTGCGCGATGTGTTCATGTGCATCGATATCGTATTTGAAGCGCCGCGCGTTGTAGACTTGCGGCAGCAGCACTGTCTCGAACAGACCGGGCGCATCGAGCAGGAAGTCGCCCGTATCAAGCTGAGCCAGCCGAGCCTCGACCGGCTCCAGCGTGCGCGCCAGCCAATGGCGATACCAGGTGTCGATCGCGTCTTGCGGTTGGCCGTACTCGTTCTTGATGTACTTCAAGACCGGCAGGTTGAGCGGCGCGTGCAGCTCTGTCGCGATGGCATAGGTCAGCTCGCGCACGGTGTAGCGTGCCTCAATATCGCGGGGCATCAATGGCTTGTCAGGATAGGCCTCGTCCAGCCATTCAAGCAGCGCCATGCTCTGCGCGCGGTCACGGCCATCAGCCTCCAACATGGGGACAGAGCCGAACGGATTGCGGCTGGTGAAGGTCTCGCCCTTTTGCTCAGAGGTGAGTAGGTTCACCGGCACATTCTCGTAGCCGAGACCCTTCAGCTCCAGCGCGATGCGCAGGCGGTAGCTGGTTGAGCTGCGGAAGTAGCCGTAGAGTTTCATTGTTGCGTGTCCCTGGCCAGCCCGCGCCCTCCACCCTTCCACCCGGATAGTGTCCGGTAGGCTCCGGGTGGAAGGGTGGAGGGCGCGGGCGGCTTGGTTATCAGCATGAGTACGCGAGCCCTCCTTACCCGAACGCTGCGATGCCAGTGATCGCGCGGCCAAGGATCAGCGCATGGACATCATGCGTGCCTTCATAGGTGTTGACCGTTTCGAGGTTCACTGCGTGGCGGATCACCTGGTATTCTTCCGAGATGCCATTGCCGCCGTGCATGTCGCGCGATTGGCGAGCAATGTCCAAAGCCTTGCCGACATTGTTGCGTTTGATGATGCTAATCATGTCGGGTGCAAAGCGACCTTCGTCCATCAGGCGTCCAACGCGCAGGCTCGATTGCAGGCCCATGGCGATGTCGGTCATCATATCCGCCAGCTTCTTCTGGAACAGTTGCGTCGCCGCCAGAGGCTTGCCAAACTGCTTGCGATCAAGGCCGTATTGACGCGCGGCGTGCATGCAGAATTCCGCCGCACCCATCGCGCCCCAACTGATGCCGTAACGCGCGCGGTTGAGGCAGCCGAACGGGCCCTTCAGACCTTGCACATCGGGCAATAGAGCGTCGGCGGGCAGCTTCACATCGTCCATCACGATCATGCCGGTGGTCGATGCACGCAGGCTGATCTTGCCTTCGATCTTGGGCGCGGACAGCCCTTTCATCCCTTTCTCAAGCACAAAGCCGCGAATGCCGCCGCCATGCTCTTCGCTCTTGGCCCAGACGACGAACACATCGGCAAAGGGCGAATTTGATATCCAGGTTTTTGAGCCGTTGATGACATAGCCATCACCGTCCTTCTTCGCGACGGTCTTCATACCCGCTGGGTCCGATCCCGCATCTGGCTCTGTCAGGCCGAAGCATCCGATGAGCTCGCCAGAGGAGAGACCGGGCAGGTACTTGCGGCGCTGCTCCTCCGATCCATAAGCATAGATCGGGTGCATCACGAGGCTCGATTGGACGCTCGCCATAGAGCGATAGCCGCTGTCCACGCGCTCAATCTCGCGCGCGATCAGGCCGTATGCGACATAGCTTGCGCCAACGCCGCCATACTCCTCTGGAATGGTCGCGCCGAGCAGCCCGGCTTGACCCATCAGCGGGAACAGCTCCGGTGCGGCGGTCTCATTGCGATAAGCCTCGATCACGCGCGGCTGCAGTTCGCTCTGCGCGAACGCATGGGCGCTGTCGCGGATCATCCGCTCGTCCTCGGTCAGCTGCGTTTCGAGATCGAAGGGATCTTCCCAATTGAAGGGCGCCATTTCGGCCATTAGTTACTCCTGAAACCAGTTTAATGGGTCTTTTGCAGGCTTTACTGCGTCCTGCAAGCTTTGCGTTGGCCGTTTTCGGCTTTGGAACGCATACGCCTTTTTCAAATGTGTGACTTTTGAAATTACCGCCTGTTTATCAGAGGTTTGTGGCAGATGCACGGCTGCAAAGTGTGACTTTTGGGAAATACGCTGTTCCGCAGCTATTTTGGGGGCTTCTGAGACCATAGGCGCGGTGCCCGCTGTAGGACAGCTTTGCGCCCATCGCGACATCATACAGCCGGCCTGTTTGCAACCAGATCATCGACTACGCTCGGGTCGGCGAGTGTCGAGGTGTCGCCCAGGCTGCCCATGTCATTCTCGGCGATCTTGCGCAGGATCCGCCGCATGATTTTGCCGCTGCGGGTCTTGGGCAGACCGGGGGCGAATTGCAGCACATCAGGCGTCGCGATCGGGCCGATTTCCTTGCGCACCCATTGCACCAGCTCGCGCCGCAAATCCTCGCTATCTTCGGTGCCTGCATTGGTCGTGACATAGGCGTAAATGCCTTGCCCTTTCACATCGTGCGGCATGCCAACCACTGCGGCCTCGGCGACCAGCGGGTGCTCGACCAGCGCACTTTCCACCTCGGCGGTGCCCATGCGGTGGCCAGAGACATTGATCACATCATCGATCCGGCCCGTGATCCAGTAATAGCCATCCTCGTCGCGGCGGCAGCCATCGCCGCTGAAATAATAGCCCGGATATTGGCTGAAATAGGTATCAAAGAAGCGCTTGTGATCGCCGTAAACGGTGCGCATCTGCCCCGGCCAGCTGTCGGTGATCACGAGCGCGCCAGAGGCCGCGCCATCCAGCAAAGTGCCTTTTTCCGCATCGACCAAGGCGGGTTGTACTCCGAACATTGGCGTGCTGGCGCTGCCGGGTTTCAGCGCGGTTGCGCCGGGCAGGGGAGTGATCATCGCGCCTGCCGTCTCGGTCTGCCACCAGGTGTCGACGATGGGGCAGCGGCGCTCACCCACGACGCGGTGATACCAATCCCATGCCTCTGGATTGATCGGTTCACCAACACTGCCAAGGAGGCGGAGTGAGGAACGATCCGTCTTCGTCACAAACTCATCGCCTTCGCGCATCAGCGCGCGCAGGGCCGTGGGCGCGGCGTAGAAAATTTCCACCTTGTGCTTGTCGATGACGTTCCAGAACCGCGAATGATCCGGATAGTTCGGCACGCCTTCGAACATTACCTGCGTCGCGCCATTCAGCAGCGGTCCGTAAACGACATAGGAATGCCCGGTGACCCAACCGACATCGGCCGCGCACCAATAGATTTGACCGGGTGTGTAATCGAACACATATTCATGCGTCATACTGGTCCATACGGCATAGCCGCCCGTGGTGTGCAGCACGCCTTTCGGCTTTCCGGTGGAGCCGGAGGTGTAGAGGATGAACAGCGGGTCTTCTGCATCCATCACCTCTGGCTCGCATTCATCGCTCGCTGCGCCGATGGCGTCATGCCACCAGATGTCGCGCCCCTCGCTAAAGCCGACAGCGCCGCCGGTATGCTTCAGCATGATCACCCGGCTGACATCGACCTTTTCCAGAGCCGCATCGACATTCGCTTTGAGCGGAACTTTCTTGCCTCCGCGCAGGCCTTCATCGGCCGTCAGGACAATATCAGATTGGCAATCGGATATCCGGCCCGCTAGCGCATCAGGAGAGAACCCTGCAAACACGACAGAATGCACCGCGCCGATCCGCGCGCACGCGAGCATCGCAATCGCGGCCTCTGGCACCATCGGCAGATAGATCGTGACCCGGTCGCCCTTATTGACGCCATTGGCTTTCAGCACATTGGCAAAGCGACAAACCTCGCGGTGAAGTTCGCGGTAGGTGAGGGTGCGGCCCGGCGTGCTGGGATCATCCGGCTCCCATATGATGGCGGCGGTGTCGCCGCGCTCCGCCAAATGCCGATCGAGCGCATTGGCGCAAATATTGAGCTTCCCGCCAAGGAACCATCCAATGCGAAAATCAGCTTCGTTATAGCTTACGTCTTTGACTGTTTCGAACGGCTCGATCCAATCGATCCGCTGCGCTTCCTCGCGCCAGAACCCGTCAGGATCGCGGATCGAACGGGCATAATGCGACTGATATTTGGCTTCGTTGAACTTTGCGTTTGTCGCCCATTCTTCTGGCACAGGAAACAGGTCTTGGCTCACGTATCGCTCTCCGTCTTTTATGGCGGACAGGGATAAGCGAAGCGGAGGCGTGTGGGAAGCGCCGCGTTAGCGGATACGTGATTTGGCGCGGTTAAGCGCGATTATTGGTCCTCGAGGATCCTCACCACCGTCCGCAACATTTCATTGGGCGGGCAGGGTTTCAGCAAAGTCGTTGCCTCAGGAAAGCGCTCTTCCATTTCATCGCGGTTGAACTGGCCAGAATGGAAGATAATCGGCACGTCTTCATCGCGCAATTTCTGCGCAAGCGGATAGACGATGCCGTCGTCCAATTGCACGTCGAGTATCGCCAGATCGGGCTTGTTCTTCTGAAAAGAGAGCATTGCTGAGGAGATATCGCTGTGCGGACCAGCCACTTCGAACCCAGCTTCTTCCACCGTTTCGCAAAGGTCGAAACCAACGATTCGCTCGTCTTCCGCGACCAAAATCCGTGCCTGCGTCATCACCCTCTCCTATCTCACATAACTCTATGTAACATAAGTTGGGCAAATGTTTCCCATTTATTTCAACCGTTTTGGCCAAACTTGTCGGAAAAGCCCGCTTCATCGCCCGCAGCTAGCAATTTTGCCTGCTCCACCCAGCTGTCTCGGCGGATGCGTCCTTTGAAGCGATCGAGCTGCGCATCAACCCGGTCAATATCGGCATCATCCCAGCGAGCGATCTGGGCAAAAGTCGTCACTCCCAGGGTGTTTAGCAGCGCGGCAAGCTTCGGTCCGAGGCCCTTGATCTGGGTCAGATCATCCGCTGCGCCAGCGGATGGCGCGGGCGCTGGAGCGGGATCAGGCGCAGGCGCAGGCGCAGGCGTAGTTTCTACAGCAGGAATATCGGCTTCACCAGCCGGCTCGCTTGGCGCTTCGCCCAGAACGGGCGGGGCAGGATCTTCTTGGATCAGCGGCGCTACCGGTTCAGGTGTTGGCGTTGGTTCAGGCTCGGGTGCTGGCGCAGGAGCCGGTTCCGGTGTCGCCTCTGGAACCGGTACGCCTGTATCTTTGACCGCAGCCTTAGGCGCATCGATCAGCGCTTGATTTCGGGCCGCCGGTGCAGCGCCTTCATCCAGAACATCTTTCGTGTTTTTGTCGACAACCGATGCCTTGCGGTTCGCAGACAGCCAGAAGAAAGCCAGCAGCAGCACGACAATCGCGACAATCAGAATGACGGGCCAATTGGCCTCAAAGAACTCAGGAGTCATTTCTCAATCCTATGAATTACCGGTTTGCCCACGCGCCATAGCAGCGACCCTTGTGGCATTCCAAGCGTCATCATTAGTTTTGAAAGTTTGGTGTGCGTCAGCCGCCCTTCATGCTGCCTGCAAGTGCGTTCAGTCGGATGAATTCCTGCCGCCAATAATCATCCTGAGAGCCCGCGAGCGTTTCAATATCGCTGTGGCCAAAGCCTTTCATCAAATTGTCCCCGCGCAGCAATTGGCCATAAGCGGCAACGGCGCTGGCAAAGGCAAAATCGCCGGACGGCTGTTTGGCTTGCAGCAGTTCGCTGCGTTTCACCAATCGCTCAATCAGGAGCGATTTATCGCCATCGGGCAGCTTGTAGCGCAGCTTCACCTGAGCCACTTCTGCCTCGTGACTTTGCGCGGTTTGTGATGGCTTGTCTTCATAGCGGCGCGGCGCGATCCAGCCTTTGGTGCCAGCAGGCACAATCTCGTAAATCGCGGTCACCTGGTGGCCTGCGCCAATGTCGCCGGCATCAACCGCATCGTTGTTGAAGTCTTCCTCACGCAGCGCGCGGTTTTCATATCCGACCAAGCGATATCGGCTGACGACTGCCGGGTTAAACTCGACCTGAATTTTGACGTCTTTAGCGATAGTGAAAAGTGTGGAGCTCATCTCCTCGCCCAGCACCTTTTTCGCCTCCAGCGCGCTGTCGATATAGGCGTAATTGCCATTCCCGTGATTGGCGACCTGCTCCATCATCGCTTCGTTGTAATTGCCCTGGCCAAAGCCCAGCGTGGTGAGCGTGATGCCGCTGTCGCGCTTTTCCTCGATCAGCTCGATCAGGGCGTCTTGGCTCGATACGCCGACGTTGAAGTCACCGTCAGTGGCCAGGATCACGCGGTTGACGCCGCCCTTGATGAAGCTGTCCTCAGCGATGTTGTAGGCAAGCTTTAAGCCTGCGCCCCCGGCGGTTGAGCCGCCAGCGGAAAGCTCGTCCAGAGCGCGGCGGATTTTCTTTGTGTCATTGGTAGGTTCGAGCACCATGCCCGCAGCGCCCGCATAGACGACGATGGACACGCGGTCCTGCGGGGACAGCTCACCAGCGAGGCCTGCCAGCGCGGTTTTGACCAAGGGCAGTTTGTCCGGCTGACCCATCGAGCCTGACACATCCATCAGGAATACGAGATTGGCAGGCGGGCGATCTTCGCGCGGCAAGTCATATCCGCGCAGGCCAATCCGCATCAGATAGGTGTCTTCGTTCCACGGCGTGCGGGCGATGTCTGTGTTCACGCTGAACGGCTGAGAGCGGCCCGCTGGCTTGGCGTAATCATAGCGGAAGTAGTTGATCATTTCCTCGGTGCGCACGGCGGCGCGCGGCGGCATCTGCCCTTGCGTGAGGAAGCGGCGCGCATTGGCATAGGCGCCAGTGTCTACGTCGACGCTGAAGGTGGAGACAGGCTCTGCGCTGGTCAATCTGACGGGCGAGACCTCTTCGCCGTCATATTGCTCGCGGCCCGGATCGGTTGGTACGCGCACAGGCGGGATCCCGATCACGGTGGGGGCTGGGCGGCGAGATACAGATGCGTAGTCTGCTTCTGCGACCCGCGATCCCGTGACGATTACCGCTTGTCCGGCGGTGGGCGCTGGTGGTGGCGGAGGAGGTGGAGGTGCGACAGCGACCTTTTCATCAGGTTGGCCGGTTGTGGCGACATTGTCCTGATTGGCTGCGCAGCCCGCTATGACCAGGCTGAGCAGGCCAACGCCCGCCAGTTTGAACGCTAGGTTTGAATTCCGCATTTTCACGACTCCCCACAACAACCCTCGAAATGCAAAGCTCTGCTTTTGGGCGTTAATCGTGACTGAACGTGCCGGACCTGCGGTCAATCGGGTGGGCTTGGAGGCTCTCTATCCGCCCACATTTTTGCGGAACAGCAGGCGGTCTTCTTCGCCAAATCCGCGCCGCCAGATGACCCACCCGAATGTCAGCAGGATCGCTGGGATACCGAACAGCAGCTCGGCCCATTCCGGCAGCCATGTGGCCGCTGTGCCCACCACGACAGCAGGCGCGGCGGCCCAGACCAGGGCCCAACGCCAGTTGCTGACCGGGGCCTTCAATAGCTTCTTGAGCAGCAGCGCTTTGACCAGGCTCGCGCAGCCCAATGCGATCAGCAAGGCGAGCGCTGCGCCGGCGGCTTTGAACGGCTCGGAAAATCCAAGATGTTCGACGCCTTTGATGATCCCGATGGTGAGCGCGGCCTGAAGCGCGATTGTGCCGACCGAAATCAGCAAGTTCCGCTTACGCGCAATGTAGACCAGCACACTTTCCGAGACGACCGCCATCGCGGCGGCAACCTCTGCGGCGAGCAGAAAGGCAAGCGCGCCAGTGCCGCCAACATATTGCGGCCCGATGAGGCCCATCACGCCTTCGCCCGGCACGCCCAGCGCAAGCGCAATCGCGGCCTGAGCAGCGATGATCCAGAAGCCCACTTGGCGCACTTGTGCTGCGATTGCGGCGTAGTTTTTGCTCTTCAGGTTTTTGGTAATGACTGGGCCAAGCACCGGTTCAAAGCTGGTCTTGAGTTTCTGCGGCAGGCTCGCGATCTGCTGAGCCATGTAATAGACCGCGACGGCGGCGGGCGAGGCAAAGAAGCCGAGGATGAAGATATCGACCCGGCGCGTGCCCCATTCGACCGCATCTGCGCCCATCAGCGGCAGAGCGCGGGCGGTGACTTTCCACATATAGCGGGGGCGCGGACGCCATCCGCTGGGCAATCCATAGCTGCGCAGAAATGACCAGGCGGCGGTCAGCAGCGCGGCGTAAATCGAGCAGATAAACGCGAGCGCTAGGCCAGCTTCGCGAAACTCAGTGATACCATTGTAAAGCGGCAGGTAGAAGAACACGCCTGCCATGATCGATATCGTCCACGGCTCCACTATGGCCCGCGCGCGCACAGTGGTGGCGATGTCATACTTGTACGCCTGCGCGGCCAGCAGAATTTCCGTGAGCGCAAAGGCTGGGATCGCCGCGATCAACCAGATGTCATATTCGCTGTTCATCCCGTTCGGGAACATCACGACTGGGAACAGCCATAGGAACAGGCCGGCAACAGCGGACAGGATCAGCGCGATCAGCATCCCGTCGAACACCAGATTGACCTTGGCTCGCTCAGCCTCAGCGCCTTCGCCATCTGTGCCTTCGGTCAGGCGCTGGGCCAGCCCGCGTTTTTCGCCGAGAGAGCAGACAAGTCCGAGGATTTCGATCAGAACGAGGGCAGAGGCGAAGCGTCCGACCGCGTCAATTCCGTACAGCCGCCCGGCAATAAACAGGAAGGGCAGGCGGGCAACCAGCCGCAGGATGAAGCCAAAGAAATTGGTCCGACCACCCTTGGCCAGCGCCTGCATATCGGCGTTGTCATCGCCGGGTGTGCTGGCTGCTTCGCTGGCTGGCGGCGAAGATGAGGCTGGGGGTAGGCTCAAGCCTGATGGTTCCTGTTCTCGCGTTCTTGCTCCGCCTTTAGCGGACGAGCGAGCAGGCTGGCGACTGCGGTGCGTGGGCTTTCCCCGGCGAGGATTGCGTTGACGGCGATCACGATGGGCATGGTGATGCCGCGTTCCTCGGCCAGACGCTTGAGAACAGGCGCGGTGTGCGCCCCTTCCGCAACGGTGCGGCGATCCGCCATGAGATCAGCGGCGGACCCGCCTTCGCCCAAAGCCTTGCCGAGCGAGAAATTGCGGCTGGAGGTGGACGAGCAAGTGAGCACCAGATCACCCAGTCCGCATAGCCCTGCGAGTGTTTCAGCCTCTGCGCCCAGCGCCTCGCCAAACCGCAACATTTCGGCATAGCCGCGCGCGATCAGGGCCGCGCGGGCATTTTGACCCAGCGCCAGGCCGTCGACCACGCCGCAGGCAATCGCGAGCACGTTCTTGATTGCGCCGCCGATCTCTGCGCCGGTCACATCATGGGTGTAATACGGGCGGAAGGATGGACGAGCGATTTCTGGCGAGAGGCGCTCCCACTGCGCATTGCCGCCGCCGCATGCCAGCGTGACCGCCGTGGGCAATCCGTCTGCCACCTCATGCGCGAAGGTGGGGCCGGATAGGACGGCGATATCACTCGCCGGACAAGTAGCTTTGGCAACCTCATTCATCAGCTGGCCCGTACCCGCATCAATGCCTTTGGAACACAGCACCAGGTCGCGCGGCGCCTTTGGCAATTGCGACAAAACCGCGCCGAGGTTTTGTGCCGGGGTCACCGCCAGGACTGTGTCCAGCTCCGCCAGATAGCCAAGATCATTGGTTGCGCGAATGCTGGGTGAAAGCGAAGCCGATGGCAGGTATAGCGCGTTGCGATGCTCTGAATTGATCGCATCGACCAAGTCCGCCTCATAGGCCCATAGCAGCACATCGCGCCCGTCGGTGCTGAGCATTTGCGCCAGAGCCGTGCCCCATGCGCCTGCGCCAATCACGCCAATCGTGGGAAGAGCCGTCATTATGCTTTTACTCCTGCGCCGCGCGCTTTTTCTGCCTCTGGATCAAGCGGCCAGCGCGGACGCGCCTTGAAATCGAGCGGGTCAGACTGTTCCAGCGGCATGCGTTCACACCCGGCCCAAGCGATCATCGCGGCGTTATCTGTACACAGCGCCAAGGGCGGCGCGGCAAAGCGCATGTGATGTTTGTTAGCGAAGGCTTCAAGCGCGGATCGGATCGCGGTGTTGGCCGCGACGCCGCCGGCAACCACCAGGGCAGGGGGCGTTTCCAGGTCTTTGAGCGAATGGCCTAACCGGTCAATCAAGCAGTCGATTGCCGCCTGCTGGAAACTCGCGGCAATGTCTTCGGACCGATGCTCTCCGCTATCATGGGCCCGCAAAACCGCGCTTTTGAGGCCAGCGAAGGAGAAATGCGGTTCCTTTGATCCCTTAAGCGGGCGGGGCAGCGGAACGGCGGAGGCATCGCCGGTGAGCGCGAGTTTCTCCACTTTCGGCCCGCCGGGATAGCCAAGGCCGAGGATTTTTGCGGTCTTGTCAAACGCCTCTCCCAGAGCATCATCAATCGTGGTTGCGAGGCGGCGATATTGGCCGACGCCCTCGACCAACAGGATCTGGCAATGCCCGCCTGATACGAGCAGCAGGAGATAAGGAAAGCTGAGTTCAGGATCGGCCAGGCGCGGGGAGAGTGCATGCCCCTCCAGATGATTGACCGCGATCAGCGGTTTGCCCGATGCCATCGCCAGCGCCTTTGCGCTGACCAGGCCGACCATCACTCCGCCGATCAGGCCGGGGCCAGCGGTGGCGGCAATCGCATCCACATCCTCCAGCGTCATATCTGCATCCGCCATCACCGCCTGTAGCATTGGGGCGAGGCGCTCTGCGTGCGCGCGGGCGGCAATTTCTGGAACGACCCCGCCATAGGGCGCGTGCTCCGCCTCTTGGCTGGCAATCCGCTGCGCAATGATCGTTCGGTCGCCGCGCACCACAGCAACCGCCGTCTCATCACAGCTGGATTCGATGCCTAGCACGGTCGGGTCGTCGGGTATGATTGACGGCAATTCACTCATGCGGCTTTTCCTTAGTCGCTTAGGTGGTTAGAGCAAGCATGCCTATGAGCCAGCCTAACGATCAGAGCAGCGCGGCAGATGCCGCAAACCCCATTAAGATGCGGCTTGGAACGCGCGAATCTCCGCTTGCGATGGCGCAGGCGTATGAGACGCGGCGGCGGCTGTGCGAGGCGCATGGCTGGAGCGAGGATCAGGTCGAACTGGTGCCGGTGCGCGCCAGCGGCGACAAGATCCAGGACCGCCCACTGGCTGATATTGGCGGCAAGGCGCTGTGGACCAAAGAGCTCGATCAATGGCTTGGCGAGGGGCAGATCGATGCTGCGGTGCATTCGCTTAAAGATGTTGAGACGATCCGGCCCGACAGTTTTGTAATGGCAGCGTTTTTGCCGCGTGCGGACCGCCGCGATGTGCTGATCGGGGCGAGCAGTATTGCTGCTATCCCACCGGGATCGAAGGTGGGCACCAGCGCGCCGCGACGGGCTTCCCAATTGCTCAATCAACGCCCCGATCTCGAGGTGGTGATGTTTCGCGGGAACGTCGCGACCCGGCTGGCGAAATTGCAAGCGGGCGAGGCGGATGTGACCTTCCTCGCAGCAGCTGGATTGGAGCGTTTGGGCGAAACTGGTGTGGGCACTCCGCTAGAGACTGGCGATTGGATCCCGGCGGCCTCTCAGGGCGCGATTGGGATTGAATGTGCGGCTGGTAATGAGGCCGCTTTGAAGGCTGTTGCCGCGATTGATCATGCTCAGACCCGCGCAGAAGTTTTGGCGGAGCGCGCGCTGCTGGAGGCGCTGGGCGGCACCTGTCACAGCCCGGTTGCGGTGCTGTGCGAGGCTGATGGAGACCACATTTCGATGCGCGCTGCCCTGTTCAGCCCGGATGGGGCAGAGCGCGTGGAAGGCGAGGCGCGCTTTGCCATTGGTGATGACGCAGCGGCCAAAGCGCTGGCGGCGGACCTGCTCTCGCGCACAGGGCCGGGCACACGTCCGCATTTTGGCGGCGCTGGCTAGGGCCGGTATGAGCCGCTGATGAGCGCACAGACAATCATTGCGGTTCGGCCAGAGCCGGGACTGTCATCAACGCTCGACCTAGGCGAGGAATTGGGCCTGCCCATTCATGGCTTGGCGCTTTCTGAAGCCGAGCCAGTGGCATGGGAAATGCCTGATGCCAGTCAGGTGCAGGCGTTGTTAGTGGGCAGTGCCAATGCCTTTCGCCACGGCGGAAGCAAGCTTAGCGAACTCACGCACTTGCCGGTTCACGCGGTGGGGCAGGCCACAGCAGAGGCGGCGCGCGATGCGGGCTTCAAGGTGGCGCTCTGTGGCGAGGGTGGTTTGCAACATGTGTTGGACACTCTTGCCGCCTCCCCGATCCATTATCTGCGCCTTGCTGGAGAGGAACGGATCACGTTGAGGCCGCCCGAAGGCGTCACTATCACCGAAAAAGAGGTCTATCGGATGCATGAAATTGCAATGACCAATGAGCAGGCAAAGCTGTTTGTCAGCCCCGCAATTGTGCTACTCTATTCGGCATCCTCAGCGCAGCATTTTGCCAAAGAATGCGACCGCTTAGGCCTCGATAAGTCGCGCATTTCGTTGGCTGCACTCGGCCCGCGCATTCTTGCCGCTGCTGGCTCCGGATGGGCCGGTACCCTCGCTGCCCCGCGCCCTAGGGACGCCGAATTGCTGGCCATGGCGCAGGACATGTGGCAGTAGCGGCGTAAATACAGCAGCGGCTCAGCCCCCAAAAACGGGCCGCGCACAACGGATCGCAGAACGGACTACAATGGAATCGAAATTCGGCAGTCGCCGCAAAAGCGGCTCAACCAAAGGAATAATGCTGGCCGCTCTGTTCTCCTTCGTCGCCGGAGGAGCCCTGATCGGCTATATCGTTTGGTACAATGCCAATAACGAAATCACAGCAGTAGAGGCGGCAGATGAGCCGGTCGCGGTTGCCAGCCCGGAAGAAACGCCGGGACTGGAACTGCCTGCCTTGCCCACGCCAACCACAGAGGAAAGCGAAGCGGCCATTGAAGAGCAGGTTGAGGCGGTTGAAGGCCTCGCTGAGCAGCAAGGCGGCCTCGATCAACGTTTGGCAGCGGCGGAGCAGCGCCTTGCGCGCCTTGATCTGCAGGCGCAGGCGGCGGCTGGTAATGCGGCGCGGGCCGAGGGCCTGCTGATCGCATTTGCGACGCGCCGCGCGATTGAACGCGGTGCAGAACTGGGCTTTCTGGCCGATCAATTGCGTCTGCGCTTCGGTGACAATTGGCCCAACGCCGTGCGCACCATCATCTCATTTTCGCGCCGCCCGATCACACTCGATCAATTGCTCGCGCGGCTAGAGGGCCTTGGTCCTGATCTGGCCGAGCCAGACGAGGTTTCTTCCTGGGCCGACATTCGCCGCGAATTCAGCGAATTGTTCGTGATCCGCCGCGAAGATACACCATCGCCTCAGCCAGAGCGCCGCTTGGACCGGGCCCGCCTGTTTCTGGAAAGCGGCCGGGTCGATGCAGCCATTGCCGAGGTGCAAAACCTGCCCGGCGCAGCCAGCGCGGAAAATTGGATCGCGGACGCCACCAGGTTCAGCAATGCAATGGACGCGCTCGACACGATTGAAACCGCTGCCGTGCTTGAACCGCGCCGTCTGCGTGATGGCGCCGGCAATGCGGTGGAACAATTGAGCCCGGTTGAGGCGACCAGCGAAGATTAAGCGCGCAGCAGCTCTGGCAATTCGCCGGAGACGCCGCGTGCCTCGTCCATAAACCAGTGTTTTAGCGCGCCGCTGCGCTGCACCCCGGCCATGCCCAATCGGCGCACGGCGGATGCCGCTTTGCCCGGCACCCCGAACAAGCGCGTCAGCCCATCGGTGGCAGTCGCAACCATAAAGGCATCAAGCCCGCGCCAGTTTTCATAACGCATCAGGCTTTGATGATCGCCGGGGTCAAGGCCGATCCTGCGGCCCTCTTCGAGCACCTCAACCAAAGTCGCTGCATCGCGCAGGCCAAGGTTAAGCCCCTGTCCGGCAATCGGGTGAATGCCATGCGCGGCATCGCCGACCAATGCCAGACGCTCGCCGGTGATTTTAGCCGTGTGGTGAAAGCCCAATGGCCAGGATGAGCGCGCACCCGTGCTGGTGACCGCGCCAAACATTCCGCCCATGCGCTTTTCCAGCTCGGCCAGAAACGCGCGGTCGGACAATTTCAAAAAGCCCGTGGCGTCATCCTCGCTGACGGTCCACACCAGCGAGGATCGGTGGCGTCCTTGCTCGTCGTCCAGCATTGGCAGCAATGCGAATGGCCCGGCGGGATAGAAAATCTCCCAGGCGATATTGTCATGCGGTTTTTCATGCGTCAGCCCGGCGATAATCGCGCGGTGGCTGTATTCCCAATTAGCAACCACCAGCCCAGCCTCGGTCCGCGTGGGCGAGCTGCGCCCCTCGGCGGCCACCATCAGGCTGGCTTTGAGCTTTTTGTCATCGCTCAGCACTACGGCGACGCCAAACTCGCTGCGCTGGCGCTCAGCGATCTCCGCCTCGGAAACCCAATTAATCAGCGGCTCTTTCGCTGCCGCTTCAAACATCGCCCGGCGCAGGCTGAGATTGGGCAGCATCCGCCCGAGTGATCCCTCGTGCGGCTCGGGCTGAAAATCGATCCGGCCCGGCTTCATTTGGTCGGTGACGGCAATGCTCGCAATCGGGCAGGCTAACGGCTCCAGCGTGTCCGCCAGCCCAATATTGCGAAACAGGTGCCAGCTGGCCGTGGAGATCGCGGTGGCGCGGTCGTCAAACCCTTCCTTCAGCAGATCATCGGGATTGGCGCGGTCGACGACATGGCTGGAAAAGCCCTTTCGCGCAGCGGTCAGCGCCAGGGTCATGCCGACCAGCCCGCCGCCAAGGATCAAAAGATCGCGCGTGTCATTCGTCATTCTGCCTGCCTCTATGAAACCTATGCCGCTTTGATTGCGAATAGTGTTCGACAGTCCTAGAGGTTCGACCGTGATAGACGCAAGAATGTTCCCGCTTACAAAGCTATGGTTTGCTGCACTGGTGCTTGCGCTGCTTGCATTTGTGGCTGCCGTCTTGCCTGCACACGCCCAAGATGGCGCGATCCCGGCAGAGGCGCGTTTTGGCGATGAGAACATCAGCGTGGAGCTGCGCGCGGACGGTCTGCCGACAGCGGGCGAGGAATGGCTGCTCGCCCTGAGGTTCACGCCTGATCCGAACAGTAATGAGGAATGGCACGGATATTGGTCCAACCCCGGCGATGCTGGGCAGGGCATGCAATTGCGGCTGAACCTGCCCGATGGCTGGGAGATGGGCGAGCCGCTCTATCCCGTGCCAGAGCGGTTTGTTCAGCAGCTGGTCGATACCGAGTTGATGAACCACATTTACAAAGGCGCATACACGGTTCTGGTGCCGATCCGTGTGACCGGCGAGGTTGATAACGCGACCCGCGAGCCGATCACCGGCTTCGTCGAATATCTCGCCTGCACCGATAAAGTGTGCGTGCCGCAGGATGCGGTCTTGCGCGAAAGCCAAGGGGGCGATTTTGCCCGCTGGCGTGCGGAGATTGCGCCGCTGCTGGATGCGAAGGCGAGCTTTGCCATTGAGGGCACAAACCTGCGCTTAGCGATACCGCTGCCTGCTGAGGTGAGTCTCAGCGATCCGCATGTTTTCATCGGAAACACACAGCTGGTTCAATATTCGGTCGCGCAAAATTTCCGCCGCGATGGCGACACGCTCAGCGTCGAGATTCCACTGTCAGACTGGGTGGAAGAGGGGCAGCCTGCGCACGGCGTGAAAGGCATCTTGTCTTTCGGCAATGGCGCCGGGGTCAGGTTTGAAGCGAGTGAAGGCGAGGTGGCGCTCACGGGCGAGCGGATAGTCACGTCTTCTGCGCCGCAGACCCCGCCGCTTTGGACCCTCATCCTCGGCGCATTAGTGGGCGGGTTGATCCTCAACATCATGCCCTGCGTCTTCCCGATCCTCAGTCTCAAAGCGATCTCGCTTGCGCGTGCTGGCGAGAGCGAGGCCAAGGCCAAGGCGCGTTCCGAAGGGCTCGCCTACACCGCTGGGGTCGTGCTCGCCTGCGTTGGGCTGGGCGCGGTGATGCTCATTTTGCGCGCTGGCGGGGAGCAAGTGGGCTGGGCGTTCCAGTTGCAAAGCCCCGGCGTTGTCATTGTGCTGCTGGTGCTCGCCAGCGTGATCACCGCGAATTTCGCAGGCGTTTTTGAGCTTCCCTCTATTTCCATCACGCGCGGCGGAGAGCCAGCCAGCGCTTTCGCCACGGGCCTTCTCGCGGCCTTCGCGGCGACCCCTTGCACCGGGCCGTTTATGGCGGCGGCGCTGGGCGCGGCTCTGCTGCTCCCCGTGCCGCAGGCGCTGCTGCTGTTTGCTATGCTGGGGCTGGGCTTGGCCTTGCCGTTCCTGCTTATCGGCTTTCTGCCTGCTCTTCGCCGGATGCTGCCGAAGCCTGGGGCGTGGATGGAGCGTTTTCGCAGGATCATGGCGATCCCGATGGGGCTGACCGCGCTTGCGTTGATCTGGTTGACGGCGCGGCTGGGCGGGCAAGGCTTTGCGCTGTTCGCGCTGGTTGTCGTGTTCGGCCTGATTGTCGCTCTGTTGGTGGTTGGCCGTCTGCAGCGCGCAGGCAAAATGGCATGGCCTGCTTTCGGCCTTATCGCTGCGCCGTTTGTAATCTTCGGCGCCTTCGCCTTGCCTGCTAGCTTTGCTGCGCCAGTGACAAACCTCACCGAGGAATCGATCCATTCGCCTCGGGCTTACAGCGCGCAGGCACTGATCGAGGCTCGCGCCAGCGGACAGCCGGTGTTCCTATGGTTCACCGCCGATTGGTGCGTCACCTGCAAAGTGAATGAGAGCGTCGCGATCGAGCGCGAGGCGACCCGCGAGGCATTTGAAGCCGCGGGCGTGGTCACCATGGTGGGCGATTGGACCCAGCGCGACGAGGCGATCACCATGTTCCTGTCAGAGCAAGGTGCAGCGGGCGTGCCGCTGTACCTATGGTATGAGCCTAGTGAGCGAGGGCGCGCAGAAGCGGAGCAATTGCCGCAAGTGCTGACCCCAGATTTGCTTAAGGAACGGGCTGAGCGGGCTCGCTAGTCTCTGGCGCGGCGTCCTCAATGGTCGCCTCATCAATCGCGCCCTCGAGCGGTTCCAATCGACCCCCACGGCAGCCTGTCACCAGATCAACCGGCAGTGGGCTAGGGTTCAGCGTGACCATGCCAGCGCCGGGCACGGTCAGGGTCACTTCCTCTGGCCCAGTCAGTGGCTCCCAATCCTGATCAACCGCCGGGTCTTCGCCGCGCCACAAAAAGCCGGTGTTGGTCTCAATCGCATCGACCTTCATGCGGCCAATCTCATCATTGCCAACAAAGGCCAGGATCGCGCCCGCGCCTTCGTCGGCTGCGGCATAGCGGGTGACGCGCAGGTTAGGATCACCGTCGGTCTCAACGCATTCGAGCGATACCAAAGGCGCTTCGCCGGGCTTGCCATAGATGATCCGCCAAGGTGTCGCGCTGGCCGCCCAAACCGCGCCCTCGATATCCGGAGAGTCGAGCGGCTCTGAAGGCCCCTGCGGTACCTCGGCAGGCATATCGCGGGCAATATCCGCATCGGTCGGCGGCGGCTTGCAAGCGGTAAGGGTGAGGAAGGGCAGGGCAAAATACGCCCAAAGGTGTTTCATCGAGTCAGGCCGCGCGTGGCGTAATCCGGTCCAGTTCCCCGTTGAGCGCGCGCTTGGCAATGCGCAGCTCAGCGCTTGTCTGGAGGCGAAGGAAAAAACCTTCTGACATGCGGAAATAGCGACACAGACGCAGGTCAAGCTCTCCGTCAATACGGGTTTCGCCATTGATCATGGATTCCAGACGCCCAGGATCAACCTCAATGGCCTTGGCCAATGCGGCGGTATGAAGACCAAGTGGCTCCATAAATTCCGCAACCAGCATTTCACCCGCATGGGGAATGTGCAGCCAGTCGGAATTGTCAGTCGTAGTGGTTCGTAACTTCGACATCGTACGCGTTTCCATCTTTCCAGATGAAACATATACGCCATTTCATGTTAATTGAAACCGAATGCTGACCTTCGCGGTCATCTTTGAGTTCGTGCAGACGGTTGCTGGGTGGTGTTTTAAGGTCATCCAGCGTTTCCGTCGCGTCGATCATATTGAGTTTGTTGAGCGCGCGAGCCTGTATCTCCGCAGGCAGCTTGCGGCTTTGCCGACCGGACCAGATGACTTCCGTTTCTTTGTCGGCGAAGGATTGGATCATGATTTCAATGTATCCATCCGCTGCCAGTCCTCTTCTCCTGGGGGCAAGACAAACCAAAAACGCCAGCCATTCACGTTGTTTCCCGTAATTGCAGTTGCTGCATCTGATGGACTTGTCCTAACATTACCAAATTCATCTATCCACTGAGAGTTTTGAATCATTCCACGATATGTTCGTCCTTTATAGGTAGCTCGAAACCGAGTGAAGTTGGGTAGAAAGACATTCGAAAACCAAGCGCCACCGGAATGGGGAGCAAGAGCGTTCTGCGACGGAACGGGAAGGCTTGGTGTATCGATCTCTCCCGGCTGGAATCCAGTGTCGATCGCAGGCAAACTGAGAACCCTGCGCAAAACGTCATTGAGGCTCTCATTCTCGCTCACTAGCTGATTCGTAAGTGCCTTATAAACTTCAAGATCAATCTGAATGTGCATCGCGCTATCCTATTTCTGACACCTAAATAGCAAAATTAGGATATTTCGTCAAATAAGCGCTTTTTACGGTTTCCCGCCCATAAATTTCGCGCGTTTCTTGCCATAGCGGGTCTTGCGCGTTCCGGGGCGACCTGCGTCAGAGCGGCCAACCTTGGGCGCTTTCTTCTCGTCATCGGGCAGGCCTAGCTCGTCATTTTCTAGCCTGCGGATTTCGTCGCGCAAGCGGCCTGCTTCTTCAAATTCGAGGTTTGCGGCGGCATCGCGCATCCGCTTCTCAAGGTCTTCGATATAGGCGCGCAGATTGTGGCCGACGAGATTGTTGACCTCTTCATCGCCGGTGTCGACTGTCACGCCATCTTGAGCGGCGCTGTGCGCGACAATGTCGGCAATATCGCGCTTGATCGTTTGCGGGGTGATGCCGTGTTCTTCGTTGAAGGCGCGCTGCTTCTCGCGGCGGCGCTCCGTCTCGGCCATGGCGCGTTCCATGCTCCCGGTGATGCGGTCGGCGTAAAGAATGACCTTGCCATCGACATTGCGCGCAGCGCGGCCAATCGTCTGGATCAGCGAGGTCTCGCTGCGCAAGAAGCCCTCTTTGTCAGCGTCCAAAATCGCCACCAGACCGCATTCGGGAATGTCGAGCCCCTCGCGCAGGAGGTTGATCCCGATCAGCACGTCATAGACGCCAAGGCGCAGATCGCGGATCAGCTCGATCCGCTCCAGCGTCTCCACATCAGAGTGCATGTAGCGCACGCGCACGCCCGCCTCGTGCATGAATTCGGTTAGGTCTTCCGCCATACGCTTGGTCAGGGTCGTGACGAGCGTTCGGTAGCCTTTCTTGGCCACCGCAAGGCATTCCTGGATGCAATCCTGCACTTGGTCCTCGACCGGGCGGATCTCGACTGGCGGATCGATCAGCCCGGTGGGGCGGATCACCTGCTCGGCAAACACGCCGCCGGTTTGCTCCATTTCCCAGCCGCCTGGCGTCGCCGATACGGCAAAGGTTTGCGGACGCATCGCGTCCCATTCGTTGAAGCGCAAAGGGCGGTTGTCGATGCAACTCGGCAAGCGGAAGCCGTGTTCGGCCAGCGTGATCTTGCGGCGGTGATCGCCTTTCGACATCGCGCCGATTTGCGGCACGGTCTGGTGACTTTCATCGACGAACAGCAGTGCGTTTTCCGGTAGATATTCAAACAAAGTGGGCGGCGGCTCACCCGGCAGGCGCCCGGTTAGGAAGCGGGAATAGTTCTCGATCCCGGCGCAGCTGCCGGTGGCGGCAATCATCTCAAGGTCGAAATTGGTGCGCTGCTCCAGCCGCTGCGCCTCGAGCAATTGGCCTTCTTCCTGCAATTCCTTGAGGCGGTGCTCCAGCTCAAATTTGATCGCAGCGGCGGCCTGTTTCATGGTCGGGCCGGGCGTCACATAGTGCGAGTTTGCATAGACGCGGACCTTGTCGAGGTTCGCGCCTTTTTTGCCCGTCAGCGGATCAAATTCAGCGATCTCTTCGATCTCGTCGCCAAAGAAGCTGATGCGCCATGCCATGTCTTCATAGTGCGAAGGGTAAAGCTCCAGATTGTCGCCGCGCACGCGGAAAGTGCCGCGCTGAAAGGCGGCATCATTGCGCTTGTATTGGAGGGCGACGAGCTTGCGGATCAGCTCGCGCTGATCGACGGTTTCTTCCTTTTTTATGTCGAAGATCATCGCCGAATAGGTCTCGACCGAGCCGATGCCGTAGAGGCACGATACCGAGGCGACGATGATCACATCGTCGCGTTCCAGCAGTGCCCGGGTGGCCGCGTGGCGCATCCGGTCGATCGCCTCGTTCACCGAGCTTTCTTTCTCGATATAGGTGTCAGAACGCGGGACGTAGGCCTCTGGCTGGTAATAGTCGTAATAGGAGACGAAATATTCGACCGCATTCTCGGGAAAGAAGCTTTTAAACTCGCCATAAAGCTGCGCAGCGAGGATCTTGTTAGGGGCCAGGATCAGGGCAGGGCGCTGCGTCGCCTCGATCACTTTCGCCATGGTGAAGGTCTTGCCCGACCCGGTCACGCCCAGCAGGGTTTGCGTCTTTTCGCCCGCATTCGCGCCCTCCACCAGCTCTGCGATGGCCGTGGGTTGGTCGCCCGCGGGCTCATATTCAGAGACGATTTTGAAGGGCCTGCCCGGATCGCTTTTCTCAGGACGATCAGGGCGGTGCGGGGTGAAATCCCCAGAGGTGTCGGGTTCTTCTAACCCTCGGCGGATGACGAGTTCGGACATGCAAAGACATATGCGGCGCGGATGCGCGCTTGTGAAGTGGCGCTCTGACAGATAGCACTATGAATAGTCTTTCTGGAGGGAATTTGGATATGAAGCGGATTGTAAGTGTGTTGGCGCTCGCCGGAGCGATTGCAGCGTGTTCTGGGCCAACCGATGCCGATGCGGATGGTGACGGCGTGGTGTCGAACGAAGAGATGGCCGAGGTGTCTGGTGAGGCGATCAAACCAAAACCAGGGCAATATCGCTCCACCACTAAGCTGATCAACGTTGAAATTCCCGGCGCGCCGCCAGAAGCAATAGAGATGATGAAAGGCGGCATGGATAACCAGACATCCGAGAGCTGCCTAACCGAAGAGGATGCGGAAAAAGGCTTTGAGGAAATGGCCAAGGGCCCGCAGGGCGATGACTGCGAAACCACAAAGTTCGTGATGGATGGCGGCAAAATCAGTGCCGAAATGAGCTGCAATGCGGCGGGCCAAGGGCCGATGAAAATGACCCTGGACGGCACTGGCACCGAAACCAGCATGGATATGACCATGTCGATGGAAGGCAATATGGCCGGCATGGGCGATATGAAGATGACGATGAACATCGCCAGCGAACGCATCGGCGATTGCCCAGCGGGCTAAGTCGCTTTGAGGCCATGATCTGTGAGCCGTGGCGGAGCGGTGATCGGGCGAAAATACGCTTCACCAAGCGTTCACCCACGCAGCGTAATTTGCGGGAGGAAAGATAATTTCGCTCCGTAAGTCTCGCTGCTCTGCCAAGGGATTTGTTCTAAGATCATGGCCTCACTCGCTACTCTTGCCGAATTGAAATCCTCGCTGTGGACGCGTGATGAGTTTGCGCGTCGGATCGCGCTGGCGCGCCAGCCAGAGGAAGAGCGCGCACCGCGGCCCAGCCTGCGGCAATTTCTGGGTGAGGCGGAGGTGCTGGCCGAAGTGGTCAATCGCCCGCGTCGCAAGATCGAAATTGAGCGCGCCAAGCATCCGCGCACGATCATGGTTCTGCCCGGATTTATGACGCACCCTTTGCGTATGCGCTTTATGGCGCGGCAATTGGAGCGCGCAGGCCACACTGCGAAACGCTGGGGTCTTGGGTTTAACCTGGGGCCGAGCGAGGAAAATCTCGCCAGCCTGGAGAAGCGTTTGCTCGATTTAAGCGAGCGGGCCGGAGAGCCGGTCGTGCTGCTCGGCTGGAGTCTTGGCGGGATATTTGCGCGCGAGCTGGCCAAGCGCCAACCGCAGGCGGTCGCCAAAGTGATCACGATGGGATCACCGTTCTCGGGTGACCCACGGGCCAACAATGTCTGGCGCGCCTATCAATTTGTTACCGGCCACTCGGTCGATGATCCGCCAATTGATACGGAGCTGGGCGAAAAGCCGCCGGTTGAAACCATTGCCTTGTGGAGCCCTCGCGACGGGATGATTGCCCCGCGCGCCGCCTGCGGCACAGCAGAGGAACGCGACCGTGCGGTTGCCCTGCGCTGCACGCATATCGGCTTTTCTTATTCGGAAGAGGCGATTTCTGCCGTTCTTGAGGAACTCAATCGCGATTGAACCTTTGCTTGTGGGACTGCGCAATAATGCTTAGCATCCTTGCATAGCGCGCAATTCTTAGGGGTAATCGGTTCTGTCAGCTTCCCAATTTGATGAGATGTTTGACCCCGATGGGGCGCCGCGCACGGCCTATGCTGATTATTCATCATGGTATAGCGAGCAGAAGAATGACCTTCTGCGCCGCAAAGCCAAGGATGCGGACGAGAGCTTTCGCCGCACCGGGATTACCTTCAATGTCTATGGTGAGGATGAGGCCGAAGAGCGCCTGATCCCGTTCGATATGGTCCCGCGCATTATCACGGCGGGTGAATGGCGGCGGCTGACCAAGGGGATTGAGCAGCGCGTGCGCGCGCTCAACGCCTTCCTTTATGATCTGTACCACCGGCAGGAGATCATTCGCGCTGGCCGCCTGCCAGAGCGGCTGCTGCGCAATAATGACGCATGGCTGCCCAATATGGTCGGCTTCACCCCGCCGGGCGGGATTTACACGCATATCGTCGGCATTGATCTGGTGCGCACCGGGCCGGATGAATTCTTCGTGCTGGAAGACAACGCGCGGACCCCATCGGGCGTGTCCTACATGCTTGAAAACCGCGAGACGATGATGTCGATGTTCCCGGATCTCTTCTCCCGCATCGGGGTGGAGAGCGTCTCAAACTATCCGCGACGCCTTGCGCGCAGCCTGGCCGCATGCGCGCCGGAGGGCACGAGGGGTAAGCCGAACGTCACGGTGCTGACGCCGGGCATCTACAATTCGGCCTATTTCGAGCACGCCTTTCTGGCTGATCAGATGGGTGCCACCCTCGTTGAGGCGAGCGATCTGCGCGTGGTCGATGGCAAGGTGCAAATGCGCTGCACCGATGGCTATGCTCAAGTGGATGTGATCTATCGCCGGGTGGATGACGATTATCTCGACCCGCTGACATTCAATCCGGACAGCGTGCTGGGCATTCCCGGCATCATGGACGTTTATCGCGCGGGCAATGTCACCATCGCCAATGCGCCGGGCACGGGCGTATCGGACGACAAGGCGATCTACAGCTTCATGCCAGAGATCGTAGAGTTCTACACGGGCGAGAAGCCGCTGTTGCCCAATGTGCAAACGTGGCGCTGCGCCGATGATGACAGCTTGGCCTATGTGCTCGACAATCTGGACGAACTGGTGGTGAAAGAAGTTCATGGCTCTGGCGGCTACGGCATGCTGATCGGGCCGACCGCATCGAAGCGCGAGATCAAGAAATTCCGTGCCAAGCTGGAAGCCAACCCGGAAAACTACATCGCTCAGCCGACGCTGGCCTTGTCGACCTGTCCGATCTTCACTCGCAAGGGGCTCGCGCCGCGTCACGTCGACCTGCGCCCGTTCGTGTTGGTGTCGCCTGACGGCATCGACATCACGCCGGGCGGTTTG
This sequence comes from uncultured Erythrobacter sp., assembly GCA_947499505.1. Classification (GTDB taxonomy): domain Bacteria; phylum Pseudomonadota; class Alphaproteobacteria; order Sphingomonadales; family Sphingomonadaceae; genus Erythrobacter. Next base: position 293,325 of record CANMOQ010000001.1, read on the forward strand.
ACCCGTGTAGCCCTCAAAGATGGCTCGTTGGTGGTCAATTCCAGCCAGGGCGGCGGCACCAAAGACACTTGGGTCCTGAAGGACTAGGGGCGGGGAACGGCACGATGTTAGGACGCACCGCCAATGGCATGTTTTGGATGTTCCGCTATCTGGAGCGGGCCGAAAACACTGCGCGGCTTTTAGAAGCGGGGCTGCGCATGGCGCTGACCCGGGACACCGCGACGGCCGAGGAAGAATGGCGCTCTGTCATCGCGACCTCTGGTCAGCGGGCAGCCTATGAAACCTCGCATGAGGATTACACCGGGCAGCAGGTGTGGAACTTCATCCTGCGCGACCGCGATAACCCGGCCAGCGTGCGCGAAATGTTTGGCGATGTGCGGACCAATGCGCGCATGGCGCGGACCAATATCTCCAGCGAAGTCTGGGCTGCGGTCAATGAGAACTGGATGGCGCTGGAAGACGCGCTGAGGCGCCCGGTCGGGCAAAATTCCGTCGGCGATGTGGTTGCCATGATCCGCCGCGCGGGCACGCTGGTGCACGGCGCAGTGGAGGGCTCAATGCTGCGCAATGAAGCCTACCACTTTGCGCGCGCTGGCACCTTTATCGAACGCGCGGAAAGCACGGCGCGCATCCTCGATATGAAGTACTACCTGCTGCTGCCAACGCTTGGCCATGTTGGCTCGCGGATTGACAGCGGGCAATGGGAGCAAGTGCTGCGCTCCGTCGCCGGGGCGAGCGCCTACACTTGGCTGCACGCCGGACGGATCGAAGCGCGCGGCATTGTTGAATTCCTGGTGCTGGATGATCGCTTCCCGCGCAGCCTGGCCTTTTGCCGCAGCGCGCTGCGCGATCAATTGGCCGCCTTGGCCCGTATTCATGGGCGCGAGGGCGAGTGCAATTCTCTGATGCGAGAGGCCGATATGGAGATTGCCGATATCACCGTGGACCAGATATTCGACCAAGGCCTGCACGATTTCCTGCTGAGTTTCATGCATAGCAATGTCGCGATCAGCACCGCGATTGCCAGCGATTACAGGTTCCACCACTGATGCGTCTCTCAATCCGCCACACCACCCGCTACAGCTTCACTGATCCCGTGGTCCACGCGCTTCAGCGGCTGCGCCTGACGCCGAAAGAGACACAGGGTCAAAAGATCCTGGATTGGCAGATGGAGTATGAAAACGCGCACAGCGAGCTGGAATATGACGACCAGCATTTCAACACTGTCACGCTGATCGCGCTGGAGCCCGGCGCTCAGGAGGTGAGCGTGACCTGCCGCGGCGTGGTGGAGACGGAAGACAATGCGGGCGTCATTGGCCGCCATTCGGGCCACTTGCCGCTGTGGAGCTTTCTGGGCCAAACCAAGCTGACCAAGCCGGGTCCAAAACTGCGCGCGCTTGTGCGCGAAGTGGACACCGGCGAGGGTGATGGTCAGAGCGACAAGCTCAATTTCCTCCACGCACTCTCCGCAGCTATCCGTGATCAGGTCGCCTACCGCACCGGCTCCACCGGGGTCAGCACGACGTCAGAAGAGGCGATTGAGGCGGGCGAGGGAGTGTGTCAGGACCACACGCATATCTTCCTTGCCGCTGCGCGCATGGCCGATATTCCTGCCCGCTATGTCAGCGGCTATCTGATGATGAATGATCGGATCGATCAAGAGGCCAGCCACGCCTGGGCCGAAGCGCATATTGATGGGCTGGGCTGGGTCGGATTTGATATCTCTAACGGGATCAGCCCCGATCCGCGTTATGTTCGCGTTGCCACGGGCCGAGACTACCGCGACGCCGCTCCGGTCACTGGGATCAGCTTTGGATCGGCCCAGCAATCGCTCAAGGTCGAAGTTGCCGTAGAACAGCAAAGCCAGCAATAGGAGCACACAATATCGCTTTGCGGCGTGAGGCAAGTCAGCTAATTGCGCCCTCTAATAACTATAAGAGAATCATATGACATATTGCGTTGGCATGATGCTGGACCGCGGCCTGGTTTTGATGAGCGACACGCGCACCAATTCGGGCGTCGACAACATTTCGGTGTTCCGCAAGATGTTCCATTGGAGCGTCCCGGGCGAGCGTATGATTACCGTCATGACCGCTGGCAATTTGGCCACCACCCAAGCCGTGATTGGTAAGCTGGAGGAACGCACCAAAGAGCCTGACGAGCGCGAGAACACTTTGTTCAAATCGCCGACCATGTTTCAGGTCGCCTCTGACATTGGCAAGCTGCTGCGCACGACGATCGAAGAACGTCAAAGCGCCAATGGAGACCGAGGGCGGGGCAAGTTCACCGCCACGATCATCGTCGCTGGCCAGATCGCAGGCATGGAGCCGCGATTGTTCATGATCTACCCAGAGGGTAATTTCATCGAAGCCAGTCTCGACACACCGTTCTTCCAGATTGGCGAAACTAAATACGGCCGCCCGATTATCCTGCGCGGCTATGACCGCGACATGAGCTTTGAAGATGCGGTGAAATTGCTGATGGTGTCGTTCGACAGCACGCTTAAGGCGAACCTGTCGGTCGGGCTGCCGCTCGACCTGATGGTGATTGGCCGCGATGACTTTGCGCCAACGCATCAGCACCGGATTACGCATGATGATCCCTATTTCGACTCGATCTCATCGAGCTGGGGCGATGCGCTAAAATCGGCATTTCACTCTTTGCCGGATTACAGTTTCGCCCCGAAAATCTAGTGATTTGACCTGATCCGCGAAAACACTGAGCGCCTACACAAGCTGTTGCATCCATTTTGGACCTCGCGGTCCCCTCCGAGCCAGTTCAGGTCTACTTGACAACGGATCAAACTCGGGATGATTCCATATGGGGAAGTGCGCATTCAAGATGAATGACACGCAAAGCCATCCTCCACTTCATCGACTCTTCCAGCCGTCATAGGGCGGAATTGTCTCGCGCAGGGTTTGCCCTTGGCCACCACTGCGAAGTCTATGGCGATCTAAGTGATCTTTCGGCGCATCCGCCGCGAGATGGGATCATAATTGCTCGCGATGCGATCGAGGAAGGTGGTGTTGCCATGATCCTCGAACGGCTCAGCAAGCTGGGCGTTTGGCTGCCGCTGATTGCCGTTGAGGAGCAGCCAAAGCCGGGCCGTATCGTTGAAGCGATCAAGGCCGGTGCGCTCGATTACTTACTGATGCCGATCGATCCAGAACGCTTTTCGCGATGCCTCACCCGAATTGAGAAAGAAGCTGAAGTGTTCGGCGCGGCGCGTCGTCGCATGATCGAGGCACGCAGCCGCATTTCCAGCCTTTCCAATAGAGAGCGCGAGGTGCTCGATTGGCTGGCCGAGGGCAGCAGCAATAAGGTGATCGCAAGAGAGCTCGACATCAGCCCACGCACCGTTGAAATCCACCGCGCCAATATGATGAGCAAGCTGGGCGCTAGACATGCAGCTGAGGCGGTGCGCCTGAAGATAGAGGCGAAGCTGGAGCCGGAGATGCCGGTTGAGTAGGCGCGGCGAGGGGCGATGGCCTGTTACTAGGCTATGGCGCCCGCCGACTCTGAAGTCGCTGATCCAGTCGGCTTAGCGACAGAAGCTGCCGTCTGTGCCTTCGACGTGGAAATGGTCTTCATGGGCGCGGTTGTAATCGGGCCCGAGCACCGTTCCGAAGCGTTTGCAGGCACTCTTATGCACCACCCTGAGGAACTCGCGTTCCGCTGCGCTGCCGCGCGACCAATCGCCTTGTACGCTGATGCGGCGGCCATCTTTCAGAACGAAGCCGGAAATATCGATCGCCTCTGCGCGGGCATGGGCGGAGCGGCGCGAGGTGCCAGCGACATTGCGGCATGAGTAAGATCCCATGGTTTCGATCCGCTCTAGGCCGCTGCCCAGAATTTGCCGGGCAGCTCGGTCAACGCCAAATCGTGCCCATCCATTAAACGCGCTGGCCGTGCGGCATTGCACAGGGCCGATATTGCTGATCCCAAATCGCGAGCGATCACCCGCCAGGGCTGAGAGCTGCACAGTGCCAAGTGTGCTGCAACCCGGTGCGCCGTAAGCATCTGGCAGAGGATCAAAGCGGACGCCCGATGCGCTGAGCTGGGCAAAGCAAGTGCGATCAGCTGCTCGGTTTGAGATGTCGCCCTGCGTTGAACTGACGGGTGGTTTGCTACCCGTACGCGATGGCGAGCCATTCGAGGAGGGTAATATGCCGCAGCCTGCCAGAGCGGCCGCACTAGCGGTAAGGATAATGACGCGCGTGGCGACCGCGAGGCTGGGTTCGCGACTAAGCGGAAGGTCTTGATTTGCTAAGGTGCGTTTCATGGTCCCGCCTGCATGCCGCAGATATGGTTAACAACGTGCTAACCATACTGACTTTGCCAATCCACGGGACCATACGCCCATGCAGCCCGCCGCGGGATTTAGCTGCCTTATCGCAGAGCTGGGGATGTTGACCTCAGGCCTAAGGCAATTCGTCCGCCACCTGCTCCCACAATTCGATCTTGATGCCGTTTGGATCGAGCAGCCAGGCAAATTTGCCATATCCCTCATCAGCCTTATCGAGGATTTTTACACCCTTCTTCTTCAGCTTGGCGACAAAGCCATCGAGATCATTCACTCGAAGGTTGATCATAAAGCCGTTCTTACCGGGCTTGATATATGTGCCGTCGGCAAAATGGCTGATGAGGGAATAGGGGTTGGTCTTGGGCTCTTCGGCCCAAGCCAGCTGCGGCCCATATTCGCCGTCCAGACCCAAAGTGTCGCGGTACCATTCGCGCGTCGCCGCCGGATCATCGACCACGTAAAATACGCCGCCTAGTCCGGTAATCCGCGGCTCGTCTGTTTCTGCCATCTCGCCCTCCATCAAAGTTCTGATGGGCGAGCATAGAAAGGTGAACTCAGGCGGTCCAGAGTTGGCTAGCGATGAGGGAGCGCACGAACTAGAAGCGCGTCGTGAACTCAATCAAACCCTGGGGCAGGGCATCGAGCAGAGCAATCTCGATCACTTTGTCGAAGCCCGTGAGCACCATGACGCCAACCAGCAGCAGAGTGATGCCAAACAGAGGCTTGCCGTACTTCGCCAGCGTCATCATCGTCTTGCGGCGCTCTCCAATGGCTTTGCGTGAACCATAGGCGAATGCGAGGATCGAGGTTGCAACGCCCAATCCGAAGACGAAGAAGATGAAGAAGCTCGCCAGCAAGTCCTGCCCTTGGCTGGCCGCTGCGATTGCAACGCCGAGTGTCGGGCCAACGCAGGGTGCCCAAACGATGCCGAGCAGCAGGCCGATGGCGAACTGTCCGCCAGCGCCGTCGCCGCTTAGTTTGGACAGGCGCTGATTGCCGAAGTTTGAGATCGGCGCGGCGGCAGCGCTGATTGCCACCTGCGCTTGCGGGACCAGTAGAACGACTCCCGCCACCGCCAACAATGCGCCAGCGAACAGGCGGATCGCTTGCTCATTGATCCCGATGGAATATCCAAACGCGATCACGGTGAAGCCAAACAGGGTGAAACTGGTGACCAGACCCGCCGCCAGGGCGAGGGGGCCAAACTTGCTCTTGCCCAGGGCTGATGCGACCAAGATCGGCACCAGCGGCAGCACGCAAGGGTTCAGGATCGTCACCAGACCGGCGACAAAGGATAAGAGCGTGCTGCCTAGCATGGCATTGCCTTCAGCTTTCTATGATGCGCGCGCGGCATTGGCCGCGCGCAAACGCGGTGGATTAGAGCGCTTTTAGAATTGCGCTGCGCAGACGAGTGCGGTTCGTTTCCGCGATGGTGCGGGCAACTTCCTTTTCGCCTTTGAATACGAGAACGGTCGACTGACGCGGGATGCGGTGCTTGCGCAGGAATGCCTTTTCATCGTCGAAGTCCACTTTGACGAATTGTACGTTCGCGCTTGCCTTTTCACTGCGAAGTTCATCAAGGATCGGGGCCTGAGCGCGGCAGGTCGGGCACCAGTCAGCATAGACATCAACCACGATGGTCTTGCCTTTGCCCTGTGCCATGGCAAATTCTGCCGCGTCATAGGTTTGCCAGCCGGATGTGTCAGACTTGGCAGAGAGTTGCATCGCACCAATGGTGATGGCGCCAATGGCAGCGATAAGGGCAAAGAAACGCATCATTTTTGTGATCTCCAAAACGGATTATCGGCAGAGTGCCGACGGGTCGTAATGAAGTTCGCCGCCCTGCCATGCTTGGTTACACAAAAAAGCGAAATTTTTTCGCGCGCATAAGAAGAGCCCCGAGCGCGATATGCGCCCGGGGCTCTTAAGTGTCTTGGGCTGGGCCAAGCCGAAGCTCAGCCTGCAAGTCTTGTCTTAGAATTCAGCAACCAGACCGACGGTGCCAACGGCGCCGCGCGGATCTGCGACCCGGCTGTCAAAGCCGCCATTGGTTGCTACGTTAGGTGCGGTCACACCAAAGACGTTGCGAACACCAGCGGTTAGCGTGACGGCCTTGTCGCGGTCAAACAGCTCGTTGATGGCGAGGCTGTACTGAACATCGACCCGGAAATCGCTGTCGATGTCCGCTCCGCCATTTTGATCGTCGAGATAGCTGTCGATGTAACGGCCAAAGACGTTGAAGGAGTGCGCACCCGCTTCAAATTGGAGACCAGCGTTGAAGCGCAATTCCGGCGTCGGTGAGCCGAAATTGGTGAAGTTGCGGTTTCCAGTACCGTCGATGCTAGGTCCGCCTACAGTTTCCTGCAGATCGTAGCTTAGTACGTAATTGCCTTCGAAGCTCGGTGTGATCCGAGCAGCGCCTACATCGATCGCGTAGCGGATTGAGAAATCAATCCCTGAGGTTTCGACACTGGCAGCATTCGCATAGCTGTTGTTGACCTGAATGATCGTGCCAGCCGGGCTGCGAATGATGTCCGGGCCGTTTGGATCGGCGTTCACCAGAGCTTGCGCAGAGGTTTGAACAATCGCGTTTTGGAAATCGAAATTGTAATAGTCTGCGCTGATCTCAAGGCCGCTGATTGGCTGGAGCGTGAAGCCCAGGTTGTAAGCGGTTGAGTCCTCTGGAACCAGGTTCGGGTTGCCAACGGCGCGAACGGCGACAAATGCGTTGCCCGCGAGTGGGTCGGTAACCTGTTGCAGTGTGGTCGACTGACCTTGCTGCTGGAAGGTCGACGGCGCACGGAACGAGGTCGAGAACGACCCGCGCAGTGAGATCCAATCGGTTGGACGGAGCAGCAACGCGATCTTTGGATCGAGCGTGTCGCCGCCATCAGTGCCGTAATCTTCGAAGCGAAGGGCCAGCTGAAGGTCAGCCCAATCGGTGATTGGAACAGCCAGTTCGCCGAAGATCGCATAGACGTCTTGCGCACCAGCGAATGCTTGTTCACCGATCAGGAAGGCAAAGCCGTCGCCTTCTGAAATATCGTCGAACGTCGCGGAAATCCGCTGTTCGCGATATTGCACGCCGATCGCGATGCCGATTGGTCCCGCTGGAAGCTCAGCGATCTCACCCGAGACATAGCCCTCTGCAACGAACAGTTCCGCATCACGGTTAGAAACCGCGAATTCGGTGATGTAGTCGAGCAGAGCTGCGTTGGTGTTGCCACCGCCAGCAAGTGCCGTTGCGAATGGGTTGAAGAAGGTGCCATCAGCAGGGATTGCAGCGCCGTTGGCCGTCAGGAACGGGTTGGAGGCGGTACAATCAAGGCCAGTCGCGGCGTTGAACGCTGGCACCGCGTTGAAACCGCGCAGTGCGCAAGCAAAACGATCGCGAACTGTGTCTTCGGTGTTTCCGGTGAAGTCATTGTCCGCAAAGGTCAGGTTTACGTTCCAGCGACCGTTCGACAGCAGGCCCGATTCAAAGTCACCTTCCAATGTCGACGAGATCCGCAAGGTCTGCGATTCAAACAGAGCGGGTGAAACTTCTCCGCCGTTACCACTTGCACGGCCGAAGAACACGACATTCGCACCGAACGGGTTGTTTGGGTTGAAGGTTGGGACAACCGCCTGGCCGAGCTGCAAGAACGGGAAGGTCGGCGAGTTGCCGCGCCGCGCCGTGTTGTCCGCATAGCTAACCTCTGCCCTGAAACGGACCGAGTCAGAAAGATCTGCCTTCGCCGAGACATAAGCGGTAAGGCGCTCTTCGTCTGGAACAAGGTTGAAGAACTCACCGAAGTCGAAGCCACAAAAACCAATGCCAGCTGGCAAAAGCGGGGCGGCAGCGGCGCTAGCAGGCAGCGGGATGCCACCGGCACCCGCGCAACCTGGATCGAGCGTTGGAGCGCCGGCAGGAGCACCTGGCACTCCGAAGAACGAACCGGGATTACCCAGCGCTGAGGTGTCGTTGGCTGGCACAGACAGGCGGCGTTCGGCTGTTGTGAGCGGCGAACGGTCAACATAGCTTACCGCTGCAACCAGGTTGAGGTCGCCAAAGGCCGCGCCAGCGAGCGCTTGAATGTTGTACTCGCTGTAATCGCCTGTGCTGAGGTGTTCTGTGTATTCGCCAGAGACCAGCAGGCCTTCGTAATCGTCGCGGGTGATGAAGTTCACCACGCCGGCAACCGCGTCAGAACCGTAAAGCGACGATGCGCCGTCTTTCAGGATCTCCACGCGCTCAACCGCGATCAGCGGAACCAGCGAGCTGGTGTCGACGAAGTTGATCCCGTCGTTGGTTGGCGATGCAGACAAAGTCTGACGCTTGCCGTTCAGCAGGATCAGTGTCGACGCAACGCCAAGGCCGCGCAGGTTGATGTTTGAGGTGCCGGTTGTGCCGCCCTGGGTGAACGCGTCCGGGTTGTTCTGTGCACCGCTGTTGATTGTCAGCGACTGTGTAATCTCACCGATGTTTTGCGCGCCGATATCTGCGATCGCGCCGCTATCAACAGTGGCCAATGGGGATGCCAGGTCAGCTTGAGACTGACGGCGAATGAATGAACCAGTGACGATAATCTCGTTATCATCGCCGCTTTCTACGGCAGTGTTGTCGCTGGTGACTGTCTCTTGCTGCTGCGCAAGAGCTGGCGTTGCCACACCAATGGCGGCAATCGCACAAGACAATTTGAACAAAGTCTTAGAGCTTTTCATAACAGGGGGTCTCCTCTCTCTCATCTGCTTTAATACGCGCAGATTGAGCGAAGGGAAGAGTCCGTGGGTTTCGTGATGCAAATTTTCACGCACACGAATGCACAGATTCAGTTTTGATTCCTGAACCTATTTTGAAAAACTTCTAAATACAAAAGCTTAGGTGATGTTAGTTGCATCCTCCCGAGCTGTAGCAAAACTGCAACAGCTTAGGCGGCATCTTTCTTGCGCTTCAGTTTCTTGCGCTCATGCGGGCACAAAGAAGATTTGCGAAGGCGGATGGATTCCGGTGTCACTTCAACCATTTCATCGTCATCGATGTAAGCAATCGACTGCTCCAGGCTCATCCGCCGAGGCGGTGTGAGACGGATCGCGTCATCCTTGCCGGATGAGCGAACGTTGGAAAGCTGCTTGGCCTTCATCGGGTTGACCTCAAGGTCATCCGGCTTGGCGTTTTCGCCGATCACCATGCCCTCATAGACTTTCACGGTTGCTCCAACGAACAATTCGCCGCGCTCTTCCAGCATGTTGAGTGCATAGGCGTTGGTCTCGCCATTGCCGTTGGAGATGAGGACGCCGTTATTGCGGCCGCCAACGGCGCCTTTGTAAGGGCCGTATTTCTCAAACAGACGGTTCATAATACCTGTGCCGCGAGTGTCGGACAGGAACTCGCCGTGATAGCCGATCAGGCCGCGCGACGGAGCGGAGAAGGTGATGCGGGTCTTGCCCGCGCCAGACGGGCGCATTTCGGTGAGGTCCGCCTTACGCTTTTGCATTTTCTCAACGACAGTGCCGGAATGCTCGTCATCCACATCGATGACGACCGTCTCATATGGCTCCATGCGCTGACCATCTTCTTCGCGGAACAGCACCTTCGGGCGCGAAATGCCCAACTCAAAGCCTTCGCGGCGCATGGTTTCGATCAAAACACCGAGCTGCAACTCGCCGCGTCCAGCAACTTCAAAGCTGTCCTTGTCGTCGCTTTCGGTGATGCGGATCGCAACATTGGTCTCTGCTTCGCGTAGCAGACGGTCCCGGATCATCCGGCTGGTTACCTTGCTACCTTCAAGCCCGGCCAGCGGGCTGTCATTAACTGCAAAGCGCATCGCAAGGGTAGGTGGGTCAATTGGTTGTGCAGCGATTGGTTCTTTCACCGCTGGATCAGCGATCGTGTTCGAAACCGTCGCTTTTTCAAGCCCAGCAAGCGCGATGATGTCACCCGCCTGCGCGCTCTCAACCGGAACACGCTCGAGCCCGTCAAAGCTCATCAGCTTGGTCGCGCGGCCAACCTCGACGACATTGCCATCGACATCAATCGCGTGGATCGGATCGTTGACCTTAAGGCCGCCCGATTGGACGCGGCCAGTCAGCACGCGGCCCATGAAGTTATCGCGGTCAAGCAGCGTCGCGAGGAAGCTGAACGGCCCGTCGGTGTCGAGGCCAGGGGCTGGCACATGCGCGATGATGCGTTCGAACAGCGGGGCGAGGGTGCCTTCACGAGCCTCTGGATCTTCGCTGGCATAGCCATCGCGGCCTGAGGCGAATAGCACTGGGAAGTCGAGCTGTTCGTCGTTCGCGTCAAGCGAGACGAACAGGTCAAACACTTCGTCCAAGACCTCTTGGCCGCGGCCATCGGGGCGATCGACCTTGTTGACGACCACAATCGGTTTCAGGCCGAGTGCCAGCGCCTTGCCTGTTACGAATTTGGTTTGCGGCATGGCGCCTTCTGCGCTGTCGACCAGCAGGATAACCCCATCGACCATGCTTAGAATACGCTCAACTTCGGCGCCAAAGTCGGCGTGACCGGGGGTGTCGACAATGTTGATGCGGGTGGTTTCGCCATTGGCGCCGTCCCACTCAACGCTGGTGCATTTCGCGAGAATAGTAATTCCGCGTTCTTTCTCCAGATCGCCGGAATCCATTGCGCGTTCTTCGATCCGCTGGTTCTCACGGAACGTGCCGGACTGGCGGAAGAGTTGATCGACCAAAGTGGTTTTGCCGTGGTCGACGTGCGCGATGATGGCGATGTTGCGCAGGGCGCGAGCTTGAGAGGCGGACATTGAAAAACGCTTTCGAATAAAGGCCAGCAGTAAAGCCGGATGGCCAGAAACACAGAAATTGGCGGATGCTGGCGCCCAATTGACGCCCTAAAATCCCGCCCATTTTATAGTAAAACATGTGCTGCGATGCAGCATTGCTGGCGCGCCTAGCGCAGGCTCGCCGTTACGGCAAGCGATTGAGACGCGAAAAGTCATCGCAGTGCAGCAATTTTGCACTGTGTCGCCGATGCCACACTGACCGTTGCAACCCACCGTTTAGTGGGGTTTGTCGCTTGTGGCACCGCGGGCACTGCCCTATCTGTGTGCAGGATTGGCAGGGATGTTAACGTATTTGGAGATACGGCCTGCCAGATTAAATTGGAGAGGAGTTCCTATGCGTTCGATTTCGACCGGTTCTGCCGGCCTACAACGTCTTGCCCTGATGACAGGCGCAGCAGCAATTGCGCTTGGCGCGCCAACAATGGCTGCTGCGCAAGATGCAGAAACTGATGTTGTTGATGCACCTGACGCGTCATCATCAAATCAGATCATTGTTACCGCATCCAAGCGTGAGCAAACGCTGCAAGAGACGCCGATCTCTGTTTCGGTTACCTCTGGTGAGACACTCCAGAACGCGCAAATTCGCGACGTCCTCGACTTGCAAACTGTCACCCCGTCACTCCGGGTCAGCCAGTTGCAGACATCATCCGCATCGACCTTCATTATTCGTGGTTTCGGTAACGGCGATAACAACTTTGGTATCGAGCCATCGGTTGGCGTCTTCATCGACGGCGTGTTCCGCTCGCGCTCTGCCGCTGCATTGGGCGATCTTCCCAATGTTCAGCGCATCGAGGTGCTGAACGGCCCGCAATCTACCCTGTTTGGTAAGAACGCATCAGCCGGCGTTATCTCGGTTGTCACGCGCGAGCCTCAGTTCGAGTTCGGCGGCAGCGTTGAAGCTGTTTATGGCAACTTCAATACCGTCGTTCTTAAAGGTGACGTGACTGGTCCGTTGACCGAGAACATCGCATTCTCGCTCGACGGGAACTACCAACGCCGCGATGGCTATTCGACCATCGTCAATCTTGATGAAGAGCAAAATAACCGCGATCGCTATGCCGTCCGTGGTCAGCTCTTGTTCGAACCAACACCGGATCTCAAAATCCGTGCAATTGTCGATTATTCCGAAATTGACGAAGTTTGCTGCCAGGTTGGCACGCTTGTGTCTGGTCCAGTTTCCGGCGCGATCAACGCCGTGGGCGGTCAAATCGGCGCTCCAGCAGATTTCTTCGATCGCGAAGCGTTCCTGAACTTTGTGCCGACCAACCAGGTCGAAAACTACGGCGGCTCGGTCCAGGTGGATTACGAGTTTGGCGCGATCTCGTTGACGTCGATCACGGCTTACCGCGAACTGCGCAACTTCTTCCTGTCGGACATCGATTACACCAGCGCTTCAATCGCAACGGAAACGCGCGATCAGGCAGTTGATACGTTTACTCAGGAATTCCGGATCACCTCAGACTTTGACGGTCCGATCAACTTCCTGCTTGGCGGTTACTATTTCGACGAGTCCATCTCGCAAGACAGCGCGATCCAAAACGGCAGCCAAATCCGCGACGTTTTTGAGCTCCTCGCTGGCGGCAATCCGGCCGACGTCCTGACTGGGGCGCCTTCGGTCTTTAACGGTGTTGAGGCTGGCCTCGGCCTGCCGCAGGAAAGCATTTTCCTCACGCCGCTGCTCTCGCAAGAGACCTTCAGCATGGACAACACGTCGTACTCCGTATTTGGCACGGTTGATTTTGAGCCCACCGACGGTCTCGTCTTCACTGCAGGCTTCAACTACACAGACGATTCTAAGGATTTTGCGCTGAGCCAGCTTAGCCCCGATCCATTGGGTCAGATCAATCTGGTTGACGCGTTCATCACTGGCGCGACCATGGGCGCGGTTACAACGCGCGACCAATTCCAAGCACTGCCTCAAGCGAACCAGGACGCACTGCTTGCTGCCGCGCTTGATCCAGCGGTGAATCCGTTGATTGGTCTGCAAGGGTTCCAGTTCCAACCACCATTCCTTACCATTCCAAATGCGGTTGAAGATGGCCGGACACGCGATGACAAGCTTACCTATCTGCTGCGCGCTGCGTATCAGGTGTCAAACGAAGTCAACATCTACGCCAGCTACGCAACCGGCTTCAAAGCCAGCTCAGTCAACCTCTCGCGTGACAGCCGTCCGTCGAGCGCCGACTTTGTTGCAGGGCCAGGTGGTTCGACGTTCGCTGCGCCTTCATCGCCAATCCTTGACGCTGGCTTGGCTCTTCCAAACCTGTCTTCTGGCTCACGCTTTGCCGGCCCAGAGGAAGCAGAAGTCTACGAAATCGGCGTTAAGGGCCAGTGGGAAGGCTTTGGCTTTAACCTCGCTGTGTTCGACCAAACGATCGAAGGCTTCCAAAGCCTCGCCTTCACCGGCACCGGTTTTGCGCTTCAAAACGCTGGTCAACAATCGGTTCAAGGTCTTGAGTTCGATACGACAATCGTCCCAACCGATGGCCTCGTTCTGACATTCGCGCTGACCTATCTCGATCCATTGTTCGATGATTTCCCAGGCAGCGTTCTGGGTGATCTGACGGGCGTTACCCCTGCTGGTATTCCAGAGATCGCAATCGCGACCAGCGCGACCTACACCCACGAGTGGGACAGCGGCATGCGTCTGATCACTCGCGTCGACTATAATCATGAGAGCAACACGCCGATCAACAACGGCCTGCCGACTTTCAACGCTGCTTTGGGCAACACCCAAATCTTCAGCCGCGAAGTCAACCTTGTGAACGCTTCGATGACACTGGCGCTGAACAATGGTCTGGAAGTGGGTGCGTTCGCGCGTAACCTGACCGATGATCAGTTCATCACAACGGTGTTTGATGGTGTCGCGCAAGCCGGCACGGTTTCGGGTTATCCGAACCAGCCACGTACTTACGGCGGCGTTGTACGCTTCAAGTTCTGATCCCAGCGGATCAGATTGAACACATTAGAGGGGGGCTCGCAGCGATGCGGGCCCCTTTTTCATTGCGCTTACTACCTAGGTATGGTGCAAATAGTGCGCGTCCCGCGGATCCGGGGCGAAGTTGAACTTGAGGGGATCACTTACATGGAATGGATGATTTTACCGCTGAAACGCTATGCCGATTTTCAGGGGCGCTCACGGCGAAAAGAATATTGGATGTTCGCACTTTTGAACGTGATCATATCGGCGGTGCTGATCGGCCCGTTTGTCTTTTCGATGATGTCGGCATCTTTCGCGGCGAGTACGAGCGGTGATCCGATGGCGGAAGCAGCAGCAATCGAAAATGCGCTGTCTGGCGGCGGGATGATGAGCACTCTGCTGTTCGGCCTGTTTGGTATTTACGCCTTGGCGATTTTCATTCCTTCGATCGCAGTTGTCGTGCGCCGTTTGCACGATCGCGATATGTCAGGTTGGTGGTATCTTGGCGTCATTGTCGCCAGCCTGATCCCCTTTGTTGGTTTCCTGGCCAGTATCGGTTTTCTGGTCCTCATGTGCCTGCCGGGCACGCCGGGACCAAACCGCTTTGGTCCGGATCCGAAAAATCCGACCAGTTCTTCGGTCTTCGAGTAAGACCTTACAGATTTGAAGGGAGGGGGGCTTGCTTGGTGTAAGCCCCCCTTTTTTGCCTAAAGCTCTCTCAGCGCCTGCGCTGGTTTTGCCCGCAGCAGCGGCAAAGAACCGCCCAGAGCAAACGCCAGCACCATAAACAGGCCGATGCCGAGCACGCTCAGCACTTCGCCCCATGCGGGCAGCCAGTCAAATTCGAACAGCTGGGTTATGATCACCCATGCGAGCGCCGAACCCAAGCCAAGCGCAACTAGCGCCAGCAGTCCTGCTAGTAGGCCGTATTCGGCGAGCTGCATTAGCAGCACTTGTTTACGGCTCGCACCGAGCACCCGCAGGATAACTGTGTCGCGCATCCGAGCGGCCCGCGCAGCGGCAATTGCGCCCATTAGGACGGCCAGTCCGGCGAGCACAGTCACGGCGGCGGCGGCCAAGGTAGCGAGGCCGACTTGTTGCAAAATCGTGCGTGCCTCGGTCAGCACGTCCTTCACTTCGACCACAGAGCTGGAGGGGAATTCGCGCACCATGGCACGCAGCAATTCGCCGCGCCCATCATCGGCAGCCGACGCGGGCAGTTCAATCGTCGCTGCAAGATTATGCGGCGCATCCGAAATCGCGTTCTCTGAGAAGACCAGAGCATAATTGAAGCCCATGCTTTCCCAATCGATCTCGCGGATATTGGCAACGGTGACGGTCCGTTCAATGCCGAGAACGCCAATGGTCAGCTTGTCACCGATGCCAAGGTCAGCGCCCTCGGCTAATTGCGCGTCGATCGAGACCAGCGGGTCGCCGGAATGGCCTTCGTCCCACCATTCGCCTTCAGTCAGGCTGTTACCGACCGGCAATTCATCGGCATAGGTGAGGCCGCGCTCGCCCCGCAGCGCCCATGCGCCCTCGGGGATTTCTTCAAGATCCGCGACGCGCTGCATCGCGCCCTCGGGACCAAAAGCGAGAACGGATCCGCGCAAGGTTGGCACGGCGCGTATATTGGAGCCGGGGAATTGCTCGTTGATGAGGCTGCGGAAGGTCTCTTCGCCCTCGCGCGGCACGTCGAGGACGAAATAGTCGGGCGCTTCTGCGGGCACTCGGCTTTGGATATTGCCATCAATTGCGCTTTGAACAGCCGCGAGCAGCACGAATGCAGCGAGGCCGAAGCCGAGTGCTGTGACCAGCGATCCGGTCGGCGCGCCGGGGCGGTGCAAATTAGTGAGGGCGCTGCGCAGCAGCGGATTGCTGGGCCGCGGCGCACTGCGCGCAAGCTTTTGGATTGCGATGCCGAGAGCGCCGAGCGCGAGCAAAGCGCCGCCCGCGCCAAACAGGAAGCCAGCGGTTAGGACCAGCTGGTTGGTGCTGACCAGCGCTAGGATACAGACGGCCGCAATGCCTCCGCCCGTCCAAAGCAGCGGCCGCCAATCGGTGTTCGACAACGGGGTACTGGAGCGCATCAGCGCCATCGCTGGGAATGTGCGCGCTCTCAAAAGCGGAGCCGCAGCAAACGCAAAGGCGACGAGCAAGCCGTAAGCCGCCGCGAGCACCAGCGGTGCAGGCTCGATCACAAAACCAGCTTCGACCGGTAACAACCCTTCAAGAGCGGCGCCCAGCACTGGCGTCACCAACACGCCTACGGTCAGCCCAGCTGCACTGCCGATCAGCGCGGCAACCGCGATTTGCATGGCGTATATGCGGACGATGTCGGCAGATGACGCACCGAGAACCTTGAGCGTCGCGATGCTACTTCTGCGAGCTTCCAGGTACGACGAGACGCCTCCCGCTATGCCGATCCCGGCAATGACCAATGCGGCGAGGCCGACGAGGGTTAGAAAGTCGCTCATGCGCTGAACAAAGCGGTCTGCGCCGGGTGAAGCGCGGTCGCGGGTGCGGAAGTCAAAACCGGAATTGGGGAAGGCTTCGGTCAGCTCTTCTTCAACCTCGCCAGGATCGCGGGCCTGGTTGGCGAAGGCGACGCGGTATTTGCTTTCATAGAGCGAGCCGGGTTGCAACAAGCCTGCACGGCCCGGCACGTCCTCTGCGACAATGATTGTCGGCCCCAATTGGAAGCCTTCAGATAAGCGGTCAGGTTCGTTTTCGATGACGCCAGCGGCGACCAGATCGACCGTGCCGACGCGGAAGGTTTCGCCGACAGTGATGTCGAGCCGATCCATCGCGCCTTGGCCGAGATAGGCATTATTGCCCGTTGGTGCGCCGGTCGCACTGCCATCATTTAGAGTGAGCGTGCCATAGAGCGGCCATTTCTGGTCCACCGCCTTTAGCTCAATCGGCGCAGCGTTTTCGCCGCTGGAGGCCATGGCTTGCAGGCGGGTGCCGCCCGATATCTCACCATATTCGCCAATCGCGCTGAGCTCTTCCGCGTTGAGACTGCGCTGCCAAATTTCAATTTCGAGATCGCCGCCAAGCAGTTCCTGCCCGTTTGATTCCAGCTCGCGCTCAATCGCCGCTGTCAGCGTACCGATCGCAGCGAGGGCCGCCGTGCCGAGGAATATGCACACCAGCAGCAGGCGCAGGCCGCGAAAGCGCGCATTGAGATCGCGCCGGGCAATCCGCCAGGCGCCGCCCCAAGAAAGCGTGGCTGAAGTTTCCGCAGTGCTCACGCGGCAGAGACCCCGGCGGCGTTCGAGGTGTCAGACGCAATGACGCCGTCAGCCATTGTGATCACCCGCTCGCATCGTTCGGCGAGCTTTGGGTCGTGGGTGATGATCAGCAGTGTCGCGCCGGTTTCTGCGCGGCGCTCAAACAGCAGTTCGACGATCTCTTGGCCGGTTGCCGCATCAAGATTGCCGGTTGGCTCATCCGCGAAGATCAGGCTCGGGCGGGGCGCGATCGCGCGGGCAATGGCGACGCGTTGTTGTTCACCACCAGACAATTGCGTCGGATAGTGGCCGATCCGGTGCCCCAGGCCGACCGCTTGCAATTCTGCTTCTGCCCGCTGGCGAGGATGCTCGCCGCCCGACAGTTCCATAGGGGTGGCCACGTTTTCTGCTGCCGTCATGGTCGGGAGCAGATGGAACGCTTGCAGCACGATCCCGATCCGTCCGCGCCTAGCGCGCGCTAGGCCATCCTCATCAAGGTCGGCAAAGTCCTCGCCTGCCACCTCGAGGCTGCCGCTGGTGGCGCGCTCCAGCCCAGAAAGCACCGCCATAAGCGAGCTTTTCCCAGAGCCGGATGGGCCGAGCAGCGCAACGACTTCGCCGGTGGCAATGTCGAGGTCGATACCGCGCAGGATATCGACCGGCGCTTGGGCCGAACCGAGGGTGAGTTTAAGGTTACGTGCGGAGATCGCGAGAGAAGGGTTTTTCACAGGGTCCAGATGGCATAGGGGTGGGTTGCAAACAAGATACTGAAGTCGGAGGCTCATAGATGCGCATCAGCGTTTGGTCGAAGAAACCGCTAAAACTGGCAGCACCCTTACTGGTGCTGGCTCTGGCGGCATGTGGCAGTGAGGCTCCTGATACGGTCGCTGCTGGTGCAGGCAGCGGTGATAGTCCCATTGCTAACCCTCAAGCGGGCACTCCAGTTCCCGTCGAAGGCCCTGAGCGGCGCATTGTCGCGTTTGGGGATAGTCTGTTCGCTGGCTACAACGTTGCCAAGGACGATAGCTATCCGGCGAAATTGCAGGACGCTTTGCGCGCAGCCGGTATCAATGCGGTGGTCGCCAATGCGGGCATTTCAGGCGACACCAGCTCTGCCGGACGGCAGCGGCTTGCCTTCACGCTGGATGCGCAGGAAGAAAAGCCGGACCTGTTTATCCTGGAGCTGGGCGGGAATGATCTGCTGCGCGGGATTGAACCGGATGAAACGCGGGCGAACTTTGTCGCCATGCTTGATGAATTGAAAGCGCGCGATATCCCGGTTCTGCTGATGGGCATGCGCGCGCCGCCCAATTATGGCCCGGAATATCAGGCTGAGTTTGACAGCATGTATGGCGACCTTGCGCGCGAATATGGCGCAGCGCTGATCCCGTTCTGGCTGGAAGATATCTACCAAAAGCCGGAGTTGTTCCAATCGGATCGAATCCATCCGACCGAGGAAGGGATTGATCGCTTGGTCGCGGCGACTTTGGATCAGGTCTCTGCCGCTTTGCCGCAGGATGACGGAGCGAGCAGCGCGGCGAACTAAAGCCGCTCTAACGTGCCCTTGCTGACCTGCCAGATGGCGGCTTCTGCTGTGATCTCTGCAAAAGGCGATAGCTCTGTGCCTGTCATCCAGACCTGCGCGCGGCCTTGCCCCAGACGTTCAAACAGGGCCGCGCGGCGCACTGGGTCAAGGTGAGCGGCGACCTCATCCAGCAGCAGCACCGATGGTCGTCCTTCAGCGGCCAGAACGCCGTGCGCCAGGGTGATGGCGATCAGCATGGCTTTCTGTTCGCCGGTTGAGCAAGAGGCGGCAGATTGCCCAGAGCCCGCCATTACCACGTCGAGCTCATCACGGTGCGGCCCAGTGAGCGCGCGGCCAGCGGCTCTGTCGCGCCCGCGTTGCCTGCTAAGCTCATCGCACAAAGTCTGCGGTTCCATTGGGCCGCCGGGGCGATATGTCAGGACGGGGCGGGCGAAGGGCTGCGCGGGAAGGGCGGACAGTTCCACGCCTAGCGCCTCGATAAGAGCCATGCGATTACCCGCAACAGCCGCGCCATGCTGGGCGGCCTGAGCCTCAATCGCATCAAGCCAGCGCGCATCGCCGCGCTCTTCGAGCAGTTTGTTGCGTTCGCGCAGAGCCGTTTCCAGCTGTGAGACGGATTTGGCGTGGCCCGGCTCAATCGCCAGCGTCATGCGATCAACAAAGCGGCGGCGCGCGCCGGCCGAATCCATGAACAGGCCGTCCATCGTCGGGGTCAGCCAGGAAATCGCCAGCCATTCGCTGAGCGCGCTGGCGCTCGCATCGGCGCCATTGATCCGCACAAGGCGGCGGCGGGGTTGGTCAGGCTCCATATATGTGCCGATCCGCGCGCTCACGAGACCTTGCTCGGTCAGGCTGGCGCCAATCGCAAATCCGCCCGCGCTTGGCCCGTCAGCATTCTGCCGTGCCAATTCGGTCAGCGCCGCGCGCCGAATGCCGCGCCCAGGACTGAGCAGCGACAGCGCTTCAAGAATATTGGTTTTGCCAGCACCATTGTCGCCGACCAAGAGATTGAACTTGGCGGTTTTTGAAAGTTCACTGCCCGCGTGATTGCGGAAATTTTCGAGGGAAATCTTCTCGAGCGCCATAGAGCGCGCAGGGTTAGCATGGGCGCGCAGAATGGCCATGAAAATCCACCCAAAAGTTTAAATCCCAATAGGTGGTGAAAATTCCCAACCTTTCGTTTTGATGAACATGAAGTTAAAACTTGTAAATTCCAGAAACGGTAAAATTCCGCCGTTTTTCGAGTTTGGCACGGCTCCTGCAGAGTGTTTGGCATCCAGTGAGACAATCTCACCAGGAACGAAACAAAGACCAAGGAGACCAACAATGTTCGCTACCGATACTTCAGACCGCCTCTTCGCCGCAGCTTTCTCACTCGCCATCTCAGCAGTGTTCATGGCCACAGCGATCCTCCCAGCCAGCCCACAATTGTTCGCTTAATTCCAAGTCGAACGTTTCATCAAAAGGACCACACTCATGTTTAGCAATGACATCGCCTCTCGCCTGATCGTAGCCGCTTTCTCAGTCGCAATTTCATCCATCGTAATGGCCAGCGCGATTGTCCCCGGCTCACCTGGAATGTTTGCATGATCTTCTGATCACACAGCAACCGACCACCAATCTAATTAAAGGAAACCCAATCAAAATGTTCGCTTCAATTGACCTTAGCAGCCGCGTGTTTGCAGCCGTCTCGGCCCTCGCAATCTCCGCTGTATTCATGGCCACGGCGATTATCCCAGCCTCTCCTGCACTTGCACTTGGAGTGATGGCATGAACAACGTAACCAACTCGCCAAATGGCAAGCCGCCGCGCGCTGGATTTCGCCTGGATAAGCACAATGGCAAACTGATGGGCGTTAGCGCCGGCATTGCAAACTACACCGGCATCGATCCCATCATCGTTCGAATTGGCTTTGTGGCTGCAACACTTCTCGGCTTTGGCCTGACCATTCCGATCTACATCGCAGTTGGACTGATCGCCGACTGATACGCAGCAACGACAAGCGGATGACCCGGTTTTTCGGACCGCTGCGTATCGAACTTAAACAAACCGGGAGAGGCCAAACGGCCCCTCTTTTTGTATCTGGACCAGAGCGCCAGGGGCTTGCCGCAATGAGCAGAAAGCCCCGTCACCCATCACATCGCTGAGATACCGCCGTCGAGCTTGATTTCCGCTCCGGTCATAAAGCGGCTTTCATCGCTGGCGAGATAGAGCACAGCATTGGCGATATCATTCGGCTCGCCCACGAATTTCAGCGGAATTTGCCGTGCGAGCTTATCGAGCAGCACATCCTTCTCGATCCCCGCATGCTGCGCCGTTCCATCAAGGATCGGCGTATCGACAAAGGTCGGGTGCACCGAGTTGCAGCGGATTTGCATGTTCTTCTTCGCGCAATGGAGCGCGATCGATTTGGACAGCATCCAAACGCTTGCTTTGGACGCATTGTAGGCTGGCATCGTGTCGCTCGCGATAAGACCCGCGATTGAGCTGATATTGATGATCGAGCCCGGCGCATGCTCGCGCATCAGCGGCAAAGCCTTTTGACAGCCGTGAAAGATGGAATCGACATTGATTGAAAAGCAGCGCTTCCAATCTTCAAAATCGCATGTCTCAATATTGCCCGCGACACCGATCCCGGCATTGTTGACCAGCACATTGAGACCGCCCAGCTCCTCGCGAGCGGCATCGACGGCGGCTTCCCATGCTTGCGGGTCGGTGACGTCGTGGCTGATGCCAAAGGCATGGCCAGAGCCGACTTCAGAATTGATCAGAGCGGCGGTGTCCTGCGCGCCTTGCCCATTGATATCGGTGCACAATACGCGCGCGCCTTCTTGAGCAAGGCGCATGCTGTGCGCCCGGCCAAGGCCCTGCGCCGCGCCAGTTACCAATGCGAGCTTACCCTCTACGCGTCCGGGGCGGGTGGTTGGCATGTCGTCAATCCTCTCAAGCAATTTATTTTGTTAGAAGCCCGCTCATCATGAACAGGGATATTCGTACATCGACCCCATGCCCGGCTGCTCGCCAATCGGCAACGAAGCGCGGCAATTCGCTCAGCGGAACGCGGTGGGTGATGATATTCTCGCTGTCGGTGCCGCCGCCAGCGCTGACCTTTTTGAGGCCATGTGCGCGCAGCAGAGTGAAGCATTCGCTGACCATTCCGGGTGAGGAATAAAACTCCCCCAGGTTCTCCATGCGCTCCGCGGTGTAGCCGGTTTCTTCTTCGAGCTCTCTCAGCGCCGCCTCTTCTGCGGCTTCGCCTTGCTTGCCCTCATCGTCACCGACGAGGCCCGCTGGGACCTCAAGGCAGAACTGACCGAGCGGGACGCGGTATTGGCTGACCAGAATAACGTGAGGCTCGCCGCTAGCGTCTGTGTCGATGGCGATGATGGCTGCGGCGCGGATTCCGCGTGAACGCCCAACATATTCCCACCGGCCGCGGCGTTTGGCGGTGATGAACTTGCCTTCCCACATCACCTCTTCGGGTTTGTCCGCGTCCATATCGCGAACAAGGTCAGCAGTGTCAGGGATTTCGAATCCGGGGGTGTCAGCGCTCA
This sequence comes from uncultured Erythrobacter sp., assembly GCA_947499505.1. Lineage (GTDB taxonomy): Bacteria > Pseudomonadota > Alphaproteobacteria > Sphingomonadales > Sphingomonadaceae > Erythrobacter. Next base: position 315,681 of record CANMOQ010000001.1, read on the forward strand.
TGGCGGCTATGCTTAGACTTCGATCAAGCGGTCGGGAAGCTCGTTCTCGTCATCATCGGCGCGCTCAAAATGCTCGGACAGTACTTGTCCAACATCGCGCACACCAGCGGCCATACCCTCGGCGATATGACCTTGCCTGATTTCAACCAGCATATCGGCCATCGCCTCGCCCCAGATTTCGGCCGAGACCTTCTCGGCAATCGGTTGGTCTGCGACGATTTCCGCGCGGTGCTCGCGCATCGATAGGTAGATGAGGATGCCGGTATGGCCATGCGTGCGCGCCTCTGCGCCGACTTTGAAATGTTTGACCGCCTGGCCATGGACGCGCGCGGTTTTGACCGGGCCGGGGATCAGCGCAAAGCGCAGCGGGTCCCACAATTGCACGGCCCAAGCGATCACGAACGTGATGAGGCCGAGCGCGATTGTCATGCTGGCCAGCTCACCCGTGCTCCATTCATGACCCCATCCGCCAAACAGGCCGTCCCAGAAATCCAGGAAAGGCTGGGGCAGGGCGGCAAACAGGCTCATCGCCGTGAACGATAACGCTGCGGCCCAAAACAAAGAGATGTCGGAATAACCGTCGGACCGGTCCGCGAGGACGGTCAGGATCTCGCCCGAGGTTGTAAGCTCCGCTTCGCCGACCGCGTCCGAGACGATCTTATGCTGCGCTTCAGTAAGGTAGCTCATCGATCACCATCCCCCAGAGGCGCCGCCGCCCCCAAATGAACCGCCGCCGCCGGAAAAGCCTCCGCCAAAGCCGCCGCCGCTACCGAAGCCGCCTCCACCGCCGCCGCCGCTCATTGCGCCGCGAACGATCGCGCTGCCAACTTCCCATAGGATGATGTCGCCGACTGTATCGCCCAAATCACGATCGCCGCCGCGCCGTCCCCAAGGGCCCTTGCCCTTTTTCGCGCGATATCTGCGGCGCCGTCCGCGTCCACGCAAAATGGGCAGGACGAAGAAGAAGAACATGAATCCCAGCCAGATCAGCGCGCCCACAGGAAAGCCGCCATCATTCTGGCTTTGCTGGCGCGATTGGCTGGCCTGCTGCGCGACAAGAGCGGCCTCGTCTGGCGGCAATTGCAATTGCTGAACGATCGAATTTGTCCCCGCAACGATGCCGCCGGGATAATCATCTTGCTTGAAGCGCGGGATGATCTGGTTCTGAATGATCAAAGAGGACAGCGCATCGGTCAAGTAGCCTTCAAGGCCATAGCCGACTTCGATCCGCACCTTCCGATCATTGGGTGCAACAATTAGCAGCGCGCCGTCATTGCGCTCGGCATCGCCTAGGCCCCACTCGCGGCCTAGCTGATAGCCAAAATCACTGATGTCATAACCTTGGAGGTCCGGGATGGTGGTGACCACCAGCTGTCGCTGAGATTGGGTCTCTAATGCTTCCAGTTGAGCGTTGAGCTGGGCCTCGATATCAGCGGGAATAATGTCCGCCGCATCAACAACCCGCCCGGTCAGTTCAGGGAATTCCTGTGCTGCCAAAGGGTTCGCAAGCAGCGCAAAGAGCGCCGCAAAAGCGGTGAGGATGGGGCGAAACATTTTTGCGATCAGTCTGACGTCAGGTCCAGCTCTGGCGCTTCTTCTGCGCCTTCAGTGGTTGCTGAGTATGGCACCAGTGGCTCTGCGCCGTGGATGATGTTTGCACCGATTGTATCAGGGAAGGTGCGGATCGTGGTGTTATATTGGCGCACGGCTTCGTTGTAATCGCGCAGTGAAACAGCGATCCGGTTTTCCGTACCTTCAAGCTGGCTTTGCAACGTGATATAGCCCTGCGTTGAAGTGATCTGCGGATAGGCTTCAAAACTGGCGAGCAGCCGGCCAATCCCTTGACTCATCTGGCTTTGTGCAGCGGCAAATTCTTCCATCTTTGCCCCATCGGCAAGGTCATCAGTCGTGACATTCACGCTGGTGGCTTTAGCGCGGGCCTCGGTTACCTCGGTTAGGATGGCGCGCTCGTTTTCAGCAGCACCTTGAGCGACTTCGGCCAGATTGGGGATCAGGTTCGCGCGGCGCTGAAACTGAGCCTCGACATCGGCCCATTTGGCTTTCGCATTTTCTTCAGCGGCTGGCACCGAGTTGATTCCGCATGAGGCCAGCCCCAAAGAAGCGGCCGCGACCAGCGCAAAGCGGCGAATATTCCTAAAGTTCATGAATGTCCCTTTCCCTCGCGCAGCCAGATCGGCGCGCGCACCATCAAGAAGTGTGTCCTGTACTATAGATATAGCACACCTAAGCTCGCTTTCAAGCGGTGGACGGACGGCGCAGGGCGCTTGGCAAGGGCTGAATTTGCTGCGAAATAGCGGGTGAATTCGGGTCTAGGGAGAAAATAACATGTTTTCGGAATTCAAAGATTTTATCGCCAAAGGCAACGTCATGGAATTGGCCGTTGCGGTCATTATCGCGGGCGCATTTGCGGTCATCGTTGCGTCGATGACCTCTGATCTGATCATGCCGATCGTCGGCTTGATCTTCGGCGATGTTGATTTCAGCAACAAATACATCGTTTTGTCGGGCGAAGTCGACGCAGGCATGAGCCTGGAAGCAGCGCGCGAAGCCGGCGCCAATGTTCTCGCATGGGGCGCGTTTGTTACCGCGGTGATCAACTTCGTGATCCTCGCCTTCATCATCTTCCTGCTGGTTCGCTACGCTGAAAAAGCAAAAGCGAAGTTTGAGAAGAAAGAAGAAGAGGCAGCGGAAGAGGCAGGTCCAAGCGAGATCGACCTGCTCACGGAAATCCGTGACGCGCTGAAAAAGTAAGGTTTCGTTGTTTGGGTGCACTCGGGACTTCGGTCCCGAGCTTAACTAGCCACAAAACAACATACACTTCACATTAAGCGGGCAGGGTCTATATAGGTCCTGCCCGTTTTTGCGGGATATGGCGATAAATTGCTGCGTATAATAGATGCAACGGACCCGGGGGCAGTACCCGGCGGCTCCACCATAACTCTCGGTATTTGCGAGGTTTTTGACGGGGCCGAACTAGGATCGACGTGTGTTGAAAGGCGTAGTTTTTGCCCGGGTTGAGAAACCCCGTAAAAGGCTCATTTTTATAAGTGCAAACGATAACGAAGCACTCGCAATCGCAGCGTAATGTGACGGCTTAACGGCCTGAATTTACAAAGCTAAAGCGCGGTTGGACCCACCGGGCAACAGAAGCGGATTCCGGGGGCCCGGGGGGGCCTAGCAACAGAACCCCCCACCCATAATCGATGGGGTGAGCGAGGGCCGCATGTTTGTCCGGCGGACCTCCCCGTCATCAAACAAGGACGCGGGCGGCCAGCAACAGATCCCCGCTTAACTCATGGCCTAAGAAATTCAGGTCTGTTCTTGAGGATGGGAGCGGCCGCTTTACCTTGCCATTCCGCAAGTCCACAAATACTTAAAAAAGATGACTTTACCGTCAACTATTGTCCGTGCCCGCGGTTTCATCACGCTAGTGAATGATGGTGAGCCGCCGTCAGATAAGCATCTTGCACAGTCCTTGGACGGACTGGCTCTAGCCTACTGCGAGTGTCCTGAAGGCTCCCCGGCAGATGCAGAACTGGAAATGCCCGACTTTCTACCGCAATATTCTGAAGTCGGCGCGAGGTTTCCTGAGTTGGGCTACTATGCCACAGCAGACCCGACTACCGTACTGGACGAGAAGCCAAAAGTCGGCGATGCAATAGATGACTTGGTGGACATTGTGCGGGACCTAAGCGAGGTTTCGTGGCGCTACGACGCGCTGGGCGCAGATGATGCGCATTGGCACTTCCGCTTGCTGTTCGAAATTCATTGGGGACGGCACCTGCGGGACTTGAGCCTTTACCTCCACGCCAAACAGTTTGGGTGAACCTTCGCAATTGGATCGCAACCGGCCGTTCAGCCCTCGACGCTTTCTGCCGCCTCACGCTCCCGCTCAGCCTTCTCATATTTCAAGCAGTCGAGAATTTTGGCCCCGGCCAGAAACACAGCGCCCGTGGTCGCCAAGAACAGCAGCTGTCCGCCCCATCCGGGATATTGCTCAAGATAGGCGGCACCGCGCGATGTCGCGCCCAGAGCTAGTGCGTAAATGATCACGAAGGCTTCAAACCTTGTCTTGATGACAAACAGCCTTCCGATCTTACGCAGCATGGTTTCTCCGCCGTTAAACACTTCGCATTTTGGGGTGCAAGTGCTGTGCCAGCAACGCTTTTTTGCGCGGCTGATTGGTTAACGATGAAGGAAGTGTAAGCATGCCCGACGCAGCCGCCAAGCGCGTTAACTTTGTTTAACCAAGTTCTGTGAGTTCGAGCGCGGTGAGCAGTGCTACTCTTGCGGCGATCACCGAGCTTGCAAGGGTTTCGCTGCCAATATCTGTTGGATCGATTTGCTCAGGCCAATGGGCTTCGATCACACCCGCCATCATGTCGGCCTTTCTCTCGGTCAGGAGGAAGCGCGGATCGACGGTCGCCGGATCGCACACAACGCGCAATCGCAGGCAAGCCGGACCGCCGCCATTGGCCATGCTTTGACGCACATCGACGGGAATGACTTCGCGGATCGGCCCATTGCTGGCGAGCATATCCTCGCACCAAGCCCATACGCTGGCGCTTTCGCGGCATTCTTCTGGCACGATCAGAGCCATGCCGCCGCCGGGCTGCGTTACGAGCTGAGCGTTGAACAGATAGGTGCAGATCGCCTCGGCGAGGCTCACGGCACTGCTCGGCACTTCGACCACCTCAAGTGCAGGGAAGGCAGCGCGCATCGCTTCGTAAGCGCCTTGTTGATCGGCGAAGGCCTCTGCGTGGGTGAACAGCACATGTTCGTTCGCTACTGCAACCACATCATTGTGAAACGCGCCCGCTTCGATTGCGGCCGGGTTCTGCTCGATGAAGACGCAGGCTTCTGGGCGTAGTCCGTGGAGGCGGGCGACCGCTCGGCTTGCTTGTTCGTGTTGACGCGCGGGGAATTTACCGCCCGGACGGCCATAGACGAACACTTCCACGCCTTTGCTGTCATGCCCTTTACACAGGCGCATATGGTTGGCCGCTCCTTCATCCCCAAAGCTTGGCGGGACGGCGTCATGCACGGCGAAATGTGCGCTGTTACCAAAGGCGATGTCGAGCATGCGCTTGGTGTCGGGCCATTCCTGCGCCCGGTGTAGCATGGTGACGAGGTTAGCGGGCGTCAGATGGCATTTGCTGTCGGCGGTGTCTGGCGCTGGACTGACCGTCGCAGCGTTTGCAGTCCACATGCTGGAGGCAGACCAAGCTGCCGCTAGAAGTTGGCGCGGGGTGCTCTCATCCACCGCCAGTTGCCGGGTTAGAGCATTGTTTGGCCGGGGCAGAGGTAGCAGGAATCCTTGATGCCCAAACCGCCAGAGATTGCCGCGCATCTTCTCCAGGCCCTGCAGCGCTGCGGCGCGGGGGTATGACACATCGCCGCCGTGGCTGGCGCTGGCGATATTGCCGAGGGACAGACCAGCGTAATTGTGGCTGGGTCCGACGATGCCGTCGAAATTGACCTCTACCAGATTGCTGTTTGGGCCGCTCATCGCGCAACGCTCCACACGGTGTCGCCTGCGCTCACATCGAGCGTGTCGGCGGCGACAGAATCAATCGCGATTGAGCCATCCTCGGAGGCAGAGCGAACGCCATAGCACGCGCGGAAATCGCCCAGCGAGCCGGTCGCGATCAGGGCTTTCTCGCCCTCGGTGTTCTCTACGCCCGCGATTTTTGCTGTGGTTGAACCGGCCACGCTTTTCACCTGATCGGTCTTTGCGATCATGCTTGGCCCGCCGTCGAAGATGTCGACATAGCCTTCATAGGCAAAGCCTTCTTTCTCCAGCATCCGCATGGCCGCGCGGCCAGTGGGGTGGGGCAGGCCGATGACCTTCTTCGCTTCATCGTCTAGCATGGCGACATAGACCGGATGCTTGGGCATCAGATCGGCGATAAATTGGTTGCCATTGATGGCGTTGAAATAGTCCGCCTCCTGAAAGCCCATACCGAAAAAGCGCCCGGCGACGCCGTCCCAAAATGGCGATCCGCCACGTTCGTCAATGATGCCGCGCAGCTCAGCCAGCACTCGGTTGGCGAAGCGTTTGCGGTGCATCGCCATGAACAGATAGCGGCTGCGTGCGAGCAGCAAGCCGAGCCCGCCCGCGCGTTCATTGGGATGAAGGAACAATCCGCCGACTTCGCTTGACCCTTCCAGATCGGTCACCAGGCTGAGCATCTCTGCGCGAACCGTGCGGTCCAATTCCTGACTGTATTGGGTCAGCGTGTTGAGGCGGTAGGAATAGAACGGCCATTGCTGCCCGACCTGCGTCATCAATTGGCAGGTGCCGCGCACCGCGCCAGTGGCGACATTTTCGAGGACCAAGACGAAGGTCTCATTGGTCAGCTCGTCGCCCGTGTTGGCGAACGCGGCGGCTGAGATTTCGAGCTTGGCAGCCAGCGCCTCACGGTCAGCGGGTAGGTTGGTGAACCCTCCGCCGGTCAGCTTTGCCATTTCGTACAAATGCTCAAGATCGGACGTGCGCGATGCGCGCATGCGAAAGGTCAATGCATGTCTCCGGCAGCAATGCGAGAAAGGACGAGAGCGGACAGAGCGGCGCGCTCTGTCAGGCTCGAAACGATAAGAAATTCATCGGGTGAGTGGATGCTTCCGCCGCGCACGCCCATGGTGTCGACCACAGGCACGCCGCATGCGGCTATGTTGTTGCCATCGCACACGCCACCGGTGGATTTCCAGGCGATTTTCTGGCCCAATTGTGCGCCGCATTTCTGCACCAGATCGAACAGTCTTTGTGCGCTTTCATCCACTGGTTTTGGCGGACGCGTTACACCGCCGTGGCGGTGCGTGGATACTTCGTGATCGCTTTCAATGCTGCGCAGCAAAGCGTTGAGATTATTGTCGAAGCTTTCCATCGCCTCTATGCTTTTTGGGCGAATGTTGAAGCGCAAAACGGCATGGTCCGGTACGACATTGTTAGCCGCTCCGCCTTCCAGCTTTGCGGGGTTTACGGTGATGTCTTCGCGCTCCATTGCCTTCAGCCGCAGGATCAAGTCCGCCGCTGCAACAATCGCATTGCGACCCTCGTGCGGATTGCGGCCCGCATGGGCTGATTTGCCGGTGATAATGATTGAGTAATTGCCGGTGCCACCGCGCGCGTGAGCCAATGTGCCATCGGGCAATGCGGCGGGTTCAAAGGTGAGCGCGGCGAGTTTCCCACGCGCCATCTCCGCAATCAAAGCAGAACTTGCGAGAGATCCGGTTTCTTCATCGGAATTGATCATCACATCATAGCCCAGAGCTGAGGAGCCGGGCATCGTCTCAAACGCCATGAGCGCATGGAGGATGACGGCAATCCCGCCCTTCATATCGGCCACGCCTGGACCATTTAGCACGTCGTCTTCCAGCCAGGTCAGGTTCTGGAATGAATGCTCTTTGGGAAAGACTGTGTCCATATGTCCGGTCAGCAAGATGCGAGCGTTGGCCTGTGGGCGAACGCGCAGCACCATATGCTGGCCGCTCGGCTTATCAAACTCGCTGCCGTCGACTGCAATGGCGGTGACGGGCGCTGGATCGATGAGCTCAACTTCACCGGGCAGGGCGGAGAAGGCGTCGGCTAGTTTGCTGGCCTGCTGAGAAAGCCCTTCGATATTGCCGGTGCCAGTGTTGATTGCGCACCAGTCTTGCACTTGGGCGAGCATTGCAGCGGCATCAAATTTTTCAAGAATTTCGCTTGTCATTGGTGACTGCTCTAGCGGCGCGGACGCGATCATCCAAGCGGTGGTTTTAAAGTACGGCGTTCACCCGTTGCAATCCGCATTGGCTTTGGCCATAGGCTGGTGCGTCCTCCTCCCCAGGAACCTGTATTGATCTGTTCGCGGCCGCTGCGCTGCGCGTTGGAGTGTTAGAGGACTTATGAGCAATTTGATTACCCGTGCCGGACTGTCTGTGGATGAGCGGCTGGCGACGTTCCTGGATGGCGAAGTGCTCGCCCCGCTGGGCCGGGATGTGGACGCCTTTTGGCAGGGTTTTGCGGATTTGCTGGCAGAATTTGCGCCGCACAATGCGGAGTTGCTCGCCAAACGCGAAGAACTGCAATCCCAGATCGATGCATGGCACGATGCGCGTAAAGGCCAGCCGCATGATGCGGTTGCTTACAAAGCGTTCCTCGAAGAGATTGGCTACCTAGTCCCGGAACCCAGCCCGTTCAAAATTGGCACGCAGAACGTCGATCCTGAAATCGCGACCATGGCGGGGCCTCAGCTGGTCGTGCCGATCCTCAATGCACGTTTTCTGCTGAACGCAGCCAATGCGCGCTGGGGCAGTCTGTATGACGCGTTTTACGGCACGGATGCGCTCGATGCGCCGCCCGCAAAGCCAGGCGGTTATGACCGCGCTCGCGGTGATGCGGTGATCGCTCGTGGCCGCGCATTTCTGGATCAGGCGCTGCCCCTGGTTGATCAAAGCTGGGCGGATCTGGCCGATGAGAATGACGGCAAACTGCAAGATGAAAGGCAGTATGTTGGCAAGACCGAAAAGGGACTGCTGTTTCAAAACAACGGTCTGCGCATCGAGGTCGTGTTCGATGCCGCCTCGCCCGTCGGCCAGACGGACAAGGCTGGTATTGCGGACATCAATGTAGAAGCTGCACTCACTACGATTGCCGATTGCGAAGATTCCGTCGCGGCGGTGGATGCTGAGGACAAGCTGCTTGCCTATCGCAACTGGTTGGGTGTGATCCGCGGCGATCTGGAGGAAAGCTTTGAGAAGGGCGGCAAGACGCTTACCCGCAAGCTGTCTGGCGATAAGGCTTACAGCGACAGCGATGGCAATGCGCATAGACTATCAGGGCGCAGTCTCATGTTTGTGCGCAATGTTGGACACTTGATGACCAATCCGGCGATCCGCCTGGCGGATGGTAGCGAAATTCCGGAAGGCATTATGGATGCCGTCTTCACCAGCGCCATCAGCGCGATTGATGTCGAAGGCCAGGCGAAATACGGCAATTCAAAATGCGGCTCGATCTACATTGTGAAGCCCAAGATGCACGGGCCGGAAGAATGCGCCTTCACCAATGATCTGTTCAATGCGGTGGAGGACTTGCTCGGCCTGCCGCGTCATACAATCAAGGTTGGCGTGATGGATGAGGAGCGCCGCACGAGCGCGAACCTTGCCGCCTGTATCCATGCGGTTCGTGATCGGATCGTGTTTATCAACACCGGCTTCCTAGACCGGACAGGCGATGAAATTCACACCAGTATGCGCGCTGGGCCGATGATGCGCAAAGGCGCGATGAAGGGCTCAGACTGGCTCACGGCCTATGAGGCGCGCAATGTTGCGATTGGCCTTGATTGCGGACTTTCTGGCAAAGCTCAGATCGGCAAAGGCATGTGGGCTGCGCCGGATTTGATGGGGCAGATGACGCAGGAGAAAATCGGTCATTTGCGCGCAGGGGCAAACACCGCCTGGGTCCCGTCGCCCACCGCCGCGACACTGCACGCGCTGCATTATCATCAGGCAAACGTGTTTGAGATCCAGCAAGGGCTGGGCGAGATCCCTAGCGTCGAAACCCTGCTACGCATCCCGCTCGCGGAAGGCACCAATTGGTCTGACGAAGAGCTTCGCGATGAGCTGGATAACAATGCGCAGGGCTTGCTTGGTTACGTCGTGCGTTGGATCGATGCGGGTGTAGGTTGCTCCAAAGTGCCGGACATCAATGATGTTGGCCTGATGGAAGACCGCGCGACTTTGCGCATTTCGTCGCAGCATATCGCCAATTGGCTTTTACACGGTGTCGTGACGCAGGATCAGGTGATGGACAGCCTGACGCGCATGGCGGCCAAGGTAGATGCGCAGAATGCAGGCGACCCGACCTATGTTCCGCTCACCGGTAATGAAGACGGCGCAGCGTTCTCAGCAGCGAAGGAGCTGATCTTCAAAGGCGTAGAGCAGCCCAGCGGATACACTGAGCCGCTGCTGCATCAGTGGCGGTTGGCAAAGAAGGCGGGCTGAACGCCGTCAGCGAAAGCGCGGTCAGCTGTGGTGTGTCACCAGCCGGCCTCGCTTTCGGCCCATCTGGATGTTGCAGGCCTGAGCCACGGGACCGGTGTTTCTGACCTGCTCGCCAGCGATCTGGACAAGAGCATGCTCGCCAATGCTGCGCTCAAACTCGATCCCGCAGGCACTGTCGTTTGACCAGATGACCGTGCAATAGATTTCCTCTGTGCCGAGCAGCAGCATGCCTGACACGCCGGTGGCTGGCGGACTATCCGTTTCCAGCTTCGCTCCATTGTCGGAGATATTGGCCATACGGCACGCGCGCTCTCCGCTGGTGGTGCGAAATGTCGCTGGAATTTCCACGGCAAAGCGGCCGGAGCGGCGCTGATCACTATGCGCCGCCTGCTGGCGTTTTTCGAGAAAGCTCATGGCGTTTCTTACCTGTCTGTCCGGATGGTTCGTCCGGTAACGGTCTCTTGCTCAGCGTGATAGCGCGCAAAATCCCTCCAACGCGTTGGCAAGCTTGGTTACGCCAAATTAACCAGCGTGACCGCCCGGTTTCCTTGCAATGAGACAAATCATAGGCGCTGAGGGTCTTTGCGCAGCGCGCCGGCTGGCAGGCGCTTCGGCGCGCTGCGCTGCTTGGGCAGGTTTATGATTTTAGGCAGCGAGGGGACGCGTAAATGCGCGCCTATTTAAGGTCACTCAGGTCGATTTCGCCAAATTCGAAACCTTCAATCTCGATGCCATCAAAGGGGTCATCATCCATCGCTTCGACCGCTTCTAGGCCGTCTTCGGCGAGCACTTTCAGCTTTAGCAAGTCCATGTTGACCGCTGCGCTCATGGTCGCGATTTCTTCAGCAACCTCTTCATCAGAGAGGCTTTCATCGAAGGTCGCGGTGGTGGTCAGCTCGACGCGGCACGCGGCCTCACCAATTGACTCAATCCGGTACAGTTCGACGGAGTGGGTCAGATCATTAATCCGGGGTTCGATAATGCATTCCAGTTTGTGGAGCGCACCGGGGACGTTTTCCAGAACTCGGAATTGAAACGTTACGCCTTCCATCTCTTCGATGGTTAGGTCGTAGCGACCTTCCTCACCTTGAACTGGTGCAATTTTGGCGCCGCGCTGCGCATGGCAGAAGCGAGCATCGGCAATGTCGATCAATGGAAAAACTTCGGCAGAGCTGCGGTCAATCTCGACCTCAGATGTGAAGTCGATTGGACCTTCGATAAGGCGCTTTTTCTTGCTGAATCCAAACATTACTCGCTCCCACAATGCGTTTGAGCGATGGTGCTAAAGGCGCTTTCTTAAAGAAGCGTGTCAAGCTGGCGAGCGGTCTGCACAAACTCATCAACGCTCAGGGTCTCGGCGCGGCGCGTTGGTTCGATGCCGACTCGCGCCAACGCGTCCAGCGCGCCCGGTACGCCTTTGAGGCTCTGGCGCAGCATCTTGCGGCGCTGTCCAAAGGCGGCCTCAGTGATGCGCTCAAGCGTTCGCGGTGCAACGCTTTCAGGCGCATATCTGGGTGTTACGTGAACAATCGCGCTCATCACTTTGGGTGGCGGGGTAAAGGCGCTGCGGTGCACCTTGAGCGCGAGTTTTGCCTCGGATCGCCACTGGGCGAGCACAGCCAAACGGCCAAATGCGGACCCACCAGAGGCAGCGACAATCCGCTGAGCAACCTCTTGTTGAAACATCAGAGTGAGCGAGCGCCAAAGCGGGGGCCATTGCGCGTCGCTAAGCCAGTTCACGAACAAGGCGGTGCCCACATTATAGGGCAGGTTGGAGGCGATATGATACGGCTCACCCCCCATGACTTCATTGTGATCAAGCTTCATCGCATCGCCATGAATGACGTTGAGCTTGTCCGGAAATGCGTCGCTGAGTTCGGCGAGGGCGGGCAGGCAGCGATCATCCATCTCGATCGCTGTCACCTTTGCGCCCGCGCGCAGCAGCGCCCGTGTTAGTCCGCCGGGGCCGGGGCCAATCTCCAGCACGTTTTGACCGCTCAGATCACCAGGAATGGCCGCGATCCGGTCCAGCAATTGCTCGTCGAACAAGAAGTTCTGGCCGAGTTTCTTGGAAGCGCTGAGCCCGTGAGACGCAATCACCTCTCTAAGCGGTGGGAGATCAGGCATGGCCGCTTTGCGCCGCATCAGAGCCAGCGCGCGCCACCGCGCACTGCGCCGCCATTTGCATGGCCGCGATCATTGCGCCTGGGTCGGCGACACCTTTGCCCGCGATATCAAATGCGGTGCCGTGGTCGGGCGAAGTGCGAATGATCGGCAGGCCGAGGGTGACGTTGACACCTTCGTCAAATTCCAGCGCTTTCAGCGGGATCAGGGCCTGATCGTGATACATGCAAAGCGCGGCGTCATAGCCTGCGCGGGCGCGCGGCGTGAACAAAGCGTCGCCCGGATGCGGGCCGCTCACATCGATACCGCTTTCGCGCAGGGCATCGATGGCGGGCGCGATGATGCGGGCTTCCTCATCGCCAAACTTGCCATCCTCGCCAGCGTGAGGGTTTAGCCCAGCCATGGCCAAATGCGGGCTGGCAATGCTAAAATCGCGCGCCAATGCGGCGGCGACGATTTGCGCTTTATGCTGGATCAACTCAGACGACAGCGCGGTTGAGACTTCGTTCAGCGGAATGTGGACCGTCAGCGGCACTGTGCGCAGCGAAGGCCCGGCCAGCATCATTACCGCATCATAGGGGGAGAGCCCGCATACGGCGGCGAGAAATTCGGTCTGGCCGGGAAAGTCGAACCCGACCTTCGCCAATTGCGATTTTGCCACGGGTGCTGTGACGAGAGCTGAGGCTTTGCCGAGCAGGGCCATACGCGTGGCCTCGGCCAGCGAGTGCATTGCGAGCGCGGCGCCTTCCTCGTCCGGCTGGGCGGGGCGATATTCGCAATCCTCGCCGACCAGAATGGGCAGGCCCTCTGAGAACGCCTCGATGGCTTCGGAGGTGTCTCCGATGGCAATCACCGGACAGTCTGCACCCACCGCTTCAGCAGCGGCTCGCACAACATCAAAGCCGCCGACGACGAAAAACGGCGTGATGCTGCGCTCATGTCGGCGCGCCCAGCAATGTGCAATCAGTTCTGGCCCGATCCCCGCCGGATCGCCCAAGGAGACGGCGAGGGGAAGCGCAGCAGAACCCACCTAAGCTATGCTCAGTTGTATTCGATGTACGCGTCGTTGCGCAGATCCCGCAGGTAACGCTGAGCACGCTTGTTAATGCGCTCTTCCTCAATCTGGTTCATCACGGATTGAACGGTCGGGCTGCCCGCAACCTGTGGATCATCACGGCCGCACAGCATCAGGACACGCACGCCCTCTGTGATCGAGCCGAATGGCGGCGTGGACTGGCCAACTTGCAGATTGAGAATGATGTTCTGCAATTGCTGAGGCAGCTGGCGGACAGGAATTTGCTCGTTGGAAACCACCGATGCGCCCAGAACGTCGCGTGCTGATTCCGCATCCGCGCATCCGCGCAGTCCTTGGACAAATGTGCCGAACTGCTCGACCCGGCCCGCGGCCTGTTCTTCGGTCGTGCCCGGCTCAAAAGTGATCGAGATCTGCTTGAGGCTGAGCAGCGCTTCCAATGGATCGGCGGTCAGAACCTGACGCTTTTCGATCAGGTACATGATTGTGAAACCGCCTGGAATTTCGAGTGGTCCAACCAGCTGGCCGGGCTGCATCTGCTGCGCGGCTTCGGCCATTGGGCCGGGCAGTGTACCTAGCCGTAGGAAGCCGGTATCGCCGCCCACAACTGCGGTGGTCGCTTCGGAATATTGGCGCGCATAGGCAACAAAGCTGCCGCCTTGCTGCAATTGTTCGACAATCCGCTGCGCGTTCTGGCGCACGGCTTCGCGGTTTTCTGAGGTGGCAGACATGTAAATCTCGCCAAGACGATACTCATCCGTGCCGCGATCCGCCTCGAGGCGTTTCAGCACTTCGCGCGCTTCCTCTTCAGAGACATTGATGAACGCGGTAACGTTGCGGCTGAGCACCCGCTGCCACGCCAATTCACCTGTGATCTGACGCTTCAGCGATGCGGGCGAAGAGCCGATGCTGCGCAGATAAGTGTCCATCGCGCTGGGGTCTTGGCCAAAGTTCTGTGCGGCCAATTGCGCATAGGTCTGGTTTACTTCGGCAGGATCAACCGGCAGTTCGAGCTTGGCTGCTTCCTGAATCTGCAGCGTTTCATCGATCAGATTGCGCAGAACCTGGCGGCGCAGGCGCGCGAGCTCTTCTTCTGAGACCTGGTTTTCGGCGGCTGCCGTGACCAAAGCCACACGCTGATCAATGTCCGTGCCGGTGATGACAAAGTCGTTCACGATCGCCGTCGCGGTGCGCATATTGGGGTTGGAGCTGCCAAAAATGGTCACGCTGTCGGGGATGCCGAACGGATTGGCTGGTGCGGCAGCTTGCGCGAGCAGGGTAGCCGGCGCTGCTGCAAGACTTGCCAAAGCCGCCGGAGCGATGAGTTTTGACCAAAATTTGCGTGTCACGTGTAAATCCCGATTTTAATCTAAATATGTTTTGGTTTCCGCGGCTTACGCCCTGATAAGGCTTGTCGCGCAACCATCTGCCTCATCCAATGCCAGCTCATGGCTTAACCATGGCTGAGCGCGGTTTTGCACCAAGCACAGCGTCCTCCCCGTATTTGGGCCGAATAGCTGCTTTTTCGCGCTGTGCCAACGGCTTCGGCGCACTCCTCAACGGCTTATCTAAACCCAAGGTTTCTGAGGCTGAAGAACAGTTGGAACGTGTTGCCGCGCGCCGCGTCACCAGCGGTGATGAAATCGCGCCGCCAGGTGAGACCAAACTCCAGTTGCTCATCCTGATAAGCAACGCCGAGCCGAGTGCGGATCGGTTCAAATCCATCGGGTGAGAAGGTCGGGTCTTCGTCTTCATTGGTGAGGTTGAAAACGCCAGAGCCGAACACCGACCATCTGCGATCAATCGCGACGCGCACTGCCGCGCGAGCTTCCTCGCGGTCTTGCAAATCCTCAAGGTCCTGAATGTCGCGGTCGAGCCTGAGATAGCCGAGCTCAACATAGGTGCGCTGGCTACCGATGGTCGTATCGATCTCGTTGCGCCGGATCGCAAGATTGTCTTTGTCCAGCCTGTAACGGTGGGTGAACTTAACAAAGTCGCGGAACCTTACTTCGGTTCTGCCTACAAAGTCTGAGACTCGTTCTGATAGGCCGGTGCCATCCGGGAAGATTTCCCGCGCTGCATCGAAACGGTAGGATTGGCCGATAGTGGATTTTATCCGCCACCCGGGGCGTTGCAGCTCCCAATCGACACCCCAGGTTACGCGAACGCCGTCTTCGACACGGTCATAGCCGGGGAAGCGATTGAGCGCGAAGAGGTTGGAGTCCTCCAGATCGATTGCGCGCGAGTCCTCATTGGGAACCGCAAGATTGCGGATTGGCGGGCTTGCGACCACTTGGACACGGGGTTTAAGCACTTGGGTGCCGCCAAAGGCCTCGCCGACAAAGGGCCACTCCACATCAACCGCTGCAATTGCGATGGCCCGCGCGGTCCAGCCGGGGTTGCCGCGATAAATCTCTGTCGCGGTCAGCAAGGTTTGATCTGTGTGATAGACATCGCCGCGAGCAAGCGCGCTCAGCGTGACGACTTGGCCTAGGTTGGTTAGCCTGCGCAAATCCCACCGCGCCCCGGCAAAGGCGCGCTGCGTGTCCTGCCCGTCTTTGCGCAGCAGGCTGAGCGAGTTGAACTGCAATTCCAGCTCGCCCCCGGCAATCGGATCGGCAATGCGGCGGCGGTAGTCAATCGCTGGAAGAGCGACGGGCACCTGTCCTTGATCCGCGCCGATGCGCAAAGTCTGCGTCGCCCAACCGGCGATCGACAGGTATGAATTTCGGTCAATGCGTTCCAAATCGATTGTTGAGCGCAGCCGGTCATCGCGGCTGAGGTCGTAGCGACGCAGGAATGTGCGGTCGCTTGCAAGCCGGATCGAACCCGTCAGGCTCCACTCTGGCGAGAATTGGAACTTGCCATTCGCGTCCAGGTAGCCGCGCGGATCGCTGGAGCTCGCCAGCGTTCCGTCATTGCCCACAATCCGGCGGGAATGCGTCGCATAGCCAGTGATCTGATACGCGCCTTTGCCCGTCAGGTGACGCCATTCCGCCGACACCATGGGCGCGACATCGGTGTAGACAAACCCGCCAAGGGTCAGGTCTTTGTTCTCATCGATCCGCCAATAATATTCGGTCGACAGCTCCAGGCCGTTGCTCTGCGAGATCCGTACGTCTGGCACCAAAAAGCCTGATACCGGCTGGCCATCGGTGCGGATCGCAAGGCCGGGCAGGGGAAGGATGCGCGCACCAAACAATTCAAGCACGGCGCCGCGGAAGCGGACCCTCGTATCCTCAGGGTCATAGATCACCCGGTCAGCGGTGATCCGCCAGCTGGGGTTGTTGGCGCATTCTTCCTGATCGGCAAGGGCGCAGGCTGTGTACGCCGCATCGCTCAGCACGATAGTGCCGTCATCTCCGCGCTCACCAGATCGCGCGGCCAGGCGTCCGCCAGCCCTCAATGCCAGCAGCAGGTCCTCCATCGCGCCCGCTTCAAAAGTGTCGGTTAGCTCGACGCTTTCGGTGAACAGCTGATTGCCGCTTTCATCAACCAAGCGCACGTTTCCACTGGCGAGGATTGTCCCGGCACTGCGGTTCCAGCGCACTTCGTCAGCGCGAACGGATCGATCATCGCTGCGCAGGACGACATTTCCGCGCGCGGTAACTACGTCGGCGGTGTTGTCATAGGCCAGCTCATCGGCCTCAAAGTCGATACGCTCGCCTGTTTCAGAGGTCTGTGCATCCGTGGGATTGGCTTGTGTGACCGGCTGAATCGGTTGAGGCGGCGGAGCGGTTTGGGCAAGCACTGGCGCAGACAATGACAACGGCCCCGCCAGCAGCATAGCAATCGCTGCTGGACGCATCCGGCATAACACCTGTGTTGAAGCCGCGGCGCGTACGCCGTACCTGAAACCTCCCGACATGGCTTGCCTATCGCACCGCTCACGCCTAATCGCAATCGCCATTCCGCCACCTGTCGACCATAGCTTTCGCTTGGCGGCCAAACTGGCTCAAATTCCGGCTTTGGCCGGAGGCACAACCCGGAGTTGTTATGCAAATCGAATTCAGCGCCCAATCCCCATCCGATGTTCGCTTGATTGCTCGCATTGTTAATCAAGGCGATTCTCTAAGCGATCTTGATGCGGCGCTGGCCGACGGCGCACATGCGGCTCGTTTCGCTGGGCGTGCTGGCCAGGTTTTTGAAGGTTTTGCGATGGATGATGGCGCGCTGCGCCGCGTTGCACTGTCCGGAGCGGGCGAAGCGTCAGCCGAGGCGCGCCGCATGCATGTCGAGCGCGCAGGCGCTGCGCTGGTCGCGAAATATCTCACCTCAGGCGAGACCGAGATGGTGCTCGATCTGGGCCACGCCGATTTGTCCGGCGAAGAGGCTGCCGCTGTTCTTCTGGCGACGCGCCTGCGCGCATGGCGGCATGACAAATACCGCACGACGCTGGCGGAGGAAAAGAAGGCGACCCTAAAAAAGGTCACCGTTATCAATGCGCCGGACGGCACCGAGGCGGCCTGGGTTGCGGCAGAGGCGCTCGCCAAGGGCACTGAATTCACGCGCACGCTCGTCGCCGAGCCTGCCAATGTGGTTTATCCCGAGAGCTTTGTCGCTCTTTGTGAGGAAGCCTTTGCAGGCACCGGCGCTGAACTGACCGTGCTGGACGAAGCCGAAATGACGAAGCTCGGCATGGGCGCATTGCTTGGTGTGGGCCAAGGCTCAGAGCGCGAATCGCGCATCCTCGCCATCCGCTGGAACGGCGGCAAAGAAGGCGAAAAGCCAACCGTGTTCGTCGGTAAAGGCGTGACCTTTGACACCGGCGGTATCTCGCTGAAGCCGCCGGGCGGCATGGAAGATATGAAATGGGATATGGGCGGCGCTGGCGCGGTTGCTGGCGGCATGCTGTCTTTGGTCAGCCGCAAGGCAAAGGCCAATGTGATCGGCGTACTCGGCCTCGTTGAAAACATGCCTGACGGAAAGGCTCAGCGTCCCGGCGATGTTGTGACCACGATGAACGGTCAGACGGTCGAGGTGATCAACACCGACGCGGAAGGGCGTCTGGTTCTGTGCGACGCGCTGCATTGGGCGCAAGAAGAGTATGATCCTGCACAAATCGTCGATTTTGCGACGCTGACAGGAGCGATGATTATCTCGCTTGGTCACGAACACGGCGGTGTCTTCGCGAATGACGATGCGCTGGCTGACAAGCTGCTGGCAGCGGGCAAGAGCAGCGGTGACAAGCTGTGGCGCATGCCGATTGGCCCGGCTTACGACAAGCTGATCGACAGCCCGATTGCGGACATCAAGAATGTGGGCCCGCGTCCCGCTGGCTCAATCACGGCGGCGCAATTCCTTCACCGCTTTATCAAAAAGGGCACGCCGTGGGCGCACTGCGACATTGCCGGCATGGTCTGGGCGGATAAGCCCGGGCACAGCTGGGACAAGGGCGCAACCGGCTATGGCGCGCGCCTGATCGACCAGTTCGTGGCGGATAATCTCGAAGGATAGGAGCGCAGCCCATCCCAAAGATGCGCAAGAAGTCTGATCTGCCGAGCAAGACCTGCGCGAGCTGCGGCCTGCCATTCACTTGGCGCAAGAAGTGGGCGCGTGACTGGGATAATGTCCGCTTTTGCTCCGAGCGATGCAGGCGGAACAAGGGCGCGCAGTAGAATGTGATCTAGCGATCGTGTCTCGTGCAGAGACTACGAAAAGCCGTTTGGTAATGCGGGTTTAGTATTTGCAACGTAGATCAGTTCCAAAGCGTTGTTAAACAACAGATTGGAACGGATGAAATGCGAGCACTTCTATTGAGCGCTGTTGCTATGGGCTTGGCCAGTTGCGGGTCGGATATTGGCGAAGCGGCTGCTGAAGGCGAAGCCAGTACGGCCGGTGCCGTGAACGCGAACTCATCCGATTTGCCGCTGGGGCTTGAGCCTTTTCCCGGTGCCAACATCACCAACAACGCCACCTTTGAAGAAGCTGGCGCGTCGATGACGATTGCGGCGATGGAAACTGACGCCGAGGCGAACGAGATCGCCGAGTTCTTCAGTGCGCAGGCCGCCGATCAGGGTTTCACGTTCGAAACTGTTTCTGAATTGGGTGAGAACACCCCACTGATGATGAATGGCACAGACGGCTCCGGGCGCAATCTCACGCTGACGGCATCGCCGGTCGGAGGGAAAACGTCGCTTCGGATGATGCTTAGCGATAACCCTGAGTAATTCTGAGCGCGGTATAATTTGCTGCGCTTGCCGCTTGGGCCTTGGCGCTGCTTCGCGAAGTCGGTAGTCTTGCCGCATGAAAGTGGATTTTTGGCAGCTATCGCGCGATCCGGTCGAAAAGGTCGTGGCGCTGATCGCTGGGCGGGTGCTCGGCTCTGATGAGCGGCTGCTGGTGGTGGCTGAGGATGCCGAGCGCCGCCAAGAAATTTCGCGCGGACTTTGGAAGGCTGGGCCGGAGAGTTTCCTCGCCAATTCCGAAGCCTCGGGCGCGGGGGCGGAGCAGCATCCGATCCTGCTCTCCGATAAATGCGAATCCCCGAATAGTGCCAGCCACGTTGTGTACGCCGATGGTGAATGGCGCGATCCAGCCGGTTTTGAGCGGGCGTTTCTGCTGTTTGATGAGAGCAGTCTGGAAGCCGCGCGGGCCACATGGCGCTCGCTCGATGAGGCAAAGGGCTTGGAGCGATCCTTCTTCCGGCAGGACGATGGCAAATGGGTGAAAGTCGCCTGAGTGCTTGCTTTGAGTGCAGGCTCAGCAGATGGTGAGCGCTGGTTTAAGGAGATCGTTATGCGTCGTTTCGCCCCGGTAATCGCAATCGCTATGCTGCTGTCCGCTTGCGGGTCAGACGTTTCGGGCGATCAGGCAGAAGCTTCTGGTGAATATGCGATTGATGCGGAAACCGGCGAGACGCGCATGACAATCGAGACGGAGAACGGCTCTTCGACTGTCCGTTCTGGCGAAAATGTGCCGGTCGAGCTGCCCGAGGGGTTTTCGATCTATCCCGGTGCGGCTGTGATCAACAACACCAACTTCAAAGACGCGGAGACCTATGGCTCCATGCTGGTGATGGAGACGCAGGACAGCCCTGAAGACGTGGCGGCGTTCTATCGCAAGCAGGCCGAGGACGTCGGCATTCCGATCGAGTTCGAGATGGACAGCGAGGGCGCGCAAATTCTCGGCGGCAAAGACGGTACAGGCCGCACGATTACACTGAATGCAACGCCCGAAGCTGGGGCCACCATGGCTCAGCTGCTCGTTGGGTTTGATCCGGCGATGGCGGGCGACTGAGCCCACTTCGCGCAAAAGCTTAGCCCAACTCGCAAGAGCGGGCTTGCAGCTTAGCTGCGGCGCGGCTAGGGCGCGCGCCAGAAATCACACTGTGGAGTCTTACTTCGCACCCTCTTTTCAGCGGACCAAAACCGGCCGCTCTCACATCAAGGACATTCATCATGGCGGTTACCCGCACTTTTTCGATCATCAAGCCTGACGCAACCCGCCGCAACCTTACCGGTGCGGTCACCAAAATGCTGGAAGAAGCTGGCCTGCGCGTTGTCGCATCCAAGCGCATCCACATGAGCCGCGAGCAGGCCGAAGGCTTCTACGCTGTTCACTCAGAGCGTCCGTTCTTTGGCGAACTCGTTGAGTTCATGATGAGCGAGCCAGTGGTCGTACAAGTGCTCGAAGGTGAAGACGCCGTGAAGCGCAACCGCGACATCATGGGCGCAACCAACCCAGCAGAAGCCGACGCGGGCACGATCCGCAAAGAGCACGCGCTCTCAATCGGTGAAAACACCGTCCACGGTTCGGATAGCGACGAGAATGCGAAGATCGAAATCGACTTCTTCTTTGGCGCAGACGAAATCGTTGGCTAATTTTCGGCTAGCAACGGCTGAACGAAGAGGGCTGCTCCGTGAGGGGCGGCCCTTTTTGTGCGCTCAATCCTTAGGTGCCTGATCAAAGGCAGCCATTTGATCAGCATGGGCCGTGTGATGCCCGCTTTCATTGCTCGCCATTTCGCGCTGCATTGCGAGCAGCGCTTCTCCTGATAGTTCAATGCCAAGCGCCTGATAGGTCCGAGCGATTTCCCGCTCCCAATCATCGCCAAGGGCGGCAAATTGCAAATGCGCGACCGGACCATCCCAGTTCTCTAGCGCCTCTTTCATCCTGGCGTCGCGCAGGTCGAGCTTGCGCTGCCATTCTTGCTCGATCCAGTCGAGGTCACAATTGTCGCATTGGATGGCCATTTGATTGGCGACAATAGAGACGGCGCTGCGCAGTACATCCTCGCTGTCGCGCTGCGCCACGACCAGTCTGGCATCCGGAAACTCTGCCAGCAATGACGGCAAATCCTCAGAGAACTGCGGTACTTTCATCACCCGCGGGCGGTCGGCGATATTGCGATGCGCTGCGTCAGTGCGCAGGATTCTGGCAAACTCGCGGTAAACCGGGCCAGCGTCGCGCGCCTCGCTCCACGCGCTGTAGCTCGGGATGTGCCACTGGGTTTGATAGGTGGAATGATTGAGCGCGCAGGCCAGCCAGCCGAGCTCTTCTTCAACCCGGCCAGAACTCATCGGATGCAGCGCATCAATCCATGGGTTGAGCCGCCGCGCAATCGTAAGGTTGAGACCGCCCCACAAGCGGCGCGCATGCAGCTTGCTCGGCACCGGGTGCCAGCTGTCGCAAAAGCGGGTGGAGGAATGCGCTGGATCGGCGGCGAGCAATCGGTGCACCCTGGTGGTGCCGGATCGCATGTGACCAATAATGATGATCGGCGGCGCGAGCGGGATTTCAGTGAGCGCAGGCTTTGCCGACCACAATGCTCCGAATTGCAGGCGCTGTTTGATCACACGCACCAATTGGCCATGCGCCATTGCTCGGCCGAGCGGGTTGAGATCCGCCTCGGCAACCACGCTTGCGGTTAGCTTTTCCAGCCTAAAGCGGAAGTCAGCGACATCTTCCTCGCTGCGGCCTGCGCGCTCATATGCGTCTGCATTGCCGCCGAAGCTCTTGGCGGCGATGGCCCACAATTCACCCGCTTCGATCGCTGGTTCAGGCAGCCAACCTTTGGACCAGGCACGGCCTAGAAAGGCGCTGGAGCGGTCGACCAATCGGGTGCGATCAAGCGGGGACGTGCGCGGCTGCATGTTTTCGCCTGCGCTAAAACATGTCCGCTGCGTCTTGCAGCTTAGTGAGGCGGGCCGGAGCAACTGAGCGCCAGCTGCGCGTGAGCCATTCAGACACGCTGTCCCAATCGACTTCTGTTCGGTTGAGGATCACGCCGACCCAGCCGCTCGCGCCGTAAAACGCTGGCTTGTAGTATGCCTCTGGCTGAGCTTCGACGAGGTCCATCAGCTCGTCCATTCCGCTGGTTTTGACCAGCAATGCGATATGCTTGCTGCCGTGGTGACGCTCGCTGAAATAGGCGAAATATTTGCCGGTTTTCTCGCTGCCCACCCGAAAACCAGGAGACCCATGGCTCTCTCGTTCATGCGTTTCGGGCAGGGCCAAGGCCAGCGCGCGGACCCGCTCAAACAGATAGGCTGGATCATTGCCGCGCGACACATAATCACTTACCGCGCGGGGATAGAGCTGATGCTCGGCGAGCTTCACCTTTTCGGCCAATGTGTCCGATGTGTCGTTCGGCGCGATCCGAACTTTGACTTGCGCGAGCACTTCGCCAGCATCGAGCTCTGGCACAACCAAATGCACACTTGCCCCGCCATGGCTGTCGCCCGCTTCGATTGCGCGGGCATGGGTGTCCAGCCCCTTGTATTTGGGGAGTAGGGAAGGGTGGATATTGATCAGCCGCCCCAGCCAGCGAGTCACAAATTCGTCCGATAGGATCCGCATGTAGCCAGCGAGCACGATGTAGTCTGCACCAGCTTTGTGCACCGCGTCTTCCATCGCGGCGTCATGGCTCTCGCGGCTGTGGCCCTTATGCGAATGGACGAATGTGGAGATGCCCTCCAATTCGGCGAGCTTCAGCCCCTCGGCATCCGCTTTGTTGCTCGCGACCAGCACGATCTCAAAGGCCGAACCGGGGAGTCTGCTGGCATAAAGCAGTGCGGCCATATTGGTGCCGGTGCCCGAGATGAAGACCGCAATTTTGGCCTTTTCAGCCACTATGCGTCGCGTCCCAATCTGCGGTGGCTGACCATACGCCCGCCGCGCCTATGACGGTGCATCCGCGCGGACCGCCTGCGATTTCACCGATGTTCAGCACTGTTTCGCCTGCGGCCTCGAGACGCTTGGTCACGTCCTCCACATCATCCGGGTCCACCGATAGGACCATGCCCACGCCGCAATTGAATGTGCGCGCCATTTCGGCGGGCTCGATGTGGCCTTGAGCCTGCAAGAAAGCCATCAACCGTGGTTGTGGCCAGTTTGCGGCATCAACCATCGCATGTGCGCCCTCGGGCAGGATGCGCGGAATGTTCTCGAGCAATCCGCCGCCAGTGATATGCGCAAGACCATTGATCAGCCCTTCGCGCACCAGCGGCAGCAGGCTCGCGACATAAATGCGGGTTGGCTCGATCAAGGCATCGATCAGCAGCCGCTCTTGGTCAAAAATTGCAGGCCGGTCGAGCTTCCATTCGAAGTCTTCGGCCAGCTTGCGCACTAGCGAATAGCCATTTGAGTGCACGCCAGAGCTCGCAAGGCCCAGCAACACATCGCCTGGTGCGACTTTCTCGCCCGTCAATTGCTCGCCGCGCTCAACTGCACCCACACAGAATCCAGCGAGGTCGTAATCGCCCGGTGCATACATGCCCGGCATCTCAGCGGTTTCCCCGCCAATCAGCGCGCAGCCCGCTTGCTTACAGCCATCGGCAATGCCCGCGACAACGCGCTCGGCAATGCCGTTTTCCAGCTTGCCAGTCGCGAAATAGTCGAGGAAGAACAGAGGCTCCGCGCCCTGAACGATCAAATCGTTGACGCACATCGCAACCAGATCGATGCCGACTGTGTCATGGCGATCATGCTCAATCGCCAGCTTCAGCTTGGTGCCAACCCCATCATTGGCCGCAACCAGCAAAGGGTCCTCGTAGCCAGCCGCCTTCGGGTCGAAAAACCCGCCAAATCCGCCCAGCTCGCTGGTGGCGCCGGGGCGCGCGGTCGACTTGGCCAAGGGGCCGATTGCTTTGACCAGAGCATTGCCGCCAGCGATCGAAACGCCGGCTTGCTCGTAAGTATATGGGGAGTTCTTGCCACTCATGGTGATCGTTTAGCCATTCGCGCTTGGAATTCCACTCGTCTTTCGGCAAAAGGCGCAAGCTTTTCCCCGATGAGAATGCTTTCTGCCTCGAACGGCCCGATGCCGACCGCTCAGCCAACGCGCTGGAACCGCGCCTTTTCAAGGGCTTTGGCGGTGATTGGCGTGTTTGCGCTGCTGAGCGTCGGATTGGCAATCGCTTTGGCTCAAGTGACGGGGAATCGCGGTATCGCGCCGACGGCCTCGTCGAGTGACATTGATGTGCGCGGCATCGAAGTCGATGTGAAGGGCGATACCGGCGAGGAAGCGCGCCAAGAGGCCTGGAAGCGTGCGCAACGGCTCGCGTGGGAAAAGGTCAACGGGCCATCGGTCTCCGACAGCCAGCTCAATGCGATGGTCTCTGCCATTGTTATCGAGCGCGAGCGGATCGGGCCGAAACGCTACATTGCGACCCTCGGCGTGATCTTTGATCGCCAGCGGGCAGGGCGTTACCTTGGCGGGCAAGCGCAAAAGCGCAGCTCTGCCCCAATGCTGGTTATGCCGGTATCGATCTCAGGCGGAGCCTACACCGTATTTGAAGTGCGCAACCCATGGCAACGGGCATGGGCGGAATACAACCCGGGCACCAGCCGGATCGATTATGTCCGGCCAAGCGGTGCGGGCGGCGATTCGCTCCTACTCAATTACGGCCAGGTCAGCCGCCGCAGCCGCGCGTGGTGGCGCGCCGTGCTCGATCAATACACCGCCGCTGATGTTCTGGTGCCAATGGCGAAGCTTGAGCATCAATATCCAGGCGGGCCAATCGAAGGCACGTTTATTGCGCGGTACGGCCCGGATAGCACGTATCTCGACGGATTCTCGCTGACGGCGGAAAACCTAAGAGAATTGCCAGCGATGCTGAGTCAAGCGGTTGAACGCTTTGACGATATTTTTGAGCAAGCTTTGGTCGACGGAAAGCTTCGGCCTGATCCCACCCTGCGGCTTGGCGGCTCGGGCCAGGTCGATCCTGCGCTTCAGCGTCTGATTGAGATTGGCCGCGCGATCCGTGCTCGTGAAGCCGCTGCGGCTGCTCAGGCTGCGAATCCGGGTGCTGAGACCGCGACGCCGACCGACACGCCAACGCCTGAGGCAGCGGTCGTGAACAGCTTCGTTGTGCAATTCGCGACACCCGATGCGGCCAGCTTTGATGCGGCCATCGGTGCTGTTCGCGGAGCTGGCGGCGTGCGCGGCACAGCCGTGACCAGCACCGCGATCGGCGGTACGTCGGTGATGCGAGTGAGCTATGGCGGTGATTTGAGCCAGCTTGCGGCTGCACTGCGCGCGCGCGGTTTCACCGTGCGTGAGGGCGCAAACGCACTCGCCATCAGCCGCTAATGGCGGCAAAGCTGCTACCCAATGTCACAAATCGCACTCCCGCTTGAGACACGCAGTCAGGGCGATCCAGCTCGGATTATAGTTGGCAATGCCAATGCTGGCGTGGTGGAGACTTTGTCTGATCCGTCCCGCTGGCCGTTTCGCACCGCCGTGCTCACCGGCCCGCCGCGCTCCGGCAAGAGCCTCATTGGGCGCTGGGCCTCAGCGCAGGGCATAACAGTTGTCGACGGGGCGGACCGCGAAGACGAGACGGATCTGTTTCACCGTTGGAACGCGGCGCAGGAAAGCGGCGCTCCGCTGCTGCTGATCGCCAATGCTCAGCCCTGGAACATCACGTTGCCGGACCTGCGATCGCGGATGGGCGGGTCAATGCAGCTGGAAATCGGCGAGCCGGACGATGAAATGGCGGCAGAACTGATCCATGCGATTGCAGAGCAGCGCAGCCTGTCATTGGCCGATGGAGCGGCGGAGTATTTGGTTCCGCGCGCGGTCCGCAGCTATCAAGCCATTGAGCGACTTGTCGTTGCAATTGATCGGATCAGCCTTGAACGTCAGGTGCCGGCCACCATGTCGGTTTGGCGTGATGCGCTGGAGGCAACACATGGTCCAGATCAGCATCGATTGCTGTGATGGAATTTGCAAAATCAGCGCGTTTGGCCGAAGGAGTAGAGCATGTTTGATCGGCTGAAATCATATTTGGACTCGGTCCATGCGCGCGATCCTGCTCCGCGATCTCGTTGGGAAATCTTATTGTATCCAGGGGTTTCCGCGTTGTTCTTTCACCGGATTGCCAGCTGGTTTTTCGATGCGAAACTGTACTTTATCGCGCGGCTCGTGAACCATTTTTCGCGGTTTCTGACGGCCATAGATATCCATCCTGGCGCGAAAATCGGGAAGAATTTCTTCATCGATCACGGCTTTACAGTGATCGGCGAAACGGCCGAAATCGGTGACAATGTGACGATTTATCAATGCGTCACTTTAGGCGGAACCAACCCAACGAATGGCGAGGGCGGCAAA
Source organism: uncultured Erythrobacter sp. (assembly GCA_947499505.1). Classification (GTDB taxonomy): domain Bacteria; phylum Pseudomonadota; class Alphaproteobacteria; order Sphingomonadales; family Sphingomonadaceae; genus Erythrobacter. The sequence continues at coordinate 342,398 of CANMOQ010000001.1, forward strand.
CGTCACCCAACCCTCTGCGACAATGTGATCATCGGTTCTGGTGCGCAGATCATCGGGCCGATTACAGTGGGCAAACGTGCCCGTGTGGGCGCAAACGCTGTGGTTACTGACGATGTGCCAGAGGGAGCAACCATGGTCGGCCTCAAGGCTCGCTCCACGCTGGTGCCGGCCGAAGAATGGATTAAAGAGTTCACCCCCTATGGGACCCCCAATTGCGAGGATGCCGAGGGCAACCGTGTCGATTGCATCGAGAAGCTTGAGGGCGAAATCGCGGCTTTGCGCGCCGAGATGAACGCGCTGAAGTCAGGTGTGCCGTTGCAAGATCAAGACACGAGTGAGCCACAGCCAGTCGTCAAGCGCAGCGGAACCGACTGCGCATGAGCGCAAGCACCGCACCGGGTGGTTCTGTTGTTGCCTTTCCTGGCCGCGCACAGGGCCAAATTGGCTTTGAGCGCGAAGAATTGCAGCGCATCCTAGATCTCTACGGTCGCATGGTGGCCGCCGGGGAATGGCGCGATTACGCGATGGATTTTGATAAAAACGCAGCGATCTTCTCGGCCTTTCGCCGAGCGGCTGAACGTCCACAGGCGCGGATCGAAAAGCGCCCGAGCCTGCGCAACAAGCAGGGGATGTGGACGCTGTTTGGCGAGCACGGCCAAACGCTCAAACGTGGGCATGATCTGGCGAACGTCCTCGCCCCAGTTGAGCGGCGACTAGTGAAAGCGGTCGACGAGTAGAGCTAGGCGGATGGATCGAAACTGGCGAATATCTCACCGCTAGATACAAAAAGCCCGGCTCTTCCGAATGGAAAAGCCGGGCTTTTGTTTGCGTCTAGAGCGCTGGTCTCAGCTGCGAGCGCTGCTTGGGCCAGTGCCGGTTACCTTTTGCATCGCTTTCAGGATCGCGCCCGACTGCTCATTGCCGGATTGCGGCGCAACCAGGTTTGAAAAATCGCTGATGTCGTCCCAGCGAGCGGCAAAGCCTTCAACGGTGCGCTCTTCATCGGTGAGCCACACGGCGTCGTTCATAACGGTCCATGCAGAGTGGAAACCGCCAGCGCCAGCGCCGACGATGGCGTTGGTTGGTGCGTCTTCGCTAACCAGGAACAGGGCCGCTGGAACAACGCTTTCAGGCGCAAACAATTTGAAGGCTTCTTCTGGGAAGAGATCCTCTGTCATACGAGTGCCAGCCACTGGTGACAGTGAGTTGCAGCGGATGTTGTATTTCGCGCCTTCGAGTTGCAGCGTCTTGGTGAGCCCAGCGAGGCCCAGCTTTGCCGCGCCGTAGTTTGCCTGGCCAAAGTTGCCGAACAGGCCGGTGGAGCTAGCGGTCATAAGAACGCGGCCATAGGCCTGCTCGCGGAAGGTTTCCCAGCATGCCTTGGTCACGAAGGCCGAGCCGGTGAGGTGCACCTTGAGAACGAACTCAAAATCGTCCGGGGTCATCTTGGCAAATGTCTTGTCGCGCAGGACGCCTGCATTGTTGATAAGGACGTGAACGCCGCCCCATTTTTGCTTGGCGTCGGCAACCATCTTTTCCATCTGGTCATATTCGGTGACGCTGCCGCCGTTTGCCATGGCTTCGCCGCCAGCGGCTTCGATTTCAGCAACAACTTCAGCAGCCGCGTCTGAGGTGCCGGTGCCGTCGCGTGAACCGCCGAGGTCGTTGACGACAACCTTCGCGCCGCGCTTTGCCAGCTCAAGCGCATATGCCTTGCCCAGGCCGCCGCCTGCGCCGGTTACGATGGCTACCTTGTCTTTAAAGTCGATGGTCATGGCTTGTATCTCCTGCGAGTGATGTGGCGCGGTTTACGCGCGCGTAAAGTTTGTGTGGGCGCTGCGTGGCAGTTTCTTTGCTGCGATGCAACACCACTGGTCTGGGATATCGCGTGCCGTAAGGGCAGGGCAAAGGCCTTAGAGCGATTCCAAGGCAGAAATCAGGCCGCCGAACGAATCAATTACTGCATTTCCGCCCAATTCGTGGGGCGGTTTGTCGCAATAGCCATAGGCCGCGACGATCACTGGCACGCCAGCGGCTTTTGCTGCAGCGACATCGTAAGAGCTGTCTCCCACGAACGCGAATGCAGACGAGTTGCAGGCCTCTTTCGCGGCCAGCACAGGCTCGGGATGCGGCTTTGACAGATATGTGCCGTCTGCGCCTTTGCCCATGCTGTCGCCACCGATGATGGTGACAAAGCGTTCGGTCAGTCCCAGCGTGCTCAGGATATTGGTCGCGAACTCTTCAAATTTATTGGTGACGACCGCCATTTTGACGCCGCGCGCAGCGAGCTCGTCCAACGCTTCGATCACACCGGGGTAGGGGCGTGAGTGCACCGCATTGTTCTCTGAGTAATAGCTCAGCATGGCCTTGTAGAGCTTGCGAAACTCGTCTTTTGGCAATCCGCCCTGGGCGTCGATTGCGCGCCCCAGCATGATCTTTGCGCCGCCGCCGATTAGGTCTTTTGAACTATCCACTGGCACCGGGTCAAAACCGCCGAGCTCCAGCGCGTGATTAACTGCTGTGCCCAGGTCGCGAAACGTGTCTAGCAAGGTGCCATCGAGGTCGAAGCCTACGGCATCAAAGGGGAAATCTGTCATGACGAGGCGGTTGGCCCAACGGACGTGAAATCGCAAGGTTTTGCGCGCGCACGGCTTCACTTCATGCAAGCAGACTTATAAGGGAGGCCGCATGACTGATTTTGCTGCCATCATCCTTGCTGCGGGCAAGGGAACCCGGATGAAATCCGACCTTCATAAAGTGCTTCACCCGATTGCGGGGCGGGCGATGCTCGACCATCTGATGGCTTCGGTTGATGAGCTGAGCCCAGCGCGGCGCGTGGTTGTGGTTGGCGCTGGTAAGGAGCAAATCGAGGCGGCTGTCGCAGGCCGCGCTGACACCGCTTTGCAGGAGCCGCAGCATGGCACCGGCCACGCGGTACAGCAGGCGCAGTCGCCGCTAGAGAGCTACGATGGCGACGCGCTGGTACTTTACGGCGATGTCCCCTTTGTGCGTGCACAGACTATGCAAGCCATGCTGGAGCGGTTGCATCAGGATGATGCGCCAGCTGTCGTAGTGCTGGGCTTTGAGCCAGAGGATGCCCTGCAATATGGCCGGGTGATTGCCGATGATGACGGCGCGATCAGCAAAATGGTTGAGTTTAAAGATGCAAGCGATGAAGAGCGTGCATGCCGGATGTGCAATTCTGGCCTGATGGCGGCGAGTGCCAAGGATATGTTTGCCCTGCTGGACCGGGTCGACAACGACAATGCGCAGGGCGAATATTACCTCCCCGACATCGTCAATATCGCTATTGCCGATGGCCGGGTTTGCGCAGTGGTCTGCACCGACGACCCAGATGAAGTTGCGGGTATCAACTCGCGTAGTGAACTTGCTCAAGCGGAAGCGCGCTGGCAAGTGGCGCGCCGCGAACAGGCGATGGTGGACGGCGCCAGCCTCCGCGCGCCTGAGACGGTGTTCTTCAGCTATGACACCAAGATTGGCCGCGATGTGACGATTGAACCCAATGTCGTGTTTGGCCCCGGCGTCACTGTCGCTGATGGCGCGCATATCAAGGCGTTCAGCCATATTGAGGGCGCGTCTGTCGGGGGCAATGCTCAGGTCGGCCCCTTTGCGCGGCTTCGGCCCGGTGCGGTGCTGGAAGAGGGCGCGTTCGTAGGCAATTTCGTCGAGATGAAGAAGGCGACGCTTGGGCCCGGTGCCAAGGCGAGCCACCTCACTTATCTTGGCGACGCGACCGTTGGTGCAGGCGCCAATATTGGCGCGGGCACAATTACCTGCAATTACGATGGCTATTTCAAATATCAAACTGTGATCGGCGAGCGCGCCTTTATCGGTTCAAACAGCGCGCTGATCGCGCCAGTTACTATCGGCGCTGACGCAATTGTTGCGGCAGGCAGCGCGGTGAGCCGTGATGTTGCCGACGGAGAGCTGCGCATGGTGCGGGCCGAGCAATTCGTGAAGCCCGGCTGGGCCGATCGCTTCCACGACACGATGAAAAAGAAGAAGGCGGCCAAGAAGAAGGGGTGAGTGAAGGCGAGGCCCTCTCCTGCTGGCTGTGCGAGCGTCCGTTTGGCACGCTGATCCAGTGGCATCACCCGGTTCCTAAATCGAAGAAGGGGCGGGGCACAGTCCCGGTCCATCCGATCTGCCACCGCGCGATCCACGCTAATTTCACGAATGCAGAGCTGGCCCGCATCGGCGACGACGCGCCGACCATTCGTGGCCATGCGAAAGTTGAAAAATTCATAAGTTGGGTGGCAAGTAAACCACCTGATTTTCACGCACCAACCCCCGGATAACAATCACTTAGTCTGATTGCATAGGTGCGGCCCCTGCCACACGAGTCATTATGGTTAGAATTTCCTTAAGGTTCCCGCTCTATGCGGCGTTAGATGAGTGATAACGGTGAACAAAATTTCAGACAGGCCAAAGTGCTGGTTGAGCAGGTGCTCTCCAACGCACAGCGCGTCAATTCAGCCTCGCTTGAGCGTGCGGCCTTCGTCGACAATCTCACCGAGAGATCGCAGTCTATCGGCGAAGACATCGGTTCACTGCGGGCGCAAAATGAAAACGCGCGTGATGCGCTCAACAGTGCCTCGCAAGCTACCAACAATATGTCGAACGAGGTCGACGGCATTGTTGAAACGCTCGATAATGCACTGAAACAGATCGAGGATTTATCCTCTCGTCTGGCTCAGTTCCAAAGCCGATTTGCCGAAGTTGAAAGTGTTTCCAAAGCCATCCAACAAGTCGCTAGCCGCACCAATATCCTCTCCATCAACGCTCTGATCGAAGCGGGCCGGGCGGGTGTGCACGGCCACGGCTTTGGCGTCGTTGCACAGGAAGTGCGCGAGCTTGCCAATCTAACCAGCGACAGTGCAAACAGCATTTCCAGCACGATTTCAGAGCTAACGAACGATGTGGGATCATTGGTCTCCAGTTGCAGCAGCCTGGAATCGCGCATGATCAGCAGCACGGAAAGTGGGAAGAAGAGCATTGAAGTGCTCAAGACCGTGGATCGCAGCCTCGATGAATCGCTCACGCTGGCAGATTCGACCTATGCCGCGTCATCTGCCCATTTGGAGCAACTTTCCGAAATCACAGACGGCATGGGTAAGCTTAAGAATGACACCATCGCTGCGATTGAAGGCTCAGCAGAGAACATTCAGATCTCGCGCGAGCTTCAGGGCTGCATCGACGAAATGCGCGCGGCCTGGAAGAAAGGCGATCAGCACGCCGGATCCGTCACTTCCGACACCGAGGTGACCGAAAGCATCCGAGCCGCCTGACAGGCACCTCAGCGGCGTCTGAGCCCCCGAAACTGACAGCATCCGGGAACCATTGGCCTGCGTAACTGCTACATAAATAGTGACGCACAGGAGCCGGCGGTATGGGTATTAAAAAATGGATCGCAGCAGGCGTTGGCGTAGCAGCCATCGGAGCAGCTGCAGGTTATGCGCAATACCGCGATATTGAAGTGCCTGCCTATCAGGTTGTGAAGGCCGAGGCTCCGTTCGAGCTGCGCGATTATAAGCCGATGATCGTGGCTGAAGTCACTCACACCGGCGATCAAAGCCGCACGCGCGGCGAAGGCTTCCGGCGATTGGCCGCTTACATCTTTGGCCAGGACCGGCCAGCGGGCGGCGAAGACATCGCCATGACCGCGCCGGTCATGCAAGACCGCGCAGTTGATCAAGACGAAGCCATTGCAATGACCGCTCCGGTGATGCGCGACAGCCCGGAGGCGGATCAGTGGCGCACGCGCTTTGTAATGCCATCCAAATACACTTTGGAAACGCTTCCGGCAGCGCCCGCAGATATCACTCTCACAGAGGTGCCAGCGCGCAGGATCGCGGCGGTCAGCTTCAGCGGAAATGCGCGAGCAGCCGATTTGGCTGACATGGAAACTGAGCTTAGCAAGTGGGTTGCGAGCGAAGGGCTAAAGCCAATTGGCGGCTTTGAGCATGCCTTTTACGACGCGCCGATGGTGCCAGGACCATTGCGCCGAAATGAAGTGATGGTCGAAGTTGCGGCGGAGTAAGGGGGCTCCACCGCAACGTTCAGCACCAGGTCGAAGACTAAACCACTATTATAAGGCTTACGCCTCTTCGAGAGAACGGATGCGATAGACGTTTCCGCCCGTCTCGCGTTCCCACTGCTCAAATTCTGCTCGGCTGAGCAAATAGCGCTCGCGGGCTTCATCAAAGCTGATCACTTCCTCGCGTACAGCGCGGACGACGTCCGCCTTGCGAGCCTTTGACCAGTGGACCCGGTGTGAGTGGGGCAAGCCTGCACGCTTGATTGCCTCAGCGATGGATATGTCGCGCGGATAAGCCATTAGATAATCTCCTATTACCGCCCCCGGTGATAGAAAATTGAGCCTCAGAGACTTAATTTCGTCTTTTCAAACATGGTTAATTTTGACCTAACCACCTTATAGGTTCTGTCCGCGCGACGAACCGTTACAAAAGTGTCGGATGCGCTTACACAGCCCGATGCACAAAGGGCGACCGATGCGTTTTATGCACCGATCGCCCTTCGATTGAGAATCGCTAAGATGCTGAAATTCAGCCGCCAGAGGCGCTTTCTACCCCAGTTTCGCGTTCATCCATCAGGCGCTTCATCAGGTAAACATACTGCAGTGCCTGAAGCTTGGCGCGCTGTTCGTTATCAACCCCGCCGGAGTGGCCGCCGGTCATATCCTCAAAGTAATAATAGGGCTGACCCAGTGCCTTCAGCTTGGCTGCGCCTTTGCGGGCGTGGGCAGGATGCGTGCGGTCATCGGCGGTTGAGGCCCATAGGAACGGGGCGGGGTAATCTACGCCATCAACAATCTTTTGATAGGGAGAATAGCCTTCGATCCAGGCGCGCTGCTCCGGAATGCGCGGATCGCCATATTCGCCAATCCACGACGCTCCGCGCCCGATCACGTGATAGCGCAGCATATCAAACAGCGGGATCGCAACGATTGCCGCGCCGAACAGGTCAGGCCGCTGGGTAAAGGCCGTGCCGACCAGCAAGCCGCCCTGCGATCCGCCTTGGATGCCAAGATGCTGAGGCGAAGTGAAGCCGCGCTCGACCAGATCTTCGCCCACTGCGATGAAGTCGTCCCAGGTGCGCTGCTTGTTCTCGCGGATGGCCGTTTGGTGCCATCCGGGCCCAAACTCGCCGCCACCCCGCAGGTTGGCCAGCACATAAGCGCCGCCTTTCTCCAGCCACAGCTTACCCGTGGTGCCCATATATCCGGGCAAGCGCGGGATTTGGAAGCCGCCATAGCCGCTCATCAAGACCGGTGTGCTGCCATCCATCGCCATGCCTTTGGGTTTGACGATGAAGTAGGGGATTTTGGTCCCATCGGCGCTGGTTGCCTGATGCTGCTCAACCTCCATGCCGGTCTTGTCGAACCGGCTGGGCGAGGTCTTCAGCACTTCAGGAGCGCCGCCATCGGAGTAATACAGCGTCGTCGGATTGAGGAAATCCGTGACGGTGAACATGATCTGGTCGGTTTCTGATGACGACGCCGCGATCCCAAGTGTCGCATTGTCCGGCAGGTCGACCTGCTCGCTGACCCATTCGCCATCTTTGAAGTTGAACTGCAAAACCTTGCCAACGACATTATCGAGCATCGTCACAAACAACGCATTGCCTGTGATGGCTCCGCCGCGCTTGGTCTGGCGCTCTGCCGGTACCCAAACAAGGGTCTTCGCCGCGCCGTTCGGATCGGCTTTCCATTCTTCCAGATCAACCGCGATCAGGCTGTCCGCCGGGAAGGTCTGGCCGTCCACTTCCCAATCAACGTCGGTTGAGTAGAGCAAGTGGCCATCGACGATCCCGTAAGGCGATGCCTTCTTCGGAATGTCGAGTTTGATCCAGTCATCGTCGATCGAGATGAAATACTCACTCTCGTGAAAGCTCACACCGCGAAACGCCGTCATGGCGTGGATTGTACCGGAACTGTCGCGCAGCAGGCTTGCACCAGCCCATACATCATCGGCTTGGCCGCGGAACACTTCGGGAGCATCGGCGAGTTCAGTGCCGCGTCTCCAGATGCGGCTAGTGAATGGATACTCGCTTTCCGTCAGCGTCCCTTCGCCAAAGTCGCGGCCAACCAGAAGCGTGTCTTCGTCAATCCAGCTGACGCCGCCCTGACTTTTCTCTTCGATGGCGAAGCCGCCTTCGACGAAGCTCTTTGTAGAGGTGTCAAACTCCCGCATGATGGTGGCATCTTCGCCGCCATCTGACAGCGCAATCATACACTTATTGAGGGCAGGGGGCAGACAGGTTGAGCCTTGATAGACCCATTCCTTACCTTCGGCCGCGGCGAGCGCATCGACGTCCAGAATGGTTTCCCATTCCGGCTCATCGCTTTGGTAGCTCTCCAGCGTCGTGCGGCGCAGAAGACCCTTCGGGTTCTCCTTGTCCTGCCAGAAATTGTAGAGGCCATCGGGGCGGAAGCTCACATAGGGAATGCGGTCTTCGCTATCGAAAATGGCGAGAGCCTCGGCCTTAAGCGCTTCAAAGCGCGGATCAGCCTCCATCGCGGCGAGCGTCAGCTTGTTCTCGTTCTCAACCCAGGCGAGGGCTTCCTCGCTGCGCGCTTCCTCCAGCCAGATGTAAGGATCCTGCTCTGGGCCGGGCACGCCGTCGGCGGCGGGCTGAGCGTCAGCGGCGTGTCCGTCGGCTGCGGCTGGGCTTGCGGCGGTCATCGCAAGCACTCCGGCAAGCGCGGCTGAAATTGCGTATTTGGAAACAAGTTTCAATTGTCCTCTCCAATGAGAATTCGCGTCAGATTGTCGGCGCAGAGAGTGGCGATTTGCAGGCCATATGGGAAGCGAAAAGATCGCCGAATTGGCGCGGCCTCAAACTCTGCGCTGGGCGAAGAGATTTACATCATTTTACAGAGCAAAGTTAATCCGCGTTAACTTTTTTGCCGTCTAACGAAATGCAGACGCGAACTTCTAAACACGAAGGATCACATGATGCACACGGCAGACAATCACGAACTCGCAAAGGCGACCAGCCTTTCCCTGATGATCAACGGCAAATCAGAATCCGCAGTGATTGTCTGGCTTACGCAAACCGATGCCGAGATCGTTGTTGATGACAGCCTCAAGCTGCAAGCGAACCAAAAGATGTATCTGCTGGTCGCTGGCTTCCTCAGCCTGCCGCTGCGCGTTCGCAGCGTTTACGGCAATCATGTCAGCCTGAAATTCGAGCAGCGCGTTCAGCGTTCTCTGATCGATTTTATCGCGCAAGAAATGCCAGGTGCAGGCATCGATGAGACCCTCGACGAACTCGAAGAGCGCGCCATGCCACTGCCGCAATGCGCCAGCGTGTTGATGGATGAGGCTGCCTAACCGCAGCTTGGATCATAGATCTAGGCTTTTGAGCGCGTCCAAGACCGTCACAGGGCCTTCCAATTGCGGTAGATGACCAAGACCGGGCAGGGCGGTAAAGCTGGAGCCGCTGATAGAGCGATGCAATTGCTCACCGCGGGCCAATGGAATCCATGGGTCTTCCTCCCCCCACAGAATATCAACCGAGCATCGGGCCGATCCAAACAGGGGCTCGAGGACTTCGGTAAGTCCCTCATCCGCTTGCGCAAATTGCCGATAAAAGCTGGTGCGGCCATCCTCCGATAGCCAAGGCGCGGCCAGCGCGTCCAAGTCTTCTTGAGGTAGATCACTCACCAGGGCTCCGCCGATATAGGCTCGGACAATCGCTTCATGAATATGCGGAGGCAGGCCTGTGAACGCCTCCACATGGCGCCCGACATGCTCGAAGAAATCAGAGCCCCATGGCCGAACTGCGACGACGTTCATCAGGATGAGGCGGTCATAGTCGACCCCGCCAAGCAGATGCGCACGCAGTGTCGTTGCCCCGCCAAAGTCATGCGCGAGCACGGTCGGCGCTGACAGCTTCCAATGCTCGATCATTTCGGCGAACAGCTCGCCTTGAATATCCAGCGATGTTGGGGTGCCGGTCGGCATATCCGACTGCCCATAGCCGAGCATATCATACCAATGGCACGTGAAGCGCTTTGCCAGCTCGGGAATTATCCGATGCCAGGCAAAGGACGACCATGGCCAGCCATGCGCCAGCACCAACGGCGGCCCGCTGCCCGCTCGCCCAGAGGCGATCCTGCCGAAACGTGTTTCGACGGTTTCGTTAAGGTGCCAGCTTGTCATCCGCTGAGCCTAGCAGACTGACCCGGCGAAAGAAGCTGCGGCTACACGAAAAAGGGCGACCCGCAAGAGCCGCCCTTTTTCAGAATTCATGTGATGGCAGCTCTCGCTTAAGCCTCAACGTGCTCCGCCAGAACAGTCAAACCAGCGTCGCCAACTTCGGCAAAACCGCCTTTGACTTCAATGGTTTCCGGCTCTGCGCCTTCAGTCTTGTAGATCTGCACTGCGCCGTCGCGAATGGTCGACATGAAAGGCGCGTGGCCTTCCAAGACGCCGAATTCGCCCTCGGCACCGGGCACGACGACCATGTGGACGTCTTCGCTACGGACCTGACGGGCAGGGGTTACGAGTTCAAAGTGGAGAGCCATCAGACTTACCTTTAAGCGCCCTTAGGCGTCCTCAGCCATTTCAGCGGCTTTTTTGACCACGTCTTCGATGCCGCCAACCATGTAGAAGGCTTGCTCTGGAAGGTGATCGTACTCGCCTTCAACAACGGCCTTGAACGAGGCAACGGTGTCTTCGAGCTGCACGAAGCAGCCTGGGATGCCGGTGAAGACCTCAGCAACGTGGAATGGCTGCGAAAGGAACTTCTGGATCTTACGTGCACGGGCAACGGTCAGCTTATCTTCTTCGGAAAGCTCGTCCATGCCGAGAATGGCGATGATGTCTTGCAGCGACTTGTACTTCTGCAGGGTCTCTTGAACTTTACGAGCGGTTTCATAGTGCTCTTGGCCAACAACGCGCGGTTCGAGAACGCGGCTGGTGGAATCGAGCGGGTCAACCGCCGGGTAGATGCCCAGCTCAGAGATCGCGCGGTTCAGCGTGGTCGTCGCGTCAAGGTGAGCAAACGAGGTTGCTGGCGCAGGGTCGGTAAGGTCATCGGCAGGAACGTAGATAGCCTGAACCGAGGTAATCGAGCCCTTGGTGGTCGAGGTGATACGCTCTTGCAGGTTACCCATGTCGGTCGACAGGGTTGGCTGGTAGCCCACCGCCGAAGGAATACGGCCGAGCAGAGCGGACACTTCCGAACCCGCTTGGGTAAAGCGGAAGATGTTGTCGACGAAGAACAGAACGTCCTGGCCTTCTTGGTCGCGGAAATATTCCGCCATGGTCAGACCAGACAGAGCAACACGGGCACGTGCGCCAGGAGGCTCGTTCATTTGGCCGAAGACGAGGGCCACTTTGGAGCCTTCGCTGATCGCTTCGCCAGCGTCGTTCTTGGCGATAACGCCTGCGTCGAGGAATTCGTGGTAGAGATCGTTCCCTTCGCGGGTACGCTCACCAACACCGGCGAACACGGACACGCCGCCGTGGCCCTTTGCGATGTTGTTGATCAGCTCTTGAATAAGAACCGTTTTACCAACGCCCGCGCCGCCGAACAGGCCGATCTTGCCGCCCTTTGCGTAAGGCGCGAGAAGGTCGATAACCTTAATGCCGGTCACGAGGATTGCGGCTTCGGTCGACTGGTCGATGAAGGCAGGGGCCTCTGCGTGGATCGGGGCAGTCATATCCGCGCCGATTGGGCCGCGCTCGTCAATCGCTTCGCCAACCACATTCATGATGCGGCCAAGCGTCTTCGGTCCAACTGGCACTGAGATTTGCTTGCCGGTCGAGATCACTTCGCTGCCGCGGGTGAGTCCTTCGGTCGCATCCATTGCGATGGTGCGAACGGTGTTCTCGCCGAGGTGCTGAGCAACTTCCAGAACGAGCGTGTTGTCGCCGTTCTTGGTCTCGAGTGCGCTCAGGATCGCGGGCAGTTCGCCGGGGAACTGGACGTCGACGACAGCGCCGATGACCTGGGCAATGGTGCCATTGGTGGTCTGGTTGAGAACGGGTGCGGTAGCCATGGTGTTTCCTTAGCCTGTGATTCTTACAGCGCTTCTGCGCCAGCAATAATTTCGATAAGTTCGGTGGTAATCGCCGCCTGACGGCTGCGATTGTATTGAATTGTCAGTGAGTTGATGAGGTCGCCGGCATTGCGAGTCGCATTGTCCATAGCGGTCATCGAGGCGCCTTGTTCGGATGCTTCACGCTCAAGCAGCGCGCCGAATATCTGCGTCTTCACGTAGCGCGGCAGCAGCTCTTCGAGGATTTCCTCTTCGCCAGGCTCGTACTCGACCACAGCATCGCTGTCCTCGGTAACCTCAGGCGAGGGGACCGGGATAAGCTGAGTTGTGGTTGGGTTTTGAACCAGCGCAGACTGAAAGTCCGGGCGGATCAGGTGAGCCACGTCAAATGCGTCTGCATCGAACATCTCGACCAGCTCAGCGGCAATCGCGTCTGCTTCTTCAAAGCCCGGGGTGCGGACGTTTGAGGTGTCGAAATGCTTGGCAATGCCGTTGGGATATTCGCGCTTGATCGGCGCGCGGCCCTTTTTGCCAACGAGGTAGAATGAGACGTCCTTGCCCTCAGCGATTAGCTTCTTCGCTTGAATCTTCGCCTCTTTGACGAGGTTTGAGTTCAAACCGCCGCAGAGGCCCTTATCCGTGTTGACCAGCACCAGCATGTGACGCTGGTTCTTGCCATTACCAGCGAGCAAGCGCGGTGCGCCATCGCCGCTCACCTTGCTGGCGAGCGAGGCCATAACGGCTGAGAGCCGCTCTGCATAAGGGCGCGCAGCTTCAGCAGCGGCCTGCGCACGGCGCAATTTCGCCGCTGCGACCATCTGCTTGGCCTTGGTGATCTTCTGAGTCGATTTAACCGACCCGATCCGATCCTTAAGTTCTTTAAGACTAGCCATTTCGCTTACTTAGACTTTCCCATCATCATTTGTGTTGGATGATCATACTGATCACTCAATTTCATCAATGAGGTAAAGATCAGTCCAACCGGTGATTTGTCATCGGTAAATATCGGGACGTGAACCTCAATTGGTGTGGCGTCGCCGTTTTTCTGATCTTGTTTTAAAGCCTCTTCGTACTCCTCTAAGGTTACGTCTATTCCATCAAGTTCAAGGTCGCCTTCCAAACCAACCTTCAGAAGGCGTTGAACCATTAGGCGAACTGCTTCGCGAAGGCTTCGAGCGCTGCGACGGTCTTGTCCTTCACATCGCCTTCGAACTTCTTGCTCTCGCGGATGTCGCTGAGGATGTCGGCATGCTCGCTGCGGATGAAGGCAAGCATTTGCTCTTCGTAATCGTTAACGCGCTCAACTGGCACATCATCAATATAGCCGTTGGTGCCAGCGAAGATCGACACAGTCTGCTCTTCGAACGGCATTGGCGAGAACTGAGCTTGCTTGAGCAGCTCGGTCAGGCGCGCACCGCGATTAAGCAGCTTTTGCGTGGAGGCATCGAGGTCTGAACCGAACTGAGCAAAGGCCGCCATTTCGCGGTATTGCGCCAGATCCAGTTTCATCGAGCCAGAAACCTTCTTCATCGCCTTGGTCTGAGCGGCGCCGCCAACACGGCTAACCGAGAGACCCACGTTAATCGCAGGACGGATGCCTTGATAGAACAGGTCGGTTTCAAGGAAGATCTGACCGTCGGTGATCGAGATCACGTTGGTTGGAATATAGGCCGACACGTCGCCTGCCTGTGTTTCAATGATTGGCAAAGCGGTAAGCGAACCGCCGCCATTGTCGCCGTTCATCTTCGCAGCGCGCTCTAGCAGGCGGCTGTGAAGGTAGAAAACGTCACCAGGATAGGCTTCGCGGCCTGGCGGACGGCGCAGCAGCAGTGACATCTGACGATAGGCCACAGCTTGCTTGGAAAGGTCATCATATACGATCACAGCGTGCATGCCGTTGTCGCGGAAATACTCGCCCATCGCGCAGCCGGTGTAAGGCGCGAGATATTGCAGCGGAGCAGGCTCAGACGCTGTCGCGGCGACAACGATGGAATATTCCATCGCGCCGTTCTCTTCGAGTTGCTTCACGATTTGAGCAACGGTCGAGCGCTTCTGACCAACGGCAACATAGACGCAGAAGAGCTTCTTCTTGTCGTCGTCGCCTTGGTTGATGTTCTTCTGGTTGATGAAGGTGTCGATCGCGACAGCCGTCTTGCCAGTTTGGCGGTCACCAATGATAAGTTCGCGCTGGCCGCGGCCAACAGGCACAAGAGCGTCAATCGCTTTGAGGCCGGACTGCACTGGCTCACTAACCGATTCGCGCGGGATGATCCCCGGCGCTTTCACTTCAACGCGCTGGCGCGAAGCGGCTTCGATCGGGCCCTTGCCATCGATTGGGTTGCCGAGAGCGTCGACCACGCGGCCAAGCAGGCCCGGGCCAACGGGAACGTCCACAATGGTGCCGGTCCGCTTAACGCTGTCGCCTTCTTTAATCTCTGCGTCAGAGCCGAAGATCACGACACCGACATTGTCCGCTTCGAGGTTGAGGGCCATGCCCTGAACACCGTTGGCGAATTCCACCATCTCACCGGCCTGAACCTTGTCGAGGCCGTGGATACGGGCGATCCCGTCACCAACGGAGAGAACGGAGCCGACTTCGCTGACTTCAGCTTCGGTGCCGAAATTGGCGATCTGGTCTTTGATGACCTTGGAGATTTCTGCTGCGCGGATTTCCATGTTCGTAGTCCTTTAGGCCTTCATTGCCTGGGCGAGAGAATTGAGACGAGTACGGATCGAGCCATCAATGCGCTGCGATCCAATAGTGACGACAAGCCCGCCAAGAAGCTCTGGGTCGACGCTGGGGTTCACTTTGACAGTGCGACCTTCGCGTGCAGTCAGCTTGTCCTTGAGGGCGGAAAGTTGTTCGGCGCTTAGCGGGTGAGCGCTGGCGACATCGGCGGTAACCTCGCCGCGCTGGGCCGCTGCGATCATTTGAAACGCGCGGATCATGTCGGGCAAAGCCGACAGGCGGCGATTGCCGGCGAGCACGCCGAGAAAGTTCTGAGTAAGCTCGCTGAGGCCGAGGTGGCCAGCGACGCCTTTAATCGCTGCTGCCTGCTGGCTGCGCGAAAGCTCTGGGTTGGTTGTGACAGCGCGCAGCTCAGCCGAATCGGTGAGCGCAGCGGCGAGACCTTCAAGGTCTGTCTCGACAGCGGTTACAGTCCCGTTTTCAGCCGCGAGCTCAAAAAGAGCTGAAGCGTAACGTCCTGCAAGGCTAGCCTGAATACCGGCGGAAATATCCACGCGTTTAAAGTCCTCTTGGGTCTATCGAAAAAACGATGCATCGCTTTGTCTGTTCCAGAGCCCAAATTGGTCTTCCGGCAAAGCTGGCGCGCGCCTAGCATCGGGTGTGAGGTGATGCAAGCCGAGTCCGCTCTTATTGGTTGCATCTTGTGCAAACGTGCTTGCGTCCTGTGGCTCTACGACAGGTGGGATCTTGCATTCAGGCGCCCGATGAACAGGCAGATCATGGCCGTAAATGCAGGTGCGGTTTGGATGATCGCGATCCTCGGGGAAACCGTGAATGCGCCAAAGATGCCTGCTATGGCGACAAACGTCAGAAAGCAGAACGCGATATTGGCCTGCCATTTCGCATCTCTAATCAGCAATGACCAGATCAGACCCGCCGCCAAGAACCCATTATATAGCCCTTGGTTCGCGGCCATTGAGACAGTCTGCGAGAAGAGCTCTGACGGGAACGCAGGGAAGACACTTGGCCCGCGTGTCTCCCACGCGAAGATCTCAAACCATGCGATGTACATGTGGAGGGCGGCAATGAGGCCGATCAGCACTTTTGCGAGCTTTAGCATTGTGTCGTTCCTTACACCGGTTGCTCTCCTTCTACACGGCGAGCGTCAGGCGGGAAGCGCCGGGTGACTTAGCGGGGCAAACTTGCGCTCAGATCAATTTCTTTTAGAAACGGACCAGAGGAGAGGCAAACATGCACCATACAAAGATGGCGCCGCAGTGCGGCGTGGAAGTCTCGGGCGTTTCGCTGGCGGATTGCAGCGATGCTGAGTTGCTTGAGATCAAGCAGGCGATCTACGAACACGGCGTTGCTGTGTTTCGTGATCAGGAATTTTCACCAGAAGATCACATCAAGTTCGGTCGCCGTTGGGGCGGCATCGATGTGAACAACTATTTCCCGCTCCAGGAAGATTTCAATGAGATCGCGGTAGTGAAGAAAGAGGCCGATCAATCGACCAATATTGGCGGCGCATGGCACACCGATCATTCTTACGACCAAATCCCGGCAATGGGTTCAGTGCTCGTCGCGCGTGAACTCCCGCCGAAGGGTGGGGATACCATGTGGGCGCATATGGGCGCGGCTTATGATGCGTTGTCCGATGATTTGAAGGCTGAGATCGAGGGGTTAGAGGCGTTTCATACTGCCGACCATGTCTATGAAGAAGGCGGCCTTTATGCGCAAACCGACATGGGAGAGCATCTGCGCGGCCAAAACCTGAAGACCGGCGCGGTCCACCCGGTTGTGATCCGCCATCCTCAAACAGGACGCAAGCTGCTCTATGTAAATGGCGGCTTCACGATCAATTTTGTAGGGCAGACACGCGAAGAAAGCCTGCCTTTGCTCACCAAGCTGCTCGATGCTGCCCTAACCGAAGACAATCAGTGCCGCCTGCAATGGGCACCGGGCACAGTGGCTATCTGGGACAACCGGACCAGCTGGCACAATGCGATTAACGATTACGCCGGCCACCGCCGCGAGATGCACCGCATCACGCTGAGCGGTGAAGCGCTGGCGGCGTAGTCAGTACGCAGTTGTGGGGGAGGGGAGCTTACTCCTCTCCCTCCACCGCATCGCCGCCGGTCGTGCCTGCTGAACTGGCGCGGGATTCGCAGGTGTAGACCAGCCGCTCGTTAGGGCGATCCGGGAGCAGCGCCAGCACGGCGGATTGCTGTTCTCCCAATTGGCTCGCGGCATCGGTGACGCCGCAGGATGCGGGCTTATATTTGGAGCGCGCCTCGCGGGCTTCCTGCATTGGACCTCGGCGCAGCAGATATCGGTCAGTTTGGAAAATTCGGGTTTGCGGATCGTAAGAGTTCACCGAGACAGCTGCCTCGTCATTGGGAACGAACACGCGCGACCATTCTCCGCCCGCCATGCCGTATTGCGTGCGTCCGTTGACGCAGCCGTCCGCGGCCCAATCAAACTCAACATCATCGGTCCGGGCGCCGGTTACGCGGCTGCGTTCTGGAATGAAGGTACACAATAGGGTGCCATCATCAGCCAGCGAGGAAGGATCATCGCTCGCAGGCGCTTCTGCTTCTTCCATTGCTGCGGCGACCCGTTCTTCAATTTCGGAGAACGCAGGACGCGTTATCCAAACGATCATCGTGCCAATCAGGGCTGCGCCGCCAATTCCCGCAGCGATCATGACCTTGTTGCCGGTAGCTCCGTCACGGCGAGCCTGATAGGCGAAATAGCCTGAACCAAGCGCAATCACGGCGAGCAGCATGGCCAGCGCCATCGCATTGTCGCGTTCTTCCATCACTTCAAATTGCGCCTTACGCATGGCAGCGGCGCGTTTGTCAGCGAGCTCAGCCTCGCGCGCGGCGACCAATGCGCGGGCCTCGGCGCGTTCTTGTTCAAAGCGGTCGCGTTCGGCTGCGTTCAATTCGTCGATAGAACGGCAGGGCAGCGCATTGGTGCGCGGCTCTATGTCATTCGCGCGCAGGAAGGGGAGCAATTCGCGCAAGGACACTGCGAAGTAAAATTCCGCATCCGACCCATCCGAATCGGCCCCAAAGGAATTCACACCAAGCACGCGGCCACAGCCATCGAGCAGCGGGCCGCCAGAATTGCCGCGCGCAATTGGGGCCGTGTGCAGGATCGTGTCAAATTGCCGGCTGGGGCGCTCGCCAGATAAGAAACCTCGGCTTTTCACCGGCGGCTGCGCACGGAAGATGTCGCCGAACTCCAGGCCTTGAGCAACATCGACATTCATCGGATAGCCGACGGCTGAGACTTCACCCATATCACTGCTGCGTGCGCCCGCGAGTGTGAGCGGGGGCAGGCGCAGCGAGCCTTCGGTGATCTCGATCAATGCGAGATCATTGCGCGGGCTGACCGCGATCGCCCGGCCAAATCCGCCTTCTTCGCCCTCCGTCGGGACAATGCCGATCCGCAATGTGTCATCCTGCAGCGCCTCGCGCACGACGTGGGCGTTTGTGACGATCTTCGTCGGGGTCACAGCAAAGCCGCTGCCATGGCTGATCGGAAAGACCTCTTCGCCATTGCTGCCGATGATGACCACGCGAACAACGCCGCGGGCCGCAGCATCGACATCGCCGGCATCGGCCTGAGCGCTGATAGGAGTGAGCAGGATAAAGAAGCCCAGCAGGGCAAAGAGAATGCGGTTCATGCCCGCGTATTTGCCGGGCATTCACTTTGACCGCAAGCTTCGGGATGCGACTATCTGCGCATTCGGCTAAGACAGATGGCATGAGCGAGAACGAAATCCCCTTTGAACAAGCCTGGGCCGCCGTGACGCAGCGCGATCGGAGTTTTGACGGACGGTTTGTGACCGGGGTGCTCTCCACGGGCATCTATTGCCGCCCATCATGCGCCGCTCGCCATCCGTCTCCTGCAAATGTTCGGTTCTTCGCAACCGGCGCTGAGGCGCGCGCTGCTGGGCTGAGGGCGTGCAAGCGGTGCCTGCCCGATGATGTCGGCCGGGACGAAGCGGCAGTGCTGGCCGCGATTGACGAGATCAAGGCCTCCGAAGGCAGGCCAACGTTGGACGATTTGGCTGAGCTCACCGGTTACTCACCGACGCACTTTCAGCGCGTGTTTAAGCGTGCGACGGGCCTGTCGCCCGCAGCTTACTCGCGGGCACTCCGCGAGGAGCGGGTTCGCGAGGCTCTGGGCGAGGAGGCTTCAGTGACTGAGGCAGTTTACGAGGCGGGATATTCCGCTCCATCGCGGTTTTATGATGAGACGAAAGGCAGGCTGGGCATGTCGGCAAAGGACTGGGCTGGCGGTGGCGCAGGGCGCACGGTGCATTGGAGCGTGATTGCAACCTCGCTCGGCGAAATGCTGGTCGCGGCGACCGACAAAGGCGTGTGCTGCCTGGCCTTTAACGAGGGCGAGACGGAGCTGCGCGCGCGCTTTCCCAAGGCGGAATTGATCGAAGGCAGCGGTGAGTTTCGCGCTCTGTTCGATGAGGTCACCAAAGCGGTGGAAGACCCGAGCATCAATGCAGCCCACATCCCGCTGGATGTGAAGGGCACCGCATTTCAGCAAAAGGTCTGGCAGGCCCTGCGAGAAATCCCATCAGGTGAAACGCGCAGCTATGGCGAACTTGCCGCTGCGCTCGGCAACCCTAAGGCCAGCCGCGCAGTGGGCGGGGCCAACGGCGCGAACAATATTGCTGTGCTGATTCCGTGCCACCGGGTGGTGCAGGCCGATGGCTCTATCGGCGGTTACGCCTACGGCCCCGAAATCAAGGCGGAGCTGCTCAAGCGTGAAGGCGCCGAAAGTGGCAGCGATCAAGAGGAACTGTTTTAACATGACCAAATCTGAATTTGCCGCGCTCCATATCGCTGGCGAGCCGCTGATCCTGTTTAACATCTGGGACGCGGCCAGCGCTCAAGCGGTCGCCAAGGCAGGCGCGAAAGCGATTGCAACCGGCAGTGCCGGGCTTGCTGGCGCGCAAGGGTTTGATGATGGTGAGGCGATCCCGTTTGAGGCTCTGCTGGTGACCGCCAAACAGATCGCTGCGGCGACGTCTGGACTACCCTTGAGCGTGGATATGGAGAGCGGCTTTGCTGAGTCCCTGGACCAGCTGGCAGACAATGCAGCGGCTTTGGCGGACGCAGGTGCAATTGGTTGCAATCTTGAGGACCGCTTGATCGGAGGCGATGGTTTGCGCGATGTGTCCGAGCAAGCGGAGCGCATTGCCGCCGTATCGCGTGCGGGCCTGTTTGTGAACGCGCGCACCGACACCTTCCTTGGTCCGCTGATGGCAGGCGAGGATCCCAATCAAGCTGCACTAGTGGATGCAGCGATTGCGCGCGCGCAGGCTTATCAAGAGGCCGGAGCAGGGTGCTTCTTTGTACCGGGCCTAAGCGATCCTGCTCTCATCAAAAGGATGTGCAAAGCAACAAGCATTCCGATCAATGCCATGCGTTTGCCGGGAATGGTTAGCAACGCAGAGCTAGCGGCGCTGGGCGTAGCGCGGATCAGCTATGGTCCCGGCCCCTGGCGCGAGGCCATGGCTGCAGTCGAAGCCATGGCAGCGGAGGCTTTTGCTGGTTAATCCAGCTTTGGCGGAAAGCCCGGCTCTGCCTTGGCCATAGCCGCTTGGTAGGCATCGCGTGCGCCGATCCGCTGTAAATAGGCCTTCAGATTGGGCATATGGTCGATGCTCATGTCGTTGAAAGCGCGCGCCGTGGTCAGCGAGAAACCCATCATAATGTCCGCCGTCGTCAGCTGCGATCCGCCAAAGTAATCGGCCTCGCCCAGCCGGTGCTCAATCGCGGCCCAGGCATTGGTGATACGCTTCATTAAAGGCGGGGGCATTTCCGCGCCAACTGCATTTACAGCAATGCTCATCATGCCATTCGTCATCAGCGTCGCATTGGCGAAGTGGAACCAATAGAGGTGGTCGGCAAAGTCAGGGCTGTCCGGGCTCGGGACCAGATTTGTGCCGGGCGCATATTTGCCAATGATATAGTCGACGATTGCGCCGCTCTCGCCCAGCAAAGTGCCATTGTCCTCGATCAGCGGGGCGATCTCCATCGGGTGCAGCGCTTTCAATTCTGCCGGGGCCAGCCGCGTTTCCGGATCACGATTGTAAAGCTTGAGATCATACTCAATTCCCAGCTCTTCACACAGCCAAACGATGCGTTCAGATTGCGAAATGCGAAGGTGGTGGACAGTCAGCATGATGGTAAGCTCCCAAAGTGTTTGTGCGGAGAGCTTTTGCGCTAGGCGCCAGGATTGTCGAGCCTTTTGTGGCGATGCGCGCGATTGGCCTCTGGCGTGCTGGTGCTTCTCAAGCGCCGCAATGCCGGTTACCATCTCCGCCATGACTGGACCTGACCTTGCCAAGCAATTGTTTGCCGCCTTTGAGACCAACGATCTGGAGCGCGCGCGTGAATGCTGCGCTGAGGACTTTCGCGGATCACAAAATGGCGGACCTGAAATGGACCGCGATCGGCTGCTGAAGTTCACCGGAATGGTGAATGCAGTTGTCCCTGATTTTCGCTATGAAGACGCGGTGCGTTCCGCGACTGAAACAGGCTTCGTCGAAGAACACCGAGTGCGCGGGACTTTGCCCGATGGCAATCAGCTCGACTTGATGGTGTGCGTTGTTGGCGAAGTGTCTGATGACAAAATCACGGTGCTGCGCGAATATGTCGACACAGCTGCTGCGGCTGGCCTGATGAAGGCGCTTTCTGCCGAATAATTCTCTTGCTCAATCGCGCGCCCAGCCATCGCTAGCGGCCTCCAAAGTCTCAAGGAAGCTCTCTGCGCTGGTGAGATAGTCCTGCTTTTTTTCATCGCCCATCCGGTCCCACGTCGCGTAGATCCTGCCAATGCGGTGATTGCTTGATAGGCGGTCTCGGTGGCGGTCCATAAAGTGCCAATAAAGCGGGTTGAACGGGCATGCGCCGTCGCCCGTTTTCTTGCTCACGGAATAGCTGCATTCCTTGCAGTAATCGGACATTTTATTGATGTAATTGCCGCTCGCCGCATAGGGCTTGGTCGCGAGCGCACCGCCATCGGCATAGAGGATCATGCTGGAGACATTAGGCAGCTCCACCCATTGATAGGCGTCAGCGTAGACCGCGAGATACCAATCCTGGACCGCGCGCGGATCGATCCCGGCCAGCAGGCAAAAATTACCAAGCACCATTAGGCGCTGAATGTGATGCGCGTGGGCGTTTTCTTTGGTTGAGCGAATGCAGTCTGACAGGCACCGCATATCCGTTTCACCGGTCCAGAAAAACTCGGGCAGGGCGCGCGTCGCCTCCAGATCATTGGCCTCTTCCAGGCCGGGCATAAAGTGCCAGTAGAACCCTCGAATATACTCGCGCCACCCGATGATCTGGCGGATGAAGCCCTCGACCGAATTGAGCGGCGCGCGGCCATCTTCAAAGGCTTGCTCAGCGCGCTCACACAGAGCGATCGGATCGAGCAGACCGCAATTGATGCTGGTTGATAGCATAGAGTGATAGAGGTCGTCTGAGCCGAAGACCATGGCGTCTTGATAGGGGCCGAAATTCTCAATCCGCTCGGCGAAAAACGCATCGGCCGCCTGCTCTGCCTCTGCGCTGGTTACAGGCCATTCAAACGGTTCGAGATCACCGAAATGGTCAGAGAATTTGTCCTCGACCAGATTCAGTACTTCGCGTGTGATTTCATCGGGTTCAAACTTGGGCCGAGCGGGCGCGTCCATGTCGCCTTTGGGTGGTTCGCGGTTCTGCTTGTCTAGGTTCCACTCGCCGCCTTTTGGCTTACCATCGTCCAGCATCAGCAGACCAGTCTTGCGGCGCATTTCGCGGTAAAAATGCTCCATGGTCAGGTGCTTGCGCCCCTCGGCCCATTCCTCAAATTCTGCGTGCGAGCACAGGAAGCGGTCATCGGGTAATATGTCGACTTCGCAGGCGAACTTGTCGGGCCATTCCTCTATCGCTTGCTGAACTCTCCATTCGCTTGCCTCAACCACGTGGATAGCGCGCGGATCGTGCCGCTCAGTCGCGCGAGCAACCTCTCCGGTGAAATCGCCGGAATTCTCGCCATCCGTCAGCTTGACATAGTCGACCTGCCAGCCTGCCTCTTCCAGCTCTGCGGCGAAATGGCGCATGGCGGAGAAGATAAGCGCGATCTTTTGCTTGTGATGTTTGACGTAAGTTGCCTCGTCCCAGACCTCCATCATCAGGATGACACTGTCGTCCTTAGTGCGGCCACGTAGGCTGGCGAGTGTGCGGGTCAGCTGGTCGCCAAGAATTGGGATGAGGATTGGATTGGATGCCATGGGGCTTCTAATGCTCAGGCCTGCAAAAAGTGCCGAACTGTTTGTTTAAACGAAACTATAGGGATCGATATCGACGCCGACACGCAGGCCCGGCGGGAAATCATGCGCATCCAGCCAGCCGCGAATGACCTTTTGCAGATTGGCGGAGCGCCGCGCATTGACGAGGAAGCGATAGCGGTAGCGGCCGCGCAGAAGCGCCAGCGGAGCGGGCGCTGGCCCAAGAATATAGAGGTCGTTCTGCTCTGGCCGCGTATCGCCCAGCCGCATAGCCGCGGCGCGCGCTTCCCTTTCATCCTCGCTCGACAAGATGATCGCCGCCCACCGGCCAAACGGCGGGGCGCCTGCGTCTTTGCGGGCCTCGGTTTCAGCCTCGTAGAACGCATCGCGGTCGCCCGCCTCAAGTGCCGCGATGACTGGCGCATCAGTGTGGCGCGTCTGGATCAGAACCTCGCCTGGTTTTGCCCCGCGACCCGCGCGACCAGCGACCTGCGCGACTTGCTGATAGGTTCGCTCAGCGGCGCGCAAATCGCCGCCTTCCAGGCCTAAGTCCGCATCGACCACGCCGACCAAAGTCAGCTCTGGAAAGTGGAAACCCTTGGTCACCAACTGAGTGCCAACGATCACGTCAATCGCCCCGCCTTCTGCCTGAGCGATGAACTCAGCGGCGCGTTCGGGCGATCCCAAAGTGTCAGACGTGGCGACGGCCACGCGGGCATCGGGAAACAACTCTGCGACTTCATCTGCGATGCGCTCGACGCCGGGGCCGCAGGCGACGAGGCAATCCGGCTCCCCGCATTCCGCGCATTTGTCCGGGACCGCTGTTTCGTGCCCGCAATGATGGCAGGCGAGGCGGGCGGACAGGCGGTGCTCCACCATCCACGCGCTGCAATTGGGGCATTGATAGCGGTGCCCGCAATTGCGGCACAGCGTCAGCGGAGCAAATCCGCGGCGGTTTAGGAACAAGAGCGATTGCTCGCCCTTCGTCAGACGATCTTCGAGCGCAGCGACCAGAGGCGGGGCCAGCCAGCGACCGCTGGCTGGCTGTTCCTGCGTTAGGTCGACCAGGCGAATTTTGGGTAGGGTCGCGCCGCCAAACCGGCTCGGCAATTCCAGCCGCTCGTAAATACCGGTTGATGCCATGTGCAGGCTTTCTAGCGCCGGGGTTGCGCTGGCCAGCACCACTGGAATTTTCTCAAACCGGGCACGCATTACGGAGACATCACGGGCGTTGTAGCGCACGCCTTCGTCTTGCTTAAAGCTGACCTCATGCGCTTCATCGACGATAATCAGGCCGAGGTTCGCATAGGGCAAAAACAGCGCCGAGCGAGCGCCAACAACAACGCCCGCTGTGCCGTTTGCAATGGCTCTCCAGGACCGCCTGCGCTCTGTGGATTTGAGCGATGAATGCCACAGCACGGGCGGCGTGCCAAAGCGCTGCTCAAAGCGCACGAGGAAATTTTCGGTAAGGGCAATTTCGGGCAAGAGTACAAGCACTTGTCGCCCCTGCCTAATGGCTTCGGCGACAGGCTCAAAATAGGTCTCGGTTTTGCCCGACCCCGTTACGCCATCGAGCAAGAACGGCGCATATTCCCTCGCTGCCACCGCTTTCACAAGCCGATCAGAAACCTCAGCCTGATCATGGGATAGCTCCGGCACCCAATGCTCTGGGTTGGCTGGCGGGAAGGGGCGATCAATCGCAACCGTCACCGGCTCAATCAGCCCGGCATTCACCATTCCGCGCAGCACGCCTTCTGATACGCTGGCGATCCCGGCGAGCTCGCGGATGGTGCCTTGCTCGCCCACCAAAGCCTCGAGCGCCAGCTTACGCTGCGGCGTCATGCGGCCAGAGCCCTCCGATCCGCTCAAACGGTATTCGGTCATAGTGGCAGGGCCGCCCAGCGCACCGCCGCTGGAAAGGACCATGCGCGCCACACTGGCCAGCGCGGCGCAGTAATAATCCGCGGTCCACTCGATCAGCCTACGCAGCGGCTCCGACAGCGGCGGGACCGGCAGTATTTCTCGGATTGCGCGCAGCTTGCTGGGGTCAAACTCGCGGCCCGGCAACCGTCCCTCATCCCAAACAATGCCGGTGACGGTGCGCGGCCCAAGTGGAGCCAGCACCACCGTTCCAGCAGGCGCGCTCACCCCTTCAGGCAGCTTGTAATCGAGCGGGCCAAGCGCGGCATTGAGGACAAGGAGGCGGACGCGGTTCATGATCGGCCCTCAATATGGGCGCGGCTGACGACCATCGGCAAGGTGCGGCTGCGCGATAATCATCATATTGCTGACGTTACCGTGGAGAGCATGCGTCTGCGTGGCTGGTCAGCGTGTCCGCGCTATGCCAATCAGGTCTGGCGATTCGTGATCTGCCATCAGGAGCCTGAGACGAGATGAAATTCTTTGCCGACACTGCCGAAATTGACGACATTAAAGAACTGGCCGCGACCGGCCTGCTTGATGGGGTCACCACCAATCCATCGCTGATCCACAAGTCGGGCCGCGACTTTATGGAAGTGACGAAGGAAATTTGTGGGATCACAGATGGTCCGGTGTCCGCAGAAGTCGTCGCACTCGATCACGAAACCATGATGCGTGAGGCAGAGGTGCTGCGCAAAATCGCGGATAATGTCTGCATCAAAGTGCCGCTGACGATTGATGGTCTGAAGACCTGCAAAGCGCTGACCGGGGATGGCACCATGGTCAATGTGACGCTGTGCTTCTCGGCCAATCAGGCGCTGCTCGCGGCGAAGGCTGGGGCGAGCTTTATCTCGCCCTTCGTCGGCCGGCACGACGACAATGGCTTTGACGGGATGGACCTGATCGAAGACATCCGCCTGATCTACGACAATTACATGTTTGAGACCGAAATTCTGGTCGCCAGCGTGCGCCACGTCACCCACGTGCTCGAAAGCGCGAAGATCGGGGCCGACGTCATGACGGCACCGCCGAAAGTGATCAAAGCTCTGTTCAATCACACGCTGACCGACAAGGGCATTGATGCGTTTATGGCGGACTGGGCGAAGACGGGCCAGAAGATCGTCTGAGCTGATACCTACCTAATCAATGGCCGAAGAATCCCCTCTCGACACGTTTAAGCAGGCGCTGACTGGCGCCAGCCGCGCAATCGCGCGCGATGCGGAGGTGGAGGTTGCGTGGAGCGCGGATGTGCCGGGCTCTGCGGGCAATCGTTTTCGCGTGCCTTTGCCGGGCCGCGACTTGCCCGCTGAGCAAGTCACCGAGGCGCGCGGGTTCGCTGACAGCTTCTCGCTCAAATTGCGCCACCACAATGCGGGGCTGCACGCCAGCGGCAGCCCGCCAGAGCCGGTTGCGCGCGCTTGCTATGATGCGATTGAGCAGGTGCGTTATGAGGCCCTGGGCGCAAACGCGTTCGGCGGTATTCGCTCCAACCTTGATGCGGCGGTGGAGCAGCGGACCGCGACCGATCCGATTGCCCGGGCGCAAAGCAATAGCGAGGTGCCGCTAGAAAGCGCGCTCTCGCTGATCGTGCGCGAGCAATTGACCGGGCTGGCGGTGCCAGAGCAGGCGCGCGCCGGGGTCGAAATGGTGCGCGAATTTATTGAAGAGCGCATTGGCGATGATCTCAGCAGCCTCGCCGATACCCTTGGCGACCAACAGGCGTTTCAAAAGCTTGCGCTTGATATGCTGCGCGATCTCGACCTCACCCGTCCGCAAGATGCGCCTGATGAGGCGGACAATGACGACGGCGACGAGGAAGAAGGCGCCGACGACGAGCAAGAGGGTGGTGAACAGCAAGAGGGCGACGCTGATCCGCAGGCCACCGATATGGCCGGCGAACAGGCGGAAGGTGATGGTGACGGCGATGCTGATACCGAGCTGTCTGGCGAAGAGGAAATGCAGGATGGCGAGCCCGGTGAAGACGGCGATGCCAGCAATGCGCCTGTTCGCCCGAACCGCCCGCAGGCCGATATTCCCGATGGGCTGGACTACAAGCCTTTCACCGAGAAATTCGACGAAATTATCGAAGCGTCTGAGCTGTGCGATGCGGAAGAACTCGACCGCTTGCGCGCTTATCTCGATAGCCAGCTGACCGGCCTGCAAGGCGTGGTCACGCGGCTCGCCAACCGGTTGCAGCGCCGCCTGATGGCGCAGCAGAACCGCAGCTGGGATTTTGATCAGGAAGAAGGCGTGCTGGACGCCGCCCGGCTGGCCCGCGTGGTGATCTCACCGGGAACTGCGCTGTCTTATAAGGTCGAGCGCGATGTTGAGTTTCGCGACACGGTCGTCACGCTGCTGATCGACAATTCCGGCTCCATGCGCGGGCGGCCGATTTCCATCGCCGCGATCAGCGCGGATATTCTGGCGCGCACGCTGGAGCGTTGCGGGGTCAAAACAGAGATCCTGGGCTTCACAACGCGCGCCTGGAAGGGCGGACAAAGCCGCGAGGCTTGGCTGGCCGATGGCAAGCCGCAAGGGCCAGGACGCCTCAATGATCTGCGTCACATCATCTACAAGCAAGCGGATGAGCCATGGCGCCGCGCGCGCCGCAATCTGGGCCTGATGATGCGAGAAGGGCTGCTGAAAGAGAACATCGATGGCGAGGCGTTGATGTGGGCGCATTCCCGCCTGATCCACCGGCCAGAAGATCGCCGGATCATGATGGTGATTTCTGATGGTGCGCCGGTTGATGACAGCACGCTGAGCGTGAATTCGGCGGGCTATCTGGAGGCGCATTTGCGCGGTGTGATCGAGTGGATTGAAAACGTCTCACCCGTGCAGCTGGTTGCGATTGGTATCGGCCACGATGTGACCCGGTACTATCGCCGCGCGGTGACGATTATGGATGTCGAACAACTCGGCGGCACAATCATGGAGCAGCTTGCGGAACTGTTTGAGGATGAGAAAGGCAAGGGGCGGTGAGCGCCGTAGAGTATTTTCATCTTCCGGCTGCATCGCCGCTCCCGCAAATCAAAAAGAGACCCTGCAAAACGATTGTTCTGATTGAGCAAGATGTATCAACTGATTGGCAAAACAAGGTTAGCCGTTGGATCGTTGATTCTGGCTGCCTCTACATGATGGCATGGGGGCGCCATTGTTCGACGTGGGATGATAGCGTGGACTGGGCAAACCTTGAAGAATACGACTACGGCCCAATTCCTGAGCATAGATCGGTGATGACGACTTGGCATGAAAACCAGTCGATGAGGGAAGTTTTTTGGGAATGCCATCATGTTGCTTTTCACAGCACAATCGACCTTTCAGTAACGGTCATTTCACACATATCCGATGTCGAGCGACGTGAAGAACTCATGAGAATTTTTGAGGATAGCAAATGAACGTAACCGAAGCCGTCACATCCCGTCGCTCTGTGCGTCAGTTCACCGACCAGCCGGTCGAGCTGGAAACGATCCGCCGCGTTATGGACACCGCGCGCTGGGCCGCATCGGGTTGCAATTACCAGCCGTCGGAAGCGACCGTGGTCACAGGCGAGCCGCTTAAGGAGTTGCAAGCCAAAATCACCTCCACCCCACCGCAAAAACTGGAGTATGATTGGGACGCGCCCAAGCAGGAAGACGCGTACAAGGGCAGGCTTTACAGTCTTGCGGAAGGCATGTTCGATGCAATGGGCGTCGCCCGCGATGATGGGCCTGCGCGCATGGCGGCGATGGGCCGCAATGCCACCAGCTTCGACGCGCCGGCGGTTATGTTCGTCTATTTCCCGCGCCTGATGAAAGAGCCGCAATGGTCGGACACCGGCATGTGGCTGCAAACGGTGGCGCTGCTGCTGCGCGAGGAAGGGCTCGATAGCTGTTTTCAGGAATTCATGGCCTACTACGCGAATGTGATCCGCGATCATCTGGGGCTCGATCACGAGCGCTACATGTTCTTCTGCGGTATGGCGATTGGCTATCGCGACCCGGACGCTCCGGTGAACAATTTTGAGCGGGAACGCGTGCCGCTAGGCGATCAGGTTAAGTTTTTGGGGTTTTGAGCATTCGTCAGTCCAGCGAAAGCTGGAGTCCAAAACTGCAAAGCTGAACATAGCCGCCTAAGATCCCAGCTTGCGCTGGGATGACGTAAGAGGCAAAGCGCGATGCGAAATGACTGACCTCAAGCTCTTCAATTCGCTTACCCGCGAAATCGAACCATTCCGCCCCGTCCACAAAGGCGAGGCGCGCGTCTACACCTGTGGGCCGACGGTCTATAACTATCCGCATATCGGCAATATGCGCGCCTATGTGTTTGCGGATATTCTCGGGCGGACCCTGTCTCACAAGGGCTATGACCTCACGCACATCATCAACATCACCGATGTTGGCCATCTGACCGATGACGCGGATGCGGGCGAGGACAAGATGGAGAAGATGGCGTCTGAAAAGGCGCAAAGCATCTGGGACATCGCGCAGCATTACACCGAAGCCTATTGGGCGGACGTAAAGGCGCTCAACATTCGCCAGCCTGCCAAATGGTCGGTCGCGACGGATTACATTGAAGAGATGCTGGAGTTCGCAAAAAGCATTGCTGACAAGCACTGCTATGAGCTGGAAAGCGGGCTCTATTTCGACGTCTCAACCATCGAGGATTACGGGCGGTTGGCACGCGCCGTAACCGAAGACGGCGAAGGCCGGATCGACACAGTCGAAGGCAAACGCAATGCGGCTGACTTCGCCATTTGGCGTAAGACACCCGTTGGCGAAAAGCGTCAGATGGAATGGGACAGTCCGTGGGGCAAGGGCGCTCCCGGCTGGCACCTTGAATGCTCGGTCATGGGCGAAAAACTGCTCGGTTTCCCATTCGATATTCACACCGGCGGGATTGATCACCGCGAGATTCATCACCCCAATGAGATTGCGCAGAACCAAGCGTTTTGCGGCTGCGGCGGGCTTTCCGATGCGCGCAATTCTGGCGCGAACATCTGGATGCACAACAACTTCCTCGTCGAGCGTAGTGGAAAGATGTCGAAATCGTCCGGCGAGTTTCTGCGGCTGCAATTGCTGCTCGACAAGGGCTACCATCCGCTCAGCTATCGGATGATGTGCCTGCAAGCGCATTACCGTAGCGAATTGGAGTTTAGCTGGGACGGACTGACCGCTGCGCTTACGCGGCTCAAGCGGATCGTGATGCTGGTGGAGCGTATCGCCGATGCGCCAAGCGGCGCCGCAACCGATCACCCGAAATTTGCGCCAGTGCTGGAGAAATTTGAGACAGCAATCGCCGATGATCTCAACACGTCGATCGCGCTGACGGCCTTGGAAGATGCGCTGGCGACCAAAAAGGTTGATGCGGGAATCAAGCGCGCCGTTGTTGAGCGGATCGATAGCGTTCTGGGGCTCGGCCTGTTTGAGCTTGCGCGCACGGACCTGCGTATCCGACCGAAAGACGCGGTGATCACCGAAGAAGAAATTGACGCCGCGTTTGAGCGCCGCAAGTCTGCCCGCGCGGAGAAAGACTTTGCCGCTTCTGACGCTATCCGGGATGAGCTTGCGGAGCAGGGCGTCGAAGTGATGGATGGCGACCCACTGGGGTGGGAGTGGAGGCTGTCTTAATTCGTCATTGCGAGCCGCAGGCGAAGCAATCCAAGGAGCAAGCTTGCGTCTTGGTGCGGCGTTGGGCCATGGATTGTCGCGTTGCCCTCCGGGCTCCTCGCAATGACGAGAAAAGAGAGAACACATGACAACCCTCGCTGTATCCGGCCTGATCCGCCCTCTGCTTGAGCCGCAATTGCCCGGCGATGTCGATGTCCGCTGGTTCATGACGCACGAAGAGGCGTTGGAGGCCGTGCCCGAGGCGGAGATCGGCTGGTTCGACATGTATGATCAGGCTGCAATGGCCGACACCTTGCGCGCGGCAAAGAAGCTGAAATGGCTCAATTCGATTTATGCGGGGCTCGATTTTCTGCCGCTGGATGTTCTGATTGAGCGCGGGGTTACGGTCACCAATGGGGCCGGGATCAACGCCATAACCATCGCCGAATATGTCGTGATGGGCATGCTCAATATCGCCAAGGGATATCGCGACGTGGTGCGCGCGCAGGAACGTCGCGAATGGCTGCTCGACAGTCCGGGCAAACGGGAGCTGCACGGCTCAAAGGCTTTGCTGCTCGGCTATGGCGCGATTGGCAAGCTGATCAAACCGCGCCTCGAAGCGTTCGATGTTGATGTGACTGTGGTGCGCCGTTCCGGCGGTGAAGGCGTGCTGACACCGGATGAGTGGCGCGCAAAGCTGGGCGAGTTTGACTGGGTCGTTCTGGCGGTCCCAGCCACGTCTGAAACCGACGGCATGATCGGCGCAGATGAGCTTTCCGCGATGAAATCGGGCGCGGTCATTGTGAACATCGCGCGCGGTGCCGTGATCGACCAACCTGCCTTGATCGAGGCGCTGCAAGCGAAGACAATCGGCGGCGCGTTCTTGGATGTCACGACGCCCGAACCGCTTCCAGAGGATCATGTGCTTTGGACGCTCGACAATGCGCATATTTCTATGCACCTGTCCGGCCGTGCTCAGGACAAGATGTTCATTCGCAGCGCAGCGCGGTTCCTTGATAATCTTGCAAAATATCGCCGCGGAGAACCAGTTGCGCCGATTTTTGATCCGGTGCGCGGGTATTGAATATGCTGGGTGTTAGGCGCCGCCGATAATTGGTGAAACAATAGGCAAGCTCAGCCATTGTGTTCTTAAAGCCCCGCAGGAGAACGCAGTTATGTCCACCACCAAGAAAGCCTCGGACCTGTTCATCGAGTGTCTGGAGGCGGAAGGTGTTGAATACATCTTTGGCGTCCCGGGCGAGGAAAACCTCGATTTCCTAGAGAGCCTGTCAAATTCTGATCAGATCAAGCTGGTGCTGACCCGGCACGAGCAAGGTGCAGGCTTTATGGCCGCGACCTATGGGCGGCATACCGGCAAGACCGGCGTGTTTCTGGCGACACTGGGACCGGGCGCGACCAATATGGTCACCGCGATTGCCTATTCGCAGCTCGGCGGAATGCCGACCCTGGCGATCACCGGGCAAAAGCCGATCAAGAAGTCCAAGCAGGGCCGGTTCCAAATTCTTGACGTGGTCGACATGATGGGGCCGATCACGAAATACGCATACCAGCTGCATGCGGGCGACAATATTCCCAGCCGCGTGCGCGAGGCTTTCCGTCTGGCCGAAGAGGAAAAGCCCGGCGCGACGCATCTCGAATTGCCTGAAGACATCGCCGAGGAGCCGACGGATTCTGTGCCCATCGCCCGCTCTGTCGCGCGCCGTCCCTCCGCTGAAATCAAAGCCGTGCGCATGGCGGTGGAGGCATTGGACGCCGCGCAGCGCCCAGTGCTGGTGATCGGTGCCGGTGCCAATCGCAAGATGACCAGCAATATGCTGGGCGAGTTTATTGAGAAGGTGCAGATCCCCTTTGTCACCACGCAAATGGGCAAGGGCGTGATTGATGAGCGGCATCCGCTGTTCCTCGGCTGCGCTGCCTTGTCCGCCGGTGATTTCTGCCACCGCGCGATTGAGGATGCGGACCTCATCATCAACGTCGGCCATGATGTGATCGAAAAGCCGCCATTCTTCATGAACGACAGCAGTGCGACCGTAATCCATGTCTCGACCAAGACCGCTGAGGTGGACCCGGTCTATTTCCCTCAGATCGAGGTGATCGGCGATATTGCGAATGCGATCTGGCAGATCAAGGAAGGCGCCACAAAGCGTGATGGTTGCTTGTGCGATCGCATGCTGGAATATCGCGCGGCAGAGGTCGCCCATTCCCAGCCGCTGGAGGCGGACAATCGCTTCCCGATATTCCCGCCGCATCTGGTGCGCCAAGTGCGCGATTGCATGCCCAATGATGGCATCATCTGCCTCGACAATGGGGTCTACAAACTCTGGTTTGCGCGCAATTACACTGCGTATCTGCCGAACACCGTGCTGCTCGACAATGCTCTGGCGACAATGGGCGCTGGTCTGCCCTCAGCGATGATGAGCGCGATGCTTTACCCGACACGCAAAGTCATGGCGATCTGCGGCGATGGCGGCTTCATGATGAACAGCCAAGAGATGGAAACGGCGGTTCGGCTGGGCCTCAATATGACTGTGCTGATCCTGCGCGATGATGCTTATGGGATGATCCGCTGGAAGCAGGCGAATATGGGCTTTAAGGATTACGGCCTGACGTATGGCAATCCCGACTTTGTAAAATATGCGGAGAGCTACGGCGCGCATGGTCACCGCGTGACGAGCAGTGAGCACCTAACTGATGTGCTTGTTCACACGCGCGATACGCCGGGGGTCCATTTGATCGATTGCCCGGTCGACTACAGAGAAAATGATCACATTTTGAACCATGAGATCAAGGAATTGAGCGCGAAGCTCTGAGCCGAAGCCCTGCAAGAGGACATCCCTATGCCAAAGCTTAAAGACACCTATCCGCTCTATCTCAACAATAAGGCTGCGCAGCCCAACACCGATCTGGCGGTGACTGACAAATACACAGGCGAGGTTGCCTTCCGCACCGCGCTGGCCACGCCCGAAGTGATTGATGAGGCGATTGCCGGGACCGTTCGCGCAGCCGCGCCGATGGCGAAGCTCGCCAGCTATGAGAAGCAGGACGTGCTGATGCACTGCGTCGCGCGGTTTAAGGAGCGATTTGACGAGCTTGCCTATTCGCTTTGCGTGGAGGCGGGAAAGCCGATCAATGATGCCGAAGGTGAGGTCACCCGCTTGATCGATACCTTCCGGATCGCGGGCGAGGAGGCTGTGCGCAATTACGGCGAGGTCATGCCGCTCGATATTTCGGCGCGAGCCAAAGGTTATCAGGCGATGTGGAAACGCGTGCCGATTGGGCCTTGCAGCTTTATCTCCCCATTCAACTTTCCGCTCAATCTCGCCGCGCACAAGATCGCGCCTGCCATCGCAATGGGCTGTCCATTCGTGATGAAGCCCGCGAGCAAGACGCCGCTCGGGGCGATCATCATGGGCGAGGTTCTGGCGGAATGCGACGTGCTGCCCGAAGGGGCGTTTTCGATCCTGCCAGCCAGCCGCGATGGTGCGGACTTGTTCACCACCGATGAGCGACTAAAGCTGCTGAGCTTTACCGGTTCGCCGGGCGTTGGCTGGGATTTGAAGGCTAAGGCCGGCAAGAAGCCGGTTATCCTGGAGCTCGGCGGAAATGCCGCTGTTATTGTCGATCACGATGCTGATCTGGATGATGCGTTGGAGCGCATCATTTTCGGCGCGTTTTACCAATCCGGGCAAAGCTGCATCGGGGTGCAGCGGATCATCATCCACGCTGATGTATATGATCGCTTCAAAGATATGCTGGTTGAAAAAACCAAGACGCTGATCGCGGGCGATCCGAAAGACCGCGACACGTTTATCGGACCGATGATCTCTGAAGGCGAGGCGACGCGTCTTAAGGGCTGGATCGACGATGCGGTCGAGGGCGGGGCGGACCTGTTGACCGGTGGCGGACTGTCGAACGGCAATATGCTTGAGGCGACGCTGCTCGAAAATGTCCATCCCGATGCCGCCGCGATCAATGAAGAAGCTTTCGGCCCGCTCGCTATCCTGCAGAAATTCACTGATTTCGATGTTGCGCTGGACGAAGTGAACCGCTCCAAATTCGGCCTGCAAGCGGGCATCTTCACCCGCGACCTGTTCAAAATGTACGACGCCTGGGACGAGCTTGATGTCGGCGGTATCGTCATCAACGACGTACCAAGCTACCGCGTCGACAACATGCCCTATGGCGGCGTGAAAGATTCAGGCCTGGGCCGCGAAGGCATCCGGTTCGCCATGGAAGATATGAGCGAAATCCGGAACCTCGTGGTGCGGCGGAATTAATTGAACTGCGCGGGCCCATCCGGGCCAGCGTCCTCGGCGCAGCTCCTCCGCTTCGCTACGCTGCCCCCTGGGGGCGGGCGTGCGCCCTTGCGGGCCTGACGGCCCGTCAGCTCTCCTCGAGCAATAACAGCACCGCTGTCACCTGCATGTGCGGTTCTGGCATGTAATTGCTCTCAACGCTGGAAATCGTTGCATCGGCGACAAGCTGGCTGGGTATGTGGAACTCGTGCTCGGGCAGGGCGGCGATAAACTCCTCCCCGACCTTGCAGGCGGCGATCCCGTCAAATTCGAGCACCAATTCGTGGCGTGAGCCGGAAAAGGTGATCGATGCCCAGGGCTTTTCCTCATGCGTGAGCAGGTTGCCGCGCCCACCTGCGAGCTTGAGCAAGGCCTCGCGCACCCGGTCGCTGGTCGTGCGCCGGGGGCGGTACCGTCGCGCTCGCCGCGCGGCACGCGCGCTCTGCGTGGCTGGCGGCGTGTCGATCATATCCGCTGGAACATCGATCTGGCCGCTGTCGGCGGATTTGGTTTCAATAAGCATGGGCGATATCCTGACCGAGGTTTTGAGCGAGTTTCATACCGAAAGTTCCGGCGCGATAGGTTGGGGTTGGGCCGCTGCTGGGTCGGAAACTGCCGGGTGTTGCCTTGAATTCCGCCGGAGCATTTTCGCCCTCGGTGTCTGCGCCAGCATAGTCCGACATCCATTGGCGCGTGCGCGCTTCGGTGGCGGCGCGCGGTGTGCGGCCCATCCGCAAATCGAGCACAAAGCGCGGGTCATGCGCGGCCAATCGTCCGAACTTTGTGGCTGGCATATCGTGGTCCCTCAGGAACTTTTCGATCACTCTGATCAGCATATGATTTCCCCTTCGTCTGACTCCAAAAGAGCGAATCATCCTGCTTCGAATCGCTCAATGTTCCTTAAATGTTCCATTCAATTTCCTACTTGTCTAGGAAAAATCTTGCGTGTAGGAAGGAAAAATGAGGAACTCAGAAAAAAACAATCCATCCGACCCGCGTCAGCGCCTGCAGGACTTGTCAAAGGAGCGGGGCGCGAGCCTTGCGAATCTGTCGAAAATGCTCGGGCGCAACGCGAGTTACCTGCAGCAATTCATCACCAAAGGCTCGCCTAAGAAGCTTGAGGAAAATGACCGCCGCGTTCTGGCTCAGTTCTTTGGTATTGCTGAGACGGAACTGGGTGCTTTGCCCAAGACGGCGAAGGAAAAATCCTACAACGCATCTGCGGCGACGCAATTGGGGCGAGGCATGGGCGCAAATGCATGGGTTGATGTGCCGCGGCTTGATATCGGGGCCTCTGCCGGGCCGGGCACTTTGCCCGATTCAGAGGAACCCTATGATGCGTTTCAATTCTCCCGCCGTTGGCTCACCGAACAAGGGCTTGAAGGGGCCAAGCTATCCGCGATTACGGTGACGGGCGACTCGATGGAGCCGCTGCTGCATGATGGTGACGAAATCCTGGTCGATCGCGCTGAGCGTCCTTTCAGAGACGGCGTGCATGTCGTGCGGCTAGGCGACAATCTTATGGTGAAGCGCGTCGCCAGCGCAGGGCCAGAGCGGCTCGCGCTGCTCTCGCAAAATCTCGCTTACCCGCCGATTGACGTGGCGGCGGAGGAATGTGAGATCATCGGCCGCGTGGTTTGGAAAGGCGGACGGATTTGAGCGGTGTCAGCCGGACCAAGCCGGTGCCCGCTTGCAATCCTGGGTGCACACCGCCACATCCTCAGCCATGACTGAACAACCCAAAACACCTCCGATGAAAGCCGCGATTATTCCGGTGACGCCGCTGCAGCAGAACTGCTCGCTGATCTGGTGCACAAAGACCATGCGCGCGGCGTTGATTGATCCGGGCGGCGATCTGCACAAGCTGAAAGATGGCGTGGCCAAGGCCGGTGTGACTCTGGAGAAAATCCTGATCACTCACGGCCATCTCGATCATTGCGGTCAAGCCGGTATGCTGGCTGAGGAGCTGGGCCTGCCGATCGAGGGACCGCATAAGGATGACCTGTTCTGGATTGAACAGCTCGACAGTGACGGCGCGCGCTATGGCATGGAGGCCAAGAGCTTTGAGCCGACCCGCTGGCTGGAGCATGGCGACACCGTCACCGTGGGCGAGTTGACGCTGGATGTGATCCATTGCCCCGGCCACACTCCTGGCCATGTGGTGTTTTTCCACGAGCCGAGCCGGTTTGCAGTTGTCGGCGATGTGCTGTTCCAGGGCTCAATCGGGCGAACCGATTTCCCGCGCGGCAATCATCAAGACCTCATCAATGCGATCACACAGCGGCTGTGGCCATTGGGTGAGGATGTGATGTTCATCCCGGGTCACGGCCCGACCAGCACCTTTGGTCAGGAACGCAAAACGAACCAGTTCGTGAGCGATTACGTACTGTCTTAAGGCAGGCGGGTTCTAAATCACCCGAAGCACAACAAGCGTCGCGGCGACTGCCAATCCCAGCTGCGTAAGCAGCGTGATGATCGTACCGATAAACCGGCCTTTGCTTAGGCTGCCGCCGTCCATGCCAAACCCGTGCGCCACGCGGCCGAGCATATAGATGCCAGCGACATAGGCGAGCCATGTTCCGCCTCTGCCCGAAAGCTCAATCGCGGCGACCAGGATCAGCACGAATGCCGTGTTCTCAACAAAGTTTAGCTGCGCCCGCATCCGACGCTGGACCTGTTCATTTCCGCCATCGCCAACAAATACCTGCGTTGCGTTTCGCACTTGCCCAATCCGGATTGACAGCCAAATGTTCAAGATCGCAGCCGCAGCCGCGGCGGCCAAAGTCACCGGAAGCGTAATCATAAATAGTTCCCTCAAAACGTGTTATTCGGGTGCTAGGCGGGTCAAGAGCGGCTTGCAACGTGCGATTTTTACGCTATAGCGCGCGGCTTGCCCGGCGGTATTGGCTTGGATTTTCGTACGAGGGAAAACTTGTGCGGCACGATAGCTTACCCTAAGGGATCATCATATTGATGCGTAACACTGCGCAAAGACACAGTTTATTTGAGAAACAGGTGCCGGAATGGCTGTCCCTAAGAGAAAAGTATCCCCACATCGCCGCGGCAATCGCCGCGCACACGATTCGCTGAAAGTAGAAGCGCATCACGAATGCAACAATTGTGGCGAGCTGAAACGCCCTCACAATCTGTGCCCGCATTGCGGGTTCTACAACGGGCGTGAGGTTGTCGCAGTCGTTTAAGGCGGCAGTGACTTTGACGGAGAACCAGCCATGAGCCTGCCGCGTATCGCTATTGATGCGATGGGCGGTGATGAAGGCGTGCGCGTAATGGTTGAAGGCGCTGCGCTGGCGCGCCGCCGTCATGAAGATTTCCAATTTCTGTTGGTGGGCGACCAGGCGCGGATCGAATCCGCGCTTGAGGCGCATCCTGCTTTGCGCAGTGCCTCTGAAATTCTGCATTGCGACGATGTGATCGGCGGGGATGAATTGCCTAGTCGTGCCATTCGCCGCGCAAAAACCACAAGCATGGGGCTGGCCGTCAACGCCGTGAAAGTCGGCGATGCCGGCGCTGCGGTCAGCGCGGGCAATACCGGCGCATTGATGGCGATGAGCAAGATCGCTCTGCGCACGATGCCGGGCATTGGACGGCCTGCCCTGGCGGCTTTGCTTCCTACACTTGAAGAACACGATGTTGTGATGCTCGACCTTGGTGCAAACACCGAGGCGAACGCTCGCAATCTGGTGCAATATGCGGTGATGGGCGCGGCCTATTCGCGGATCGTCAATGGCTTTGAACGGCCAAAGGTCCGCCTGCTCAATATCGGCACCGAAGAGATTAAAGGCACGGACGCATTGCGCGATGCGGCCGCTCGTTTGCAAGAAGCAAGCGAGGCCAGTGATGGCGGGCTGGCGCTGCAATTTGATGGCTTTGTCGAATCCGACAAGATCAATCGCGGCGAGACCCATGTCGTTGTCACCGACGGTTTCTCCGGCAATATCGCGCTGAAAGCGATCGAGGGCTCTGCGCGTTTCGTCACTGACTTACTGCGCAACGCCTTCACCAGTTCGCTGCGCTCCAAGATCGGCTTTCTGGTCTCACGTCCAGCGACTGAGCTGCTGAGGCATCACCTCGATCCGAACAACCACAATGGCGCGGTGTTCCTGGGCCTGAATGGCGTCGTCGTGAAAAGCCATGGCAGTGCAAATGCTGCGGGCGTGGCCAATGCGGTCGCTGTGACCGCCAGCCTGCTGAAGAACAACCTGACGCAGCGGATTTCGCAAGGTCTGGCAGAACTCGGCGAAGACGCGCTTAGAGAAAATGGCAATGGCACCGCGAAGGCGGAAAAACCCGATAGCGAGGCCCCTGCGTGACGCGCTCCCGCCTGCGCGGTACGGGGTCGGCATTGCCGGCCAACGTAGTCACCAATGCAGAGCTTGCGGAGCGTGTCGACACCAGCGACGAATGGATTGTGGAACGCACCGGCATTCGTCAGCGCTACATCGCTGAGGACGGTGAGACGACCTCTACCCTGGCAATCGCAGCGGCGCGGGCCGCGCTGGATGACGCGGGGATGGAGGCAGGCGAGATCGATCTGATCGTTCTGGCCACGGCCACACCGGACAACACATTTCCCGCAACCGCGACCAAAGTTCAGCATACGCTGGGCTGCAATGGCTGCATCGCTTTTGATGTCGCAGCGGTCTGCGCCGGCTTCCTCTATGCTCTCGCGACTGCCGATTCGATGTTGCAATCGGGCATGGCAAAGCGCGCTCTGGTAATCGGCGCAGAAACGTTCAGCCGCATTCTGGATTGGGAAGATCGCACGACCTGCGTGCTGTTTGGTGACGGGGCGGGGGCAATTGTGATTGAGCGCGATGACACGACCTCCAGCGAGAGCGCTGACGCGGCTGGCATCATTTCTACTCGCTTGCATGCCGACGGCGCGCAGCATGATCTGCTGTATGTCGATGGCGGGCCGTCAACGACACAGACAGTCGGGCATTTGCGCATGAAGGGGCGCGAAGTGTTCCGCCATGCGGTCGTCAACCTCGCCAATGTTTTGCATGAAGTCATTGAAGATGCTGGTATTTCCACCGATGATATTGATTGGGTTGTCCCGCATCAGGCCAACGCTCGGATCCTTGATGCGACGGCGCGCAAGCTCGGCCTGCCAGCTGAAAAGATCGTGGTGACGGTCGATCAGCATGCGAATACGTCCGCTGCTTCGGTCCCGCTTGCACTAGATACAGCGCGCCGCGATGGCCGGATTAAGGATGGCGATCTGGTCATGTTAGAGGCGATGGGCGGCGGCTTTACTTGGGGTGCCAGCCTGATCCGGATTTAGTCTTTTCGCCGTCTGGCGTTCAGGCAATGTGCACAATTTTGCAGCAATATTCACCGGCAAGTTGCGAAAATTGCGTGATAACTCTACTATAGGCTACGCTTTGTGGTCGCACCTACAAGGAGGAATTGCATGATGCGTTCTGTGGGCACTCTTACCCGCGCCGATCTGGCCGAAACGATTAACCGCCGTATGGGCTTTAGCCGCTCCGAATCGCTCGACATGGTTGAGGCAATTCTCGACAAGATGTGCGGCGCTCTCGCGGATGGCGAGAATGTGAAGATTTCCGGCTTCGGCAGTTTTGTTTTGCGCGACAAGCGTGAACGGATTGGCCGTAACCCGAAGACCGGTGTTGAAGTGCCAATTACGCCTCGCCGCGTGATGACCTTCCGCGCCAGCCAATTGCTGAAAGAGCAAATCGCGAAAGGCGCTTAATCGATGACTGACTTTGACGATGGCAAGGACGAAAGCGCGCTTCGGACTATCGGCGAGGTCAGTGATGGATTGGGTATTAAGCCGCATGTGCTGCGCTATTGGGAGCAGCAATTTACGGCCCTCAAACCCCTAAAACGCAGCGGCGGCCGGCGCTATTATCGCCCTGAAGACGTTGAACTGGTTGAGAAAATCAACCAACTTGTTAATGAAGAAGGCTACACACTGAAGGGCGCGCAGGCGGCCTTTCGGGCGAGCAACAGCGCTGGCGGAGACCGCCGCGGTCTTGATCGCCGGGTTGGTGATCGCCGCGCTGATGGTGATGATGCCAGCGGCGGTGTTGCCGCGGCTCCAGCAGCCAAGGATTTCAGTGAAGCGATTGCGAAGCTGAAGTCGATCCGTTCACGCCTTGCGACTGCCATCGAAGCTTAGTTTTTGATCGAAATATTGCCGCGCTAATCTGCGCTCGCAAACCTGATCCCGCTACTCAGCGACCATCAAGGCGGCTTCACCCAGGTCGACGCTAACCAGACGCGAGACGCCTTTTTCCGCCATTGTCACACCAAACAAGCGGTGCATCCGGCTCATCGTAACAGCATTGTGGGTGACGATCAGATAGCGCGTCTGCGTGTTCTGGATCATCGAATCGAGCAGATCGCAGAACCGCTCCACATTCGCATCATCGAGCGGCGCATCGACCTCATCGAGCACGCAAATCGGCGCTGGATTGGTCAGGAACAGCGCGAAGATCAGCGCCGTTGCCGTCAGCGCCTGCTCCCCGCCGGATAGAAGCGACAAGGATTGCAACCGCTTTCCCGGCGGCTGAGCGTAGATCTCAAGGCCTGCCTCCAGCGGATCGTCACTGTCGATCAAAGCCAGATGCGCTTGGCCTCCTTCAAACAAGCGCGTGAAAAGCTCGCGGAAATGTCCGTCCACCTCTTCAAATGCGGCGCGCAGGCGTTCGCGGCCTTCGCGGTTAAGATTGCCGATCGATCCGCGCAGGCGGTTCACCGCCTCGGTCAGTTCCGCCTGTTCACTCGCGCTGCTGCCATGCTCGGTTTCGAGTTTTTCCAGTTCTTCTGCGGCCACCAGGTTCACCGGGCCAATGCGCTCGCGGCTGGCGGTGAGGCGCTCCATCTCATTGCCTTCAGCGGTCGCGTCGAGCACCGTCTCGGCGTCAAATTCAAACCGTTCGGCCAGCATTGGTGGCGGGCATTGGAACCGCTCGCCAGAGATCCGCGCCATTTCTCCGCGCCGCGCCTCTTGGCTTTCTGCGCGCGCTGCCAGAGTGGCGCGGCCTTCGCGCGCCACCGTCAGCGCTTCGCCTGCTTCCGCCAGCGCGCTGTCGCAAGTGGACATCGCCGCCTGACATTCCGCCAGCGCCGCCTCGGCCACGCCTAGCTCCTCGCCCAGCCGGGTGCGCAGCGCATCGCCTTGCTCAATTTCTTCGATCAGCGACGCGGGCTTGTCTGCGAAGACCTTGCGCTCTTGCTCGATCTCTTCCAGCCGCCGTCCGGCCTCGGCCATGCGCCGTGCAGCCTCGCCAGAGCGTGCCTCCCAGTTCGCGCGGTCAGCCTGCTGGGCCGCATTGCGTTCGCGTGTCACGGCCAGGCCTTGGTCATGCGCGGCAAGCTCGGCCATCGCCGCTTGTACGGCAGAGCGCGCGGCCTCGTGCTTGGCCTGAGCCGCCTCCAGACCGGCTCGGCCAGTGTCGGGCGAGGGCAGGGTGTCGTGCTTCTCCTTGGCGCTCGCTAGGTCATTTTCGGCCGCGCTTGTTTGCTCGCCCAGTTCCGCGCGGGAGCTCGCCAATTCTTCGAGCCGCGCGGCGATCCGCTCTTTGGCGGCCTCTGCTTGGTCGAGACGCCGCAGAGCATGGCGCTCTTCTTCGATCGCGCCCGCGATTTGGCGTTCTTGGGCGACGAGGTTCGTTTGCAGCGCCGTCAGTTCCTCGCGTGCGCTGCGCTCTTCGCCCTCTGCCTTTTCTGCGGCATCCCGCAATCTAGGCAATATGCCTTCCAGCTCAGCGAGCCG
This sequence comes from uncultured Erythrobacter sp., assembly GCA_947499505.1. GTDB lineage: Bacteria > Pseudomonadota > Alphaproteobacteria > Sphingomonadales > Sphingomonadaceae > Erythrobacter. Next base: position 385,039 of record CANMOQ010000001.1, read on the forward strand.
GTTCGCGGCCTCGAGTTTGGCTGCCTCGGCTGCGCCTTCGCCGCGGGCAACAAATCCGTCCCAGCGGCGCAAATGGCCTGCTTTTGTGACGAGCCATTCGCCGGGATTAAGCGTTCGGCCATCGTCTTCGTCTGCAACATGCACCAGTGCGAGGCGCGCGCGCAGCTCTTCCGGGCAGTGGGTCAAGTGGTCGATCAGGCTGTCTTTGACTGGCTTTGGAGCGGTACCGCCGGCCCAAAACCTGCCGTCTTTCCCTGCTTCAGGAGAGCCGAGTGGCGATTTGGAGTCGCGACCCAGCACCGCGGCCATGGCGCGCTCATAGCCGCGCTCAACCGCGACCTTCTCCAGTGCTTGCGGCAGGCCAGCGCTGTCCTTGGTGCGCTTCGCCCTTGCATCGCGGTCGCGTGCCAGCGCGGAATACTCGCGTTCGATCCCGGCCAATTCTGCTTTTGCCGCTGCAAACGCTGCTGCCGCATCATCGCGCGCAATCTGTAGATCAGACTTGCGGGCTTGGTCAGCCTCCAGCGCCTCGCGCAATTTCGCCAGCGCCGCTTCAGCTGCCGCGACATCGGCCTTGGCCGTCTCGACTTCGGCCTCTGGATCATTGCCAGAGGTTAGCTCGGCCTGCTGCCGTTCCAACCGCTCGTGCTCGCTGCGCAGCCGCGCAAGCCGGGTCTCCGCCTGCTCAATCGCCGCTTCTGCAACGCGCCATTCCGCCTCGACCCCGGCGTGATCTGCCGTCGCTTTGGCCAGAGCGAGTTCAGCCGTCCGGCTGGCGCGCTCGGTGTCCTCCGATTTTGCGGCCATGGCCGGGCGCAATTCTTCGTCCCGCTTGAGCGCGGCATCGCTCGCCGCCATTTCGCGGGTTAGGCGTTCCAGCGCTTCGGCGGCGTCGCTGGTCATCCGATCGGCATCGCCGCGATCTTCTTCTAGTCGGACGCGTTGACGCTCAAGGTCGGCCAGCCGCTGCTCTGCTGCTTCCAGCTTCTCCGCCAGGGCAGCCATGCGGTGACCATGTGCGCTGCTGTCATCGCGGCGATCGGCCAGCTCATCGCGGGCCTCGGTGAGCTTTGCTGCGGCCTCTGCCTGCGCCTTTTGCGCGATATTGGCCTGTTCTTTGGCCGCTGCGACTTTGTCATCGGCGCCCTGAGCCGCCGCGCGCGCTTCCTTCGCGGCATCGGCGGCATCGCGCCAGCGTGCGAAGAGCAGACGCGCCTCGGCTATCTGAATCTGATCGGTCAGCTTCTTATAGCGTTCGGCCTGTTTCGATTGCCGCCGCAACGACGCCATCTGCGTGTCGAGACCCGCCATCAAGTCTTCGAGCCGCGCAAGGTTCGCCTCGGTCTGGCGCAGCTTGCTCTCGGCATCCTTGCGCCGCACGTGCAGGCCAGCGATCCCGGCGGCCTCTTCGAGCATTTGTCTGCGCTCGGTCGGTTTTGCCGCGATCACTTGTGCGATCTTGCCCTGGCTCACGAGTGCCGGGGAGTGCGCGCCGGTGGCGGCATCGGCGAAGGTCAGCGAGACGTCCTTGGCCCGGACATCGCGGCCATTGACGCGGTAGGCGCTGCCTGCACCGCGTTCTATCCGGCGGGTGACGATCAGCTCTTCATTGTCATCGTCCGTGGCGTGCAGCACAACCTCGGCGAAATCACGCGGTGGGCGTGAGCTCGTCCCTGCGAAGATCACATCTTCCATACCGCCAGAGCGCATGCTCTTGGGCGAGTTCTCGCCCATTACCCAGCGGATCGCCTCCAGCAGGTTGGATTTGCCGCAGCCATTGGGGCCGACAACGCCGGTGAGGCCGGGTTCGACGCGCAATTCAGCAGGCTCAACAAAGCTCTTAAAACCACTGAGCTTTAGCCTGCTGATTTGCATATGCGGCGTGCCCCCCGGCTATCTCGCTCGCTTAACGAGCGCCGGCGCGTTGTAGCGCGGGTTCAAGCTGGTCCCAGCCGATTGCTTCGACCCGGGCACCGTTCAGGAAGAATGTCGGCGTTACATTGACGTTCAGCTCCTCCGCTTGCGCGGCGGATGTGTCAGCGATGGCTTGGATGCGGGCACCATCGGCAAGGCAGGTGCGAGCCTGGTCCGCGCTGAGGCCGCGTGCTGAGAAGAAATCAATCAGGCCAGCGGCCTCTGCGATGCCGATAAAGCGTTGATCGACAGGCATTTGACCGGCGGCCTGATAGGCGGCGTTGTTGCCTTGAACATTGCCCATAATGGCGGACAGCGAAGCCCACGCTTGGTCAGCCAGCGGCATCATGTTTTCTTTCTGGCCGCAGCGCACCAGAGTGGCGATGGTGAGGTCAACCGGATCGCGCACCAAATTGCGCAGTTCGAAGCTGACCACGCCGCTGGTGACGTATTTTTCCTTGAGCGGAGCGACGCCGGTCGCAGCAAAACTCGCGCAGGCACCGCAGGTGTGCGAGGCGAACTCAATGAGCTTCAGCGGTGCGTCAGGATTGCCAACTTGATAGCCGCCTTCTTCGGTGACGACGACGGTGTCGGTCCAGGATGTGCCCTCTGGCGCAGGGATCGCGGCGATCGGTTCGCCGGACAGAACATCGTCGCTGGCTTCTGTGTCATTGCAAGCGGCGAGCGCCAACGCCAGAGGAGCAGCGCAGCCAAGGGCAAGAATGCGGCGGGAAGAGGTCATGAATTGGTTGTCCTTAAGTCTTGTCGAGAAGCGTATACGAAGGGGAACAGGCGGAAAAGTCCCCAGAGGGCCGCCTGTTCACAAATGTGTGGGTTTGCCGTCGGAGAAGGCATTGTAGAGCCGAGATTGTCCCGAAATCATACAATTTATCAGTCAAAATGGCTTTCGCCGAGTTTAGGCTCTTTATCAGCGTCTGTTTTGGACTTGATGTGCGCGACCAAAATCGGCTCCAGCGAGCGCCATTCGTGCACATCCTTTTGCAATTCGCCGTCGATCGCAAAGCTCGGCGTGCCTTGGATGCCAAATTCTTCTGCATCGTGGATGGTGTTTTGCATCAGCTTTTGAGCCATCGCATCATCGGCCAGGCAAGTGTCGACCTCAATCGCGGAATAGCCGCGCTGTTTGATCATCTTGTCGGTCAGGCCAAGCGCGCTCGACATATTGGCGCGCGCGGCGCGATCTCCACGGCCCCAGATTGCTTGCTGAGACTGAGGTGCGCCTGCGGCGCGTGGCAGCCAGTCGCCTTGAGAGCGCATAAACATCGTGTGGTTGCCCTTGAACTTCTCAGGAGCCCCGCAGGCGGCCAGCATCGAAATGGTCAGGTCCAACGCATTGCGGATGTAGGGCCTGATCTCAAACCGCAATTTGCCGGGAGAGATAAAGGCGATGTCGAGCACCGGATCGCCTTGCTTGGTGAAGGTGGCGCAGTGCCCGCAAGTGTAGCTGACAAATTCGCTAAGCAGCGTTTCCGCCTCAGGATTGCCGATGATATGGCCATCGTCGGTTTGCTCAGCGGCAGTGTGCCACGGTCCTGAGCGTGTCTGCGTCTCAGAGTTAGGTTCTTGCGTAGCCGCTGGCGTGCTTGCCGCAATCAACGCCAATACAAAGCCTGCGCGAAGGCTGGCGGTCTTAAGCAAATTCACTTCTCGTCTTCCCCATTTTTCTCGCCATCGCTGAGGGTGCGGGCGAGCGATTCCAATACTGTGCGCAGTTCAGGATCGCCAATATCGCGTAGACTGTCTCCCAATTCCATCGGGATCGGCTTTAGCGATGGCGGCGCTTTCGCAGGCTCTTTGGCATGGGTTGGCTTAACCGCGCCGTGCCGCAGCTTGATGCGAGAGACGGCCTGATATCCGAAAAATCGGTTCACCCGCTCCATAATCTCCGGGATCACTTGCTGGATCAGGGGCGCATGGGCGGGCACGACCACCAATTGCAAGATGCCGTCCGCTTTCTCGCCCGGCGGGAAGCGCAAGGCCTCTGGGCTGCACACCTTGGCGTGGTGCGGACCCACAATCTCTGGCCAGCGTGTGACGACGGAGCTTTGCACAAAGCCGAAGCGGCGAAAGGCAGTGCGGCCAATTTCTGGCATCAGCTCGCCAATCGGCTTGGCGCCCATGCCGCGTTTGCGCGTGTATTTGCGCCCCGCGGTTCTGCGCGGGGTTTTGGCCGGAGATTTCCCCGGCTTTTCACCACCTGATGATGCGTCTTTGCTCAATGCCCATTCCGATCTTGCCCAGCCTTTGCCATAGCCGTGGCGTGACCGCTAGCGACAAGCATCAATCTTCCCCGAATGTGGGTGAAATATCTGGCGATTTGCTGGATTGGTACGACGCCCATGCGCGCAGGCTGCCGTGGCGCAATCCGCCGGGAGCTGCGCGGCCTGAGGATCCCGCCTGGCCATACCGGGTGTGGCTGTCTGAGGTGATGCTTCAGCAGACCACCGTTGCGGCGGTAAAGCCGTACTTTGCGAAGTTCACGGAGACTTGGCCGAACGTTGAGGCGCTTGCGGCGGCCAGCGAAGATGACGTCATGGCGGCATGGGCGGGTCTTGGCTATTACTCGCGCGCTCGCAATCTGGTGAAATGCGCAGCCGAGGTTGCGGAGCGCGACGGCTTTCCGAGTACCGAGGCGGAATTGCTCAAACTGCCTGGGCTGGGCGCCTACACAGCGGCGGCGATTGCAGCGATCGCTTTTGGCGAACGGGCCGTGGTGGTGGATGCCAATGTGGAGCGCGTGACTGCCCGGCTGTTCAATATCACCGATCCTCTGCCAGCCGCGCGCAAGGCCATCCGCGAGTGCGCGGATCAGATCACGCCGGATACGCGATCAGGCGATTTTGCGCAGGCGATGATGGATTTGGGATCGAGCCTGTGCACGACAAAAGCGCCCAAGTGCCTGCTGTGCCCGCTCGCCAATAACTGCGCTGTACGAAAGGTTGGGGAGCCGGAACGCCTGCCAGTAAAGCCAGCCAAGAAGGAAAAGCCAGAGCGCATCGGCACAGCCTATTGGATTGAGCGGGGCGAGGGCGACGCGCGAGAAGTGTGGCTCGTCAAACGCGAAGGCACTGGTATGCTTGGGGGAATGCGCTCGCTGCCAGACAATGGTTGGAGCGCGCGCGAAGACGGCAATGACCCGCGTCCGCTAAGCGGCCAATGGCGCGACCTTGGCGCTGTTCGGCATACATTCACGCATGCCCACTTAATCCTGACGCTTGAGCGTTACGAAGGCGATCAGTCACCTAGTGGCAAAGGCGAATGGTGGCCGCTTGAACGCCTCGATCAGGCAGGCCTGCCGACCTTGTTTGCGAAGGCTGCGCGGCTGGCGCGGGCGCAAGACTAGGCAGCCGAAAGGACTAAATAATACCGCCGCCCAAAGTCAGCCGGACAGCCGCGATCAGCAGCACGATCAGACAGAAATTGCGGCCGCTATCCTTCGATGAAAGCGCGCCCACCACAATCCCGATCACAATTAATGGCAAGGCCAGCCAATTGGCCCAACCCAGAAATGGGATTGTGGCTGGAATGACGATGACCAGCGAGAGCAGGCCGATGAGTATAGAAACAAAATTCAGCATGTGTGTTATATGACTATGACACCGCAAAGTTTCAAGGCCAAGATCAAGTCTTAATTGACCACCTACCTGATCTCGCGCAAACAGCGCACAATCAAAGTTTGGAGAGACCCCCTCATGGCATTTCGCGAATTTCACTCTGGCCCTACCTCGCGCCGGGCTTTGCTGCGCGGCGGCGCTTATCTGGCTGCGGGCAGCGCATTGGCGACTTTGCCGTTTAGTCGGATCGCGCTGGCCCATGATGTGAGCGAGAGCTGGCCGAATGTGTCGACCATGATCAAGAACTATGTCGATACCCGTAAGGTCGCCAATATGATGGTGACTTTCGGCAATGCTCAGGAAGATCACGCGCACACCGTAGGCGGCGGCACTTTGTCTCTGCAGAGCGACAAACAGGTCGATGAAAATTCGCTTTATCGAATCTATTCCATGACCAAGCCGATCACCGGCATGGCGACCATGATGCTGATCGATGAAGGCAAGCTAGGCCTGGACCAGCCAGTTGGCGAAATCCTACCCGCCTTTGCCGATATGCGGGTGCTGAACGATCCCGAAGGGGCTCTCGACGATACGGTTCCGACAGAGCGCCCGATCACAATTCGTCATTTGCTGACCCATACCGCTGGCATTGGTTACATGATCACCAGCAAGGGGCCTCTGCTCGAGGCTTTTGCGGAGCAAGGTCTGGTTGGCGGGCGCGTCAGCCGTTTCCCTATCCCGGGCCTTCCTGAGGTGACACCGGCCCCAAGCCTGGAGGTTTGGGCGGACCGTTTGGCTGAGCTGCCGCTGATGGCGCAGCCGGGCACAAAATGGATTTACTCTGCCAGCATTGATCTGCTGGGCCGGGTTATTGAAGTCGCCTCTGGCCAAAGCTTTGAAAGCTTCCTGCAAACGCGCATTTTTGATCCTTGCGGCATGATCAGCACCTATTTCACTTTGCCGGAAAGTGAAGTGGGCCGGATGACCGATAACTATGGGATCGCTGGCGGTTTCCCCATCCCAATCGATCCGGCAGCCAACTCGATATATCTCGATGTGCCAACCGTGCCATCGGGCGGCGGCGGATTGATCAGTTCGCCCAAGGATTATGACCGGTTCCAGCGCATGTTGCTGGGTCTGGGTACGCTCGACGGCACCAAGGTCATGACTGAAGAGGCGGTGCGGATTGGTACTTCGAACCTGCTGCCTGATACTGTGGATATGACCGGTTCTTGGATGGAGGGCCAAGGGCACGGTGCCGGCGGACGCTCTGTCGGAACGCAATTCGGCTGGGGCGGGGCGGCTGGTACACTCTCTAGCGTCGATTTCGGTACGCAAATGCGCGTTGCCTTGTGGACGCAATATATGCCAACCACAGTCTACCCGGTCCGCCAGGAATTTTTCGCCGCGCTCGAAGCTGACATGCGCAGCATGCAAGGCGGCTAAGCCAGATGCACAAACCCGTCACCGCGCCGAGCGTTCTCACCACTGGCCCGATTGCTTTTGCAGGTTCGCCGATAGACCGCGCGGACCATATTCGGGTCAATAAAGAGGCGCTGGGCGCGCGGATGGATTGGCGCGCGAAAGTGCTGCTGCTCGATGGTCTGTTGCCGCAGATCGATGAGATGGGCGCCCTGATGTGGGGCACGCTGGCCGATGTTCCGCAAGAGGTGGAATTGGTCTTTCTCGGCCTGATGGATGACAAGGCCTGCTTTGCCGCCGTGCCAGAGCAAGGCGCAACCGGCCCAGCCTATGCCATGCCGCGTGCGTGGCAGGCAATCCAACAGCTTTCCCCGCCTGATCTGGCGATTTACGGCGGCGCGCGCAGCTTGGTCGACTGGCATGCGCGCCACCGTTTCTGCGCCAATTGCGGACAGCCAACCAGCCCTGCGAAAGGCGGTTGGCAGCGCAATTGTGCACCGGCCGAGGAGGGCGGCTGCGGCGCCCAGCATTTCCCGCGCACCGACCCGGTCACCATCATGCTGGTTGAGAACGAGGGACGGTTGCTCCTCGGGCGTCAACCGCGGTTTCCGCCACGCAGTTTCTCTGCGCTTGCCGGGTTTGTCGAACCGGGCGAAACCATAGAAGAGGCGGTCGCGCGCGAAGTGCATGAAGAGGCGAGCCTGCGCGTGCGCGATGTCGAGTATATCGCGACCCAGCCTTGGCCGTTCCCCAGTCAGCTGATGATCGGATGCTATTCGCAAACCGACGAAACTGAGATCACGCTCGATGTGGAAGAACTGGAGGAAGCGCGCTGGTTCACCCGCGATGAGGTGGCGCAGGCACTGGCCAATCCCGGCAGCGAGGACACCGCGTTTTCTGCGCCGCCGCCCGCCGCTATTGCGCATAGTCTGCTCAAATGGTGGCTGGAGAAATCGCAATGAGCGGCCCTGAGCAACTGACCATCGACATCTATTCCGATGTGATGTGCCCGTGGTGCGCGATTGGCTATGGCCAATTGACCAAGGCTCTGGATGAGCTGGACGGAGAGATCGAAGCACAAGTCCGCTGGCGTCCGTTTGAGCTCAACCCTGACATGCCTGAGACCGGCGAGGAGCAAGAGGCGCATTTGCAGCGCAAATATCGCCGCTCTGCCGAAGACGGCGCGAAAATGCGCGGGCAGATGAGAGCGATTGCCGAAGGGGCAGGGGTCTCGCTCGCCTATGAAGGCGATGACGCAGATAACGTACCGCCAGCGATGATGTGGAACACGCGCGCCTGCCATGTGCTGCTGACCTGGGCCTTGGAGCAGGCCGGGCCCAAGGTGCAAACCGAATTGAAGCTCGCTTTGTTTGCCGCCCATTTCAACCAGCGCCGCAATCTATCCGACCGCGATGTCCTGCTCGATATCGCCGCCAGCGTCGGCCTGCACCGCGAGGCTGCCAAGGCGGCCCTGGGTGACGAGGCGCTGATCGCAGCGGTCGAGGCCGAAGAGCGCCAAGCGTGGGATCTCAACATTTCTGGCGTCCCGGCGATGATCGTGAATGCCAAATTCATGATCCCCGGCGCGCAGTCCCCGGATGTCTACGTCAACGCGCTGCGCCGAGTGGTGATGAAAGAGCGCGAAGCCGCCGGGGAACCGAGTTCTTCCTAAGCCGTTCGGAAATCTTATGAAAAGCATTCTAGTCGTTATCGTCGTCGCGATCTTCGCATTTGGTTTCGCTGCCTTAGCGGGCACCGGCAGCGTCGAGGCGTTTGGATATTCCGCCTTTTTTCTATGCGCGGTCCTTGCAATGGCGGTGAACTGGCTGGTTTTCATCCCGTCCGCCGCGGCGAAATCCGACAAGTTTTACGATACGACCGGTGCGCTGACCTATCTTTCGGTCACGGCGTTTGCCGCTTGGGCCGCATGGCCACTTGATTGGCGCGGCATTGTGATCGCCGTAATGGTCGCGATCTGGTGCATACGGTTGGGCAGCTTCCTATACATCCGCATTCACGCCATGGGCGGGACCGACAGCCGGTTTGAGAAGATCAAAGTCAATCCTGCGCGTTTCCTCGCTGCATGGACGCTGCAGGGCCTGTGGGTGCTGCTGACGGCATCCGCGGCTCTGGTCGCGATCACCGCAACGGACCGCGCGCCAATCGGCGTGTTCTTCTGGCTGGGCGCCGCAGTTTGGCTGCTCGGTATTACGGTCGAAACGGTCGCCGATGCGCAGAAAAGCGCGTTTAAGAAAGACCCTGCGAACAAGGGCAAGTTCATCAATGTTGGTCTGTGGAAATGGTCGCGCCATCCCAATTATTTCGGCGAGATCACACTCTGGACCGGCATCTTGATTATGGCGCTGCCGGTGCTGTCCGGCTGGTCTTGGCTGGTGGTGATTTCACCCATCTTCGTAACGCTATTGCTCACAAAGGTGAGCGGTATCAACCTGCAGGAAAAACAGGCCAAAGAGCGCTGGGGCGATGACCCAGACTATCAGGAATACCGCAAGAACACGCCGGTGCTAATCCCTAGTCCGCCGAAGGGGTGATGCGCCGAGTTTAGACCCGCTAAATCAGTCCAAGGCGCTCCAGCTTACCGGCGAGCTTGCCGGGCAAAACATCGCCAGCATCTTCGCCCTCAGCCAAATCGGCGGGTGCGTTTTCTTCTTTGAGATAACGCCAGCCTTGGTGCGCGCGTTTGCGCTGCTGGCGGACGCGGATCAGCTTGGGTTCGAGTACGATGTTCCATCGTCCATCCTTGGTCTCGGTGAAGCCCAATATCTTAGAGCGCGCGACCAGCGAATGGTTCAAAATCCAGAACAGAGACCCTCCGACCATCTCGGCGTGTCGCGTCGGGCGATATTTAGTCGTCAGCAATTTGGGATTGGGGCTATTCTCATACCAACCGGCAAGGTCGTCATAGCTTTTCGCGCCGAACGCGATCTTGGTCATGTGGAGTGGCATAGAGGTTAAGATAGGGCGCTGAGCGAATTGCTCAAGCGGCCGGAACCAATCCGCTAACAACTGCGAGGCCGAGGAACGCCAAAAAGCCCATCGAGTCGGTGATCATTGTCACAAACACACTGCTCGCAACCGCCGGGTCTTGGCGCAGGCGCTCGAAAATCACCGGCACCAGCACACCGGCCAGCCCAGCGACCACGATGTTGATGATCATGGCCGCCGCGATCACCGCGCCCATCATCGGGCTGAACAGGAAGGCGGCGGCAATTCCGATAAGCACCGCGATTGTCGCGCCATTGAGGATCGCCACTCGGACCTCGCGCCACACGGTGCGCCAGGTGTTGGCGCGGGTCAGCTGATTGGTCGCAATCGCGCGCACGGCCACCGCCATGGTCTGCGTGCCCGCATTGCCGCCAATGCTTGCCACAATCGGCATCAGCACGGCGAGGGCCACGAGTTTCTCGATTGCGGCTCCGAAGAACGCGATGATCGCGCTCGCCACTACGGCTGTGCCAAGGTTTGCGACCAGCCAGCGCACGCGGCTGGAATAGGCCTCTCTGATCGGTTCGTTGATGTCGCCATCGCCCGCGCCGGAGAGCAGCAATGCGTCCTCGCCCGCTTCCTCAGAGATAATGTGCACGATGTCATCCACCGTCACCTGGCCAACCAAACGCCCGCTTTCATCGACAACAGCGGCAGAAATCAGTGCGTATTTCTGAAACATCAGAGCGACCTCTTCCTGATCCGTCGTTACCGGGATCAGGGTTTGGTCACGCTTCATCAGATCGGTCAGCTTGATATTGCGCGGCGTAGTAAGGATCCAATTGAGCGCGCAGGTGCCCACGGGATGGTGGCGTTGATCGACAACGAACACCTCCCAGAAATCATGCTCCAGATCGCCGGTTTTGCGCAGAAAATCGATGAGATCGCCGACCGTCATATGCTCCGGCACCGCCATGAAATGACGGTTCATCAGGCGCCCGGCGGTCTCCTCTGGATAGGACAGCGCGCTGGTAACGGCGGCCTGCGTCTCCGGCTCCAGCTCGGCGATAATCGCGCGCTGGTCGTCCTCGTCCAAGTCTTCCAGCAGCTGAACCGCGTCATCGGTTTCAAGCTGTTCGGCAATGCTCGCAACCGCTTCCGGTTCGAGCGCCTCCATCATGTCTTCGCGAACGTGATCGTTGAGCTCGGCCACCACCTCGCTCGACATCAGATCGCTCATCGCGCCGGCCAGACCCTGCCGTTCGTCAGAATCGAACAATTCGAGCAAATCGGCAACGTCAGCCGGGTGCAGCGGCTCGACCAGCTCGTGCAGAGCCGTGTTGTCTCCACCTTCAAACGCGCGCCGCACAGAGCGGACAAAGCGCGGCTTCAGCCGGTTTTCCTCATCGTGCCGCTCATCATCGATCCGGTCGTCCGGGCGCGCGCCATCATCGCCGCCATCTTGCGGCAGATCAGCGACCAACAGGTCTTCATCAAGGCGTGCATCATCAGACATTTGCGCAAGGTCTAGGCTGCGCTGCTTCAAAAGCAAGCGTGTAAGGGTGGCTGGCCCACCGCCATGCTGGGGGGTGACTCGGTTTCAGATATGCGTATAGCGAGGGCCAAATTCATCAGGAGACACTTTACATGGCCGAAACACTCACATTCACCCTCGACTGCGGCGATGGCAAAACCGGCGATGTCGTCATCAAATTGCGCGCGGACCTGGCACCTGGCCATGTTGAGCGCATTTCTGAACTGGCGGCGGAAGGCTTTTACGACGGCGTCATTTTCCACCGCGTGATCGATGGGTTTATGGCGCAAGGCGGCGACCCAACCGGCACCGGAATGGGCGGCAGCGACAAGCCTGACCTTAAGGCAGAATTCAATTCAGAGCCGCACGTTCGCGGTACCTGCTCAATGGCGCGCTCGCAAATGCCAGACAGCGCGAACAGCCAGTTTTTCATCTGCTTCGGCGACACCGAATTCCTCGACGGGCAATACACCGTCTGGGGCCAAGTAACTGAAGGCATGGACTTCGTCGACGCTCTGCCAAAAGGTGAGCCACCCGCGAGCCCAGGCAAGATTGTGAAGGCGGCGGTCGCTTAAGTTAGCACGAGACAGGAGATCAGGTGACGCTACGCCGCGCAGCATTGGCACTCTTGCTGCTCAGCCTGAGCGGCTGCGTCACCTATCCTGATATCACGCAATCGCGCAGCCCGTGCCGGATGGATCCGGGCGGATGGTGCGGCTTTGTGCGCGAAGCGGCGGAGGTCAGTTACCCTTACGCTCTGGCCGCGACCAATGCCTATGTTGGCGACAGCGACGTCTACGCCGAGCTCGGCAACTCTCTGGTTCGATTGGAGCGTTTGCCGATCGACGAGGACGATGCCGACACTGGATTTGATTATCAGGTTTTTGCGCAGTTCCCGCCCTCACCGGGTGATGCCCCGCGCGATGCGGATGAGCGCGCGCCCGATGCCTATATCATGGCGTTTCGCGGCACCGACTTCGATGGCCCGGCCGATATCTTCTACGGCACAGTGCGCGACGATCAGCTAGAGCTGGCACACAAATATTTTGACCTAGAGCGCGCGCGTTTTCACGCGGACGCAAAGTGGATCACCACCGGCCACTCTCTGGGCGGAGCATTGGCGGCGGAAATCTCGATCCGGCACGCGGATGTGAAGGCGTGGATGTTCAACGTCTCGCCATTCTATCGCGGCAAATCCATGGTCAATGACGGCAATCGCACGGTGATCAACGAGCGCGGCGAGGCGCTGAGAAGTCTGCGCAAATTCCGCGCGGCCCCGGCGTCTGATCTGTTCGTGATCAATTGCACGCCGCAAGCGGGCCGTTTCACCAAGCACAAGATCCGCCCGCTGGCCGACTGCATCACTTGGATCGCCGCCTATGAGAGCAAGGATGCCTTAAGCGTCGTCAAAGCGAACGATGTGCGCAAACCGGCGGTAGAGTGCGGCGAGGAAGGCAAAAAGCACCCTGGCCCCGGCACCGCGCAAACCGAGCCATGCGTGCATGTTGCGCGGTTACCAGATGACGATTGATCCACGCGTCTCCGCGTCACTGGCAATGGTGGCGCGGGTAATGAAAGATGCATATGGACCGTGGTGGATCATCGGTAGTGCGGCAGTGATGTTGCATGGCGGCGAGACAGGCGAAATTGCTGATATCGACGTTATTGTCTCAAGCTCGGATATCAATAGACTATATGAGCGATTGCCGCTTTCAAACACACCCGATGAAACAAAACGCATATTTCGCTCAACTCGGTTTGGATGCTGGTTGGAGCCTCCACTCAATGTTGAGTTTATGCATGGACTTGAGGTTCATACGGGTCGTGGATGGCAGACTGTCACACTTGAATCTGCGCAGGCCATCAAAGTCGGGGATTATCCGGTCTTCGTCCCAAGTCGCAATGAGCTGATCGAGCTCCTGCAACTGTTTGGTCGTGAAAAGGACATACGCCGCGCGGCGACAATTGGCCGTTGACCCAACAGCCCGATTGAACGCGGCGCGTATTCCCGCTAGACGCGCGGCCAATCATGAAACCGACCAACCCTCCCAAAACGTACCGCGTCAAAAACTTCGGCTGCCAGATGAACGTCTATGATGGCGATCGAATGGGCGAATTGCTGAGCGAGCAAGGCATCACCCCCGCGCCAGAAGGCGAGGATGCTGATCTGGTCGTGCTCAACACCTGCCACATTCGCGAGAAGGCGGCGGAGAAGATCTATTCCGACATTGGCCGTCTGACCAAGGGAAAGACGCAGAAGAAAGCGCCGATGATTGCGGTCGCTGGCTGTGTCGCTCAGGCCGAGGGCGAAGAGATCATGGCGCGCGCGCCGGCGGTCTCCATCGTCGTTGGCCCGCAGGCCTATCACCGCCTGCCAGATATGCTGGACAAGGCGGTGAGGGGCGAGCGCGCGACCAACACCGATATGCCCGCGATTGCGAAATTTGGCGCTTTGCCAAAGCGTCGGCGGACTGCGCCCAACGCGTTCCTGACGGTGCAGGAGGGTTGCGACAAATTCTGCACCTATTGCGTGGTCCCCTACACGCGCGGCGCGGAAATTTCGCGTCCGCTTAGCGATCTGACCGAGGAAGCGCGCAAGCTGGTTGATGCCGGAGCGCGTGAGATCACGCTGCTGGGGCAGAATGTGAACGCTTGGAGCGGTGAGGATGATGCGGGCAGCACGGTTGGTCTTGCCGGGCTGATCCAAGATATCGCGCGGATCGATGGGCTTGAGCGCATTCGCTACACTACATCGCACCCCAACGACATGGATGATGCCCTGATTGAGGCGCATGGCGAAGTCGATAAGCTGATGCCGTACCTGCACTTGCCGGTGCAATCGGGCAATGATCGCGTGCTGAAGGCGATGAACCGCTCGCACACCGCAGAGAGCTATCTCAAACTGCTGGAGCGCTTCCGTAAAGTGCGCCCTGACATCGCTCTGTCAGGCGATTTTATTGTCGGTTTCCCCGGCGAAACCGATGCCGAGTTTGAAGACACGCTGAAGCTGGTCGACGAAGTCCGCTATGCTCAGGCGTATAGCTTCAAATACTCACCGCGCCCCGGAACGCCGGCCGCGACGATGGACAATCAGATCGCGAAAGAAGTAATGGAAGAGCGGCTCGCCCGCCTCCAAGACGCGCTCAGCCGCGATCAAATGGCCTTCAACGCCGCGAGCGCAGGCAAGACCTGCGATGTCCTCGTCGAGCGTAAGGGTAAGCTGCCGGGCCAATGGCTCGGCAAATCGCCCTGGCTGCAAAGCGTGTGGTTTGAAGGCGATGTGCAAATCGGCGACATGGTCCGCGCGCATATCGTCGAAGGCCGCCCCAGTTCACTGCGCGGCGAACTGGTTAGGGCCTAACGCATATAGCGCTGCCAGGGTCCGTTATCCACACTCCGCGAGAAATGCGCAGGCCAAAGCACTTTGGCTAGTCTTCACTCTCCAATTCCACACCAAGCTCATCCGCCAGCAATCTGCGATAAGCGCTGGACGTGGCTTCATAAATGGCTGTGTCGCGCGCTGTCGCTGGAAGGCTGTAGAGCCCTTTGAGCATTGCCTTGTCGAATCGAGACAGCTCTGTTGGTGTGCCTGTCGGGTCAGTGAAAAGTGATAGGATCGTTGAAAATTGCGGCGGCGAGCTTTCTTCTGCCTCATATGTTTGAGCGAGCAAGCGCACGGTCGCAAAATCTGCCAGTTGTGTAAGGGATGCGCCATTCAGGGCATCGATATCAAACAGCACAACCGACATGATCATGTCGCGCCTTATTGTATCGTTTAGGCGGCCGCCGGATGTTTGCTGATTAAGGGCCGCTTCTCTTCCTCCGCTTTGACCGCCTCCAGCCCCGCCGTTGCCAATCTCAACTGATTGAAAAGGCCTGCCATCGCGACCGCGACTTTCGACCACGTTCCATGAACGCACGGCGCTCGCACCTTTTTCTGCGCGTGCCAGTTGGTATCGCTTGAGATCGCCAAAGACAAAGCTGTGCTCGTCCTTCAAGCGCTCAAAATCGGTTTCAACATCCTTTACGATTGCTACCAGCGCGTTGGGCGCGCATTCCTCCTCGCCAAGTCTTACACCCACTTCACGCGCATTTACCTCGATGCGTTGCTTTATGATCTTGGCAAACCGCTCGGAGATGTTCCAAGTTGTCACGCATAAAGGGTCGAAATAGCGTGCGACCGGGTCGCGCGTCCGTGTTGGGCGGACCAGCGCCTTGCTCTGATCCTCAATCTTCTCTTTTTCTTTGTCCCAAGCCTCGCCGATGACAACGATTGGGGCTCCTTCAGCAGAAGGTGCGGCGGATTGCGCAGCAGCTGGGCTCGTACATAGAATTGGCAGTGAAAGACCGATAATCGCTCTGGCTAGGGCCCGCATTCTCTTGCTCCTGTCGTCCTAGGTATTTGAATGCTTTGCGTTGAGCAAAATATACGCGAATTTACTAACATCATTCGACCAATGGCGATCAAGGACCAACGAAGCGTATCATTTTAGCATGGTTAGCGATGTAGACAGTCAGATGTGAGCAACATCTTAATTTGATGACTTTCCCCATTGGTCATAGCGAGCGCGCTTGCCATCGCGCGTATCCGGCTTACCTTCACGACTCAGGCAATTGGCACAGACAAAGGATCCTATGGGCCGCAGACCTTCTGATACAATCGATCCGGCGGCATTGCTCGGTTCCATCAATGCTGATGATGCATCGGCGCCCGATGCCCAAGGCGCGAAGGCAGAGCTGAGCTTTGAAAACCAGTCGCTGCTTGGCCCCTTGTTTGGACAGTTTGATGCCAATTTGGTGCAGGTCGAAAACCGGCTGAGTGTGATGATCCATGCGCGCGGCGATAAGGTCCTGATTGAAGGGCCAGCAGATAATGTCGCGCGGGCAAGGGAAACGCTGACCACGATGTATGACCGTCTGGCTCAGGGGCAGGAGCTCGATGCTGGCGCGATTGAATCGCTGATCGCCATGTCGCACGAACCCACGTTGGAGGGGATTATCTCGGGCGAAGAGAAGAACCCGCCGATCATGATCCGCACCCGGCGCAAGACGATTGTGCCGCGCTCGGCCAATCAGATCCCTTATATGAAGCAGCTCTCGCGAGATGAGCTGATTTTTGCGCTTGGTCCGGCGGGCACGGGCAAGACCTACCTTGCGGTGGCGCAGGCGGTCAGCCAATTAATTTCCGGCAGCGTCCAGCGCCTGATCCTGTCGCGGCCAGCGGTGGAGGCGGGCGAAAAGCTCGGCTTTCTACCCGGTGATATGAAGGAAAAGGTCGATCCCTATCTGCGCCCGATTTACGATGCGCTGTATGATTGCATGCCGCCCGAACAGGTGGAGCGCCGGATCGCCAGCGGCGAAATCGAGATTGCGCCGATTGCCTTCATGCGCGGTCGGACTTTGGCCGATGCATTTGTGATTTTGGACGAGGCGCAAAACACGACGCGTGAGCAGATGAAGATGTTCCTCACCCGGTTTGGCCAGAACAGCCGGATGGTGATCTGCGGCGACCCGCGCCAGGTCGATATTCCCGGCGGTGACCGCCTGAGCGGCCTGGCCGACGCGGTTGATCGGTTGGAGGGTGTGGATGGCATCGCCGTCACTCGCTTTACCGCGGCGGACGTGGTGCGGCACCCAATCGTGGGCCGCATTGTTGAGGCCTATGAAGGTCCGGGCGCATAAGCTCGGCGCGCCATGCAACTCGACATCGACATTGAAGATTGGCCCGCTGGTGAGTGGGAGGCGCTTGCTGAACGTGTCGCAGAATCAGTCCAAGGCGTGACCGAAGAGCTCGCCAATCCGCGCCTCACCGCGAGCTTACTGTTCACCAATGACGCAGAGGTCCACGCGCTCAACCGCGAATGGCGAGACCGGGACAAACCGACCAATGTGCTGAGCTTTCCCATGCTGGCGCGCGATGATTTGCTGGCGCTCGCAAATGAGGGGCCGCCAGAAATGCTCGGCGATCTTGCCCTGGCGCACGAGACATGCGCGCGCGAAGCGGCGGACAAGGGCATCAGCGTGGAGCATCACACGGCGCATCTGATTGTCCACGGCCTGCTGCATCTGGCAGGATATGACCACGAAACATGCGACGAAGATGCCGACGCAATGGAAGCTCTGGAAATTGCAATCCTTGCAAAAATGGGTATCGCAGACCCATATGCTACGCTCAGCACTTAAGGAGCACTCCCGCGAAGGGCCCAAAAACTGACAATGCCCGATTCTCAATCCCCCGCCGGAGACGCGGACAGTAGCAGCGGCGTCCTCAGCAATCTGGGGACCGCATTTCGAAAACTCATCGGCGCCGGCGACGGCGATCGGTCTCTGCGCGCGCAGCTTGAGGACGCGATCGACGAGCACGAAGACGAGAACCACGACGATGATCGCGGGGACAGCGGCAATGGCAATGGCGATCTCTCGCCAGTCGAACGCCAGATGCTGCGCAACTTGTTGCATTTCAGCGAGCATGACGCCGATGACGTCGCAGTTCCGCGCGGCGAGATCATAGCGGTTGATGCCTCGATCAGCTGGGAAGAATTGGTCGCGAGCTTTAGCGAGAACGGGCATTCACGCATGCCGGTCTACCGCGAAACGCTCGATGAAGTGATCGGTATGGTGCACATCAAAGACGTGTTCCCATATCTTGCCAACGGCAAGCCGCCACCCAAGGATTGGACGACCTTGATGCGTCAGCCGATCTATGTGCCGCAAGTGCGCGGCGCGCTCGACGTGCTGGCCGATATGCGCGCGCGGCGAGTGCACCTCGCGATTGTGCTCGATGAATTTTCTGGAACCGACGGTCTCATCACGATCGAGGATTTGGTCGAGGAAATCGTCGGCGATATCGAAGATGAGCACGATGAGACACCAGAGGCTCTGATCGTCGCGATTGGTGAGGGCATGTGGGATTGCGATGCCCGCGCGGAGCTCGACGATGTGGCCGAACTGGTCGATCCGCAGCTCGCCGAAGTCGAGGAATCGGTCGACACCTTGGGCGGGCTTGCCTTTGTCCTGGCAGAGCAGGTGCCATCCGTGGGCACGCGGTTGGAACATCCCAGCGGCTGGCGGATTGAAGTAACGGCGGCGGATGAAACACACGTCAAACGACTGCGCCTGCACGCCCCGGTACGTGAGGAAATAACAAGCTAGCTAAGAATTATTCGCAGTTAGTTCGATTTTTTGCATCTTTTCTGCTGGTCATGCGTAGCTCCTTATAACAAGGAGTTAGACATGCCATCCCGCCGACTACCCCCACTTCGCGCACTCGAAGCCTTCATGCGAACGGTGCGCCTTGGTTCTGCCCGTGCTGCCGCCGAAGAGATCGGCCTTAGCCCATCTGCTTTGTCGCGCCGGATCAGCAATCTGGAAGAATTCGTCGGCAAAAAACTGTTCACTCGTGCGCGGCAATCCATGCAGCTCACCGATGAGGGGCAGGCGTTTTACGAGGCGGTGAACCCGCATCTGGAATCGCTCGCCCGCGCGGTGGAAAGCCAGTCGGACAACATCTCGCTGCTACGCCTGCGGCTCGGCGTATTGCCGCTGTTCGGCAGCCAGCGCCTGTTCCCAAGGCTTGGCGAACTGCGCAAACGGCACCCTTTGCTGCATATCGACATCGACACCGGTCCGCATTTGGAGGACCGGGTGGGCGACACTCTGGATGCGGCGATCATCCTGTCGCGCGGACCGGATACCGGCCTGCATGCGGTGCGGCTTGACCACAATCTGGTCCATGCAATTTGTAGCAAGGAACTCGCTGCGGCAATTGGCACGACGGTCGAACAAGAAGCGCTCGAGAAACAGACCTTCCTTATCCACAATGAGCTGCCAGCTAGCTTTGAGGCTTGGAAGAAGGCTCTCGGCATGGAGGACATGGATCCTTCCGCCATTGACCATTACGATTCGGGCCAGCTGATGCTGGAGGCCGCTGCCCAGGGCCTTGGCGTAGCGATCATGCATGATGACCACTTGCGCCGCGCGGCTGACAGCCGCTTGACCGATCTCTACGGCCTCGAGGTCGAAAGCCCCTACAGCTATTGGTTTGTGTGCAAGCCAACGGCGCTAGAGCTTCGCCCGGTGCGCCTGTTCCACGATTGGTTGGTGCGCGCGGGCCTTTAGCGGCGCGCCGTCTTAGGTAGTTTGCCTAAGCTTACTCAGCCCTCTCAACCGGCTTTTCCCCCTGTGCTTCAGCAATCCGCTGCGCCTCTTCCGGTGCTGCGTAACGGATTGGGTCAACGGTATGGCGGAAATCACGCAGGGGCTTTCCCAGTGTCTCCAGCAGAGCTTCCTCAATCCGGCGCCGCGCCTCTGCTCCGATCTTCTTGCGCCCGTGAAAATCTTCAGGGCTGAATGGCTCCAGGAAGTTCAGCCGCAGCTTGAAAGTGCCGCGCCGTGACAGCACTCGCTTTGCATTGTTGAGCCCGGTTTCATTACCGATCCATCCAATTTCTTCGGCAGCCTCGCCATAATCAAGTAAAACGGGCTGCACCATGATTCCCGGCGGCGGCGGCTCGAGGACGCTGAGCATGCTCGTCTTGAAAGGGAGCAGCGATTGCCCATCGGTGGTCGTGCCTTCAGGAAACACGGTGACTGCCCAATTGTCCGACAGCGCTTCTTTCAACGCGTTAATCTGCTCTGCCACGCCCATGCGGTGCTCGCGTTTTACAAACACGGTTCGGTTGAGCGATGCGAGCCAGCCAACCAAAGGCACCTCGGCCAGTTCCGCTTTGGCGACGAATGCCGTCCCGCAGGCGCCGGCCATGGACAGAATGTCGAGCCAAGACATGTGATTTGCGACGTAAAATACGTCGCGCTTCAAATGTGTGCCGACCACTTCCACACGTGCGCCCGATGCCCAGGCGGCATAGCGTAGGAAGTACATCGGGATCGGCGAGCCGTAGGCGAATATCCGCCATATATAGTGCAGCGGTACGCACACAATCAGGCCAATCACCAACAGGATCGCGCGGTAGGTGAGCCGGAGCCAGCCCATTGCTGAGAGCGGTGTCGTTTCGCCTCGCATAGCGGCCAAGCGCCGTTCCCGGTCGAGCGTTTCGCGTCTAGTCGTCACGAGAGAGGCGAACCCCGTAGAGTTCCATCCGATGGTCGACCAAGCGGTAGCCCAAACGCTCAGCGATCTGGCGTTGGAGCGATTCTACTTCTGGATCGACGAACTCCACCACTTTGCCGGTTTCAACATCGATCAGATGATCGTGATGCGCCTCTGGCACAGGTTCATAGCGTGATCGGCCATCGCCGAAATCATGCCGGTCGAGAATGCCAGCTTCTTCAAACAATCGCACCGTGCGGTATACGGTGGCGATTGAGATCTTTGGATCAATCGCAGAGGCGCGTTGATGCAGCAGTTCTACGTCAGGGTGATCATCGCTCTCCGAAAGGACGCGCGCGATGACGCGGCGTTGTTCGGTGATGCGCAAACCCTTCTCCGCGCATAATTGTTCAAGATCGATCTTTTGCTGCACTTGTTACTCCGCCAGCTGTGCCGCCGCTTTTATTGCTGTGTTAGCCGCTATTTGCGCCGTTTCCTATTGGATATGCGCGCGGTCAGCCCCGCTTTAAAGGGGGCGGGCGGATTGCTCAAGTCAGGCCGGAATAGGGCGGGCATAACCTTTGAAAGCGCCCCAATTGGAAACCAGGCGGGCCAGGGCAGAAAAGACCAACCCGGGCCCGCTTTGCTCTATTACTTCTTACGGCGACCCCGGCCCTTTACAGGCTTGCGGCCAAGACCGATTTTCTTGGCAAGATCGCGGCGTGTTTCCGCATAGTTAGGTGCCACGAGCGGATAATCGCCCGGCAGTTCCCACCGCGCACGATATTCATCTGGTGACATATCGTGTTCAGTCGAAAGGTGGCGTTTGAGCATTTTCATCTTCTTGCCGCAATCTAGGCAAACGATGTGATCTTTCTTGACTGAAGAGCGAATTGATACCGCTGGATCAGGACGCACTTCTTCAGGTGTATCTGCTCCACCAAGGCCTGAAAGGGCCGTAAATACGTTCGTGATTAGCGAAGGGACGTCATCAACTGACACGTCATTATTGCTGACATGAGCAGCCACGATATCGCTGGTGAGCGTTATCAGTGTTTCCTTCATCTCGATTTCCAAGTCTTCCATTAGAGTTCCTCATCTCTTTTTTGTTCGGATTTTTCCGATAAATTCGACATGAACCAGCTCCTGTTACAATGCAACCAATCGAACAGATTGTTCGCAATTAAATCAAGATGAGAAACCTCCAGATCAGCACTAGATTGCGCGGCCGAAAGTAATTGCGTCGACCCGTTCTCCGTTTGTCATGCGGTAATATTTGGGGCGCTCACCAATCGGGGTAAAGCCGAGTTTGGCGTAGAGGTGCACCGCCGGATTGCCGCGCCGCATCTCCAGAAAAATCCGCTCAGAACCGCGGTTTCGCGCCGCTTTGAAGAGTTGCTCGATCAATATTTGACCAAGCCCGCTGCCGCGATTTTCCGGGTGAACTGCGATCAGCAATAGCTCTTCTTCACCGGGCGCCGCGCGGGTCAGAACAAAGCCGCAGGCGCGCTGACCATCTGTATTGCCGCGTTCGTCCAATGTCGTCCCATTCTGATCCACCAGCAAAGCATGCGTGTTAGACAGAGTTAGTGCATCGGTGATTTGACGGCGATTCCATGCCTCGCCGTAGGCTGGATCAAACGCCGCCTCCATCACGGTCATGATGTGATCGATGAAGCAGGTGGGCGCTGTCATTGCGGGGCCCTAACTGCTTGCGGTTTGGCATCGGGCGCGCGGCCATAAATTGGCGACAGGTCGGTGGTCAGCTTCGTTTCGTGCAGAAGGTTCACCTTGCTGGCATCAGGTAGCAGATCGAGCGCGCGCTTGCCGTCAGAAAACATTGCCGCGAGTTCTTCGGCGCGGTTGCCGACAATCGTGTCATGCTCGCAGGCGAGCTTGGCCGCATCCGGGGCAAGGGAGCGAACTGCGTCGCAGCCACCGCCTTCGGCGAAGTTTTGCACGAACCACTCGCCGTGACCGCCGTTCATGCACACGGTCACGCTGCGCGGGGTAGGCTGCCAAGCGCTCACCGCGACCAGCGCCATGGTGGTATAGCCGAGGACTTCAGCTCCCCAAGCAAAGCCGAGCGCACGGGCCGCGGCAATGCCGATGCGCACGCCGGTAAAGCTGCCCGGACCAAGCGAGACAAGGATACGCTCCGCGCGGCCTTTATCCGGCAGTTTAGCAATCATCGGGATCAGTCGTTCGGCATGTCCGCGCCCCAGCACAGCATGCTCATGCGTGACCAATTTTGCCCCGTCGAACAAGGCAATTGAGCAGGCTTCGCTGGCCGTTTCTATCGCAAGGGTGCGCATGGGATTGCGCGATGCCCTAGAGCTGCGCTGCCTGCAAGTCTTAGAAATTGCGGCTCAAATGCGAGCGTCAGATAATTGTGTTGAACTTGCCAAAGTCGGGGCGCGGCGAGCGGCCAAAGATGCTTTCCGGATCGCCATATCCGATCGAGCAAATCCAGTCGGCTTTCACGCGCGGGCTATCGGCGAAGAACTCCGACGTCACACTGTCAAGATCAACGCCGGACATCGGCCCGCAATCAAGCCCAATCGCGCGCGCGGCGAGCATCAGATAAGCGCCCTGCAAAGCGGAATTGCGCCGTGCTCCGTCGATCCGGCCTGCCTCATCGCCATCAAACCAGCTCTTCGCATCGGTGTGCGGGAACAGCTCTGGCAGATGCTCGTGAAAGTCGATGTCATAGCCAATGATGACGCAGGCAGGGGCATTGGTGATCTTTGGCTTGTTCGCATCCATCGCATGCTTGGCAAGGCGCGATTTGGCATCATCCGAGGTGCACCAGATGAAGCGCGCGGGCTGCATATTGGCCGAGGTCGGCGCCATTTTCAGCAGACCGTGGATCTGATGGATCTGCGCTTCGCTAACCGGCTTCTTCAGCCAATCATTGTAACTGCGGGCTTCGTTGAACAACTGGTCGAGG
The DNA here is from genome assembly GCA_947499505.1 of uncultured Erythrobacter sp. Lineage (GTDB taxonomy): Bacteria > Pseudomonadota > Alphaproteobacteria > Sphingomonadales > Sphingomonadaceae > Erythrobacter. Next base: position 408,429 of record CANMOQ010000001.1, read on the forward strand.
GCGTCGGCGGACAGAGTGTTGCCGTGAAATTGCTTTGTCATTTCAGCTCCAAAGATCTGTTGAATTATGCTGCGCGTACTTCAACGACCTCAGGGACATAATGTTTCAACAATCCTTCGATCCCCTGCTTTAAAGTCGCGGTGCTTGATGGGCAGCCAGCGCAGGCGCCCTGCAAAGTGAGATAGACGACCCCGTCGCTAAATCCGCGATAGGCGATATCGCCGCCGTCGCCCGCCACCGCTGGGCGAACGCGCGTTTCGAGCAGTTCGTTGATTGCAGCGATGATCTCGGCGTCTTCTTCCGATTCTTCGACCACATGCTCTGCGTCTGCCGGAACCGAGATGTCCCCCGCCGTTGCGGCGTTGAACAGCGGAGCCTCTGACACAAAGTGATCGAGCAGAATGGCCACCACTTGCGATTTAAGCGATCCCCAATCCGCACCGGGAGCCGCCGTGACGGTAACAAAATCGCTGCCGAAGAACACATTGATCGTCTCGCCCGTGTCAAAGATTGCCTGGGCAAGCGGGCTGGCCTCTGCCGCCTCTGGGCTGGAAAATTCGCGCGTACCGGCGGTCATCACTGTCCGGCCGGGCAGGAATTTGAGGCTGGCGGGGTTCGGAGTGGTTTCGGTTTCTATGAACATGCTGGGTTATTTAGGGTCGCTGCGAAGCCGCCACAAGGCGTGTCAGCGCCCAAACCCGATAATAAAACCGCGCAAAATGACGCACAATCGCGTCTTATTGTGCAGCATTCACTATCCCTTCACACCATGCTTGCCTATATTCCGCCGATGAACGCGATTTTTCGGGCACCCAAGGCCCTTCTTCTGCTTGCTGCTTCGGCGGCTTTGACATTCCCAGCGACGGCGCAAAACATAGAGCCCAACAGCTCTGACGAAGCGCCGCCGGCAACGATCAGCGTGCCGAGCGCTGATCCGATCATCCCTCAGCCAAAAAAGCTGCAAGGTGCGGATGAAGTCCCGTGGCTTTATGAAAACAGCAATGTTCCGGTCGACCGCGAGTGGCTGTTTGGGAAGATGGACAATGGCCTGCGCTATGCTGTGCGCAAAAATGGCGTGCCGCCCGGACAGGTTTCTATCCGCGTTCGGATTGATGCTGGCTCCTTGCACGAGCGCGATTCTGAACAAGGCTATGCGCACTTGCTGGAACACTTGCTGTTCCGTGAGAGCAAATATCTGGGCCAAGCAAAAGCGATTGAAACGTGGCAGCGGCTGGGCGCGACCTTTGGCAGCGATGCTAATGCGGAGACCAGCCCGACGCACACCGCTTACAAGCTCGATCTGCCGGGCGTAACCCGCGGAAAATTGGCGGAGAGTTTCAAGCTGCTGTCCGGCATGATCAAATCGCCTGTGCTGAGCGATGAGAATGTCGCGGCGGAACTGCCGATTGTGTTGGCGGAAAAGCGCGAGCGCGGCGGCGCAGCGGAGCGTGTGGGTGAGTTCACCCGCTCGGTTCTGTTTGCAGGTCAGCGTTTGGCCACCCGCACACCGATTGGCACGGAAGAAACTTTGCGCGGGGCCAATGGCGCTCTTGTGCAGGACTTCTACGACCGTTGGTATCGCCCGGAAAACACCGTGATTGTTGTCGTCGGTGACGCCCCGCCAGAGATTTTGGCGGGCCTGATCGAGCAATGGTTTGCCGATTGGGAAGGGACCGGTGAGGCCGGTGTTGCGCCAGATTTCGGCGATCCCGTGCCGCCAGCTGATGCTGCGAACACGCAAAGCGAGAGCGGACCCGTTGGCGAGATCGGCGTTATGGTGGAGCCTGATCTGCCGCGCAGCCTGACCTATGCCGTGATGCGTCCTTGGCGGCAGGTGGAAGACACCATTGTCTACAACGAAGGGCTGATGATTGATGCGATCGCGCAGGCGATCATCAACCGCCGGTTGGAATCGCGTGCCCGCTCTGGCGGCAGCTATCTCTATGCGCAGGTACAGCAGGACGATGTCTCGCGCTCAACCGACGCGACCTTTGTGACCTTCGCGCCGCTGTCGGAAGATTGGGATGCCGCGATGACCGATGTGCGCGGCGTGATCGCCGATGCGTTGGAAAGCGGTCCTACACAGGAAGAGATCGACCGCGAGGTTGCGGAATTCGACATCGCTTTCGCCAATCAGGTCGAGCAGCGCACGGTGATCGCCGGGTCGAACCTGGCCGATACTCTGATTAATGCGGTCGACATTCGCGAGACCACCGCTTCTCCGGAAGTGGTGCTGGATGTGTTTCGTGGGACGAAACCGCGCTTCACCCCTGACGAAGTGCTCGCCGCGACGCGTAAGCTGTTCCAAGGCGATGTTGTGCGCGGCATCTATGTGACGCCGTCCGCTGGTGAAGCCGATGAGAGCGCAGTTCGCGTGGCGCTGGAACGCGCGGCGACGAGCGATGGCAGCTCGCGTTTGGCCGCCAGCACTGTGTCGTTCGACGAGCTGCCTGCGGTGGGTGAGCCGGGCACGATTGCCTCGCGCGCTCCGATTGGTTTGCTTGATATTGAACAGGTCGACTTTGACAATGGCGTTCGCGCGCTGCTGTGGTCCAACAATGCAGAGCCAGGACGCGTCGTTGTCAAAGTGCGCTTTGGCGCTGGCTACCGCGCATTTGATGATCAAACCGCGCCTTATGCCGCATTGGGCACGACCGCATTAGTCGGCTCGGGCCTCGGTGAATTGGGCCAGGAAGAGCTCGACCGTCTGGCGACAGGCCGCAAGCTCGGCTTCGAATTCCAGATCGACGATGCGGTCTTCACCTTCACCGCGCGCACGCGCTCTGCCGATGTGGCCGATCAGCTGTATCTGTTCGCTGCGAAGCTGGGCATGCCGCGCTGGGACAAAGACCCGGTCATCCGCGCCCGCGCTGCGGCTCAGCTGGCGTATAATGCCTTTGCCACCAGCCCTAATGGCGTGATCAACCGCGATCTTGAGTATCTGCTTACCAATCGCGATCCGCGTTTTGCCACGCCTGACCCCGATGCTCTGGCTGATTTGACTCCAGAAGGTTTCCGCGAGGTGTGGGAGCCGCTGCTGTCGCAAGGGCCGGTTGAGGTTCTGGTGTTCGGCGAGTTTGACCGTGATGCGACCGTAGAAGCCCTGCGCACCACCTTTGGCGCGCTCGATGCGCGCGATCCGGTGCCCGCCGATGTGGCCGCGCGCGTGCCTGAATTCCCGGCTGGCGCTGGCGAAACGACGGTTCTCAATCACCGCGGTGATAAGAACCAAGCCGCCGCTGTGATCGCTTGGCCAAGCGGCGCGGGCGTCCAAAGGCTGCGCGAATCCCGCCAACTTGAAATCCTGATCCAGGTCTTCAACAACCGACTGCTAGAGGCGATGCGCGAGCGCGCTGGCGCAAGCTATGCGCCGCAAATCCTCTCCAATTGGCCGACCGATTTGGAAAGCGGCGGCACGATCACTGCGCTTGCACAATTGCAGCCGCAGGACGTGCCGGTGTTCTTCAGCGAGGCGGATAAGATCGCGCGCGATCTCGTCAACACTCCGCCGACGACGGAAGAGCTCGACCGGGTGACCGAACCGCTGCGGCAATTGTTCAGCCGTGCATCCACCGGCAACACCTTCTGGCTTTACCAGCTCGAAGGTGCGACCACGGATCGCCGCCGGATTGCTTTGCTGCCGAGCCTGCTCAACGATTATTCGCAAACCACGCCTCAGGTCATGCAAGTGCTCGCCGAGCGGTATTTCGGGGGTCAGCCTGGATGGCGATTGGCCGTAATTCCTGAGGGCACCGAACTGGCCGAGGCATTGCCAGTGCCAGCAGGTGAGGGCGCTCCGGCGACGGCGGCCGCGCCTGCACCGCGCCCCGAGGTGATCGGGCGATAGCCGTAGGCCGGCCGTTTTAGGCGGTTTTTGACCGCGTTTAAGTGTTCACCAACCGGTTGAAGCGATCACAGCGACGCGAAATAATGTTGTCGCGGGGGCTATTCCGGCTTTACACATGTAACCTAGGGGCGATAACGGCGCTCCCTACAGGCGAGGGCATTAGGCAGTACCGCCATGCCCCTCGCTACAATTTTGGAAGAAGAATTCGACGTGTCAAACAATTGGTCCCCTGAAAGCTGGAAGTCCCACGAAGCAAAGCATTTGCCGAAGTATGAGGACCTGTCCGAACTGGCTGAGGCTGAGGCGACATTGGCGGCCTATCCGCCGCTGGTCTTTGCTGGGGAAGCGCGCGCGCTGAAATCCGATTTGGCGGACGTCGCCAATGGCAAGGCGTTCCTGCTGCAAGGCGGCGATTGCGCCGAGAGCTTTGCAGAGTTTCACCCAAACAATATCCGCGATACCTTCCGTGCGCTGCTGCAAATGGCGGTGGTACTGACCTTCGCCAGCAAGCATCCTGTGATCAAGGTTGGCCGGATGGCGGGCCAGTTTGCAAAGCCGCGCTCCTCCGACACGGAGACGGTCGGCGATGTGACCCTGCCGAGCTATTTCGGCGACAACATCAATGGGATCGAATTTGATCCGGTTCAGCGCCGCAATGATCCCGGCCGGATGGTGCGCGCTTATTCTCAGGCAGCGGCGACACTCAACTTGCTGCGCGCCTTTGCGGGCGGCGGCTATGCCAATCTGCGTCAGGTCCACCAATGGACTCTCGACTTTATGGGCCGCACGCCGTGGACAGATAAGTTCGCGCAAATGGCGGACCGTATTGGCGAGTCGCTCGATTTTATGGAGGCTTGCGGAGTGGATCCCGCAACGGTTCCGCAACTTCAGGGCACCAGCTTTTACACCAGCCACGAAGGACTGCTGCTGCCGTATGAGCAAGCGCTCACGCGGCAAGACTCGTTGACCGGTCAATGGTTTGCGACCAGCGCGCACATGCTGTGGATTGGCGATCGCACCCGCTTCCCGGGCAGCGCGCATATCGAATTCGCGCGCGGCATTGGCAATCCGCTGGGCATGAAATGCGGGCCGAGCCTTGAGGCCGATGCTCTGATCGAATTGCTCGACATCCTGAACCCATCGCGCGAAGCGGGCCGGATCACGCTGATCTCTCGCTTTGGCCATGACAAGGTGACCGAAGGTCTGCCCAAGCTGGTCCGTGCGGTTGAGCGCGAAGGTCATCCAGTGGTGTGGAGCTGTGATCCGATGCACGGCAATGTCGTGAAGTCTGAGACCGGATTTAAGACGCGGCCATTCGACCGAATCTTGACCGAGGTTAAGGGTTTCTTCGATGTGCACCGCGCAGAGGGCACGCATCCAGGCGGCATCCACATTGAGATGACCGGGCAGGACGTGACCGAATGCGTCGGCGGCGCGGTGGCTATCACGGACGAGCGTCTGGGCGATCGCTATCACACGCATTGCGATCCGCGCCTCAATGCAGAGCAGTCGCTCGAGCTGGCGTTCCTGCTCGCCGAGATGCTTAATCAAGAAGTTGTCGGGCGTCAGGCCAACGCGGCTTAATCGCGCGGCGTTCTGACCCGAACTGACTGTTTCCACTGCGGCGGCGAGCATTATGCTTGCTGCGCGGTAAAACGCGCGCCTCCGCACATTAGGTGAAAACCCGCATACTGCCTCCGCCAAGCGGTTGACGCTTTCCCGCTAACGCCTGGCGATTATGGATCGAGGGCACATCACGGGGCCGGTATGTTGACCGGGCAAACAGGGAACAGCGCGCTGTTTGCTGCCTGCATCCTGTTGGGTGTGGTCGCGATGGTGTTTGTGGTCGCCACGGTGAATGCGCGCCGCGAAACCCGCTTTGCCGCGCGCATCGCCCGCGAACGCGGCGAACGCATGGGTGAGCTTTTGCGCACCATGCGCATGGCGGAAAACATCGCCGACCTCGGTATTTGGCAATATGATCCGGCGAGCGGCGCGCAGCAATGGTCCGATGGCATGCGGACCCTGTTTGGCATGGCCAAGGATGAAGAGTTTATCGAAGGCGACGCAGAAACCGTCCTGTTCGCCAATGACATCGACCTTGTTGGCCAAGTCACTGCGCGGGCCAAAGAGGTTGGCCCTTACGAACTGCACTATGACATTCATGGCTATGACGGCATGCCACGCTCGATCTCGGTCCAGGCTTGCAATCTACACAATGGCTCTGGCGAGGTCGCTCGCGTCGTCGCCGTGGTGCGCGATGTGACCGACCAGGTTCAGCGCGAACGCAAGCTGGAGCGTTCCCGCGTCTCAGCCCTGCAAGAGGCGAGTGTTGCCCGCAAGCTCGCTGAAACCGATCCGCTGACCGGTCTCGCCAATCGCCGTCGGGTAATGGCCGTTCTGGATCAGCAAGTGGTGCAGTCCCAGAAGAACGGCGAGCCGCTCTCACTGATCCTGTTTGATATTGATCACTTTAAATCCGTAAATGACACCTACGGCCACCCGCATGGTGACTGCGTGCTGAAAGAGGTCGCCAAGATCGCGATGGAGCAAGCGCGCGAAGGCGATGTCGTTGGCCGGGTTGGCGGCGAGGAATTCGTCTGGATCGTCCCAGGCGCTGACAACGCCTATACTCGCATCATTTCAGAGCGTTTGCGGCTGGCGATTTCCATGGGCACCGCGATTGGCGAGAAGCCTCCGGTGACGATCAGCGTTGGTTTCACCAGCCTTGTCGCAGGCGACGCGCCGCTCAAATTGTTCGCCCGCGCTGATACGGCTTTGTATGATGCGAAGGGCGCGGGGCGTAACCGCGTTCGTATGGCGGCTTAAGCAACTCAGGCCGGCAAGTTTGCAACCTATTGTTGCGGCCTGCGCCTTTCAATTTTCAAAAGTTTCGGGCATTGCGCCATTGCTGAGCGATTGGAAACGCTCGCAAATTGGGAGGCGCGCGTGCCGCTGACATCGCCGGAACACCCAGTGCGCAAGGCGGAGCCTCGCCCTGAATTGGCTGAGCAATATTGCGCGACGCGGGCGCTAATGGAGGCACTGACTGAGCGTTTGTCCGATGCCGATGCGACGGTGCAATCCATGGAGGACGCCTCGCCAGCGAAATGGCATTTGGCGCACACCAATTGGTTTTGGGAGACGTTCCTGCTGCGCGACTACGCGCCGGGATACACGCTCTATAACGAAGACTGGCCGTTCCTGTTCAACTCGTACTACGAGGCGGAAGGGGAGCGGATTGCACGCTTTTCTCGCGGGGCTTTGTCGCGCCCGACGCTAGAGGAAATTCGCGATTGGCGCCGGTCTGTAGACCGCGCGATGGAGCCGCTGATCACTGACCCAGAGCGCGCTGACCTGATCGCTTTGGGCATCGCGCATGAGCAGCAGCACATCGAATTGCTGCTAACTGATATCAAACACGCTCTGTTTCAAAATCCGCTCGGCCCCGCGATGTGGGATGGGTCGCCAGAGGCAGCGATGTCGGCGGGCGGTGCAGGCGGCGTGGCCGATGCAGGTTGGAATGAGCATCCCGGCGGCATTGCTCTGATCGGGCACGAGCATTACGAGAGCGCCGAATTTGCGTTCGACAATGAGGGGCCGCGCCACCGCGTCCTGCTGGAGCCGTTCGCCATGTCGCGCAGGTTGGTGACGAATCGGCAGTGGGACGAATTTATCGCCGATGGTGGCTACACCACCGCATCTTTATGGCTCTCAGACGGCTGGGCCTGGGCGCGGGAAAACGGCATCACCGCTCCGCTCTATTGGCGTGAACGCGGCGGCGCGGCTGAGCATTTCACTCACCAAGGCTGGCAACTGCGCGATCCCGATGCGCCGGTCACCCATATCTCTTATTTTGAGGCGGATGCCTTTGCCAGCTGGGCGGGAATGCGCCTGCCGACCGAGTTTGAATGGGAGGCAATTGCGCGCGGCCAGGATGGGGAGGGCAGCGCGCCCGCTCACGATGCCTCGTCCGGCAACCAATTGGACGGCGCCCATGCCCCGGCGCAGCATGGCGGAGAGGCTTTGTTTGGCGATTGCTGGCAATTCACCCGCTCAGCCTATCTGCCTTACCCCCGCTTTGCGCCCGCAGGCGGCGCGGTGGGCGAATATAATGGCAAATTTATGAGCGGTCAGTTCGTTCTGAAAGGCGCCAGCTGCGCCACCGTGCGCGGCCATTCGCGCGCGTCCTATCGCAATTTCTTCTACCCGCACCAGCGCTGGCAATTCACCGGTCTGCGCCTTGCCAAAGACCTTTAAGGCCAAGGATAATTGATGAGTTCTCAAGAAGGCATTGCGCTCGTGAACCGCGATGATGATGGAGTGGATACCGCGTTTCGCAGCGATGTTCTGTGTGGGCTATCGCAGCCGCAAAAGGCGATTTCTGCGCGCTGGCTGTATGACGATGCCGGATCGCAATTGTTCGAAGACATCACGCAGATCCCGGAATATTACCCAACCCGCGCTGAGACAGAGATTTTGCGAGAGCGCGGCGCAGAATTTGCTGAGCTGATCGGGCCGGGTCGCGCTGTGGTGGAATTTGGCTCTGGCAGCTCGGTGAAAACGCCGCTGCTGCTCTCTGCGATTGAGCCGAGCGCTTATGTTCCGCTTGATATCTCGGGCGATTTTCTACGCGCGGCGGCGGCTGATCTCGCGGCGAAATTTCCCGGCCTGCCGGTCCATCCGGTAGAGGCTGATTTTATGCGGCAGGTTGCATTGCCCGATGCGGTCTCTGGCTTGCCGAAGCTCGGCTTTTTTCCCGGCTCGACGATTGGCAATATGGTGCCGCGCACGGCGGTCGATTTGCTGCGCAATATGCGTGAGACATTGGGTGAGGGCGCGCGCCTGCTGATCGGTATGGATCTGATCAAGGATCGCGGGGTCTTGGTCGATGCCTATGACGATGCCGCTGGAGTGACGGCGGATTTCAACCTCAACCTGCTGCGCCGGGTCAACCGCGAGCTCGGCAGCGATATTCCAACGCAAGCGTTCGCGCATGAGGCGCGCTGGAACGATGATTTTGCGCGCATTGAAATGCATCTGGTGGCGCAGAGCGATCTCGATTTTTCCGTTTCAGGCACTCATTTTGCGATGACGCGCGGCGAGACGATCCATACTGAAAACAGCCATAAGTTTAATCGCCGCACAGCAAACATGCTGCTGCTCGCGAGTGGATGGGATCCGCAGCAGCGCTGGCTTGATAGTGAAGAGCGTTTCTCACTGATCCTGGCCGAGGCGAAGCCGCCAAAATCCGCGCCTTAAGCGCTTTCTAACAAGCCCCTCATTTCCTTCGAAACCGAAAGGCGCGCCCGCGCGTTACCCCGCCATGGCACATTCAATCGAAACCGTCGCAATCATCGGCGCTGGCATGGCTGGGCTCAGCTGCGCCGCGCAATTGGCGGCGGCGGGCAAGACGGTCGTGATCCTTGATAAAGGACGCGGCCCCGGTGGACGCATGGCGGCCAGACGCGCAGAAATTGCCGGCGAGACGGTCGGCTTTGATCATGGGGCGCAGTTCTTCACTGCGCGTGATCCCTCCTTCAAAGAGGCTGTGCGCGAATGGCAGGAACTGGGCGTGGTCGCGCCCTGGCCTGCGGCGGGCGATGATGCCTTTGTCGGCACGCCGGGCATGAACGGTCCGATCCGAGCGATGGGCAGCGCGCTTGGCGTTGAGTGGGGCACCCGGATTGAGAAACTGCACCGCGATGGTGAACGCTGGAAGCTGGAGACAGGCGACAAGAGCTTTACCGCAGATGCAATTGTGTGCGCGGTTCCGGCTGAGCAAGCGAGCGTTCTGCTGGCTGAGGTCGCGCCAGGCTTGGCGGCAGCTGCATCGCAGGTGCAATCTGCGCCTTGCTGGGCCGTGATGGCGGCGTTTGAGCAAAAGCTTGGCATTGAGGCGGACTGCCTGCGCGATCCGGAAGCAGGGATTTCATGGGCCGCCCGCAATTCGGCCAAGCCTGAGAGGAACGGCGAGGAATGCTGGGTGCTGCACGCCAGCCCAGAGCGCAGCCGCGAGGTGCTCGATCTGCCTAAGGAAGAAGTGGCCGAGATTTTGCTTGCAGATTTCTTCACTCAGACCGGCGCGGCTCCGGCGGTTCCTATCCATTTGACCGCGCATCGCTGGCTCTATGCGATGGCGGAACCCGTCGCGGGCGAACCAGCGCGCTATGACGCGGACAAACGGATCGGCATCGCCGGGGATTATCTGCATAGCCCGCGCGTTGAAGGCGCGTTTCTGTCAGGCCGCGCCTTGGCGGCGAAAATGCTCGGCTAGAATTGCCGGCGGCGCGAGCGCGCTCGTTCATGGAAAAGCACGGCAATTGTTCCTATGTTTAGGGGCAATGAGCCTCGACAACCTCTTTTCCAACATCGCTGGCGCGTTCACCGCCGTTCCGCGCTCGGAATTGCTGATGCTCGCGGTCGCGGCGGTGATGGCCGGTGTGCTCGGTTCGCTGATGATCCGCCGCGAGGTCGCGTTCGGCAAATTTGTGCGCGCGGGCAGCACTTTGGTGCTGGTTGGCATTTTGTGCACCGTCATCATTCAACTGTCGCGCTTTGATCCGCGCATTGAGGTGGCCGTGCCGCAGCTTGGCCTGCCTCAGCAGGTGGTGGAGGGCGGGGAGACCCGCATTCCAATAAGCCAAGATGGGCATTTCTGGCTGCGCGCGGAGTTGAACGGAGTTCCGGCTAATTTTCTAGTCGACACCGGCGCGACGCTCACCGCGATCTCGCAAGGATTGGCGGATCAGGCAGGCATAGAGCCGCGCACGGGCGGGCTGCCAGTGACGATCGGCACAGCGAACGGGCCGGTGGAGGCATCGCTTGGTACAATTGACGAGCTGCGCTTTGGCAATGTGGCGGCGCGCGGGCTCGACGTGGTGATCGCGCCTAGCCTGGGCAACACCAATGTGATCGGCATGAACCTGTTATCGCGGCTCGCATCTTACCGGGTCGACAATCAGACCAATGAGATGATCCTGGAGCCGAACAATCCGCAGGAGCCATTGGAGCTACGCTGAGGCCTGCGCAAAAGGCGTGCGTTATGGGCGCCGGGTTTTAGCGCTCAAATTCAATGATTTGGGTAAGGAAAATGGCTGGGGTGGTAGGGATCGAACCTACGAATGCCGCTACCAAAAAGCGGTGCCTTACCACTTGGCCACACCCCAGCAGAGCGCGCTATATAGCGCCGCCATTTTATATGTGAAGGGGCGCATAGCACATTTTTGCCTGTGCGCCCCTTTTATCGCTTCAGCCGGTCAGATTGCCTTGCCTTCAAAGTCCGCCGCAGAGTGACGCTCCAGAAGCTGCTCATTTTCTTCGCCCCAGGTCTTGTTGACGATCCGGCCGCGTTTCACCGCCGGACGAGCAGAGATTTCCTCCACCCAACGGGCGACGTTTTTGTACTCGTCAATCGACAGAAAGGTCTTGGCTTCATTGTAGATTTTGCCTTCGACGAAAGGCGCGAGCCACGGATAATTGGCCATGTCTGCAATGGTGTATTCATCGCCGCCAAGGAAGCGATTTTCGGCCAAGCGCTGGTCTGCAACATCGAAAATCCGCTTTGTTTCCATTGCATAGCGATTGATTGGATATTCGTATTTTTCCGGAGCATAGGCGTAGAAATGGCCAAAGCCGCCACCTATGAATGGGCCGGTGCCAACCTGCCAGAACAGCCAGCTCATCACCTCTGCGCGCGCAGCCGGTTCGGTCGGCAGAAACGCACCGAACTTCTCCGCAAGGTGCACCAGAATGGCCGCCGATTCGAACACGCGGAATGGTTTGTCGCCGCTCTTGTCGAGCAAGGCAGGGATTTTCGAGTTCGGATTGATCTCCACAAAGCCGCTGGTGAATTGCACGCCTTCGCCGATGTTCACGGTGTAGGCGTCATATTCTGCGCCAGTGTGGCCTGCTTCCAGCAGCTCCTCCAGCATGATCGTGGCCTTTACCCCGTTGGGCGTCGCCAGCGAATACAGCTGAAACGGATTGTCGCCTTGCGGCAATTCCTTAGTCTCGCGCGCGCCCGCAGTCGGGCGGTTGATGCTGGCAAAACGTCCGCCATTTTCGGTGTCATTGGTCCAGACTTCTGGCGGGGTGTAAGTGGGATCGGCCATTCTATGTGCTCCTTAGCTGGGAGGGGTGTCGTTCTGACCCGTGCGCCATGAAGTGGGGGATGTTTGCGCCGCGTGCAACCATCGCAGATGCGACAGCGGGTTCATTTTCGCTGCTAGTGAGAATAGCGGAACTTTGCGCAAGCGATTGCAGCGCCATCTCTCATGCCTTTGATGCGCGGTGATAAACCGCTAAAGGGTGCGCGAGACACCATATCGGAGCGTGCCCACGTGACAGCCAGCAGCCATTCTTTTTACGACATGCACAGCCACGGATTTGTGCGCGTGGCGACATCTACGCCGCAATCGCGCCCAGCCGATGTGGCTTACAATACCGCTGGCGTGATCGCCGAGGCGAAGAAGGCCCATGCGCAAAATGTCGATCTGGTGGTCTATCCAGAGCTGACTTTGTCGTCCTATGCGATTGACGATCTGCTGCTTCAGCAAGCTCTGCTGGTCCGGGTGGAAGAGGCGCTGGGCGAGGTGATAGAGGCCTCGCGCGATCTTTCGCCCGTGCTCGTAATTGGCGCGCCGCTGAAACGCGGGGACAAGGTTTACAATTGCGCCGCTGTGATTGCGAATGGCGAATTGCTGGGCGTGATCCCGAAAAGCTATCTGCCCAATTACCGCGAGTTTTATGAAAAGCGCTATTTCGCGCATGGGCGCGGCTGCGAAGACCTATGGATCGCCGTGAACGGCGAAGAAGTTCCGTTCGGCACGGATATGGTCTTTGCGGCGAGCAACCTGCCCGGCTTCACATTCGGCGTGGAGATTTGTGAGGACTTCTGGGCGCCCAATCCTCCGGGCACGATGGCCGCGCTGGCGGGCGCGCAGATCCTGTGCAATCTATCCGCCTCGCCGATCACCATCGGCCGCGCGGATGATCGCCATCTGCACTGCCGATCGAGCTCTGCCCGCTCGATTTGTGCTTATGTTTACTCAGCCAGCGGACACGGCGAAAGCACCACCGATCTCGCATGGGACGGGCAGGGCGTGATTTATGAGCTCGGCGGATTGATGGCGGAAAGCACGCGCTTCGATTTGGAGCCAGAGCTATGCGTGGTCGATATCGACACTCAGCGGATTGCCGCCGAGCGGGTTCGCAATCAGACCTTTGCCGATGCGGCAGAGGCGCATGGACGGCCAGAGGACAGCTATCGCCGGATCGTGTTCGACCATGCCGGCGTTGCCGAGGACGGCGCGCTGGATAAGGGGCTGGTCCGTCCGGTCCGCCGCTTCCCATTTGTGCCGAACAACGCAAAGACGCTGGACGAGGATTGCTACGAAGCGTTCAACATTCAGGTCGATGCCCTAATGCGGCGGATCACCGCGACGCATGCCAAGTCTTTGATTATCGGCATTTCCGGTGGACTCGATAGCACCCATGCGCTGATCGTGGCGGCGAAAGCCTGTGACCGGTTAGGCATGCCGCGCACCGCCATTCGCGGCTATACGATGCCCGGCTTTGCCACCTCTGACGTCACGAAGTCGAACGCCTGGAAGCTGATGGAGGCGATGGAGATCACCGCCGAGGAGATCGACATTAAGCCAGCAGCGACGCGGATGCTGGAGGATATGAAGCATCCATTTGCGGACGGCGAGCCGGTCTATGATGTGACCTTTGAGAATGTTCAGGCCGGATTGCGCACGGATTATTTGTTCCGTTTGGCGGGGCAGCATTCCGGCTTTGTCGTGGGCACTGGCGATTTGTCAGAGCTGGCGCTGGGCTGGTGCACTTACGGCGTTGGCGATCACATGAGCCATTACGGCGTGAACGCAGGCGTGCCGAAAACGCTGATCCAATATTTGATCCGCTGGACGATCCAGACAGAGCAATTCAGCAATGCCTGCAGCGATGTCTTGGGCGCGGTGCTGGACACCGAAATCTCGCCAGAGCTGGTGCCAGCAGGCGAAGATGGAGCGATCCAAAGCACAGAGGAACGGATTGGGCCGTATGAGCTCAACGATTTCTTCCTGCATCACACCATCCGCTATGGTCAGCGGCCATCCAAGGTCGCGTTTCTGGCCTATCACGCGTGGCGCGATGCGCAGGCGGGCAAATGGCCCGATGGCTTTCCGGAAAATCGCAAGAACGAATACGACCTTGCGACGATTGCTGGATGGCTTGAGAGTTTCGTCAAACGCTTCTTTGCGTTCAGCCAGTTTAAGCGCAGCGCGTTGCCCAATGGTCCAAAGGTCAGCTCGCAAGGCGCATTGTCGCCGCGCGGCGATTGGCGCGCTCCATCTGATGCGGTGGCCGATGTGTGGCTGGAGGATCTCAAAGCCGGGCTGCCCAGCCTGAAATGATGACTAATGCGCTGTTAACTTGTCCTTAGCTCGTCTCGCGTAAAACCCGAAAAAAATATAAGAAGTTGGGGTGAGAAATGGCAATCGAGATATGGCTGGCGCTGGCATGCGTGCTGGTTGCCGGAATGCAGATTGGTTTTCTATTTTTAGAGGCTGGATTTGTCCGCTCTAAGAACAGCATCAACGTGTCGATGAAGAACCTCGCGGACTTCGTCGTCGCCGTTCTCGTGTTCCATATCTTTGGCGCGGCGATCATGTTCGGCGGGGGCTTTGGTCTCATTGGTTTCGACGCCGGTTTGCTCGGTTATTCGGGCGAAGGCTCGGTCACGCTCTTCCTCCTTTTCCAAGCTTTGTTCTGCGGCACTGCGGCGACCATTGTGTCCGGCGCAGTGGCAGAGCGCATGCGCTTCTCTGCCTACATTCTGCTCACCATTCCGCTGACGGCGCTGATCTATCCCATGATCGGGCACTGGGCCTGGGCGAGCTATTTGCCCGGCGGCAGCGGTGAGGGCTGGTTGCAACAATTGGGCTTCATCGATTTTGCCGGCAGCAGCGTCGTTCACCTCGCTGGCGGCGCAGCGGCGCTAGGCATTTTGCTGGTTGTTGGCGCGCGTGATGGCCGCTTCGATCGCGGCGATGGTGCGGATGATGACGCCATGCGGGCGATCCATGGTCACAGCCCGATCCTGACCGGCGGCGGCGCTCTCATTCTGCTCGTTGGCTGGCTTGGCTTTAACACCGGCACTTTGGAGCCGGGCAGCGATGACTTTGCGCGCGCTCTATCCAACACCTTGCTCGCTGGATCCGCAGCGGCCTGCGCGGCGGCTGTCACAGGGTATTACCGCGATGGCTATTACCGCGCAGACAGAATGGTCAACGGCTTGCTCGTCGGCTTGGTGGTGATCACCGCCAGTGCCCCTTACGCGCATTCATTAGGCGCGATTGGTGCGGCAGCTTCGATCGCAGTGGGCAGCGTCTTCTTCGCCGATTGGCTGGAGCGCACGCACCGCGTCGATGACGCGGTATACGCCGTTAGCGTACACGGATTTGGTGGTTTCTTTGGGACATTGGGGGTCGTCTTTATCGTTCCTGCAGATCGCTTGACCCATGGGTTTTTTACGCAGTTTGGGGTTCAATTCCTCGGCGCATTCAGCATCGGCGCTTTCGCACTCATAACGATGGGTTTGATCGCAAACGCCATGCACGCTCGCGGTCAATTGCGCGTCCCGCTGGAGGATGAACGGCGCGGGCTCAACCTTTCGGAACACCGAGCTCTGCTGGGCAATGCAGAGCTGTCTCGGACCTTGAGCAAGATCAACAGCGGCGATGCTGATCTCAGCACGCGCCTTGATGTCGATCCTTTTGAAGAGGGCGGCGATATTGCCGAAGAACTGAACGCCTTTCTCGACCGAGTTCAGGCTGCTGAAAAGCTCGCAGCAGACAAATTGCGCGCAGAACAAGATGAACTCGCGAACATGGTCACGCGAGAGCGCAACCGCGCAGACACCACCACCGAAGTGCTCCGCGATTTTCAAAGCGACTTTGGCGCGCTGGTCCAGCAATTGAATGCGCAGGCCCGGGATCTTGCGACTGGATCAGAGCGCCTCGCCGCCCATTCGCATGAGTCGGGCGAACAAGTCGATCATGCCAGCGCCCAGGCCGATGCAACGCTGAGCATGGCGGAGCAAATGGCCAAGGGCGCGCAGCTGCTCAGCGAGACCTTGGAGCTGGTTGGAACGCGCGTTGCCGATGCCAATGCGGCCGCGACCCACGCGGATCAAGCGAGCGATCGCGGCGCGCAAATTGCCGGTCAGCTAGAGCTGTCGGCGAAGGAAATTGGCAAGCTGGTGGCGATGATCAAGTCGATCTCGGACAAGACCGGATTGCTCGCTCTAAACGCTCGGATCGAAGCTGCGCGCGCAGGCGAGGCGGGCAAGGGCTTTTCCGTGGTCTCCAGCGAAGTGGCGCAATTGTCCAAACAGACCCAGGAAGCCTCGAGCGAGATTTCGGCCATCGTCGGTTCGCTGTCTGGGCTCATTGGCGAATCCATCGCGCAATTCCGCGCGATTGACGCCTCGATTGAGACTGTGGGCGAGATGGCCGCCGTTGCCGCCGCTTCCGTGGAGCAGCAACGCACAACCAGCGCCGAACTAACCGGACTGATCGACGGGGTTCGCCGCAAGGCCTTGGACAGCGGCAGCGCGGTTGCGCAAGTGTCAGAGAACTTTGCGTTAGCCAGCAAGACGATTGATAAAATCGACAACAGCTCTGGCCAATTGGAAGCGCTGGCAACCCAGATCGACCGAGAGGTTGAGAGCCTGCGTCAGCGTTTTTCAGAGGATGGTTTGTCGGCCGAACCCGCCGAGTAATTCGCCCGAGGTTCCAAACGCAGAAGCGCCGGGCAACTCCAAGGTCATCCGGCGCGCCAGCTTTGTGCAAAGACCTATTTCCGATCAATCGAAAAGCGGCCTGGTCCGAAGGCGGCGATGGCAAATAGGCCGCCCGCAATCGCGAGGTTCTTGAGGAAGATCGTGACCTCAGTCTGCTGGCTGAAATCATTGTGAAAGAAGACTGCGGTGAGGACGGTGAAGATCCCCAAGGCACCGGCGCCATAGCGGGCCTTGAAACCCAGCGCGACCATCAGCCCACCGACAATCTCAATGGCGACTGTGCCAAAATAGACGAGCTCTGGCAGCGGCATTCCAACCGATGCGATGTAGCCGACGGTTTGCTCCATCGAGCTAAGCTTGTTGATGCCAGCAAGGATGAAAAGAGCGGCGAGCAACAGGCGGGCGGCGAGTGCGAGTGCATCTTGTGAATTGTTTGATCCGCCCAATTCAGCGCTTTGTGTTCCGATAGTGGTCATGCCGTTTCTCCGAATTTAGATGGGGGTATTAGGCTGTCATTGCTTCGATCTTGGCGTGAGCGGCGGCGATTTTCTCTTCGCCATCCTGGCCCATGATCCCGTCGGCTGCGATGATTTCTACATCGGAAATGCCAAGGAAGCCGAGGAAGAATTTGAGCCATGGGGTCATATGGTCAAAGTCACTACCCACTGGCGTGCCGCCCGATGCGACAGTGATGTAGGCCTTCTTACCTTCGAGCAGTCCGACCGGGCCGTTTTCAGTATATTTAAAAGTGGTCCCTGCGCGGGCAACCAAATCGGCCCAGGCTTTGACCGATGCGGGCACTCCGAAATTGTAGATCGGCACGGCAAAGACGATGGTGCCAGCTGCCTGAAGCTCTTCGATCAGAGTGTCGGCAATGCTGGCAAGCTCAGCCTGCTCTGGCGTGCGGTCCGCCATTGGCGCGAGGTTGGCGGCGAAACGGTCAGCATCAATGAAGGGCAGATCATTCCGGCTCAGATCGCGGGTCGTCACAGTGGCGTCTGTGCCTGCGCTAAGGCGCTCGACCAGTCTGTTGCCGAGGCCGCGTGAGACCGAGCTGTCGCCTTGGATGCTGGCGGATACATAAAGGATATTGGTCATTGAAACTCTCCTGGGAAGTGATGCTGAAAGGAAAAGAAGAGCTGGCCGCTGAGGGGGAATTCGCGGCCAGCTCTCAAGAGGTCAAGCGGCGTCCACAAGGACAATTTCGCTGTCTTCGAGGGCGGTGATCGTCACCTGGCCAAGCTGAGTGATAGCTACACCGTCACGTGCTTCGGCCTCGACATTCTCCACGCGGACCTTGCCGGTGGCAGGGACCAGATAGAGGTGCCGCGATGGGTCAGCGACTTCGTAGGTTACGCTTTCGCCGGCCTTGATCGTTGCGCCCAACACGCTTGCATCGGTGCGGATTGGAAGCGCGCCGTCATCATTGGCGGCCTCGTTTTCAGTTCCGCTGGCAAGGGTGACGAATTTGCCTGCCCGGTCGCCCTTGGGGAAGGGCGCTGCACCCCAATTGGGCTTGCCGCCACGCTCGGCCGGAATGATCCAGATTTGGAAGATTTCGGTGTCTTCATCTTCGCGGTTGTACTCTGAATGCTGCACGCCGGTTCCAGCGCTCATCACTTGTACATCACCGGCCTCCGTGCGGCCTTCATTGCCCATGCTGTCGCGGTGGGTGATTGCGCCTTTGCGGACATAGGTGATGATTTCCATGTCTTCGTGCGGGTGGGTGGGAAAGCCAGTGCCAGGAGCGATCGTGTCGTCGTTCCAAACCCGAAGGCTGCCCCAATTGACGCGGGCGGGATCGTGATAGCCGCCAAAGGCAAAGTGATGGTGGGCATCCAGCCAACCGTGATTGGCAGCGCCCAGTGAATTGAAGGGGCGAAGCTCGATGATAGGTGCGCTCATGGTCTGTCTCCTATTTGTGCTGATCGATTGGTGTTTGGATCAGCATGTTTGCGTTGAGACAGGAGATAGGCGGTGTTTTGTAATCGCATAAGTGCGATAAAACTTGCCAAAATGTTCTGATTATCCGAACATAACCGCTATTATGCGTTTGGGCGACCCCACTCTTGATCAATTGCGCATCTTCCTGGCGGTGGCGGAAGAGGGCAGCTTTGGGGGCGCTGCGCGGCGCATGGGCCGGGCGGTGTCCGCTATCAGTTATGGGATTGCTCAGCTGGAGGCGCAGCTGGCGGTTACTCTGTTCGCGCGGGAAGGGTCTCGCAAGCCTGTGCTGACCGAGGCGGGTAATGGCTTGCTGGCTGAGGCGCGAGCGGTGTCCGACGGCGTCGATGCGCTGCTCGCCAAAACGCAAAGCTTGCATGCTGGATTGGAGAGCACGGTGTCACTGGTGCTTGACGTGATGGTGCCCGGTGATGTGACCGCGCGGGTCTTGCGTGATTTCCGGGCTATGTTTCCAACTGTTGCTTTGCGCTTGCAGATTGAGGGGCTTGGGGCGGTTGCTGCCTGCTTGATCGATGAGGAAGTTGATCTTGCGATTGGCGGACCGACGATTGGCGATCACCCCGATCTGGAGCGTCAAGTTATTGGCGGTGTTGAGTTAATTCCTGTGGCAGCGCCTAGCCATCCGCTCACTGCACCAGATATCAAACCGGGCGAAAGCCGCAAACATCTGCAATTGGTGCTGGCCGATCGTTCCCCAATGACACAAGGGCGGGAGTTTTCAGTGCTCAGCCCAAAGACTTGGCGGCTGGGTGATCTCGGCGCGAAACACGCATTGCTGAAAGAGGGGCTGGGGTGGGGCAATATGCCGCGACATCAAGTAGAAGACGACATTGCGAGCGGCACTTTGGTGGAGCTCGACCTGCCGGAAAAGCCCGGCGATATTTATCCGCTCAGCGCTCTGTGGCGCCGCGATGCACGGCCAGGCCCAGCGGCGAGCTGGCTGATCGATGCGCTAAGGCAGCAATTGGCCCAGTGAAAGTAAGCCTTAGCGGTCTTCGCGAAGCCAATCTAGCGCTTCAGATTTGCTGTCAGCAAACATAACATCAAGACCACCGCTAAGGCGTTTGTATTGCAAACGAACGAGCGGAGAGGCCCCTATGATAGCGACACGTTTCAACCCGGCTTTGACAGATCCCCTCAGATGATTCCTGATCGCGTCAGCAGTGTGCTGATCTTGCGGTACAAAGTCCGTGAAATCGCCAAACCCATACATCGGTACGCGGCGAAGCACTAACGGCATCGCGGTCTCGTTCAGCTCCTCAAGGAAGGTGTTCATGTCCTCAAGTGTCCAAAACCCGCTAACCGCAAAGTGTACTTCACGTTGATCATCGAGCAAGGAAGAGGAGCCGCATCGTTCTATTTGAGTCATAATCTCGGACTAACAAAAGAAGGTTAAAATTTGCTAGCGAGAGACCCTGTAGCGTGGGATAGAAAGACACTATCTGAAGATTGAGTTAGCGCATGGGCACCGTGGCTATCTGTCTTTGCGCAGCCAAGTCAGTGCGTCGGCTTTGGTATCGAAAAATTCGGCGTCGAAGCCTTCGCTCAGGCGTTTGTATTGGAGTTTGGCCAGTGGCGAAGCGCCTAGAACGGCGATGCGTTTCAGGCCGAACTTTTGCGACATTAAGAGATGGTCACGGATGGCTTCGCCGGTTTCGCGATCTTGTGGCAAAAAACCGGTGAAATCGACTAGCGCGTAAATAGGCGAACGCGATTTTACCAGCGGCATGGACGCTTCGTTGGCAGCGTCGAAATAGGTCTGAATCGTATCCACGCTCCAAAAGCCGCGTATCTCGGAGTGTGTCTCGCAGTGCTGCTCAAGCAGCGTGACACAATGGAAAGGTTCTGTATCTGCCATGAATTTCGTTTATTCCAGCGAAGTAAACATGGAGTAAAAGCCGGTCATTTCATTAACATGACGACCGTCGGTTTCGATCAGGTGATAAGGTTTTCCGCTGGTCCAAAACGCTTTGGCTGATCGCCCGCTTTCCAGGGGTCAAATTTGGGCATGATGCTCTTAAATATGTCCGAGGATAGATGTCCCTCCAGCCATTTTTGCAAATGCGGGATTGGCTGCGCATCGAACCATTCGCGGTCGGTATTGGCGAATTGCCGAACGAACGGGAACAGCGCCATATCCGCCAGCGTGCGGGCTTCACCGCACAGAAAGGGCTGAGTGGAAAGCCGCGTATCGAGATCTTGCAGGATCGCGAAGCCTTCGGCGCGGTGATCAACCTGGCCATGATCGGACTCATTCTCATAGCGCGATGGGTATTTGTAGCGGTCTAGGTGATGCTTAAACACGCCGTCATTGCGCGCGATCAGCTCCTGACCATCGCCGGCCAGCCAGCCCTCTGGATCATTCTTGCCCAGCGCCCAGCGCATGATCTCAATGCTTTCCTCCAGCACTGGACCATCGACAGAAATCAGCACCGGCACGGTCGCCTTGGGCGAGATTTCGATCAGGGCGGGGGGCTTATCAGACAGCTTCACCTCGCGCAGGATCACCCCAATTCCCGCCACCCAAAGTGCCATGCGCGCGCGCATCGCATAGGGGCAGCGGCGGAAGGAATAGAGGATCGGCGGATGCGTCACTTTGGATCGCTCAGCGTGTCTGGAGTCAGGCCGCCGGGGAAGTTTGCCTCCCAGCTTTCGCCTGTGTCAAAACCGTCGTGGCCCGCGTCTCCCGCAGAGGTCTCAATCGGTTTGCCGATGTGTGCCTCACCGCGCTGCTTCGCGAGTTCCTTTTGCCGCTGCCGCTCGACATATCGCGCGCGCTGCTCGTCATCGCGAGCATCAATGCAATGCGGGCAACTGATCCCCTCGGCATAGTCGGGCGAAGCTATTTCCTCCGCGCTCAGCGGATGACGGCAGGCAAAGCATTGCCCGTATGATCCGAGCTCCAGCCCGTGTTTCACCGCAACGCGCTGATCAAATACGAAGCATTCGCCGTGCCATAGGCTTTCCTCCTCCGGCACGTTTTCGAGATATTTGAGAATGCCGCCTTTGAGGTGATAGACCTCGTCCAGGCCTTCGCTGCGCAGGAAGCTGGTCGATTTTTCGCAGCGAATGCCGCCGGTGCAATACATTGCGACCTTGGGCGTTTTGCCTTCGCCGAGCAGCTCTTCGCGGCGATTCCGAAACCAGGCGGGAAAATCGCGAAAGCTCGGGGTCTTGGGATCAATCGCGCCTTCGAACTGGCCGATTGCGACCTCATAATCATTGCGCGTGTCGATCACGATGGTGTCCGGATCGCTGATCAAATCGTTCCAATCGTTGGGATCGACATAGCGGCCCACGCTGGCGCGTGGATCAATTCCCGGCTCGCCCATGGTCACGATTTCGCGCTTCAACCGCACCTTCATCCGGTGAAACGGCATGCTTTCCGCATGGGAGTATTTGACGTCGAAGGTCTCGCAATCGGGCAGGGTGCGGATATGCTCGAGCACGGCCTCGATGCCTTCCGGGGTGCCAGCGATGGTACCATTCACGCCCTCAGGCGCGAGCAGAATGGTGCCCCGCGTGCCCGCCGCATCGCACGCCGCCTGCAGCGGCCCCTGCAAAGCCGCGGGATCGTCAAACGGTGCAAAATTATAGAGCGCCGCAACCTGGATGGGAGTGTCGGTCATGGGATTTTATCCGACCAGCTTCACCCAGCCATGCGTGTCGTCCACTCTGCCGCGCTGGATGCCGACCAATTTCTCGCGGATTTTGCTGGTCACTGCGCCGGGGCCGCCATTGCCGATCACAAACTCTCCCTCCGCGCTGTCGACCTTGCCAACCGGAGTGACGACCGCGGCCGTGCCGCAGGCCATCACTTCGACCAGATCGCCGCTGGCCGCATCGCTGCGCCATTGTTGGATCGAATAGGGTTCCTCGCGCACGCTCAGGCCTTCTTCGCCCAGCAGGGTGATCAGGCTGTTGCGGGTGATCCCGGGCAGGATCGTGCCGGTTAGCGGCGGAGTGATCACGCTGCCATCGCGCATGACGAAGAACAGGTTCATGCCGCCCAGTTCCTCGACCCATTTCTTCTCGACTGCGTCGAGGAATAGGACTTGATCGTGGCCGCGTTTGAACGCCTCGCCGGTGGGCACCAGGCTGGCGGCGTAATTGCCGCCGGTCTTCGCCGCGCCTGTGCCGCCGGGGGCCGCGCGGGTGTATTCCGATTGCCAGATGCTCACCGCTGGCGAGCCGGATTTGAAGTAATTGCCCGCCGCGCTCAGGATGACGATAAACTTATATTGCTTGGCCGGGCGCACGCCCAGAAATGCCTCGGTCGCGAACATAAAGGGGCGGATGTAGAGTGAGCCGCCTTCAACGCTGGGGAACCACTTGGCATCCGCTGTGACCGCTTTGTTCACCGCCTCCAGAAACAGCTCCTCGGGCAATTCAGGCATCGCCATACGCCGCGCGCTGGCGTTAAAACGGCGAGCGTTTTCCTCTGGGCGGAACAATGCGAGCTCGCCATCCGCCAGGCGGTAGGCCTTCATCCCCTCGAAAATTTCCTGCGCATAGTGGAGGACGCTGGCCGCCGGATCGAGCGCAATGGGCTCGCGCGGGCCAATGCGCGGGGAGTGCCAGCCGCCGCCGACACTGCCCTCTGCGCCCTCATCATAGTCAATCGTGACCATGTGATCGGTGAAGACCGTGCCAAAACCAGGATCGGCGATGGCAGCTTCGCGCGCATCATCAGCCATTGGCGAGGGGTGTGGGATCGTCTGAAATTGCATGGGCAAGCGCGTAATACCGTGAACGCGCAAGGGCAAGATTTGTGTGAGGTGTGGGTGTGTTTGTTTGTTTTCCGCAAGCGCATCCGCGCTCGCGATTTCCTCGCTCACGCGATCAAAGATCGCGTCGCTGCGAGCGGGCGGTCGCCCTTGCGGCGCTGCGCGCCGTGCTCCGCGACCAAGCCGGATGTCAGGCAGTGGATCGGAACCGATAGGGTTCGCAAGGTCGACTGGCCGTCCGCAGCGATGCGACCTTCAGGTCGTAAGAGCGAGGATAGCCAAGCGAACGGATGTGAGCGCTGGCGCTTGAAGCCCCCAAAAAAAACTGAGAAGGGCAGCCCCGCCTCAGCGGAACTGCCCTTCGCATGGTCAGCGGCCGGAAGTGCCGCTCACAAAGCCTTACTCGGCGTCTTTTTCCGCGAGGGAAATTACCGAATATGCTCCGTAGGGATCTTCACCGACCTCGCTACTGAACCATGAGACATCGGATCACCTCCTTTCGCGCTATTAAGCCAAGACCCTGCCGTATCATCGGGGGGCCGAGTACTGCGTTCGCCGCCGAACTCGAGGATCAATCTGAGTCGTTTTGGGTTTGAACACAAGTCTTGTAAAAAACTTTTCCCACGTCAGAATAGATCGCCTCGTTTAAAAACGGTTTTGTTCTCCGCAAGCGCATCCGCGCTCGCGATATCCTCGCTCACGCGATCAAAGATCGCGTCGCTGCGGACGGCCGCAGGGGCCTTGCGGCGCTGCGCCCCGTGCTCCGCAGCCAAGCCATGGCTGATATACTACCTACAATCCTCGATTACGCGGGTCACTTCGGCCCAAGCAGGTAGGTACAGCGCCTGGGTTCCTTGTGTCTCAATCGCAAAGCGACCTTTAGAAAGCGCAATCGCATCGAGCAGCGGATCACCTGGGCTAAGTTCGGCCGCGACTAATGGTTGCCCACTCTCTCGAATGGTGGCGCGTAAATCGCTGCTGCGTGTTTCGGTGCGAACCCGCATTTGAGCGGCGCTGACAACGGGGCCGAAGCGGCCAATCCCAACTTTGCGTGTGTCGAGATCGCAGCGTATGATCGCCTGGGCGTTCTCGATGCTGCTGCCGAACAAAGCGAAGGTTTCATTTCGCTCCACAATGTAGCGCCAATTGCCGGGCGTCTGCGGCGCGTCGAGGAAATTCGCATAGTCCGGCGCGGGCAGTGGCACGGCTGGCGCAGGTGCTGGCGATGGGCTCGGCTCGGGTACAGGCGTGCTGGTCGTCGCCGGAGCGGATGTTGCGACACTGGGCGGCTCTGAGGATGGCACGCAGGCGGCAATGGTGAAACTGAGAGCGACGGCGCCGATGGCGTTGAGGTAGATTGCTTTCATGCCGCATCAATGCGCGCTAACGAGGCCCTCGTCTATGCCGAAAACACCGAATTCCTCAGCGAAATCCGCTCCTAAAGCAAAAAAGAGGCGCGTCGATCACTTGCTTGCAGAGCGCGGCCTGGCGGAAAGCCGCACGCGCGCTCAGGCGCTGGTGATGGCGGGCGCGGTGTTCGTCGGCGAGCAAAAGGTGACCAAGCCGGGGCAGCAAATCGCCGAGGATGCGCCGCTTGAGGTGCGCGGGCGCGATCATCCCTGGGTTAGCCGCGGCGGGATCAAGCTGGCGCATGCGATTGAGCATTTTAGGCTGGATCCCGAAGGCGTAACGGCGATGGATGTCGGATCATCGACGGGCGGATTTACGGACGTGTTGCTGACAAATGGTGCGGCGCATGTTTTTGCAGTCGACAGCGGGACCAATCAGCTCGCCTGGAAGCTGCGCCAAGACGATCGCGTCACGGTCTATGAACAGACCAGCGCGCGGGTGCTCATGCCGGATCATATCACTCAGCCGTTCAGCTGGATCGTGTGCGATGCGAGCTTTATCAGCTTATCGAAGGTGCTGGAGCGGCCGCTGGAACTGGCGACGAAAGAGTGCCAGCTGGTGGCGCTGATCAAGCCGCAGTTCGAGGTCGCCCGGGCCGAAGTGGGCAAGGGTGGGGTGGTGCGTGATACGGCGCTGCATGCCCGTGTTTGTGACGAAGTGCGCGACTGGCTGGAACAGGCGGGTTGGCGCATTCAGGGAATTGTGGAAAGCCCAATCACCGGCCCACAAGGCAATGTTGAGTTTCTGGTGAGCGCTACGCGTTCTTAGTTCCGCACTCGCATCCGCGAGTGCGATGTCCTCGCTCATGCGATCAAAGATCGCATCGCTGCGGGCGGGCGGTTGCCCTTGCGGTCAGCTGCGCTGACCGAGCTCCGCGGCCAAGCCTCCATCCTCTTTCTAATCCAGATCGAGCGCTGAAATCTTCTCGTCGAGATCAATCGGTATCACCCCCAGCACATCCTCACCCGACGCCTTCTCATAAGCGGCATCGCCGTGCTCCGCGACCAATTCGGCCTGCCGTGCATCGCGCTGTTTCAGCAGCTCGGCAATCTCTTCGCAGTACAGCGCAACCATGGCCGTGACGAAGCGATTGACCAAAACGTCTTCCTTGGTGTCGTCGACGTCATAAAGCGGCAGATGCTCGATCATATCGTCCGCGCTGTAGAGAAATTCATTAGTGACGAAGCGGTTGGTTGAGAACCACGCGCGCGGAATGCCAGTGTGCGCAATCGACAGTCCGATAATGTGGGTCACATGCGCCTTTGCGTCTTCACCCTCGGGCGGCAGGACTTTGACAGTCGTGCCGTCTTTCAACTGAGTGCGGTGCAGGAACAGATGGAAGTGCCCATGTTCCTCCGGATCGCGGTCGCCCGGGGCGTGAACATGATAATACCAGCGCGATTTGGTCTTGGCATCGCGCGCGTCCTTGTCTGGATAGTGCTGCCAGAACTTGGCGCCTTCTTCCGGCACTACGCGCAGCATCAGCGGACGCTGCTCGCTGGCCATCTGCGTGATCGTTTCAATAACGGTGAGCGCGGCTTCTTCAGGTGTCATAAGCTGTGTCTAAAAAACAAAGAGGCCGGCGACAACCACGTTGTCACCGGCCCACATTGTTGAGCAAAACTTGGGTTTAGCTTTGCTTAGCTGAATTATTCAGCAGCGGCACAGCATGCAGCTGCACAGCATGATGCGGCACAGCAAGCAGCTGCACAGCAACCATCAGCTGCACAAGCAACTTCTTCAGCCGCTTCGCAAGCAGCTTCAGCAACTTCCTCAGCTGCTTCGCATGCGCTCACTGATGTTTCGTCAGCAGCAGTTTCTGCAGCTTCTTCAGCAGGTGCTGAACATGCAGCAGCAGCGATTGAAAGGCCGCCAGCGATCGCCATCATCGATGCGAGTTTGGTCTTTTGCATAGAAATTTTACCTCATTGGGTTGAGCGCCCCACTCCAACGTTCCTCACCGTCGTGCGCTCAAGAATCACGGCAAGAATGTGGCAGGCCTAGCAGATGCATTGAAAGTGGCCCAATGGTTTTGTTGATAATTTGGTAATAAATTGCGCTGAGCTGCGTTTCTTCCCCGACGATCTAACGTTTCTGCGGCCGGGCGTGATTGGCGCGCGGCATGGCGATGTGTATTCCGGCTGGCTCTGATCGCACCCGCGAATCGCGCCGTATTCTGTCCGAATTATGGCCGTTTGCGCGGCTCTCTCGAGGATGGATATGAGTTTTCTCGCTTCCAAAGCGCAATTGCGGGCCAGTTTGCTGCGCTGGACTTTGTTTCTGGTGCCCTTGATCGTTTTGCTGGGTTTCGTCGCTGGCCAGTTGGGCAGCCCGAACACGGCTTGGTTCCAAGGCCTGACCAAGCCGAGCATTTTCCCGCCGCCTGCCGCATTCGGCATCGTCTGGACCATCCTCTACATAATGATTGGCTTTGCCTTGGCCTTGGTCGTCAGCTCTTGGGGAGCTTATGGCAGGGGGCTCGCGGTCGGCCTGTTCGCGGTGCATTTCGTGCTCAATCTGGCGTGGACACCGACGTTTTTCGGCGCTCAGAATATCGTCGGCGGACTTATCGTGCTCAGCCTAGTATGCGTGACGCTGCTAGCCGTGATCTGGGCGTTTTACCGGGTTCGGAAACTCGCGGCTTTGCTGCTGCTGCCTTATCTCGCCTGGGTGATATTCGCGACCGTTCTCAACTATCAATTCATGGTGGAGAACCCGGACGGTGGGACATCGGGCGAAGGCGCCGCGGCCCAGCGGATTGAGTTGTAAGCATTTGATTTCCGCACGCCATCCGGCGCGCGATATCCTCGCTCACGCGATCAAAGATCGCATCGCTGCGGGCGGGCATGCGCTCTTGCGGCTGCTGCGCAGCCGAGCTCCGCGACCAAGCTAGACAACTTCACTCTAACTCTAGACAAATCCCGCTCGCTTCACCATTTACACTTCATGCAAAGTGAAAACCCGATCATCGCCGACTTCGTCAAGCTCGCAAACAGCGCCGCTGGCACAATGGCCGGCATGACGCGCGAGGCTCGCGAGGGCGCGCGTGAGAAAATGCGCGAAGCCTTGGGCGGTGTCGATTTCGTGAGCCGCGAAGAGTTTGAGACAGTCAAACTGATGGCGCAAAAGGCACGCGAGCAGAACGAAGCGCTCGAGGCGCGGATCAAGCAACTCGAAGCCAAGCTCTCCAAGAAGTAATCTGCCAAAAATACCGGCCACGGCGGGATTGCAAGCCTGCGGCGTTCCTTTAGGTTCGCGTGCAATTACTCCGTTATGAAAGGCCGTCCATGCTTCGCGCATCCCTCCTTGCCGCCACTGGTTTAATTGCCCTCTTGCCCACCGCCGTCTTGGCGCAAGACGCAGAGGAAAGTTTCGGCGGCGCTAAGGGCGCAGACCTCTCTATCGAAGCGATGGAACCTGACGGCAGTGATGTGTCGATTGGCCGTGCGGGAGAGCATCCGGCGGACATTGCGCGCTATCTGCTCGCAAATGGTCCGGGGGCAGCGAACCTCTCGCCCGATGGCGAAACAATCGCCTTCAGTTGGGATGTGACCGGACAATCGGAATTGTGGGTGATGCCCGTCAGCGGTGGCGTGCCCAAGCAAGTGACCTTCAAAACCGGGGTGAGCGCGCCGGTGTGGACGCCCGATGGATCACGCCTGTTCTATGCCGCCGACCGCGATGGCAATGAGCAGCCGGGCTATTTCACCATCACCCCAGACGGGAAAGAAGAGACCGAAATTCTGCCAGCGGCGCGCGGCGATTTTCGCGTGTTCGGTGATTTTGCAAGCGATGGCAGCTTTGTCTACGCCTCCACCGCGCGCGGCGCGGGTGTGTTTGACATTTATCGCGGCACTTTGTCTGGCGAGAGCGAACTGATTGTCGAGAGCGAATCGGGCCTGATCCCGCAATCCATCTCGCCCGATGGGAAATACGCCATCGTCACCGAAACGGTGGGCGAGGATGCCGACAACCTCTATCTGCTCGATCTCGCGACTAAGGAAATGACCACCATCTCCAAGCCGCCGGTCGATGACCGCGCTAGCCACACTATCGGCGGGTTTGAATGGGGCGAGAATTCAGAAGCAATCTATTTTTCGACCAATCTGGGCCGTGAATATTCCGCTCTGTCGCGCTATGATCTGGATGAGGAGGATATCAAAACCGCCTTTCGCCCGAAAGCCGACGTCGAGAATGTTGAGCTTTGCGGGCCCGGCGGCAGCGTCATCGCCTACACCGAAAACCACAACGGGTTCGACCGGCTATTCATACGGAGCAAAGACGAAGGGCTCCAGATGACCGTGCCCAAATTGCCCGATGGCAATTACGCGCTTGATTGCGAGGGCGGGGCCGATCCCAAGCTGATGGTGCGGGTCAATGGCTGGCAGACGCCGGGCGAACTCTGGATGGTGGATCCGCTGGAAGGGACGGCGGAAAAGGTGATGGAGGCCAACCTCGCTGGGCTTGATCCGGCTCGGCTGATTTGCCCGAAGGTCGTCCGTTATGAGGCCCGCGATGGCCTGGAATTGCAGGGGCTGCTTTATCTGCCAGAGGGCGCGGGCACGGGCGAAAACGCGCCGCCGGTCGTCTTTTCCGTCCATGGCGGCCCAACGGCTCAATCGCAGGCAACCTTTGATGCGGTTGCGCAATATCATGTCGCGCGCGGTGTTGCCGTGTTTGAGCCCAATGTGCGCGGCTCTACCGGGCTAGGGCGGACTTACACGACGCTGGACGATCGCGAGAACCGCTTGGATTCGGTGCGCGATCTGGTTGATTTGAAGAACGCTTTGGCCGCCGATGGCTTGATCGATGGCGACCGGGCGGCGGTGATGGGCGGCTCTTACGGAGGCTATGCCGTCAATGCGGTGCTGGCCGAATATCCGGGCGAATTTGCCGCCGGGGTCTCGCTGTTCGGGGTGGCGGATTGGGTAACCGCGCTGGAGATTGCCTCGCCCGCGCTCAAGGCCTCTGACAAAATCGAATATGGCGATATCGAAGAGGAGCGTTGGCGCGAATACTACACGGTGAACTCGCCGATCCGCAAAGCCGATCAGATCAATGTGCCGGTGCTCTATTCGCACGGCGTGATGGACCCCCGGATCGACATCATGGAGACCGAAACCATGGTGAAGACCCTGCGCGCGAACGGTGTGCCAGCGCCCTTCATCCGCATTCCTGACGAAGGGCATGGCTGGCGCAAACTCGGCAATCAGCTGTTTTATTTCCGCAAGCAGGCGGAGTTTATCGAAGAGCATCTGGGGCTGAGCGAGGAGCAGTGACGCCCCGCGCGCCGCACCGTAGACTGCCATGAACATCAGAGCGCCTGCCATCCTTGTCGCCTCGCGCGCTCATGGGGAAAGCGCCGCGATTGCGCGCATGCTGACCGAGGAGCACGGGCTCGTCGCAGGCTATGTCGCGGGCGGGCGCGGGCGGCGGCTGCGCCCGGTGATGATACCCGGCAATTCGATAGAGGCGGAGCTGCGCTCCAAATCGGACAGTCAATTGCCGTTTGCGCGGATCGAGCTGTCGGAAAGCCGCGGGCCGTGGATGACCGAGCCGCTGCCAGCCGCCGCGATCACATGGGTTTGCGCGCTGACGGCGACCGCCCTGCCAGAGCGCAATCCCTATCCCAGCCTCTATCAAGCGCTCAATGCGCTGCTCGGCGCGATTTGCCATGCGCCCTCGGCGCGTGGATGGCTCTCCGTGCTGGTCACGTACGAGGCGATGTTGCTGCGCGAGCTGGGGTACGGCGGCGGAAAGCCTGATCCAAACGGCGATTTGGCCGAGCAAATGGCGCAATTTAAGGCGCTTGAGGCCCCGCTTGCGCGATACGTGCTTGCCGAGCGTGATCGCGATGTTATGGCCGCGCGAACGCTGCTCACAGAGCGGTTGGCCCGGATGATGACGTGAAAGTTTGCTCATGAAGATCGCAGTTTTGCCCGGTGATGGGATTGGCCCAGAGGTGACCAAAGAGGCCTTGCGCGTGCTCGATGCGCTCTCGCTGCCCGGCCTTACCCTGTTTGAGGGTGATATTGGCGCGATCGCTTATAAGCGGCACGGCCATCCTCTGCCCGCAGAGACGCTGGAGATGGCCCGCGCCGCCGATGCGGTGCTGTTTGGCGCGGTGGGTGATCCCTCGTGCGACACTCTGGAGCGGCATTTGCGCCCGGAGCAAGCGATCCTGGGCCTGCGCAAGGAGCTTGATCTGTTTGCCAATCTCCGCCCGGCCAAGGTGTTTGACGGGCTGGAGGAGCTTTCTCCGCTCGCGCCGGAGCAAGCGGCGGGTTTTGACCTGTTGATCGTTCGCGAGCTGACCGGCGATGTTTACTTCGGCGACAAGGGCGAGCGCGTGAACGATGCGGGCGAGCGCGAGGGGTGGGACATGATGTCTTACTCCGTCAGCGAGGTTCGCCGGATCGCGGCCATCGCCTGGAACGCGGCCAAGGCGCGCGGCGGCCGCGTGACCAGCGTCGACAAGGCCAATGTGCTGGAAACCAGCCGCATTTGGCGCGAAACCGTGCTGGAATATGCCGCTGAGCAGGGCGCCAAAGACGCAGGCAGCATCGCGCTCGATCACATGTATGTCGACAACGCCGCGATGCAGCTTGTCACCGGGCCATCGCAATTTGACGTGATCGTCACCGGCAATCTGTTCGGCGACATTCTGTCCGACCTCGCCAGCGCGGCGGTCGGCTCAATCGGCCTGTTGCCCAGCGCCTCCATGGGCTCACGCGAAACCGAACACGGCACGTTCGGCCTGTACGAGCCGATCCACGGCAGCGCGCCCGACATTGCCGGGCAGGGGAACGCCAATCCGATGGCGACGGTCCTGTCGGCGGCAATGATGCTGCGCCATTCCTTCGGGCTGGAGGCAGAGGCGGCGCGGATTGAGGCGGCGGTCGCAAAAGCGCTGGCCGATGGCATTCGCGGCGGCGATTTGGGCGGCTCACACGGCTGCGAGGCGATTGGCAGCGCGATTATCGAGCGGCTTTGAGCGCCAGGGGCTGCATGCACAATGACGGCCGGGCTTGAACTTGCGATTATCCTGCCGACGCTGAACGAGCGGGGCAATCTGGCGCCCTTGGTTGAGCGCATTGATGCCGCGCTGACCCCGATATTGGGCGCGAACGGCTGGGAAGTGCTGATTATCGACGATAACAGCGCCGATGGCACAGCGGATGAGGCCCGCGCGATTGCGCTTGGCGATGCTCGGGTGCGCGTGATCCAGCGGATTGGCCGGCGGGGCCTAGCTAGCGCGGCGATTGAGGGGTTTTGCGCTACCGCCGCGCCGTTCGTCGCGGTGATGGACGCTGATCACCAACACGACCCGGAATTGCTCGGGAGCATGCTGGATGCGGTGCGCCGCGAGGAGGCCGACGTAGCAGTCGCTTCACGTTTTGCTCCCGGTGCCAGCACACAGGACTGGGCGGCGCCAGAGCGAGAGCGGCTGTCCAGCTTTGCCAATGCGATGGCGCGGCGTCTCACCGGGGCGGATCTGACCGATCCGATGAGCGGCTATTTCCTGCTCCGCAGTGAGGCGGCGCGTTCGCTAGTCCCGCGGCTGTCCGGGATTGGATTCAAAATTCTGCTCGACCTGCTGGCGACCTCTGGCAAGGCACTGAGTGTAAAGGAGTTTCCGCTCAAATTCGCCAAACGCCGCGAGGGCGAAAGCAAGCTTGATCGCGCGATCCTGTTCGACTTTTTGGCCGGTCTTTATGACAAGACACTGGGCCGTGTAATCCCAACCCGCTTCGCGCTGTTCGGCACGGTCGGGGCGCTGGGCGTGATCGTGCATATGGCGGTGCTGGCGCTGTTGCTGCTGTGGCTGGAAGAGGCCTTCACCATCGCGCAAGCGGGCGCTGTTTTCGCGGCGATGAGCTTCAATTTCTGGCTCAACAATTGGCTGACCTACCGCGATCAGCGGCTGCGCGGGCCGGGCGCGGTGCTGCGCGGCTGGCTTGGCTTTTGTGCGACCTGCGCAGTGGGTGCCTTTGCCAATGTCGCGGTGGCGACGCTGCTGGAAAGTCAGGGCATTTATTGGGCGCTGGCCGCGCTCGCAGGGATCCTGATCGGATCGGTATGGAATTACGCGCTATCCAGCCGGTTCGTCTGGGGAAGGTATTGAAGTGATTTTTTGTTCCGGACGCCCATCCGGGCGCGCGATTTCCTCGCTCATGCGCTCAAAGATCGCGTCGCTGCGGGCGGGCGGTCGCCCTTGCGGTTGCTGCGCAGCCGTGCTCCGCGACCAAGCCGCTTAGCTTACCTACTACCTCCACCCCTCGATCCAAGTCCAATGGACGAAGCTCATCGGGCCATCGAGCTCTGCAGCGGTCAAGATCTTGAAAAACAGTGCGAACATCGCGGCGCTGCCGAGCAGAACTCCGTAACTGGCCCAGCGAAATTTGCTGCGCGATAGATCACCGAGCGTTAGGGCCAGCGCGCCCAGCAGGAACAGACTTGGCATGAAATAATGGTAATAGAACTGGATCGGCTTGTTCGCGATCAGCCACAGCCCGAGGCTGGCGGCATAGCCGACAACAACCGCGATCTTGGCCCAATTTCGAGTGGTCGCGCCGCTCAGCGCACACCACACGAGCGCGGGCAGGCCGAGCAGCATGGTGAGCGGATTGCCGATCAGCAGCACGCCGCGCTGAGCATTGTCTGTAAACTCGTAGAGATACCAAATGCCGCGCGTATTCAGCGCCCATTGGTCCCACGTGCTTTGATAGGGATGCGGCTGTTTGACGGATGCCTGCAGCTCGATCATCTCGCGGTGGAGGCCGATCAGGCCCTGCTCTGCCAGCGGTGAATTGAGCAGGCCGTAGGCGGGCAGATAGGTCGCGGCGTAGGCGGCGAGCGGAACAATGCCGAGCCACAGAAACGCCTCGGCCAGCGAAATGCCCGGCACCGGAATGCCGCGTGTGCTGGTGAGCAATCGCTGCCGGCCGGCGGATAGGCGCGCAGCGAAGAAAGCGATGCCTGGTAGAACCGCAATCGGCACCGCGTTCCACTTGGAAGCCATCGCCAGGCCCAGCGCGATGCCGCAGGCTGCGAGCCGCAAACGTCCACGCTCTGCCTCTCTGATCGCAGCGGCGAATTGCCATGCCGCAATGCACAGGAATGCGGCCATAAATACGTCCAGCATCGCAATGCGGGCATGGATAAAGAGGTGAAATCCGCTGGCGACTAGCACGCCAAAAGCAATCGTCGCAAACCGTTCAAAGCTCGCCTGCCACATAGCGCGCATCGCCGCGAACAGCGCCAGAGTGCCCGCGATCATCGGCATGATCCGCCAGCCCATCGCATTGTCGCCAAACAGAGTAATCCCCAGCGCAATCAATTGCTTGCCGAGCAGCGGATGCTCACGATTGAGATAAATGCCGTCTTCCAAAATCGCGCGCGCAGCGGGCAGATAATGGATCTCATCAAACATCGGAACCGAAGGGATCGTCAGCCGCACCCACGACAAAGCGGCAAACACAGCCGTGATGCCCAGACAGGCCAGCCATGGGTCGCGCGGATGGGTAGGGGCTTCGCTCATTTCGGAGGAGCGATTAGCGGCGCCCCTCCTCAGCGGCAAGTGTTTGGATCAGAACAAATTGTCAGGCGGTACTGGTTTCCGCTTGGCTTTCGAGCCAGAACAGGCGCGCGGCCATCGCCAGCAAGGCAATGCTGGCCGTGGCGAGGATCGCTAGCGTCCACAGCGGCACATTCATTCCCACGGCGCGGGCGCGCGGCGCGATGAAAAATAGCGCGATTCCAACGGCAAACAGCAGATCCCACCATACCTGCACGCCCCACATGTTCTGTGTGTGATTGGTCCAGACCAGCAGCAATCCCTCGCTATAAAGTGTCACCCCGCTATAGGTGAGGAACGCGGCGCATAGTGCAGCGGCGATCGCCGCGCTGCCGATCTTGCGATCTGCCATCACGATGTAAGCGGCGACACCGGCGATGGAGATCAAACCAGCGGCGGCCAGAATTTCGAGCGGGGACATTTCAAGCGGATTCATGGGTCGATTCTCCGTGCATATGTAGCAAGTGCTACAGGTGCTTGTAACGCAGTGTAGCGTTCGCTACAAGGGCTTATGTCAAAACTCATATCCAAGCCGCAAATGTCCAAGGAATCGCTGCTGCCATTGCTGGCGCAGCATATTTTGGAACACGGCCTCGGCGGGGCCAGCCTGCGCCCCTTGGCGAAGGCGGCGGGCACTAGCGACCGTATGCTAATCTATCATTTTGGCAATAAAGAACAACTGCTTACCGATGTACTGGAGCATATTGCCGGGATCTATTCCGCGGCGCTGGATGCCGGTGTGGGTGATGAAAGGGCGGTGACGCGGCAGCAATGCGTCGCCCGCATCCTTGCCCAGGGCCGCGAACCGGCGATGCAGCCGTTTATGGCGCTGTGGTGGGAGATTGTCGCGGGCGCGGCGCGCGGCATTCCCGGCTACCGCGAGGCGGCGGAGAGCATGATGGCGGAGCTGCTCGGCTGGCTGGAGACGCAAATGCCGGCCGATGATCCTGATCCCGTGGGCGGGGCGCGCTATCTCCTGACCCTGATCGAAGGCAGCTTGATGCTCGGCGTGGTCGGCCATGCGCGCACCGCGCGTGAAGGACTGCTTGCGAGTGATCTGTCTCCCTCTTAGAAGCGCCGTCATGAAAAAGACCACTGGAATGGACCGTGCGGCGACGCGCAATTGGCGGCCTGCAACGCGCGCGGTGCGCGGGGGAACCTGGCGCAGCGAGCATGGCGAGACGAGTGAGGCGCTTTTTCTCACGTCCGGCTACACCTATGACGATGCGCAAACGGTGGCAGACCGGTTTGCGGGCGATGCGCAAGGCATGACCTATTCGCGCCTGCAAAACCCGACCGTGGCGATGCTGGAGGAGCGGATTGCGCTGCTCGAAGGGGCGGAGGCCTGCCGCGCTCAGGCGAGCGGAATGGCGGCGATGACGGCGGCTTTGCTGTGCCAAGTGTCCGCCGGGGATCATGTGGTGGCGGCGCGCGCGGCGTTTGGTTCGTGCCGCTGGCTGGTGGATGAGCTGCTGCCGAAATTCGGTGTTGAAACCAGCGTCATAGACAGCGCGGATGATGCCGCGTGGGAGGCCGCAATCCGGCCCAATACAAAAGTGTTTTTCTTTGAGACCCCGGCCAATCCGACACTGGATATAGTTGATCTTAAATATGTTTGCGGACTCGCAAAGGCGCATGGCATCACTAGCGTGGTCGACAATGCCTTTGCCTCGCCAGCGCTTCAGCGGCCGATGGAATTCGGCGCAGACGTTGTCGCCTACAGTGCGACGAAACTGATGGACGGGCAGGGCCGCGTGCTGGCCGGGGCGATTTGCGGCAGCGAGGAATGGATCAATGAGACGCTGATGCCGTTTCAGCGCAACACCGGCCCGACGATCAGCGCGTTTAACGCCTGGGTCGTGCACAAGGGGCTGGAGACGCTGCAATTGCGCGCGCACAAGCAAAGCGAGCAGGCCGTGGCGCTCGGCGAATTTCTGGAGCGGCGCATATCGAAGGGTGGCGGGCATATGCTGCATCCCGGCCTGCCAAGCCATCCGCGCCACAATCTCGCGAAGGCTCAGATGGATGCGACCGGGCCGATCTTCGCCTTTGATGTCGGCACACGCGCGCGCGCTTTCGCTTTGCTCGATGCGCTCGAACTAATTGATATTTCGAACAATATTGGCGATGCGCGCAGCCTAATGTGCCACCCCGCCTCCAGCACTCACGCCGGGATGAGCGAAGAAGGCCGCGCGGAAATGGGCGTGACGGAAGGCTTGCTGCGGATCAATGTTGGCCTGGAAGATCTGGCCGATTTGACAGAGGATATGGATCAGGCCTTGGCTAAGGCGGGGCTCTAAATCCTGCTCGCTAGTTGGCGAAGCAACTCCTGCCGCAAAGCACCCGTGGCCAAAGCGCCTCACGCACCGAAAACCGCCAATGAATACGCATTCGCGCGGTTGTGCGTTGCAGCATAAAAGCCTAGGGGCGCGGCAATTCTATCGGTGAAGGGGGTCTTCGCCGCACTCAAGCTTTGGAATTCTTTATGGCTACGGATGCCACGTTCATGGGCAATTTCCGGCGCGATTGGCTGGCTCAGCCGCGCGCAGACATCCTTGCCGGCATCGTTGTTGCCCTTGCGCTGATCCCAGAGGCGATCGGTTTTGCCCTGATTGCGGGCGTTGACCCGAGCGTTGGCCTGTATGCCTCGGTCGCAATTGCCATGGTGATTGCGCTCACCGGCGGACGTCCTGGCATGATCTCAGCAGCGACCGCTGCGGTGGCGGTTGTGGTGATCCCGCTGGTGAAGGATCACGGTGTCGAATACCTGTTCGCAGCCACCATTCTCATGGGCATTTTCCAGGGGATTGCGGCCGTCCTAAGGCTCGACCTGCTAATGCAATTCGTCAGCCGTTCGGTCATCACCGGCTTTGTCAACGCGCTGGCGATCCTCATTTTTCTTGCGCAAATTCCTCAGCTTACCGGCGTGGGGTGGGAGACCTATGCGATGGTCGCCGCTGGCCTCGCGATCATTTACGGCTTCCCGCGCATCTCAAAAGCCGTGCCCAGTCCGCTGGTCGCAATCGTCCTGCTGACGGCGGTGGCGATCTATTACAATCTGCCGGTCAACAATGTCGCGGGCGAGGGCGAGCTGCCCGATGGCCTGCCGGTGTTTGCCCTGCCTGACGTGCCGCTGACGTGGGACACGCTGAGGATTATCGCGCCCTATTCGGCGACGATGGCGGCGGTTGGCTTGCTGGAAAGCCTGCTGACGGCGCAAATCGTCGACGACATGACCCACACCGACAGCAACAAACAGCGCGAGAGCGGCGGCCAAGGCATCGCCAACATCGTCGCCGCATGTTTCGGCGGCATGGGCGGCTGCGCCATGATCGGCCAGTCGGTGATCAACGTCGCATCGGGCGGCCGCGGGCGTTTGTCGACCTTTACAGCGGGCGCGTTCCTGCTGTTCTTGCTCACCGTGCTGGGCAGCTATGTTGGCCAGGTGCCAATGCCCGCGCTGGTAGCAGTGATGATCATGGTCTCGATCGGCACGTTCAGCTGGAACTCAATCCCCAATCTGCGCCGCCATCCGCCCACCAGTTCAGCCGTGATGATCGCGACCGTCGTGGTCGTGGTGTGGACGCATGATCTGGCATTGGGCGTGCTGGTCGGCGTGCTGCTGTCGGGCATTTTCTTCGCAAACAAGGTCCGCAACCTGTTCTCTGTCGAGCGCATTCGCCGTGAGCACAGCGCGGTTTACGTCGTGACCGGCGAGATTTTCTTCGCCAGCGTCGACAAATTCCAAAACGCGCTTGGCCCTGAAAGCCAGTATGATGACGCCGCGCATTATGTTGTGATCGATGTGTCGAAGGCGCATTTCTGGGATATTTCGGCGATTGGCGCTCTGGAAAAAGCGGTCGATCGGATGCGCCGCAATGGCCGCCATACGCGGATTGTGGGCTTGAACGCGGCGAGCGCAGACCTGTTCGATAAGTTCGCGCTAGAAGACCGCACTGGTTTGGAAACCGGCCTAGCGCCGCATTGATTTTGGCGAAGGCGCATCCGCGCCTTCGTCCTCGGGGCTATTCCTCCGCTTTGCTACGGGCCCCTGCGGGCGGCCAGTCGGCCTTGCGGTCGCTGTCGCGACCGAGCTACCGCGCCTAAGCCAGTATTTTGGGACTGGTTCGACGCCGCAGGCGTCGCAAGGGCCTTGCGCCCGCCCGCAGCGATGCGATCTACGATCGCGTGAGCGAGGATATCGCACTCGCGGATGCGAGTGCGCAAAAACAAATACTCTTTCCGCCCACTCTTGCTCTGCCAACGACCGTGTGCAACCCATTCTCCCCAACAAGGACGGGAGAAAACATCACATGGCAAACCGCGTTGAGCTCACTTTCGATTTCGTCAGCCCGAATGCCTATCTGGTGTGGTGGCCGCTGCGCGAGGTGCTGCGCCGGACTGGGGCAGAGATTGATGTGATCCCGGTTTTCCTTGCCGGAATGCACAAGCTTACCGGCAATGCCCCGCCGTTCATGCGCGATGCCGAGGTGAAGGGTAAGAATGAATATGCGATGCTGGAAATGCAGCGCTTCATCGCCAAGCACGGCCTCAGCCATTACCGCATGCACCCGCAGTTTCCGTTCAATTCGATCACATTGCAGCGGATGCTCTACGCCGCCGATCAGGACGGGCGCGGGGTCCAATTTGTCGAGGCCATGCTGAAGGCAATTTGGGAGGAAAGCATAGACTTTACCGATCAAGATGCCCTGGGCGCAGCGCTAAGCGAGGCAGGCTTCGACGCGGCGGATTTGTTTGCGCGCAGCCAGAGCGACGAAGTGAAAGAAGGACTGGTCCAAAACACATCATCTGTGGTTGAGCGCGGCGCATTTGGCATTCCGACTATGTTCGTCGGCAAAACCGGCGCTGATCCATCCACCTATGGGATGTTCTTTGGCAAAGAACGCCTGGACCAAGTCGAAGAAGAACTCGCCAAGGGCTAGGCCCTGTCTATTTGGACTTGTCTTTTAACTTTCGTTTTATAGACTTGATCGCTTGCAGCGGGGGCTGCGCGTATCAGGGGCGGATCATGATCAGAAGTTTGGGGTTGCTTGCGGCATTGGGGCTGATGTGTGCGCCTGTGCTTGCGCAGGAGGAAGTGGCGGGTGTGCCGGGCACGGGGGACAGCGCTGCCGCGCCAGAAGTCAAAACACCGAAAATTGCACCTGCAGAAGCGCCAGAAGCAGCAGCTGTTCCGCCAACCATTCCGACGCAGAACTTCGCCGGGCGCTCGCTGTTTTGGAACGCCAAGCTCTCGCCAGATGGCTCAAGAATGTCGTTTCTGCGCCGGTCAAAGGAAGGGCAAGGTCAATTCGCGATCCTGCGGCTGTCCGACATGGATTTCGATCACGTTGTCGCCCTGCCCAAAGACTATGAAATCGAATGGTATCGCTGGGTGACGGATGACAAAATGCTCATCTCCGTGTCCACCGTCGGCAAGTTTTTCGGCGATGAGGTGCGCTACACGCGCCTGATATATATGAACCCGAATGATGGCAGTTTTGAGCTGTTGTTCAAAAAATACGATGCTGTTCGCGGCGACGATGTGATCCACGTGGCCGAAGACGGCTCGCACATTCTCGTCACGATGCAGCGCACGATCTACGACTATCCATCGGTAATGCGCCATGATCTGGACGCGGAAGGCAAAATCCGAGTTGTTCAGAAACCGCGGGACGGCGTCTGGAACTGGGTCGCCGACAATGATGGCACGGTGCGGATGGGGACTGGCTGGCTGCGCAAGCGCCTGCGAGTGTTTTATCGCTCTGATGCTCAGTCGAAGCTCAAAGAAATCGCTCGGATCAAACGTGAAGATGACGAGGATGGCTATTGGGATGCGCTGCAAATCGTCAGTGGCTCTGATCAAGGTTATGTTTTGTCCGAGGGCGAGAATGGCCGCGTTGGCCTGCGCCTGTTCGACTTTGCGAAGCGTGAAGACGTAGAAACCCTCTATGAGCATCCGAACTGGGATATCGACACGGTAACTCTGTGAGACGGCGAACCATTCGCCGCTTTCTACACCGCCGACCGCGATGAAGTGCATTGGTTCGATGAAAAAACGGCCAAGCAATATGCAGGACTTCGCAAAGCGCTCGGCGATTTGGAGATCTGGGTCACATCGCGCTCAAAAGATCATTCGCGCATGTTGGTGTGGGCGGGCAGCGAATCCGATCCCGGCGTGCTCTATCTCTATGACCCCGGCGCCAAACGGCTTGATCAGATCGCTGAATATCGCCCCAATCTCGATTTCCGCCTGCTCGCAGTGCCCAAGCCGATTGAATATAAGGCCCGCGATGGGGTGAATATTAAAGGCTATCTGACCCTGCCAAAGGGGCGCGAGGCCAAGAACTTGCCGCTCATTCTTCTGCCCCACGGAGGGCCATATGGCGTGCGGGATAAGCTCGCGTATAATGACGAAGTGCAATTGCTCGCCAATCGCGGATATGCCGTGCTTCAGCCGAACTTTCGCGGCTCTGGCGGTTATGGCGATGCGTTTTTTGAACTGGGCGCGGGCCAGATTGGCCGGGGCATGCAAGATGATCTTGACGATGCCATGGACTGGGCGGTGAAGGAGGGCATTGCCGACCCGTCGCGTGTCTGCGTCGTCGGTGGATCTTACGGAGGCTATGCCGCGATTTGGGCGGTGCTGCGCAATCCAGAGCGCTATCGCTGCGCGGCGAGCTGGGCCGGGGTCACCGACTGGGACAAGATCATCAAATACGATCGCCAGTTCTTCGGGCGTCAGAGCTTTAAACGCTGGCGCGCGCGGGTGCGCGGGGAAGGGGTGGAAGACCTCGATAGCGTTTCGCCCTACCGGCTGGCTGAGGGGCTGAAGCGGCCACTGCTGCTGGCTCATGGCACAGACGATACCGTGGTTCCTTTCAAACAATATCGCATGTTTGAAAAAGAAGCGCGCAATGCTGAAATGCCGCCAACCACGCTGGTGATTGAGGATGAGGGACACGGTTTCTCAAAGCCTGAAAACGAAAAGGCTTGGTATGATGCGCTGGAAAAATTTCTCACGGAGCACAATCCGGCTGACCCCGCAGAGTAAGCTTCTCCGAGGGCCGAAGTCTCAATGCAGTCCTAGGCACTAGCCCTAAATTGCGGCAATTCGCGATGAATCTGGGATACAGGGGGGATTAAGCGCGTTGGTGCTCTTGTGGTGGGCCTGAGAATCGTTACCTTGAGAGACCTATGAAAGAGCTGTTTCAACACGCTGCTGTGACTGCCGGGGTAACCGTCAGGGTCGCTGTCAATTTTCTACCTGAGCAATCGCAGCCTGAAGCGGGCAAGTGGTTCTGGGTCTATCACATCAGGATCGAAAACGGCTCGCACGAGACGCTGCAACTGCGCACGCGCCACTGGCGGATCACCGATGCGCGCGGCATGGTGAACCATGTCGATGGAGAGGGTGTGGTTGGCGAACAGCCCAAGCTCGCACCGGGCGAAAGCCACGATTATGTCTCCGGTTGCCCGCTGACGACGCCGCATGGTTCGATGGAGGGGTTCTACACCTTCCTGCGCGGCGACGGATCGCCAATCGAAGTGCGCATCCCGTTCTTCCCGCTCGCCGCGCCTGAAACGGCGGATCGTTCCTAAGCTCTAAATGCAACGCGGCGTAAGCTTGCGCAGCCGCAAGTGGCTGGCTAGATCGGCTGCGTGAAACG
The DNA here is from genome assembly GCA_947499505.1 of uncultured Erythrobacter sp. Classification (GTDB taxonomy): domain Bacteria; phylum Pseudomonadota; class Alphaproteobacteria; order Sphingomonadales; family Sphingomonadaceae; genus Erythrobacter. The sequence continues at coordinate 450,433 of CANMOQ010000001.1, forward strand.
GACCCATCTCCCATTGAATGCGCTGCGCGTTTATGATGCAGCGGCGCGGCATCTTTCCTTTACCCGAGCAGCCGACGAACTGGCGGTGACGCCGGCCGCAGTAGGCCAGCAGATCCGCGCGCTGGAGGATCACCTTGGCGTGGTGCTGTTCCGCCGGACCAGCAAGGGTCTGGAGCTGACGCCCGAAGGCGAAGCGGGGCTCGATCCGCTGCGGGAAGGCTTTTTGCAATTTGAGCAAAGCGTTCAGGCGATGCAGGCGGGCCAGGCATCCGACCGCTATACAATTGCGGTCCCGCGCGAGTTCTATGCGCAGTGGCTAGCCCCGCGCTTGGCCGAGTTTCAGGCGGGGACGGACGGGGTGCAGTATATCCTCGTTTCCGACGAAAATGCCGATTTTACCGAGGCGAACCTCGATCTGGCGATCCGTCTGGTCGATGGCCCCGGTGATCTGGAGGGCGCGCAGTTGGCTCCGGCTCAGCGGGTGACGGTGGCCGCGCCGAATTGCCGCGATGCATGGATCGATTGGCCCGGCGCTGCTTTGCCAGAGGAGACAAAGGCGTGTATCAAGGCGGGTAATCCAGGCCAAGCGCTGAGCTCTGCGCTGGCAGGCATGGGCCGGACGGTCTTGCCGCTGCCTCTGGTGGCTGAGGCGTTGGGCGATGGACGGCTGGAGGCGTTGGAAGAACCAAGCGAGAGCCAGCGGGCCTATTGGCTGCTCGCGCCGCTGCCGCAATGGCGCCAGAAGAAGGTGAAGGCGTTGGTGGCGCATCTTACGACGTGACACTGCCTCGCGGAGAAGAGCTAGTAATCGGGCCGCAGGCCCGCAAGGGCGACCGCCCGCCCGGAGCGCTTTGCGCGGAGGATAGCCAAGTGAGCGGATGCGAACGCCGGCGCTTGAGGCGCAAAAAAAAAATGAACGAAGTAGCCACCCTCAACACAACCCGCTTCACCATGCGGTCTTTGCGCGAGGCTGATACCGCTGCGCTGTTCCCGACCTTCGCGGATGAGCAGCAAAACCTGTATATGTCGCGCGCGCATTTTACTTCGGAGGCGGAGCTGTGGGGCTGGCTTGCTGATCCCGACTGGAACGGGCGCACATGGATCGCTGAAGACAGCGAAGGCGCGGTACTCGGGCGGTTTGTCGCCATGCCTGCGCATGAGGACGGCGTGCAGGAAATCGGCTATGTCACCGTGATGCACCGTCAGGGTGAGGGCATCGCGCGCGAATGCATGGAAGCGCTTGTGAAGCACTTGCTACATGAAGGCGCGCGCAAGCTGATCGCAGAAGTGGATGTCGATAACGAGCCGTCGATCAAGCTGCTTGAGCGGCTTGGTTTCACGCGCGAGGCGCATCTGCGCGAGCATGAGACTACGCATATCGGCCTGCGTGATCTGTATCTTTATGGACTATTGAGTTCAGAATTTTCTTAGCGCCTCAAGCGCCGGCGTTCGCATCCGTTCGCTAGGCTATCCTCGCTCACGCGATCAAAGATCGCGTCGCTGCGGGCGGGCGGTCGCCCTTGCGGCGCTTCGCGCCGAACCATTCCAAGCCGGAATTCTCGGCAATTACCCAACATCAATCCTGAGTTTCACCACGCCGTCATCGCGGCTGTCGAACAGCTTATAGGCCTCCGCCCCTTCGCTCAGGTTGAATTGGTGGCTGAACAATCCGTCTGCCTTCATCCGCCCGGATTGCACCAAGGGCACGAGATGCGGCCACATATTCGTCACGTCACAAATCCCGCCGCGCACAGTAATATTCTTGAATATAATCAGCGGCAAAGGCAGCACATCATCGGGCTCTGGAATGCCAACAAAGCTGGCGTTTCCTCCGCGCGCGGTTAGCGGCAGGACCGCATTGATCGCGCCCTTCGCGCCGCTTGCCTCGAACACTGACTGAGCGCCGCGGCCGCCGGTCGCCTCCATCACCTGCGCGTGGAGCTCTGGGCCGGGAGCAAAGGCGGTGGCGCCCAGTTTCTCCGCCATCGCGCGGCGAGCGGGCACGGGATCGATCGCGATCACCTGGCTCGCGCCCAGTAGAAACGCGAGTTCCACGCCGATCAGGCCAATCGGGCCAAGGCCAACCACGGCCACACTGCCGCCCGGCTTTGGATCGGCCCGCATTAGGCCAAAATAGGCGGTCGCCATGCCATCGGTCAGCAGCAGCGCCTGCTCTGTCGTAAGCCCATCGGTGGAGAACAGGGTCGCGTCGGCATTGGGCACATTCACATATTCTGCCTGGCCGCCTTGCAGCTCTGTGCTGAGGCCAAAGGCGGTCGCTTTACGGCAAGAGGCGGCATTGCCCGTGCGGCAGGCGGAGCAGCTGCCGCAGCCTGTTCCGCCGGCGGCCAGAACCTTGTCCCCGACCTTAAAGCCGTGAACATCGCCGCCCGCCTCAACAACTTCGCCAATGAATTCATGCCCGACACAAAACTTAGGGATATCAGAGCCATACTCGGTGTTTCCGATATGCGCGCCGTGATACATGTGTAGATCGCTGCCGCAGATTGAGCAGCTTTCCACTTTCAGAATAACGCTGTTGTCGCTGCGCAATTTCGGGTCGGCATAGCTTTCATAGCGAATGTCTCGCGGTCCGTTGAACACCAGCGCTTGCATTGAATTGTCTCTCCCAGAAGTCCGTTGGCTTCACCCATTGCTGGATCACGGACTGACCGCAAGCGACATTCTCCTGCGCGGCCGAAATGAGCCAGACTGTCCCGCTTTATCCGATTTCGCTTGATATTCTGCGCCACCTTTGGGAATTCACGCGCAACGAACATGCTGTCGCTTCCAACATATCACGCCATGGCTGCCATGGTCCTTACGGTCCTCATGTTCGTTGGCTTTGTCCGCGGGCGGATGTCGATAGAAATCGTCTCGCTGCTGACTATCGCGGTGATCGCGGTTGGCCTGTATTTCTTTCCATTGCCCGGCACGCGCGAGATTGATGGCCTGGCCATCGCATTTGGCGGGTTTGGACATTACGCGCTGATCACGATTTGCGCGCTAATGGTGATGGGCAGGGGCCTCGTCGTCACCGGCGCTCTGGAGCCAGCGGCCCGCGTGCTGGAACGGGTGTTTAGGTTCAATCTTCAGCTCGGCCTGCTGGTCTCGCTGCTGATCGTTTTGTTCCTGTCGATGTTCGTCAACAACACCCCAGTGCTGGTGTTGATGATCCCGATTTTCGCTGCGCTCGCTGCGCGCGGAGCCTTGCCCACCTCAAAGACGCTTATGCCGCTCAACTCTGCCTCGCTCATCGGCGGATTGGCGACCACGATTGGCACATCGACCAATATTCTGGTGGTCTCCATCGCGGTGGATTTGGGCATGCGCGAGATGGGCGTGTTTGATTTCACGCCGATTGTACTCGGCGCCGCGCTGGTTGCGCTGCCCTATATGTGGCTGGTGATGCCGCGCCTGCTGAAAGACAATAAGGTCGCAGCCGATCAGAATGTGCGGCGGTTCCACACGCGGCTGCGGATTGCTGGGGATAGCGATCTGATCGGCCAAGATGTCGCCGATATTCTGCCCAAACTGCCCGATGGCATCGTCTTTCACGGCGAGCAAAAGGGGCCAATACAGCCCCAACAGCGCATCCATATTTCTGGCACGCACGAGGCGCTGGAGGATGCGGTTCGTGAGCTGAAAGGTGAGCTCGCGCCAAACTGGGTGCTCGACCGGATCAAACGCAGTTCAGCGGCGCTGGGCAGCGATATCCTCGTCTTTGAAATGACCGTGACGGCGGACTCCCGCCTGATCACGCGGACATTACCGTCCTCTGGCATTGCCGATCTTTACGGCGTCGCGGTGCTTGGCATTCACCGGCCAGCGCGCGTTCTGGGCGGGCCGGATCAATACTCCGAAGGCGGCGATCTGCGCATCACAGAGGGCGACGTGCTGCTCGTGATGGGCATTCAGGAAGATCTGGAGGCGTTTTCGCGCGCGGACAGCCTGCTGATGCTGGACGGCGCTCGTGAGATGCCGCGCCGCTCCAAGGCCTTGCTGGCCGCCGCTATCATGGGCTTTTCCGTGTTCACCGCCGCGATTGGGATTTTCCCGATTGCAATCTCGGCGCTTGCAGGCGCGATATTGATGTTCGTCACCGGCTGCGTGAAGTTTGACCGAGTGGGCCGCGCGCTGTCTGGCCAAGTGATCGTGCTGGTCGCGGCGAGTATCGCGATTGGCCGGATTATCGATGAAAGCGGCGCTGCCGCCTGGCTGGGCGAGGCTCTGTCTCTGGGGCTGGTGCTGCTGCCGCCTGCGCTCGTTCTGGCCGCGATCATGGCGTTCGTGACGGTGCTGACCAACTTCGCCTCCAACGCAACCGCCGCCACGGTGGGCACGCCGATTGCGTTTAGCATTGCGGCGCAACTGGACCTGCCGCCAGAGCCGCTGGTGCTGGCCGTGCTGTTCGGGTGCAACCTCTGCTACGCCACCCCGATTGCCTATCAAACCAACATGTTGATCATGGCGGAGGGGAATTACGACTTCGCCGATTATGTCCGCACCGGCGTACCGCTTGTGGTGTTGATGGTGGCGACTTTGTCAGTGCTGCTTGCGATGACCTATGGCCTGTAGGATTAGCCGATTGGCGATTTCCTACTGCGGTGAAAATATGCGACACCGCTCAGCATGATGTTGATGAGCCACTTTGCCGCGCGCTTGATCGCTTTTTTCGATCAAACAGGCATGGTTCAATCGGATGGATTTTTGGCCTTAGACTGTGTTCCAGCTGTTCCAAGCGTGCTTGACGTGCGGCGAACGGAGTGGGGCGTTGAGACTAGGGCAATCACAACGGGAGTGAGACGATGGTTCGGGTAATTCGGAAAAGCACGGCGGCACTGGGGCTGGTATTGGGCGCGATGGCACTGGCCGTGCCGGCGCAGGCGGACGAGCTGCGCGATGCGGTGGGCGAGGACATGCCGGGCCTGATGGAGCTCTACAAGGACTTGCACGCCAATCCGGAGCTGTCGTTTCAGGAGTTCGAGACCGCCAAGAAGCTGGCAGCCCGCGCGCGCGACCTCGGCTTTGAGGTGACAGAGGGCGTTGGCCAGACCGGGGTTGTCGCGGTGATGCGCAATGGCGATGGGCCGACCGTGATGCTGCGCGCGGATATGGACGGCCTGCCGGTGACGGAGCAAACCGGGCTGCCCTATGCCTCTAAGGCGAAAGGCGTGCCTGCCTCTGGCATCGAGAGCGGCCTGATGCATGCTTGCGGGCATGACACGCATATGGCGGCCTGGATTGGCGCGGCGCAGCTGCTGGCCGAGCGTAAGGACGAATGGCAGGGTACTTTGGTGATGATCCTGCAACCGGCTGAAGAGCTGGGGCTGGGCGCGCTGGCGATGCTCGAAGATGGCCTATTTACCCGTTTTCCAAAGCCTGACTATGTGCTCGGCTTCCACGATGCCGCTGGCGCGCCAGCGGGCGCTATCGGCTATGCCAAGGGCTATGCGCTGGCGAACGTGGACAGCGTCGACATCACAGTGAAGGGCGTGGGCGGGCACGGCGCCTATCCGCACACCACCAAGGACCCGATCGTGGTCGCGAGCAGCATTGTGATGCGTTTGCAGACCCTCGTCAGCCGCGAGAAGAACCCGCTTGATCCTGCTGTCGTGACGGTGGGCAGCTTCCTCGCCGGTGCAAAGCACAACATCATCCCCGATGAGGCGAAGCTGCAGCTGACGGTGCGCTCTTACGGCGCGGAATCGCGTGCGGCTCTGCTGGAGGGGATCGAGCGGATCGCCAAGGCCGAGGCGATGGCGGCAGGTATGCCGGAGGACCGGATGCCGGTGGTTAGCGTGCAGGACCCGTATCTGCCCTCGACCTACAACACGCCCGAGTTCACCGAGCAAGTGATGGCGGGCCTGTCGGAGCGCTTCGGCGAGCGTGTGTTCGAGACCCCGCCCGTGATGGGCGGTGAGGATTTCGGCCAGTTCTACCTGGCTGACCCAGAGAACATCGAATCCCTGATCTTCTGGGTCGGCGGCGTGCCGCAGGACCAATGGGCCAAATCAGAGGCTGGCGAGCTTGAGCTGCCATCGCTGCACTCGCCGTTCTGGGCACCAGATGCAGAAGCAGTGATCTCCACCGCGACGGAGGCAATGACGGCGGCGACGCTCGATCTGCTGCCGCGCAAGGGAGGGGGACTGGCGCGCTGGAGAACGCACCGGCCTGAAAGGCCACCAGGGGCGAATGCCGGCGCCTGAGGCCCAACCCACATGTTACGGCCGCCAAAGCATCGCTGCTCTGACGGCCGTATTCTCCTCCCCAGGAGACTGGTAAACTGGGCGCGTTAAACCGCTTTCCTACTCAGGCGCTGGTGCGTAAGTCCCGAGACGGTGATGCAATGCGTTGATCTTGGCGAGTTCGTCGCGATCTTCGGTGCTGCGAGCATGGCTTTCCAGCGCACGGCGTAGCAGCTTCATGTCGGCGGTTGAGAGCAGCGCGCGGGCGCGGGCTGGTTCTGGGCTGGTAGTGTCGGTCATTGTCACTCTCCTAGGCTGATGAGACTAAAGCTCTCGTGGCCTGTGGTTGGTTCCCGGCGAGGCGGACAAATCCGCCCCGCTAGGTGCTCGCCGCTCAATCAGGGTGCGGCGAGCTGGTTCCCACAGGCTGCTGCTCAAGCAGCCGCGAACTGGTTCATAGTGTTGTCTTTGCCGCCCGCTTTCAGGGCAGCTTCACCGGCGAAGTATTCCTTGTGATCATCGCCAATGTCAGAGCCGGCCATGTTCTGGTGCTTCACGCAAGCGATGCCTTGACGGATCTCTTCGCGCTGAACGTTCTTGACGTAACCGAGCATCGCCTGCTCACCGAAGTACTCACGAGCGAGGTTGTCGGTCGACAGCGCCGCGGTGTGATAAGTCGGCAGAGTGATGAGGTGGTGGAAGATACCAGCGCGTTTCGCAGCATCAGACTGGAAGGTGCGGATCTTCTCATCGGCTTCAGCGGCGAGCTCGGTCGTGTCATAGTCAACACTCATCAGCTTGTCGCGGTCATAGGCAGACACATCCTTGCCGACTTCAGACCAGGCATCAAACACTTGCTGGCGGAAGTTCAATGTCCAGTTGAACGAAGGCGAGTTGTTGTAAACCAGCTTTGCGTTCGGGACGACTTCACGGATCCGGTCAACCATGCCGGCGATTTGCTCAACATGCGGCTTCTCGGTCTCGATCCACAGCAGATCAGCACCAGCCTGAAGCGACGTGATCCCGTCGAGTACGCAGCGGTCTTCGCCGGTTCCGGCGCGGAATTGAAACAGGTTCGATGGCAGGCGCTTTGGACGCAGCAGTTTACCACCGCGGCTCAAGAAAACGTCGCCATTCTGGATGTTTGCAGGATCAACCTCTTCACAGTCGAGGAAGGAATTGTACTGATCGCCGAGGTCGCCTTCTTCCTTGGTGTAGGCGATCTGCTTGGTCAGGCCAGCGCCAAGGCTGTCTGTGCGAGCGACGATGATGCCGTCTTCCACGCCCAATTCGAGGAAGGCGTGGCGACAGGCGCGGATCTTCTGAGCGAAGTCCTCGTGCGGAACAGTAACCTTGCCGTCCTGGTGACCGCACTGCTTCTCGTCAGAGACCTGGTTCTCGATTTGCAGAGCGCATGCACCCGCTTCGATCATCTTCTTGGCCAGCAGATAGGTCGCCTCAGCATTGCCAAAGCCTGCGTCGATGTCCGCGATGATCGGAACGACGTGCGTCTCGTAATTGTCGATTGCATGCTCAAGGCGCTTGGCCTCCACTTCATCGCCAGCTTCACGCGCTGCATCCAAGGCGCGGAACATGCCGCCCAGCTCGCGTGCATCGGCTTGCTTGAGGAAGGTATAGAGCTCTTCGATCAGCGCCGGAACGCTGGTCTTCTCGTGCATGCTCTGGTCGGGAAGAGGGCCAAACTCGCTGCGCAAGGCGGCAACCATCCAGCCTGAGAGGTAGAGGTAGCGCTGTTTCGTGCTGCCGAAGTGTTTCTTGATCGAAATCATCTTCTGCTGCGCAATGAACCCATGCCAGCAGCCAAGCGACTGAGTGTACTTCGCAGGATCCGCGTCATAGGCGTCCATATCGGCGCGCATGATCTTCGCGGTGTATTTTGCGATATCAAGTCCGGTGGGAAAGCGGTTTTGGATCGCCATGCGGGCGGTCGCTTCTGCATCAATGGCGCCCCAGCTTGGGCCGTTTGCGTCGATGGTTTGCTGCATTTTCGCGGTGGTTGCTTGATAAGTCATGTCTGTTCTTTCGGCTTCATTATGGGGAGGGTTACGCCATTCTGTATGCCCGCCAGTGTCTCGATTCTCCAGTAAACCTTACAGACAATCGTGTCTGTATCGGCCCGAAACCTGTAAAACTTGTGTGAAGCTGTAAAGTAATTTACAAAGTTGTTATGGCTGATAACTCCCTTCTTGCCGGTCCTGCTTTGCGCCGCCTGCGCAAGCGCGAAGGCCTTACCCAAGCCGCTATGGCGACCTCGCTGGGCATCTCGCCGAGCTATCTGAACCTCATTGAGCGCAACCAACGTCCGCTGTCTGCGCGTGTGCTGGTACAGGTGATTGAGCGGTTCGATTTTGATCCACGCAGCCTTCGCGAAGACGAGGCGATTGGCGGCCTGGATGGTCTTGCGCGCCGCCTTTCCGATGAACGTTTCAGCGATCTTGGGATTGACCGGGAAGAGGTGCAGGAATTCCTCGCCGCCGCTCCTCAGGCCGCGGCGGCCTTTGCGCGCCTGTTTGATGCAGGCGGGCATGTGGCGGCGCGCGGCGATGACCCTCAGCGCCAAGCACGTGAGGCGGTGGAGCGCTGGCAGAACCATTTCTCCGACCTAGACCATGCAGCTGAGGATCTTGCCGATCAGCTCAGGCTGTCGCGGGCCGAAATCAGCGTGGCCTTAAACGAGCGCTTGCGGGAGCGGCACCGTCTGTCGGTGCGCATTCTGCCCGCTGAAGTGATCCCTGGCCAAGTGGCGAGGCTCGATCTGCACGCGCGCCAGTTGCAATTGTCTGAAATGCTGCCCGGCGCAGCCCGGCGGTTTCAAATCGCGCGGCAAGTCGGCGTGCTGGAGCAGCGTGAGGCAATCGATGCAGTCGTCGAAGGGGCAGGGCTGACCAGCCGCGAGGCGCGCGACGCAATGCGCAGCGCGGTAAGCGACTATGTCGCGGGCGCTTTGCTGATGCCCTATGGCCGGTTCCTCAGGGCGTGCGAGCAAACTGGCTATGATCTCACGGTGTTGCAGAGGCGCTTTGCGGTCAATTTTGCGCAAGTGGCTCAGCGGCTGACGACATTGCAGCGTGTCGGCGAACGCGGCCTGCCGTTCTTCTCTGCGCGGTTGGATCGTTCAGGTGAGCTTGCCGGGTTCAGCGCCGGGGCGAGCGGGGCGATGTTCCCACTCGATGGAGCGCGCTGGCCAGCCTGGGCGCCGTATTCCGCGTTTGAGCGCCCGGGCACGCTGCTGACCCAGCCCGTGCTGTTCAGCGAGGGCGAGGCAGCGCCAAAGCACTGGTTCACCATGGCGCGCACTGTCGATGGTGACGGTGTCACCTGCTCGGCGCGCCAAGCGATTGTTCTGGGGCTTGAGGCGAGGTTTGCGGGCGAATTGGCGGAGGCGCGCGGTGTTTCATTGGCGCAGGAAGACGCGGTGCCCTTGGGCGCGAATTGCTCACGCTGTGGCAGGCCGGATTGCTTGACCCCGCAAACAGCACGGTTGGCGGCTCAGGCACGCGTCTGAATCGCGTACAGCTAGGCGTAATTACGTAATGCGTTCTTCACAAGTCATTAACCGTGCAGATCGGCGCATGACGCGGCTTTGAAGAGGCTCTGTAAAATTTACCGACACTTAAGGTCTCGCGCGTAAAGCCAGGCTCGCAATTGCAATTAATGCGAGCTTTGAATCTGATGATCCGCTTGTTTAAGCACTATATCCCTCATGCTGTGCTGCTGCTCGGCCTGCTGGACTTTGCGCTTTTGGTGCTAGCCAGTGAGCTCGCGTGGCAGCTGCGTGCCTCGCAGATCGGGATGGATCCGGGGCCTGTTGCGGGGCGCTGGCTGCCGTTAACAGGTTCTGCTGCCGTGGTGTGGACCGCCATGATCTCCGTCGGCGTTTACGGGCCCTATGCGCTGCGCAGCCTGCGGTTTGCAGGTGCGAGGTTGCTCGTTGCGATCAGCCTTGGGATCATTGCGCTGGCGGTGATCGACTTTGTGCTGGCTGCAGATACATTCTGGCGCTCCACCCTGTTTTACACCATGTGTTTCGCGATCGGCTTGCTGGTGGTGGACCGTATGTTCCTCAACAGCTTCCTTGGCTCATCGGCCTTTCGCCGCCGGGTGATGGTGTTGGGAGCAGGGGACAGGGCGCAGCGATTGCGCGAATTGGGTGACAGGCCGGAAACCGGATTTGCGATAGTCTCCTACATTGCAATGAACGAGCCTGAGCGTGTGGTCGAAGAAGCGATTGCGCGTGAGGCCATCCATGACCTGGGCCGGTTTGTCGAAAATCTCGGCGTGAGTGAAGTGGTGCTTGCCTTGCAGGAACGGCGCAACGCGCTGCCGCTGCCGGATCTCTTGCGGATCAAAACCAAGGGCGTGCATGTCAATGATTTCTCCAGCTTCCTCGAACGTGAGACGGGCCGAGTTGATCTCGATACGGTCAATCCCAGCTGGCTGATCTTCTCCGATGGGTTCTCGTCTGGCCGTGTTATTTCCAGCGCATTCAAGCGTATATTCGACATTCTTGCGAGTTTAGTTTTGCTGTTGCTGACCTTCCCAATCATTGCGCTATTCGCATTGCTGGTTAGGCTCGACAGCAAGGGACCAGCGTTCTTTAAGCAGGAACGTGTCGGTCTCTACGGCGAGCCATTCTACCTCATCAAGCTGCGCTCAATGCGCACCGATGCGGAAAAGGACGGCGTAAAATGGGCAGAAGAAAACGACCCTCGCATCACGCGCCTCGGGCGCTTCATCCGCAAGGTTCGCATTGACGAGCTGCCGCAAACCTGGAGCGTTCTGAAAGGTAATATGAGCTTTGTCGGGCCGCGTCCCGAAGTGCCGAAATTTGTCGATGATCTGCAGGAAGAAATCCCGTTTTATGGCGAACGGCATATGGTCAAACCCGGCATCACTGGCTGGGCTCAGATCAATTACCCGTATGGTGCATCGACCGAAGACAGCCGCAAGAAACTCGAATATGATCTCTATTATGCGAAGAACTACACGCCGTTTCTTGATTTGGTGATCCTGCTGCAAACCGTGCGCGTAGTGCTCTGGCCAGAGGGCGCTCGCTGATGGCTGAGGGCGAACTTCTCACATTGATCAGCTTTGCTGGCTATCTTGCCGGCGCGGTGTGCTGCGCGGTGGCGGCCCTGTGGGCGACGCGCAGTGGAGATCGTTTACGCTCTGACCGGGCGGCTGCGCTAAGCGCAATCGCTTTGACCGGCATTTGGTGCGCATTGGCTGCTGCACAGGGGCCGTTGGAGCCGCTGGTGCGGCTAGCCGAGACGGCCCGCAATCTGGCGTGGATATTCCTGATCTTCCGCCTGTTCGCCAATGATGGGCGCGATGAGAGCCTTAAGCCGACCAGGCCCGTAATCATAACGGTGGCGCTGGTGCAATTGCTCCAACCAGTTCTGCTGCTCATAGAGGCGCGTGTAGCTCCCGGATCGACAGCGATCGATGTGGCATTCGAAGTCAGCGCAGCGCTCAACATGCTGGTCGCGATTGGCGCTCTGGTGCTGCTGCACAACCTCTACGTTGGCGCATCCATAGCGGCGCGCCGCGTCTTGCGGTGGAGCGGCGTCGCGCTTGCATGTCTGTGGGGCTATGATCTCAACCTCTACACGATCGCCTATCTTAGCAGTCAAGAACCCGGCCTGCTGCTCGCTCTGCGCGGGGTTTTGTCGGGCGTAATGATCGGAGTGCTTGCGCTTGGGGCCAATGCGCGCAGCGCGGACCTAGAGTTCCGACCGTCGCGTGCGGTGACATTTCAGACTTTGTCGCTCCTGGTCATCGGCTCCTATCTCGTCCTGATGATCTTTGTGACCAAATCGCTTTCGATGCTGGGCGGAGATCTGGGCCGGGCAACGCAGGTGATCTTCCTGGCCTTGGCAGGTATGGCAGCGGTTCTTTGGTTGCCTTCGGAGCGGGCCCGAGCGTGGCTGAGGGTGATGGCGACGAAGCACTTGTTTCAGCACCGTTATGACTACCGCGAAGAATGGCTGCGTTTCACACGCACCGTTGGCAGTGCTTCGGTCGGCGCAGGCGCATCGGGCATGCCGAGCTTCCAAGAGCGCGCGATCAAGGCGATTGCCGATATCACAGACAGTCCCGCCGGCCTGCTGCTTGCGCCCAATGAAGAGGCGCAATTGGAGCTGGTGGCGCGCTCTAACTGGCCGACCATCGCCGTGCCAGCGATCGCGGCGGACTATGAGCTTTCAAGCCTGCTGGAGCAGCACAATCACATCCTCGATCTGGATGATGTACGCGCGGGCAATGACCATTTTGGCGAGGTTGCTCTGGTGCCCGAATGGTTGGTCGAGGCCGAAGACGTGTGGGCGCTCGTCCCGCTTGTCCACTTTGACCGGTTGGTTGGCACCATTGTGCTGGCACGCCCCCGGATCGAACGACGTCTCGATTGGGAAGACTACGATTTGCTCAAAGTCGTGGGACAACAGCTAGCGAGCTATCTGGCTGAGCAGTCTGGCCAGCAGGCGCTGATGGAGGCGAGCCGGTTTGACGAGTTCAACCGCCGGATCGCTTTCGTGATGCACGATATCAAAAATCTGGCGAGCCAGTTGTCCTTGCTCGCCCGCAATGCCGAAAAGCACGCGGACAACCCAGAGTTTCGGGCCGATATGCTTGTCACTCTGCGCAATTCCTCTGACAAGCTCACAAATCTGCTCGCCCGCCTTGGTCGCTATGGCTCTGGCCAATCGCAGGAGCGCCGGTCGGTTGATCTCGCTGCCATGGCAAAGGGCCTCGCAAAACGCTTTGAGGTGACGCATCCGCTGCAATTGACACGGGCTGATGCTGCGGTGGTGATGGCTGACAATGAGGGCCTCGAGCAGGCGATCATGCATCTGATCCAAAACGCGATTGATGCAAGCGATCCCGAGACCCCGATCTATCTCGACGTGTCGAGCGATGGCCTCAATGGTCAGTTCGATATTATCGATACCGGTTCTGGCATGTCGCCAGGATTCATCCGCAATGGCCTGTTCAAACCCTTTGTCTCTTCGAAAGACGGCGGTTTCGGCATTGGCGCATTTGAGGCGCGCGAGATCGTGAAAGCGATGGGCGGACGCGTGAATGTGGAATCGCGCGAGGGGCTCGGCACACGGTTCAGCATCATATTGCCGCTGCGCGAGGCGGCTGAAATTCTCGCGAAAGAAGAACAACCCAAATCAGGCGAGGTCGCATAATGGCCGACAAGAAACCCACCCTATTGATCGTCGAGGATGACGAGGGCCTGCAGGCTCAGCTCAAATGGGCTTATGACGATTTTGAAGTCGTGATTGCTGGCAATCGTGAGGCCGCCATCACGGCGCTGCGCAGCGAAATGCCTGCCGTTGTGACGCTCGACCTGGGCTTGCCGCCTGATCCAGATGGCACGAGCGAAGGCTTTGCCGTGCTCGATGCGATCATGAAGCTGAAGCCTGATACCAAGGTGATTGTGGCCAGCGGTCACGGCGCGCGGGAAAGCGCGCTGCAGGCGATCGAACGCGGCGCTTATGACTTTTACCAGAAGCCGGTTGATATCGAAGCGCTCGGCCTGATCGTTCGCCGAGCCTATAATTTGCATTTGATTGAACAGGAAAACCGCCGACTGGTCGCCAGCGCTGGCGAGGAAAAGACGGTCCTTGGCCGATTGATCACTGGCGCGCCTGAAATGGTGAAAGTCGCGCGCACGATCGAGCGCGTGGCGAGCACCAGCGTCTCTGTCATGCTGCTGGGTGCAAGCGGAACCGGCAAGGAGCTGCTCGCGCAAGGGCTGCACGATGCGAGTGACCGCGCGAACGGTCCGTTTGTGGCCATCAATTGCGCTGCGATCCCAGAGAACCTGCTCGAAAGTGAGCTGTTCGGCCACGAAAAGGGGGCGTTTACGGGCGCGGTTAAAACCACCGAAGGTAAGATCGAAAGCGCGGATGGCGGCACGCTGTTCCTCGACGAGGTTGGCGATATCCCGCTGCCCTTGCAGGTCAAATTGCTGCGGTTCTTGCAGGAGCGGACGATTGAGCGGATTGGCGGACGCAAACAGATCGAGGTGAACACCCGGATCGTCTGCGCCACCCACCAAGACCTTGAGAACATGATCGGCGAGGGCACATTCCGTGAGGATTTGTTCTACCGCCTGGCTGAAATCGTTGTGCGCATTCCGAACCTGGCCGAAAGGCACGGGGATGGGATCTTGCTGGCGAAGGCTTTCCTCAAGCGCTTCTCTGCTGAGATGAACCCAGCGGTCACGGGCTTTGGCCCGGATGCGCTGGCCTCGATTGACGCGCATGATTGGCCCGGCAATGTCCGCGAACTGGAAAACCGTGTGAAGCGCGCGGTCATCATGGCCGATGGTAAGCTGGTGAACGCTGAAGACCTCGATTTTGATAGCGGCGAAGAGGAAGATGCCGAAGTGCTGAACCTTAAGGCGGCGCGTGAGCAATCGGACCGCCGGGTTATCCGGCATGCTTTGGCGCGTAGCGAGGGCAATATCTCAAGCACGGCCAAACTGCTCGGGATCAGCCGGCCAACTTTGTACGACCTGCTCAAGCAATATGATTTGCAGGCCTAAATCTGGCCTTAGAAACCTTGCGCTGGGCTGGCTGCTGGCCGGATGCGCACTGGCTTTGGGTGGCTGCTCGCTAACCAGCGAAGAGGCCAGCGCGCCCGCTGAAGTCGCGATGGAAGGCAGCGATGAATTTGTCGCTTTGATCAAAGATGCGCGCGCAGCGATGCGTGACGGTGACTTGCCCCAAGCGGGCGGATTGCTCGATCAAGCGTTCGCAATCGATGCAGAAAATCCTGCCCTATGGGTTGCGATTGCCCGTCTGCGGTTTCGCGGGGGCGAGCATTCGCCCGCGCTAGAAGCCGCAGAGCGCGCGTTGGAACTGGGCCCGCAATCATCATTGGCGCTGCATTTGCGCGCTCAGATGGTGCGCGATGCGCATGGCCTCTCGGATGCATTGCCATGGTTTGAGACCGCGCATGAGGCAGCTCCTGAAGACGCAGAAATCCTCGCCGATCTGGCTGCGACCTTGGGCGATCTGGGCCGCAATCGCGATATGCTGGCGGCTGTTCGCAAGCTCGCCAAAGTGGAACCCAAGCACCCTAAGGTGTATTATCTACAAGCGCTGCTAGCGGCGCGGGCTGACAAACCGATCCTCGCGCGCTCTTTGCTGGAACGCAGCGGGATGGTTAGCCGCCATGTTCCGGCGGCGCTGCTGCTCGATGGACTGATTGATCTCAATGAAAATGCCTATGACAGCGCGGCGTTGAAGCTGAGCGCCTTGGCAGAGCGCCAACCCGGCAATCTCCGCCTGTTAGAGCTGACCGCGCTGGCTCTGCTTAGCGGTGAGCGCGAGGCTGAATTGGTTGAGCGCTTTGCCCCGCGCACGGCCTCGCTGGATGCATCGCCTTACCTGCTCAGCGTTGTCGGGCGGGCATATGAGCGGCTGGGCGACCGCGAAGCAGCAGCACCACTGTTGGAGCGGGCAGCGGAAGGGCGCGTTCGCGGGCTTGTTGTGCTGGGCAGTACAGCAGATGGCAGAGCGGTCTTGCCCGCGCCAACTCGCCAGCTGCGCGATATGATTGCTCAGAATGACCTCACCGGTGCCGCGCGGCTTGCCAATTCGCTCCGCCGTCAGTTTCCGGGATCGGCTGATGTGCATTCGCTGATTGGGGACGTAGGCCTTGCGGTGAATGATCCAGAGCAAGCGCTGGAGCTTTATCAACTGGCCGCGCAAATTCGCAGGCCATGGCCGCTGACGCAGCGGATTATTGCGGCCTACCGGATGACTGGCGACGATATTGCGGCTGACACTTTACTGGTCCGGCATCTTGCTGGCGAGCCGAACAATGCGGAGGCGGTGCTGATGCTGGCAGAGCGCAGCGCAGCGGCAGAGGACTGGCTAAGAGTGGCAGTGATGCTGGACTATGCGATTGATCTGGGTGCGGGCAATGACCCGCATTTGCTGGTCCTAAGGGTAGCGGCTGCGCGCGGGCTGGAGCGCGAAGGCGAGAAGCAGGGCTTCGCGGATGTCGCCGAGAGCTTGCGTCCGGGCGCGTTTGCGCCGCCGGCAGAGTAAGAGCCTAGTCCCCTCGACAAAGGCCTAAGGGGCGGGCAGAGCGCGCGCGATGAAATCGCGACTATCCCTATTGGCTAATCCGATGATTGCCGTGCTGATCCTGGCGACGGTTCTCGCTTTGGTGCTTCCAGCGGCTGGAGAGCTGCGCGAGATCGCTCAGACGGTCTCGAACACGGGCATTTTCGTGTTGTTTCTGGTCAATGGTATGCGAATTGCGCGCGGCGAGATTGCGCGGGGGCTGGCCAATTGGCGCTTCTTTGGCCCGCTGTTCCTATGGGTGTTTGGGGCGATGGCGCTTTCGGGTCTCGGCTTTTCGCTTCTCGCACAATGGGCCTTGCCGCCTCAGGTCGCGCTGGGTTTCCTCTATCTCGGCACATTGCCATCCACCATTCAATCGGCGACCTCTTACACCAGCCTAGCGGGCGGGAATGTCGCTCTATCCGTGGTCGGCGCGGCGCTGATCAATATTGCCGGCGTCTTCCTCACCGCGCCCTTGTTCGCGGCATTGGGTGGCGGAAGTGCAGCGGACATTGGCAGCGAGACGATTGTCCGCATCGGCCTGATCCTGATCCTGCCATTTATGATCGGTCAGGCGCTTCAAGGCTGGACGATTGGCTGGCTAAAGGAGCGCAAGGCCCAAGTCGCCTGGCTCGACCGGTTGGTGATCGGAATTGCGGTCTATGTCGCCTTTTCGGGCGCGGTTGAGCAAGGCCTGGCGACCATGTTCGGCTTTGCCGAGTGGGCCGCATTGCTGGGCTTGGTCATCGGGTTCTTGATCGTCGGCACGGGCGGAGCATGGCTCACAGGCGGGCTATTCCGTTACCCGCGGGCAGACCGGATCGCGTTCCTGTTTGCCGGAGCGCAAAAGAGCGTTGCCATCGGCGCGCCGCTCGCCGCGATCTTATTCCCACCCAATGCTGCTGGTTTCGTAATCGCGCCGCTGCTGCTCTATCATTTGCTGCAACTGGTGTGGGCCGCGCCCTTGGCCAGCATGCTTGCGAGCCGTCAGGAAAGCGCGACCTAACTCTTCGGTTGGTACGTTTGCTCAGCGGTTGGGAAACTGCGCGCGCGCACTTCCTCGGCATAGGTCGCAACCGTCTTGTCGATCACCTCGGCAATGTTTTCATAGCGTTTTACAAAACGCGGCACGCGTTCAAACATGCCGAGCATGTCTTCGGTGACCAGCACTTGCCCATCGCACTGCGCCGAGGCTCCGATGCCGATCACTGGTATCTCGAGCGACTGGGTAAGCGAAATAGCGATCGGTTCAATAACGCCTTCAACGACAACGGAGAAAGCGCCAGCTTCCTCCAAAGCCTTGCCATCAGCGATGATCTTCTCATGCTCGTGCTGACTGCGACCGCGCGCAGCATATCCGCCTAGAACATTGACCGCCTGCGGGGTCAGGCCGACATGGCCCATCACCGGGATCCCGCGGTTGGACAGGAAACCGACCGTCTCGGCCATCGCCTCGCCGCCTTCAAGCTTGACAGCAGCGCACCCTGTTTCGGCCATGATCCGGCTGGCGGTGTCGAAGGCCTGCTCTTTTGATCCCTCGTAAGAGCCGAACGGCATATCGACCACGACGACGCTGTGATAGCTGCCGCGGACGACCGCTGCACCGTGCGCGATCATCATCTCTGGTGTCACCGGCAGGGTGGAATCGAGCCCGTAGATCACTTGGCCCAGCGAATCTCCGACCAGCAGCAGGTCGCAATGCGCGTCCAGCAATTGCGCCTGGCGCGCGGTGTACGCGGTGAGCATCACCAGCGGTTCTTTGGTTGTGCCGTCCTTCTTGTGGTCGCGAATGCGCGGCACAGTAAGGCGCTTCCTCGGCTTAGGCGTGGGAGTGGCGCGGCTCGTGCTCGTATCAAGCTGAAATGTAGTCGACATAGCGCTAGTCTCTAGCCGGGCGATGCGGGCTTGGCAAAGCCCGCCGTGGAGCGTTTGTAAGAGGCGTTTACGCCGCCGCAATTTTCTTGCATGACTTGCGTATAACAATTTGCGCCGGATCGGCGCGTGAGAGGGTAATACATAAATGGTTGCTTCTTCCGGTTCGAGCGCGCGTGAGGGTTGGTCCTCGCGCACAGCCTTTATTCTGGCCGCAGTGGGGTCGGCCGTTGGCCTCGGAAATATGTGGCGCTTCCCCGCTGAGGCGGGCGAGAATGGCGGCGGGGCCTTTGTTCTGTTCTACATTTTCTGTGTGCTTCTCATTGGTTTACCGGTGCTGCTGTCTGAAGTGCTGGTTGGCCGCCATGGTCAGGCCTCTGCGCCGGAAAGCGTGCGCCGTGTCGCGGCGGATTCCGGGGCTTCGAAAGGCTGGGGCATCATCGGGTCAATGGGCGTTTTTGCCGCCTTTTTGATCCTCAGTTTTTACTGCGTCGTAGGCGGATGGGTGCTGTATTATATCGGCGTCTTTGCGAGCGATCTGGTGCAAACCGGCTTAACCGGAGGCGCGTTTGAAGGGCGCGCAGCGAGCGATATCGAAGGGCTGCTGCCCGGATTGTTCGGTAATGGCGGCCTGATGGTTGGTCTCAACCTTGGCTTTCTGGCGCTGACCCTGTTTTTCGTGGCGCGCGGTATCTCCAGCGGGATCGAGTGGGTGGCGGTGTATCTGATGCCGCTGTTCTTCGTGCTGTTCCTGGCGATCACGATTTACGGCGCATTCACGGGCGAGTTTAGTCAAGCCGTGAGCTACCTGTTCACCTTCGATTTCTCCAAATTGACTGGAGAAGTCATGCTGGCGGCGGTTGGGCAGGCGTTCTTCTCATTATCGCTCGGTGTGGCCGGGATGATGACTTACGGCGCCTATGCTAGCCGCGAGACGAACCTTGGCAAAACCTCAGGAATTATCGCGGGCGCAGATACGGCGGTTGCTTTGCTCGCCGGTCTAGCGATCTTCCCGATTGTGTTCGCCGCTGGCCTTTCCGCCAGCGCTGGGCCGGGCCTGATGTTTGCATCACTGCCGGTTGCATTTCAGCAGATGCCATTTGGCTCGCTGATCGGCCTGCTCTTCTTCATCATGATCTTCTTTGCGGCGCTCACCAGTTCGGTGTCGCTGCTTGAGGCGCCGACCGCCTATACGCTTGAGAAATTCAAGCTGCCGCGTCCGGTTGCGACCGCAATTGTCGGCGTGGGCGCAGCGGTCCTGGGTATCCTCTCGGCATTGTCGTTCAATGACATGGCTGATTTCCGGCCGCTGGCGTTCATCCCGATCTTTGCTGAGGCGAATTTCTTTGATGCGCTGGACGGTGTCACGGCGAAGCTGTTCATGCCAATCGGCGCAATTCTAACCTGCATCTTTGTTGGCTGGATCGCGGATGCGCGGCTGATCGATGATGAGAACGGGCTGGACGGGCTGCTCCACCAGATCTGGCGCATTCTCGTGCGCTTTGTGTGCCCGATTGTGCTGACCATCATTTTGGCGTTTGGCCTGTTTGGCTAAACACTAGCGACTTTACGGGGAGGGCGGCCCGATCGGCTGCTCTTCCGCAGCAGCACGGTTATTATTCGTTTACCGTTTTCAGCTAGGTAGGCAGTATGAATATGCACAGCATCCCTCGCACGGCCGACAGAAAGCCGCTTAGCCTGATGGTCAAGAGCCGCGTTCGCTCGCGCGTGGTGTTTGTTGATTTGATCGACATCTCTGAAGGGGGCTGCAAAATCAAAGCCAAGTCTGGCTTTGCTAGCATCGGCGACCGAGTGGTGATGAAGGTTGATGGTATCAACGCGCCAATGGGAACCATCGCCTGGGTTGAAGGCGAGTTCGCCGGTGTTGCCTTTGAAGGTCAGATGCACGCAGCGATCATTGATCACCTGTGCAAGCAGAACGGCGTCAGCCTGAGCGATTTCGATCCCGGCAAAAAGTAAGCTCGCGCTTCAAGTTTCAACATCGCTAAACGCAAAAAGGGTCGATGCCGCCAGGCACCGACCCTATTAAGCTCGTCAATTTTGAGCGATTAGCTCGGATTGAAAGGCAGCGAGCTGTGGTGAAGAACGATCTTCAGCTCGCCATTTTCGTCTTTTTCATAGGCGAAAGAATACTCAACCTTGGTCTCGTTTCCATCGGTGCCGGTGAAGAAGTAATTGCCCATGGCAACTGCCATGTCGCCATCTTCGTCGATCACGGTGCCGTTATTTTCCCAGCGCACTGCGGTGTAAGGGGCGATCGCGAAACCGCCATCTTCAGTGCCTTCGGTGCCGACGAAATAGCTGAGCGCTTCATCAAAGCTTTCACGGAACTGGTCTTCGGCGGCCAAAGTCGGCTTGAACAGGATCGTTGCGTCATCGCCGTAAGCATAGTGGGTGCTGATGTGCTCTTCAGCGCGTGCGCGGAAATCGCCTTCTTCGGTGAAGGTCGCGCCGATGGCGACGATTCCTTCGCCCCATGCTTGCTGAGCTGCTTCTACTTCTGCTGCAGTGATTGGGTTGCTGTCGGAACCTTCGGCTGAATCAGTCGCAGTTGCCGTTTCACCGCAAGCTGCCAGAGTCAGAGCGCTCGCTCCGAGTACAGAAACACAAACAAACTTCTTCATTTCATACTCCCTTGCGGGGGAGCGTGGCGCCCCCGTCATAGATGCGCGGTCATGGCCGCATGTTACCGTCCGACATCACGAGCAGGATTGCTCGCCAGAGGGGCCCGGACTTGTGCAAAATACTCACTACGAAAGAGGTGGTTCCCGTATCAGAGCGTTTTTGTCTGATTTCTTTTGCGAGCGGCGGATCCCGGCCCTCAGCCAGGCATCGCTGGGCGTTTGATTTGTAGTTGCAAATTCCGCACTTTCACTGAATCCAATTAGAACATATAAGGAACAAAAGGGATGTTCCGATGGCTCAAAAATCGCTCTTAGAAAAGCTCGAAATTCTCGCTGATGCGGCGAAATATGATGCCTCTTGCGCGTCTTCGGGGACGGCGAAAAAGAACTCGCTGGGCGGCAAAGGGATCGGATCGACCGAGGGGATGGGCATTTGCCACGCCTATGCGCCAGATGGCCGGTGCATTTCATTGCTCAAAATATTGCTGACCAATCACTGCATTTTCGATTGCCACTATTGCATCAACCGCAAGAGCTCGAATGTGCGGCGCGCGCGCTTCACCCCGCAAGAGGTCGCGGACCTGACGCTCAATTTTTACCGGCGCAATTATATTGAGGGGCTGTTCCTCTCATCGGGCATCATCAAAAGCTCCAATTTCACGATGGAGCAGATGGTTGAGGGCGCCCGCATTCTGCGCGAGGAATATGATTTTCGCGGCTACATTCACTTAAAGACCATTCCAGAGGCGGATCCGGAGCTGGTGCGTCAGGCAGGGCTGTATGCTGACCGGGTCTCCATCAATGTCGAATTGCCAACGACCAGTGGCCTGACCCGCCTCGCGCCCGACAAAGACGAGCGGCAGATCGAAGGCGCGATTGCCAAGACGAAGGACGACATCATCGAGGCGAAGGATGCGCGCAAACGCTTTCGCCACGCACCGCGCTTTGCCCCGGCAGGTCAATCGACTCAGATGATCGTCGGTGCGGATCGGGCGTCTGATGCGGATATCGTTGGCAAAGCGAGCCGGCTTTACGATTCCTTTGGTCTGCGCCGGGTCTATTACAGCGCCTTTTCGCCCATTCCGGACGCGAGTGCGGTTTTGCCGCTGCAACGTCCGCCCTTGCTGCGGGAGCACCGGCTGTATCAATCCGATTGGCTGATGCGGTTCTATGGCTATGCGCCGGGCGAGGTGTGCGAGGCGACGGATGCGGATGGCAATCTGCCGCTCGATATTGATCCCAAGCTTGCCTGGGCGCTCAAATTTCGCGGGACATTCCCGGTGGATGTGAACCGCGCGGGTAAGGAAATGCTGCTGCGTGTGCCAGGGCTGGGGCCGACAGCGGTGCGGCGCATCATTGCTGCGCGGCGGCACCGGACCCTGCGGCTTGATGATGTGGCCCGGCTGACCCAATCGATCGCCAAGGTGCGCCCCTTTATCACCGCGCTTGATTGGCGTCCGACGACGCTGACAGACCGGGCGGATTTGCGCAGCCTGCTCGCGCCTAAGCAGGAACAGTTGGAGCTGTTTGCATCATGAGCGGGCAGACTCTCTCAACGCGGGCACCGTCCATGGGCGCGCATTACGCCGTGCAATTGCCTGCGCCTGATGATTTTGCATTTTGGCGGGACCGGGCGCGCGCGCTGGTTCAATGCGAAGTGCTGCCAGACAGTGTGTCTTGGATCGAGCCGGGCGGGACGGGTGATTTGTTCGCCCAAGACGGTGCGTCCGGGCTGATTGAGTGTCTGCCCGTGCCAGAGCGAGATGCCCGGCCTGCGCGGGCGAGCAAGCGGTTCCTGAGCCTGGCGCGCAATGTGGCGCTGCATTCCGATCCAGAACGCTTTGCGCTGCTGTACCGGTTGCTGTGGCGGCTCCAGAGTAATCCGCGCATGATGGAGGACAAGACGGACCTTGATGTGCGCCGGGTGGAGGAGCTCGATAAGTCGGTGCGCCGCGACAGCCACAAAATGCATGCCTTCGTCCGCTTTCGCCAGGTCGAGGATGGTGCAGGCCCAGAGGGAAAAGACGAGCATTATGTCGCTTGGTTTGAGCCGGATCATCATATTGTGCGCGCCAATGCGGGCTTTTTCATGCGGCGCTTTGCCAACATGAATTGGTCGATCCTGACCCCGCGCGGGTGCCTCCACTGGGATGGCGAGACTATGCGGGAAAGCGGCCCTGCGCAGCGCAGCGATGCGCCGGACGGCGATCCGGTCGAGGAGCTGTGGAAGTCGTATTATGCATCGATCTTCAATCCGGCGCGGCTGAAAGTCGGTGCAATGCTGTCTGAAATGCCCAAGAAATACTGGAAGAACATGCCGGAGGCGGCGCTCATTCACGATTTGATCGCCGGAGCTCAGGCGCGCGAAGCGAATATGGTGGCAGCCGGAACGCGCAAGGCGCGCGAACGCCCGGATAGCTTGGCTGAGCTTGCTCAGGCGGCCCGCAATTGCCGCGATTGCCCGATTGCCGATTGCGGTACGCGCGCGGTTATGGGCGAGGGCGCACAGCACGCGCCGCTGATGATCGTCGGTGAGCAGCCGGGTGATCAGGAGGATCTGGCGGGCAGACCGTTTGTGGGGCCAGCGGGTCAATTTCTGGATGCAGCTTTGGCGCAGTCCGGGATTGATCGCAGCGCAGCCTATGTCACCAATGCGGTGAAGCATTTTAAGTTCGTCCAGCGAGGCAAGCGGCGTATTCACCAGACCCCGACAGCCAAAGAGATCGACACCTGCCGCTGGTGGCTGGAGAACGAGCGGGCAATCGTGAAGCCGCGCATCATACTGGCTTTGGGTGCATCGGCGGCGCGCGGATTGCTGGGCAAGACGGTGAGCCTGAAGGCTGCGCGCGGAGCTCCTATCATGCTGGAGGATAAGGCGGAGCTGTGGGTCACCGCGCATCCGGCCTATTTGCTCCGTCTGGACGGCGAGGCGCGTGCAGAGCAAGCAGCTTTGTTTGCCGCTGACTTGGCGAAGGTCCAAGCTCGCCTGAATGCGCTTTCTTAGGCCCTGTGGGCAAACTCCAAACGTAACAGGCCATCGGCGTGGCCATCAGATATTGCCGAAGTCGCGGGACTTCCACTAAGGCCTTGATATGCCTC
The DNA here is from genome assembly GCA_947499505.1 of uncultured Erythrobacter sp. Lineage (GTDB taxonomy): Bacteria > Pseudomonadota > Alphaproteobacteria > Sphingomonadales > Sphingomonadaceae > Erythrobacter. The sequence goes on from CANMOQ010000001.1 coordinate 474,343, forward strand.
GCAAGCGCAAACTCACCAAAATCAGCCGTCGTATCGGACAATTCCGCAAGGAGCGGCGTTTCATTCTGCTCGCGATCATCGCGACCGTATTTTTCGCAGGATGGAGCTGGCTGAAAGCGCATCCAGAGCATGATCCCACCGCGCCACTTGATCTGCGCCACCCGATTGGCTGGGCAACGGCGGGTAAGCTCGCTGCGCTGAAAGACGATGTGCCGCAGTGCCGCGCTGTGCTGGAGCGGAGCGCAGTCGCTTTTGATGCGCTGGCGGCGACGGGCGAGGGGGCCTGCGCTCGGCCTGATCGCACGCAGTTGAGCACCTTTCCACTCGCTCCCGATACGCCAGCGGTGACTTGCCCCGTGGCGACCGGCTTGGAGATATGGCGCGCGCGCAGTGTAGAACCTGCTGCGCTCGAAATATTGGGCAGCGAGCTTGCCACAATCGAGCATTTGGGCGCGTTCAATTGCCGGAGGATGCGCGGTGGCAGCTCAAACGCCTGGAGCGAGCATGCAACCGCGAATGCGATTGATATTGCGGGATTTACTCTGACGGATGGACGAACAATCAGCGTGCTTCGCGATTGGCCAGAAGACAGCGATGAAGCGCGTTTCCTGCGCGAGGTTCGCGATGGTGCATGCGGGGTTTTCGCGACCGTTCTATCGCCAGATTACAACGCCGCCCATGCAGATCATGTCCACTTTGACCAGGCCTCGCGCTGGTCGGGCATGTGCCGCTAGACCGCTTCCATCGCATAACCGGCGGATCGGACTGTGCGGATCGGATCTTTCGCGCCCTCAACCTCGATGGCTTTGCGCAATCGGCGAATGTGCACATCGACCGTGCGCAGCTCGATGTCTGAGCCCGTGCCCCAAACACCGTCAAGCAATTGGCCGCGGCTAAACACCCGGCCGGGGCTTTCCATAAAGAACTTCAGCAAGCGGTATTCGGTCGGGCCAAGTTGCAGCGACTGTCCGCCGCGCATCACTTTATGCGCCACGGGATCGAGCACAATATCGCCGACCTCCACGGTCTCACCGGCCAGGGCTGGACGAATGCGGCGCATCACCGCTGCCACCCGGGCGAGCAATTCGCGCGGGCTGAATGGCTTAGTCAAATAATCGTCCGCGCCCGTATCGAGGCCGCGCACGCGGTCGTCCTCAGCCTCACGGGCGGTCAGCATGATGATCGGGACATGCGCGGTCTGCTTATCGCGCCGCAGCCTGCGGCAGACTTCGATCCCGCTGGTGCCCTCGATCATCCAGTCAAGGATCACGAGGTCTGGCACATCTTCGCTCGCCAGAATCAGTGCTTCGTCGCCGTCACTGGTTGAGCGGACGTCATAGCCTTCGTTCTGGAAACGATATTCGAGCAGCTCCGACAAAGCCGGATCGTCTTCGACCAATAGCAGTTTAGTAGCAGACATGTCTGAGAACCCTCCCGTTCCCAAGGATGCGATACGGCGTACTATCTGTCACTTTCACTACAACTTCGCGTCATTTGTGAAAGAATTGTAAGCTTGCGTCCTACTGGTCGTCGTCCGGCGGATATTCGCCGGTCGCAGCGTAATGCACCATCTCAGCAACATTGGTCGCGTGATCCCCGATCCGCTCCAGATTGCGGGCTACAAAGAGCAGCTGAGCCGCGCTGGAAATGGTCGCAGGGTTCTCCACCATGTGACTCACAAGATTGCGGAAAATGCTGTTGTAAAAGGCATCGACCTTGGCGTCGGTTGCGATCACTTCGCGGGCCAGGTCGGGGTCGCGCGCGGCGTAAGCGGTGAGCACATCGTGCACCATTTCGCTCGCCACTTCGCCCATGGCGGGCAGCAGGGTGAGCGGTTCAAATCGGTCCTTGCCGTCAATCTCGCCCACGCGCTTGGCGATGTTTTTCGAATAGTCGCCAATGCGTTCAACCACGCCTGCGATTTTCAGCGCCGCGATCACTTCGCGCAAATCATCGGCCATCGGCGCGCGCAGGGCGATGATCCGCACTGAGAGCTTGTCCACCTCAGCCTCAAGCGCGTCGATCTTCTTGTCGTTCTTGACGACTTTCTTAGCGAGCTCTTGGTCGCCGCGCACCAGGGCATCGAGCGCGCCCTGAATGGCGACCTCTGCAAGACCGCCCATCTCGGCGATCAGACCGCGAAGCCGGGTGATGTCCTCGTCAAAGGCTTTGACTGTATGTTCTGCCATTTAACCGTACCGTCCCGTGATGTAGTCTTGAGTGCGCTTTTCTATCGGGTTGGTGAAAATATCGGAAGTCGGCCCGTATTCGACCATTTTGCCCAGGTGGAAAAAGGCTGTGCGCTGAGAAACGCGCGCGGCCTGCTGCATGGAGTGGGTGACGATTACGATCGCATAGCGACCGGATAGCTCGTCGATCAATTCTTCGATTTTGGCCGTCGCGATTGGATCCAACGCAGAGCACGGCTCGTCCATCAGGATGACCTCTGGATCAACCGCAATGGCGCGCGCGATGCACAGGCGTTGTTGCTGACCGCCGGAAAGGGCAGTGCCAGATTCGTCAAGGCGGTCCTTTACCTCGTCCCACAATCCCGCGCGGGTGAGGGACTTTTCGACCACTTCGTCAATGTCCGGCTTCTTTTCCGCCAGGCCGTGAATTTTCGGGCCATAGGCGATGTTCTCGTAAATCGATTTTGGAAATGGATTTGGTTTCTGGAACACCATGCCGACGCGCGCGCGCAGCTGAACCACGTCCATCGCATTGCCATGGATGTCTTCGTCTTCGAGCTCGATTGTGCCGGTTACGCGCGCAACGGGAATGGTATCGTTCATGCGGTTGAAACAGCGCAGGAAGGTCGACTTGCCGCAACCAGACGGCCCGATGAACGCCGTGACATAGTCCGGTGAAATGTCGATCGACACCTCATCAATGGCTTTCTTGTCGCCATAATAGACCGACACATCGCGCGCGCGCATCTTTGCGTTCGTGTCTACCAATTTCTCGTGAATGACAGTCACCAGGTCTTCTCGAATTTGTTGCGGAGGTAAATGGCGAGGCCGTTCATCAACAGAAGGAACAGCAGAAGTACAATGATAGCCGCACTTGTCCGTTCGACAAAGCCGCGGTCGATTTCATCGGACCAGAGGAAGATTTGCACCGGCAAGACGGTCGCCGGGGATGTGAAGCCATCAGGCGGCGTCGCTACGAAGGCGCGCATACCAATCATGAGCAGCGGTGCGGTTTCACCCAGCGCGCGGGCCATGCCGATGATTGTGCCGGTCAACATGCCCGGTAGAGCGAGCGGCAGGACGTGATGGAACACTACCTGGACTGGCGAGGCGCCAATGGCGAGTGCACCGTCCCGGATCGATGGCGGCACGGCTTTAATCGCATTACGGCCAGAGATGACGATCACTGGCATGGTCATCAGTGCCAAGGTCATGCCGCCGATGAGCGGCGCGGATCTCAGGTTCGGGAATAAGGTGAGGAACACTGCAAGCCCGAGCAAGCCAAAGATGATCGAGGGCACGGCGGCAAGGTTGTTGATCGAGACTTCGATAATGTCGGTCCAGCGGTTCTTCGGCGCATATTCCTCTAGGTAGAGCGCGGCGAGTACACCGATGGGAAACGCCAGCAGCAGCGTGATCGTCATCGTCAGGATCGAGCCCTTGAGCGCCCCCCAAATGCCCACTTGCTGCGGGCTGGTCGCATCGCTGCGGGTCATGAACCCGGCGTCCCAATTTTTGGACAGCTTGCCGTCATTTACTAGCTGCTCGGCGAGCGTCTGCATTTCAGCTGAACCTTCGCCTGATAGTCCAGAGGCTAGGTCAGAGGAGGCGGGTAGGTTGAATGTGTGAGAACCGCGGATCAATCCCGGATTGCTGATCAGATCGCTGGCGACATCGCGCCATGCCTCATCGCTGATCTCAGCTGCGCCAGCCTCACCGAGCTCTCGCTCAGCATAGAATTCGACCACCGCGCGCAGACCCTGCGTTTCAAGCGATTGAAGTGCACCCGGAGAGCTCAGCGATTGTGCATCGCCCGTCAGACCTGCCTCGACAAAATCGATCGGCACGGCCAGCTCTGCGCGCTGAAACCCACCAATTCCGTTCAGCAGCATATTGCCGAGTAGGAAGATCAGCACCGCAACTGAGAAGACGATCGCGCTAAGGCCAAGCGCGCGGAAACGCCGCTCTGAGCGGTAACGCTGCTCGATCCGCTTGGCGAATTCCGGTGTGCGGGTTGGGTGCACCAGTTCTGGATTGGCGGTATCAGTCATAGGCCTCTCGAAAGCGTTTGACGACGCGAAGAGCGATAAAGTTGAGCGCCAGCGTGACCATGAAGAGGACAAAGCCAAGCGCGAAGGCGCTGAGCGTGGCAGGGTGGTCGAAGCTGCCTTCGCCGGTCAGCATTTTGACGATCTGCACGGTGACGGTGGTCATTCGCTCGAGCGGATTGACTGTCAAATTCGCTGCGGTTGAGGCGGCCATCACCACGATCATTGTCTCGCCAATCGCGCGGCTGACAGCCAGCATCACGCCCGCGACAATGCCGGGCAGGGCGGCGGGAAACAGCACGCGGCGAATGGTCTCTGATTGAGTCGCACCCATCGCGAGGCTGCCATCGCGCATGGCGCTGGGTACGGCGGCGATCGAATCATCGGCCATGGACGATACGAACGGGATGATCATCACGCCCATCACGACGCCAGCGGCCAGCGCGCTTTCTGTCGAAGCACCGGAAATGCCGACCGCGACCGCCATGTCGCGAATAGCCGGGGCGACTGTGAGCGCAGCGAAGTAGCCGTAGACCACAGTCGGTACGCCCGCGAGAATCTCGAGCGCAGGCTTTACCCAGGCGCGCAGTTTCGGGTTGGCATATTGCGTGAGGTAAATCGCGCTCATCAGCCCGAGCGGGATCGCGACAATCATCGCGATGATCGCGCCGATAAAGATTGTGCCCCAGAACAGTGGTATCGCTCCGTAGCGTGTGCCATCGGCCGCTTCGGGATTGCTCATCGGGTCTGGACCCCAGAACGAGCCAAACAAGAAGTCGACCGGCGAGACCATGCCAAAGAAACGCACCGTCTCGAATACGAGGCTCGCAAAAATGCCGAATGTCGTGAGGATCGCGACCAGCGAGGCGAGCAGCAATACGATCATCACTGTGCGCTCTACCCGGGTGCGGGCGCGGAAATCTGGTTTGACCCGCAGGAACGCATAGGCGCCGCCAGCAAAGGCGATCATCACTGTGACCACCAGCCCGATCAAATTGTAATGCGAGATTGCCTCGCGGAATGGCTCGATCAGAGCCTCCGCATCAGAGTTGAACACGCCCTGCGCGCTGCCGGTGGCGACAGCGCGGGCCTCTGAAAGGATCGAATCGCGCTGGAAGCCGAAGGAGGGGAGGCCCTCTGCGCCAGGCGAGGCCAGCACGGTTTGCATGACCAGCTGCGGGGCTAGGAAAGACCACAACGCGATGAACGCCAGCACGGGCAGAACAACCCAAACGGCAACATACCATGCGTGATAGGTTGGGCGCGCGACCAAGCGAACATTGGCGTCGGCCTTTTGGAAGCTCCACGCCTTCGCACGGCCCGCCAGCCATCCGGCAAGGCCGAGACCGATAGCAATCAGGATAAGCGTAATCGGCGACATTTCTTAGCCCTGTTTACCCCTGAGAATCGCTACAGGATCAGCATCAATTTGAGTGCCTGCGCCCGCGATGTTGAAGAAATAAGACAAATTCATGACAGCGAATTGGAGGCATCGGACTGGCCTGCTGAACGCCCCTTGATATCGCTGTCTTTTGTGCCCTGCTGCGGTTGATCATTTTCTTGTGTTTCGAGCGGGATTCGCACGATCACCTGAGTGCCTTGACCCAATTCGCTCTCAATTTCGAGCCTTCCGCGGTGACGCTCCACAATATGTTTTACAATCGCGAGGCCCAGACCAGTTCCGCCGGAGGCTCGGCTGCGTCCTGGATCGGTGCGGTAAAAGCGGCGGGTTAGGTGCGGCAAATGTTCGGGCGGGATGCCTTCGCCAGTGTTGGTGACTGTCAGACGGGCCTGCTGCATATCTTTGGAGCGGACGAGGTCGACGGCAACCGGTCCCTCTTCTGCGCCGTATTTCATCGCATTATCAACGAGGTTGCGGACTAATTGCTCAAGCTGCTGCATGTCGCCGCGAATTTTGACCGTCTCAAATTTGCCAATCTGTAGCCGTTCGAGCCGCTCAGCGCCCGCCGCGTCGCGCGCCGCGCGGGCCACGATTGGTGCGAGCTCCAGCAATTCACTCGGCTTATCGTGCTTTTCTGCCTCGATCCGCGAGAGAGACATCAAGTCGGACACCAATGCCTGCATGCGATTGGCCTCGCGCTGGATCGTACCGAGAAACTTCTGCGGGATCGGCGAATCGAGGGTTTCAGAGCTCTCGCTGAGCGTTTCTGTATAGCCAATGATGCCGGCCAGCGGCGTACGCAGTTCGTGACTCGCATTAGCGACGAAGTCGGTGTGCGCGCGGCTAATGTCCGCCTCAGCGGTTTTGTTGATGAGCTCAATCACCGCCAGGCTTTCATCAATCGCCTGTCGATTGATCTGCCAGATGTCGCGCCGCCTCACGAGGCCGCGCACGACCGCGCGACCGTTACGCCCCTTTGACAGCAGCGAAATCGCCTTTGGCTGGCGAAAGGCCATGCGCGCGTCTTGCCCGACCACATGCTGGCCCAGCATTTTGCGCGCGGTGCGATTGGCGATGGCTATAGTGTTGTTTTCTGTCACGAGCAGAGGTGTTGCCGAGTTCTCGATCAGATTGCGCATTGCGTCCCGAGTAATCGGCGCCTCAGTCTTCGTATTGGGCGGATCGGGCGCGTTTGACGTGGCGAGCACCAAAGACCCGAGCCACAAGAGCAAAGCCGCACACGCAACGATAAGGTCCACGCCCAGCAGCAGCAACGCGACAAACGTAACCAGCGCCAAGAGCGCGCTCACCGGAGGGATAGAGTGTTGGCTGCCCATCGCGATTTCGCCTGTAACCCCAAGCGAGTAGCGTGGGAAGGGCACAGCACGATTTGCACCAAAAATCGGCGTTTAAAACTATAGTTCTGTAAGGAGGTGGTGACCCCTACGGGAATCGAACCCGTGTTTCAGCCGTGAAAGGGCCGCGTCCTAACCGCTAGACGAAGGGGCCACACTTGTGTGCGAGGCCGCGCATCTAGTGGGGTAGTGGTTGGCGGTCAAGCCTGTAATCGAAGAACTTTGGCGTTTCTGGGCGGTTTCTCGCAATCAATCGGCAAAGGCAGCGTCTTCGAGGTGCAATTCTGCCGCGGGACGCGGGCCCCAATCATCAATCTTTGCTCGCCCAGCGAGATGGAATCGGCGCCCCTTCGATCGGTGGATCAGGGTTTGCGCCATTTCGGTTTCCGCCGCGCGAAAAGCGATCGCTTTAAACGACTTACCATCCTCACCCGCCGCGATCAGGCGCAAGTGATCTTTTCCAACAATATCGGCTTTAATGATGCGCACCGGGCCCACAGCCAAACGCGGGGCTGGCCAGCCAACTCCGTAGGGGCCCGCTGCCTCTAGTGTCTCGACAAGTTCTGGCGTCAATCCGCCGGGCGCAACCGACAGGTCGAGCTGCATGCGCTGGCCAATGCGCGCGCGCTCGATATCTTTGGCTAGGCGAGTGTCGAGGAATTCTGCGAATGCGGCGAGCTTGTCATTCTCGATCGTGAGACCCGCCGCCATTGCATGTCCGCCGCCTGCTACCAGCAGGCCTTCCTCACGCGCTGCAATGATCGCCGCGCCCAGATCAACGCCGCTAATGGAGCGGCCTGAGCCTTTGCCTTGTCCCTCGGTTTCGTCGCGCGCGATGACGATGGCGGGGCGGCCAGTCTTTTCCTTGATACGCCCGGCGACAATGCCGATCACGCCCGGATGCCATCCATCTCCAGAAAGCACATGGACCGCATGATTGTGCTGTCCCTCAAGCTGCCGCTCGGCTTCCTCCTGAACTTCGGCCTCAATGGCGCGGCGCTCTTCATTCAATTGGCTTAATTGTTCCGCAATTGCGCGCGCTTCCTCTGGGTCGCGTGTCGTCAGCAGCTTAACGCCGAGCGTCGATTCGCCAATTCGCCCGCCTGCATTGATCCGAGGGCCAAGCGCAAAGCCTAGGTCGCTTGCTTGCGGCGCGCGTTTGAGGCGGCTCGCATCCATGAGCGCCGCCATGCCGATCCGCTCGCGGCGCGCGAGAACTTTGAGCCCCTGCGCAACGAAAGCGCGGTTTAGACCGTGCAGCGCGGCGACATCGGCGACAGTGCCCAGCGCAACCAGATCTAGCAGCGTCATCAGGGCAGGTTCTTTGCGGTCCTTGAAATAACCCTCGCTGCGCAGGTTTCTGACCAGTGCAATCGCGAGCAGGAAGGCGACACCGACAGCGGCCAAATGACCATGCGCGGCGGCAAGGTCGTTTTCATCCAGCCTGTTTGGGTTCACCAAGGCGGTGGTTGGCGGCAGTTCGGCGCCGCATTTGTGATGATCAACGACAATTACGTCCACGCCTTCATCGCGCGCCATGCCAAGCGCTTCATAGGCCATCGCGCCGCAATCTACTGTGACGATCAGGCTTGATCCCGAGCGCGCCAGCTTGACCAAGGCTTCGCCGCTGGGGCCGTAACCCTCCAACAGGCGGTCCGGGATGTAATATCCGGCCTTAACGCCCAGGTCGCGCAGCAGCTCAACCAGCAAGGCGGAGCTGGTCGCGCCATCTACGTCATAATCGCCGTAAATTGTGATCTGCTCTCCGCTGAGCACGGCTTTGGCAATCCGCGAGGCTGCGCTCTCCATGTCGTTAAACTCAGATGGGTCGGGCAGGAAATCACGCATGGTGGGCTTGGCGTGGCGCGCCACATCCTCGCGCGCGACCCCGCGGGTCAGCAGCAATTGGGTGAGGATATCATTCGTCAGCGTATTGGCTTCAGCGCCCAGCTCCATATTGCCGCCGCGCCATTGCCATGCGCGCTCTGACAGAGAAGACGCGACGCCCAAGACGTGAGAGATTGTGGGAGATGCCATGCTGCGAAGCTTAGCCTATTGTTTCGCCGCGTGACAGCGCCGCTGATTGACAATCGACAGCCCGCTCGCTTGTGATGGCTCAATGGAAAACAACGCTCCGCTTCTCATCATCTGGCACACCCGCACAGGGTCCAGTGAGGGCATGGCAAAGGCGGCGGCTGATGGGGCGGGCGAGGGCGGCGTGCTTTTGAGGGCTCAGGACGTGACGAGCGCAGACTTGCTTTCAGCAGGCGGCTACATTTTTGCCTGTCCTGAAAACCTCGCGACGATGAGCGGCGCGATGAAAGAGATGTTTGATGCGCATTACTATGGCGTGCTCGGGCAGATCGAAGGCAGGCCCTATGCCAGCATCATTGCCGCTGGATCGGATGGGGAAGGGGCTCAGCGCCAGCTGGATAGGATCGCCACAGGCTGGCGGCTCAAACGGGTTGCTGATCCGATGATTGTGAACTTCTCAGCCCAGACCCCGGAAGAGATTGCTGCAGTAAAACAAGTGCCAAAGGAAGTTCTGGAGCAATCACGCGCTTTGGGCGAGGCAATGTCCGAAGGACTGCGACTGGGGGTTTTCTGACCGCTTGCATGGGTTTCCCCGAGCAAAACCAAAACTAGACTCGACGATGACAAAGAAACAGGTCACTATCATCTTGCAAACGATCTGAAATTTCGCGCCGGGACGAGGAAGGGGGCCGGGATAGTCGATCAAGACCGACACGCTGGCTCTCCGGGCCTGTACCTGCTGTTTGCAACGGGCAAACGGCCGGATCGTCTCGCTATGCAGGAATTTTTCGCGGCGCAAAGCACGGTGTTGTTGTCCCACGATCCATGCGACACCTCGCCGCTGCAATTGGTGGGGGCGGATCATGTGCAGTCGGACAAATCAGCCAGCTTTGCGAACCCTGAGGCGCAAGAACATGCCTGGATGGAGCTGTTGCGCGAGGGACTGACCTTCGATTTGGAAGGCATTGCGCCAGGCCCTGCATCTGAATTTCCTGAAATTGAGCACCGCTTTGACCTTGAGCAATCACCGAACGGCTTTCGCTTCGATGCGATGCGTATCTCGATAGGACAGCATCTGTCGGGCGGGGAACGTTCGCTGCCGATCATGCGCGGCATGGTCGGACTTGCCCGTGATTTGACACACCATTTTGATGATGTGAAAGCCGTTGTTTGGTCTCCTTCAAAGAGTGCAATCGGCCGACAGTATTTCGAATCTGTTTCGACCGCATGGATTGAGGGCGGGTCCTTCCCGGCATTAGGCCTGACGGCCTTTCGCGAGACGATTGACGGGGCGCTGCAAACAGTGGGGCTCGACTATTGGATTGGTCAGGAGCTGCGGATCGAACCGCCTTTGGCCGGCGGGAAGTTTATCGCCACTAGGCTTGGTGTGCGGCTGGTCAATCAATTGATCTTGGTTGGCGGGCTGAGTGAGAGCGAGCGGATTGTCGCGCCAGACGGCGGTCGTTTGATCATGCGCTCATCGAAGAATAGCAAATTTGTGAGGGTTTGTCGCGAATAGGACGCGTTTAGAGGGGGTAACATGCACGGCAATATCGGGCCAGCGCATGCGCCTGTGCTGGCGAAGCAACGCACGGTCATCCTGTTCCGATCGGTTAATCGCCGCAGAATTGCCTGGGCAAAAAATGATACGGGCCTGCAGCAGTACCATTTTTTGCCCAGGCAATTCTGCGGCGCGACTACTTCGGCCGTCTGTTCGCGGATTTAAAACGCACGGCGATTGGCTTTGACGATTTCCGCGCGAACGGCCTGCTACTCCCATCCAATGAGGACGCGACGGTCCGCACTGGCATGCCTCTGCATCGCGGTCCGCATCGCCGCTATAACGAGATGGTGATGGAGCGCGTTGGCCGAATTGAGCAAAGCTGGGCTGAGACGCGCATTCACGATCCTGAGGTGGCGTTCATTGAGGCGCTGATGCGCCTGCAATTGCTGCAAAGCGCGCTGCGTACTTACTTGCTCAGCCAAAAGCGCAAGCTGCTGCTCAATCGCAAGGACCCCCTGGGGAGTGGTTATGACTTCACCGAACTCGATATGATGGCCGAGCAGCTGTGGAAGGCGACCTAGGGCCTAACCGAGTAGCCGTTCGTGGAGCCTGTTAGTCATTCCAGCGAGTGTAGTCCGACTTGGTCAGCAACGCCGCTTTCGCCGCGTGGTACTCAGCCTCGAACTTGCTGACCATGTCCTCAACCGTGTCGACAGCCTTGATCGCGCCGACGCCTTGTCCAGAGCCCCAGATGTCTTTCCACGCCTTCGCTTTGGTGTTGCCACCGCTGCCGAAGTTCATCTTGGAGGGATCACTTTCTGGCAGGTTGTCCGGATCAAGTCCGGCCTTTTCGATCGAGCTGCGCAGGTAGTTGCCATGCACCCCGGTGAACAGGTTGGAGTAGACGATCCCGTCCGCTGATCCCTCAACGATGCCGTCTTTATAGGCTTGGTCGGCGTTTGCCTCTTTGGTCGCGATGAAGGCGCTGCCTGCATAGCCAAAGTCCGCGCCCATGGCTTGAGCCGACAGGATCGAGGCGCCGTTTGCAATCGAGCCTGACAGCGCGACCAACCCGTCAAACCACTCGCGGATTTCCTGCATCAGGGCGAAGGGTGAGAGCGTGCCAGCATGGCCGCCAGCGCCAGCGGCAACCGGAATCAGGCCATCTGCGCCCTTCTCGATAGCCTTCTTGGCAAAGCGGTTGTTGATCACGTCATGCATTGTGATCCCACCCCAATTGCGCACCGCATCGAAGATCTCTGTCCGCGCGCCGAGCGATGTGATCACCAGCGGCACTTGCCACTTCTCGCAAGTCTCCATGTCGGCCATGACGCGGTCGTTCGACTTGTGCACGATCTGGTTGACCGCAAACGGCGCGGCTGGCCGGTCCGGGTTCTCGCGGTTGTGCTTGGCCAGCTCTTCCGTGATCTGATGCAGCCATTCGTCGAGCAGCGTTTGCGGGCGCGCATTGAGCGCTGGGAAGCTGCCGATGATCCCAGCCTTGCACTGAGCGATCACCAGTTCCGGGCCGGAGACGATGAACAGGGGTGAGCCGATCAGAGGCAGGCGCAGGCGATCAAAGGGAGCGGGAAGAGACATCAATTTCTCCGTCAATGCGGTCGTGGTTTCAGGCAGTTAGTCTGCGTTTCTACGCTCAGTCCATAGCGCCGGTTCCCGCCCTGTCGAGCGCCAAGCGCAGGCGGGTCGCGACCAGCCCCCATTGCCGTAGCGGAATGTGGCGCATTCAAGCGGTAAGAACCCCTTCAATGCCATAGAAGCGCGCCGCATTCCCGGCGTAGAGGGCGGCTTTCTCATCCGCGCTTGCGCCCGCCGTGATCCGCTTGAACGCGTTCCAAAGCACTGGATAGGTCGCGCCCCAGCGATCAACCGGATAGTTGCTTTCGAACATGGCGCGCTGCGGCCCAAAGGCTTCGATACAGGTCTCGATATAGGGCTTCCACATGGCGGCGAGCTCTTCCGATCCGACGCCAGCGGCCGGGCCTTCCTCAGGCATCGCGCAATTGTGCATCGCCAGCCCGCCGAGCTTCACCATCACATTGGGGCATTTGCCAAGCTCGATGATATTGCTGCGCCAGATGTCGAAGCGCTCTTCGAGCTTGCCTGCGTAGCTCGCAGAACCAAGCGGCGTGCCGCAATGGTCGAGGCAGATCGGTTGGTCGGGGAAGGCGCGCGCAAGGTCGATCACATCGGGCAATTGCGGCTCCAGGATCCAGGCATCGAAGGTAAGCCCGCGTTTCCCAAGTTCGGCAAAGCCCGCGCGGAAGCTCGCATCACGGTACAGCTCTGGCGGCGCGTGGAATGGAGGGCCAAGCACATCCGGGTCCGCATCCCAAGCGCCCTGATGACGGATGCCCTTGAACCGGCTGCTTGCCCGCGTTCCGCCCGCCTCGATCAGCGCATCCAGCACTGGGCCAGCGCCTTCACCCAGCAGCATGTTGGCATGGCCGATGATCCCAGCACAGGCGCGCAGCGGACCGTAGAGCCCGCTGGCCGATTGCGCCGCAACGCCGTTCACAAACTCAACCTCACCGACCGGCTTCAGGTCTTCACCAAGCGCCGCATTGTAGAACGCGCCGCATTCCATGAAGACAGTGGCGATCACATTGTGGCCAGTTTGCAGGTCGGCATGCAGCTGATCGAAGGTGTAATACGCCGCATCCACCAGCGTTTCGATGAAGCGATGCCGAGGTTCTGGGAACATCGGCAGCATTGGCCGCAGGTCCCATAGGTGATGATGCGGATCGATGATCGGCAGATCGGGCTCAAGTATCGCTTCACTCATTGCATTGTCTCTCCCCTGAGCCTTGGCCCCTTGAGCCTTGGCATAGCCACTCCGTTCGCCGCACGCAAAGCACGTTTGGAACGGCTGGAACACAGTCTTAGGCCGAAAAACCAATCGATCACAGCGGCGCCATTTGATCGGTTTTTCCGATTAGTCAGCTGTGCCCGCAGATCGCTCATCAGGCAGGCATAGCGGCCTGGGCACGGGTAGGAAATGACCTGCTCAAGAATGTCTGATTGATCGGTGCTATCGATCCAGCAAGACTTCACCGATTGTACGGTTAAGCTCGGCGGCGCTGCCCGTGTTGCCAAGCGAGACTACCACTCGGCGAGGCGTTTCGGGAGAAGCCGGGCGCGCCATGAAAAGCGTGCGATATCCTGCATTGGCGCCCGTGTGCCAGACTTCTGCAATGCCGCCATTGCTATCCGGTGAAAGCATAACGCCAAAGCCATAGTGCGTGCCCGGCATGAAATCGGTTTCCGCCTCAGGAGTGAGCATAGCCCTCGCAATCCCGGTCGGAATTGCGTTTTCTTCTCCGGCAGCGGCATCAAGCAATGCTGAGGCGAACCGCGCGTAGTCTTCAGAGGTTGACCATAGGCCTGCGGCGGCTTTTTCTGGATAGACGTGCCAGCTGTCTTCGATGGCGCTGAAAACCCCTTGTGTGGGAGCAAATCCAGAATCTGCTCCAACCACGGTCAGTGGCGCGATGTCTGCCTCGTTCAGGGGCTGAGCAAATGTGCTTTGCGCCATGCCAAGCGGGCCGAGTAACAGCTCATCAGCGATTGCCTCGAAGCTCTTGCCAGTGATGTCCTCTGCCCACAATTGCGCGATGGTGTAGCCGCCCCCTGAATAGCGAAATTCGCCCGGAACGCCGTCAAACGCCAGTTGAGATTCGAAAATTCGTGGAGGCGCTTCAATGACATCAGCAGTGCTAAGCAGAGCGCTGTCACGAGGATAGCCGGGATAACCTGATTGCGATGCGCCGGTCGTGTGCGACAGGAGCTGGCGCAGGGTAACGGATCTGTCGCCGCCCTCGAGGGAGGCAATGTCCACTGAGGTGATCTGTCCGCGTATGTCATCGTCTAAGCCGAAGCCTTGCTGCTCAGCGAGGATCAGAATGACGGTGGCAGCGACCGCTTTAGAAAGGCTGGCGACCTGCATCAGGCCGCCTTGTTTGGCGCGTCCGAAATAGTGGCTTTGCGGTTCTTGTCCGGCTTCGAGCACAGTCACACTGAGCGCTGTAACACCGAGATTTTCCGCTTCGGCGGCGATGAGCTCTTGAATGCCTTCCGGCTCAGCATCAGTGAGTTTTTGCTCAAATGCAGGATCGAGCGAAGGCTCGAAATAGCTCGCGATGCCGAGACCCGCAGCGGGCAGGAGGATGACTGCGAGCAATCCCGCAACCACAATCTTCCATTTCGACATTGCGTTCCCCCCGCGTGCTAGTGAGCCTTACTTCAATGCCGAATTCGCCGCGCTTAGCACAGCGCGCACGCTGGCGGTCGCAATGTCCTCGTCGATGCCAACGCCCCAAATGGTGCGTCCGCCGCTCTCGCATTGGAGGTAAGCGGCAGCGCGGGCATCGCGGCCAGAACCCAGCGCATGCTCGGTGTAGTCGAGCACTTTGAGGTCCAGGCCAAAGTTCTCCTCCAGTGTGGTGAGCACGCTGGAGATGAGACCATTGCCGCGCCCGCTGACGCTTTGCTCTTGTCCGGCAACGGTGATGGTTCCGGCAAAGATCCGTGTGCCATCGCCGGTGCGGCTTTCCTCATAGCGCACGAGCTGGAAATGCTTATTGGCGGTCTGCACATGATAGGCGGCCTTGAACGCCTCCCAAATGTCGGCTGCGTTCAGTTCACGGCCCAGCTCGTCGGCCATGTTTTGCACGTGACTGCTGAAATCGGCCTGCATTTTCTTGGGCAGTTTGAGGCCCTGGTCTTGCTCCAGTACCCAGGCGAACCCGCCTTTGCCGCTTTGCGAATTGACGCGAATAACCGCCTCGTAATTGCGGCCCAGATCAGCGGGGTCGATCGGCAGATAGGGGACCCGCCAGCTTTCATCGTTTTGCGTGCCGCGCGCTTCGAAGCCCTTCTTGATCGCGTCCTGATGGCTGCCAGAAAAGGCGGTGAAGACCAGTTCGCCGCCATAGGGGTGGCGTTCGTGGACAGGCAGATCGTTGCAATATTCCACTGTCTCGATCACGCGATCGATGTCGGAGAAATCGAGTCCGGGATCGATGCCCTGCGTGTACATATTGAGCGCGACGGTGACGAGGCAGCAATTGCCGGTCCGCTCGCCATTGCCGAACAAACAGCCCTCGACCCGGTCCGCGCCCGCCATCAATCCCAGCTCTGCCGCCGCCACGCCGGTGCCGCGGTCATTGTGAGTGTGCAGGCTGATCACCGCGCTGTCGCGGTTCGGCAGATTGCGGCAGAAATATTCGATCTGATCGGCGTAAATATTGGGCGTTGCCGCCTCAACCGTGGCGGGCAGGTTGAGGATGATCGGCTTGTCCGGCGTGGGCGAGAGCACACCCATCACCGCCTCACACACCTCAATGCTGAAATCCAATTCGGCGGTAGAGAATGTCTCCGGCGAATATTCGAAGTGCCAGTCGGTATCGGGCCGCGCGCCTGCTTCGTCGCGCATCACCTTAGCCCCGGCGATGGCGATTTCGCGCACTTCGTCTTTCGACATGCGGAACACGATATCGCGCCATGCGGGCGAGACAGCGTTGTAGAGGTGGACAATCGCCGCGCGCGCTCCGGAAAGGCTTTCAAACGAGGTGCGGATCAAATCCTCGCGGCTTTGCGTCAGCACCTGGACCAGCACGTCTTCGGGAATGCGGTCTGACTTTACCAAGCCAGAGATGAAGTCGAACTCGGTCGCGCCCGCGCTGGGAAAGCCGACCTCAATCTCGTTTACCCCAACTTCAATCAGCAGATCGAAAAAGCGGTTCTTCTTCACTGCATCCATGGGATCGATGATCGACTGATTGCCATCGCGCAGATCGGTGGAAAGCCACCGCGGCGGCGCGGTGATCTGCTGCGCAGGCCATTGCCGGTCGGGCAAATTGATCTGCGGGAAGGGGCGGTATTTTCGCGAAGGCTGGTTGAGCATGGGCATGATGGCGCGGCTTTCGTGTGCTTGTGAGTGCCGTTGGGCAGCTGAATTTTACGACTGTTGGCGGGTTTGCTTGGCTTCCCTTGGGCGCTGCGCATGCCCGGCCGGGAGCATACGTCAGGTCACGCCCAAGGGCGCGTAAGTCGTAGGAGTAGCTGCGTGCGTGTTCGCGTCATGCTTAACTGCATCGCGCAGAATGGCGCGCAAGGCAAGTATCAAGGAATTTTCTCATAGCTGTAACCGATGGTTGCATGCGTGCGAACTGGAGGGCATCGTGCCGACAAGGCAATCAATAGGAGAACCCCCCAATGCGTAAATCACTATTTGCAATCGCCTTAATGGCGACTGTCGCCGCCTGCGGCGCGCCAGCTGAAGAAGCTCAAACCCTTGACGTTGCAGAAGCAACCGAGAACGCTGGCCTGTTCGCTGATCTCGGCGGTGAAGCAGCAAACCCAATCCACACTGCGGCCAAGGGCGATACCCTGGCTGTGAGCGGCTATGACACCGTCAGCTATTTCGAAGGCGACGGCGTTCCCGTTGAGGGCTCAGAAGAATTCACTGTCCGCTACGAAGGCTATGACTATCGTTTCGCCAGCGCGGAAAACGCTGAGAAGTTTAAGGCAGAGCCAGCCAAATATGCACCGGCCTATGGCGGATATTGTGCTTGGGCGATTGGCGCGAACGATGCGCTCGCACCGGGTGACCCCAACGTCTATGAAATCGTTGATGGCAAGCTGTACTTGAACTTCAACGAGAGCGTTCAAGAGAATTGGCAGAAAGACATCCCAGGCTTCATCGAAGCTGGCGATGTGAACTACCCAACTCACTCAGCGGATGAGCACTTCACCGACTAAGCGAGATAATCTCGAACATTTCAAAGCCCCGTCGGAGCGATCCGGCGGGGTTTTTGTTTGTGGTTTGGAGTTTTCTCGGCCTTGGTCAGCCTGCAAGGATTTCTCATGCCGGACAGGCTTACCGGGCAAAAATCACCCGCAACGCGCGTCGCGGATTACTCCGGTGTTGTCGATCATCACATTGAGGCGCGATGAGGTGGGATCCGGATTGATGAAGGTCGAGCCGGGAATCACGAAGCGCACTTCGTTTTGCGATCCGACCGCGGCGACGATTTCTGCCCGCGTTGATTGATCGGCGTTTCGCCCAAGGAATGGCGCAACCGCTGGCGCACCGCAGATGGAGGCATTTGGATCGTTGGCGGTGCCGGGGACAGACGGCCCGCCGGTGCCGCTGACTGGTTCGGAATAGGTGATGCTCGGCTGGATCGATGCCTTTGCAGGTGCTGCGCCATTTTCGCCGTCGGCTGCTGCACTGGCCTCCGCATCGCCCGTTGCTTCATCGCTCGCGGCGGGAGGGGCAGGCGGTCCCTTAATCCGCGCGGCAAATTCATCGGCTTGGCTCGCGCCCTGATTTGGCTCCGACGCGCCGCACGCCGCAATCACCAGCGTGGATGCCGTCAGAATTGCAAACCTTAGCTTTGTCATGATCGGCCTTATTGATTTTACATATTCTCGCCTGTGCTCAGGCGCGTTTGACGTTTCGGTTTCGTGACAGGCTGCAATCCGCCGGTCAATGCGCCGCTATCTCCAGCGCAGGCGATCCTCTGTCAACTGATCCACACTGGTCACACCCATCAGGCGCATGCCGCGCTCAATCTCATCCTTTAGAATGCCGATCGCGCGCTCGGTCCCGTCTTGCCCGGCTGCCGCCAGCGCATAAAGATACAGCCGCCCGCCAGATGCCGCACTCGCGCCCGCGCAAACGGCCTTCAACGCATGGGTTCCGCGCCGAACGCCGCCATCGCAGATGATCTCGATCTCACCGCCAACCGCATCCACGATCTCGCGCAATTGATCGAAGGGGGCGCGGCTGCCATCCAATTGCCGCCCGCCGTGGTTGGAAATCATGATCGCGTCAGCCCCGATCTCAACCGCACGCTGGGCGTCCCCAGCGCTCATCACGCCTTTCAGCACAAATTTTCCGCCCCAATCGCTGCGGATGCTGGCCGCGGTGTCCCAATCCATCGAAGTGTCGAGCATGGTGTTGAAATATTCGGCAATGCTTACCGCTTTGCTCGATCCCTCGCCCACATGCGTGTCGAGATTGGGCAGCGCAAACTTTTCGCGCAGCAGATAATCCAGTGTCCAGCGCGGGCGCGTTGCATAGCTCCAAATGCTGGCCGGGGTGAAGCGGGGCGGGGTGGTGAAGCCGCTGCGCAGGCACCGTTCGCGCTTGCCCGATACAATGGTATCCACCGTCAGCGCCAGCGCATCAAAGCCGGAGGCCTGACAGCGCTGGATCATGCTGGCGTTGAGGCCTTTGTCTTTATGGACATAGAGCTGGAACAGCTTGGGTCCGCGGGTCAGCGCGGCGATGTCTTCAATGCTGCGCGTCGCTAGGCTGGAGATGCCAAACCACAGACCGTATTTCTCCGCCGCCTTTGCGACCGCCGTCTCGCCCTGCCAATGAAAGGCGCGCTGCACGGCGGTGGGCGAAAGCATCAGCGGCAGTGCCGATTTGCGGCCCAGCAGAGTGCAGCTGGTATCGATTTCTTCAACCCCGGCGAGCACATCGGGCACGAGATCGCAGGCATCATAGGCGCTGGTGTTGCGCGCCTTGGTCAGCTCATCATCGGCGGCGCCATCAATGTAATCGAACACGGGGAAGGGCAGACGCGCCTTCGCCAGCTTTCGAAAGTCATCGATATTATGACAATCAGACAGCCGCATTAGCAATCAAGGCTCTCATAACTCTGCCGCCGATTAAGCTCCCACACGGTGTAGCTTTCCGCCGGTTGGGCCGCGTCACAGCGGACATAATTGGGATCGGCAGGCAGGCAGCTTTCACCGCAGATCATTTCGGTCGCCTCTTCCTGCCAGTCAATATGCCACATGCGGCCGCCCGGCGTCGAAACATAGCCGTCGATGCGGTCAGCAATGTCGCCTTCCAGATCAATGGTGGAGGGCACCTCGCTGTCATACTCATCATTATAGCTGCCGTGGGTGTGGAACGATGCGACCGCGAATTTCTCTGGATTTGACACCCATTGAAAGCTGCAGGTCGCGGCATCGCCTTCAAAGATGTCGGAGATGCTCAACTGCCCGTCTTCATCTTCCAGCATCAGCCCGCACAGCTCGCGCTTTTCTTCAAACGATCGGCGCTGCAGTTTGGCGAGGGTGGATTTGGCCAGCGAGTCGAGCTGTTCCTGCGACGCAGTTGGCTCGCGAACCGTGTATGGCCCACGGAATGTATCGGTCGCGGTGCCGAAAACAACCACGAACCAGGCGATGCCGCATGCCGCATAGGCGAGGTGAAGGGGTTTTGGCATGCGCATTGTTACCCCTTCAGTGACGGCTCAACTTCTCTTTGTCTAGCAGGGCTTTGCTGCGCGCCGCGCGCAATATTCTTTGGCCACCGCACCACCGGATTTCGAAAAATTTCAATTTTTTTTGCGGTTGGTGAAACCAAACGTCGAACCTTCGCGAACTCCATTATGTGCGCGGCCACTGGGCCAAACATCAGATGCCAGAAAACGAACCGATCCCCCCCTTGCGGTTCAATTTTTGACCCTCCCTGTCCCTTTCCCTGGCTCTGAGCCCGGTGGCCGCGGCACAAAGTTAGTTTTGGAGAACCCCGATGAAGTTCAAATATCTCGCAATCGCAGCAGCTTTTGCCGCTCCCCTCGCAATCGCAATTCCAGCCCAAGCAGACGGCGGCATCTTTGTCGGTGTCGAAGGTCAAAGCATCGCAGTTAGCGGCTATGACACGGTCAGCTATTTCCAAGGAAACGGCGTTCCAGTGAAGGGCGATGCGCGTTTCACGGTCAAGCATGACGGCGCAGAATGGCACTTTTCCAGCCAAGCCAATGCCGACACGTTCAAAGAAAACCCTGACGCGTTCGCTCCTCAATATGGCGGCCACTGCGCCTGGGCAATGAGCCGCGGCTCGCTCGCACCGGGTGACCCCACGCTCTACAAAATTGAAGGGGGGAAGCTCTACCTCAACTTCAATCGCGATGTTCAGCAAACATGGCTGAGCGATATCACTGGCTTCATTGCCAAGTCTGATCCGGCTTGGGCCAAAATCCCTGAGGGCCAGCGCTTCGGCGACTGATCCAGCCGGGACACGCAACCTCCCACCCGCACGATAACTACCCCCTAAATACCCCCCAAAGAAGGAATACCCTACAATGTCCAATTCTAAGAACCTCGCCCGTATGTTGATGGTTGCAGGCGGCCTCGCCGTTGCATCGACCGGTGCGCCAGCGCTTGCTGATGCTCCATGTGGCCCGCGCGCCAGCAGCTCTTCGAACTTCAGCAATTACAACCCATGCCGCGCTGCGAAGAAGTCTAAGAAGGCCCGCAAGACCAAGGCTTCTAAATCATGTGCGGCTAGCCCATGCGCAGCGAACCCCTGCGCGGCAAATCCATGCGCGGCCAACCCATGTGCCGCCAATCCGTGCGCAGCCAATCCATGCGCCGCTAATCCTTGTGCAGCCAACCCCTGCGCAGCCAACCCTTGCGCGCCTAAAGCCTAAGGCGTGCATATAGTGTGGCCGGGGACGCAACCTCCTAGCGCACCCGGTCACATTTTCCCTTGCGAGTTGCCGTTCCAGTGCGGGGGCGGCATCTCGCCATTAGGACAATGATTATGACGGACGGCCTCACCCACAAGCAATACGCCGACATGCTGCTCGCCAGCACAGAGGCGATGTTTGCTGGCGGCAAACCGCTCATGAGCCGAATTTTGCCTGAAGATGGCACCGCTGAACTGTCGGAGCATTACCCAGAGGGCGATGTCGTGAACGGCCCGGCTGGCAGCCGCTATTTCTACCATTGTCATCCGCCGGGCGAACGCGCCGAAGGTGAGCATGGCCATTTCCACCTGTTTTTTGATCGATCAGCGATGCCTGGCGGCACCGTCCCGCTGATCGCTGCACCTCTGGCGCCGCGCGACGAGCCGCGCGCCGACGTGGTGCATATCGCCGCTTTGGCAATCTCAGACCAAGGGCTGCCGCTGCAATGGTTTGGCACCAACCGCTGGGTCACTGATGAGTGGCTCTATCCTGCCTATGCGGTGATCGCGATGCTGGATCAGTTTGACCTGCGCGGCCCCAATGGCGACTCGCTGGTCAATGAATGGCTGACCGCAATGGTCGGCCTGGCTCGTGAAGAGATCGCAGAGCTGCTGCATAGCCGCGACGACGTACTGCGCGAGGCGGATAT
The DNA here is from genome assembly GCA_947499505.1 of uncultured Erythrobacter sp. Classification (GTDB taxonomy): domain Bacteria; phylum Pseudomonadota; class Alphaproteobacteria; order Sphingomonadales; family Sphingomonadaceae; genus Erythrobacter. Next base: position 496,041 of record CANMOQ010000001.1, read on the forward strand.
GAACGGGCAAGTCCACGGCGAAGACCGCGCGGTTGAGATAACCAGCGCGGCCCCGATTTCGCTAGAACGTTTGCTCGAAACTGCCTGAGGTGGCCTGGGCCGCGCGTTTCTGCGCAGCCCCAAGCTGTGCTTAGTTCTTAGACTTGTCGACCAGCTTGTTCGCGCTGATCCATGGCATCATCGCCCGCAGTTCAGCACCGGTCTTCTCGATCGGATGCGCTTCTGCTGCCTTACGGCTGGCCTTCAGCTCTGGCTGACCTGCGCGGTTATCCAGCACGAAGTCCTTTACGAAACGGCCTGACTGAATGTCCGCGAGCACGCGCTTCATTTCAGCTTTGGTCTCATCAGTGATGATGCGCGGACCGGTTTTGATGTCACCATATTCGGCGGTGTTGCTGATCGAATAGCGCATGTTGGCGATGCCGCCTTCATACAGCAGATCAACGATCAGCTTGGTTTCGTGCAGGCACTCAAAATAGGCCATTTCCGGGGCGTATCCGGCCTCGGTCAGGGTTTCAAAACCTGCCTGGATCAGGTGAGTGATCCCGCCGCACAGAACGGCTTGCTCACCGAACAAGTCGGTCTCGCACTCTTCCTTGAAATTGGTTTCGATCACGCCGCTGCGGCCGCCGCCCATCGCGCTGGCATAGGACAGGGCGAGCGATTTCGCATAGCCATTGCCGCCGCTGCTGGTGCCTTCCTGATGCACAGCGATCAGGCATGGGACACCGCCGCCGCGCTCATATTCGCTGCGCACGGTGTGACCCGGGCCCTTTGGCGCGATCATGATCACGTCGATGTCCGCTGGCGGCTCGATCAGGCCAAAGTGAATGTTGAGACCGTGGGCAAAGGCGAGCGCGCTGCCCGGCTTCATATGCCCGGCCATATCGTCGGCCCAGATCGCGGCCTGATGCTCGTCGGGTGCAAGGACCATGACCAGGTCAGCCCACTGAGCCGCCTCGGTGTTGTTCATCACCTTAAAGCCAGCGGCCTCTGCCTTGGCCCGCGTGGCGGAGCCTTCGCGCAGCGCCACGGCGACTTCTTTCACGCCGCTGTCGCGCAGGTTTTGCGCATGGGCATGGCCTTGGCTGCCATAGCCGAGGATCGCGACCTTCTTGTTCTGGATCAGATCAAGATCAGCGTCGGCGTCGTAATAGACTTTCATGGATTTCCCTTTGTCTTCAATTCTATATTTAAGAGCCTTCGGCTCCGCGTAGCATTCCCACAATCCCAGAGCGGCCGACCTCTACCAGGCCTAGTTCGCGCATCAGGGCGATGAAACTGTCAATTTTGTCCGGCGCGCCGGTCAGCTCGAATACGAAGCTTTCCGTGGTGGTGTCGACCACGCTGGCGCGGAAGATATCGGCTACGCGCAAGGCCTCAACCCGCGCCTCGCCAGTGCCGGTGACTTTGATAAGCGCCAGCTCGCGCTCAACATGCGGGCCAGCGGTGGTGAGGTCGACGACGCCGTGGACAGGCACGAGCCGGTCCAGCTGCGCTTCAATCTGATCGATCACTTGCGGCGGGCCGCCGGTCACAATCGTGATCCGGCTGATCGCATGATCGTCCGAAATATCGGCCACCGTCAGGCTGTCGATGTTATACCCGCGCGCGGTGAACAGGCCGGTGATCTTGGCCAGAATACCCGGCTCGTTATCGACCGTAACAGTGAGGACGTGCCGCTCGGCATTGTCGTGCGCAATTTTCATGTGACTGTTTCCTTCGCGGCCCGCTTAGACCAGCGCCTTCGCTTCGTCGTCCATGGTGCCTTCGTGCGCATCGCCATACAGCAGCATTTCGGTGTGCGCCGCGCCCGATGGGATCATCGGCAAGCAGTTCGCGTCTTTTGCGACCATGCAATCGACGATCACCGGACCATCGGCGGCCAGCATCGCTTCGATGCCCGCGTCCAATTCGCTTTCCTCGGTAATGCGAATCCCGGTCCAGCCATAGGCTTCGGCCAGCTTCACAAAGTCAGGCAGGCTGTCGGAATAGCTGTTGGAATAGCGGCTTTCATAGGTCAGTTCCTGCCACTGGCGGACCATGCCCATATATTCATTGTTGAGGATGAATATTTTGACCGGCAGGCGGTATTGGCTCGCTGTCCCAAGTTCTTGAATATTCATCTGAATGCTTGCCTCACCGGCAATATCAATCACCAGCGCATCGGGGCAGCCAAGCTGCGCTCCAATGGCCGCTGGCATGCCATAGCCCATGGTGCCGAGCCCGCCGCTGGTGAGCCATTTGTTTGGCTGTTCAAATCCGAAATATTGCGCCGCCCACATCTGGTGCTGGCCAACCTCGGTGGTGATAATCGGCTCGCGCTTGTGGGTGAGGGCGTGCAGCCGCTCGACCGCCTTTTGCGGCATGATCGCGCTGAGGTCTTTGGCGGATTTTTCCGGATAGGCGAGGCATTCGCGCGCGCGCCATCCGGCAATCCGCGCCTTCCATTCGCCCAGATCCTGCGGCTTTCTCGCGCCCCAGCTCTCGATCATTTGACTAAGCACAGTGGAGCAATCGCCAACAATGCCTAGCTCAACGGGGACCGTCTTGTTGATCGAGCTGCGATCAATATCGATATGTATCTTCTTGGAATCGGGTGAGAATGCATCGAGCCTACCGGTGACGCGGTCGTCAAAACGCGCGCCGATGCAGACCATAACATCGGCCTTGTTCATCGCTAGATTGGCTTCATAGGTTCCGTGCATGCCCAACATGCCGAGCCAGTCGGGATGCTCGGAGGGAAACGCGCCAAGCCCCATCAGGGTGGAGGTGACCGGCGCGCCGGTGATGTCCTGCAATTGGCGCAGCAGGCGGGTCGCCTCTGGCCCGGAATTGATCACCCCGCCGCCGGTGTAGAAAATCGGGCGCTCAGCTGCCGCAATCATCTCAACCGCTTCGATCACTTGTTCAGCAGGGGCCGCCATTTGCGGCGCGTAGCGATGCGATGCGGTGAGCGTTGCCGCAACCCTGCGAGAAGGTACGGCGATCTGAACGTCCTTAGGGATGTCGACCACAACTGGTCCGGGACGCCCAGTGGTTGCGATGCGAAACGCCTCTTCCAAAACGAACTGAAGCTCCGCTGGGTCTTTGACCAGATAATTGTGCTTTGTGCAGTGGCGGGTGATGCCGACAGTATCCGCCTCTTGAAAGGCGTCAGTGCCGATCAAGGCGGTTGGAACCTGGCCCGTGATGACGACCATCGGGATCGAATCCATGTAGGCATCGGCAATCCCGGTGACGGCATTGGTCGCGCCGGGGCCGGAGGTGACCAGAACCACGCCCGGCTTGCCGGTGGCGCGGGCATAGCCCTCTGCCGCGTGCGCCGCGCCGGCCTCATGCCGGACAAGGATGTGGCGCAGACGCTCGTCGCCAAACAGCTCATCATAAATCGGCAGAACAGCGCCGCCGGGATAGCCGAATACGAACTCAACGCCCTGATCCACCAGGCATTGCGTTAGGATCGCAGCGCCTGATTGCTGGTCAGTTTTGAGATGGTCGGGGTGGGGATGGTCCGACACGTGTTCTTCCTTCTCGGTCTTGCTTGGCTCAGGCGCGGTTTGCATCCTGGGCCGGCGGCTGATTTCACTCTGCCCGTTGAGTTGAGCGCTTGTATCAATAAACGAGGCCCGGCGCAGCGATAATGCGTCGGGCCTGATGAGAGCCTGCTATGAGTTATAATCTATCGTGTCAACGATTAAGAACGTAATAATGATGCAAATATATCGCTCACATCAACATTTTTAGATTCAGAACGTGCCCAATCTTGCGGCGATTGGTTGCGGAACCACGTATATTGCCGCTTTGCGTAATTGCGGGTCGCCTGCGCGCCCGCGGCGATCACGTCCGGTATCATGAGGTGGCCGTGCAGGTAATCGGAGATCTCTGGCACGCCAATCGCCCGCATCACTGGCAGTCCCAGATCGAGCTTACGCTTGAGCAGAGCCTCGACCTCTTCAATCGCGCCGTGTTCCAACATCAGGCCAAAGCGGCGATCGCAGCGGTCATAAAGCCATTCGCGCGGTGGCAGCATAACCAGCGGATGCAGGGTTATGTCCTCAGCAATGCCGCCGGTCTTGGCATTGTGCCAATCGCTTAAGGACGTGCCGGTGGATCGCACCACCTCCAGCGCGCGGGCGATCCGCTGGCTGTCGCCCGGGGCCAGCATCAGCGCGCGCTCCGGGTCTTCGATCTTCAACGCGCTGTAGGCGCCTTGGGTGGGTAGGGCGCGCACATGGCGGCGGATCTCCGGGTCGATTTCCGGAATCGGGGCAATGCCATCAAGCAGGATGTTCATATACATGCCGGTGCCACCGACCAGGATCGGCACCGCGCCGCCAGCATGGCAATCAGCAATTTCTGCGCGAGCCTTGCTGGCCCAATCGGCCGCCGAGCAGGCTTGCGATCCGTCCCATGTGCCAAACAGGCGGTGCTCTATGCCTTCCATTTCCTCCTCGCTTGGGCGCGCGGATAACACTTGCAGATCGGCATAGACCTGCGCGCTGTCGGCATTGATCACAATCCCGGTCTTGCCCGCCTCAGCCAGCGCCTTTGCAAGGGCAATTGCAACCGCGCTCTTGCCGCTGGCGGTCGGCCCTGCAATGAGCGCGACTGGATTCAAATCAGGAGTATCACTTTTGCTCATCGCCCGGCTGATAGCAGACAACGCGCAGCTTGAAACACGTCTTGTGGAGGGGCCGGAATGGCTCGCCGCTGCGGACGCGGAATTTTCGCTCACTCAGCTGGATGATGACCTGCACGAATTGAAGTGGGGATCGGAGAATGATCCTGCGCTGCTGCCGCGTGTGCTCGACGAAGTGCTAAAGCCTGAAGCTGCGCTGATCAGTGATCAGGGCTTTGACCTGCCGGACGTGTTTGTCTCGGACATGGACTCGACTATGATCGGGCAGGAATGCATTGATGAGCTGGCGGATTACGCCGGGATCAAGCCGCAAATCGCCGCGATTACAGAGCGCGCAATGCAGGGCGAGCTCGATTTTGAAGACGCGCTGAGAGAGCGGGTGAAACTGCTCGCTGGGCTGGACGAGGGCGCAATCGCGCGTTGTCTGGCCGAGCGGATCAGGCCGACACCGGGCGCGGCGACATTGGTCGCGACCCTGCTGGAGCAGGATTGCCGCACCGTGCTGGTCACCGGAGGGTTTCACCATTTCGCCAATGCGGTGGCGGAGCAATTGGGCTTTGAGCGCGTGGTCGGCAATGTGCTGGAGGTGGAGGGCGGCAAGCTCACCGGGCGTCTGGCGGGGCCGGTCACCGATGCTGAGACAAAGGCGCGGGTGCTGCGCGAAGAGGTCGCCAAGGCAGGGCAGGGCGCGCTCAGTCTCGCCACCGGCGACGGGGCGAATGACATCCCGATGATCCAGGCCGCCACCTATGGCTTTGCCTACAGAGCGAAGCCAAAGGCGCGCGCCGCCGCGAACGGGCGGATTGATGGCGGTGATCTGACCGCCATTTTGACCTTGCTCGGCATACCGCAAGACGAGTGGGTTGAAGGCTGAGCTTTGGCCGGTGCGTGCGCGATGGGGTGAGGCCAAAGTGAGGCGAGTAGCACCTTGTTACAAATTTAGGTCTTGATTCGGGACTGACTTTACGCTATTTACACTAATGTAAGTAAGCGCCGGTATCACTCCAATACCGCAACCCAACAAGGCCCGCACTGATGACCACCACCGCTCTTGAATATGCCGCCGACGGCACCGTCCTGCGCCACCCTGACCGCCCGCAGCCGAAATATTCATTACCCAAGGCCATCGGACATTTCCGTAATTTGATGCGGGACAAGGAAGACACGAGCGAGGTCTTCAAGATTTTTGAAGCGCTCCCGCCAAAAGACTACATTGAGCGTGTGCGGAACTTTGCGTTGACTGAACGCGGTGAAGAATTGCGGGCGAGCGAGCCAAGTCTGCCAGAGATTCTCGATGACCATGCCGAGATCCGCAAAACGCCCAAGGGCAGCCTGGGACATACCTATTGCGACTTTATGGAGCGCGAGGGGCTGTCAGCCGCAGGGTTGGTCGCCGAATTCGACAAGATGGGGCGGCCCAAATATGATGATCTCACGCATTGGTATATGTCGCGTTCGCGCGATACGCATGATCTGTTTCACATCCTGACGGGCTACGGCCGAGATGCCTTGGGCGAACAATGCGTCCTGTTGTTCACTCATGGTCAAAGCCCGAGCCACGGCCACCTGCTGATCGGCTATGCCGGGGCAATGAACATCAAGAAGCAGGTGTGGGGCAGCAAGGCGCCGGTTATTGGCGCGGTCAATCAGGCGCGCCGCACCGGCACAGGCGCACCCAGACTGATCGAGCAATCGATCCGCGAATTGCTGGCGATGGACCTCAATGAAGCGCGCGCGATGCTCAAAATTCCAGAGCCGAGCGTCTACCGCGAATGCCACCGCATATGGCGCGAAGAGGGCATTGACCCGTACGACATGCTGGCCAGCGAAAATACGCCAGAAGCCGTCGCGGCATAGCCCTAGGTGAGTCCCCGCCAAGGCGGGGACCTCTCTTGAACCGAACGGGACTCCCGCCTGCGCGGGAGTTCACAATCAGCTCAGAGCCAGCTAGCAATCTGGCTCAGCGGCTTCTTCTTTAGCGCATGGGCGGGCACGGTTGCATCCGCGCTGGGCCGGCCGACCACCACAATCATCAGCGGCTTTTCCCATTCGGGGCGCTCACACGCCTCGCGCAGGAAACCCATGGGTGATGGCGTGTGGGTTAGCGTCGAACAGCCGCCCTCATGCAGCGCCGCGATCAGCATTCCGCAGGCGATCCCGACGCTTTCATTGACGTAGTAATTCTGCGTCTTGCCGTCCTCCTCGATCCCGCCTTTACGCTGAGCAAAGACGACGATCAGATACGGCGCGGTCTCCAGAAACGGCTTGTCGGCATCGGTGCCAAGGTCGCTCAATGCATCCAGCCATTCGTCGCTCGCCTTGGGCTTATCACCATCCTCTCCGTAAAAACGCTTCTCCTCTTCCTCTGCCGCCAACCGAATGGCGCGCTTTTTCTCTGGCGAGGTCACCACCGCGAAATGCCACGGCTGATGATTGGCGCCATTGGGCGCAGTGCCAGCGGCCTCAATAGCGGCCTCGATCACTTCGCGCGGCACCGGCTCATCGGAAAAATAGCGGCAGGATCGGCGCTCTTTCAATCGGTCGCGGAGGCTCTGCGCGCGGGCGATCGCCTCCTCAGCGGGCAGAGCGGGCAAGTGATAGGGAACAGTTTCGTGGTCTTTCATACCCAACCTATTGCGCGTTGGCGCGGCAAAGGAAAGAGGCGAGTGCGCGCACTACTAACACCAATGTAGGTTGCATTTCGTGAACCTATTTGTCATAAGGTTATTGCGACTCGACAAAAGCGGAGCAAACTCATGAACTGGCTCGACCTTCCAATGCTGCACCCGGACCGTGATATTACCGGGTTTCGCCCATTCAAGGCGCTTAGCCATTTCCGCAAGCTGGTGGCGGATAAGGAAGACACGAAGCAGGTTTTCCATATCATTGACGCGCTTAAAGGTCGCAAGATCCAAGCGCAGGCAGAGGAATTCCTCAAATCACCCAATGCGCGTGGTTTCATGCAGCGTGAGAGCATTCTGCCGGTCGCCGATATGCTGGATGATCACAGCCGCTGGGACGATTGCGGCCGCAACACGGTCGCGCAGCATTACATCCGCTTTATGAAGCGCGAGGGCCTGACCGCGAATGGTCTGGTCGAGGAAAGTTATGCCTGGCGCCCGCGTGAGGAACGTCCGCAGGATCAGGTTGAATGGTATATAACCCGCCTGCGCGATACGCATGATCTGTTTCACATCCTCACCGGCTATGGCCGCGATGCCTTGGGCGAGGCGGCGCTGCTCGGCTTCAGCTATGAGCAGAACCACAATCTCGGCGTGAAGTTCATCGCCTATGCCGCTGCGCGTCAGATCAAGAAAGTAACCGACACCAAGGCACCGCTCTATGATGCGATCCGCGAGGGACGCGATCTGGGCAGGACCGCCGCGACTCTGGCGCACATGGATGTTGAGGCGGTGATGCGCGAAGACATTGATGTGGTCCGCAAAATGCTGAGCATCGGGGAGCCGGTTGTCTATCGCCAATGCCTGGCCCAGCTGGATGCTGAGGGTTTCGCGGAAGAGAACCTCGGCCTGTCAGAGGTGCAAGCGGCCTAGACCGTCATCATCACGCAATCGCCATAGTCGACCGCGAGATGCCACAAGGCGCCAATGCCAAGCGCGCGGACCCACCACGGAGCTTTGGGTAAAGCGATCATCGCGGCATAAAGCCCAGCGCCGACCCAGCCGTGCAGATAGTGAAGCCCGATGCTGCAGCGGTTCGGATCAAAGATCGGATCGGCCAGCAAATGGTCGAGATCGATCAGGTTGGCGCTGGCGATCACCAGCCCTGCGCGCAGCCAATTCTCGCGCCAGATCAGCCAACCGATTGCGAAGGGGACGAGCCAATGCCCGCCGTAGTGGAGTATGGGTTGTAGGAGGTCCACCTAGTTTCCGATCAGGCTGAGCCTGTCGAAGCCTTGAATTTTCCTATTTGCGAAGGGGCGAGGGAAAGACAGCCCTTCGACAAGCTCAGGGCGAACGGCTTTGAAAGTCACCCCTCCATCCAATCCCTCGGCGTCACCCCGGACTTGATCCGGGGTCCATCCCCATCGCCAAGTTTGCGAACCCCGTGCTGGCGATGGATGCTGAACCAAGTTCAGCATGACGGGGGATTGAGTTCGTTCACCGCTCCATCCAGTCGCGGAAGAAGCTGGCGTGGGCTTCGCGGAGATCGGCGAGGGTGATCTTGCAATCTAGTTGCGGTTCTTCTTCGAACTCAAATCGAAGGCTGTCGCCACCTACTGATCCAACGCGTTCCATAATCAGACTTTCGTTCGCATCTACAAGTGCATCTTGGAATATTTCCTGTGCGACGTCTTCTGAAACTTCTAGCAGGTAGCGCCCTTGCTGTTCGTCAAAGAGAAATGCGGTAACAGGGGACTGCCAGTCATAGTTGTATATATGAGCACCTAAGCCGCTTGAAAGTGCCATTTCGGCAGCAGCGACTGCAAGTCCACCATCGGAGATATCGTGGACAGCCTCCACTTTTCCAGCGGCGATCAACTTCCGTACATACTCGCCTTGAATGCGTTCAATCTCTAGGTCAACGCTTGGCGGTTCACCGTTCGAGCTTCCCAGGATTTCAGACAGCCAAAGGGTCTGCCCTATGCTTTTGCCCCAATCATCTTTCCCGCGAGAGCCGCAAGGGCCAAGGTGGACCAAGACGTTACCCTCTTCCTTAAACCCCATCGTCATCATCTTCGAATAATCGTCGATAATGCCGACCCCGCCGATGGCTGGGGTGGGGAGGATTGCGCTGCCACCGCCGGTTGCCTTGCTCTCATTATAGAGCGAGACGTTCCCCGATACGATCGGGAAGTCCAATGCGCGACAGGCATCGCCCATGCCTTCCAGAGCGTGGACGAATTGCGCCATAATCTCGGGCCGCTGCGGGTTTGCGAAGTTCAGGCAATTGGTCACGGCGAGTGGCCGCGCGCCGACTGCGCATAGGTTCCGGTAAGCCTCGGCGATCGCCTGCTTTCCGCCTTCATACGGGTCGGCATAGACATAGCGCGGGGTGCAATCGGTGGTCAGCGCCAGCGCCTTTTTCGTGCCATGCACGCGCACAACGCCCGCATCGCCGCCCGTTTGCAGCGTGTCGCCCATCACCTGGCTGTCATATTGCTCCGAAATCCAGCGGCGGCTGGCGAGCGCAGGGCTGGCCATGAGTTTGAGCAGGTCAGCGCCGATATCCGTGCTTTCCGGCACATCATCCAGCGGCTTGATCTTGGCCCAGGCCTTGTATTCCTCTTTCGAGAGGTACGGCCGCTCATATTCCGGTGCGTCGGCGGCCAGCGGGCCCAGCGGAATATCGCAGACGACTTCGCCGCCCCATTCTAGCACCATATGGCGGGTGTCGGTCACTTCGCCGATTACGGCAAAGTCCAATTCCCATTTCTTGAAGATCTCGGCCGCCATCTCTTCCTTGCCGGGCTTCAGCACCATGAGCATCCGCTCTTGGCTCTCGCTCAGCATCATTTCGTAGGGCGTCATGCCCTCTTCGCGGCACGGGACCATATCCATGTTGAGGCGGATGCCCGCCTTGCCATTGGTCGCCATTTCCACGCTGGAGGAGGTGAGGCCCGCTGCACCCATATCCTGAATTGCGACGATGGCGTCGGTCGCCATCAGCTCCAGGCACGCCTCGATCAGCAGCTTTTCCGTGAACGGATCGCCAACCTGTACGGTGGGTCGCTTCGCCTCTGCGTCTTCTTCAAAGTCTGCGCTGGCCATGGTCGCGCCGTGGATGCCATCGCGCCCGGTCTTTGACCCGACATAGACGATCGGATTGCCGACGCCTGTCGCCGCGGAATAGAAAATCTTGTCCTGATCCGCGACGCCGACGGTCATGGCATTGACCAAGATATTGCCGTCATAGGCCGGGTGGAAATTGGTCTCGCCGCATACAGTCGGCACGCCGACGCAATTGCCATATCCGCCAATGCCCGCAACCACGCCCTTCACCAGATGCTGCATCTTGGGGTGCTCTGGCCGTCCAAAGCGCAGCGCATTGGCATTCGCCACCGGCCGCGCGCCCATCGTGAAGACATCGCGCAGGATGCCGCCAACGCCGGTCGCCGCGCCTTGATATGGCTCGATATAGGATGGGTGGTTGTGGCTCTCCATCTTGAAGATTGCCGCCTGGCCATCGCCAATATCGATCACACCCGCATTCTCACCGGGGCCGCAAATCACCCACGGGGCCTCGGTCGGCAGCTTCTTCAAATGGAAGCGCGACGATTTGTAAGAGCAATGCTCCGACCACATCACGGAAAAGATGCCCAGCTCCACCATATTGGGCACGCGGCCCAGGCTTTTCAGAACCTGCTGGTATTCCTCAGGCGAGAAGCCGTGCTGCTCGACAATTTCGGGTGTGATTTCGGGCGCGCTGCTGGGTGATGAATCGCTCATGCACGGCGCTTTAATTCACTCGCTTGGGGCCGCCAAGCCTCCACGCCGAATGTGCCAGCGGTTATGCCCGACCCACCACGCCAGCACCGTTGTAACGGCAAAGGCGATCAGCGCCTGCGCATAGAGCGCGATGTTCGCCTCTGTCGGGGCGGGGCCGAACCAATTTACCATCTGCATCAACAGCAACACGCCGAGCAAGATCAGCGGCGGGCCGACCGGGCCACGCGTACGCTTCACATAGATCATGAACGCGCCAATGGTGATCAGCAGCTCCAGCGGCATGGCGATTTGCGGGAAATTCCATAGGCCCAGGCCGTACGCCTTTGGCCCGCCAGCGATGGTCATATCCGGCGCATGGGTCAGCCAATCGAGCACCCAGTGCGACAGGACGACAAAGGCGGCCAGCACCCCGCCAAAGAAATTGCGCTGAAAAACCATCACGATAATCGCGAACACGGCCGCCCATATCGCTGTGCCTAATAACGAATGGGTGAAGGGCATATGATAAAGATCAAACGGCACCATCACGGTCGCATCCGGATCCACCCGCATTTTCTCCACGCCCGCCATGGCCAGCGCGAAAAAGCCCCAATCGACCAATTGCGCCGCGATAAACAAAGTGCCCAGCCGCGGTGAACGCGGTGAGATGGCTGCGGCGGCAAACGCCGGCGCGAAATGACCGATAAACATGGGTGCCCCTTATCCCGATTTTACCGCGCGGATTTCTGCGTGAATTTCAACGTGACGAATGCCGCTATAGAGCTCGCCGTGCCGGTTGCAAACGCGCCCCAGATGATATCCAGCACTGTGACATGTGTCGCCCACACCTTGAACACCGCCTGGCTGGTAAGATCAAACGTCGCATAACATAGCGCGCCCAGCAGCGCCCCGTTGAGTGTAGCACTCGCTACTCTGCCGCTGGTGAGCGCTGGCTTCACGCCGAACCACACCATGCCGGCGACATACAGGACGTAGAACGTGGCCGCTGCGCCGACATTGATGCTGTCGGCCATCAGCTCGCCAATGTTGGGCTGATAGAGGTTCGCTCCCGCCCAATTCAGCCACATCGCATCCAGCACGCCAAATGTGAGCGCCGCCGTGATGTAGGCAATGAACCACTTCATTTCATTTCCCCGTTTCATGCGCAGCCTTGACCGGGCGCGCCGCGCGGGTCAATGCTCCGCGCTCCGCGAGCCGGGGTCAAAACCCGCTTTCTAATCAATTTGTGGTCTTACGAGGGACAGATCATCGAAAACGCGCCCGAACTTTCCGAAATGAGCTTTGAACAGGCGCTCAGCGCGCTGGAAACCATCGTCCAGCAATTGGAGCGCGGCGATGTACCGCTCGACGAATCCATTGCTTTGTATGAGCGCGGCGAGAAACTGCGCGAGGCGTGCCAAAAGCGGCTCGATACGGCGAGCGCGCGGATCGAGAAGATCGTGACCAACCGCGATGGCGCCGCCGCCGGCACTGAGCCGCTCGACGCGCAGCAATAGGAGCGGCAGCGCGTGGGGGATAAAGCAAACTTGCTGGCCGTTCAGCTAAAGCGGGTTCAAGGCGAGATCGATTCCGTGTTCGACGCCTTTCTGCCTTTGCCGCAAGATACACGCGCTCGGCTGGTCGAGGCGATGCGTTATGCCGCGATTGGCGGCGGCAAAAGGGTGCGTCCACTCCTGCTGGTGAGCACGGCAGAATTGTTCGGCGTCGACCGCACAGCGGCCCTGCGCGCTGGCTGCGCGGTGGAGGCGATCCACGTCTATTCGCTGATCCATGATGATCTGCCCTGCATGGATGATGATGACCTGCGTCATGGCAAGCCGACCGTGCACAGGGTGTTCGATGAGGCGACCGCCGTGCTGGCGGGCGATGCTCTGCATGCGCTGGCATTTGAAATTCTCGCCGATCAGGACACCAGCGCCGATCCCTTTACCCGCAGCGAGCTGATGATGACGCTGGGCACGGCCAGCGGGATGAAAGGCATGGCGGGCGGCCAGATGATGGATATGGTCGCGGACGATGAGGGGATCGAATACGATCTTCATTCAATCACCCGGCTTCAGCAGCTGAAGACCGGGGCCTTGCTGGCCGCATCAGTGGAGATGGGCGCGATTATGGGCAAGGTCGCCCCGGAAGGGCGCGCGCATTTGCGGGCATACTCTCGCGATATTGGCCTGGCGTTTCAGATTGCGGACGATCTGCTCGATGTGAGCGGGGACGAGGCGAAAGCGGGCAAGGCGCTGCGCAAGGACGAGGGCCAAGGCAAGCAGACCTTTGTGACCCTGATGGGGGCGGAGAAGGCGCGGGAACAGGCCAGCGCGCTGGTCGATCAGGCGATTGGCCATCTGACGAGCTATGGCGAAGAGGCAGAGACGCTGCGGGCGCTTGCGCGCTTTGTGGTTGAGAGGGATCGGTAGACATGAGCGAACGCATCGGAATTTATCCCGGGACCTTTGACCCGATCACTCTGGGCCATGCCGACATCATTCGGCGCGGGGCAAAGCTGGTTGATAAGCTCATCATTGGGGTGACCACCAACCCGTCCAAAAACCCTATGTTTTCGACCGAGGAACGCTTCGCAATGGTGGAGCGTGAGGTTGCGAATATGGGCGTGAGCAATGTCGAGGTGGTGGGGTTCAACGCGCTGCTCGTCAAATTCGCGCGCAAACAAGGCGCCAATGTGATCATCCGCGGACTGCGCGCGGTGGCGGATTTTGAGTACGAGTATCAGATGGCGGGCATGAACCAGCAGCTCGATGAGAATATCGAGACGGTGTTCCTGATGGCGGATGTCTCGCTCCAACCGATTGCATCGAAATTGGTGAAAGAGATTGCTCTATATGGCGGAGATATAACGCCTTTCGTCAGCAGTGAGGTGCGCGAGGAGGTCAGTGTGCGCGTCAAGGAAATCGGCTTGAAAGGCGACTATTAGTCCGATCACGCTGCCTCGCGCCCACGCTTAGCTGTCGATGGCGCGTCACTCATTCATTGAAGTGTCAGGCGCGCGTGGTTAAACAGCGCGAACAACACACAAATTGCCCGGAAAAACGAACTTCATGATCTTTCGTAAACTACTCTGCGCCTCCGCTTCTCTTGCGCTGCTTGCCGCGCCTCAGGCCGCCTTTGCACAGGACGCCGAGCCGGAAGGCGAAACGCCAGCGGCAGAGGCCGAGACCGCTGAGCCTGCAGAACGGCAGGTTTACACACCAGTCAATTTCGACATGAACGAGGATCCCGAGAATATCTGGTTGCTCGACCTGTCGAATGGAGAGCGCGTGGCGATCCGTTTGCAGAAAGACTGGGCGCCGAACCATGTCGAGCGGATCAAGACGCTGACTCGCCAGGGGTTCTACGACGGGATCATTTTTCACCGCGTGATTGAGGGCTTTATGGCCCAAGGTGGCGATCCGACCGGTACGGGCCAGGGCGGCTCTGAACTGCCTGATTTGAAGGCAGAATTTAACCCGATGCCGCATGTTCGCGGCAGCCTGGCAATGGCGCGCGCGACCTCGGAAGACAGCGCGAACAGCCAGTTCTTCATCGTGTTCTATCCGCGTTTCAGCCTGGATAAGCGCTACACCAATCTCGGCCGTGTGATCAGCAATATGGCCGGCGTCGATGCGATCAATCGCGGCGAACCGCCTACCGAGCCAACCCGCATTCTTCAGGCTTCGCTAGCCAGCGACAACAAGCCGCAAGCCATGCCAACGGCACCAGCGGTAGAAGAAGAGATCACTGCCGACGCTCTAAGCGCGCCACTCAGTTAGTTTTTCTTTCCGCATGGCGCGCTCGCGGCTAAGGCCCCGCCGATGCGTGTTGATTTATTCGATTTCGACCTTCCGCAAGATCTGATTGCGCTGCGCCCAGCGCGCCCGCGCGATGCCGCACGCATGCTGGTGGCGCGCGGGGATGAGCCCTTTGCCGACAAGGGCGTTCGCGATTTGCCAGACCTGCTCAAGGCAGGCGACGTGCTGGTTTTCAACGACACCCGCGTGATCCCGGCCCAGTTGGAGGGGCGGCGCGCAGGCGGAGAGGCCAAGATCGGCGCAACTCTGCACAAGCGGATCGATCTGCGCCGCTGGCAGGCCTTCATCCGCAATGCCAAACGCGTGAAAGAGGGCGATCAGCTGATTTTTGGCGGCGGGGTGACCGCCATCGCTGAGGCGCGCCACGCCGATGGCAGCCTCACCTTAATGTTCGAAGGCGAAGAGCCGGTCGAGGTACTGCTGGAGCGGGCCGGGCGCATGCCTCTGCCGCCCTATATCGCGGGCAAGCGCGGGGTCGATGAGCAAGACCTCAAAGACTATCAAACCATGTTCGCCGCCGAAGATGGCGCGGTTGCCGCGCCCACGGCTTCGCTGCATTTCACGCCTGAACTGGTCGAGGCGATTGATGCGGCGGGGATCGGGCGAGAGACGCTGACCCTGCATGTTGGCGCTGGCACATTTCTGCCCGTGAAGGCGGACGACACCGACGATCACCAAATGCACAGCGAATTTGGCCGGATAGAGGCGGATGTTGCCGAGCGCCTGAACGCGGCGCGCGCGGCAGGCGGGCGGGTGATCGCGGTCGGCACCACCTCGCTGCGCTTGCTGGAAAGCGCGGCGCGGCCAGATGGCCAGATCGAAGCCTTTGCTGGAGACACCGACATCTTCATCACGCCGGGATATGAGTTTCGTGTGGTCGACGGTCTGATGACCAACTTTCACCTGCCAAAATCAACGCTGATGATGCTGGTCAGCGCGCTAATGGGGCGAGACCGGATGATGGCGGTATATGCCCATGCAATTGAAAACAAATACCGCTTCTACTCTTATGGTGACTCGTCCCTGCTGCTGCCGTAACCAGAGGCCATGCAAGAACCCATTCTCTCCATCGCAGGCCTGAGCAAGGTGTATTCCGGGGGCGTAAAGGCGCTCGATGATGTTGATCTGGAGATCCGCAAGGGCGAGATTTTTGCTCTGTTGGGGCCAAATGGGGCGGGTAAGACGACGCTGATCGGTGCGGTGTGCGGGCTGGTGCGGCCAAGCGGCGGCGTGATCACCGCCTTTGGTCATAATCTGAAGAATGATTGGCGCAGCGCTCGGGCGCGAATTGGCCTGGTCCCGCAAGAGCTTAGCACCGACATGTTCGAAACGGTTGAGCGCGCGGTCAGCTATTCACGCGGCCTGTTTGGCCATGCCCCTGACAAGGCTCGCATCCACGAAATTCTGCGCTCGCTTAGCCTTTACGAGAAGCGAAGCTCGCAAATTCGCGAACTATCCGGCGGCATGAAGCGCCGTGTGCTGATCGCCAAAGCGCTGGCGCATGAGCCAGAGCTGTTGTTCCTTGATGAGCCCACGGCCGGGGTCGATGTCGAGCTGCGCAAGGATATGTGGGAGCAGATCAGCGCGCTGCGCGAGCGCGGGACGACAATTATCCTCACCACCCATTACATTGAAGAGGCGGAGGAAATGGCTGACCGCGTCGGAATCATTCGCGGCGGCAAGATCCTGATGGTGGATGACAAGGCCGCGATGATGAAACGGCTAGGGCGGACAGAGGCGGTGCTGCAATTGGCTGAGCCGCTGTCTGAACTGCCACCGAGCATTGCCGCATTTCCTCTGGAGCTCAGCGCAGACGGGCGCGAGCTGTGCTTTCGTGGCGGTGATGGGACGGGCAAGGGCCGCCAGCAAGTCGCTGACCTTACCAAAGCGCTAATCGCGGCGGGGATTGATTTCACCGGCATTGATATTCGTGAAAGCTCGTTGGAGGATATCTTCGTCTCGCTCCTGACCGAGCAGGAGGAGCCAGCATGATCGCCTTCAACATCCGCGGCACCTGGTCGATCTATAAGCGCGAGGTGATGCGATCCTTGCGCACCGCGTTTCAGTCGATCCTCTCGCCCGTGCTCACCACATCGCTCTATTTCATCGTGTTCGGAACAGTCATCGGCGCGCGGATGGAGCCGGTTGACGGGGTGGCTTACGGCGCCTTCATCATTCCCGGCCTGCTCATGCTAACCCTGTTGGGAGAGACCACAAGCAATTCCAGCTTCGGCATCTATATGCCGCGCTTCACCGGCACGATCTACGAGCTGCTCTCCGCGCCTGTGGGCGTGGCGGAGACGTTGATCGGATTTGTGGGGGCGGCAGCGACCAAGGGGTTGATCCTCGCGGCCATCATCCTGGTCACGGCGACATTCTTTGTCGATTACGAGATCAAATACCCACTGTTCGCTGCGCTCTACATAATGCTGATCGCGGCGAGTTTCTCTTTGTTCGGCTTTATTCTCGGCATCTGGGCAGACGGGTTTGAAAAACTCGGGATTATCCCGCTTCTGATCCTCACCCCGCTGACTTTCCTGGGCGGCACATTCTACTCGATCGATGATCTGCCAGAGCCGTGGAATTCGGTCGCATTGGCCAATCCCATCGCCTTCCTGGTCAGCGGGCTGCGCTGGACCTTTTATGGCACTTCGGATGTGCCGATTGCCTTATCGCTCGGTCTGACGCTCGGGTTTTTGGCCGTTTGCACGGCAATTATCGCATTCATCTTCAAGACTGGCTGGCGCTTGCGAGAGTGACGCGCTAGGCGCTGCGCGACTTATGACCGAGCGTTTCAAATTCAGCATCGCGGCCACCGATGGCAAGGCGCGCACCGGCAGCATAGAGATGCAGCGCGGCACCATCGCTACGCCCGCATTCATGCCGGTTGGCACGGCGGCCACCGTGAAAGCGATGAAGCCGGAAAGCGTGCGCGCGCTGGGCGCGGATATTATCCTTGGCAACACTTATCATCTTATGCTGCGCCCCGGTGCGGAGCGGGTCGCGAAACTGGGCGGATTGCACAAGTTCATGAACTGGGATCGCCCGATCTTGACCGACAGCGGCGGTTATCAGGTGATGAGCCTATCTGACCTGCGCAAGCTGACCGAGGAGGGCGTAGAGTTTCGCAGTCATATCGATGGCTCCAAACACATGCTCACCCCCGAACGCTCAATGGAAATTCAGCGCCTGCTGGGCAGCGATATTGTGATGGCGTTTGATGAATGCCCGCGCGCCGACCGTCCGCGCGAGGAAATCGCCGCGAGTATGGAGCTCTCCATGCGCTGGGCCAAGCGCAGCCGCGATGGGTTTGACAGCGGCGGCGAGCATGCGGCGCGCTCAGCCTTATTCGGAATTCAGCAAGGCGCTCTTGATGAAGAGCTGCGCAAAATCAGCGCTGAGAAACTCACTGACATTGGCTTTGATGGCTATGCGGTCGGCGGTCTGGCCGTGGGCGAGGGGCAAGAGGCGATGTTTGGCGTGCTCGATTATGCGCCGGGCCAGCTGCCTGAGGATAAGCCGCGCTATTTGATGGGCGTTGGCAAGCCAGACGATCTAGTCGGCGCGGTGGAACGCGGGATTGATATGTTTGACTGCGTGCTGCCCACGCGTTCGGGCCGCAATGGCCAGGCGTTCACCTGGAACGGCGCGATTAACCTGCGCAATGCCCGCTTTGCAGAGGACACCGGGCCGCTGGATGAGCGCTGCGAATGCCCGACCTGCAGCACCTATTCGCTGGCCTATTTGCACCATTTGCAAAAATCAGGAGAGATCCTGGGCGCGATGCTCGTCACTGAGCACAATCTTGCCTTCTACCAAAGCTTGATGAAGGCGATGCGCAGTGCCATTGCGGGCGGAACATTTTCTGCCTTTGCCGCTGATTTCCGGCGCGATTATCTGAAAGATCGTAAGTGATGCCCAAAGCTCCCGACGAATGCGAGAGCATGACCGAAGTGCGCGAAGGCGTGGATGCGACCGACCGGGAGTTGGTGGCCCTGCTGGAGCGGCGCTTTGGCTATATGCGGGCGGCGGCTCGGATTAAGCCCAGCCGCGACGTGGTGCGCGATGAAGCGCGCAAGGCGAGCGTGATCGCCGCCGCTGTGGCCGAAGCAGAAGCGCGCGGACTGCCGGGCAATGTCATCGGCGACATTTGGGAGCGCTTGGTCGAAGGCTCAATCGCTTACGAATTCGAGGAATGGGACCGCACGCGGGATTAGGTCTGCCCAGTGCGTTGGAAACGTCCGCTATTGGATCAGCGACAAACAGCGATGACGTCTGTTTCTGGGGGTGGGAGCGGACGTCCAATTTTCCGCCTCTGTGTAAACAGTTAGCTGAGGTTGAGCTATAGCTACCAGCCGCTCATTGCTCTGCCATTTCACCGGTGTTCAGATGGCATTAACTCCAAAAAATTCAATTTTGGTTGCAGGTTAGAGGTGTGAATTATGGGTACAAACAAACGTTTTGCTGCACTAGTCCTTTTGCTCTGCACCGCTTGCGACAACGTCGGCGAAGGCGAGGAGTCATCGAGGGATGACCTTACGCAATCCACTGGTGTTCAAGAGAATAGCAATGCTCCCTCACCCGACATTGTCGAAAGTTCTTCCGATAGCACCGATGACGTAACCCATGCTGACGCTGGCAAGATCAAGAACGGCCTCTACCAGATCAAGGTCGAAATACCGATTTTACGGGACACCAGCATCGATGCAGAAACAGCTGACGGGCTTCGATCGCAAATGGCGAATGCGATCAACAGCAATACTGACTGGAGTTTTTGTGTTACCGATACACAAACGGTCCGGGGGGATTGGACCGAATTGATGATGAAGATCGGCGCGGATCAACGGGCCACCTGCACAAAAAAGAGCGACACCTCGACAGCCGCAACTATCGAGGCGGAAATGGCATGCCTTGAGCCTTCACCGAAAGATGGAAGTCTCAGCCTCGAATCATCGATGCAGTATCGCTTTAGCGGCGATGACGGCACTATTCAGGGTAATATGAGTAAGATTTCGATCGACAAAAAGGACGGAGGCCAAGCCACATTGGGTATGGCAGTAGACATGCAAAACGTAGGCAACTGCCCGGCTTGATATGAGGCTTATTGGCGAACTTACACCTGGGTTGTGAAGGGCGGAATGAACATGAATGTTTATTGGGAGCAGAGCTTCGGACAAAAGCCGAAATGGTACTATATCATCGCTTGTATTTGCGTTGTTATCGGGATTGTCGGTGCCACTTTTAGTCATTGGTATGACGGCAAGCGTGCAGCCGCCATAGCACAGCCAGCGCCAGCACCGATTGCAATCGAAGAACTGGATCCAGAGGCATACGACTACACTTTCAACGAAGTGGTTCTTCTTGCCCAGGCCGATCCGGCTGTCATGATCGATGATGTCGGCACCAAAGACGAGAGCCGCGAACGCAAGCGGCACAAGCTCATTCCGCTGTACTCCACCTCAGCGACTGACACCCGGGGACCCGCTCTAGGCGTCATGGAGATCGCAGAATCGATCACGGACGAACAGCTCGCAGAAATCTACACTGGTCCGTCCGAACTGGGTGTCGCCGTCCGCACCAACGGCTATTTGCGGACGTCCCCTTCAGGTTTCACGAAGCGCTCTTTGGATGGGGTTATTGATATGGACCCGAATTTCGTTCTCGTTCATCAATTTATGGTTTCGCGTCAGGAAGACCTTGGACCCGGCGGAAACAGCACTTTAGTACTTATGATATTTCTGTCTTTTGCTGCGCTGTTCGTGTTCCTAGGGCTGCTGCGCGGTCGCTTTATGAAGCGAGCGTCATCTTGAGCCGGTGGACTGGACTTTGAGAGATGCGTCAGCGTCCGTTGCTCAAATGAGTGGCCGCCCTTGGGTCCGCAGCAGAATAGCCGCTTGAAGCGCGATAATAGAACTAGCGGCCAGTCAGCTACCAGAACTTACGCATGAGCCTCACTACGACTGAATTTGGGGGTGAAAGCGGACACTAGTCCCAAGGGCAGCCGCCGTATCCGTCAAGGCAATAGGCCGTGCCGAAGAGAAGGTCCCAAGCTGGTGGCCAACCGAGCCATGCGGCAACGATAAAAAGAAAGAGCAACGCGGCGCATCCTAAACCGATATCCCTGATCGCTCGCTTCATCTGCAAATGATACAGGCGAAAGCGAATGACCGCAATTGGAGGTGAAAGCAGTCGTTGCTCTTTCAATTTCAACAGCCCTATAATTCCGGATGTCTTTAGAAGATCGCGCAACTTTCCTTGCCTCAAAACCCCCACACTGGAGGGTTCCGCTGTGGCTCTATCCTATCGACGCGTCCGCGCGCTCAACGCCCATACGGCCAGGTTGGATGTGCCCCTGCTTGGCGGTGAAAGATCCGTTCGAAGATAGGAGAGCCAAAGCACCAGCCAGCGATGGCGCTCCAATACTGCTCGATGGCCCAATGGAGCTCGGAGAGACCCGAGAAGTGGACTTCGTATTTCCGTTATCCGGCAAGGATGCTGTGCCGCTAGTCGAGAAATCATCCAAGTTCTATCTGTGGGAAGGCGGATATGTCGGAGAGGCTGACGTTTTGAAGGTGTACGACTAAGCCAATCGATCGCGATGTCCGTAAATGGGTCGAGAGCGGAAGTTCCACTTTTTGCGATACGGAAGACGACTTGCGACAGGGCGTCGTCGCTGCCGGAGAGCCAAATCCTATCACAAACAAAAAGGGCGGCCCGTAAAGGCCGCCCTGTTTCGTATCAGATGCTCGCGGGAATTAGCGCGAGTAGAACTCGACCACGAGGTTTGGTTCCATCGTTACCGGGTAAGGCACTTCGTCGAGCTTCGGTACGCGGGTGAAAGTGATCTTGTCGGTGCCGTCAGGCGCAACGTAGTCAGGAATATCACGCTCTGGCAGGCTTTGCGCTTCGATCACCAGCGCCATTTCCTTGGCTTTCGCACCCAGGCTGATCACGTCGCCCACATCGCAGCGGCGGCTGGCGATGTTACACTTTACGCCGTTCACAAGGATGTGACCGTGGCTGACGATTTGACGCGCGGCAAAGATCGTTGGTGCGAATTTCGCGCGGTAAACGATCATGTCGAGACGGCGCTCAAGCAGGCCGATCAGGTTCTGACCGGTGTCGCCCTTAATCCGGGTCGCATCCTTATAGGTGCTGCGGAACTGCTTCTCGGTTACATCGCCGTAATAGCCTTTGAGCTTTTGCTTTGCGCGCAGCTGAAGGCCGAAATCGCTCATCTTGCTCTTGCGACGCTGACCGTGTTGGCCAGGACCGTAAGAACGCTTGTTCACTGGAGAGTTTGGACGACCCCAGATGTTTTCACCCATCCGGCGGTCAAGTTTATGCTTCGAGCTGGTACGCTTCGTCATAGATATATCTTTCAAATTGCATGAGCCGCCCCAGTGGCGACCGTTGAACCCGGCATCGCTCCGCTTGAGATGTCTCAAACGCGGCTACCGCTTCACCGGGGTGCGGAGCCAATTTGCGAAGGCGCGCGAATAGCAGGATTGCGGGGCGCGTCAAGCCTTTGTCGCCGCTTCGCCGCCCTGTATTTGGAGCGCCATTGGTCTAGGGATCGCGCCGCGTCCGCCCGAGTGAGGACAAGACCCCCCGCAAGGTGCGGATTTCCAGGCGATTCCACCCCGGCTTGGTCAGCACATTGCGTAAGGTTTGCGCGGTTGCCTCGCGTCGTGGCTCGGGCAGGAAATAGCCCTTGGGCTCCAGCAATTGTTCAAAGTGCCCGACCAATCCGTCGAGCTCTTCCTGAGGGGCAGGGGGCAGCAGGTCCTCTTGCGGTGGCTGGGCAAGGCCAGCCTCGCTGCGCACCACTCTTGACCATTCGTAAGCGCACAAGATCACCGCCTGCGCCAAGTTGAGTGAGCCAAATTCTGGATTGATCGGCACGGTCAAAATGCTGCGCGCTAGGCCTACGTCTTCGGTTGCCAGGCCGGATGCCTCGCGGCCGAACAGGATCGCACTGCGTCCGGGTTGAGCTTTGATTTCCTGCGCCGCCTCATCCGGGGTAACGACCGGCTTTGAAACGCCGCGTTTGCGCACGGTCGTGGCGTAGATGTTCGCGCAATCGGCCACCGCTTCCTCCGTAGTGGAGAAGACCTGTGCTTGCTCCAGCACGATATCCGCGCCAGCAGCCGTTGGGCCAGCGGCGGGATTGGGCCAGCCATCGCGTGGATCGACCAGGCGCATCTCGGTCAGCCCGAAATTGAGCATGGCGCGCGCGGCGTGTCCGATGTTCTGGCCCATTTGCGGGCGGACCAGGACGATGATGGGCTGGTTGCTGCTGGCCATGCGCGCGGATCAGTCCTGCGCCGCTTCCTGCACGGTGCTGGCAAATTCCTCAAAATCGCGCGCTTCGCTGAAATCGCGGTAGACCGAGGCGAAGCGGATATAGGCGACGCTGTCGATCTGCTTCAGCCCCTCCATCACCATTTCACCGATCTTGGCAGAGGGCACCTCGGCATCACCGGCGGTTTCGACTTGGCGCTGAATGCCGGAGACCAACCGGTCAATCCGGTCCTGTGTCACGCCGCGTTTGCGGCAGGCGAGCGAGACGGAGCGTTCCAGCTTGTCCCGGTCAAACGGCTCGCGCCGTTCTTCCTGACCGTCATTGCCCGCTTTGACGATCACGATTTCGCGCAATTGCACACGTTCAAAGGTGGTAAAGCGCGCGCCGCAACTGGAGCATTGACGCCTGCGCCGGGTCGCGGTTGCGTCCTCGGTCGGGCGGCTGTCCTTAACCTGGCTGTCGTCGTTCGCGCAAAAGGGGCAGCGCATGGTCTGGGGCTACTTCTTGATACGATTGTAAAAGGCGATGCCAGCGCCCGCAGCAAGGCCGAGCGGTAGGCTGATCACGGGCAGGATTGCACCGGCAACCGCGCCAATCGCTGCGCCGGTCAGCACAGGCTTGGTCGAAGGGTGCTTCATCCCTTCCTTGGCCATACCGGCGAGTTCAGACTTGGTGTCTTCAATCCAATCAGGACCATCATCTTGCGGGGTGCTCATGATCTTGGTCCTTACATGCCCGGATAGACAGGGAAGGCAGAGCAAAGCTCGCTGACGCGGGAGCGCACGCTTTCCTCGACCTGCGCATCGCCCTCTGGACCGTTCTTCGATAGGCCATCGACGACTTCTGCGATGAGCTTGCCCACTGTGCGGAACTCAAGCGGGCCAAAGCCGCGCGTTGTGCCCGCTGGTGTGCCCAGACGGATGCCGCTGGTCACGAATGGCGAACGTGTGTCGAATGGGATGCCGTTCTTGTTGCAGGTGAGCCAAGCGCGGTCGAGACCAGCCTCAGCGGCCTTTCCGGTCACGTCTTTCGCCGTCAGATCGACCAGCATGGAGTGATTGTCTGTACCGCCGGAAACGATCCGCAGGCCGTTTTCTTCCAGACTTGCGGCGAGCGCGCGGGCGTTTTCAACGATCCGGTGCGCATAGGTTTTGAACTCGGGTTGCAATGCCTCGCGGAAAGCCACCGCTTTACCGGCCACAACATGCATCAGCGGGCCGCCTTGCAGGCCAGGGAACACTGCCATGTTCAGCGGCTTGGTCAGTTTCTCATCGTTCCACAGGATGATGCCCGAACGTGGGCCGCGCAGGCTCTTATGCGTGGTCGAGGTGACGATATCGCAATGCGGGAAAGGCGATGGGTGCGCGCCGCCTGCAACGAGGCCAGAGATATGGCTCATATCGCACAGCAGATAGGCGCCCACTTCATCGGCAATCGCGCGGAATGCACCAAAGTTCCAAGTGCGCGAATAGGCCGTGCCGCCGCAGATGATCAGCTTCGGCTTGTGCTC
The DNA here is from genome assembly GCA_947499505.1 of uncultured Erythrobacter sp. Classification (GTDB taxonomy): domain Bacteria; phylum Pseudomonadota; class Alphaproteobacteria; order Sphingomonadales; family Sphingomonadaceae; genus Erythrobacter. The sequence continues at coordinate 520,711 of CANMOQ010000001.1, forward strand.
ACGCGCGGTGGCGGCAACCGCGTCCATATCGATTAGCTCATCGCCCTCGGTCACGCCGTAGCTGACCGGATTGAACCACTTGCCGCTCATATTGACAGGCGAGCCGTGGGTCAGGTGCCCGCCCGAATTGAGATCAAGGCCCATGAAGGTGTCGCCCGGCTCTAGCAGAGCAAGAAACACGGCCTGGTTCATCTGGCTGCCGCTGTTCGGCTGAACATTGGCAAAGTTGCAGCCAAACAATTGCTTGGCGCGCTCAATGGCCAATGTTTCGACCTGATCGGCATAGTCGCAGCCGCCGTAATAGCGCTTGCCCGGATAGCCTTCGGCATATTTGTTGGTGAAGACGCTGCCAGTTGCTTCCAGCACCGCGCGGCTGGCGATGTTTTCGCTCGCGATCAGCTCAATCTTGTCGCGCTGGCGCGCGAGTTCGCTGGTGACAGCGGCCGCGATTTCTGGATCAGCGGCGGCGAGGTCATCGTTCCAGAAGCCGTCCATCACGGGCAGAACGTCAGAAGGTGCAGTGCTCATTGGTGGGTCTCGATTCGTGTCGTCTGGATGGGCGGGGTGCCGAGTTTGGCAACGCGGCGCTGATGCCGACCAGCGGGATCATCAGCGTCGGCGAATTCTGTTTCTAGGAAGGTCGCGATGCAGCTCTTGGCCATCTCGATGCCGGTCAGCCGCGCACCCAGCGCAATGGCATTGGCATTGTTGTGTTCGCGCGCGAGGGCAGCGGACAGCGGCTCTGACACCAGCGCGCAGCGCACGCCGGGGTGGCGGTTTACGCTGATCGAAATGCCAATGCCCGATCCGCACAGGGCGATGCCGCGCTCGACGGTTCCCTCCGCGACGACTTCCGCCAATTTATAGCCATAGTCGGGGTAGTCGACGCTCTCGCCGGCGGCCGGGCCAAGGTCTGCCACCTCATGGCCTTCTTCGATGAGCCATTCGGCGATTTCCGCTTTCATTTCGGTAGCGGCGTGATCTGATGCAATTGCTATACGCATGCGAGCTGATTTAGGGGCTCGCGCGCCCGATGACTAGGCCCACCAAGCGGCTTTTCCGGCGGCTTCCCCAAATCTATGCGTTTTGTAGAGGCGATCTACGCGAAACGCAGAGTGCAACCCCCTTGGCAATGTGGGAGAGTGCGACCGCAATATAGGGGAGTTGCAATGATTAACCCGATTGGCGGTGGTTTGTCCGTCATCACGCGCCTGATGAATCCGCTCCTTTCTGGGGACGCGGTGCAAATTTCGCCCGATATTACTGGCCAATTCCAAGACCCGCTAGGCGCGGGACGCTTTGCCTCGGCCGCCACGCCGGAATTGATGGTCGCGCGCTGTTATACCGACTGCGACCCAGGTGCAGACTTTCATCCTCCAACTCTGGCCGCACCAATCCTTGCCAGTGCGAGCCCCGAGCCTGCGCAAGAATGGATTGCAAAGACCACCGGGGAAGGTCGCGCCGAGCTGCAATTGGGGGATGGCTACACCCTCAATTTCGATGAGCGATCCAGCGAGATTGAAGTCTTCAACGCAAACACCAGTGAATACACGAGAATCTGGGGCGATCCACACATCGGTGGCGATGGTATACGGTCGTTTGATTTCTGGGGCACGACGACTTTTAAGCTCGAAAACGGTGCAAAGATCACGATCAAGACTGAGCAGAGGGACGGGAACCCTAATGGCTATGTCGCCAGCAAGGTCGTGATCACAAAAGGGCGCAATGCGGTGGTCGTTGACGGCATCAGCCAGAACCAGCTGGGCGACCTTTCATTAGAGGTCTCAAAAAGGGGTTATGCCCTCGATATGAGGCATCGCGATGGATATTTATTGCAGGAGAATGCAGGCGGGGTCGGTTGGAAATCGGAGTTTACCGGTGAGATCGCCACCCAAGAGGACTTGGATGCGACCCGCATTGGCGGCCGTTTTGAGCCAGGAAGCCGTTGGGCCTCATGGGCACAAACATTGCCACTGTTCAGCCAGTTCATGATGTTTGAGGGGTTGGTCAATTTCTCCGCTGAACTTGGCGATGAACGGCGTGATGCGCCGGAGCGAAAACCGCGAGTCCATTGCTAGCCCGTAATATTCGCTATGAATCCTTAGCCCTTTGGCCCGCCATAACGTGAGCCGCTCGCTTGTCGCCCTTGGCTTTTCCCGCAATATACTGAAGAAGCTTGCGCATCGCTTGGAAAAAGCAGGGGAAATTGAATGCGCTGGCTGACATTGGCTGTGACTGCTCTGATCGGCATTGCGCTGGCGATTATGGGCACCACGCCGCAATCCCCGGTCAGCATCGACAGCGATGAGGCGAGCTTTTCTGCCGAGCGGGCGATGGAGCATGTGCGCATTATCGCCGCAGAGCCGCACCCGACCGGTTCCGCCGCCAATGCGAAAGTGCGCGAGTATCTGGCTGCTGAGTTGGAGGCGTTGGGCGCGGAGATCTCGCTGGTCGAAGGGCCGGTGCCAGAGCGCAGTTTGGCACGATTTGGCCGGTGGAGCGGGAATGCGCCGGATGCGCTGACCCTGACCAATGTGATTGGCGTGATCCCTGGACAGGACCGTGCAAAGCCCGCCATCGCTCTAATGGCGCATCACGATACGGTTTGGGGATCGCCCGGAGCCTCTGACGATACAGCGGGTGTTGCCAGCATATTGGAGGCGGTCCGCGCGATCACCAGCCGAGGGCAGCCCGCGCGTGATATCATCGTGCTGCTGACCGATGGTGAGGAGCTGGGCCTGCTGGGTGCGCAGCAATTCATCGATGAGAACCCGCTGGCGGACCGGGTCGGCGCCATCATCAATCTGGAGGCGCGCGGCGCGGGCGGGCGCACGACCCTGTTCCAGACCTCGAAAGACAATGGCGCAGCGATTGAGCTCTATGCGGATGCCGTCTCGCGGCCCGGTGGGTCTTCGCTGGCGACCTTTGTTTATGAGGTTCTGCCCAATGATACCGATCTGACGCCTGCGCTAGCGCGGCCTTATGTGGCCTACAACCTGTCTTTTATCGGTAGGCCGGGCCTGTATCACTCTCCCAAGGCGACCCCGGAGAACCTGGACCAGGGCGCGGTGCAGGATATGGGCGATCAGACGCTGGAGCTGACGCGGGCGCTTGCCAATGCGGATACCCTGCCAGAGGCGGCGGAAGATCGTACGTTCTTCGATGTGTTCGGAATTTTCCTGCTGCATTACGGCACCTTGGTGGGCTGGGCGTTGTTCGCAATGACCGCGGTGCTGCATGTAATTTGCCTGCGAATGAATGCGCCAGGTGGTTGGTGGAAGAGCCTGGCCGCATCGGCGGTGGTGGTCTTGGGCGGCGGGCTGACGCTTTACATAGTCAATGCGATCTCAGGGCAGGGAGCCGGCGAGGGCATCTATTACGACCGCTTGGCTGCAATCCCGATGCTGGAGGTGCAGGCGCTGCTGATTTGTATCGCTTCGCTCGCGGTCAGCGCGCCATTGTGGGCGGGACGGCGCGGGAGCATTGTGGGTGTTCTGATCGCTCTCGCCATGCAGATATTCGTCCCCACCACCGCATTTCTGGTGGTGTGGCCGCTGCTGCTCGCCGGAATTCTTGGGGTGGTGACGGGCAAGTCCGACGGAGCAATCGCGAAAGTGGTCGCGGTAGCCTGCGGGGGAGTGGTGCTGGGATTGATGCTGCAGTTTGGGCATCAATTCATGCAAGGCGTCGGCCCGGATGTGCCGATGGTAGTGTCGCTGCTCGCGGCTTTGTTGGTGCCAGTGCTCGGCCCTATGATCCCGGCGGTGAATGCAAAGCGCTGTTTTATGATCGCAGCGGCGTGCCTAGTCGGCTCGCTCGCGATTGCGACCTGGGTGCGGTTCGATCCGGTTGCTGATACGGTGCCGCTTTACGACTCAATGAAGGGGTAGGGGGAGTCGGACCTCATAGAAGCCAGGAATTTGGCTTCGGCATTGGCTTTTGCTGAGCTGCATTGATCATCGCAAGCACAGAGCGCGCTCCCGCCAATATTCCCAATGCAGCAGCAGGAAGCGCTAAAAAACCGCCAACAGGCGCTTCAGCGACAACGAAGATAACCGCAACGAATGCTAGTGCAAACGCGGCAGCAAAGATCCAGAACGTCTTGATAAGGTACGCGAAATGCGTGCGTTCCCAGTCCTCATTGGGGCCGCTGCGAAAGACATATGCCAACACGATCCCAACCAGACCGCTCACACCGGTGAAGAATGTCCCCAGGTACAGGACAGCCACGATGAGCGGCCTATTTGCCAATAACGATCCGGCGGAATTTTCCTCGGACAAAACTATTCCAATTCAGCTGTGAAAAGCCTGTCCAACGAGCAACATCACTGATCCAGGAAAGAGCGCATCTTGCGTGACCGGCTTGGGTGCTTGAGCTTGCGCAGCGCCTTTGCTTCGATCTGACGGATGCGTTCGCGCGTCACACTGAACTGCTGGCCCACTTCTTCCAAAGTGTGGTCGGTGTTCATGCCGATGCCAAAGCGCATCCGCAGCACGCGCTCTTCACGCGGGGTCAGCGATGCGAGCACGCGGGTAACGGTTTCCTTGAGGTTTGCCTGGATCGCGGCATCCACAGGGATGATCGCGTTCTTATCCTCAATGAAATCACCCAGGTGCGAATCTTCCTCATCGCCAATCGGCGTTTCGAGGCTGATCGGTTCCTTGGCGATCTTCATCACCTTGCGCACTTTTTCCAGAGGCATGGACAGGCGCGCGGCCATTTCCTCTGGGGTCGGCTCGCGGCCTTCCTCGTGCAGGAATTGACGCGAGGTCCGCACCAGCTTGTTGATGGTTTCGATCATGTGGACCGGAATACGGATCGTGCGCGCTTGGTCGGCAATCGAGCGGGTGATCGCCTGACGGATCCACCAGGTCGCATAGGTGCTGAATTTGTAGCCGCGGCGATATTCAAATTTATCAACCGCCTTCATCAGGCCAATATTTCCTTCTTGAATAAGATCAAGGAATTGCAGGCCGCGATTGGTGTATTTCTTGGCGATGGAGATCACCAGACGAAGGTTGGCTTCCACCATTTCCTTCTTGGCGATACGCGCCTCGCGCTCGCCCTTTTGCACCATGTTCACGATGCGGCGGAATTCCGGCAGAGCCATACCAGTGTTGGCGGCAATATCGGTGATTTCGGTGCGAATGCGCTCAACCGCTGCGCCTTCTTTCTCAACGAAAGCGGCCCATTTCTTGTCTTTCTTCGCGTTCGCCTTGATCCAGCTGTCGTCAAGCTCATTGCCGACATAGCTTTTGAGGAAGTCGATCCGCTTGATCTTGTGACGCTCTGCCAGACGCAGCATCTGGCCGCCCAGCGCGGTGAGGCGGCGGTTAAAGGCATAGAGATTGTCGACCAGGAATTCGATCTTGGTCGCGTGGAACTGCATGCTTTCGACTTCCGCCGTCAGCTCTTCGCCCAGTTTCTCGTATTTGTTCTCTTTGGCCTTCGGGAATTCATTGCCAGCAGCCAGAGTGTCGACCCGCTCAGCCTGAAGTTTTTCAAAGGTTTTGAACAGCTTGGTGATGCGGGCAAAGCGCTCAATCGCATCTGGTTTAAGCGTGGCCTCCATCTGCGCGAGCGAAAGAGTGTTGTCCTCTTCCTCTTCTTCTTCGCTTTTGGAGCTGCCTTCTTCGCCTTCTTCATCCTCGTCGGATGTTTCGTCGCTGTCATCGTCATCATCGTCGCGGATGGTCGGGCCAGCGGTCTCTTCAGAGATTTCGCCGTCGTCATCATCCTCGGCGCCCTCTGCCATCTTGTCGGCAGGCGGTTCCTTGGAAAGCATCGCGTCCAGATCGAGGATCTCGCGCAGCTGCATTTCTTCGTTGTTGAGCGCCTCGGACCAATGGATGATCGCGTGGAATGTGATCGGGCTTTCGCACAGGCCGATGATCATCATGTCGCGGCCAGCTTCGATCCGCTTCGCAATCGCGATCTCGCCTTCGCGACTGAGCAATTCCACCGCGCCCATTTCGCGCAGGTACATGCGGACCGGGTCATCGGTGCGCTCGCCCGTGCCGGTCTTCTTGACCGCTGCGGCGGGTGCTTTTTTAGCGTCTTTCTTCTCGTCGCCGACCTGCATCTCTGCAACTTCGGCTTCTTGTTCCGCTTCGGCCTCGGCCTCTTCGTCGTTCTCGACGATTTGAACGCCCATTTCCGACAATGCGGTTTGGATGTCCTCGATCTGATCCGGGCTCATTTCACCAGACGGCAAAGCTTCGTTGAGCTCATCATAGGTGATGTAGCCCTTTTTCTTCGCCTTGGTCATGAGCTTCTTAACTGACGCCTCGTTGAGGTCGATCAGTGGAGCATCTTCTTTATCTTGCGCTTTAGCTTTTGAAGCCATGGATCCCAATTAGTCCGTTCTAAAGTCGCTCGCCGGATCGTCATCTGGCGTCGAGGTTAAATCTGTTGTCGCCGCTTGTGCGGCCTTGCGGCGCCCGAAGGCCTTCAATCGATCATTCAATAATGTCTGGCTTTGTCGTAACCGGGCTTGCTCAGCCATCGATCCTTCAGGGTCTTCGTCAAACCTAGCGATGGTTGCCAATAGCGCAGCATCCAGCGCAGGTCTTTCGACCAGTAACGACACAGCTTCAGCCAATTCCTCGCTCGCATCACTCGGTGTGGTGCCTTCTCTGAGGAAAGCATAACGACTATCGTCCGGTGGGGCGGGAAGGCCTTGCGCCTCTGATATGGCGTTTGTGCCTCCCGAATCAAGCGTTTCTGCAAGTTCGAACAAGGATTCCACCAGATCATTTGTTTTCGGGTCGAGCTGAGCGAGCCGGGTGAGCGCCTCTGAGTGGCGTGAAATCTCGTGTGGATGGCGCACGAGGCCTGCGATGACGGCGCGCGATAGAGCATCGCGCATCCCGCCTGACATGGCGCGTTGCAATTGGCCGCGCGCCTCCGCTGACAGGGTTGGATTGCGCGGTTTGCCAAAGCCTTGGCGGTCGCCGCCGCGCCAGTTGGAGCTTGATCCGCCGCGCGGCTCTCTCGGCGGGAAGGCAAAGGCGGAATAACGGTCCAGCAATTCGCGGCGGTAGAGGGCCGCAATGTCTCCGTGCCCGATGGTGTCGACATGATCGAGCAGGCGTTTCTTGAGACCCGCCTTGGCCTCGGGACTATCCAGCGGCTGCGCATCACGCTCAAATTCCCACAGAGTTTCCAGCAGGCTGGCAGGTTCGCTCAACAATTTCTCCATTGCCTGCGGCCCGCTTTTTGCGATCAGATCGTCCGGGTCCATGCCGCTGGGCAGGCGCACAATGTTGAGTGAGCGCCCCGGCGCAAGCATCGGCAGGGCGCGGCCAATCGCGCGCATCGCCGCCTTTTGCCCCGCATTGTCACCATCAAAGCACAGGGTTGGCACCTCGACCATGCGCCACAACATTTCCAGCTGCATCTCAGTCAGCGCCGTGCCTAGCGGCGCGACGGCATCCTCAAACCCCGCCTGTGCCAGCGCGACGACATCCATATAGCCTTCGACCACGATCACCCGGTTCGTTTGCCGAGAGGCGGGGGAGGCGCGGTGCAGGTTGTAAAGCGTGCGGCCCTTGTCGAACAGCGGGGTGTCCGGCGAATTGAGATATTTCGCAATACCCTCGCGCTTACCCAAAATGCGCCCGCCAAAGGCAATCACCCGCCCGCGTGCATCCTGGATCGGCAGCATGATGCGGCCCCGGAAGCGGTCGTATTTGGTGCCATCAACGGTGGCGATCCGCATGCCGGTTTCAACCAGCATCGTCTCGTCAAACTTGGATAGCGCGCCCGCAAGCGCCTGCTTATTTTCTGGCGCATAGCCGAAGCCGAATTCATCCAGCACTTTGCGGGTGAGGCCGCGGCCTTTCAAATATTCCTGAGCCTCGCGCGCTTCTGCGCTCGATCCGCTGCGCAGATTGTCCATGAACCATTGCTGCGCATCGGTGGTTACATCGATCAGGCTGGCGCGCTTTTCCGCCTTCTTCGCCGCCACGGGGTCGGGCGCGGGGACCTCCATCCCAGCTTCAGCGGCCAATTCTTTGACCGCATCCATAAAGCCCATGCCGCGTTGGTCGGTCATCCACCGGATCACATCGCCATGCGCGCCGCAGCCAAAGCAGTGATAGAAGCCCTTTTGGTCATTGACCGTAAAGCTGGGCGATTTCTCGTCGTGAAACGGGCAGCACGCTTTCCACTCGCGCCCGGCCTTTTGCAGCTTGTCGGTGCGCATGATGACCGTCGACAGCGTCACACGCGCGCGCAGTTCGTCCAGCCATTGCGGGGAAAGTGCCATAAGAAGAAAATGCGCCTAGTCGCCGCTGCAATCAAGCGCGGCTTGTGGAACAATCTGTGCGTGATCGCGCCTTAAGAAAGCGCAGCTTTGACCAGCCCGCTCGCCATGCCGCCGTCGAGCAGCGCGCCGTGGCGCTTTTTCAGCTCGCCCATGACCCGGCCCATATCTTTCATGCTGTCCGCGCCAAGCTCTGCCTTGATTGCGGCGATAGCGGCGGCCGTTTCTTCCTCGCTCATCATTGTTGGCAGGAATTCCTCAATCACTGCCAGCTCTGCCTTCTCCTTCGCCGCGAGCTCATCGCGTCCGCCGGTTTCGTACATCTCAATCGATTCGCGGCGTTGCTTGGCCATTTTCTGGAGGACTGACGTCACCAGCTCATCATCCGGCACTTCTTTGCTAGACGTGCGCAATTCAATATCGCGGTCCTTAATCTTGGCGGAGATCTGGCGCAGAGTTGCTGTGCGCTCCTTTTCGCCTGCCTTCATCGCGGAAATCGTGGCGGCTTTGATGGTGTCGCGCATTATGTGGTCTTTCTTGTGGATGGTTTAAGCCAACTGGCTCTTTAGCTGAGATATGGGCCCTGACATAGGTTGACGTGGGCGAGGTGCAAGCTTAGCCCATGGGTCTTAGCGACATTGCTGGAAACCCACTGACTCGGAGCGCCCTATGGCCGACACCGCATCTTCTCGCGCGCAACCCACTGGCGCGACAGGAGTCCTTGTTCTGGCCGATGGTTCGGTGATCTGGGGACGCGGCTTCGGCGCTGCCGGCGAAAACGTCGGCGAGGTCTGCTTCAACACCGCGATGACCGGCTATCAAGAGGTGATGACCGACCCCAGCTATGCGGCGCAGATCGTCACGTTCACCTTCCCGCACATCGGCAATGTCGGCACCAATGGCGAAGACATTGAAAGCCAGGTGGAGGGCGCGGTTGGCTGCGTCGTGCGCGAGGATGTGACGGAGCCATCAAACTTCCGCTCGGCTGAACGCTTCACCGAATGGATGACGGCCAATGGCAAGATCGGGCTCGCCGGAGTTGATACCCGCGCGCTGACCCGCCGCATCCGCCTGTCCGGCGCGCCCAATGCCGTGATTGCGCATTCGCCCAGCGGTACTTTCGACATTCCCGCGTTGATCAAGCGCGCGCAGGATTGGGCCGGGCTAGAGGGCATGGACCTCGCTAGCCGTGTTTCGCGTGATACTCAGGAAAGCTGGGAAGGCGGATATTGGCGCCTCGGTCACGGCTATGGCCGCGCAGCCCGTGATACGACCCCGCATGTGGTCGCGATTGATTACGGCGCGAAAGACAACATCTTTCGCAATCTGGTGCGGGCCGGCGCGAAAGTGACCGTGGTGCCCGCGCAGACCTCGTTGGAGGATATCCTCGCGCTATCACCTGATGGCGTGTTCCTGTCGAACGGGCCGGGCGATCCGGCGGCAACCGGTGAGTTCGCGGTGCCGGTAATCAAGGCTCTGCTGGAGCGTGATATGCCGCTGTTCGGAATTTGCCTCGGTCACCAGATGCTGGCGCTCGCCGCGGGCGCGAAGACGGTGAAAATGCACCAGGGACACCGCGGCGCGAACCATCCGGTTCAGCGCGTTGGCAAGGGCTGGGGCGAGACGCTGGAGCTGGTCGAGATCACCAGCATGAATCACGGCTTTGCAGTGGATGCGGATAGCCTGCCTGACACGCTTGAGCAGACCCACGTATCGCTGTTCGATGGCTCAAACTGCGGGATTTCGGTGAAGGGCAAGCGCGCGTTCGGTGTGCAATACCACCCAGAAGCCTCTCCGGGCCCGCAAGACAGCTTCTATCTGTTTGAAAAATTTGTTGGAGGTCTAAAGTGATGGTCCGAATAATGATTTGCGGTTTGTCAGTGCTTGCTCTCGCGGCCTGCTCCAACCCCGCCAGCGATCTTGCGCATCAGGGCGAGGAGCAACCGCTCAATCGCGCGCAATATGAGCACATCATCACCGAATGCGAGCTTACCGATGCCAGCTTTGGCTCTGACAGCTTCGGCCGCTCGCAAATTGTGCTCAGTAGCCTGCGTGACAATGATGCGATGGTGAACATGATTGTCTGCGTGAAGGGCCAGTTTAAAGAACTGAACGCTGAGGCAACGATCAAGCTGCCCGACGGCCAAATGCAAGTGCCATCCTTCTGATGCGCAATGCGCGCGCCTTTCTTGCCGCGATGGCGATGCTGCCCCTTGCGGCGTGCGAAAATCCATTCGAAGATAAAGATTGGCGTGAGGGCGATGAGGCCGCTGAGGAATGCGCCGCGCGCCTGTCCGGCAAGCTTGAAGTGAAGCAATTGTTGGAGGCGGCCGAGGGGCAGGTGGTCCCGACCTATGCTTTCGACATCACCAAGATGGAACTGATGGCGATCAATGAGATGATCGTTCCCGCCTCCGGGGATTCGCGCGGCTCGTTGCGCACCTCTGCTTTTGGCGCGACCGCGCCGCCTGTTGCCGCCTTTATGGAGCTGAGCGTGACGGAAGATGGCGCGTTCTATTTCGGTGAAGATCCCTCGCTCTACCGCGTGCGCGGTAGGGCGCTACCGGGTGATCAGGTGCTTGCCACCGGATGCGCCATGCAAAAGCCGGGAATGCGCCTGATCAGTTTCAAGCTTCAGAACTCGAGCGGCGGTAGCGCCGATGGCGGGGGCGTGTAACCGATGGTCAGCCACACAAAGCTGCTGCTCTCCTGCACCTGCGCGGCATTGTTCGTCAGCGGTTCGGCCTGCGCCGCGCCGGCGAAGCAGGAGCAATATCTGATCGAAGACTATGACGCGGCAAAGCATGATGATGCTATCAAGGCCACCGCGCGCTATCAGATCGAAATTTACTCCGGCGCGGGCATTCCTGGAACGGCTGGTGCCGACCAATATTACCGCGAGCCGAAGAAAGTGCTCCAGGCGATTGTTGATCAGTGCCAGCTTGGCCGGACGATCTATTCGCAAGCGACCGATGGCGTTTCATTGCTCACGATAGTCGATCCGAAACTCTCTGAAGAGAAGGTCGCCTGTGTCCGCTCAGCCGAAGATGTCGGCTTACGCCTAAGAATTTGGGGCACCAACGGATGATCCCCGCCGCCATGCCTCTCACCCACCACAACCATCCTTTTAAGGGTCACGCCTAGATGCCCAAACGCAGCGACATATCTTCCATTCTCGTCATTGGTGCAGGGCCGATCATCATCGGTCAGGCGTGCGAGTTCGATTACTCGGGCACTCAGGCGATTAAGGCGCTGAAAGAGGAAGGTTACCGGGTCATTCTGGTCAATTCCAACCCAGCCACGATCATGACCGATCCGGAATTCGCCGATCGCACCTATGTGGAGCCGATCACGCCAGAGATCGTCACCAAAATCATCGAAAAAGAGCGCGCGGCGCATCCTGATGAGAAAATGGCCTTGCTGCCGACGATGGGCGGGCAAACCGCGCTTAACTGCGCGCTCGCACTGGATGCGGATGGCACGTTGGAGAAATTCGGCGTTGAGATGATCGGTGCAAAGGCAGATGCGATTGATAAGGCGGAGAACCGCCAGCGCTTCCGCGATGCGATGGATTCCATTGGCCTTGAAAGCGCACGCAGCGGTGTCGCCAACACGCTGGAAGAAGCGCGCGAAATTCTGGAGCGCACTGGCTTGCCATCGATTATCCGGCCCAGCTTCACGCTTGGCGGCACAGGCGGCGGCATCGCCTATAACAAGGCGGAGTTCGACAAGATCGTCTCCGAAGGGCTCGACGCATCGCCCACCACCGAGGTTCTGATCGAGGAATCGCTGCTCGGTTGGAAAGAATATGAGATGGAGGTCGTGCGCGACCGCAAGGACAATTGCATCATCATCTGCTCGATTGAGAACGTCGATGCGATGGGCGTGCACACTGGCGACAGCATAACGGTCGCCCCCGCGCTGACGCTGACTGACAAAGAATATCAGATCATGCGCACCGCCAGCCTCAATGTGCTGCGCGAGATTGGCGTGGAAACCGGCGGGTCGAACGTGCAATTCGCGGTCAATCCCAAGGATGGCCGCTTGATTGTGATCGAGATGAACCCGCGCGTGTCGCGCTCATCTGCGCTGGCTTCCAAAGCCACCGGCTTCCCGATTGCCCGCGTCGCGGCGAAACTGGCGGTGGGATACACGCTGGACGAGATCACCAATGAGATCACCGGCGCGACCCCGGCCAGCTTTGAACCGACGATTGATTATGTCGTTACCAAGATCCCGCGCTTTGCGTTTGAGAAATTCAAAGGGTCAGAGGCGAAGCTTTCCACCGCAATGAAATCGGTCGGCGAAGTGATGGCGATTGGCCGCAACTTCCAGGAATCCATGCAGAAGGCATTGCGCGGTCTGGAAACCGGGCTCGACGGGTTCAACCGCGTCCGCGAGCTAGAAGGGGTGAGCCGCGATGTCGTCACCGCCGCGCTCAGCCAGCGCACACCGGACCGCCTTCTGAATGTTGCTCAGGCCATGCGCGAGGGCATGACGCCGGAAGATATTCAGCCGATCACCGGCTATGACATGTGGTTCCTGCGCCAGATTGAGGCGATTGTCGCGGCAGAGAATGACATTGCTCAACACGGTCTGCCGCAAGACGCGGACGGACTGCGCGCGCTCAAAGCCATGGGCTTTTCTGACAAGCGGCTGGCGACTTTGGCGGTGAGGTCCGTCGGGGTTGCGGGCGGCATGGCAGAGACACAGGCAAAGCGCAGCGGGCTGCTGCATGATGCGCTCCACGCGATGGCGGGTGCAACCAGCGAAGATGAAGTGCGCGCGCTGCGCGAACGTCTGGGCGTGCGCCCTGTGTTTAAGCGGATCGACAGCTGCGCTGCCGAATTTGAGGCGATCACGCCCTATATGTACTCGACCTATGAGGCGCCGACATTCGGAGAGCCGGAGTGCGAGGCGGACCCATCGGATCGCAAGAAGATTGTTATTCTGGGCGGCGGTCCGAACCGTATCGGACAGGGTATCGAGTTCGATTATTGCTGCGTCCACGCCTGCTTCGCGCTGGAAGAGGTTGGGTTTGAGACCATCATGGTCAATTGCAATCCAGAGACCGTTTCGACCGACTACGACACATCGGACCGGCTTTATTTTGAGCCGCTGACAGCGGAAGATGTGCTGGAGATTTTGCGGGTCGAGCAATCCACCGGAGAGCTCGTGGGTGTGATCGTGCAGTTTGGCGGGCAGACGCCGCTGAAACTTGCTCAGGCGCTGGAGGATGCAGGCATTCCGATCCTGGGTACATCGCCTGATGCGATTGACCTGGCCGAAGACCGCGAGCGCTTTGCCAAGCTCGTCAACAAGCTCAACCTGAAGCAGCCGGCTAATGGCATCGCGCGCAGCCGCGATGAAGCCGCCGCCGTCGCTGCGCATATCGGCTATCCCGTGCTGCTGAGGCCATCCTATGTGCTAGGCGGGCGGGCGATGGAAATCGTCGATTCTGAGGCTCAGCTTGATGATTACATCAACACCGCCGTTAACGTCTCGGGCGAGAGCCCCGTGCTGATCGACCAATATCTGCGCGATGCGATTGAGTGCGATGTCGATGCTTTGTGCGATGGCGAAGAAGTGCGCGTCGCCGCCGTGATGCAGCATATCGAAGAGGCGGGCGTGCATTCCGGCGACAGCGCCTGCACACTGCCGCCATATTCGCTGCCGCCAGAAACCATCGCTGAAATGGAGCGTCAGGCAGAAGCGCTGGCATTTGCTCTGGGTGTGCGCGGCCTGATGAACATTCAGTTTGCGGTAAAGGAAGAGGGCGACAAGCAGGTCGTCTATCTGATCGAGGTGAACCCGCGCGCCAGCCGCACGGTGCCGTTCGTGGCCAAAGCCATCGGCCAGCCTGTGGCCAAGATCGCTGCTCGCGTCATGGCGGGCGAGAAACTGGCGGACTTCCCGGCCTTCCGCCGCGATTTGCCTTATATGGCGATCAAAGAGGCGGTGTTCCCATTCGCTCGCTTCCCAGGCGCCGATCCGATCTTGACCCCGGAAATGAAATCAACCGGCGAAGTGATGGGCATCGACACCAATTTCGAGGCCGCCTTCCTCAAATCGCAATTGGGCGCAGGCATGACCCTGCCACGCGAAGGCACTGTGTTTGTCTCGGTCAAGAACAGCGACAAGAGCGTGATCGTGCCCGCCGTGCGCGGTATGATCGACAAAGGCTTCAAAGTGGTCGCGACCGGCGGCACTCAGACCTATCTGGCCGAGCAGGGTTTGGCAGTTGAGAAGGTCAATAAGGTCGCAGAAGGCCAGCCGCATATCGTCGACAAAATCATCGACGGCGAGATCGCACTGATCTTCAACACGACCGAAGGTTGGCAATCGCTGCGGGACTCAAAATCGATCCGCGCCACCGCTTTGGAAAAGAAGGTTCCGTACTACACAACGGCCACCGCATCGAAGGCTGCGGCGGCGGCAATTGGCGCTGTAAAGCCAAGCCAGCTTGAAGTCCGCGCATTGCAGGACTATTATAGCTAGGTAATACAGCGAAGTTTCCCGACATTTCGATGCAATCTCGCCGCCTCGGCAGAAGCGGTGATGCATGAAATGACCCATAGTTTCGGGCACTTACGTCAATAGAAAGAGACGGAATGGCGACGATGGAAAAAGTTCCAATGCTGGCTGAGGGCTATGAGCGGCTAACCACCGATCTGAAGGCTTTGCGTGATGAACGCCCGAAAATTGTTGATGCGATCGAGGAAGCTCGCGCGCATGGCGATTTGTCGGAGAATGCGGAATATCACGCTGCAAAAGAGCGTCAGGGCCAGGTCGAAGCCATGATTGGCGATATCGAAAGCAAGGTCAGCCGCGCTCAGATTATCGACCCATCGACGCTGACTGGCGACAAAATCGTGTTCGGCGCGACCGTCACCTTGCTCGACGATGATGACAAGCCGATCAAGTATCAGATCGTTGGTGAGACCGAGGCTGATGCCGCCGCTGGTCGCATTTCGTTCAGCTCGCCATTGGCGCGCGCGATGATCGGCAAACAGGTCGAAGACGAGATCGAAGTGACGGTGCCGTCTGGCGACAAGTTCTACCTCGTCGACAAGATCGAATTCATCTAAATTTTGCGGGAGAAGCTGCTCTACTTGAGCAGCTTTTCCATGGCGAAGTTGTGGATTGGCACGCCGTCTAATTCAAAGTCACGGCGATGCTGAACCACGTAGCCTGCACGCTCAAACGCGGCGCGGGCGAGTTCGCTCGCCTCGGTAAAGAGCCGGAAGGTGCTTTGCTCGCGTGCGTGGGTTTCCGCAGCGCTAAGAACCGCTTCGGCTAGGCCGCGCCGCGTGTGGTCCGGGTGGCAATAGAGGTGATCGAGGTGGCCGCTGTCCTCCGCTGAAATCTCCAGCAGCGAATAGGCCTGAGCCACATCATCTGTGTCAGCAGCGATGAAGATTGCCGCACCCGCCGTCACGCGTTCGCGAAACCGTTCGCCGCCCGGCACGCGGCCAGCCCAAGCATCAATCTGCTCTGGCGAATAGGCGCTGGGGCCGATTGCAAGGATCGCGGACTGCATAATTTTGGCGAGCCGATCTGCATCGGCATCGCGGTATGGACGAATGGTGTATTCCACCGCGCTTGGACCTCGCCGTGGCGAGGGCGCTTAGGCGTCAGGCGTGAGGAGGTGGTGGATGTGCACCACCACATATTTCATCTCAGCATCATCGACGGTGCGCTGAGCTTGAGCGCGCCATGCCTCTTCCGCGGCATCGTAGCTACTGAACACGCCGACAACGTGGATGCTTTCTGGATCAGCGAACTCGATCCCGCGAGGGTCGGTTACGCGGCCACCCATGACGAGGTGGAGCTTCTGGGTTGGAGTGGTTTCTTCCATGTTTGGCGCCTTTCCTTGGGGAGCAAGAATGTCTCCGCGCGCCTTAAAGCAAGCGTGGCTGCGCGCAAGCCCTGCGCATTAACACATGGATCGACGTCAAGCTTAGCGGGTGACGCGGCCCTTGATGTCGCGCACCGCGCGCTCTGCCTTACGCGTCGCTCGGCGAGAAATCGCGCGCGTCGTGTCGCTGGCGCTGCCCACCACATGGCTCGCATCGCGTTTGAGCTCGCGCGCTTTTGCGGTTCCGGCATCGCTCAAGTCTTCGATCGCATCTTGCCCGCTTTGCGCGGCATCCATCGCGCTATCAATCGCCTTGATCCCATATGCGATCACCGCGTCGCCGATAAGCGATAGCACCTCGTTGCTGCGTTTCTTGGCGCCAGTGAGAGAGGCGGTTTTGACGGTCTCTACGCTTTTCTTCGCGCCGCTCACCGCGCCTTTGGCGGCCTTGCCAGCCGCGCGGCGGCCCAGCTTCGTCATCATGCCAACCGCGAGGCCTGCTGCGACCGCGCCGCCAATCGCCACGGCGGGATTCTTTTTGACGAACTCGCTCGCTGCGCTCGCTGCCTCTGCCGCATCATCGCCGATGGTCCGCTTTGCATTGCGGCGCTCGCTGGCTTCGATTTTGGCGCGCAGTTCATCGCGCTTGTCGCCTGTGTCAGTCATTGTCGTCTCCGGGTATCGTCTCACTGGGCGCATCCTCGGGGGTAGGGGCTGCGTCCTCTGCGGCTATTTCAATTTCGGCGATTTCCTCGCCATCATCCAATGTGTCGTCCTCTAAGACTTCTGCCTCGAGGTTATCCTCGGCCTCGTCATCGTCTTCGCCGGCTCCGATCAGCTCCAGGCCCAGCCCTTCGAGGATGGGCCCGCGCGCAAACCACAGGGCGATCGCGCCAAACAAGAGCGCGATAATCCCGCGATTGTCGCTCGCCACTTCGCCAGCATCGCCCAGCGCGTCTTTCGCGCCTGTACCAATGCGGCGCACGGTGCGCTCTGCCAAACCCTTGCCGGACAGGCCGGTTTTGAGGTGGGTGATATCGTCCTTGAGCGCGGCAAGGGCCGCGTTGCGTAGCTCGCGGTCTTCAAGGAATTGCTCATCCAGCTTGCTCATGCCTCGTCATCGCCCATGAACAGCGCGACTAAGCCAAGAGCATTGCTGCGAACCAGCAGTAGCAAGCCGATCACACCGAGCAGCAGAACGCCGACGACAATACCAATCGCGCCCCAGATCGTGACCAAGGGCTCCAGCGCAATCACCATGCCGACGGCCAAGGCGATGAACATCAAATGCAGCAGGATGAGCGCCAGGATTGCGAAGATGAGCGCGCCGCCGACCTTGCGCCCGGCCAGACCGGCACGCCGTTTCTGAAACGCAAGCTCTGCCTCGGCATAGGTGCGCCCATCATCGATTAGCGCAGCAATCTCTTCGGTCAGAGACTCGCTGAATTCATCGTCATCTGTATTGTCGGGCAAGGGGGTGTCAGCGTCATCAGGCACAGCCTCGCTCTCCACCGGACTCAGGCCCGCTGGCGCAGCATCCGGGTGAGAATTCGCATCCTCTCCCAGACGGTCTGGCTGTTCCTCATCGCGCATGCACAGCCCCTTGCAAGCGCAGCTTAATCGTTTGAGCCGCGGAACATGCGCGCGATCAGGAAGCCTGCGACGGCAGCCAGACCAACGGCAACGCCGGGGCTCTTGCGGACCATTTCGCGGGCGTCTTCGCCCAGTTCATCAACGCTCTTCGCATCGAGCTTCGCTGAGGCTTCGACCAGAGTGCGCGATGCCTTGCGGGCGTAATCGCCATATTGTTCGCCAAAACGCTCGTCGATTTGAGCGGCCGTATCGCCAACAACGCGGCCAACCGATGCGATTGCGTCGCTGGTTGCGGCCTTACCATCCGTGGCCAGTTCGCTCGCCTTGGTTTTGGCTTGATCGCCGTAAGCCTTGGCGTCTGCCACCAAATCGTCACTCTTATTCATTGCATTCTCCCGGTAAGATCCAGCGCGTGTCCCAGCTTCAGCGCGCAGTGCGGCTGCGCCTGCTTTGGCCTCTTCTAGCGCTGCGTTAAAGCGGCTTTTCGCTTCAGTACGGTGCTCGCTACCAGTTTCAACCGGCACGGCAGGCATTTTTTCAGCGGATTTCGCGGTCGCGCCCGTTTTCTTCGGTGCGGCCTTCTTGGCAGTGGATGCCTTCTTCGCCGGAGCCTTCTTAGCCGTGGTCTTGCCGCTCTTCGCGGCGGGTTTGGTTTTCTTTGCGTCAGCCATGGTCTGTTTTGATCCTCCAGATACGTATTCACGGCGGATGTATAGGGGCACACCCGCTTCAATGGTCCAACGCGCCTTGCGCGGAATTGATCCGAAGCATAGAGCGCATTTGCTTCCATTATATGGGGGTGTCTTAGTAATATACAACACATTCTCTCCGGAGCAAAACATGACTGCGATTATCGATCTGCACGGCCGCGAAATTCTGGACAGCCGGGGCAACCCAACCGTTGAAGTGGATGTGTTGCTGGACGACGGCAGCTTTGGCAGGGCTGCGGTGCCTTCTGGGGCATCTACGGGCGCCTATGAAGCGGTTGAGCTGAGAGATGGCGATGCGGCGCGTTACAAAGGCAAGGGCGTGCTGAAAGCGGTCGATGCAGTGAACGGCGAAATCGCAGAAATGCTGAACGGCCTGCACGCCGAGGATCAGCGCGATATCGACATGGCGATGATCGCTTTGGACGGCACGGAGAATAAGGGCCGCCTTGGCGCAAACGCGATCCTGGGTGTGAGCCTGGCGGTGGCGAAAGCAGCGGCGAATGCGCGTGGCCTGCCGCTGTTCTCCTACCTCGGCGGGGTTTCGGCCCACCGCCTGCCCGTGCCGATGATGAACATCATCAATGGCGGCGAGCACGCGGACAACCCGATCGATATTCAAGAATTCATGGTGATGCCGGTTGGCGCGCCGACCCTGGCCGAGGCGGTTCGATGGGGTTCTGAGATTTTCCACACGCTGAAGAAGGGGCTGTCCGACAAGGGCCTTGCGACATCCGTCGGCGACGAAGGCGGTTTTGCCCCCGATCTTGCGAGCACGCGCGCGGCGCTCGATTTCATCATGGCCTCGGTTGAGCAGGCTGGTTTCACTCCTGGCAAAGACGTGGTCCTCGCTCTCGATTGCGCCGCCACAGAGTTTTATCGTGATGGCAAATACGAAATCTCGGGCGAGGGCGTGTCGCTCGATGGCCCGGGTATGGCCGACTATCTGGCGAAACTGTGCGCAGACTATCCGATCCGCTCGATCGAAGATGGCATGGATGAAGACGACTTTGACGGCTGGGCGGCTCTAACGAAGGCGGTTGGCGACACAGTTCAACTGGTCGGTGATGACCTGTTCGTGACCAACCCAGAGCGTTTGGAAATGGGCATCGCCAAGGGTCTGGCAAACTCGCTGCTGGTGAAGGTCAACCAGATCGGCACCCTCACCGAAACACTGGCCGCTGTCGATATGGCGCACCGTGCGAGCTACACCTCGGTGATGAGCCACCGCTCTGGTGAGACCGAAGATTCCACTATTGCGGATCTGGCTGTCGCGACCAATTGCGGGCAGATAAAGACAGGCTCGCTCGCCCGCTCTGACCGTCTCGCGAAATACAACCAGCTGATCCGGATTGAGGAAGAGCTTGGTGCGAGCGCAGCCTATGCTGGGATGGGCTGCTTTGGTTCGCTGAGCGCTTGAATCTCGCAGCGGCGGGTCAGATTGCGTGGGTGCGGTGGCTAAGCCGCGCCGCGCTTTACCGCCTCTTCAAAATAACGGTCCATCGACTTCAACCCGGTATCGCTGAGGCGCACCAAGACTCGGCGTTGATCCTCTGGGTCTTGCTCGCGCAGTATGAGACCCTGTTCCGCCAGCACGCCGAGCCATCGCAGCCCGGTTGTGGGCGGCGCAGCCGAGCCGATGTAAGCGCTGGATACAGAGACAGACTTATCGTCGACATGCGCGACGTAGAGGTCGAGCAGGATGTCCCAAGCAGGCTCCCCAAACAGGTCGGGGTCACCGAAGAAGGTGCCCCGCGTGCGTCGCACATCATAGGCCTTGCGCGCCATGAGCGCATAGCTGCGCCGCCGGGTTGATACGTCTGTTGGAGAGTTCTGGAGGGCGTCTGGGGTGGGGGTGGCGGTGCCGCCAGCCGCACTGGCCAGAGAGGCAAACGCAGCGGCTTGATCGCCGGAGCGCAATTGCTCTGCGATTGCGATCAATTGATCGGCAACGGGGGTGAGGTCGGCATTGGACTGGCGCGCGTTGGCCTGGGGTCGGTTCGCGCTGCCGAAAGGCGCAGGCTCAGCCGCACCACCTTGATTGGTTAGGGCGCTGTCTGTCACACGGTGTTCGGACATGTCGCCGTCCGACATATCGCGATCTGACAAAGGTGATCTGCGAGCCCCATCCATGGTCAGCTCGGCGCAGCTTTAGAAAGAGATGTGAAACTCGGCCGAACCAAGCAATCCTCCTTGCACATATGGGCTTGAAGATTGGTTGAACGGTTTGCCCCCGGTCGCCCTGCTTTGCCCTTGCTTCACTCCATAATGGAGTCGAAGGCATTTGGCTTTACGTGTGACTACGCATGTGGGCTTTTGGGCGGCTTTGGTCCCTCAATTCCTGACATGAAATCCATCCGCAGTTTCGTGATCGCCGCATCCACATGTGCAGCGGCAATGAATGCGCCGATCCGGTCCAGATGCGATAACTGCGCTTCTAGGGTCATGATAATCGGCGCAATCTCAGCTTGGATTGCGTTCTCTTGAGCGGTCAAAACTAAACGATCCCAATTTGAAGGTCATTTCGGCGTCTCGCGCACTGCAACACGCGCCGAATTGATGGCTGCTAATTCAACCTAATGCCTTCATAAAATCTACAGAGGGAAACTACGTAGGTTTCGCCCTGTAATTCGAGATTGGGACAGCTTCTGATCGCGCTGGATCAGCGCGGGAACCTCTGTGTCAACTCCAGCAAGGCCAGAGCCGCTTTCGCCGCTTCGCCGCCTTTATCCTTGGCTGCAGGGTTTGCGCGTTCCAGCGCCTGCGCTTCGTTCTCGGTGGTGATGATGCCATTGCCGATGGGAATGCCATCCATGGTCAGCGCCATGATCGCCCGAGCGCTTTCCCCAGCTACGATCTCAAAGTGATAGGTTTCGCCGCGGATTACCACGCCGATTGCGACAAAGGCGTCATAGCCTCCGCCTTCCAACGCGAGCGCAATCGCGCCCGGGATTTCGAGCGCTCCGGGCACGGTGAGCACTTCTGCCTCATGCCCGGCGGCCTCAATCGCGGCCTTCGCGCCGGCGATCAGCATGTCATTAAGATGCGCATAGAAACGCGCTTCGACGATCAGAATGCGGGCCATAGTGTTTACTCCGGAATGGGGTGGTGCCCAACGATGTTCAGGCCGTAACCCTCGATCGCCACGACATTGGGCTGTGAATTGGATAGCAGGATCATATCATCTACGCCCAGATCGGCGAGGATTTGTGAACCGATGCCGACATTGCGATTGGCTTCATCAGCGGTGTATTCGCCGCTCGAGCCGACCCGACCGGTCAGGATTACGATGATGCCAGAGCCGTGCTCACCAATCGCCTGCATTGCGCGTTGCAAGGTGCGTTTGCGCGGTCCGGGCTGGCCCAGAACATCGTCAAACACCGAGATTGGGTGCACACGGGCGAGGGTCGGTTCACCGGGTTGAATATGACCCTTTTGCAGGACGTAGGCCTCGTTGTCCGACACCGTGTTGCGATAAGTGATCATGCGCCATTGTCCGCCGTAATCGGAATCGAACGCGCGCTCGCCAAGCCGTTCAACCAGATGATCATTGCGCATCCGGTAAGCGATGAGATCGCGGATTGTCCCGATTTTGAGGTCATGCTTGCGCGCAAACGCCATCAGATCTTCAAGCCGCGCCATCGAGCCATCATCGTTCATGATTTCGCAAATTACACCGCTGGGGTTGAGGCCAGCGAGACGCGAGATATCCACCGCCGCTTCGGTATGGCCTGCGCGCACCAGCACGCCGCCATCACGCGCGGTCAGTGGGAAGACATGGCCGGGTGTGACAATGTCGTCCGGGCCCTTGGTCGCATCAATCGCCACCGAGACGGTGCGCGCCCGGTCCGCCGCAGAGATGCCGGTGGTCACGCCTTCCTTTGCCTCGATCGAGATCGTGAAGGCGGTCTGCATGCTTTCCTTATTGTTGCGGCTCATGGGCTCCAGGCCGAGCTGATCGACCCGCGCTTTGTCTAGCGACAAGCAGATGAGCCCGCGCCCGTGGGTCGCCATGAAGTTGATCGCAGCCGGCGTTGCCATTTGCGCCGGGATGATCAGATCGCCTTCGTTCTCGCGGTCTTCATCGTCGACCAGGATGTACATCTTGCCATTGCGTGCTTCGTCGATGATCTCTTCGATCCCGACCAGAACGGGGCGCTCGTCATTGGCGTCCAGGAACGCTTCCAGCTTGGCCAGCGTCTCTGTCGTGGGGTTCCAGTCCTCATCTGCGCAATCGCGCAGAGTGTTGGCATGGAGGCCAGCGGCGCGGGCCAAGCCTGCTTTGGTCATCTCGCCATTTTCGACGAGTGTGCGAACGCGTGTGATTGTTGATGTGCTCATGATTGTTCAATATCACATTTGAATGTGATTGCAAGGCTTGCGATGTGCGTTGTGGAACACATTCGCGATTTTCGAAACTGTGACTTTTCCATAAAACCGCGAATTTCGAGTGGTTTGGGCGTGAAGTGCAACGTGACGTTGTGATTTTTGGCATTTGTATGAAGCTCGCGTGTCGTCGTCACCAATGGATATCCAACATGTCAAAGAGCCGCAGTTTGGCTAGCAAAATCCCAAGCAGTAGGAAGAATTACGGTCATCCTGGCTTTGACCTTCGCACAAGTCCGCTTACACATGATGCAAGGCCCGCCTGTAACTGCGGTGTTTTTCTCGAAGCAAACAATGGCGCGGTTCTATACGATTATGGGCAAACTTTCCGGCATTACCGTTATCGACCTAACGCAGTTTTTGCCGGGCCCGATGATGACCGTGATGATGGCGGATCAGGGCGCGCGCGTTATCAAGATTGAACCACGAGCTGGCGATCCGGCTCGCGATATGCAGCCGCGTGCCCGCTATGACGGTGCGGATCATTCGGTGTGGTTTGCAAACCTCAATCGCGGCAAGGAAAGCGTGGTTCTGGACCTTAAGAGTGAGGCTGGCCAAACCGCTTTGGCTGACCTCTGCCGCACTGCCGATGTCTTTGTCGAAGGGTTCCGACCCGGCGTGATGAAACGGTTGGGCTTCGATTTTGACAGCGTGAAAGCGATTAAGCCTGATATCATTTACTGCTCAATCTCGGCTTTTGGCCAAACTGGCGAGCTCGCGCATCATCCGGCACATGATATGGCGGTGCAGGCGCTCGCTGGGTTTTTGTCCGCCAATGATGGTGCCGACGGAACGCCCGTGGTCCCAGGCGTGGCTAGCGCGGATCTGGCGGCGGGATTAACGGCTCTGTCCGCGGTTTTGATGGCGCTCGTTGGTCGCTCTAGCAGCGGCGAGGGCGCGTATATTGATTGCGCCATGTTCGACAGCCTGCTGCCATGGAGTGCGCATACCGCCAGCAGCGTGATAGCAGGCGGGGAAAGCCCGGTATCTTCGCGCCAACGCTCATTGGGTGGGGCGGGCTTCTATCAGATTTACCGAACCATGGATGGGCGCCACGTTGCGCTTGGCGGGCGAGAGATCAAGTTCGCGCGAAACCTGCTTACGGCGCTGGGGCGCGAAGATCTGGTTGCTCATGCCCAGCGCGAGGCAGGAGAGCAGGAGGAGCTGATCCAATTCCTGCGTGACACCTTCAAAACGAAGTCGCGCGATCATTGGGAGGCATGGTTTGCCGACAAAGATGTTGCATTCGCGCCTGTTCTGAACTTTCGCGAGGCGCTCGACCAGCCGCATATTGCCGAACGCGGACTGTTGATTGAGGCGGACGGCGGTGCCAATCACATTGCGCCTGCCGTCCGTTTTGCAGGCGATGATTGGCAAGCGGGCGCTGTGCCGCAGCTTGGTTCAGGCCTTAAACATGACGAAGGGTCGTAATGCCACTTTATGCTTTCTATTGCCGCGACGGTGAGAACGGCCCAGCTTTGCGCGAGCGATTCCGGTCCAAGCATATGGCTCATGTCGAGGCGCATATTGATGATTATGCAGTTGCCGGCCCCCTGATAAATGATGGCGAACCGACGGGATCATTGTTGGTGATCAGGGCAGCCGATGAAGCGGAAGCCCGGGTCAAATTCGAGGCCGATCCCTATTTCAACGCGGGCGTCTGGCAATCTATTCGCACCTCGGAATTTCGCGCACTAGCTGGTGATTGGTTCTGCTGAGCGGCGTTGAAGGGGCCGGGGCAAACTAGTTAGCTTTGTTGGCAACGATGCCATGGATAAATAAGTCTTTGAAGTCACGAGCGAGAGGCTCGATCTCAATGGACTCGTCCGACCAGCGAGAGAGGCCAATGATCGCGCTGTAAATGAGCTCTCCATGGCCGCAAGGATCGACTTCCCGGAAAGCCCGCGCTTCAATACCGTTATTGATGATCGTGTAGATGTTTTTCATGAACGCATGTTGCTGCTCACGAATTCTGCGCATCTGCTCATCTCCAAATATATCGGGGAAGAAATGCTCTCGTTGGTAATCGAGCCTAAGGTCGCTGACCGAATCCTGATCTCGAACATGGACCGCAAGTCCCTTTCAGCAGTGACCGCCCCTTTACGAATTTGAATTCTCCGGAGATGTCGAGATATTCAGCTCGAAACTGCGTGAATCCTGAGATCCAAAAGATTGCAGCCACTAACATGCGGTCGGTCATAGACCGAAGAGCGTACATTTCTAAACCACACCGTAAGCGATGTTTTCTGACTGGAATGCCAATGCCTGTCTTGCTGATTGGGCTTTTGTGGATTGTCTCAGACTACAAGTCTTTTTACGGATAGCGCGGCTTGGCTAGATTTGGGCCTATTTCGCCACCTGCTTACGGGACGAAGTGATTTCGAAGGAAGCTAGCCTGGCATAAAAAGGATGCCATTCGCCCACGTTTGGAAATGGGCCGAGAGCGAACCGTCTGCAATTCATCCCAACTTCGGTTAGCCTTCAATGCTGAGTTTGGGGCGAAAGCAGATGCAAGCTCGCGTCGACTGTTCGATCACACAATGTGGCGCTGATATGATAGCATCGCTCCAACATCTCCGCTTGACCGGTGTCCCGGCTTGCTGTTGACGTAGGCGCGGGGCGCAGATCAGGGTTGCAACGAGCCATGACGCTTGAGATTCAGACATTTGGGCCGTTCGAGATCCGGCGCGGTGAGGCGCTTCTCGAGCTTCCGTCCTCTCGCAAGTCTCGCGCTTTGCTTGCTTATTTGGCGATCACAGGCAGGCGGCATTCGCGGCGCGATCTGTGCGAGCTGTTCTGGGACAATACGGATGATCCGCTGGCCGGGCTGCGCTGGTCACTTTCGAAACTCAGAACACTGGTGAACGCCGACGGGGACGAACGGGTAAACTCCAACCGAGATGCGATCTGGTTCGACAGCAGCCAGGCACTGTTTGACAAAGACCAGTTGAACGATCTCGCCAATCGCGGTCACCAGACGGAGAAGGAAGCAGACCAGATTTGGAAGGCGACGTCTGGCCTGCCGCTGGCCGATTGCGAGCTTCCCAACCAACCGGAATTCATGACCTGGCTTGAGGGCTACCGGCAGGATTACCTGAGGCTGCGCGCAGGCGTGGCCAAACGTTTTGCCCGGGACGAGGATTTGCCGTGGCAGACGCGCGACAAATGGGCTGAGCGCTGGATCCGGCTGACGCCGTATTCGCGCGGTGCTGCCTACACTGCGTTTGAGACCAAATATCATGCTGCTGGGCGGGCGGCGGCGACCGGGCTGGCCGGCCATCTGCGCAAGGCCTTCGGAGAAGCGGGCATTGAGCCGCCCGTTTTTGAGATTGATCAGCAGCCTGGCGAGGTTCTCATCACGCCGCGCGATTTGCTCGCACCGGAAGAACAGCAAATCCGCTTCGTTAGTGGCGGCGACGGTGTCTCGATCGCTTGGGCAAGCGTGGGCGATGCGGCCAATCCGCCCTTGGTGAAGGCGGCCAATTGGCTGAACCATCTGGAGCTGGATTGGGACGCTCCGGTGTGGAGCCCTTTGTTCAAAGAGCTGTCAAAGTCGCATAATTTTGTCCGCTATGATGAGCGCGGCTGCGGCCTGTCCGATTGGGATGTGGACGAGATCACCTTCGATAAGTTTGTCGAAGACTTGGAGCATGTGGTGGACGCCGCAGGGCTAGAACGCTTCCCATTGCTGGGCATCAGCCAGGGGGCCGCCGTGTCGATCCGATATGCGGCGCTGCATCCAGAGCGGGTGTCGCAGCTGATCCTGTTTGGCGCCTATGATCAAGGGTGGCGATTTGATGCAACGCCGGAGCAAGTGCGCGAGCGCGAGGCAATCATGGTCTTGACGGAAACCGGTTGGGGCATGGACAATCCAGCCTACCGCCACGTTTTCTCGCGCACCTTTATGCCGGATGCGAGTCCGGAAGAGCTGGACTGGTTTGACGAGTTTCAGCGCCTCACCACATCGGCAGAGAATGCCGTGCGGTTTCTGGAAGCGTTCTCAACCATCGATGTGCGTGATGACTTGGCAAAAGTTCAATGCCCAACACTGGTGGTTCACAGCCGCGGGGACATGCGCATCCCGTTTGCGACAGGGCGCTCCATCGCATCGCGAATTCCGGGTGCTCAGCTGGCCGGCGTTGAAAGCCAGAATCACCTGCTGTTGGGCCGCGAATCGGCTTCGGCCCGATTCGTTGAACTGGTCCAAGATTTCCTGAAATCCGGCTGAAAACCCAAATTACAACTTTTTTTGCAAATTACAACGCTTTTGGGGCCAATTACAACGGTCTTACAACGGTCTTACAACGCTTTTTACAACGCTCATTACAACGGTCGTCTGTCATCACTGACCCATCGGGAAGCCAATGCCTGGCTGCCATTGAAAGGGTCAATTATGTCAAACACAGCCGCGAAACCATCTCAGCAAACAGCACCAATTAAGTCAGCATCAGCAGCGCCAGCACCGCAAAGCGTCACCGCGAGCCAGACGCGGCCCAAAGAACCCAAAGCGGAATATTCCCTGTCTGGCGGCTTACTTCAGCGGCTGCATGGAATGAACGCGGCGCTTGCTTTCACATCTTACCAGTCTGGATTGCTTTATATGCTCGGCAGCAATGCTCAGGGCAAAGCGCAGCTTCACCAATCAGGAATGCCAAAGCCGATGGGTTTGTGTGCGGATGGCAACGGCCGTTTGGTGCTGTCGACCGGCGCACAGATCATGCGCTTGGAAAACGTGCTGGAGCCTGACCAGCGGATCAACCAAACCTATGACGCCTGCTTTATGCCGCGGACACATTATGTGACCGGCCAACTTGATGCGCATGATGTGGGCGCAATGGCCGATGGCTCCATCGTGTTCGTTAACACCCGCTTCAATTGCCTAGCCAAAGTGTCGGAGCGCCATTCTTTCGATCCGATTTGGAAGCCTGAATTTATCAGCGATATCGTTGATGAAGACCGGTGCCATCTCAACGGTCTGGCGATGCGCGATGGCGAGCCGGCCTATGTCACGGCGGTCTCCAAATCCGACACAATTGACGGCTGGCGCGATCGCCGCGCCGATGGCGGTGTGGTGATCGATGTGCAGTCAGGCAAGATCGTGTGCGAGGGGCTGTCCATGCCGCACTCGCCGCGCTGGCATGATGGAAAGCTGTGGGTGCTGAACGCGGGCACAGGCGAACTTGGTATTGTCGAATTGCCAAAGGGTCGGGCGAAGATGGGCAAGTTCAAGCCGGTCGCATTCTGCCCTGGTTTCCTGCGCGGATTGTCGTTTCACGATGGCTTTGCCTTCGTGGGCCTGTCGCGCCCGCGCTACAAACGCTTCGAGGGGCTGGAGCTCGATGAGCGTCTAAAGAAGGCCGACAGCGAGCCATGGTGCGGGGTCCAGGTGATTGACCTGAAATCGGGCAATTGCGCCGATTGGTTCCGGATCGATGGCGACATCGGCGAGCTTTATGACATCGAGCTGATCGAGGGTTTCCGCTGTCCCATGACTGTGTCGCCTAGCTCCGCTGATGCGGCGACATTGCTCACCTTTGACAAGCTCAAAACCTAGCCGACCCAGCATCAAAACACCGCGTATTTCGCCGGGCCAATCAGCTCAGCAGAAAGCCATTCCAGACAAGAATTCGCGCCGACAAATCAGAGGCGCATCGAGGGCAAAATGACACAGGCAAACAACACAAATTCAAGCAAACTGAAGCTCAACAATGTGGCGTTTGGAGCGAATAATTTTCTGCGCTGGAGCCGGTCCGCGATGCTGCGCGGCGGACGTGTCACAAAGTTCAAAGGAATTGCAGCAAGTTTCTCTCCTGAGCTTGGCCTGATCTACCCAGGTTCAAGCCCAGAGGCAGTCGGCGGGCAGGGATCATCGACCCTTTCTCTTGCCCGCCGATTGCTACAATGGTCTGCGGCTCCAGCTGCCCTGCTTGCGGCAAGTTCGCCAGCCTTTGCGCAGGACCAGGACGAGTGTGTTGAGGTAACGCCCGATAATTTTGTGTGTGAGGACAATGGCGATCCGGCAACGGTCACCCAAGACCTCGGCGTCTTGGAGCAAGACGTGAATGTCCTTCTCCAAGACGGGTTTGAGGTCGATACCTCCGACGGCACTGGTGACGGAATTAGCATTGGCGAGGCCTATGATGTGACGATTGCGCAAGAAAGCGGGACGAGCACAATCACGGGCTTTGACGATGGGATCAGCGTCACTGGCAGCTATGGAAACATCGACATTACCACTGGCGGCGATGTCACGGGCGTGAACGGTGACGGCATCAGGGCTGACAACAATGCAGCCGACGGCATCGACGAATTTATCACCATCGACAGCCGAGCAGGCACGGTCCGCGGGGGCCAAGATGGGATCGAAGTCGACCATTTTGGCGGAGGCGATCTTTCAATCACAACAGGCGATGTTGATGGCGAGGGCGGTGACGGCATCGACGTCGGCGTAAGTGCTGCGGCTGGCGATGTGGTGATCGACACGAGCGCTGGCGAGGTTAACGCTTTCCAGTTCGGTGTTTTTGTCGATCAGGATGGACCCGGCGACGTCACCGTCACCACCGCCGATGTCACCACCGAGGTCAACACCGGCATCCGCGTTAGCGGCGATGGCGGCAATATCGCCATCAACACCGCCGCTGGAACCGTTGATGGTTCACAAGGCGGGATCACCGTATTTAACAGCGGCCCAACGGGGAATATCTCCGTCACCACAGCGGATGTCGTGAGCACCTCTTTCGATACAGATGCGGTCTACGTGTCGCAAAGAGGAGGTGATGTCTCGGTCGATACGAGCGCGGGCGAAGTGTCGGGCGCGGCTGGCGGCGTCGAGGTGCGCAATCGCGGCACTGGCGATACGACTATCACTACAGGCGCAATCACCAGCAGTCGCGGGTACGGCGTCGAGGGTGTGAACGGCGCGAGCGCAGGCGACCTGACGATCGATACCAGCGCGGGAGCCGTCGTCGGAAGGTTCGGCGGAATCAGTGCCTCCAATCAGGGGACGGGAAACACCTCGATCACGACCGCCGATGTTGATGGGTATGGCGAGCTCGGTGTTGGGATCGATGTGCGAAACGGCTCTACAGCGGGCGACCTCATCATCGATAGTTCCGCAGGCTCTGTGACAGGACAGGATGAGGGTATCAACGCCCTCAACACTGGCAGCGGCATAGTAAGTGTGGTGACAGGCAATGTCACTGGCCAGGATGGCGATGGTGTGCGGGTTGGCGGCAATGCCAATGTGAGCGCAATCCTGGTCGACACCAGCGCTGGCGCGGTCAGCGGCGCGCAATATGGCGTCAATGTCGATAACAATGGCTATGGAGCCGTCACCGTCATTACCGGCGATGTCTATGCCGCAAATCGAGACGGGATCGATGTTTCCGATGACGGAGAAAACGGCGCTGGCCTTGATGGCACAGACATCACCATCGACAGCTCGGCCGGTTCGGTAACGGGCGGCGATAAAGGGATCGAAGCGCGCAATTTCGACACGGGCGACCTAACGATCATCACGGGCGACGTTACCGGGCTTTCCGAAGAGGGCATCCGGGCCGTAAACGCCAGTGGCACGGGCGATCTGATCATCGACAGTTCCGCCGGTTCGGTCAATGGCGATGTCACCGGTATCCGCGCGACCAATAACGGGACCGGAGACACGTTAGTCACCACGGCCGACGTAATTGGCCAAAACAGTGAAGGTATCTATGTTCGGAACGGTACAGGCGCGGGCGATCTCACAATCGACACCACCCTCGGGACCGTGACGAGCAACGGCCCTTCGGACAACGGCATATTTGTGAACAATGCGGGTTCAGGCGCGATTTCAATCACGACTGCAGATGTTACGGGCTATAGCGCTGGAGTTGGAGGGAACAATTCTGGTACCGACTTTATAGTTGATACCACCGCTGGCGCGGTCCTGGCCGAAGAATTCGGGCTCGAAATTGATAACTTTGGCTCGGGCATCACCTCGATCACAAGCGCCAATGTAACAGGCATCGCCGATTTCGGAATTTCTGTGCGCCACTATGGCACTGATCTGATCATCAATAGCACCGCCGGTACCGTTTCCGGAGGTGGCAGTGGAATTTATTCGAGCAATCGCGGCACCGGCGACACGACCATCACGACCGGTGATGTCGAGAGTGTAGATGACGATGGTATCAATGCTGAAAACCGCATCGACGCTGGCGATCTTTCGATCGACAGCAGCGCTGGAGCTGTCACAGGCGGCACCAATGGCATCTTTGCACGCAACAATGGCACCGGTTCGGTCACCATCGTTACAGCATCAGTTACCGGGCAAACTGGCAATGGCGTTGATATCATCAACGATATCATTGGCGGAGAGCTTGTCCTCGACACCAGCGCTGGCCCTGTAGAGGGCGCTCAAAACGGCATCCGTGCACGCAATTATGGCGATGATCAGAACGCGACCATCACAACAGCCGATGTCACAGGTTTGGGCGCCGACGGCATCAACGTGCGCGATGATGGTGAGCTCGGCAACGGCGCGGATATCACGATTAACACCACTCTTGGCACCGTGACCGGCGCGGAGGACGGTATTGATGCATTCAACTTCGACACCGGGGATCTTTCGATCACAACTGCCAATGTCGATGGTGAAGCTGGCAATGGGATCTACGCGACCAACGTTGGGCTGGGCACTGGTGATCTAACCATCGACAGCAGCGCCGGTAGTGTGACCGGTGCCACTTCCGGCATTCGGGCTACGAACAACGACACAGGTGACACGATCATCCGTACTGGCAATGTCAGCGGCGGCAGCATCGGTGTCGTTGTCGTAAACAGCAACTCCAATGCGAATTCAGGCAGCCTAGCCATCGACAGCTCGGCTGGGTTTGTTAGCGGGAGCCATCGGGGGATCTCGGTCGATCATTACGGTACCGGAGATATCTCGGTCATTACAGCTGATGTGTCAGCCACGGACGGTGACGCCGTCAATGTTAACGACAATGGCGAGGAAGGCGCTGGCGTTGACGTCACCATCGACAGCACTCAGGGCACCGTCACGGGCAGTCGCAATGGCATCTATGCCGCGAACTCCGGCACTGGCGATCTGTCGATCACCACTGCTGACGTCACAGGTACGATTGGCGATGGCATTGAAGCACGCAATCTAGACTCCACTACAGGCAATCTCACCATCGACAGCACGGCTGGAGCTGTGGCGTCACAAAATGCTACCGGGGTATTTGTGCGCAATGAGGGCTCGGGTGATGTGACCATCACGACCGCCGATGTAAGCGGGCGTGCGCTTAACACTATCGGTGGTGGCTATGGTATCTTTGCTGACAGTGAAGCGGGTAGTATCACTATTAACAGCGCTGCTGGCTCTGTATCGGGCGGCGACGGAGGCATTTTTGCGCGGGTAGATGGTGGGAACGGCATTTCCATCACCACGGCAGACGTTTCGAGTTCGGGCAGAAACGGGATTGAGGCGACGCTTCTCAACAGCGATGGCGACCTGACCATCGACAGCACGGCTGGACGTGTGGAAGCCAACTCCTTTGGAAGCGCAGGCATCAGTGCCACCAATCAAGGCTCTGGTACCACCTCGATCACGACAGCAGATGTGTTCGGTTCTACCACAGGGATTGACGCGTCTATTGGTTCGCAAGGCAGCGACCTCACCATCGATACGAGCGCAGGCACGGTGGATGGTGGCTTCTATGGCATCGTTACCAATAATGCAGGCAATGGACGGCAATCCATCACAACGGGCGATATCACGACCTTTTCCGGGGACGCCATCTACGCCAGTAACACCGGCGCAACCTCAACAGACCTCATTATCGACACGCTCGCTGGTGAAGTAATGGGAGCTGGCAGCGGGATTAGCGCGGTCAATGCAGGCACGGGCTACACTCTCATCACCACCGCAGGCGTTACCGGTGCAAGCAACCTTGGCAACGGCATCCAGGCGATCAATGACCCTAACGCAGGCGATCTTACCGTCGACAGCAGCGCAGGGACGGTGACGGGCGGCAATCGCGGCATCTTCGTGCTCAACTTTGGCGTTGGTGCGGTCACTATCACCACCGCAGGTGTGACCGGCGAGGCAGGCGACGGCGTTCTCGTCTATAACGACATCATCGGCGATGATCTCATCATCGATACCAGCGCGGGTCCGGTTGAAGGCGCTCAAAACGGTATCTTGGCGCGCAATTATGCCGATGAGCAAAACGCCACCATTACGACCGCTGATGTGACGGGCCTTGCCGCTGACGGCATCAACGTGCGCGATGATGGTGAGATCGGCAACGGCGCAGATATTACGATTGACACCACCCTTGGCACAGTCACGGGTGCAGAGGATGGGATTGATGCGTTCAACTTCGACACCGGTCACTTGTCGATCACAACCGCAGATGTCGTAAGTGAAACGGGCACTGGCATTGCGGCTACCAATAACGGGCTGGGCACCGGCGACCTCACAATCGACAGCAGCGCTGGCAGCGTCACGGGTGCGACGAACGGTATCCGTGGTTCAAACTTGGGCTCTGGCTCAACCTCGGTAACAACCGCAAACGTGGTCGGTTCAACCGGTGACGGCGTCTACATGGTGACCGGCGCGGACACGATGAGGCTCGATATCGACACCAGCGATGGCGCGACCATCGGCGCCAATCGCGGGATCTATGCAAACCACGGCGGATCAGATGATCTGACCATCACGGTTGGCAATGTGACGGGCCAAGGCGCGGAAGGCATTCTCGCTACCACCAACCAAGCAACAGCCGCTATCTTCGTTAGCGGAGGCGAGGGCGTAGACAGCAACGTTATCGGCGCGACGACTGGTATCGCTTTGAGCACTGGAGGCGGGGACATTACCGTCAGCGGTCTTGACAGTGTGACCGGACAAGCTGGCGATGCGCTCAACCTTGTCTCGAACGGCGGCAATATTGCGGTGAGCGATATTGGCACGATCACAGGGCTTGGCGGCAATGGCATCTTCGCCAATGCTGACAGCGGCAATATCACGATTGATAACGTCGGGCTTATTGGCGGGATCACAGCTACTGGCGGGGTGGGCATTGCAGCCTATGCCGACAATGGCGGCACCATCACCATCGGCACCTCTGGCGCAGTTTCGGGTAAGACTTACGGCGTGGATGGCTCTGCTCAGGGCGGCACGGGTGATATCACGATCAACACCACCAATTATGCTGTGAACGCAGCGGTCGGTATCCGCGCGGTCAATTTGGGCAGCGGGAACACCAGCGTGACGACTGCGGATGTCACCGGCACAGGCGGCGAAGGAATTAACGCATCCGCGGATGGCGGCGATGTACTGATAGAAACAGTGGCTGGTACGATCACCGGCCTAACCGATGGCATCGAGGCTAGCACCACGCAGGACGGCAATATCGTGATTACGACAGCCAATGTCACCGGCACGACAGCAGCTGGCATTAGCGCGATCGGCGACGGTGAGAGCATTGCTATCGACAGCACAGCGGGTCGCGTCAGCGGCGGCACGAATGGTATCCAAGCATCCAATGGAATCTCCGGTTCCATCACGATTACGACTGCCGATGTATCGGGCGCAGCCGGCAATGGTATCGAGGCACGCAGCGCTGAGTTTGGCGATGGTCTGACAATTGATAGCAGCGCGGGCAGTGTTGAGGGCGGCCTGTCGGGTATAGTCGCCAATAACAATGGCGGCGCGTTTAACATCACGACTGGAAACGTTTCAGGTGAAGTCGGCGACGGTATCAGTCTCGACAACAGTGATTTCAGCGGCGATCTTTCAGTCAATACAGCGGCGGGTGACGTTGTTGGCGCACAAGACGGCATTGATGTCGACAATAATGCAGGTTTCAGTGGCACTGCGACCATCGTGACCAGCAGTGTCACAGGCGGTGACAATGGGATTGCTGTCCGCAACTTTGCAGATGGGCTTACCATCAACTCGGCGGCGGGAACCGTCACGGGCGGCCTTGATGGCATCACGGCGGACCACCGGGGCAGTGGCGCTTTGGCGATCATCACGGCGGGCGTTGACGGCGGCCAGAACGGCATTACCGCGCGCAGCAACGGGATCGACCTGCTCCTCAATAGTGCAGCGGGTGCGGTTTCTGGCGGTGCGGTAGGCATTGATGCTCTGCATGAGGGCACCGGAACCGTCACGATTATTGCTGCCGATGTTACTGCCAATGGCGGTGACGGCATCAACGCGGCCAATGCTGCGTCTGGCGCTGATCTGATCATTAACTCGGCGGCAGGCACAGTCACCGGCTCTGAAGCTGGGATCGACGCGGAAAGCAATGGCGCGGGCGCGCTGATCATCACCTCCGCCAGCGCTGTGGGAACAGCGGGTGACGGGATTGCAGCAGACGGCAGCGCGGCTGGCACCGACGTGCTGATCAATAGCGTCGCTGGCACTGTGAGCGGCGGTCAAAATGGCATTGCGGCCAGCAATTTGGGCACGGGCGGGGTGATTATCGTCTCTGCTGGCGCTGAGGGCGCGGCGGCTGACGGCATCAATGCAGCGAGCAGCGCGGCAGGTCTGGGGGTCACCATCGACAGCAGCGCAGGCCCGGTCAGCGGCGGCACCAATGGCGTCGCTGCGGTCAATCAAGGCTCAAGCGTGCTCCTGATTACCACTGCGGATGCGACCGGCGTAGCAGGGGCGGGCATTCTCGCCTCAAACACCGGGCTCGATACGATTATCAACTCTACCGCTGGCACAGTCAGCGGCGGAACGGACGGCATAAGCGCAGTCAATGAGGCGGGCTTGTTAGCTGTGAACACCGCTGGTGTCAGCGGCGCTGCGGGCCAAGGCATCAGCGCGGTGAACACGGGAACAGAGCTGATCATCAACTCTTCCGCAGGCGCCGTTTCCGGCTCGCAAAACGGGATCTTGGCCGACAACCAAGGCACCAGCATCCTGAATATTACAACGGCCGATGTGAGCGGTGAGAATGCCGCCGGTATCGCTGCGACCAACACTGGCACAGACCTGCTGGTGTTCTCGGACACGGGCAGTGTAAGCGGCCAGACAGACGGCATTTCGGCCATCAATAGCGGCTCAGGCTTCCTCTCCGTCATCAGCGGCAATGTTGATGGCGCAGCAGGACAGGGCATCAGCGCGGTCAACTCTGGCACGGACCTAGTGATCGACAGCAGCGCGGGAGCGGTGACGGGAAATATCAACGGCGTGGATGCCGATAACAGCGCTGGCACCGGCATTGTCAGAGTTACGACAGCCGATGTGATCGGAACGGCTGCGATTGGCATTTTGGCGACGAGCACGGGCAGGAGCATCGACGTCAACAGCAATGCTGGCGCAGTGACCGGCGCGACTATCGGTGTCCAGGCGCAGCAATCGGGTGCCGGCGATATCACCGTGCTGGTCAATGAAGTGACCGGCGCGGTTGGCATTGATACCAATGCAACCAGCGGTGCGACTGAGATCACGCTTGGTTCGACTGCGGCTGTTACTGGCACGGCGGGCTTCGGCATAGACGCGCGCTCAACTGGTGGCGCGATCACGGTGCAAGGTTCCTCGGGCAGCGTCACTGGCGCAACTGATGGCATTTATGTGCGGCCAACCACGGGCGATATCACCATCGCCAATATCGATCTGGTCGAAGGGCTCGCAGGCGATGGCCTCGATCTGCTCACGGTGGGAGGTGCTGTCACCGTCAGCGACATCGATGCGGTTATCGGCACAGGCGGCAATGGCATCACCGCGACGACCTCTGGCGGCGTGATCGATATTCAGAACGCTGGCGATATCACTGGCTCGGTCTCCGGTATTGCAGCGACAACCTCGGGTGCTGGCACCATCGGCATCATCGTCGGCGGTCAGACCACTGGCGCGCAAAACGGGATTGATGTCTCCAGCGCAGGCGGCACAGTTTCCATCAGCAACACCGGCGCATTGAGCGGCGGCGACTTTGCTGTCCTCGCCAGCGGAACCGATACAGGTGCGATCTCGCTGGACAATGCTGGTACACTCGCCAGCGCGGTGCAGCTTTCGGCGTTTGACGACCAGTTCCTGAACACCGGTACGTTCAACGCAGCAGGAGTGAGCGACTTTGGCGAAGGCGAGGATGTCCTGACCAACTCTGGCACATTGTTCATTGCGGCCTCGGCCCAGTTTGCCCGTTTGGAACAATTGCAAAGCTCCGGCCTCATTGATCTCTCCAATGGCCTGGCCGATGGTGCGCTTTCCATCGCAGGTGATTTCGCTGGAGATGGCGGACAGCTTGGTCTCGACGTCAGCTTTGCCGCTGGAACGGGCGATCTCCTGACAATAGACGGGGCTGCAACTGGCAACACCGGTCTGGTGATCAATGTCGTCTATGGCGATTTCTCACTCGGCAATGACGTCCTCATCGTTGATGCAGGTGCGGGCACAGAGGCCAG
Organism: uncultured Erythrobacter sp.; assembly: GCA_947499505.1. GTDB lineage: Bacteria > Pseudomonadota > Alphaproteobacteria > Sphingomonadales > Sphingomonadaceae > Erythrobacter. The sequence goes on from CANMOQ010000001.1 coordinate 557,928, forward strand.
CGCCTTTAGCGTGCTGGAGGGAGCGGGATCGGCCACACCGTTCCTTGCTTTTGAGCTCAACTTCGATGCGGCGACAAACGACTTCCTCGTCGCCATCGAGCTTGAAGATCGCATCTTTGAAAGCACCAAGATCGCCGAGGCGGCGCAGGCTCTATGGTATCGCAGCGCCGATGCCTGGGCTGACCACCGCGCCTCTGCACGCTTTGGTGGGTCTGATGCGTCGCCTGCGTGGGCGGTCGCTTATGGCTCCGTGGCTCAGCGCGATGAGCAGTTTGCCGATCCAACCGGCTTTGGACTGGCCGATACCAATCTTGACTACGAGCAAGATTTCTTCGGTTTCCAGGGCGGCGGCGACTACAAACTAGGTGATAGTCTGACCCTCGGCGTGACTGGCGGCTATCTCAGCTCTAGCTTCCGCCAGGATTTGACCGGCACCCGCGCGGTCTTCGATGTGCTCAATATTGGCTTGTCGGCATCGTTTGAGACGGACGGCTTCTTTGCGGATGCATTGCTCAAATATGACAGCATTTCGGGCGATCTGTCCGATCCGGCGCAGGGCGGTTTCACCGGTCAGCTCGATGGCCAAGCCTTCGGCGCACGGATTGATGCGGGTTACCGGATTGGCGGCGAGCGATTCTATGTTGAGCCGCGCGTCAGCCTTAACCTGCAACGTACCGATTTGGATGATCTGATCGTCGAGGCGGCGAGCTTCGAATTCGACAACCTCAATGGCCTGCGCGGCACCGCGGGCATTCGCCTCGGCGGCTATGGCAAGACCGGCGGTAGCACCAGGATCGGCTACTTCCTCGATGCCAGCGCCGCGCGCGAATTCAGAGGCGAGGCAGACGTTCGCTTCCGCGTTCTGGGTGATATTGTCGAATTCCAGAACAACCCGCTCGGCACCTATGGCCATGTCGAGGCCGGGATCACACTCGATGGCGAAGGACCGATCTCCGGCTTCTTCCAGGTTGAAGGCGATATCGGCTCAGATTACTCCAGCTTCGGTAGCAAGGTGGGTGTGAAAATTCAGTTTTAGAATAGGGGCCTAGTCGGTAGCGGAATTGCGAACCAGCTAGGCCCCGATGCCAATAGATCGAAGGGTTGTATCTAATCGATCTTGCCGGTTCTTTGCCGAATAAATAAGGTCTTCGCTCTGGATGGGTAAGCGACAGACAGATCTAATTTGTCTTTCAAAGCCTCTCTACTGGCGTAACATGTGTGCGTTGTAGAATTTTTTGAATAGGCCGATTGCCGAAGGTCGGATTTGGGGCGAAATATCCCTAAGAGCCGTCCGCCAGCTTTTGGTACACTATTAGCCATAATCCTATTAACGGGAGTGGGGGCAAGGCCGTCATATCCAAAGATAGAACAGTTGGTCTGCTAATCGGCAGCAGCTCGGTAGATCGTGGACGTATGCTAACTCCTGAGCAGGCAGTGACGCTCTAGCAGCGCGTGATTGCGCTAGCTGTTGCGGGGCAGGACAGTGCCGGTCCGATTGTACAGAAGGATGGTGTGGTTGCGCGGTCGCAAGAGCAGGCGCGGGAAATCGGCCGATGGCGCCTCAATCAAGGGCAGGAGAAGGCGCGGGCCGACATTCTTACAAGCAAGGATCGGGTTCACTTGGTCCAGGGTGGGGCGGGCGTTGGTAAGTCAGCAGCGCTCGCCCAGTGGCGCGGCTCATCGAGCTTACCAATCGCATGGATGTGGGACGGCTTGTTTTGGCTGGCGATGTCGAGCAGCTGCCGACAATTGAGGCTGGCAAACCGTTTGCCTAGTTTTAAGACAAAGATCTAAAAAATGCGGTGTCGCCGAAAATCCGCGCGCGCAAACCCGCAAATGAAGGCGCTTAACCGCGCTAGAAGGCGATAATATTGGTCAGGCATTCAAAGAACTGAAGCCCAGCATGATTGAGGTAGCGCCGGAAGATATTGTCCAAACCGCCGCTGGCATATGGGCCAATCTACCCTAGTAGGAGCGCGAAACCACTGTCTTGCTCACATCCGGACGAGCTATGCGCAGTGTGGGCAATATTGAAGCATAATGGGATTTGGCTGCGCGCGGAGAAATCGGAGCAAGGGGGCTGCGTTTTGATGTGCTCGACCGAGTAACCATCAACAAGGAAGGCGCGCGTCAGCTCATGGGCTGCCAAGATAGGCGCTTTGTAGCATTTGAGATTAAGCTTCCAAGCCAAGGCTTTCGGCGCGGTGAGAGCGTTGGTGTAATTGATGTGAAGGACGGCAAAGTTGAGCTTCACATAGACGGAGATGAGCTGTGCAAGCTCGATGCGTCAAGCCTGCTGCGCAATCTCAAACATGACGCTGTGATGATCTTCGAGCGAAAGAGCATCCAACTGTAAGAAACGGACCACATCCACTGGACCACCAAAGATTAAAGCCGTTACTTCAAGAAGGGAGACCTTGCCCATGTTGAGCGGACTGACGGTCACAAGATCACCGCCAAAACGGGCGATGGCAGGCTGCACGAGATGAAGCGAGACGACCCAATGCTAGAGCGCTCGATCTTGTTTGTGCGATGAACATTCACTTAGAGCAGGGCATCACCATCAAGGATGGGATCATCATGATGTCCGAACGCGAGTGGGTGCTTAACTTTGACGCTTCGCTCCTGGTCTCGGTTAACCGCATTGCTGAGCATGCGACGCTGATCACCGACAACCCGGAGCGCATTGAGCGTCAAATCACCGCTGAATGCAGGCGAAAAGACAAGCGCACTTGAGGCCGTCAAGGGCTCTGAGAAGGTGGAAAAATGACTGATGGCCTACACGTCTAGCTGAAAAGTTAGGTCGAGAATTGGCGACGGCCGTCCCTACCAAACAAACAAGGCGACCTCGTGCTCGAAGCGCAGTTCGGGCGTGATGACAGTCTTCGAAGAGGCATGGGCGAGCGCGAGTCCGAGGCCGACACGGAACACGATTTCTTTATTATAAGTTTGAGTAGTTTGCTTCGGATCTGAGCGCTCTGCAACACCCTTTTACTTTGCATCTACACTTTAGGTGCATAAAGACGGCTCAGGGGTAGTCGCAAAAATCATGTCAGATTCGGTTAGCAATACTTCGGCGGATTCCGTCGATCCAGTCCTGGCGAGCTTTGTTTTGCTGGCGCAGTTTCTGGGCGTGCCTGCTGAACCGGCGCAGATCCATCACGATCGTGGGCAAGGCGATAACCCGTACAATTTCAATGATCTTATTCGGATCGCAAAGAAATTTGATCTGATTGCAAGGCGGAAAAGCTGCGGCGTCACTGAATTAGTGAAACAGCCATTGCCGGCTCTTGTTTCTTTGAATGATGGCAAAGCTGCCATTCTGCTCAAGATTGATGTGAACGCCGATACGGGCGATCGCTACATGATCTTACTGCCCGATGGCGAGCGCCCAGAGATTTGGGACGCTGACAAGATCGCCAGCGAATTCGATCTTTCTAGCGGCAAAGCTGACCTGTTGTTGATGACAAGCCGCGAGCGGATTGCGGGTGAGAAACGCGCCTTTGACATCAGCTGGTTCATTCCCGCGCTGGTTAAGTATCGCAAAGCGCTGCGCGATGTATTGATCGGCAGTTTCTTCTTGCAATTGGTGGGGCTTGCATCGCCGATCTTCTTCCAGCTCGTAATCGACAAAGTCCTAGTCAACCAGGCGATGACAACGCTGGAGGTGCTCGCAATAGGTCTTGCGACCGTGCTGGTGTTCGAGACCATGCTGTCGGCGCTTAGGAACTGGCTGTTCGCGCACACTTCTAACAGGGTCGATGCAGAGCTTTCTGCGTCCTTGTTTAGGCATTTGGTCGCCCTGCCGCTGAGCTATTTTGAAGCTCGCCGGGTCGGCGACAGTGTGGCGCGCGTGCGTGAGCTTGAGAACATTCGCAACTTTCTGACCAGCAATGCAGTGACGGTGGTGATCGATCTGTTCTTCACGCTAGTCTTCTTTGCGGTGATGTATTTCTATTCGCCAATGCTGACGCTGATCGTCGCGCTGACCATCCCGCTCTATGTGCTCATCTCTGTCTTTATCACGCCGCCATTGCGCGCCCGGCTTGATGAGAAGTTTAAGCGCGGCGCGGAAAACCAAGCCTTTCTGGTTGAGACTGTCACCGGCATTGGAACCCTAAAATCGATGGCGGTTGAGCCGCGCATGCGCGATCGTTGGGAGAAGCAATTCGCGGGCTACATCCAGACCGGTTGGGACGTAACGGTCCTGTCCAATTGGGGCAGCCATCTCATCCAGCTGGTCAGCAAACTGACCACTGTCGCCATCTTGTTCTTTGGCGCGCAAGCCGTGATCGCGGGCGAGCTGACCGTGGGCTCGCTGGTCGCGTTTAACATGCTGGCGGGGCGCGTTGCGCAGCCGATCCTGCGACTGTCTCAGCTGTGGCAGGATTTTCAGCAGGTGCGCATTTCTGTCGATCGTTTGGGCGATATTCTCAATGCGCCTGCTGAGCCGGAACACAACCCCAACCGCGCAAGCCTCCCGCCCATCACGGGCCAAGTTGAATTCGACAAAGTACGCTTCCGCTATCGCCCCGATGCGCCAGAGGCCTTGCGCGGAGTGAGCCTGGAAGTGGGCGCGGGCGAAATGCTGGGGATCGTTGGTCCGTCCGGCTCGGGCAAGTCTACCCTGACCAAACTCGTGCAGCGGCTCTATGTGCCAGAGCAGGGCCGCGTGCTGGTCGATGGCACCGATCTCGCATTGGTTGATCCGGCTTGGCTTAGGCGTCAGGTGGGCGTTGTTCTACAAGAGAACATCCTGTTCAATCGTACGGTTCGTGAGAACATCGCGCTCGCCAATCCCACCATCGCCATGGAGAAAGTGATTGCGGCAGCGGAGCTGGCCGGGGCCCATGAATTCATCCTCACTCTCCCGCACGGCTATGACACGATTATCGAAGAGCGCGGCAGCAACCTTTCTGGCGGTCAAAGGCAGAGACTTGCCATTGCCCGTGCGCTGATCACCGATCCGCGTATCCTAATCCTGGACGAGGCCACCAGTGCGCTCGATGCCGAAAGCGAAGAAATCATTCAGAACAACCTCGCCAGGATCGCCGAGGGGCGCACGGTAATGATCATCGCTCACCGTCTGTCGGCTGTGCGCCCATGTGACCGGATTATCACTGTCGAAGCAGGCGAGATCACGGAAGCCGGCAGCCATGAAGAACTGATCGCTGCTGGCGGCCGCTATGCGCAATTACATGCCAAGCAGACAGGCATGGGCGGCGCTGCATTGGCGGACCCGGTATGAGCTGGTTTAGCGATAAGTTCCCGACATTGGCCAAGCACGCGGGCGTTCTGCGTGAAAGCTGGGGCGCGCAAACCGAGGCGGACAAGGTCTTCAAACCCAAGGAAGAGCATGAGTTTCTTCCCGCTGCGCTTGAGATTATGGAGAAGCCAGCGAGCCCCGGTCTCAGATGGTTGATGCTGCTCACCTGCACGCTGTTCGTGATTGCACTGATCTGGGCGATCTTTGGCCGGATCGATGTGGTTGCGACCGCCGCTGGAAAGACGGTGCCCGGCGGCAATGTGAAGATCGTCCAGCCTATCGAGATCGGCGCAGTGCGCGCGATCCATGTGCGCAATGGCCAGTTTGTGAAGGCGGGCGATCTGCTCATTGAGCTCGACCCGACGCTTGCGAGTGCAGATGAGGCGCAGAGTGAGCAATCGCTCATGTCTGCGCGGATCATTCAGGCGCGCAATGATGCCTTGCTCGCCCACCTAGCCGGGCGTCCTGCACGTTTTGTAGCGCCTCAGGGAACGTCGCCAGACACGATCCGCACAGAGCAAGCCTTCGTTCGCAACGCCGTGGCGCAGTTTGAGGCTCAGCGCAGCGCTCTGTCTCAGCAGCGCGCAGAAAGCGAGGCAGAGCTGGCCGGGGCCAATGCCGAGATCGCGAAGCTCGAAGAAGCGCTGCCATACATCACCCAGCAGCTCGAAGCGCGCGCAGAGCTCGCAGAAAAGGGCTTCTTCTCTAAGCTGCGGCTGCTCGAATATGAGCAGCTTCGCGCCGAGCATTTGCGCAATATCGAGGTGCAACAGGCCAGCAAAATGCGCGCTGAGGCCTCCATCGGCAGGCTGGAGGCGGAGATGCGCAATTTGCGCGCCAGCTTTGGCAAGACAGCCGTCACGGACCTGGCCGAGGCAAACGACCGCGCGACCATGGCGGGCGAAGAGCTGCGCAAGGCAGAGCGTCGCCGCCGCTATCAGGAGCTTCGCGCTCCGGTCGATGGGGTGATCCAACAGCTCGCGGTGAGCACAGTGGGCGGCGTTGTCCAACCCGCTCAGCTGCTGATGGTGGTGGTGCCGTGCACCTCAGGCGATGCGAGCAATGCGAACAATTGCAACAGCGGGATTACGGTCGAGGCCTTTGTCCAGAATAAAGACATTGGCTTCATCCACGACGGGCAGCGCGTTGCAGTAAAACTCGAAGCGTTCAATTTCACTGACTTCGGCCTGCTAGAAGGCACCGTTACCAATATAAGCCGCGATGCAATTGATCAGAGTCAGCAGCCAGCAGGCAGCACACGCGATGCCAATGGCCGTCCGGTTCAGCCCGGCCTGGTCTATGCCGCGCGCATTGAGCTTGCCTGTGAGCTCGACAATCCAAAGCGCCATGCACTGTGCGACCGGGTCCAGCCCGGCATGTCTGTTCAGGCCGAAATAAAGACTGGCAAACGCCGCATCATCCAGTATTTGCTCTCACCAATTAGCAAGGCTTTAGATGAGGCTGGCCGCGAACGTTGAGCGTCGATTGTTAATATTGGTAAATAGTCCAATAAACTCCCAAGAAAAGTAGGGTTGCTCGTCGTAGTTGCGATTCTGACTGTTGACGCGAATCTTCTTTTTTTGTTCCTGTCTGTACAGGGAAATGGGGGGAATCTGAGCAGCGCAAGTTGTGCTCGCTAAAGCGCGAAGTCCTTGGACGAGGCTGCGCGCTAAAACATAGCTCTCTGTTTCAGTTGATTTGTAATGCTGCTGGCGGCGGATGCGCGTGCTCGGCGGTTTGTGTCAGGGACTCGCTATGTCAACTAAGGGAAAATCTGCCACGGGCGGTAAGGCCAATGGATCGGCTAAGGCTGCTGGCACCGCGAACTTGGATTGCCAGGTCGAAGGCATTTACGAACCCATAAATGCCAACGTAACGCTAAGGGTGGCGCCGGTATGCTTCTGAAGATCAAACGAGTTTTATCGGTTGTGGTGATCTTATATTTAGTCATCATACTGATTGGCGCCTACCTGATCAGAGGCAGCGGTTTTGTCGCGCATCTCACCTTACCGATAACCGCCCCGCAATTAGTTTGGGCCGTGACGGACCATTCGGACCTGGATGCTTCTGGATGGAGTGGAGAGGGGTATTGCCAGCTTCGCACTAACCATGAGATCGGAGATCACGTCATAGACAAACCACTTTTGAGGGGGTCTCACCCTCAGGAACTCCCATTCTACTATCACTCTGCTGGATATTCGATGCCTAGTGGTGGTCCATTTTTTCGTCGAAACTTCTTGCTCCTCGAGGGGCGCATATGCGCCCTGGATCTAAGTTCCTCAATTCCAAAGGTTGGAGGCTGTTTGACGGCGTTCAAGAAGTCGAGCGAGTTGATATTCTGTAATTCAAACGGATACTGCGCGGAGCCTATTCGCATCAAGGAGCAGGAATGACAGATATCTCACTAGAGCAACTGCTGGAAAATATCTTCATTTTTGGCGAGGGTACAGCAGATCAGTTTCCGAATGCGCAGGCACAGTTTTCGTCGCTATCGGCTATGGATCCAGCTGAAGAAGCGCAATTAATTCAGTGGCTCACGATCCTATATGCGAGTGCGACGATGCGTGCAGTATGGGCACGCCTTTTAGCGAATGAAGGCAAGATTTTCTTTGGCAAAGTTGACTTCAGTTCCGATCCCGCACTCAGCGAAGGCGGCGGTGCGTTTGGGAGTGGACGCTTCATCGGGATTGATTTCGATGAAATCAGTCAAGCACGTTGGTTCAATGGTGTTGGCGAGGTAGTTCAAGGCAAACCGGAAATACTTTTGGCCCATGAGTTTGGGCATTTGGAAGACCCAATCAATGGACTGGACGCGATGGGTCTAGAGGCACTTCTGGGTATTGACCCAGATGCAATTCTTAATGGTGAGGAATCTTATGGCCCTGACCAAGATTTTGACGGGCCAGCAGTTCGTCTGCAAAATCGCGTTGCTCAAGAGCTTGATCGCGGTGTAGCAGAAGAGAGAAGAAGCTATGCAATTACCTGGGCAGGGTCAGACTCATTTTTTAGTTTTTTCATCGCGACTAGGTTAGAACGGAGCCTTGGACATGCGCGACGACCGCCCGGTCGATAGAATCGACCGGATGAGAGTTCGGAGGTTACGACGCCTCACTCATTGGGACTGACCAACGAGCTCCTTCAGATGTGCCCTCGAGCTAAGACTAAGAATTAGCAAGGGATCCGAGTTACCTTTCCAGTGTTGATGATTGTGAAGGCTATTGGGTGTTCACATAGCTGGGCGGAGAGCTGGTGACGCTCGATCTCCGACAAGAGAGCTGCGAATGATTCGAAGGGGAAACGCCGATGTCAGCTTGTGTGCAGTTATGTACAGGCAGAATTGGTGGAGCCTATAGGGAACCTAGTTCGAGTTTCTAGGCTCCGGTGTTAGGTAAAACCACTCTGGGTAACCAGTAAATTACTGAGCATATAGAGGAAATTTGGTGGACGCACTAGGGTTCGAACCTAGGACCCGCTGATTAAGAGTCAGCTGCTCTACCAACTGAGCTATGCGTCCATCGGGCGGCTTCGGTCATTATCGATGCTGCCAATTTGCCGAGGTTGAGGCCCTTGGTTGGGCCATGTCGAATCGACGAAGGCGCTGCGTATAGCGCGCTTATCTGCGAATGGAAGGAGTTTTGGGACCTTCAGCCAATTGCAAAAGCTTGCGTTTCGCCTTTTCGGTGAGTTCGATTCGCGATTCAAACTCATCGTGGAGTGCTGAGATGATTGTAATCATCCCATCGTCTTGAAGACGCGAAATCAGATTTAAGGCTGCGGTTTGGGTGAGGCCTGCGACGCGGTGGACTTGGCGCAGACTGGTGGATTGTCCAGCGCACTCACGGCTGTAGACACCGCCCAAAAGTGCCGCGACGGCAGCGACCTCTAGCGCGCTGTCCGCGCTAGCCAGGCTAATATCTGATGCTGCTTCGCCCGAGCGGTGCCGAAATGGGAGCGCGCGTGCGAAGCGATCGCGCATGCGCATTCGCATAGCGAACTCCTTAAATTAAAAACCCACGATGCCCCTTGATTGGCCCGCGCCGCACGCAGGCCAATCAGGAGGGCTTTGGATGCAAACCTATCTGCGTGGGAGGTTCGGCTTGGTGCGACCCGAGGGCCGAAGCGCAGATGCTTACCGTTTTGCTTTAGGGTTAATGATCACAAGGCATAAGTCGCCTAGTTAGGGGACATGTGATATGGTGGACCAAGAGATGCAAAAATATTTTGGCCAGATTGAGCGGCTTGACGACCTTCGGGATGTCAATCGCTACATTTGCGCGGTGTGTGATGAGCAGGGGGCTATCCGGACCAGCTATCACTTTTCGCCGATCTTTGATGCGCCCAATTCAATACGCACAGATGTCTACGCCAATGGCTATAGCGAGGCATGGCTGGAGCTTTACGACAAAGAGGATTTCCGGCGGTCTGATCCCATTCCGGCGCGCACGATGAAGCACGGCGCATTGCTAACGTGGAGCGATGCGATGGCGATGGGGCCAAACACCCCCGACAATGAGGCTTACTTTGCAGCGATGCGCGAGCATGGCCTTGAGCATGGGTTTGGCCTGCCATTGTACGGTCCGCGTGGCCGAAACTCTTATGCATCGTTCGACTTTGGTAAACCGGTGGAGGAAGTCGACAGCGTGGCTTTGGGCATAGTGCGAGGGGCCTCGCAGGCGGCGCATCAGCGGATTTGTGTGCTGCTGGATGCCACCCGTAACACGCCAGAGCTATCGGTGCGTGAGCGCGAGGTTCTGGAATGGGTGGCGCGCGGAAAATCCACGAGCTCAATCGCTGCAATTCTGGAACTCTCGCCGGAAACGGTGAAGACATATGCAAAGCGGATTTACGAAAAGCTGGGCGTGTCTGACAGGGTCGGTGCAACGGTCAAAGCGTTGAAACTCGGCCTGATCAAAATCTAGTTGAAGCTCAATTTCCCAGCCCGCCACGCGGCGCGTTTCTGTTCCAGCGATTGACCATCATTAGCGCGCCGATACAGATCATGTTTGTCATCATGGATGATCCGCCATGGCTCATGAAGGGCAGGGGGATGCCCACCACCGGAGCCATGCCCATCACCATCATCAAATTGACGGCGATGTAAAAGAAGATCGTTGCGACCATGCCAGCCGCCACCAAGTTGGAGAAGCGGTCACGCGAGGCCAGCGCCACGCGCATGCCCCAGCGCAGGATAATGGCGAAAACTCCAATCACGAAGATGCCCCCGATCAGGCCCCATTCTTCTGCCATTGTAGCAAAAACAAAGTCCGTGTGCGGCTCTGGGAGATATTGCAGATGGCTTTGCGAGCCATTGTTGAAGCCTTTGCCAACAATGCCGCCAGAACCAATGGCGATCTTGGATTGAGCAATGTGATAGCCCGCGCCTAGAGGATCGCTTTCGGGATCGAACAGCGTCATCACGCGGCGCTGCTGATAGTCTTGCAAGCCAAAGAAGAATGCGAGCGGGGCTGCGATTGCGGCCAGTACGCCACCGCCAATGAACCACCGCATGGGCAGGCCAGCGAGCAGCATGACGACCGCGCCGCCAAAGGCGATGGCAAGCGACGTTCCAAGGTCTGGTTGGAGCAGAACAAAAGCCATCGGAACAGCGATCAAGGCGGCAGGAATTAAGATAGCCCGCCAATCCGTGATCAGGCCCACGGGCAGGGAAGCGTAGAAGCGCGCAAGGACGATCACGATCACCGGCTTCATCAGCTCGGAGGGCTGAAGCACCATAAAACCGAAGTCGATCCAACGCTGGCTGCCGCCGCCAACTTGGCCAATCACCTCAACCGCGATCAGCAGCAGCAAGACCCCGATATAGGCGGGATAGGTCATGAACTTCACGAATTCGCGAGGCAAAGAGGCGATGATCGACGCCATCACGAGGAAGACGGAAAAGCGGACGAGATGCGAGCTTGCGAATGGTTGCATGGAGCCGCCGGCGGCAGAATACAGCACGGCTGCGCCGAACAAGACGAGTAAAAACAGTGGGATCAGCATGGCCCAAGGCTGGCGCGCGATGGGCTCTGGAACGATGCTACCGGCGCGGCTCATTGTGTGCCTGCTGGCGTTAAGGGCGGGGCATTGGGAGCAGTCGGACTAAGGGTTTGGTTTGGAGCAGGCGTTGGCGCGCCGCGCGGTGTGGCTTCCTCGCGCGGAGCCACGAAATCTTCAGCGATCTCTTCGGATTGCTGCGCAGCGACGCGGGCCTCTGCCTCCACTTGGTCAAAGATGTCTTCATCGCGGCGCGGGGCCGCCACCACGGCTTCGCCGCGTTCTGCGGCGTAGCGGGCGTATTTGTTGTTTAGGCGCTCTTGTGCAGTGCCGCCCCATTGTTTTTCGAGCGCGTTGAGTTTCTCCAAGCCTTTTGCTGGGTCAAACATGAAGGTCATGACGTCGCGCGCGATTGGGTAGGCCGCACCTGATCCCCCACCGTGCTCGATCACGACCGCTCCCGCGTAGCGCGGATTATCGAACGGCGCGAAGAAGGTGAACAGGCCGTGGTCGCGGTATTTCCATGGACCGGACCTACCGTCAGATACACTCAGCGAAACCACCTGCGCGGTTCCCGTTTTGCCTGCCATTTTGATGTCTTCAAATGGCAAACGCCCGCGACCCGCTGTGCCTGGGCCGTTCACAACGTCGCTCATCGCCTGACGGACATAGCGGACGTGCTCGTCGGGAAAGTCGACTTGGTCAAAGCCTTTGGGCGCTGCATCCATTGTAAGGCGCGGCATCACATGGCGGCCGGTTGCTAGCCGGGCTGAGCTGACCGCGAGTTGCAGCGGACTGGCGAGATAATAGCCCTGACCGATGGAGGCGTTGACGGTGTCAAACGGCTCCCAATCGCGGTCAAACTTGTTCCGCTTCCACTCCGCATTGGGGACAGTGCCATAGAATTGGCTGGTGACGGGGAGGGGGAATTCTTCGCCCATGCCGGTGAGTTTGGCCATTTCAGCCACCTTGTCGAATCCAATGAGCTGCGCGAAATGGTAGAAATAGCTGTCACAGCTTTGATAAATCGCCTTGGCCATATCGACCCGGCCATGATTGCTCCAGCAATTGAAGAAGCGATTGCCGATCCGGCGCCCGCCAGCGCAAGTGATCGCCTCATCGGGCGCAATGCCTGCCTTAAGGAAAGCCATGCAGTGCATTGGCTTTACCGTCGAGCCGGGTGGGTAGAGCCCCTTCAAAACCTTGTTGCGTAGCGGAATGCGCGCATCCTCGCGCAGCATCGCGTATTCGACGCTGCCAATGCCGTCAGAAAAGCTGTTCGGGTCAAAGCTGGGCATGCTGGCCATGCAGAGCAGATCACCCGTTGCGCAATCCATCACCACGACGGAGCCGGATTCCAGACCAATCCGGCGCGCGGCATAATCTTGTAGCGGGCCATCGATGGTCAGGCGGACAGGATCGCCTTGAATGTCCTCACGCGTATCGAGGTCGCGGATTATCCGGCCAGAGGCGGTCACTTCGACCCGGCGAGCGCCTGGCTCTCCGCGCAATTCCTGCTCGAACTGTTTTTCCAGCCCGTCTTTGCCAATCTTATAGCCCGGTGTGATCAGCAGCGGATTGCGCTCTTCCTCGTCATATTCCTCGGCATTGGCGGGGCCGACATAGCCGATCAAATGCCCCACGCTTGGCCCGGTCGGATAGAACCGAGAGAAGCCGCGCTGGGGCACCACTCCCTGCATATCTGGCAGGCGGACGCTGAGCGCAGCAAATTTTTCGTAGTCGAGACCGCTGGCGACTTCGACCGGCTGAAACCCGCTGACGGCTGCGACTTTCTGCTTAACGTCGGCAATGCGCGCCGGGGAGAGCGAGAGCAGCGCGCCAATTTCATCAATTGTCGCATCGGCATCGACCAGTCGGTCTGGGATCAAATCGACCCGAAAGTCTGCGCGGTTGGAAGCGAGCGGCGCGCCATTCCTATCAAGGATCCAGCCACGGCGCGGCGGAATCAGAGTGAGATTGACGCGGTTGCTTTCCGACTCGAGCCGGTACTTCTCATTCTCGGCAATCGCGAGATAGCCCATGCGCGCGGCCAGCAAAACGCCGATCCCGCCCTGGATCGAACCGACCACCATACTGCGCCGGTCGAACGTGTTCTTGAGGGTGGAGGCGCTGACAATCGGTTGGTTGCGGCGACGCTTCGCCATCAGCCAATCCTCCGCGAACGCGAGAGCCGGTATCTATCGAGCCAAGCAATCATGCGGGATATTATCGGATAGAGCAGGACAGACAGCAAGACTTGCGGCACCGCAGCAATAAATTGGTGGATCGTGGGGGCAGCACCGGACACTGCCATTGCTGCAAAGATGTATAGAACGATCGCTAAACCCGCGCTGAACCAATCCTGCCAAAACCCGCGCCATGGGAAGCGGGTTTCGATCATTTCGAGCGCAATCATGGTGAGCGACCATAGCAATACTGCGCTGCCAAACGGTTGCCCACTGAACAGATCATCGAATGCGCCCAGCGGCACGCCTACCCAGAGAGGCAGCAGTCCGGGGCGCATGATCCGCCAAGCAATCAGCACAAGGAAACCGAGCGGCGGGGCTAGTGGCATTACATCGGCGAGCAGCACGAATGGCACCAGCGAGCCGATCAGGATCGAGGCATAAGGCACAATGCTCGCGCGCAGCGGTGACTGCGTGCGGTTGATCCGGCTGCCATATCTGTCTGATCTCGCCGCCGGGCTGTAACGTTCCATTACTCCGCGAGCTCCAGCTCTATCGGAGTGTCAGCGCTTTCCACGGCTTCAGGTTGCCACAGGGGTTCGACCGATACGAAGTCGGTGGCGGATGGGTCCGCGATCAGGCGGGCAATGCCGCCATCATTGGTTTTCTCGCTCAGGATCGCAACCGCCACACCAGGCCGATAATATCCGCCTGCACCGCTGGTGAGGAAAATATCACCAACCTCCAACGGATTGATGCCCAAATTGATCAGACGGATCCGTAGCAGTCCGTCTCCGCGCCCTTCGGCAAAGGCGACGGTTTCATCGGTTGCCCGCCGCACAGGCAAGACGCTCTCGCTATCGGTGAGCAGCAAGATGCGTGAGCTGCTGCGTGAGACTTCTAGCACGCGCCCGACGACGCCTCTGGCGCTGCGCACAGACATGCCAATCTCGACACCATCATCGCGGCCCGCGCCAAGATAGGCGAAGCGGCGACTGCTGGTGGAGCTTGATCCGACCAACCGCGCAACGGCGACGGGTTCGGTTTCCGTCACTGATAGGCCGAGCAATCCCTTAAGGCGGATATTCTCCTGCTCGACCGCTTCGGCTTCGGCCAAGCGGATGCGGGCGATCTCAACCTCTTCGCGTAGGGCCGCGTTTTGCTGTCCCGCTTGGTAATATGCGGTGATCCTGTCCCAGAAACTGTCGCTGCCGCCGCGCACTACGGCCGCACCTTCGCCAGCAGGGGCCGCGACATCGGTTGCCGCTCCGCGCAAGTCAGCGAATGCGCTGGGTTGCCAATAGGAGATGACGAGCAGGCCCGCGCCAATCAGCGCGCCAATCCCCGCGAGGAGATAGCCGGTAAAGACCGAATATTGTGCCCTGCGCGAATGGCCCGAGCGCCGGGATGAATTCGGCGCCATGCCTGTTTCTCCCCTTCTGCCTGATTAGGCGGTCATCAGCACGCCGCGATAGATCGGATCTTCCATCGCCCGGCCTGTGCCAACGGCGACGCAAGTCAGCGGGTCTTCTGCGATGGAGACAGGCAGGCCCGTTTCCTCGCGAAGATGCTCGTCCAAACGGCGGATCAGTGCGCCGCCGCCAGTGAGCACGATGCCTTGGTCGACAATGTCTGCGGCGAGTTCTGGCGCCGTGTTTTCCAGCGCAATCCGCACACCTTCGACAATCGCGCCGATCGGCTCAGACAATGCCTCTGCGACATGCGCTTGGTTGATCGTGATTTCTTTCGGCACGCCGTTCACGAGGTCGCGGCCCTTGATGACGATGCTTTCGCCAATCCCGTCTTCCGGGGTGACTGCAATGCCGTAGTCCTTCTTGATCCGCTCTGCGGTCGCGTCACCGATCAGCAGGTTGTGGTGCCGGCGAACGTAAGAGACGATTGCTTCGTCCATCTTGTCGCCGCCGGTCCGCACCGAGGTGGTGTAGGCTAGGCCACGCAGCGAGAGCACCGCAACCTCTGTGGTGCCGCCGCCGATATCGACTACCATCGAACCAACCGGCTCAGTCACCGGCATGTCTGCGCCAATTGCCGCCGCCATCGGCTCCAGGATCAGGTGAACCTCAGATGCGCCCGCGTTCGAAGCCGCGTCGCGGATCGCGCGGCGTTCAACCGAAGTCGAGCCAGAAGGAACACAAATCACAATCTCGGGATAGCGGAACAGGTTGCGCTTCCCATGCACCTTGCGAATGAAGTGCTTGATCATTTCCTCAGCGATTTCGATGTCGGCGATCACGCCGTCGCGCAGAGGGCGGATTGCCTCAATGCTGTCAGGCGTCTTGCCCATCATCATCTTCGCATCATCGCCCACGGCCTTGACGCGCTTGATCCCGTTGATCGTCTCAATGGCAACCACTGACGGTTCGTTGAGGACGATGCCCTGGTCCTGAACATAGACCAGTGTGTTCGCGGTGCCCAAGTCAATCGCCATGTTTTGGGAGCCGAATTTGAACAGGTTGGAAAGAAAGCTCATTTTTATCGTTTTTCCGTGGATTTGGAGGCAAATCCCGCAGACCCCCCGCGACCATTTGCACCCAATAATGACAACACCTCATCCGCCTAGCGAATCCGCCGCAAAAACGCCAAAATATTTGTCGACAGCGGGGCACATTTTCCCCGGAGCTCTCGAAATTGCGGCGTGTGGCCGCTAAGATGCGACAAATGCCCCAAAATAAGCCCCGTATCCGTCGCCTTCCCAGCGATCTTGTTAACCGCATCGCTGCTGGTGAAGTGGTGGAACGGCCTGCGGCTGCGCTGAAAGAGCTGGTTGAGAACGCAATTGATGCCGGTTCGTCGCGAATCGCTATCAGGTTAACTGATGGCGGACTGGCCCGGTTCGAGGTCACCGATGATGGCTGCGGTATGGATCCAGAGGGGATGGAATTGGCGCTTGAACGCCATGCCACCTCAAAACTGCCGGATGACGCGATTGAACAGGTCGCAACGCTTGGCTTTCGCGGGGAGGCGCTGCCGTCGATTGCCAGTGTCGCCAAGCTGACGCTCGAAAGTCGCCCACATGATGCGGACTCGGGCTGGCGGCGAGTGGTCGATCACGGTGAGTTGATCGAAGATGCGCCTGCCGCTTTGCCGCCGGGCACGCGGGTTCGCGTCGAGCAACTGTTTGCCAAGGTTCCGGCTCGGCGCAAGTTCCTGCGCACGGCGCGCAGCGAGTATATTGCTTGCCTTGATGTGGTGCGCCGCCTCGCCATGGCGCGGCCTGACATCGCTTTCACTCTAGAGCAAAGCACCAATGGCAAAGACCGCCGCGTGCTGGCGACCCAGACGGATGAGCCGCTGGCAGATCGTGTCGCGCAAATTGTCGCGCGCGAGCTGAAGGACAATGCGGTTGCAATTGATCTCACTCGCGAGACGCCGGGCGGCACGATGCGCCTGACAGGGCTTGCGGGATTGCCGACTTACAATCGCGGTGTTGCTGACCACCAATATCTGTTCGTGAACGGCCGCCCGGTAAAGGACCGCTTGCTGGTCGGCGCTGTCCGCGGTGCCTATTCCGACATGCTGGCGCGTGATCGCCACGCTGTGCTTGCGCTGTTCCTGAATCTGCCGCCCGAGGAGGTGGATGTGAATGTCCATCCGGCGAAGACTGAGGTTCGTTTTCGAGACGCGGCGGCGGTGCGCGGCTTCATCGTCTCCGGCCTGCGTCAGGCTTTGGCAACCGGCGACCGGCGCAGCGCACAAGGGCCAGACCGCACGGCGATGGAGCGCTGGCAGGCGGAACCGATTGCGCCACAGCCGAAACCGGCGCTTCGTTCGATTTTCGAAGGTCGCGATTGGACGTCTTCCAGTTCCGGCTCGCAGCACCGCGTGTCAGAACCGCGCCTACCCGATTGGCAAGCGCAGGTTCTTGAAGGCGGCACAGAAGCGCTACCCACGGGCCGCGCGCATGAAGCCGCGCCGATTGACGAGGAGGAGCGTGAATATCCGCTCGGCATCGCGCGCGGGCAAGTCGCCAACACTTACATCGTGGCAGAGAGCAAAGATGGACTGGTTCTGGTCGATCAACACGCCGCGCATGAGCGGTTGGTGCTCGAACGCTTAAGGGCCGCAGGGGCAGGGGAGGCGACCGCCCGCGCGCAGGCTTTGCTGGTGCCAGATGTTGTCGAGCTCGACGAGGTGGATTGCGACCGGTTGGAAGCTGCGGCGGAAGGATTTGCGCGCTTTGGCCTTGCGATTGAGCGCTTTGGCCCGTCGGCCATGCTAGTACGCTCAATCCCGCATGCGCTGGGCGGCGCGAACTCAGACAAGCTGCTGCGCGATCTTGCCGATGACATTGCCAAGCATGGTGTCGACAAGGACAGCGGCGCGCTGCTGCTGTCCGAGCGGCTCGAATATGTCCTGGCGACGATGGCCTGCCATGGATCTGTGCGGGCAGGGCGGGTGCTATCCGTGCCAGAGATGAATGCCTTGCTCCGAGAGATGGAGGCAACGCCGCGCTCAGGCCAATGCAACCACGGCCGCCCGACATGGGTAAAGCTGGATATGGAAGACGTCGAGAAGCTGTTCGGACGGCACTAAGCGCCCGAACAGCTCCCCCAATCAAGACTGAGGCGCGCAAGCAAACTGCTCACACGCCTCAGTATCTGTCGACAATCAGCGTGCGCCAATTCGAACGACTTCGCCGTCGAATGTCGGCACTGACATAACAAACGGATCGGTTGGATAGCAGAGGGCCTGTTCCTCTAGCATACCAATCGCGATCTCCTCGCCCATCCGGACGCTGTCGTAATAGTCGGAGAAGTAGTGCACCCCGGCCATGTTGCGACCAATCGAGATGTTGGCAGCCAGCTTGTTTAGCTCGCCTTCCAGCGTAAGCGGACAGCCATCATCGACGTCTTTTTCGCGCAGACGGGATCCATCCTCTGACACTTGGAATTGAACGAACTCGACCGGATCGTCGCCTTTCTTCGCGTGCGCTCGTGCTTCGCAAATCGCATCCAGGCCAAAGAAGCCGATATTGTTACGCCGGCCATCGTTTGGATCGCGGACCTTCGCAAACACCGCAGAGGTATCAAAGAAGGCCTTCAGGATTGTGACGCATGCGCCCGCGACGGTGGCATGGCCTGCGCCATAGGCCGGGTGCATCGGCGAGCCTTCTGCAAATGCCATCGGCAGCAACACGGTGTTGCCCGCGCTGCCTGATACCAATGAGCGATTGTGCGCATTGATCGCATCAGTCGTTTCTTTGAGGCGCTCTCTCATGCTGGAAAACTCACCGCAGGTGGACGGGCATTGCTTGTCGATCGCTTCTGCAAATTCCAACCGTCCGGCGAGCGCTTCTGGACGAAGCCGAATGTGGTTGTTGAACTTCTGAAAGCGCACCGCTTTAAGCGCCCGTGTGGCAACTTCGGTGACCAGCGTCAGAATGTGCGGTCCTCCATACAGTGCAAAGCCGCCTGCATTGGAGATTTTGCTGTCGCCAGTGGCGGCATTGGTCAGCACTTCAAAGCTGGAGGGGCCCGACAGATTGTCAAACGCAGGATCAAATGGTGTGCCGTTGGAAAGCAAAATCAGGCAGGCGTTGAGATAGGCCTGATAGAGCGCATCGAAATGCACATAGGTCGCCAGATCACGCGGTGTCGCAATGAAGCGGCGGTTGCGTTCAAAGTTCTGCGTCAGTGAAATTGCAAAGCCTTGCTGTACGTCGAGCCAGCTTGATCGTGTGACCATGAAGTCGTCGCGCTTTTTCGCCTCGGGAACGCGCTGATCAATCGTCTGCGCGCCGTAGCTGATCATGCCGTCGGTCTCTGAATTAATGCCCGTGCGATCATCATTGCCGATAATCAGGAATTGCGACAGATACGGTCCGACATCGGCGCCCGGCGCTGACCCGCGAAACACGGTCTGCAAATCGAGCTGTCCAGCATCGTTGGTTTTGCGCGGACGTCCTTGAAAGCCATTGGCGGCAAAGGGCAGGGCGTTAAGCCGGTCGATGGAATCGTTCACCGCTGCGGCTCCGGGCCCGCCATCGGCATCGAAAGCGAAGAACGGCACATCGCGCAGCAAGGCAAGCTCGTAGACTTCTGCCATTTCGAAATCGAGCTCGGAGCTGCCCAATTCCGGGGCGGGGGCCATGGTCACGGCCTGAGGGTCTGGCCCTTCAAGATCGTACACGACGCCCGCTGTTGGCGCTTCCCACATCCGGCGTGGGCGAGGCTGCTTCTTGCCATGCACCGTGATGGTCTCGCTCGGCACTGATACACGGGTGGTGAACGGTTCAATCACGCCATTGTCTATGGCTTGGCGGAAAGCTTCAAAGTGGCCTTTGTCTTTGATGAGGCCAGTATCAGGGCAATGATCAAGTCCCTTGGTAAAGCTCATCGCGTAGTTCGCGCCGGCCAATCTCTGCTCATCGCCATTGGCCAAATGTTCGGGGTGCGGGCGGTTAAAGGCGGCGAGTGTCGCATCGTCTCTAACGCGCTTGGCTTCTAGTCGTCGGTCATTGTTCATGGTCGCTGTCTTTCTTTGAAATGAGTTAGACGGGTGCGACCGTGTCTTTTTTTGATCCTATAAAAGCGATATTTCCCTAATGATTGTTGGAATGCGACAATTTTGATGTTTGAAACCAATTATAAAGACGCGAACGAACATCGCCGCGACAATGATCGTTGCAAATAATTGTGTGTTGGCCGCACCCAATGGCGCAGTGATGCGCTCACTGGGCTGATTTGTTGGTTTGGTTACGGCATTTTTAGTTGATTTAGCTGCCCAAGCTAACTGCGCGTCGTTGGATCACACGTTGAACTTGAACAGCATGATGTCGCCGTCCTGCACGTCGTAATCCTTGCCTTCTTGGCGCATCTTTCCCGCTTCTTTTGCGCCTGCTTCGCCGTTTAGGGCGATGTAGTCGTCGTAAGCGATGGTTTCAGCGCGGATGAAGCCCTTCTCAAAGTCCGTATGGATCTCGCCAGCGGCCTGCGGGGCTTTCGCGCCTGATGGGAAAGTCCACGCGCGCGATTCTTTCGGCCCGGCAGTAAAGAAGGTTTGCAGGCCCAGCAGCGTGTAGCCAGCGCGGATCACGCGGGCGAGGCCGCTTTCTTCCAGGCCCAGCTCGGTGAGATATTCGCTGCGGTCTTCCATCGGCATGGCGACCAGTTCCGCTTCGATTGCGGCGGACACGACGACAGCTTGCGCGCCTTCAGCCTCGGCCTTGGCGAAAACGGCCGCAGACAGATCATTGCCGCTGGCTGCTTCGTCTTCTGCGACATTGCAAACATACAGCACCGGCTTCGCGGTGAGCAGCTGAGCTTGCTCAAACAGCGCGGCTTCCTCGTCATCCTTCGGCTCGGTCAAGCGCGCTGGCTTGCCATCCTTTAGCAAATCGAGCGCTTGGCCCAGAACGCTGGCGAGCGCCTTTGCATCCTTGTCACCGCTGGTCGCGCGGCGTTTCGCGTTCTCAACCCGCTTTTCCAGGCTCTCAAGATCGGCCAGCATCAGCTCGGTCTCAACCACTTCAGCGTCCGCAATCGGATCAACCTTGTTGGCGACGTGCTGAATATCGTCGTCCTCAAAGCAGCGCAGCACGTGCACAATCGCATCGACCTCGCGAATATTGCCGAGAAATTGGTTGCCGAGACCTTCGCCTTGGCTCGCACCCTTCACCAGGCCCGCAATGTCGACAAAGGCAAGCTGGGTCGGGATAACCTTGGCGCTCTTCGCGATTGCCGCGATCTTGTCCAAGCGGTCATCCGGTACAGCGACCTGGCCGACATTGGGCTCAATCGTGCAGAACGGATAGTTCGCAGCCTGCGCGGCCTGCGTCTCTGTCAAAGCATTAAAGAGGGTCGACTTGCCGACATTCGGCAGGCCCACGATCCCGCATTGGAAACCCATTGTAATTCTCGCTTAGATCAAGGAATTTGCGCTCCCTTAGCGGGCAGGCGCATCTATTGCCAGCCCAGCGATCGCGGTGATTAAACGTTGTGAACTGCCTTGATCCACGGGCCAAAAGGTGATGCGCCAAGCCAGCCGACCTGAACCTCTGCCGCGACATTGTTGATCGCGATTTGTGGCTTGGCACCCGGATGCACTTCTTTGCGGAGTGGGCGGGTGCCGGCAGGCATGGCGATGATCTCTGCAATCGCATTCGGGACATCCATAGGGTCGGTCGTTCCGCCGCCAGTACGTTTACCAAGAGGCTCGATCAGTGCGGGATAGCCAGAGGTATGCTTTTCATCGGCGCGCTCGAGCAGAGCGATGCTGTTCTTGTTGGAATTCGACCAGATCATCGTTGGATAGCCTCCCGGTTGAATGACGTTCACCTCGATGCCGTGCGGAACCAATTCGTAGGCGAGCGCTTCGCTCATGGCTTCGAGAGCGAATTTTGTCGGTGAATATTGGCCAAAGCTTGGGGCGATGACGCGGCCGAGCTGAGACGAGATATTGACGATCAGGCCAGACTTCTTCGCGCGCATGGCGGGCAGGGCGGCGCGTGCCATCCGGTGCGGACCGAATACATTGGTGTCGAAAATCAGCTGGGTTGCCTCCATGTCCTGAATTTCGATTGGTCCGCCAAAAGACATCCCGGCATTGTTGACCAACACATCGAGCGCGCCGCCTGCAATCCGCTCTGCTTCAGCGACGCCGGCTGTGACTTGAGCATCGTCCGTCACGTCGATTTCGATCACGTGCAGGTCGAGCTCTTCGGTCTTAGCGAGTTGGCTCAGTTCGTCCGCCTCAGTGCGAGGAAGGTTGCGCATGGTGGCGAACACTTTGGCGCCTTGGCGAGCAAAATCCTCAGCCATTAACCGCCCAAACCCGGTCGAACAACCTGTGATCAGAATGCTTTTGCCGGACATGTCGGGCTTAGCCGTGAGAGAGTCTTCTTGAGCGAGGCTGACCGTCGCGGTGAGAGCGGTGGTTGCGGCGGCACCTGCGAGCAGCGAGCGGCGAGTAACTTGGGTCATGATGTGGTCTCCAATTCAATGAACCAACGCATGGGCGCGGCAGAGTTCCTGAGTGAATTTGCTTTGTACGTTATAGCGGCGCTGAGCGATCTAACCAGCGGCGGGTTCTTGGTCCGCCAATTCTGCGTCTTTTGGTTGCTCAAAAAGTTTCAGGCGGTGCATTTCTTTTTGCAGGAACCAGATGGCGTAAACGTCATAAAGAGCGTGACCAATCATCACGGCGAGCAGGCTGCCGCTCCAGATATAGAAGACACCAAACAGCGCTCCAATTGCGAAGATTATGATTGCGATGAGCGGCTTTGCAAAGTGGATAAGAGCGAAGATCAGGCTGGAGAAGATGACAGCGAGCGGCAGAGCAACATAGTCGCCCATCAGGGTTTGCAAGCCGCCGCGAAACAGCGCCTCTTCACCAACGCCAGCGCAAATCGAAAAGAAGATGATAACTGGTATCGAAAGCCGCTTTTCGAGGAACGCGAAGTTCTTTGCCTGAAGCCGTGTGAGTTTCTCGGCAAGCTGCGGCATGGATTGGAAGATAGCAGCAGCCACGGCGATCATTGCTAGGCCTAGGCCAATTCCCAAGGCAATTTGCCTGAGATCGACCGTCACAAATCCGGTAAGAGGGCGATCAGAGATCCACCACAACAGCAAACCGATGGCGACAAAGAGCGTGGCCTGTGCCCCGAGGGATTTGCAAATGTCGGCAACCGACATCTTGCGCATCTCTTCGTAAGGGTTGCTCATTGCTGGCGCATCGCAATCTCGCTCATGAAGCGCGGCTCATCACCATTCGCGAGCCATTCCGCCTCGCCGCCGACAGCGCCCAGCATCGTGACGAGGTCGTCTTGCTCCGCCTTGGCGTAGTTGCCGAGCACATAGCCTGAGACCCGGTCTTTGTGGCCCGGATGACCAATGCCGAGGCGTACGCGGCGGAAGTCTGCTCCCAGATGCTTGTCAATGGAGCGCAGGCCATTGTGCCCGGCTGTCCCGCCACCTTGCTTCACCTTCACTTTGAAGGGCGCGAGGTCGAGCTCGTCGTGAAATACTGTAAGAGCATCAAGGTCCAACTTATAGAACCGCATCGCCTCGCCAACGCTCCGGCCGCTCTCGTTCATGAAGGTTGCGGGTTTGAGCAGCAGAATGCGGTGTGAGCCGATCCGCCCCTCTTGAATCCAACCCTGAAATTTCTTTTGAACCGGGCCAAAGCTGTGCATTTCAGCCAGCACATCGCACGCCATGAAGCCGACATTGTGCCGGTGCATAGTGTATTTCGGTCCGGGATTTCCAAGGCCAACCCAAAGCTGCATCGTGTTCCTTTAGACAAGCGAATCTATCTGGCAAGGATTGATCGGTCGCGATAGCGACCGCAAGGCCAAGCGGCCGCCCGCAGCGATGCGCCTGAAAGGCGCGTGAGCGAGGAAATCGCATGCCCGGATGGGCGTGCGGAGACCAATAACGCAAAACGGCGGACTGGTTTCCCAGCCCGCCGCCTTGGTGATTGCGTCTGTAAAGGACTGGTGCGATTTACTCGCCGCTGTCCTCGCCACCTTCAGCTGCTTCTTCGCCGCCTTCGGTTGCTTCAGTCTCTTCGCCCTCATCTTCTTCGCCTTCGGCGCTTTCCGATTTCTTGAGAGCGGATGGAGCGACGAGCGTTGCGATGGTGTAGTCACGATCGGTGATCGCGCTCTCGCTACCAGCTGGCAGCTTCACTTCGCTGATGTGGATCGAATCGCCGACTTCCTTGCCGGTCACATCGATTTCAATCTCGCTCGGGATCTTGTCAGATTCGCAAACCAGATCAAGCTCGTGACGGACCACGTTAAGAACGCCGCCCTTCTTAAGGCCAGGCGATTCTTCTTCATTGGTGAAGATAACCGGAATAGCGACTTCGATTTTCGCATCCTTGGAAAGGCGCAGGAAGTCGACATGCGTCGGACGGTCAGTGACCGGGTGCAGGGCAACGTCCTTCGGCAGGGTGCGGACACTCTTACCATTAACATCGATGTTCACGATCGAGTTCATGAATTGGCCGGTCATCATCTGACGGACCAGTTCTTTTTCTTCGATGTGGATCGTGGTTGGTTCTTCTTTGCCGCCGTAAATAACGGCGGGGATGCGGCCTTCGCGGCGTAGTGCACGGGAGGCTCCCTTGCCTGCCCGTTCGCGTGCCTCGGCCGGCAGTGTCAGAGCGTCGCTCATAATCGTCTACCTTTCAAATGCGGATAAAGTTTCAAAATCTTCGCGCGCCACGCCTCCAGGGATGACCATGACGGGTGAAGAGGGCGCGCCTTAGGGCGTGCGTGCGGGCTTGGCAAGCGTTTTGGCCGGGTGTGTGATGCCTCCTGACCAAGTTGATTAGAGCTAGTGCAGCGGCGTTACTGTGTAGCCGCCGGTCTTGAGCATAGCTGGCAAACCGTCTGGACCGACCAGATGAGCGGCACCAACGGCGACGAGCGGACGTTCATCACCTGCAAGCATCGTCTCAAGCTGTTTCGCCCAATCCCGGTTGCGCCCGACGAGCAAAGCCTCACGCAGTTCCGGGTCGGCCATGATGCCCGTTTCGGTCGCGGCGATCAAAGTGGCCGTGTCACCGGTGAGCCAGGCATTGCGCAGACGCGCCGGATCGGCTTGAAGCTGCTTTGCCTCAGTAATGATGCCAGAGAGCAGGTCACGCTGATCTTCTTCGGGCAGGCTGTCAAAAATGCGCAGCTGCGCGATTGCGCCCTCGAACTCGCGCACGGGCCTCCCTTCGAAATCGCGCACAACGGCGCGATCAACGCCGTTTGCCGGATCGCCTTGGGTGCCAACTTGCGCCAGTTGCAGAGCGGCGGCCCATGTTTCGGTTGATCCGAACTGCGCCGCGGAGAAGTTTGATTTGGAGATTAGGTCAAATAGGGCAGGGCGTTTGTCCTCACTCACCCGCAAGGCGAGGTCTGGCAGGCCCGGCGTGTAGGCAAGCTGAGCAAAGACCGCTGCAATCGTCTCGTTGTCTTCAAGATTGGCGACTTCAACGACGACCAAGTCGGCGGTATCAATAGCGGCCGTTATCTCAGCTGTGCGCCAATTCGTGCCATCGGGAAGGGCGTGGATCGTGCCGAGCATCCAACCTTCGGTTTCGCCGTCCGCATTGGTGATTTCAAACAAAGGCGGAGAGGCTTCATCAGCAGTAGGAGCAGCTGGGTCAGAGCTGCAGCCGGCGAGCGCCAGCAAAGCTGCCAGTTGTGCAGCAATGCGGACGCTCACCAAGCGATGCACTATTGAACGCGAGCGGAGACGATGCCGCGCTCTTCGAGATAATCCTGAACGCTTTTCTCACCAATGAGATGGCCAGCGCCAACTGCCATGAAGACAGTGCCAGGTTGATCCATGCGAGCCTCGATCCATTCAGCCCAATTGCTGTTACGCTCGTAGAGAAGCGCTTCTGCGAGCGCTGGATCCTCTTGGAAAGCTTCGTTCAAGATTGCGGCCACGGCTTCGACATCACCCACGGCCCAATTGTCGATGATCTTTTGCAGTTCTGGCGCAATGTTGTCGATTTCCTCAGCTGCATCGATCAGATATTTGATCTGCGCGTCCTGTGGCAGACCGTCGAAAATGCCGAGCTGAAACTCGATCGTTTCCAGAGCTTCGCGCTCTTTGCTCTCGCCGACAATCGATTCGAGCACAACTTCAGTGCCTGTCTCTGCCTTGATGCCCGCGCTGGAGAAGGCGATTTGCGACATCGCGATCGCGGCAAACCAAGGCTCCAGCGGATCAAGAGCCGCCGCTGGTGTTCCCAGCTTACCCATGGCGGCCTCATAAACTGCGGTTTGTTCCTCATTGAGCAGGCTGCGCAGCGTGGTGCCTTGCGGGAGCAGGGCAAGTTGACCGACCAATTGCTGCATCTGCGCCGCAGCCGCATCGGTCATGTCGATTTCAGTCACGAGAACCGAGCTTTCGTCGAGAGCCGTTTTAATCTCGCCTTTGTACCAATCTACGTCCTCGGGCAGAGCGTGAACTGTGCCAAAAAGATAGATCGTGGTGTCTTCATCAGAGACCGACCAGAGCGCCGGGCCAGAGCCGGTTGCTGTGCCGAGTTCTAGCTCATCTGCGGGCGCTTTTGTGTCCGGGACGGGCGCAGGCAGGGTTTGCGTTTGAGCGCAAGCAGCTGTGCCAGCGAGCAGAGTAATCGGGGCGAGGGCAGCGGTCACTGCGCGGGAGAAGTTTTTCATATTGCATTCCTAAATAGAGAAAGTTGATCGGAAGGGAATGGGCAATTTGCCCTTGAAGAATTTAAACGTGCGGTGCGTCGACCGCGCCCATTTCAAACATATTTGCGGTAGAACCAGACAGCGGTCCAAACGACACAGACAATTGTGAAAACGATCATCGGTTGCTGCTCTGGCACCCAGCCAGCTCGGGTGGCCAGCCACCAGGTCGGCGCCATGAAAAGGTATAGATGCGCAGCAACCATTGCGCCCTCGCGGTAGGCTCCGGCCTCGTGTTCATCGACGGCGCGCCACCAAAGCCAACTTATCAAGGGCACAATGACGAGCCAGACAGCGATCGCAACCATAGCGAACGACGGAGAGATAGGATCATTGGACAGCATAACGTCCATGTCTCCTTCTGCCGTTGCACCAGAATAGATGCCCAGAACGGCTCCAACCGCGACGGCAATCCAAAGGAGATTGCGCGCCTTGCGGATGTTGGGCGACACAGGAACCGAGGTTTCTTTTTCATTTTTGGTCATCGAAAATCTCCTCGATTTGCATTTCAAACAGGCGCGCAATCCGGAATGCTAGCGGGAGGGAAGGGTCGTGCTTGCCAGTCTCGATGGCGTTGATCGCCTGGCGCGACACGTCGAGATGAAGCGCCAGTTCGGCCTGGCTCCAATCTCGCTCCGCACGCAGCACTTTCAGCCTATTGTTCATGAGGTGAAACTCCATTGGCTCAGATACTTATTGCAAGGCGAGCGCGACTGAGGTCGTGATATGGCCCAAGCCGTAGCCCGCCAGCACGAATGTCATCGTCGCCAGAAACGCAGCGATCGTTTCCCTATGATTTTGATGTTCAAGCACTCAAAACTCCTGTCGCTAGTTCATGACTAAATGTCAGGTATGAACGACTATATGTCGTGCTTCAATGACTATGTCAAGACAACCGGCTACTATACCCTTGCGACACGTAAGGTATTTTGCTACAAGGGCTTATGAGCAAAAAAGCCCCAACCCTTCGTCAATTTCAAGATCGCTTCCCAACTGAGGATAGTTGCCTCGAACACCTCAAGCTGACACGCTTCGGAAAGCGTCACGAATGCGACAAGTGCGGCAAGGATGCGCAGTCCTACCGGATCGCTAAGCGCCGCTCATACGGCTGTGAGCATTGCGGCCATCAGATTTACCCTACCGCTGGCACACCCTTCCATAGGACGCGTACAAGCCTGCGTGACTGGTTTTACGTGATGTTCCTGTTTTGCTCGAAGCGGAACGGTGTGAGCGCCAAGGAAGTCGAGCGCCAGATCGGTGTGACCTACAAAACAGCATGGCGCATGTGCCATGAAATCCGCAAATATATGGCGATGGTCGACGGTGACGAGCCGCTGGGCGGTAATGGCAAGCAAGTCGAGATTGACGAGACGCTTATCGGCGGCAAGGTCCGTGGCGCGGGCTTCCGCTATCGCGAAAACAAGACGGTCGTTCTCGGCATGGTGGAGCGCGGTGGGGAAGTGGTGACGCGGATCGTTCCAAACGTCAAAAAGGCCACTCTAATCCCGGCAATCAAAGACGTGGTGGCGAAAGGAACGCTTGTGCATACCGATCACTTGCACAGCTATCATGGCTTGCGTTTTGAGGGCTATAAGCATGACCGCGTGAACCACAACGATGGTGAATATGTGAATACGCGCGGTTCGCACGTGCAATCGATTGAGGGCTTCTGGGCGCAGTTAAAGCGTTCGATTAACGGGATGCATATCCACGTTAGTCAGAAGCATCTTTCGAAGTATCTGAGCGAGTTTGAGTTTCGTCACAATCGCCGTGATCGTCCTGAGACGATGCTTTCAGAGTTGATGACGGCTTTTGCGCGCTAGGGCCGGTCATAGCCGCCAGAAGACGGTCGAATTTTTTGCTATTCGTTAAAGTCATGTTCGTCTTTAATGTCCTGTAAATACGTCTTCGCTCGCCTTCTTTTTATCACGCCGTATATTGCGCACGATACTGCAACTACAGAGCAGAGAGCAAAGGCAGTAACGACAACCCCTTTGTTTTCTGCGCTAATCTTTTCGCTCATCAATAGGTCGCGAAGGGTGTCCACTGCGATGCCCAAAAAAAGCGCAGCGATCCCAAAAAACAAAGCCCCCTCATCTCTGTCGTCTTGAACTTTTTTAAGCTCGTGAGGTGTTAGCTCGTAATACTTCACGATGCGATGTCCGCCAACGTTGGTAACTTTACCTCGCCGACTTCGGCGCGCTTTAGCTCCAGCACTCTTTCCCGAACTAGGGGAAATTGATGAGCCTGACGCCTTACCGTCTTTCGCAGAAGTTTGTGCGCCTCCTGAGCGTGGGCTTTGTGCGTTAGCCATCCGCACCCGGATCGTTCAGGCCATTCCGCGTCACAATAGACGACTCCGCAATCTCTTCTATCAACTTGCCAAAGTCTAAAGCAATATCGTCCGGCACAACAATGGAGGTGTGATATACTGCCTTTCCATTGATTACCTCGCCAAAAGTCAGGCGAACGTGCCCTTCTTCCGGCTGTACAAATATCCTGTTTGCAAAAAGGCCTCTGAGCCTTTGTGATTGGTCCGACGCATCTCTGAGGTGCATCTGCTCTACATCCATCGCGGGCGGTGCGGGCGGTGGTATCCTTACAGGGCCTTCGTCTGACATCTTTGCTTCTTTCTTTGACCTTTTCACGGGTCGTACCACTGCCGCCTAGCAGTGTGGAGTCGAGCCGTAGACTACATTTGTGCATTACATGTCTCAAAGGTATAATCCCCAGACAACCTGACTTTTTGTTTGGAGAAGTTGGCCTCGACCTGCGGATAAATTCACTTTTGGGTGGGCACATCTGTTTTCGTGCTGCGCTGCGGCATTGACGCTGGTTAGGGCATCCGCCAAAGCCTGCCGCCATGACTACCCAGCTTCCTCAGCGCGATCCCCAGAGAGATCCAACGCGCTCGTTTCAGGACATGATTCTGACGCTGCATGATTTCTGGAGCGCCAATGGCTGCGTTATCCTGCAGCCGTACGATATGCGGATGGGCGCGGGCACGTTTCACACCGCCACAACTTTGCGCGCGCTTGGCCCAGAGCCTTGGAATGCGGCGTTCGTTCAGCCGTGCCGCCGTCCGACCGATGGTCGCTATGGCGAGAACCCCAATCGCTTGCAGCACTATTACCAGTATCAGGTCATCTTGAAGCCGAGCCCAAGCGACATTCAAGAACTCTATCTTGAGAGCCTGCGCCAGATTGGAATCGACCCGCTCAAGCACGATATCCGCTTTGTTGAGGATGACTGGGAATCGCCCACGCTCGGCGCATGGGGTCTCGGCTGGGAAGTGTGGTGCGATGGGATGGAAGTCACCCAATTCACCTATTTCCAGCAGATGGGTGGATTTGACTGCAAGCCTGTGGCTGGAGAGCTGACTTACGGTCTCGAACGCCTCGCCATGTATATTCAGGGCGTCGATAGCGTTTACGATCTGGCGTTCAACCAGAACGGCGTAAGCTATGGCGACGTGTTTCTCGAAAATGAGAAGCAGATGTCGAAATGGAATTTTGAGGTCGCTGATACCGACGCTCTGTTTGATCTGTTCAACAAGGCTGAGGCGGAATGCCAAAATGCCCTCGCGGCCCAAGTGCCGATCGCTGCGTATGAGCAGGCGGTTGAGGCGAGCCATATCTTCAACCTGTTGCAAGCGCGCGGCGTGATCAGCGTGCAGGAACGTGCAAGCTATATGGCCCGCGTCCGCGACCTCGCGCGCGGATCGTGCGAGGCGCATATGGAGAAGGAAGCCGCCGGCTGGGCTGAGAAATATCCGGAGTGGTCGAAATGAGCGATTTCCTCCTAGAACTCCGCAGCGAAGAAATCCCGGCGCGCATGCAAAAGGGCGCGCGCGCTGAACTGGAAAAGCTGTTCCGCCGCGAGCTGGAAGCCGCTGGCGTTTCAGTCGGTGAGCTGACCGTATGGTCGACCCCGCGGCGGCTTGCGTTGATCGCGCGCGGGCTACCGACCGCGACCGAGGCGTTGCGCGAAGAGGCCAAGGGCCCGCCAGAGGGCGCGCCGGATCAAGCGGTCGATGGGTTCTGCCGCAAGAACGGTGTGACGCGCGACCAATTGGAAGTGCGCGAAGTCAAAGGCCGCAACACCTATTTTGCCGTGATCGAAAAGCCGGGACAGGCGGTTGCTGATCTGCTGTCCGCGGCGATCCCCGCAATCATTCGCGATTTCTCCTGGCCCAAGTCTCAGCGCTGGGGCGCGGCGTCGATCTCGACCGAGAGCCTCAAATGGGTTCGCCCATTGTCGGGCATTATCGCGCTGCTCGATGGCGAAGTGGTGCCTTGCGAAGTGGGTGGCATTGTCAGTGGCCGCGAGACCAAGGGGCACCGGTTCCATTCCGAGGGTAATATCGAGATTGCGAACGCAGATCACTATGCTGGCGATCTGCGTGAGGCGAGCGTGATTGTCGATCATGTTGAGCGTGAAGCGATGGTGCGCGAAGGCGCGAAGGCGGCGGCAGAGGCGGCTGGTCTGAAACTCGTCGAAGACGAAAGGCTGGTCGTTGAAAATGCGGGCCTCACCGAATGGCCAGTGCCGCTGCTAGGGCGGTTTGAGGATGATTTCCTCGACGTGCCGCCGGAGACGATCCAGCTAACCGCGCGGGTGAACCAGAAATATTTCGTGTGTGAAGAAGCCGCGAATGACGGCCAGAACCGCCTCGCAAATGCCTTTATTTGCACCGCCAACATCGACGCGGTCGATCCGGCGGTGGTCGTCGATGGCAATCGCAAGGTGCTCGCGGCGCGATTGAGCGATGCACGCTTCTTCTGGGAATTGGATCAGAAGAAAACGCTGGCCGAGCACGCTAAGGGGCTTGAGCGGATTACGTTCCACGAGAAGCTTGGGACGGTCGCCGATAAGGTCGACCGCGTGGCGAAGCTGGCGTCTTGGCTCGTCTTTGACGCGAAAGAACCCAATGGCGACCATCAGCTTACTCGGAAGGCTGCTGAGCTTTGTAAGGCGGATCTCGTCACGGAGATGGTCGGCGAGTTTCCTGAACTTCAGGGACTAATGGGCGGATATTACGCGGCGAAAGAGGGTCTGCCGGTCGAAGTGTCAGAAGCCATCCGCGATCATTACAAGCCGGTTGGGCAGGGCGATGAAGCGCCAACAGCTCCGACGACAGTGGCTGTCAGTTTGGCGGATAAGCTCGACAACCTGCTCAGCTTTTTCAAAATTGATATTCTGCCGACAGGCTCCAAAGATCCATTCGCTCTTCGCCGCGCGGCGCTTGGCTACCTCCGGCTTGTTCAGGCCAATGGATTGAAGCTTTCAATTGATACCGTGGTCCACGCATGGGACGGGCAACCAAGGCACGATCTTTCGGCAAAACTCACAGAGTTTCTGGTCGATCGGCTTTCCGTCCAATTGCGAGACGAGGGCGTAAGGCATGACTATATCCAGGCCTCGCGCGACTGGCAGGGGCACACGGATATGCGGCTTGACCGCATCGAGGCTCGGGCGCGAGCACTTTCAGCATTTCTTGCGAGTGATGACGGGGTGAACTTGCTGGCAGGCTACAAACGCGCTGCCAACATTCTGAAGAAAGAAGAATGGGAGCGTGATGGAACAGAACCGCATGCCTACGCGCGTGAGCCGGCTGAGAAAGAACTGACTGAAGCGCTTGCGCTAGCGGCGCCAAAGGCAATTGATTGCGTGCAGTATGAGCGATTTGAGGACGCCATGTCCGCTCTCGCAACACTTCGCGCGCCGATCGACCGGTTCTTCGAAGATGTGATCGTCAACGCCGATGATCCGCAAGTGCGCGCTGCGCGCCTCGATCTGCTCGCCCGGTTCCGCGATGCGGTGCACAAAGTTGCCGATTTCAGCCGGATCGAAGGATAATGTCTCTTCCCAGGACAAACCCGCAAGTGTCCAATTTCGCTGCCAAAAAGGTACAAGTAACGTGAACACGGTTTATCCATTTGGCGGAAACGCCGCTCACGATGATGCCCGCCAAAAAGACAAGACTGTCACTGGCGGAAAGGGCGCAAACCTGGCGGAGATGGCGGCGATTGGCCTGCCGGTTCCTCCTGGATTTACGATCACGACTGAGGAATGCGTTCGCTATTTGCAGGAAGGCGCGGATTTCTCCGATGATCTGCGCGCGAACGTAGCGAAGGCGCTAGCGCATATTGAAAGCGCGGTGGGCAAGAGCTTTGGCGATGCGGGTGATCCCTTGCTGGTCTCGGTGCGGTCCGGCGCGCGGGTAAGTATGCCGGGCATGATGGACACAGTGCTCAATCTTGGTCTCAATGACGACACGGTTGAGGGGCTGGCGAAGACGTCTGGTGACGAGCGGTTCGCCTGGGACAGCTATCGCCGGTTTGTGCAAATGTATTCCGACGTGGTGCTAGGCGTGGATCACGGCCTGTTCGAAGAGGCGCTGGAAATCTGCAAAGAAGACAATGGTTTTTACGCGGATACTGAACTGAGCGCGGACGATTGGCGCGCTTTGGTGAGCGAATATAAAGGCATCGTTGAAAGCGAGCACGGCAAGCCATTCCCGCAAGATGTCGCAAAGCAGCTGTGGGGCGCAATCGCCGCTGTTTTCGACAGTTGGGACGCGGACCGGGCGAAGGTGTATCGCCGCCTCAATGACATCCCCAGCGATTGGGGCACCGCCGTAAATGTTCAGGCGATGGTGTTCGGCAATATGGGCGAAACCAGCGCGACCGGCGTGGCGTTCACGCGCGATCCGGCGACGGGCGAGCGGGCGTATTACGGCGAATATCTGATCAATGCTCAGGGTGAGGACGTGGTCGCGGGCATTCGCACGCCGCAATATCTGACCAAGGCGGCCCGCGATGCGGCGGGCGCAAAACCGTTGTCGATGGAAGAGGCCATGCCGGAAGCCTACGGCGAGCTGGCGCGCGTGTTTGACCTTCTCGAGGGGCATTACCGCGACATGCAGGACATCGAGTTTACCGTGGAGCGCGGCAAGCTGTGGATGCTGCAAACGCGCAGCGGGAAGCGGACGGCCAAGGCAGCGCTCAAAATGGCGGTTGAAATGGTGGGCGAGGGCCTGATCGATCAGAAGACCGCGATCCGGCGGGTTGACCCGATGGCGCTTGACCAGCTGCTGCACCCGACACTCGATCCCGATGCGCCGCGCAATGTGATGACCACCGGTCTGCCAGCCTCCCCGGGGGCTGCGGCGGGCAAGATTGTGCTCGATGCCGACACGGCAGAGCAATGGTCTGGCCGGGGCGATAAAGTCATTCTGGTGCGGGTCGAAACCAGCCCAGAGGATATTCACGGCATGCACGCGGCGCAGGGCATTCTGACCGCTCGCGGCGGGATGACAAGCCACGCGGCGGTGGTGGCGCGCGGCATGGGCCGTCCCTGCGTATCCGGCGCAAACGGTGTGTCGATTGACCTTGCCTCGCGCAGTTTGCGGATCGGCCATCAGGAGTTGAAAGAGGGCGATGAGATCACGCTCGACGGAGCCAATGGTCAAGTGATGCTGGGCATTGTGCCGACGATTGAGCCAGAGCTGGTCGGTGATTTTGGCACTCTGATGGAATGGGCGGACAGCCACCGCCGGATGCGCGTGCGCACCAATGCGGAAACGCCAGCGGACTGTAAAATGGCGCGGCAATTTGGCGCAGAAGGTATCGGTCTGTGCCGTACGGAGCATATGTTCTTCGATGCGGGTCGGATTAGCGCGGTTCGGCAGATGATTCTGGCCGAGGATGAGGCTGGACGGCGCGGCGCGCTGGAGAAGCTGCTGCCAGAACAGCGTGCGGACTTTACCGCGATTTTCGAGGTGATGACGGGACTGCCATGCACAATCCGTCTGCTTGATCCGCCGCTGCATGAATTCCTGCCGCATGGCGATGCGGAGTTTGCCGATCTGGCCGATGCGACGGGCCTTGGCGTTGACCACCTGAAACGCCGCGCGGGCGAACTGCATGAATTCAACCCGATGCTGGGCCACCGTGGTTGCCGCCTAGGGATCACCTATCCCGAGATTTACGAAATGCAGGCGCGCGCGATCTTCGAGGCGGTTTGCGACGTTCAGGCATCAAGCGGCGAAGCGCCGCTGCCCGAAATCATGGTGCCTTTGGTGGCGACCCGCAAAGAGCTGGCGATTTTGCGCGAGTTGATTGATCGGACAGCCGAAGAAGTGTTCGCCGAAAAGGGCGCGCGGGTTGAGTATCTGGTTGGCACGATGATCGAGCTGCCGCGCGCCGCTTTGATGGCTGGTGAAATCGCACATGAGGGCGCGTTCTTCAGTTTCGGCACGAATGATCTGACCCAAACGACCTTGGGCGTGTCGCGCGACGATTCGGCGCGCTTCCTTGCGCCCTATGTCGATAAGGGCATCTTTGCTCGCGATCCGTTCGTCAGCCTCGATGTTGACGGCGTCGGCCAGCTGGTCGAGCTCGCAGCGGAGCGAGGCAGGGCCACACGCGCCGACATTAAGCTAGGGATTTGTGGGGAGCATGGCGGCGATCCGGCCAGTATCGCGTTCTGCGAAGAGGTCGGGCTCGATTACGTGTCCGCATCACCATACCGCGTGCCAATCGCGCGATTGGCGGCGGCGCAATCGGCGCTGCGGGACTAACGCCAGCCAGTCAGGGTTAGCAGTTCAAAGGTCTCGGTGACGCGGCCTTCGCTGTCCTTCATCGCTTCGAATGCGTCATGTGCGCGGGCGAGGGCGCTGCGCGTCAATGGCGGCGGTGCGTCGGCTAGCACGTTGGTGAGGGCCTGTTCGCGCAGGTCAGCGATCAAGCGGTCCAGACTGCGATAGCTGACTTCTATCGTGTGGCTATCGACCACCTGTCGCTTGAAGCCCGCTCGTTCGAGAAGGCCGGTTGCCGCGCGGCTATCAATCTGAGGGTGGATGCGGGCAGCCGGGCGTTCCCCGTCTGCGGTCATCATGATTTGGCGCAGCGCGGGTAGGCTGCCCGCACCCATCATCTGCGCGAACAAGATACCGCCGTCTGCCAAGGCATTGCGATAATGCAGCAGCGCGCCGGGCAGATCATTGACCGTGTCGAGCCGGTTTAGACTGATGATGAGATCAAGCCCGGACAGGCCGCTCGGTTGCTCCTCATCATGTGCGGGCAGGGCGGTGAGATCGCCGCCCAAACGGCGCAAATCGGCGGAGAGCTCGCCCGTGACCTCACCGATTATCAGCGCGCGCGATGGCTCAAGCCGCATAAAGCCAATGCGCTCGATGCAGTCCTGCTCCAGCTCTTCCGCAAGCCAGCGCGCCGCCCCATCAGCCTGCGCCAATCGGGATGCACGCGCTGCTCTCGCCGCGCGACGTGCTTTTGAAAAGATCGCTGGGACTTGGCGTGTCTGCATAATCGGGGCTGCCCTGCCGTGCTTGCCACCGCAGTGCAAGCCATGCGAGAGTTTGCGCATGGGTTTGGGTGCGCATATCGCCGAGGGGCTGAAGCCTGTCGTGGACTTGGTCTATCCGCCGCGCTGCCCGCTATGCGGAGATGCGACCGCCGATCAAGGCGGGGTTTGCAGCGAGTGCTGGGGCGATCTGGTTATTCCGGGAGAGCCCTCATGCAAAGCCTGCGGCAGGCCGTTTGGATCCGATCAGATGGATGAAGAGGCGCTGTGCGCGCCGTGCATGGCTGACCCGCCCAAACACTCGGGCATTGTCGCGGCCACGGTCTATAACGATGCCTCGCGTAAGCTGATCCTGACCTTCAAGCATGGCGGCAAGATTTCGCTCGCGGGTTTGCTCGGCCGATTGCTGGCCGCGCGGCTTTCTGATCCGGAGGAGTGCGATGCGCCGCCATTATTGATACCTGTCCCATTGCATCGCTGGCGGCTGTGGCAGCGCGGCTTCAACCAATCCGGCCTACTGGCAACCGAACTTGCGAAGCGGGGCAAGGGCGAAGTGCTTGTGGATGGATTGGTGCGGCGCAAGCGGACGCCAAGCCTAGGCGGGCTCGGAGCGAAGGAGCGGCGCAAGACCTTGTCTGGCGCGATTGCGATTCGAGAATCGCGTGAGGCGGCGATCAAGGGGCGCGATGTGATCCTTGTCGATGATGTGCTGACCAGCGGAGCAACCAGCGATGCCTGCGTCGGCGTGTTGCTGAGGGCGGGCGCTCGCTCCGTCACGATTGCGTGCTTTGCGCGCGTTGTAGACAGCGAGTTTGACGCGTCGCTCCACCGCATGAGCGCGGCTGAAACGTAAGAAAAAGAAGCCGGAAAACACAACGCCCGAGGCCATTACGACCCCGGGCGCCACGTGACGAAAAAATACGGACCCGCTCTAAAAGAGCTCAGGCAGCCACCCCCTAACTTGGCTACCAGGATCCAATCCCTCATCGTTCGAACTGTCTCTCGCCAACACCCCGCGGCCAGCAGAGAAACAGTTACCCCCTGAACCTGGCATTCTTAAGACGCCGGTATCCGGTGGACAGACCCGCAAAGGACTGCTGAGAAGCTTTGTCTCATTGGAGTCTTAATTCGCAAAGGTCGAAACCGTTGCCTGGTGGATTTTGCGTAGGCTCTGTGGTTATCGTGCAACAAGCCATCGCATTAGCGGCCCCATTCACCGAAGGATTAACCATTGAACAACAGTTTTGGCGGCGGCGACGCAGCGGAAAAGCGGAACCGCGAGCAGGGTAGCGAGTTGCTGCCGAAGTTTGATGATCGCGGTTTGTTAAGCGCTGTGGTTACCGATTCGGGCACCGGTGAGGTCCTGATGGTTGCCTTCATGAACGCTGAGGCATTGCAAAAAACGATTGAGACCAGCCGCGCGCATTTTTGGTCGCGCTCGCGCCAAAGCCTTTGGATGAAGGGCGAAAGCTCCGGCAATGTCCTGGAGGTGCAAGAGATGCTGGTGGACTGCGATCAGGATGCGATTGTGCTGAAGGTTAAGCCAGCCGGGCCGACTTGCCATACGGGTGCGCGCAGCTGCTTCTACCGCCGGATAGAGGGCGGGGAATTGGTTGACGCCTCTCGTTAAGGTCAACACTTGACGCTCACGTAAAGGTAAGGTAGACAACAGTGCATGGCTACAGCACACGCACAATCATCTTCCCGTAAGGCCGATGTTTCCGACGAAACCGGCCAGCGCCGCAACGGCGCGCATCTCGACCGCCCAGACAAGCACGAGCGCGAACAGTTTTCGATCTCTGATCTGACCAGCGAATTTGAGTGCACTGCACGCGCGCTGCGCTTTTATGAGGACGAGGGACTTATCTCTCCCGCTCGCGTCGGTCTGACGCGCGTATATTCAAAGCGTGACCGGGCACGGCTTGCCTGGATTATGCGGGCAAAGAACGTCGGCTTCAGTCTGACCGAGATTCGCGAGATGATCGATCTCTACGATCTCGACGATGGCCGCGTGGAACAGCGCCGTGTCACGATTGAGAAGTGCCGCACGCATATTGCCAAATTGAAAAGCCAGAGGGCCGACATCGATTCATCGATCAAGGAACTCACCGATTTTGTGGCTGAGATCGAAAAGCTCGATCTTTGACTGCCTAACCCCCTGAATACTCAACACTCCACTAAGGGATCTAGTGATGCCAACATACACCGCTCCAACCCGCGAAACCCGTTTCATCATCAGCGAAATGCTCGACCTTGCGAGCTACGGCAATCTGCCGGGCTTTGAAAATGCGACGCCTGACATGATCGACACAGTCGTGAATGAAGCCGGCAAATTCTGCTCAGAAGTTCTCGCTCCGCTCAACCAGATTGGTGACGAACAAGGCTGCACCCGCCACGAAGACGGCTCTGTGACCACGCCGGATGGCTTCAAAGAAGCCTATGAGGCATTGGTTGAGAGTGGTTGGACGACTTTGACCGGGCCGGAGGAATTTGGCGGTCAGGATCTGCCGCATGTTCTTGGCTTTGCGTTTGAAGAATATATCGGTACCGCCAACCAGGCGTTTGCGATGTATCCCGGTCTGACTGGCGGCGCGACCGCGGCCTTGCTAGCTGCTGGCAGCCAAGAGCAGAAAGAAATGTACGCGCCAAAGATGATTTCTGGGGAATGGTCCGGCACCATGAACCTGACAGAGCCGCATTGCGGCACCGATCTTGGCATGATCCGCACGAAGGCTGAACCGAAGGGCGATGGCTCCTACGCGATCACTGGCACCAAGATTTTCATCTCTGCCGGCGAGCACGATCTCACAAGCAACATCATTCACCTAGTTCTGGCAAAGACACCGGGCGCACCAGACAGCTCCAAGGGCATTTCGCTGTTCGTGGTGCCGAAGTTCATCGTTGATGAGAACGGTGAACCGGGTGAGCGCAATGGCGTATCTTGTGGTTCCATCGAGAAGAAGATGGGCATTCATGGCAATGCGACCTGCGTCCTCAATTATGACGGCGCCACCGGTTGGATGCTGGGCGAAGAGAACAAAGGCCTCGCCGCCATGTTCGTGATGATGAACGCAGCGCGCCTTGGCGTTGGTATGCAAGGCCTCGCGCAAGCAGAAGTCGCTTACCAGAACGCCGTCACCTACGCTCTTGATCGCCGTCAGGGCCGGGCCTTGACCGGTCCAGCAGACACCGACGCTCAGGCTGATCCGATCTTTGTCCACCCGGACGTTCGCCGGATGCTGATGGATGCGAAAGTGTTCAACGAAAGCATGCGTGCACTGTGCCTTTGGGGCGCCTTGCAAGTGGACCTCACGCATAAGGCGCAAACCGAGGAAGAGCGCCAGCTGGCGGATGACCTCATCGGTCTGATGACCCCAGTCATCAAAGGCTACGGCACCGACAAGGGCTATGACATCGCCAACAACATGCAGCAGGTTTACGGCGGGCACGGCTACGTGACCGAGTGGGGCATGGAGCAATTTGTCCGCGATAGCCGGATTGCGATGATCTACGAAGGCACCAATGGCGTGCAAGCAATGGACCTTTGCGGACGTAAGCTCGCATCAAAGGGTGGCCGCGCAGTTCAGGCCTTCTTCGCGATGATCGACGAAGAGATCGCTTCTGCGAAAGATTCGCCCGAACTGGCTGATGTCGCGACCAAGCTTGAAAAGGCGCTGGGCGAGCAGAAGGCGGCGACCATGTGGTTTATGCAAAATGCAATGGCGAACCCGAACCATCTCGGCGCAGGCGCGCACCACTACATGCACATCATGGGCATTGTGACGCTCGGCTTTATGTGGCTGAAAATGGGTAAGACTGCGCTTGAGCAGCTGGCAACGGACACTGAAGACCGCGCGTTCTACGAAGCTAAGCTGACTTCAGCGGCGTACTATGCCGAACGCTTCCTGCCAGATGCGGGCGCGCTGCGCCGCAAGCTCGAAGCTGGCTCTGACAATATGATGAAACTGTCCGCAGACGCGTTCGCCACAGCGGCGTAACGCCAAACATAATCGTCACGTGAAAAGGCCCGGGAGCGCAAACTCCCGGGCCTTTTTCGTGTCTTAGTTGGAACCTGCTCCGGCCATGACTTTCTCTGCCACTTCCTCAATCGAACCGGTTACGAGCAGCGGGCTGCCCCCGACCATTCCAACATTGGTTTGGCCGTTTTCACCAGTGCGGAGCCAGGCGATGTTGTCTGCCACCACCATGTAATTTCCGCCGCGCGATTCAAGTAGAATGAATTTCATATCAGTATCTCCAGACCTCGCTTGTAGTGAAGCGATAAGGTCAAGATCAGATTAAACTCGCGGCCTGAATCGGGCGT
Source organism: uncultured Erythrobacter sp. (assembly GCA_947499505.1). GTDB lineage: Bacteria > Pseudomonadota > Alphaproteobacteria > Sphingomonadales > Sphingomonadaceae > Erythrobacter. The sequence continues at coordinate 598,211 of CANMOQ010000001.1, forward strand.
TATTCCACAGGGAGGAAGTCGGGCACGGAGAGATAGCGCTCGCCTGTATCATAGTTAAAGCCAAGCACGCGTATACCCGCATCCAGCTCTGGCAGCTTCTTGGCAATCGCAGCCAATGTTGCGCCGCTGGAGATACCGATCAGCATCCCTTCCTCAGCAGCCGCGCGGCGTGCCATTTCGCGGGCATCCTCTGCGTCCACTGGGATCGCGCCATCGATCGCGTCCGTGTGAAGGTTGCCCGGAATAAAGCCTGCGCCAATACCCTGGATTGGGTGAGGGCCGGGCTGGCCGCCATTGATGACGGGTGACAGTTCTGGCTCAACGCCATACGCCTTAAACCCGCTCCAGCTCTTTTTGATTTCCTCTGCGCAGCCGGTCAGATGGCCGCCCGTTCCGACGCCGGTGATCATTACGTCAATCGGTGTGTCGGCGAAATCGGCGAGGATTTCCCTCGCAGTTGTGCGCGCGTGGACCGCGACATTGGCCGGGTTCTCAAACTGGGATGGCATCCAAGCGCCATCGGTGCTTTCGACAATTTCGGTTGCGCGCTCAATCGCGCCTTTCATGCCCTTTTCCTTAGGCGTGAGGTCAAAGGTCGCGCCATAGGCCAGCATTAGGCGGCGGCGCTCAATCGACATGCTTTCCGGCATTACGAGCACCAGCTTATAGCCTTTGACCGCTGCGACCATTGCGAGGCCAATGCCGGTGTTGCCGCTGGTCGGCTCAACGATTGTGCCGCCCGGCGCGAGCTTGCCCGATTGCTCAGCGTCTTCGACCATAGCGATGGCGATGCGATCCTTGATCGATCCGCCGGGATTGCTGCGCTCTGATTTCAGCCACACTTCATGATTGGGGAACAGTCGCGACAGGCGAATATGCGGGGTGTTGCCAATCGTCTCGAGGATGTTTGCAGCTTTCATCTCAGGCCTCCTGATGGTTTTCCTTGGGGGATATTGTGTCTAATGGTGTGTCTAGCATGTCTTTTGGCGGATCGAAGCTCTTAGTCATCCGCAACACAGGGAATATTCGGCTCCACAGCCCAACGGTTACAATCGCTCCAATTCCGCCGGCGACAACGGCGGCAACTGGGCCAACGGCGCTGGCAAGGAAGCCGGAGAACGCGTCCCCACCTTCGTTCGAGGCGCTGATTGTGAGCAGCGAGGCGGAGGACACCCGGCCGCGCTTGTCATCGGGCGTGTGCAGCTGGATCAGCGATTGCCGGATATAAACACTGAACATATCCGCAGCGCCCACAATCACCAGCATCGCGAGGCTCAGCGGCATCGAGGTGGATAGCCCGAAGACAATCGTCGCGAGCCCGAATACCGCGACGGCCGAAAGCATTTTGGGGCCGACATTGGTTTTGAGTGGGCGGAATGAGAACCACAGGGCCGTAACCGCCGCCCCAACGGCGGGTGCCGCAGCGAGGAAGCCTAATCCCACCTCTCCGGCGTTCAGAATATCACGTGCGTAGACTGGGAAGAGCGCTGTTGCTCCTGCAAGGAACACGGCGAACAGATCAAGCGTGATCGCCCCAAGCACCATCTTGTTGCGGACAACGTAGGATACGCCATCGATGATTGCGCCAATTGGGCGCTGGTCTTTGCGGGTCGCCGGCTGAGGCACTTTCCCAATGATGGAGAGCGCGATTAGCGAGACCGCGAACAAGGCGCATGCGGCGAAATAGGGCAGGGCTGGCCCTGCGCGGTACAGCACGCCGCCAATCGCCGGACCGATGATCATGCCAACCTGCCAAGCGATGGATGACAAGGCGATGGCCGTTGGCAGCAGCGCCTTTGGGACAAGATTAGGAGCCAGCGCGGACAGAGCTGGTCCTGCAAATCCCCGCGCAATGCCCAGCAGGACTGCTATCGAGAACAAAACTGGGAGCGTGATCGCGCCGCTCCAGGTGAACCATGCGAGAGCAGCTGCGCAGGCCAATTGCAACAGAACGGTCAATTGCCCGAGGCGCCGCCTGTCAAACCGGTCCGCTGCAAGGCCAGTGAATGGTGTCAGCACGAACAAAGGCAAGAATTGGAACAGGCCGATAAGTGCAAGCTGGCCTGAGGCCTCAGCAATGCTCATCCCAGCATCGCGTGCGATATTATACGTCTGCCAGCCAATGATCAGCAGCATGGCGTATTGCGCCAGCGTCATCGCAAAGCGGCTGACCCAATAGGCGCGGAAATTGTGGACCCGAAACGGGTGGCTGGGGATTTGATCAGTGTCGCTCACGCATGGCCAATGGCAGGCGCATCATGGCCTGCCAAGGTGCGAGAGCTAATTGTTGCGGCGCCGACCGCTCGAACGGACCGGCGACAAAGGTCTAGCGTTTGCGGCGCAGACGCGGATTGGGCTGAAGCGCGTCAATGATATCGACAAAGTCGTCGATCCGAATGATGCGCTCAAACTGGAAGCCTGCGCGCTCTTCATGGATCCAGATCAAATAGGCTTCGATCCGGCCAACAATCGGCAAGCGGATGATCACGCGATCACCGCGATTCAGATTGCCGCTCGCATCGTCGACCATAAAGCCGTGCGCGGACAGGTTTGATACGTGTAGTTCTAGGTCGCCGTGCGCAAAGTGCTCCACAATCACCGGGAAATCCACCGGGTGACGTGCAGCTCGACGCATATCAGTGACGCTCAGATTCGCTCCGGCTGACACAGTTCTCGACCCTCCATTATTGTCCGAGTGACAACCCTAATGGATGGAAAAGGCTGATAATTGGTAAAGCTGGCGAAATAGAGCCGTGTTTAGATCGGCCGCGAAGGCGGGAATTAGCGGGTAATCAGCCCATGCTTTTTCTTACCAAGGCTCAGTTTTAGTGTCTCACCATCCGCTGGCGCGACGAGAAAACCGGGCTCTATGATTGCCGCGTCATCGATTTTCACTGCGCCCTCAGCGATCTTGCGTTTCGCCTCTCCATTGGAGGCTGTGAAGCCGATTTCGGTCAGCACTGCGCCGATCCGCATGCCGTCTGCGCCGACCGCCAATGAGGGTAGGTCTTCGCCTGCTCCGCCGCCAGCAAAGGTCTCCTTCGCAGTTGCTTCGGCCGCTTCGGCAGCGTCGTCGCCGCGCACCAGCTTGGTTACTTCGTTTGCGAGTACGACCTTGGCATCGTTAATCTCTGCGCCCTCAAGCGCCTCAAGCTTGGCGATCTCGTGTAGCGGCAGGTCGGTGAACAGTTTCAAGAAACGGCCCACATCCCGGTCATCGCAATTGCGCCAATACTGCCAGAAATCATAGGCGGGCAATTGGTCATCGTTGAGCCAGACGGCGCCCGATGCGGTCTTACCCATCTTCGCGCCATCCGCCGTGGTCAGCAGCGGCGTTGTCAGGCCGTAGAGCTCGCGGCCCTCCATCCGGCGGGACAATTCTATGCCATTGACGATATTGCCCCATTGATCGCTGCCACCCATTTGCAGGCGGCACCCATATCGGCGCGCGAGCTCCAGGAAGTCATAAGCCTGAAGGATCATGTAATTGAATTCGAGGAAGGTAAGCGGCTGCTCCCGGTCCAAACGCAGGCGGACCGAATCGAAGGTCAGCATCCGGTTGACCGTGAAGTGCGGGCCGACATCGCGCAGCAATTCGACATAGCCCAGCTTTGACAGCCACTCATCATTGTCGACCATCACCGCATCGCTTGGTCCGTCGCCGAATGTCAGCAAACGCTCAAACACGGTGCGGATCGAGGCGATATTGTCCTGAATCGCGTCTCCCGTCAGCAGTTTTCGGCTCTCATCCTTGCCAGAAGGGTCGCCGACCTTTGTCGTGCCGCCGCCCATCACAACAATCGGCTTGTGACCTGTCTGTTGCAGACGGCGCAGCATCATGATCTGGACCAGACTGCCCACATGCAGGCTCGGCGCGGTCGCATCAAAGCCGATATATCCCGGCACAACCTGCTTAGCCGCGAGCTGATCGAGCGCTCCGCTGTCGGTTACTTGGTGGATGTAGCCGCGTTCATCGAGCAGCTGGAGCAGATCAGATTCGTATGCTTTCATGATGCCGAGCGCTTAACAGTGTGCGAAGCGGCGGGAAAGTCATGAATGGCCATTGTCTGCCGCGCGTTGCTCAGCGATAGGGCATCCCATGCAACCACTTATGCTTCATCGGACATGCGATCTTGGACCCATCAAGGCGGTGACGGCGCAGATTACGCCCACGGCGGTTGGCTGTGATGCGGAGTTTCGCTTTGACGGGGCGATTGGCGGGATCAAAGTGCCTCAGCATGCCGCGCCAGAGCGCAAGGACTTCCTGTGGAAGACAACCTGCTTTGAGATTTTCTGGCAACCGATTGGCGGAACATACTACCGCGAATTCAATCTCTCGCCGTCGTCGCGCTGGGCGGCCTATGATTTCGACAGTTTTCGAGAAAACGGCCGTGATGCTCCGGTCGATGCGATTGCTGTGTCATGCTCGTACAGCGACAATGAGCTGGTGCTAAAGGCTAGCATTGCCACCGACTTGCCCAGTCCTGCGCAGGTCGCGCTCAACGCAATCGTTGAGCACAATGACGGAGCGATTCAGTACTGGGCGCTGGCATTTCCACCGGGCAAGCCTGAGTTTCACAGCGAAGCCTGCCGGCAATTGGTGATTGAGCGCTAGCTTTCCGGCGCGGCGCCGCTGCCGAAGGGGCGGTTGAGTTGCACAATCTTCCAATTGAGGAACGCCGCGAAGGTTACCCACGCAAGATATGGCGCATTCAGCCAGCCTGCGAGCGCGGAGTAATTCGGCAAGACAAGCACCAGCGAAAGCACCGAAAGCCACAGAAAAGCGTTCTCAAACAGCGCCCAATCTGGCCGTTTCGCTTTGAAAAACAGCGGCGACCACGCAAGGTGCAGCGCGAAGTTCATTCCAAAGAGCCCGGCGATAATCCGCTGATCAGCGGGAGATGGGGCGTTGGTCCATGCGAGATACAGGCTCCAGGCGGACAGGCCGAGGATGATTGTCCATGCTGGACCAAACAACCAATCCGGTGGCTGCCAGCTTGGCTTGTTAAGCTCGCGATACCACTCGCCGATTTCGGTCAGCAGGCCGCCCGCTCCGCCGAGTATGATCGCCCAAAGGGCCGCGATAATAGCGAGGGTCCAGTCCATAAGCCGCTGCTATAACCACAATTGATCAAAGCGCACAAAATCTATGTGCAAAAGCGAGTTGCCTTTGCTGCGCGCCTGCCGCAAATCCGTGCCCATGAAGTTTGGAATTGATCGCCTGTTGGCAGACAAGCAATTGCTCAGCGCTCTGGAGGGCAAACGCGTCGCATTGGTCGCGCACCCGGCCAGTGTCACCGCTGACCTTACCCATTCGCTCGACGCGCTGATCGCCGCTGGGGTGAATGTCACCAGCGCGTTTGGCCCGCAGCATGGGCTGAAAGGCGATAAGCAGGACAATATGGTCGAGACGGCGGACGAGACCGATCCGCAATACGGCATCCCCGTGTTCTCGCTCTATGGCGAAGTGCGCCGTCCGACGCCTGATATGATGGCGAGCGCTGATGTCTTTTTGTTTGATCTTCAAGATCTTGGATGCCGCATCTACACCTTCGTGACCACGTTGCTCTACTTGCTCGAAGAGGCAGGGAAGGGCGGCAAAGAGGTCTGGGTGCTGGATCGCCCCAATCCCGCTGGTCGGCCAGTGGAGGGCACCTTGCTTGTGCCGGGCCACGAGAGCTTCGTTGGAGCCGCGCCCATGCCCATGCGGCACGGCGTGACGCTGGGCGAGATGGGTCATTGGTTCATTGCGCACTTTGGCCTCGACGTGGATTACCGCGTGGTTGCCATGGAGGGCTGGGAGCCGGGCGGTGAGGGCCATGGCTGGCCCACGTCGCGGATCTGGATCAACCCCTCGCCCAATGCCGCCAATGTGAACATGGCCCGCGCCTATGCGGGCACGGTGATGATCGAAGGCGCCACTGTGTCAGAGGGCCGCGGGACCACGCGGCCATTGGAGGTCTTGTTCGGCGCGCCAGACATTGATGCAAAGGCAGTGCTGGCAGAAATGCACAGCCTCCAACCTGATTGGCTTCAGGGCTGCGCTTTGCGGGATTGTTGGTTCGAGCCGACCTTCCACAAGCATACAGGAAAGCTGTGTAACGCTTTGATGATCCATGCAGAAGGCCCGCATCACGATCATGATATGTTTAAGCCGTGGCGTCTTCAAGCACTTGCCTTCAAGGCGATCCGCAGCCTTTATCCCGGCTATAAATTGTGGCGCGGGACGGACTTCAAATATGAATACACCAATGATGTGCTGGCCATCGATGTGATCAATGGCGGGCCTTCACTGCGCGAATGGGTAGACGATGCAGCCGCGCGGCCAAGCGATCTCGACGTGCTGGCGTCAAACGACGAGGCAGCGTGGGTGCAGACCGTCAGGGAGCATTTGCTTTACTAATGAGTGACCGTCCTTCGCCAAGTCCCACAATGTCTGAAGCCGCCGCTGACGCGCAGCTGGCGACCAATCGGCAGAATCCCGATGCGCTGGTGTGTAAGGCTGATCACCGATTACTGGCCGAAGATCACCGTGCCGCCTCCGCATATTATCGCGCGGCTCAGCAAGCTCTGAACCAGTCTGGACGTGGCTCAGGCTGGCTTGCCATGCAGATCGCGACGACCATCGAATGGCTTCATCAACGCTACATGGATCACATTGTTGCAAGTCTAGCCGAGGCGGGATTTCAGCAACCAGATTGGCACCCACGTTTTGCCAAGTCGCTTGCGATGATGTTTGGCAAAGCTGAGCGGCCCGCGGAGACTAGGGCGTACCCGCAAATCCCGATGTCATTCTTTTATGCCGATATGAGTTATTGCGAGTTTGCCCCGCGAGAGCAGTTTGAATGGGCGGAGGCGCTAGAGGCTCAGACCGCTTCCATCAAACGAGAGGCTAAAAAATTATTGCAGGATAATCAAGCGTTTAACGCTTATGTGAAATCGGCTAAAGATCGACCACAAGGCGATGTTCACGGAATGCTTGGGAACGTAGGTTGGTCAAGTTTTGAACTTGCGAGCAAAGGCGCATTTGACCCGAAGCAAACTGCATTGTGCCCGGTAACGCATGCGGCGCTTAAGGAGCTTCCGCTGTGTCAAATTGCCAATCGCGCGCCAACGCCAATGTTTTCGTTGCTTCGAGCAGGCGAAACGATCCCGCCGCACACTGGCATGATCAATGTCCGTTATGTTTGTCACTTGCCTTTGATAGTCCCCGGCGATGGGGCATTGCGGGTTGGTTCAACTTCACAAGAGTGGCGCGAAGGCCAGTTGATGATGTTTGACGACAGCGTCGAACATGAAGCTTACAATCGAGCTAGTACAGACAGGCTGGTACTGATCTTTGATGTTTGGCGCCCAGAGCTCGAAATGGTGGAGCGGGAGCAGCTCAACGCGATGTTTGAGGCGGTTGATTCGTACTAACCTCGTTGAGCAGCATGCAGTTAACTTCGAAAATTGAGCGTTACTAGATATGAGCAGCACGCCGCAGCAGGTATACCTTCACGGCATTTCCGGGTCAGGTCTTGAGCTGAGCCTTTTTGGAGATGCTCTTGCTGAGGAGGCCAGCAATTTCTTGGTACTTCCCAGGGATTGCGCGCCTGCCGCTACAGACGACGAGCAGATAGCCTCATTAGCCGAACGATTGGAGCGTTTGTCATCTCAAGAGCGGCTCCATCTGATTGGATTCTCTATGGGCGCGCCAATGGCGCTGCGCTTGGCCAGCATTCTCGGTGAGAAGATTGAGAAAATCGACTTGATATCGGCAGCAGCGCCGCTCGATCTTGGCGACTATTTAAGTGCTATGGCCGGGGAACTTGTTTTCCGCACGGCTCGGTCGAGTTCTTTCCGATTTGGCGCTCTGACGTTTGCGCAATCTGCTTTCGCGCGAATGGCGCCCACGCTCATATACAAAGCTCTTTTCGCTACTGCACAAGGTGATGACGTAGGGATACGTGATGAGCACAATTTTGCGACGGTGATGCGAAGTATTCTGAAACAGTCTTTGGGCGACGAGTTACAGGTCTATCGACGAGAAGTACGTTGGTATGTGGAGGACTGGTCAGGTTTACTAGCAAGCGTAAACAGTCCAGTCTCAATTTATCATGGAGAGGCAGACAATTGGAGCCCTCCAGCTATGGCGCGCGACCTCGCTGACACGCTCCCAAATTGCGAAAAGCTGAAAATTTTCAAATCAGCCTCGCATTACTCCGCGCTCAAATACTATTTGGAAAACTGTGTCGGTGAAGCTGCAGCATTCACGCCTTGCTAATGCCCCTGTTTACGGCTCAGCTCCCGCGTTGCGTTGTCCAAGCCGTCCAATGTCAGCGGATACATCCGGTCATTCACCAGTTGTTTGAGCATCTTGGTCGATTGTGAATAGCTCCACTGCTTTTCAGGCACTGGGTTCAGCCAAACGGTCGCGGGATAGGTGTTCGTCACTCGGTTCATCCAGATCGCGCCGGCTTCCTCGTTCATATGCTCGACGCTGCCGCCTGCATGGGTGATCTCATAGGGACTCATTGCCGCATCACCGACGAAGATCACTTTGTAATCATGCCCGAATTTATGCAGCACATCCCACGTCTTCGTGCGTTCCTGCCAGCGGCGCGAATTGTCTTTCCACACGCCCTCGTAAAGGCAGTTGTGAAAGTAGAAGAATTCGAGGTTTTTGAATTCTGAGGAGGCTGCGCTGAACAGCTCCTCGCACAGCTTGATAAAGGGATCCATCGACCCACCAACATCAAGGAACAGCAGCAATTTCACCGCATTGTGCCGTTCAGGGCGCATATGAATGTCGAGCCAGCCCTGTTTTGCAGTACCATCGATTGTCGCGTCCAGATCGAGCTCATCAGCCACACCTTCGCGCGCAAAACGGCGCAGGCGGCGCAGCGCCATCTTGATGTTACGCGTGCCGAGCTCTTTGGTGTTGTCGAGGTTCTGAAACTCGCGCTTTTCCCAGACCTTGATCGCGCGCTTGTGCTTACTCTCGCCACCAATCCGCACCCCTTCCGGGTTATAGCCGGAATTGCCGAACGGCGAGGTTCCGCCTGTGCCGATAAACTTGTTTCCGCCCTGGTGGCGCTTTTCCTGCTCCTCAAGACGCTTTTTCAGCGTGTCCATGATCTCGTCCCAGTCGCCGAGGGATTTAATCTTTTCCATTTCCTCTTCGCTGAGGAATTTCTCGGCCACGGCTTTCAGCCAGTCCTCTGGAATATCGACTGGATTTTGGCCGTAATCCGACAGAATGCCTTTGAAGACCTTGTTGAACACCTGATCAAAGCGGTCAATTAGCCCCTCATCTTTCACGAAGGTCGTGCGGCTGAGGTAGTAAAACGCCTCCGGTGTTTGCTCGATCACATCTTTGTCGAGCGCCTCCAGCAGGGTGAGGTGCTCTTTGAAACTGGCCGAAATCCCGGCTGCACGAAGTTCGTCGACGAAATTGAAAAACATGCGCGATGTTCTAGCTCGCCTTGCTGTTGAGCGCTAGTCTGGGACTTCAAGAAACTATGCGCAGTCAAACGTAATTTTCTTGCGCAAGCCACCGTATTCTTAAGTCTTCGCTAACCATCACCGGTTACCACCCACTCAGCACAGACTTTAGGGGCTCGCACTGATGAAAGCATTTGAGATCGACCGGGAGGGCGCCAGCGCCCTCAAAGCAATTCCAGAGAGTTGCAGCTCGGTCACTTTGGGTTGTACTGACGTGGCCGGCATCGTCGCCGGTGTCATCGAATCGTCGCAAGCCCTCCGCGAAGAGCATCAGGCGTTGCGCAATACAGTCTCGGAACTGGAAGCTGACCAGGCAAAGGTTTCTGAGGCAAGCGATGAGGCGAGGCTTCTTTCTGAGCGGGCAATCGAACGGTTGGGCGAGGGCACATCGCTCATTCAGTCTTCATTGGACCAGATCAATGCCGTTCTAAATTTGGTCGACACACTCGGCCAACATGTCACTGGTTTTTCTGCGGCAATGGATCAGGTTCGGCGCAGCGCGCATGACATCGACCAAATCGCCGAAACCACAAACATCCTTGCCCTTAATGCGACTATTGAGGCGATGCGGGCAGGTGAAGCCGGGCGCACCTTTGCTGTTGTTGCTGGCGAGGTAAAAAGTCTCGCAAATGACACTCGGAAAGCAACGGAAGAAATTGCACACACAATTGATCAATTGGGTGAGGAGGCCAGCAGCGTAATTGGTCAGATTGAGCAAGGATCAATTGCCAGTGACGAGGCGAAGGCTTCCGTAGCCCGGATCGAGACGACGATAAGCAGCGTTGGCGAACTGGTGGAAGAGGTCGACAAGCAGAACGACGTAATCGCGCGGTCTACCGGAACAATCAGCAATCATGTTGGATCCGTGCAAGAGGTTATTGCGCGCTACGACATTTCGGCCGTCGAGAACGAAGCGGAGCTGCAAAATGCACATCGGCGCATGATGGAGCTCGAAATCACCGCTAGCGAGATGTTTGACAAAATTGTCCAGGCGGGCCTGTGCCCAGAGGACGAGGTTATGGTCACGCGTGCCCAAGAGTTTATGAAAGAGCTGGTGACGCATACTGAAACCGCCATTGAGAATGGTGAAATTAGCGAAGCGGAACTATTTGACCATAATTACCAGAGGATTGAGGGCAGCAACCCTGAGCGTTTCCGCACCAAATTGAGCGATTGGGCGCATCAGAACTGGCGACCATTCCTGGATCGGGCGAAAGAACTCGACTCATCGATCGTTGCCGCGGCCTGTACAGATACCAATGGCTTTTTACCGACCCACCTCAGCGAACGCTCGCGAGAACCGACAGGCGACGTTGTCCACGATACGACTTATTGTCGTCATGGCAGGATGATCCTCGACCCGATTGATAAAAAAGCCAAATCAAGCAACGCGCCCTATATGATGGCCGTCTATCGCCAGGAAGGCGACGGCGAACAATATATTGTGGTTCGCAACGTCTACATGCCTTTGTTCATAAATGGGCGACGTTGGGGTGATTTTGAGCTCGCGTACTCGTTCGATTAAGTCGGATTGCGCCGCGCCATAAAGGCCAGCCGTTCAAACATCATCACGTCCTGCTCATTCTTGAGCAGTGCGCCATGCAGCGGCGGAATAGCGCTGTTTGGATTGGCATCCTGCAGCGTTTCCAGCGGCATATCCTCGTTCATCAGCAGTTTCAGCCAGTCGAGCAGCTCGCTGGTCGATGGCTTTTTCTTGAGGCCGGGGACTTCGCGCAGCTCATAGAAGATATCCATTGCCTTTTTGACCAGCGTCTTTTGGATGCCAGGATAATGCACGTCGATGATCGACTGCATCGTGTCGCGGTCTGGAAACTTGATATAGTGGAAGAAACAGCGGCGCAGGAATGCGTCTGGCAATTCCTTCTCATTGTTCGAGGTGATGACCACGATTGGGCGCTCTTTGGCCGCCACGCGCTCTTGCGTTTCATAGACGTCGAAGCTCATCCGATCGAGCTCCTGCAAGAGATCGTTTGGAAATTCGATATCGGCCTTATCAATCTCGTCGATCAGCAGCACGGGCAGCTGCTCAGAGGTGAAGGCTTCCCACAGCTTGCCCTTCTTAATGTAATTGCGGATGTCGTGGACGCGTTCCTCGCCCAGCTGACCATCACGCAGGCGCGCAACCGCATCATATTCATAAAGGCCCTGCTGCGCCTTTGTGGTCGATTTCACGTTCCACTCAATCAGCGGCGCGCCGATGGCTTTTGCGATTTCGTGAGCCAGCACTGTTTTGCCGGTGCCAGGTTCGCCTTTGACCAGCAGCGGGCGGCGCAGGGTCACCGCAGCATCCACCGCAACTTTCAAATCATCGGTGGCGATGTAATCATTGGTGCCTTCAAAGCGCTGCTGCGTCGTGTCGGTCATGGGTTTTCCTGTAAATCTCAATTGGCAACTGAACTTGACGCGAGGGTTAAGGTCGATCTGTTCAGGTGGCAAGGGTGACGCTACGTAAGCTCACGCTCAAACCGGAGGCTGTTTCGGAGACTGCTCTAGCGGGGCAGGGCAAGGATGCGCTGCGCGATCAGCTCCGACGCCGTGTTATCGAGCGCAGCGTCGGGATTGTTCCAGCTGAGCACGAGGACGTGGTTGTTGCCGGATTCGTCGGCCAGAAACCATGTGAGGTTAAGGACGCCCGGTTCTGATCCACCTTTATAACCTACGTATCTCCATTGATTGCGCAGATTGTCTGACATGCTGGGATTGATTCCCATGATCGACAATGCGCCATCATGGGATTCTGTATAAATACGCTGAAGCAATTTTCGCAGATCATTGGCGCTCGCGAACCACTCAACATCCAGCGCGACCGGACCGGTTGCGAAGGCTGAATTGATCTCTTCAGCGGTGATGGAGGCTGCTTCAAGCTGCTCAAGCATTTCGAGCCGGCGATCGCCATTGCTCTCCGCCTGATAGGCTTCGAGTGCTTGCTTAGGGCCACCTTTCAGCGCGAACATCTCTCTGGTTGTGAGAAAGGGATCGTTCTTGGATGGATCGCTATGGCCGCTCTCGACCATCGCGCGTAAAACCCGATCTCTTCCCAACTCTTTGATCAACTGATCGGTTGCCGTGTTGTCACTGATTGAGATCATCAGGCTAGCCAGCGTATGCAGAGTGACTGGCGCGGTTCTTCTCCAGTCTTGCATCATGCCGCTGGGGAAGCTCTTTTCGGTTAGGGTGACGACCTTATCCCAGCTTCGTTCTCCGGCCCGGACATCTTCTGCGAGAGCTGCGAGCACATAAAGCTTGAACGCTGAGCCAATGGCGAATTGCTCGTCTGGATTGATGGAGAGAACGGGGGCATCGCCGCTGATAGGGCCATAATAGACCCCAACTTTGCCGGGCAATGCAGCGAGATCCGCTTCGATCTTCGTAAGACTATCATCGATTGCATCAAATTGGCGCAGCAGCAGGCCTTCGATTTTGTGCGGCTCGGTTGAACTCAGCGCTAATGTGCCTTGTCCAATCGCCTTTTCAAATCGGATCGCGATGTTCGCGGTGAACTCACCAGTTGGCTCTATATTCTCAATCCCGATAGCCGCGCCAAATTGCGAGGTTAGCTGCTGTGTTACTGCATTGAACTGCGCAGGTGGCACTGAGGCGAGGAATTGTGGCCCAAACACATCTTCTGGCGCTTTCTCTTCTTTCAGCAAAGCGACGACGTCTTGCACACGCATCTTCAGCGGCTCGGAGACTGTCGTCTCGCTGGTGGGAGCATCCTGAGCCATTATGGAGCTAGGGACGAGCAAGAGCGAGAGGGCGAGAGCAAGGTTTCTGAGCATGGGAAGCTTTGTGCATTGCGCGGCGGCCCGCTGCAAGGCGTAACCAAATGGCTTAGGCGCGCTAATAGCTCTACAAGCATCACCTATAGGAGGGCCCGCAATGCCGACAGAGATATTTTCGATCACGACAACCGCCGGACACAGCCTGGATGGGGCGCTCGAAATGCCCACGGGTCTGGTCAGAGGTGCTGCGGTCTTCGCGCATTGCTTCACCTGCACCAAGCAGAGCCGCGCCGCGATCAGTGTTGCGCGCGAACTGGCTGCTCAGGGCATTGCGACGCTCAGGTTCGACTTTACTGGGCTCGGTGGAAGTGAAGGTGAGTTTGGCCGCGCCGGCTTTGCGACGGACATTGCCGATCTGGTCTCGGTCGCCGGCGCTTTGCGAGCGCGCTTTGATGCACCGCTGCTAATGATCGGGCATAGCCTTGGCGGAGCGGCGGTGCTGGCCGCGGCGCATGAGCTGGGCGCGGAGAATGTCGCAGCGGTCGCCACCATCGGCGCACCCTCGGACGTGCCGCATGTGCTGCACATCATCAAAGGGGATCATGAGGCGATCCGCGCCGAGGGCGAAGGGCCGGTGACAATTGGCGGACAGAGTTTTTCGGTTAGCCGGGAGTTTCTGGAACGAACGGAATCAGTCAAATTGCTCGATCTGGTGAAGGAGCTGAGGCTTCCTTATCTCGCGCTGCACTCACCAACCGATACAATCGTTGGCGTAGAGCACGCCGCTGCGCTGTTTCAGGCCGCCTATCATCCGAAGAGCTTCATCAGCCTGGACGACGCTGATCATCTGTTGACCAAGGCCGAGGATGCTGAATATGCCGCTGTAGCGATCGCTTCATGGGCAAAAAGATACCTCAAAAGCTGCGGCGAGACTGAGCTGCCAGAGGCGGGCGTTTTAGTGAAATCTGGCCATGGCAAGTTCGGAACCGAGGTGTTCACCGCCAGTCACCGTTTCGTGGCTGATGAACCGCGCAGCTATGGCGGTGATGACAGCGGGCCGACGCCTTATGACTTGCTCAACGCCGCGCTGGGCACTTGCACCGTCATGACCATGAAGATGTATGCTGACCGCAAAGGCTGGCCGGTCGAAGGCTATCAGGTGCATGTGACCCACGAGCGGGATCATGCGAGCGATTGCGATCATTGCGAGGAGGAGGGCGAGGGCGCTCAAATTCAGGCGCTCAATCGCTCGATCACGGTTCTGGGCGATGGCCTGACCGATGATCAGCGCGCGCGGATCATTGCTATCGCGGACAAATGCCCCGTGCACCGCACGTTAGAGGGGCATCTGCATATCCACACTGAAACGGCGGGTTAGGTCCCGATAGAGACAACCGCATAAAGGAACGCGAATTGTATCACTAGCATCAGGAAAGTACTGATCTTCCAGGCCGTTCCAGCGTCTTTCATCCCCCGCTCCCAAGTCCAATAACCAATTGCGAAGGATGACACCGAGCAGCAAACAATCGTGAACAGCGGATCTTTGGAAGACAAAGCGGTCGCGATAATTGCCAATGATAACAACTGCAGTAGCATTGCGCCGGTGAACCACACGATTGGTACTGGGCGGTAGGCAGTATCTGGTATGTCCCAATCGGGTAGTAGGCAGTCTTTCCTCGCCAAGCGCCGATCAAAATAAACCGTGTCGGCATCATCAATTTCATGGCCGTTGGGTAGGTGGCGCGATTGCCGTTTGAGGCTATTCTCGTCCTTGTTCGCCGGATCAGGCATCAATTGCCTCGCGGTCGACCTCTCCGGCGCGGTTTTGGATGAAGTTGAAACGGTGTTCCGGATTGCGGCCCATGAGCTGATCGACGACTTCCTTCACCGCTGCGCGATCTTCAAACTCTTGCGGCAGAGTGATGCGGATCAGGCTGCGGGAGTCTGGATCCATGGTGGTTTCGCGAAGCTGCTGGGGGTTCATTTCTCCAAGGCCCTTAAACCGGCCAACCTCGACCTTTTTGCCTTTGAAAACCGTCTCTTCGAGCTGGGCTCGATGCGCATCATCATTGGCGTAACGGCTCTCTTTTCCAGCGGTCAGCTTGTAAAGCGGCGGCTTGGCCAGGAACAGGTGGCCCTTCTTCACTATGTCCGACATCTCTTGGAAGAAGAACGTCATCAGCAGAGTTGCGATGTGCGCTCCATCAACATCCGCGTCGGTCATGATGATAACGCGGTCATAGCGCAGATTTTCTGCGTCGCAGTCTTTGCGGGTGCCGCATCCCAGCGCGAGTGAGAGGTCGGCGATTTCCTGATTGGCGCGGATTTTGTCGGCAGTGGCCGAGGCAACATTCAGGATCTTACCGCGAATAGGCAGGATCGCCTGCGTCTTGCGGTTGCGCGCTTGTTTGGCGCTACCACCAGCCGAATCGCCCTCGACGATAAACAGCTCGGTTTCCTTGTCGCCTTCACCCGAACAATCGGTGAGCTTGCCGGGTAGGCGGAGTTTCTTGGCGTTGGTCGCGGTCTTGCGCTTAATCTCGCGCTCTTGCTTGCGGCGCAGGCGTTCATCCATGCGCTCCATAACCTCGCCGAGCAGGGCTTTGCCCCGGTCCATATTGTCAGTGAGGAAATGGTCGAAGTGATCGCGCACCGCATTCTCAACAAAGCGCGCTGCCTCTGGTGAGGTGAGGCGGTCCTTTGTTTGCGACTGAAACGATGGGTCGCGGATAAAGACGCTGAGCATGACCTCGCCGCCTGTCATCACGTCATCAGCGCTGATGTCTTTGGCCTTCTTCGTGCCGGTAAGCTCACCGAAGGCGCGCAGGCCCTTGGTCAGAGCAGCCCGGAGGCCTTGCTCGTGCGTTCCGCCATCTGGGGTCGGAACGGTGTTACAATACCAGCTGGTCGATCCATCGGAATAGAGCGGCCATGCGATGGCCCATTCGACGCGTCCTTGCGAGGTGCCGCTGTCATCCTCGGGAAAGTCCTGATTGCCCGTGAACGCCTGCGCGGTCACGCATTCGCGCGCGCCGACTTGCTCCGCTAGGTGATCAGCGAGACCACCAGGGAATTTGAACGTCGCCTCTTCAGGCACGTCTTCGGACGCGAGGCTGGGCGCGCATTTCCAGCGTATTTCGACGCCGGCGAACAGATAGGCTTTGGAGCGCGCGAGTTTGAACAGCCGGTGCGGCTTAAACTTGCGGTCGCCAAATATCTCTTCATCGGGCGTGAAACTGACCTGAGTGCCGCGCCGATTGGGCGTTGCGCCAAGGTTTTCGATCTTACCGAGCGTTTGCCCTTTGGAGAATTCTTGCGCGAACAATTGCTTGTCCCGCGCAACCTCAACGCGGGTGTGTGATGACAGAGCGTTGACGACGCTGACACCCACCCCGTGCAGACCGCCGCTGGTGGCATAGGCCTTGCCGGAGAACTTGCCGCCTGAGTGAAGCGTGGAAAGGATTACCTCAAGCGTGGATTTGCCCGGAAACTTCGGATGCTCATCGACCGGAATGCCGCGGCCATTATCGCCGATGGTCAGGCGATTGCCTTCCTCCAGGCGCACTTCGATCCGGTTGGCATGGCCTGCAACGGCCTCGTCCATCGAGTTGTCGAGCACTTCGGCGGCAAGGTGATGCAGCGCGCGGTCATCCGTGCCGCCAATGTACATCCCAGGCCGGCGGCGCACCGGCTCCAGCCCTTCGAGCACCTCAATCGATGAGGAATCGTAATCACCGCTCGATGACGGAGTACCTTCAAACAGATCATCAGACATACATAAGGCTATAGGCCCGGCAGAGAGCCGCTAACAAGCAGGTAGCTCTACGTTTTGCTCAGTCCTCGAAGCGTTGAGGCGCCTGATCGACGATTACGACGCTGTTGCCGCGTACCTCGCGCACTTCCATGGCGCGTTCGACCACGCCATTGCGTTGGAAGCGGAATGGGCCGTCCAGTCCGAGGAAACCGCCGCGATCACGCAGCTGTCGTTGTGGGAACTGGCTGCCCACGCGCCAATCGCGCGCCACTCTGAGTGTGAGCAGCACAGCATCGTAGCCCAGAGTTGATATCCGGTAGGGCTGCGAGCCAAAGCGGCTCTCATAGCTTTCGGTAAAGCGCTTGTACCGGCCATCAGACACCGCAGAGAACAATGCGCCGCGCATGGCGCTGGAGCGGGTAAGGGCGGTCTCGCCGCTCCACAGCTCTGTGCCGAGGATGCGGGAGTTTACGCCGTTTTCCTTCTTAAGCTCGCCAGCCGCCTGAACCGATAGCCGCGCGCCCTCGCCAAGCAGCACCGTGTCATAGCCGCCCGCATCGCGCAGCCGCTGGGCCGCACTGACGATGGAGGTGTTTCCGCGCGAGTAGCGCTGAGTTGTGGTCAGCGATCCGCCAAATTCACGCAAGGCATTGCTGAGCGCGCTCAAAGAACGATCGCCGTAGTCACTGTTGGACAAGAGCGCGGCAAAGCGGGTTGCGCCCTGATTGCGCGCATAGCGGACGCTGCGGTGGATCGATTGCTCTGGAATGTGACCCATCACGAACACATCGGGGCTGGCCACGCTGGTGTCGTTCGAGAATGAGATCGTCGTCACGCCCGCTGGGCGCGCCTGTGCCTGAACCGCAGAAACATTTTCCGACATCAATGGGCCGAGGATCAGACGGTTGCCATCGGCGATGGCTCTGCGAGCGGCCGCGCCTGCGCCCTGTGAGGTGTCATAAGTCGTAATGCGCAGATTGTTCGCATTGGTATCGAGCAATGCCATGGTGGTGGCATTCGCTAGCGATTGGCCAACGGCGCCTGTGCTGCCTGACATCGGGACGAGCAGAGCAATCCGGTGACGGGTTGCATCGGTTGGCAGAGCGGTCGCGCTGGGTTCTGTCGATGGGCCCGGATCGGTGGTGGTGGTTGGACCTGTCTTGGGGATCACCTGACACCCGCCGAGCGCAGCGGCTGCGCCCGCAATCACCAGAGTGCGCCGATTAAACCAATTACGCTTCATACTTGCCGACCCCTGTTGGCTGTTCCAAAGAGCTTGGGTGACTGACCCGCACTCTTCATCGCCTGTATCCAAATCACTTGAGCAGGGCCTCTACATTGTAGCAACTCCGATTGGCAATCTCGGCGATATAACGCTCCGTGCTGTCGACATTTTGCAACGCTGCGATGTGATCGCTTGCGAGGATACGCGGGTGACGGGCAAATTGCTGTCGCATCTCGGCATTTCGAAACGGATGCGGCGCTATGATGATCACAGCGAGGAGGGGGCGAGGCGCGAGCTGATTGATGCGGCGCGAGCTGGCTCAGTGGCGCTGGTGAGCGATGCGGGTACGCCGCTGGTTTCTGACCCTGGGTTCCGGTTGGTGCGAGAAGCAAGGGAGGCAAACGTAGCGGTTACTACGCTGCCTGGAGCCTGCGCAGCAATCGCGGGCTTAACGCTCGCGGGCCTTCCTAATGATCGCTTCCTGTTCGCAGGGTTCCTACCCGTGAAGCAAAAGGCGCGCGGGGAAGTGCTGCAAGAGCTCGGCGCGGTAAACACAACGCTGATTTTCTACGAAACAGGGCCTCGGCTGGTCAAAAGCCTTGATGCCATCGCCTCAGATATGCCGGATCGGCAGGTCGCTGTCGCACGAGAGCTGACCAAGCTGCATGAGGAATGCAGGGTGGGGGCCGCGTCAGACCTTGCGGCTCATTACACCGACCATCCGCCCAAGGGGGAAATTGTATTGCTTATCGGCCCGCCATCAGGTGATGCGCCAGTTGGCGATCCTGATGAGCTGCTGAGAGAAGCGCTTGTATTCATGAGCCCCAGTAAGGCGGCGGGACAAGTGGCCAAGGCCAGCGGATTGGACCGCAAGACGCTCTATGCCCGCGCGGTGGAGCTCAAGGCCCAATGAAGCGTCAGATCGCGGAAAAGAGCGGCCGCGATGGCGAATTGAGGGCGGCCATGTGGCTGCGTCTGAAGGGCTGGCAGGTTCTTGCTCAAAGAGTGAAAACGCCGCGCGGAGAGATCGACCTCATCGCTCGCAAGGGGGCGCTTGTCGCCTTCACCGAGGTGAAATGGCGCAAGAAGAAGGCTGATCTCGACTACGCGATCGATGAAAGGCGTCTAACCCGCGTTGCCGCCGCCGCCGAATGCGTCGCCCATGAATACCTGCGCGAGGGCGATGATATGCGAATTGACGTTATCCTCCTTGCACCGGGCAGTATGCCTCGCCACATCACCAACGCTTGGATGCCTTAGGCTGGCACCCGCCTTGAAAGGATTATTGATGAGTCTTCGCATCGCCGTTCAGATGGACCCTATTGAAAGCGTCAACATTAAGGGCGATTCTAGCTTTGCGCTGATGCTGGCCGCGCAAGAGCGCGGGCACTCGATCTATGAGTATCATGTTGAGAGCCTGACGCTCGATGCGAACGACCGTCTATTTGCCGAATGCGCGCCTGTCACAGTGCAGCGGGTGGAGGGCGATCACTTTACCAAAGGTGCAGCTGAGCGGCTGGATCTGGGCAAAGACATCGATGTTATCCTGATGCGGCAGGACCCGCCATTTCACATGGGCTATATCACGGCGACCCACCTGCTGGAGCGGATTGGCAATGAGACGCTGGTGGTCAACGATCCGGCGAATGTTCGCAATTCACCTGAAAAGGTGATGGTGCTCGATTACCGCCGGTTTATGCCGCCGACACTCATCACGCGCTCCCCAGATGAGGTGAAGCGCTTTATGGCTGAGCATGGTGCCGTGGTGGTGAAGCCCATCCACGGTAATGGCGGCAAAGCGATCTTCCGCGTGCCAGCCGATGGCGACAATCTCACCGCTCTGTTTGAGGTCTTCAACCAGACTTGGCCAGAGCCGCATATGGTCCAGCCTTTCCTGCCTGAGGTGGCGGAAGGCGATAAGCGTATTGTACTGGTCGATGGCGAAGTTGCCGGCGCAATCAACCGCATACCGGGCGAGGGAGAGTTCCGCTCAAACCTGGCAATGGGCGGCAGCGCAGAGAAAACCGGCCTAACCAAGCGGGAGCAGGAGATCTGCGATGCGATGGGGCCAGAGCTTAAGCGGCTGGGCCTGACATTTGTCGGTATCGATGTGATCGGCGGCAAATGGCTGACGGAGATTAACGTGACTTCGCCGACGGGCATTGTGGCTATCGATGCATTTAATGGCACCGACACGGCTGGCCTGATTTGGGACGCTATTGAGGGGCGGGTAGAGTGATCAGGGCCACGAAGCTTGCGAGGTTCTTGTTTGGGCTGGTCGGAGCTGTGCTAATCTTTGGATTGGTGCGCGGACTGCTCTCCGGCGAATTCAACATGCATGGTGAACCACTACTCAGGGCGGAAAATCTAGCTGCTTTTATCTCTTATGCAGCGTTCTTGACGTTAGTCGGATTAGGCTCGCTTTGCGTTGCGATCTTTGGAAGAGATAAGACCGCATCTGACTAGAAGACTTACCCCTTCTTCGCTCTCGGATGCGCGGAGCGATAATTCTCTAGCATCGTTGCAGCATCAACCTTGGTGTAGATCTGCGTCGAGCCCAATGACGCGTGACTAAGTAACTCTTGCAGGCATCTGAGGTCCGCTCAGCACCCAGATCAACTGATCTGGGACCCGATCGAAGGGGGTAAGCTAGAACATATTGCATTGAGCCATGATGGCTTTGCCGCTGGTCTCAATTTTGACATTTGCAATCACTTCGCCAAGCGCGCTGTCGTTATAGGTCACATTTGAACCTTCAACCTTAGCGCCGGCCTTGCCCAAGAATGCGAGGGTCAGGCGGTCTTCAAGAGACTTGTATGCTGCGGCTTGCTGCGACGGCGTTAGCTTTTGAAGTTTGTCGTCAAAACACTCGCATTGATTGGATGAGGCGCTGAAACTCAGATAGGGCGCGCTTTGCAAATAGTCAGTGTCGCACTTTGCGTAATATTTGCCGCGTTCATAACCTTCGCTTGTGTGAGAGCCGTCAAATGCCCCGCTGTAATACGCGAATGCCACTCCGCCCGAAACAACCACGAATATGGCTACTAGGTCCAATCTTATGATCTCTCCCTCCTATATCGTTTATCTCTTTTTCCCGGCGCGCGGGTGCGCAGCACGGTAATTTTCTAGCATTCGCGCCGCGTCTACTTGGGTGTAAATCTGGGTTGAACCGAGAGACGTATGCCCCAACAACTCCTGCAAAGACCTTAAATCGGCTCCCGCTCCCAACAGATGCGTCGCAAAGCTGTGGCGCAGCGCATGCGGGGTTGCTGTGTCGGGCAGACCCAAAGCGCGGCGAGCATTGGCCATCGCCTTTTGCACCATACCTGGGGACAGCGGGCCGCCTTTTGTCCCGCGGAACAGCGCTTCACTCGGCTCGGCCTTCCACGGGCAAAGCTCCGCATAGCGTGCCACGGCCCCCCGCGTGATTGGCAGGATCGGCACAATTCGCTGTTTTCCGCCCTTGCCGGTGACCTGCAGGGTCTCGCCCAGTTCCGCATCGGACCATTTGAGCGACAGGGCCTCTGCGATGCGCAGGCCCGATCCATACATCAGCAGCAAGACTGCGCGGTCGCGCGCGCCAATCCAATCCTCATCCGGCATCCCCGCGACTAGATCGGCTATATTCACCGCTTCATCGGGGGTGACAGGGCGGGGCAGATCCTTCTTGGTGCGCGGGCCGCGCAGGCGCGGTGCGGATGGATCGGGATCGCCGGTCTGTGCCCGGGCGAAGGTAATGAAAGCCTTAAGCGCGGATAGCTCGCGTGCTGTGCTGGCGTTGGACAGGCCATCATTCCGGCGGGCCGCGAGATGCGCGCGCAGGTCGTGCGCCTCCAACCCGGCAACACCGTACCAGTCCGTCAGATTGCGGGCCTTGAGCAGCCGCTCCGCCGCTGAGCAATAGGCGCGCACCGTGTGCGGGCTCCGCCGCCGTCCCTCGGCAAGGTGATCGCGCCACTCGGACAGAAGATCGTGCAGGCTCACGCGTCCACCAGACTGTCGGCCACCACTTCGCCTAGCAGGGCGTCGAGCAATGGCAGGCCCGCCGGCGTCACACCGATTGCGTCACTGCGCCGCCACATCAGGCCAAGATCGCAATTGCGGGTCAATCCGCGCGGATCGATCAATTGCGCTTCGTTCAGCTCGAAGCGCGCCGACATAGCGCCAAGGTCGATACCCTCGATCAGGCGCAATCCCATCAGCAGCGCTTCTGCGGCTTGATCTCTCGGGCGAAGCGCTTGTTTCTCCGCAATGCCGTGCTCTTGCTCACTGACCGCGCGAAGGAAATTTTCTGGCTTCTTGTGCCGCGTTGTCGCCATTCCGCCGCGCCGACCATGCGCGCCCGGACCAATTCCGCAATAATCCTGATAGCGCCAATAGGTCAGGTTATGGCGGCTTTCCTCGCCCAGCCGCGCGTGATTGCTGATCTCATAGGCGGGCAGTCCAGCTTTGCCGGTCAGCTCTTGCGTGATGGTGAAGAGTTCTGCCGCTGCGTCGTCGTCCAGCGGCGTAAAAATCCCGCGCCGCACATCGCTGGCAAAGCGCGTGCCGGGCTCAATTGTCAGCTGATAAAGCGACAGATGCGTGGTGCCGAGCGACAGCGCGCGGGCGAGCTGCGCCTCCCACAATTTAGGAGTGTGATCGGGCAGGGCGTAGATCAGGTCAAAGCTGACCCGCTCAAAATGCTGCTGCGCAGTAGTGAGCGCGGCGAGGGCTTCGTCCGCTCCATGCAAACGCCCGAGCCATTGCAAGCTTTCATCCTCAAGCGATTGAACACCCAGAGAAACGCGGTTGATCCCAGCGTTGGCTAGCGCTGCAAAATTGCTCGCTTCGACAGAGGAAGGGTTGGCCTCCAATGTGATCTCGATATCAGGTGCGAACCCCCACAATTGCTCCGCTTCTGCCAGCAGCGCCGCGACCAGTTCAGGCGGCATTAGCGAAGGTGTACCCCCGCCAAAAAAGATCGATGTCAGCGGCTCTCCGCCCGCCAATTTCGCCTCAAACCGCATATCGGCGAGCAAAGCAGTCTGCCACAGCTGAACGTCCACGCTGGTGCGGACATGCGAGTTGAAATCGCAATAGGGGCATTTCTTCGCGCAGAAGGGCCAGTGGATGTAAAGAGCACGCGCCATCGCTTCTTTCAGCCTTTGTTAAAGGCTCTAAGTCAAGGTGCGGCCATGCGATTCAGCGCGAAAATTTTCGGGTGCCTGGCCCTTCTTGCGAGTGTGAGTGCGCCTAGCGCGATTGCGCAGGAACGCCAGAATACCGCGCAGCAGGTGGACCGCTTCGCTGGCGAATTGCTACACGCGCACAACGTAGAACGCGCCGAATTCGGTGTTCAGAGGCTATCGTGGTCTCCGCAGCTTGCCAATGAGGCTCAGGACTGGGCCAATCGGCTCGCGCGCAGGGGCGTAATGCAGCATGCCTCGCTGGATCAGCGCAGAGGGCGCGGCGAAAACCTCTGGATGGGCACTGCAGGCTATTTCAGCCTCAGCGCGATGATCGGCTTTTTTGCCGAGGAAAAGCGGCACTTTAGGCCGGGCACTTTCCCGAATGTCTCACGCACAGGCAATTGGGCGGACGTTGGCCACTACACACAAATGGTCTGGGCCGAGACACGCGAAGTCGGCTGCGGAATTGCGCGAGGCAGAGGCAATGAATTCCTCGTGTGCCGATATTGGCCCGCAGGAAACACATATGGCCGCAAGGTGGGTTGAGCGCCGCGAGCGCTTTGGGGAAAGTCGATTGATGTCAAAGATTTCTAAAACATGCAGCAAAATGGTCGCGCCGGTCGCGATCATCCTCGTCGCGTCCGGCTGCGGAGGCGGCGAAAGCGGCTCTTCACCCAGCACCAATACGGCTGCGACAGGCGGAACGTCGTCGTCACCGCCGCCTGCTCCTCCCCCGCCACCGCCTCCTCCACCGCCGCCACCGGCAACGGGTGGAACAGCCTCAACGCGCCAGGACGATATGCTCCGGGTGATGCTGGCGGAACACAATGACGCGCGTCAGGAAGTTGGCGTTGCGCCAATGACCTTGGACGATGACTTGAGCCGCCAAGCGCTTGTTTATGCTGAAGAACTCGCTCGCACAGGGCGATTTGAGCACAGCACCAGCGCCTCACGCCCCAATCAGGGTGAGAACCTATGGGCAGGCACCGAAGGCGCTTTCACTTACGAGGTGATGGCGAACGGTTGGATCAGCGAAAAGCAATATTACATCCACGACCGCTTTCCCTATGTGAGCAATACGGGCGATTGGACCGATGTGGGCCACTACACCCAGATCATTTGGGCAAACTCAACGGAACTTGGATGCGGGGTTGCGACCGGTTCAGGCCGCGATTACCTCGTTTGTCGGTACTCGCCACCGGGTAATGTTTCGGGGCAATTCGCATACTGATCCCTTTGATCAGGCGCCGAATTGATCTGCGACCAGCTTGGCAAATGCATCGGCACGGTGGCTGATGCTGTGCTTTTCCGCTGGATCGATTTCGGCAAAGGTCTGGTCCCGGCCAGTCGGCACAAACACGGGATCATAGCCAAAGCCCATTTCTCCG
Source organism: uncultured Erythrobacter sp. (assembly GCA_947499505.1). Lineage (GTDB taxonomy): Bacteria > Pseudomonadota > Alphaproteobacteria > Sphingomonadales > Sphingomonadaceae > Erythrobacter. The sequence goes on from CANMOQ010000001.1 coordinate 622,978, forward strand.
CGCGGGGGCCAAGTTAGGCTGCCCGGGCATGTGCCCTCATAGACGACATGCTGGCCATCGGGCCACGCAATGGCCAGTACGCAGTGGAATGCGGCGCTGCGGTCCACATCGGGGCCGTGCTGGGCCAGCAACCCCTCAACCTTGCCCATCGCCATATACCAATCGCGGCCCGGATCGCCCTCAAACCATTGTCTCTCCGCCCAATCGGCAGTGTATACCCCGGGCCTTCCCTCCAGTGCATCTACGGACAGACCGCTGTCATCGGCGAGGGCTGCGAGACCCGAGGCTTCAGCAGCAGCCCGCGCCTTGATTAGTGCGTTGTCTGCGAAGGTTTTGCCGGTCTCGGGTGGCTCCGGCAGGCCGAGTGACCCGGCGGAGATGCACTTCATCCCGTAGGGACTGAGCAGAGCTGAAATCTCTTTCAATTTGCCCGCATTATGCGTCGCAATGACCAGCGATCCGGAGCCAAGTTTGCTCATTTCCGGCGTTTTCCTTTTTTCACGAGGCCAGCCGCGATCAGCCGCTCTCGCGCGAAGTTGATGATCGCCTTATCAATCTGGTCTTTGGGTAGGATGTAGGCGAGTTGGCTGTTCAAATACATCGCGAACAGTTCATCCCGTTCGTTCCATAAAACGATTTGCGACCATTTGCCGTTCACATGCGCAGATGGCTGGACTAACGAAAAGCCCTCGTCATCCAACGTCAGATCAACATGCTCTTTGATGAGCACATAGTCAGCCCAAGCTCTCTTCGCTTGCCATGGTAGCACGACAAAGCGCGAAAACGCGATGACCAGTGTTGCGCTTATCACGCCGCCGATAACAACGCTTAGCGCAGCGATCGCGTCATCAAAGAGGAATGCGATCAGCCCCAAGATCGCTACCAACCCGGTCAGAATTGCAAGCCCGCGAAACAGACTGCTGGCAAATTGCAGCTTCCAGAATGCGAGATGCAATTCTTCCGAGATTGAATAGCGAACCGGACCCATTGGTTTAGGCGCCGGTTGCTTTCAACTGCTCCGCGAAAATACCATCGCAGCCGATGTTTGCGAGACGGAGCAGGCGCAGCAGGCCTTCCTCGTCATAGGTTGCGCCCTCTGCGGTCGCCTGAACCTCAGCGATTTGGCCGCCGGAGATCAGCACGAAGTTCGCATCCGCATCCGCATCGCTGTCCTCAGGGTAATCGAGGTCGAGCACGGGGGTGCCCTTGTAGATGCCGCAAGAGATCGCCGCGACCTGCGCGGTGATTGGGTCTTCTTTGATATCGCCCGATACGATCAAGCCGTTTACCGCAAGGCGCAAGGCAACCCATGCGCCCGAGATCGAGGCCGTGCGCGTGCCGCCGTCCGCCTGAATCACGTCGCAATCCAAGGTGATTTGCCGCTCGCCAAGCTTTTTCAGATCGACCACAGCGCGCAAAGAACGCCCGATAAGGCGCTGAATTTCTTGAGTGCGGCCAGACTGCTTGCCGCGAGCAGCCTCGCGAGAGCCGCGAGTGTGCGTTGCGCGTGGGAGCATCGAATATTCACCGGTGACCCAGCCTTCGCCTTTGCCGCGCAGCCATGGCGGGATGCGTTCTTCGACGCTGGCCGTGCACAGCACGCGGGTGTCGCCAAAGCTGATCAGGCAAGAGCCCTCTGCATGTTTGGTGAAGCCGGTTTCGATTGTAATTGCGCGCATTTCGTCGGGCGCGCGGCCAGATGGTCGCATGATGTTTTCCTATGTTCGATTCGCTTGGCGCACGGTTTGGCGGGACAAAAGAGTGGCGGCAAGGGCGCGGCCGGGCTTGGCTCGGGATAGTTTCGCGCTAAATAGCACGCATGGCCTCACCACCAATTTCAGAAATGACGGACCGGGCGCGCGAGATTTTCCGCCGCGTGGTGGAAGGCTATATGGATAATGGCCAACCCGTTGGTTCGAAAACTCTGTCGGGCGACGTTGGTTTGAACCTCTCGCCTGCCTCCATCCGCTCTGTGCTGGCGGATCTGGAGGGGCTGGGGCTGCTTGCCGCGCCGCACACCAGCGCAGGGCGCTTGCCGACGGAAATTGGCCTGAGACTGTTTGTCGACGGCATGATGCAGGTCGCTGAACCCACACCAGAAGAGCGCGCGCAGATTGAGCAGCGGCTCGGCGAGCCTGGCCCTGTGGAACAGGCGTTGGAGCAGGCTAGCTCTGTGCTCTCGGATCTCTCCGGTGCTGCGGGGATGGTTATGGTGCCAACGCGGGAGCAGCAATTGGCGCAGTTCAATCTTGTCGATCTGGGGCAGGGCAGGGCGCTCGCCGTTCTTGTTGGCGAGGATGGCGGGGTTGAAAACCGTGTTTTGCAGCTGGGCGGCGCGGTTTCACCGAGCGCGCTGGAGGCGGCAACCAATTACATAACTGCGCGGCTTTCCGGCAGGACGCTGAGCGATGCGGCCGCGGCAATGCGGCAAGAGATTAAAGCCGGCCAATCCCAGCTTGATGATGCGAGCAAAGATCTGGTTGAGCGCGGCCTGGCCGTGTGGAGCGAGGACACAGAGGAACGCCCAGTCCTGATCGTGCGCGGAGCCTCCAACCTGCTGGATGATGCCGCGATGGAGGATATCGACCGGGTTCGCTCGCTGCTCGATGATCTGGAGAATAAACAATCGGTTGCAGCTTTGCTCGACAACGCGCGCGAGGCCGAGGCGACGCGCATTTTCATCGGCAGCGAAAACCGTTTGTTCGGACTTTCCGGCTCTTCCGTCATCGCCTCACCCTATCGCGACCGCGAGGGAAGGGTGGTGGGAGTTCTGGGTGTGATCGGACCGACGCGGTTGAATTACGCGCGCGTGGTCCCCATGGTGGATTTAACAGCCCGTTCTTTGGGCAAACTCATTGCATAATTGGACATAAGACGACGATGATCGACAACGATAAGCCGCACGACGAAGCGGCAGAAGCAGAATTGAAAGGCGTGCCAGAGGAATTTCTGGAAGACGCAGACGCGCCGGATGGTGAAGATGGCGGAGAGGATGATCTGAGCGAGGCGCTGGAATCGCTGCGCCGCGATCTGGAAGAATCCAAGCAAGAGACGCTGTATGCGAAGGCCGAGACACAGAATGTCCGCCGCCGGATGGAAAAAGACGTTGCCGATGCGCGCGCCTATGCGGCGACCGGGTTTGCGCGTGATGTGCTGAGCGTGGCAGATAATCTTTCCCGCGCTATTGAAGCGATCCCAGAGAGCCTCCGCGAAGATGAGAAGATGAAGGGCCTAGTGACCGGTATTGAGGCCACTCAGCGCGAGCTGGAGAAGGTCTTTAAGAGCCACGGCATTGAGCGGGTGGCCGCGGTCGGCCTCCCCCTCGATCCGAACCAGCACCAGGCAATGCTCGAAGTGCCCAGCGATGAGCACGAGCCGGGCACCATCATTCAGGAAATGCAGGCAGGCTGGATGATCAAGGATCGCCTGCTGCGCCCGGCCATGGTTGGTGTTGCGAAAAAGCCGGATTGAGTTCTTAGCTGCGTTTTTGATCCGATTTCTATGTTGATGTCGCGTGCCATCCATGATTGCGCCGTATTGTATTACGTTGCCTAACGCTCGCGCGGACGGCAATTCTAGCGCGCGGACCGATCAGGCCTCAGCTTATGTGACAACTGTGCGACAAGGGCCTGTCATGCGCATTAATAAGCATCAACCTCAATAGCTTAACGAATTCAGACCAATTTACTCGTATTTTCGGGAACAACTCCTTTCGTGACCCATTTCCCATCCATGAGATGACGTTTCATCTCGATTCTTGGGCGGGGAAGATCAGATGCAATGGCGAACGCCTGCGCATCAGCTAGGAGTTTTTTAAATGCGTAAAATGTCTGTATCGCTCGCAGCCTTGCTAGCGGTTGGATTTTCGGCACCGGCGTTCGCGCAAGACGACGATCGCGCTGGCACTATTCAGGTGAAAGTGCTTGGCACAGCTGTGTTGCCTGATGGCGAGATTGGCGAGGTCGAAGTGGATACTTTTGGCTTGCCTGCCGGAAGCCAAGCAAAAGCAACGGATGAATTTATCCCATCTTTCGCGGTTGAGTATTACGTCAACAACAACATCTCAATCGAGACCATCGCTGGCGTTGCGCGCCATGATGTAGAAGGTCTTGGCGCGCTTGCCGGAGTGGAGTTGGTCGATGATCTGCGCCTCGTGCCTGCCACTGTTACAGCCAAAGCTCACCTCGATGTCGCCCCAGGTATCAAGCCATATGTAGGCGCGGGTCTTGCGTACTTTATGTACTTTGCTGAAGACGAAGGCTCGGGGATTGCCCAACTTGGCGTTAATGACGCGGATCTGTCGAACGAGTTTGGTTTTGCGCTTCAAGCAGGCGTAGACTTTGCACTCGGAGACAGCGGCTATGGCCTCACCATTGATGCAAAGCGCTATTTCATCACAACAGATGCCAGTTTCCGTGTGGATGGTACTGAGATCATTCGCACAGAGCACAATCTTGATCCGTGGACGCTTAGTGCAGGCGTTTATGTGACGTTCTAATCCAAAATAAAGTTACCTCAGGAAAAAGGGTCGCAAGTTTACTTGCGGCCCTTTTTTGCGCTTTATTCGATTGCGCCGGGAAACCGCACCAAGCCATCATAAACCGATTTATCGGCCACTCCGGTAACGCGCACGCCCTGCCGCATCCAGAAGGCGTGCTTTACGATCTCCGCCTGCTGCTCAATACCATAGGCGGCGAAGGGCTGGCCGGGTTTGAGCGTGTAGTCATAGCGGCAGAAGGGGTGGCGGTGCAGCAGCAAGTACCAATCGCCGTGCGTTTGGGTTTGCCAGACATGGGTTAGCTCGTGGATCAGCAGGCCTTGGCGGATCAGCCCTTCACCGGAAAAGTCATCGCAATAGGCCGCGCCATTTGGATGAAAATGCACGTGGCCGCGCGGAGCCATTGTGACTTTGCGCGGCTGAAAAGGAAACCATTTGCGGCGCCGGATACGCACCGCCTCATAATCAATCGCGGTGCCAAAAACGGTCTTTGCGATCCCAATTTCACCCGGCGTCAAAGTGCGCTCCCCGCCGACCGGGCAGGCCGGGACGAGCGCGTGACTTTCAGCCGTAGGTGAGGGCGTTTCGCTCAGCGCTCTTCGCCCGCTGCGCGCACTTCGGCTTCGAACTTATGCCGCTTACCGCCTGAAATCTTGAGCGTAACTTCGGCGGTGCCGCCGGCTTGAACGCTGTCATCGAGTTCGAATGCCATGACGTGCTTTGCGCCAGGTTCGAACGCGACTTCGGTGCCATTGGTGAGGGGGACGGGGCCAGCCTCAGCCATGGTCATCTTGAAATCATATTCCATCATATCGTGAACCGTTGCGCTTTTCGCGCCCGCCACCTCAGCACCGCTGACGGCAATGCCGCGCTCGCCATCATAGCTGAGGTTGAAATAGACCGCTGCGGGGTTGCCAGACACCGGTGGGAGCACAAGGCGTGCATCCGTAATCGTGATCCCTTCAATCGTATCGACCGGTTCTGGGGCAGGGGCCTCTTCTCCGCAAGCCGCCACGCCAAGGCAGGCGGCCAAACCAACGGCGCGCAGAAAGCCAGACGATGTTTGTGTCATTTTCACTTTGTAGTCCCCTTGTTGGATGGTGCGAAAAGTAGGCGCGTCCATCCCTTGTGCCAAGCAAAACCGCACCTATATCCCGCCTACAAACGAGTTGCCAAACGGTTCCGCCAATTCTGGGGAGCGCCACAGGCAACGTCCAACAACCTGAAACGGATGGGGAAATAATGGGTAAAGTAATCGGCATCGACCTCGGCACCACCAACTCGTGTGTGGCTGTAATGGACGGGGGCAAGCCTAAAGTTATTGAAAATTCTGAAGGCGCGCGCACCACGCCTTCTATCGTTGCCTTTACCAAGGACAGCGAACGCCTGATCGGCCAACCGGCTAAGCGTCAGGCGGTTACCAATCCAGACAACACCCTGTTCGCGATTAAGCGCCTGATTGGCCGCCGCTTCGACGACCCGCTGACGAAGAAAGATATGGGCCTCGTCCCGTATGACATCGTCAAAGGCAAGAACGGTGACGCATGGGTGAAGGCCGGCGGCGAAGATTATTCGCCAAGCCAGATTTCAGCTTTCATTTTGCAGAAGATGAAAGAAACCGCCGAGAGCTATCTCGGTGAGACTGTTGAGCAGGCCGTTATTACGGTCCCTGCATACTTTAACGATGCTCAGCGTCAGGCGACGAAAGATGCCGGTCAGATCGCTGGCCTTGAAGTGCTTCGGATCATCAACGAGCCGACCGCTGCGGCGCTCGCCTATGGCATGGACAAGAACGACGGCAAGACGATCGCGGTTTATGACCTTGGCGGCGGTACGTTTGACGTTTCCGTGCTCGAAATTGGCGACGGCGTATTCGAAGTGAAGTCGACTAATGGCGACACCTTCCTGGGCGGTGAAGATTTCGACAGCGCGATTGTCGAGTGGCTTGCAGCTGAGTTTGAGAAAAAAGAGAACATGGACCTGCGCAAGGATAAGCTTGCGCTCCAGCGTCTCAAAGAAGCGGCTGAAAAGGCGAAGATCGAGCTTTCGAGCTCGGCCACGACCGAAATCAACCTGCCGTTTATCACAGCGCGCATGGATGGCGGATCAAGCACTCCGTTGCACTTGGTTGAAACGCTAAGCCGTTCTGACCTTGAAAAGCTTGTCGGTGATCTGATCAAGCGTACGCTTGATCCATGCAAGAAAGCTCTCGCTGATGCGGGCGTGTCGAAGGATGACATCGACGAAGTGATTCTGGTCGGCGGGATGACCCGCATGCCGAAGGTTCGCGAAGTCGTAGAAGGTTTCTTCGAGGCAAAGCCGCACACCGGCGTAAATCCTGATGAAGTGGTTGCCATGGGCGCAGCCATTCAGGCCGGCGTTCTACAGGGCGACGTTAAGGACGTTCTGCTGCTCGACGTGACGCCATTGTCGCTCGGCATTGAAACCCTGGGCGGTGTCTTCACGCGGATGATCGATCGCAACACGACGATCCCAACCAAGAAGACGCAGACCTACTCAACCGCTGAAGACAATCAGAATGCGGTGACCATTCGCGTGTTCCAAGGCGAACGCGAAATGGCGGCGGATAACAAGATGCTGGGTCAGTTCGATCTGGTCGGCATTCCGCCTGCGCCGCGCGGCGTTCCGCAGGTCGAGGTGACTTTTGACATTGACGCGAACGGCATCGTGAACGTCTCTGCCAAGGACAAGGGCACCGGCAAAGAACAGACGATCAAGATACAGGCATCGGGCGGACTGTCCGACACTGACATTGATCAAATGGTTCAAGACGCTGAGAAATTCGCTGAAGAAGACAAGAAGCGCCGGGCCTCTGCGGAAGCTCGCAACCAAGCCGACAGTCTTGTTCACGCGACTGAGAAGCAGCTCGAAGAGCACGGCGATAAGGTTGATGCCGATATCAAGTCTGCGGTGGAAACCGCCCTTGGCGAAGCGAAAACCGCGCTGGAAGGCGATGATGTTGATGAGATCAACGCCAAGTCTCAGGCTCTAACCGAAGCGGCCATGAAAATGGGTCAGCAAATCTACGAGAAAGAGCAGGCTGAAGGCGCTGCTGCTGGTGACGGCGGTGACGGCGACGCGGGCTCGGACGCATCACAAGACGAAGATGTCGTCGATGCTGAATTCTCCGAAGTGGATGAAGAAGACAAAAAGGACTGATGTCCTCATGAAAAACTATCCTGCCGTCAGTGTGGTCCGCCAAAGGCCCACGCTGACGGCAGCTAGGTTTTAGGGACCAAGGTCACCATGGCTGCTACCCAATTAGATTATTACCAATTGCTCGAAGTGTCGCGCGATGCCGATGGCAGCGTGCTCAAGAGTGCCTATCGCAAGCTCGCGATGAAGTATCACCCTGATCGCAATCCGGGGGATGCGGAAGCTGAAGCGAAGTTTAAAGCCTGCAATGAGGCTTACGAAGTCCTCAAAGATCCGCAGAAACGTGCTGCCTATGATCGTTACGGTCATGAGGCTTTCCAGCAGGGAATGAACGGCGGCGGTGGAGGCGGCTTTGGCGGCGGACGCGGCCAGGCTGACTTTGGCGATATTGGCGATATTTTTGAAACGATCTTTGGCAGCGCTTTTGGCGGGGCCGCAGGTGGCCGGCAGCAGACTCGGCGCGGTGCTGATCTGCGCTATGACATGCAGGTTACCCTCGAAGAGGCGTTCCACGGCAAGTCGACCGAGATCGAAATTGAAGTCTCGCAAGCCTGCGACACCTGCGATGGGTCCGGCGCGGCGCCCGGCACTAGCGAACGACAGTGCAATTTGTGCCACGGGCATGGTTCTGTGCGAGCAAAGCAAGGGCTGTTCGTCGTTGAACGACCTTGCCCAACCTGCAGCGGGCGCGGCGCTGTTTTGGAGGAGCCATGCGGTTCTTGCCGCGGCGAAGGGCGCGTTGACCGCGCTCAGGCCCTGTCGGTGGAAGTCCCGCCCGGCGTTGATACTGGCACTCGCATCAGGCTCACTGGTAAAGGTGAGGCGGGCGCTCGCGGAGCCCCTTCCGGCGATCTCTACATTTTTGTGCACGTAACCCCGCATGAGCTGTTCCAGCGCGAGGGGACCACTCTGGCCACGCGCGTTCCTGTGAGCTTCACAACGGCGGCTCTGGGCGGCAGCGTTGATATCCCGGATCTCGATGGTTCGACCAATTCGGTCGACATCCCAACCGGTATTCAATCGGGCAAGCAATTGCGCGTGCGCGGGGCCGGTATGCCAGTGCTGCAAGGGCGCGGGCGCGGTGATCTGGTGGTCGAGATTGCGGTTGAAACACCGACAAAGCTCAGCCGCAAGCAGAAGGACATTCTCGAGGAGTTTCGCGAGACCGAAACTGGCGACGAGTGCCCTGAAAGCCGCAGCTTTTTCTCCAAGTTGAAAGACGCCTTTGGCGGCTGATGCGTTGTCTGGCACTGACCCTACAGGCAGCGCCAAACAGATAGCGCTCACCGCATACCGGCAAGGCGCCGCCAATGCGGGCGAGCTGCTTTCCGTTGCGCTCAAAGATGAGCCCCACGACGGTGAATTGTTGATTGCGGAGGCTTCGGTCCGTGCGTCTCGCGGTGATATGCTGCCTTTGGACCGACTGGAAGCGGTGCTTGCGCGGGCGCCGGAGTGGGTGTCTGGCCATAGGGCTTTGGCCCAATTGAAGGCCATGCTGGGTGATCCTGCGCCCTTTAGCGCCATAGAAACAGCGCTCGAGATGCGGCCCGATGACCCCAAATTGGCGCTCGCTTTTCTTGCTCTGCTGGGCGGTGCAGGGCGCTATGAGGATGCCGCGCAAAAGGCATCCGAATTGCGCCGCCGCATCGGTGATATTCCAGGTCTGAAACTGATCGAGGCGCGGTTCGCAGGTTTTGCAGGACGATGCGAAGATGCGGCTGAACTGCTCCGAGATTTGCCGAAAGACCTTCCGGAACTGGAATATGAGAAGGCACGCAATTCCCTTCGGCTAGGCGAGTTTGCAGACGCCAGCGCGGCAATTGATCGCGCGCTTGCGGTCGGGAAGGTCGATATTGGCGTCTGGGCGCTGGCCGAGCTGTGCTGGCGCATTCGAGGAGATCCGCGTCATCAATGGCTTTATCCGGAGGCGATTTCTGCGGCGCAATTTGACCTAGAGCTCAGCGCTGATGAACTGTCCGAGACGGTCCAGCTGCTGCGCGGATTGCACGATATGAACGCTGCGCCACTCGGCCAAAGCGTCGAGGGTGGCACGCAGACGCTCAATGATTTGCGGCACCGGAGCGATCCTTGCTTGGTTGCGCTGTTTGAGCGCATCCATGCGGTGTTGGACAAATACACAGGTGAAATGGCGTCTCTACCAACCGATCATCCGCTCGCGGCGCTGGGGCAGCGGTCAGCCGAAATCACCGCGAGTTGGTCGATCCGCCTGTCCGCCGGTGGTCGCCATTTCCCGCATATGCATGACAGCGGTTTGATCAGCTCGGCTGTTCACCTCGCGGTGCCGGGTACCCTTAGTAAAGGCGAGGGCGAGCTGGAACTTGGGCGTCCTCCTGAGGACATCCCAATAGACCTCGCGCCGGTCGCAAGCTTCGCTCCCAAGCCCGGTCACCTGATCTTGTTCCCAAGCTTTCTATACCACGGCACCTCGCGTTTTGGCGAAGGCGAGCGACTCACCGTCGCATTTGACGCCGCCTAGGGCGCGCTTAGCCAACTCGACAACCACGCGGCTTATGGTTACTTCGCAGGCGACTGGAGAAGAATTATGAACCGTTTTGCCGTTTTCGCCCTCGCTGCCGCCACCCCGTTTCTGGCTGTTCCCAGCTATGCTCAGCGCAACTTCGACGATGTGGAAATCACGGTTGAAGAGATCGCGCCCGGTGTTGCGGTTCTGTTTGGAGCGGGCGGCAATATTGGGGTCAGTTACGGTGATGATGCGACGGTTATGATCGATGATCAGTTCGCGCCGCTGTCAGAAAAGATCGAAGCCGCTGTGGCCGGCCTTGGCGCAACTCCGGTGAAATATTTGGTCAATACGCACTGGCATGGTGACCACACCGGCGGCAACGAGAATTTCGGTAAGACGGGCGCGACGATCTTTGCGCATGACAATGTCCGTGTGCGCATGGTCGATCCATCGCTATCCGGCCGCGACGGAGAGCCAGCTCCGAAGGTTGCTCTACCAGTTGTGACCTATGGCCAGGGCCTTCGCTTCCATCTTAATGACGACACCATCAACCTCGCCTTTTTGGGCGGTGGACACACCGATGGCGACAGCGTGGTGATTTGGGACAAGGCCAATGTCGTTCACATGGGCGACCTCTATTTCAACATCCCAGGCTATCCCTTTGTCGACACCCGATCCGGTGGCAGCGTCTATAACCTCATGTCCACGCTCGATCTTGCGATTGCGATGATCGATGACGAGACCAAGGTTATTCCGGGCCATGGCGGCATGTCGAACAAGGCCGAAATGGTCGCCTATCGCGCGATGATCGGCGAGGCAGTGTCCCGCGTGGAAGCACTCAATGAAGCCGGCAAGACGCTCGAAGAAGCGGTTGCGGCCAAGCCATTGGCCGACTTTGATCGCGGCGAGGGTTTTATCAGCGAGGATGCATTCGTGACCGCTATCTGGACCAGCATCGAAGGCTAAGCGAGCGCTTGGCCTTATGCGAAGCGCGCGAGTATCTCGTCTCTTAGCCCGCGCAGCAAATGCTCGCGGCACCGGCCAACCTCCAATTCCTCGTCAATGATGGCGATGAATGCGGAGCGTTTCGCTGAGCGGATGGCTTCGGGTTTCATCCCGGCATCGACCGTCGATGCGATCAGATCGATCATGCGTTCCGCTCCGTGCAGACGGCCCCAGACATAGTCGTTTTCGCGGTAAGATCGGCTGAAGAACGCGCCGAAATTGTAGAACTCGATGCCGCGCAATGTCGCGCGTGTACCGCCTTCGCGGATGGAACGCGCATCATCGGGAGAGATGCGGTCAACCTTGACCGGATTGTACTCGGTCAACCCTTCGTTCTGCAGCAAAGGCAGGGTGGCGACATCGTAAAATGGGAAGCCAAGATAGGTCAGAAGCATTCGCCGCTTCAGGTTCTTGGGCATTTGCGCCAGCGCCTCCGCGAATATCCGCTCCGCCTCAAGATCGGTTTCCGGCAGTAGGCGCTTTTCAGCAAGATAATCCAGCAGAGCGCCCGGATCCTTCAGAGCATTCCGCGCATAGGCAGCGAACTCATCGCTCAATCCGGAGATATTGTCCGCCGAGAAATACAACGCGAGAATGTCGTAAATCTTCTCCCTCGCGATATCGAGCGCATCGTCGGGTATCTCAGGATCGGTTTCCCAATCCCGCGCCAGCCTGCGCGCGAGCAGGCGCAAACGGCGAATACGGAAACCGATATCATGCGCTCGGAAGAATTGGATCGCTGCCTCGCTGGCGCCGCCGCTGCCATCGGATAACTCGCTGAGGCCCCGGCGTTCCAACTCGCGGCGCATCGCGGCGGCAATCGGCATGCTGTCTGCTAGCGACAGCTCCGGCGCTGCTTCCAGAGCAAGCTCTGCCAGGCGGTCGATGATGCCGCTGAACTTGGTTTGAGCATAGGCTTGGAAGGCATAGCCGGATCGCTCAGCCGCCGCCTGCTGCGCCTTTGCGCGCCAATTGTACAGCCGCTTTGGGCTGGGGCTATCGAGGAAGAACGTCATCCCGAACAGCTTCTCAACCGCGCGATCGATTTCAGGCCTCAGGCCCAGGACGATCCGGCTGAGGCGCTCGGCATCGCGGGATTGCTGCTCGATCCGTTCCAGGTTGTCGCGGATGGGTTGCTCGCGCGGGATGGTAGATAGAGAGCCGAAGATTGCACCGAAGAAGCCGATGGGCGCATCGTGGTTTTCGTTCACTGAACCGGCGCGGTCGGGACGCGGATCGATGTAGACAAACCGTCGGTCGACTTCGCGTTGAGCAGGGCGGCCATGCAACGCCTTGATCGCCCCGCCAAATGGCGCATTCACCAGAACTGACCCGTCAATCAGCGACACGCCATCCTGCGTTCCGTCGCGCATATGGACGGGCATGATCCGGTTGAGAAAACTCGCGCGCGACGTCCAATCCACTCCTTTGCGATGCGCCAAACGGTCGATCTCCGCCAGTTGCAGAGGCGGGAAGGCTCCCGGGAAACTGGCCGTTGCCCGCGCCGCGAGCACCAGCTCCAACGGATTGGTCAGCCCTTCGTTGCTTTGCGCGGGAGTGCTGGCGCGCAGGCTAATAGGGGTGCGATGCTCGGTTTCTTCAACGATCGGCGGACTGTTGAGGCGCAGCATTTCCACATGACCGCGAAAATCGGTGGCGGTGACAAACAGATCGATCGGATGGCCGGGCGGCAGCAAAGGGTCGCCGCGCTCGCCCGCGCGCATGCCTTCGAGCGCTTCAAACAGCAGGCTGGAGAACTTGTCGCCAGAAAACGGCGGACTGAACCACCGGCCACGGACGAGACGGGAAACCTTATGCCGCACCTCGGACCGTGTCTCTGGTGAAACGCTTTCGCTAACGGCATTACCGGGACGGCTGAGCACCCATTCAGCGATTGGCTGAGCCCAGATTTTGGCATAGCGCCACATCGGCTGCGCTTTGGGATCGGTCAGCTCTTCGACATCGGCGGTTTCCAGCCAAAGGTCGGTGAGCGGCTCGAGCGAATGGCCGGAATGGATGGCCTGCGCGAGGAAGACGGCATTGATCCCTCCAGCGCTCGCCCCGGTGAGAATGTCTGGCATGACGCGAAGGCGAAGTGAGTAATCGCGCTCAACTTCGTGCAGAAAGTCGCAATAAACCTGTGGCACCCCGCTGCAAGGCGCTTCCCGGCCCGCATGGAAAGCTCGGCTCGCGCGGGCCAGGTGCCAAATCTCTTTGGTGACCCCGTGCATATACACCGCAAGGCTGACACCGCCGTAGCAAACCAGAGCGAGACGAAGTTCTTTTTGCCGCATGAGAATCGTGATGACGTGGAAAGTCAGGAATGGCAATTGCGTTCCGCAAATGTTCCGTCTACGAAATCTCAATGGCAAAGACCAAACGGCGATATGTATGCGGTTCATGCGGCTCTGTTTCGCACCGCTGGCAGGGGCAATGTCCTGACTGTTCTGAATGGAACACGATGACAGAGGATGCACCGGCGACGGTGTTCTCTCAGAAGCATGATCTGTCGCGCGGAGGGCGGGCGTTGGAGTTTGTGCCGCTGGATGGCCCCGCACAATTGCCTCAGCGGCGGCCGACTGGTCTCGCAGAGTTTGACCGTGCGCTAGGCGGCGGCCTGGTGCCGGGTTCAGCTGTTCTGATGAGCGGTGACCCGGGGATCGGCAAATCCACTCTGCTCATACAAACGGCGGCGACAATCGCGCGCTCAAATGGTGACGTGGTTTATGTCAGCGGGGAAGAAGCCGCTGGGCAAGTGCGTCTTCGCGCTGCGCGCTTGGGAATTGCCGATGCGCCAATCAGGCTTGCGTCGGAAACCTCGGTGCGCGATATTCTGACCACATTGGGCGCTGGTGAGCCGCCTGCTTTGCTGGTGATCGATTCGATCCAGACTATGCATTCTGATACAATCGAAGGCGCGCCGGGAACGGTCAGCCAGGTGCGCGGCTGCGCGCTCGAACTGATCCGCTACGCCAAGGAAAATGGCACCGCGCTGGTGCTGGTTGGGCATGTCACCAAAGACGGCAATATCGCTGGCCCCCGTGTGCTGGAACACATGGTCGACGTGGTGATGAGTTTTGAGGGCGAACGCAGCCACCAATACCGGATCCTGCGCGCGCTAAAGAACCGGTTCGGCGCGGTCGATGAGATCGGCGTATTCGCAATGGCGAATGAAGGGCTGGAAGAGGTGACTAATCCTTCCATGCTTTTCCTGTCTGGACGAGACCAACCGCTTGCAGGCAGCGCAGTCTTTCCCGCTCTTGAAGGCACAAGGCCGGTCTTGGTTGAGATACAGGCGTTGATTGTCAGGTTGCAATCAGGCGCCACGCCGCGCCGCGCGGTGGTTGGCTGGGACAGTGGCAGGCTGGCGATGCTGTTGGCCGTGCTCGAATCGCGCTGCGGCCTCAATTTCTCCTCTGCTGAGGTTTATCTCAACATCGCAGGCGGATACCGATTGGCTGATCCCGCCGCTGATCTGGCGGTCGCGGCGGCTTTGATGTCTGCGCTCGCCGATAAGCCGCTGCCGGATAAGGCCGTGTGGTTCGGTGAGGTGTCGCTTGCCGGGGAAATTCGCCCGGTTTCTCATGGGGATCTGCGCCTTAGAGAGGCGGTGAAGCTGGGATTTTCCAGGGGCTATGGCCCATCTGATAAAAAGCTCGGCTCATCCAAGCTCAATTATCACGGTTTGGGACAACTTTCGAACCTCGTTGACCAAGTGGTTGGGACGGAATAACCCGAGCCAGTAATGGCTATATTTGACATAATCGTGCTGATAATCGTGGGAGTCGCCGCGATTGGTGGTTTCATGCGGGGCCTGGTGCAAGAGGTCCTCTCGCTGGCAGCGTGGATGCTGTCGGCCTTTGCGATCTACTATTTGCATGCGCCGCTGACGGATGGCCTTCGCGATTTCGTTAATGCCGACCCGGGAACGCCGGTCCTGGCGTTCGCGCTTCTTTTGCTCATCCCATATGCGGCGATGAAGGTGATCGCGAACAATGTCGGTGAGGCTTCGCGCAATTCCATTCTTGGCCCGATTGACCGTGTGCTCGGTTTTGGCTTTGGCGCGATTAAAGGCGCGCTTATCGTGGTGTTTGCTTTCTCCGTTCTGGCGCTGGGCTTTGACACGGTCTGGGGTTTCAAAGGTCGTCCGACATGGATCACGACCGCGCGCACCTATCCGGCGGCTGATGCGTTTTCACGCCAATTGGTATCCGCCATTGCGGAACGTCGCGCGAAGCTCTCAGACGAGGCAGAGGCTGCTGACGAAGCCAGCCTGATCGAATGATGGACCGATTGTGGCCGGGGTAAAAGCGACCAAGCTTTACTCGCCGCAATTGCTCGGCCTGGCTGCTGGGCTTGCAAGTTATCCGCTCAGCAATGCGTCGCAACTCACTGGTGAGGCGCGTTCGCGCACATGTGGCAGTTCAATTGAGCTGGTGGTCGACTGCCGGGACGACGGATCGGTTGAGCGCATCGGCATGCAAGTGACCGCCTGCGCGATCGGACAAGCATCTGCTGCGATCATGGCCGCTGATGTCCAAGGACGTAGTGCAGCCGATATCATGGCTAAGACTCGTGAGGTTGAGCAATGGCTGAGCGGCGAGGGCGAGCTACCAGATTGGCCGGGCTTTGATGCTTTGGCACCCGCTTTGGCGCATCCCGCGCGGCACGGCGCATTGATGCTCGTGTGGAAGGCTGCGAGTAACGCGCTTTCCTCTCGGTAAACGAGCAGCTAGGGCTACCCGGATAAGGCCGTAGAAACTGGCCAGTCAGAAGAGGATCACGGGGCTTATGGTCGATGCAGAAGCGCTAAAGCAGCGCGAGCCAAGCGAGAAGGAAATCAAACTCGTGATCGGTGCGAGCAGCGCCGGTACCATCTTTGAATGGTACGATTTCTTTATCTACGGCACGCTCGCTTACATCCTGAAGGATGCGTTTTATGACGTGAATGACCCGACGCTGGCATTGCTGCTGGTGTGGTCCACCTTCGCGCTCGGTTTTGCTTTCCGCCCCATTGGCGCGATCCTGTTTGGTTTCCTCGGCGACAGGCTGGGGCGCAAATACACCTTCCTTGTGACCGTCACCCTGATGGGCATTGCGACCGCGGGCGTCGGGCTAATACCTACGGTCGACACGCTTAAAGAGAACTATGGTGAGGGGTATGTGATCATTGCCCCCATTATCGTGATATTCCTGCGGGTGCTTCAGGGCCTCGCCTTGGGCGGCGAGTATGGCGGTGCGGCGATTTATGTCGCCGAACATGCGCCTCCTGAAAAGCGCGGCTTTTACACCAGCTTCATTCAGGCGAGTGTGGCGGGGGGCTTTGTGCTTTCCATCATCGTTGTCCTACTGTGCCGCTGGATCATCCCTGAGGAAGCTTTCGCCGATTGGGGCTGGCGCGTGCCATTCCTACTGTCGATCATCCTGCTAGGGATCTCGCTGTGGATGCGCCTCAAACTGTCTGAGAGCCCCGTGTTCCAGGCGATGAAGGAATCGGGTGAAACCTCGGGCAATCCGTTCATTGAGAGCTTCACTTATCCCGGCAACAAGAAGCGCATCTTTGTCGCTCTGTTCGGTGTCAGCGGTATTCTGACGACGATTTGGTACACCGCATTCTTCTCAAGCCTGTCATTCCTCAAGGGCAATATGCGGCTTGATGAGGGGACGGTTGAAGTCATCCTGCTGATCGCAGGCATGCTCTCGCTCGGCCTTTATCTGATCGTTGGCAAATGGTCGGATACGGTCGGGCGTAAGAAACCGATCATCATTGGCGCTCTGGCAACGCTCGCGACGCTGTTCCCGATCTTCTGGTTCATGGGCAGCCTGGCCAATCCGGGTCTTGCCGAAGCGGCTGAGCGCACGCCGGTTGTTGTCAGCGGCGATCAATGTGTCACCGATCCATTCGCCGAATTGTTTGACCGGGAACAAACACCTTGCGGCAAAATCTTGAGCAGCCTTACCGGCAGCGGCGTGTCCTACACGCTTCAACCGGGCGGCGACCTCGGTGTCACCGTTGGCGGCGAGCCAGTCGCCATCGCGCCTGAATGGCTCGAGGAAACCGAAGAAGGTGCAGCTTCGCGCACTGCAGGTTTGCAAGAGGCGCTCACCAAATCAGGGTTCGATTTCTCGCGTCAGGTTCCGCCACTTATCAACATCGTGGGCATCATAGCTGCGTTGCTAGCGCTCGGCGTTCTATCAGCGCTGACCTATGGCTCGGTTGCGGCGCTGCTCTCAGAGATGTTCCCGCCGCGCATCCGCTACAGCTCAATGTCGATCCCCTATCATATTGGGGCTGGATATCTTGGCGGCTTCCTGCCGCTGATCGCTGGAGTGATCGTGGCGAGCACGGGCAACATCTACTCAGGGCTTTGGTACACCTGGATCGTTGTCGCCTTTGGGCTCGTCGTAGCTTGGTGGGGCTTGCCATCCGGGCCGCCGCGTGACTTCTCCGACGATGTCGGTTGATATCCCGCCACCAAGTCTTCGCCTGAGGATTGACGATGCGGCGCTGACCAGCAATTGGCGCGCGCTTGATGCTATGTCAGGCGACGCCAGTGCTGGCGCTGCGATCAAAGCCAATTGCTACGGTTTAGGCGTGGAGCGCTGCCTGCCAACGCTCCGCGATGCCGGGGCGGAGGAGTTTTTCGTCGCGCATTGGAGCGAGGTCGAAGCGGCCGCGCGTCATGTTCACGCAGGCGATATTGCGGTTCTGCATGGCCCGATGACAGCACAAGATGTCGCCTATGCGAAGACCAGTGGTGCGGTGCCTGTCATCAACTCGCTCGAGCAGGCACGCCGTTGGAATGAGGCAGGTGGCGGCCGCTGTCACCTGATGGTGGATACCGGGATCAACCGGCTTGGCATCGCGCCTTCTGAGGTTGGCGATGAGGCCATCAAACAACTCGACGTTGATGTGCTGATGTCGCACCTCGCCTGCGCTGATGAAGACAGCGAAATGAACGCGCGGCAATTGGCGCGCTTTCGCGAGGTGCAGTCGCATGTGGATTGGAACTCCCTAAGTCTGGCCAACAGCGCCGGGATCGCCTTGGGCCGCGATTATGCCTTTGACCTCACGCGGCCTGGCCTTGCTCTATACGGCGGCATCGCGCGGGAAGAACTTGCGGGCGTCATCAAACAAGTCGCTTTTCCAGAGGCGGCAATCATCCAGATGCGCGAGCTGAATGCCGGCGATGCGGTTGGCTATAACGGCGAATTCACCGCGCCCCGCGATATGCGGGTTGGCACTGTTTCTCTGGGCTATGCCGATGGCTTCCTGCGCAGTTGGGGCAATGTGGACGGACGCAGCAGCGCGCATTTGCTGCGAGCTGAAACCCCTCTGCCGCTGCTTGGCAAAGTGTCCATGGATATGGTGGTGGTTGACCTAAGCGCGTCGCCGAGCCTGCGCGAAGGCGACTGGCTATCTGTGCCTTATGAATTGCAAAATGCTGCGCAGCAAAGCGGCCTGTCGCAATATGAATTGCTGACCATTTTGGGACAGCGTTTCGGATCCTGAGAAACGTTCATGTTGCGCTGCACATTGTGCAGATGCTAAGCGCGCTGCAACGCAAAAATTCATGGGATCCAAATAATGGCAGGCAAGTCCAAAGCCGCAAAATCAGGCTCGCGCAAAACTGGCGAGGCAGGCGATGCGATCATCATCAAGAAATACGCCAATCGGCGGCTCTACAACACCAGCTCGTCGAGCTACATCACGCTCGATGACCTTGCTGAAATGGTTCGTGAGAATGTTGAATTTCAAGTGCTTGATGCAAAGTCGGGCGATGACATCACGCATTCGATCCTGACCCAGATCATCATGGATGAAGAGGCCAATGGCGAGCAGATGCTGCCCGTGGGTTTCCTGCGTCAATTGATCGGTATGTACGGTAATTCCATGCAAGCGATGGTGCCGTCTTACCTCGAGGCAAGCATGGCTAACTTTCGCGATAATCAAACCAAGATTCGCGAGGCCTTTGAAAAAGGCATGTCGAACAATCCGATTTCGGCGATCCACGAAACCAATATGGCGATGATGCGCGCTGCGGCGGATGTCCTCATTCCGGGCGTTGTCAACAAGCGTAAGTCAGCCGCGCCAAAAGCCGCTGCTGGTGCTAGCTCCAATGGCGAGATCGATGCGCTGCGAGAGCAAATGGCCGAGATGCAAAAGAAGCTCGATGAGCTGAGCAAATAGTCGCGCCACCATTTGCGAATTGCGCGCGGCGGGCCTAGCGCTACCGCTCGATCAACCCAATACCCGCTCTATGATTTTGAGAGAGACCCGCTGTGTCTAACATCCGCCACGCTCTGAATGTGAAGCGCGAAGACGACTTCGCCAAATGGTATCAAACCGTGATTGCCGAGGCTGATCTAGCCGAGGAATCCGGCGTGCGCGGATGCATGGTTATTAAGCCATGGGGTTACGGCATTTGGGAGCGTATTCAGCGTCTGCTCGATGACCGCATCAAAGCCGCCGGCGTGCAAAATTGCTATTTCCCACTGTTCATCCCGCTCAAGAATTTTGAGCGTGAGGCGGAGCATGTTGACGGCTTTGCCAAGGAAATGGCTGTCGTCACCCACCACCGTTTGGTCGCCGATGGCGAGGGCGGATTGGTGCCCGATCCTGAGGCGAAATTGGAAGAGCCTCTGGTCGTTCGGCCAACCTCGGAAACGATCTTTGGCGATGCGATGGCGCGCTGGATCCAGAGCTGGCGCAACCTGCCGTTGCTGACCAACCAATGGGCCAATGTTGTGCGCTGGGAAATGCGCACGCGGATGTTCCTGCGCACCAGTGAGTTCCTCTGGCAGGAGGGGCACACTGCGCACGAGAACCAGGAGCAAGCCCAAGAAGAAACCCACCGCGCGCTCGAGATGTACCGCGCCTGCGCCGAAGAAGATTTGGCCATGCCTGTGATCGCTGGTGAGAAGCCTGAGAACGAGCGTTTCCCGGGAGCGGTCGAGACATGGTCGATCGAGGCGATGATGCAAGATGGCAAGGCGTTGCAAGCGGGCACGTCGCATTATCTCGGCACCAATTTTGCCGAGGCGGCCAACATCCAATTTCAGGACCGCGAGGGCGCTCAGCAATATTGCCACACGACCAGCTGGGGCGTTTCGACCCGCATGGTTGGCGGCGTGATTATGACGCACGGCGATGACGATGGCCTGCGCGTGCCGCCCGCGATCGCGCCGCATCAAGTGATCATTCTGCCCATGCTGCGCGACAAGCCAGAGGATGAGGCGCTGCTCGAATATTGCCGCGAACTCTATGCTCAGCTGACGGCGCAAACTGCGCTAGGCGAGAAGACCCGCATCTGGCTCGACACGACGCCTGGCAAAGCAACCGCCAAACGCTGGGATTGGGTGCGCAAGGGCGCGCCGGTTATCATCGAGGTTGGCGGGCGCGATATGGAGGCGGGCGTGGTCAGCCTGCTGCGCCGTGACAAGATGTGGAACCCAGAAAACGGCAAAGTCGCCTTTGCGGCGCCGAAACGCGATGATGTCGCGGGCGAAATTGGCGCGATGCTGGAAGACATTCAGGCAAACCTCTTTAACGAGGCGCGCGAGCGGCGCGATGCGAATATCACCCACGGGATCAGCGATTGGGCTGACGTCGCCAGCCACTTTGCCAATGGCGGGAAGTATCCGGGCTGGGTCGAGGTTCAGTGGTCAAAGCCAAGCGGAAACGCATTGGAAAAGGTCGTCGAGCGCTTGAAAGAGCACAAGCTCACGTTTCGCAATGTCCCGCGCGGCAGCGATGCGGCAGACGGCACTTGCATCTTCACCGGTGAACCTGCGACCGAGCGAATTCTGGTGGCGCGCGCGTACTAGAGCTTGCACGCACTCGCATGTCGCGGCAAACATCGCGGCATGATCAAAAAACTCGCTATTCTCGCCTCGCTAATTGCTGCGCCGCTGGCTGCTGATGACCATGTTCCGGCCGCGACTGATGACAGTCTCGCGGCTCAGGTTTCTGAAGAGCGCCTGCGCGCGGATATGGACAAAATCGTCTCGTTCGGCACGCGGCACACCTTGTCCTCACAAACCGATCCGAAGCGCGGAATTGGCGCAGCGGTTAATTGGGCGCTGGATGAGTTTCGCCGGATCGGGACGGGCTGCGATGACTGCCTAGAGGTTCAATCGGTCGAGCGCGTGATTGAGCCCGATGGGCGGCGTATTCCTCAGCCAACCTTGGTGCGCAATGCGGTTGCCATCCAGCGCGGGACCGAGCGTCCCAATGAGGTGATCATCGTGCAGGGCCATTACGACAGCCGGGTCACCGACCCGCTCAATGGCACTGATGATGCGCCGGGCGCGAATGATGATGGCTCTGGCAGCGTGATGATCCTCGAGGCGTCCCGTATCCTGTCGAAGCAGCAATATCCCTCGACCATCATTTACGCTCTGCTGACCGGTGAGGAGCAGGGCCTTTATGGCGCGCGCATCCTCGCCGATTGGGTGGAGGAGCAGGGGATGACCGTAAAGGCCGTGCTCAACAACGATATGATTGGCAATTCCTGCGGGTCAGACGGTGTGTGCGACGCGAAACATGTGCGCGTCTTCTCCGAGGGGCCGCGCGCCGATTCCACCGAAGAGCTGCGCGCAAGACAGCGCCGCTTTGGTGGTGAGAACGATATGCCCGGGCGCAATCTTGCCCGCTGGCTTGGTGATCTCGCCCAGGCCAATCCTGACGGCATGCAAGTGCGCCAGATTTGGCGGACTGACCGCATGGGCCGGGGCGGGGATCAGATCCCATTCCTCGACAAGGGGTATCCAGCGATCCGCATCGCGGTGTCTGTGGAGGATTATGAGCACCAGCATCAGGATCTGCGCACCGAGAACGGCATCAAATATGGCGATACGGTGGACGAGATCGACTTTGATTATCTGACCCGCTCTTCGCAATTTAACGTCCGTGCGCTTCACCGTCTGGCCAAAGCGCCTATGCCGCCAGCGGTTACCGCCGATGCGGCGGTACGTGTGGATACGGCGCTTGAATGGGACGCGGTTCCAGGGGCGGATCGCTATGTCATCAAGGCGCGCCGCACCGACGAATCCTATTGGCGCGGTGTCTTGCCTAATGGAACCAAGGGTGAGGAAATCCAAAGCGCTATCCCGGCAACCGATACCTCCAAAATTGAGCTGGCGGTTCCCCTGCGCGGTGACGACTGGCTGCTGGGTGTGACCGCCTGCACGGGCAGCTATTGCTCACCCGTTTCCAGCGCAGTCCCCGGTGGAGCCTTCGCGCCGGTAGCGAAAGCCGCCGATAACGATTAGAGACCGCCCGTCCTGAGCTTGTCGAAGGGCGAGCCCAGTCAAGTGTTTGTACGTCGACAGGCTCAGCACGAACGGAATTCTCATGGCCAAAAGACAAATGAAACGCCCCGCAGGCATGCCGAGTGCGAAGCAGGTGCTGGAGTTTATTCAGACTGCGCACGGCCCCACGGGCAAGCGTGAGATCGCGAAGGCGTTTGGCCTGAAAGGTCAGGAGAAAATCGCGCTCAAACGCTTGCTCAAGGATATGGCCGAAGAAGGCCTGATCGACGGGAAGAAGACCGCCTATCACCGGATGGGCGGCGTGCCTAAAGTCACCGTGCTGAAGGTCGTCGATATCGAAGACGGCGAAGCAATCGCGGTCCCTGAGAATTGGGATGCCGACGCGCCGGATAAGCCGCCGCGTTTGACTGTCAAAGAGCTGAAAGGTGGGCGCGGTGCGAAAGGCATGCCGGCGCTCAAGCGCGGCGACCGGGTGCTGTCTCGCACCGAAGAAACGGATGCGGGGTGGATCGCCCATCCGATGAAGAAATTGCCTGCGCGCAGCGAAGGTCTGCTCGGCGTGGTTGAGCTCGATGGCCGCGGCAAGGCATGGCTGGCTCCGGTCGACAAACGTATCCGCAATTCCTCTCCCATCGCCGATGTGGGCGAAGCGGAAGAGGGGCAGCTTGTCCTGTGCGAACGGGTGGGCCGCTCTGAACGGGCTGGCGTGAAAGTTGTCGAGGTGATCGGTGATCCGCTGGCTCCCAAAAGCTTCAGCCTGATTGCTATTGCCAAGCATGGCATCCCGCAAACCTTCCCAGACGAAACTCTGGCCGAGGCGCAGACCGCGACCGAGCTGACCTTGTCCGAGGAAAAGCGCGAAGACCTGCGCGATCTGCCCATCGTCGCAATCGATCCGGCCGATGCGCGCGATCATGATGATGCGATCTGGGCAGAGCCTGATGGCGAGGGTGGCTTCAAGGCGCTCGTCGCGATTGCTGACGTCTCCTATTACGTCCGCCCCGGCGGCGCGCTGGATAAAGAAGCGCGAAAGCGCGGCAATTCGGTCTACTTCCCCGACCGCGTCGTGCCGATGCTGCCAGAGATATTGAGCGCCGATGTGTGCTCCCTTCGAGAGGGCGAAGATCGCTCGGCAATGGCATGTCACTTGCGGATCAATTCCAAGGGCAAGATCACCAGCCACCGCTTCACCCGGGCGATTGTTCGCATCCATCACAATATCGCTTACGAAGATGCGCAGGCGGCGGTGGACGGCGACAACACGCCGGAATTTCTCGGCAATTTGTGGGCCGCATGGAAAGTACTGGCGGCTGCCCGCGCCGCGCGTGATCCGCTGGATCTGGATCTGCCAGAACGGCGAGTCGTGCTCGATGAGCAAGGTCAGATCGCAGAGATCGCCGTACGCGAGAGGCTCGATGCTCACCGCGTAGTGGAAGATTTCATGATCGCGGCGAATGTCGCGGCGGCTCAGGCACTGGAGGCCAAGAGCTCGCCTGTGGTTTACCGCGTGCATGAGACGCCAAGCCGAGAGAAGCTGATCGCGCTGCGCGATTATCTGGAGACGTTCGGGCAAAAGCTCGCGCTGGGTCAGGTGGTCACGCCGAGCCTGTTCAACCGCATGCTCAAAGATGTGAGCGATGAGGATGAAAAGGCGCAGGTGATGGAAGCTGTCCTGCGCACTCAGATGCAGGCCTATTACGGCCCGGCCAATTCGGGGCACTTTGGCCTGGCGCTTGGCTCTTATGCGCACTTCACATCGCCCATTCGCCGCTATGCCGATCTCCTTGTGCATCGCGCATTGGTGGATGCGTATAAGCTGGAGCAGCCTAAGCCGAAGGTGTCTTTGCCGGAGAAAAGCGGGCTGTCCGAGCGTGACCGCGACAATCCGCAACAGATCACTGACGCTATCAGCCAGACAGAGCGCCGGGCAATGGAGGCGGAACGCGATACGATCGACCGTTATGTTGCCGCATGGCTATCTGGCAGAGTTGGTGAGAATTTTGAAACGCGTATCACGGGCGTTCAGGGCTTTGGATTCTTCGCCACAATCGTAGGTCTTGGCGGTGATGGGCTCGTGCCGGTTTCGACCTTGGGCGCAGAGCACTTCCGCTATGAAGAAGCGGCGCAATCCTTGGTGGGCGAGGATAGCGGCACCAGCTATTCGCCCGGCGACAAGCTCACGCTGCAACTGGCGGAGGCAAATGCGCTCACCGGAGCGCTCAAATTTGTGCCGGTCGATGCCGATGGCCAAGCGATTGAGCCGCGCGGGAACCGTCCGCCGCCGCGCCGGGGCAAGCCGAGTTATAAAAAGGGTCCGCCTAAAAAGGAGAAATATGCCGCTGGCAAACGCGGCCGTCCCGGCAATATCCGCCATCAGGGACGGCGCAAGTAGGCCCAGTAAACCTGCGCTAAACCGCAATTACACTTCGTGATCGCTGCTGGTTTCGTCGTAATCGTTCGGGATGACGTAGAGCGGACAGGGCAGCTCACCCGCATGCGCTGAAAAGTGCGTAACCAGCGGGCCGGGGTTGCCGCTCGCCGCGCCCAGCACCAATGCGGCGACTTCATTGTGGTTCTTCAAAAAGTCGCTGACGATTGACTGGTTGTTGCCGACCTTCACTGATATTGTCGGCATGATCCCGCTTTCCGCCAGCAGATTGCCGCCGATTCCGTTGGCCAGCATTTCTGCCCGGTCATGCGCCTCTTGCTCGATGGTGTCTTGCACCGCGCCAAACGCGCTCACGTTTTGCTGAGCGACAACCGCCAGGATGTGCACCGCGCCTTTCACCGCGACAGCGCGCCGTGCGGCATACCGCAATGCGGCCCGCGCTTCTTCGCTTTCGTCCATTACAACCAGGAATGTACGCATATTCTTCGCTCCCCTTGAGGTAGCTATCCTTTCAAATGGTTTCGTATGCAAGGCCTTGCCCGAAGCGGCTGAATTCGTCACACGGGCAAAACAACACCAGCGACGAGGATTTGACCGCTCCATGGCCGTAGAAATCAAGATGCCCGCTCTCTCTCCAACTATGGAGGAGGGGACGCTTGCCAAATGGTTGGTGAAGGTTGGCGACACTGTGAACTCTGGCGAGATCATGGCCGAGATTGAGACCGACAAAGCGACAATGGAATTTGAAGCCGTCGATGAAGGCACCATAGTTGCGATCCTGGTCGAGGAAGGCAGCGAAAACGTTGCGGTCGGCACGGTTATCGCAATGCTGGCGGAAGAAGGCGAGGACATTGGCGATGTGAGCGAACCAAGTGATGCGCCTGCGCCAAGTACCCCGGCAGAGCCTGAGCCAGCGGCTGAAGCGCCTGCTGCACCAGCGACCGCTCCTGCGCCTGCGCCCGCAGCAAAACCTACGCCTGCATCGTCGGAAGGACGGATTGTCGCCTCTCCTTTGGCGAAGCGTATCGCTGAGCAAAAGGGTGTCGATCTTTCGCAAGTCACCGGCTCTGGTCCAAATGGCCGGATCGTGAAGGCAGATGTTGAGGGCTCCAGCGCCAGCGCAGCTCGCACTGCAAGCGCGTCTGCATCTGCGGCTCAGCCAGCGGCAGCGCCTACGCCGTCCATGTCGCCCGATGATGGCGGCGCGCCTTATGCTGAGGCGAAGCTCAACAATGTTCGCAAGGTCATTGCTCGCCGCCTGACCGAGGCGAAGCAGCAGATCCCGCATATCTATCTGACCGTCGATGTTCAGCTCGATGCGCTGCTGAAACTGCGCAAGGAACTCAACGCATCGCTTGAAGCAGACGGGGTGAAACTCTCTGTCAACGACCTGATTATCAAGGCGCTTGCGCGCTCGCTGCAACGCGAACCGCAATGCAATGTCAGCTTCCAGGGTGATGTCATGCACGAATACAGCCGCCAGGACATCTCTGTCGCGGTGGCTGCGCCTTCCGGTCTGATCACGCCAGTGATCCGCGATGCCGGACGCAAGGGGCTCGCGGAAATCTCAACCGAGATGAAGGAGCTGGCTGGCAAGGCGCGCGATGGCAAGCTGATGCCGCATGAGTATCAGGGCGGCACGGCCTCGCTCTCCAACCTAGGCATGTTCGGCACGAAGCATTTTGATGCCGTAATCAACTCGCCGCAGGGAATGATCCTGGCCGTCGGCGCGGGCGAACAGCGGCCCGCAGTTGTTGACGGCGCGCTAGGCATTGCGACCGTGATGACTGTGACGGGCAGCTTCGATCACCGCGCGATTGACGGTGTGGACGGGGCGAAATTGCTCGCTCAATTCCAAAGCCTGATTGAGAATCCAATGGGGCTGGTGGTGTGACAATTGCCGTATTGGGCAAGGCGATCATAATAGCGTTTATAGCCGCTCTTACCGCGTGGCTGTGTCCCATCGTTTACCTGATTTCTAACGGGGATAGCCTTGACTTCAATCCTGCTTCGCCGGTGCGTCAGGGTAGCGCCATTGCGTTGCTTGGAAGCTATGGCGTTGGCCTGCCGGTGTCGCTCCTCACATACTTCCTTGCGCGGCGACATCTCATGCAATCGCCGATGACTTTGTTCACAATCGCATCGCTCGCTGGGGTGATGATGATCCTCGTTTGCCTCGTGTTTGGTGATGGGTTCTTGGCCCTGATGTTTGGCGTCCCCTCTCTGATTGCAGCGCTGGTTTTCGCCACTCTTGGCTGGTTCTGGATTTTAAAGCCGGAGCGTGAGGCTGCGAATGTCTGATCGCACCCCTCTTATCCGCGTCACGGCCATGCCTGCAGACACCAACCCCTATGGCGGCGTGTTTGGCGGATGGCTGATGAGCCAAATGGCGCTGGGCGCGGGCTCTTTGGCGAGCCGTGAGGGACAAGGCAAAGCGGTGGTGGTGGCCGCAACGGATTTCGCCTTTCCGGGCGCGATGGAGGTCGGCGATGAGCTGTCGATCTATTGCGAGATCAGCGTGCGCGGCAACACATCGCTGACCATTCAAGCGGAAGGCATCGCCCGAACACGGAATGGCGAGGCGACGATCAAAGTTTCTCAAGGCACTTTTAAATTTGTAGTTCTGGATGCCAATGATCGGCCGCGCGCACTCGCTGCGCCGCCTCAGATCGTTTAGGCGCTTTTCTCCCCAAGGAAGGATATTCTCGATGGCCAATTCTTATGATGTGGTTGTTCTTGGTTCTGGTCCCGGCGGTTATGTTGCGGCGATCCGCTGTGCGCAGCTGGGCCTCAAAACGGCGATTGTTGAACGTGAGAACCTCGGCGGTATCTGCCTCAATTGGGGCTGTATCCCGACCAAGGCGTTGCTGCGCTCAGCAGAGATATTCCACTATATGCAAAATGCGGGTGATTACGGCCTGAAGGCGCAAGGGATTGAGGCCGATCTTGAGGCTGTGGTGAAGCGCAGCCGCGGCGTCGCAAAGCAGCTTAATCAGGGTATTGGCCACCTGATGAAAAAGAACAAGATCACCGTTCACATGGGCGAGGGCAAGCTAACCGGGCCGACCAGCCTCACTGTGAAGGGCGATAAGGGCGAGGAGAAACTCTCCGCCAAGCATGTGATCGTCGCCACCGGCGCACGGGCACGCGACCTGCCGTTTGCGCCCGCTGATGGGAAGCGAGTGTGGACCTATCGCCACGCGATGACCCCGCCGGAAATGCCGAGCAAGCTGTTGGTGATTGGTTCCGGCGCGATCGGGATCGAATTTGCGAGCTTCTATAACGATATGGGCGCCGATGTGACCGTGGTTGAGATGCTCGATCGGATCGTGCCGGTCGAGGATGCTGACGTTTCCACTTTCCTCGAAAAATCGCTGACCAAGCAAGGCATCAAAGTGATGACCGGCGCCGGTGTCGATGAACTGAAAGTCGGCGCCAAAGGCGTCACTGCGACGATCAAGGATAAGGCTGGCAAAGCATCGACCACAGAATACAGCCATGTGATCACCGCCATCGGAATTCAGCCCAATACCGAGAATATCGGTCTGGAGAAGCTGGCGGAAATGGACCGCGGCTTCATTCAAATCGATCCGTTTGGCCGGACCAAAACCAAAGGCCTATGGGCGATTGGCGATTGCACGCCTGGCCCATGGCTGGCCCATAAGGCGAGCCACGAGGGCGTGAGCTGCGCCGAGGCCATTGCTCAAGAGCTTGGCAATAAGGATGTGCACCCGCATCCACTTGATCGCAGCAACATTCCAGGTTGCACCTATTGCCACCCGCAAATCGCCAGCGTCGGCATGACCGAGGCGGCGGCGAAGGACGCAGGACACAAGGTTCGCGTCGGCAATTTCCCCTTCATCGGCAACGGCAAAGCCATCGCGCTGGGCGAAGCGGAAGGCTTCATCAAAACCGTGTTTGATGCCGGCACAGGCGAGCTGCTGGGCGCGCATATGATCGGCGCGGAAGTGACGGAACTGATCCAAGGGTACACCGTGGGCAAGACCTTGGAGACGACAGAACAAGAGCTGATGCAAACAGTCTTCCCGCACCCAACCTTGTCAGAAATGATGCATGAGAGCGTGCTGGATGCCTATGACCGCGCGCTGCATTTTTAGGGCCGGCCTCTAAACGCAAAAAGGCCCCACAAATGTGGAGCCCTTTAATGGCGGACAGTCAGGGATTCGAACCCTGGAAGGGCTTGCACCCTTGCCGGTTTTCAAGACCGGTGCATTCGACCACTCTGCCAACTGTCCGCGCTGGGGACGCTCGCTAGCGACTGAATTCGCTGTTGTCACCCATAAAGGTCAGCCTAAGACGTAAATATGGCAAAAGGCACTCATGATTACGCGGCTGACCCGCGCAATGACACCATTCTGATCAACGTCAACGGGGCGCTTGTTCCGCGAGCAGAGGCCAGCGTGTCCGTATTCGACAGCGGATTTATGCTGGGCGATGGCGTGTGGGAGGGGCTGCGCGTTCACAAGGGTAGAATCGCGTTTCTTAAGGCACATCTTGACCGCCTGTTTGAGGGAGCAAAGGCGATAGCGATGGACATTGGCCTATCGCGAGAGGAACTGACAGAGCGGCTCTATGAGACGATCACCGGCAATGCGATGCAGGCCGAAGAAGGCGTGCACATTCGCCTGATGGTGACGCGCGGCATTCGCTCAACGCCCTATCAAGACCCGCGCGTGGTCATTTCGCCAGCCACTATCGTGATTATCCCGGAATATAAGACGGCGCTGCCCAGCACGATTGAGGACGGCATTCGCCTGTTCACCGTGCATGTGCGGCGGGGCGATCCGGCGGTTCAGGATCAGAAACTCAATTCGCATTCAAAGCTCAATTGCATCACCGCTTGTATCCAGGCGACGCAGGCGGGCGCGGACGAGGCGCTGATGCTCGATCCGCACGGCTTTGTCGCGACCTGCAATTCGACGCATTTCTTTATTGTCCGTGGCGGCGAGGTCTGGACCTCCAGCGGGGATTACTGCCTTGGCGGAATCACTCGTTCGAATGTCATCCAAATTTGCCAAGAGCAGGGCATTCCGGTGTTTGAGAAGAACTTCTCGCTCACCGATGTCTACGGCGCGGATGAGGCGTTCGTCACCGGCACTTTTGCGGGCGTTGTCCCCGCCACTGAAGTGGATGGCCGGGTGCTGACGCAGGGGAGGGGGCCGATGGTTGAACGGCTGCAAGGCCACTACCGCGAATTGATCGACCGGGATGTCGCGCAATGACATCGCCAATCCGCATCGCGATGTGGAGCGGGCCGCGCAATATCTCCACCGCCATGATGCGCAGCTTTGGTGCACGCGGCGACTGCGCGGTCAGCGATGAGCCCTTTTATGGCGCGTTCCTAAAGCACAGCGGCGAAAGTCATCCTATGGCGGCGGAGACGATCGCCGATATGGATTGCGACTGGCACAGCGTGCTGGCGGCGCAATGTGGTCCTGTGCCGGGCGGTGCGCCTGTTTGGTATCAAAAGCACATGCCGCATCACATGATTGGCGGCGTGGATATTCGCGATATGCCGGGCCACAAACATGCCTTTTTGATCCGCGCCCCAGAGCGCGTGGTGGCGAGTTACCGTGCCAAGAACGAGCTGCGACGCCCAGAAATGCTGGGATTTGCGCAGCTGCGGGAGTATTTCGATTTAGAGGCAGATCGCAGCGGGACAGTCCCAGTGGTCTTGGATTCCGATGCGATTTTGCGTGACCCGCCAAAGGTGCTCGCGTGCCTGTGCGCTGCTTTAGGGATCGCTTGGGATCCGGCCATGCTTACATGGCAAAATGGGCCGCTGCCTGAGGATGGCGTGTGGGGCGCGCATTGGTATGACAAGGTCAACGCCTCCACCGGATTTGGTTCTGCTCCCGGCCCATTGCCAGAACTGGACGGTCAATATCGCAAAGTCGCCGATGACTGCCGCGAGGATTATGAATATCTCGCGAGCCACGCCTTAAACGCCGACTGACAGATTTTTTCGTGAAGTCTGTCGATTAGATTGCATTCGATAATTGGCAATTCATGTTGGCTGTGAGAATAACCCGCTCATGGCTTTGAACAAACTCGCAATCACCGCCGCCGCTCTCATGGCGGCCCTCGGCACCTCTTCGGCGTCCACCCCAGCAATCGCTCAGCAGAGCAGCTCTGCGACCCAGTCCTTTGGTGCCTATATGGAAACGCTGAAGGCGCGCGCCCGGGCCGAAGGTGTCAGCGAAGCGACGATCCGGCGTATGACGACCGATCTGACTCCGAATGACCGGGTGATCCGGCTTGATCGCGGACAACCGGGCAGCCCGACACGGCGCGGCTATCCCGCGCTCGCGCCTTACATCTCCAAGCATGTGAACCCGACCCGCATTGCCGGCGGGCGCCGAGTGTTTGGCGAAAACCGCACAACCTTGCGCCGCATTGAGGCGGAGTATGGCGTGCCAGCGCAAATCATGGTCGCGATTTTCGGGCATGAGACCAGCTATGGCCGGATCCGCGGCAATTTTGACCTGTCGCGCAGCCTCGCAACGCTCGCATGGGAGGGGCGTCGCCGCGAGCTCTTCTCTGGCGAATGGGTTGCGCTGATGAAGGTCGCTGACAAAGGCTATTCACGCCAGCAATTGGTTGGCAGCTATGCGGGCGCCTTTGGTAATCCGCAGTTCTTGCCCTCGGTCTATCTGCGCCTAGCCGAGGATGGTGATGGGGATGGCCGCGCAAACATCTTCTCCAACCGCGCGGACACATTTGCCTCGATTGCGAACTATTTCAAAGACGCCGGATGGCGCACGGGCCAGCCTTGGGGCGTTCGGGCGAGCGTGCCGAGTGGTTTCAACGTCGATGCCTATAAGACGAAGCTGCGCGCACCGGTTTGCCCGCGTGTCCATGAACGCCACAGCCAGTGGAAGACCGTGCGCGAATGGCGCGAGCTTGGCGTTCAGCCACAACGCCCGCTGGCGGATGATACGCTCGCCTCGCTGTTCCAGCCCGATGGCCCAGGACGGCCTGCATGGCTGCTCACCAGCAATTACCGCGTGATCCTGGAGTACAATTGCTCCAATTATTACGCGATGAGCGTCGGGCTGCTGGCTGACGAGATCGTGAACTAAACCGCGCGGCGTCTCGCCAAGGCGAAAGGCTGTGGTTATAGCTTCGCTGGTGAGTGTCAGCGTCTCAAATTCCCAAGCAAAAGCCCGGATCGCGGCGGCTTTTATGGCCATGCTATGCGCCCCGAGCGCTGCGTCTGGACAAAGCGCGCTCTTGCCTGCGGTACCCACCGACAGCGAAGCGCCAATTGCGCTGCTGGTGGATGTCACCAGCGGGCAAGTCCTCCATGCGCGCGAGGAAAACCGCCGCTTCGTTCCCGCCTCCATGACGAAGGCGATGACGACCTTTCTTGCTTTTGAGCTGATGGAAGAGGGCGTGCTCCAGCCCGCTGAGGTTTTCACCATTCGCCCAGAGACTTGGCGCGAGTGGAACGGCAAGGGATCGACCATGTGGCTCCCCGCTGATGCGCGCATTCGGGTCGATGAATTGCTGACCGGGATCACGACCGTCTCGGCCAATGATGGCTCAATCGTTTTGGCCGAAGGGCATGCGGGATCGGTCGCCGCTTGGACCGCGCTGATGAATCAAAAGGCGCTGTCGATTGGAATGACGAACAGCCGCTTTAGCACGCCCAATGGCTGGCCGGACGAGGGTAAGACCTTCACGACAGCGCGCGATTTGGTGACGCTGGGTGCGGCGCTGACATCGAAACACCCTCAGAAATACGCGCGTTTCATTGGACGCGGGCAGTTCACCTATAACGGCATCACGCAAAGCAATCGCGATCCCTTGGTCGGATCGTTCGAGGGCGGGGACGGGATTAAGACCGGCTACACCAACGAATCCGGCTTCGGCTTTCTCGGCACAGCGAAACGCGATGGTCAGCGGCTCGTGATGGTGATTGGCGGGGTCAGCAGCCAAAGCGCGCGGGCGCGGCTTGCCAAAAGCTATCTCGAATGGGGTTTTTCCGCCTTTGACAGCCGCCGCGTTGTTGGCGGCGACAAGCAGGTCGGGTTTGCGCGGGTGCAAAATGGCACAAGCCGCCGGATCGCTCTGGTCACAGATGGTCCAGTGTTCGTGAATGTGCCGAAAGGGCAATCGCCCGAGGTTTCGGTGGCGATCACCTATGATGGGCCGCTGCGCGCGCCCATTGCCGCCGGTGAACAGGTCGCCAGCCTGCAAATCTCGGTTGAGGGCATGGAGCCCGCCAATGTCCCATTGCTCGCAAAAGAAGACGTGGCCGAGGCTGGCGTGTTTGACCGGCTGATCAATGGCCTGACCGGGTGGCTGCCATGAGTGGGGGCGCAGAATTCGGCCGTTTCATCGCCTTTGAAGGCGGAGAAGGGGCGGGCAAATCGACCCAAGCACGGATGCTGGCCGAAGCTTTGGAGATGCGCGGGATTGAAGCGGTTCTCACCCGAGAGCCAGGCGGCACGCCGGGGGCAGAGGCGATCCGCAATCTGTTGCTCGATCCTCCTGGGGAGGGCTGGGGCGCAGAGGCCGAAGCGTTGTTGTTCGCCGCCGCCCGCGCCGACCACGTCGCTCGAGTCATCCGTCCAGCGGTAGAGCGGGGCGCGTGGGTGATCTGCGACCGTTTTGTCGATTCAAGCCGCGCCTATCAGGGCGGGGCGGGGCATGTCGGCGATGAGGCGGTGCAAGCACTCCACCAGATCGGCAGCGGAGGCCTGCGCCCAGACCTTACTATCCTCGTAGAAATTGACGAGGCGCGCATGTTGGAGCGCTTGGCTGAGCGGGACGGCGATGCCAGCGACGCGATTGGCGGGCGCAGCCGCGACTATCACCGCGCCGTGGCGGACGCGTTTCGCGCTCTCGTAGGAAGCGATCCAAGTGGCTTCGCAGTAATCGACGGCGGCGGATCGCCCGAGGAAGTGCAATCCTGTGTTCTCGCGGCGCTCGAGCCAATGCTGAGCGCTTCCGCATGAACTGGCCCAATCACGATGGCCCATGGCGGCAATGGCGCGATGCCTTGACCAGCGAGCGGATGCACCATGGCTGGCTGCTCGCGGGCAAGAGCGGGCTAGGCAAGCATGACTTCGCATTGGCTGCCGCGCGCGAGCTGGTCGATGAGCCGGGCGTGCCGCAGCCTGCTGGCGAGCATCCCGATATCATCACGCTCACGCATTTGCCCAAGGACGATAAGGAAGAGAAGAGGCGCGAGGAGGGCAAGCCCTACCAAACCAAGCGCAATATCTCCGTCGCGCAGATCCGCGCTATGCAGAAGCGGCTCAACACTCGGCCAACACTGGGTTCGCGGCGCGCCATCATTGTCGATCCGGCGGATGATATGGAAACCTCGGCCTCCAACGCTTTGCTGAAAAGCCTAGAAGAACCGCCGCAGGGCACGTTTTTCCTGCTCGTGACGCATCGTCCATCGCGGCTTTTACCGACCATCCGTTCGCGCTGCCGCATCATGCGTTTTCCTGTGCTGAACACTCGCCAGCTGGAGGACATGCTCAGCGAGCAATCGGGCGAGACCAATCCGGCCGCACTGGAGGCGGCGCGGCTTGCGAGTGGCGGGTCTTACGGCGCGGCCTTGCGCTTCATGGATCAAGACCTTGCCCAAATCGCGGCCAGCATTGGCGGTTTGCTGCGTGAAGGCGACCCGCAGTTTACTGGGCGGGGAGAGCTTGCCCGTCTCATTGGTGGCCGCCCAGACCGCGAACGATTGCAAGCCATTCTTGAGCTTGCCCAGGCCATCACTGCGCAAGCCGCACGCACCGCCGATCCGGCTCAGCGCATGGCTCTGATCGATGTGCATGGAGAGCTTGTCGCGCTTGCGGGACAGGCGCCGACCTTCAACTATGACGCCGGCCTGCTGGCGATGGAGATCGGAACCTTGCTTGTCTCTGCCTCTGGCGCTAGCGCACGCCCCAATGTCTGAGCCTCAAAACACCGATCCGTTCTACGTCACCACCGCGATCAGCTATCCCAATGGGCGGCCGCATATTGGCCACGCCTATGAGGCGATTGCCGCCGATGTGATCGCGCGTTTCCAGCGCCTGCAAGGGCGCGATGTGCGGTTTCAAACCGGCACGGACGAGCATGGCCTTAAAATGGCCCGCAAGGCCGAGGAACAAGGCCGCACTGCGCGCGAGCTGGCGGATGAAATGTCCGGCTATTTCCAGGACATGTGCGACGCGCTGAATGTGAAATATGATCGCTTTATCCGCACCGTAGAAGATGACCATCACCGCGCGAGCCAGGCCATTTGGCAGGCGATGGAGGCGAAGGGCGACCTTTACCTTGATCGTTACGAAGGTTGGTATTCGGTCCGCGACGAGGCCTATTACGACGAGAGCGAGCTGAAAGAGGGCGAGGGGGGCGAAAAGCTCTCTCCTCAAGGCACTCCCGTTGAATGGACGGTTGAGGAAAGCTGGTTTTTCCGTCTGTCGAAATATCAGGACCAGCTGCTCGAGTTGCTGCGCACGCCGGGCTTTTTAGAGCCTGCAAGCCGCCGCAATGAAATGATCGCCTTTGTTGAAGGCGGGCTGCGCGACCTCTCGGTCAGCCGCACCAGCTTTGACTGGGGCGTGAAAGTGCCCGGTTCAGACAACCATGTGATGTACGTCTGGGTCGATGCGCTCACCAATTATCTCACCGGGCTTGGCTATCCGGACACAACCGGCGATTATGCGAAATACTGGCCCGCCGATCTGCATCTCATTGGCAAAGATATCGTCCGCTTCCACACGATCTATTGGCCTGCGTTCCTGATGAGTGCTGATCTGCCGACGCCTAAGCGGGTGTTTGGCCACGGGTTTTTGCTCGCTCGCGGCGGTGAGAAGATGAGCAAGAGTGCCGGGAATGTCGTTGATCCCATTGAATTAGCAGAGACTTTTGGTGTGGAGCCGCTTCGTTATTTCTTGCTGCGCGAGGTCGCGTTTGGCCAGGACGGCAGCTACTCGCCCGAGGCAATTGTAAACCGCGCCAATGCGGAACTCGCCAATTCCTTCGGCAATCTGGCGCAGCGCACTTTGTCGATGATCGCCAAGAATATGGATGGGGTACTCGAGAATGTCGCGCTTACGGACATTGATGAGGCTTTGCTGTCGCAGGTGAGGGCAGCGGCCACGGACGGCCTGCCAAATGCATTCCACGATCTGGCGTTCTCAGTCGGCATCGAGGAGTGGATCAAAGCCGTTTATGCCTGCAATCAATATGTTG
Source organism: uncultured Erythrobacter sp. (assembly GCA_947499505.1). Lineage (GTDB taxonomy): Bacteria > Pseudomonadota > Alphaproteobacteria > Sphingomonadales > Sphingomonadaceae > Erythrobacter. The sequence goes on from CANMOQ010000001.1 coordinate 659,032, forward strand.
ATGAGCAGGCACCGTGGACTTTGCGCAAGACCGATCCAGAGCGGATGAAGGTCGTACTGCTTACTTTGTTTATGGCGCTGCGGGATCTGGGCATCGCTATCCAGCCTGTCGTCCCCGTAAAAGCCGCTGCGCTGCTCGACCAGCTGGGCATTCCAGCGGATGAGCGCGCCTACGCGAACCTGAGCGATACAGAGTGGTATACGCGCCTTGTCGAAAGCGGCTTTGCCGTCGGCAAGCCGACGCCGATCTTCCCGCGCCTCGAACTGCCAGAGGGCGAGGGGGCCGAATAATGCTCGTCGATAGCCATTGCCACCTTGAATATAAGGGCGTGATTGAGGACCAGCAGGGCGTTCTTGAGCGCGCGCGCGGCGCCGGGATTGGCGCTTTCCTCAATATTTCGACCAAGAAAAGCGAATGGGATCAGGTGGTTGGCACGGCTGACCGTGAGGCGGGTGTGTTCGCCAGCGTCGGTATTCACCCGCATGAGGCAGACAAGCATGGCGATCTGACCCGCGCAGAATTGCTCGCGGCGACGCACAATCCCAATGTTATCGGCATTGGGGAAACGGGCCTCGATTATTATTACGAACATTCCGACAGAGAGACGCAAAAGCGCCTGTTCCGCATGCATATTGATGTCGCGCGCGAGGTTCAGCTGCCGGTGATCATCCACACGCGCGATGCAGAAGCAGACACGCTGGAAATCCTTGCAGACGAGATGGAGAAGGGCGCGTTTCCGGCGCTGATCCACTGCTTCACCGCCTCGGCGGAGTTTGGGCAGAAAGTGCTCGATCTGGGCCTTTCGATCTCGATTTCTGGCATCGTAACGTTCAAGAATGCCAAAGACTTACAGGCCGTGGTTAAGGATGTGCCGTCGGACCGCTTGCTGGTTGAAACAGACAGCCCATTTCTCGCTCCAGTGCCGCATCGCGGGCGTCCATGCGAGCCAGCCTTTGTCGCTGACACTGCGCGCTTTGTGGCGGAGCTGAGAGGTCAAGAACTCTCAGAATTGGCGGCGCAAACAACCGCGAATTTCAAACAATTGTTCAGCAAGGCGGCACTGTGAAGGTCATCATGCTCGGCTCGGGCACCTCGACAGGTGTCCCGCGAATTGGTGATGATTGGGGCGATTGTGACCCGAATGAGCCGAAAAACCGCCGCACCCGCGTCTCGATTGTGGTTGAGAGCAATGATGGCTCCCGAGTGCTGGTCGACACATCAACCGATTTGCGCGCGCAATTGCTCGCAAACAAGATCGGCAAGGTCGATGCGGTGTTTTGGACCCATGATCACGCCGATCACTGCCACGGGATCGATGACCTGCGCGTAATGCGCTATGGCCGAGCCGCGCCGATACCGGGCTTTGCTGGTGAAGACACCGCGCGGCGTTTGCGTCAACGCTTCGGCTATGTGTTCGCTGGGCAAGAAGGCTATCCGACCATCGCAAAGCTGGAAACTCTTGATAATATCCGGATGGCGGCGGGTTTCGGCGTGGAATGGTGCCAGATGGAGCACGGACCTGGCGAAACCACCGGTTACCGGTTTGAAGCGGACGGTAAATCAATCGCTTACGCAACGGACTTTAGCGCGATTTCGGAAGAGATGGTTGAGCTCTATGAGGACGTCGATATCCTGGTGAGCGATTGTTTGCGGCGCGATCCGCATCCAACGCACGCCAATCTGGCGATGGCTTTGGAGCTGGCCGAGCGTTGCGGCGCGAAGAAACTAGTGCTGAGCCATCTTGATAAGAGCATGGATTATCAGACGCTGGTTGATGAGACGCCGGATCACGTTGTGGTTGGCTATGATGGATTGGAGCTTGTCGCATGACTGAGATGGCGGTTTTGCAGATCGTCCTGGCGATCGGTTGGCTGGTTTTGGTCGGCAGCGCGTACGCGTCTTACCAGAAAGACTGGGGTAAGACCGCGCAGCAGGCTCTAACTTGGGTTGCGATCTTCGGCGGAGCCTTTCTGCTGGTGAGCCTGATCCGAGGATGAGGGGCATGATCAGCCATTGGCACACTGTCGGTAATTTAACATAATATATATTATCAATCTCACATTACGGAATTGCGGGTCCTATGAGCGATACTCCCCCATCCAGCCAAATTGATCGATTGCTCCGGATTATGGCGCGGTTGCGCGATCTAGAGACCGGCTGTGAATGGGATGTCGCGCAAAACTTCAAGACAATCGCGCCGTACACAATTGAAGAAGCCTACGAAGTCGCCGATGCGATTGAGCGTGCGGATATGGATGAGCTGCGCAGTGAACTGGGCGATCTGCTGCTGCAGGTCGTATTTCATGCGCGCATGGCCGAGGAAGAAGGCGAATTCGCCTTTGAAGACGTTGCCCGTTCGATCTCAGACAAGATGGAAGCCCGCCATCCGCACATCTTTGGCGGCGAAGACGGAACCATGGGGGAAACCCGCTGGGAGAACCTCAAAGAAGCCGAACGCAGCGAAAAAGGCGAAACCAGCGCGATGGACGGCGTTGCTTTGGCGCTGCCAGCGCTGATGCGGGCGCAAAAACTGCAGAAACGCGCCGCGCGAACTGGGTTTGATTGGCCAGACACCACCGGGCCGGCGGCAAAAATAACTGAAGAAATGCAGGAGCTCGAGGCGGCATCCTCGGAGATTCACAAGGCCGAAGAAGCGGGCGATCTGCTGTTTGCGGCGGTGAATTACGTCCGCGCGCATGGGATCAGCGCTGAGGATGCCTTGCGAGCGGCCAATGCCAAGTTTGAGCGGCGGTTTCGCGGCATGGAGGCGCTGAGCGAAGGCGCATTCGCTGATCTATCGCTCGATGAGCAAGAGCAACTGTGGCAGCAGGTAAAACGGAACGAAGCGGGCGGTTAAACGCCGCTAAAGTGTCTCATATTGCCCCAATTCCTTGGGGTTGAGCCGCACGGTCAGCGCTCTTAGGGGGCCAGTATCCCCTTCCCCAGCATCGCTTTCATCCACCACGTCGCCGTGGGCATGCAGCCATGCGATCCGCCTGCCGTCGCTGGCGGGCAGTGTCACGGTGATCACTCGCGCCTTCGAGGTCAACAGATCGGCGACGACGGTGAGAAGGTCGTCGATGCCTTCGCCGCTAATCGCTGAAATCACAGCGCAATCATCATGCGCTGCGGCTGCGGTGCGCAGTTCGTCAGCGCGTTCTGGCTCTGCCAGATCGATCTTGTTCCAAACCTCCAGGATCGGAATGTCACTGGCACCAGTGGTTGGCTCAACCACGCCGAGCTCGCCTAGCACGTCCATCACCTGCTTCTTTTGAGCCTGATGGGCCGGATTGGCCATGTCGCGCACATGCAGGATGATGTCCGCCCCGGTGACTTCTTCCAAGGTCGCACGGAATGCCGCGACCAATTGCGTCGGCAGGTCAGAGATGAAACCAACGGTGTCTGAAAGGATCGCCTTTTCAACACCGGGCATGCTGATCGCGCGCATCGTCGGGTCGAGCGTGGCAAACAGCAGGTCTTCCGCCATCACCTCTGCGCCGGTCAAGCGGTTGAAAAGCGTGGATTTCCCCGCGTTCGTATAGCCGACAAGCGCTATGATGGGCCACGGTGCCCTTCCCCGCCGATCACGGTGCAATTGCCGGGTCTTGCGCACTTGCTCCAGCTCGCGGCGCAAGCGGCCCATGCGCTGGCGGATCATCCGCCTATCGGCCTCAATCTGGGTCTCACCCGGACCGCCTAGGAAGCCGAAGCCGCCGCGTTGCCGCTCCAGGTGGGTCCAGCTGCGCACCAGACGGCTCTGCTGATAGTCCAAATGGGCAAGCTCGACCTGCAAGCGGCCTTCCGCCGTCGCCGCGCGCTCTCCGAAGATTTCCAGAATCAGACCTGTTCGGTCGATCACTTTGCGTTTGAGCCGATCCTCAAGATTGCGCTGCTGGATCGGCGTCAGCGCGCCATCCACCACAACCAGTTCCGCCTCGTGCAGCTCGCACCAGGCGGCGATATTCTGCACCTGACCAGAGCCAAACAATGTGTTCGGCTGCATTTGGCGGATCGGCAAGATTTCCGAATGCGCGATGACCACGCCAATCGCTAGCGCCAGCCCCTGCGCCTCTTCGAGCCGTTCGGGCGCGTCGAGATCGTATTTGAGCGTGCGGATATCCGGGCACAGCACTAGGGCCCGCGCCCCGCGGGTTACCTCTTCCTGCAGGTCGTCATCGAAACTCAGCTGCCGAACTCTTCGCCATCATCGCTGAGATCAACCGGCCCGGCGGGCTGAATGGTCGACACAGCGTGCTTATACGCCAACTGCACGGCGCCATCACGCTCCAGCAACATGCAGAACAGATCGTAAGACGCGATGCGTCCTTGCAGCATTACCCCGTTGACCAGGAACATGGTGACTTGCACCTCCGCCTCGCTCACGCGGCTGAGGAAGATATCCTGCAGCAGACGCTGACGCTTATTGCCCGCGCGGATCTGAAACTGATCGGCGTCCATATCCTGGCCTGGCATGATCGTAGAGATCGCGTGCTTATAGACCAATTGCGATTGGCCATCACGGCGCAGCAGGATCGAGAAATTATCAAACCATGTGACAATTCCCTGCAGTTTCACGCCTTTGACGAGGAACATCGTCACAGGAATCTTGTTCTTGCGCAGCATGTTAAGGAACACATCTTGCAGATTGGCTTGCTTGCCATCTTTTGCCGCTGCTTTGCCTTCTGGCTCAGCTGGTTCGCTGCGGGGGCGCGGGGAGAGAGTTCGCCCGTCGGACATTTTCATGCTCCTATTGTTTTTGGCGGCCGGTTTGTGCGGTCCGCAATCTGGCCGAGGGATAGCCCACCCATCCTTCATGCCGTTTCACCCATAACATGGCGATTGCTTTGCCTTGGGGCAATGGCTGAGTTTTATGCAAGCTTCGTGCTAATCGGCGCAAATGGCCGGTTGGACGAAAAACTTGAGGCTTTGCCCTAGCCTTTGCGCGCGGTTTCCCGCCGTTCGGCCATGCCAAGCAGTTTGAGCTTGCGGTGCAAGGCGGAGCGTTCCATTCCGATAAAAGTTGCCGTTTTCGAGATATTTCCGGAAAAACGTCTGATCTGAATAGTCAGGTACTCGCGCTCAAAACTTTCGCGCGCTTCGCGCAGCGGCACGCCCATCATGGCGGAGAACCCTTGGCCAGAGGCGGAGAGCTTCCCTCCCGTAATTTCCGATGGCAGCATCTCGGTTTCAACCACGGTCAGCTTGTCTCGCGGGGTCATGATAATGGTGCGCTCCACAACATTGCGCAATTGGCGGACATTACCCGGCCAATCATAGGCCTGAAGCGCGCCCATCGCCTCTTCCGAGATTTGCGGAGGCGCAATCCCTTGATCGGTTGAATAGCGCGTGAAGAAATGCTCGGCGAGCGCGGGTATATCGTCGCGCCGCTCGGCCAATGAGGGAATGGTGATCGGCACCACGTTGAGGCGGTAAAACAGGTCTTCGCGAAACCGTTTTTCCGCCATTTCCAGCGCGAGATCGCGCGAGCTGGCGGACACCACGCGGACATCGACGCCGATCTGGCGTGTGCCCCCTACCCTGACAAAGCTTTGCTCGGTCAGGACGCGCAAAATGCGCGCTTGGGTCGATATCGGCATGTCGGCGATCTCATCGAGGAACAATGTCCCGCCATCGGCCAGCTCTAGCAGGCCAGGTTGAACCAGCTTGCCGTTTGATTCCTCGCCAAACAACTCGCGTTCAAAGCGTTCTGACGTGATGCGGGCCGAGTTGACCGTGACAAAGGCGCTTTCTGCGCGCGGGCTCCAGGAATGAAGTAGGCGCGCAGCGACCTCTTTGCCCGCTCCCGCTGGGCCGGAGATCAGCACCCTACTGCCCGTGTTGGCAACCCGTTTGAGGGTCGCGCGCACGGTGTTGATGGCAGAGGAATTGCCGGTGAATTCAGCGCCTTCCACTGTGCCTTCACGCAGCCGCGAGTTTTCACGGCGCAAGCGCTCTGTTTCGGTTGCGCGTTCTACCAGCAGCAGCAAACGCTCGGCTTCAAATGGCTTTTCAATGAAGTCCATTGCCCCGCGGCTGACAGCCGATACGGCGGTGTCGATATTGCCGTGACCGGAGAAGATGATGACCGGCAAATCCGGCTCGCGCAATTTGATCGCGTCGAGTAGTTCCAGCCCGTCCATCTCGCTGCCGTGCAGCCAAACATCCAGCAAGATCAGGCTCGGGCGGCGTTCATCAATCGCGGCCAGCGCGCCGGTGCTATCGGCGGCGGTGCGGCATTCATAGCCTTCATCGCCGAGCACTCCGGCGACCAGCTCGCGGATATCGCGTTCATCGTCAACAACCAGGATTTCAATAGCCATTTTTGGCTTCTCCCTGAGGCATTTTGGGGGGCATTGGGGGGAATAGAGTTTGGAGGAATTTCAACGGCATCATGCAGGCTCACTTTCGGTCACTTGCGGATCGCGGGCAAAGCGCAACTGCACGCGGGTGCCGCCGCTGGGGGCGGATGCAAAGCTCATATCGCCGCCGTGTTCGTCGACGATTTTATTGACGATCGCGAGGCCGAGACCAGTGCCCTTCTCGCGGGTCGTCATATAGGGCTCTGTTATGCGCTCGCGCTCTTGCGGAAGGCCAATCCCATTGTCCTCGACCGAGATCGTGAAAGTGGTCTCATCGCTGGCCATCTCGACCGTCACTTGGCCTTGGAAATCAGGTTCAGCGTCGGCCCTGCGGGTTTCCACCGCTTCAACCGCATTTTTGAGGATATTGGTCATCGCTTGGCCGACCTGATGCCGGTCACAGCTCAGCGTCTTGTGCAAGATATCCTCGCGCATCAGCTGATCATAGTTGAGCTGGAAGTTGACCCAAGGGTGGGCGACATCCTGCAAAAACAGCGATTGGCGCACCAGATCGAGCGCATCTTCATTGCGAAACACCGGCTTGGGCAGGCGCGCAAAGGATGAAAACTCATCGACCATTTTGCGCAGGTCGCCAACCTGTCGCACTATTGTGCTGGTCAGCTCGTCAAACAGCTCGCCATCGGTCTCAATCTGTTTGCGATAGCGGCGTTTGAGCCGCTCAGTCGCGAGCTGAATGGGCGTGAGTGGGTTCTTAATCTCGTGAGCAATGCGGCGCGCAACATCGGACCAGGCGGCCTGACGCTGGTCGAGCAATTGGCGTGTGATATCCTCAAAAGTGATCACATGGCCGCGCATTCCGGGCGCAATCTTGACCGCCAATGTCAGCAGCTCTGATCCCTTGGCATGGGTCACGGGGCCGCGCTCTTTGCCCTCGCGCAGCATTGCGCAAATTTCTGGCGACAACTCCGACATCGAACTGCCGGTCAGATCGGTGTCGGTGTCATCGGCGAGCAGCGCTTGCGCGGAATTATTCATCAGCATCACGCGGCTTTCATCGTCCACCGAAATGACGCCAGCGCTGACCGATTCCAGCACGGCTTCTGTGAACATCCGCCGGTCATCGATCTGACGGTTGGCGTTCATCAGGTCATCGGTCTGCTTTTCCAACTGGGATGTCATGCGGTTGAACGCGCGGTTGAGCAGTCCGATTTCGTCCGCACCGGTGCGGCCTTCCACCCGAAGCGCGAAGTTGCCCTGCCCCACTTTGCGTGCGGCCCCGACCAGATCGGTGAGCGGTTCAACCTGCCGGTCCGCGAAGCGCAGAGCGAACCAGATGGCGAGGCCCACCAGCAACAGGCTGACCACGACAAGCGCGAGATTAAACCGCAATTGCAGGGTGCGCGCATCGGCCGTCAGCGCGTTATAGCTGGCGGCAACAGATTGCGCCTTCTCCCAGTAAACAAAGGAATCTTCCTCAGATGTGCGGGCGTTGTAGAGGTAGATGCCGCTCTCACGGTCGATGGGTGCGAGTGCGACAATCCGTTCGGGACTCCCACGAACAACTACGAATTCACCCGCATCGAGCCGGGACAGCACTTCTTGGCTGAAGGCTAGCGGACTGTTGTCCTCCATCAGGTTCATGATAGCGGCGGTTCTCAGCGTGTTGTCATCAAGCCGTTGCAGCACCGCGCTTTCAGAGATTTCACGGGCCTGCGCCTGATAGGCATAGCGGTCGGCAAAGCCTTCATCGGCAATAGAAATGCGCTCCAGGATGAAGCGCATGTCGCTGGCCATGGCGATGGTTTCTTCCTCCACATCGCGCTGGTTTTGATCGTAGTAATTCTGCGCCAGCTCATTGGCGTTACGCATCAGCCCTCTGGAATCGTCGCTGAACCAGAAATCGACGCCCGATTGGAACAAGAATGCCGCAAAGCCCGAGACGAGCAGCGTCGGGATCGCGGCGATCAGCGAGAAAAAGAACACCAGGCGCACGTGCAGGCGAGCGGTGCTGCCCGCGGCGCGCCTTAACGCAAGCCGCCTGCCGATGAGGACCAGCAATGCCATCGCCGGGACCAATGTCGCCATCAGCAGCAGCGAAACCTGCAAGCTGGGCAGCAATTCGTCTTCTTGCGGGGCCGCGGAATAAGCGAACCAGGTGGCCCACAGGGCAACGATCAGAGTGATTGCTGAGAGCGCTTCGAGCCAGGCGAACATGTTGGCGCGCCGCGAACGAACGATAAGCCGCCGCCACCAGCGCGGAGAGCGCTGAGTTGATGTTGCTATCGCCGTATCCATCGTTGCGAGTTTACAACGCCAGTGTTGCTCAATTGCAAGACTAAACTGTGGCGATTGCGTTAAAGCGGTCTTGTGAAGCGGTCAGGTTCAATCTCCAGATCGCCGATGCGTTTGCGCAAGGTGTTGCGATTGATCCCTAATAGCTTGGATGCGCGCAATTGATTGCCGCCGGTTTCGGCCAGTGCATGTTCGATCAAGGGCTTTTCAAAGGCGGCCAAGGCGCTGTGATAGAGCGCGCCGTTTTGCGGATTGTTCTCAGCCAGCCATTGGTCGAGCGCGCCGGCAAAGCCGCTTGGTGCGCCCTCGCCTCCCGGCTGCGTCTCTGCACCGATAATGTCGGACAGGCTCGCGCTGTCGATCAGATCATCGCGCGCCATCAGCGCCAGACGATAAACGACATTGCGCAGCTCGCGGACATTGCCGCGCCAATTGCGCGCCTCCAGCATTTCGACCGCCTCTGGAGCCAGTTGCCGGCGAGGCAGGCCATCCTCCGCCGCCTGAGCGAGGAAGTGCTGAGACAAGACCTCAATGTCTTCACGCCGTTCACGCAAGGGCGGCAGCTCAATCGGAACCACGTTGAGGCGATAGAACAGATCTTCGCGGAAGTTCCCCGCGGCGATCATCGGTGCAAGGTCGCGGTTCGTGGCGGCGATAATGCGCACATCGACCGCGATTTCCTGCCGTCCGCCAACGCGGCGGATCTGGCCCGACTGGAGCGCGCGAAGCAGGCGGGTTTGCGCCTCTGCGGGCATGTCGCCAATCTCGTCGAGGAACAGGGTACCGCCATTGGCCTGCTCAAACTTACCGATGGCCTGAGCAATTGCGCCAGTAAAGGCGCCCTTCTCGTGCCCAAACAGCTCGCTTTCGATGAGGTCGGCGGGGATCGCGCCCGCGTTCACCGCCACGAACGGCCCGGTGCGGCGCGAGCCAAGCTCGTGGATCGCCTCGGCGACCAATTCCTTGCCCGTGCCGCTTTCGCCCGTGACCAACACGGTGAGATCATTGCGCAGAACTCGTGTGATCATCCGGTAGACGCCCTGCATCGCCTGGCTGCGCCCGACCAGAGGCATGCCGTCGCCTTCCATCTCCGGCGCGGCGGCGGTCTTGCTGCGCTGGCCAGCGGCCTGGTGGACGGCCTGGACCAGCTCGTCGAGGTCAAATGGCTTGGGGAAATATTCAAACGCCTCGCTGTCGCTCGCGCGCACGGCGGTATCGAGCGTGTTCTGCGCCGAAAGGACGATCACCGGCATATCCGGCGCGCGCGATTTCACCTCGCGCATGGAGGCGAGCCCGTCGCCATCTTCCAGCATCACGTCCGTGCACATCACGAGATATTCGCCAGCATCAAGCAGCCGGTTCCGGTCTGCGATGCTGCTGCACCGGTCTATCTGAAAGCCTTCGTCTTCCAGCGCAGCGATAATGACAGTGGCAATTGCGCCATCATCTTCGACAAGTAAGATTTTGCCGCTCATGCCGCCGCTCCCTTCGCACCAGGTTTCGCCTGGCGCAGGTGCATGCGGAAATGCGTGAGGTCAGCGCGGGCGTCGCGCTCGTGGCTGATCCGGCCATCCATATCGCGCACCAGCTTGCGCACCAGAGCCAGGCCAAGTCCCTGGCCGGACTTCTTGGAAGAAACGAAGGGTTCAAACACGTGATCGCGTAGCGCCTCGTCAATGCCCGGCCCGCTGTCGCTGACCGTAATTTCAATCGGCAATCGGACGGCGCGGCCCATGCGGATTGCGTTGAATGCTAGCCCGCTCACAAACCGCGTCTGAACAATTATACGAGGGTTTTCATGATCCTGCGCAGCGTCGCGGGCATTGGATATCAGATTGATCAGCACCTGCTCCAGCGCGTCCTGATTGGCCAAAACCGGGGGCAGAGAGGGATCAAACTCCTCAATGATCTCCACCCCATTGCTGCCCGCAGCGCGCACGGTGGCAATGGCGGATCGGATTGCTTCATGCGGGTTGCAGGGCGCGACCGGGTCCGTTTGCTTGCTGCCCAATTGTTGCATCCGGTCGATCAGGCGTGCGATCCTGTCCACCTCGTCGGTAATCATCCGAGCAAGCCCCTTATCGGCAAGCGGCAATTTGCGCGCGGCCAGCTGCCCTGCCCCGCGAATGGCGGCGAGCGGGTTCTTGATTTCATGCGCCAGGATCGCTGGTCCGCCGAGTGTCGCTTCACTTTGCTCATCGCGGCCCGTGTCGTCGCGCGCGCTTTCCGACAGGGTGATGACCCGCCATCCGGGATGCTGCGTTAGCGGCGAAATCGTCAGGTTTACTCGCTTTTCAGAGCGGTTGACCCGCAAGGTCACATCGCGCGCAACCACCGCATCCTGCGAAGTGCGAATATGGTTGCGCACGCGCGCATCGAGCAATTCGGCGACCTCTCGCACAGAACGCCCGATAAGCCGTTTTGCGCTTTGCCCCAGCAGATTTTCCGCCGCGTGATTGGCCTCTGCAATACGCGTGTCGGGATCAACCAGCACCACGGCAAAGATCAACCCGCCGATTTGCGAGGCAGCATCGGGCCTATTGCTATGATCGGTGACGGGGTCTTTGGAGGGCCGTGTTTCGGCCATGGTCACGCCGCTCTGCGCCGCAGGAATGGCTCGTAAAAGCGCTCAATTTCGCCCAGCACTTGCTTGGGATCATCGATGAAATTGGCCTTGTTGCGGAACTCCGCTGAGCCATGCATCCCCTTGGTGTACCAACCAATATGCTTGCGCGCGACTTTGCTGCCAACCTCGCTGCCATAATGGTCGAGCATGCGTTCATAATGCTCAACAAGTGTCTCATATTGCTCGTCAAAGCTGGGGCTTTCGAGCGCCTCGCCAGTCTTCCACCAATGCATCACTTGGCCCAGTAACCACGGTTTTCCATAAGCGCCGCGGCCAATCATCAGGCCGTCTGCGCCCGATTGCTCAAGCGCGGTAGCAGCATCATTGATGGTGCAAATGTCGCCATTGACGATGACGGGAATGGAGACCGCCTCTTTCACCTTGCGGATGAAGGACCAGTCGGCGCTGCCTTTATACATCTGATTGCGAGTACGACCGTGGACGGTGATCATCTTCACTCCGAGATCTTCGGCAATTCGCGCCATTTCCGGGGCGTTGAGGCTGTCGTGATCCCAGCCCATCCGCATCTTCACGGTCACTGGCAAGTCAACGGCTTTGACCGTAGCTTCCATCAGTTTGGTGGCCAGCGGCACTTCACGCATCAGCGCGCTGCCCGCCATGCCATTGGTGACCTTGCGCACGGGGCAGCCGAAATTGATGTCGATGATCGCGGCACCATTGTCTTCCTGCAATTTGGCCGCTTCACCCATGCTGACGGGATCGCATCCAACCAGCTGCATCGACACGGGCTCCTCAATGGGGTCCCATTCGGCCTTTTGCACAGATTGCCGAGTTTCGCGGATGGCCGCTTGGCTGGCGATCATCTCGGTCACATTGAGGCCAGAGCCATAGCGGCGCACAAGAGTGCGGAACGGCATATCCGTCACGCCAGTCATGGGGGCGAGAACCACAGGGTCGTCGATCTGGACGGGGCCGATCTGAATGGGCTTAAGGGCCGGAGGAGTTGGAAGCGCGGTCATATTCGTAATTGTGCCTAAAATTTGGGCAGCGCATAGTGGATTGCGCAAATTCCGTCCAGACCTTAAGCGCGCTGGACCATATGAGTGATGCACCCACCCTCCCCCAATTCGCTGCGATTGTTGTTGCCGCTGGAAAGGGCCTGCGCGCGGGCGGCGAACTGCCGAAGCAGTTTCGCAAGTTTCGCGGAAAACCGCTGATCCGGCATTCGGTGGAGGTTTTGGCCGCCGCCGGAGCTGATCCGATTGAGGTGGTCCTGGCCGAGGGCACGCGCGAATTGGCCAAGGAAGCACTCGCCGGGCTTGGCGGGATTGAATTTGTCGGCGGAGGCACAACTCGGCAAGAATCGGTCGCCAATGGGCTGGAGGCGTTGGTCCCTCATTCTCCGAAAACCGTACTGATCCACGATGCTGCGCGTCCTGATCTACCGAAAGAAGCGATCCGACGCCTACTAGAGGCGCTTAAAGACCATCCAGGCGCCATTCCGGCGCTGCCCGTGGTCGACAGCCTCGCGGTAGCGGGCGATGGCGATGTGATGGCGGGTAAGGCCGATCGTGAGGCTTTGCGCCGGGTGCAAACCCCTCAGGCATTCCGCTACACTGAGATCCTAGCCGCGCACCGCGCATGGGATGGCGCAAAAAACGCTGGCGACGATGCGCAGGTCCTGACCGAGAACGGCGGCAACATCGCCCTTGTCCAGGGCGACGAACGCCTCAAAAAGATCACAGTTGCAGAGGATTTCATGACCGCACATTCAGCGCCATTCAGGGTAGGTCAGGGTTTTGACGTCCATCGTCTGGTCGAAGGCGAGGAATTATGGCTGTGCGGCGTGCAAATACCACATGACAAAGGTCTATCCGGCCATAGCGACGCCGATGTCGCACTGCATGCGATCACCGATGCGGTGCTTGGCGCGATTGGCGATGGGGATATCGGCACACATTTCCCGCCCAGCGACCCGCAATGGGCCGGAGCACGCTCCGCGCAGTTTCTGGAACATGCGGTCAAATTGGCAGGCGAAGCGGGCTTTGCGCTCGGCAATATCGACCTCACGCTCATTTGCGAGGCGCCCAAGATCGGCCCTCACCGCGCCGCCATGCGCACGGCGCTGGGCGCGATGACGGGCCTGGAAGAAAACGCCATTAGTATCAAAGCAACCACGACCGAGAGGCTGGGCTTTACCGGTCGCGGCGAAGGTATCGCGGCGCAGGCCATTATCAGCCTGTATGCCAGCGCGTAGAAGGACAAATATATGAAACGCACATTCACCAAAGCGGCCGCATTTGCGCTGGCCACGGGGGCATTGATGCAGGCTCAGGTTGCGCAGGCTCAGGCTGCCTGTGTCGATCAAGCGGACCTCAGCGATGCCGCGATTTACGCGATGCCGCTGGTTAGTCAGGCACTCGACCGCACCTGCGCGAGCGAGCTGTCGCCAGATGGCTTCTGGGCCACCGAAGGCGCCGCCTTCACGGCAAAATTTGCTGGCCTGCAAGAAAGCAGTTGGCCGGGCATGTCGCGGATGTTCGGTGTGTTCATGGACAAGACAATGGCAAATGAAGGCGGTGAAGCCAATCCATTAGCCGGAATGCTCAATCCCAGCGATCCTGAGAGCATGAGCGTCTTTCGCCCGCTGATCGATGCCGTTTTGATCGAACAGATTGCGGGATCAATCAAACCCGCTGACTGTCAGAAGGTGGAGCGCGGCATGGCTCTGGTGGCGCCTTTGCCGCCTCAGAATATCGGCGCTTTAGTCAGTTTCATTGCCGATATGGCTGACCTCAAAGACCCTGAAGTCTGCCCATATACGGGTGATGAATGACTGGTAGCCTACTGCCCGATGATATCACCGCGCTGGCTCAGCGTGTCGTCGATGAGAATAAGGCCGCTGGCCGTGTGCTTTCGCTCGCCGAAAGTTGCACTGGCGGGCTCGTCGCGGCGGCGCTGACGGAGATACCGGGCTCCTCTGCGGTGCTCGATCGCGGGTTTGTGACCTATTCGAACGAGGCCAAGATGGAATCGCTCGATGTGGCGCAGGACATTATCGAGACCTTTGGTGCGGTTTCCATCGCCTGTGTTTGGGCCATGGCTCAGGGTGCGCTTAAGAACTCCAACGCTGACTGCGCAGTCGCGATTAGCGGCGTTGCTGGCCCCGGCGGCGGCACTCAGCTAAAGCCGGTTGGAACGGTCGTGTTTGCGCGCGCCATCCGCAATTCGGATGGCGAGCCAGAGGGCGAGCTAAAGCACTTTGATGTGAAAGACCGCGCTGCGATCCGCCATCAGGCGGCGCTGGTGGCGCTCGAATTGCTGCTGCCGTAAAGCGCGGCCGCGCGCTGCTCAAAAGCCTCCACCATACGCCGAAACGCGCGGTCAAAATACTGTCCAGCTATCGCCTCGAACATGCGGTTTTTAAAGGTGAAATCGACTGAGAAGTCAATCTCGCAGCCGCCATCATCTAGCGCGCGAAAAGTCCAGGTGTTGTCGAGGTCTTTGAGCGGGCCATCCATGTAATGCACATCGATCAACTTCGCGCGCTCTTTGTGAACGCGCGAGGTAAAGCTCTCTCGTAGGCTCTTGAAACCCACCACCATATCAGCGACCATTTCGGTCTCGCTGTCGGAGCGCACCCTCGTGGCGATAACCCAGGGCAGAAACTCGCGATATCGGCCCACATCCGCGACCAGATCGAACATCTGCTCCGCGCTGTATGGCAATCTGCGAGTTTCGCGAATTCCCGGCATCAGATTTTGAGCGTATCCGCTTGGCGCTTGGCCTGCTTTGCGAACTTTGCCGCCCGCGCCGCTTTCATTTCGGCAAAATCCTCGCCTGCGTGATAGCTGGAGCGGGTCAGCGGGGTCGAGGCAACCTGCAAGAAGCCCTTTGCCCGCGCAATTGAGCCATAGGCACCGAACGCCTTGGGCGTTACGAACTCTTCAACCGCGGCATGTTTCGGCGTGGGCTGGAGATATTGGCCCATGGTCATGAAATCCACATCCGCGCTGCGCATGTCATCCATCACCTGGTGCACCTCGAGGCGCTGCTCGCCCAGCCCCAGCATAATGCCGGACTTGGTGAAGATCATTGGATCGTGGGATTTGACCTCTTCCAACAGACGCAGCGAAGCATAATAGCGCGCGCCGGGTCGAATGGTCGGATACAGGCGCGGCACAGTCTCTAGGTTGTGGTTGTAAACGTCGGGACCGGCGGCACAAATTGCCTCCACCGCCGGGCGCATCTTACCGCGAAAATCAGGGGTAAGGATCTCAATCGTGGTGTCCGGTGTGGTCCGGCGCAGAGCCTCAATCACCTTTACGAACTGCGATGCGCCGCCATCGGGCAGATCGTCGCGGTCGACGCTGGTGATGACAATGTGCTCCAGCCCCATCTTCGCCGCTGCAATCGCGGTATGCTCTGGCTCCAGCGGGTCAACCGCGCGCGGCATCCCGGTTTTGACATTGCAGAACGCGCAGGCCCGGGTGCACACATCGCCCAAAATCATGACCGTCGCGTGCTTCTTGCTCCAGCATTCGCCGATATTCGGGCACGCTGCCTCTTCACACACTGTGTTGAGATTGAGCTCACGCATCATGCGGCGCGTTTCCTGATATCCTTCGCTCACAGGCGCGCGAACGCGGATCCAATCCGGTTTGCGCTGGCGCGGCGGGCGTTCTGGGGTCTTGCCAGGAGTGTTCGCGAGGTCATTCATGATGCCCACTTAGGCAATGCGCTGCGCCTTCGCAATGGCCCGAAATGCCTGTGTATGGGCAATGCAACGTGGCTTGTGAGAATTGCACGTCCCCTCTAGGCCGTAGCGTCATGGATGCAGCCACTCTTCAGACGTTCACCTCGCCCGTGGTGCTGTTCTTTGTGCTTGGGCTGCTCGCGGCCTTTGCGCGCTCTGACCTCGCCATTCCAGAGGCGATTGCGAAGGGCATGTCGCTCTATTTGATGGCGGCGATTGGTTTGAAAGGCGGCGTTGCCGTTTCCAAATCGGGGATCGATTCGACTGTCTTGATCGCCTTGGCGCTGGGTATAGCGGCCAGTTTCCTGATGCCGTTCATCGCCAATATTGCGCTCAAAGGCTTTGCGAAGCTTGACCGGATCAATGCCGGCGCGGTCGCGGCGCATTATGGCTCGGTCAGCGTGGTCACCTTTGTAACCGCGGTTGAAATATTCGAGGCTCAGGGCAAGCCGCCGGGCGGTTATATGGTTGCGGTGATGGCCGCGATGGAAACGCCTGCGATCCTTACCGGCCTGCTGCTGGCGCGCGGGATGGGCTCGAAAGACGGGCAGAAAACGGGCGATCTGCTGCATGAGGTGTTCTTCAACGCATCGGTCGTCTTGCTGCTGGGCGCCTTCGCGATTGGCATGATCTCCGGCGCAAAAGGGTTTGGCGAGGTCGCGCCGTTCTTCGAGGCTGGGTTTAAGGGCGTGTTGTGCTTGTTCCTGCTTGATATGGGCCTGATCGCGGCGCGGCGGATGATGGATGCCCGCGCGATCACTTGGAGGCTAGTGGTGATTGCGATTGGCCTGCCGCTGCTCAACGGCTCGATTGGCACCGCAGCGGCCGCCGCCTGCGGCTTGGATGTCGGCTCGGCTGCGGCGCTTGGCGTGCTGTGCGCCAGTGCCAGCTATATCGCAGTGCCAGCCGCAATGCGGCTTGCTCTGCCAGAGGCGGATCCGGGGATTTACCTAACCATGTCGCTGTCGATTACCTTCCCGTTCAACATCCTGATCAATATCGGCTTGATTAGCATTCTGGCGAGCGCTCTAACGGGTGATCCGGGCAGCGTAGGAGCAGTTCCATGATTGAAACCGTCATTCGCAAGCGGATTGAGATCCTCACCGACACCGCTCTGGTCAAACGCGTCACTGATGCGGTCGATAAAGCGGGCATCACCGGTTGGACGGTTGTCCCAGTTAGCTCTGGCAAAGGTCGCGATGGGCGCTGGCGCGAAGAGCGCGTGATGGGCACGGACAAGGTGTTTGTCCTGACCATCGCTGCTGAGGATAAGGCGCAAGTTCTTGCCGAAGACCTCGCTCCCGAACTCACCAAATATGGCTTCATCCTCTCAATGTGGGATGTGGAGGTTATTCGCGGCGAGCGCTTTTGATGCCTGAGTTTGCTGAATTGATGGAAGGTTATAAGCGCTTTCGCCAAGATGTTTACCCTGCCAAGCGCGCGCGTTTTGACGAGCTGGTCGCCGATGGACAGCATCCAAAGCTGATGATCATCGGTTGCAGCGACAGCCGAGTGGACCCAGCGCAGATTTTCGACGTTGATCCCGGAGATATCTTCGTTGTGCGCAACGTGGCGGCGCTGGTTCCGCCATTTGAGACAACCCCCGGCCACCACGGTGTCTCCGCTGCGGTCGAGTTTGCTGTGCAGATGCTGGAGGTTAAACAGATCGTGGTGATGGGCCACGGGATGTGCGGCGGCTGTAAAGCGGCGCTCACAGGTGATCTGGATGGCGAAAATCCCGGCGCTGGCGGGTTTATCGCGGATTGGATCCGCCTGCTCGATCCTGTGCGCCAGCCGGTCGTGCACGAGCACGGGACGACCGGGCGTGATGCGGAGCGGGCGATGGAACTCGCTGCGGTCAAGCTCAGCCTGGAAAACCTGCGCACCTTTCCTTGGGTTCGCGAAAAGGAGCAATCGGGCGAGCTAAAGCTGCGCGGCGCGTTCTTTGCGATCACAGAAGGCGTGCTGAAAGTGCTGGACGAGGCGAGCGGGGAATTTCTGCCCGAACAATAAGCGCTTGTGCGTGCTGCCACCGATCGCCATCTGAACACATATGACAGACAATAACCCTCGAAATATCGCCCTTCTGATCGATTCCGATAATGCGAGCCCCGCCGGGATTGATCCGGTCCTCACGGTGCTAGCGGAGCTGGGTCAGGTCAATATTCGCCGGGCCTATGGCAATTGGCGCAAGACAAGCCTTAAGGGCTGGATCGATAAGATGCACCGCTATGGTATTGAACCCCAGCAGCAATTTGACATGACCAAGGGCAAGAACGCGACCGACATGAAAATGACGATCGATGCACTTGATCTCCTTTACAGCGGCCGTGTTCATGGCTTCGGTATCATGTCGTCCGACAGCGATTTCATGCCGCTAGCAATGCGGATCAGGCAGGATGGCTATCCGGTTTACGGCTTTGGTGGCGCGAAGACGCCCGAAGCTTTTCGCCAAGCATGCTCGCGTTTCATCGACGTGAATGCTCTGATCAAGGCCGAGAAAGAGCAGGCGAAGAAGCCGTCGGGTAATGACGACCCAGGCCCGACTTTCGATGATGATCTCGTCCATCTGCTTGTTGACGCATATAACGCGAGCAAGCGCGATGAAAAGGGCTATGCTAAGCTTTCCGAAGTGGGTCAGCGCGCGGGCAATCGCTCAAGCTTTGATACCCGCAATTACGGATATTCGCGACTGATCGATATGATTGAAGATGTTCCGAATTTCGTCACAGAGCGGCGCGATGACAAGCAAATCTATGTGAAGCGCCTGCGTTAACGCGGCGGTTTAATCGGAAGCATTGGCCCAAACAAATGGGGCGCCAGGATTTCTCCCAGCGCCCCATTTTTGTGCGTGCGTATGGGCGGTATTAGCCGCCTGTAGCAGGTGCCTCAATCGTGTCCGCTGGTGCAGCCGTCGCCGCAGCAGGTACCGCTGGCGAGGATTTTTGACCAGCATAAGCGGCCCACAATTGCGCGATTGGCTTGCGTGGGCCTTCGACCTTGGCAAAGCTCTCTTTCGCCGCGTCATACTGGCCCATGCCAGCCTGTGCGATGCCGAGGCGGGTCAGAGTTTCCGCCGTATCAACACCGGGCATGCCCAGCGTCTTTTGGAAGAACTCAGCGGCCTTGGCATGCTCGCCATAGCTCAGGAAGGTATCACCTGCGGCTTTGATCGTGCGCAGACCTGCGCCAGCGGCGCGGGCATCCCGCTCCAATGCTGGAAGGTCAGAACGGTCTGACGCGACCCGGCCCTTGGCGACTTTCAACGAGTCGGCGACATAAATGTCATCCCGGCTCACAACACCGCTGGCATAACCTTCTTCAATCAGGTCAGACACTTCCTTTGGCAGGAGGCGGGCGTCCGCCGCTTCGATATATTCGATGTAGTCCTGCTTGTTCTGGAGCGATTTCACCTTGTGGCCCAGCCGCATCAGGTCGAGCATTTCAGCGCCCTGATAATCGCTCAGATTGCGGGTCAGGTTGATCGCGTCGCGCCAGCTTGTCTCTGAGGGGTAATCAGCAATCCAGGCGGTTGCGATGTCATAGACTTCTGGAACGATTTCATTGTTATAGGCAACGGTCAGCCCGCGGCGATACCATTGCTCATTCACCGCACCACCAGCCGCTTTCGTACTGGCGATTGCGTTGTCGAGATAGGACAGGCCTTCACGGTAGAGTTCTTCGGAGAAGAAACTCTCAGCCATGGCGATCTGGAGGTCAGCCTTGGTGACCGTGTCAGTGGTGAAATTGTTGTCGATCGCGGCCTGAAGGTAAGGACGCGCCTCAGCAAACTGGCTTTCCGCGTTCTTCAGCTGATAGGCGATGAAGTTGAAACGTCCGAGGTTGGCAGCTTCGACCTTACCGCTGGCCAGCATCATTTCCATGCCCTGGATCTGCAACGAACGATCGCTCGTTTTTGCGCCAGCGTTGTAGATCAAACCGCCAGCAGCGATTTTCTCATCCGGTGAGACCGACAGAGATGCCAAAGAAACGAGCTGAGGCTTAAGCGCCGCAACGTCTGCGCCTTCTTCATTCACCGAGGTGTTCAGAGGCTGGTAGGCTGCAACAAACTCCTCAGAGTACTGCGCCTTCTCTTCTTTCTTTTTCTTCTTTTTCTTTTTGTCCTGCGCATAGGCTGTGTCCGCGAACGCGGTTGAGCCGATTACGGCCGTTCCGGTTGCCAGAGCAATCGCGAGTGCGAAGTGTGATCCGGTCTTTTTGCGAGCGCTGCCCGTGTTAAAAATCCGCATGTGGTCTCTCCTGAAACAATTTAGGGTGTGGCGCGTGCGATCGCGCTGGTGATTCATCTCTGTCTAACGCCATTAACGCAGGCGGGCAGATTTGCAATTATGGGTTAGCCTATGGCGCCTGAATGGCCTTTGAATGGTTCTTTACTTGCGCCGAAATGAGACGGCCCTGCCTGCCCTCGCCCCTCACCCGTGTCAGGTGTGGAAAACCGGGCGTTTGGGCCTGCTTACTGGCTTTCCTAGGTGGCGGAACGCCGTGCTGAGGCGTAAGCTACAAGGCTTCTAAATACCTGATACGGCAACCACAGAAATGGCCCTACATTGAGCGACGACAGCGAAACCCTAACGCCCCCGACCCCAATGGAAGAATTTGAGCGCATCGACATCGTCGATGAGATGAAGACGAGCTATCTCGATTACGCGATGAGCGTGATCGTAAGCCGCGCTTTGCCAGACGTGCGCGACGGGCTGAAGCCGGTGCACCGGCGCATTCTTTACGCCAGCCAGGAAGGCGGCTTCGTCGCAGGCAAGCCGTATCGTAAGAGCGCCAAGATCGTCGGCGACGTGATGGGCAATTATCACCCGCATGGTGACAGCGCGATTTACGATGCGCTGGCTCGTATGACCCAGGATTGGTCGATGCGCGTGCCGCTGGTCGATGGCCAGGGCAACTTCGGCTCGATGGATCCTGATCCGCCTGCGAGTATGCGTTATACCGAGGCGCGCCTTGCCCGTGTCGCGAACAGTCTGCTCGACGATCTCGACAAAGATACAGTCGACTTCCAGCCGAACTATGATGGGCAATTGACCGAACCTCAGGTTCTGCCGGCGCGTTTTCCCAATCTGCTGGTCAATGGTGCCGGCGGTATTGCGGTTGGCATGGCCACGAACATCCCGCCGCATAACCTTGGCGAAGTGATCGACGCCTGTTTTGCCTTTATGGACAATCCGGCGATCACGACCGAGGAATTGATCGAATACGTCCCCGGCCCGGATTTCCCCACTGCCCCGCTGATCCTGGGTACGAGCGGAGCGAAATCCGCCTATACGACGGGCCGCGGATCGATCCTGATGCGGTGCCGTCATGAGATTGAGACGAAGCGCGGCGACCGCGAGAGCATCGTGCTCACTTCGATCCCTTATCAGGTCGGCAAATCCGGTTTGGTCGAGAAAATCGCCGAGGCCGCTAAGGATAAGCGGATCGAAGGTGTTTCGGATATTCGCGATGAAAGCTCACGCGAGGGCATGCGTGTTGTCGTTGATCTGAAACGCGATGCCAGCGCCGAGGTCGTGCTCAACCAAATCTGGCGCTACACACCGGCGCAATCGGGCTTCCCGGCCAATATGCTAGCGATCAGGGGCGGACGTCCTGAAACGTTGATGCTGCGCGATATCATTCAAGCCTTCATCAGCTTCCGCGAGGAAGTGATCACGCGCCGCACCAAGTTTGAATTGAACAAGGCGCGAGAGCGCGCGCACCTTTTGCTTGGCCTGGTGGTTGCGGTGTCCAATCTGGACGAGGTGGTCGCGATGATCCGCGGGGCGCCCAATCCGGCGGCCGCACGGGCGACCTTGTTGGCTAAGGAATGGCCAATTGGCGACATTGCGCAATATATCAGTCTGATCGAAGCAATCGAGCCGACCGCTGATCAGGAGGGCGGCACATACACCCTCTCAGAGAAGCAGGTCCGCGCCATTCTCGAACTGCGCCTGCACCGCCTCACCGCGATGGGCCGCGATGAGATCGGCGGCGAACTGCAAGAGCTGGCCGATAAGATCGAAGGCTACCTCGCGATCCTCGCCGACCGGGTGAAACTCTATGCCGTGATGCGCGAAGAGCTCGAAGAAGTGCGCGCGACCTATGCGACGCCGCGCGTTTCCGAAATTGCGCCCGCTTGGGATGGTCTGGATGATGAAGACCTGATCGAGCGCGATGAGATGGTCGTCACCGTTACGCACGATGGCTATATCAAGCGCACCCCGCTTTCCACGTTCCGCGCGCAAAATCGCGGCGGCAAAGGCCGTGCGGGCATGTCGACCAAAGATGCGGATGCAATCTCGGAGATGTTCGTCACTTCGACGCACAATCCGGTGCTGTTCTTCTCCACCTCGGGCAAGGTTTACCGCTTGAAAGTCTGGAAGCTACCCGAAGGCGGCCCGGCGACGCGCGGACGGCCGATCGTCAACCTGCTGCCATCGCTGGATGACGGCGAGACGATCCGCACGGTTCTACCGCTGCCAGAGGATGAAGACAGCTGGGAGGCGCTCTCAGTCGTATTCGCCACGGCCAAGGGCCGCGTGCGCCGCAACTCGATGGGATCATTCACCAATATCCCGTCGAACGGTAAGTTCGCGATGAAGTTTGACGCCGATAGCGATGATAAGCTGATCGGTGTCGCCCTGCTCGATGCGACCGACGATGTTCTGCTCGCCTCGCGCCAGGGTAAGGCGATCCGCTTTGCCGGTATGGATGTGCGCGAATTCACCTCTCGCACCTCGACCGGTGTGCGCGGCATGAACCTGAAGCCTGATGATGAGGTCGTATCGCTCTCAGTCCTGGGCGCGACAGGAACCACCCCTGAAGAACGCGAGCAATATCTCAAATTTGCGCCGTGGAAGGCTGACAGGGAAGGCTCGCCGGAACTAACCGAGGAACGCTTTGCCGAGCTTGAAGAGAAGCAGCAGTTCATCCTCACGGTTTGCGCCAATGGCTATGGCAAGATCTCCAGCGCCTATGAATACCGCCGGATTGGACGCGGCGGCATGGGTATCACCAATATCGATAACATCGCCCGCAATGGACAAGTTGTGGCGAGCTTCCCGGTGTCATCGGGCGAGCAATTGATGCTTGTCACCGATCAGGCGAAGCTTATCCGCATCGGCCTCGATACCTTGCGCGTTCTGGGCCGCAACACAGCCGGTGTGCGCCTGTTTGATGTTGGCAAAGGCGAGACCATCGTCAGCGCGGTGAAAATCGACGAGACGGAAGAACCTGAGGACGCCGCGGAAGAAGCGGTGACTGAGGAAATGGCCGATCGCCGGGGCGGTGATGATGAGACCACGCCGCACACCCCGCCGCAGAGCGATGATGACATCGGCGAAGACCCGCCGGAATAATAGCGATTTGACGAGTGCCGGGGCCAGGTGAGCGAGAGTTTGCTTGGCCCTTTCTCTTTGGCATGCGTTCAATAAGGGGGTGGCAACTTCCGGAGCCGCGCCTTTGCACGGCCTAAGACGCCTTCGCTAAATCCCCTCGCAGGGTCTGAACCACGCCTGTCGCGATCAAGAATTGGCCCAGGTAATAGAGCGGCCAGATCGCCACATCGGGTAATGATCCCAGATCGATGCTGCCCATACGGCTGAAGATCAGCATATCGGATAGTACGAACAGCACGGCACCGATCCCAACCCGGTAGCGGGAGAAGCGGCTGATCCAAGCGGAAGATGCCATTGCGCCAAGCCCCAGACCATAGAGGCCGACGAGCGGGTCTGCCGCGATCAAATAGGAGATGACGGGCACGCCGATCAGCAAAGCGGCAGCGCAAAGCTTCTGACTGGACACGGTTTTGTCTCGCCGATTGCGCAGAAACAGGGCAATCGCGGCAAGATGCGCGGCGAAGAACACCGCCCCACCCACATTAAAGCTCAGCTCAATTGCCATATCTGCGCCTGCGCACAGGGCCAGGAACACAGCGATCAGCGCAGCATCCACGCTTTGCTCCACCTCGCGGGTGCGACGCATGGCGTAGAGCGCCAGAAAGCCAACTCCGGCCCCCTTCAGCGCAATCAGCCACACGCCGCCGATGGGATTGTTCCATAGGACGTAATAGGCAATCGCCGCCGCCAGGCTAACCAGCAGCCATGGACGATGCTCGACTAGCGCGTGATGGGAAGAGTTTGCTGCGTCTTTTGCCATTGTGAACCCCTATTTGCGCTTCTTGGACTTGAAGTGTGGGGCGTGCAAGCACTAGGTCCGTGCGTATGAAATCACACGATGTTCACATAATCGGCGGCGGTCTCGCGGGCAGCGAGGCGGCCTGGCAATTGGCTCAGCGCGGGGTGCGCGTGCGCCTGTCTGAAATGCGCGGCGCGCCAGAGCACAAGGGCGGCGAGATGACGCCTGCTCACCAAACGGACGGGCTTGCAGAGCTGGTGTGCTCCAATTCCTTCCGCTCCGATGATGATACCAAGAATGCTGTCGGCTTGCTGCACCATGAAATGCGCGCGATGGACAGCATTGTGATGCGCGCCGGAGAGATCGCCCGCGTGCCGGCTGGCAGCGCCATGGCGGTGGACCGGGATGTCTTCTCCGCGGAGGTGCAAAAGGCGCTGAGCGAGCATCCCAATATCGAGATCGTGCGGGAACGGGTCGATGCCCTGCCCGACAGCGGCATGACAATCGTCGCCACCGGGCCGCTCACCGCGCAGTCACTTGCCCAGAGCATTGTGAAGGCGACGGGCGAAGAGCGGCTGGCGTTCTTCGACGCGATTGCGCCGATTGTTCACCGCGACAGCATCGATATGGACATTTGCTGGATCCAATCGCGCTGGAACAAGACGACCTCTGCCTCGAACGAGGGCGGCGACTACATCAATTGCCCGATGACGAAGGAGCAATATCTCGCCTTTCATCAGGGGCTTATCGACGGCGATAAAACCGAATTCCAGGAATGGGAGAAGGACACGCCCTATTTCGATGGCTGTATGCCGATCGAGGTGATGGCGGCGCGCGGGGTCGATACCTTGCGCTTTGGCCCGATGAAGCCGGTGGGGCTCGATAATCCGCGCGATGTGACCGAGGAATTTCCGCAAGGCCGCTGGCCCTATGCGGTGGTTCAGCTGAGGCAGGACAACAAGCTGGGCACGCTTTGGAACATGGTCGGCTTTCAGACGAAGCTCAAATACGGCGCTCAGGTGGAATTGTTCCGAACCATTCCTGGCCTGGACAACGCTGAGTTTGCGCGCCTAGGCGGCCTACACCGCAACACTTTTCTCAATTCGCCCATGGTGCTGGACCGTCAGCTGCGCCTCAAAGCCGCGCCGCATATCCGCTTTGCGGGTCAAGTGACCGGGTGTGAGGGCTATGTCGAAAGCTCGGCCGTGGGCCTGATCGCGGGGATGATGGCGGCGGAGGAGCTGGCCGGGCGCGATTGGTCCCCTCCCCCCGCGGCGTCGGCAATCGGCGCTCTGCTGAGCCATATTACCGGCGATGCGGAGGCGGAAACGTTCCAGCCGATGAATGTGAACTTCGGGCTGTTCCCGCCGCTGCATGAGGTGGGGAAGAAGCAGCGTAAGGAGGCCTACACTAACCGGGCGAAGGCGGAACTTGCCGAATGGCTTAAGGCTGGTGAAGCGATTCCGGCATAACCGCGCGCTAGCAGCGGCAGGTTGGCCGCCGGGTCGAACGTTTCGGGGCGGTGCTGGCGAATTCGGCCGTGGTCAGCTGGCCATTGCCGTCCGCATCGGCGCCCTCGAAACGTTTTGAGGTTGTCACCGCCCACTCCTC
The DNA here is from genome assembly GCA_947499505.1 of uncultured Erythrobacter sp. Classification (GTDB taxonomy): domain Bacteria; phylum Pseudomonadota; class Alphaproteobacteria; order Sphingomonadales; family Sphingomonadaceae; genus Erythrobacter. The sequence goes on from CANMOQ010000001.1 coordinate 684,740, forward strand.
AAAAGTCAGCAGATTATTGCCGTCCGTGTCGAGTTTGCGGAACGCATCAGAGCGGGTCGAGAGCATCTCATTGCGGGTGATGATCCGGTCGCGATTGCGGTCATAGCGGAAGAAGCGGCGTTCTTCCTTGGTCAGCTCGCTGGCCTCTGGCGGAGCTGGCCCGGTAAGATCTCCCGGATCGGCCTCTGGCAAGACATCGGGTGCAGGTGCGGTTTCTTCCGGTTCCGGCGGCGGCGGCGCGTTTTCCTCTACCTGAGCGCGGCCTTGCAACCAAAACGTGCCAACACCGGCCATGATCAAGCCAAGAAACGCCCCGAGAACTACTTGCCGCATGGGCCCCTCCCCATGAATTGCACTGAAGCGATCATGCTAGCGTGTTTTACTTACCAAGCAAAGCGGCACGAAAAGCGGTGAAACCAGCGCCGCGTCCTTCCATTAGCGGACGCCCACCATTTGCGATGGCCCGCCGTCCCAAAGCAGAAAGCACTGCGAGGCCTTTAAAACCGCTCAGTTTTTCTGGTTTTTGAGCGGACAGCCGCCGCCCCATATCGAGCAGCAGATTGCGTTCGGTATCCGAGTGTACTTTGGCCGCTAGGTCCGCAATCGCCCAGATTTGGGCCGCGAGGTTAACGTTCTTGTATGCCTTTTCCCCTGGCGAAACCCTCGCAAAGGCGCAAAGCGCACCGGCACGCGCCTCTACGAATTTCTCCGCCTCGGCCTCGGGCAGCGGCGGATCGGCCAGCAAATGTTCCCAACCGTTAACAAGATCACGCAAAGCGGCCTCTTCTCCGGCCCATTTTTCGCCAATCGCATCAAGCACCGCGTCACCCTGCGGCCGCTGCGCCGGGTCCTGCTCCAGCATCTCGCGCCACCACGACAGACGCATCTGCGCCAGCATGGGCTCGGTTGCCTTGCCGATAATACGTGCAAGCCTCTGATCCAGAGCGAATAAAGCGCGCAGTCGGGGCCGCATTGCCGCCGGCGTATGCGCCAGAGCTAGCTCAAACTCGCTGCTCAGAGTGTCGGTTTCAATCGTGTGCACAGGGCCTGCGCTAGCGGCAAATTGCCCGCTTTCACACCCCTTTTTAGGACCCGTTTTTGCTCAGCAAAATCATGGTTAAATGCGATCTGCGTATTCATCAAAAATTTACCATGCACGTTGAGATTGCAATTACCTAGAGCCGTTATGTCAGCCCTACACACGTGTTTTCTCGCTAAGGATATCAAAAGTCATGGGCAAGCCAACTTTTTTCCGGGCACTCGCAAAAGACCCGACAGCGAATACCATCGTCATTGCCGCAGCGTCTCTCGTGCCTTTGGTAGGCATGGTGGGCGGCGCAGTCGATGCCAGCCGTTACTATATGACGACCACACGCCTTCAGGCCGCATGCGACGCCGGCGCTCTCGCTGCTCGCCGGGCCATGGCAGATGACACGTTCGATCAGACGGTTCACGGCGTGATCGGAGATCGGTTCTTCCAACAGAATTATTCCGATGGCATGTTTGGCATGGAAAATCTGACGAACGCGTACACATCGAATGGTGATGGCGAAGTCAGAGGCACTGCAAGCGGGAAGCTGCCCAACACGCTGATGCAGATTTTTGGCTTTGAAGATTTTGACGTGTCCGTCAGCTGTTCGGCCGACATCAACATCTCGAACTCGGATATCATGTTCGTCTTGGACGTCACGGGGTCGATGAATTGTGCCCCTGATAACCCAGGCGGCGGTAACTGCGGCAACACTGAGGATACTGGTTCCAAGATTGAAGGTATGCGCGCGGCCGTGATGTTATTTTATGATACCGTCGAGGCCTCTACCTCCCCGAACGCTCAAGTTCGCTATGGCGTTGTGCCATATGCCTCGAACGTAAATGTTGGCGGTTCGCTTCGAGATGAGTGGATGGCGCGCGACCATACGTTCCAGACACGCATGGCCAATTTCCGGGTTAATCTGGGCGATTGGTCCGAGGTCTCCGCGACCATTATTGATATAACCGAGACTGATCGGGATAACGATGAAGAGCGCACTGAACGAGAACAAGTGTTTGGCCTCACAAAGTCTGAGTGTGATGCATTAAGACCAGCGGACTTCCTGGAATTCGACGATGTGCTCGGCGAGTTTAATCAGCAGAGCCAGACCGTTGACGGTAATACAAGAACTACTCGCTATAATGACACGGACGAGGATATCCTTGTTTACCGAGGGTTCGCGGACCACAATGCTAGTAACGGAAGGTGTCGTTATGGGCATCGAGTGTATGAAGGCACCGGCGATGCTATCTGGGATTTGGTCGAAGAACGCACGGAAACCATTGTTTTCGACAATTACACTTATCGCCCGATCGACACTGCGGCGCCGCCTGCCAACCAACACGGGCAACCGGGCTGGGAAGATGTCGATCTGACCACTCTATATGATGACAATGTGATCCAGATGCCGGTCGGCACGAACGGTGCCATGGTTGATGTCACTTGGGATGGTTGCATAGAGGAAGCTGATACGCTGAATACGGCTGACTTCGACAGCAACACAGATGATTTCAATGACCTTGATCTCAATCTGGTTCCTGATGCCGACGATGAATATTGGAAGCCTATCCTTCCCACCGCAGCGTGGCGTCGGACAACTGGCGGCAACAACACCCAAAGCTGGCTGACACAGACATGGAATGAAGGACGTCCTGGCTACAGCTGTCCAGCGGCAGCCATTCAGCTCACCGATATCAGCCGGACTGACTTGGAGACCTACGTCGATAACCTTCAGGGTCGCAGCAACACATATCATGACATTGGCATGATCTGGGGTGCACGGTTCATCGCGCCAAACGGGATCTTCAACTCCCAGAACGCGACCGCGCCAAATGGCGATGCGATTGCACGCCACATCGTGTTCATGACCGATGGTCTGCTGGCACCAAACGTTGAAATTTACGGCACATACGGCCTTGAGTGGTGGGACCGTCGCATCACCACTGATGGTGGATCGACGCAAGCACGTGATCGCCATGCTGAACGCTTCCAGATCGCTTGCCAAAAGGCCCGCAATGAAAACATCACGGTGTGGGTGGTCGCATTTGGTACGGACTTGACGGACAATTTGCGCGATTGCGCTTCTCCGGGCCGGGCGTTCCAAGCTGCCGATAGAGATGCACTTACGGAGCAATTCAAGCAGATTGCACAGCAGATCGCTGCACTGAGGCTCACCACATGATCCGCCACCTCTCACGCAAAACCCGGCGGTCTCTGCGCTCCGTCTCTGCCGACGAATCCGGCGCGGCACTGACGGAGTTCGGCATGGTTGCTCCGATCCTGATCGTATTGATCATGGGCATATTTGATATGGCTCACACTCAATACACGTCGGCTTTGGTCAATGGCGCGATGCAAAAAGCTGGTCGCGATCTGACACTGGAAAGCGCCGGCAGTCAGCAGGCAAGCATTGACCAGCGGGTCAAAGACGCAGTGTTGACCGTTGCGCCTAAAAGCGCGACCGTCACGTTGGAAAAACTGTCACACTTTGACTTCTCCGACATTGGGGAGCCGGAAGTGTTTAACGACGACAACGGCAATGGTGTCTGTGACAATAACGAGCCATTCGAGGACGCGAATGACAACGGCCAATGGGATTCAGACCGTGGCCAAGCTGGTGTCGGCGGCGCGCGTGATGCTGTGCTGTACACCGCGACTGTCACTTACCCGCGGGTCTTCCCGATGGCGGGACTGATCGGCCTTGATGAAAACATTTCGGTCTCAACCGCAACGGTGCTGCGTAACCAGCCGTTTGACGAGCAAGACCGTACGCTTGAAGTTGGAAATTGCTCATGATTACCGCCTCAAAAAAGATGATGAAAGTGCTGAAAAACGGTGCAGCCCGCATGCCACTCTTGCGGGACGATACCTCTGGCATCGCGCTGACCGAATTTGCCTTCACGATGCCGATTATCCTTTCTCTCGGGATGTTGGGCACAGAGACGGCTTACTACACCATTACCCATATGCGCCTCAGTCAGGTGGCGATGCAGGTGGCCGATAACGCATCGCGTGTTGGCGAAACCGAAGTGCTGTCAGCCCGCCGGGTGTTTGAGAGCGACATCAATGACGTTTTCATTGGCGCGTATAAGCTCGGTGGCGGCCTCGAGATCCTCGAAAACGGCCGTGTTATCCTCTCCAGCCTCCAGCAAAATTCAAATGGCGGGCAATGGATTGCTTGGCAACGCTGCAAGGGCACAGCTCTGTACGATTCCAGCTTTGGTGAAGAAGATGATGGCGAAACCGGTACGGATTTTCCTGGCATGGGCGAAACTGGCGAAGAGATTAAGGCGAGCGGCGGTACGGCGGTGATGTTCGTCGAAATCGTCTATGATTACCAAGGCTTGACCCCGTTCGATGACATTATTCCGGACCAGCCGATCCGCTACACAGCGGCCTTCAACATTCGCGATTCGCGCGATCTGAGCGGCCTCACCGAAGACACGCCCGCGGTTACTCCGTCGACATGCGACGTGTACGACGCATTCTAAGCGTCAGACGTTTTGAAACAAAAAAGGGGCTGAGCCGCATTCCTGCAGTTCAGCCCCTTTTCGTGCGTGGATTGTTACCTTTCGCGTGGCCTTAATCGGCGTAGCAGACCTTCTTCGCGGCATCGACGATGGAGCTGGCGTTGATCAGCGCCAGTTCCTCTAGGTTCGCTGCATATGGCAGCGGGACGTCTTCGTTGCAGACGCGCAGAACAGGCGCGTCCAGATCATCGAAGCCTTCCTCCATGCAGATCGCCTGAATTTCAGACGCGATGGAGCATGTCGGCCAGCCCTCCTCCGCTACGATCAGGCGATTGGTCTTCGCTAGGCTGGCCAGAACCGCCTGCTTGTCCAGTGGACGCAAGGTGCGCAGATCGATGACTTCGGCATCAATGCCCTCGCCCGCCAATTCTTCAGCCGCCTCAAGCGCGAGGCCGACACCGATGGAATAGCTGACGATGGTCACGTCAGAGCCCTCGCGCATGATCCGCGCCTTGCCGATGGGCAGGACATGGTCGTCGAGGTCTGGGACATCAAAGCTGCGCCCGTAGACCAGCTCGTTTTCGAGGAAAACAACCGGATCTTCGCTGCGGATCGCGGCCTTCATCAGGCCTTTCGCATCAGCGCTGTCATAGGGCGCAATCACAATCAGGCCGGGGACGCTTGCGTACCACGGGCCGTAGTTCTGGCTGTGCTGCGCGCCAACACGGCTCGCCGCGCCATTGGGGCCGCGGAAGACGATTGGACAGCGCATTTGGCCGCCCGACATATAGTTGGTCTTCGCGGCGGAATTGATGATGTGGTCAATCGCCTGCATGGCGAAGTTGAACGTCATAAATTCGACGATTGGGCGCAGGCCGCCCATCGCCGCACCCGTGCCGATACCGGCAAAGCCATATTCGGTGATTGGCGTGTCGATCACGCGCTTTGGACCGAACTCGTCGAGCAGGCCCTGGGTGACTTTATAAGCGCCCTGATATTCGGCGACTTCCTCGCCCATCACGAACACGCGCTCGTCGCGGCGCATTTCTTCCGCCATGCCATCGCGCAAGGCTTCGCGCACGGCAGTGCTGGTGAAGCTAGTGCCCTCTGGGATTTCCGGATCGTGTGCAGGCGCCGCTGGCGTTGGCTTTTCCGCCGCTGGCTTTGGTGCTGGCTCTGGCGCAGCTGCCGGTTCAGCAGCGGCTGCTAGGGCCGGCTCAGGCGCGCTGGTGTCGCCATCATCTTCGCCCTCGCCCGTCATCATCGCGATAACGGTGCCAACGGCGACATCTTCTGTGCCTTCAGCGATCATGATCTTGGACAACACGCCCTCATCAATCGCTTCAAATTCCATTGTCGCCTTGTCGGTCTCGATCTCGGCAATGATGTCGCCCGGCTCAATCGTGTCGCCTTCGGCCTTTAGCCACTTGGCGAGCGTGCCCTGTTCCATGGTCGGAGACAGCGCTGGCATCTTGAGTTCAATACCCATTAGTACTCCTCCACCAGAACATCGGTGTAGAGCTCGCTTGCCTCCGGCTCGGGCGAAGTCTCTGCAAAATCAGCAGCTTCGGCAACGACCTCGCGAATGCCTTTATCGACTGTTTTGAGGTCGTCTTCTGATTTACCACCTTCGATCAACGTCTTCTTGAGGCGTTCAATCGGGTCGTGCGTGTCGCGCTGTTCCTGCACTTCTTCGCGGGTCCGGTATTTTGCCGGGTCAGACATGGAGTGCCCACGATAGCGATAGGTGTTGAGTTCCATCAGAACAGGGCCCTTGCCATCGCGCACATGCTTGAAGGCGACCTCTGCTGCGGCGCGCACTTCGAGCACGTCCATGCCGTTCACTTCCATGCCTGGGATGCGGAAGGATGTTCCGCGCCGGTAAAAGCGTGTTTCAGCCGACGAACGAGCCGTGGATGTGCCCATCGCATATTGGTTGTCCTCAACCACGAACACGATTGGCAGGTTCCACAGCGACGCCATATTGAACGTCTCATAGACCTGGCCCTGGTTCGCCGCGCCATCGCCAAAGTATGCGAGGCACAATCCGCCATCTTCATTGTATTTGTGCGCAAGTGCGAGCCCGCCGCCCAGCGCAACCTGAGCGCCGACGATGCCGTGCCCGCCGTAGAATTTGTGCTCGGTGCTAAACATGTGCATCGAGCCGCCCTTCCCCTTGGAAATGCCGGCTTCGCGCCCAGTGAGCTCGGCCATGATGACCTTAGGGTCGATGCCGTAAGCGAGCATGTGGCCGTGATCGCGGTATCCGGTGATCACGCTGTCACGATCGTTATCGAGCGCGCTTTGCAGTCCAATCGCAACGGCTTCCTGTCCGATATAAAGGTGGCAGAAACCGCCGATCAGGCCGAGGCCGTAAAGCTGGCCAGCCTTCTCCTCAAAACGGCGGATCAGCAGCATCTGCTCATAGAATTTGAGCATTTGTTCTGGCGTCGCGTTGAAGCGCTTCTGCTCTTCGAATTCCGCCTGCAGCGAATTCAGCATGAAATCGGGATCATCCGATGGCGCGGCAACGGCGCTGGCGCTCGCGGCCTTCGCTTTGGTCTTACTCTGTTTTCCAGGAGCAGTGGTTTTTGAGGGCTGTTTAGCCAATGCGTTTTTCCTTTGATTGGCCGCGCGCACAGCGCCGCCATTGGGGAGAAGATTGCTAGCGCGCTATAATCGCGTTTTCGGGCAAGACGCAACGTAAAGCAGACCATTTCTTAGCCAAATTTGTCTCAGCATACGTATGTGAAAGGGGTGCGCTGGTCCGCCAGATTGGTGCGCGGCATATGGCAAGCGCACAATTGTGCGCGATCAGGCCATCACTCGTCTTCGACGGTGATCACGACCTCATCCGGGTGCACAACATTCATATTACGGCGCAGCAATTCGCCGACCAGATCAGGATCAGCCGCACCGGGATCGAGCAGGCTCACGCGATTGCGCAACTCATCCCGTTCTGCCGACAGCATCGCGATTTGCGCCTGACGTTTATCCAAAAGGTTCGCGTTTTCATTCCACGCAAGCAGGCCGGTTGGGCCAGCAATGGCGAGCGCGGTGAGCACAAGCAGCACGAGCAGAGCCAGGCCTTGCTTGGCCTGATCCGCTGGCAATTGCTGAAGTTTTCCTCGACGTCCCATAAGTCTCACAGAATCACAGTTAACTGCGCGGTTCAAGCACAAAACGACAGACACGGTCATAAATGTGACTTTAGTTTACAATGCGGGCCAAATTGCCGCTTTTCCGGGTCCAAACAAGCGGGACTTGATCGGAAATGGAGCGCCGGGCCTGTCGCTTACTGGATCGCGGCGCTATCTTCAGCGATCTGCCAAGACGCGCCGTTTCGGAACATCGGCCTGTTTGCGCCGTTAATGGCCAAAATAGAGGGAAATCAATCCACTTATGCTTACCACTCTCACCAACCAGGTCGAAAGCATGGCGCAGAGTTTTGTCGCCGCTCTGCCGGCACTTGCCATTGCGCTGGTCATCATCGTCATCACGTCGATCGTTGCGAAATTCGCGGTCAAAATCACCGACAAAATTATCGGCACCACCGATCTGCGCCCCAGCCTGCGCAATCTGATTGAAACGCTGGTGAAGCTCGGCGTGTGGGTCGTCGGCCTGATGATTGCGGCGATTGTAATGATGCCAGGCCTCACCCCGGCCAGCCTGATCGCAGGGCTTGGTATTGGTGCGGTGGCGATTGGGTTCGCGTTTCAGGATATCTTTGAGAACTTCCTCGCAGGCGTATTGATTATGGTGCGCGAGAAGATGCGCATTGGCGACATCATCAAATGCGAGGGGATTTACGGCAAGGTGGAGCATATCACTCTGCGAGAGACGCATATCCGGCAGATGTCTGGTGAACTGACCGTTGTGCCCAACTCGATCCTGTTCAAGAACCCGGTTGAGATCCTGACCGATGCGGAGCAGCGCCGTCACAGTGTCGTGATCGGCGTGTCTTACGATACCGATCTGGATCAGGCCTCTGACGTTATTTCAAAAGCAGTGGAGGCGATTGAAGACGTCGATTCTGAAAAAGGCGTCGACGTGTTCGCGCAGGAGTTCAATTCCAGCAGCGTCGATTTCCTCGTGCGCTGGTGGTCTGGCTCAAAGCCGCGCGATGGGCGCGAGAGCAAGGACCAGGTTGTGCGCGCGATCAAACGCGGACTTGATGAAGCCGGTATCGAGATCCCGTTCCCTTACATCACGCACACTTTCAAAGAACGCGTGCCGATGGGCAAGGATGTGGGTGAAGAGGCCTGATCGGCGGCGCTGAATTGAGCGGACCGGGCGTCGCGCAATAACTCAGATTGTGGCTGTTGATCGCGGCGCTCTATGATACCCAGCGGGGATAGAGGAGACCCGCTGATGCAAATTCTGTCTTATGATCCCGCCCGCTTTGCTGACCTGCCCGATTATCCCTTCGCGGAAAACTGGTGCGACATTGATCTGGGCGATGGGCATTCCGGACGGATGCATTACCTCGATGAGGGGGCGAAGGATGCCCCGCCGGTCCTGCTGTTTCATGGTGAGCCGAGTTGGAGCTATCTCTACCGTAAGATGATCCCGGTGCTCGTCGATGCGGGCTTTCGCTGCCTCGCGCCGGATCTGATCGGGTTCGGCAAGAGCGATAAGCCTGACGATATTGGCTTCTACACCTATCAGCGGCACATGGATTGGCTTGGCCAATGGCGCTCTAAGGTGGTACCCCAAACCGCCGCTCTGTTCTGCCAGGATTGGGGCGGATTGTTGGGCCTGCGCATGGTTGGCGAGGCACCGGACAGTTTTGCCTGCGTCGTGGCCAGCAACACTTTCCTGCCGATCGGCGGCACCCCCTCGCCTGCGTTTCTGGCGTGGCGCGAATTTGCCAAGGCCTCACCCGATTTCCAGATCGGCGACCTGCTCCAACGCGCCACCGCGACAGAGCGAACCGCAGCAGAAGTCGCGGCCTATGATGCGCCCTTCCCCGATGAACCAAGCAAAGCGGGCGCGAGGGCTTTCCCTCAGCTGGTCCCGGTCGAGGATGGCATGGCTGGCATCGCAGAGAACACCGCCGCATGGGAGGGGCTAAGCGCTTTCGACAAGCCGTTTCTTACTCTGTTTGGCGAAGATGATCCGGTAACCGGCAGACTTGGCGAGGCGCTGAGCGCGCGGATCGCAGGAGCCAAGGGACAGCCGCATGCGATGCTCTCTACCTGCGGGCATTTCTGTCAAGAGGATCGCCCAGTTGAGCTGGCGCAAGGCATGATCGACACCGCGAAAAAGGCGGGTTTTCTGATCTGAGATGGTGGTGACCCCGGCGTGATTCGAACACGCGGCCCCCAGATTAGGAATCTGGTGCTCTATCCGGCTGAGCTACGGGGCCCCGCGAAGCCCAATAACAGGGTTTGCTATTCGCGCAATATCGGCGCGCAGCGCCGCAAGGCCCTTGTGGCCGCCCGTAGCGGAGTCGGAGACGGCCATAGGCCACCCGATCTCTGATCGCATGAGCGAGGAAATCGCTCGCCCGGATGGGCGGGCGCAAACAAAATCGATCAATTCAGCTTTTCTGGTGGTGCAACCGGGAATGGCAGCGGCGCAATCGGCACGCCTTCTTCGGCCAGCGCCTTGGCCTCATCGAGGCTCGCCTGCCCGTGGATCGGGGCTTCATCACGCTCACCGTAATGCATCTCGCGGCTTTGCTCGGCGAACTTATTGCCAACCCACGTGCTGTCCTTGAGCGCCTTTTCCTGCGCCTTTGCGAGTTTCGCGATGGCCGATTTCATCTCTGCGGTCATCGGCGTGTTGGACAGCTGCCCACCTCTGGCAGGAACCGCCGGGGTGCCAGGCGTCTTGATCAAATCTGAAGACAATTTGGCGGTGTCGCCCGCGCCAGACACGCCTGATTTCTTGTTTTCAGAGGCAGTTTGCGATGCGGCCTCAACTGCTTCCTTCACCGCCTCTGCCTTTTTCGCATCGCTGCGCGCGCTGTTGCCTTTTACCGGAACAGCCGGCGCCATGGGCGCTTTGGCGACACGCGTGGTCCCGCATTCCGGACAGGCGACATAGCCCGCCTCGCTCTGGTCGAGAAAGTCGCTGGACGAACGGAACCAGCCTTCAAAACGGTGGCCGCTTTCACAATGGAGGTCAAAGACGATCATGGTGCGCCCTATTTGGGGATTTCCCGCTTATTAGCAAGGCTGGGCAGCTGGCCGCGCACCTCTTTAATCCGCTCCAAATCAATGTCGCAAAAGCCGAGGCCCGGCCCCTCGCCGCCCATATCGAGCAGAACTTCGCCCCAGGGGTCGACCACAAGGCTGTGCCCATAGGTCTCGCGGCCATCCTCATGTTTGCCGACCTGTGCAGCGGCGATGACGAAAGCTTGCGCCTCGATCGCGCGGGCGCGCAGCAGAACATGCCAGTGCGCCTTGCCAGTGGGCACGGTAAAGGCGGCAGGCACCGCGATGGCGTCGCATTGGCGCTGACCCAGAGCCTCGAACAGGGCGGGAAAGCGCATGTCATAACAGATGGTGAGGCCAAGCTTGCCCAGCGGGGTGTCAGGAACAGTGACGACATCGGTGCCCGGCTGATAGGCTGAGCTTTCGCGCCAAGTCTCGCCATTTGCGAGCTCGACATCGAACATATGGATCTTGTCGTAGGTTACGCTGGGCGCGCCGCTGGCGGGGACATAAAACGCGCAATTGGCGAATTTGCTGCCGTCGCTCGCCACGGGAATCGATCCGATAGCGAGGTCAATTTGTAGGAGCTGCGCAAGCTCACTGAGCCGCTGTGCCATCTCATCCGGCCCCGGCCCGTTAATCCACGGGGTGGCGCGCGCCCGATTGCGATCAAGCAAACCCGCCATCTCGGGCGCGAACAGCATAACAGCGCCCTGTGTGACTGCATCGTGTGCAGCTTTTTCAATGGTCGAGAAGTTGGCCTCCGGGTCGATCCCCGAAGTCATCTGCAAGACAGCAATGTTGGGCATCAGCCGCCCTTACCCCGCAAGCAGCGCGTCAAGCTGGCCCGAGCTTTCCAGCGCGGCCAAATCGTCAGAGCCGCCCACATGCAGATCACCGATGAAGATTTGCGGTACGGTGCGGGCATTCGGCGCGCGTTCCAGCATCTCTGCCTTCTTCGGGCCGCCCATGGTGATATCAAACTCGTTAAATTCCGCGCCCTTGTTCTTCAGCAGATTCTTGGCGCGAACGCAGAATGGGCAGGTGAATTTGGAGTAGATATCGATATTAGGCTGGGTCATTAAAAACTCTTCTTTTCCTATTTAAGTAACTGAAAGTGCGTTCATTTTATCCGGCGCGCTGCCTCTTGAAAGGCACTGTATGGCACCCTAAATATGCTGTGTCAGCACGATCCGCCAGTCTTGGGGATTATTGCTGGCGCAAATGGGTGCTGCATTCGGCAGGCCCGCTTTGAAAATACAGATTGCTCAAACACGAGGATTTGAAATTATGTCACGTCTAGATTTTACACCTTATCGCCGGACCACCGTTGGTTTTGACCACTTGTTCGACCTGCTCGAAAGCCAGGCTCGCAGCAATTCCAGCGATAATTACCCCCCGTTTAACATCGCCCGCAACAGCGAAGACAATTACCGCATCACGCTGGCGATTGCAGGCTTCCGCCCGGAAGACATCGAGATCACCGCTCAACAAAACCTGCTGACCGTTCAGGGCAAGAAGCGCGAGGAAACCCAAGATGCGGCCGAGATGCTGCATGTTGGCATCGCCAATCGCGGGTTTGAACGCCGGTTCGAGCTCGCCGACCATGTCCGCGTAGAGCGGGCTGATCTGGCCGATGGTCTGTTGGTGATCGATCTGGTGCGCGAAGTGCCAGAGGCGATGAAGCCGAAAAAGATTGCAGTGAACGGCGCGGCCACTCTGACCGCGGTTCCTGACGTATCAGAGGATGACGCGAACGCGGCTTAAGCCGTTCGCTTCACCAACTTACAAACTCTCTAGAAAAATGTGGGGGCGGACCGTTGAAGTCCGCCCCCGCGACATTTGCCGCCTCTAGCAAGGCTTACCGTCTGGGTCGCAGAAGACGGTGAGACTCGCGTCGAGCAGTGCACGGGCCGACAATGCGGTCCCGCTATTTGCATAAGGCGAGTTGCCCCCAACCACCTGTTGAAGCCGCTAAGCTCCTTACCGCGTCGGTAAGGGTAAACTTGCAATTGGTGCAAGGTCATTTTTGTAGGGCTTTAAGAACGCTACAAAAATAGGTTGCAGATGACGAACTGATGGCTGGCTCTAAGGCGGATCAGCTGCGAGTCGCCGCGCAAATGCATTGGCTAGGAGAGCGCTTAGACGAGGCGCGATTGCTCCAGCGCGGCAGAGATAAAGCCCGCAAACAAGGGGTGCGGATCGAACGGCCGCGACTTTAGCTCTGGGTGGAATTGCACACCGACAAACCATGGGTGGTCGGGCCGCTCCACGATTTCGGGCAGCAAGCCGTCGGGCGACATGCCGGAGAACACTAGCCCCCCCTGCTCAAGCGGTTTGATATAGGCGCCATTGACCTCGTAACGGTGGCGGTGGCGTTCAGAGATTTCTTCTGCGCCGCCGTAAATGCGCGACACATGGCTGTTCGCGCCAAGCTTCGCATCATAAGCGCCCAGCCGCATGGTGCCGCCCAGATCGCCGCCATCTTCGCGGGTTTGCAGGCCCTCTTCGGTCATCCATTCGGTGATGATGCCGACCACAGGCTCGCTGGTTTCGCCAAATTCGGTGGAGGATGCCGCATCGATACCGGCATCGCGTGCGCCTTCGACGCAGGCCATTTGCATGCCGAGGCAGATGCCAAAGAAGGGAACGTTGCGCTCGCGGGCAAATCGCACGCTGGCAATCTTGCCCTCGCTGCCGCGCTCGCCAAAGCCGCCGGGCACCAGAATGCCGTGCAGCGGCTCCAACTTGGCGATGATTTCGTCTTCATCGCCTTCAAAGATTTCTGCGTCGATCCACTTGATGTTGACCTTGACCCGGTTGGCCATTCCGCCGTGGACCAGCGCCTCGTTAAGGCTCTTATAGGCGTCTTGCAGGCCGACATATTTGCCGATCACGCCGATTGTCACTTCGCCCTCTGGATTGAAGTAGCGGTCGGTGACATCATGCCATTGGGACAGGTCAGGCTCAGGCGCGTCAGTGATACCGAAGCCGCGCAGAACCTCGGCATCAAGGCCTTGCTCGTGATATTGCAGCGGCACAGAATAGATTGAAGGCGCATCGAGCGCCGGGATGACCGATTCCATGCGCACATTGCAGAAATTGGCGATCTTGCGCCGCTCGCTATCAGGAATGGGATGCTCTGCCCGGCAGAGCAGCACGTCAGGCTTAATGCCGAGGCTGGCGAGTTCGCGCACAGAGTGCTGCGTCGGCTTTGTCTTCAGCTCACCGGCGGCCGCGATGTAAGGGACCAGCGTCACATGCACGCTCAACGTTTGCAGCGGCTCCAGATCATTTCTGAGCTGGCGGATCGCCTCCATAAACGGCAGCGATTCGATATCGCCCACCGTTCCGCCAATCTCGCATAGGATGAAATCGAGATCGTCCTGATCATCGAGCGCGAATTCTTTGATCGCGTCGGTCACATGCGGGATCACCTGCACGGTAGCGCCCAAGTAGTCGCCCCGGCGTTCTTTCGTGATGATATCGCGGTAGACCCGGCCAGAGGTGATGTTGTCGCTTTGCCGCGCAGAAACGCCGGTAAAGCGTTCATAGTGGCCAAGATCGAGGTCCGTTTCGGCCCCGTCATCGGTCACATAGACCTCGCCATGCTGATATGGGCTCATCGTGCCGGGATCGACATTGAGATACGGATCGAACTTACGAATGCGGACCTTATACCCGCGTGCCTGTAGGAGGGCAGCAAGACTTGCTGCCATGAGACCTTTGCCGAGCGAGGAGACCACGCCGCCGGTTATGAAAATGTACCGCGCCATGGGAGTTGGGGATTAAGCCTCGAAGTGGATTCGTGGCAAGCAAATTGCGCACTCAAAAGTGCGCCCATCCACAGCCATCACAAAATGTTACGAAATTGTCGTGCTTATTCAGCGGCGAGCGGGTCTTCTTCGCCGGTTGGCTCTACCGGAGCAGGTGCCGCGCCAGCTGCGCCGCCTGTGCTGAGCGGATCAGCGGCCGGAACATCGCGGTCAATCGTCGTGCTGATGTCGCTGCCGCCGGTCGCATCCACAGCCACGGCTGCAAGCGCGATAGATAGCGCAACGAATGTCACCGCTAGCCATTTGGTCGCGCGGGTCAGAAAATCTGCCGCACCGCGTGCACCCAATGCGCCGCCGGGGTTGCCGCCGCCGCCAATGCCCAGGCCGCCGCCCTCTGAACGCTGCATGAGGACCACGCCAACCAGCGCGGCGGCGACAATCGCCTGAACAACAGTGAGAAACAGAAAAATCGACGACATGAGCTAAACAAAACCTATCTGAATGAAACCGCCATTTAGGTGCGCAGCGGCGCGCGCACAAGCCTGATTACCCGGTGAGGGGTATCGGGCCCTATCCCTCGACCGTATCTCCGGCGGCCAGAGCGATGTTCATAAACGTCTCTGCCGACAGGCTGGCCCCGCCGACCAGAGCGCCGCCAACCTCTGGCGTGCCGAGGATTTCCCCAGCGTTTTCAGGATTTACTGAGCCGCCGTATAGCACACGGACTTCTGAGCCCTGCTCTTCGCCATAGGTTTCGATCAGCAGTGTGCGGATCATCGCATGCATCGCGGCAATATCATCCACGGTTGCGGTTTTACCGGTGCCAATCGCCCAGATCGGTTCGTAAGCGACGGTGACTTTTTCCCCAGCATCCTCAAGTTTCGGCAGGGACGCCTTCAACTGGCTGGCGACAAAAGTCTCTGCCTTGCCCGCCTCGCGCGTTTCCAACGCTTCGCCGCAGCAAATGATGACGCGCAGCCCGCCTTCGAGCGCAGCGTCCGCTTTTGCGCGCACCAGCTTGTTCGTTTCGCCATAACCCTGGCGGCGTTCGCTGTGGCCCAGGATCACAAACTTTGCGCCTGCGTCGGCAATCATCGGGACAGAGATATCACCCGTGTGCGCGCCATCGGGGTTGGGCGAGCAATCCTGCGCCCCGACCCAGATCTGCTCCACCTCGCGGTGAACCGCATGAATCAGCGTGTATGGCGGGGCCAATGCGACCTCCACCTTCATGTGCCGCTGAGCGGCCCGGTCTACTGCGCGAGCTTCAGAAAGCATTGCGCGCGTGCCGTTCATTTTCCAATTTCCGACGATGTAAGGCCGCTGGGCCATATGGTTATCCTGCGCAAATAGAAGAGGGTGTTCGAATCTCGCTCCTATCTAGGAGCTGGGGGCGGCGTCCGCTAGCCGACTAAAGTGATCTAGTCAAAACGCATCGCAGACTGTTGCCGCGAGGTCGCAGGGCGGATAAAGCCCGACCAGTATTCCGCGAACATGCGGTAATCGCCCACTAATGGCTTGGGAAATAAAGACCAGATGATTTCGTTCTTTCGCAAATTCTTCCAATCGAAAATCGGCCTTGGTCTGACCTTGGCGTTCCTAGTGCTGATCGCATTCGCATTTGCGAGCGGCGATGTGGCCAACAACAACACCTTTGGCGGGGTTGCTGGCAATGACCGGATCGCCGTTGTTGGCGATGACCGTATCGACAGCTCTGAACTGAACCAATTGGCCAATTCGGCGCTGCGCCAAGTGCGCGAGCAAAGCCCGACCACGACCATGCCAATGTTTGTCGAGCAAGGCGGCCTTGAAGAGGTGCTGGAGCAGCTGATCGATCGTTATGCGATCGCTGGATATGCCGAGAAATACGGTCTGCGCGCGGGCACGAACTTGGTGAACAGCGAAATTCTGCAGATCCCGGCGTTCCGCGGGGCAACCGGTGAATTTGACGAGGCGGTCTATCAAAACGCGCTGCGCTCGCAGAACCTGACCGATGCGGTTTTGCGCCGCGATCTGGCCGATGGATTGCTAGCCCAGCAAATGCTCGTGCCGTCGCTTGGCGCACCACAAGTGCCCAGCAGCATTGCTCGCCGTTACACCGCCCTGCTACGGGAACGCCGCAAAGGCACGATCGCGCTTATCCCCAGCACATCCTTTGCGCCGGAAGGCGATCCAACGGACGCACAAATCAGTGCATTCTTTGAAGAAAACCGCACGCGTTATATTCAGCCAGAGCGGCGGACCATTCGCTATGCGACCTTCAGCGAGGCGGATATCAACACCCGTGTTGAACCGACCGCCGCAGAGATCGCGGCGCGTTATGAACGCGATGCCGATCAATATGCCGCGGTTGAAACGCGCAATATCAGCTCTTTCTTCGTGCCGACCCAAGATGCCGCCAATGCGATTCGCGATGCTGTTCGCTCGGGCACCTCACTAGAGGCGGCAGCGCGCAACGCTGGCTTCTCAGTCTCTTCGAGCGAAGGCCAGACCGAAAGTTCGCTTGCCTCTGTCACTAGCAGCGCGGTTGCCACGGCAGTGTTCGCGACGCCGCGCGGTCAATTGGCCGAGCCTGCGCGCAGCTCGCTCGGTTGGTATATCGCCCGCGTCGATGACGTGGTTAGCACGCCAGCCCGCAGTCTTGCCGATGCGACGCCAGAGATCACTGAGCGACTAACGGTGGAAAAACGTGCCGCCGCTTTGTCTGATTTCAGCGCGCGGATCGAAGAGCAGGTTGATGAAGGCATTTCGCTGTCCAATGTGGCGGAGGAATTTGGCCTGACACTGCAGACGACCCCTGCCCTAACCGCCGATGGCCGTGTGTTCGACAGCGCGGAAGGTGCGACTGCGCCGCCAGAGCTTCAGGCTGCGCTTGGTGCCGCTTTCGAAATGGAAGAAGGCGAGCCGCAATTGGCCGAGGTTGTTCGCGGCCAGGTGTTCATCGTGTTTGAAGTGCCGGAAGTCACCGAAAGCTCGGTCGCAGCGCTCGCTGACATTCGTCAGCGCGTTGAGTTCGATTGGCGTCTGTTCGAGGGACACAGCGCGGCGCAAGCGGCGGCTGACCGCATTCTTGAGCGGATGCGCGGCGAAGGCACTTTGGTTGAAGCCGTGAACGCGGAAGAGACCAGCCTGCCCCCGATCCAGACGATTGATCTGGGACGCACTGAATTGCTGCAACAGCAGCAGCGCCCCGCCCCGCCGCTCGCTCTGCTGTTCAGCATGGCGGAAGGCACGACGAAGCGGCTCGAAGGGGCGAATCGTCTGGGCTGGTTCGTGGTCGACCTGGAAGAGATCAGCACCGACGAAGTGGCGGATGATGATCCCTTGCTGCAAGCGACGCTGACTCAGCTGGGCCCGGCAATCTCCAACGAATATGCCGAGCAATTGACCGCAGCGATGCGTGAAGAGCTGGGCGTGGACCGCAATGAAGACGCGATCGAGGCGGTGCGTAAGCAGCTCGCCGGCGAAACCTAAGCGCGCCGCCATTGCTGTGAGTGGTGCCCCTGAAAATGCGCGGCCCGCGGCCGAACTGCTGCGGGCGGGAAAGCCTGCTTTGGTGTGGCGCCGGATTATCGCGGATAGCGATACGCCTGTGGGCGCGGCCCAGCGCTTGATCGAGCCGGGGCGCGGCGACTTTCTGCTCGAATCGGTCGAAGGCGGCGAGATTCGCGGGCGCTACAGCCTGCTGGGCCTCGATCCTGACCTCGTGTTTCGCGGCGAAGGTAAGACGGCGGCGATCAATCCCACATGGCGCAGCGACCGCGAGGCGTTTGAGCCGTGTGATGGCGATGCGATGACGGAGCTGCGCGCTCTTGCGCAGGCCTGCCGCACTGATGTGCCGGAGGAATTGCCGCCAGCGCTTGCCTGTCTGGTCGGCTATTTCGGCTATGAGACGATTGGTCTGGTCGAGAGCTTGCCGCGCGCGCCGGATAGCGAGCTGGAGCTGCCCGACATGTTGTTCGTGCGCCCGACCATCATTCTGGTGTTCGACGGGCTGACAGATGAACTTTTCTGCATCGCGCCGATTTGGCAGGCGGGAGAGGTTGAGAGCGCCATTGCCCGTGCGGGGGAGCGAATTGACGAGACGCTGAGCAAACTGTCGCAGCGCCGCCCTGCGCCCGTTCGCATGAACGAACCCGCCGAGCCTGAGTTGTCACCGGTGATGGACGCGGCGGATTACAAGGCGATGGTCGCCCGTGCGAAGGATTACATCACCGCTGGCGATATCTTTCAGGTTGTGCTGGCCCAGCGTTTCACCTGCCCGTTTGAGCTGCCCCCCCTGGAGCTGTACCGCGCGCTGCGCCGGGTGAACCCCTCGCCGTTCCTTTATTTCCTCGACCTGCCGGGCTTTGCGATTGTCGGCTCCAGCCCAGAGATCCTCGTGCGGGTGCGCGATGATGCGAGCGGCAAGAAAGAGATCACTATTCGCCCCATCGCTGGCACCAGGCCGCGCGGCAAGGATGCGGCCGAGGACAAGGCCAATGAGGCCAGCCTGCTGGTTGATCCGAAAGAACTGGCAGAGCATCTCATGTTGCTTGACCTGGGACGCAATGATGTGGGCCGGGTGGCCGCGCGCGGTAGCGTGGAGGTGACGGACAGCTTCACGATTGAGCGTTACAGCCATGTCATGCACATTGTCAGCAATGTGATTGGCGAGCTGGCGGAAGATAAAGACGCGCTTGATGCGCTGTTCGCGGGCTTTCCAGCGGGCACGGTGTCCGGCGCGCCCAAGATTCGGGCGTGCGAGATCATCGCTGAGCTGGAGCCGGAAACACGCGGTGCCTATGCCGGGGCGGTGGGCTATTTCGCGCCCGATGGATCGGTCGATTCGTGCATTGTCTTGCGCACGGCCGTGGTGAAGGATGGAATGATGCATGTGCAGGCTGGCGCCGGGATCGTCGCCGATAGCGATCCAGACTATGAGCTCGCGGAATGCGGCGCGAAGGCGGGAGCATTGATCGCCGCCGCGCGCGAAGCCGTGCGGGTCGCGGGCGAGCCGGGGTTTGGCCAATGAAGCGTTTGGCCCTCATGCTCGCCGCAATGTTCGCGCTTGCCGCTTGTCAGGAGCAGCCAGCGGGCGAACCTGTCACCAGAGCCGCGATTGGCGATCATTCCGACATGCCCGCACCCGAAGTGGTGGAAGTGGCAGAAGAGGATCTGCCTGAGGCGGAAGAAACCCCGGCGGTCGCCTCCGCCTGCAAGTCAGCGACGTTTGAGGGCGTGCGCCTGACCCATTGCGTCGCTGACCCGGCCAAGCACCGCATTCGCACCGCGCTCGGACCCAGCGGCGGCGCGGCTTACGGCTCGCTCAGCGCCTTTGCCCGCAGCATCGATCACAGCACCGTCGCCTTTGCGGTGAACGGCGGGATGTACGGCGATAACGGTCAGCCCATTGGCTATTACGTGCAAGGCGGCGACCGGATCAAAGAACTCAACCGCTCGGACGGGTCGGGCAATTTCCATCTGAAGCCCAATGGCGTTTTCTATGGCACCGGCGGATCATGGCGCATCCGCACCTCTGACAGCTTCTTTTCAAACGTCCGTGACCGCCCGCAATTCGGGACGCAATCCGGCCCGATGCTGGTGATCGGCGGGAAGCTGCACCCGGAAATCGCCGAAAACGGCCCAAGCCGGGCGATCCGCAACGGCGTTGGCATTGATAAGTCTGGCAAGGCGCATTTCGTGCGCTCAGAGGCACCGCTCAGCTTTGGCCAGCTTGCCCGGTTTTACCGTGACGAGCTGAACGTGCCCGATGCGCTTTATCTCGATGGTCAGGTTTCATCGCTGTGGGATCCGGCAAGCGAGCGGCTCGACAGTCGCACCGGGCTTGGCCCGATCATCGCTGTTACCAATCGCTGATCCGGGGACGCACGCATGATACTCGTCATCGACAATTACGACAGCTTCACCTTCAACCTCGTCCATTATCTGATGGAGCTGGGCGCGGATGTCCGGGTGGAGCGCAATGACTCGATGAGCGCGCGTGAAGCGATCGCTACAAATGCCAGTGGTTTTCTCATCTCGCCCGGCCCGCGTACTCCGGATGAGGCAGGGATCAGCCTTGATCTGGTCGCCGCCTGCGCGGATGCGGAGAGGCCCTTGCTCGGCGTATGCCTTGGCCACCAAAGCATCGGCCAGCATTTCGGCGGCAAAGTGGTGCGCGGCGGTTTGATGCACGGCAAAACCTCGCCCGTCACACACGACGGCACCGGCGTGTTCGCTGGTCTGCCCTCGCCCTTCAACGCGACGCGCTATCACAGCCTGGTGGTCGAGCAGGAACCCACCGGCCTTATCGCCAATGCCCACAGCGAGACCCCCGGCCTCGACGGCGCGGCGGTGATGGGTTTTCGGCACGAAAGCCTGCCGATCCACGGCGTTCAATTTCACCCAGAAAGCATTGCGACCGAGCATGGCCATGATCTGCTCGCCAATTTCATAACGCTCTGCGGCCTTGAACTGAAAGAACTCGCCCGATGAAGACACTTCCCCTTGCCGTCCCGCATATGAGCGAAGCCGAAGCTGAAGAGGTGTTTGGCTGGATCCTCGACGGTGAGGCCAGCGACGAAGAAATTGCGCGTTTTCTGCTGGCGATGACCGAGCGCAGTGAGACAGCGGAAGAAATCGCCGGAGCCGCTCGGGCATTGAGGGCGCGCCTCGTCCCCGTCGCCGGGCCGGACAATGCCATTGATGTATGCGGCACAGGCGGTGATGGCCACCATACGCTCAACGTGTCGACCGCTGTGGGCTTGGTTGTCGCCTCCTGCGGCGTGCCCGTGGCGCGCCACGGCAATCGTGCGATCTCGTCCAAAGCAGGCGTGGCCGATACATTGGAAGTGCTAGGCCTCGACATGAAGGTCGCGGGCGAAACCGCTGAAAAGACGCTGGGCGAAATCGGCATCTGCTTTCTGTTCGCGCCCAATCATCATCCGGCGATGGGGCGCATCCAACCGATCCGCAAGAAACTGGGTCGCAGAACGATCTTCAACCTAATGGGGCCGCTATCCAATCCCGTCGGCGTAAAACGCCAGTTGATCGGCATCGCCCGTCCCGGTTACGTGCCGATCTATGGCGATGCGACCGCGCGCTTGGGCACAGAGCGCACTTTAATCGTGTCCGGCGATGAAGGACTCGATGAATTGAGCCTCGCCGGCGGTAATGAAGTCGCTGACGTGGCGGGGAGTGATTTTAGCATGAAGCGCGTCGATGCCAGCGCAGCGGGGCTAGACCACGCACCACTGGAAGCGATCCGTGGCGGCGACCCCCAGCACAATGCGAAGGCCCTTGCCGCGCTGCTCGACGGGGAAAAAAGCGCGTATCGTGATACGGTGATGTTCAATACGGCGGCGGCTTTGATCGTCGCGGGCAAGACCGACGATTGGGGCATTGGCGCTGAAATGGCGGCAGAAGCCCTGAACAACGGTAAGGCGAAACAATTGCTTGCCCGCTGGATCGAATTGGCGAAATAGGCCGGGCATCATGAACAAACTTGAAGAAATCTGCGCCACCAAGCGCCGCGAAGTGGATGCGCGCAAGGCCTCCATCTCGCTTGCTGATCTGGAGAGCCGGGCGAGCGAACAAAGCCCGGTGCGCGGGTTTGAATTGGCATTGCGCCAGGCGAGCACATCCGGCTTTGGCTTGATCGCTGAGGTCAAAAAGGCCTCACCCTCCAAAGGGATCATCCGCGAGGACTTTCGCCCGGCGGACCATGCGCGCGATTATGAGGCTGGCGGGGCGACCTGCCTGTCTGTGCTCACCGATAAGCCCTATTTTCAGGGACACGAGGATTTTCTGATTGAGGCGCGCGCTGCCTGCAACCTGCCGGTTCTGCGCAAGGATTTCATGGTCGATCCTTGGCAATGCGCCGAGGCTCGCTCAATTGGGGCGGATGCGATTCTGATTATTGTCGCAGCGCTTGAAGACGCTCAGATGCAGGAAATCGAGGAGGCCGCGCGCGAGCATGACATGGATGTGCTGGTCGAAGTGCACGATGAGGCAGAGATGGAACGCGCGCATTCGCTCAAGTCGCTTTTGGTCGGGGTGAACAATCGTGATCTCAAGACTTTCACCACTGATCTTGCTTCGACCGAGCGGCTTGCCCCCCTCGCCCCTGAAGGCGCTTTGATCGTCGGCGAAAGCGGGATCAACAGCCATGAAGATTGCACCCGGCTCGCGCGGGCCGGTGTGCGTACTTTCCTGGTCGGGGAAAGCCTGATGCGGGCGGATGATGTGGCGGCGGCGACGCGGAAATTGCTGAACGGCTAGGCGGCCCTTTGCACAGGGCCTGTCCTACATTCCGCAAAGCTGGCAGAAGATCGGTATGAGTTTTCCAGCACCCCCTCCCTCACCATCGATAAATCCGATCAATACCCGCGCCTTTGATCGATTGGTTTTAAACCCCTGTACTGTGTTCCAGGTGTTCCAAGCGTGCTCTACGCACGATGAAGCGAAGGGAGCGAAGCGATGAGCAAACTCACCCATCTCGGCGAAGACGGCGCGGCCCGCATGGTCGACATCGGCGGTAAGGCCGCGAGCGAACGCGTCGCGGTTGCCTCTGGCAGGATCGCAATGACGGCAGAGACGCTGGCCGCGGTGCGCAATGGCAATGCGCCCAAGGGAGATGTGCTGGGCACCGCGCGGATTGCCGGGATCATGGCGGCCAAGCGCACAGGCGAGCTGATCCCGCTGTGCCATCCGCTTGCGCTCGACGCGGTGGAGATCGACTTCACCTTCGAGGAGGACGCGATCCGGGCGACCGCCCGCGCTTCGCTGACCGGCAAGACCGGTGTTGAGATGGAGGCGATGGTCGCTGTGTCGACCGCGCTGCTGACGATCTACGACATGGCCAAGGCGGTCGATAAGGGCATGGTGATCGGCGAGGTGCGCCTGATCGAGAAGCGCGGGGGCAAGAGCGGGCATTGGAAGGCCGACCTTTGAGCGCGCTACTGACCTTGGAAGATGCGCAGACGCGGCTGCTGGAGCTCGCACCAGAGATGCCGACGTGCGAGCTGCCCGCTGAGGAAGCGCTGGGGCGCTATCTCGCGGAGGACCTCACCGCACGGCGCACGCAGCCACCTGCGGACCTATCGGCAATGGATGGCTATGCGATTGCTGGTGATGGCCCGTGGGAGCGCGTGGGAGAGAGCCGAGCAGGCACGCCATACTCAGGCGCTCTGTCCCATGGCGAATGTGTCCGGATATCGACTGGAGCGCATATGCCAAAGGGCGCTGACCGCGTGCTGATCCAGGAGAACGCCGATGTCGACGGCAGGCTGGTGAGCGCGAGCGACACGCCGCCGGCGGGAAAGCACGTGCGGATGCGCGGCTTCGACTTTGCCGAAAGCGATACGGTCCTCACCGCTGGCACCCGCATCGGGCCAGGGCAACTCGCGCTCGCGCTATCGGCGGGCCACGGACGGCTCAGTGTGCGAGCGGCTCCGCGCGTTACTGTGCTCGACAGCGGGGACGAACTGGCCGCAGACCCAGAGCAATGCGGCGCGGACCAAATCCCGGCAAGCAACGGCGCGATGATCGCCAGCATGCTGCGCCCGCTCGGGTGCGATGTGGCGCGCATCGGCCCCGTGCCAGACGATCACAGCGCCTTGGCGAGCGCGTTGACCAAGGCGGAGGATGCGGACATTCTCATCACCTCCGGCGGCGCATCGGTGGGCGACCATGACCTGATCCAGCCCGCACTGGAGGCATGGGGCGCTGAACTCGCGTTCTGGAAAGTCGCGATCAAGCCGGGCAAGCCGCTGATGGTGGCGACGCGGGAACGCGCCGATGGCACGCGGCAGGTGATCCTCGGCCTGCCCGGCAATCCTGTGTCCAGCTTTGTGACGTGCTTCCTGTTCGCTTTGCCACTGGTGCGTGCGGCCATGGGCGCTGGCTCTCCGCTGCCCTCTGCCTTGACCCTGCCTCTGGCAGAGGACCTGCCAGCGATTGGAAAACGGCGCGAGTTCTTGCGCGCTGTTCACGATGGGCGCACGGTGCGCCGCGCAGGCTCTCAGGACTCCAGCGCGCTCGCGGCTTTGGCGGGTGCGAACTGCCTGATCGTGCGGCGCGAAGGCGCGGATGCGGCGAGCATGGGAGAACTCGTAACCGCATTAACCCTCGAAAATGGCGGTATTGCGTGACTTGCCGACTTGACTTGGTGAATGAAGTTTCCTAATTGTTCCGCATTCGTTCACGTTATTGGTGCGCGAAATGGTCCCTCGCCACCCTAACCGGCGCTGGGGCGATCGACCTGTTTTAGGGAGACTATCGTAATGCTGACGGCAAAGCAGCACGAATTGATCCGCTTTATCCAAGAGCGGCTTGAAGAGACGGGAATTTCACCCTCTTTTGAAGAAATGAAGGAAGCGCTCGACCTTAAGAGCAAGTCGGGTGTGCACCGACTGATTTCGGCTTTGGAGGAACGTGGCTTCATCCGGCGTCTGCCCAATCGGGCCCGCGCGCTTGAGGTGATCAAGCAGCCTGAGGATGCAACCCCTGCTCCGCGCGCTGCGGCAGCGGTGGCCAATGATGTGGTCTCTCGGGCGACATCCATGCCCAGCGCGAATGACACCAGCCCAGAGCCTGCGAATGACGTGATCGAGGTACCATTGCATGGCCGGATCGCGGCGGGCGCTCCGATTGAGGCGCTAGAGGGGCAAAGCAGCCTTCCTGTGCCGGCGGCGTTGCTGGGACCGGGTGAGCATTACGCGCTTGAGGTGTCTGGCGATTCGATGATTGAGGCGGGCATCTTCGACGGTGACTTTGCGCTGGTTAAGCGCACGGATGCCGCGCGCGATGGCGAAATCGTTGTGGCTTTGGTCCGCGGTGAGGAAGCAACGCTCAAATACCTCCACCGCGACAGCGGTACTGTGCGACTTGATCCGGCCAATGCTGCCTATGATGCGCAGGTCTATCAACCGGGCGAAGTGCAGGTTCAGGGCAAGCTCGCAGGCCTCCTGCGGCGCTACCACTGAGCTTCATGTGGATAGGTCGTGCGGGTGGCTGGCTTATTCGTCAGCTTTCCCGCGCCACCAGCCATGCTGGCCCTGAGTGTGGGCGACGCTGGTGATCCGCTCGGATGACAGATTGAGCGCCAGACCGCCATGCTCCTGCAAGAAGCCGCGATCGGCTTTGAGCCATTTGGGTTTGCAAGACCACGGCAGATACCGGTCAGCCACGACGATATCGGCTCTTGCGCAAGCGGCGGCCAGCGCGCGTTCCTCGATCAGCTCGCGGTTACGCGCCATCAGAATGGTCCAGGCGCGGCCCCCGCGCTCAATCTGGAGCAAGCAGAACTCGGTAGAACACCGCGCGCCGGGCCATTCCGCCATCGGAATGGGGTCAGCAGAAACGCTGGCCAATTCGAGGAGATTGTCACGCGCATAGGACGAGCGCGAATTGCGCAGCGACAACAGCGTGCCGTCCATTGTCACGCCAACATGGCGGCCATCGCGCCCGATCAGCACATCAGGAATAGGCGTCACCATCAGCATGATCGAAGCCGCCGCAACAGGTGCAAATCCGAGCAATCGCGTGCGGCCGTTCCAGAGGGCTAGCCATAGTGCGCCAATGACAAACAGTGCAATGGTCAGCCTTCCCATCTGAGGCATCAGCTTAACCGAACCGGGCTGGCTCGAAGTCCAATACGCAATGGCAAGCAACAGCTCGAGTGAGCGTTCCACCAGCCACCAGGCGGGCGCGCCAAGGCCGATCAGATCAAGGAACAACGCAAATGCGATAAGTGGCATGGAGATGAAAGTGACCAGCGGGATCGCGATGACATTGGCAAAAGCGCCGTAGACACCAGCCCTATGGAAATGGAACAGAACGATCGGCATCAGCGCGATCTCGATCACCAGGCCGGTTATGAACAGCATGATGACACGCCTGCCGACATGCCTCAGCCATGTTTCCTCCCGCGCTGCGAGGAACGCACGCACCGGTCCAGAGCCCGACAACGCAACAATCGCGATCACGGCGGAAAAGCTCATCTGAAAGCTCGGCCCCACCACCGATTCCGGCCAGAGCAACATGACGAAAATTGCCGCCATCGCCACCATTCGGAGCGACAACGCATCGCGCCCCATTGCGAGCGCAATCAACACCAGCATTGCCGCGACGCAGCTGCGCACAGTCGGGACCTCGGCCCCCGTCAGCAGTGTGTAGCCGACCCCTGCCAGTGCCCCGGCTCCGGCTGCGAGGATTGGCAGGCGCACGCGAAGCGCGACGGCGGGGAAGAGGGCCAACAGCTTCAACGTCACCAAATAAGCCGCAGCGATCACCGCGCTAACATGCAGACCGCTGATCGAGAGCAAGTGGGTTAGTCCCGCATCGCGCATTGCGACTTCGTCGATCTCGGCAATCCCGCCACGGTCGCCGCTCGCAAAAGCCGCCGCGATCGTGCCTGCTGAGCCGTCCACCCGCTCGCGCACATGGGCCGAGAGCACGCGCTGAACCTTTGGGATGGCGCCGGTGTCACGCCCTCCCTCCATCAGCTCGATCTCTCCCACCAGGCTACCAGTGGCAGCGAGCCCCTGAAACCAAGCGGCGCGGGCGAAATCGTACGAGCCCGGCAACATTGGCGAGGCTGGCGGCATCAGGCGCGCGCGCAGGCGCACCACCGATCCCTCGCTCAAGCCATCCACCACCTTATCCTGAGGCACATTCACACGGATCTTGCGGCTTTCGCCATTCTCTGCGTCACGCATCGCCAGAACCAATCGGATGCGCTCGCGTGAGGGTTGATCTTCGCGTTCGAGGACAAAGCCTTGCACGCGTTCAACAATTGGGCGATTAATCGGCTCTGCGCCGACCAGTTCTGAGCGCATCCATATGGTCGCGATCCCGGCGGCAAACACCAGCCCGACGGTAATCAACGTCTGTCTCAGCAGCACGCGGTCCTCGACGCCGCGCCAAATTGCGGCGCCCGCGACAGCTAGCAGCAATCCTACCCCGATCCCTGCGGCCCATTGCAGCGGCGAGCTAAGCGCGAACCATGATAGAAGACCGCCTGCAAACAGCACGGCGATCCAAGGCGCGCGGTCAAAACCCGCCCCTGCCAAAAAACCTTCAATTTTGGAGGCTATACCGGGGCCAAGACTGGACCCAATACTGGACAAAGCCGGGGCCTTGCGCCAATGGCGCTGCACTGCAACATCACTGGCATTGGGGCTTTCACCAGCCCCGCCGCCAATCGGCACATTTGGCGCCCCCTCTTGGCCCATGTGCAACTTGAAAAGGAATTCACTGGCTATGGCAAGCGAAAGCGCAAAAGCGATTGTTACCCGCTTTGCCCCCTCGCCCACGGGCTTCTTGCATATTGGCGGCGCGCGCACGGCCTTGTTCAACTGGCTTTATGCCCGTCATCACGGCGGTAAGGCTTTGCTGCGGATTGAGGATACCGACCGTAAGCGCTCCACTCAGGAAGCGATTGATGCGATCATCAACGGGCTCGATTGGCTTGGTCTCGATTATGACGAGGCGCCGGTATTCCAGTCGCAGCGTGCGGATCGCCATGCAGAAGTGGCGCATAAGCTGCTGGATGCGGGATTTGCCTATAAGTGCTTTGCCACGCCGGAAGAGCTTGAAGCCATGCGCGCAGAGCAGCGCGAGAAAAAGCTGCCGATGCGCTATGACGGGCGCTGGCGCGACCGCGATCCATCCGAAGCGCCAGAGGGCGCGCCCTATGTCGTTCGGCTGAAGACCCCGCAATCGGGCGAGGCGGCCATTGCTGACGAAGTGCAAGGCTCCGTCTCGGTTAAGAACGAAGAGCTCGACGATTACATCATCCTGCGCGCTGATGGCACGCCGACCTATATGCTGGCCGTTGTCGTTGACGATCACGACATGGGCGTGACCCATGTGATCCGCGGTGATGACCACCTCAACAACGCCTTTCGCCAGCTGCCAATTTATCATGCGATGGATAAAGTCGAAGGCGATTGGCCCGAGCCTACATATGCCCACATCCCCCTGATCCACGGGGCGGACGGAGCGAAATTGTCGAAGCGTCATGGTTCGCTCGGCGTAGAGGCCTATCTCGACGAAATGGGCATATTGTCTGACGCTTTGTTTAATTATCTGCTCCGGCTTGGTTGGGCGCATGGCGACCGCGAAGAGATCACCCGTGCAGAAGCGATTGAGCTGTTTGACCTGAGCGGTGTTGGCAAAGGCCCGTCGCGTTTTGATCTGAAGAAGCTGGAAAGCCTCAATGGTCACTACATTCGCGAGGCGGATGACGCGATGCTGGCGAAATTGGCTATGGGCCGGATCGAAAGCGGCGCGAATCTGGAGCTTTTGACCAAAGCCATGCCGGTGCTGAAAGTGCGTGCGAAGAACATTGATGAACTCGCTGAAGGGGCTGGCTTTTTGTTTGCGCAGCGCCCGCTGGAGATGACCGAGAAGGCGGCGAAATCGCTCGACGAAGACGGCCGGGCCCGGCTTTCGCTGGTTGTGCAAGCATTATCGCAGGAAAATCACTGGACAAGTGAGGCCCTCGAAGCCACTACGAAGGCACTCGCTGAAGCCCACGAGCTGGGCTTTGGCAAGCTCGCGCAGCCTATGCGTGCAGCTCTCACCGGAACGATGAATTCGCCCGGTATTTTCGATGTTCTGGTCCTATTGGGACGGGAAGAAGCTTTGGCGCGCTTGGACGCGCAAGCCGGCTGAGGCTGAGCGCGAGCGAAACCGCGCTTGGAAGCAGTAGGTAGAATTTGAGGAGACAGGTTTTGGCAGACAAACAGGCAAAGCTCGAGCTGGGGGGCGAAACCTACGATTTCCCCGTGCTCGAAGGCAGCACCGGACCAGATGTAATCGACATCCGCAAGCTGTATGGCCAAACGGGCGCGTTCACGTTTGATCCTGGCTATAAGTCAACGGCGAGCTGTGAAAGCGCGCTGACCTATATCGACGGGAACGAAGGCGTTTTGCTTCACCGCGGTTATCCAATCGGCCAGCTGGCGGAACATTCCAGTTTTATGGAAGTCTCCTATCTCTTACTCAACGGCGAGCTGCCTAATGCCGCTGAGATGGAAGACTTCAACTACACGATCACGCGGCATACGATGCTGCACGATCAGCTGCGGCAGTTTATCCAGGGCTTCCGCCGCGACGCGCACCCTATGGCGATTATGTGCGGCGTGGTTGGCGCTCTGTCTGCGTTCTATCACGACAGCACCGACATCTCTGATCCAGAGCACCGCAAGATCAGCTCACACCGCTTGATCGCGAAAATGCCGACAATTGCAGCGATGGCGTATAAATATGCTGTCGGTCAGCCTTTCATGCAGCCGAAGAATGACCTCAGCTACACGGGTAATTTCCTGCGCATGACCTTCGGTGTTCCGGCTGAGGAATATGAGGTGCACCCAGCCATCGAAAAAGCGATGGACCGCATCTTCATCCTGCATGCTGACCACGAGCAA
This sequence comes from uncultured Erythrobacter sp., assembly GCA_947499505.1. Classification (GTDB taxonomy): domain Bacteria; phylum Pseudomonadota; class Alphaproteobacteria; order Sphingomonadales; family Sphingomonadaceae; genus Erythrobacter. The sequence goes on from CANMOQ010000001.1 coordinate 714,593, forward strand.
AACGCCTCGACTTCGACCGTGCGTCTGGCCGGTTCTTCAGGCGCAAACCCATTCGCCTGTATCGCAGCGGGCATTGCCTGCCTGTGGGGCCCGGCGCATGGCGGTGCCAACGAAGCAGCGCTCAACATGCTGCAGGAAATCGGCTCGCCTGACCGCATCCCGCACTACATCGAGCGCGCGAAGGACAAGAACGATCCGTTCCGCCTGATGGGCTTTGGCCACCGGGTTTATAAGAATTACGATCCGCGTGCGACCGTGATGCAGCAGACCTTGCGTGAAGTGTTTGAAGCGCTGAACGTCACAGACCCTGTGTTTGAGACCGCTCTGCAGCTTGAAGAGCTCGCGTTAAACGACGATTATTTCAAGGAAAAGAAGCTGTTTCCGAACGTGGATTTCTATTCCGGGATCATCCTGTCGTCGATCGGCTTCCCGACCACCATGTTCACCGCTCTGTTCGCGCTTGCGCGCACCGTGGGCTGGGTCGCACAGTGGAACGAAATGATCTCCGATCCAGGCCAGGTCATCGGTCGTCCGCGTCAGCTTTACACTGGCCCGACGACCCGCGACTACGTGCCGCTGGACAAACGCTAAGCGAGAAAAAGGAGCGCGGCACCAATGGGACGCACTATCGCAAGACTGGTGCTCCAAGTATTTGGTGCCGCGCTCGTTTTCTCAGGCGGAATGTGGGCTTTGCAGGGCGCAGGCGTGCTCAATTGGCCCGAGAACAGCTTCATGCTCGCAAAGCGCGAATGGACGCTTTACGGCCTCATCACATTGCTGATTGGTGCGCTGCTGCTGTGGGCGGCTGAGCGTATTCGTAGGTAGTGGCCGCCGCGACCTAACGGTCATTCTCTACTTCGTCTTAGGCAGGCTTAGCGTGAAGCGCGCGCCCTCGCCCGCTTCGCTCTCCAGCGTCAAATCGCCGTCCATCGCCAGCGCCAAGCGCCGCGAGATGTAGAGACCGAGCCCGGAGCCACCATCATTTTCCCGGCCAAGCCGTTCAAACTTATCGAAAATTCGTGTGGTTTGCGCCGCCGCAACGCCGGGGCCTTGATCGGCCACGGTGACACTGGCGCGGTCCCCTTGTCCATCGCTATCATCGACGCTGACGGTGATTGTGCTGCTGTCGGGTGAGTAGATGATCGCATTGCCGATCAGGTTGATCAGCACCTGAAGCACGCGGCGAAACTCGCCAATTGCGATCACTTTTGAGCTTTCGTCCGGCAAATCGAGCGTGATGTTGCGCGCCTGTGCTCGCACGCCCAGTATGCCCGCCGCGCGCCGCGTCGCATCAATCAGGTCAACTTTCTCGCGGGCGGCCTTAAACCCATCGCTTTCGACCACGTGCAGGTCGGCAAGATCCTCCAGCATCGCGTTGAGGTGCTTGCCTGCCGAGGCAACATTGCCGGCGTATTCGGCATATTCATCGCGCAATGGTCCGGCGAGTTTGGACCGGATTGTCTCCGCATTGGCGATGACGCGGGCAATTGGCTGACGCAAAGCAGGGGTCAGCGCGCTGCCGATCAGCTCCATATGAGCGTCTTCGCGCGTTTTCCCGCCGCCTGCGCTGACTGCTTCAGTGACTAGCGGCTCGTCAGAGGTCAGCAGCAGCTCAAACCCGCGCGGCGCCTCTGCTGCTGGGCCAAGCGGGATTAAGCGCGCGCGCCAATGGCGCTGAGACCCGGGAACCTTGCAGGCTGCGCCGTCCAGCAGGCGCCAGTGCAGCGGTTGATGATGGGCGACGCCTTGCAGCGCGATGTAATCTGTCCAGTTCTTACCGGGATCACTACTGACCGCATCCTCAAGCTCGATAGCATCACTCGCAGCCGCGCTTAGCAATTGAACATTCTGCTTGCGATCAAGCCGCGCGGTGATCTCTGCGGTGGCGCGGTCGATGGCATCAAGCCGTTTAGCGAGCTTTGCCTCGCTGTCAGGCCGCGCCTCGCGCCGGTGCCAGTTTTCGATCAGGATCTCGCACCCACCGCCTGCATCCCCGGCCAGCGGATGGATGCGGACAAACCCGGAAACCATGTCTTCGCCATCAAAAGCGGCGAATTCGCGGGCAAGGCGCAGGCCAAAAGTCCGACCCTGACGCACCAGCTCTAGCAGCTCTGGAACGGCCAGAACGCCAGGTAGAGCGCCGCCGCAGCGGGCATGCAGGTCCGCCAGCGGCTCATCAGCCGACAGCAACCGATCTTGATCATCGGTAAGGCCCCGCGCGGCCAGCAAGGTGTCGTTGCTACTCATCGTCCGTTTAGGTCGTTCCGCTCATCACCGCGCTCGTATCGGCGCGCATTGCCCCATGTCCTAGCAGGCTTTGCGCGCGATCGGGGAGCAAATCGTCAAATCCGCCGGGCAATTGTTGGTCAGGGTGCAGCAGAGCAAATTGGCGCTCAATCTCGCGTTCAATCATTCCCGCTGCGCGCAGGCCGAGTGCGAGCCGGGCGGATTGGCGTTCATGACAGGACAGAACAGCCAGTTCGCGGGCCTGGCGTGTAAGCGTGCCCAAGGCGGTGGTAAACAGCGCAAATCCCGCATGTTCGAGCTCCAGCGATGCCCTCGCCCCGCCCCGCATGGCCGAAACGAGTCGTGACAGCAGACCGACACGCGTCGCGCCCTCGTCATAGGCTACCTTCAATTGATCCGTCCCAGCGCGCGTTGCGGCGATTTCGGCCTCGTTCGCCGTGTTTTCAGGCGCCTGAGCCCAATTGTGCAGCAGACTCTGAAAAAGCTCCGCGGGCAGCTCTGTGAGAGGCAAATGCATCCGCTTTTGATATTGCACGAAGCGCGATTGCGCGGCCATGGCCGCCATGGCCAGCTCAGCGACATCGCTGTTCTCGGATGCGATCAGTTCTTGCATCAGGGGCGTAAGAATCTGATCGAGCGCAGTTTTACGTTCCAATCTTCCGGCCAGATGGCCTTCGATTGCGGCTGCGTAGCAATGGCTCAAAATCGCGCTGTCGTTGGCGAGTGCAGCGGCCAAGCGATCGGCCTCGTCGGCGTTGAAATCGGGCGTTTTGGAGCCAAGCAATTGGCTGGCCATATGGCTGAGCATCCCACGCAATTTCGCAACAATCGCTTCGCTGACCAATGAGCCGCCAGAACCGGAAAGCATATGCGCAAGAACGGGCGCGACCCCGCTCAATGCGGTGTCACCACGCGCCAATTCATCCCTCAGGATGGTTTCGATCGCGGTGTGCGCGGATCTTTCCATCGTGGCTTTGCCCCCGTTGCACGCCTCTCGGCACGCATTGTTACTCGCGCGTCGTTTCAGCTTTCTGAAGACGCAGCAAAGCATGCGCTAAAGCGCCTAGCGCAAGAACGGCAATCCCCGCTGTCAGCTGTCCGAAAATGGCACATGTCCCCAGCGCCGCCAGCTGAAGTGTTCGATCGCCCCAAAAGGCGCGCCAAGGGGCGTTTTCAGTGGCGGATGCGAGGTGAAGAAGGCCGATCATTAGCAGCGGCAAAACGAGCGTCGGATTGGCGCTTTCTATCCCATGATACATGCCAAGGGTCAGTGCAAACGCGATAAGACTATCGCGCAAACCATTCATAAATCGAGATTGTTTCGCATACTCTGCATGCCCATAAAGCGCCGATTTGAGCTGGGTGCCCGCATCAGAGAAGGCCAAGGCCAAGGCGCCGAATGCCCCGGCGAACAACCCGCCTGCTGAGTGCCCGAGCCAAGAAGCCCCGACCATGGTGACCACGCTTGCGAGCCCGATAGTGGCGGAAATTGCCGGGCTGCGTTCCAATCCTGCCGGTGCAGTTTTTGCAGCGAGCAAAGCCGCCGCCGCCTGCGATGGCCCTGTCCAAGGCTTGCTCTGGGCGCTGCGCTCAATGAGAGCGATCTGGCGTTTCTCCAGCGCCTCGGGATCAGTCGCGAGCAACAATCCGTCGGCGCTCAGGCTTTCTGCATCCACGGAAACGCTTTTCTCACCTGCTTGCAGCGCCAAACGCAGAAGCAGCGACATCGTATCGCCATCGCCGGGCAGATCGGCCAGCTTTTCCGCCAATCGCCCACGCAGAATGGCCAGCCCCGCCCAGGCGCGCTCTGCGTCGATGCGCTCAAAGTCACCGGAATGCTCTTGGGCTAGGCTGCTGGTGGCGGGAATGGTCGCGATCACTCGGCCTTGCTTATTGAGCGATGTGGCAAGTTCTGGCTCAATCACCAGGCCGTCTAGCATCATCATCAGGTCCTGATCCGCCGTGATCAGGCCAACAAGCTGCAAGGGGCCCCTAATCGCGTGGAATTGCACGCCAGCGGTCTCTGCTTCGTGCTGGATGTCGAGGATCTCTGGCCCGGCTGCTTCGCACAGGCAGATCACTCGCTCGCACCCCAGCGCGCGGGCAAGGTCGAATTGCCACGCCAGCACGCTGCGTCCGGCAAGCGACAAGAACGCGCGAATTTCGCCCGTTTCTGTGCGTTTCAGCGCGGCTAATAAGGCGGTACGCAAGGCCAATTCCCTCCGAATGCATCGGGGGTAAAGCCAATGGACGCGCTATGCCAAGCGGCGGCGCGGCGCTTTTACCGATAATCTTTTAGCGCTTGGGTGCGGCAACCTGCGCCAAGACGTCCTCAATCGCGCGGATTGCGGCGGGTTCGCCGGGCGCGCTGGCCAATGCGTCTTCGGCTGCGTTCAGCAGGTCTTCTGCGTGAAAGCTGGCGGCGAGGCCTTTGAGACGCATGGCCGCAACATGCCAATTGCCATCGCAGCGGGAGCGTTTGAGAAGGTCCAACTGCTTATGAGCGCTTTCAATCAGAGCTGCGCGCAGCTCTTGCCGCAACGCTGGATCATCTCCGGCTGCGGCCGCTAGTGTTGCATCAAGAGCACCATTTTCATACGCCATATGCTTCGCTTTATCGTGTGAGAGTTAATGCGGGGTTTATCCTTTGTGGTTGTGTGGTATTTAACCATACATGTCTCGCGAACCACATATCCGGGCCGTAGGGTCCGAAGCCGCGCAGGATGCGCCCAACCAACCCATCGAAGGCGAGGAGCTGGAGACCAGCTTTGAGGCCGAGGATGAGGCTGAGCTGTCCGATGACTACAGCGATGAATATTTGCTGGAGGAAGAGGATTACGCCCCGCCCCGCGCGCGCTTTGGCTGGGTTGTACCGACCCTGGCGATCGCGGCTATTGCGACATGGAGCGGATTTTATATCTGGGCCTTGCGCGGTGAACTTCTCAACGTTTCGAGCACGCCGCAGCAATGGACCAAGTGGATCATCGATTGGTCTGTGCCGGTTCTGCTGATCGGCATTGCATGGCTGGTCGCCATGCGCAATTCGAGCCGCGAGGCGCGCCGGTTTGCCGATACGGCGGCGATGCTTTCGGCTGAATCTGCCGAGCTTGAGACCCGCCTTGGGGTGGTCAATCGTGAGCTGAGTCTCGCGCGCGAATTTTTGGGCAGCCAGTCGCGCGAGCTGGATTCGCTGGGCCGAATTGCCAGCGAACGTATTTCTACGCATGCCGATGAGCTGCAAACGCTGATCAAGAAGAATGGCAAGCAGGTCGACAGGATTGGCGAGGCGAGCGACACGGCGCTGGCGAATATGAGCCGTCTGCGCGATGATTTGCCGGTTATTGCGACCTCAGCGCGCGATGTTTCCAACCAGGTCGGGAATGCCGGGCGCACCGCGAGTGACCAACTGGAGAAGCTGATCGCCGGATTTGAGCGCCTGAATGATTTTGGCAAGGCTAGCGAGCAGCAGGTCAAAGCCCTCAGCGGCAAGGTCGATGAGACTTTGGCTGGATTCGAGGCGCAAATGGCGCAAATTGAAGAGCAAACCGCCGCGCGCTTTGCTGCCCTCAATGAAAAGACGGACGCCTATCGCACGGAGCTCGACAATCGCGAAGTGGGCGCGCTTGCCGCCATGCGTCAGCGTGCGGATCATCTGCGCGAGGGCCTGTCTGAGCTCGACGGCGATTTTGCCGAGCAGGAAGAGAAGTCGCTGACGACGCTCAAGGCGCGCATTGCGCTGCTGCGCGGTGAAGGCGAGGCTTTGGCTGCCAGCCTGCGCGAAGCGGAGGCGGAATCGCTAGATGCCTTGCGCAAATCGAAAGACCAGCTGCGCGATGAACTCACCGAGGTTGTTCAAAACCTCGAAGAATTAGATGCCAAGGCTGCGCGCGGCGCCAGTGAGCGCATCGCTGGTTTGAATGCCGAGGCAAATCGGTTTGAACAAACCCTCGCGGAGCGTGACCTGTCTTTTGCCGAAAACATGGCCAAGCGTCAGGATGATTTTGACACGCGCGAAGCCCAAGCCACCGAAGTGCTGGCGCAGCGTTTGGCCGAGCTTGACGAGACCCTGTCAGAGCGGCGCGAGGCGCAGATTGCTGAGACCGAGAAGCTGGTAAGCCATGGTCGGGATATGGCCGAGAAGCTCGATCAACTGAGCAGTCTGTTCGCCAACATCACTGAGCAAGGCGACAACGCCCGAGCCAGTGTGGACGCTGGACTTGCGACTTTGGGTGAGCAATTGGCGGGCAACCGCACAGAATTGGCCGAAACCGAACAGCAGATCGCTTCGCTGACCGAAGGCGGTGTGCGCTTGCTCGAGATCATCCAATCGGGTGCGAAGCAGGCTCGCGAAGATTTTGCGCAAGCGGTCGAAGCGACATCTGAACAATTGTCTGACGTTGAAAGCCGCACTTTTATGCTGAGCAAGAGCATGGGTGAGACGACCCAGCACGGTGATGCTCTCGCCTGCCACCTGGAGAACGCTCAGGCGCATATCAGCGAAACGGATAGCTCGATTGAGGCGCTCCACATCAAGCTGGGCGAGCAGACTGAGGAAACAATCGCGAAACTCCAAGGGCTTCGCGGCGGATTGGCCAAACTCTCTGACGAGACTCATACGCTGTCCGGTGAAACGCAGGAGCAGCTGCGCGAGGCGATCATCTCACTCGAAGTGGCGACCCATTCTGCCTTCGCCACTATTGAAGACGGCGCGCGCGACCGGATCGGCGCAATGGCCGAGAATATGGGCGCCGAAGCGGTAAAGACGTTGGAGAACGTCCTGCGCAGCGAAAGCATGGAGGCGATTGCCCGCCTGGAAGAGACCGCGTCGCAGGCTTCTGGCGCTGGCCGTGAGGCTGCGGTGCAATTGCGCGATCAGCTGTCCAAAGTGAACGAGCTAACCGGTAATCTTGAGCAGCGCGTGGCGCGCGCTCGCGAGCTGGCGGAAGAGCAGGCGAACAACGACTTCTCACGCCGGATGGCGCTGATCACTGACAGCCTCAATTCCAATGCGATCGACATTACCACAGCGCTATCGACCGATGTGACCGACACCGCTTGGGAGACTTACCTGAAGGGCGACCGCGGAATATTCACTCGCCGCGCCGTACGGATCATCGACAACGGCGAAGCACGCGAGATCGCAGAGCTGTATCAGTCAGACGATGTGTTCCGGGGCAATGTCAGCCGCTATATTCATGACTTTGAGGCAATGCTGCGCTCACTGCTATCCACCCGCGATGGCAACGCGCTGGGCGTGACCGTGCTGGGCTCTGACATGGGCAAGCTCTATGTCTTGCTGGCACAAGCGATTGAGCGTCTGCGCAACTGATCGTCAGCGTGCGCAGCGGTGGCGAGCGGTAGGACTGCGACTTATCGCTGAGTTTGCTCAGGCGGCTCTGGGAAGATGTTCATATCGTCCGGGCCGATCCAGCCATATTCGTAGTTGAGCACGAATAGCACCGTCATAACGGTCGAGATGATCGTCGCCCGGATCAGCAATTTGCCGGGGCGGAAATTGGCCGGTGCGCTTTCCGCCTGCCCCGGAATGCGCGCCTCACCCACCTCATCATGCGTACGAATGCCGAAGGGCAGCATCATGAATGCGGTCATCACCCAAAACAACAGGTAAATCGCGGCAATAGAGGTCCACTGCATCAGCGCGCGCCTTTGCCATCCAGTCCGGGCAGGATCACGCGCACTTGTGGGCGCTTACCAGACCAGCGCTGCGCCGCACGGCGGGTCGCGAGCCGAGCGGCTTCGGAAATCTCGGCGACATCGCGCCCTTTCAGCTTGCGCACCGCCTTCAGCACATCGGCTTTCGCCTCAGCGATAAAGTCCGGCATATCCTCATCGAGCGGCAGGCCGAGCGCTTCGATCTCAGATTCGCCGTTCGGGGCGAGCACAACAAATACCACGCCCTCACGCGCGAGCCGCCGGCGCATGACAATCGCATCGCCATCAGCGGGCGCGATGATATCGCCGTCGAGCACGAGGCGGCCATTGCGCACCTCCGCGAGTTTGCCCGGTTCGCCCGGGGCCAAGCGGACGATGTCGCCATTGGCCTGAACGATATTGTGCGGAATTCCATTGTCTTTGCCGACCCGCGCTTGCTCCATCATGTGGCGCATTTCGCCGTGGACGGGCACCAACACTTCTGGACGGATCCAGCTGTAGAGTGCCTCGAGTTCGGGCCTGCCCGGGTGGCCGGAGACGTGGATTTCGCTTTGGCGGTCGGTGACCATAGTGATCCCGCGCCGTGCCAGCTGGTTTTGCACCTTCCCAATTGCGATCTCATTGCCGGGTATCTGGCGGCTCGAAAACAGCACCACATCGCCGCTGGTGAGGGAGATCGGGTGGTTCTCATCAGCCACGCGAGACAGGGCCGCACGAGGCTCCCCCTGCCCGCCCGTTGCGAGGATTAGGACTTCGCCGCGCGGCAGGCCCATCGCGGTGTTCCAATCGACCGTTTCAGGGAAGTCCTGAAGATAGCCATTGTCCTGCGACACTTCGATAATGCGGTCGAGTGAGCGCCCAGCGACGCACAATTGCCGCCCGGTCTCCCGCGCAACATCGCCCAAGGTCTGGAGCCTCGCCACATTGGAGGCGAAGGTCGTTACCATCACCCGCTTGCCGGTGTGTTTGGCCACCTCTTCCATCAGGCCGCGATACACGCCGCCCTCTGAGCCGCTGGGTTTCGGATTGAAGACATTGGTCGAATCGCAAACCAGGGCGAGGATACCCTCGTCGCCCATTGCCCTCAGCTCTTCCTCAGTGGTTGGCTCGCCAATGATCGGCTCTTCGTCGAGCTTCCAATCGCCGGTGTGAAAGATCCGCCCATGCGGGGTGTCAATCAGCAGGGCGTTGCCCTCGGCAATCGAGTGTGCCAGCGGGACATAGGTGATGTCGAACGGGCCGAGCGAGATCTGGCCGTGGTCTTCCTCAATAATGTTGAGCTCAACCTGACCGGTGAGCCCAGCCTCCTCCAGCTTGCGCGCGACCAAATCGGCGGTGAACGGCGTTGCATAGAGCGGTACGCCCAGCTCGCCCGCGAAATAGGGAACAGCGCCAATGTGGTCCTCATGCGCATGGGTCAGCACAATGCCGAGCAGGTCTTTGGTGCGTTCCTCGATGAACTCAAGGTCAGCAAAAACGAGGTCGAGGCCGGGATATTCATTGCCGGAAAAGGTCATGCCCAGATCAACCATCAGCCATTTGCCTTTGCAGCCATAGAGGTTGACGTTCATACCGATTTCGCCGGATCCGCCCAGGGCCAGAAACAGCAGTTCGTCTTCAGGAGTGAAGCTTTTTTTCACGTAAGGTTTATTAGCTCTCAGCTTGCTCGGCGAGGATCGCCAAGCCTTGAATTGTTAGGTCCGCATCGACGTGGTCGAAGATGTCGGTTGCCTCATCAAACAATATGGCGAGCCCGCCGGTGGCTACAACCTTTGCGGGGCGGCCGATTTCTGCGCGCATACGCTCAACAATGCCCTCCATCATCGCGACATAGCCCCAGAACACGCCGATCAGCATCTGATCTTCTGTGTTGCGGCCAATGACGCTGCGGCTATCCGGCGCACGGATCGCAATGCGGGGAAGTTTTGCTGTTTTGCCAACCAATGCATCAAGCGACAGATTGATCCCCGGAGCGATCGAGCCACCCTTGTAAGCGCCGTTGAAATCGATTGCTTCAAACTTTGTCGCAGTGCCAAAGTCGATGACGATCAAATCACCGCCATATTTCGCGTGTGCTGCTACGATGTTGAGCGCGCGGTCTGCGCCTAGCGAGCTGGGCTGATCGACATCAATCTCAAAGCGCCAAGCGGCCTCGCCCTTGCCAGCGAACAGCGGATTAATCTTGAAATATTTCTGCGCCAGAACCGTGAGGTTATGGTCGGCGCGCGGGACGACACTGGCAAAAATGATCTGAGTGATTTCTTCGCGCGCGACGCCTTCAATCTCGAGCAATTGCAGCAGCCACACCGCATATTCATCACCCGTGCGGCGCGGATCGGTCGCAATGCGCCAGCGCGCGCGCACTTCCTGCCCGTCGAACAGAGCAAAGACGACATTGGTGTTTCCGACATCGGCGGCGAGCAACATGAGTAGTTATCCTTGAGCAATCATGGAGACGTCGCCTGCGTGAATAGTGCGCATCGCCCCATTCTCCAAGCGTAGCAGCAAAGCGCCTTCATTATCGAGGCCCGCGAACTCGCCCGTGACTGGGCTTTCGTCGCCGGGTTTCAGCGATAGCCGTGAACCGATTGGATGCGCGCGCTCCGTCCAATCGTCCAGCGTCGCGGACAGGCCAGCGCTGCGCCAGCGCGCCAATCGCGCGGCAAAACTCTCTGCGAGAATGGAGAGCACGAGGTCTGCGCTGCCGCCGTGCTTGCCATTTTCATGGACGATGGATGTGGTCTTGCGATCCGGCATTTCTGGGGCGTGGCAGACATTGATGCCGATGCCCACAACGATGGTATCGCCGCTGCGTTCGAGCAGAACGCCAGAGATTTTAGCGCCATCCACCAGCACGTCATTGGGCCATTTGAGGATGATAGGCGTATTGGAAAGCAGGCTGCGCTTGAGCGTATCGAACACGGCCAAGGCGGTAACAAAGCTGAGCGTATGCGGCGCGGGATCATCGGCGCTGATGCTTACCACAGTGCTGCAGAACAGATTGCCGCTGGGGCTTTCCCATTTACGGCCCAACCGCCCTCGCCCACCAGTTTGACGCTCCGCCCTTAGCCAGTGGCCCTCAGGCAATGCCTCACCGCGCTGAACACGCGCGAACAGATCGGCATTCGTCGATCCAGTCTCGGCAATGGTTTCAATATTGGTCAAGGCGTGGCCGCTGAGCTTCCTCTGCCGCGCTACCCGACCAGAAACAGAGCTTCAGCAGCCTTGTTTGCCAGATCGGTGATCGACGGGGTCAATAGATAGCCAAGCGGCGAAATGATCAAGGTGGTTATGATTAAGACGACCCAATGCGACAGGTCGCTCTTGCCTTTCACCAGTCCGACTTCATCATCGAAGAACATGACCTTCACGAACTTGATGTAGTAGAACGCGCCGATCACGCTGGCGGCAATAGCGATTGCGCCAAAGGCGACGAGGCCAGCCTCAACGGTAGCTTGGAAGATCACGAACTTGCCGTAGAAACCGAGCAGCGGCGGGATACCGGCCAGGCTGAACATCAGCGCCGCGAGACACCATGCGATGACAGGCTGAGTGGTGGCGAGGCCTTTGATGTCGTCGAAAGTTTCGAACAAAGTGCCGTCTTCACCGCGCAGCATCAGCAGAGCGACAAAGCTGCCCAGCGACATGGCGACATAGATGAACAGATAGACCATCATCGCGCTCGCACCAGCGGTGTTCGCCACCGCCAGACCCAGCAGGATAAAGCCGACATTGTTGATCGAGGAATAGGCCAGCAGACGCTTCAGATTGTTCTGACCGATAGCGCCGAGTGCCCCGACAATGATTGACGCCAAAGCGACAAACATGACGATCTGACGCCACGCATCGGATTGCTCGCCAAACACTTCCAAAGTGACGCGAGCGGTCAACGCCACGGCGGCAACTTTTGGCGCGGTGGCGAAGAATGCGGTGACGGGCGTTGGCGCGCCCTCGTACACATCCGGGGTCCACATGTGGAACGGAACAGCGGCGATCTTAAACGCAAGGCCCGCGAGTACGAACACCAGGCCGAACAGCGCGCCAGTGGCAAGCTCACCCGACAGGCCAGCGCGAACCGCGCCAAACTCCGTGCTGCCAGAAAAGCCGTAGAGCAGGCTCATGCCGTATAGCAGGATGCCCGATGCCAATGCGCCGAGCACGAAGTACTTCAGGCCCGCCTCAGACGAGCGGCCATCATTGCGCAGCACCGAAGCCAGCACATAAGCAGCCAGACTGTTGAGCTCCAGACCGAGGTACAGGGTCATGAAATCGCTGGCCGAGACCATGATGCTCATGCCGAGCACAGCGAACAGCACGAGGATCGGATATTCCGCGCGCATTCCGCTTTCATTGCCATTGCTGGCGGTCGCAAAGTAAGCGGGCGCAATCATCAGACAACCGATGGCTGCGAGATAGATCATCGCCTTGGCGAACAGGGCAAAGGCATCTGCCCGCATCAAAGTGCCAAAGGCATAGGTGTCGAGGCCCATAACTCCGCTGTGGAGGCCGGGGACCAGCATGAAGCCAGCGCCAAACAGCGTTGCCGCTGCGAGGACAGCGATTGGGCGCGCCATTTTGTCACCGCCAAAGGCAGCGACCAGCAACAGGATCAGGCCAGAGGCCGTCAGCAGCAATTCAGGCGCAATCAGCGCGAAGGAAGTTGCGTAGTCCATCAGTGGGCGCCCTCACCCTCTCCATGTTCTGGCACCGCATTGGCGGCGGCCTCGCGCGGGGGACCGGCTTGAAGCTGGCTGTCACCTTCTGGTGCAGCCGAGGCGAGCCGCGCGTCCAGGGTCGCGATATCTGCGCGCATGGGCGCAAGGAAGCTCTCTGGATACACGCCCATCCACAGCACGACGGCGGCGATTGGAGCCAGCATGGCCCATTCGCGCTTATCGAGGTCGAGCATAGCCGCGGCGTCCGCGTTTTTCTGATCGCCAAAGGCGACGCGGCGGTAGAGATACAGCATGTAGCCCGCGCCCAGGATGATGCCCGTGGTGCAGATCAGCGCGACCCAGGTCGACACTTGATAGATGCCTGCAAGCGAGAGGAACTCACCCACAAAGCCGCTGGTGCCCGGCAGGCCAATGCTAGCCATGGTGAACAGCAGGAAGAACAGCGCGTAATAGGGCATGTTGATTGAGAGCCCGCCGTAACGGTCAATCTCACGCGTGTGCAGCCGGTCGTAGATTACGCCAACGCACAGGAACAATGCGCCGGAAACCAGCCCGTGGCTCAGCATCACGATCATCGCCCCTTCGAGCCCTTGAATGTTGAAGGCGAACAGGCCCACAGTCACAATCGCCATGTGCGCGACCGATGAGTAGGCAATGAGCTTCTTCATATCGTGCTGCACCAGCGCGACGAGCGAGGTGTAGACCACTGCGACCATCGACAACGCGAACACGAGCCATGCAAGCTGAGCGCTCGCATCAGGGAACATCGGCAGGCTGAAACGGATGAAGCCATAACCGCCCAGTTTCAGCAAAACGCCAGCAAGGATCACAGAACCCGCTGTGGGCGCCTGAACGTGCGCATCAGGCAGCCAGGTGTGCACTGGCCACATCGGCATTTTCACCGCAAAGCTGGCGAAGAATGCGAGCCACAGCCACGTCTGCGCACCGACCGGGAAGTCATACTGCATCAGCGTCGGGATGTCTGACGTGCCAGCCTCTGCCACCATCCAGAACATCGCGATCAGCATCAGGACCGAGCCGAGCAGCGTGTAGAGGAAGAACTTATAGCTGGCGTAGATGCGGTTATCGCCGCCCCACACACCGATGATCAGATACATCGGGATCAGGCCAGCTTCGAAGAAGATGTAGAACAGGAACATATCCTGCGCGGCGAACACGCCGATCATCAGCACTTCCATAAACAGGAAGGCGGCCATGTACTCCCCGACGCGTTTCTGGATCGCGGTCCAGCTAGCCATGATGCAGATCGGCATCAGGAACACGCTGAGCATGATTAGCATCAAGGCGATGCCATCGATCCCGAGCGCGTATTTGAAGCCTGCAAACAGCTCAGCGCTTTCAGTGAACTGCCATTGCGGACCGCCGATTTCGTAATTGGCCCACAGCAGCACGCCGAGCACAAAGGTGATCAAAGTGCCGAACAAAGCGAGCCAGCGCGCAGCATTTGCGCCGACGAAGAAGCAGCCGATGCCTGCGGCCAATGGCACAAGCATCATGAGCGAGAGAATTGGGAAGCCGTCCATTATTCCATGCCCCCCTTAGAACAAGACCCATGTCACAGCGGCCACCAGCCCCAGCAACATGATCAATGCGTAAGTGTAGAGATAGCCCGATTGGACCTTCTTCGCCGCGACGGAGCTTTGCTCCACCACCCATGCGACGCCGTTTGGACCAAACCGGTCAATCGTGCCGATATCACCCAGTTTCCAGAACTGACGGCCAAACCAGAACGCTGGCTTGACGAAGATCGCGTCATAGAGCTCGTCGAAATACCACTTGTTGTAAACAAAGCGGTGCAGCCACGGGAACATCGCAACGAACTTCGCCGGAATGTCTGGCTTCGCGATGTAGGCGACATAGGCGCCGACAAAGCCGATGATCATCACGATCAAGGCTGAGTACTTCACCCAATATGGAACGGCGTGCATCGCGCTCATCAGGTTTGCGTTGTAGAAAATCGAGCCAGCCCAGAACGTTGCATCATCGAGGAAGCTTGGCGCAAACGCCTGACCAGCGGCAACCGCGCCAATGGTCAAAAGACCAAGCGGGATCAGCATCGTGATCGGGCTTTCATGCGGGTGATATCCGCCGGTCGTGTCTTCGCCCGCCTCAGCCGGCGTCTTGTGGACGCTGTGTTGAATGTGTTCGCTCTCGATCCAGCGCGGTTTGCCCCAGAAGGTAAGGAACATCAGGCGCCAGCTGTAGAAGCTCGTTAGCAAAGCTGCGACCACGCCCAGCCAGAAGGCAGTGACGGAAATCTCTGTACCGCGGGCAAACGCAACCTCCAGCACGGCATCTTTCGACCAGAAGCCGGCAAATCCAACGCCCAAGTGATAAACGCCAAGACCAGTGATCGCGAGCGTACCCGCCATCATCGCCCAGAATGTGATCGGAATGTGTTTCCGCAGGCCGCCGTAATAGCGCATGTCCTGCTCGTGATGCATTGCGTGGATCACACTGCCCGCGCCAAGGAAGAGCAGCGCCTTAAAGAACGCGTGCGTGAACAGGTGGAACATCGCGACATTGTACGCGCCAACGCCAGCGGCGAAGAACATATAGCCGAGCTGAGAGCAGGTCGAATACGCGATCACGCGCTTAATGTCCCATTGCGTCGTACCGATGGTCGCCGCGAAGAAACAGGTCGCTGCGCCCACCACGGTCACGATCATCAGCGCGGTTGGAGCGGTCTCGAACAATGGCGACAGGCGGCAGAGCATGAACACGCCAGCGGTCACCATGGTTGCGGCGTGGATCAGCGCGGAAACGGGCGTTGGGCCCTCCATCGCATCCGGCAACCAAGTGTGCAGCAGCAATTGCGCTGACTTACCCATCGCGCCGACAAACAGCAGGATCGCAATGATATCCATCGTGTAGAGCCGCATGCCCAGGAAGCCGATGCTCGATCCGCTCATCGCGGGCGCGGCGGCCAGAATCTCTGGGATCGATGTGGTTTGAAACACCAGATAAATGCCGAAGATGCCCAGCATAAACCCAAGGTCACCGACCCGGTTCACTACGAAAGCTTTGATTGCGGCTGCTCCAGCGGTTGGTTTCTTGAACCAGAACCCGATCAGCAGGTAACTCGCCAGGCCCACCCCTTCCCAGCCAAAGAACATTTGGACCAGGTTGTTAGCGGTCACCAGCATCAACATCGCGAACGTGAACAGTGAGAGGTAGGCGAAGAAGCGCGGCTGATCCGGATCTTCCTCCATATAGCCCCAGCTGTAGAGGTGAACGAGCGCAGACACGCTGTTGATGACAACCAGCATTACGGCGGTCAGTGCATCGACGCGCAGGGCCCAGTCGAACGTCATATCGCCCGAGCGCACCCAATCGAGCACGTGGACGACCTCAGCCTCAGCCGAGCCGCTGAGGAAGCTTAGGAAGATCGGCCAGCTAAGCGCGGCTGAAATGAACAGCGCGCCAGTGGTGATCGACTTTGCCGCGACATTGCCGAGCATACGGTTGCCCAGCCCGGCGATGAGAGCTGCCAGCAGCGGCAGGAATACGATGATCAGTATCGAATGCATGGACCGATTATCCCTTCATCCGATTGACGTCATCAACCGCGATGGTCCCGCGATTGCGGAAGTAAATCACCAGGATCGCGAGGCCAATCGCGGCCTCTGCAGCGGCCACGGTCAGCACCAGCATGGCAAAGACCTGACCCGTGAGATCATTCATGAACGCGCTGAAAGCGACCAGATTGATGTTGACCGCGAGCAGGATCAGCTCGACCGACATCAGGATCACGATCACATTCTTGCGATTGAGGAAAATCCCCAGCACGCCGAGCACGAACAGGATCGCGCCGACGACGAGGAAATGCTCAATGCCAATTCCGCCTAAGTCGCTCATAGCTCGACCCCCTCGCCCGTATTCGGGTTCTTCATAACTGTCGCCTCTTCAGGGCGGCGGCTGATTTGCTTGCCGATATCCTGGCGTCCACGCGCACCAGGCTTGGCCTCGCGGTGGGTCAGCACAATCGCGCCGATCATTGCGACTAGCAGGATGATGCCCGCGATCTCAAACAGGACGATGTATTTGCCATAGAGCAGCGCGCCGATGGCCTCGATATTGCTCGCACCCATCGCCGCCTGGCCGGTGCCATCCGGCGTGCCGAGCGTCAGGCCGCCTGCTTGGTAGGCGCCAATGCCCAGGAACAGTTCCGCGAGCAGGATCGCGGCGATTGCCAGACCAAATGGGAAATTGCGGATGAAGCCCGCCCGCATCGCGGCCATATCAATGTCCAGCATCATGACCACGAACAGGAACAGCACCGCAACCGCGCCGACATAGACGATCACCAGCAGCGCAGCGATAAACTCCGCGCCGACCAGCACCATCAGGCCGGCCGCATTGAAGAATGCCAGGATGAGCCACAGCACAGAATGCACCGGGTTGCGCGCCATGATGACCATGACGGCGCTCGCCACGACTAGGCTGGCGAAGAGATAAAAGGCGAGAGTTTGAATCATGATCCCCGGTGTCCGTCCCGCGCGCCCCTAGCGATAGGGCGCATCGGCTTCAAGGTTTGCAGCGATGGCTCGCTCCCACTTGTCCCCGTTGGCCAGCAATTTGTCCTTGTCATAGAGCAATTCTTCGCGCGTTTCGGTCGCATATTCGAAGTTTGGCCCCTCGACCACGGCATCCACTGGGCAGGCCTCTTGGCAGAAACCGCAATAGATGCATTTGGTCATGTCGATGTCATAGCGCGTGGTGCGGCGGCTGCCGTCGTCACGCGGCTCGCTCTCAATCGTGATCGCCTGCGCCGGGCACACGGCCTCACACAGCTTGCACGCGATGCAGCGCTCCTCGCCATTGGGATAGCGGCGCAAGGCATGCTCCCCGCGAAAACGCGGGCTCAGCGGGTTCTTCTCGAACGGATAATTGATCGTCACCTTGGGCTTGAAGAAATACTTCAAGGTCAGCGCATGCGCCTTGAGAAATTCCCACAGGGTGAAGGATTTAAGGAGCTGTTTTGCGGAGGTCATTGATCTTGCACTTTCCTCGTCCCGCACCGTTGAGGTGGGCGGGTTCCGTCGATCTCAGTCGGTTCTTCTTTCGTCATGTCCCATTGCCCAAGTGACTGGTCAGCATATTTCCGCATAAAGACTCTGCCCGTTGCTGGCTCCTTTAGTTCCCATATTTCGATGACCTCAAGGCAACCGGTGACGGTGTCTAGCAGTACAGCGGGCATCTCGCCGGACGGGGGATGGTAGGTGAAGCGGCCAACATTCTCAGTCTCGGACGGCGCCTGTTGTGCTTCTGCAGCCGCGCATGCACTCAATGCAAACATCACAGCTACCACGGCCAGGTTTCGCGCTCGCAAAGTCATCCGAAATGCCCCGTCGCCATCAGGTAGCCGCTGATCAGCGCCACAAACAGCAGGCTCATCGGCAGGAACACTTTCCAGCCAAGACGCATCAGCTGGTCATAGCGGTAACGCGGTACGGTCGCCCAGATCCAGCTGAACATGAAGAAGAACATGAAGGTCTTCAGCAGGAACCACACGATCCCCGGCACATAATACAGCGGTGCCCATTCAATAGGCGGCAACCATCCGCCCATGAACAGCAGCGTGCACAGCGAGCACATCAGCAGGATGTTGGCGTATTCGCCGAGCCAGAACAGCGCGAAGCTCATCGAGCTGTATTCAGTCTGATAGCCAGCAACCAGCTCCGATTCCGCCTCGGTCAGGTCAAACGGTGCGCGCGCGGTCTCGGCCAAGGCTGAGATGAAGAACACCACGAACATCGGGAACAGCAGCGGATTGATAAAGAAGCCGTTGACTATGCCCAGCCCGTGCCCGCGCTGAGCCTCGACAATGCCGGTCATGTTGAACGTGCCCGCGTAGAGCACGACGCAGACCAGCACGAAGCCGATGGAGACTTCGTAAGAGATCATCTGCGCGGCGGCGCGCATGGCGGAGAAGAACGGATATTTGGAGTTACTAGCCCACCCGCTCATCACCACGCCGTAAACGCCCAGCGAACTGATCGCGAGCACATAAAGCAGGCCGACGTTGATATCGGCCAGCACCACGCCCGCGTCGAACGGGATCACCGCCCACGCGGCGAGCGCCACGGTAAAGGTGATAATCGGCGCAAGCAGGAAAATGCCCTTGTTCGCCGCCGTTGGAATGATGGTTTCTTGCAAGAAGACCTTCAGACCATCTGCGAAACTTTGCAGCAAGCCGAACGGACCAACCACATTGGGCCCGCGCCGCAGCATGATCGCGCCCAGTACCTTGCGATCGACATAGATCACCATCGCGACGGAAAACATCACGATCAGCGAAATGGCGAGAATGCCGACGATGGTGGCCGTGAACCACGCAAAATCGTAGTTCATGCCGAGAGATTGGAAGAATTCGGTCACTAGTCACCGCCTCCTAGATATCCAGTAGTTTCGGGAGGCGAACCCGAGTGGGACGCGCCCTTTTCCTGTCTCTGAAAGTTGGGGTTGCGCCACTGATTATCTTCGTTGGCAGTAAGCTTTTTTCGCGGGCGAAAAGCCAAGGCTAGCGCAAGTAGGATGAGCACTCCCCCGATGATCATAAAGGCCATCATTCCGCCGCCTCCCGCACATATTCACCGTGAAGCAGTTCCGCTGAGCATTGCTGCATCACTTCGCTGGCCCGCGCGATGGGGTTGGTGAGGTAGAAATCGGCAATCGGATAGCTCTCGATCGTGCCGTCTGCCTTGGCTTTGCTGTCCGCCTTTGGAAGGGCGCCGTAATCCGCAAGCCCTTCTTCGCCCAGCGCGGGCACTTCCGCGATCATCTTGGCCTGCAGCTCAGCAAAGCTGTCAAACCCGACATTCACCTTCAGAGCGTCAGCCAAAGCGCGCAGGATCGTCCAATCCTCGCGTGCATCACCCGGTGCGAACACGGCCTTTTCGGCGAATTGTACGCGGCCTTCTGTATTGACGTAGGTTCCGGCCTTTTCCGCATAGCTTGCGGCGGGCAGAATAATGTCCGCCATATGCGCACCTTTGTCGCCGTGGTGGCCGATATAGACCTTGAGGCTGTCCGCAAACGGCTCGTGGTTCATCTCATCCGCGCCGAGGGACAGCACCACTTTGGGCGCAGCCTTCGCGAGATCCGCCATCCCGCCCGGCACAGTGAAATCGAGCATCAAAGAGCCCATGCGCGCCGCCGACATGTGCAGCACGTTGAAGCCGTTCCAATCAGCCCTGACGAGCTTGAACTTGTCGACGAGTTTCAGCGCTGGGCCCAATGCCCCTTTCGCCAAAGCCGCGCCGCCCAGGATCACCGCCGGGCGCTCCGCCGCCTTCATCGCATCGCCCAAAGCCTTAGGGATGCGGTTCAGCACAGACAAATCGCTGCCCAGGAAGGTCGCCGGATAGGTCGTTTCCCATTCCGGGCCGATCACATAGACCTTCGCCCCGCCCTTCACCGCCTTGCGCAGCCGAGCGTTGAGCAAAGCCGCTTCCCAGCGGACATGGCTGCCCACGATCAGGATGCAATCTGCGGTCTCGATCCCGGCCAGGGTCGAGTTGAAATTGACCGCTGCGATGTTTGACACATCATAGGTCATGCCGGTCTGGCGAGCCTCGGTAAGGTCCGATCCGCTGGCCTTCAGCAGGGCCTTGGCCGCAAACATGGTTTCGCAATCAACCATATCGCCCGCAACCGCCGCGATGCTGCTGGGTGCGCCTTTCAGCTGCTTTGCGATGGCCTTAAACGCCTCGTCCCAGCTTGCCTCGGCCAGCTTGCCGCGTTTGCGCATAAAGACCTTGTCGAGGCGGCGCTTAATCAGGCCATCCACCTGATAACGGCCCTTGTCCGACAGCCATTCTTCGTTGACGTCATCATTGACGCGCGGCAGCGCCCGCATGACTTCACGGCCCTTCGAATGCAGCGAGATGTTGGCGCCAATCGCGTCCGACACGTCAATACTAAGCGTGCGTTTCAATTCCCAAGGACGGGCCTCAAACGCATAAGGGCGCGACGTCAGAGCGCCGACCGGGCACAGGTCGATCACATTCGCGCTCAGCTCGTGGCTGGCGGCCTGTTCCAGATAGGTCGTGATCTGCATGTCCTCGCCGCGGTACAGCGCGCCGATTTCGTCCACGCCTGCGATCTCTTCAGAGAAGCGCACGCAGCGGGTGCAGTGAATGCAGCGGGTCATGATCGTCTTGATCAGCGGGCCCATATATTTCTCGGTCACAGCGCGCTTGTTCTCACGCTCGTAACGTGAGCCGCTGCGGCCATAGGCAACGGCTTGGTCTTGCAAGTCGCACTCGCCGCCCTGATCGCAAATCGGGCAATCGAGCGGGTGGTTGATGAGCAGGAACTCCATCACCCCTTCGCGTGCCTTTTTGACCATTGGCGTGTCGGTGCGGATTTCCTGACCTTCGCTGGTCGGGAGCGCGCACGATGCCTGAGGCTTTGGCGGCCCCGGCTTCAATTCGACCAGACACATGCGGCAATTGCCCGCAATACTCAGGCGTTCGTGATAGCAGAAACGCGGAATTTCCTTACCAGCAAGCTCCGCCGCCTGAAGGACAGTTGCGCCCTCAGGGACTTCGATTTCTTCGCCGTCTACTGTGACTTTAGGCATTATTCTGCGCCCTCGGCTTTTTCCAATTTTGGCCCGTAATAACTCCGCGCCCATAGACCATCGGCGATAAAGGCCCGTATACTCTCAACATTGAGCTTCATGTCTGTGCCAGCGGGAATGCAACGACCAAGCGCAGGTACAACCGTTTTTACCGCGGCCAGCTCCTCTTTTGAAGCTGGCTTCGTGTGGACAATCGCATGCGCGTTTACGGGGTCTTGATATACCACGCAGTCAGCCATTGCGGCAGCAGCACGTGCATTTTCAAAGGTCTCACCCTCGACATAAAAACGGTTTGGCAGAAACTCAGGTGCTTCGGACGGAATCTCGATCGGCTGGTCTTCATCACCATATTTGTCGAGATATGCCGCTTCAGTCAGAGATGATCTTATCGCAAGGTTTGTAACCTGCATTTGAATCCCTGTTGACCTGACCCTGCCTACTCTGCCGAGGCATTGCTCCATAAGAATACGGTTAGTAAGGAGAAATTCGGCCTCGCCGAGCTTGGCGTAGTCAATCGCCCAATAGTCGCTAGCCGTCAGCAGCGTGATCGATTGACCAGAACGCCGGTCAAAAAGGCATTGCCCAAACCTCTTCGCAATCCGGCGGGTCTCATCGACGTCATTGCTTTTCGGGTTAGTCTTGGTCGGTTTCGGCTCTTCTTTGAGACGGGAACCGGTCTTACTCTCCGGCTCTTCTTGAGCATGGACTGGCGCCGCCAGAAATGAGACAGCGAGCAGGCAAGAAAGCAAGCCCTTCGCAAGGCGTTTTTCGAGAAGACTAGTCATCATTCCGCCGCCTCCGCGAATTGTGCGTTGTGCTCGTGGATGCGCTTCTCCAGCTCTGGGCGGAAGTGACGGATCAGGCCTTGGATCGGCCAAGCCGCTGCGTCGCCGAGTGCGCAGATTGTGTGGCCTTCCACCTGCTTGGTAACCTCTTGCAACATATCGATTTCTTCAATCGCAGCATCGCCGGTGCGCAGGCGCTCCATCATGCGCCACATCCAGCCTGTGCCTTCGCGGCACGGCGTGCATTGGCCGCAGGATTCGTGCTTATAGAAATAGCTGAGACGCGAGATCGCGCGGACAATGTCAGTGCTCTTGTCCATCACGATAACTGCCGCCGTTCCCAGGCCAGAGCCCAGCTCTTTCAGCCCGTCAAAGTCCATCGGCGCACTGCGAATTTGCTCCGCTGGCACCAAAGGAACGGACGAACCGCCCGGTATCACCGCGAGCAGATTGTCCCAACCGCCTGTGATGCCGCCGCAATGCTTCTCGATCAGCTCCTCAAACGGGATGCTCATCTCTTCTTCGACGACGCACGGGCGCTCCACATGGCCGCTGATCTGGAACAGCTTCGTGCCGTGATTGTTCTCACGCCCGAAGGAGTTGAACCACGATGCCCCGCGCCGCAGGATCGTCGGCACAACCGCGATACTCTCAACATTGTTGACCGTGGTGGGGCAGCCATAAAGGCCCGCGCCTGCCGGGAAAGGAGGCTTCAGACGAGGCTGCCCCTTCTTGCCCTCGAGGCTCTCAATCATCGCGGTCTCTTCGCCGCAGATATATGCGCCCGCGCCGCGGTGCATGAACACGTCAAAGTCATAGCCTGAACCGCTGGCGTTCTTACCGATCAGTCCGGCGTCATAAGCCTCGTCGATCGCCTTTTGCAGCGTTTCGGCCTCGCGGATGTACTCCCCGCGAATGTAAATATAGGCCGCGCGGGCCCGCATGGCGAAACCGGCGACCAATGCGCCTTCGATCAGCTTGTGCGGATCGTGGCGGATAATCTCGCGGTCTTTGCAGCTGCCCGGCTCAGATTCGTCGGCGTTGATGACGAGGAAGCTTGGACGGCCGTCTTTGCTTTCCTTCGGCATGAACGACCATTTGAGCCCGGTTGGGAAGCCCGCCCCGCCCCGTCCGCGCAGGCCCGATTCCTTCATCTCGTCGATGATCGCATCATTGCCGCGCTGGATCAGCGCCTTGGTGTTGTCCCAATCGCCGCGCTTTTGCGCCGCCTTCAAGCTCCAATCCTGGAAGCCATAGACATTGGTGAAGATGCGATCCTTATCGGCCAGCATCGGTCAAATCCTTCTTTTTCGCCACCTTTAGCTGCCGCAAAGCCAGCATTTGAAATGCAAGGCCGGCGGCCATCAATATGATACCAATCGTCCGCTCGCCGGTCGCAGACAAATATGCGCCCGCACCAAAGCCGCCGAGGCCGGCAATCGTGTATACGAGCGTCGCGCCGTTCACTGTTCGGTTTCCTTAGCCTTCGCCATGAAAATCAGTCCGAGAGCGACGAACGAGATGCCGAGCGGTGCAAATGCCCAGCCAAGCGTAACGCCGAATGTGACGCCCAGGCTCATGCCCAGGACCATGAAACTGATGCCAAGGGCTTTTTTGCCGTTCTGTTCTTCTTGTTCGCTCACCACTCACCTCGGTAATCGTGGTTGGCATCGACCATATCGGTGAGGTTGCTCAGCGCATTTGCTGGCTCAGACGTATGGCGCCCCGGCTCCTGAGTGCCCGTCTTGGGTTGCTCACCCTTGGCCAGCGCATCGAGCACCGTGTCGAGGCGTTCTGGCGTCAGATCCTCGTAATTATCGTCGTTGATCTGGACCATTGGTGCGGTGGCGCAATTGCCCATGCATTCGACCTCAGTCAGGGTCCAAAGGCCATCCTCGGAGACCTTGCCGAACTCCATACCGCGCTTCTTGCAGGCGGAGATGATGTCGTCCGACCCGCGCAACATGCACGGCGTCGTGCCGCAAACCTGCACGTGATATTTCCCGACCGGCTTCATGTTGTACATGAAATAGAATGTCGCGACCTCGAGCACGCGGATCACCGGGACGTCGATATATTTTGCGACATATTCGATGACGGGCAGCGGCAGCCAGCCCTGTGTCTCGGTCTCTTCGCCAACCTGACGCTGAGCCAGATCGAGCAGCGGCATCACCGCCGATTTCTGCCGTCCATCAGGGTATTTGGCGATGTGGTAATCCGCCTTTTTGCGGTTCTCTTTCGTCCATTCGAAAGAGCCCCAGCGAGCGCGAAGTTCCGGCGTATCAGGTGCGGGTGTACGATCAGCCATTGTTCGCGCGCTCCCCGCGCTCAGCCTTTGCTCTCACCAGCCCGAGATAGCCGACGATCGGCAGGATAAGACCCCACACCAAATAATCATTGCTAACCCAGCCGCCGCCTAGAAAATCGACCAGAGAATCAGGTGATGAAACACCCCACAACCCGATGACTATGTAGGCCGCACCGATAGCGATCGCGATGCCACTCAAAAATGAAACGAACATGTTAAGAAATTTCAACGGTCATACTCCCCAAAATATGACGTCGACCGCGACGAGCGGTGCTCCGCTCGCGCATTCGAAAGAGCCCAGCGAGCTCGGAGTTCCGGCGCATCAGGTGCGGGTGTACGATCAGCCATTCAAATCTCGTTTAGTCAGCCGCCAAAGACCTCTCGCAACAGCAAAAGTTAGCACGCAGATGGCGATTGCGGCGGCATAGGGAAGAAAGCTTTGGGCCCACAAAGGAAGTGCTGAAGTGCCAAGAAAGATCAGAAGCACCAGCGGGACTGAGACCACAAAAACCACAGCTTGCAACGAGAATTCGCGCAGTATCTTTAGGGGTATAGCAAAAACTTGCGTTGCCTTAGTCATCGGTCGCACTCCCCGAACACCACGTCGATAGCGCCCAGAATAGCGGTCGCGTCGGGCAGCATGTGGCCTTTGCTCATCATATCCATCGCTTGCAGGTGGCTGAACGCGGTTGGGCGGATCTTGCAGCGGTATGGCTTATTGCTGCCATCGCTGACGAGATAGACACCGAACTCGCCCTTGGGGCTTTCGGTCGCGACGTAAACCTCGCCCTCCGGCACGTGAAAGCCCTCTGTATAGAGCTTAAAGTGGTGGATCAGGCTTTCCATCGACTGCTTCATCTCGCCGCGTTTTGGCGGGGAAACCTTGCCGTCTTGGCTAGCAATTGGCCCCTCTGGGATTTCCGCGAGGCATTGCTTGATGATCTTGGCGCTTTCGTAAACTTCCTTCACGCGCACCATGAACCGGTCATAGCAATCGGAATTGGTGCCGACAGGAATGTCAAACTCCATCCGGTCATAGACATCGTAAGGCTGCGATTTGCGCAGGTCCCATGGGATGCCAGCGGCGCGGATCATCGGGCCGGAAAAGCCCCATGCAATCGCGTCATCGCGGCTGACCACGGCGATATCGACATTGCGCTGTTTGAAGATGCGGTTGTCGATCACCAGGCTCATCGCGTCGCCGAACAATTCTGGCAGGCGGTTGTCGATCCAATTGCCCATATCGACGAGCAATTTCTCTGGCACATCCTGGTGCACGCCGCCGGGACGGAACCAGGCGGAGTGCATGCGCGCGCCCGATGCGCGTTCGAAGAAGTTGAGGCAATCCTCGCGCAGCTCAAACACCCATAGGTTCGGCGTCATCGCGCCAACATCCATTACGTGCGCGCCAATATTGAGCATGTGGTTGCAGATGCGCGTCAGCTCCGCAAACATCACCCGCAGATATTGCGCGCGCTCTGGCACCTCGATGTTGAGCAGCTTCTCGATCGCCAGCACGTAAGAATGCTCTTGGCAAAGCGGAGAGCAATAATCCAAGCGGTCGAAATACGGCAGCGCTTGCAGGTACGTCTTATGCTCGATCAGTTTTTCGGTGCCGCGGTGGAGCAGGCCCACATGCGGGTCGACCCGCTCGATCACTTCGCCATCCAGCTCCATAATCATGCGCAGCACGCCGTGCGCCGCAGGGTGCTGAGGCCCGAAATTGATCGTGTAATTGGTGATGACATCGCCGTCAGTGGTCGGCGATTCTTCGATTTGTATGCCGTGGCTCATGACATAGCTCTCCAAAGGAAACCGTTCGGGCTGAGGTTGTCGAAGCCCTGCACTTCACCTTTTCGTGGCTTGCGAGAAGAAAAACAGCCCTTCGACAGGCTCAGGGCGAACGGGTTGGGGAAGTTGCTCATTTGTCACCTCCCTTGCCGTTGGTTTCTTCGTCCGCCTTTTCATCACCGGGCAACACGTATTCCGCGCCTTCCCATGGTGAGAGGAAGTCGAAGGTTCGCATGTCCTGCGCCAGCTTTACCGGCTCATAGACAACGCGTTTTTCGTCCTCGGAATAACGCAGCTCTGTATAGCCGGTCATCGGGAAATCCTTGCGGAACGGATGCCCTTCAAAGCCATAGTCGGTGAGGATGCGGCGCAGGTCTGGATTGCCGGCGAACTTCACACCGTACATGTCGAAGACTTCGCGCTCCAACCAGCCAGCGTTCGGCCACAGGTCGGTGATCGATGGGACGGCGGTCGCCTCATCGGTCGACAGCTTGACCATGATGCGGTGGTTCTTGGTCAGCGAAAGCAGCATATAGACGACTTCAAACCGCTCTGCGCGGTCAGGATAGTCGACCCCGGCGATTTCCATCATTTGCTGATAGGCATGATCATCGCGTAAGGCGCGGAGCACATCGACAATGCTGTCGCGCGCGACGGTAAGGATGATCTCGCCGTGTTTCTCTTCGCCAGAAATGACGGATTTGCCGAGCGCTTTGGTTAGCGCATCCAGCACACCTTCGTTCGAGGTGATTTTCGGGGCGGAATGGAGGACTGTCATCGCACAATCGTGCCGGTGCGGCGGATCTTACGCTGCAGCTGCATCACGCCGTAGAGCAGAGCCTCTGCCGTCGGAGGACAACCGGGCACGTAGATATCAACCGGAACAATCCGATCGCATCCGCGCACTACGCTGTATGAATAGTGGTAATAGCCGCCGCCATTGGCGCAGCTGCCCATCGAAATCACATATTTCGGGTCGGACATCTGGTCATAGACCTTGCGCAGGGCCGGAGCCATCTTGTTGCACAAGGTACCAGCGACGATCATCACGTCCGATTGGCGCGGTGAGGCGCGCGGGGCGATGCCGAACCGCTCCATATCATAGCGCGGCATGTTCACGTGGATCATCTCGACCGCGCAGCATGCGAGGCCGAATGTCATCCACCACAGCGAGCCGGTGCGCGCCCATTGGAACAGATCTTCGGTCGAGGTGACCAGAAATCCCTTGTCGTTCACTTCTGTCTGGAGTGCGTTGAAGTAATCCGCGTCAGGCTGACGCACTTCGCCGCCTTGCGCGGTAGGCAGCCCATTCATCGGCTTGCCAGCGGCGTCCAGGATCGGGCTGCCCGGGGTGATGTTTGCTGAAGTGCTCATTCCCAGTCCAGAGCCCCCTTCTTCCATTCGTAAGTGAGGCCAATCGCCAGAATGCCGAGGAACGTCATCATGCCGATCCATCCGACCCAGCCTGTCTCGCCCAGGCTGACGGCCCATGGGAACAGAAACGCGGCCTCAAGGTCAAAGATGATGAAGCTGATCGCGACGAGGTAAAAGCGCACGTCAAACTGGCTGCGCGCGTCCTCAAACGCGGGAAAGCCGCATTCATATTCAGACAGCTTTTCAGCGTCTGGATTGTGCGCCCCGGTGAGGCGCGAGACGCCCATTGGCAGAAACACGAAAAGGCACGACAAGCCAAAGGCTATGGCGATGAAAATCAGTATCGGCAGATACTGGCTAAGGTCGACCACGATAAAGTCCAGACAGTGATTAATCCCAAGGGGTCGCTTAGGCCTCTCGTGCACGCCGCGCAAGCCCGCGAATCAGGCATTTCCTGCATCATTTGATGTGACTAGGTAAACCGCCTGATGCCGCAGCTTTGCGGGGATTGGAGTGGTTCTGGGTTCCGCGCCGCGGAAACGTAGCGTTCAGCACCGCGCGGTTTTCCCCATCACTTCATCATACCGGCAGCCGCTTTCTGGCTGGCTTTGCCATAAGGCGGCTTGAACCCGCCCAGTTTGGCAATGTCGATCTTGGGCTGGTGATAGACCGCGCGGGCGTGGCTGAATTCCTTGAAGCCTTCGATCGCGTGATAGCTGCCCATACCCGATGGCCCGACCCCGCCGAACGGCAGGTCTTCCATTGAAACATGGAAGATCACATCATTGGTAGTGATCCCGCCAGAGATCGTGCGGGTCAGCACGCGCTCCTGCTCTTCGGCGTCTTGGCCGAAGTAGTAAAGGCCCAGCGGACGGTCATTTTCATTCACATAATCAACGGCATCGTCGACGGTCTTGTAAGTCTTCACGGGCAGGACAGGTCCGAAAATTTCCTCCTGCATCGCCTCCATCTCATCGGTCACATTTTTCAGAATGGTGAGCGGCATTTTGCGCTGATTTGCGGAGCTGAAATCCTCATTGCCGGGATTGACCTCAATCACCTCTGCGCCCTTGTCGCGGGCATCGGCCACCATGCCTTGCAGCCGTTCAAAATGTCGGTCGCTGACGATGGAGGCGTAATCGTCGTTTTCGAGCAGGGTCGGATACATATTGGCGACCCCGTCAGAGACGCCCTGGATCGCCTCATCCTGTTTGTCCTGAGGGACATACATATAGTCCGGCGCGAGGCAGATCTGGCCTGCGTTCATCATTTTGCCCAACGCAATGCGCTCACCCGCTTTGGCAAAGTCGGCGCTCTTGCCCATGATAACAGGCGATTTTCCGCCCAGCTCCAGCGTCACTGGCACCAAGTTCTTGGATGCGGCCTCCATCACGCGGCGACCAGTTGGGGTAGCGCCGGTGAAGACCAGATGATCAAACGGCAGTTCGGAGAACGCAGCCGCCACTTCCGGTCCGCCAGTAACCACAGCCACTTCGTCGGGCGTGAAATATTCATCGACCAATTCGGCCATCAGCAGACTGGTGCGCTCGGTAAATTCGCTCGGCTTGATCATCGCTCGGTTGCCCGCTGCTAGAACCTGCATCAGCGGGGAGAACGCGAGGTTCACCGGGAAATTCCAAGGGCTGAGAATGCCGATCACGCCTTTTGGTTCATAGCGAACCTCGGCCTTCGCGCCGAGCAGACCCAAGGGGAATTGCACCGGGCGTTTTTCAGGTTTGGCCCATTTGTCCATATTCTTAAGCGCATGTTTGCCCGCGCCAACCGTGCCCGCAATATCGGTGATCATCGATTGATCGACGGAGCGATTGCCGAAATCCGCGCTCATCGCTTTGCACAGGTTCTCGCTGTGATCCTTCAGCAGCGCCATGGCCCGCTTTACCCGGTCCTTGCGCATGTTCATGCTTTCCGGACGGGACGCGGTAAAGGCCTCACGCTGGCGCCGTAAAATGGCGTCCAAGTCTGCTTTGCGATCATCGGCCATGGGGTTCTCTCCAGAGATTTGTGTTTTGATTTGCCATGCTTGTCGCCAAAAAACACTCATGTGACAAGCACAATGCGAGTGCGCGTCGCACCAAGAAACTGCACATTGCCAATGCCGCAGCGCAGCATTACATCGCCTGATACATCACTCTGTGAAACCAAACTCAAGATTTTAGCCAAGGAACCCCAAATGGCCCAGTTTTCCGCCAATGATCCGATCGTCATTCTCTCATACGCGCGCACGCCAATGGGCGGAATGCAGGGCGCACTGGCCGATGTATCAGCGACTGATCTTGGCGCGACGGCGGTGAAGGCTGCGGTGGAGCGTTCGGGCGTGAACGGTGAAGACTTCGATCGCGCCTACATGGGCTGCGTCCTGCCCGCGGGTTTGGGTCAGGCCCCTGCCCGCCAAGCCGCGATTAAGGCTGGCCTGCCGAAAACCGTGCAAGCGACCACGGTAAACAAGGTCTGCGGCTCTGGCATGCAGACGGTGATTATGGGCAGCGAGGCGTTGGCATCGGGCACAATCGATATGGTCGTCGCCGGCGGCATGGAGAGCATGACCAATGCGCCATACCTGCTGAAGAAGCATCGCTCTGGCGCGCGTCTGGGCCATGACACCACTTATGATCACATGTTCCTCGACGGGCTCGAAGATGCTTACGAGGAAGGCCGCGCAATGGGCACTTTCGCTCAGGACACGGCGAACGACTATCAAATGACGCGCGAGGAGATGGACGAATATTCCATCGAAAGCCTGCGCCGCGCCAATGCCGCGATTGAAAGCGGCGCGTTCGCCGACGAAGTCGTGCCGGTGACGTTCAAGACCCGTAAGGGCGATGTCACCGTCGACACTGACGAGGCCCCCGGCAAAGGCCGTCCGGACAAGATCCCGCAATTGCGCGCTGCTTTCGCCAAGGACGGCACGATTACGGCGGCAACCTCCAGCTCCATCTCTGATGGCGCGGCAGCGGTCGTTCTAACCCGCGAAAGTGTGGCGGCGGAAAAGGGCGCTACGCCGGTCGCAAAAATTGTCGCCATGGCGGCCCATGCGCGCGAGCCAAAGGATTTCACCATCGCGCCAATCGGGGCGATTGAAAAAGTGCTTGAGGGTGCCGGTTGGTCGGTTGACGATGTTGAGCTTTGGGAAGTGAATGAGGCGTTTGCCTGCGTGGCCATGTTCGCGATGCGCGACCTTGGCATTGATCACGCGAAGATCAATGTGAACGGCGGCGGCACAGCTTTGGGTCACCCGATCGGCGCGAGCGGCACCCGCATCATCGTGACCCTGCTCAATGCGCTCAAACAGCAAGGCAAGACCAAGGGCGTTGCCAGCCTGTGCATCGGCGGCGGTGAAGCAACCGCGGTTGCGGTTGAGATCGTCTGATGCATTTTCGCAAAGTCGCCGCCTGTCTCGCTCTGCCAGCGCTAATCACGCTTAGCGCTTGCGGTGAGACGGCGACTGGCGACGCGGGCGATACCGAAGTCAGCGGTGAGGCGGCAGAGGCCCCTGCCCGCGCTGAAACCGTGGAAGGCCCCGGCTTTGTGATGGTCCCCGGCCTCTATGCCATTGGCAGCAATGGCACGATCTACGCCAAGACGAAGCTGGATGCCGACGGAACCTACATCGACTACAATCCGCAGAATGTCCGCGTGGGCAGCGGAACGTGGGACGTTGATGGCGCGTCGTTCTGCTTCAACCCGCGCGGTGAAGATGGCGAGGTTCGAGAGAAGCGTTGCTGGGATAATGACGCGGCGGGTGTTGATGGCAGCTTCACCACGACGCTGTCAGACGGCAGCGAAAGCTATGAGATCACCCCGCTGAAATAGCGCAGGCCGGTCAGGGCGCGCCGGTGCCCCACAGGCGATCTTCTGGTGCCCAGCCCTTGCGCCCCGCAATATCGAGTTCGCACCAGCCCGCCTCGCATGTGCCGAGCTTGCCGACATTGCCCGGCATCGCCCGCCATCTGAGTACAGATGTAGCGCTGGCAGAAGCACGCAGGTCAATCGGCCCCTCGCCAATGATCATGGCCGTGCGCGCGGCGCTTAGCAGGCTGCGCGTGACCCAGCCTTGCTGTCCATCGGGGTCTTGAATCAAGCGCCAGCCTTCGCGCAGACGGATGACTTTGATCGGCAGGCCTTTGCGTTTGTAGACCCATTCAATCGGGTAATCGACGCTCGGCCCGACCCGCATATTGACCCGCTCAGAATCGATCGAAGCCCAATAGGGCGTCTCGCGGTCCTGCGCATTCAGCGATGCGCCAAGGGGCACCAAAGCAAGCAAGCCCAACGCGGCTAAGACAGAGGCAACAAATCGTTTCATAACAGCTCCATCCATAGCTTCATTGGGCACGCGGCTTCAAGCGCGCTTGACCTGTGCGCCCACAAGCCATTAGCCCTAGCCCATGCCAAATGAACCTGCGCAGACCCAGCGCCGCAATGCGCGCGAAATGAAAGTGGTGGTGACCCGCCAGCTGATGCCTTCTGTAGAGGCGCGGATGAGCGAGCTGTTTGATTGCCAGCTCAACACCACTGATGAACCGATGAGCCGCGAGGCCTTGGTCGCAGCGATGAAAGCCTGCGACGTGTTGGTTCCCACCGTTACCGATCGGATTGATGCGGATATGATCGCGGAGGCGGGCGAGCAGCTGGGCCTGATCGCGAGTTTTGGCGCGGGGATTGAGCATATTGATCTGGCCGCTGCGGCGGCGCGCAAGATATTCGTCACCAACACGCCGGGCGTGTTTACTGACGACACCGCCGATATTGCGATGGCGGGCATCATCGGGGTGCCCCGGCGCATCCGCGAAGGCACAGCCTTGGTTCGGCGCGGTGAATGGACCGGATGGGCGCCATCGGGCCTTCTCGGGCGCAAACTCGGCGGAAAGACGCTGGGCATTGTTGGGATGGGCCGGATTGGCCAGGCGGTCGCACACCGGGCCCGGGCTTTCGGCCTGGAGATCGCCTACAACAATCGCAAGCGCCTGCCAGAAGCGGTTGAAAAGATGTTCGGAGCGCGCTTCGTTGAACAGCTCGATGATTTGCTGGCTGAGGCCGACATCGTGACGCTCCACAGCCCGTTAACCGATGATACTCGCAATATGCTGGATGCCCGACGCTTCGCGATGATGAAGCCGGGTGCGAGCGTGATCAATACCGCGCGCGGAGAATTGATCGATCAGGAGGCGCTGATTGAGGCGCTTTATAGCGGCCACCTCGCGGGCGCTGGGTTGGATGTTTATCCCGATGAGCCAAACGTCGACAAGCGCCTGCTCCAGCACCCGAATGTCATGACCCTGCCTCATATTGGCAGCGCGACGGCGGAGGGGCGCGAGGCCTCTGGTGAGAAGGTGATCGCCAACATCCGCTTCTGGGCCGATGGGCACCGCCCGCCTGACCAAGTGCTGGAGGCACTGATCGCCCAATGATCTCGGGGTAAGTGGAATTAATGCCATTGATATTGCGCGCGGATTGAAACAAAGCGCGTGCAAAGGGATCAATTTGAGCAATGACCGTAAGAATATGCGGCATTGGGGGGATGCAAAAATGCTGCGCAAAGCGCTTTCACTCATCGTAGCTGCGGGTCTGGCTGTGCCGGTTTCTGCGCAGGCGGCCGCCGCTGCGGCGCCTGCTGCTGTGCTGCCGGACACAGGTGACACCGCTTGGATCTTGGCTTCCTCCGCCTTCGTCCTGCTGATGACATTGCCGGGTCTCGCGCTGTTTTATGGCGGATTGGTGCGATCCAAGAACCTGCTTTCGGTGGTCCTGCAATGCGGCGCGATTGCGGCTGCTGCTTCGGTTCTTTGGGTGATTGTAGGCTACACCGTCGCCTTTGGCCCCGTCACCACAGGCTGGATGGGCGGCGGCAGCGCTTTTATGTTCGATAGCCTCGCCACAGTGCGCGATGGCACTTTGGTGCCGGAAAGCTCATTTGCGCTGTTCCAAATGACCTTTGCGGTGATCACCCCGGCCCTGATGGTCGGCGCATGGGTGGAACGTGCGCGCTTTGCCTGGGTGCTGGCGTTTTGCGCGCTGTGGGGACTGGTCGTTTACGCGCCGGTTGCGCATTGGCTGTGGGGCGGCGGTTGGCTCGCAAGCCAGTTTGGGACGCTCGATTTCGCGGGCGGACTGGTGGTGCACACCACAGCCGGTGTCTCAGCCCTGCTGGTCGCGCTGCTGCTGGGCAAACGTGATGGCTTTCCAAAAAAGCTGATTCTGCCGCATGCGCCTGCGCTGACCATGGTGGGTGCGGCGCTTCTCTGGGTGGGCTGGTTCGGGTTCAATGGCGGCTCTGCCTTGGGCGCGAATGATAACGCGTCCTCCGCCATCATAAACACGCATATCGCCGCGAGTGCAGCCGCGCTCACTTGGCTTCTGGTTGAACGGCTCGCGCTGGGCAAGCCGACCACGATTGGCTGGGCGACGGGCGCGATTGCGGGCCTCGCCACGATCACGCCAGCGGCGGTGTTTGTCTCACCGGGGGCGGCGATCCTGTTCGGTGTGGCGGGTTCGCTGGTGTGTTACGGCGCGATCCAGCTGATCAAACTGAAATGGCACATTGACGATTCGCTCGATGTGTTCGCGGTTCACGGCGTGGGCGGACTGCTGGGCACTATGCTGCTCGGGGTGTTCCTTGCCCCAGAGCTGGGCGGAACGGGTTATTTCCCCGGCATGGACATGAGCAGCCAGCTGCTTGCGCAATTTGTGGGGATTGGCGCGGTTGCCTTGTGGAGCGCGATTGGCACCACGATCCTGGCCCTGATGGTCTCGGCATTCTTCCCAATGCGTGTCGATCAGGAAGAAGAGATCGAAGGTCTGGATGTGACGAGCCACGGCGAGCGCGCTTGGGATATCGACTAAGGCTTTGGAGAGGGTTTAGAGCGCGTCCAAAGCGCGGCTGATCTTCACCCATTCCGACTTGATATGGTCGTGCATGATGATGCGCGGCCGGGCCTGCGTCTCGGGTGTCTTGCGGCTTGCAAGCACCCGTTCCAGCACGAATTCCTCAGGCCACCCGGCCCATTCGCCCGCGGGGTTTAACAGGTTGAAAGAGAACGCTGGCTCCACCTCGCAGCGGTAGATCGTCTCCAGCTCTTCCTTGGAATAGCCCGCCTCAGTGATCATCTCCGCGATGCGGAAATAGTGATGCTCGTCGAGCTCGGTGTCTAGGAAAGTGTCTGACAGCACCGACCAGACGGGCAGCCTGCGAGCGATCTCTTTGTCCGTCAGAACCGGCAGCTGAGCCAAGGCGAGCGCAGAAGGTGCACCATCGCGCATTTCCTCGCGCAGGATACCGACCACATCGCGGATCGCCCGGCGCGATGTAGCGAGCTCCAAATGCTTATAGGGCAGCTCAATCCGCAGGTCTGATTGCTCTGGCGTTCCGGCGGTGGAGTCAGGATGGATCACACCGTCTCTACTCGACCAAATCGCGAGCGTGCGCACCGGCGGCTTATCCGACAAATCCTCCTCAAACGGGGGATTATCGACGCTGTGATCGTTCATCGCCTCGTACAGACGCCAGGCATTGTTTGCCCGGCTGTCCCCCGAAAACGGCGATCCCAATGTCATGGCCAGATCGATGTGATGCGGAAGGCGGTGCGCCAGCAGACGTGCGTAAAGTCCACCAAGGCTCCAGCCAATCACGAGGATCTTTTGCGCGGCTTGATCCGACAGTCTGGCAACGTGATCTTCCACGGCGGTGATGCGCGCAGGCGTCACCTTGGTGTTGAGGCCGCTCTCCCAGCCATGCGCGTCAAACCCGGCCTGCCGCAGGTTCGCGATCAGCAGCGCGGTTGCGGCATTGTTCGATAGCATGCCGGGGATGACCAGAGCGGTCTTGCCATTCGCGAATGGCTCAACCGAATCGGCGGAACGCAGCGGAGCGGCAAAGACCTTGGGCAAAGCCAAGAGCTCGCTGGCGAGGCTCAAAAAGCCGGGGCGTGGAGGTTTGGCCTCGGTCACTGCGCAGCACTCAAAGAGAGGGCGTAAAAGCGGTTGTCGCCATTGTCCTGATAGCCGGCAAACGGCTCGGTCTCGGCAAAGCCGAAGCTGCGATAAAGGCCGTTTGCGGCGTCAAAAGCAGGGTTGATCCCGGTCTCTAGCTTTACGGTGTGAAAGCCATCGGCACGCGCAATCTCCAGCATGTAAGCGAGCAAGCCTTTACCCGCCCCTCGCCCAGCTGCCTCGCGCGCGGCGCGCATCGACTTGATCTCGGCAAAATCTTTATGCGACCGCAGCGCACCTACCGCCAGCAGAGCGCCCTCTTCCCATGCGCCGAACAGGCGAATGTCGGGTGCATTGAGACGCTCGATATCGAAGGCATAGGCCGTGCCCGGCGGCGAGACCACCTGCATATCCGC
This sequence comes from uncultured Erythrobacter sp., assembly GCA_947499505.1. Taxonomy (GTDB): domain Bacteria; phylum Pseudomonadota; class Alphaproteobacteria; order Sphingomonadales; family Sphingomonadaceae; genus Erythrobacter. The sequence continues at coordinate 750,418 of CANMOQ010000001.1, forward strand.
ATGGTGATATTCCAGTAGTTTCAGGATGCTCTCATCCGCAAGGCTGGTTTCGCCAAAGTGCATGAGGTCAATCGCCGATCACAAATTGTCGAGCTGCGGCATGCCCAGAACGTGGAATCCGCCATCGACGTGGATGATCTCGCCAGTCGTGAACGCGCCAGCATCGCTACAGAGATACACAGCCGTGCCGCCCACTGCCTCAAGCGTCGCATTGCTGCGCATCGGCGCGTTGGTGTCAGTGTGACGATAGGTTCTGCGCGCGCCGCCAATCGCCGACATCGCCAGCGTCTTCATTGGACCAGGACTGATCGTGTTGACGCGAATGCCCTCTGGGCCGAGGTCGTCAGCCAGATAGCGCACCGCCGATTCCAGCGCCGCCTTGGCAACGCCCATCACATTGTAATTGGGGGTCACACGGGTTGAACCCATATAGCTGAGCGTCAGGATCGTGCCGCCGTTTTCCACCATCATCGGATGCGCGCGGCGCGTCACCTCGATCAGGCTGTAGGCCGAGATATCCATGCAGTTTTTGAAGTTATCGCGCGAGGTATCGAGGAAACGCCCGGTCAGTTCCGACTTGTCGGAAAAGGCGATGGCGTGGACGACAAAATCCAGTGTGTCCCAGCGCTCCTGCAAGGCCGCAAAGGCCGCATCGAGCGAGGCGTCATCGGTCACATCGACATCCAGCATGATGTCCGAGCCAACGCTTTGCGCAAGCGGCTCCAACCTTTTGCCAAATCCTTCGCCTTGATAGGTGAAAGCTAGCTCAGCGCCCGCATCGGCGCAGGCCTTGGCAATGCCCCAGGCGATTGAGCGATCATTCGCGACGCCCATCACAAGTCCGCGTTTTCCCGTAAGGACGCCCATGGCTGTATCACCTCACCTGTTGGCAGATTATCCTGCGTTAAATTCTCACCCGTGAAATTTCGACATCAGCATCGAACCATTGGTGCCGCCAAATCCGAAGCTATTGGTCATAACTGTATCAAGCCCGGCATTTTCGACCAACTGCGTCGCGATCTCTTCCGGTTTCAATGCCGGATCGAGTGTTTCCACGTTGATCGATGGAATGATGAAATCATGCTCCAACGCGAGCAAGCAATAGATCGCCTCTTGCGCGCCGGTGGCCCCTTGGCTGTGGCCTGTCATCGACTTGGTTGAGCTGACCGGCGGGGTGGATCCTTCGCCAAACACGCGGCGGACCGCTTCGATCTCGCCAACGTCCCCAACCGGCGTGGATGTGCCGTGTGCGTTGATATAGCTGACCTTGCGGTCTTCGCTGAGGGACTTGATAGCGCCGCGCATAGCCCGCTCGCCGCCCTCACCCGAAGGTGCAACCATGTCCGCACCATCCGAAGTGGCGCAGAAGCCCGTGACTTCGGCATAGATTTTCGCGCCGCGTGCCTGCGCATGTTCGAGGCTTTCCAGCACAACCATCGCGCCGCCGCCGCCGATCACAAATCCATCGCGGTCTGCGTCAAACGCACGCGAAGCGCGCTCTGGCGTGTCGTTATACTTGCTCGACATCGCGCCCATGGCGTCAAACAGGCAGGACAATGTCCAATCAAGCTCTTCGCCGCCGCCGCCGAACATCACGTCCTGCTGGCCCAGCGCGATCTGTTGCGCCGCCATACCGATACAGTGCAGCGAGGTGGAACAGGCCGAAGTGATCGAGAAGTTCATGCCCTTGATCTGATAAGCCGTCGCGAGGTTCGCGCTGACCGTAGAGGACATAGTCTTGGGCACAGCAAACGGCCCAATCCGCTTTGTTGAGCCGTTTTTGAGCACCGTCTGATGCGCTGTCAGCATCGCAGAGGTGGAGGGTCCTCCCGATCCAGCGATCACGCCAGTCATCGGGTTGATAACGTCTTTCTCTTCCAGACCCGCATCGGCAATCGCTTGTCCCATGGCGATATGCGCATAGGCGGCGCCCGGCCCCATAAAGCGCAAAGTGCGCTTGTCGACGTGCTCTTTCACATCGAGGTCCACCGAACCCGCGATCTGAGAGCGAAAGCCGTGTTCGGCCATGTCTTCGTTGAAGCTGATGCCGGATTTGCCCGCTTTCAGCGAGGCCAGCACTTCTGTTTGATTGGTGCCAATCGAGGAAACGATCCCCAGTCCAGTAATGACGACGCGACGCATGATCTTCCCCTATCGTCTCCCGGCCTTAGGCCTCTGAGAGCGCAACTTTCATATCTTTAACTTGATAGATGACCTCACCATCGGCCTCTACCCGGCCATCGGCCACACCCATCGTCAAACGCCGGGACTGCATCGCCTTAGTGAAATCTACGAAATAGGTGAGCTTCTTACGGTCAGGCCGCACCATGCCGGTGAGCTTTACTTCGCCCACGCCCAGCGCATAGCCGCGACCCTGCCAGCCGCGCCAGCCAAGGTTGAAGCCAGTGAGTTGCCACAGACCATCAAGGCCAAGACAGCCGGGCATGATCGGATTGCCGGGAAAATGGCAGTCGAAGAACCACAGGTCCGGGTTGATATCAAATTCGGCCACCACATGGCCTTTGCCATGTTCCCCGCCATCTCCAGAGATGTCGGTGATCCGGTCCATCATCAGCATCGGAGGTTCTGGCAATTGCGCATTGCCGGGGCCAAACAATTCCCCCCGCGCGCATTTAAGCAGATCTTCACGGTCAAAGCTGGTTGGAAAATCTGTCATCCCGGGCGGTACTCCTCACCTTTCGGCGTTCTGATTGCGGCAGCGCCTAGCACCCCGCATGGTTGATTTAAAGAGCGCAAGGCCACCTGGTCGATGCTCGCATGAAGTTCGCCAGAGCGATCTGCGCAGGTGGCGCAGCGGATCAGCCCAAGTCCCCTAAACATGAAAGCTCCCCAGCGGGTTTAACCCCGCACTTTTCGTGTTTGTGTGGATGTTCGTAAGGTCGCGCGCTGTGCAACACAATGTCACATTCCGCCTGGAGGCCTAGACTATCCCCGGAACTCGGCAAGTTTGCAGCGATTTTGCGCCACTATTCCTTGTTCAGGCTGCACGCCTTGATGGCGCCGGGCTCTGGCCGCGTGTCTGCCCGTTCAAAGCGTGCGAAATAGCCCTTAATGTCTGGCTTCTCGAGGAATTCCATAAGGCGGTATCCCGCCGCGTCGAATTCACAAAACAGCAGTTTGGGCGGCATACCGTGGCGGTCCGTGGGGCGGTCGGTGTCGACCACGATTACTTGGCCGCCTTCGGTCAGTGCGGGCCACAGCCGCCACAGGAACGCATAGGGCTCGCTGACCTCGTGATACATATGGACCAGGAAAATCCGGTCAAAGCTGCTGTTTGGCAATTGCGGATCGTCCACTTCGCCCAGCTTGATCGAGATGTTTTCCAGCCGCTCTTTCTCGACCCGGCGGCCCAGCCGTTCCAGAGCATCGCGGTCAATATCCTGAGCAAGCACCCGGCCGGCCTCGCCCACACGTTCTGCCAGGCGGACGGTGTAATACCCCTCGCCCGCGCCGATATCGGCGACTGTCATGCCCTCGCCAATATTGGCCAGGTCCATGACCTTTTGCGCTTCGCCGCGATCATCGCGGGCGTCCTCGTTAGAGAACTGGTTTGAGGTGATGGTCGAAACGGGCCTGTCCGGCAGCGGAAATTCAAGCGCGCTTTCCGGCCGATCGCTTTGCTCCGCCTGCGGCATGCATCCGGCCAGGACCGTGACAAGAGCCAGAGACCCCAAAAATTGTGTTATGCGGCTATTCATCGTTCGGCGCGTTACATACCCTAATGCAGAATGGCAAAAGCTGTGTCGCTGTGATCGGTGTTTTGGGCAAGTCTTGATAGGGGTTTTGATGTTTCAGCGGATGATTGTGTCTTTTGTGATGGCGCTTGGACTTTCTGGTTGTTGGCTGTCGCAAGAACCTTTGTTCACTCCAACTGACTACGCCGAGGTCGACCTCAACGGGCGTGTTTACAACACCATGGATGATGCCCGGCCAGTGGGAGTGGTCCATGAGGTCGTCAGCATCGAACCTGATCGGCGGGTCAAATTGATGCGAACGGCGGGCAAAAAAGTCGACGAGAACGGCGACGAGATTCGCGTCCGAGAGGAGACGCTGTATGTCGCATTCATTGAGATACCGAACACGCCAGATGGTTGGCATCTGCTGCTGAATTTTGAAAAGGACGGGACGTTGGAGCGCCCCTATCTGATTGCGAATATTGCCGAAAATCGGACGGTCAAAATCTATACCCCGCATTGTGCGGGGACGAAACCGTATGACAACGTCGAACGGATCATGGATATCCGAATAGAGATGTGTGACTTCAAAACGCGCGAGGCGCTGACGAGCGCGGCGCAGGATGTCGTTACGTTTCTAACGAAGCCTCAACCGGTCCAGATACTTCCGGTGGTAGACTACCGCTTCTTGCCCGATTACTGATCCGGGCAGCGTTTCCTGGCTTTACTCGACGTCTTCCACTTCAACCGTTTCCCCGGTTACGCGTTGTGCGAGAGCGGCGGAGATATACGGATCAAGCGCGCCGTCCAGCACATCGTCGGGCGAGCTTGAGGTGACGCCGGTGCGCAGGTCTTTGACCATCTGATAGGGTTGCAGCACGTAAGATCGGATTTGGTGGCCCCAGCCGATGTCGCTTTTCTCTTGGTATTCGCCAGAGGCAACCGCTTCGCGCTCCGCCATTTCGCGCTCAAACAGGCGCGCTTTCAGCATGTTCATCGCGGTTGCGCGGTTCTTATGCTGGCTGCGGTCGTTTTGGCTGGCGACGACAATGCCGGTTGGTTGGTGCGTGATCCGCACGGCGCTGTCGGTGGTGTTGACGTGCTGACCGCCCGCGCCCGATGCGCGGTAGGTGTCGATCTTGAGGTCGCCTTCGTTGATCTCCACCTCGAAATCATCGTCGATAACCGGATAGACCCAGACCGAGCTGAAGGAGGTGTGGCGGCGCGCATTGCTGTCATAGGGGCTGATCCGCACAAGGCGGTGAACGCCGCTTTCGGTCTTGGCATAGCCATAGGCGTTCTCGCCCTTGACCAGCAGGGTAGCAGATTTGATACCAGCAGCCTCGCCCGCCTGATATTCAACCGTTTCGATCTTGTAGCCGCGCCGTTCGGCCCAGCGGCCGTACATGCGAAACAGCATTTCGGCCCAGTCCTGACTCTCAGTGCCGCCAGCGCCCGCGTGAATTTCTATATAGGTGTCGTTGGCATCCGCCTCACCAGACAGCAGCGCTTGCACCTTGTCCGCGTCCGCGCGGTCGGCGAGCTTCTCCAAGCTCTTTAGGCCATCATTGATAATGTCCTCTTCGCCCTCGGCCTCGCCCATCTCGATGAACTCAATCGCATCGGCCATTTCAGAGGAGATATCGCGCACCGTCGCAACGGCGTTTTCCAGCGTCTTTTGCTCACGGCTTACCGCCTGCGCTTCCTTGGGATTATCCCACAGGCTGGGGTCTTGAACCCGCGCGTTCAGCTCATCCAGACGCCGCAAAGCGCGCTCCCAATCGAGCGACAGGCGCACCAGATCAAGCGCAGCTTCGATCCGGTCGATATTGGCTTGCGCCTCTGCGCGCATGGCAAATCCTTTGCGGTGGTTTGGATGGCCCCGATTAGCGGGCGGGCCATGATTGTAAAGTTTGAGCGGGAATAGCGGCGGCGGATTGAGCGGACGCGCCGCTAATACAGACCGCCTTGCTCCTCAACAAAGTCCGCCACTTCATCATTGTTCGCCTCGGCCGCTTGAGCAGCGCCGCCGCGAGCAGATTTGATCAGTTCCAGGATCTCGCCGCGCTTGGCTGCGATCTCATCGGCGCGAGTTGAGCGCTCTGGTTCAGTGTCCGGCTTGAACGCTTCCCAGATGATGGCTGAGCGCTTGTCATTGGTTGGCCAGCCATCAAGCACGCGTTTGCCCGAGCGGCGGTCCACCCGGACCATGCGCACGCCCGCTGGCGCGATTGCCGGAAGGTCCGACCATTTGTCGCGCGATTCGCGGATCAGCGTCTTGATAATCGGAGCTGCGATGGTGCCGCCCTGAGCGTAGCCGCCCATATTGCGCGGCGTATCGAAGCCTACATAAGCGCCCGCAATCAGCTCCTGCGTGCCGCCGATGAACCACACATCCTTTGGCCCGGTGGTTGTGCCGGTCTTGCCGAACAATGGCAGGCCAAGATCGTTGAGAACGGTGGCGGTGCCGCGATCAACAACGCCCTTCAACATGTGCATGGTCTGGAACGCAGTGCGCGCGTCCATCGCTTGCTCACCCTTCAGGCCAAAGCGCGGCATCGGCTTGCCATCCCATTTCGGCATATTGCAGCCATCGCATTTGCGATTGTCCGCGCGGTAAATCACCTTGCCATCGCGGTCCTGCACATAGTCGATCACGGTCGGATCGTTGAGGCGTCCGTGATTGGCGAGCGCCGCGTAGGCTGCAACCATTTTCATCACGGTGGACTCGCCCGCGCCCAGAGCAAAGGCGGGATAGGGATCGTAGCTGCCAATGCCCAGATCCTCGATCTGCTGAACAACATTGTCCATCCCGGCGGTCATACCGATCTGCACGGTCATGATGTTTTGCGATTGCTCCAAGCCATAGCGCAGTGGAAACTCGCCTGCGCGCCCGCCGCGAATGCACTTCTCGCCGAGGCGGCGGCCCTGATAATAGCAATAGCGCGAGTTATCGATTTCGGTCGATGGGGTCATGCCGTGGTCGAGCCCGGTGGCATAAACGAACGGCTTGATCGTGGAGCCCGGCTGACGCTCTGCTTGGGTGGCGCGGTTAAAGTCGGACAAGCGATAATCGAACCCGCCCTGCATCGCGAGCACGCGGCCATATTGCGCGTTTTGAACCACGAGCCCGCCTTGAGCGTGCGGGATAGCTTGCACACGGTAGCCATTCCCGCTCGGCACCACGGCGATCACATCGCCCGCTTTCAAAGCGTTTGGCAGACCGCTCAGCGGCTTCTCTTCGCCATCGGAAAAGCCGATAGTCGCGCTGGAGCCGCTGCGATTGGTGACCACGCCCACGCGCCAGTTTTCGTAATTGACGCTGATGTTGGAGCTGGCGAGCTGGCTGTCCCACGCCCCGTCATCGAAATTGATGGTCGCAATCGGTCCGCTCCAACCGCGGCTGCCGTGATAGCGCACGAGACCTTGGCGCAGTGCCTTGCGCGCCGCGTCCTGCATTTCTGGATCGAGCGAGGTGCGCACCCATAGGCCGCCGGCATAGACGCTGTTCTCGCCGTCTTCGGCGCTTTCACCAAAGTCAGCGATCAGTTTGCGGCGGACTTCTTCGAGGAAGTATCCCGCATCGACAGAACGCTGGCTGCGCTGGCGCACCAGGCCCAGTGGCTTGGCTTTGGCGGCGGCTTCTTCCTCAGCGGTGATGAAGCCGTTTTCCTCCATCTGGGTGAGGACGAAATCGCGGCGTTCCAGTGCGCGCTCCTCATTGGCCGCGCGGCCATAGCGCTCCGGCGCCTTTGGCAGGATCGCTAGGAACGCCATCTGGTGCAATTCCAGATCGGCAACATCGCGGTCAAAATAGGCGCGGCTTGCCGCCTGCACGCCGAAACTGCGTCGGCCCAGAGGAATTTCGTTGAGATACAGCTCAAGGATCTCTTGCTTGGTCATCACCCCTTCGATCCGGCTCGCGAGGATCATTTCTTTCAGCTTACGCGTGACGGAATACTCATCGCCCAGCAGCAGGTTCTTCGCCACCTGCTGTGTAATGGTGGAGCCGCCCACGGCGCGGTCGCCAGAGCCAAGCTTGCTGACGTAGTCGAACACCGCATTGGCCGTACCGGTAATATCGACGCCGCCATGCGAGAAGAAGGTTTTGTCTTCTGCTGAAAGATAGGCCTCAACCAGCTTTTCCGGGAAGTCTGGATATTGCAGCTGAACCCGGCGTTCACGCGCGTAGGAATGAACAATCTCGCCATCGATTCCGCGCACCACGGTGGGTAGCGGAGTCTCATAATCGAGCAGACCTTCCGCATCGGGCAGATCGCGCGCCAGAAACACCCAGCCAGCAACCCATACCAGCAGCATCACGATCAGGCCAAACGCGCCCAGCTTAAATAGCAGGCTAGATTTCCATTTCGCTTTGAACCAACCGCCCGCCGCGCTCAGGTCTCTGCCGAGGCGATAGCGGAAATATTCAAGCGATGTCTGTTGGGTGGACTCAGTCATAGTTGATCGCGTCTTAGCATGAGTGATTTTGCAGGCGCTAGCGTCTTGTGTCTGATTATCCGATGAACCTGCGGCTTGTCGTCAGATTGCATCAGTGGACACGTTTATCTCTCCGCTCGCCGCGCGAAATAAATGCGGATCGCGCGAGCCAAAACACGGGCGTAAGTCGCGCGGCCTTCTTCCGTGGTGAGGCGCGCACGGTCAGCCTGATTGGTAACAAAACCGCTCTCAAACAGGACCGAGGGCACGTCAGGTGCTCTCAAGACTGCTAAAGCGGCAGAGCGCTGAGGCGTGCTGACAAAGGCCAGTTCCCCCTCGCCCTCGCGAACGATCAGCGAGGCGAGATCGGCCGAGCTGTCCTGCGTTTGCTGCTGCGACAATTCGACCAGGATCGCGCTGACCTCTTCGCTTTGCCCTTCGATGGCGAGGCCATTCACGCGGTCAGCATCGTTCTCACGCGCAGCAAACCGCGCGGCGGCTTCGCTCGATGCCTCAGATGATAAAGTGTAAATGCTCGCGCCAGATACATCGGTCGTGCCGCCAGCGGAATCGGCGTGGATCGATATGAACAGGTCGGCGTTCAATTGCCGCGCAATCTCTGGCCGGTCACCCAGCGGAACAATGCTGTCATCGCTGCGGGTCATGGCCACTCTGATCCCGCCATCGGCCAGCAATTGGTCGCGCAGCTCCAATGCTATTGCGAGCGTCACATCCTTTTCGCGCACGACTTGACCATCTGGTGTCTCGCCCACCGCGCCCGGATCGCGCCCGCCATGTCCAGCATCAATCACGATCAGCGGACGGGTCATATCGTCCGGGCCTGTGATATCCGGTAGAGCAAGCGGCCCGCCTTCCCCGCCCAGGCTAATGCGCTGAACATAGTCGCGGCCCAATTGCGGAACCGGGATCTTCACGCCCGCCGCTATCGCCCCGCCGACCAGTAAAGCCGGCAGCAAGATAACCATCAGGATCAGCGTACGCAGTGACATATCCATAATGGCGTAGTGTGTTGTGATAGGAGAACGCAACATGGTTGCGGCATCTAACCCACGATGCTAACAGGATTTCATCGAAAAATTGGCCGGCGCGGTGGGATAGCCCGGTGCGACTCGCCAATTTGTTCTCGACGCCTGGGCAGAACCCTTTTGCCAAGGCCACTTAACAGGTTGATGCAGTGACGAGACGCTTCTCCTCGCAATTCCAGTCGCAGCGCCCGGCGCTGGCGACGGTTTGTGCGAGCCGAAACGGGGGCCATGAATTTGGTCAATCCCGCACTCTTGCCGCAGCAGACACATTCATCAAACCCCGCGCAATTGGTGCTCGGGGATCCGATAAATCGACCGGCTCTAGCGATGTCTACCAAGACATTTGGCGAGCCGTTTCATCATACAAATTGCGTTTTATGAGCGGCCACCGAGCCGCCATAGGCGCGTGGAGACAACATAATGGCAACGCGCATGCTAATCGATGCGCGCCACTCGGAAGAGACCCGGGTGGCGGTACTAAAAGGCAACCGGATTGAGGAGTTCGACTTTGAATCTGCCGAACACAAGCAGATCAAAGGCAATATTTATCTAGCCAAAGTTACCCGGGTAGAACCATCGCTGCAGGCGGCTTTTGTCGACTTTGGCGGAAACCGGCACGGCTTCCTCGCCTTTAGCGAAATTCACCCTGACTATTACCAGATCCCTCAGGATGATCGGGAGCGCTTGCTCGCTGAAGAAGCGGAGGCCGCCGAAGAAGAGGCGCGCCTGCGCGCTGAGGAAGAGGACGAAGGCAACGTCCCCGGCGAAGAATATGACGCTGAGGACGAATCCGCTGAAGCTCTGGCAGAAGATCTCGCCGAAGACGGCATGGAAGAGATCGACACCTCTGAAAAAGACAAAGTCGCCACCATCGAAGAAGGCACCGTAGATGGCGACGACGATGATGATGACGACGACAGCTCTGACGATGACGCCGACGATGGCGAGACATCTGATGAAGAAAATTCCGAGGAAGACGACAAGCCGCGCCGCGGCCGCCGTGGACGCGGACGTGGGCGCCGCCGTCAGGGCGGAAAAGGCGACAACAAGAAAAGCCGCAGCCGCGCGAAAGAAGTCGACGAAGTGCGCGCCAAGCGTATGGCGCTGCGCCGCCGCTACAAAATTCAGGACGTTATCCAACGCCGCCAGGTGATCCTGGTCCAGGTCGTGAAGGAAGAGCGCGGGAACAAGGGCGCTGCCCTCACTTCTTATCTCAGCCTTGCTGGCCGTTACACCGTGCTGATGCCGAACAGCTCGCACGGCGGCGGGATCAGCCGCAAGATCAATTCTTCGTCTGATCGCAAGCGTCTGAAGCAAGTCGTGTCCGACCTCTCGCTGCCCAAGACAATGGGCCTGATCGTTCGGACCGCTGGCATCAGTCGCACCAAGACCGAGATCAAGCGCGACTTTGATTACCTCGCCCGCCTGTGGGACGAGATCCGTCAAAAGACGCTGTCCTCCACCGCGCCGTCGCTGGTCCATTCAGACAGCGATCTGATCAAGCGAGCGATCCGCGACATCTACAATCGCGAGATTGAGGAAGTGATCGTGGAGGGCGAGGAAGGCTATAAGTCGGCCAAGAGCTTCATGAAGATGCTCATGCCCAGCCACGCGCGCCGGGTGAAAGCCTATTCCGATCCGGTCCCACTGTTCCAGCGTTACGGCGCAGAGGACCAGCTGAGGGCGATGTATGATCCGGTGGTTCAGCTCAAATCGGGCGGCTATCTGGTCATCAACCCGACCGAGGCTTTGGTCTCAATCGACATCAACTCCGGCCGCTCCACCAAAGAGCACGGCATTGAGCAAACCGCGGTTGCCACCAACCTAGAGGCGGCCCGCGAGATCGCCCGTCAATTGCGCCTGCGCGATATGGCTGGCCTCGTCGTGATCGACTTCATCGACATGGAATACAATTCCAACGTCCGCAAAGTCGAAAAGCAGATGAAGGAAGCGCTGAAGAGCGACCGTGCCCGCATTCAAGTAGGCCGCATCTCTGGCTTTGGTCTGATGGAAATGAGCCGTCAGCGTCTGCGCACCGGCGTGCTTGAGGCGACAACCCGCGAATGCCCGCACTGCGATGGCACTGGCTTGGTTCGCACCGCATCCTCCGCTGGCCTGTCGGCGCTTCGCATCATCGAAGACGAAGCAGCCAAGGGCAGAGGCACGATCATTCGCCTGTCCGCCAGCACAGAAGCGGCGGTTTACCTGCTTAACGCCAAACGCAGCGATCTCGCTGAGATTGAAGACCGTTACGGCGTGAATGTCGAAGTCGTCCCGGAAGGCGAAGACGAAGGCGCGAAGATGAGCGTGGCCAGCGCTGGCCCTCGCCCAACCCACGCACCGAAGTTTGAGCCTATCGTCGATGAAGATGACGATGATGATCTGCCGGAAGAAAGCTTCGACGAAGACGAAGACGATGATGACGCGCCAAAGAAGAAGCGCCGTCGTCGCCGTCGTGGTGGCCGGGGCCGCAACAAGAACCGTGACGAAAATCGCGGTGATGATGCAGCCAATGACGATAGTGAAGATGGCGAAGATCGCGATGGCGGGCGTGAAGCCTCCAACGACGATGATGGAGAAGACAAGCCAAAGCGTCGTCGCCGCCGTGGTGGCCGTGGTCGCCGCCGCAAGGAAGGCGACAACGCATCCGAGGAATCAGCCGAGGGCGTAGAAGCGAGCTCAGACGAAGCGGAAGCGGCACCTGCCGACGAAGTTGCGACCGAAGAAGCGCCTGCTGAAGAGAAGCCAAAGCGCAAGCGCGCTTCGCGGGCCAAGAAAAAGCCTGAGCCGGAAGCGGAGACAGAAGCGGCACCAGCTGAAGACGCTCCTGCCGAAGAAGCGCCTGCGGATGAGAAACCGAAGCGCAAGCGGGCATCACGGGCGAAGAAGAAGCCTGAGGAAACCGCAGAAGTGGCGGATGCTCCTGAGGCAGAAGCTGAAGAAGCACCGGCCAAGAAAAAGGCGCCTGCCAAAAAGAAGGCTCCGGCCAAACCGCGCGCTAAGAAAAAGCCTGCGGCCAAGGCGGACACCGAGGCTTCGGCAAGCGAAAGCGCACCTGCTGAACCGAAAGCGGAGGTTGCTGAAGAAGCACCAGCTGCTGGCGGCAAGGCTAAGCGTGGCTGGTGGCAGCGGACATTTGGCGAGTAATATCGCGTTTAACTGAGTAAATTCAGTTCTATAGCGGCAATCGCAAGCCGGGGGTGTTAGTTACATCCCCGGCTTGCGCGCCACGCCCCATTCATTCCACATCGCAAACTTGGGAGCCTTTGGCAGGTAACCCTGCCCATGCGGCTCCACATCAAAACCCGCCCCTCGCAGAGCCGAACCGATAGGCCGCGTCAGGTGGCAACCGCCGGCGAGTTTCTTCCAGACAGGCTCAATCCGATCCTGCCATTTGGCGACGTCCGGGTCCGGCGCGCGGCCATGCTCCAAAAACAGCACTTGCCCGCCGGGTCTTAGGATGCGGCGCATTTCTGACATCACCTGAGCCGGATCTTCGACCGTGCATAGAGTGAATGTGCACACCACATTGTCAAACGATCGGTCTGCAAAGGGAATTGCCTCACCTACCCCTTCACGAATGTCAGCGGGCCAGCCTTTAGCCTCCGCTGCGGCTCTTGCTTGGTCGAGCAGCGCCCCATGCGGATCAATCCCGGCAAAGCTGGTGACGGCACCGCGATCATAAAACTGGTGATTTAGCCCGCCGCCGCAGCCCAGCTCAAACACATCGCCGCGAGCGAGCGGCACGACTTTTGAGCGGCGTTTCATCACTTGGCCCTGCGCGCAGGCAAACCCGACGAGGCGCGGCATTATATGCGCATCATACCATTCTTGAACGGCCATCGGCACCCTCCCAAGACCAACAGGGGATCAGTGTACCTCAGTTTTTCTAAAAGCCAATCATGCGCTTGTGATCAGGCGAAGGTCAGCGTCTTTTCTCGCAACTTGTCCGCAACCAGCCCCAGATCATGTGCAAGTTGACGCTCGACCTCAGCCGCGCTCATCTCGGCCCACGCGCTCATAATTGGCATGGACAGGCCGACCCGCAAAGTGCCGCCCCACCCGCCATCTTGCCGCACGCATTTGACCGGTTGGCCAAGGCGAACGCCATCATGGGCAAGCTCTTTATGAAGCGCCTGCGCATCATCAAAGGTGCGCAGACCGCGCAGCATGCTGACATCGAGCGTCACCAGAGTGCGCATTTCAATCGGCAAATCGAGCTGAGCACCTTCGGCGGAAGTGAAGTTGGGCAGCACGCGCTTTACGCAAAGCGGCTCGATTAGCTGTGCCTGAAGCGCCGCTTCAAATGCCGCGATCATTGCCTCAACCTGAGTTGGTGCGATCCGCTGAAACCGTTCCAGCTCAAACACAGCGGCTTCAAGACGAAGGGCGAGCGAGCGGTTCTCGCCCTCGCCCAATGCCTCGACCCCCGGCCAGCTATCGGGAAATTCGGACCGGTTGAAGATTTGCGCAAAACCTTGCGGCAGTGGCGCCGCTCGGGCCGCCACGGCCGAGGGCACAACAGCAAAGCCATTGAACGGCGGCGCGCCCATAAACTTCGATCCGGTCAGCAGAACAATGCAGCCACGCTCGATATAGGCGGCAATTGCGGGGCTGGTGATGCGGGCTTGGCAGGCATCGACGACAAAGGTCGCATGCTCGCCATAACGCGCCTGTAGTTCGTCGAGGTCGGTGAGATCGGGCAGGACCAGCCCTGTCTTGGAGCCATGGACGATGTGCACCAGAGCATGACGGTCTGAGGCTTTGGCAAGCTCAATCTCACTAGCGAGGCTCTGCGCGATCTCTGCGCTGGAGCAAGCGACACCTTCGGTGCAGCGAACCGGCACATCAACGAGGCTAATCGGGCAGCAACCCGCAACATCCTCTCGCGGAGTTGAGGCAATGCCGAGAGCCGTCGCCTCAGCAAAATAGCGCCCATGAGCGGAATGGATGCAGCCGCTGCCAATCTCATCCGCGCCGAGCAGGATATTGTGGATACCGCCGGGTGCGCGGCCATGCACGCTCGCCAGCGCAACATATTCCAGATCAGTGCCGGAGGCCGCGAACACGATCTCGCTTGTCGCTGGCAGTGAATAAGCGCCTTTGATCCGTCGCCTCAAATTGTTCAGCTGGTCTGGGTAGCTTGGGCAATTCTCAGTCGCTTCCAGTGCCAGGAGGCGCGCAAAAGCAGGACCGGAAATATCGCTGACTGTTGAGGAGGAATAGGCCACCACATCGCGCGGATAGGGCGCAGAATGGTATTTATTTAGGCCGGTCTCCGCCCGCAAGGTGATCCGCTCGTCCCCTCCGGAGGACAGCGCGCGAACCAAGGCGTCACATTCCGGCGTTCTATCAAGCCCTTTTTCGGGTCTGTTGTATTTTATCTTTGTAATGAGCGACCGTTCCCGCAGCTTATTCAATGCAACTCGGCGTTGCTATATTCACGGTCATAAGCGATGGGAAGTGCATGCGCGCCGGACCGGTTGATACCCCGGGTAAGTTTTCCGCTGGCGCCGCCCGTCCCACCGCCGTAAATGCGCGGCTCCAAACCGCTTTCTAGGCATGAAAACATGACAGACACGCTCACCCCTTTGCGCATTCCCAATGAGGTCAAAAAGCGAGCGCATATCCTGTTTCTTGCAAAAAACGCGCTGTGGGACGGGGAGATACATCCTGAGGATGGCAATCATGCGATGTACCACCGCGAAATGCGCGAGGTGCTCGAGGGGCTCGGTCTGAAGCTGACGATTACGCAGACGTTCGATATCCTGTTTGATCCGCCAAAGGATGTGGATTTCGTCTTTCCGCTGCTCAACCGCGCGGGCTTTTTCAATTCAGAGATGCTGGTCCCGCTGCTGTGTGAGCGCGCGGGCATTCCCTATCTCGGCGCCAGCCCGATCCTGCGCGGCCTGTCGGATGACAAGCATCTGGCGAAGCGCGCTGCCGTGGATGCAGGCGTTCCGACCGCGCCTTGGGCGATTTACCGCAAAGGCGCTCCGATTGAGCAGGCGAAATGCCCCAAGGCAGATCGCTATGTGATCAAACCCAATGCCTCATCGGCCAGTTGGGGCGTGGGCGACGCGCGCGATTGGGCTGGCGTGAAGGCCGCCGTGGAGCGCATCCACAATGATGAAAGCAATGGCGGGCAAGATGCGATTGTTGAGCCGTTTCTTGATGGCAGCGACGTCGAAGTTCCGGTCGTCACCATCAATGGCGAGCCGCAAATCCTTCCCATGATGATCTTCCGCCAGGCCGATCCGTCGCATCTGCGCACCTATCAGGAGAAGCGCGATCTGGTTGATCGCAGCCAGAAATATGCGCTCGAACATTTTGAACACCCAGAACTGACTGCGAGGATCGCGGAGCTGACCAAGCGCAGCTGGGAAGAATACCGCCCGTTCGACTATGGCCGGTTCGAATTCCGTGTGAACGAAGACACGGGCGAGATCACCTTCCTGGAGCTCAACCTCAATTGCAATCTGTGGTCGCAAAAGGTCTTTGGCCGCGCGGCAGAGCTCGCCGGGTGGAGCCAGGAAGACCTGATCGAAACACTGATCGCTGAGGGCCTCAGGCGGAACGGAATTGTCTGAGCGGGATTATCCCGAAATAGCCGCTTCGGCCCCAAGGATAAAACCTCGCGCCATGTTCACGCCCTCGCTCCTGTTTTGGCCATCCTCCAATGACTAAGTCACACCTCCCCGTGATCGGTTGGCGCGAGCTGGTCGACCTGCCGCAGCTCGGCCTGTCAGGCATCCCGGCCAAGATAGACAGCGGCGCGCGCACGTCGTCTTTGCATGGCCGCGTCATTGAAGAGATCGACCGCGAGGGCGAGCAATTCGTCCGCTTCGCCGTTGACTGGGATGGCACCGAACACCTTTGCGAGGCGATCCACGTAGACATCCGTGGCATCACCAGCTCGAACGGTAAAACGCAGCAGCGCTATGTCATCAAAACGCCGATTAAAATCGGCGATATAGAATTCCGCGCTGAAATCAGCCTGACTGATAGATCAGACATGAAGTTCCCCATGCTTATCGGCCGATCATCGCTGCGGCGGCGGTTTCTGGTCGACAGCGGCCATTCCTGGCTGCAAACCAAGGGCATGGATACAGAAAAGGGAAACAAGCGATGAGCACGAGCAGCAAGCCTCTCAAAATTGCCATGTTGGCCCGCAATCCAAAACTCTATTCGCACAAAAGGCTGGTCGAGGCCGCCGAGCAGCGCGGGCACACGCTCGACATTCTCAACACCACACGCTGTACGATGAACATTGCCAGCCACCGCCCTACTATTGCTTATGAGGGCAAGACGCTGAGCGGTTATGACGTGGTGATCCCGCGTATTGGCGCTTCAATCACGCAATATGGCCTCTCGGTGCTGCGCCAGTTTGAGATGCAGGGCGTGTGGCCTTTGAACGAGAGCGTCGCGATTGGCCGCAGCCGGGACAAGCTGCGCTCTATGCAAATCCTCGCAAAGTATGGCCTCGGCCTGCCCCTCACCGCCTATGCCAATGATCCGAAACAGGCGGAGGAAATCATTAAGGCCGTGAACGGCCCGCCGGTTGTCATCAAGCTGCTTGAGGGCACCCAAGGCATCGGCGTTGTTCTGGCCGAGACCATGTCGAGCGCCAAGTCGGTGATCGAGGCGTTTCGCGGGGCCAATGTGAACATTCTGGTGCAGGAGTTTATCGCCGAGGCCGGCGGCACGGATATTCGCGCGCTGGTGGTCGGCGGCAAGGTCGTCGCAGCGATGAAGCGCACCGGGGCAGCGGATGATTTCCGCTCGAACCTGCACCGCGGCGGCAGCGCTCAGGTGATCAAGATCACTCCAGAAGAACGCTCAACAGCCGTCCGAGCGGCCAAGCACATGGGCCTCAACGTATGCGGCGTCGATATGCTGCGCAGCAATCATGGCCCGGTGATTATGGAGGTAAACTCCTCTCCCGGCCTTGAGGGCATTGAAACCGCCACCGGCAAAGATGTGGCCGGACAAATCATCGACTTCATCGCCGCCAAGGCGAAGGCCGGCGCGACCAAGACCAAGGGTCAGGGTTAGGTCAAAGGATTAGAGTGGGGAGCCGACACATTTGACGTCCGCTCCCCACTTCTAGATTTCCGCCGATTAGAACTCCCCCGCGACGCCTGCGCGCACGCTGGTGGAATTGCCGCCTGCGTAAGTCACCCCGGCGGTGATGGCGAAGTCGCCCTCGAACCGGTGCATCAGGCCTGCGGAGAAGCCAACCTCGCCGCGATAGGTTGCCACGTTGCTGGCATAGCTGGTCTTACCCGCTGCGCTTGGGAAGTGCGGGCTGGCCTGAGCTGCAATCGAGGCAATGCCGCGCTGTGCGTCACGGTCGATTGTGTCGGTGAGGTCAAACAATGTGCTGACCCGTCCGCTGAGCGCATCGAATTGCGCGGTGGAGACCTGCGCAACAGCATTGAGCGCCACCCGCACATTGTCGACCGAGGCGGCGGTGGCCACGCTCTGACGGCCCAGCGTGCCATTGGCGTCCACTGTCACCGCATCAACAGGGCCAACCTGAGCCGCTGTGCTCGCATCAATGTCGCCGATCCGCACCGATGAACCCGCGCCGCCCAATGTCACTTGGTTCCCGGCTGTGGTCGTCGCATCGCGGCCAATCGCCGTCGAGCTGGCAAAGCCTGCACTCGCCCCGCGGCCCACGGCGGTGGAATTGACGCCCGTCGCATCCGCAGCAAAGCCAATTGCTGTCGTGCGCCCGCCGCTGGCATTGGCAGTTGCGCCAATGGCTGTAGCATCAAGACCCGCTGCTGCTGCCTCTGCGCCGATCGCGGCGGCTGCTTCTCCCGAAGCATTAGCAAACCGGCCAACCGCGATAGAGATTGTTCCGCTCGCGGTCGCCGCCCTGCCAAGCGCCATCGCCGATGCACCGCTCGCGGTCGCTGCATTGCCAAAGGCCACCGCATTGTTCGCCGTGGCCGCAGAGTTCCGGCCAAAGGCTGCTGAGAAGGTCCGCGTGCTTTGTGCATTCACCCCAAAAGCGCTGGAGCCAAACCCGCTGGCCACCGCATCCGATCCCAACGCCGAAGCAAAAGAGTCCGTCGCCTGAGCGCCCAGATCATCTTCATCCGCGCCGTCTCCGCCAATCGCAATCGAGGACGTACCGGTTGAACTCGTATCCACACCCAGAGCAATGCTCCTGTTGCCGATCGCACTCGCTCTGGCGGCACCGGCAAAGCTGCCGACGCCCTCCGCACGCGCTACCAAACCCACGGCCACCGCATTATTCGCGAGCGCTAGGGAAGCAGTACCCAAGGCTACCGTGTCATCGCCGGTTGCGTTGGCACCAAACGCTCCTGCAAAACTGCCATCGCCGCTGGCGGAGACCTCTCCTCCGATTCCGATGGATTGGATGCCACTTGCCTCGGCGACGTCCCCGATTGCAATGCTCGATGAATCCGTAGCGGCGGCATTGACACCCAATGCAACCGAGAAACTGCCGCTGGCAAATGCGCCCGCACCCCCAGCAAAGCTGCTGGATCCCCCTGCATTTGCACCCCGGCCAAGCGCCACCGCGCTATCGGCCGTCGCTCTTGCAAAATCGCCAATCCCCACGGTGCCATCGGCAGTCGCATCTGCCTGATCCCCGATCGCAACCGCACCCTCAGCCAACGCATCTGTAGCGTCGCCAATTGCAACCGCACCACTCGCACGTGCTTCTGCGCTGCGTCCTAAAGCAATTGCACCGAAAGCGTTCGTTTCATCCTCTTCGGCTGCAGCAATGGCATCCTGACCAATAGCAATTGCGCCATCAGCAAGCGCCCGTGCGCCTATGGTGTTTTCAAGATCCGTTCCATCCGCACCAATCGCGATGGCTCCGAAACGAGTGGCCTGGGCGCTCGAACCAAGCGCCGTCGTTGCTCGGGCCGAAGCGACAGAATCCGTACCAATTGCAGTAGAGTTGGCGCCTGACGCAGTGGAATCGCGGCCAAGGCTGGCGGCATTCGCGTCTGAGGATTCCGCACGTGCGCCGATTGCAGTGGAGCCGGTGCCGGTTGCAGCTGCATTTACTCCGCAAGCAAGCCGTGTAACGATTGAGCCGCTATCGGCTGCGCCAGTGTCATCGGCAATGCCGTCGCCGTCATTATCCAGCACACAATCCGCAGCCGATGCAGTGGTGGGTTGGAATGCGAGTGCAGCAATGGTTGCGGTGGCTGCTACGGTCGAAAGTAGAAATGATGTTTTCATGGGAAATATTCCTGCCTGAGTGTTGTTCACAAAACAGACGAGGCGCTTCGCTGCCCTCAAACAGCGGCCCAATGAGGCGTGACCGATTGGAAGGGTCGTACGTTGAACAATCAGCCACGCCTCACCGGCAGGGCGCCTCGTCTTCACGACAGGTGATGACAGGCGACCGTTGTAATGAGCGTTGTAAAAGCGTTGTAAAAAGCGTTGTAATTTGCGTTTTCGGCCACTTTTTTTGCGAAAAATGGGCTTTTTTTGGGTTTTGGCGCGATTTTGGCCGAATTTTCTCTGGCCAAAGCGAATCGCTGCCACGCCGCGCGAATCACCTTGATTCGGAGAATGGGGGCGCTGGATTGGGGCTTAGCTGGGGGTTTCCTCGCCCTTCCAATCGAACACTCTGCCGCTGTGGGCTGTGTCGAGGCCGCTCAGCACATCGAGCAGATGCGCGGCGGATTTTGCAGGCGTGAACAATTGGCCCTCGGGCAGGCCCTTTTGGAAAGGCTGCGACAGAGCGCTGTCGACCGTGCCGGGATGCAGGCCGACGATTATGCTGTCCTTATGCGTGCGGTCCATTTCCAGCGCGAAGTTCTTCAGCAGCATGTTGAGCGCGGCTTTTGAGGCACGGTAGCTGTGCCATCCGCCCAGCCCGTTGTCTGAGATGGAGCCGACGCGGGCCGATAAAGCTGCGAACACGCCCCGCTCAACGCGCGGGAGCAGCTGCAACATGTGCTTGGCGATCATCGCCGGGCCGATGGTGTTGAGCGCCAGCACCTCTGCCATGGTGCCGGGATCGAGGCGTTTGTAGGTCCGCTCTGGCCCGCGCCCATCGGCCAAGGTCAGCACGCCGGTGGCGACGAGGATCATTTGCGGCGGGGTGTCCTGCATCATACTGGCGGCGCTGGTAATGCTGGCCTCGTCCTGAAGGTCGAAGGCAAAGGGGATGATGCCCTCGCCCGCTGGCTCATCTCCGCTGCGCGATCCGGCGTAGATCCGCTGTGTGCCGCCTTGCGCCAGCGCCTCGCACAGAGCGCGGCCAATCCCTCCGCTCGCGCCGAAGACGGCGGCGGTGGCTGGCCAGGGGGCGGAGCCGTCCGGTTTGCTGTGTCCTACATCGCTCATGCGAGGTAAAAGGCGGCAATGGCGTGTAAGTTCCGCATTTCCCGCAATTGTTTGATCGGTTTTGTCGATCAATCGGGCGGTTTTGATCGATTGGTTTTCGTTCCTAGGACTGTGTTCCAGGTGTTCCAAGCGTGGCTCACGCGCGACGAAGCGTTGATGGTGCGAGCGGTGACCGGGCGCCGTGAACGTTACTCAACAATTGTGGCCATACTCGCAACACTCCGCGTCTTGCCCTCGCGCGCCAAGGCGCTAGATAGGTGTCACAACGCAACGGGATCAGATTTGTAATGGCGACTTTCACGCTTCCTAAGAACTCAAAGATCAGCAAGCAGGGCAAAGTGCACAAGGCCCCAGAGGACGCCAACGCGGGCCGTGCGAAGTCGTTCAAGATCTATCGCTATGATCCCGATAGCGGCGACAACCCGCGCTATGACAAGTTTGAGATCGATCTCGACAATTGCGGTCCGATGGTGCTCGACGCGCTGTTCAAGATCAAGAACGAGGTTGATCCCACCCTCACCTTCCGCCGTTCCTGCCGCGAGGGGATTTGCGGATCCTGCGCGATGAACATGAATGGCAAGAATGGCCTGGCGTGTACGACCGCGATTGAAGACCTGAAGGGTGAGGTTCGCATCACCCCTCTGCCGCATATGGATGTGATTAAGGACCTGGTGCCGGACTTCACGCACTTCTATGCGCAATATGCGTCAATTCGCCCATGGCTTCAGACGGTTACGCCGACGCCATCGGGCAAAGAGCGCCTGCAAACGCCAGAGCAGCGCGAGCAATTGGACGGGCTGTATGAGTGCATTCTGTGCGCTTGCTGTTCGACCAGCTGCCCCAGCTATTGGTGGAATTCGGACAAGTTCCTGGGCCCGGCGATCCTGCTTCAGGCGTATCGCTGGCTCGCGGATAGCCGCGATGAGATGACGGGTGAGCGGCTTGATCAGCTGGAGGATCCCTTCCGCCTATATCGCTGTCACACGATCATGAACTGCGCCAATGTCTGCCCGAAAGGCCTCTCGCCAGCGAAGGCGATCGCAGAGACGAAGAAGATGATGGCAGAGCGCGAAATCTGATCCGGTGACGTTAGACGACGAGGTATTCGAGCATACCCCCGATCCTGACAATCCGGGTTGGAATCACTGGAACCTGAAGGATCAGACGCTGTTTAATGGCGCGGTGATGGGAAAGCTCATCACCCGGCCAGAGGGTGACAAATGCCGGCTTCGCATGTTCCCGGAGCGGCGGCACGAGAACCTGCAGGGCATCATCCATGGTGCAGTAACGCTCAGCCTGATCGATATCTCCATGTTCACGACCATGCATGTGGTGGGCAGCGGGAATGCTGGCCCCTCTGTAACGCTGGAGCTTTCGACGCAGTTCGTGGGCGGCGGTGATCCCAAGCGGCCGCTGGATGCTGTGACGGAGATCGTGCGTGAGACGGGACGCATGCTGTTCCTGCGTGGGCAGGTGGTGCAAGACGACGATGTGGTCGCGAGCTATTCCGGCATTGTGCGCAAGATGAAGCCGCGCGCATGAGCAGCGCAGAGTAAAGCCCATGCTGGCGCGTTACGAACGTCTGATTGCCAATGGCGAGCTGCAGCCGGACCCGGATCAGAGGCGCGCTGCGGAGCGGCTTGATCGGCTGCAGAAGGACTTGGAGGCGGAGACCTCTGGCGGATTGCTGTCGCAGCTGTTCGGCGCGAAGAAGGTCCGCCCGCAAGGCGTCTACATGTTTGGCGGTGTTGGTCGCGGCAAGTCGATGCTGATGGACCTGTTCCATGAACGCCTCTCGATCAAAGAGAAGCGGCGCGTTCACTTTCATGCCTTCATGCAAGAGGTGCACGCAGAGCTGAGAGAAGCGCGCAAGACCGAGAGCGGCGATCCCATTCCGGTGGCGGCGCAGCGGCTTGCTGGCCATCTGCGGTGTCTGGCCTTTGACGAGATGGTGGTGAACAACTCCGCCGATGCGATGATTATGAGCCGCCTGTTCGCGCGGATAATCAACACGCACAATGTTGCGATTGTAACGACCTCAAACCGCCCTCCCCAAGACCTCTACAAGGATGGCCTCAACCGAGAGCACTTCCTTCCGTTCATCGACCTGATTGAGGCGGAGCTCGATGTTGTCAGCCTCAATGGCCCGACCGACTACCGGCTTGACCGGATTGGTGATCTCAAGACCTGGCATACGCCGATAGGCGATGCGGCGACCGATGCGGTGCGAGAGGTGTTCTTCCGCATGACGGACTTTGCGCCGGAGGATGCCGAGCACGTACCTTCACAGGAGCTGGAGGTGAGTGGCAAGCGCACAATCCACGTGCCTAAGTCATTGAAAGGTGTCGGCGTATTCAGCTTCAAACGCCTGTGCGCAGAGGCACGCGGCGCGCCGGACTATCTCGCCATCGCACGCAATTTCCACACGGTCATCATCGTCGGCATCCCGCAAATGGGCCCGGAAATGCGCAATGAGGCGGCACGGTTCGTGACCCTGATCGATGCCCTGTACGAACATAAGGTGAAGCTGTTCGCAACCGCAGCGGGCGCGCCAGACGAGCTCTATCAGGCAGGTGATGGCAGCTTTGAGTTTGAGCGCACAGCTAGCCGCCTGCAAGAAATGCAGAGCGATGAGTATCTAGCTCTCGGACATGGAGCCGAGACATGACGAAAGGCCTATGCGGCGGCGATGCGTTCTGCGAGACGCTCTTGCGCCGTGGTCAGCCGGTTCATCACTTTCAGGTCCTGCTCGCGCAGTTCAAGTGCAGTATCCGCCCATAGCTCCGTGATGCGGTTCAGTTCCGCAAGCTGAAGGTTCCAAACCTCTTTGGTCGCCCGGCGAGAACCCACCAGTCCAGCGTGACGTCGCTCAGACCTCTTGATGAAATCGCGCGTCGCATTTACACCGTCGCCCGGTTCAGCCAGCTGATGGACAATGCCCATCTCGTACATTTGCTCCGCCGTGTAGGTCTCGTTCGACATGATAAGCCGCTCAGCCATCGCACTGCCGATCTTGCGCGAGAGCAATGCGTGTGCGCCCATCCCTGGGAAGAGGCCAAACATTACCTCTGGCAGGCCAAATGTAGCGGTTCTTTCCGCAATAATGTAGTCGAAAGACAAGAGCGCCTCGAACCCGCCGCCGAGCGCCGCGCCTTGCACCATGCCGATGGTCAACATCGGAATATCGAGCGCTTCGATGTTGCGGTGAAGGATCGCGCAGCAGCGGTGGCCATAGTTAACCAAGCCGTCGCGATCACGCTCTCGGATCAATCTTTGGAAAAGCGCGAGGTCCCCGCCAAAGCAGAAGACATCAGATGCGCGGCTGCCGAGCACGAGATAACGCAAAGGTACTTTGCCGGGGCCAAAGCCGCGGGCAATCTGCCGCTGCCATTCTTCAAAATTGTCCAGCATCGCCCGCGTAAAGCTGGGGCGGTCCGCCGGGTTCATATAACTCCACAGCGTGCTCGACGTGTCGTCGTACATCACGTCTATTTCACTGAGTTTAAATAACTCTTCAGGAATTGATGCATGCAATGCGCTTTCGGCGAACAACTCATCGTCGTCCGTGAAAGGGATTGCTCTGCTTGCCCCGCTATCCATTTTCGAAATGCTCCAAATACCACCATGGCGAAGCTTCGATCTTCTATTCGTCCTCTTGGACTGGATCGCCGATTTACTCCGATATGGATCGATCTAGGCGCGGCCCGGCTTCAAGTGCAAATGCTAATTTATGCCTGCAACAAGTGTTTACGTTTCAATTTGGGTCACCGCATGGTTAATCAGGGCTGTCCCGTTAGTCGGCGTTATGCACTGACACCTAGCTTAGTGATGGATTTTTCCAGCATCAACAATTGCCACAAGATCCGGGAGTTATCCGAGCGCCCCGCGATGTGAGCTTCAGCCAGATCGCCCACATACTTGCGATCAAACCAGCCTGACTGGGCAAGCTGAGAGCTGGATGCGATTGCCCGCGCTGAACCAGCCAATGGCCCGCGCAGCCAGTCGGCAATTGGTGTCACGAAGCCTTGCTTTTGCCGGTAGAGAATATCGCTCGGCAAATAACGTTCCATGCATTTCTTAAGCAGATACTTGCCAGTTGACCCGCGCACCCGCATCTTTTCTGGAAGACGCGCTGCGAATTCAATTAGTCGGTGGTCAAGTAAGGGCTCCCGGGCTTCCAAACTAACGGCCATGCTGGTGCGATCGACTTTGGTCAAAATATCCCCAGAAAGCCAAAATTTGAGGTCGGCATATTGCGCCCGGTCGAGCCCGCTGCGCGCTGGAGCGCTTTTCATCAAGGCGATCAGATCATCTTCGCCGCGATAGCCTTGCAGCTCGTTTGCGAAGCTTGATGTATAGAGCGCGCCGCGCTGTTCAGGGGTGTTGACGGAGAGCCCCCGCGCATAGCCCGCTTCGCCGCCCTCAGCGAGCGCAAGCAAAGTGGATTTGGCTCGGAAGGGCCTCGGTGCCCAATCCGCCTTTGGCCATACCCGCCCAAGCGCCCCGAACACGGGTTCTCGCAGGCCAGCGGGCAAAACTGATCGTACGCGCTCTTCGTGATGGTGGAAGACTTGCCTGCGGTATCCCGCAAAGGCTTCGTCCGCGCCATCACCCGACAAAGCCACCGTCACCTTCTCACGCGCCAGCTCGCACACCCGCCATGTTGGCAGCGCGGAGGCATCGGCAAAGGGTTCGTCGAACATGCCGACCAGCGCATCGACAGCGCCAAAGTCGTCCTGCCCAACCGTGCGCGCCTCATGGTCGGTGCGGAACTTCTCTGCGACTGTTTGCGCGTAGCTTGTCTCATCCAGCGCCGCGACATCGAACCCGATTGAGCAGGTTCGCACAGGCTCCGCGCTGACCTCGCTCATCAAGGCAACGACGCTGGATGAATCGACGCCGCCGGATAGGAAAGCGCCCAGCGGCACGTCGGCGACCATGCGCGATTGCACCGCCTCGCGCATTAAATGGACCAGTTGCGCGGACAGGTCTGCTTCCGACCCGCGTTCGCGTTCTTCAAAGCTAATATCCCACCAGCGTTTTGGCGCGCTGATCGGCTGACCATGTTGGAGCAGCATGAAATGCCCAGCGGCCAGTTTCTCCACCCCGGCAAGAATCGAGCGGCTGTCCGGCACGTAGCCCCATGTGAGATAGTCATCGAGCGCTTGCGGGTTTAGCCTACGCCGCAGCAAAGGATGAGCGAGAAGCCCCTTGAGCTCAGAGGCAAAGGCAAGGCTGCCATCGCTCAATCGCGCTAGGAACAGCGGTTTTACGCCGAGCCGGTCGCGGGCCAAAAACAGGCTGCGTTTGTCCAAATCGTATATCGCGAAGGCGAACATGCCATTCAGGCGCGAGAGGCAATCCGGCCCCCAGCGCTGCCACGCGGCAAGAATGACTTCGGTGTCACCAGAGGTTTTGAACCGCGCGCCGGATTGCTCCAGCTCGCGGCGCAATTCGCGGTAATTGTAAATCTCGCCATTGAAACTGATGACGGCGCGGCCATCAACGCTCGCCATCGGCTGCGGAGAGCCTTCAAGGTCAATGATTGAGAGGCGGCGGTGTCCCAGCCCTACGCCAGGAGCGGTCCAAACGCCTGCTCCATCCGGGCCGCGATGGACCAGCGCATCGCACATCCGCTCCACCCGTGCAGGATCGACGGGCTTAGGCGTTTCCGCATGAAAAATTCCGGCAATCCCGCACATAGGCTGAGCCGCCTAGCCGATTGGCGCGGTAATGGCGACAGCCGGTGTCAGAGCGACCACAATTCCCGCGAGGACCGCCAGAATGGTGATGCCGATCAGGATGACGGCGTGGCTGCCATTGAAGCGCTCAAGACGCGCGATCCAAGACATGGCGCTGAGCTCTTCAGAGGTGAAACCAGCTTCCTCCGGATCGCGCTCAAAGAAGCGCCAGGCGCCCCCGAGCATGATCACCAAAACGATGGCGAAGAAGATCCAGCCATAGAAGATGTGATCGAACCCTTCAGCGAATTCGACGCCTTGGCTCTGGGCGATGTAGATCGTGCCCCAGGCGCGGACTCCATTTGCCAGGATCGGGACGATAATCGCCGCGACCATGAAAGCCACGCGGCGGATCCAACTGGTGAATTGTGTAAAGCAGATCAGAACTGCCAGTGTGACCATCGCGATGAGGAATTTTACCCCCGAACAGGCCTCCGCGACGATAAACAGGCCGACCGGCGTATTGATGTAAATCCCGTCGATCTCGGCGGGTACCCCGCTGGCAAGCGTCAGCCAGATCGCGATCTCAGCGGTGATCATTTGCAGCGGCGGGATAATCTCATCGCCAAAAGGCACGAGGAATGCGGTCATCGCCAGTGGCAGGGCGAGCAGCATGGATATGCGCGGACCAATGATGGCAACCACTGCGGCCATGACTGCGCCAACCGCTCCAGCATGGGCGAAGAGGTTGATCCCGGTGATGCGGCCCAGCGTCCATAGGCTTAGCGCGACGGCGACAAGGCCGAGACCGGGCAGCCAACCTTTCGGTGTAGCAGCGCCAAGCTCATCGCGTTTCAACCAGACGAGCCACCCGACAATGACGGGGACCAGCAGGATGTGATTGTAGGTATCGATGTTCCACCATTGGTGCAGCATCTCGCCCCATTCGCGCGCCGCCAAAACTACGAGCGCGATGACTGCCAATCCAAGCATCACAAGTGGCTGTTTCCAAGCGCTTGGCACGTGGTCAGCTATGCTCTGCTGACGCCAATCCTGCGTGAGTTTCTTAGGCTGCATCGCGCGTCTCGCCCGCTGGCCTAACCAAGTGTCCAAGCGGCTCTAGCATCGCATCCCACGCATGGTGATCGAGCACGAATTGCCGCGCTGAGGCTCCGAGTTCAGACAATGCATCGGGGTCGGCCAGCGCCGCCTCAATCCGCGCAGCCATCTGCTCTGGGTCAGCGGGTGCGACCAGCCAGTGTTCGCCGTCAACGGCGGCAATGCCAGTAGCAGCCTCTTGGGTGAGGACCACAGGCTTAGTCATCGCCATCGCCTCTAGCACTTTGTTTTGCACGCCGCGCGCGATCAGCAGCGGTGCGAGCACAAAGTTCGCCGCAACGATAAATGGTTTTACGTCCGGCACCTCACCCCAAATGGTGAGACCCGGTGTCTCCGAGCAGGCGAGCAGACGCGCGGTCGGATTGCGTCCAACGATGTGAAATTCAGCCTCAGGATGTTTGGCTCGAATGACGGGCAGCAATTGCTCGATCACCCACTCAGCCGCTTGCTCATTGGGGCGGTAATCCATTTGCCCGGTGAAGACGAAGTGCGGACCCTTGCGGGCTTGCAGCTCGGCGTGCGGCGCGACCGCGCTGGGATCAAAGGCGGCGGCATCAATGCCATTGCCGATCACTTGGACGTTCACCCGCGATGGATCGGTCAGCCTGCTCCGGTACAGTTCAGCTTCGTTCTCACTGATCAAAATGGTCGCATCAGCCCGCGCGCCAAGACGCTCTTCTTCCACAGCCAGCAAGCGCCCTTCTCGGGCGTTCAGCCAGACCCGCTCACCGGCCTCGGCATAGCCTTCGAACTTGGCGCTATCGACGTCGCACAGGTCGATCACCACCCTGCCCGCGAAGCCATCGGGTACATATTGCCCCATTTGGCCGGAAAATATGACGATCGTGTCGATTGGGTGCTTGGAGAGCGTCTGCTGAACCCAGCTTTCCAATCGCGCGCTGTGAAAGGCGGTGATGCTGACGGGTTTGCCGGTCAGCACCGCTTCGACCCCGGCAAGCGTCAGAGGTTTGCGCCGGTCCACCACGCATTGTGATGTGGCTATCGCATCGACCTCAGCCACAGCTGCACGGTCCTCAGCATTCTCTGCAAAGCAGCATACATGTACCGGGGCAAGCTGCACCAGCTTTTTCAGCAAATGATGCGCGCGAATCTTGTCCCCGCGGTTGGGCGGAAACGGAACGCGGTGTGCCAGAAATAGAATCTCGCCCATCAGCCCGCCCGATCCCTAGGCTAGCCCGCGCGCGATCCACGGACCAATCGCATTGGCAATCGGCAGTGGCAGCTTCTTCCAAAGCTCAATCTTGCGCGAATAGGCCTCGCTGGTCGGGTCGACATCCCGCCGCTCACTGCCCGGTGCATGCCAATGGACATAGGTCAGCGGCTGCGGTTCAAAGCCCCAGTTCTTCTTGAAGTTGTAGGGGCCGCTGCCGGTCTTGGAGCGGCCAAAATCAAAGTGCGACATGCCAAGCGAACGCGCGTGGCACATGAGCTTGTAATACATCAGTTCATTGGCGCGCAGGGAGCGTGCAGCAAATGTGCCGCCGCCCCAAAATGGCATGACTGCGCCCTCGTGATAGAAAGAAAGAACGCTGGAGACCGGCTCATCACCCGAATAGACTGTGAGGATATCAGCGCTGTCAGGAAACGCCTCAATCATCGCCTTGAACAGCGTTTTCGGAAACACGGGCGTGCCAAGATTGCGGACACTTTCGCTATAGACTGAGTAGTGCGCCGCCAAATCGTCGTCTGAGCGGCCAATGCGCACGCCCAAGTCGCCTTTGAGGCCCTTGCGCACCTCTGCCCTCGCCTTGCGCGGAATGGCGAGCAATTGCGCCTCATCGTCCTCGGACAACTCGGCAATGAAACTGGTGTGTTTGTCGCTCACGCCTTTCCAGCCATGAGGCACCGTGCCCCCGCGCAGCTCAACGCTGGCAACCGAGTTTCTTACCGCGTGATCTTGTGCGGCGCCTGCAAGCGCCTGAGCCGCTTCCTGTGTCTCGGACAGGATACCCCCGCCAACGCCAAATCCGCTGGAGACCAAAGCCCGCCCAAACAGGGGCGAATGCGCATCGGTCAGCGGCAGCCATCCGGTGATGACGCCCATCTGCTGAGTGATGAAACCGCAGGCCTTCTGACCTGTACCCGCCTCTACCGCTTTCAGCCATGCCGGGCGGTGAAAAAGGCCAGCCTTATGCTCGCGCACAAACCCCTCAACCCGCTCCAGCATTTGGGCATCGGAGAAGTCCACTTGCGAGACGGTGATAGGCAGTTTCACTGGCGCGTTCATGGGGTCAGGTCGACGGCCCGTGAGGCTTCGCGCAGCGCGATCATATCCATCCGCGCCCAGCGGAACTCATGCACCAACTCGCCCAGCTTGCCCGCCATCTTATCGAGATTGGTGTAGTGGCGCAGCTTTGAACGCATCGGCGCATTGCCAACGCGCGGTTGATTGGGGTCGATTTCCCACGGGTGGAAATAGAACACCGCCGGCCGTTCTTCGCGGCGGTTCACTTGGCGGATAGCCCAGCGCGAAAAGGCATAGGGCAGCACGCGGAAGAACCCGCCGCCTCCCGCCGCAACACGCCGGCCGCCTAGAATGGCGGTGGTGACAGGGATCTCGATCATGTCGGACCAAGGGATTGGCTTAAAGGCAAATCGCGGCGCATCTGGCCAGCCATAATGGTCATGCGCAATGGGCGCGACGCTGGAGGAATAGGTGTAGCCCTGCTCCGCCAACTCCATGAATGCCCAAGGTGTGCGCTGGTCGATGGAGAAACTTGGCGCGCGGTAGCCGGTAACCTCGGTGCCAGAGCAGTCTTGCAGGATGTCGCGCGACAGTTTGAGGTCTTCGGCAAACTGCTCACGCGTAAAGGTGTAGACCCGCGCATGGTCATAGCCATGGCTGGCGATCTCATGGCCCGCATCCGCAATCCGCTGGATCATTTGCGGGTGACGTTTTGCCACCCAGCCAAGCGTGAAGAAGGTGCCGTGCACGTCTGCCTCGGCAAACAGATCAAGGATGCGGTAGACATTGTCTTCAACGCGGGTTTTGATCCCGTCCCACTCTCCGCGCTCGATCACATCCTCAAACGCGCCGACCTGAAACCAGTCTTCGACATCAACGGACAGGCCATTGACGACCTGAGCCTTCACATCCTTGGAGAAATTCGGCGCGACGTTCATTTACGCGGCCTCGCGCGATGCATCTTCCTCAAGCCATTCGATCAGCATGCCAACGACATGGCGGAAGGATTGCTCTTGTTCCTCAAGCCGGCTTTCAATCCGGTTGATCGCTTCGCTGACCTCTGGATCCATTTCCATCGGTTGCGTGTGCGAGCCTGCCTCTTGCAACTCACCAATTGCGGCTTCCAGCTTGGAGGTGCGCTGATCGCGCTCTGCCAGCAAAGCGGCGACTTCTGGCGCAGGCACCGCGTCAATTGCCGCGTCAGCAACAGATGCAGATGCAGTCACTTGCGCGGGAATATCGCGCGCACCTTTTGAGGTGTCAGCGAGCATTTCTTCGCAAACAGCGTCAACCATCGCATTGGTCAGCTCGCTTTGCTCTTCGATCGCGCTGAGCAGCAGCATGCGATTCATGATCTGATTTACGCGGCGCGGAATGCCGTCCGTTGCCTCGTAAATGGCGCCCAGCACCTCGGCACTGATTGCCGGATTACCCTGCCACCCAACATGCTCGAGCCGGTGGTTGATATAGGCCTCCACCTCTTCCTCATCGAGCGCTTCCAAGTGGTGCGAAGCGATGACGCGTTGGCGAAGCTGATCAAGATCAGGATGGCTGGCGACTGTGGTGCGAAACTCTGGCTGACCCAGCAGCAGGCTCTGCAGCAGCGGGTGCGAACCCAGTTGGAAATTGGACAGCATGCGCAGCTCTTCCAAAGCGCCGACGGGCAGGTTCTGACATTCATCGACGATCAAAAGACAGCGCCGCCCGGCCCGCGCTTCGTCTTGAAGGAAGCCCTCAATCGCGCCCAAAGCGCCCGCTTTGTCGCGGCCTGTGACTTCGATGCCAAAGCTTTGTGCGACCACATGGATCAGCTCTTCGCCGTCGAGTGCGCTGGTGACGACTTGGCCAACCGTTAGCGCCTCTGGGTCGATCCGCTGCATCAAATGCGCGACCAAGGTCGACTTACCTGCGCCCATCTCGCCCGTGATGACTATAAAGCCTTCGCCCTGGTTCAAGCCATAGCCGAGATAAGACAGGGCTTTCTTGTGGCTCGCGCTCTCGAAATAGAACTCGGGATCAGGGGTCAGCTGAAATGGGCGAGAATTGAAGCCGTAAAATTGTTCGTACATCGTCAGTGTGTCCAGATCAGAAGTCGTAACGCAGGCCGAGCAGCGCCGTTGCAAAGGCGAAGTCATCAGCCGACAAATCGGAATCGAGGTAGTCCACGGCGACCGCCGCGCGGGCCGACAACTTGCCGGTGAGCGAACGGCTGTAAGCAGCCGACGTGCCATAGCCGGTGACATTGCCGTTGATGCCGTCACCTCGGCCAAACCAATTGACGTAGCCATTGATCGCGAGGTTCGCATTGTTGCCGATTGGGCGGTTCAGCGAGCTGCGCACGTAATAGCTTTCGTCGGTCACACCGTCCGCGGCGGCCAGAATGGTGCCCGGTGCAGCAATGAAGCGGCGATTGTCATACCCAGCAGCGATCGCTGCGTTGAGGCGGCCAACTTGGCGCTGATAAGCGATTTGAGCGCCGCGGCTGCGGAAGGCGGCTGAACGGACGGAGCCGAACAGGCCAGCACAGCCTGCGCCGCTTTCCCCGCCGACACACCCACCGAAATCACCAGTGAGTGAGTTGCGAATGGCCGAGAATTCGGTTGGCAATGCCGCCAAGGAATTGGTGAGCGAACCGCCAAAGCCGCTGACCGCGTCATAGACTGAGATACTAAGCTGGCTGCGACGATCAGGCACAAAGGTGAAGTTGCCGTAATATGTTGTCGAATCGTAACGACGGCCAACGGTCGCGGCGAGCGATGTGCGGCTGCTTGGACGCCAGAGCACGCCTACGTCCCAGATGAAGCCATCGATATCGAAGGCGAGCTGGCGCGGCGCGCTCGTGTCGGTGACCAGACGGCCATCAGAGCCGACGACGGGGTCGCCATTCACATCGCGCAGCGCATCGCGGCTTGAAACCTCAACATCTTCGTAGCCGACGCCGCCCACAATCGAGAGATTGCTGGTGAGCGGCACGGTTACATCGGCGCGCACATAAGTGTCACGGACGCGTTGATCGAGGTTGGAAATGTCTTCCTGAAAGTATCCACCGCCGACGCCAATGCCTACCGGCAAAGGCTCGCCCGGGCGCGTGGCCGCGCGCAATTGCGCATTGTAGGTGACACTATCGTCGAACACATCGGCGACGGCTCCAGATGGAGTGACAATCGCGTCATTTGCTTCAAGCCGTGTGTAGCCGACACGGGCAGAACCAGTCACATCGACCGCACCAACGCGGGTTGCGAGGGTTGGTCCGACATAGCCGCTGTAGATCTGGCTTTCCGCATCGTCTTGCACCAATGGGTTGGCGGTGACCCCGCCAGAGCCATCGATCCGCGTGCGGCTAGCCAAGGCACCTGCGTCCAGCGTCAAAGAGCGCGGGATGATCGAGAGGTAGCCGCGCGCAACGCCGCTGAATGTATCAGAATCGATGCCATCGGATGCGCCGTAGCCAATGTTGCGCTCGTAGCGCAGCGACAACGAACCGCCGCTGTTGCGGCCCGTAGCGGACACATCCACGCCGGCTGCCACTTGAGTGTAGGTCAGCACATCATCGCCGGGCGTCAGCTCAGCCGAGAGGATCTGAGACACCTCAATGTATGGCTGCACAGCCACGCGCGGGCCGTCAGAGACGCCTGAATTGCCGCCATCATCCTGGGCTTGCGCCTGAGCAGGCGCAGCAGCGACGATTGCCGCCAGCCCCACCAGCAGCGCTGCTCTGAGAACCTTAATCACGATCTTTCCCCTGCGCGCCATAATTGCCAAATTGGCGACCTGACGGGCTGAATTGTGCTGCATTGAGCAACAGCTTGATGTCGACACAGGCCGACAGCAGCTGCTGCGCATCTTCAAGCGCAGCACGGCTTGTTTCATCGGCGCGGGCGACCAGCAAAACCTGGCCAACATGCGCGGCGAGCTCGGCTGCTGCAGAGGCAGCAAGCGCGGGCGGTGTATCGAAAATGACAATCCGGTTCGGTGCGCCTTGGGTAAGGCGGGCAAGCACTTCGCCGGTCCGGGCGCTCGCCAAATATTCAGCTGCATTGGAATTGCGGCTGCCCGCAGGCAGCACGAAGAGATTGTCGATGTCTGTTTTGACCGCGAGCGTTTCTGGCTGAAGGCTTGGATCAGCCAATGCGTCCATTAGGCCCTTGCCGGGCTCGAAACCAAGGCGTGCGGGAACGCTGGGCTTGATAACATCAGCATCCACCAGCAGCACTTCGAGATCGCGTTCAGCCGCCAAAGCAATGGCTAGGTTGACCGCGCAATAGGTCTTGCCTTCACCCGGATGCGGCGACGACACGAGAATTTGCTGCGCCTTGGATGATCCGCCAGCCCGGGCATCAGCGAGTAGCTCGCGTTTGACGATGCGGAACTCTTCGAGCAGCTCGCTAACGCCGTCTTCTGGCACGATTAGGCCTGCATCGCGCAGGTGATCGCGCGAGATGGGTTGCGGTGCTTTGCCGAGGGCCACGGCCTGCGGGGCCGCTTTGACTGGCTCTGCTGTAGGAACTGTCGGCAAAGGCGTTTGGACCGCCGCCTCTACCGGAGCCGCCACAGGAGCAGCAGCGCTTGGAACAGTAGGCTGCGAGGAAACTGGACGCCGGACGCGCTTCTCACCCTCTGGCAGGCGCACAGGCGGCTTGGCCGGTGTCAAGGCATCCAGACCAAAGGTGTCGTTCGCGCGTTCAAACAGAGACGGTTTGCCGTTCATTTTGGTCGCCCCCTCGCGTGAAATCTTGCTGTGCTCTGTCATCTCAGGCCCCTCACGCGACCGCGCCGACTGAGACAAATTCAATGCCCAGCAGAATTATGAACACACCGAACAACCCTGCGGTTGCCCCAGCAAATTGTTTGAACCGTTTCGCACGCAGCTCTTTTGCCGCCTCGGACACGGTCATCGAGATCGAGCCGATCACAGGCAGATCGAGCGCGCGCTCCAGCTTCTTTGGCGTTGCGAAGGTTGAGCGCAACTGGCTGAGCGCGTAGGCCGCCCCTGCCCCTGATGCGAGACCGACAAACAACACACCAAGTAGCAGCAGTGGACGATTGGGTGCAGCGGGGCCTTGCGGCACCACCGGCGGATCGGTCAGCTGGAATTTGAACTGACTGGTGTTATCTTCCACCTCGCCGCGCGTGCGCAGCTCTTCGCGGTCTTGCAGCAGCTTTTCGTAATTCTGCTGCAGCACTTCATAATCACGGCTGATACGATTGGCTTCCGCAGCCACCTCGGGCTCAGCAGCCTGGCTGCCCATCAGGGCGGCTATATCTGATTGGATCGCTGCCCGCCGGGATTGCAGCGATTCGACGCTGGCTTGCCGGTCTGCGCGGATCGAGATCAGCGAAGTGTAGGCTGGGTTTGGCGTGCCGCGACCGGCGTTCGGCCCCTCGGCCGCAACTTGGCGCGTCAGAATTTGCACTTGGCGAGTGGTGGCCACCACATCAGGGTGCTCATCGGTTAGCCCGCGCGAACGCAGCTCCGCCAATTGAGCCTGCGCGCCAGCCAGAGCAGAACGAGGACCGCCAGTGCCGGGCGTGTCGATGGTGCGCGGCGTCCCCGCCAATTGCCCGTTGATCGCGGCGAGAGCGCTTTCAGCAGCGGCGAGATCAGCTTCGATCCCGCGCGCCTCTGTCCGTGCCTGTTGAAGACGGGTGACAAGCGTACCTGACCCCCCGATCAGATCAGGATATTGCGCTTCAAAGGCAAGGCGGCGCTGTTCAGCCGCTTCAAGCTCGCGTTTCCGCTCTTCCAACTGTTCATCGATCTGAGTGACGGCGCCAGAAACCTGTGCCCGGCTGCCAGCGACATGTTCATCACGCAGAATGTCGATAAGCTTCTGGACCACGTCACGCGCCAGAACGGCGTTTTCAGCGTCGGACAGATCGCCTTTGCCTACGGTTGCGGTGATTTCGAACAGATTGTCCTGTTCGCTGGTAACCGTCACCTTCTCATCAAGGTTCTTGATTTCGGTTTCAAGCGCAGAGCGTTCTGTGATGTTCTCGCCCAAACGCGTTGATTTGATGACCTTTTCAAGGTTCACCGCACTGGCAAGCGTTTGCCGAACGCGGCGGATTTCCTCACGGCCATCACCGGCAATGCCCAATTGTTCGGACAGCACATCGTCGACATCGACATAGATGCGCGCCTTCGCCTCATAGGAATTGGGGATCATCGCGACCACCAACCACCCGAGCAGGCACACGCCCCAGGCGACGGCAAGCGCCAGCCACCGGCGATGCCAGACCGAGTAAAGCGCTGTGCGCAGTTCTTCAAAAATCTCGCTCATTCGCGGCGCGGGTCCTTAAAAGGTGCTCTCAGGAATGATGATCACATCGCCCGGGCTAAGCGTTACGTTCGCGGCACTGTCGCCCTTCTTCAGCAAATCCTTGAGGCGCAGACGGTATTCAACCTGTTCGCCGCTCTCGCGGTCCAAGCGGATCAGCTTTGCCCGGTTGCCAGCGGCAAATTCGCTCAAACCGCCCACAGCGATCATCGCGTCAAGCACGGTCATATTGGCCCGGTAAGGCAAAGATGCTGGCTGCTCGGTTGAGCCAACAATGCGGATTTGCTGGTTAAACGTGCCGGAGAACTCATTGACGATCACAGAGACAATCGGCTGCTCAATATATTGAGCGAGTTGATCGCGGATATCGTTCTGCAATTCGGTCGCGGTTTTGCCTACGGCAGGAAGGTCGCGCACCAGCGGGATCGTAATCCGGCCATCAGGGCGAACCTGAATTTCCTCCGCGCTAAGCTCTGGATTGCGCCAAACGTGGATGGTGATCTGGTCAAGCGGACCAATCACATATTCTTCGCTCGGCCCCTCTTCAGCCGTTGCAAAGCTAGCTGGGGGCAGTTCTTGCCCCGCACCGCCGCAAGCGGCGAGCAGCGAAAGTGCAACAGCAGATCCCAGTATACGGGAAAGCGAAAAAGAGGTCTTCATTGATACGTATCCTTGCCTAGGTCGGCGGGGTCAGCATCAGCTACAGGAGCGACCTGCGGCACTGGGCCCGCGAATGACCCGAACTCTCTCGCTCATATTGGTGAACATTGTGTTAGTAATAACGCCTGTTTTGGCCCCCTATCCCGTTTCGGGACAGCGACTTGGCAAACTCTAAACGCGCACAATTGCGCGGGTTTGAGCGTTTAAACGAGCATTTCCGCCGCAGGGCCGTGGCCCAGGAACGCGCTGGGGCTAGCGCTCGCTCCATATGCCCCGGCACAAAAGACCGCGACCAGATCGCCAACATCGGCGCGTGGCAGGCCCGCTTTGTCGGCCAAACGGTCTAGCGGGGTGCACAGGCAGCCGACCACATTGACCACATCGTCCACTGGCGCGTCATATCGATTGGCGATGGCTACGGGATAGTTCCGGCGCACAACCGTGCCGAAATTACCGGATGCGGCGAGTTGGTGATGCAATCCGCCATCGGTGACCAGATAGGTCGTGCCGTGGCTGACCTTCCGATCGATCACCCGCGTTAGGTAAACGCCTGCTTCGCCAACAAGATAGCGGCCGAGCTCAAGACACAGCTCTGTGTTCTCAAGAGGCACTGGCAGATTTGCCATATGCTCGTTCAGAGCAGCACCAACTGCTGCCAAGTCCAATGCCTCATCATTGGGGAAATAGGGAATCCCAAATCCGCCGCCCATATTGAGTTTTGGCAGCAGTTCGCCGATCTCGTCAGACAATTTTGCAGCTAAATTCAGCACATTGGTCTGCGCTTCTATGATTGCCTGGGCGCTCAAGGCCTGGCTGCCTGTGAAGATATGCAGACCGCGCCATTCAGCGCCCGCGTCGATCACTTCACGCGCCAAATCGGGCACCTTGTCTGCATCCACGCCAAATTGCTTCGCGCCGCCGCCCATCTTCATGCCGGAGCCTTTAAGCTCGAAATCTGGGTTCACACGCAGGGCCATGCGCGGGGCCTTGCCCAGCTTTTCGCCGATTGCGAGCGAGCGGCGTGCTTCGCCTTCAGATTCGCAATTAAGAGTAACGCCCGCAGAAATCGCTGCTTCCAACTCATCATCGCGTTTGCCTGGCCCTGCAAAGCTGACGCGCGCCGGATCAATTCCGGCCGCATTGGTCATGGTAAGCTCGCCGGAGGAGGCGATGTCGAACCCATCGACGAGCCTCTCCATGTGGACGATCACAGGCGCATAGGGATTGGCTTTGACTGCATAATTGATCCCGATACGCGGCGGCAGCGCAGCACGCAGCTCTGCGACACGAGCATCAAGGCGATCCTTCGAATAGACGAACAAAGGGGTCTTGCCTGCCTGATCCGTCCATTCGCTTGCCCGCTTACCACCGATGGCGAGTTCGCCATCAAGCGTCTCAAACCCAGCGGGGATTGGTCCCAAAGCCTTGGTTTTATCCAGTGATATCATTGGTTTAGCTCCCTTAGGAGAGCCGTGCGATCAATCTTCCCATTGGGGTTGAGTGGCATCGCGTCGCGCCAATGGATCGCTTGAGGTTGCATAAAATTGGGAAGGTCCCGCTTGAGCGTCTTGACCAGGTCTTTGTCGGCCGCCTCGCTTTCCGCACCGCGCACCACGAGATGCACCGCATGGCCAAGGCGCGCGTCTGGAAGACCCAGCGCAACCGCCTCTTGCACTTGTTCGCAGGCAATTGCGGCTTCTTCGATCTCTGCGGGACTGATCCGATTGCCCGCGCTCTTGATCATCGCATCACGGCGACCGACGAAATAGAGCAGGCCATCTTCTTCACGGCGGACCCGGTCGCCCGAGAAGACCGCCGTCCCGCCAAAGCGCGATTGGCGCGGTGCAGGCTTGAACCGCTGCGCGGTGCGTTCCGGGTCTTGCCAATAGCCCTGCGCGACCAGCGGTCCGCAGTGAACGAGCTCGCCTTCCTCGCCGGGCTCCGCCACTTCATCCTCGTTATTAATGACAAGAATTTCCGCGAAAGGAATCGCTTTACCCATTGAGGTTGGGTGCAAATCAACCAGTGACGGATCGAGATAAGTAGAGCGAAACGCCTCTGTGAGGCCGTACATCGGATAAAGGTCCGCATCGGGGAATATTCGCCGCAGATCACTAACCAGCTCAGTGGTCAGCGCGCCGCCGCTATTGGTCATTCGCCGTATGGAAGCAGTCGCCTCTGGTGTCCATTCGAGCTCGGTCAGCTGCACCCACAATGGAGGCACTGCGGCCAAGGTGGTGATCTGATGCTTGGCGCAGGCCTTCATCACATCGCGCGGAAAAAGAAAATCGAGCGGGACAATGCTGCCACCCGCGTACCACGTCGAAAGCAATTGGTTCTGCCCATAATCAAAGCTCAGCGGAAGGACAGACAGGGTTACGTCACCACCTGCCATCCTAAGGTAATCCGCGACACTGACCGCGCCAAGCCACAGGTTCGCATGGCTCAGCACCACGCCCTTGGGCCGTCCGGTGGAGCCGCTGGTATAGAGAATAGCAGCCAGCTCCTCCGGATCCGCACTGGAAGGACCAATCGGTGTGTCATGCTCGGTGGCCGCCGATAACGCCTCATCTTCCTCCATTGCGCCGCAGGAACCCGGCACATCACCGTCTTCGAGCGATTTTATCCGCGCAGCGTTCGCAATCAGCAGGCTGGCCCCGCTATCCGCCAAGATATGCGCTGCCTGCGCCCGTTTCAGCAGTGGATTGATCGGCACATGCACCAGGCCCGCCCTCGCCGCCGCCAAAGGCAGCAGGCAAGTTAGCTCGCCTTTCGCCGCCCAGCTTGCAACCCGCGCGCCTTTCTCTGGCACAACGCCCTGAAGCCAGCCCGCGAGAACAGCGACACGCTGTCTTAACTCCTCATGGTTAAACGTCCGGTCACGAAGCACCAGAGCAGGCGCATCTGCGCGACCACATTCCACGCCGCGCTCGGCGATGTGGTCGAGCGGTTTGGCTGTCTCATCTAGGGTGCTTGGCATGACAGTTTCCGAAGAGGCACGATCGAGTGATCACCGTGAGTTACCATGATACTGTTAACGTCTTGCATGACCTATGTCATCAAGCGGATGACGGCGTGGTTAGCTCTCCCTTTGAGCGCGCGGAATGGTTTCATCTGTTGGTTGAAGCCGGCCTTAAGCCGCTGATTGTGATTGCGAAAGAAGATGATCGCAGCGCGGCTTTGGTACTGAAGGCTGGCACTGGTCACCTCACCCCGCTGTGCAATTGGTACAGTTTCACCTGGCGCGAGCGGGCTCCTCTAGGCGACCTTGGAGACCGTCTGCTGCTCGAAATTGCGCGCAGTTTAAAGGCGCGCGGCCACCGCGTAACGCTAGAGCCTATCCCAGACGAGAATGGCTCGGCGACGCGGCTTGCAAAAGCTTTCAAGGCAGCGGGATGGATGGTTGCCAGCGAGCCATGCGATCTCAATCACATATTGCACGTTCGAGGACGCAGCTTTGCCGAATATTGGGCTGAGCGGCCGGGCAAGATGCGCACGACGCTGAAGCGGAAGGCGAAGAAGGTTCGCGTAGAGATCCTCGACACGTTCGATAAGGCGGCTTGGACCAATTACGAAGCGATCTATGCCGCCAGTTGGAAACCTGAAGAGGACGAGCCCGGGATGCTGCGCGAATTCGCACGCGCGGAAGGAAATGCGGGCCGCCTGCGACTGGGCCTCGCCTATGAAGGCGAGACGGCGGTCGCTGCGCAGTGCTGGACGGTCGAGAATGGCTGCGCCTACATCCACAAGCTTGCGCATTTGGAAAGCCGCAAGCAGCTCTCAGCGGGCACGACCCTCACCGCAGCCTTGTTTGAGCGTGTGATTGATCAAGACCAAGTCGAACTGGTCGATTTTGGCACGGGTGATCAACTCTATAAGGCCGATTGGATGGGCGAGACGCGCCATCGCTATCGGGTTGATTGCCTTGATCCGCGCCAGCCCAAGGCCTGGTCCGCGCTGGCCAAGCGGCTCGTTCGGCAAACCACCGCGCGACTTGCGAAGCGTGAGGCGCAGAGCTAAGGCGAGCGCCCGTATCAGTAGAAACCCGCGAAATTCCGGGAAACGAGGGGTGCATGAGCAGCAATCCGGTCACCGACAATTCGGCAACCGCATCAGAGCAGACGGATATGTCTGGCATCGGCAAAAGCCGGGTGGCAATTGACCGTGATCTCAAGGCGATCATTGCCGATGTTCTGGG
Organism: uncultured Erythrobacter sp.; assembly: GCA_947499505.1. Taxonomy (GTDB): domain Bacteria; phylum Pseudomonadota; class Alphaproteobacteria; order Sphingomonadales; family Sphingomonadaceae; genus Erythrobacter. Next base: position 791,084 of record CANMOQ010000001.1, read on the forward strand.
GTTAGATGCTGACGACGTGAATGAATTCACGCCGCAAACCGGCCTGTTCGGCGACCTGCCTGAGCTCGATTCGATGGCCGTTGCAGGCCTCCTGACCGAGATGGAAGACAGGCTCGACATCGTGATCGAAGACGACGACGTTGATGGCGAAATGCTCGAAACCTATGGCGGGCTGCTCGCCTTTGCCGAGGCCAAGATCATCGAAGGCTGATCGGGCGCGTGCTCACCCACTGGCCCTGCCCGCAATCCAGCGGAAAGATCTTAGAAGAAATGTTGGCGAAGTTTGATCATCCGGGGCGTCCGTGCGTTCTGGTCATCCCGCCGCTGTTTGATGAGCATAATAAATTCCGCAGGCAAATAATTGAAATTATGCGTTTGCTTGATGATCTAGAAATTGGTTCAGCCATGCCGGACCTGCCCGGTTGGAATGAGAGCACTGCCCTATTGGCTCAGCAGAGCGTGGGCGTGTGGCAGGCAGCGATGGGCGCCGCGGCAAGCCATTGCGAGGCGACCCATGTGCTGACCTTTCGAGCTGGTGTAATCTTTGCGCCTCCTAGCCTTCCGGGATGGGCCTATGCCCCTCAGACCGGCGCAAAGCAGCTGCGCAGTATGATCCGGGCGCAAGTGATCGCTGCACGCGAAGCTGGCGCCGACGAGAGTTCAGACACTTTGATGCAGAGCGCGCGCGAAAGCGGCATGGTGCTGGCGGGTTGGGATTTGGGCGCGCAATTGGTGCGCGAATTGGAGCAGGCAGACGAAGTTTCCTTGGGAAGCCTTACGGAGATCACGCAAAGCGAGCTTGGCGGACGCGGGCTTTGGCTGCGCGCCGAGCCGGATGAAGACCCAGAGCAGGCCGCAGCCCTCGCCACTCTGGTTGCGGAAGAGCTGGTCGCGCCATGAGCCGTCTGCACATGGATTATGGCTGCGGAACGCTCAAATGCGCGGGTACATTGGATACCGCGCCTGGCACGACGGGGCTACTGATCGTCAGCGGAGGCAATGAAATCCGCGCAGGGGCATTTTCCGGGCAAGCGAGGCTGGCGGCAGAGATTGCCAAGGCTGGCTTCCCCGTGTTCCGCTTTGACCGGCGCGGGATTGGCGACAGCGAAGGCGAGAATCGCGGCTTTCGTAAGGCAGAAAAGGACATTCGCACCGCGATTGAAGCCTTTCGCGCCATCGCTCCCCAGGTTGAGCGGATTATCGCCTTTGGCAATTGCGATGCAGCCTCTGCCTTGATGTTGGCGGGCGGCGCGGGCTGTGATGGATTGATCCTGTCGAACCCGTGGACGATTGAAGGCGATGAACCGCACGATTTGCCGCCGCCCGATGCGATCCGTGCTCGCTATGCCGAAAAACTCAAGAACCCCAGTGAAGTCATGCGCTTGCTGCGCGGCGAGGTTGATCTCAAGAAGCTTGCGCGCGGGCTGACTGGATCGCTCCGCTCTGCGCCCGAAGCCACAAGCTTAGCGGCTGAAATGCAGGCAGGCCTTGCAGGCTTTTCGGGCCAAGTGCGCATTCTGCTCGCCAGCAGTGACCGTACAGCCAAGGCCTTTGCCGCCAGTTGGGTCGCGGATGATCCCCGGATTGCGACCTGTGAAGGGGCCGGACACGCCTATGTCGAGCCGCATGCCGCCGACTGGCTACGAGCTCAGATCCTTGCCGGACTGCGCGCCTAAACTACCCTCGGGTAAACAGGCTCATCAGCTCAACATGAGTTGACCAGCGGAACTGTCCAACCGGGCGCAATTTTTCCAAAGTGAAGCCCGCCTCGACCAAGCGCGCGGCATCGCGTGCCCAACTTGATGGATTGCAGCTGACATAGACGACCCGCTGGGTCGTGCTTTGCGCGATTTGGCCAATTTGCTCGCGCGCTCCGGCCCTCGGCGGATCAAGCAGAACGGCTGAGAACTTGCTGATTTCCTTGGCATCAAGCGGATTACGGAACAGATCGCGGTGCATCGCATGAACCTCTCGTTGGCCCCGCGCCGCAGCAGACTTGCACGCAAGATGAGCCGCCTGATCCGCCTCCACAGCCAAAACCTTGCGCCCCTGCGCCAAGCCGAAAGCAAATGTGCCAAGCCCCGAGAAGAGATCGGCAACCACGCCGGAACCCTCCAGCCATTCCGAAGCGTCTGCAAGCATGCGCGCCTCCGCATCGCGGGTCGCCTGTAGAAAAGCGCCTGCGGGCATGGGCACAGGTAGACCAGAAAGAGTGACGCTGATCGGCTGAGGCTCCCACACGGTTTCCGCGCCATATCCCTGATCAATCGAGAGCCGCGCCAGGCCTTGATCCCGCGCGAAATCGAGCGCCGCCTCTGTCGCCTCCAGCCCTTCCAGAGTGATATTGGTGAGACTGCAATCAACGCCTTGATCGGTAAAAGCGAGCGCAATGTCGACCGGAGCCTTGCTGCCATGCTCAGCGATAAAGGCGCGCAAAGGCGCGATCATCGCCGCAAGCTCAGGGACCAAAACCGGGCATTCTTTCAGATCAACGATCTTATGCGATCCGGCCTCGCGAAAGCCGAGCAATGCGCGCCTGTGCTTGCGCAGAGCATGCAGTGTTGCGCGGCGGCGGCCTTGAGGCGGGGAGAGATGCACTGGCAGCAGTTCGCGAGGCTCCAGCCCCTGCCCCTCGGCCGCATTGGCGACGCGCGAGCGCACAAATTCAGCTAAGGTCTCTTCATCGGCATGCTGTAATTGGCACCCGCCGCAGCGCTCAAAATGCTGGCAAGGCGGAGTAACATGATGCGGCCCGCGCGTGAGCGTACCATCGGCGGCGATAATGTCCCCGGGCAGCGCGCCGGGCGCATGGCGGCCATCAGCGCTCGCTCCATCGCCCTTGGCCGCTAGCCTGATGATCTCCATCGCACCTGTCTCACTCACACGCTTCACTCGTTGCCCCGCTGACGGCATCGGCCAGATCATCCGCCGTAAATGCCGCGCCGCACATACGCGCAGCTGCGCCGTGAAGCCACACCGCTTCGCAGGCCGCAGTAAATGCATCGCGCCCTGTTGCCATTCGGCTGACCGCGATCCCTGCGAGCACATCGCCCGTTCCGGCCACAGACAGCCAGCTGGAGGTCGGCGGTGCAAGCGCTAGGCGACCATCAGGCGCGGCAATGACCGTGTCTGGCCCCTTGGCGAGGATGACCATGCCGCTGGCCGCTGCAACGGCCTGGGCGCGCGCTTGGCGCCCTTCGGCGATGACCGCGAATGTCTTGCATAGTGCATCAAGCTCCCCATCATGAGGGGTCGCCAGGATATTCGCGCCATCATCGATCGGATACCCTTGCACAAGCCGCAGAGCGTCAGCATCCAGAACCAGACCGCATCCGTGCGCGAAAGCTGTCTCGAGAGCTTTGACCGAACCCTCGTGCAGGCCCAATCCCGGACCGATCAGCATCGCCTTTATCCGAGGGTCCTCCCTCGCCACTTTGAGCGGCATCGGATCGACCACCAATCCGGCGGGGGCACTGGCCAAGGGTTCATGATTGAAGAGCCGCACATATCCGGCCCCTGCGCGCATCGCGGCCTTGCTGGCAAGCACTGCCGCGCCTGGCATGTCTCCACCAACGATTGCGCACAGTCCGCGCGTGTATTTGTGGGCGTCTTTGGCTGGGGCTTTGATGGTCGGACGGCCAACCAATTGCGCCGCGCCATCGACCGCCGAAATGCCAATCGGTACGAGCAATTTCTGTCCCATCATCTCGCGTGCGGGCAGGCGCCAATGGGCAAATTTCCACGCGCCAAGGGCCAATGTGATGTCATAGGTGGGCAGCGATTGGGCCAGGACCGCTCCCGTGTCGGAGTGCACACCCGATGGCAGGTCGACCGCAATCCTGAAATCATGGCGCTCGGCCAGATCGCGCAGCAGCAGCGAATGTTCGGCGGAAAGCTCTCGTGATAGGCCGGAGCCGAACAGACAATCGACGAAGACGCTACCGACTGCCGCGCCGCCAGATGTGAGTATTTCACCTTTGAAACTGGCGCGCGCGTTCTTGGCGGCGTATGTAGTCGGCGCGAGCGGTGCCACGACCGCCACTTGCAACTCGGATTGTCGCAAAATCTCTGCGATTACATAGCCATCGCCGCCATTGTTACCCGGCCCGCACAGCACAGTGACCGCCCTGCCCGCTGCGATGCGCCGGACCCATTCCGCCGCGCCGCCAGCGGCGGTCCGCATCAGCTCATCCACGCCTATGCCAGTGTCGAAAATCGCCTGCTCAGCGGCCTGCATTTGCGCGGCGGTGAGAACTTGGCGGGCGCTCACTCTGGCGCGCTGACCAGCATCTCCGCTGGGATCAAATATCGGTCTTCGCCGATTGCAAACTCGCGCACTTTGCCCGGATTAAGGCTGCGATCCTGAAGAGTGTCTGCCCCGTCCATCGCAGCAAGATCTCCGGTGGCTGCATCATATTTGACCCGGCGAAAGCCGCCGTCAGGGTGATGGATCAGGAAGAATGCGCCACCTTCATCCGCGGCCTGCTCCAATGTGCAGGCGGTGGAATAGTCCGCGCCCGGTCCAATCGCGCAATCAACATCGCTGCCTTGCGGTGCCCCACTAGGCTCTGCGCCGCACCCAGCGAGCGCGCCGCCCGCCACCAGCGCAACCAGGCCAGCGTTAGATATCCGCGAAAACATGAGTTTCCTTCGCCGCGCCGGGATGAGTGAGCGCGCCTTTGCTGGCTGGGCCGACATTCTGAGCATAACGCCACAGCGCGCCTGCCTGATAATCATTGCTGCGCGGCTGCCAGGCCTTGCGCCGTTCGGCCAGCACGTCTTCGCTGACATTGAGATCAATCGTGCCCGCCTCCGCATCAATGGCAATCTCGTCACCATCTTCGACGAGTGCGATAGGTCCGCAATCCGCCGCCTCTGGCCCGACATGGCCGATGCAGAAGCCCCGTGTTGCGCCAGAGAAACGACCATCGGTGATGAGCGCGACTTTCTCGCCCATTCCCTGCCCGTAAAGCGCAGCCGTAGTGGACAGCATTTCGCGCATTCCGGGACCGCCCTTTGGCCCTTCATAGCGGATGATGATCACGCTGCCCTCGGCAATGTCGCGCGCTTCCACCGCGGCGAAAGCGTCTTCTTCACAATCGAACACGCGGGCAGAGCCGGTAAATTGCAACCGCTCCATGCCCGCGACCTTCACAATAGCGCCATCGGGAGCAAGTGAGCCTTTCAGGCCGACAACGCCGCCCGTGGGCGTGATGGGCTTGGCAACCTCGTAAAACACCTTCTGATCGGGGTTCCATGTCACTTCCTCGATGTTTTCGCCCAGGGTCTTGCCGGTCACGGTCATCGGATTGGGGTCGAGGAATCCGCCATCGAGCAGCGTTTTCATACCCATGTAAACGCCCCCCGCCTCGTGCATGTCCTTGGCGACGTACTTCCCGCCGGGCTTCAGATCGGCAATGTACGGCGTGGATTTGAAGATCTCCGCGACATCGAACAGGTCGAATTCAATGCCCGCTTCGCTCGCCATTGCGGGCAGATGCAGCGCCGCATTGGTCGAACCACCAGTCGCCGCGACCACTCGGGCCGCGTTCTCGAACGCTTCACGCGTGCAAATATCGCGAGGTCGCAGGTTGAGCTCCAACAGGTTCATCACCTGCACGCCCGCAGCCCGCGCAATCTCTTCGCGTGATTTGTACGGAGCAGGTGTCATATTGCTGTTTGGCAGGGACAATCCGATTGCCTCGCCCACGCAGGCCATGGTGTTGGCCGTGAATTGCCCGCCGCATGCGCCGTGGCCCGGACAGGCGACCTTTTCGAGCGCGATCAGCTCTTGCAAAGGACAATTGCCCGCTGCGTGCTGACCCACCGCCTCAAACACGTCGACCACAGTCACGTCTTTATCGTTGAAAGTGCCGGGCAGAATTGAACCGCCATAGACAAAGATGCTCGGCACATTGAGGCGCAGCATCGACATCATCATGCCGGGCAGGCTCTTGTCACAACCAGCGAAGCCAACCAGCGCATCATAGCAATGCCCGCGGACGGAAACCTCGACCGAATCTGCGATGATTTCGCGGCTGATGAGCGAGCTTTTCATACCCTGATGGCCCATCGCAATGCCATCGGTGACGGTGATCGTGTTGAAGCGGCGCGGCGTTCCACCATTTTCGATCACACCCTCGCGGCAGATATTCGCCTGCGGATCGAGCGTGGTGTTGCACGGCGCGCTGTCATTACCGGCGCTCGCAATCGCCACGAATGGTCGCGCGATCTCTTCTTCGCTCATCCCCATCGCATAGTAATAGGAACGGTGCGGGGCACGCTCTGGCCCGACCGAGACATGACGACTGGGAAGTTTCGTTTTATCGAAGCGCGAAGACATAATATTTCTCAAATTGAAGCTCTGGTGAAGCTCCACTGCCGTTAGTCGAGCGCGAGTGCAACCCTTCCGCACACATCTGCGATCATTGCCGCCCAGCGTGATTGCTCCACGCGGGTCGCGATCAGGTCTTGGCGCACCTCGATTGCGCAATAATAGCGCCCATGCGCCTCGGCGTGGCGGTTCATCGTCGCGTTGAGCTCTCGCCCGGAATAAGGTTCGTTATCGCCAACGTTCAATCCCTGCTCGGCGAACAGGCGGATCGCATGGCGCGCCGCGCGGTCATCCTGATTGTACAGCAACGCGATCTCCCACGGGCGGTCCTCGCTGCGCGATTCCAGCTGCGGCGTGAAACTGTGCAGCGAAATGATCAGCTTGGGTGCGGCCTCGTCGAGCCATGTACCGAGCGCGGCGTGATAGGGCCTGTGAAACCGGTTGAGCCGCCCCTCCATCTCGGCGCCAATATTGCCTGGGATCAGGTGACCATCGCTTTCGGTCGGCACGACGCCGGGATGGTCTTCTTCGCGGTGCAGATCGGTGACGAGGCGGCTAACGGTGGCAAGATGAGCGGCGATGCCGTGCTCGCGGGCCATGCGAACGGCCACACCGTGCACCCCGATGTCGATGGCGATGTGCTTTTCCAGCAGGGCATCAGGAATACCGAGCGGCACGTCCTCTGGCACGAAATTGGAGGCGTGATCGGCAACGCAGACGATCCCGCCGCGCGTCGGCTCGCCCATTTGTCGGAAGGGATTCTCGTCAATCATGGGAGAGATCATCGCAGCTTGCCCGCCAATTGCCACCAATCCGGGTGGTTTCGTGTGATTGCCGCTTGCGCCGCATCGCGCGCGGCCTCGTTATCGTAGAGAGCAAAACACGTCGCGCCAGAGCCGGACATGCGGGTGAGCCAAGCGTCTGTGGTCTCCAGCGCGTCCAGGACAGCGCCGATGGTTGAGCAAATGCTGACCGCTGGCTGGGTCAGGTCATTGCGGCCAGCCAGCGCGATTTCGCGAGCTGTTCCTGCGGGCAAGGCGCCACGATCGGCCCCGTCCCACGCTTGGAACACCGGGCCGGTTGAAAGGGGCACCCGCGGATTGACGAGCAAGACGGGCGTTCCAGTCAGATCGCTATCGATTGGTTCGAGCTGCGTGCCAGTGCCCCGGCCCACTACTGTCTCACTGCGCACGCAGCATGGTACATCTGCGCCAAGCTTTGCGGCGCGCTGCATCCAATCATCCGGAAGGCCATGCGTTTGCTCAACAATGCGGAACAGCGCGCCCGCATCGGCCGAACCGCCGCCCAGGCCAGCAGCGACGGGGAGGTTCTTCTCCAGCGTGACCGCAAGGCCCGCTGCGCGCGGGAGCAAGCCAAGAGCCTTCGCCACGAGGTTATCCATCGGATTGTCGATCCCGCCCGCAAATTCGCCGAGTGTTTGGACGCTGTCCTGCTCGGCAGCGCGCGCCGTTAGCGCGTCGCCCCCGTCAACAAAGGCGAACAGCGTCTCAAGCTCGTGATAGCCATCGTCTCTGCGCCTGCGGACGTGCAACGCGAGATTGATCTTGGCGTAGGCGGTTTGTTTCACATCAATCGCCGCTATTCATTAATCGACCAGCCCAGAACTCACGCTCCGCAAGCCAACGAACAATTGCTGCAATCCCGATGATATAGCCAACTAAGAGGACGGCACGATCAAGGTCAGTCAAAACCGCTTTGACAAGTTCATTGGCGTATCCCGCAAAAGCCATTCCTACCAAAAATACTGCTAAGCGAGTGAACGTCCGAAGTGCGGGTAGAAACTGCATAGATGTGAAACTATCACATATTCGGATAGTTCGGACCGCCGCCACCTTCGGGCGTCACCCAGTTGATGTTCTGGTTCGGGTCCTTGATATCGCAGGTCTTGCAGTGGACGCAGTTTTGCGAGTTGATCTGGAATTTGGGCTCTTTGCCCTCTTCCTCGATCCACTCATAGACGCCCGCCGGGCAGTACCGGTTTGAAGGGCCGCCGAAGACGTCAAATTCGCTTGCCTTTTGCAGGTCCGCATCACCCAATTGCAGGTGCACCGGTTGGTCCTCCGCGTGGTTGGTGAAGCTGAAAGCGACATTGGTCAGACGGTCAAAACTGATCACCCCATCCGGCTTCGGATAGTCGATCTTCGGATAAAGATCCGCGCGCCCGGTCATGGTGTAATCGGCATGGTGCTTCATGCTGATCGGCAGACCAATCTTGAGGGTGCGCATCCACATGTCGATCCCGCCCAGAATAGTGCCGAGATCATCGCCATATTTGGCCACGGCAGGCTCCGCGTTCTGAACCTTCTTGAGCTCATCCGCGATCCAGCTGGAGCGGACCGCGGGTTCATAACCCTGAAGCTCTGGCTGGCTCTCGTGGCCCTCGATCTCTGCGGCGATTGCTTCGGCGCACAGCATCCCGCTTTTCATGGCGGTGTGGCTGCCCTTGATCCGGGGCACGTTTACGAAACCGGCTGCACAGCCGATCAGCGCGCCGCCGGGGAAAGCGAGCTTTGGCACAGATTGCCAACCACCTTCGTTGATGACGCGCGCACCGTAGGCAACGCGGCTACCGCCTTCGAGGATCGCTTTGATCTCCGGGTGCGTCTTCCAACGCTGGAATTCCTGATAGGGCGAAACCCATGGGTTTTTGTAATCCAGCGCGGTGACAAAGCCGATCGCGACCTGATTGTTCGCCTGGTGGTAGAAGAAACCGCCGCCCCATGTGCCGCTTTCGTTAAGCGGCCAGCCCTGGGTGTGGATGACGCGGCCCGGCACGTGCTTGCCCGGTTCGATGTCCCACAATTCCTTGATACCAAGGCCGTAAACCTGCGGCTCGCAATTGGCCTCAAGGTCGTATTTCGCTTTGATCAGTTTGGTCAGCGACCCGCGAGCGCCCTCTGCAAACAGGGTGTATTTCGCGTGAATTTCCATGCCAGGCTGATAATCGGGTTTTTGCGAGCCGTCCTCGGCAATGCCCATGTCCTGCGTGATGACGCCGGTCACTTTTCCATCATCGTCAAAGATCGGCGCGGATGCGGGGAAGCCGGGGAAGACCATTACGCCAAGCGCCTCGGCTTGCTCGCCCAGCCAGCGGGTCATATTGCCCAGCGACCCGGTGTAGCAGCCGTGATTGCTCATCAGCGGCGGCATCAGCAGATGCGGGATCGATGTCTTGCCATTCTTTGACAGGACCCAGTGCCAGTTATCGGTCACCGGAGTTTGCGCCATGGGGCAATCCATATCGCGCCATTCCGGGAACAGCTCCGTCAGAGCCTTTGGATCAACCACTGCGCCAGACAGAATATGCGCGCCGATTTCGGAGCCTTTTTCAAGGACAACGACCTCAAGCTCTTCATTGATCTGCTTCAGCCGGATTGCCGCAGAAAGGCCCGCTGGCCCGCCGCCGACAATAACGACGTCGCATGGCATTGATTCCCGTTCGCTCATGAGCCTATTTGATCCCCGAATATTCCTAGAGTTTGCGTGCCTACCCACTTGCTAACTGGCACGGCTAAGGTCAAGACCTGCGATTAACAGTATGACCGCTCCTGCCCCGCCTTTGTCCCGAGAATTTGTCGCTGCCCTTGATTGGTGGCGCGCGGCTGGCGTGGACATCGACTTTGTCGATGACGTTACGGATTGGCTTGCCAAACCCGAGGTTGAAGCTGCACCAGAAGGTAGTTCTGAGGCGAAGAGACCGCAGAAATCTGATGGGACTTCGCCAAAAACTGACGCGGGCGATCTGCAAAAAACTCTTGGACCAAAAGGTGATTTGCTGGATGAAGACGCGCCCAGTGACCTCGCAGCGTTCCAGGAATGGTGGCTGAATGCGCCCGGTCTCGATCCAATTGGGCCGCGTGGCCGCGTGCCGCCGCGCGGGGAAATGGGCGCGAAGCTGATGGTGCTGGTGCTCGCGCCAGAGGACGGCGACAAAGAACAATTGCTGTCCGGGCCTCAGGGGCGCTTGCTCGCCAATATGCTGGCGGCGATGGGTTTCGCGGCGCAGGAGGTCTATTACGCCTCAGCCCTTACCCGGCCTACGCCGATGGCTGACACCGCCGCAATTGCGCATGAGGGAATGGCAGAGGTCTTGGCCCTCCACATCAAACTGGCCGCGCCGGAACAGGTTTTGGCGCTCGGCTCCAACATCCCACCGCTTTTGGGCCACGCAGCGGCGCAAGACGCACCGCGTTCAGAAAAAAATAACCACACATCTGCATCAGATAATAACCCTAGCGAGCCATTAACTAAGCTCCTTGTTAGCGAAAGTCTGGAAAGTCTCATGGCAAGCCCCAGGCTGAAAGCGCGTTTTTGGCGGAGATGGATTGAATGGTCGGCAAATCGGTGATGGCGAAAAACCTTAGGCCAGCAATATTGGCCGCTTCTATCGCCACCGCACTTGCCATGCCGAGCGCCGCGTTGGCGCAAGCGGGCAGCATGGTTGCACATTACGATGCGAGCTTGAACGGGCGCAGCGCATCTGTGCCCACAGTCCTGTCGGCCAATGAAAGCGCTTATTATTCCGATCTGTTCCGCGCGATTGATGCGCAGCAATGGGACCGTGTCGAAAGCATGCTGGCTCAGCGTCAGGGCGGATTGCTGCACCAAATTGCCCGCGCAGAATATTACACACACGCAAAGAGCCCCAAGATCGAAGCGGAGCGGATTGCGCGCTGGTTCGACGATGGCGTGCACTTGCCGCAAGCCGCCCAACTGAGCCGAATGGGCGCAAAGCGCGGCGTCGAAAACCTGCCGTATCTGCCTCAGGCTCAGCGGTTTAGTCGGCAACCTTACGCATCAAAGCGGATCCGTCCGCGCCCGGTGAACGATGGCACAATGCCATCCACCACCAAGTCGGCGATCCTGGACCGCATTAAGAACGACGATCCGGCAGGCGCGCACAGCCTGTTGATCGAGATCGACCCGCAGCTCAGCTCTGCCGCGAGGGCGGAATGGCGTCAGAAAGTCGCTTGGAGCTACTACATCGAGAATGACGACGCCTCGGCTCAGGCCTTGGCAGAAACTGTCTCGGAAGGTTCAGGCGATTGGGTCGCTGAGGGTGAATGGGTCGCAGGACTTGCCGCATGGCGTCAGGGGTATTGCGCGCTTGCCGGTGAAAGCTTTGCCCGTGCTGCTGATCGATCCAGCAATGTCGAGCTGACCGCTGCGGCGCATTACTGGGCGCACCGCTCACTCATCCGCTGCCGCGAACCTGGTCAGGCGCAGCGCCACCTCAGCGCCGCTGCGCGCTATGACGAGACGCTTTATGGCCTGCTAGCGGGCGAGCAATTGGGCGTGGAAGTGCCCGACAGCGCTAAGCCTGCACCTTTCACCAAGGATGATTGGAGCGTTCTGGAACGCAGCGCCAATGCGCGCATCGCGGCGGCTCTCAACGAGATTGGCCGTCCGGTGCTGGCCGATGAAGTGCTGCGCCATCAGGCGCGGATCGGCAATCCTAACGAATTTCCTGTGCTGGCGCGCTTTGCCCGCGAGCTTGGCATGCCATCCACGCAGCTGTTTATGGCGCACAACGCCCCGCGCGGCATGCGTTCTGACCCCTCGCTGCGCTATCCCGTGGCGCGCTGGCAACCGGCAACAGGTTGGACGGTTGATCCCGCCCTCGCCTTTGCTCACGCTTTGCAGGAATCGAACTTCCGCGCTGGCGCGGTTAGCCCAGCCAATGCGCGCGGTCTGATGCAGATTATGCCGGGCACAGCGCGCGATCACAATCGCCGTCTGAACCTAGGCGCCAGCTATGCCGACCTCAACAATCCAGAGGTGAACTTGGCCTACGGTCAGCGCCATCTGGAGATGCTGCGCGACAGCTATGCAACCGAGGGCAAACTGCCCAAGATCATGGCTGCCTATAACGCGGGGCTTACCCCAATCAGCCGCTGGAACAGCGAAGTGCGCGATTACAACGATCCGCTGCTCTACATGGAATCGATCCCTTATTGGGAGACGCGAGGCTATGTCGCGATCGTAATGCGCAATTATTGGATGTATGAGCGGGCCGCAGGCGTTTCTTCGCCGAGCCGCCGCGCTCTTGCCGAAGGGCGCTGGCCAGAGTTTCCGCAAATGTCTATGGGGCGCTCTGCACGTTTGGAAAGGTAAGAGCGCGATGGCCATTGATGAGGCGAAACCCTTCACCCCGATCAATATTGCCGTCCTGACCGTTTCCGACACGCGGACCCTAGAAACCGACACCTCCGGCGATATTCTTTCTGCGCGGATTGCTGCCAAAGGTCATTCACTGGCGGCGCGCGAGATTGTGAAAGACGATGCAGGCGCTCTGGTCGATCAATTCAATGCTTGGATTGATGACCCCACTATCGACGCCATTGTGAGCACCGGCGGCACAGGCCTGACCGGGCGCGATGTCACACCAGAGGCGCTGTCCCGGATCGAGAGCGCACGCGACATTCCCGGATTTGGCGAGTTGTTTCGGTGGCTTAGCTTCAAGACCATCGGCACCAGCACAGTCCAATCACGGGCTTGCGCGGTGGTCGCGCGCGGGACTTATATCTTTGCCCTGCCCGGTTCAAACGGTGCAGTAAAGGATGGCTGGGACGGGATCCTCAGCGAGCAATTGGACAACCGCAATCGCCCCTGTAACTTCGTGGAACTGATGCCTCGGCTAACCGAGAAATAGCGTCTCCGTGCCGCTCACTCGCTTGGATTAAGCGTGTGTGCGGTTCCTTCGAAATCCTTGAGCTCAGGCTTCTCCGGCTTATCGCCATAGCCCTTCACAACAGCGGCAAGCACTGGCTCTTTGGTGCCCGGCGTGCCTTTGGCTTTGCGCTCCATGCCGAGCACTTTTTCGCCAATATATTGGAACACTTGCGCAGCAACGCCTTGTTCTTCGGCCTTCTTGATGCGGACCTGAGCTTTCGGCGAGACGATGTAGAACTCGTCCCCGCGAACCAACACCGCGCGGCCGCCTTCACTGGTGCTGACCACATCGCCAATTTCAAGGCGCGTGCCCTTGGCAGCGTATAGAGCCTTCGCATCGCGGGTGATCGAAACCTGCCCGTCTGTCTCCGAGATCATCCAGCCAGAATCGCTCGCAAATGCCGCGCTGCTCGAGAAGAGCGCTGCACAAATGCACAGATGTTTCGACAGTTTGATCATGGCCTCACCTCGGAATCCTTAGTTTAGACTAAGAGTTGAAGTTAGACCGGGGTCTTTCCCATCCGATTAAACCGATTGCCTAAGAATACCTTGGGCATTTCGGTTAATTTTCCCCTTTCTGATCCGATTTTGAGGCATCCCTAAAACCGGTGTCTGGCCACGGGCAATCACCCAAACACATCCCCACCCTCACCCGGTTTAAACCGCATTAGGCGACTGTCGATCAGGGCTGCGCTGCGGTTCACAACCGCCAGTTGATACTCAGGGTCTTTGATCATTTCGAAGAATGCCCCGCTGTTTGGGTACTGCGCGACAAAGCCATCATGCCACACCTTGTCATCCGGCTCTGGCCCCGTAACCATGGTCTGAAATTCCCCGCGCCATACAATCGACCCGCCAACCCGGCGAAAGATTGGGCCACTAGTCGCGCCATATTCTTCATAGGCGCGCCTACCGGTCCAGCCATTGCCGTGATGCTCATGCCCCTCGGGGTACTCGGCCATCTCGCAGTAACGGAGGAGGTTGAGCATATGGATCGGCTCATCTCGCGGTAGGTCCTTAAAGGCCTGAAAGTTGCTCGGGCTAGGATCGATATAGCGTGTCATCAACTTGGCTCCTTAAACTGTAACTTCGCGCCATTCACCAGGCACCAGACCATCCACGGACCATTCACCAACACTCCAGCGCACCAGTCGCAATGTGGGCAGGCCCACGGCGGCAGTCATGCGCCGGACCTGACGGTTTTTGCCCTCCGATATGCTGAGGGAAATCCAGCTGTCGGGCACATTCTTGCGGAAGCGGATAGGCGGATCACGTTCCCACAGATTGGGCGGATCAATCCGCGTTGCCTTGACGGGCTTTGTCATCCCATCTTTCAGCTTCACACCGCGTCTTAGCGCCTCCAGTGCTTGTGGATCCGGCTCACCTTCGACCTGCGCAAAATAGGTTTTTTCGGTTTTGTAGCGCGGCTCCGCTATGCGCGCCTGCAAACGCCCATCATCTGTGAGCAGCAACAGCCCTTCGCTATCCTTGTCCAAGCGCCCAGCAGGATAGACCGCCGGCACATCGACCAGATGCGCCAGGGTGTCCTGAACACCCTCCTTGCCGCCGCTAAATTGCGACAGAACACCAAAGGGTTTGTTCAGCAGGATTAGCCGAGCGATTGCCCCGGCCTCCTAAGCGTCTTCGAGCTTATAATCGCTGAAGCGGTCGCGCAGGTCCTTCTTGGAAATCTTGCCTGTTGCGGTGTGCGGAATATCATCCACAAATTCGACCGCATCTGGCATCCACCATTTCGCGATCAGCGGCTTGAGATGCTCCAGGACATCGTCGCTCGACAGATTGGCTCCCTCGTTCTTGACCACGAACAGCACGGGGCGCTCATCCCATTTCGGGTGATACATGCCGATGCAGGCTGCCTCGGCAATGTCGGGATGGCCCACAGCTGCGTTCTCCAGCTCAACCGAGCTGATCCATTCACCGCCGGATTTGATCACATCCTTGGTGCGGTCGGTCAGTTGCAATGTGCCGTCGGGATGGATGATGCCGACATCGCCCGTGTCGAACCAGCCATCCTCATTGACCGCATCAGTCTCTGCCTTGAGATAGCGTTTGATAATCCAAGGCCCGCGAATTTGCAGCGCGCCAGAGGCAACGCCGTCACGCGGTAGCTCCGTTGTATTGTCGTCGAGATCCACAATGCGCAGCTCAACGCCAAAGATCGGTCGGCCTTGCATCGCCGTCTTATCGACCTTTTGCTCGAAAGTTAGCTCATCCCAATCATGGGTTGGCCCGCCAACGGTTCCGATTGGGGAGGTTTCGGTCATGCCCCAGGCGTGCTGCACCCGCGTGCCGTTTTTCATCAGGCGTTCGATCATGAAGCGCGGACAGGCTGAGCCGCCAATCGTCGCAGCCTTCAGCGGCGGCAGGTCGAGGCCCTCCTTGTCGCAATATTGGAAATGGGCGAGCCAGACGGTCGGTACTCCGGCGCTGTCTGTCACCTTTTCACGGATCATCAGCTCATGCAAAACCGCCGGATCATTGACTGCGGAGAAGACAAACTTGATCCCCGCCATTGCCCCGGCATAGGGCAAGCCCCAGCTGGCCGCGTGGAACATCGGCACCACAGGTAGCATCACAGAGGCGCTGCTGAAATTGAATGTCGACGGCTGCAATCCGGCAACCGCGTGGAGTACAGTGGAGCGGTGCTCATATTGCACGCCCTTGGGATTGCCGGTTGTGCCCGATGTATAGCAGATCATGCAGGGGTCGGTTTCTTCGCCCGTTTCCCATTCATAATTGCCATCATGCGCGCCAATCCAGTCTTCGAACGCCGGATTGTGCTCGCCGGAATCGTAGCAAATATAGTGTTCTACGCTCGTCCATTTATCTTTCATCTTGTCGACGATGGGTTGGAAGGCTGCGTCGTAACAAAGCACCTTATCCTCGGCGTGATTGACGATATATTCGAGCTGATCATCAAATAGGCGCGGGTTCACTGTGTGTAGAACACCGCCCATACCGGCGACCCCGTACCAACTGACCAAGTGGCGCGAATGGTTCATCGCGAGGCTGGCAACCTTATCGCCCTTTTTCAGGCCGAGCGCTTTCAATGCCTGCGCCATCTTCAAGGCGTCGCAGCGGATACCGGCCCAATCGGTGCGCGTCTCGCTGCCATCGGCCCAGCGCGTTACAATCTCGCGCCCACCGTTTTCGCGGGCCGCGTGATCAATCACATGCGTAATCCGCATCGTCCAGTCTTGCATCGCTCCGAGCATTGAATTCATTCTCCCAAATTCGTTGTTTGCCGTTCATGGCTTTGCTCATAGAGACTAGCGATCAGTCCGGGGTGCGCAAGTGATAGAGACCTTCACACAGTTAAAATTATGGCTGGTTGAAAACACCAGTCTCGCGAAAGATGCGCTGCATATTTATGTGGCGCTTGGCGTCTATCTTGGCTCGTGCCTGCTGCTGAAATGGAAAGCATCGAGCTGGAAGCCTTGGGCGCTGGTGCTGGCGATCACTTTGCTGGGTGAGCTGTGGGATGCGCAGACTAGTCAGTCGAACGGACATGAGCTCGTTCCAGAGGCTCATTGGAAAGACATTTGGAACACCATGATAGTGCCAACGATCGTGCTGATCATGGCGCGTTTCACGTCTGTGTTTGAACGGCCGTCGAAGGCAGCCGCAACAGAAGATGAGGACCTAAGCCACTAGCTTTAGGTTCACGCGGCCCCGCAGCGGTTGGACCTCAACGTTCTCTATCCCCTCGATGTCGGCGACACGATCGGCCAAATCACCGTCGAGAATGAAGCTGCGTCCAAGCCGCATATGCGCCTCTTGTCCGTCAGCCAGGATAAGCCGCACGAGCACCTCGCCGGGGGCCTCTTCGCCTGTGGTGAGCGACAGTTTTAACTCGCTCAATGCCTCGGACCGAGTCACATCGGCGCGCATTATCATTGGAGTGCGCCCGCTCACACTGGCCAGGGGCTTCGCGCCGCGCACCGTCAGCCGGGGCGGCTCACCAGGGTTGGGCGAATCGAGCTCAACGGACAGCAGCAAACACGCCCCCTCTGCGGCCCATTTTTCGAACTCGGGCACCAGCGCTTCTTCGAAACAAGCGGCCGAGAATTGCCCGCTAGAATCGGAAAAGTCCGCGCGCACAAACTCGCCGCCGCGTTTCGTCCGGGCCTTGTTCATGCCCTCTACCATGGCCGCGATTACGGCGGTTCCGCGCCCACCGGGAGGAGCGCCGGCCTCCATCAAGCTCTGATAGGTTCGCGCGCCATTGGCCGAGGCGACTTCGCGGTATTGTTGAACGGGATGAGCAGCAAAGTAGAACCCAAAATTCTCGCGCTCTTTCGCCATTTGCTCCGTCCGGGACCATTCCTCGGTCACTTTCAGCCGCAGCTCCTCTTGCGGGGCATTCTCTCCGCCAAACAGCGCAGCTTGCCCGCTAGAGCGCTCGCGCTCTGCTGCATCTGCAATCGCCAGCAGCATGTCGGCATTGGCAAATATCGCGGCGCGGTTGGGCTCCAATCCATCGAGCGCCCCTGCCCCGACCAGACCTTCCAGCTGGCGGCGGTTCATGCTGCCCTGAGGCAGACGGTCGAACAGGTCTTGCAGGCTTTCAAACGGGCCGCTTGCCTGACGCTCCGCGACGATGGCATCCATCGCCTTCTCACCGACATTGCGGATCCCGGCTAGAGCATAGCGCACGCCGTAGCCATTGTCGGTCTGCTCAACGGTAAAGCGCGCCTCGGAATGGTTGATGTCCGGCGGAAGAACCGTGATCCCGCCCTCATCGCCTGTGGGATAGCGGCGCGCATCATCGACAAAGATTGAGAGCTTCTCGGATTGATGCAGGTCGAAACACATCGAGGCGGCGTAGAATTCCTCTGGGTAATGCGCTTTCAGCCAAGCGGTTTGATAGGCGAGCAGTGCATAGGCCGCCGCGTGCGATTTGTTGAAGCCATAGCCTGCGAACTTGTCGATCAAGTCGAACAATTCATTAGCTTGCTTCGCTTCAATGCCGCTCTCAGTTTTACAGCCTTCGACAAAGCGGCCGCGCTGGACGTCCATCTCCGCCTGGACCTTCTTACCCATCGCCCGGCGCAGCAAGTCCGCATCGCCCAGCGAGTATCCGGCCAAGATCTGGGCGGCCTGCATCACCTGTTCTTGATAGACGAAGATGCCATAGGTTTCGGAGAGAATGCCTTCGAGCTTCTCGTGCGGATACTCAATCGCAACCTCGCCAGCCTTGCGCTGACCAAACAGCGGGATGTTGTCCATCGGGCCGGGACGATAGAGTGAGACGAGCGCAATAATATCGCCAAAATTGCTCGGTTTCACCGCCTTCAGAGTGCGCCGCATGCCTTCAGATTCCAGCTGGAACACACCAACCGTGTTACCATCCTGCATAAGGTCATAGACCGCCGCGTCATCCAGCGGCAGCTCGCCCAGATCGATGGTAATCCCGCGCAGCTCCAAAAGATCGACCGCTTTACGCAGCACCGACAGAGTCTTAAGCCCAAGAAAGTCGAATTTGACGAGACCGGAGCTTTCGACATGCTTCATGTCGAACTGCGTCACCGGCATGTCAGAGCGCGGATCTCGGTATAGCGGCACCAGCTGCGCCAGCGGCCGATCGCCGATCACAACGCCGGCGGCGTGGGTCGAGGAATTGCGGGGCAGCCCCTCCAGCTGCATCGCCAAATCAACGAGGCGTTTCACCTCATTGTCATTGGTGTATTCCGCCTTGAAATCCGCCGCTCCATTGAGCGCGCGCGGCAGTGTCCAAGGATCGGTCGGATGGTTCGGCACCATCTTGCAAAGCCGGTCCACCTGGCCATAGCTCATCTGCAAGATCCGTCCGCAATCGCGCAGAACGGCGCGGGCTTTCAGCTTACCGAAAGTGATGATCTGAGCGACGTGATCATCACCATACTTCTGCTGAACATAGCGGATCACCTCGCCCCGTCGGGTTTCGCAGAAGTCGATATCGAAGTCCGGCATGGACACGCGTTCTGGGTTGAGGAAGCGCTCAAACAGTAGGCCCAGCTGGATCGGATCAAGGTCGGTAATGGTCAACGCCCAGGCGACAATTGACCCTGCGCCCGAACCCCGGCCCGGCCCCACCGGAATGCCATTGTCTTTGGCCCATTTGATGAAGTCGGCAACGATCAGGAAGTAGCCGGGAAAGCCCATCTTGACGATGATGTCGATTTCGTAATCGAGGCGGTCGAAATAGACCTTCCGCTCCTCTTCAGACATCTCGCCATAAGGTTCCAGGCGCGCTTCGAGGCCAGCCTTGGATTCCTCCGCCAGCATTGTTGCCTCGCCCTCCAGATCGCCAGCGAGGCTGGGGAGGATCGGATCGCGATATGGCGGGGCGAAGGCGCAGCGCTGAGCCACCACCAGCGTGTTCGCCATCGCCTCTGGAATGTCGGCAAACAGCTCTTCCATCATCGGCGCTGATTTTACAAAGGCTTGCGGGTTGGAGGTCGGGCGATCCTCATTTTCGATATAGGTCGAATTGGCGATGCACAGCATAGCGTCATGCGCCTTGTGCATATGCGGATCGGCAAAGTTGGATGGGTTTGTCGCAACCAGCGGCAGATCGCGCACATAGGCGAGCTCAATCAGAGCATCCTCCGCCTTCGACGCCGCATCATCACCATTGCGCGCGAGCTCCACATAAAGCCGCTGCGGGAAGAAACGCTGCAAATTGTCGCATAGCGAATGCGCTGCCTCTGTCTGCTCTTCTGCCAGTAACCGGGTGAGCGCTCCCTCGCCTGCTCCGGTCAGCGCGATCAGGCCATCGGTCCGGCCTTCCAGCTCCGCCATATTGACATGCGGGTCCAGTTCCAGCGGGCGATCAAGATGCGCCTTCGAGACGAGGTAGCACAGATTGTCATACCCAGCCTCGTCCTGAGCAAACAGCGGCAGGTAATCGACAATAGTGTGCTCGCGCTCATCATTGCTCGGCCGTGCGACGCCTAGCAATGTCCCAATGATCGGCTGCACACCCTCGGCCTTACACGCAGAGGCGAACATCACCGCGCCGTAGAGGCCATTGCGGTCGCAAATGGCGATGGCGGGAAAGCCGCGTTCTTTGGCCAGTTTCGCAATCCCCTTGGGATCAATCGCCCCCTCCAGCATGGAGTAGGACGATAGAACGCGAAGCGGGATAAACGGAGCAAATGCCATGGTCACTACGCTACGATGCTGGGCGGCGCATTCAAGTGACAAAGACCGCCCGCTTGGGGAAAAGCTGGGGGCAAGCTAATATCAAGCGCAGGAGGTGAAAATGAGCGACAAAATCGAGATCGAAAACCTCAACACTCCTGGACGCACTTCGCGCGTCAATGCAGCGAAGTATAAGGATATGCGCAATGCGTTTGAGCAAGCGCTGCCGAGATCATCTCCGGGCCTGAACCAGGACGAAACCCGAGCGGCCGTCAAACCGCACTTGAGCGACGAACTCTTCCCCCAGGGCAAAACCTGCGGTTGGTGGGCCAAGACCGTGCAGCTTGATCTGGAGGCCAAGGGCCTACTGGTTCGCGAACAGACCAAGCCGCTGCGCTGGCACTGGAAATAGGTCGCTTTACAGCAGCTTTTCGATGTCTTTCGCGATGGACTCTGGCTTGTCTGCAGAGCCATAACGCTTAACGACATTGCCCTCTCGGTCGATCAGGAATTTGGTAAAGTTCCACTTGATCGCGGTCGTGCCCATCACCCCGCGTGCCTCTTTCTTCATCCAGTCGAACAGCGGCGATGCTTCAGAGCCGTTGACATCGACCTTCTCCATTAGCGGGAAGGTCACGCCAAAGTTGAGTTTGCAAAACTCCTGAATTTCCTCGGCATTGCCGGGTTCCTGCGCGCCAAACTGGTTGCAGGGAAAGCCAAGCACTTCAAAGCCTCGGTCTTTGTATTTTTGAAAAACCGCCTCCAGCCCATCATATTGCGGGGTAAAGCCGCATTTGCTGGCGGTGTTGACCACGAGCAGGACCTGTCCTTTCTTATCGGCAAGGTCCAATTCCTCGCCGCGATTAGTGGTCACTTTAAAATCAGCGATAGTGGTCATGTCTAGTTCGGTTCCCTTCGCCGATATGTGTAGTCGAAAAATGAATGCCATGAAACTCCGTGGTTCGTCGAGGCTTCCCCAAGCTGACGGACGCTTCCGTCCTCACTAGGAGTGAATGTCATGCGCACCAGGCGGTGCGGAGCACCCATCATCGGCCAATTGCCGGTTAGAACCATTGAATTCCTAGAAAAGCCACCGGCAAACTCAATTCTTAGTGATGATGAGCCCACCCAAGTCTGATGCCATTGGCCTGTTCGCGGATCAAAGCTATTGAGGCTACTCCCGGTCCGCCCGTCCAATGGCATCCAGTTTTCTCTGACAGCGCACCCGCTATGGATGCGCTCGACCTTACTGTGTCCCACAAGTTCGTCTGAACCACTGGGGAAAACATCCCACTCACCGAGCCAGAAATCGACTGGGCTTGCTGGTTACTCGCACAAACCGGGGGTGGTTTGGGCAGAGAGACCTCCATTGGCGGAGCGACTTCGTAGTTTTCCGGTGCACTCTGAACCGAAGCCAATACCATCGCGGATAGAAAAATACTCATAACGCACTTCCCTTATTCCAGCACCCCGTCATGCAACCTCACCACACGGTCCATCCGGGCGGCCAAGCGTTCGTTGTGTGTCGCGACCAGGGCCGCGCTGCCTTCGCCGCGCACCAGCTCTAGGAATTGACCCAATACACGGTCAGAGGTGGTCTCGTCCAAATTTCCGGTGGGTTCGTCCGCCAGCACCAAGGTCGGTTGGTTGGCCAGCGCCCGGGCAACCGCGACGCGTTGCTGCTCCCCGCCGGAAAGTTGGCTGGGCCGGTGGGTAAGACGATGCTCAAGGCCGAGTGAGCTTAGCAGCCTATCGGCGCGCTCTTCAGCCGCCCGGCGTTCCCGACCAGAGATCATCTGCGGCATCACGACATTCTCGCGCGCGTCAAAATCGGGCAGCAAGTGGTGGAATTGATAGACAAACCCAAGGTGATCACGCCGCAAAGCTGTGCGCTTATCCGCTGGCAATTTGCTCGCCTCGGTCCCCGCAATCGCGATTGAGCCCTCGAAACCACCTTCAAGCAGGCCAACGGCCTGCAGCATGGTCGATTTGCCGGACCCCGATGGGCCAAGCAGAGCCACGATCTCACCCGGCATAATGTCGAGATCGACGCCGCGCAGAACCTCAATAGTTTGCTCGCCCTGTATGAAGCTGCGTTTCAGCCCCTTAAGCGAGGCAATCGGTGTTGTGCCGGAGTTACTCATAGCGCAGCACCTGTACCGGATCGGTGCTGGAGGCCTTAAGCGCGGGATACAGCGTCGCGAGGAAACTCAGGATCAATGCCAAGGCAACAATACCAGCGACTTCCCATGGGTCCGTGCGCGATGGCAGGGTGGAGAGGAAACGCACCTCTGGGTCCCAGATCTGCTGGCCGGTGGACCATGCGATGAAGGTCACAATGGGCCCGCGGAAATAGAGGATGATAAAGCCTAGAACCAATCCAGCGGCGGTCCCGATCACACCAACAGTGGAGCCAGTGGTGACGAATATCTTCAGCAAACTGCGCCGGGTCGCGCCCATTGTACGCATGATCGCGATGTCGCGCGTTTTCGCGCGGACCAGCATCACCAGGCTCGAAAGGATATTAAAAGCGGCCACCAGAACCATGAAGCTAAGCGCAAAGAACATCGCAACGCGTTCAACTTGCAAGGCCTCGAACAGGGCGGAATTGATCGTCTGCCAGTCCGATACGACCGCTCGCCCAGCTAGCTTTTCCTGCACCGGAGCAAGGATGGAGCCGACCTTGTCTGGGTCCTCCACCGTCACCTCGATCATCCCGATTTTATCGCCCATCAGCAGCAATTGCTGAGCATTGGCGATTGGCATGATCACAAAGGTCTCATCGTAGTCGTAAATGCCCGCCTCAAAGATCGTGACGACCTCGTAATCGACTTGCCGAATTGAGGTGCCAAACGGCGTCGTTCGTCCCTGCGGATTGATAATGGTCAAGCTGTCTCCGACCCGCGCACCGATATTCTGCGCAAGGCGAGAGCCGATGGCGATCCGGCGCTCACCGGGGATCAAGTCCCTGATGTCGCCTTGAACAACCGTTTCCGCCAGCCCCTCAATATCCTCGGCCGTGTTGCCGCGCACGAAGATCAGGTTCACTCGGCCATTCAAGGAGGCCATCAGCGGCTTCTCAATCAGCGGAGAGGCATCGACCACGCCCGGTGTCGCGCGCACATCCTCCAGCACGCTTTGCCAATCCCCCAGATCATCATTGTAAGCCTGAACAATCGCGTGGCCATTCAGGCCCGTGATCTTGTCGAGCAATTCTGCGCGAAACCCGTTCATCACGCTCATCACGACGACCAGCATCGCTACGCTGAGCATGACCACGCCGACGGATATGCCCGCGACGAGCGCAATGAAGGCCTCCCCCTTGCCCGGCAAGAGGTAGCGTTTGGCGATCATCCATTCAAAAGGCGTTAGAAACAAAGTGATTAAAGCTCTGATCAATTGAGGCTTAACCAAGCCTGTAAGCGCGCTGCGGCGGCGGCGCAATGTATGGCGGCCACGCGCTTGTGTGAAAAAGGCCGTTGAACGCGCCGCCTTATCGCTTGTAATTGAGCTGTAACATCGTCATTGAGGCCCCCATCCAGCAGCGGCGCTTTAGGCAGGATCAGCGATGAATTTCACGCACCCCTTTCACGATGAAGATGGTGATACCCTGCGCGAGGAGTGCGGCATCTTCGGAGCGATCAATTCCTCCGACGCTGCGGCGGCCACGGCTTTGGGCCTGCACGCTCTGCAACACCGGGGGCAAGAGGCCGTCGGCATCACCAGCTTTGATGGCGCAACATTCTTCTCGCGGCGCGGCCAAGGGCACGTGGCCGAAAATTTCTCCACGCAAGAAGCGATTGACGAGCTTCCCGGCGGGATGGCGGCGGGACACGTGCGCTATTCGACCACGGGCGGCGCGGGTCTGCGCAATGTTCAGCCGCTCTATGCCGAACTGGCCAGCGGCGGCTTCGCCGTGGCGCATAACGGCAATATTTCCAACGCTCAGGCGCTGCGCAAGGATTTGGTTGGGCGCGGGTCGATCTTCCAATCGACCTCTGACACCGAAGTGATCATCCATTTGGTTGCGACTTCGCGCTATCCCACCGTGGCAGACCGCTTGATCGATGCTTTGCGTCTGGTCGAGGGAGCCTATGCTCTGATCGTGATGACCCCGGAGGGCATGATTGCCTGCCGCGACCCACTGGGCATTCGCCCGCTGGTGATGGGAAAAATGGGCGATGCGGTCGTCTTTGCCAGCGAGAGTGTGGCGTTCGACGTAGTCGGCGCAGAATTGATCCGAGAGGTCGAGCCGGGCGAAATGATCCAGGTCGATTTCTCCGGTGAGATCAAGCCGATCCGTCCGTTTGGCGATCACAAACCGCGCCCATGCATCTTTGAACACGTTTATTTTAGCCGCCCGGACAGCACGTTTGCCGGGCACAGCGTCTATGAAGCGCGCAAGGCCATTGGGGCCGAACTCGCCAAAGAATCGCCCTGCGATGTCGATCTGGTAATCCCCGTCCCAGACAGCGGCGTGCCAGCAGCCATTGGCTATGCGCAGGCATCGGGTCTACCGTTTGAGCTCGGCATTATCCGCTCTCACTATGTCGGACGCACATTCATTCAGCCATCCGATACGGCCCGCCATGCGAGCGTGAAGCGCAAGCACAACGCCAATCGCGGCCTGGTCGAGGGCAAAAAGATCGTGCTGATCGACGATTCGATTGTGCGCGGCACCACCAGCCTTCGCATCGTCGAAATGATGCGTGAGGCGGGTGCGAGCGAAGTGCATTTCCGCGTCGCCAGCCCGCCAACAGCGCACAGCTGTTTCTACGGGGTCGACACGCCGGAACGTTCAAAACTGCTAGCAGCCCGCATGGAGCTGGAGCCGATGCGCGAGTTCATCCAGGCTGATAGCCTCGCCTTTATCTCGATTGATGGGCTGTACCGCGCGGTCGGGGCCAAGGGCCGCGACAAGGCCTGCCCGCAATTCTGCGATGCGTGCTTCACTGGTGACTATCCAACGACGCTCACCGACCTTGATATGGGCGAGCATGAGCCAGCCCAACTGCCATTCACCGATCACAAAGCGGCGTAATTCACATGACACAGGACAAGCCGCTGAGCGGCAAAACCGCGCTTATTACGGGCGCTAGCCGTGGTATTGGCGCGGCAACAGCGCAGGCTCTGGCCGCTGCGGGTGCGCATGTGATCCTGGTCGCGCGCAAAGTAAAGGCGCTCGAAGCGATCGAGGATGCGATCCACGATTCCGGCGGCACCTCGACGATTGCCCCAGTGGATTTGACTGAGCCTGACGCTGTCACCCGGCTCGCCAGCGCTATTGGCGGGCGCTGGGATGCGCTTGATTACCTCATTATTTCAGCGGCCTACCTACCAGAGCTGTCACCAGTCACGCAGATTGATCCGAAGCTTTACAACAAGGCGCTGGTGACCAATGTCGTCGCGACGCAGGCATTACTAGCCTCGTTCGACCATCTGCTTAAGAAGTCTGAGGCTGGCCGTGTCATCGGGCTAACGAGCAGCGTAGGAGCAAGCCCTCGCCCATTCTGGGGCGCTTATGGTTCGACCAAGGCGGCTTTCGATAACTTGCTGCTCAGTTACGGCGCAGAAGTCGAGAAACTGTGCAACACCCGCGTCGCCATCCTCGATCCCGGTGCGACTCGTACAGAAATGCGTGCGCGGGCCTATCCCGGCGAAAATCCTGAGTCGGTGAAAGAGCCAACGGTAGTCGCAGACCGCATCACGGCGCTGCTGACTGAGGACTTTGAGACCGGCCACCGCGAACGCGTGGACTAGGCGGCAACGCCTGCAAACATCTCAAATCGTTTGATAAGCGTGCTTTCGCGCGCTGGCACTCGCGTGCCCGCAACGGTTGCATCGCCCCTCTGGTAAATATCTGGTAACCATGTTTCGCAACGCGCCCTTAACGTTAGGGGGTGAATTTGCGCCTCAAGACCGACCGGCAAGAGACCACAAGCTGATTGGATATAAGGGTACGCATCCTATGCAGACCGAACACGACCGTTACACATTGGCAGCGCAAGAAGACCGCTGCTCACCGCGCACAAAGCTCACGATTCCGGCAACTTTGCGGGCGTCGGGTGGCCGTGCGTTTCAATCTGTCGTCCATGACTTGTCGATCTCTGGCTTTTCCGCCGCGTCGATCAATCGCATGCACGAAGGCCAAATGTGCTGGCTCACCCTGCCCGGCCTCGAATCGCTGCAATGCGAAGTGGTGTGGTGGGAAAACTGCGTCGTCGGCTGCGCGTTTAACGAGCTGCTGAGCCCGATCGTGCATGACAACATCCTGCAACGCTATAGCGAGACCGGCGTCTACCGCCGGTAGTCTCGGCGCCTAGCGCTCTCAATCAATCGCTGCAATCTTGGCTGCGATGCCGGCCCATTTGGTGCGGTATTCGCCGCTGGTTGCTGTTGGCCAATTGCTGACCACTGCCAGCACTAGCTGCTCTTCGGGTACAATCGTTATGGATTGCCCGAAGATGCCTTGAGCCCCGTAGTTTCCGCCGGGATAGGTCCACCATTGGTACCCATACCCAAAGCCGCCGTTTCCAAAATCGACCTGCGGCGCGCCGGCATCAGCGAACCAGCCCGGAGGTACGATGCCTTCACTGCCGCCGTTCAGAGCGAATAGGCCCATCCGGGCATAATCGCGCAGGCGCAGCGAAAGGCAACACCCGCCAATGTTGCCACCGCGCGGATCCGTCATCCAGAACAACCCGCCTTCAAATCCAGCGGGTTCGACGATCTTCGTTTGCGCATATTCAGCAAGTGGCAGTCCAATCGCATTCTCGACCACCATACCGATAAGGTTGGTCTCACCAGTGCTATAATTCCATTTCGTACCCGGCTCTGCCGCGCGGCCCAGTTCCTTCATCTGAGCAACGATCGCGTCTGCGCCATATTCAACCACGAAACGGTTCATCTGCGCCACGTCACTGGTCGGATCGGTGTAGCTTTCGTTCCAGTCGACACCGCTGGTCATGGTGGCGAGCTGCTTCACCGTTACGCCGTCGTAGGAAGAGCCTGCCAGCTCTGGCACGTATTGGGTGATTGGGTCATCCAAACTGCCAATAAACCCATCGGCAATCGCTGCGCCAAGCAGGGTCGAGGTGAAGCTCTTGGCGACCGAAAAGCTGGTCCAGCGCTGCTGGTCTTTGAATTCAGGACCGTAATCCTCAAACCGCACTTCTCCATTCTTAAGTACAATGACGCCGGTCGAATTAGAATCCAGCATGAGGGACCGAATCTCTGCCTGAAGCTCGGCGCTCAGGGCTTGCCCTGCAGGCAGCGCACGCGGGCTTCTTGCCTTCGGCACCTCATGGCCCGCAAACCAGTTTTCCATCTCTGAAAAACGCTC
Organism: uncultured Erythrobacter sp.; assembly: GCA_947499505.1. GTDB lineage: Bacteria > Pseudomonadota > Alphaproteobacteria > Sphingomonadales > Sphingomonadaceae > Erythrobacter. The sequence continues at coordinate 818,599 of CANMOQ010000001.1, forward strand.
TTGCCGCGCATCATTGTCCCAAAACAGCACTTGCAGTTCCGACGGATCACGCGTGGGCGGAGTGACTAATTGCACTGGCTCGATAGCCGCGGCGGTAGTCTCTACCGGCCCGCTATAACTCGCCGAGCATCCCGCTATCGCAAGCGCGGCGATCCCGCTGAGTAATGTCTTAGTGATTGTCATGTGCGCCTGCCCTCGAATTGGTTTTGAACCGCAACCTTAGTAGGATGACACTGTCAAGGACAAGGGTGCGAATGAGACAGCGCGTTTCGCTATTCGCCCTTCATCGCCTTATACGCCGACAGCGCTCGCTCGCGCGCTTCCTTGTGGCCGATGATTTTCGCCGGGTAGGCTTTGGGCAGGCAGCCATGCTCTTCGGGATCATGGATGTACGGTTCGCTTAAGTCCGCCAACTCCGGCACATATTCGCGTATATAAGCCGCGCTGTCGAACTTCTCCGATTGGCTGAGCGGCGCCATTATTCTCACGAACATATTGGAATCGACGCCCGTCCCGGCGGTCCATTGCCAGTTGGTCGCGTTGGAGGCGTAATCGGCATCGACCAGCGTATCCCAGAACCACTTTTCGCCCTCGCGCCAATCGATCAGCAGATGCTTGATCAAAAAGCTCGCCGTGATCATCCGCACGCGGTTGTGCATCCAACCGGTCTGATACAATTGCCGCGTCCCGGCATCGACAATTGGATAGCCGGTTTTGCCGTCCTGCCAGGCTTTGAGATCGCGCGCGGCCGCCTCGTCGGAATGCGGATCGCGCCATTTCAGCTGGTCATAATCCTCGCGGTAATTCGTGCTCGCATAGGCGGGGAATTGCGCGATCGCGTTTTGGGCATAGTCGCGCCAGATCAGCTCTTTCTCGTAGGTTCGCCAACCATCGGAGCGCTTATGCTTCAGCGCATGCCAGATCTGCACCGGAGATATCTCGCCAAAGTGCAAATGCGGGGACAGTTGCGATGTTTTCTCCACCGAGGGGAAATTGCGCGCCTCGTCGTAATCCTCGACGTGGTTCTCCCACCATTCGAGCCGCTCATGCGCGGCCGCCTCGCCAACTTCCCAGAACGCGCGCATCCCGCCCGCCCAATCGGGCTTGGTCGGCAGCAGCCGCCAATCCTCCAGCCCATCGCTGGCGGGCCATTCATCCGGCGAAGACAGAGTCTCTGGCTCTGGCAGAACATCGCGCGGCGGGAATTGCGCCAGACTTGCTTTGGAAAACGGGGTAAAGATTTTGTACTGCGTGCCGGACCCGGTTGTGACCGAGCCGGGCGGCATCAGATAATTGCCATCATACAGCTGGAGGTCGAGCTTCTCAGCGAGCGCGCCCTGCGCCTTGCGCCACCACGGCTCGTAATGGCGATTGGCATGGACCGTTTCAGCGCCAGTTTCCTTGGCCAGCTTGGTGAGCTCCTCCACCGCATCCCCTCGCCTCAGGAACAGCTGCGCGTTGCGCTTGCCCAGCGATTTAGACAGGCTTTCCAGCGAATGGTGCAACCACCAACGCGATGCACCGCCATAGGCATGGCCCTTCGCGCATTCATCATCGAGTACATAGACCGCGATGACGGGGCCTTGCTGAGCCGCCGCGTACAGCGCGGGATTGTCAGCCATACGCAGATCACGCCTCAGCCAGACGATTTGTGGTTTGGTCATTCGCTTATCGCTTTAGGTTCATCTGACTTTGTCTCGATCTCAGGTGTGAATAGATAAGGGTTTTCAAGCGAGGGGCAATCATCCCTTGGTATCACTACAGTGAACCGATCTTGAGCTCTGGGGTCCATGAACCGTTGATCCATTATCGTAGAGATATATTCGCAATCGTCTCCATACCCTACGCGGTGCGAGATGATTGGCATCCGTGACCAAAAAAGGAACGCGGCTACCTCGTCATCTTTCTCAGCCGTCAATCTGGCAAAATCTTCTGCTAAGCCAGAGTAACCGTAGTATGGGAATTGTCCGTCTAAGAGTTCATCGACCGTCTCAGGAGTAATGCGCTCGTCACCTCCTGCTCTTCCTCGTTTGGCAAAGAAGACTAGCCCATTCACAAGATCATATTCACCAGACCCAAAAGCAGCTCCACCACCTTTGCCTCTTTCAAGCTCAAATCGAAATAAGACTTCCCTTTCCCAGAATTTAAGTGGTACGGGGCTGCCCACAACAAGCGTTGGCGTCTCGCCCAATCCGCGTACGATGAGTTCGTTGCCTTGATGCTCAGCAACGCCAGTTATCACCCCGTTCAGCCCAATATACGTCAGCGACATCGCTATCGCCGCGCGCGCGGGTTTGATCCAATCGCCGCCCTTTCTCTCGCGCCTCAAAGAAAACCACGTCGCGAAGCCCATCAGCGCCCACAACCACACGTCGATGATGAACAAAGTATCGCCATAGAACCATCGCGAGGAAAACGGCTCAAGCAGGCGGATGCCATAGACGTTCAGCCAATCGAGCGCGGGGTGGGTTAGGCAGCCGATAAAGCTAAGCAGGAAAAGCCATTTGAAGCTAACCGGGCGGCGACCCTCTGGCCGTTTGCCGCGTTTTTCCTGCCAGCGGTCAAATCCCCACAGCAGCCCCGCCAATATCAGCGGCAACAGCACCAATGCGGGCGGGCCATGCGTGATCCCGCGGCGAAATCCGAGATGCTCCTGCCCCTCCAGCCAGAAGAAACACGCCGCATCCACATCAGGCAAATTCGCCCCGATGATGAGCGCTGGCATTGCCAGTCCCGTTTTTTTCTTGAGCCCCGCCTGGCCGAGCAATGCGCCAACCAGGCTGTGTGTGAGATTATCCAATTATACGCCTTTTCTGCCAAAGCCTTGACCTCGCGACGCGCTAGACCCTAGTGCCTCACCATTCGAGCCGCTCGCTGATACTGGTGCATTCAGCAATTCGTTCAAATTGCGCGCTTGCAGTTCCAATTCAATGACGCTGCCAGCCATCAAGACACCGTTTCTTGGCCCGCCTTCGCCTTCCATGTAGAGAACGGTGCTACCAGTTTGGTGCAGTTCGGCGCTGCCTTCCGATCCGGCATAGAACCGTTTGATGTCCTTGAACGGCACCGTATGGCGAAGCGTGGCAGTCCCATCAGGGGTGACCTTACTTACCCGCAACTCACGCGCATTTGCGTCCAAATCAACTTCTTCAATCGATTTTCGAGGGGACAGGGATCCCTTCGCCAAGATGACGGCTATTCCGGCCAATCCTGCGCATAGAATAAGCCTCAGCCAAGGGGTAGATGCGTCGGCATTGCTCACGTCCATCGACCAAAACAGGGCGGCAACTGACAAGAACGCAACGCCGCCAAGTCCGCCGAACACCCTCGCCATTAAGCTGATCTCAGGATTTTCTCTCAGGAGCAGTCGCTTTTCTTCGGTCGCGTATTGGACCGTTCCCCCTTCGATATATCTTATCACCGACGGCATCGCCTCTTTATGTTCTCGCCTTACCGGTAGAACATTCTGTTTGCGAGTGGAAAAGCCGCGCAGAGCAGACTAACGCAAGGTCAAACAGAGTTTGGAACAAGGCATCACGATGAGCGCAGCTGCACCCTTTATCCGTCCCGATATGAAGGCATTTCTGGACGCATTGGCCGCAGCCAACGGTCCGGATATCGCCGATATGACGCTGGAGGAAGCACGCGCGGGCTATGGCGCGCTGCACACCATGGGGGATAGGCCGGCACGTGACCTGGCGGTGGTCCGCGATCTGACTTGCCCCGGCCAAGCGGGCGAGATCGGCCTGCGGCTGTATGACGCGCGGGAGGCACGCGAGGCTGGGCCAGTGATCATGTTCTATCACGGCGGTGGCTACGTCATTGGCGATCTCGATACGCACCACAATCTCTGCACGGAAATCGCGCATCTGATGGATTTGCCAGTGGTGGCCGTCGATTATCGCCGCGCGCCAGAGGCTCCCTTCCCCGCCGCGATTGAGGATTGCGAAGCGGCGACGCGCTGGGTCGCATCGGCTCCGTCAGAGCTGGGCCTCACACCGACAGGACTGATCACGATAGGTGATAGCGCTGGAGGCAACGCCGCAATCGTTATGGGCCAGCAATTGGCCGCAAGGCCCGCCGATATTCCGGTCGTCCTGCAGGTGCCAATCTTCCCGCTCGCCAGTGATGCGATGGGATCGGCCAGTGTTGATGAGTTCGCAGCAGGTTATGTGCTCACCAAGGCGGCTGTGGAGTTTTTTGATGCGCAGTACCAGCCAGTCCGTGATGACCCGCGGGCCTTCCCTATCCTTGGCGATCACAGTGCAGCCCCACCAACCGTGCTGGTCACCGCTAGCCTAGATCCCATCCGCGATTCTGGCCGGGATTACGGCGCGGCGCTCTCAAATGCGGGTGCGGACCACATGCTGATCGAGGTCAAAGGCGTCACGCACTCGTTCACCAATCTGCGCGGTGCCGTGCCCAGCGCTCAGGCCGATCTGGAGCGGATCATAGCCGCCATGAAACACATGCTTGCAGGAGCCTCCGAATGAGCAACCTGCCCTACCGCCCCTGTGCTGGCTTCATGCTGGTCAACGCCGATGGCCATGTCTTTGTCGGGCAGCGCATTGATGCCAACCGCGATCCCAAAACTCTGGGCGCATGGCAAATGCCGCAGGGCGGGATCGACAAGGGAGAGGACGAGGAACAGGCCGCTCTGCGCGAGCTTGAGGAGGAAACCGGCATCGGCGCGGCATTGGTCGAGGTGATCGCCCGCTCAGCCACAACGCATCTCTATGACCTGCCGCCTGAATTGCTGGGCAAGGTGTGGAAGGGCAAGTATCGCGGACAGGAACAGCATTGGTTCCTGGGCCGGTTTTTGGGGAGCGAGGCGGACATCAACCTCAACGCGCACGAACCGGCGGAATTTGAATCCTATAAGTGGATCGAGCCCGCGCAATTGCCGGAACTGATCGTATCCTTCAAACGCGATGTCTACGCGGCATTGGTGGAAGAATTCGCCCCGCTAATCTAGCATCAAGGCAATGCTTAGTTTTGGGCGACGACGCCCTCAGCGGCCGCAGTTTCCGCCGCAAGCCGAGCCTGGGTGCCGGTTGCGATGCTGGTCTGCAGCGCGAGCGTCTCTGGGCAATTAGCGCCGCACAGGCTGCGCAGCTGCGCGAGATTGAGCTTCGCCTTTTCTAGAGCGCCCTTCTCCACCAGAGCCTCGCCCTCGCCCGACATAGCGGCGAAATTGCCGGGATCGCGCACCAACGCCTCACGGTAATAACGGATCGCCTTGCCTTGCAGCCCTTCAAAGCGGGCCACATTCGCCAGCTCTATGAAGACGCCGACATAACCCGGATCGACCGCCAATGCGGCCTCGTAGGCATCAATCGCCGCCTGCGGATCGTCAGCTTTCAGCGCTGCTTGCCCTTGCGCAACCAGAGCGGCTGCACGTGCATCAGGCTCGTAGTCCTGCGCGCTGATGACGCTCGCAGAGACAGTGAAAACAAGCGATAGTGCAGCGGCAGCGGGCGCAAAGCGCATGAGCGTCTCCTTAAAGGAAGCTAAGCGGGAAGTTTGGGGCTCAGCCATACCAGGGTCGCTATCACGCATATTCCAGATTTGCGACAAAAAATCCGTCCGTGCCGTGTTGGAACGGGTCGAGCCGCAGGCCGTTACCGCGCGGCGTGCCCAGCGCCAGTTCGGGCGTCTTAGCCGTCCAGCCCTCGTGTCGCTCCAGGAAGGCTTTGATACGCTGTGGACCCTCGGCATCAAGCAGCGAGCAGGTGACAAACACCATGGAGCCGCCTGGACGAACCAACTGCGCGCCAACGTCAAGCACATGATCTTGCAAGTCGTTCAGGCGCGTAAGCTCGGCTTCGTCCAACCGCCAACGGCTTTCCGGATTGCGCCGCCAGGTGCCGCTGCCAGAGCAAGGAGCATCGACCAGCACATGATCCGCCTTTGCGCTCCACTCGGCCAAGGCCTCCATTTCCTTACCTGGGTCGAGCAAAACAATATGATCAACCTCTGCGCCGGTGCGGGCCGCTCGCGGAGCCAGATTGCCGAGCCTACGTTTGTCAGTGTCAGAAGCGACAAGTGAGGCTGCATTGCCCAACTTTGCCGCGAGAGCGAGCGTCTTGCCGCCTGCGCCCGCACACAGATCAATCACCGTATCGCCGGGTTTAGCCGCGAGTGCTTCGCACACCAGCTGGCTGCCTTGATCTTGCACCTCGATCTGGCCATCGCGGTAGGCCTGCCATTGCTCCACCTGAGTGCCGAAAGGAAAACGCAGGCCTTGCTCTGAAGCCAGTTTCTCGCTCGGTTCAGGCAGCTCGATCATGTCCCGATCAGCCTTCAGCGAGTTGACCCGAATGTCGAGCGGTGCGCGGCCCAAGAGAGCCTCCGCCGCCTCGCCAGTAATTCCGCTTTGCGAGAGCAACTCGATCAGCCATCCCGGCGCAACACCGGCCTTGGCGAATTTTTCGCCGTCTCGAATCTTTGCCGGTCCATGATCGGAACTGTCGAACAACTCGAGGATCGCGGGGTCTTCCTGGCCCAAGGCCAACATCGCCGCTCGCCCATTTTTGGGCACTGGTCCGCACAGTCGGATCGCGCGATAGACCAGTTCGCGGATGGCCCGCCGATCTTTGGACCCAGCATAGCGCCGCGCCTTGAAATATTCCGAGATTAGACGGTCTGCCGGGGCGGCCTTACGCCGGGCGCAATCGATGATCGTATCAAGCAGTTCAATGGCTGCTTGAACGCGTGCTGCGGGCCTCATTCCCCTGACTTCGAGAGTTGGGCGAAGGCCGCTTCATATTCCGCTGGGCTTGGTGCGCTCATGCAGCGATGCTCATAACGCGCACCGCTTTTGTCTTGTGCAGCCTGCGTCATACGCTTTGCCATTTTAGCGCCAGCTTCCTCGCACTCCGCCGCCGAAGCGAACAGGATTTCGGGGCGCTGTATGTCGGGTTCCCCCGGCTTATCGGGGTGAACCCCAAGGATGAACAGCATTACCGGCACGAAAAATTCCATTATACGCTCCTAGCGCGTTGGATAATTGGGGGCTTCGCGAGTGATCGCCACATCGTGGACGTGGCTTTCAGAAAGACCGGCATTGGTGATGCGAACGAATTTGCCGCGCTCACGCAAGTCAGGAATGGTGGCAGAACCAGTGTAGCCCATAGCGGCCTTGATCCCGCCAACCAGCTGGTGAACGACGTCTGACGCCGGACCCTTGAAAGGCACCTGACCTTCAATCCCTTCAGGAACGAGCTTCTGCTGCGAGATATCTTGTTGGAAATAGCGGTCTGCGCTGCCGCGTGCCATCGCACCGACAGAGCCCATGCCGCGGTATGATTTGTAGCTGCGCCCCTGATAAAGGAACACCTCGCCCGGGCTTTCCGCCGTTCCGGCCAGCATAGAGCCGACCATAACGGTGGAGGCGCCCGCTGCGAGCGCTTTGGCCGCATCACCGCTGGTCCGCAGGCCGCCATCAGCGATCACAGGCACGCCGGATTTCGCCGCTTCAGCTGCGCTGTCCATAATCGCGGAAAGCTGAGGAACACCGACGCCCGCGACGACGCGCGTGGTGCAGATCGATCCTGGTCCAATACCAACCTTCACCGCATCCGCGCCCGCATCGATCAGCGCGCGGGTCGCCTCTGCCGTGGCGACATTGCCCGCAACGACCTGTACGGAATTCGAGAGCTTCTTCGCGCGCTCGACCGCACGGGCCACATCCTTGTTGTGCCCATGCGCCGTGTCTATGATTACCACATCAACCTCGGCGTCGATCAGAGCCTCGGTGCGCTCAAAACCTTTGTCGCCCACCGTGGTGGCCGCAGCCACACGCAGGCGCCCGGCTTCATCCTTGGTCGCGTCAGGGTAATTAACCGCTTTCTCGATGTCTTTGACCGTGATCAGGCCAATGCAGCGGTAATCATCATCGACCACCAGCAGCTTTTCAATCCGGCGTGCATGGAGCAGACGGCGTGCGTCTTCCTGGCCTGTGCCAAGCGGGACAACCGCAAGGTTTTCCGTCGTCATCAGCTCGCGCACAGGCTGAGCGGGGTTTTCGGCAAAGCGCACATCGCGATTGGTAACGATGCCGACGAGCTTACCCGACGCATCCGTCACGGGAATACCGCTGATCTTGTGCAGATCCATCAAGGCCTGCGCATCGCCGAGCGTTGCGTCCGGGCCAATGGTGATCGGATTGACCACCATACCGCTTTCATAGCGTTTCACCGCGCGAACGGCGGCGCATTGATCAGGCAGCTCCAGATTGCGGTGCAGCACACCGATCCCGCCCATTTGCGCCATGGCAATCGCCATATCCGCCTCGGTCACGGTGTCCATCGCAGCGGATAAAATAGGAATGTTGAGCGCAATGCCGCGCGTCAATTGAGTTTGCGTGTTCGCCATCGAGGGCAGCACATCGCTTTCGGCCGGACGCAGCAATACGTCGTCGAATGTAAGGCCAAGTGGGATGTCCATAAGTGCCACTTTCTAAGTCATAGCATGATTGATGTGGCGGCCCATGTAACCGCACTTCACCCGATCCGCTAGGGTGTGCAGGTGCGAAAAGCGCTCTTAATCCTCAGCTTGTTGCTTAAGGTGTGGGATAAACCTCGGTATCGGCCAGTCTTTTGACCAATTCTTCGTGCAGCAGCAGGTCGTCAATCGCCCCGCCGAGCTCTATTTTGTCGATGTCGTCTGAGACGCGGTGGTAATCGGCCTCCAAGTAAGGCCCCAGCGTGATTTCCGAGCCGAAGGTCGTCGACAGCACAAGTGCTGGCACATTCTCCTGCAGCAGAACCCAGGCATCCTGGCGCTGAATGAAGCTCTCGGCGGTTTCCCGGCTTCCCAGCGTTCGGCGCGCGTCATTCAACACGTCCATCACCACCTCATCAAGCACCGTGCGCCCTTCGCCAATGAAGCCAACCGGGCTGCCTTGCGGGGCGAGTGCGACGCTGTCGAAGTTGAAGGCGGCGACAATGCTGTCGAGCGGGATGGAGGGCTTCTCTGTAAAGGCGCGGATGCCGAGGAGACCCGCCTCCTCTGCTGTTGTCGCCATCACGTAAATATCTCGGTCGTGCGGGCCGGTCTGTTTTAGCCGCCGCGCGAGTTCAATGATGAGAGCGATCCCGCTGGCGTTGTCAATCGCGCCATTGCAAATTTTGTCCGCATCGGCCTCTGTGCCGCAGGTGCCAAGATGGTCCCAATGCGCCAGCAGCAAAACAGTCCCCTCGGCGGGCTGCGTGCCCGGCAATCGGCCGATGACGTTGAACGAATTGAACTCACGCCGCTTTGACTTGGCTTCAATCGTGGCTGCCATAGTGAGATCGATCGCTTCGAAGTCCTCTTTATCGGAAGCCTGAAGCAATTCGTCCCAGCGATCCTCGCCCAGCATTCCAAGCATAACAGAATTGGTGATGAAGGCGCGCAATTCCTGCCCCTCACGGCTTGCCAGAATGAAACGCTCGCGTTCGCGGATAAAGCGCTGATCTGCGATAGCTTTGGGATCTTGCATCACCGTGATGATTGCGACGGGGCCTTTGGCAAACAAGATCTCTCGCCGCGCATCGCTGACGCCGTCTTCGTCCAGCATCAAAACGACCTTACCAGCCACTCGCGCCGCCGGAACGCGTGTCGCCTCGCGGCCAACGAAGACGACATCCGCGCCTTCGACCAGAGCCAACTGCCGAGTGGTGTAGGCGGCGGCGACTTCTGCGGGCAGTTCAACGTCGCGCGCGCCGAAGCTCAAAGTCACAGAGCTTTCGCTCGGCTGCGTGCTGATCAAGCGGACCGGAGCGCGCCAGGGATTACCCGGGTCATTCGTACCTGATTCCAGGCCGACATTCTGAAACCGGTCGATGATGTAATTGACGGTGAGGACCTGCCCATCGGTACCAGGCTTACGCCCGCCATAGGTATCGCTGGCCAGCACATTGATATCGCGCGTCATGCTGGCGGCGATTTGCGCCCGCTCTGCCTTGGAAACGCTAGCCACGGGCGAGCCGACACAGGCGCTGATCGCCAACCCGAGGGCGGCCACCACGCATGCTCTTGCAAGGCCTGCCAGCCTCGCCCCTGTTTGCGCCCCTGCTTTGCTCACTCGGCGGTCCAGCCTCCGTCTATGCTCCAATTGGCTCCGGTGACATTGCCCGCTTCTTCGCGGCAAAGGAAGACCGCAAGCGCACCAATTTCAGCCGGTTGTACGAATTTCTTCGTCGGTTGTTTTGCGAGGAGAACGTCATTGATCACCTCATCCCGGGTTAGCCCGCGCGCTTTCATCGTGTCGGGTATCTGCCCCTCGATCAGCGGCGTCCAGACATAGCCTGGGCTAATGCAATTGGCAGTCACCCCGGTCTGCGCTAGCTCCAGCGCGACAGTCTTGGTAAAGCCTGCGATGCCATGTTTGCTGGCGTTATACGCGCTTTTGAACGGCGACGCGGTCAGTGAATGTGCGCTCGCGGTGTTTATAATCCGGCCCCAACCGCGCTCTTTCATGCCCGGCACGGCAAGCCGCGTGGTGTGAAACGGTGCGGTGAGATTCAGCCCGATCACCTGATCCCACTTTTCGGTTGGGAATTCGTCCACCGGCGCAACGTGCTGCATCCCGGCATTGTTGACCAGAATATCAACCGTGCCCGCCTCGGCCATCATGGCCTCAATCGCCACAACGTCCAGCAGGTTTGCGCCGCTATAATCCGCACTTAACTCCTCGCGCAGCGCGGCAATCTCTGCCTCGTCACCAAATCCATTGAGGATCACCTCCGCACCCTCTGCATGAAGCGCGCGGGCGACGGCCAAGCCAATCCCGGAGGTTGATCCCGTGATCAGCGCGCGTTTGCCCTTGAGGAACATCGGTAACTCCTGCAGTTTTGTGTCCATTCAGGCTTTTGCCATTGCAGGCCGCCCTGTCCAGCATTTATGCAGGCCGCAGCGCAGCAATGTGCGAAATGCAGTCTAGGCGCAGCGGGATCGCACGATCTGGACTAGGGAGGGAAAACATAATGCGGCTCAATCCGTTCGACACATCCAAGATCAAAGTCCGCTCCAGCAATGGTGGTGGGCGCAGAATGCCGGGCGGACGGGCTGGCGGCATGGGCTGCGGCACGATTGTGATCGTTGCGATTGGTGCGCTCGTCTTTGGTGTTGATCCCGGTCAGATGCTGGGCGTGGTTGAGGGGGTGCAGCAGCAAGGCCCGCAGCCACAAACGCAAGCTGGTCAGCGCAGCGAGCAGGAAATCTGCTCCAGCAGCCAATATGCAACCGAAGCCTGCGCAGCGCTCACCTCGCTGAATGAGACCTGGGAGCCGGAGTTTGCCCGCGCTGGAATCCGTTTTGAACAGCCCTTCCTCGATCTTTTTCAGACAGGCCGTGTGAACACGAGCGGCTGCGGCAGTGCCAGTTCCGCCTCTGGTCCGTTTTACTGCCCGGCCGATATGGGCATCTATATCGACACCAGCTTCTACGATCAGCTCGCCCGGATGTCCGGCACGGGAGGCGACTTTGCGCGGCTCTATGTGATTGCGCATGAATATGGGCACCATATCCAGAACCTTACCGGCATCGCTGGCCAAGTGCGCAGCGCGCAGCAGCAGAACCCGCAGGGTCGCAACCAATTGCAGGTCCGCATGGAATTGCAGGCGGATTGTTATGCCGGGGTCTGGGCTGGTAAAAACCGCCAATTGATAGAGCGCGGCGATCTGGAAGAAGGCATGCGCGCAGCGGCCTCAATCGGCGACGACACTTTGCAGCGCAATGCTGGACAGCGGATCAATCCCGAAGGCTTCACCCACGGCACCAGCCAACAACGCATGGAGGCCCTGCGCCGCGGGCTCGACAGCGCCGATAGCGATGTCTGCAATGTCTATTTCGACTTTGGCTGACCCAAGCTTTTTATTGCTCCCAATAACAATCGGGGCCGGAGCGGTTTTACCCGTTCCGGCCCCGAAATGTTTGCCGTCAGAGACGCGTGCGACTTAGGTCGCTGCGCTCTCCGCCGGGACGGCAGGTGCCGGATCGTCAGACTTGACCGCAGAGGACCAATCGATCTGACGGGTGGCGTACATCATACCTGCCAGTGCAACGAACAGCAGCACCGATCCTATCACCAGTGACCATTCTTCGAGGTTCAGCAGGACATAGAGGCCCGCATATAACGCAACCAGCAGAGCCGCGATTACCCTCGCCCGTTTCCAACTGCCCAGGATTGCTGCGCTGTAAGCCGACAGCAGACCGATGGTTGCGGCACTCGCGATCAGATAAGCGATCATGAAGCCGAGCATCTCGGAAAAGGCCAGCAGCATCACGAAGAACAGGACGAGCCCTGCCCCGCTGAGCAGATATTCCGCCGCCGCCACGCGCGCACCGCCCACGATGTCAAACATCAGGAAGGCGAGGAACGTGAAGCCGATGAACAGAAAGCCATATTTCACCGAGCGGTTTACGCGGCTGTAAAGGTCAACCGGCTCAACCAAGCGGATCGTTGCGATGCTCACGTCGCTGCCGTCATTTGAGTAAGCGGAGTACCGGTCTCCAGCGTTGATTTGCGGCAATTGCGCTTCGGTGTTGCGCACCAGAGTCTGCCCCAAGGCCAGATTGGAGATAGACCAGCTGGCCTTAAAGCCCGCATCGCCGATCTCGACCGTCTCTTTGCCAGGCAGGAAGCTGCCCGTGAAGCTTGGGTGCGGCCATTCCGATTCGACCGACCAATTAGTTTCCTCACCCTGAGGGACCATGCTGATCGCGCTGCTGCCGCGCAGCTTGTAATCGAACTCCACGGCCAATGGCTCGCTGCCGGTCCAATCAAGGAAGGCGTGCATCCCGCTGCCATTGCTGCCCGTGCCAAGGCCAGGGCGCAGCGGGATTGGTTCGCCACCAATATTGAGTTTAGCATCTGTCTCAATGCCGCGCGGGTCAGAGATCGGAAAACGAATTTCCGCCTCATCCAGCAGCAATTGCTCTGGCTCAACGCCGAACCGATCAAGGTCGCTCGGCAAGGCAAAGGCTGCCGTACCCGACAACGCAACATCATAGATCACCGATTTGTGGATCGACCCGCGAGATTTGATCTCTGGATTGATCACGGTTGCGATGTCCTGCTTCTCCGGAGAAATGTACAGCAACTCGCGAACCGTGATGGTGCGCGAAACAGTGCGGTTGTTTACAACCTCGCTGGTGATGCGTTCCTCATTGTACGGCACGACCAGCACTGGCCCCGCGAGCACTTGCGCCCCTGCCCACCCCTCAGTGATGGAGTTTTGCGCGATACGCGCCTGATCTTGCCGGTCATAAACCAGCGCATAGACGGCCAATAAAGGTATGGTCAGCGCCATACCGATAATGGCCGCGAAGAGTAATTTCAGTCCTGGGGATCTTTCTTTCGCCATATCTCGCCCTCCTATTGCGCGATGAAACGTGCAATGAGAGCGGTGAACTGAATTGCATATGAACCGACTGAAATGAAACGGCGGACGCCCAAAATAAGCGCCCGCCGTTCTTTTGTTTCAGATTTCGTCCGGGCCCCTGGCCCAGCGGTTACCTGACTAGATCAGCTCTGGTTGGTGCGTTCCCAATCGCGGATCTGCTCATCCAATGTCTCGAGCAGTTGGCTGCGCAGATTGCCTTGGATCTCGGCGTTACTCTCCAGCGCCTTGCGCGCTTCACGCAGACCTTCCAGCGCCTTTGCCATGACCTTCGCTTGACAGAGGTAAACAGTTTTTCGGCCATTATTGTGCTCAACCACCTCAGCGGGTTCATCCTGACCAGAGCGGCACTTCATCTTCACCTTGGTGGTCGCGTCTTCGATATCGATCCGAGCAAGTTTGATCTCGCGATGCGCTTCGGCCATCGCTGCGTCGGCCTCTGCAAGACCGAGGCGGACATCGACCATGATCTCTTCGACTTCTGCATCGCTGAGGCGGCCATTCATTTCAACACTGCGGCGGATCTGGATGCTGCGGGTTTGACTGCGCTGCGCACGCTCACGGCTCCGTTCAGCACGCTCGTGGGCGCGCTCCCGGGCTCGTTCTGTACGCTCTTCAGCCCGTTCAGCCAATTCCTCAGCGCGTTCGACCTCCGCCTCAATACGCTCTTCTTCCAGCTCGATCTCTTCTTCGATCGCATCAAGCTGTTCCTGGCTAGCGCCTGGATCAATCGCCTCGATAGCAGCCGCTTGCAGCATAGCAGGCGGGACTGGTGGTGCAGGAGGCGCAGGCGGCAATGGAGCACCCAGCGCGAGCGGAGCTGGCGGCGCGGCGGGCACGGTGCCTTCCGCATAGGATATCGATGCGGTTAGTGGCAGCGCGAGCACGGCGGCCCCCACCATTACGCGGCCGGCGATCCGGCGGCGCGAGGACATATTGGACATTTTCAGGCTCCTTAGACGGTGGATAATCGACTTCTCACCCAGCACCGGACACGCCATAGGCGCGGCCAATGCAAACTTGGGCCCTGCTGCGAAAGTGGTAATGAGGCTGGCGTAAACTGCGCGCTCTTCGGGTGCTTTTTCAGCCATCACCCGGGCATCGCAGGCTGCCTCTTGGTCGCGCCGCATCGCCAGCCAGCCATAACGGCCAAGCGGGTTAAACCAGTGCAGAGCGAACAAGGGTTGAACAATCATATTGGCGAGCAAATCGCGGGCGGAATGATGCGACAGCTCATGCGCCAGCGCCAGGTTGCGCGCGGTGATATCGGCCTGCGCCATAAAGCCATGCGGCAGAGCCACGACCGGATCGACCACGCCAAAGGCGAGCGGCGTGCTGGTGCCGGAGGTTTCGAGCAAGCGCACACGGCCATAGCGGCCCACCTCGCGCGCATCCTCCAGCAGTTCGCGCCGCAAGCGGAAGTAAGCCGCAAAGCGCAGCCAAAGAAAAAGGGCGGCGCCAACCAGCCATACCGAAATGCCAATCTCAAGGATCGGCATCGGGGTTGTCGGCATAAGCAAGCCGGGCGCCGCGTCCAACCGCCCCAGAGTCGCAGCAGGAGCTTGGGGTTGGACAATCGTGAATAGGAAATCGCCAGAGGCCGACTCGGCCGTGCCGGAATCTGCAAAGGTCGCAGCAGGTGTAGCCTCCTGCGGTGCGGGGTTAAGCCATGCGGGCAGCTCCACCGGAGGCATCAACAAGCGTAAGGCCGGGATCGCCCAGAGGGCATAGGCGATCTGCGGGCCGAAACAGCGGGCGACCGGGCGGCGAATAAGCAGGACCAGCGCGATCAATCCGGCGGTCCACAGCAGGGTATCAAGTAGCCAGTCCATCATGGTTTCAACTCCTTGAGCAGAGCTTCAATGTCGGCGAGGTCTTCCTCGCTCAGCGCCTCTTGCTCCGCCAAATGCGCGAACAAAGAAGACGCGCTGCCGCCGAACAGGCGGTCGACCAGGCGGCGGGATTCTCCGCCAACATAGTCGGACCGCGCGATCAGCGGGCTGTAGAGAAAGCGGCGGCCGTCTGGCTGCGCCGCGATGGCATTCTTGCTAACCAATCGAGAGAGCAGAGTTTTGACTGTGGCCAGGCTCCATCCGCGTGGTTCGCAAACGGCATCGCACACATCAGCGGCGCTCAAGGTGCCGCCTTCCCACAAGGCCTCCATCACGGCGTGTTCAGCATCGCTGATCCGTTCAGGCTTTGAATTTGCGGCGGATTTGCCATTTTTCGACTGCGTCACGTGAGCCTCCTGCTCTCGATTACGTCTGTAGTCTTAGCGATTACGTTTGTAAACATGAAGGCTGGATGAACATCGCGTTCACCCCCTTGCCCTTCGATCAGACTGCGATATTCTCCGACGAATGACATGTCTTCGCGCCTTCACGCTTGCTCTCGTCCTGCACGCCACCCCTGCCCTCGCGCAGGATTGGCTGATTGTCCCACCTACGCCCAAAAAGCCTCCGCCAGTCGATACTAATGCTCTGGTCGAGACGCCGGAAATAGAAGCAGAAGATGCGGTCCCCGCAACGGTCGATGTCGTGCTCTCGACCAACCTAGGAACTATAACTATCGCACTAGAAACCGAGCGCGCGCCGATCACCGCAGCAAACTTCCTGCGCTATGTTGATGAGGACCGCTTTGACGGGACCGTGTTCTACCGCGCCATGCCTCTGGATTGGGGCAAGCAGCCGAACGGCCTGATCCAAGGCGGCACTCAATGGGATCCGAAGCGCGTGCTGGATGGCATCGAGCACGAGCCGACGACTGTTACGGGGCTCAGCCACACGCGCGGCGCGCTGTCGATGGCGATGGGCGAACCAGGCACCGCCAATGGGGATTTCTCGATCATGCTCGGCGATCAGACCGGGCTGGACGCAAACCCCACCTCAGATGACCCCGTCTGGCGCAATGGTTATGCGGTGTTTGGTTATGTCACTGATGGGATGGACGTGGTGGAGGCGATCCATGCTGCCCCAATCGACCCGGCGAAAGGCGAAGGCTGGATGAAGGGGCAAATGCTGGCCGAACCTGTCACTATCGTCGAGGCGCGGCGCGTGCCTAGCGAGGGCGAGGAACCGGCTGACTAGCTTTGACCGGGCCCAATGTACTGATCGCTGGACGTCCAACTGGAGCCCCCGCGATTTGAGGAGTACGGGTCCGCAGTGCTGGCATCCACTCTGCCACACCTGCGCCAATCTGCGTTTGCGGCAAGGATGCAAGCACGCGCGCTTTCGCTTCCCAGCCCGCGATTGAGCGGTTCGCCTCTTTCGACGCATCAGCCAGGGATTGCGGCTTGCGCAGCGCATTATTGATCAACGCATCGCCGAAGAACGTCCAATCATTGTCCGCGCGGCAGCCGAACGATGTGCGATTGTCCGCCGCCGCCGTCAGGATCGCCGTGTTCTCACTCGCGAGCTTGGGCACGAACACGCCCGCATAACACGCGCTGATAATCAGGATGCGCCGCTCAATCTCGAGCTCTTCCAACGCCGCCTTAAAATGATCAGGCGACAGCACACCGTATCCGCTGTCCCCGTAATGATAGGCGAGCCCGTGCGTCAGACCATGACTGGTCGTATAGAGCACCAGCACATCTTCGCTGGTGTCCATAACCTCAGCGATTTGAGCAAGGGTCGAGAGAAAGGCGCTGATAGAGCCTTTGGGCAATTCGTTGCTCGTCCCATCGGGCCCGGCCAATGTGATCGTACGCCCCACCGCGCCATACCGCCGCGACAGCACTTTGGCCGCCTCGCGCGCTTCGCGGGCAAACACCGGATCGCTATCCAGCGCCACGGTTAGCACATAGGCATCAACCGTGCCAGGGCGATTGGGCTGAAGCGCGCTGAATGCCGCATCAAGCTTGCGCCGCTCGCGCAGCAAAGCCGCAGGGGAACTCTCGCGCTCAAACTCTGGCGACTCCAACAGGCTGTTCTTGATCGCGATCGGATTGGTGCCGGTAGCGAAATTGGGCCACGGCTTCGTATGCGGCGGAGGTTGATTGGAATTGCTCGCGCTATCCGAATTGCTCTGCGTATAGGCTGGCCCAGCGACCACCAAAGCTATCGCCGCGACTGCGATTCGAAAAGATGCGCCCCGTTTCATACGAGACTTATGGTGTGCGGACCAGAGCATAGCGTCAAGCCTCAAGGCCGGCTACTTCGAGACCCGTAGTCCGGTATCTTTCAAAATGACCCAAACTGTTCAAACAGAAATCCGTTCGTTCTGAGCCTGTCGAAGGACGTGCGCCTACTCGCTACCGCTGCGACATAAAGCCTGAATTTCACCCCAATCGCGAGCAATCAAAGCTTCCTTTTTGGCTCTGCTCCAGCCCTTGATCTGACATTCGGCAGTAAGGGCTTCATGCCGGGTGGGAAAGTCTTGTGACCAGACGAATTCGACAGGTTGGCAGCGCGCTGTGTAGTCGCTCCCCTTGCCAATCCGGTGTTGCGCAACCCGAGCCTCAAGATCGTCATTATGGCCGCAATAATACGATCCATCTGAGCATTTGAGCAGGTAGGTGTAGAAAGCCATTGCCTATGTTTTGCACTAGGCACGTCCTTCGACAGGCTCAGGACGAACGGCTTTCTCGATTAGAGGTCGCAAGACCAATCAATAAACCCGCGCTTTAGGCTCAATGTAGGTCGCATCGTCGGTCAGCGTATATTCGTGCACGGGGCGATAATCGATCTTCATATCGCCTTTGCCGCTGCCCTTTGCGCCCCCGCCCCAGCCATCAAACCAGGTGATTGTGTGCTTCATCCACTCTTTGTCGTTGCGATCCGGGAAGTCCTCGTGGCTGTGCGCCCCGCGGCTTTCCTTACGGTTTGCCGCGCTCGCCATCGTCACATTTGCCTGTGACATCAGATTGTCGAGCTCCAGCGTCTCGATCAGATCGCTGTTCCAGACGAGCGATTGGTCGGACACGTGGATGTCTTCCATCCGCTTGTTCTGCTCGGCGAGGATTTTGACGCCCTCTTCGAGCAGAGCGGTGTCGCGGAATACGGCGGCGTGTTTCTGCATGCCCTTTTGCATTTCGCTACGGATTTGCGCGGTTGGCGAGCCGCCCTGCGCATAACGGAAATGGTCAAGCCGGCTAAGCGCCAGCTCGGCGCTATCGGCGGGCAGCTCTGGCTGGCTTGCGCCCGCCTTTGTAATGTCGCGGAGGCGGTGGCCAGTCGCTCGGCCAAACACAACGAGATCGATCAGCGAGTTTGAACCCAGACGGTTTGCTCCGTGTACGGAAACACAGGCCGCTTCGCCCACTGCAAACAGGCCAGGAACCACGTGATCCGGATTCCCATCCGGGCCGATGGTCACAACTTCGCCGTGATAATTGCAGGGGATGCCGCCCATATTATAGTGAACGGTGGGGGTCACAGGCAGAGCCTGTTTGGTCAGGTCCACGCCAGCGAAAATTTTGCCGCTTTCGGTGATGCCCGGCAGACGTTCAGCCAAGACCTTCGGATCAATGTGATCGAGGTGCAGGTGAATGTGATCACCATCTGCGCCGTGTCCGCGCCCTTCGCGCATTTCCAGCGCCATGGAGCGGCTGACAACGTCGCGCGATGCGAGGTCTTTGGCCGATGGAGCGTAGCGCTCCATAAACCGTTCGCCCTCGCTATTGGTGAGGTATCCGCCCTCGCCCCGCGCGCCCTCAGTGATGAGGACGCCCGCGCCGTAAATGCCGGTCGGGTGGAATTGAACGAACTCCATGTCCTGTAAGGGCAGACCAGCGCGCAAGACCATGCCGCCGCCATCGCCGGTGCAAGTATGCGCCGAGGTCGCCGTGTAGTAACAGCGGCCATAACCACCGGTCGCCAGCACAACGTTCTGCGCGCGGAACCGGTGAATGGTGCCATCATCAAGGCACTGAGCAATCACGCCGACGCATTTGCGATCGCCGCCCTCGCCCGTCATGATCAGATCGAGCGCGAAATATTCGATGAAGAAGTCCGCGTCGTATTTCAGGCTCTGCTGATAGAGCGCGTGCAGCATGGCGTGACCGGTACGGTCGGCCGCGGCGCAGGTCCGCTGAACCGGCGGGCCATCGCCCATATTCTGCATGTGGCCGCCAAAGGGGCGCTGATAAATCGTGCCGTCTTCATTGCGAGAGAACGGGACACCTGCGTGCTCCAGCTCATAGACAGCCGCTGGTGCTTCGCGCGCGAGATATTCAATCGCGTCTTGATCGCCCAGCCAATCGGCACCCTTCACGGTGTCATACATATGCCATGACCAGTGATCAGGCGTGTTGTTGCCCAGCGATGCCGCGATGCCGCCTTGCGCCGCAACAGTATGCGAACGAGTTGGAAAAACCTTGGAAATGTTTGCCGTGCGCAGGCCAGCTTCCGCCGCGCCCATGGTTGCGCGCAGGCCAGACCCGCCAGCGCCAACGACAACGACGTCGTATGTGTGATCGATAATCTTGTAAGAATTCAGGTCAGCCATCAGGCGGCTCCTCCGAGGGCGAGCCGGGCGACGCTAAAGATAGCGAAGGCACCGCCGCCAATGACAGCAAGGTTGAGTGCAGCGATCAGACCAAATTTGGTGCCGCTGTTTTGAACATAATCTTCGATCAGGACCTGAAGCCCCAAGCGCGCGTGCCAGAATGTGCAGATAACCAGCAGGATCATCGCCGTGGCGGGCACAGGCTGAGCGATCCAGCTGCTGACCGTGGTATAGCCAAGATCCGGCAGCAGCATGATGCTGGCCACGAGCCAGATGGTGAGGACGACATTGCCGACCGCCGTGAAGCGTTGCAGCAGCCAATGATGCGCGCCGGCATGCGAAGAGCCGAGACCGCGTACTTTTCCGAGTGAAGTTCCGTTACCCATGTCTGCGCCCCTATTTCGTCAGCATGTAGGCCCAGAAGGCCGCAGTGAGGAGGATCGCGAGAATGGGCGATGCGATGGACCAGATCTTATTGGCATTCAGCTCATAGCCAGCGCCAATATCGAGCACAAAGTGCCGCAGGCCGCTCATCATATGGGTGAAGAACGCCCAGCTCAGGCCGACCAGCACGACATAGCCAAACGGCGAAGTCGCCACGGTTTGAAACGCATTATACGCCTCTGGCCCGCTCGCCAGCGCGCCGAGCCACCAAACCAGCACAGCCAAGCCGACAATTGCCAAGCCATCGCCGGATGCCCGGTGCAGAATTGAAACCAGCATGTGCGGCCCCCAGCGCCATATCTGCAAGTGGGGGGAAAGCGGTCTATTCGCCATTATTTTTTGATCCCATACATTTCGTTCCCCCCACTTAACGTGACAATCGCCTGTGACAAGCGGTGAGCGCTCGACTCCCGGTGCAAAGTTTTGGATAGAGTGTTGCATGAAGTACATTCTCCTTACCGGATCGAGCCGCGGGATCGGCGGGGCGGCCCGCACTGAACTGACGACGCGCGGGGCCAAAGTGACCGGCCACGCGACACGCAGCGGCGATGATCAGACGATTGCCGCAGACTTCACCGACCCGGGCGCAGCGCAGGCCCTATGGGACGCGATGCTGGAAAAAACCGGCGGTAAAGTGGATGTGCTCATCAACAATGCGGGACTGTTTGACGCCAATCCGCTGGATGGCTCCGACATTGCTTGGCTTGACGGTTGGGAAGACACCTTGCGCATCAACCTAACCGCCGCTGCCCAGCTTTCCCGCTTTGCGGTCCGCCATTGGCAAAACACGGGTACCACAGGACGCATAGTGCATGTCGCTAGCCGCGCAGGACACCGGGGCGATTCCCCCGCGCATTGGCATTATGCGGCGGCAAAGGGCGGTATGCTGGCCATGCACAAGACCATCGCCCGTGCTTATGCGAGCGAAGGCATATTCAGCTACGCGATAGCTCCGGGCTTTACAGATACGGCCATGGCTGGAGACTATCTGGAATCGCGTGGCGGCGACGGGCTGCTCAAAGACATTCCCCTAGGCAAAGTCGCTCAGCCAGAAGAGATCGCGCGTATCATCACCTTTTGCGCGCTCGATGCCCCGCCCAGCATGACCGGCGCCGTGATCGACGCCAATGGAGCAAGCTATGTTCGGTAGATTAGCCGGAGTTGCAGCATTGTCGCTGCTTACAGCGTGTTCGGCTTCGCTCGCCAACGAAGAAGAGCCTTCTGGGCTCCCCGCCGACCAACAGGCTTTCCTCGACGCTTGCGAGCCGTGGGATGAATGGGACAAGCCTGCCCCGCCCTTCAAGATTTACGGCGACTCCTATTACGTCGGCACTTGCGGTATCTCTGCGATCCTTATCACCGGTAACAGCGGCCACATCCTGCTCGATAGCGGGACCGTGGCGGGAGCCCGTGTTGTTGAGAGCAACATCGAGAGCTTGGGCTTTGAGCCGAACGACATACTCCTGCTCGGCTATAGCCATGAACATTACGACCATGTTGGGGGCATGGCCTATTTGCAGGAGCTGACCGGGGCAACGCTGGTATCGCTAGCGGCGGGCGCCGCGGTGATGCGCACGGGCCGCGACCAACCGGGCGACCCGCAAAGCGGAATGCATGAGCCATTTGCACCCGTTCGCGTCGACATTATCCATCAGGACGGCGATGCAATGGGCGCGGGACAATCCTCTGCCCGCTCTATCGCAACCCCGGGTCACACCCCGGGTGGGACAAGTTGGGAATGGGAAAGCTGCGAAAACCAAGTTTGCAAAACCATCGTGTACGCTGACAGTCTCTCTCCGGTTAGCGCAGACGGATACCGCTTCTCCGATCACCCGGATTATGTCGTAAAGTACCGCGCGGGCCTTGATCGCTTGGCCGCTGTAGATTGCGATATCTTGCTCGCCGCGCACCCATCACACGGCCAGCTCTTCAAATGGTTTGAAAAGGGCGGCCTGCTGGCCATGGAAGCGCCCTGCTCCGCGTATGCCGCCAAAAAGCATCGCGATCTTGATGCCCGTCTCGCCAAAGAAGCCGCCGAATGAGCACCAGCTGGAAACTCTCAGCTTTCGCGCCAAAGAAAGTGGTGCAAGCGGCCTTGCTAGCGCATGACGAGCTGGATGATTGGGATTTCGATCTCGTCATCTCAGGCCGAGAAATTGCCGAGGATCGCCCGCGGGAATGGGTGCTGGAGGGGTGGTATCCGAGCAAACCCGGCGCCACCCAGAAAAGCGCCCTCGCCGATCTGTTCTCTGGTAAAGCGCCCAAGATCACCGTCGAAAAACTGCCCGATCAAGATTGGCTCACGCTGAGCCAGCAAGGCGTCGAGCCGATCCGCGCTGGGCCATTTCACATCCACACCCCCGACTTTGCACCGGACCCATCCGCGATCAATTTCGCGATTCCCGCAGCGCAAGCGTTCGGCACAGGCCAGCATGAGACCACCGCTGGCTGCTTAGAAATGCTCGCTGCCATGAAGCGCACGGGCATGATCGCGCGCAATATAGCCGACATTGGCACCGGCACCGGACTGCTAGGTTTTGCAGCGCTGAAGCTCTGGCCCGCCGCGCGCGCAACTGCATCCGATATCGATCCGATCTGCGTCCAAGTGGTCGAGGACAATGCCGCGCTCAACGCCATGCGGCTCGGCCCGCGCCCTGGCGAAATGGCGATGGTGATCGCGGATGGCATGGATGATCCGCTGCTGCGTGCCCGCGCACCCTATGACCTCTTGATCGCCAATATTCTGGCTGGTCCGCTGACCGAGCTGGCACCCGATTTCGCTGCCTCAGTTCCGCCTGGAGGCAGCGTCCTGCTAGCCGGATTGCTCACCACCCAAGAGCCAGGCATTCGCCGCGCTTACCGTCGCGCAGGTTTTCGCCTCACCGCGCGCCTGATCCGGGGCGATTGGTCGATCCTGTGGCTGAGGCGGCGCAGCGGCTGATGGCCAGCAAAGTGCTTCCCCAAATTGGCCGAGCGCTCAAATATGCGCTTATCGCTGTGGTCGCCGCACTCGCCCTATTTCTGCTCACCGCATGGTTTGGCTCCCTGATCCCGCGCGGCGCGTTGGCCGAGGAACCGATCGCCGACCCGGTCACCATCATGGTCGAGACCAATGGCGTGCACACCCAATTCGTGCTGCCGATTGCCAATGCGCATAAGGATTGGCGCGAGACATTTCCCAGCGCGAATGAATGGTTGGGCACGGGCGAGCCGACACATGTCGCGATTGGATTTGGCGACCGGCAGGCGATGATGGAGATACCGCAGATTTCCGATCTCTCGGTTTCCAGCGCGCTCAGGATTGCGACGATTGGTGGACCCGGCGTGATCCGCGTCAGCCGCTATATTAATCCGCCTCTCGATGCAGAACGCCGTGCGATGCGCGTATCGGGCGAGCAATACAAAGCCCTGGTCGAAGCAATCGAAGCCGACCTGCCCCCACTGGGCGCAGATCCGTTTCGTGATTATGAGCGCGATACGTTCAGCCAAGACGCCTATTATACCGCCATCCCAGGCTACAACTTCAAACAGACGTGCAACCAATGGACCAGCAACCGGCTCGCGATGGCGGGCATTCGTACAGGGCTTTGGACGCCAATGTCTGGCGGGGTGATGAAATGGCTGCCCGTGCACCGAACGGAGCTGGGCGAACGCTAAACTCTAGCCGAGCTTCACCAAACGCTGCTCCAGATATCGCCGTTCTGCACTGGGCGGATCAAGGCTCAATGCTGCGTTCAGCGAGATCCTTGCCTCTTCATCGCGCCCCAATCGGATCATCATATCCGCCCGCGCCGCATGATAGGGCCTCAGCGATCGGAGTTTATCTTTCGGGAGCTCCTCCAGCGCGGCCAGCCCTGCGGCTGCGCCTTCAGCATTCGACAATGCAACAGCCCGATTGAGTGCGACAACCGCGCCCGGACGCATCATCATCAGCGCATCATACAGCTTCAGAACCGCCGCCCAATCGGTTTTCCCATCCACTCCGCGCCGCGCATGGCAAAGCTGAATGGCGGCCATTACTTGGTAAGGTCCGGTGCGGGCGTACTCGGATGCCTGATCGAGCAAGCCGCGCGCATATTCGATCTGCGCTCCGTCCCACAGGCTGCAATCCTGCTGAGACAGGGGGATCATTGCTCCGGCCTCATCCACCCTTGCCGGCTCTCGCGATCGTGCCAGTGCAACCAGCGCCCCCAGCCCCAAGGCCTCCGGTTCCTGCGGGAGCAATTCGGCCACCATATTGGCGAGCCGAGAAACCTCCCCCGCCAGCTCTCCATCCCGCTCCGCCGCGGCATCCTGATAGGCGACGGTATAGGCGAGCTCCAAGGTCAGCAGCACAGCATTTAACCGCTCTGCCCAAGCCTTTCGCGGCGGCAATTCAAACGCAATGCCCGCTTTGCGGATCTTCGCTTTCGCGCGCGTGATGCGTTGAAACATCGCCGGTTCACTGCTCACAAACACGCGAGCGATTTCCAACACAGGCAATCCGCAAATCACCTTGAGCGCCAGCGCCGTGCGCACCTCCAAAGCAATCGCCGGGTGGCAGCAAATGAAGATCAACCTCAGCCGTTCGTCCGGTATCGCCTCGGGCAGTTGGATAACATTGCTCATCTCGCTCACCATTGCGGCGCTACCTGCGGCCTGCTTTGCCTGCGCTGTCCGCTTGCGCACCGCGTCCAGCGCCTTGCGCTTTGCTGCGGTAAACAGCCAGGCTGGCACATTGTCCGCCGACACTCCTTTTTCCAGGAACGTCGCAGCAGCCTCGGCAAAGGCGTCCTCGGCCAAATCGATATCGCGAAGCTGCGCGACCAGGGCGGCAGTCACCCGTGGCCGCGCGCCTGCTATTTCGGCGCCGATACTGCTGCGCGTATCCGGCAAATCAATCCTGCCAAACGGGACGAACCTCGACCGCGCCATTGCCGGGCACGGGTATCTTGCGCGCCCATTCAATCGCGCGGTCCAGATCGGCTGCCTCGATGATATAATAGCCGCCCAACTCTTCGTGCGTTTCGGCAAATGGGCCATCATGCAATACGCCCTCGCCCGACGTGTATTTGATCGTCGTCGCGGTGTCCGCATCCTGCAAACGGTGACCACCGACATAGGCGCCCGCCTTCTCCATTTCCTCGATCAGGGCCATGTGTTTGCCCATGGTTTCTTCCATCCGCTTTTCGGCGTCATCGCCTTGATAGTAGCTCTCATCCTCGGCGATCATCAGCATATATTGCATGCGGTCTTCTCCTTTGCGGCCTGCGCCACTGCGGCGAGGCTCTGATGAGAAGACGAAACTGGCAAGTCGGATTCGACAGCTGCGCGAAAAAAATTTTACGCGGCGAGCGTTTGCTCTAGCAGATTGAGCGCATTGCGGGTGAAGGCCTGCATGTTTTCAATCCGGTTTTCGCTGCCGGTTTCTAGCACAAGAGTATGCTCACTTTCCGGCCCAACCACCGCTGCGCAGCTACGCCCAGATGGCGCGCCGCTAGGGTGTTTGCTGCCGCCGACAGAGCCACTTTCCGCGATTCCCCAATCCGCGCCCAGATTGTCTCGAATGGCGCGCGCTTGAAGCAGAGCATATTCCTCGCTCGCCCCGCGCATGCCTTGGTATGCCTCACGCGGCAGATCGAACAAGATGTCACGCGCCCTGAAGGAATAGACGACCCCGCCGCCCACGAAGAAATCAAGCGCGCCGGGCACACTCAGCATGCTGGCCGCCATCAACCCGCCGGTCGCCCCATCTGCGACGGCAATGCGCTCACCGCGCGTGCGCAAGTGCTTGGCGATCCGCAGGGCTTGGGGGTGAATTTCCGTGAGCATTATTCCTGATCTTTCGGCTTGCGTGTCCAGGGATAGGCCATCTGCTTAAGATAGCTGCGCGGCACATCTTCAGGAATACCATAGTCTTTGGGCCAGCGCCCTTTCGGCAGATGGAAAGTCCCAAATAGTTTGTCGATCCACGGGAAATGTATGGCGAAATTCACATCAAACGCTTCTTGTTCCAAGCCATGATGCCAATGGTGAAACCTTGGAGTTGCGAGCCAATGCCCAAGGCAGTCAAAATCGCCACCGACATTCGCATGAAGCAGCGACGACCAAACGTATATGAAGCCGAGATAGGCCTGCATCACCAATGGGCTAAATCCTAGCGTGAAGAGCGGCAGGCTGGTAACCATGCGCAGCAGCACGACCTCGATCAGATGCATGCGCGAACCGGCAAGCCAATCCATCGATTTGGCGCTGTGATGGATCGCGTGAAAACCCCACAGGAAGGGAACCTGATGAAACAGGCGGTGATACCAATATTGCAGGAAGTCTGATGCAACCAAAACGATCACGAATTGAATCAGCCAAGGTAGGTCAGCGACGCCCGCACGAAACGCCTCCCAACTGTTCGTGTTGGCGTTGATGATTGTCGAAGGCGCTAGCGTTAGGAACGTCAAAATCTGCACAAACATCGTGCTGATGAGGAAATAGAATAGATCCTCTCGCCATTCATTGCGAAACAGGCGCTGCTCTCGGCGGTGCGGGAATAGCCGTTCGAATGGAGCGAACATCAGGCCGGTGACTAGCAAATTCACGATGAAGAAATCGAGCCCAAAAAAGATGCCCCAGCTGCTGGTTTCTTCCGGCTGAACATTGGCCCCGCCGAGCAGCGCCGCGCCGATGCCGATGACGAGCGCGCTGACACCCAGCACCTTGCGCGGCCTTAGCAGCAGGCTGAGCAATGCCAGCGAATAACTCGCCAGCAGAACGCCGTGCACAAGCGTGCGAAACCCGGTCCATTCCTTTACGATCTCAAGTTCCGGCGTCGCGAACCATTCTGGAAAGCGGAGCGCGACCACAAGAAAGAACCCTGCAACTGAAAATAGAAGCGCAAAGAAACCGGCGAACCAGCCACTGCCAAAACGGCGCACTTCGCGCGGCGATTCCAGATCGCGCATCAGCTTACGAAAATAGCCCGAGACTTCCGCCTCGGCGCGCTTGTCGATTCTGCGGCTCATCCTGCGGTCGCCACAATCGCGGCCCAGCCCGCCTCGTCCATCACTTCAATGCCGAGCTCTTGCGCCTTCTTCAGCTTCGATCCCGCACCTGGCCCAGCGACCAGAATATCGGTCTTTGCGCTGACCGAACCGCTGGCCTTTGCGCCAAGCCGCTCAGCCTGCGCTTTGGCTTCATCGCGGCTCATAGTTTCCAGCTTGCCGGTGAACACAACCGTCTTGCCTGCGACCGGGCTGTCGAGCGTTTCGACGACATAGGGCGGAGGTGAAACCTGGTTCAACATATCCTCCCACACGGCGACATTGTGCGGCTCGTGGAAGAAGTCTGCGAGCGAATGCGCTACAGTCGCGCCGAACCCATCGCTGACGCCGAAAATATCTTTTGCTGCATTGTCCATGCGGGCTTTGAAAGGGGACGGTTTCTCGTCCTCTCCAAGCGGATTTTCGCTACGATATGTTGCAAATTGCTGCGCAGCATTTCGCAGCATGCTGATGTCACCCAAGGCCTTCATCAGGTCCCGCGCAGTAACCTCACCTACATGGCGAATGCCCAGACCAAACAGCAATTTCGCTGCATCGGGCTCGCGCTTTGCCTCGATGGAGGCGATGAGGTTGTCGACCGATTTTTCCTGCCAGCCTTCCAGTGCCACAATTTTGTCGCGGCGCTCCTTTAAACGGAAAATATCAGCCGGGCTTTCGAGCCAACCCAGCTCAAAAAACTGCCCGATAGTCTTCTCGCCGAGGCCATCAATATCCATCGCCTTGCGACTGACGAAATGTTCGAGCCGCTGCGTGCGCTGAGCTGGGCAGATGAGCCCACCGGTGCAGCGTACATCCACCTCACCCTCTTCGCGCGCAGCCTCACTACCGCACTCTGGGCAAGTCTCCGGGAAATCGAACGGAGCACGCTCCGCGTCGCGGGTCAGAACGTCGACCACTTGCGGGATCACATCGCCGGCGCGCTGGACCACAATACGGTCGCCTGGACGCACGCCGAGCCGCGCAATCTCATCGCCGTTGTGCAGCGTCACATTGGTGACCGTCACCCCGCCGACAAGCACTGGGGCCAGCCTGCCAACCGGGGTCAGTTTGCCGGTGCGCCCAACCTGAATGTCGATCGCCTCAAGCGTGGTCTGCGCCTGCTCAGCCGGAAATTTGTGCGCCAGCGCCCAGCGCGGAGCCTTTGCAACAAAGCCGAGCCTGCCCTGCCAGTCGAGCCGGTCCACTTTGTAGACAACGCCGTCGATCTCGTAATCAAGGTCCGGACGAGCCGCACCAATTTTTTCATAATGCGCGATCAAAGCGTCCGTGCTTTCAACCCGCGTGAACAGCGGCGAGATCGGAAAGCCCCAGCGCCGCAAGGTTTCCACCACCTCGCTTTGCGTTGTGCCCGGAACTGCGGAAGCCGCGCCCCAACCATGCGCCCAGAACCGTAAAACGCGCTTCGCGGTGACGCTCGCATCCTTCTGACGCAGCGAACCAGCAGCAGCATTGCGTGGGTTCGCGAACAGTTTGCCATCCACCTCTTGCTGCGCAGCATTGAGCGCAGCAAAAGCTTGTTTTTCCATGTAGACCTCGCCACGCACTTCGAACACGTCTGGCACATCATCGCCGCTCAGTTCCTGCGGAATATCGGCGATATGCTGTACATTGGCGGTCACGTCTTCGCCGACTTGTCCATCGCCACGCGTTGCTGCGCGCACCAGCTTGCCGCCCTCATAACGTAGGCTGCAGGAAAGGCCGTCGATCTTATCCTCAGCGGTAAAGCCCATCACCTGCGCATCATCAAGCGAGAGGAAGCGGCGCACCCGCGCGGTCCATTCTTCTATCTCTTCGCGCGAAAAACCATTGTCGAGGCTCATCATGCGAACCTCATGCGTAACCTTGCTGAGCGGCGAAGCAGCAATCTGATGACCGACATTTCTGGACGGACTATCATCGCGGATCAGATGCGGAAACGCCGCTTCCAATTCCGAATTGCGCCGTACCAGCGCGTCATATTCCTCGTCGGTAATCTCGGGATTGTCCTGCGCATGATAGAGCTTGTCATGCTTTGCAATCAGGCGCGCGAGGCGCATCAGCTCATTGGCTGCATCGGCTTCTGAGAGGTTGGCCAATTCAGGCTCCCATTACAGGCTTTGTCTCTACCCGCGTTCCGAAACCAGCGATGTGCGGGCGCGCCTTGCCAATTGCTGCCTGGACTGCAGGCAGTTGGAGGCTGTTCGCATGATCCGTTTTCGTCTGCCAAACTTCCGTGATCCAAATCGAGTTAGGATCTTCGAGGTCTTCGGCGATCATATAGGCGATGTTTCCAGGCATATCGCGTGTACCTTCGAGCAAGGCAGAAATGACTTCTGCACGCTTACCTTCAGCGGTTTTCATCTGGCCGATCAGACCATACATTTCTTCCAATTTTTGAGCTCCTAAAAGTCTGGTTGAGCACCCGCCCAACAAGTAAAACGCCGCAAGGCCTGCAAATTCACGCCGCTGCATTATGCGACTCCGTTACTCTGCAAAGTATCAGGGTTGGCCGCAACACTCACTCAACCAGAACAAACATCGATAGCATCAAGAGCGCCGCACCAAAGCAGCCAGCGATGGCCCAGCCTTTAGCCGACGCGTATCCGCGAGTGAGCCGCAGCATCAACCATCCCACAACGCCGGAAAAGCCAAGCCACATCGCGGTCGTTATCGCATAAGTCGGCCAAGTATTCGCATCGATGGGATTGTAGTGAGAGTTGACCATAGTCACCACGAGCCAAGACACTGTCGCACCCAGGATCGCGACAACACCGGCGACCAATGCCAGCATTTGCAGGCCGCTCATTTTAGGCTTCACGTCTTCCATCATGCATTCTCCAACAAACGGTCTGCTTGCGCGCGTGCCTCTGGGGTCACTTCCGCGCCCGACAGCATCCTTGCGATCTCTTCTTTTCGCTCCTCAGAACTCAGTTTTGAGACCGACGTTTTGGTGACAGTGCCATTGGAGGCCTTAGCAATCATATAATGTTGCCCGCCGCGCGCGGCGACTTGCGGTGAGTGCGTCACGGCCAACAATTGCCCCTCGTCATCGGCCAGCCTTGCTAGCCGCTCTCCAATCGCGCTCGCCACGGCGCCGCCAACGCCGCGATCAATCTCGTCAAAGATCACCGTTGCGGCCCCGCCCTGCTCGGCCAAAGCGACCTTCAGCGCGAGGATAAAGCGCGACAATTCGCCGCCCGATGCGATCTTGTTTAGCGGGGCAAAATCGGCACCCGGATTGGTCGCGATCAGGAATTCGGCGCTGTCCATTCCGGCCGCGCCCCATTTATCCTCTGGTAATTTGCCGACCGCCGTCAGGAAACGCGCCGCATCCAGTTTTAGCGGGGCGAGCTCTGCAGCCACCGCCTTGTCCAGTTTCTTGGCCGCTTTCAGCCGCGCAGCATGCGCCTTTTCCGCTTTGGCCAGATAGGCCTCGCGCGCTTCGCGTGCCGCCGTTTCCAGCGCATCCAATTGCGCCTCGCCGCCTTCGATCGCATCGAGTTGAGCCCGCATGTCGCGCATCAGCTCTGGCAGGTCGTCCACATCACAGCGATGCTTGCGCGCAATCGCTCTCAGCTCAAACAGGCGCGTCTCTGCATCATCCAGCGCTTGCGGATCATGGACCAGAGCATTGCCCGCCTCCATCATCCGGTCTTCCGCCTCTCCGGCCTCGATCACTGCGCGGTCGAGCGCCGCCGAAGCCTCGGTCAGCAAGGGATGCTCGCCTGCGATCCGATCCAGCTTGCGCGCGGCCGCCCGCAAGGATGCTAGCGGCGAATCTGAGCCCTCCCAGATGTGGCGCAGCTCCTCCAAATCACCGGACAGCTTCTCTCCCTTTTGCATGGCGGCGCGGGTTTCCGCCAGGCGAACCTCTTCTCCTGCCTGCGGCTCAATCTCGGTCAGTTCAGCCAAATGGGCGAGCAGCAATTCCTGGTCAGCGGCGGCCTGTTCCACCGACCCGCGTGCCTCGGCCAATTGCGCCTCCGCCTTGGCCCAAGCGTGCCATGCCCGCTCCAGCCCGGTGAGATCCGTACCGGCATAGCGATCCAGCAAAGCGCGGTGGCCGCGCGGGTTCACGAGACCGCGATCATCATGCTGGCCGTGCAATTCCACCAAAGATGCGGAAAGCTCGCGCAGTAAAGCGACGCCAGCGGGCTGATCATTGATGAAGGCTTTGGAGCCGCCATCGGCCTTCACCTGACGGCGAATGATCAGCGGTTCGCCCGGCTCCAGATCGATATCGGCATCGTCCAGAATGGCGGCGATAGCAGCAGGGAACGCGCCAAATTCAAAGCTGGCCGTGACGCTGGCCTTGGCTTCGCCCGCACGCACCAAAGAGGTTTCTGCCCGGTCGCCCAGCACGAGGCCGAGGGCATCGAGCAGGATCGACTTACCCGCGCCGGTCTCGCCCGTGAGCACGCCAAGTCCGCGCGTGAACTCTAGGTCAAGCGCCTCGATAAGCACGATATTGCGGATGGACAGGCGGGTCAGCATTTCAGCAGGTTTTCTAACCGCTCAAATGCCGCGCGTCACCTGTTGAGCTGAGACAACGAACAGCTTGTTTTACTGTGCGTGGGTTGGCCTAGGTTTTCAGCTGAGTATTACTCGCCAGCAGCCGGGCTAGCCGGGACACTCTCAGCGCGGGAGATATTGGGCTGATAATGGGTCCACCGCCACGCCTGCGCTGGGTCTTTCTGGCTATCTTCGTCAGGCCATTCGATCAGTTCGAAATCATCAAGCTCAATGGTCTTGTCCCCAGCGGCCCGCCGATCCTTGAATCGGATTTTCAGGATCACGCGGAATGCGCGCGCCGCGCCATCCGCCTCTTCCGGGCGGTTGAAATCAAACTTCAGATCACGCCAATCGCCGCCGCTCACGTCCAGCATACCAAGCGACACACCGCGAATAGAAGATGTTGGCTGAGCCCCTTCTTGTGGGCGTTCTTTCACGATCAATTCCACCTCGGCATCGCGCGGCATTTTGATCTTGCTCTGCAAGGTAAAGCGCGTCGCATAGACATCGCGAATATAGGACCGCGAATAAAGATAAGGCAGCTTCGGTCCGCCATCAGGCAACAAGGCCATATAGCCCTCGCCATTGGAACGCGTGCGGAAATCAATCGCGGCGTTGCGCGACATCCAGAACCGGTCACCGGCCAGCTCAAACTGGGTGTTTTCAAAGTCACCGCGCGGGATTATATTGCGGCCATAGCTGCCCCGGTCGCTGATACAGGCAGGCGCGAAGTGCGCCAGATTGAACTCTTTGGGGAAACGGCATTGCGGGCGCTCAATCCCCTTACGCTTAGCCCACACGGCCGAGTGTCCGCCGGTTTGCGCCAGCACAGTGCCCATCTCTTCTGACAGCCAATGCAGCCGGGTCAACACCGCTTGCCGCATACCGCCGGTCGCTGGAACGGGCCGGTAATCGAGCATATTAAGTGGAATTGCCTCAGCGCGCAGGAATTCGCCCTTTTCCAGCCAGACCTTCAGCGCATAGGTAACCTGGGTGTGCGGATGCTCCTGATCGAACAGGAAATTGCCGAGCGAATGCGCGATGAGGCCGCCGCGATAAATCTCCAGCCCATGGGTCACGTGCGGGTGATGGCCGATGACCAGCGGAGAGCCCTTTTCAATCGCGGCGCGAAAACGAGGGAGCGACAATTCTGATGGCCGGTCGGCATATTCCAGATTGCCGTGGAAATGCATGATCGGGACATAGCCAGCGCGGCGCTCGCGCTTGGTCACGCGCTCAACATCGCTGCGTTTGCCCCAAGCCGCACCGCCTTTGGTCTCGGTCGCCGTCTGGTTTGGCGTCCATGTGCCGCGCCATCCGACAAAGCCATAAATGCCCAGCTTGTGCTCGGCGAGCTCGAAGCGCGAGGCGCGCTCGGCCTCGGCCACGTCCATGCCAGCGCCAGACCATGCGACACCGGCGGCATCCAAGGCGTCGATGGTCGTCTTCAGGCCGGCATCGCGGTAGTCCGCAGTGTGATTGTTGCCGAGCGATACGTGATTAATCCCAGCGCGCGCCAGAGCATGCGTCAATTCAGGCGGAGAGAAGAACAGATATTGCTTAGGTGCAGGCGGTCCGGGTTGCTCTGCAGCGACCACGGATTCCAGATTAATCGAGGCGAGATCGCTGGTCTCAAGATAGGGCGTGATCGCGGTGAACAGCCGATCAAGATCGCTGTCCAGCGTGACCTTATCGAGCACGGCTTTCTCACCGCGCGGGGCGGAGAAATAGCGCCTTCCCGCCATGCTATCGCCGCCAAAGAACAGCTCAATGCGGCCCGTCTTACGCGCGACCAGCTCAATCGGCGGGATCGACAGGCACTCACAGCGCGCATCGCGCAGCTCTGCATTGCCGAAGGTTTGCACCATCGTGAAAACGCGCTCGCCCTTGATATCGACCCGGTAATAGGGCGCGATGGGAACGGCAGCGGTGAAATGGCCGTCCTCCGCCAGATCGGTGGATGCGCCGTTGATCGTAACCGCAATGCCGTCAATCCTCACGCCGTCGCGGCGCCCATCCAGCATTCCTCCGATAAGGATTTCGCCCGGCCCAGCCTCAGCCCCGCCGACCAATCCGTGGTCAGGGTGAGCGGCGGCAGGCGCAGCGAAGCCGGCTGCTGCCAGAAAGGCGAACAGCGGCGCAAATCGGGTTAAGCAAAACGAACGTCTCATAGCCGCGCGCACTAACGCACAGCGGATGATATTTGGTTAATGCCAAGCTAGCGCCGCCCTAAGGGATCGCCCTAGCCCGCACCCGCCGACCGATCAGCTTGGCGAAACGCCCGCTGCGTGGTCCTGGACCAGCTCATAGGCCTTCTCATACCACTCATCACCGGGATAGTTCGCGCCCAGCACAGCGGCGTATTTCACCGCTTCATTCGGCACGCCCAGCGCCAAGCTGCTTTCCGTAAGGCGGTACAAAGCCTCAGGCGCGTGGCTGGTCGTATCGAAGTTCTCCAGCACATTGCGGAACCGCAGATTCGCCGCCAGCCACCGGCCAGACCGCGAGTAGTACCGACCAATTTCCATCTCTTTACCGGCCAAGTGATCATCCACCAGGTCCAGCTTCAGCCGTGCATCGGCGGCATACTCGCTCGCAGGGAAACGCCGGTTCACCTCACGCAAAGCCGTCTTCGCCTGCTCAGTGATCTTCTGATCGCGGTTCACATCGCTGATCTGCTCGTAATAGGACAGCGCAATCAGGTAATACGCATAGGGCGCATCCTTGTTGCCCGGGTGGATCGACAGGAACCGCTGCGAGCTCTGGATCGCCTTGTTGTAATCGCGCGCCACGTAGTAGCTGAAGGCGCTCATCAATTGCGCCCGCCGCGCCCATGGCGAATAGGGGTGCTGCCGCTCAACCTCGTCAAACAGCGCCGCGGCGAGCAGCGTATTGCCGCTATCCATCCGCCGCTTCGCCTCACCATAGAGCGATTCTACATCCCGCGCGACATAGGCCACGTCTTCATTGGCAGAGCCGCCGCCACATGCCGTGGTAAACAGAGTGGCACCCGCAAGGCCCGCCAGCATGGCAGACTTGCGGAGGATACGGGCGAAAGAGCGAGCGCTGTCAGGGGCGTTAGTCATACCCCACCCTATAACCGCGCCTTACGTGAACGCCAAGTGAAGTTGACGCCGCAGACCACACTTCATGCACATCTCTCGCATATCCGCGCAAGCCTCGGCTCACCGCACGTGAGCCACGCTTGGAACGGCTGGAACACAGTCTTAGGCCAAAATTCCAATCGATCACAACGCGCCCGACTAATCGCTTTTTCCGATTAAGGTTGAGATGCGAGCGCATACCCGCGCCGTAGCGCCCTGCGTGGGAGTAGGAAAATGAGAGCGCAGCTGCGCGATGTCAAAGCGGCCTGATTGTTGGATAGCGCTGATCGGTTCGCGTTTCGCGGAACACAAGCCCGACCGGGCGCCCGCAGCGGCGCGGACTTATCCGCAAGCCGGGAGGAAATCGCCGGCGCGGATGCGCCTGCAGATAACAAAAACCTTTGATCGCGAACGCAAAGCCTCAGGTGTGGGAGTGCAAGGTTGTGGAGCCTAAGATGCGGTGGGGCACTAAGGATGAGTGGGAGTGATTGTGAATATGGCCGAACATACGCGTTGATCCGCTTTTTAAGGTTTTTCAAATACCGAACCGATCCTTAGCGCGAACAGCCCACATGGCGGTGAAGCCAGAAACGCAGGCCAGCGACAAAAACAAGCGTTGAATTAGTCAGACCTTGTGCACCCAGCTCAGTAAAATCACGCGGGCTGTGCGTTTGCATCGAATGCGGCACTATCGAAAATGCCAAGCTCAGCTCTGATAAGAGATGCCAGTTTCCTAAGCTCTTCCGCTTCTGAATGCGCCGTTTTTTTTCGTTTCGCGAAGACACGCAACTTCCGATCGCAGAATTGCAGCATGCCGCGCAACATACCCGGAGGTGTGGCTTTGATGTCAGCCGATGAGATTGTGCCTTCATAATTCATGATATTCTCGTTCCAATTTGTAAAACAGTACGTGCAGACTTCAGAAGAGTTAGAGTTTGGCAAACTCGATGGTCTTCAGCCCGAACTGATCGTCGAGCAAAAGTTGAGCGAGCATCTCTCGGGTCAAGCGCTCTTGGAAATGGAGGCCCATCCGGCCATCTTTTACCCAACGAACAGAGACGGATTGCAATTCGATACCGCAAAACACAACCGAGAGCAGAGTGCCGGGTGTGACGGGCGGCAAGCCGCGAACGCGCATACCGCCAAGCGAAATATTCTCAACTAGAGCGGTTTGCACTTCGCCGTTGATCCAGCATGTCGCATCAGCCTGGCAGGGCACACGCACAGATCGCGCCGGAAAGCTCTCCGTTGGCTTACGAATGTCCTCAACATGCTCGACGCCATGGGCCTTCCCGTCGCTCCACACGACCTTCGCAGTGATGCACGTGTTGGCTTCCCAAAAATAGCGAATGTTGTCGCCAACGCTCAGATCGGCGTCGACTTCAATATGAGCGCCGCCAACTGAGTAATTCCGGATGAGGCCCATAGTAACTTTGCCAGCGGCAATGACGCAGCATGGACGATAAGTGGCCTTGTGACGCACGTCCCGACGACGCTCTACTGTTATCACATGCTTCGACTCATCAAATCGGGCAAGAACTTTAGCTGACATTGACATTTTCAATCACCTCACTGGTCACACATACATCTCGTTCGATGTGCAATCAGAATACGGCTGACCGAAGTCGATTGTCAGTGTTCTACGGTAACTGTAACGGTAATAAGGGGTTACATCCGTGCAATACTTATAGTTACATCGCGATGTGTAACGCTGTAACAATCACGGAAAACTGCGCCTCTGTGGAAATTTTTAACAAATTTTTTATTCGGCTCGACTAGAAATGCTTAATATAAAATTTCAATTGGTGAATCATCTTTTAAGGGTTTCGGCGTGGCGCAGCACGAAGGTCCAAAGTATAAATTTGAGCATCAGCTTAGGCTGGAGGCGGATCGGGTAATAGAAGATGTAGTCTTCCAGCGCGCACCGATCCAAACACGCCTGCTTAAATTTTTGGTCGAGAAAACGCTGAACAGTCCAGCGCCGCCTACTCAGTACGAAATTGCTGTTTATGGTCTTGGCAAAGATGAGGACTACGATCTAGAGAGTGATAGCTACCCGCGCGTTCAGATTTCTCGACTGCGGCGTCGCATTGAAAATTATTATGCACGCAACCAAGCGCAAGATGGACTTCGCCTCAAACTCGAAGCAGGTTCGTATCGGTTGACCTTGGAGGCTGCGGAGCCGCACGAGCAGGCGCCATTGACCGAAGAACCGGCGCCCGAAACGGCGCCACCTACACCCAAAAAAGAAAAGCTCTCTCCGAAACTAATGGGTGCAGCGGCGCTCGGTATACTCGGACTGTTCACAGCGCCAATGATGATCATGGGCCTTTCTGAGCCTCGGCATGCAAAGGTACAAAGCAGCCTAAGCAAACCTTCGACAGCATTGATCATCAAGGCTAGTCCAAATGATGCTGATAACGTCGATATGACTGAGCTCGTAGAGAAAGCCAGGCACATATCAGAGGTCCAACTGAAACGATCGTTCGTTTCAAAACCGCTTATGATTGGTGAAGAGGCCAGCAACGCGGAGTATGCGCTTAATTTCAACTTTGGGCCCGGGAATGGTAAAAAACGCTCTCTCTTTCTGTCGCTGAGAAACGGCGATGGTGATGTCCTTTATTCCAATGAAATGGTGGTGGACCCCGATCAGCCAAAAAGCTTTTCAAGCGAGCTCGAAGCATCAATTGTCTACATTGTATCACCAACGGGCGCGATAGCTCAGGCAGAACTCCCAAAGCGTAAGAACGCGACCGCGTCAGATTACGCTTGTTTCCTAACGATAGAAAACCGCCGTTCCGTAGGAAAAGCCACAATCGATCAAGTCAACCAGTGCTTAGAGCGCTTTCCAGATAGTGAGTATGTGCCGTTCTGGTATTCGCGCCTTGCCTTTGTGGCATACCGGGAGGACGCCGAAGCCGGTCGCGCCATCCGAAAGTCGGGCCCCGGTTGGACCAATCTTCGCTCTGCAATGGAGGCTGACCGCTACAACCCGATGGCGAATTTCATCGCGGCAAAGGTGGAGGTTTCATACGGTCGTTGCCGGGAAGCAAGCGCTTACATGGAGCGAGTGCTCGAGCGTGGGAATTCCTATCCGGCTTTGGTTGCCGCGGCAGAAGCAAGCGCCACGACTTGCGCGAGTTCAGCGGAGGATGACGTCGCGAAGGCCGCTCGAATTCGCGCAATGGCCAAATTCAACCGCGACCCAGATCCTCTGCTGCACCTCTATCTCATGCTTGCATCGCTATCAGTCGGCGATCGCGACGGAGCATTGCGGATATCCAAGAAATCGGTGATCGACGATCCAGTGGGGTCGATGGAAACCACCTCGGATCTCTTGACACGGTCGCTTGCGGATCGTGGCTTTGCGAAAAGCAATGAGCGTAAGATCAGAGATGCCGTCCGCCGCATCGTATGGAATGACGGGACGACCAGCGAGATCGTTGAGACACTAGTCGAGCGCTCTTAAGGGCTCACGCTGCTCGTTTAGAGTCTGTGGGCGCTCACTCTTCACCCATCCTAAGCGCAGCAATAAACGCTTCCTGCGGAATGCTCACATTCCCGTATTCGCGCATCTTGGCTTTGCCCTTTTTCTGCTTTTCCAGCAGCTTCTTCTTGCGGGAAATATCGCCGCCATAGCATTTTGCGGTCACGTCTTTGCGCATGGCCGAAATCGTCTCGCGGGCGATGATTTTGCCGCCGATTGCGGCCTGCACCGGAATCTTGAACAAGTGGCGCGGGATCAGGTCTTTCAGGCGCTCACACATCCCGCGGCCGCGCTCTTCCGCGACGCCTGCGTGGACGATAAGAGACAGGGCATCGACCGGCTCATTATTGACCAGAATGTTCATCTTCACGAGGTCGCCTTCGCGCAGGCCAATCTGCTCGTAATCAAAGCTCGCATAGCCGCGCGAAATTGATTTGAGACGGTCGTAAAAATCAAACACCACCTCATTCAGCGGCAACTCGTACGTCACCTGTGCGCGCCCGCCGACATAGGTCAGATCGGTCTGAACCCCGCGCCGGTCCTGGCACAGTTTCAGGATCGCCCCGAGGTAATCATCCGGGGTGTAAATCACCGCCTTGATCCACGGCTCTTCGATCATTTCAATGCGGTTCACATCCGGCCAATCAGCGGGATTGTGCAGCATGATTTCCTTCGCGTCCTCGTTCTTTGTCTTGCCCAATTGCAGGCGGTAAACAACCGACGGCGCGGTGGTGATCAGATCGAGGTCATACTCGCGGCTGAGGCGTTCTTGAATGATCTCAAGGTGCAGCAGGCCAAGGAAGCCCGCGCGAAAGCCAAAGCCCAATGCGGCGGAGCTTTCCATTTCGAAGCTAAAGCTGGCGTCATTCAGGCGCAGCTTGCCGATGCTCTCGCGCAGCTTCTCAAAATCGGCGGCATCGACCGGGAACAGGCCGCAGAACACCACCGGCTGCACTTCTTTATAGCCCGGCAAGGCTTCGGTCGCCCCGCCCTTCACCGTGGTGATCGTGTCACCCACGCGGGCCTGCTCCACCTCTTTGATTTGCGCGGTGATAAAGCCGATTTCGCCCGGGCCCAGATCGTCCAGATCTTCGCGCTTAGGCGTGAAGCAGCCGACGCGGTCGACAAGGTGCTGCGTGCCGCCTTGCATAAATGTGATGTTCTGGCCCTTTTTGAGGAAGCCCTCGATCACGCGAACCAGAATGACCACGCCGAGATAGGGGTCGTACCAGCTGTCGACGAGGCTCGCCTTCAGCGGCTTGTCACGCTCTCCCTTAGGTGGCGGGATTTTGGCGACGACGGCCTCCAGCACGTCCTCGATGCCGATGCCGGTCTTCGCGCTGGACATGACCGCTTCGGACGCGTCGAGGCCGATGACCTCCTCGATTTCCTCACGCACACGCTCAGGCTCTGCGGCGGGCAGGTCAACCTTGTTGATGACGGGCACAATCTCGTGGTCATGCTCAATCGATTGGTAAACATTGGCGAGGGTTTGCGCCTCCACCCCCTGCGCGGCGTCGACGACTAGCAAGGCGCCCTCGCATGCGGCCAGGCTGCGGCTCACCTCATAGGCGAAATCGACGTGACCCGGCGTGTCCATCAGGTTGAGCTGATAGGTTTCGCCGTCCTTCGCCTTGTAGTTGAGGCGCACGGTTTGGGCTTTAATGGTGATCCCGCGCTCCTTCTCGATATCCATGTTATCAAGGACTTGCTCGGACATCTCGCGCGCGGTCAATCCGCCCGTGAATTGGATCAGGCGGTCGGCCAGAGTCGACTTCCCGTGATCGATATGAGCGATGATCGAGAAATTGCGGATTTTTGAAAGGTCAGTCATCAGCTCCGCCAATTAGCGGGCCGCGCTGCCCATGTCATTCGCGAAAATCGCAACACTCCCAAAAGAGCGTGCAAAACCCGTAGGGTCTAGGCCAATTCTGACTTTGGTGTATTGGCATAGCCGAACTGCGGCACACTTGCGGCGCCTTGGCTGAGCATGCCGCCTTCCATACCCTTGTAGCTGCCTTGCGAGAGTGCAGCCAACGGCGCGCCAGCAGAGGCCAAAGCGTAGGGAGAGACCCGGTTTCGCGTGCACAGCCCGCCTGAACCATCGTCGATCAGCTGCTGTTCGAATTCGAGCCCTTGGGTATCAGCACTAGTGCGGATCACGGTTGCAACCGCCAATTGGCCGCCCCCGAGGTCGACAACGAATTGCGTACCCTTTGGAACATCGGCCAGCCCCTGGATCAACGCACCAGTCTTCGACAGATTGCGCAAGGTGACCTCGTAGGAGTGATCATCGTGGATCACTTGGATTTTGCGGAACACAGTGCGGCGGCGCGCGCGTTTCGTGCGGTCGCTGTCAGGCTCAATATTCCACGCCTCATCGGTCAGCGCATCAAAAACAGCGTCTATCGTAATCGGGTCGGAGTAAATCGGTCCCTGCAGATAGGACACCCCGCATTCGCCCAGCACTCGGTGCAATTCCATTGACTCAATGCCATTGGCAACCGTGTTCATATCCAGAGCACCGGCGAGCGCTACAATCGCCTTCACCAGGCCCAGTTCACGGCCATCTTGATCGGAGGCCTCCGCGATTAAGCGCTCGTCGATCTTGATTGTGTCGAAAGGCGCGCGGCGCAGGTAAGCGAGCGAGGAATAGCCACTGCCAAATTCATCAAGGGTCAGTTGAACGCCTAGTTTGAACAAAGCGGCCAAGGTCCGGTCGACACCGTCCGTGTCACCGAAGAAAACCGCCTCTGGTATCTCCAGCTCAAGCCGTGCGGCTGCAATGTCAGCCCCTTTGAGAGCATCGGCTACACCGTCAACAAAGCCCTCTGAATTGAACAATTGCACCGGTACATTGACGGAAACACGCACGGTTTCAGGCCAGTTTGCGGCATCGCGAGCAGCCTGCTCAATCGCCCAGCGTCCGACTTCGATGTTCTGGCTGGAACCCTCAAGTATCCCAGCAAATTCTTCTTGGTCGATTTCGCCGCGCTGCGCATGGTTCCAGCAGATATGCGCCTCGAGCGCCTCCACGTTCATGCCTTGGGCGGCAACGATCGGTTCGTATTTGAGGAACAGCTGGTCCTCGCGCACCGCTTCGCCGAGGCCCTCTTCAAGCCGGCGGCGGAAGATCGCCTCGTTTTCTAGTTCACCTGAGAAGAAGCGGTATTGGCCGCGTCCCCCATTCTTGGCTGCGTACAACGCAAGATCCGCTGCGCGAACCACCTCTTCGCGGGTCACGCCATCATGCGGCGCGATGGCGATGCCAACCGATGCGCCGATAACGCAGCGACCCTCTTCGAGAGAATAAGGCTGTTTGAGCATCGCAATGATCTTCATTGCGACCTCACCCAAAACACCGCGATCATCGACATCAGGCAGTAAGACTTGGAATTCGTCCCCGCCCAGGCGGCCAATCTCGCACTCATGATCGATCGAGCGTTGGAGCCGAGCGGAAACCTGCCTCAACAATTCATCACCGGCCGCATGGCCAAGCGTGTCATTGACCTGCTTAAAGCGATCCAGATCGAGCATCAGGACCGCGCAATTGCGCTTGGCCGCCTGAAATGCCGTCAGCGTGGAATCGATAATCTGCGCCATCCGGTGGCGGTTTGCGAGGCCCGTTAGAGAATCGAATTTGGCAAGCCGCGAGGTTTCTTCTTCGCGGTGGAATTCTTGCGTGATGTCCGCGCCGGTACCGCGAAAGCCGGTAAAACGTCCCCGGCTATCCTCAACCGGCCTGCCAGCAAGGCGCAGAACGGCATTGGTTTTGCCGCTTGCCGCCTCAACAACAAAGCCAGAAAACGATTTGCGCGCGCCAAGCACCAAGGGGAGCGATTTTGTCCGCCCATCCCCGTCGCGCGGATTGAAGACGCTCGCCAGCGGCTGTCCAATCAGATCCTCCAGAGGAACATCGATGCACTCCGCCAAAGCACCGCTAAGATAGGTGAGATTGCCATCAGCGTCGCTCGCCCAGAACCATCCCAAACCGGAATGTTCAAGATCCTCTAGCATCGCCAGCTTTTCATCATCGGAGAGCGCAGAAACCGCACCGCCACGCTTGCTGCGCGACGAGCCCGTTCCACCCATTGATGACAAGAAACCCTTCAGGGCCACTTTGTGTTCCTCTTCAATATGCTCGGACGGCAAACACTATCTGCTGACTAAGGTGTAAACCGCGATGGTTACTATTACCCTAACGTACGGGCGTATGATCCTCTGCGTAATTGCTCCTCGCTCATCCCTCGCGCAGCACGTCAAAGCTACCATCTGGGGCTCGCTGCAATTGCGATGCGAATTCCACGCCGATCTTGCTTTCTCTGCACCAGCGCACCTGCGCTTTGACCGATCGGTCTTTCGAGAAGTCGATCTTGATCAAGGTGCCCTCTGGCACGTTCCAGATCCCATCAATCATCGCCCCGCCCTCAGAGATTGATCGCAAGGTCGCCGGAGCCCGATTGCCATCGTAACTCACCATGATCCGCCGCAGCAGGACCTTGCGCGGAGCGCGGGCCGCGCGCGGTCCTTCTGCCTTGATCGCAAGATCGCCCGCCACCAGCTCGCCCGCATCATTGGCGTTGAGGGCCTCGTGATAGATGTTGCCTTGGACGTGGCTACAGCCGAGCTGCCTGACGAGCTCGAGCTCGTCCAATGTCTCGACACCCTCTGCCGTTGTGTCCATGCGCAGAGCTTCAGCTAAGCTGGTAATCGACGCAATGATTGCGCCGTTGCGGCTGCCTTTTTCGGTGGCGCCGCGAACGAAGCTCTGATCGATCTTGATCTTATCGAAAGGGGCCTTTTTGAGGTACCCGAGCGAAGAGTAACCCGTGCCAAAATCATCCAGCGCCAGACGCACGCCGACCCGTTTCAGGCTGGCGAACATGGCCTCTGTACCGGCGCTGTCGTTAAGGAAAACGCTCTCGGTAATCTCCAGCTCAAGCCGTGATGGTTCAACGCCGCTATGGGCCAGTGCATTGGCGACA
The DNA here is from genome assembly GCA_947499505.1 of uncultured Erythrobacter sp. Classification (GTDB taxonomy): domain Bacteria; phylum Pseudomonadota; class Alphaproteobacteria; order Sphingomonadales; family Sphingomonadaceae; genus Erythrobacter. Next base: position 861,979 of record CANMOQ010000001.1, read on the forward strand.
ATCGTCGGCAATTCAGGGTTTGAGAATTGCAGGGGCGAGACATTGACGGCGCAGCGAATGCTATCAGGCCAGCGCGCGAGATCAGCGCAGGCTGTGCGCAATGCCCACGCGCCGATCTGATCGATCAGGCCCGCGTCTTCTGCGATAGGAATGAACTTTGCGGGCGACTGCCAACCTTTGGTTGGATGATGCCAACGCAGCAGCGCCTCAAACCCGGTGATTTTCTCATTCCCCGCAAACACGACCGGCTGATAGAACAATTGCAGCTGACCTTGCGCGATGGCTTCGCGTAGATCTTTCTCCAATTGCGCGCGCGCTTCAGCGGCGGAATGCAGATCAGCCGCATAGAACCGAAACGTGCCCCGGCCCGCATCTTTCGCGGCATAAAGCGCCAAGTCGACATTGCGGATAAGCTCTTCGTTTGAGAAGCCGTGCTCGGGAGAAATCGCGACACCCACGGAGGCTCCGATAACCACGCTTTGGCCCTCGACCGAATATGGCTGAGACAGGGCTGCGATAATCTCCGTGGCAAGGTCACCCAGCATTTCGCGCGAGTTGTAGCCTGGAATAATGACCTGAAACTCGTCGCCGCCCAACCGGCCGCAGCGTCCCTTGTTACCCACAGTGCGCTCAAGGCGCTGGGCCACCTGTTTCAGCAATGCGTCGCCTGCGGGATGGCCCAAGGTGTCGTTGACTTGCTTGAAGCGATCGAGATCGAGCATCAAGAGCGCACACGCCCGGTCACGTTCCCGTGGCGAACCCAAGATGCGCTCCAGCGTCTGCGACATTTGCATCCGATTTGCGAGGCCAGTGAGGCTGTCATAATGCGCCAAGCGCGAGACTTGCTGCTCGCTGCGGCGCTGCTCGGTCAGGTCAGAGCCGTGACCGCGAAAGCCGCAGAAATTCTTGAAACTGTCGTAGACTGGTCGGCCGGTTAAAGCCCACCAGCGTTCCGGCGTGGCCCCTGCTGCGCGCAGCTCCACCTCGTTAAAGGGAGAGCGCGCAGACAGGTGGAAGGACAGGGTCCGCTCTGCTCCCGTCGGCCCTGAAGTCATATCGACAATCGCGCTCAACGGCCGACCCAGAATGTCTTCAACCGGCTTTTCGATAATGTCTGCGGCGGACGGCGAGATATAGCTGATCAGACCGCGCCTATCCGTTTCCCAAAACCACCCTTGGCCGGTTTCTTCAAAGCTGCGCAAAATGTCTTCGGCCCGCGATGCGAGCCGCTCCCGCGCTTCCCGAGCAACTTGGCGCCGGTGTGCACTGAGCCATTCGAACCGCGCGACCAGCATCAGTACAATTGCAGCGCCCGCCAGCGCTGAGAAAGTCAGCGGGCTTGGGTCAACCAGCGCAAAACCAGCCCAGACGCCGAACTTTGCTGTGAACAGGGATACAATGCGCATCCCGAAAAGCGCAGCACAGGCCGCATGGATACAGACGATCGTGCCGACTGCCCACTGCCAAGCAAGACCCTCTAGCACCCAAAGGCCCAGCACCATTCCCGCGCTCAGCATCGGAATGACGACGCCAACGAACAACACCGTTAGCCGCATGGCATAAGGCGTTTCGTCACGCCGTTCGTACCCGGAAAGCGCGCCACCGAAAGCGAACCCGCCAATCGATACAATCGCTCCGGCAAGGGCCAAAGCCCCAAGCGGAACCGCACCCGCGATTGCCGCTGCAATGATGTAAGCAATCAGCAGGAACCCGGCCATCGCGCGCGGCCGTGGCGGCAGGTAATAGCTGTGCTCTGTATTGGACGCGGCCTCTTCACGCACGGTCGCTGGCGCAATCGAGGTGCGCACGCGCTCAAGCCCGCGGCGATCATCACTGGTGCGATTGGGGTTTTCGCCGCCACCTGACGATGCTGCAGCCTGCGGCGATCCGCCGCGCACAGCGCGCGGGCGATCAGCGCCCTTCTTCTCAGGCTCCAATTGCAGTGGTTTCACCGGCGAATTCATAGACCGGGATTGGAGGGCAGGCGTTTAGGAAACAGTTAACTCGGACAGCAATTTTCGGCTCCAGTTTAGCCCGCTTTAACCAAGATTTCGCGTCTGCGAAAAGCTGACTACGAGGAAGCACTCGGTTTCATGGTTAATTTCCGTAAACCATGATTGGGAAGGTCTGGGAACAGTCACGCGTTTTCAATGGCCTGCTAAGCAGCAACACCCGAGGCACCGCCGATGTCGACTTCGATGAAGGCTTTGCTCGCTCCTTTGACGTTCCCGGCCAGCGCCGCATAGGCATCATTGCCGAGCGAGGCCAATGGCCTGCCGACCGCTTCGATTTGGTAAGGCGACACGCGGTGGCGCGTACATAGCCCATCAGCTCCGTCATTGATCAGCGGGGTCTCAAATTCGACCCCCTGGCTGAAGCCTTCAGAGCGTTTAACCGTTGCAACTGCCAATTGCCCGCCGCCCAAATCCAGCACGACCTGCGTACCCAATGGCACGTCCAATAGCCCCTCAATCTTGGCCCCGGTCTTTGAGAGGTTGCGCAGCATCACTTTGTAGCGGTGATCATCATGGATGAGGCCAATGCGGCGGAATTCCGTGCGGCGATCTGGGCGGTACTTCTCTGGTCCCAACGGTTCGTATTCAAACTCACCGCGCTCGAACCGGTCCAGCACGTCTCGCGCTGGCACTGCGCGTGAAAACAAGATGCCTTGCAAATGCGTGGCGCCGCGCTTCTGCACCATTGCGAGCTCGTCTTTGTTCTCAACACCCTCCGCGACCGTTTCCATGTTCAGCGCTTCTGCAAGGCTGACAATGGCAGCAATGATCGCAGCATTGTTGTTGTCATCCGCTGAACAGCCGCGAACAAAGCTCTGATCTATCTTGATTTTATCGAACGGCGCATCGCGCAGATAGCTTAGCGAGGAATAGCCCGTCCCAAAGTCATCGAGCGCCAGTTTCACGCCTAGTTCTTTGAGCTCGCGGAACAGACGGAAGGTCCGGTCCAAATCGCCGACGAACACGCTTTCGGTAATTTCCAGTTCGATTTGTTCCGGATTGACGCCGGAAGACTGCAGCGCGTGACGGACAATTTTGACGAAGTCGTCAGAGGCAAATTGAACCGCCGAAACATTTACAGCAGCGCGCACGGACTTAGGCCAAAGTTTGACCTGGTTGCACACCTCGATAAGCGCCCATTCGCCCAGCTCTCGGATGATCCCGACATCCTCGGCAACGGGAATGAAGTCACCCGGCGAGATCATCCCGCGGTCGCTATGCTCCCAGCGCATAAGCGCTTCCATGCATTCGACCGTATGCTTCTCAGCCGTAACAATCGGCTGATAGTGCATTTGCAGCTCTTTCTTGGCGATTGCGTCGCGCAGATCCTCTTCGATCCGGTGGCGGTGCTTCACGCCCTCTTTGAGATCGCTGGAATAGAACCGGTACTGACCCCGACCCTCCCCTTTAGCTGAATAGAGCGCGAGGTCAGCGGCCTTCACCAATTCGTCCGCATCAATGCCGTCATAGGGCGCGATCGCAATGCCCATAGATGAGCCAATCACAGCGCGCATGCCGTTGATCGAATAAGGCTGAGAGAGCATTTGGATCACCCGCTGCCCCAAATCACCCAGCACACCGCGATCATCAATATCGGGTAGGATGACCTGAAACTCGTCCCCGCCCAGACGGCCGATTTCACCGCGATCCCCGATCAAGCGCTTCAGCCGCGCTGCAACCTGTTTGAGCAGCTCATCACCTGCGGGATGACCCATGGTGTCGTTGACCTGCTTGAACCGGTCGAGGTCGAGCATCATCAGCGCCACGCTGCGTTTTGCAGATCGGAAGGCGGTGAGGGTCGACGTCAGCTGTTTCGTCATCCGGTAGCGGTTCGAAAGACCGGTTAGCGAATCGAATTTGGATAGCTTTTCCGCGTCACGGCGACTTTCATGCGTCGCGCTAATATCCTTAGCGCTGCCGCGATAACCGGTGAAATGATCATTCTCGTCGAACTGCGGCTTGGCCGCGATTTCCCACCAGACCTCGCCCTGCGTTCCGGCAAGTCGAACGGTCATTGGGCTGATCGAGTTTTTGGCGGCGAGCACAAATTTGAGTGGGCGCTCGGAGCTTTCAGCCGCTTGGTCATTGTCTGGCAAAAACAGCTCTGCCAGCGGCATTCCTATCGCATTCTGTCCGTCCTGAAGACCGAGTTGCTGCGTGGCTGCATCGGAAAGATAGATCAGGCGGCCTTTGGAATCGCTCGCCCAAAACCATCCGAGACCAGCGCTTTCCAAGCTATCTAGCAGTTCGACCCGGCGTTCCAAATCGCTCGCGCTGATTGGCTGCAAAGGTGCCGGTTCTGGCACCTCTTGCTCTGGCTCTTCTGCGGATTTTGTCAGTTTTGAAAACAATCCGCCCACGGAAGTGACTGCCCCTTTTGAATGCACAGGCGTACTGCACTAGTTCACCTAACGTATGCGCAATAACCATCAATCGTTGAGATAGTTCTAAGCGTTTCAGCATTCACGCGATTGCTGGTAAAATCCGCTCGCTCTTGCCCACGCTAAACATTGGGCTAGAGTGTGGGCGAAAATTGCGATTTGAAGATACCAAGGGCTCAGCAGAAGCCCAATAAGGGGATGAGATGCCAGACAGCACCGTAAAGCTTGAAAATGAAGCGGCCCAATCAACCAATGCCTTAGGGCCGTTAATTGGCGTTGCGCGCGAAGATTTTGTCGGCGCGGTTGCGCTGCTTTTGCGTGAGACCGCATCTGATCCGAAACGCCTGATGAAGCACGCCCAAAGCATGAGCGAAGACATGGTCAAGATCATGACTGGCAAGAGCGAGCTTGCGCCTGATCCCAAAGACAAACGCTTCATGGACCCCGCCTGGCAGTTCAACCCGTTTTTCAAGGCGGGCGCGCAGTATTATCTGGCGGTGCAAAAGGGGATGCGCAGCTGGCTTGAGGAATTGGAACTTGATGAGCTGGAGCGCAACCGCGCCAATTTCATTTCCAACATCATTCTAGACGGCCTTGCGCCAACCAATTCGCTGATCGGCAATCCGATCGCGCAAAAGCAGGTGATCAATTCAGGTGGCCTGTCGCTGATCAAGGGTTTGCAGAACGCCTACAATGACCTCGTCAATAACAAGGGCATGGTCAGCCAGGTTGATAAGCGCCCTTTCAAGATTGGCGAGAACATCGCAATTTCAAAAGGTTCCGTCGTACTTCGCACAGAAATGATGGAACTGGTACACTACGCCCCCACCACCGACGAAGTGCATGAAGTCCCGCAGCTGACCATCCCGCCGCAGATCAACAAGATGTACATCAACGATCTGTCTCCGGATAAGTCCGTGGTGAAATTTCAGGTCGACAACGGCATCCAAACCTTTGTCATATCCTGGCGCAACCCGACCAAGGAACAGGGCGTGTGGGGCATGGCGGATTACATCCGGTCATGCGAAGAAGCGATGGAAGCGGTTGCTCAGATCACCGGCTCTAAAAAGGTCAATGTTTCGGCTGGTTGTTCCGGCGGGCAAACCGCCTCCGTGCTCGCATCGAAACTGGCCGCGCAAAAGAGTGATCTGCTCGGCACGCTGACGCTGATGGTGTGCGTGCTGCATCCCAAGCCCACCGATGTGGAGGCGGCATCGCTCGTGTCCGAAAACGGCATGGCGCTGGCCCGTAAACGTGCGGAAAAGGCCGGTATTATCAAGGCTGATGATTTGGCCCGCGGTTTTGCCTGGCTGCGCCCGAATGACCTCATTTGGAACTATGTGATCAACAACTACCTGCTCGGCATGGATCCGCCGGCGTTCGACGTGTTGTTCTGGAATGCCGATGCGACCAATCTGTCGGGCAGCTTGATGGCTGACTTCCTCACTCTGTTTGAGACCCTCGCTTTCACCAAAAAGGGTGAGGTTGAGATGGCCGATCACATGGTCGACCTGTCGAAGGTCAAATCCGACATGTTCATTCTTGGCGGGGTCACGGACCACATCACCCCTTGGAAAGCGACATATCGCTCCACCGAGCTGTTTGGATCGAAAGATGTGACCTATGTCCTCAGCCAGTCTGGCCATATGCAGGCGATCCTGAACCCTCCGGGCAATCCTAAGGCCAAGTACTTCATTCAAAAGAAGAAGGGCAAACTGCCGCCGACCGCTGACGAGTGGCTACAAGGCACTGAAGAGGTCAAAGGCAGCTGGTGGCCATTTTGGATGGAGTGGGTTCAGAAACGCTCTGGTAAGACCAAGGCTGCACCGCAAAAACTGGGGAGCACAAAGTATAAGCCGCTGGACGCGGCCCCCGGTCTATACGTAGTGGAAGAGGTGTAACGCCTGACGCGCCTTCCGCAAAAGCATAGGCGCAGCGGAAAACAACAATTGGGGCGGTGTTCATGAGGGATCGATGAATACCGCCTCAGCCACATTGAAGGGAAGTGAGTTTTGGACGGGGCCGCAAAAGACGAGGCAATGAAGGACGCCGTGATCGGCCTGCAGGATGTGGGCGGGCGCTCTCTGCGTGTCGCGACATGGCGGCTGGATAAGGCTTCTGAGCATCCGCCGGTGCTATTCTTCAACGGGATTGGCGCGAATATCGAAGCGGTTGCGCCGCTCGCCGCCGCTCTGCCGGAGCGCGCCTTTATCATGTTCGATATGCCGGGAATTGGCGGATCGCCTGATCCGCTTGTCCCTTACACGCCGTGGACTATGTCTTGGACCGCTTCAAAACTGCTCGACCAACTGGGCGTCGATCTCGTCGATGTCATGGGCATCAGCTGGGGCGGCGGCATGGCTCAGCACTTTGCGATACAGCATCCTGGCCGCACACGGCGTCTGGTGCTCATCGCGACCAGCGCGGGCATGTTGATGATGCCCGGCAGCCCCAAAGCATTGTCGAAAATGGCCAATCCGCGCCGCTATATCGACCCTGCCTTTATGCAGAAGAACTTTGAAACGCTGTACGGCGAAGGCCTCGGCGCGGGTCCGGGCAAATCCGGCCATATGTCGCGCCTCACCCCGCCTTCCCCACGCGGTTACATGTATCAGCTGCTGTGCATGCTCGGCTGGACGAGTGCGCCTGCCCTGCCGTTCATGAAGAAGGACACGCTGATCATGATGGGCGACGATGATGCCATCGTCCCGCTCACCAATGGCAAATTCCTCGCTAGCCTGATCCCCAATTCAAAACTGGCCGTGATGGAAGGCGGAGGACATTTGTTCTTGCTGAGCCACAAGGAAGAGAGCGTCGCCGCAATCCGCGAATTCCTTGATCCGCCCGCAACCGTGGGCGAGCTTCGCACGGCGGCATAGGTTTTACCGCGCGAGCTGCTAGACAGCGCGGGCTCAATGCGACATTCTCCCACCTAACAGTGGAGAGAGATTATGGCGCAGTTCGACCTCATCATTCGGGGCGGCACGATTGTCGATGGCACCGGGGCGGAGAGCTTCGCGGGCGATGTTGCGGTGAAAGACGGCATCATCGTGCAAGTTGGCGAAGTGCAAGGCGATGCAGCGGAAGAGATCGACGCCAGCGGGCAAATCGTCACACCCGGCTTTGTCGACATCCACACGCACTATGATGGTCAAGCCACCTGGGATCAGGAAATGGCGCCGTCCAGCTGGCACGGCGTCACCACGGTCGTGATGGGCAATTGCGGGGTCGGCTTTGCGCCCGCCAAGCCAGACCGTCACGAATGGCTGATCAGTCTGATGGAGGGCGTCGAGGACATTCCCGGTACGGCTCTGGCCGAGGGGATCACTTGGGACTGGGAAACCTTTCCGGAATATCTCGATGCGCTCGAAAAACTGCCTCGAACCATGGATATCGGCACCCATGTCCCCCACGGCGCTGTGCGCGCCTATGTCTTGGGTGACCGTGAGCAGCCGGGCGCCGTTCCCACTGAAGACGATATCGAGGCGATGGGCAAAATCGTTGAGGAGGGCGTTCGCGCAGGAGCGCTGGGCTTCTCCACCTCGCGCACAGTCCTGCATAAATCCGTCGATGGCGAACTTGTGCCCGGCACCACCGCGACCGCTGACGAGCTTGTTGCAATTGGCCGCGCTATGGGTCGCGCGCAGGCGGCTGGCGGTCATGCCGTGTTCGAAATGGCCAGCGACTTGCAGCGGGACTGGAACGAATTTGAGTGGATGGGCAAGCTGAGCCGCGAGGCCGGTATCCCGGTCACATTCGCCGCGCTGCAATCCATCGCGAAAGAACTGCCGTTGGAGGAACAAATCTCTGAAATGCGGGCGCAAAACGACAATGGTGCCAACATCGTTGCTCAGATCGCGCTGCGCGGAAATGGCATCATGATGGCGTGGCAGGGGACGGTAAACCCCTTCGCTTTCCGCCCTAGTTGGCAAGCGATCAAGGACCTCGATTGGCCAGAGCAGAAAGCAAAATTGCTCGACCCAGCTTTCAAGGCCCAGCTTTTATCGGAGGCCAATGACTATTCCGAGGCACCGACCGATATCATCCAGGTCGTGATGGTGATCACCCAAGGCTGGGCGCTGCAATATGAGATGGACCCGGATTTCGACTATGAGCCGGACGCCAGCGCAAGCGTAAATGCGCGGGCGGTCGCAGCGGGGGTTGACCCTCAGGAATACGCCTATGACATGCTGTGCCGCGACGATGCGACGGGCTTCATCTACCTGCCGATCCTGAACTATGCTGAGGGCAATCTCGACTTCCTTCTGCCGCTGCAACAGGCGGAGGACACGGTGAACTCCCTCTCCGATGGCGGCGCGCATTGCGGCACAATCTGCGATGCTGCCTCGCCCACCTTCATGCTTCAGCACTGGGTGCGCGACCGGAAGCGGGACGGAAAAATCAGCCTGGAGCATGCGATCAAACGGCAATGCCGCGACACTGCCGTGCTCTATGGTCTGGAAGATCGCGGCGTAATCGCGCCGGGCTACCTCGCGGATCTCAACGTCATCGATATGCAGCGCCTGAAACTCGGCCGACCATGGCTCGCCTTTGACTTACCTGCTGGCGGCAAACGTCTGCTGCAAAAGGCCGATGGCTATGCCTGCACGATCAAGAACGGCGTGGTGACCTTCCGCGAAGGCAAATGGACCGGCGAAGCACCCGGCGGCCTGATCCGCGGCCCGCAAAGAGCAGAACTGGCCGAGGCGGCGGAGTAGCCAAAACTGGCTTAGCCCCACCGCCGCCAGAGCCCTTTATGGCTCAATTACGATGCCCTTGGCTGGATCGACATGACCGCCGACCATTTCGAGATAGGTCGTGCGCGCTGCCTCCAAGCCGGAATGCTTCTCGATCTTAACTGAGCCATCCACCGCGCTGAGGAAACCGTGCCAGGTCTTGGCAATCATCATCCCGCCCTCGGCGGGGCCATGTTCTTTAAAGAACGACACAAAGTGATCAGGGGCAAAAAACAAGGTCGGCTTTGGCCCGGGCAGCCCGCGATCCGCGCGCATACCGCCCTCGCCGCGTTCCTCAATATGGGTCGCGCCGACGAGGCATGAGTATTTGAGCGCATCGGAAAAGTGCTCGTGGATCTTCGCGAGCAGTCCCGCGTTGCCGGCAAAGTCCACCACAACCGCTGGCAGCAGGCTAAGCATGGCGACCTCATTATAGGAGCAAACCTTGTCGTAAAGCCCGGTGCTCTCGACAAATTCGACATTGCCCGGCGAGGTCAAACCGACGCGCTTCACACCCGGAGAATTCTGCTGCGCCACACTGGCGAGGCCCATTGCGGTCTTGGACGATGCGCTGGTCAGGATGACCTGCTCGGCCCCGAACCATTCGTTGTTGCGCATGAAATAATCGATGATGAAGCCCGTTTTGAACAGCGGGCCATAGATCATCCGCTCCGCTTCTTTGCTCGCGTCATGCTCTGGATCGGCGGCTAGGCGCGAATATTGATTGTAAACCGGGCTCATCGGCTGGCGATAATCGGTAGTATCGATGAAGCTACCGGCCGATACATTGCCAGGGATCACGTCGAGATGCGACGCCATTGGCAGGTATCCATAAACCCGCTCGCCGACGGCGAAATCCTCAGAATTGCTCTCGACGACCTTTGCGTGCCCCCACATTGGGACAATGCCGCTGCCCTCCGGCGCGGGGAAGAAGTTCCAATAGCCAAAGCCGTCGCCGACCACCGCATAGGTGATGTTGTTGGCAGTCACAGAGAAGCTCTCAATTTCGAGCCGCACTGCGCCGCTGGCAAGCTCTCCATTGTCGACCTCGACAAGAGCGGCATTGGTGAGCTCGTCTTTGCGAACGTGGACTTGTTGGACTGTCATCTTGGATCTCCTCTTTGCGAGGGGGATGCTAGACGATCACGGCTCGCTTTCCCACCGCGTTGAGGCAATCGAGGGACGTTTTTCGCAAGCGCGCATCCACTGCTGCAAGCCATCGCAATGAGCAATGCCCACCGCCCCTTGCGGAGTCATCTCCAAACCGCGCAGCACAGGGTACAGAAACACGTCAGCTAGATCGAATGGACCGCTGGTCCAAGCGCCATCCTTGTCGATCTCCGCCTCTAGGAAACCAAGCGCCCGGCTGATCTGAGGGAGTGCGCGCTCAATCTTTGCCTGATCCAACGGATGCCCGGCGTAGCGATGCATGATCCATGGCATCACCAGACCATTTTCGAACAGCGGAAACAGGTAGTTATTGGCAATAGCGACCCATTTATCCATCACCACACGTGCCGCCGGATCGGCGGGCTGAAGAGCGCCACCATTGTGCGCATTGTCGAGATATTGCGCGATGGCGACGCTCTCGATCAACTCCAGCCCATCAAACTCAACAACTGGAATTTTGCCGAAAGGATGGCGATTTTGCGGGCTTTGCGCGGCGGTTGCTATGGTCTCGTGAGTTAGCCCCGCTTCCTCACATGTGATCTGCACGTTGCGAGTGTACGTCGACACTACCGTCCCGAAAATACGGACCTGCGGTGCAGTTTGCTCTTTCATTGAGCCTGATCTGGCGCACCGAACTTTCCCTCGCTGGCGATGGCAATTGCCTCGGCCAAGCGGCGATAGATAATCATGCTATCGCGGGCAGCTCGGCCCCAGCGAATTCGGCAGACATTCCAGACGACCCGCTTATAAGGCTCGGTCCAAAAGCTATCCCAAGGCGGAAAAACAGGCCTGCTGAAAGGACCAAACAGCTTCCAGACCCGGATACGCAATCCCGATTTGCAGACATCGAACGTCAATACGCCGCTATATGATACACCAAACACCGGATGCCCTAGTTGCGCGCTTCGAAAGCCGAGCCTTTCCACAACGACTGCATCAGGGTAATCAGGAAACTGGCGCTGGAGGCTATTCCAACCGCCAAGTTCCGCAATTCCCCAAGTCACCAAAATCCAGAAGGCCGGGAAAACGACCGCAAAAGCGCCTAACACTAAGGTTGCGGTCGTACCCTCGCTCACACCCGCATCGGCATCAGGACATACAGCGCCGGTGACTTGTCATCCTTGCGGATCAGAGTTGGCGCTCCGGCATCCGCCAGATGCAGTTCGACTGTATCGCTGTCGATCTGGCTAAGAATGTCTTTCAAGTAATTGGCGTTAAAGCCAATTTCAAAGCCATCTGACTTGTACTCAGCCGCAATTTCTTCCGCTGCAGTGCCGTTGTCTGGCGATGTCACCGACAGGGTTACCCGGTCCGTATCGAGGCCCATTTTGACCGCACGAGTTTTCTCGGTCGCGATGGTCGCAACCCGGTCCACGCCGTCAAAGAAGCTCTTTGGATCAAGCTTCAGCAGCTTGTCATTCCCGGTTGGGATAACTCGGCTGTAATCTGGGAAGGTGCCGTCGATCAGCTTCGAGGTCAGGACAACGCCGCCCTCCCCGCCAAGCGTGAAGCGAACCTTGCTCGCCGATAGATCGATCTGGACATTGCCGTCCATCGCCTCTTCGAGCAGCTTGCGCAGTTCCGCGACCGCTTTGCGCGGGACGATAACATCCGGCATGCCCTCGGCGCCCTCTGGGCGAGCGAGCGTGAAGCGCGCGAGGCGGTGGCCATCGGTCGCAGCAGCTTTCAGCACGGGCTCATCATCGTCGGTCACGTGCAGGAAGATGCCGTTGAGGTAGTAGCGGGTTTCCTCGGTTGAGATCGCAAACCGAGTGCGGTCAATCATCTCAGCCAAAGTGCGCGCTGGCAGCTCAAAACTGGTGGGCAGATCGCCCTCGACGATCACTGGGAAGTCGTCGCGCGGCAGGGTTGGCAGCTTAAAGCGGCTGCGGCCTGCCTTCACTTCCATCCGGTTTTCGGCCGTTTCCAGGCTAACCTGGCTGCCCTCTGGCAGTTTGCGAGCGATATCGAACAATAGGTGCGCAGAAACAGTAATCGCCCCTGCCCCTTCGACGGAAGCGGCCGCCATTGTCTCAACCACCTGCAAATCGAGGTCGGTCGCCATCACCTTCACACTGCCGCCATCGCTGGCGTCGATCAGGACGTTGGACAGGATCGGAATGGTGTTGCGGCGTTCAACAACCGACTGAACATGGGAGAGACAACGCAGGAGCGTCGCGCGTTCGATCGTAGCCTTCATTGCTTAGCCTATTACCCTTACTTTGCATGACGCGCTCGAAGGGCAGGAATCGCCCATCCGCGCCGGAATTCCTGAAAAGACCTTAGCGGGGCTGTACCCACGGGCAAGCTTGGGGTGTTTCCTGCGGCGATTCCTTGGGGATAACGGCCTGTTTACCAGACAAGGGCCGCGAACCAGCGCCGTCAGAGCTAGCGAGTTAGCCCAGCATCGCCATGCCGCCATTCACGTGCAGCGTCTCGCCCGTGACATAGCCCGCCTCGCGGCTCGCCAGATAGGCGACAGCTGCGCCAATATCCGTGCCCTCGCCCATCTTGCCTGCCGGAATACGGGCATTGATGGTCTCTTGCTGTTTTTCGTCGAGCTGCGCGGTCATAGCGGTACGGATAAAGCCCGGCGCCACGCAATTCGCGGTAATGCCCCGCGAAGCAACTTCCTGCGCAAAGCTCTTGGTAAGGCCGGTAAGGCCAGCTTTGGCCGCGGCATAGTTCATTTGCCCGGGATTGCCGGTGCTGCCGACGACGCTGGTGATGTTGATAATCCGGCCAAATCGCGCCTTCATCATCGGGCGAGCGCTCGCCCGCATCAGGCGCATGGCCGCCTCGAGATTGACAGAGATCACCTGATCCCATTCCTCGTCCTTCATCCGCATGGCGAGGTTATCGCGGGTGATCCCGGCGTTGTTGACCAGAATATCGATCCCGCCGAGCGTATCGAGCGTGGCCGGGATGAGTTCTTCCACCTGGGTGCTGTCGGACAGGTTGCAGGTGATCTCGACATGATCGCCGCCGATTTCATTGATCATCTGCTCCCTGAATGCGCGCAGCTTGTCACCGTTGGAGCCTGACAATGCGACGCGTGCGCCCTGACTGGCCAGCGCCATCGCGATGGATGAGCCAATGCCGCCGCTCGCGCCTGTGACCAGAGCGTTCATTCCGCTGAGTGAAAACATTATGTGTGCTCCTTCGCAAAACCTTCGAGGTCTTCCATGGTGACTAGGCTGACGGTTTCCGCCTCGCCAGCGATCTTTCGGATCATTGGGGCCAGCACTTTGCCGCCCAGCTCAGCAAATTCATTCACGCCGTCGCTGTGCATTTGCGCGACGCTTTCGCGCCAACGCACGCGCCCGGTGACCTGCTCAATCAGCAGCTTCTGCTCCTCGGCCGGGTCGGTCACTTTGGAAGCGGTGACATTGGCATAAAGCGGCAACGTCAGCGCGCCGGGAGGCGTCTCGGCCAAGGCCTCTGCCATGCGGTCAGCAGCAGGTTGCATCATGGAGCAATGGAATGGCGCGGATACGGGCAGCAAGACGCCGCGCTTGATCCCATGGTCTTTCACCATGCTGGCGGCGCGCTCAACAGCGCCCCTCTGGCCGGAAATGACGACTTGGCCGGGGTCGTTGTCGTTAGCGATCTCGCACACTTGACCATCCGCGGCAGCGGCCGCCAATGCGCTGGCTTTCTCGATATCTGCACCGAGCAAAGCCGCCATCGCGCCTTCGCCCACGGGAACCGCCGTTTGCATCGCGCTGCCGCGAAGTTTCAATAGCCGCGCCGTATCCGCCAGCGAGAAGGCTCCAACCGCGCACAGCGCCGTGTATTCGCCGAGCGAATGCCCCGCGACGCAGTCACCCGCCTCGGTCAGCGAGACGCCAAACTCATTCTCCAGCACCCGCAGGGTCGCAATGGCATTGGCCATAATCGCGGGCTGAGCATTTTCCGTAAGGGTCAGTTCGTCTGCTGGCCCCTCGGCCATGATCGCTGACAGCTTCAGCGACAAAGCCTCATCGACCTCTTCAAACACGGCGCGCGCCGCAGCGCTCGCCGCCGCAAGCTCTGTGCCCATGCCGACCTTTTGGCTACCTTGCCCTGGAAAAACGAATGCTCGCATTATGAAACTCCTGTTCGGTCCGCGCGGTTACGAAGCCTTGGATGGGCTGGCAAGACCGAACGGCACAACCCTGTTGGCAGAGGTGTGGCCGATCTCTGCGCGGCCCAGATAGGGTATGCCCGCACGCGCACACCAGAATTTGGCGATCTCTTCCGGGCTTTGAGTGAATTCGCGGTAGTTTTCCGGCACGTTGGTAACTGAGCCGAGGCGCAATCCCGCGACCCGTGGCAGTGACCCCGCGAGATTGAAGAACAGCCGGTCGATCGAATAGAGGTGCTCGCTGACCTCCTCGACCATTACGACATGGCCCGACAGATCCGGCATCATCGGCGTGCCCGCAATCATCGACAGGGTGATGAGGTTGAAGGCGGCCACCGGGGTCTTGCCATCAACACTCGGCTCTAGCCCGCTGTTATCGCCTGCAAACCAGCGCAGCACCCGGCGTACGGCCTCGCGCCCGCCTTCGCTGCGCGCGCTGACTGGCATAGAGCCGTGGACGCTTTGCCCGATCCCGTGGCGATACAGAGCGGCGAGCAAATAGCCCGCATCGGAAAAGCCGACATAGGTCTTTGCCCGCGCCGCCGTGTTCATCTGCGCCACCGCCGCCTCAGCAATCCGGTTGGAGCCATAGCCCCCCTTCGCAAACCACACCGCATCATAAGCGGGATCATTCGCGCATTCGAGCAGCGCCTCTAGCCGCCTCAAGTCAGGGCCAGCAAAATGGCCATCCAATTCAAAGCACTGATCGTGGAACGTGACATTGTGCATCGGGAACTCGGCAGCCACCAGCTCATTCAAGGCATCCGCTTGCTCTCGAGTGATTGGCGTCGCTGGCGCACAAATCGCAATATTTGTCATAGTCTTGGTCTAATTCGCTTGTTTTGCCCGGCACATCTTAATAGCGGTGGTTCGCATGGGCAAAGGGATCGATCAAGCGGCGCTAACACAGCGGCCATTCTTTTTTTGCGGCATTGGCGGATCTGGCATGCTTCCGCTGGCGCAAATCCTGCGCGGCATGGGCTGCGAAGTGGCTGGCTCTGATCGATCTTACGATCAGGGGCGCACGCCCGATAAATTCGCCTGGCTTAAGAGCAATGGCTTTACCTTGCATCCTCAGGATGGCAGCGGCCTAACCTCCAGCAATCAGGTTTTGGTCGCCTCCGCCGCGGTTGAAGACACCGTGCCTGACGCGGCGCGGGCGAAAGAACTGGGCTGTGAACGTCTGACCCGGGCCGAAGTGCTCGCAATGCTGTTCAACCAAGCGGGATATTCTGTCGCGATTGGCGGAACCTCAGGCAAATCGACCGTCACCGGCATGATCGGCACCATCTTAGCTGCGCAGGATTATGATCCGACGATCATGAATGGCGCGGTGATGAAGAACTTTGTCGCCGCAGACAATCAGTTTGCTAGCGCCCGAGTTGGCCGTCCAGAAATCTTCGTCAGCGAAGTGGATGAGAGCGATGGCTCAATCGCGCTCTACCGCCCCACCATCGGCGTGCTTCTCAATGTCAGCCTCGATCACAAGAGCCTGGAGGAATTGCGTGATCTGTTTGGCGATTATCTCGCATCATCTGGCTGCGGCGTGGTCAACTTCGACAATGACGAGGCGCGAATGCTCGGCCAAGCCAGCGTTGCCGATGGCAAGGGGCAGATGATCTCCTTCGCGGTGGAACATCCCCATGTTGATATCACCGTAGAGGCAGGTTCAATCGTCGAAGGGCCCTTCACGCTTCAAGCCAAGGTAATCGACAACCGCGCCAGTGAAACCGCCGCACTGACCCTGCCGATGCCGGGGTTGCATAACCTTTCCAACGCTTTGGCGGCGATTGCTGCGGCCAGTGCAGCGGGTATTGCAGTTGCGGACGCGGTGGCTGCTCTTAACCAGTTTGAGGGACTGGCGCGCCG
The DNA here is from genome assembly GCA_947499505.1 of uncultured Erythrobacter sp. Classification (GTDB taxonomy): domain Bacteria; phylum Pseudomonadota; class Alphaproteobacteria; order Sphingomonadales; family Sphingomonadaceae; genus Erythrobacter. The sequence continues at coordinate 878,276 of CANMOQ010000001.1, forward strand.
TTTTGACGTGATCGGCACCAGCCCCGGCGGCATCACTGTGATCGATGATTTCGGCCATAATCCAGAAAAATGCGCGGCGACTTTGCGCACTTTGAAGGGCACGCCGGGCCGCGTAATCGCCTTCTTCCAGCCCCACGGATACGGGCCACTTCGCCAAATGGGCGATGAACTGGCTGAGACCTTCGCGAGGGAACTCGATGCAGGCGACATCACCGTGATGTGCGACCCTATTTACTATGGCGGGACAGTCGACCGCAGCGAGGGCACGGAGCGGATCATCAAGCTGATCGGGGATGCTGGCGGTTCAGCCCGGCACATTGCAGCGCGCGAGGATTGCGGCGCGCATATCGCTGAGATCGCGCAGCCGGGCGATCGGATCGTGATCATGGGCGCCCGCGATGACACGCTTACAGGCTTTGCGAAGACCCTGTTTAAAGGGCTTAAATGACGGTCTACTCGCTCGCCGTGCGGCACGCCCGATTGATGGGCGCAGCCATGCTGGCAGCTTTCCTGTTCGTTATCACTATCGACCGAATGATCGGCCATACCAGCTGGGCGTTTGCCGCGGCGATCATTATGCTAGTGCTAGTGAACGCCCGCATGCGCCTGTTCAATTGCCCCAATTGCGGCAAGAATCTGTTCTTTCGCGGGATCTTCGCAGTGCCTTGGCCAAACCGCACTTGCACGAAATGTGGGTTAGAATTGGATAAGAATGACGCGGGGTAAATCGCTGGCCTAGGTGCTTTTTAGAGCTTTTCGACCCTCTTCCTCTCGCTCAACGGCCCGCTTGTAAGCCGGACGAGCGACAAGGTTCTCGCGGTAAGCCTTCAAGCTCTCGGGAATACCGTCATCGAGCCCCACTTTCTCGGCCAAAATCAGTGCATATCCAACGCATATATCCGCCACAGTGAACCGGTCTGCGCAAAGAAACTCGCGCCCGTCTAAACGCTGCTCAACCTTCACCAACCGCTTGTGGAACCACTTGGCATAGGCCTCCCCCGCCTCGGATAGGCCCTTTTCCTTTTCGAAGATGGCAAAGCGCATGTAGACGGTTTGGGGAAAGGTGATCGTCGCGTCAGCGTGATAGGTGAAATCGCAATATTCCGCATAGTCCGCCTCACCCGGAGCGATCGCCAGCTCTGTCATGCCGTTGCGGGTCGCAAGATAGTGCGCAATCGCGCAGCTTTCCGTCATCCGCGCGTCGCCATCAAGTAGCATGGGAACTGTGCCCAGCGGATTGATCTCCAGATATTCCGGCGCGAGATAGCGCGGCGGGAACGGCAGTATCCGCAGATCAATGTCAGCGCCCGCCTCCTCCGCCGCCCAAGTCGCACGCAAACCGCGCGAGCCAGCGCAAGTGTAGAGGACGGGAAGAGCGCTAGTTTGGGTCAATGCGCGCCTTCATAACCGATCACTTTGTGCAGAACGAAAGCGATCACCGCGCCCAGCGCGAGGCCCAGCACCGCCGAAATGCCCGCATAGGTGAACCATCCGAGGATACCGCCCATCGAGCCTGATCCGCCGCTTACAGCCGCCTCTGCGCCATGCGCGATGTCATAAAACAGGTGGAGGCCGACCTCGTGCGTGCCGTGGATGATAATGCCGCCGCCGACCCACAGCATCGCAATCGTGCCGATAAATGACAGCGCGATCAGCAGCTTTGGAACCGAATTGACCAGCAAATGGCCGATTTTCTGCGCCGCCGTACTGTCCTTCTTCGTCAGATGCAGCCCAACGTCATCCATCTTCACGATCAGCGCCACGGCGCCGTAAACCGCAACAGTCACCGCTATCGCAACAATGCCAAGCGCAATTGCCCGCTCCCACCAAACATCAAGATCAAGTTCGTTGAGCGTGATGGCCATGATTTCCGCAGACAGGATCAGGTCAGTCCGAATGGCGCCCGCCACCCGCTGATTTTCGAAGGCAACGGGGTCGGTTATCTCATCATCGACGGTCTTACCGTGCTTGGCCCCGCCAAGCTTTTCCATAACCTTCTCAGCGCCTTCGTAGCAAAGAAACGCCCCGCCAAGCATCAATATCCAGATGATAAGCGAGGGGAGAAATTCCGACAGCAATATCGCCCCGGGCAGCAATATGATCAGCTTGTTGAACAGGCTGCCCTTGGTGATTTTCCAGATAATCGGCAGCTCGCGCGCCGGAGAAAGTCCGGTGACATAGCTGGGCGTAACCGCAGCATCATCGATCACGACGCCTGCCGTCTTTGTCCCCGCACGCCCGGCCGCCGCCGCAATATCGTCAACCGAAGCGGCCGCGGTGCGCGCTATGATCGACACGTCATCCAAAAGTGCAACCAATCCTGATGGCATGTCGTTGTCCTACCCTGTTCTGTTATTATTCGTTTCAAATGACGCCGCTGCCGGGTCCCACGGCATTGGCGCGCTAAAATTATTCACCGATCGGACCAAACGTCTTCACTGGGTTGGCCGCCATCGGATCATCAACGACCGTGTAGACGTGCGTTGCGCCGCCCTCGTCCACCTCCGCATATGTCGCGACCAATTTGTTGTCTGGCCCGAATTCGCACAGCAAGCCAACATCATCGAAAATACGGATATTGATTGTCGAGACGAGCGTGCCATCGGCTCCGGGCTCTCCATCAAGAGCCGCCCGGCTTGGCGGACCATCACAGGCACGCTCGCTGGGCGCATCAGCAGCAATGTAATAGGTGCTTTCCGTGGTGGCCAAGGCCCCGCAGGCGCTGAGCAGTAGCAAAGCGGCAAGCGCGGTGAACTTCTTCATTGATCGACCTTCCCATGACGAAAATTCTATCGTCCCATCAATTATAGCCCCCACGCATCAGGTCAACCGCGCGGCCACGCTCTGCAAACAGTCGCATTCGCGCTTGCTTTTGGCGGCAAAGGCGGTATGTGCGCCCATCGCCTGAATTAGGGCGTATGAAGAAAGCCGGAGGGGCACTCGCGGATCCGCTGCGAAATGGCCAACGATCGGTAGCAATATGAAAGGATGCGAGATGGCTCATTACGAGCATATCTTTCTCGCGCGTCAAGATCTGAGCCAAGCTCAGGTAGACACGCTGGCGGCAACCGCCACAGAAATCGTAGAAGCGAACAACGGCAAGGTTACCAAGACTGAAACTTGGGGCCTGAAATCGCTCGCCTACAAAATTGACCGCAACCGCAAGGCACACTTTGTGCTGCTCAACATCGATGCCCCAGGCACCGTGGTTGAAGAGCTGGAGCGTCAGACCCGTATCAACGAAGACGTCATTCGCTACATGACCATCCGTGTCGAAGAGCACGAAGAAGGTCCAAGCGTAATGATGCGTAAGAACGAGCGCGACCGTAAGCGCCGCTCTGACAGAGAGGAGCGCGACTAATGGCACGTCCTTTTTTCCGCCGCCGCAAATCTTGCCCGTTCTCGGGTAACGACGCGCCCAAGATCGACTACAAAGACGTTCGCCTGCTGCAAGGCTTCATGTCTGAGCGTGGTAAGATCGTTCCATCGCGCATCACCGCCGTTTCTGCTAAGAAACAGCGTGAACTCGCCAAAGCAATCAAGCGCGCACGCCACATCGGCCTGCTGCCTTACATCGTAAAGTAAGAGGAGAGACGACATGGATATCATTCTCCTCGAACGGATCGAGAAACTCGGCACCATTGGTGACGTCGTTACTGTAAAAGACGGCTATGCCCGCAACTTCCTGCTTCCGCAGAAGAAGGCCCTGCGCGCGAACGATGCCAACAAGAAGGTGTTTGAAGCCAACCGCGAGCGTCTCGAAAAAGAGAACGCAGAACGTCGCGGTGAAGCTGAGAAGGTCGGCAGCAAGGTCGACGGTGCAGAAGTTGTGCTCATCCGCGCAGCTTCCAACACCGGCCAGCTGTACGGTTCTGTCAACGTCCGCGACATGATCGCTGGCCTGACTGAGCAAGGCCACGATGTGAACAAGAAGCAAGTCATCATGGGCAGCCCGATCAAAACGATCGGCATGCACGATGTGACCGTCGCTCTGCACCCAGAGGTTCACGTCATCGTCAAAGCAAACGTTGCGCGCAGTGACGACGAAGCCGAGCTGCAAAGCCAAGGCGTCGACGTTCTGGCTCAGCTGTTTGAAGATGAGCAGAAGGAAATCGAGGAAGCAGCCGACGCAAATCGCATCGACCCTACCCTTGAGCCAGGCGAAATTCCCGCCGAACTGCTCGAAGACGGTGCTACTCCTGCAGAAGACACAGCTGAAGAAGCCGCTGCTGAAGAGGAAGCTGCAAGCGAGTAAGCTTGGCACTTCTTTTACGCCAATCAATGAAGGGCGCGAGGTCAAACCGGCCTCGCGCCCTTTTTGTAAAAGCCAGAGTTGGAGCGAAATGCCCTTTAAGTCTGAGCTGTCTTTGAATTTTCCTATTTTGGACACTAACACCAGCACATGAAATCAATCGAAAACACCATCGCGCAGCTCAAGAGCATTTACGACGAAGCGGTCTCGACCCTTCGTGAGGATGTTATGGCTTACGGAACGAAGGGGACCATTCCGCCCGCTAGCCGCCGTGAAGATGGAAGTTACGCCTATCCAGAGCTGACCGTGCATTACTCCGGCATTGGCGAACCGCTCGACCGCAGCCGCGCCTTTGGCCGGTTGGAGCAATCCGGCACCTATCAAACGACCATTACTCGGCCCGATCTGTTCGCTGGTTATCTTGCTGAGCAGCTTAGCCTGATCGCGGGCGAATATGAGATCGAAGTCGAAGTTAGCCGCTCCCGCCAGGAAATCCCCTTCCCCTATGTCCTCGATGGTGACGCGGGTGCAGCAATGGTCGGCATCGCGCCTCAAGATATCGCCAAGCACTTCCCTTCCACCGACCTTGCTCTGATCGGCGATGAGCTGGCCGATGGGATCGAGTTTGATGAAGCGGAATCCATGCCGCTGTCGTTGTTTGATGGCCTGCGCACAGATTATTCGCTCGCTCGCTTGGCCCACTATACCGGAACAAAGGTTGAGGATTTTCAGGATTTTATCCTGTTCACCAACTATCACCGTTATGTTGATGAGTTTGTAAACTGGGGCGCTCAGCAAATCTGCGAGGGCGGCTACACCGGCCTCACCGGCGCTGGCGGCCTCAACATTCACGAATACACCGACAACGCGCAGGAACAGCTCAACGATACCGCATGGCGGCGGCACCAAATGCCAGCGTACCACCTGATCCGTGAGGACGGACGCGGGATCACTTTGGTGAACATCGGCGTTGGCCCATCGAATGCGAAGACGATTTGCGATCACCTCGCCGTGCTGCGTCCGCATGCGTGGATGATGATCGGCCACTGCGGCGGCGTGCGCTCCAGCCAGAAGATCGGCGATTTTGTGCTCGCACACGCTTATTTGCGCGATGACCATGTGCTCGATGGCGTGTTGCCACCAGAAATTCCAATTCCTCCGATTGCTGAGGTTCAGCAGGCGCTTGCAGGGGCAACCGAAGAAGTAGCAGGCGCGCAAGGCGCGAATCTAAAGCAGCGCATGCGCACAGGGACTGTGGTGACTACGGACGACCGCAATTGGGAGCTGCACTACTCCACCTCTGCCAAGCGCTTCTCGCAGAGCCGCGCCATTGCCGTCGAGATGGAAAGCGCCACGATTGCCGCCCAAGGCTACCGCTTCCGCGTGCCATACGGCACCTTGCTATGTGTGTCTGACAAACCGCTACACGGCGAGATCAAACTGCCCGGCCAAGCCAACCAGTTCTACGAAGAAGCAATCGCCGCCCACCTGCAAATCGGCCTGGAGGCATGCAAGCGGCTTCGCGATGAAGGTGACCGTCTACACAGCCGCAAGCTACGCGCGTTTAACGAGCCGCCGTTTAGGTAGAATGCGCTAAGCAGACCTCTATTCCTCGGCGAACACAATGTCTGCGGTGGATTCGATAGTACTGCTAAACTGCAGGATCGACTGCAAAAATACGCGCGACGGGATCCCATCTCCGGTCACAATATCCCAACTGATATAGGGATCGCCCTCATCGTCCAACGACACAGCTGCAAATCGTAGTCGCTCGCTGATCTGGATCGCCTCAGCCTTAGTCCAAGGCTCTTTTCTATCAAAACCAGTGCTCAGTTGCAGCGAATCGCAACCCGAATTGGTTTCTTCGTCGCAGCCATAAAAGCTCACACGCGTAGGCATATTGGCGAGCTCTGTTGTAATCATGGGATCACCCAAGGTATCGGTAGAGAGCTCAACCTCATACCCGGCGTCGCTCATCACCTTCGCAAGGCCTTCAGGATCTTTCGCGCTCACCATTGCCACGCCAGCTTGAGCGCTCAATGAAGTTGTGGTCAGCAGCAACCCTGCGCCTAATATTGATTTGATCATTTCGACAATGCCCCTTTCAAAGTCGCAGCCCGCCCTCACCGCGATTGCGCTGAGAACTCGGTCAAGCTCGCTCGCATCTTCTGGATTTCCTGGCCGAAGACCAGCAATTGCGCCTGCGCATTAGCATAGCTGATGCCGTAGGAGGAATTGACATAGCCTTGCAGGACAATCGCCTGATCGCCGGCGCGCACGGCCTTACTGCTCGGGCTGAGATTGTTGTACTCATTGATGAAATCATCAACTTCAGCGCGTGGGCGAGCGTCTTCGCGGACAAATGTCGCGAGCATTAGCAAGCCAACACACCCCTGCTGCGGTGTGCAGGCGCGCGGGCTCAGCGCAAAGCTGAGACCATTGCCGGCCTGCGCCCGGTACACCGTGCCGCCATTTGCATCGGTCTCGACCTGCCAAGTGGTTTGCACATCGAGCAGCAAGCGCGAGATCGTCGCCGCATCAAACTGCGTTACGACCTGCGGGTTTTGCGGCGCTGCTTGCGCTTGCGGCTGACCTTGAGCCAGGACGGTGGCAGGCTGCATCGCCAAGGACGCGCCAAGAGCCGTCAAAACAGATAAAAAACGCACAATCATTATCCCCAAAATCTCAACCGATCACGGCGAGAAAAATTTCTTTGCACCAAGGATTGCCATGCCATCGCCGCCATTTCCAGTCGGTAAACGGCGCAGCACCTTGCCGCTTTCATAGTCAACTTCCGCAACCGTGTCGCTAGCCGTTTCGGCGACATAGACCCGCTCGCCATCGTCGGACCACAGGATGGTTACCTGAAAGCGCTCCTCGGCCTGTTCCGCCCCGGATACGGTGATGGTCCTGAACACTTTGGCGGTCTTCAGGTCGATCACGCTGAGGCTGCCGTCCTGCAGATCAGAGGTGACCGCAACGTCACCTTGGGGACGGATTGAAAGCCGCAAAGGAAAGCGCCCAGTTTCAAGCGAATTGCGCACTTCCATCGTCACCGGATCGAGCTCGAACGCCTGATTGGAACCGCGCGCGGAGACCCATAGAGATTTCCCATCTGGAGCGAGGGAAATGCCCTCCGGTTCCTCGCCCACCGTAACGGACAAAGGCGGCGCGTCGCCGGTCAAGTCAATGCGAGTGACCGTCTTTGATCCGAGATCCGTGGTCCAAGCCGCACTTTCATCCGGCGCGACGACGAGCATGTGACTGCCCTGTTTACCTGTGGGATATTCCCTAAGCCCAGCATTACCAGCCCCGTATTCAGTGATCCGGAAGATCGACTGGCGTCCCTCCGCTGTCGCATAAATGACCCCGCTTTCCATCCACACGATGCCGTGTGGACGGGCATTTTCGCCCAAGTCCACACTGGTCACACGGCTAAGATCATCAACATCAAAGACATCCACTGTAGTTCCGCCATAGCAAGCGAGCGCGACCAGATTGCCGTTCGGTGCCATCGCCAGCTCGTGAGGATTGGTGCAGCTATCCTTGCGCAGCACCTCTTCCCCTGTCGCCAGATCGATCTTGGACAGCGTGTTGCCCCGCTTATTGGCTACAAATAGCAGTGCGCCGGTTGCGCCGGGCTCAACCTCACCAAGCGGTTCGTATACAGTCCATTCCGACTGCGTCGTCTCGCTTTCAACCGGTGCGCAGGCGGATATCGCCAACGCAACCGCACCGATCAGTCCAAATCGGAAACCAATCACCAGCCCGCTTCCTGGCCTTCATTTTGCTCGTTCAGCCATTCCAGCAGTGGGGCGAAATATTCGACCATGGCCGTGCCGCTCATCTGGCGCTCGCCAGTGAAGGCCTCAAGCGCATCGGGCCATGGTTTTGACGCACCCATCTCGAGCATCGCATTGAGATTTTTGCCAACCTCTTCATTGCCATAGAACGAGCAGCGGTGCAGCGGCCCTTCCCATGCGGCAGTGTCGCAGGCGGCCTTGTAGAATTGGAATTGCAGAATGCGTGCGAGGAAATAGCGCGTGTAGGGCACGTTGCCGGGGATGTGATATTTCGCGCCCGCATCGAAGTTCTCCTCGCTGCGCTCTACCGGCGGAACAATGCCCTGGTATTCGGTGCGCAGACCAGTCCAAGACGCATTCGCATCCTCCATGCTGGTGGAGCCGTCAAACAGCCCCCAGCGATAGCGATCTACGAGCAGGCCGAAGGGCAAGAAGGCGACCTTGTCCATCGCCTGGCGCAGCAGCAGGCCGATATCCTTGTCCGCGCTTGGCACTTCCTCAGGCGTAAGCATATCGATTTGAACGAGATATTCCGGTGTAATCGACAGCGCGATCATATCGCCAATCGCCTCGTGAAAGCCATCATTCGCGCCGTTGAGATAGAGGAAATCCTGCTGGTTATAGGCGCGCTGGTAGTAGTTATGGCCTAGCTCATGGTGGATCACGACAAAGTCATCGGCGTTGCGCTTGATGCACATTTTGATCCGCAGATCGTCGATATTGTCGATGTTCCAGGCGCTGGCATGGCACACAACTTCGCGGTCGGCCGGCTTTGTGAACTGGCTACGCTCCCAGAACGTGTCGGGCAGAGCCTCAAACCCGAGAGAGGAGAAGAACTGTTCGCCCACGCGAACCATTTCCTTCTCGTCATACCCCTTTTCGGTGATCAGATCGGTGAGGTCATATCCGATATCGCCAGCCCCCTCTGGCGCGACGAGCGGATAGATATTGCCCCATTCCTGCGCCCACATATTGCCGAGCAGATCCGCGCGGATCGGCCCGGTCGCTGGTTGCACGGCATCGCCGTGCTTCTCATTGAGCTTGCGGCGAACATAAGTGTGGAGCGCAATGTAGAGCGGCTTCACCTCTTGCCACATCCGCTCCGTTTCAGCGGCGAATTGGTCTGGGTCCATATCGTAGTTTGAGCGCCACATTGCGCCCAGATCAGCAAAGCCCAGCTCCTTCGCGCCGTCATTGGCGATGCCGATCATCTTCGCGTAATCCTCACGCATTGGCGCGCCGACATTGTCGTGCCAGCTCACCCACATCTCGGACAGTTCAGCGGGCGTGCGGTCTTGGTTGCCCATTTCCGCTTCGATGTCAGAGCCGCCAATCTCTTCGCCATTCAGCGTCCCGCGACCCTTGCCGTAAGCAGAGCCGAGCTGCGTCGCGATTTCGCTCAGCTCAGCCGCCGCGCCCTCGCGGCTTGGCGCAGGCATCACAATGCCATTGCGCAGAATATCAAGCTTCCGGGCGGTGTCTGGGTTGAGGCCAGCAACACGCGCATATTTCGCCGCTTCATTGGCGAAGGCCACGGATTTCAGGGTCGATTCCGCGCCATATTGCGATGCCAAAGTATCGCTGTCATGCCCGATATTGGTCTGGTTCAGCCACAGCACATGGCCATAAGTTTTGGAGAATGTGTTGAGCTCCGCCTCAACGCTGGCAACCCAAGCATCGGCTCCTTCTGGCGTTTCGGGGAACTCTGCGCCCGCCGCTGGCGCAGCTTCATCTGCCGCGTGCCCATCGGCCAGCGCCGGCGTCGAGGCTAGCGAGAGTGCGATGGCCGATGCCATCATGAATTTAGGAGCGATAGATGGGAGCTTCATGAGCCTGGTAACCTCTCAAAGGAATTGGTTTCTTATGAAATGAGTTTGAACTGTGGTTTGCTTAGAATCAAGCGTCTGTCGTCGAAAAGCGTTGGGCCACCAGAGCCGTCAGGACCGCCAGAAAGCCGCTGATCCACGTTGCCATCTTGAACGGTCTTAGCGTCGATGCGAGCGACGCGAGCTGATCATCGCCAGCGAAATTGCGCAGCTGAATGAATTGCGAAATTGTCTCGCCATAATCGGTCACCAAAAAGATGACGCCTGAGGCCAATGCGACGAGGCCCAGGCCGGAGAGTATCGGCGAGGAACAGCTGCGATAGTATAGCCCCGCGAGGACGCAGCCGATACCAAAAATGCCTATGAAGATCAGGTCGCTGATCATTGCGATTGACGCGGTGCGCATTAAGCCATCGTGCGCCCATGATCCCTGAATTGCGTCCACCGTCGCCGCATCCGGTGCACTTTGGTGGTCTAAAATTCCACCCGGCACACCGTCCGTTATCAGGGGAGCATGCAGCGTCAGCGTGATGGCAAAGGCAATTAGCCCGCTTACCCACCATAGTAGAGCCGTCCGCTTTGAGACCGTCATGGCACGCTCAAAAACTGAGCAATCGCCTCGCCCAGTTCCGGCTTGGTCGCGCTGTCGAGATGCGCGCCGGGCACTTCGTGATAGGTGGCATTGGGCAGCAATTCGGCGAGCTCGGTTGCAGAGCCATTGTCCTGATCATCAACACCGCAGGCAACAAGCGTGGGCATGGTCACATTTGAAAGCCTAGCGAGGTCGAGATCGCGCATCGCATCGAGGAGCAGGCGCGCTGCGACCCGGTCCACCCCTTGTGACTTTAGGAATTGACGTGAGAAATAGGCTGGATCTCCGCGCTCGATAGTGTCGAACTCATCGATAACGCGCTTGAAGAACGCCGCGCGCTTCTGCCATTCGCTGAGGCCGGAAACGCCCATGCCGCACACCACCAATTTGCGCGGGGCAAGCACCTGCGTCGCGGTCGCGTGCAACGCCGTGCGCGAGCCAAGCGAAAAGCCGACGAGGTCGTAGGCGCCATTCTCCAGCTCGAGATGCTCGACCAACGCCGCCCCATCGCGGACCAAAACGCCGCTGGGATAATTGGCTGGATCGGTCGGGGCCTCGCTCTCTCCATGGACGCGAAAATCGAGCATGATCGCCTCAAACCCGGCTTCAGCAAGTCGCGCCGCGTGGCCCCACTTGATCCAGTTCATATCCGCGCTGGAAAACAGGCCATGAAGCAGGATGACCGGTGCGCCTTCGCCGATGCGGTGGACGGAGAGCTTGGTCCCGTCGAACGAGGGAAAATCAATTGAATGCATATAGCTCACTCAGAAAACACACTCGCCAGAGGTAGGCGGACTATGTTCAGGCCGTCGCAGCAAAGCGGAATCAAATGATCTGCCCGGCCCCTGTGAGACTCGATCATCCTCTAATTGTGGCAAATCTATCTCTGCGCGATCCAAAATAGCGCCATCGTCTATGCGGAAGCTCACCAATGCCGCCTTGTTTTGTTGCTGCCAAAGTATGACGGCCAGGGATCCGTCTGAACGTACCGTGGGCAAATCTGTGAAGAGGACATTTTCGGCCACCGTGTTTTTCGTCATTCCTGGAATAGCACCAATAACGAGATCTGCTTTGCCTGCTCTGAAGCGTTCTTCGTCGCTTACCATCGCAATATAGCCAACAACCGGCTTATCTTCCTGACCTTGATCAAATAGAAAATCGAAGTTGACAAGGAGTTCACCTGGCTGGTTGGCGAAAGCCAAACTCTGCCCTGTTCTCTGATTTATGATCGTCATGCCCGCGCCTACTTGGCGCTTATCTCCATCATCACCCTCATAATACGCGACAATTTTCCCGTCCGCTGTTTCAATCGCATGCCCGATTAAGGAGTTCTCTCGCTCCATATCCGCTCCGAAATCAGACGTCCGACTTAGTTCACCGTAGTGGTTCCCCGCAGAAAACCACTGACTCATGAAGAACGCTGCACCAAGCAAGACCAGTAGAAATAGAGCTACGGAATTGAAGCGTTCGAGGTAGAAAAAGAATGTTCCCTTCACCGCTTCGCCAGCCCCTTTTGCTCCATCCGCCACTTTGCCATTTCGATCCGGTCCTGACCAAAGAAGGGCTCGCCTTCAAACACCAAAGTGGGCACGCCCCAATGACCCGCTGCCTCCAGCGCGCTCTGATTGTCAGCGATTTCGCCGTCTAGCGCCGCTGCGTCGCTCGCCACTTCGGCATCAAGTTCGGTGAGATCCAAACCTGCGCGCGAGGCTGCACCCGCAAGGTGATCGCCTTCGTCCCAGCCATCGACTTCCCCGGAGAAGATAATGCGGGATACTTCGTCTGCGAATGCCAGCCCCTCGCCTCGGCGCGATGCGGCCTGGCCCAATCGGCAGATGCGGCGGATAAGCGGCTGCTCGGTAGCGATCTCGCGCGTCATCAGGTTTTGGTTCACAGGATCAGGACGCGGCCAGCGATAGGGGATGCCCAAATGCTGAGCGACCCGCATCGAATCCATCAGGATATAGCGCGGCGCCGCAGGGTTGCCGGTGAACAGCAGTTCCGGCGCACGGATCGCGATCGGCCACACTGTGCGCAGCGCAATCTCGAGGTCAAATTCCTCTGCCAGCGCGCGGTAGCGGCCAATGGCGAGATAAGAATATGGCGAACGGAAGCTGAAATAGAGATCTGCCTTTAAGGTCATGGGCGAAGACTAGCGCGAGGCTTTACAAAAATCTCTACCCAAAATGCGTCACCTAAAGAAACACTGCGTCCCGGCATAAAGCATGGTCAGGCGATCTTCCTCCAGAAAGCCGCCAATCTTGCCGCCCAGCGCGAATTCCTCACCCAGCGTGCTATCCGTGATCGGGGCATATCCGGTAGTGCCCTCAACCTCGCTGCGTGGTGCTCCGGGTTTGAGGCCGCTTTGCAACGCGATGTTTGCGCCGCCTTCTTGCTCGCCCAGCACCCAACCGACCATAAAGCCATCCTGAAAATTCACGGTCAAAGCGCCGGGGAAGCTGGTGAACTCCATGCGGCCTGCGCCGCATTCCTCGCCAATAGTTCGTCCCTCTGGTTCACCCAGACTGGCGGTCAAAGCGCCCTCGACTTCGCTGCGACCGGCAGAAAAGAAAAACGCCTCTGACCCGGCGGCCAGCCCCTCTGCGCGCAGTTCAACGGCATTGTCGGCGATCACGGGCGCTGCGGGATCTGCCCGATCGTTCATACGCTCGCTCGGGCTTGGCACGGTTCCGCTGTCGCAAGCGGCGAGTACGAATGTCGACAAGATGATCACCAAACCACGCATACTTTATCCCTTCTTTAAGTGCCTCCGCCCGAGCAATTCGGCGATCTGCACCGCGTTCAACGCCGCACCTTTGCGCAAGTTGTCTGACACACACCACAAAGTGATGCCGTTTTCGACCGTGGGGTCATCGCGAACGCGGCTGATGTAAGTCGCACCATCGCCTGCAGCTTCGGTGGGCGTCACATATCCGCCGTCCTCGCGCTTATCGATCAGCATGATACCGGGTGCCTCGCGCAGGATTTCCTGCGCTTGCTCCGCCGACAACTCATTTTCAAACTCGATATTGATCGCCTCGGAATGGCCGACAAACACGGGTACGCGCACGCACGTTGCGTTGAGTTTGATCTTCGGGTCGAGGATCTTCTTTGTCTCGACCATCATCTTCCACTCTTCCTTGGTCGATCCATCGTCCAGGAAGACATCGATATGCGGGATCACGTTGAAGGCGATCTGCTTAGTGAACACCTCCGGTTCGACCGGATCGCCGACAAAGATCGCGCGGCTTTGCTGGAACAGCTCGTCCATGCCCGATTTGCCCGCGCCCGACACCGATTGATAGGTCGAGACGACAACGCGCTTAATCTTGGCCGCATCATGCAAAGGCTTCAGCGCGACGACCAGCTGAGCCGTCGAGCAGTTCGGGTTCGCGATGATATTGCGCTTCGTGTAGTCATCAATCGCATCTGGGTTGACCTCTGGCACGATCAACGGAACGTCCGGCTCCATCCGGTAAAGCGAGGAGTTGTCGATGACGATACAGCCTGCAGCAGCCGCCTTTGGCGCATATTCCTTTGCCGGACCGGACCCAGCGGAAAACAACGCAATATCCCAGCCATTCCAATCGAAATGCTCAATGTTCTGGCATTTGAGCATTTTGCCCGTGTCGCCGAATTCCACCTCGCTGCCCTGAGAACGTGAGCTGGCGACAGCGGCGATTTCCTCAATCGGAAACTCGCGCTCTGCCAGCACTTGCATCATCTCGCGTCCGACATTGCCAGTCGCGCCGACCACAGCCACTCGGTAACCCAAATTACATACTCCAATGGAAATTCAACTTCACGTTGTGCGCTGCCGCGCCTAGCATGCCTTGGCAAGAGTTTCTTGGGCACATCAGGAGGGGAAACGTATGCAGAGCGGTATTGCGCATTGGCGCGAGAAAGCGAGCTATTTCGGCTTTCAAGGGCACCAGATTGCCTATTGGACCGGCGGAAATAGCGATGCGAGGCCTCTTTTGCTGGTCCATGGATATCCCACATGCTCGTCTGATTGGGCCCGCACGTGGGACGACTTGGGCGAAAAACACCATTTGATTGCCTGCGACATGCTCGGCTTTGGCCTGTCAGACAAACCGCGCAGCGGCTTTGGCGGCAATGGCTATACGATCCACGGCCAGGTCGATCTGCAAGAGGCCCTGCTCGCGCATCTTGGCATTGGAGAGTTTGACGCTCTGGTGCACGATTACGGCGTGTCTGTCGGCCAAGAGCTGCTCGCCCGCCAACAAGATGGTTCTGGTGCGCAGCTGCTCGGAATGATGGTGTTCCTGAATGGTGGGATATTCCCCGACCAGCACCGCCCTCGCCCGGCGCAAAAACTCGGCGTGTCACCGGTCGGCGTTCTGCTCGCGCTGCTGCTGAACCGCAAACGCTTTGGCCAGAGCTTTTCAGAGGTGTTTGGGCCAGACACTCAGCCCAGCGAGGCGGAGCTGGATGAATTTTGGGAGTTTATCGCGCACAATGGCGGCAACCGGCTGACACACAAGCTGCTGCATTACATCGCGGACCGGCGCACGCATAAGCAGCGCTGGGAGGCGGCGCTGGTTGAGGCACAGGAGAAGATTGGCTTGATCAACGGCGCGCTCGATCCCGTCTCTGGCAAGCATGCCTATGACAAATGGCGCGAGATTGTGCCCCGCGCACGCGCGCATCTGCTCCCTAGCGTGGGGCACTACCCCCAAGTCGAAGCGCCCGGCGAGGTCGCCGCGACCGCGCTGGACTGGCTCGCTCAGGCGCGCGTGCCTATTCCGGCGGGGTCACGCCGTTCCGTTCGAGGAAAGTGAAGATCGTGTTCCACAGATGCGGCGAGATATTCTCGCCCGCCACGCGGTGCGTGTAGCCGGGATAGAGCATCATCTCGAACGGCACGTTGTTCTCTTGCAGGACCGAAATCAGTTCGGATGAGTTTTCAAACACCACATTGTCATCCGCCATGCCGTGGATCAGCAGCAAAGGATCGCTGATCTTCGTCGCATCGGGAATGGCGCTGGCCGTTTCATAAGCCTCTGGCACTTCGCGCGGATCGCCCATGTAGCGCTCTGTATAGTGGGTGTCATAAAGCTCCCACTTGGTGACCGGAGCGCCGCTGATCCCGGCAGCATAGAGCCCCGGATCAGCCTGCATCTGCTTCAGGGTCATATAGCCGCCATAGGACCAGCCATAGAGCGCGATTTTGTCCCCATCGACAAAATCGAGCGTTTTCAGAAATTCCGCGCCGACCTTTTGGTCGCGCACCTCGACCCCGCCCATCGCGCGGTAGAGCGGTTGTTCAAAGTCGACCCCGCGATTGGCGGTGCCGCGATTGTCGAGCGCGAAATAGATGTAGCCCTTGTCCACGATCGCCTGAGCCAGCGCCCCGCCCCAGCCTTTATCGACGATTTGCGGGCCCGGCCCGGAGTAGTGATAATAGAACACAGGATATTTCTTCCCCGGCTCAATTTCCGGCTTCAGCATCATGTAATGCAAATCGGTGCCGTCTTCCGCTTTCACTGTGCCATATTCCGGCGCAACATGGCCTGCGAGGAATGGCGCATAGGGATGATCGCCCTCCACCAGATTTGCCTCGATTGCCGCCAGGACTTCACCATCTGAATTGGCCAAAACCGACTGCGGCGGTTGGTTGGTGTTTGAGCGGTTGATCAGCAGCGTCTTGCCGTCCTTGTCCATAACCGCGCTGTGCGTGAATTTTGGATCGGTCAGCAGGATAGGTTCGCCGCGGCCGTCGAGGTTAGCGCGGTATATTTGCTGGGTGAGGACGTCTTTGGTGCCTTGGAAATAGAAGACGCCGGCTGCTTCATCGACTCCGACAAGCTCGGTGGCCGGTTCCGTAAGGCCGGTCACTCTGATTTCCTTAGTGGCATCAAAATCCTTACCGAGCCCCGGAGCAAGCATCATGCCTGTGGGTGCCGCTCCATCAAAAACCCGATAAAAATTGCCCATTCCATCCCTCTCGGACCACCACAGCAGGCTGCCATCTTTCAGGAAGCGGTAGTTGTCCGAAAGGTTGATCCAATAATCCTCGCGAGCCGCGTTCTCGGTGAACCATACCTCGCTTTGACCAGTCGCTGGATCGACTTTGAGCATGTCGAGTACGGTTTGCTCGCGGTTCTGGCGCTGGACATAGATCGCGCTGCCATCCGGCGCCCAATCAACGCGCGCGATGTAGATATCGGTGTCCAAGCCGATGTCGATCTGAACCTTGTTCGCACCGTCCGGGTCCATCACAATCAGCTCAACAATCGCATTGTCACTGCCCGCCACCGGATAGCGCTGATCGAACACCTTGGTCCCGGTCGCGCCGATCGCCGCGCGGGTCACAATGCCAACCGGGCTTTCGTCCGTGCGCTGCACGACTAGGCGGCTGTCATCCGGGCTCCACCAATATCCGGTCAGGCGGCTCATTTCTTCCTGAGCCACAAACTCCGCCTCGCCCCAGCGGATTGTGTCGCCTTCTTTAGGCGTAATCGGAGCGGCGTCCTCGCCGACCTTGCCCACCCACAGCTGGCGCTCGCGCACGAATGACACAGAGCCGCCCTGAGGGCTCAGCTTCGGGTTAAGCTCACTTTCCTCGGTATCCGTCAGGCGCGTCACCTCCCCGTCGAGCTTCGCGAGGTACAAATCACCATCCAGCGGCACGAGCACGCCCGAACCATCGCTGACCCATTGATAGCTGATGATGCCTTTGAGGTTGCCGACGCGCGCCCGCTCTCGCTGCATCTTTTCATCTTCGCTGAACTCGCGGCCAGACCCCAGCGCTTCACTGTCGACCAGCATGGTCCACTCGCTGGTTTCCCGGTCATAGCCCCACAGGTCATAGCGCTCCCGCTCATCATCGCGGTTGCGCAGCACAGTGAGATAGCGCCCATCAGGAGACAGTTTCGCTTGGCGCGGGGCTGGCCCATTCAGGGATGGCGAGGCAAAGACGCGCTCAAACGTCAGCTCTGGCGCGCTCGTCATTGTGTGATCATCCGCGATAGCTGGGGAGCCGAGAGCGATAGTAGCAAGTGACGCAGCAGCAAAGAATAAGCGCATTTCAAAGACAGACCTCTCACGTTTTGGCTTTACGATGATCAAAACCACAGGAGCGGCAAAGTTCCAACGAAAAAGGGCGCCCTGGTCTCCCAGAACGCCCTTTCAAATCTCTTATTATGAGACTTACGCCTTTGGCGCATTCTCGCGGCGCTCAGCAATACGAGCCCGCTTACCGGTGCGGCCGCGCAGATAGTAAAGCTTCGCACGGCGCACAACGCCGCGGCGAACCACGGTGATGCTGTCGACGATTGGCGCGTAGAGTGGGAACACACGTTCCACACCTTCGCCAAAGCTCATTTTGCGCACGGTGAAGTTGCTGTTGATGCTGCGGTTCGACCGCGCAATGACAACGCCTTCAAAGTTCTGGATACGCTCGCGGCTACCCTCGGTGACTTTCACGCCGACACGCACGGTGTCTCCGGCCTGAAACTCAGGAATCTCTTTGGTCACTTTGCCGATTTCTTCGGCTTCGATTTGCTGGATCAGGTTCACTGGTCCGTGTCCTTTTCTTTTCGCCGCGCGCCAGAGGCAGACTGGACCCGAGCATCCTCATGACGCTCCCATAGATCCGGCCTGCGTAACCGAGTGTGATCTTCCGACATGGCTTTGCGCCATGCCGCGATCTTCGCATGATCCCCCGATCGCAGCACTTCAGGGATCGTGCGCCCTTCCCATTCTTGAGGTCGGGTGTAGTGCGGATACTCAAGGAGGCCTTCTTCAAAGCTCTCCTCAGCACCGCTTGAAGGCGCGCCCATTACGCCGGGAAGCAGCCGAATGCAAGCATCAAGTATGGTGAGCGCAGCCATTTCTCCGCCCGATAAGACGATATCAGCCAGGCTGACCTGTTCAATCTGGGGCCGCGCCTCAAAAATGCGCTCGTCAAAGCCCTCAAACCGGCCGCACAGCAGAGTGACGCCGGGACCGGCTGCCATCTCGCGGATACGCGCCTGAGTGATGGGTTTGCCGCGCGGCGTCATAGCGAGGATGGGAGCACTCGGCTGCTGCTGGATCGCATGATCAACCGCCCCGCCCAGAACATCGCATTTCAGCACCATACCCGCGCCGCCGCCCGCCGGCGGACTGTCGACATTGTTATGCTTATCAAGCGCGAAATCGCGAATTTGCACGGTGTCACACGACCATTTCCCCTCGGCCATGGCCTTGCCCGCCAGACTAGCGCCAAGCGGACCGGGAAACATCTCTGGGTAGAGGGTTAGGATGGTGGCGGCGAAGGTCATTCACTGTCCTCAACACTCTTGGCTCGAAGAGCAGCAACTCTGATCGCGTTCACGGCGCGCAATCCAGCGTATGCACCCAGCCAACCCAAACCGCACAGGCATGCCAGCTGAGCCAGCGACTGCAGACTCAGATAATCAGATAACGGAGGAGCCGATTCCCGCCTCGTTGATGAAGCAATCACCCAGAGAGGAAGCAAAAGTTGCGCGACACCTCCCAACAAGACGACCGAAAGGTTGGAAATCTTGCTCACTAGGCGAAACAATGCACCAATCACGAAACCGGCGAAGAAAGTGATTCCAAAAAAGGAAACGACAAACGAGTCTAGTTCTGTGGCGGCGAAGGTCATGCAGAACGCGTCATTTTCGCCAACAACCGAGACCGGTTCCATTGCGCGAACCAATAACCGGCGGCGAAGACAATCAACGCACCGAAGGGCATCCACCAAGCCCAATAGTGTTTGAGGTCTGACAAAACGCCCAACCCATTGTCGTAAAAGCCGAGCATCCACCACGCGACAATAAGGACCGGCCAGCCTGCTGGAAGCAACCAAACCATCTCACGCTTGGTGCAGGATCGCATGCTGGCTCGATAGAGAAATTGATAGCCCCAAACTGTTGCCAAATTGAACGCAATCAAAACCACAACCATCTGAGAAACTTTAAAAAGGATCACGGCGTGGTTTCTCCCACCCAATTCACCCCATCCTTCGCCCTCGTATCCACGCTCAGTTCAAACACATCCGGGCGCGAATAATGACCATCGGTGTCGAGGCTCGTCAAATTCGCGCCGATTTCGGACAAATCGAGCTCCGCGTGGAGCGTCTCTTCGCCCTCGCCCGCTTGTGCAAGCACGCGCGCATCGGGGGCGGCGATGAAGCTGCCGCCGCGGTTCAGCACGTCGCTTTCGATTGCTTCGATCAGCTCGCGAGCAGCGCCCACATCGGCATCGCCGGTTTCCGCTATTTCCAGGCCTTCAAACAGGTCGGCCTTTTGTTGCACCAGCCCTGCGGCTAGCACGAAGCAGCGGCCTTCAAACGCATAGTGGCGCGAATTGAGCGCATATTCCTCGCGCACGGTCGGCCATGCGGCGACATGCACCGCTTCGCCGAGATTGTGCATCGCTGCGCGCGCCAGCGGCATCCAATGCTCCCAGCAAATCAGATTGCCGACCTTGCCCCATTCGGCCTGATGCACGCCCAGAGTTGAGCCATCGCCGCGCATCCAGATCAGCCGCTCACCATGCGTGGGCACCAGCTTGCGGTGGTCCAGCGGAGCCTCGCCGGGGCGCAGCATCAGCTGATTGTTGTATAGGCTAGAGCGCACACGTTCATGCGCGCCGATGGAGATGCAGGCGTCATGCGCGTCGCACAGCTCCTGTAGCGGCAGCAACCGCTCATCATTCGCGACAATCGCATTTTCCAGCATGATCGCATGGCATGCCCGTGTGCCCGGATGGTCCCACAAAGCTGCGCCGGGTGACTCGTCCAGCCACAGCGGATAGCCGCCTAGGAAGGTCTCACCAAAGGCGACCAGCTTCGCACCGTCTTTAATCGCCTTTTCAGCGAGTTCAGCGGCCTTTGCGATGCCCGCTCCAATCGCAAAAGGGACAGGGGCAGCTTGGCAAATGACGACGGGTAGCTTCATACTGATCAGCTTTCAGCGAAATCGGCGGCGATCACAAGTCGGCTTGTGTCCCACTCGATCACCGCCGCGTCGATCAGCGGTACCATAAAGGTCTTGGTGCCTTTTTCAGGCGGCGGCTCGCGCACGATCTCGATCACGTCGGTCGCACCGAAATTCTCGACCGCCACGACGGTGCCCACGCGGTCTCCTGCATCGGTGAAGGCTTCCAGGCCAAGAAGGTCAGCGTGGTAGAACTCGCCCTCGGCAAGGTCTGGCAGAGCCTCTCGCGGCACCATCAGCACGGTTCCGCGCAGTTTCTCTGCCTCATTGCGCCCGGCCACTTCGGCGAAGCGGGCAACCGCCCCTCCCTTATTGTCGGAGCGGATCTTCTTGAGCGTCAGGACACGCCCGTCTTTGCCGGCGGTGAAACTCTTATGCTGCGAGAGCGCTTCCACGCCCTCGCCAAACAGTTTCAGCCGGACTTCGCCCGCCACGCCATGCGCGCCAGTGATGGCGGCCAGCTCGATCATTTCTGCGCGAGCTGGCGGCGTGACGGGCGTTTCCGTCATAAAAAGGCTTAGCCTTCAGACTTTTCTTCGCCAGCGTCTTCCGCTGGAGCTTCTTCAGCAGGCGCTTCCTCAGCTGGTGCTTCTTCGGCCGCAGCTTCTGGAGCAGCTTCTTCAGCAGGCGCTTCTTCAGCAGGCGCCTCTTCAGCAGCAGGCTCTTCTGCTGGTGCTTCTGCAGCAGCCTTTGCCTCTTCTGCAGCGGCGTTTTTCGCTTCTTCTTCCGCTTCCTTGGCGGCAGCAGCCTTTTCAGCCTTCTCTTCAGCGCGCTCGGTCGCTTTTTCGCCCGGCTTCGCTTTGTTCGGGTTGTTGCGAGCTTCACGCTCACGAATGCCAGCAGCGTCGAGGAAACGCGCGACGCGGTCTGATGGCTGTGCGCCAACGCCGAGCCAATATTTCGCGCGGTCTTCGTTGAGCTTCACGCGGCCTTCATCATCCTTGGCGAGCAGCGGGTTGTAAACGCCGATTTGCTCCAGATACTTACCATCGCGTGGTGCGCGGCTGTCTGCCGCTACGATCCGGTAATAAGGACGCTTCTTTGCGCCACCGCGCGAGAGCCTCAGTGCAATTGCCATTATAGATACCTTTCCAGTCTCAAATTCTTGAAATCGTTTAAAATTACTTCTTATTCAACATATCGCGTAGTTCAGGGGGCAGCGTGTTCGGATCCACACCCGGAGCGCCGGAACCGCCGCCCGGACCGCCCAGCCCCGGCAAACCGCTAGGTCCGCCAGCACCGCCGCCCATGCCGGGTAGGCCGCCCATTCCACCGCCGCCACCAAACATGGATGCGAGGCCTTTCAGACCGCCCATCTTCTTAATCTGTTTCATCGCGCGGCCCATTTCCTGATGCATCTTCAACACCTTGTTGACCTGCGGAACTTCGGTGCCGCTACCCGCAGCGACGCGGCGCTTACGCTTGGCATTCATCAGCGCGGGGTTGGCGCGTTCCTTGGCCGTCATAGAGCCGATGATTGCGTCCATATGGAGCAGCACTTTGTCGTCCATATCGGCGGCGGCCATCGCCGCCTTCGCCTTCTTCATACCGGGCATCATACCCGCTAGCATGCCGAGGCCGCCCATGTTCTGCATTTGCTGCAATTGCATGCGCAGATCATTGAGGTCGAATTGCCCCTTCGACATACGCTTGGCGAGCAGCTCAGCGTCTTCTTCCTTGATCGTTGCAGCGGCTTTTTCGACCAGGCTGACGACATCGCCCATGCCCAGAATGCGGTCAGCCACGCTGCCTGCGCGGAAGGCCTCAATTGCATCGAGCTTCTCGCCAGTCCCTGCAAACTTAATCGGCTTGCCAGTAACCGCGCGCATAGAAAGCGCCGCGCCGCCGCGTGCATCGCCGTCCATCCGGGTGAGGACCACGCCTGTCAGAGGGACTTCGCCGCTAAAGCTTTGCGCAACGTTTACAGCGTCTTGACCGGTTAAGCTGTCAACCACGAGCAACACTTCAGTCGGCTCAGAAACACTTGAAACCGCCTTCATTTCGGCCATCAGCGCTTCATCGACATGCAGACGGCCTGCGGTATCGAGCAGCAGCACGTCAAAGTTCTGCAGGCGCGCGGCCTCCATTGCGCGGCGCGCGATGTCCACTGGCTGCTGGCCAGCAACAATCGGCAAAGTCGCCGTTTCGACCTGTTCGCCCAGCACGGCCAGCTGCTCCTGAGCAGCCGGGCGGTTAACGTCGAGCGAGGCCATCATGGCCTTCTTGCCGTGCTTTTCCTTAATCAGTTTTGCGAGTTTCGCGGTGGTCGTCGTCTTACCAGAGCCCTGCAGACCGACCATCATGATCACAACCGGCGGCTTCGCCTCCAAGATCAGGCCTTCGGTCTCTGGCCCGCCGAGCATGTCGACCAGCTCGTCATGGACGATTTTAACGACTTGCTGGCCCGGCGTGACCGATTTCAGAACGTCCTGGCCAACGGCCTTTTCCGTCACTGCATCAATGAAACGCCGCGCCACGGGCAATGCCACGTCAGCCTCGAGCAAAGCCACGCGGACCTCGCGCATTGCATCGCGTACGTCTTGTTCTTTGAGCGCGCCGCGACCCTTAAGACGATCGAAGACCCCGCCAAGGCGGTCGGACAAATTGTCAAACATCGTCTTCAACTCCTCACTTGCCGCGCACGGCGAGAACTAAACGCAAAAAACGCCGGCGAACGAAACCTCGTTGGCCAGCGCGGGGATATGCCCCAATTTTACCCATGTATCCGGGTGTGTTGATAATCGGTCAGTATCGCGGCGAAAAGACGGCTCCCGAGAACCGGAGCGCAGCGATCAAACAGATCGTGAGCACCGGAAGCGCAAGGGAGCTGCTCTTTGCAGCCCGATAATGGCCGGATACCAACATATCCGGTTCGATGGTGGAGCCTAGCGGGATCGAACCGCTGACCTCAACACTGCCAGTGTTGCGCTCTCCCAGCTGAGCTAAGGCCCCTATCATCGATGTGTCTGGCTTACTGACGTAAGACCAGCGCCCCGCTTTCGCAAGGAGGCAGCCCATTATGGGCTACCCCCTCGAAAGGCAAGCCTTAATTAATTCTCGTGATCTTCGTCGTCGCCTTTGCCCTTGGACACGCCAAGGTCATCGTCGCCGCCCAGATCAACATCATTGTCCGGTGAATCTTCGCCGTCATCGATATTCTCGATGTCTTTCAGATCATCATCATCGTCGCCGCCAAGATCGGTATCGGCTTCGCCGTCCTTCTTCTTGTCGTCGGCTTCAAACGGAATTGGCTGCTTGGTCTTGAGCACAGGCTCAGGAGACCAGGTCTCACCGCATTCAATGCAGGTGACCGGCTCATCATTGCCGAGATCGTAAAAGCGCTCTCCGCATTTGGGACAAGAACGCTTGGTGCCCCATTCTGGCTTCGCCATCAATTAATCCTCGAGTTAACGCCGCGGGCCGCGATTGGCGCGGGCAAAAATATGGTGTGGTTTGTGGGGCCGCTTGAGGTGTAGTTCAAGAGCCCCGCTCCAAAGTCGGCGCGCCTTGCCAGATGCGTGGGTGACTGTCAAAGACGCCGCGCCTATTTCATCGCGTAATATTTTTCAGAAAGCCGCATCTTGCCTGCTCACACCTTTGCCCCCCTTGGCCCTTTGCGCGGGAATCTGCGGGTGCCCGGCGACAAGTCGATCAGCCACCGCGCTTTGATGTTTTCCGCCCTTGCCGTGGGCACAAGCACCGCAACTGGCCTGCTCGAGGGCGAGGATGTGATGGCCACCGCCGCTGCGATGCGGGCGATGGGCGCGCAGATTACGCGCGATGACGATGGCACTTGGCAGATCAACGGCGTTGGCGTTGGCGGATTGCTGGAGCCAGGCGAAGCGCTCGACATGGGCAATTCCGGCACGTCGACCCGCCTGCTGATGGGAATCATCGCCAGCCACGGGATCAAAGCGACATTTACAGGTGATGCCAGCCTCTCAGGCCGGCCAATGGGCCGTGTGATCGATCCGCTGAGCCTGATGGGCGCGAGCTTTGAGAGTTCGGAAGGCGGCACTTTACCGCTGATGATGCGGGGCGCCCTGCCCGCTGTGCCGATTGAGTACACTCTGCCAGTCGCCAGCGCTCAGGTGAAAAGCGCCGTTCTGCTCGCCGGTCTCAACACGCCGGGCATCACCACTGTGATCGAGCCCGTGCCCACCCGCGACCATACCGAGCGCATGCTGAAAGGCTTTGGCGCGAAGCTGGAGGTCGAAGAGCAAGACGATGGCACGCGCGTTATCCGCATTCACGGCGAAGCTGACCTAAAGCCGCAGCACGTGACTGTCCCCGGAGACCCCTCTTCCGCGGCGTTCTTCATGGTCGCGGCCCTAATCATTCCGGGCAGCGATCTGCTGATCGAGAACGTCGGCCTCAACCCGACCCGCGCTGGCCTGGTACAAGTGCTACGCGAAATGGGCGGCTCCATCGAAGAGGTGAACCCGCGCGAAGTTGGCGGCGAGCCAGTTGCCGATCTGCGCGTGCGCCATTCTGAACTGACCGGAACTGACGTCGATCCGGCCATCGCGCCGAGCATGATTGATGAGTTTCCGGTGCTGTTTGTAGCCGCATCACTGGCCAAGGGCACGACGCGCACCAGCGGTCTCGAAGAACTGCGCGTGAAAGAAAGCGACCGGCTCTCAGCGATGGCCGCCGCGCTCACATTGGCCGGAGGAAACATCAAGGAAAATGAAGATGGCCTAGTGATCCATGGCACCGGCGGAGAACCTCTGTCCGGAACACCAGAAGGTCAAACGGTTACCACGCACCTCGATCACCGTATCGCGATGAGCCTGGCGGTCGCGGGCCTCGCCAGCGCTGGCGGTGTGACTGTAGACGATACCTCACCCATCGGCACTAGCTTTCCGAGCTTTATGGACTTGCTTGAGGCGGCATCAGATTGATGACTTATCTCACCCGTCATGCTGAACTTGTTTCAGCATCCATCGCTAGAACGATCTTCGAAGGGCCGCGCCGGGGATGGACCCTGAAACGAGTTCAGGGTGACGAAGACGCAGAATTGCGAGGAAAGCGATGAACACCCCGCTCGACATCTATTCCATCATCGGCTTCGTCGGCACGGCCTGCATCATCGCCGCCTACGCCTATCTCACGGTGAAAGATAAACCGAACCCGCTTATCTTGCATGGCACAAATTTGACCGGGGCCGCGCTGCTCACGATCAGCCTGCTCGTCCACACCAATTGGCCAAGCCTCGTGCTGGAGGGCTTCTGGGCGGCGATTGCAGTGTTCGGTTTGGTGAAGGCGCTAAGAATGAGGAGCAAGGCTGCAGCATGATCATCGCAGTTGATGGCCCTACCGCCTCTGGCAAAGGCACCATCGCCATAGCGCTGGCGGCGCATTTCGGCCTGCCGCATCTCGACACGGGCCTGCTCTACCGGGCGGTTGGCCGGCAAGTCGCAATCAATCAGGGCAATCCCGATGCCCCTGCAGACGCTCTGGCTGCTTGTGAATTCCCCGACGCTTTGCTCGCCGATGAGCAATTGCGCAGCGAGGAAAGCGGCGGGCTGGCGAGCCGCGTCTCAATCCATCCGCAGGTCCGCGAGGCGCTGTTCGCTCGCCAGCGTGCCTTTGCGACGCAGGAAGGCGGCGCGGTTCTCGACGGGCGCGACATCGGCACTGTCATTGCGCCGGACGCCCTGATTAAGCTCTACATCACCGCCAGCGCAACCGAGCGCGCGCGCCGCCGCTGGCTTGAGATGACCGGGCGCGAAATCGACATCCCACTCGCCGAGATAGAGCAAGACATCATCGCCCGCGACAACCGCGATATTGGCCGCAAGGATGCCCCGCTAAAGGCCGCGCCCGATGCAATGGTGATCGACACGACGACGTTGGGCAAAGAGGAAGCCATCGCTGCGGTGATACAGGCCGTCGAAGAAGCGCTTAGCTAAGCCGCAAAATCCTTGCATTTGCGCCGCCCTTGGCCTAAGCGCGCCCCCGTTCACCCAATCATACCCGATTGTTTCGAACCCGCATGAACGCATTCGGCCTCATGCGGATTACGGCCCTCTTGCCCCGTTAGGCTGAGCAATGGTGCTCAGAGACGGTTTAAGACCCCGGAAAAACCGGTGGCCGGTAGCAAATGTAAACAGGATTTCCTGACCTATGGCGACTTCGCCCAACCCTTCGCGCGACGATTTTGAAGCGCTTCTTAACGAACAACTTGGCGGTGCAGACGACGGCGGCTTTGAAGGCCGCGTTGTAAAAGGCACCGTAACAGCCATCGAAAACGGTATGGCTATCATCGATGTGGGCCTCAAATCAGAAGGCCGCGTCGGACTTAAAGAATTCTCCCGCGGTGATGACGACCACGGCCTCAGCGTTGGTTCTGAGGTTGAAGTGTATGTCGACCGCGTTGAAAACGCCGATGGCGAAGCCATGCTCAGCCGCGACCGCGCTCGCCGCGAAGCTGCTTGGGACAAGCTCGAAAACGAATTTGGCGAAGGCAAGCGCGTCGAAGGCCGCATCTTTGGCCGCGTCAAAGGTGGCTTCACCGTCGATCTCGACGGTGCTGTTGCGTTCCTTCCTGGCAGTCAGGTCGACATCCGCCCAGTGCGCGATGTTACCCCGCTGATGGAAGTGCCTCAGCCGTTCCAACTACTTAAGATGGACCGTCGCCGCGGCAACATCGTGGTATCACGCCGCGCTGTCCTCGAAGAAACCCGCGCGGAACAGCGCAGCGAGCTAATCGACAAGCTCGCCGAAGGTCAGGTTATCGATGGCGTCGTCAAGAACATCACCGATTACGGCGCATTCGTCGATCTCGGCGGTATCGACGGCCTGCTGCACGTAACCGACATGAGCTACAAGCGCGTCAATCACCCAAGCGAAGTCATCAATATCGGTGACACCGTGAAGGTTCAGATCGTTCGCATCAACTCAGAAACCCAGCGCATCAGCCTCGGCATGAAGCAACTGGAAAGCGATCCATGGGACGGCGTTGCAGCCAAGTACCCAATGGGCGCGAAACTTTCTGGTACCGTCACCAACATCACCGAATACGGTGCATTTGTTGAGCTGGAGCCAGGTATCGAAGGTCTGGTCCACGTCTCTGAAATGAGCTGGACGAAGAAGAACGTTCACCCAGGCAAGATCGTCAGCACTTCGCAAGAAGTCGACGTTCTGGTGCTCGAAGTGGACAGCGAAAAGCGCCGCATCTCGCTCGGCCTCAAGCAAGCTCAAGGCAACCCTTGGGACGAGTTCGCAGAGAAGCACCCAGTCGGCACAATCGTCGAAGGCGAAGTCAAGAACGCAACCGAATTCGGTCTGTTCGTTGGCCTCGACGGCGATGTCGACGGCATGGTTCACATGTCCGACATTGCGTGGGGCATCTCGGGCGAAGACGCCTTGGCGCTCCACCGCAAGGGTGAAGAAGTCAAAGCCATCGTTCTTGACGTTGACGTTGAGAAAGAGCGCATCAGCCTCGGCATGAAGCAGCTCGAAAAGGGTGCACCAACCGCAGACGGCGCCGCTGGTGCAGATTCGCTGCGCAAAGGCCAAACCGTCACTGTCACTGTTCTCGAAGTTCGCGATGGCGGCCTCGAAGTGCAAGTTGGCGACGACGGCGCGACCGGCTTCATCAAGCGTTCGGATCTCGGCCGCGACCGCGACGAGCAACGTCCTGATCGCTTCCAGACCGGCAGCAAGGTTGACGCAATGGTCACCGGATTTGACCGTTCGAAGAAGCCAAACTTCTCGATCAAGGCGCGTCAGATCGCTGAAGAGAAGGAAGCGGTACAGCAGTTCGGTTCATCCGACAGCGGCGCTTCACTCGGCGACATCCTTGGCGAAGCTCTGAAGAAGAGCGACGACTAAGCGCAACTGCCAAATCGGCATAAGAAACGGCCCGTCTGCTCTTAGGAGTGGGCGGGCCTTTTCTATTTTCCTTCAGCCGGGTATGCTTACACGATGAAAGCCCAATGCCAGTGCGGTGCAATCACAGCCAAGATCGCTGGAACCGGCGCGGGCGTGATGTGTCATTGCAAAGCCTGCCAACGTCGAAGCGGCGGGCCTTTTGGAATGATGATGTATTTCGACGCTGATGCGGTTGAAATATCCGGTGGTCCCACTGAGTTCACACGCAGCGCAGACAGCGGTAATCAAGTGACAACGGGGTTCTGTTCAGTATGTGGTTCCACCATGTATTTGCGAACCGCAATGCATCCGGATGGGATTGGGATAGCCATCGGTGCAATTGAAGGTTCGAGCTCTGCACCGCCAGTCCGATCGGTTTTTGAAGAAAACCGCCATGGTTGGGTTAAAGTGCCCACGACCAGCCAGAGTTTCCCGCGCGGAAGGAATAGTTAGTATGACGATCCAAATTCACCAATTCCCTTGCCTGTCCGACAATTACGGTTTCCTCGTGCACAATTCCGTGACAGGCGAGACCGCCGCGATCGACACGCCTGATGCCAAGGAATATTTGCGTCAGGCAGATAGAAAGGGTTGGAAAATCACTCACATCTGGAACACCCATTGGCATCCGGATCATGCTGGCGGGAACAAGGAAATCGTCGAGGCGACCGGTGCGCGCGTGCTTGCACCGAAAGAGGTGGAGAAGCTCTCCCCCATCGACCGCGTTGTTGCGCATGGCGACAGCGTCAATCTGGGTGAACACCGCGCCGAGATCATCGACGTTTCAGGCCACACCAATGGCCACATCGCGTACCACATCGTCGAGGAAGGCGTGGCGTTCGTCGGTGATGCCGTGTTCGCGCTGGGTTGCGGGCGGATGTTCGAAGGCGAACCAAAGCAATTCTGGACCAGCCTCGACCGAATTCGGCGCATGTCGACCGAGACGACGCTTTATTGCGCGCATGAATACACCGAGGCGAATGCGAAGTTTGCGCTGCATGCCGACCCAGACAATGCGGCGCTGCAAGACTACGTCGCTGAGATCAAAGACAAGCGCTCTCGCGGTGAGCCGACCGTGCCCACCGTCCTGAAACGCGAGCTAAAGACAAACCCGTTCCTGCGCGCGGACGATCCGGCGATGATGGCGAAATGGGGCGGAAGCGAGCCGCATGAGACCTTTGCCGCGCTGCGCAGCGCCAAGGATAACTTCTAAGCCCAATGCAGGCTCTCACAGTCGAAACGCTATCGAGCGATCTATCAGGCGTGACGCTGGTGGACGCGCCAGAGCCTGTGCGCGGTGCTGGCGGGGTTTTGGTGCGCGTCCGCGCCGCATCGCTCAATTTTCCCGACCTGCTGATGACGCGCGGCGAGTATCAGTTCAAACCAGAGCCTCCATTCGTCAGCGGGTTGGAACTTGCTGGCGAAGTTATTGAGGCAGACCCAGACAGCGGCTTTGCACCCGGCGACCGGGTCATGGGCGGCAATAAGACCGGCGCTTTTGCCGAACTCGCAAGCATCCCCGCGCGGGGCCTATCCCCCCTCCCCGCCAATGTGAGCTTCGTCGAGGGCGCAGCCATGGGCGCGGCTTACTCAACCGCCTACACCGGCCTGGTCGAGCTGTGCGGGTTGTTAGACGGCGCCAGCGGCGAGAAACGGGTGCTAGTACACGGTGCGAGCGGCGGTGTCGGCTTAGCAGCTGTGGATCTCGCCAAGGCGCTCGGCGCGAAAGTGATCGCGACAACTGGCGTCGACTCCAAGCGGGATCGTATCGCTGCGCTCTATCAACCCGACGCGGTTATCACCGCCGAAGGGCGCTTTCGCGAACAGGTATCCGAGATTACCGGTGGCAAGCTGTGTGATATCGTATTCGATCCCGTGGGCGGCGATGTGTTTGACGAAAGCACTCGCTGCGTCAGCTTTGCTGGAAAGCTCGTGGTTGTCGGCTTCACCAGCGGGCGGATCGCAGAGGTCGCGACCAATATTCCGCTGATCAAAGGCTTCTCAATAGTCGGCCTACGCGCTGGCGAATATGCGCGGCGCTTTCCTGAGCGAGGCCGCGCCATAAACGCCGCAATCGCAGAGCTAGCATCTGCGGGCCGGATTACGCCTGCTATCGACCGCACCCTGCCCTTGTCCCACTGGCGCGAAGGGTTTGAGGCGATGGCAAACCGCGAATTGGTAGGCAAAGTGGTCTTTGAGCCGGGCGACTAGCCATACCAGAGTCCCCGCGAAGGCGGGGACCTGTGTCAAATCTACGCATTGCCTTAGAGAGCCCCCAGCCTACGCGCGAAGTTCGCGAGCATGAAAAAGGCGGCCCAATCGAGCCGCCTCTTCATAATCCACGATAGGCCAGCGCTTAGATCGCCGAGATTACCTCGTCGGCCAGCACCCTGTCGGCATCGGCGTCATGCTTGTCAGCGATGATCTTGCGCGAAGCTGCCGCGGCGGCATCCACTGCGCTGCTGCGAACTTCTTCAATCGCATCGCGTTCAGCCGCTGCGATTTTGTCTTCTGCCATACGCTGACGGCGAGCGACCATGGCCGCGCCGTCTTCTTTGGCTTTGACCAGGATAGCGTCCGCCTCGCGGGTGGCGCCTTCCATCATCGCTTCGGCGTCTTTTTCCGCGCCAGCGATCTTGGCCGCATATTCATCGCGCAGAGCCTCTGCTTCGGCGCGCAGGCTCTTGGCTTCGTCAAGCTGCTGCTTAATTTCAGCGATCTTCTTGTCGAGCCCGCCGGTGATCAGGCTTGGAACTTTTTTCCAAACGAAGATCAGGATCAGCACCAGCATCGCCAGTGAAACCCACTGGTAATCCTGAAGAAACAG
This sequence comes from uncultured Erythrobacter sp., assembly GCA_947499505.1. Lineage (GTDB taxonomy): Bacteria > Pseudomonadota > Alphaproteobacteria > Sphingomonadales > Sphingomonadaceae > Erythrobacter. The sequence goes on from CANMOQ010000001.1 coordinate 909,425, forward strand.
CGCCGACGGTGCGGTTTTGGCACCATCAGCAGCGCCAGCAAGAAGGGTGAGCACATTAGCCATTGGCGAGCGCTTTCTTCACCGCAGAACGCGCGGTGCGTTTGTCGACTTTGGCTCCGGCAAGGCGGGAGACAATGTCTTGCGTTGCTTCAGCAGCGACAGTTTCAACCTCAGCCATTGCGCTGGTGCGGGCCTCAGAAATCGCTGCTTCGGCTGCTTCCAGCTTTGCATCGATCTTGGTCTGCGCCTTTGCCAACGTCGCTTCGGTCTTGGCCGCAGCCTTGGCTTTAGCCTCAGCAATGGTTGCCTGGGCAGCGGCGCGATTTTCATTCTCGCGCTTGCGCCATGCTTCCTCTTGCTCGTCCGCCGCGTCACGAGCGGCCTGCGCCGCAGCCAGATCGGCAGCGATCTGATTGTCACGCAGTTCGACCGTTCCCATCACTTTGGGCACCATTCCGCGTCCGATGACGAAGAATGTCAGACCGAAAAACACCAGCGACCAGAAAATCTGGCTGGAGTAGAACTCGGCTAATTGGGCTATCTGAGGCATGAGAGCGGTCCGAAACCTGTGAAGTGGATCTTAAAACGTCGTCGATAGAAATTTGGGCGGCCCGGCCCGCTGGTTCAGCAGACCGGGATACCGAAATAGCTATTAGGCAACGAAGATCAGGATCATCGCGACAACAAATGCCAGCAGGCCGAGAAGCTCAGCCGCGGCGAAGCCGATGAACAGGCGGCCTTGTTGGCCGTCTGCTGCGCCTGGGTTGCGGAGTGCGGATTCGAGGAACGAACCGAACACGTTACCAACACCAATTGCGGCCATGCCGGCACCGATTGCTGCAAGGCCTGCGCCTACGAGCTTAGCTGCTTCTGCTTCCATGTGAAAAACTCCTTGGGATCAAATATATAAATTAGAGAGATAAACTCAGTGAAGGTGTTCTGCGTCGTTAATATAAAGCGACGTCAGAAGAGCGAACACGTAGGCCTGAATTCCGGCTACGAGAATTTCTAGAGCGCTGATTGCGACCATCAGAGCAAAGCTTGGCAGGCTGACCATCAGGCCGATGCCAACACCAGCGTTTACGCCGTCGATCACAAAGCTGGAGAGCACCTTCAACAGAACGTGCCCAGCCATCATCGCCACGAACAGCCGCAATGCGAGGCTGAATGGGCGGATCAGGAATGAGAAGAATTCGATCAGCGCAATCGGCAGGATCATCGGCACTGGCGTGCCGTGCGGCACAAACAGCGTGAAGAACTTGATACCGTGCTTCCAAAAGCCGACGACCAGAACGATCGAGAAGCTAATGATGGCGAGCACACCGGTGACGGTGAAGTGGCTGGTGAAAGTAAACGGGTGCAGACCCAGCAGGCCAATCGGCAGCAGGCCAAGCAAGTTGGCGAACAGGATGAACATGAACAGGCTGAAGACATAAGGCACATATTTGCGCCCTGCCTTGCCGATGTTCGCCTCCAGCATGTCGTCGATGAAGCCCGTAAAGCTCTCGACCGCCATCTGCCAGCGACCCGGCACCAGCTGGCGCTTCATGCCGCCGAACACAAATGCCCAGATCAGGACCGTTGTGATGGCCATCCAGAATGCGGAATTGGTGAATGCGATGTTGACCCCGGCAATCTCCCAGCCCGACGAACCAAACATTGGCTCGAGCTGGAATTGCTTCATCGGATCGACTTTGCCTGCCTCGGCTGCCACGATCTCTTAGTCCTTAAACCTTGTAAGAAACGCGCCCCAACTGATGATCTCAAATCGGAGCACCTTAGCCCTCATCAATATCATCGGGGCGAGTGTTCGCCGCTCGAATAATGTTCCTGAAGGCAACGATGATCCCGAAGGCCATCATTATCAACAGACCCGCGGGCGAAGTGTCGGCGAAATAATCAATCGTCCAGCCAATCACTGCGCCGCCAAGAATCCCACCAAGGAGGTCTGCGAGTACCCGGTTACCGCTGCGATAGTTCGCATCAGTGCCTGATACCCGAGGCCGATTGCGTTCCTCTTCGCGCTCGTTGGCGGCTTTCAGCCGCTCCTCGAGTGCATCGATACGCGCATCCTCGGCGATGGGTTCCTGTGCGGACTTCTTATCGCTCATGTCAGCTTCCTAAAGGTTGGACGCCAAAACACGCGCCACAAGGTGTCCGCCAAGGGCGCGCACCCCTTAGAAGGGGGGCATATCCAAGTCAACCGCCAGTCACAAGCAAACGGCCAAGCTGGCAAGCAATTATAGCGATAGGCGTTGCGCAAAGCGCAAGTCGCATTGGGAGAATAGCGACCTGCGCTTTGGCTATAGGCGGATTTTAGCCCGAATTATGGGCAGCGCGGATCGCGCATTGGCGCCGCATCTGTGCGGGTTTGCCAAGTGCCATCGGGCGCCTGATATTTCTCACCAGGGGTCGTACGCAGGATCGCCTGACAACCGGCGGTAAAGGCGTATTCATCAAGCGTCGCATTGGCGGCCTGCGCGCGCTGAGCATAAACAGCGCGGCGTTTGATGTTGATATCATTGACCAATCGCCGAAGTTCAGCCGTCTCAGCCCCGGCCACGCCCAGATAGCCGTCGCGCTTCTCACCGATGCTACCATTGGCCCGCGCAGCGGCGTAGGCCGGATCACGCTGAGCCTGAGCCGCGCCGTGAAAGCCAGTGATGGCCACGGTCGCAGCAGCGGCGGCGAGCAAAGTTTTGCGCATATTTGTCATTCTCTTATTCCTCCTGCTTTGCGGCAAATGCGGGCATCAAAAGATATCCGCATTTTCCTCAAGCGTGTTGGCCGCATCTTCGGCCAAAGCAAAAACCACTTCCTGCCGGATATTGATGTTGAGCTCGATCACAATCGGCTTGTCAGGTGCAGCAACGTTGATGCACCCCGCCAATGGACCACAAAGCGCAAGCGCGCCCGCTCCCATCAATCCGGCCCGACCCGCAGTTCGCCATGAATTCAGTCTATCCATCATGGATAAGCCTGTGGCAGCGCCGCATAGATCGGTCAATTTCCACATGATCATGGCGTATTCTCGCTTTCTTGAGGCTGAATGGACAGTTCACTTGCCGGAATGTCTTCTGGATTGATGTCGGGTGTGTTCTGGCAGGCGACCTTGAAAAACCGGCTCGCGCGCCATTTTGGATCGGATGTCAGGCACGGATCGCGCAGATAGTTGGAATCGTAAGTGGAACGCAGCAAGCGGCTGAGTTCCCAGAATTGTGAGCGCACGTTGATATTGAACCGGATCGGCAGCCTCGCGATCTGCTTTGTGATGAAATTGCGTGACGTGCCCTGCCCCTGGCTGATCCCGTCAAAGCGCACGCTGGTGATGATCTCACCGGTCAGGCTGCCATCCATAGTGATCGCCATTTGGTTGTAATCGAGGCTGCGCAAGGCATCGAATGCGTAGTTAGAAATTGTGCCCAGATCCTCATAAGCGAGCTCGCCAACATAGGAGAGATTGCCGCCCGGCGGCCGGGAGATCAGCAGGCCGCTCTCAATCCGGCCATTGCCCTCTGCATCGAAGATAATCGGGATCGTGCCATCGAACGTCCCCTGAGCCGACAAATTGCCAAACTCCATCTCTGATATGAATGTGCCCGCATCCAGCCCGATGATCTCAAAAATATAGCGCCGCTCCTCTGGCACCGCGAAATTGAGATCGACCCCGCGCATCACGAGCTCCCCGCCCATAAACGGCCAGCGCGCGTCCTTCAGCTTGACCAACTGCCCTTCTTCAAGAGCGTAGGTGATCTTGCCATCCAGCACCTCAATACCGGTGTTGATGGAGCCCAGATCGACAATCTGATCAGGTGCGGTGGTTAGCGCCAACAGGTCAGTGAATTCCACTGTCGCGCGGGCGTTCTTCACTGGACCAAAGGCGGCGGCGAAATCGAATTGCTCGGTGGTAAAAATGCCGCCGCTGGTAATATCATCGGCGGTCCAATTGATCTGACCCTGCCCGCTCACATCGCCCTTTGCCAAGGCGACAACGCCGTCGGTGTAGATCGTCAGGTCGCTGGGTTGCAGCGTATCATCAAAGGCAAGCCGTTCGACATCCAATCGCGCATTGCCAGCGGATGTGCTGAGGCTATGCGCGATCTCGACCGCCACAACCTCACGATCTGTTGCCGGGTGGCGCAGCAGTGCCTCGGCGCGAATATCGCTGCCATTCATGACCATCACCGCATCACGCGCGATCAGCGGCTCAAATCGGTCGATCGCCTCCCGGTCGGTGACGCGGAACTGCGCTTCATCAATGCTGAGGATGCCGTCGGCATACAGCCAATTGCCGCTAACCTCGTCCAGATCGAGCGGGACCAGACCAATCATCGCCTCACCATCGCTGAACGCACCGCCGATTGTGTCGGCAAAGCTAGCCTCCAGATTGCCAAGCGAGAGGCTCAGCCCCTCCTCACGCGTCCCGATCACCGCCTCTACATTGGACGCATTGGCCACGCCGGGATAGCCGAACTGGACAGCCCCTGTGTCGACGAGCAGCGGGCTGCCTGCAATTTGCCCACGCAGTGCGAGACTGGGCAATTGCGCCGAGATTTGCAGATTCTCGTCGTAACGCACCATCGCCCCACCCGCGCCGGGACACAGCCGAAGGCTTTGGCGATCCAGCGCGAGATCATAAAGCGCGAGGCGATCAAACCGCACATTGGCGCAGCTTTGCCCCGCGATCAGCCCGCCGCGCGGCGACCATGTGCCCTCCAGCGGCAGGCTGAGTCCTTGAAGACTGCCGCCAGGTAGCGCGCCGGAGGCCCGCACATCGCCCGCGAACCTCAGAGCGCCGCTGGGCGCCTGTGTCACGAGCAGCTCTGGCACAGCGAGCTTGCTGTCGCCGGCTGCGAATTCTTCCATCCTTAGGCGCAGCGCGAGATTGCCGCCGCCGACTTGCTCCATTCGCCCGGAGATGCGCGGGATGCCTTCGCCGCTGGTCGCAATATTGCCGCTAAGCCGGCCAAGGCCGTCCACCGGGCTCGTCCACGCGAGCCGCGACAGCCCAAGCAGTGTCTCGCCCGATGCGCTCTTAAGGCGCGCCTCTGGCACAATCAGGCTCGTAACCTCTGGCGACACGCGCAAAGTCGCATCGGCGATCACTGTGCCATCGCGCGTGGCATTGCCGAAACCCTGCTGGAATCGGGCCAGCAAAGGCTCAAGCAATGTGCCTTCCACTGCACTGCGGGAGGCCCGCAATTGCTCGGTAAAGGCGCCGCCAATGCTTGCGCCCTTCCCCTCCAATCGCCCAGCCCATTCCAGCGCGTCGAACCCGTCCTGCGCCCTTAGCGTGCCTTCCAGCGATAGCCCGGCCACCGCGCCGAACGGCGTCACCGCATTCTGCGCGCGCAAATCATGGCGCACATTCAGCTGCGCACCTTTCCAGCTGAGCTGCACATCACCGCCAAGCGTAGAGGCCCCTGCACCAGCGACAGCCAATTGCTCAGCCGCGAGGTCCAGTTCGCCGTCCGCACTGGCAAAATCCGATGCAAGGGTGAAGCGTGTGGCCACATCGGCACTCGCGAGCTGAGGGCCGCCATTTGCGCAATCAAGCGTGCGCAGGCGCAGCGGCCCATCGAACTCCAGTTCCCCGCCTGACGTCGTGACGTCACCAAAAAGTGTTGCGGCCTCCAGCGAGCACTCTGCTATCGCCAGCTCCGGCGCAGTCGCGGCCAGAGCACCTTCAAATCCGTCGCTTAGAAGCCCCTGCCCCGAGGCTTTGATCCCGATTGCGCCATAGTCACTCTCGATCAGACCGCGCGCATCGACCAGTTTCACGTCGATTTCTGGAAGGCCCGGCTCAGCATCGCTTTCGCCAAATATCGCCTCATCCAGCGCGCCAAAGCTCAGCTCGCCTTCCCGGTAAGAACCGTACAACCGCGCGCCGATCACCTTGACCGTGCCGATGGACGGCGCACCGAAACTGTATTCCAGATCAACCACGACCCGCTCGATGGTGAGATCAGGCCGCTCAGGATCGCCGATCACCAGATTTCGCAAAACCTGACGCTGCGGGCCGATCGAGACGATTTCATAGTCAGCGGGAAGCTCCAGCTTCGCGAGCTCTCCATCGATGAAATTACCCGCATATTGCTCGCGCGCCATCCACACCCAAACGCCCGCAATGCCGAGCAGCGACAGCACCAATATGAGCGCGCGCCAACGCCTGCGGCGCGGCCACAGGCTCCACTTGGGCGTCTCTTCAATATGTTCCGTTTGGGCTGACGCCATGATGAGCTCACACTTGCGCGCATCGAGCGTTAAAGGCAATGCAAGCAAGACACTAGCGCGCACAGCCGCGTTATAAGGAGGCAGCTTGCCGCAAGCTGAAGACATGTTTGGCGAAGAGCCCAGCGCCTGGGGCGCCCGTGATGCTGGAGGCGATGCCGGGAAGCACGCGGGCGCCGGACACAGATCGCGGCTACGCGAGCGGCTGCTAAAAGGCGGCGCAGAAGCGCTCGCCGACTACGAAGTGCTCGAATTCCTGCTGTTCGCTGGAATGCGGCAGGGCGACACAAAGCCGGTCGCCAAGGCGCTGCTCAAACGATTCGGTTCGCTGTCCGCCGTTCTGAATGCGGACCCTGCGGCCCTAAAACAGGTCAAAGGGATCGGTGACAGCAGCGCAGCTGCGCTCAAAAGCGTGGCGATTGCCGCCCGGCGGATGGCGCGCAGCGAGGTGATCGACAAGCCGGTGCTAGGCTCGTGGCAGAGCCTGATGGACTATCTGGCCATCGACATGGCGCATCTAACGGTCGAGCGCGTTCGAGTGCTGTATCTCGATACCAAGAACCGACTGATCGATGATCACCATGTTGGCGACGGCTCGATTGACGAGGCCTCAATCCATCCGCGCGAGGTTATTCGCAAGGCGATGGATGTCGGCGCGAGCGCGCTGATCCTTGTCCACAATCACCCCAGCGGCAATCCAGAGCCGAGCCGCGCCGACATTCAAGTCACAAAACAGATCGCCGAAGCGGGCCGGTTGCTTGGCGTGATCGTGCATGATCATGTGATCGTTGGCCGCGAGGGGCATGTGAGCCTGCGCGCCAAAGGCCTGATCTAACTCTTTGGTTCGATCTCAGACTTTCTACGGCTCACGCTTGCCCACAGCGAACCTGCCCAGATTGCCAAAATCACACCTGCACTCTCGTCATCTTCCCGCGAGTCTCGGGTGCTACCTGCTCGCCGCGCGAGCCAATCTTCCACGTAGTGATCAACTGACCAACGCCCCGCACCCTTAGCCTCATACACCGCCAGTAATAACACAGGATAAAATGTGACATCGGGATGCGCGCCTGCCAGCATGAAATAGCCGATCATAAAGGTCAGCGCGTATGAAACGGGTGTTGCGCCGACGCCAAGCAACAACAGGACAGCAAATACAATCGCCAGCCAATCCGGTGTGCCGCTAAAACTGGTGATCGGCAGCCATGTCGCAAGCGCTATGGATGGCTCAAAAACGTCGGCCAAAGCCAGCAAAGCGAGCGCGAGCCAGACCCGCAAAAACAGCAACAAAAATGGTTTCGCAGCCTTGCGGAGCCATGCGCCAACACGGACCAAAGGATGCGACAATCGGCTTGCACCAAGCCGGCGCGTTACAACCCACGCTCGGTCAAGCGAAAGCGCGGCAGGCCCGCAAAACACGAACCAGATCGACATTGCAATCAGCATCAGATTGGTGGTCGTCGGGATATAAGACAGCTGTGCAACAATCGACAGCAGCGCCAGCAATGCTGCGGCTGGTCTGGTCAGGAAGCCAAACAACACCAGGATCGGACAGATCAATTCAATAAACAAGCCAGCAGCAGCGGCCTGCGTCGGTGCCATCCAACTGACCGGGTATTCATTCGCCGCCAGCCAAACGGCTTTTTCCCAGTCAGCGGCTTTCACCAGCCCTGATCGGAAAAAATATTGTGCGACAAAAATACGGGTGAGCAGATCAGTGACAGGCCAGAATAACAAAGTGCTGCCGGAATAGATCGTCGACACCCTGCGCCAAGCGCGGCCCCTATCTTGGCCCTTGTTCGGTCCGGTCAATGATGCGCTGCCATGCCCCATACTGCGACGATCCTAGCACAGAGGCGGCCTGCATGGGTATGCCTATCAATGATCCATCAAAGGTCAAATCCCCAACGGCGATAGCGCACTGCGAGCATTGGCTCCCGCGCCAGCGCATCATCCACGTCCGCTTGGCCACCATTGTCTCCTTGCTCAAGTCGGATCAGACCACGCAGCAGAACCGAAGCCGTTTGATCCGGTTCTAGTTCGAGCGCTGCATCAATATCAACCATGGCTTTGTCGAACATGCCATTGCGCAGGTAGATCAGCGCGCGGCTGTCAAGAATATTGGCCGATTCGCCGCTGTTCTCAACCGCCTTGGTACATACGGAAATCCCATCTGAAACCGCGACATTCCAGGTTCCGCTGAACCAGCAAACCTCATTGAGCAGGCCGGAATCGTTGGGATCGTCAGCCAGCATTTCATTGATCGTTGCCAGCCCCTCGCTCGCCCGGCCTTCTACTGCGTCGAGTTCTGCGAGAGCGACTGTGAGACTCTGGCGAACGTCCTCGTCGCCGTCTTCATATTCAATGATTTCACGCGCGCCTGAATAATCGCCCAGATCCATCATTGCGCTCGCAAGATCTATCGCACGCCACGGAGTGGGGTCGAGCGAATATGCCTCTTCCAAATCCGCTTTGTTGGCTTCCAGATCGAGCAATTGCGAATGCACAGAACTGCGCTGGCCGTAATATTCAGCCGTCGCCTCTAGCTCGATGACCTTGTTCATGTCCTCCAGCGAACCGGCAAAATCATAGGTGACATAGCGGAAGCCGGCGCGGCGCAGATAGGGATCTTTGTCGTCGGGATCTTTGTCGATTAATTCCGCATAGGCTGCTTCGAGCGGTGCCAGAACGCTACGATCCGCCCCCCTTGCGAAACGCCAACGGCGCGGCACCTCATCAGAGGTGGTTAGCTTCGTCTCTTGGCGCGCGAGACTGGCCGCCTTCCGGCGTTCCTCGCGGAATGCCTCTGGCAGAACTTCGCCGCCCTTGGTGGTCACAATTTCGGAAACCTGAAACACCCGGTCATCGAGGCTTGTTTGGCGCGTATAGCGCTGTCCAGCAACCTCAACGTCGATCGGATCGCTGCCCACCAATTCATAACCGTCGAAGTCGTCGGGCAGCGTCATGGTCATGCTGTACGCGGCGCTACTGCTTGCCCCCACGGAAACCGGCAAATCACGCCATTCTTTGCGCGAACGATTGGGCGCGAATGTGATCTGCTCGGCGGCAATTGTCGCGTCGACTTCCCCTTTTGCACCATTGAAATCGAATAGATTTTCGGAGATCCCAGTCATCAACAGCGTCGCTTCGCTGTCATCCTCGCCAGAGATGATATCCACGTCTAGCAACGCCATTTCGCCGCCAAATCTGCTGCCGATCTGCTTGCGGCGTTCGTCGTCGAGCTTTTCCGCCTCGGCATTCATTTGCGCCGCGGCGGCGCCCCAAAACTTCATCTCGAATGTCACCAGCGAGGGCAAATCCAGACCGGCCGAGGTGTCGACGGCGATGTCCATTTGCAGTTCCGGCACTCGCGGCAACACCTGCTCAATCGGTTCAATCGTTGCACCAGCGCTGCGAATAGGCAGGCTGTATTCAAATGGTGGGACATTGCCGACCGTGTACATATTCGCGCCCAGCGACGTGCCATCGAGATAATACAGATTGCCGCCAATTTCTGCGCGCACCAGAACATGGTCGAACGCGCCGGGGATTGGCAGGGAAATCGGCACGGTGTTGCCCGCGCGGCTCGATACCAGCACTGGCTCCGCCTCAATCCCCAGATGGTCCAGGATCGCTAGCAAGATAACAGTCTTCGCTTTGCAATCGCCGTATTTGTTTTCCCAGGTGGTCGCGACGTCTTGAGGCAGGTAATTCCCGCCATCCAGCCCGTTCAGCAGATAGCGAATGTCCTCTTGCACCAGTTCCAATGCAGCAACGGCTTGCTCTAGATCGCCGGTATGTTCGGCGCGAATGGCCTCCACCTTGGCCAGCAAATCATCGAGGCCATCCATCGCGCCATCGGTCTCGTAGTAAGGCGCCATAGTGCTCGACACCTCTGCCCAATCGGCAAAGGTGCCCAGTTGCAGGATCGTGCCCCGGCGATAGCGCAGCGGCGCATCGTTCGGGAACTCATCGGCTTCCTCCAGAGGCAGCGTCACCTCCAGCCAATTGTGCCCGCCTGATTGCTCAACCTGCGGCAATTGGAAATTTGGGCCAGCCTTATAGCGCACGTCCAGATCATCGGGCCATGACGCGCGGACTCGCGCAAAATCGGCGACCGTATCGGGCTCCCGCCACAAGAACCGCTGGGTCTGGACCTCTTCGCCCAATGCCTGATCGGAATTTGTCACCGAATAGCGCATGCGTAGCTCGTCACCCACTTCAAGGCCTGGAACTGACAATGTCGCGGTGAGTGACCCATCCAGGATACGCCGCTCCAACATCCGCTCGCGGCGCAGCACCTCCATCACCTCGCCTTGCTCGACGAGGTCGATCACCTCATCGCCGCGCACAATCGAAATCTCGTGGACGATCAAGTCGCCTTTGTCCGGCAGCCACTGCGCCGTCAGAGTGCCGACATTGGACAGGTCAGACAGGCTGGCGACACGGTAAACCACATCGGTGTATTCCCAGTTCAGCCCATTCTCGATGCGAATCTGAGTGTCATTGACGATCTGCCGATTGGTCGGATCACGCTCAACCTCGGCCAACACGACCGGTTCAATCCAAGCGGGCGCCGGCTCATAAAGCGGCTCTTCCCCTGCGATCACCGCCGACGAACAGCACAATGCAATCAGCGAAACTGCCGTCCGCGAAACTTGGAATGTCATTAATTAGCCCCGTTTTCCCTGTATTATCGCCAGATTATAACGCGAAATACTGCTGTCAAATGAGAAAACAGCAATTCGATTGATAAACAATTGAGGGCGGCACTGACGCGGATAAAACTATGCAGAATCTGGGGCAATGCGCAGCTCCCACCCTTGCCATCTGCGCCGATGCGGCATAGCCGCGCAGCCATATCTTTACCCACTCAATTTCACACTGGAGTTCCCAAGCCATGGTCCCTCGTTATGCCCGCCCGGAAATGAGCGCATTGTGGGAGCCTGAGGCGAAATTCCGCATCTGGTTCGAGATTGAAGCTCATGCGACCGAGAAATTGGGCGAGCTGGGCGTGGTTCCGGACAGCGCGGCAAAGGCGCTGTGGGATTGGTGGGCGACAAACCCAAAGATCGACGTTGAGGCGATTGACGCGATTGAAGCCGTGACCAAACACGATGTGATCGCTTTCCTCACCTGGGTCGCCGAACAAGTGGACGACGAAGCCCGCTTTATGCACCAGGGCATGACCAGCTCTGACGTGCTCGACACCACGCTGGCGGTGCAACTGGCGCGCGCATCCGACATCTTGCTGAGCGATCTGGATGCGCTGCTCGCCGCGATCAAACGCCGCGCTGAAGAGCACAAATACACCGCCACAATCGGTCGCAGCCACGGCATCCATGCAGAGCCGGTAACATTCGGCCTCAAAATGGCTCAAGCCTACGCCGAGTTTGACCGTTGCCGAACCCGCCTGATAGCCGCACGCGAGGAAATCGCGACCTGCGCGGTTTCCGGCGCGGTCGGCACCTTCGCCAATATCGACCCAGCGGTTGAGGAACATGTCGCTGGGAAGCTCGGCCTGAAGCCTGAGCCGGTTAGCACACAAGTGATCCCGCGTGATCGCCACGCCATGTATTTCGCGACGCTTGCCGTCATTGCCGGATCGATTGAGCGGCTTGCAGTGGAAGTACGCCACCTGCAACGCACCGAGGTACTGGAGGCTGAGGAATACTTCTCACCGGGGCAAAAGGGTTCCTCGGCGATGCCGCATAAGCGCAACCCGATCCTCACCGAAAACCTGACCGGCCAAGCGCGCATGATCCGCAGCTATGCCATACCAGCCCTAGAGAACGTGGCGCTGTGGCATGAGCGCGATATCTCGCATTCCTCGGTCGAACGGTACATCGGACCCGATGCGACCATTGCACTCGATTTCTCGCTCGCGCGCCTGACCGGCGTAATCGACAAGCTGCTGGTTTATCCAGAGCGGATGCAGGCCAATATGGACCGGATGGGCGGCCTTGTGCATTCGCAGCGCGTGCTGCTCGCCCTGACTCAGGCCGGTGTCAGCCGCGAGGATGCCTACCGCCTGGTTCAGCGCAACGCGATGAAGGTCTGGGAATCGGATGGGCAGCTGCAATTGCTCGACCTGCTGAAGGGCGATGAGGACGTCACCGCCGCGCTTACGACCGAGCAACTCGAAGACAAATTCGACCTCGGATATCACTTCAAACACGTCGACACGGTGTTTGCCCGCGTCTTTGGCTGATGCGCCGCCCAGCAGCTGACGCTAGACTCAAGGCTGAAAAGGCTTAGGTTCTGCGCTGCTCAAACACCGCCAGTGGCTTAGCCGTTTAGGAAACTCTGCATGCAAATTTTGCGCACGATCATCTGGATTGCGATCCTGATTGCAATCATCGCCTTCACCTTTGGCAATTTCGACCGCGCCACCGAAGTGCGTATCTGGCCAGGCCTGGTGTGGGATACTCGGGTTCCTGCGATTGTGATCGTGTCATTCCTGCTCGGCATAGTGCCCATGTGGTTGTACCACCGGGGCAGCAAATGGTCGCTCAATCGCCGCATCCGCAGCCTAGAGAATGCGGTGAAATCAAACGCTCTGTCTCAGCGTCATGCTCCGGCGGCGACCTCGACCGCTGCTACGCCGGACGCCGAGCCAGAGGCGGCCCAAACGCCCGCCGCCGCGCCAGAGACCGGAACCCTCACCCCTGATCCCACCGCAGCGAAACCGGAAAGCAGCACCTGATATGAGCAATCCGATCTATCTCGCGCTCGACATGCCGCAAATTGAGCCTGCCAAGGCTCTGCTCGAAAAGGTAAAAGCGCATATCGGCGGCGTGAAGCTGGGTCTGGAATTTTTCTGCACGCATGGCAGCCACGGCGTGCATGAAATCGCGCATATTGGCCTGCCGATCTTTCTCGACCTCAAATTCCACGACATCCCCAACACCGTCGCAGGGGCAATGCAGGCTGTGCATCTGTGCGAGCCAGCCATCGTCACTGTGCACGCCAGCGGCGGACGTGCGATGATGGAAGATGCCAAGGCGGCGGCGGCTGAGGGGTGCAAGGTGGTCGCCGTGACCACGCTGACCAGCCTTGATGCAAACGATCTCACCCGCACCGGCGTTTATGGCAGTCCAGAGACGCATGTGATGCGGCTTGCTGAGCTCGCGCATGAAGCGGGTCTCGACGGGGTTGTCTGCTCCGGCCAAGAGGTTGGCCAGGTGCGCAAGCAGTGGAAGGACGGCTTCTTCGTCGTCCCCGGCCTGCGTCCTAATGGTAGTGGGACCGGTGACCAGAAACGGGTGGTGACCCCGCGCTCCGCCCGCGACAACGGCGCGAGCGTGCTGGTAATCGGACGCCCAATTAGCCGCGCCGAAGATCCGGTCGCCGCTGCAAGAGCGATCGAAGCCACGCTTTGATATGACCGACGCGGGCGTGCTGCTCCTGTCGGGCATCTTCCTTGTCGCCTTCCCAATCGGTGCAGCCATATCCATTTACATGCGTAAGAAGGCTAGATGGGTGGTGCTGCTTGCTTCGGCTGTGGGGCCAATCGCTGTGTATTTGCTTTGGGGAACGACCGAGGGATGCGTTCTTTCGCCACACGCCAACCCGCAGCAATGTTTCGGTTGGGGCTTCGGGCTCATCCTATTTGCAGCCTTCGCGATGCCAGCCTGGCTGATTGGTCTGCTTCTTGGCTATTTCAATCCTTGGTCGCGAAAGTATAGAGCCTCCAAATGACCTCTACTCAAATCAAAATCTGCGGGCTCAAAACGCCTGAGACCATCGAAGCCGCCGTCGCCGCTGGGGCAACGCATATTGGCCTCGTGCACTTTGAGAAAAGCCCGCGTCACGTCACGCTGGCGGAGGCGGCGCGGCTGCGCGCGCTCATCCCGGCCTCAGTCAAAGCCGTCGTGCTGACCGTGAACGCTGATGTCACCGCAATGGGCAAAATCATCGCGGACGTGAAGCCCGACATCGTCCAGTTTCACGGCGGCGAAACGCCCGAGTGGGCCGGATTGGTGCGCGAGAAAACCGATGTCGAGGTGTGGAAGGCCGTTGGCCTCAGAGATGAAGGCACGCTGGAACGCGCCAGCAAGTTCATCGGCAAGATCGACCGTTTCCTGTTCGATGCTCCTGCCAAAGAGCTGCCCGGCGGCAATGGCGAAACCTTCCGCTGGGAATTGCTGCATGGCCACGATCATCGAGTGCCATGGGGCCTCGCCGGCGGCCTCAATGCAGATAACGTGGCCGAGGCCATTCGCGCCACCGGGGCGGAGCTGGTCGACACCTCGTCTGGGGTGGAAACCGCGCCCGGCGTGAAGGACGTGGACAAGATCGCGGCCTTCTGTCAGGCCGCTCTTGCAACTTAATCACCCCCGTTCGCCCTGAGCTTGTCGAAGGGCTGCATTGTTTCTTGAGGTGCTGAGCCAGAAGTGAAGAACGGGGCTTCGACAGGCTCAGCCCAAACGGATTTTTTGTTTTGAACAACACCACCCCCAATTCCTTTAAGAACCAGCCTGATGATCGCGGGCATTTTGGCGAGTTCGGCGGACGTTATGTCGCCGAGACATTGATGCCGATCATCCTTGATCTGGAGCGGGAATATCGCGCAGCTCAGCAAGACCCGGCCTTTGCAGCTGAGTTTGATGACCTGATGAAGCATTATGTCGGGCGCCCTTCGCCGCTTTATCACGCCGAGCGTCTGACCGAGGCGCTGGGCGGCGCGCAAGTCTGGTTCAAGCGCGACGAGCTCAATCACACCGGCGCGCATAAGATCAACAATTGCATCGGGCAGATCCTGCTAGCGATCCGCATGGGCAAGACCCGCATCATCGCAGAAACCGGCGCCGGACAGCACGGCGTTGCCACCGCGACTGTGTGCGCGCGCTTTGGCCTGCCTTGCGTGATTTATATGGGCGCAGAGGACGTGAAGCGGCAGTCGCCCAACGTCTTCCGCATGAAATTGCTCGGCGCAGAAGTGGTGCCCGTCACCAGCGGCGGCGCGACCCTGAAAGATGCCATGAACGAGGGGCTGCGCGACTGGGTCGCAAATGTCCACGACACGTTCTACATCATCGGCACGGCCGCCGGCCCGCACCCCTATCCCGAAATGGTGCGCAATTTCCAAAGCGTGATCGGCACAGAGGCGCGCGCGCAAATGCTGGATCGCGTGGGCCGTCTGCCCGATCTGCTGGTCGCATGCATTGGCGGCGGCTCCAACGCGCTTGGCCTGTTCCACCCCTTCCTCGACGATGCCGATGTGAAAATGCTGGGCGTTGAGGCGGCGGGCCACGGGCTCGACGGTGATGAACACGCCGCCAGCCTGCTGGGCGGATCACCCGGTGTGCTGCACGGCAACAAGACATACCTGCTGCAGGACGAAGACGGCCAGATAACCGAAGGCCACTCGATCAGCGCCGGGCTCGACTACCCCGGCATTGGGCCAGAACACGCGTGGCTGAAAGAAAGCGGCCGGGTCGAATACACCGCTGTCACGGACAAAGAGGCGCTCGACGGCTTCCAGTTGCTGTGCCGCACCGAAGGCATCATCCCCGCGCTCGAGCCAAGCCACGCTATCGCCGCCGTTGCCGAGCGCGCGAAGCAGATGGGCGAGGATCAGATCATCCTGATGAACCTATGCGGCCGCGGTGATAAAGACATCTTCACCGTGGCGGAGAAGCTTGGGGTTGAGATGTGAGCGTAGTGTTCGCGAAAGACAGTTTCCCTCGATGCTACCTTGAAGGTTGGCTTCTATGGCTTGGCGGAAATATCGCGATGGATTGGTTCTTATATTTACGGGCGACATTCGAGCGCGAGCTTAGACCTCGGGCTTGGGGTTTCGTTGAAAACCTTACTGATCCTGGGTTCCTGATCGCAAATGCGCTTTTCGTTATTCTGATCGCGGCCATCCTCAGGGGAAAACGCAAATCGGTTGGCAGTGCGCTTTGACCATCGCTAACCCCTCCTCCAAGACCCAAAAGCCCTCTCACCTTCAGGGGAGAGGGTTGGGAGAGGGGTGATGCGCAGCGCCGCTCTTACGCAGCGAGCCAAGGAAATGCGCAAGGCCATGCCGGAACCCGAAAAGCGGCTGTGGATGGAGCTTCGCGCTGGCCGATTTCAAGGGATAAAATTCCGCAGACAGAAGGTAATTGGTTCCCACATCGCTGACTTTGCCGCTAACGATCCGAAAGTGATCATTGAGGTCGATGGCGATACGCATTCCGGGCGCGCGGCCTATGATACGGCGCGAACCAAGTCCCTTGAGGATCATGGGTACAGTGTGATCAGATTTTCAAATTCTGATGTGATGGGAAATATGGACGGAGTTTTGGTGCAATTGTCTGAGTTTGTGGCTGAATTGCGGGCATGTGCCCCTCCCCCAACCCCCTCCCCAAAAGGTGAGGGGGCTGAGCAATGACACGTCCCCCTTCCCCGCTCACTGCGGCCTTTCGCAAGGGTCATCCTGCGCTGGTCGCGTTCATCACCGCTGGCGATGGTGACACCGCCGCCAATCTTGATGCGCTGGTTGCGGGCGGCGCGGATGTGATTGAGCTGGGCATGCCGTTCACTGATCCGATGGCCGATGGCCCCGCGATTCAAAGCGCCAATCTGCGCAGCCTTGGCGCGGGCACGACGACCGCAGATGTGTTCGCAATAGCCGCAGACTTTGGCAAGCGGCATCCTGACGTTCCGCTGGTCCTGATGGGCTATGCCAACCCAATGGTCCGGCGCGGTGAGAATTGGTTCTCCGTCAATTGCTACAAAGCAGGCGTCAGAGGCGTGATCTGCGTCGATTTGCCGCCGGAGGAGAATGAAGAGCTCAAATGGGACCTCGACGCCCATCTTATCGACTGGATCCCGCTCGCCACACCTACCACCGATGCGGAGCGCCTGCCCGCCGTGCTGGAGGGCGCCAATGGCTTCCTCTATTACGTCTCTGTTGCGGGTATCACCGGCAAACAGCAGGCCGCGCAGGACAGCATTGAAGCGGCGGTCGCGCGGTTCAAAGCTGCCACTGACCTGCCGGTTGCGGTCGGGTTTGGCGTGCGCACGCCAGAGCAAGCCGCCGATATCGCCAAAGTCGCCGACGGCGTCGTTGTGGGATCTGCACTTGTGGAAATCATCGGCGAATATGGCGCACAGGCTCCCGCCAAGCTACAAGAGCTGACATCAGCATTGGCGCACGCGGTCCACACGGCTAGAGCCTAGATCGCCCAAGCAAACAGGATTTTGAAATGAACTGGTTCACCCGCGTCCGCAATTCCCTGGGGTTTAGCGACAAGCGCAGCTCTGAGAAGGATTTGTGGATCAAATGCAAATCCTGTCAGGAAATGCTGTTTGTTCAGGAATTTGAGGACAATCTCTCGGTCTGCCCGCGCTGTGAGCATCACGGCCGGATCAGCGCCGATGCGCGGCTGAACCTGCTGCTGGACGAAGGGTTTGAGCTGCTGCCTCAGCCGCAGGTCACCGAAGACCCGCTGAAGTTCAAGGACAGCAAGAAATACACTGACCGGCTGAAAATCGCGCGGGCCAACAACCCGCATCACGATGCATTTGTCGTCGGATCGGGGACGATCGACAGCCACCCTGCGGTCGTCGGGGTGCAGGACTTCGGCTTTATGGGCGGATCGATGGGCATGGCCGTGGGCATGGCGTTTTGCGCCGGGGCCGAGCGCGCCCTTACACGAAAATGCCCCTACATCGTCGTGACCGCCGCGGGCGGAGCACGCATGCAGGAAGGCATCCTCAGCCTGATGCAAATGCCGCGCGCGACCGTGATGACGCGCCGCCTTAAAGAGGCTGGCCTCCCCTATCTCGTCGTGCTGACCGACCCGACCACTGGCGGCGTTACCGCCAGCTATGCGATGCTGGGCGACATCCACATTGCAGAGCCCGGCGCGCTGATCGGATTTGCCGGACAGAGGGTGATCCAGGACACCATTCGCGAGCAATTGCCCGAAGGCTTTCAACGCGCGGAGTACCTCCACAAGCACGGCATGGTCGACATGGTGGTGAAGCGCCATGATCTGAAAGCCACTTTGGCCAATGTGATCGACTATCTGCAGCCGCCCGTCGCGGCTTAGCCACGCATCTGGTCGCCAGCAAAGCGATGGATTTCGGAAAGTCCGACGACCCGCGCGTTCAGGCTCAGCTTGACCGTCTAAGCCAGCTGAGCGTGCCGGAGGGCCGCATCGGGCTGGAGACGATTTCTGCGATGATGGAGCGGCTCGGCAATCCGCACCGGCAATTGCCGCCAGTTTTCCATGTCGCGGGCACCAATGGCAAAGGCTCCACTTGCGCGTTTCTGCGCGCGATGCTGGAGGCGGAGGGGTACCGCGCCCATATGACCACCAGCCCGCATCTGGTGCGCTATAACGAGCGGATCAGGCTGGCCGGAGAGTTGATTTCCGATGCCGATTTGGCGGCGCTGCTGGCGGAGGTGCTGGACGCATGCGAGGATCTGGGCCCGAGCTTTTTCGAGATCACCATCGCCGCCGCTTTCCTAGCGTTCAGCCGCGTGGCCGCCGATGCCTGCGTGGTCGAGGTTGGGCTTGGCGGGCGCTTGGACGCAACCAATGTGCTGGAGCCCGACGCGCTGGCCGCCTGCGGGATCGCCGCGTTGGGGATCGATCACGAGAAGTTCCTGCTCGCGCCGGAAGAAGGCGTGCCGAAAGAGCCGATGGCGCGGATCGCGTTTGAGAAGGCTGGGATTGCGAAGAAGGGCGTGCCGCTTCTTTCCATCAGCTGGAGCAGCCCTGAGCGGAAACAGATTCAGGTCTGCTCGGCCGCTGCTGGATCGTTGCTGTATAGGATTGAGCGCGACTGGAATTACGGCGATGAAGGGTATCGCGACAAGCATGGCATCCTTCATTTCCCTGAACTTGCATTGCCGGGAGAGCACCAGTCCAGCAACGCCGCCCTCGCAGTCGCTATGGTCCGGCATCAGGAGAAATTGGCAATCTCGCAAAGCGCAATCATGCAAGGGCTGCAAAGCGCCGTATGGCCTGCACGAATGCAGCTCTTGTCTGATGGCCCTCTAACCGCTCTCGCCCAAGAGCGAAAAGTCTGGCTCGATGGCGGCCACAATCGCAGCGCGGGCGAAGCCATCGCGGGCGAGTTTGAGGGCAAGTCACTGGACCTCATTCTTGGCATGCTCGCCAACAAAGACCCGCGCGCCTTGCTCGATCCGCTGGGCGATGCAGTTCGTAGCCTCACCATTGTCCCGGTGCCCGACCAAGATTGCCATACATCCGAAGCATTCGGACCCAATGCGCGCGCAGCGTCGGGCATTGAAGACGCGCTGCTGCATATTCCCGATGACGGTTACCCAGTGCTGATCGCGGGATCACTCTATCTGGCGGGCGAAGTCCTGCGCCTGAATGACGAGATCCCGGACTAAAGAACGTCCGCCTGTCCTGAGCTTGTCGAAGGACTGAACTTCCTTTGGTCGTTAGAAGAAACAGTGCAGCCCTTCGACAAGCTCAGGGTAGACGGAATGTATGTGTCACTCAGTGACTTGCCCTTGCTCCCTACCCGCCGTGCCCATGGAATCGTCGACCAATCCGGTGCGCATCATCCACCAGAACAGCACGATCCCCGGCACCGCCAAAACCGTGGTAAGCAGGTAGAAATTCACATAGCCGGTGGCCTCAATCAGGCCGCCCGCTGTGGTCCCCGTGATCAGCCTACCAACGATGCTCGCCGCTGCGCTGATCATCGCATAATGTGCCGCCGTAAACCGCAGGTCGCACAGCGCCGAGAAATAGGCGACCACCACCACGCCGCCATATCCGCTGGCAAAATTCTCAAATCCAATGGCCGAGGCAAGCCCTAGAGTTGAGTGCCCCGCCGCCGCCAAGGCTGCGAAGCTGATATTGGAAACCGCCATCAGAATGAGCGCGATCAGAACCGAGCGCTTGAGGCCCAAACGCGCATAGATAATCCCGCCCACAAATATCCCAATCAGATAGGCCCAAAAGCCCACGCCCACGTCATAAATTGCGATCTCATCATTGCTGAAACCCAGATCATCAAACAGCAGCCGGAACGTTAGGTTCGCGAGTGTATCGCCGATTTTGTGGACAAGGATAAAGGCAAGGACGAGCCACGCGCCGTGCCGCCGAAAGAACTCTTTGAAAGGGCCGGCAATCGACTGCCACACGTCGCTGACGCCTTTGCGCGCGATCGTGACTTGCCGCCGTGCGGGCTCACCCATGATCAGCGCGGTAAGCATCGCGGGCAGCGCTAGCAAAGCGCAGGAGAGATAGGCGGCCTCCCACCCATATCGCACCGCGACCACCAGCGCGATGGCCCCTGCCCCGGCGGAGCCGACGCGCCAGCCATATTGGTTCATGCCCGACCCAGTGCCCAGCTGATACGGCTTCAGCGTCTCGATCCGGTAGGCGTCGATGACAATGTCAAATGTCGCCCCGGCAATGCCGACCAGGACGGCGGCGATGATTGTTGCAGGCAGATTGCCCGATGGGTCGACCAGCGCGAGATTGACCACCGCCGCGATCACCATCACGCCGGATAGCAGCATCCACGACACCCGCTGTCCCAAACGGCCGAGCAACGGGATGCGCACGCCATCGACGATCCATGCCCAGAACACTTTGAAATTGTAGACAAGGAAGGCGAGCGTGAACGCGGTGACGGTCGCTTTGTCGATCCCATCCTGCGCGAGCCGCGTCGTCAGCGTCGCGCCGATCATCGCATAGGGAAAGCCAGAGGACACGCCGACAAAGAAAGCGGCGAGCGATTCCTTTTCAAAATAGGGTCTCGCCGCGCTCCACCAATCGCGCTTCGCGCTAAGCTGAGGCTCGGCCAAAGGCGCCTACTCCGCTGGCTGCGCCTCTGGCGTGACAACGCCTGATCCGGTCGGTCCGCTGCGTGATTGGCGGAACCATTCGGCCAGGCACAAAGCGACCGCGATGAAGCCGATCAGCGTCGTCAGGATGAAGACATCGTAATAGCCTTGATCCTCGATCATCTCGCCCAAGGCTCCGCGACCCAAGGTGCCGACCAGCAATGTGAGCGAGGACAGCAGGGCATATTGCACCGCGCTGAAATTCTTGTTCACGATGGAGGATAGCCACGCGATATAGGCCGCGCCTGCGATGCCGATGGCGAGGTTTTCAAAGAAGATCGTAAAAGTCAGCTTGGCGAGCGATGGGCTGCCGATGACGGGCACTTGGCTGATCGCCCAGGAGAAACCGACCGCATCGCTGACCGCCTGCATATTCGCCCCGCCCAGCGCCAGATCTGCGTAAAGCAGGTTGGTGAGCGCAGCGAGCAAAGCGCCAATCGTTAGCGTCAGCATCCGGCCCATCATGGTCAGCATAAAGCCGCCCAGTGCGAGGCCCAAGATGATCGCGCCAACGCCGAAGAATTTTGAGGCGAAGGCGACTTCGTCCTTGGTGTATTCCAGCTCTCCGAGGTAGAATGGATAGGCAAAGCTGCCCCAGATCGCGTCGCAAATCCGGTAGGTCAGAACGAGCGACAGGATGAGCACGAGCGACCAGCCGATGCGTCCGACAAACTCAACCAATGGCAAAACCAGCGCGCGGTAGAGGTGGTCCATTACAAAGCCGCTACCCTGCGGCACGGGCGCATCTTCGGTAAGCAGGTAATTGCCCTGCTTCTTTTGGCTTGCCAGCCAGCCCGCGATCAACGCAGGTACAATGATGGTCGCGACAATGATCCACGGGCCATAATTGACTGTAAATTCAGTCGGGTTTGGACGGTCCTCCGGCGCGTATGCCAAAGACATATACATGAAGGTCACGACCACACCGATGGCGCCTGCCCATAGGCCGCCCACCACCAACAGCGCCTTGGCGCGAATGCCGGGTTCCAACTCGCCTTGCTTGCGCAGGCCCACGAACAGCTCATCGACAACCGCGGGCTGACCCTCGGCCAGTTTCTTGCTGTCGCTGTCTGGGGCGAACAGGCCGATGAAGCCAATCCCCAGCAGGATAGCGCCCATCAGCAAATAGGTCTGAGGCCAGCCGATCCGAGCAGCAATAATCAGACCCAATGCCCCGCCAACCAGTGCGGCCAGCCGGTACCCCATTTGATAGACGGTGGAGAGGATATCGAGCGTCGCTTTCTCGTCAGCGACATCGATCCGCCAGGCGTTGATTGCAATATCCTGTGTCGCGCTGGCCAAGGCGCCAATACCTGCGAGCAGGCTAAACCAGCCGATGCTCTCATTGGTGGGATTGCTGAGCGCGAGCGACACTAGGATAACCCCCAGCAGCAATTGCGAGGGCACGATCCACTGCTTACGCTTGCCGAGGCGGCGCATGCCGGGAATGTTCACTTTGTCGATCAGAGGCGACCACAGGAATTGGAACGCATAGGCCAGACCGATCAGCGAGAAGACACCCATCGTCTCCAGATCGACCTCAGCATCGCTGAGCCATGCAAACAAAGTACCCAGGAACAAGGCAAAGGGCAGACCGCTGGCAAAGCCGAACAGCGCCATATAGCCGGTCTTTTTCTGCCCCATCGAGCGAAAGACCTCTGCCCAGCCCGGTTTACTCGCCTTGGCCGCTGCCTCTGACATATTTGAACGTCCTTTCGATCCCAGCCTTTCGATACCGGCCGATTTCTGCAACACTACTCGCGGACGAGAGGAATAGGAACGCTTCGATGAACGCGCCAACAACGCCATCAACACCTTTGGTGGATGATCCGGCCCAAATTCTGCGGCCGACGGCGGGGCAATTGGCCCTGGCTGAGCAAATCAAGGCGGGCGGTACACGGCCAAAAGATGGGATCAAGACGATCCCTGCGAGCCTATACACCGATCCAGCGCATTTCGCGGCAGAGAAGACGGCGCTGTTTGACCGGCTTCCGCAAGTGCTCGCGCCCTCTGCACTGCTACCAGAGCCGGGCATGTCGGTGCCGCATGATGGCACGGGCCGCCCGCTGCTGATCACCCGCGATGCGAGCGGCACAGTGCATGTGTTCGTCAATGTATGCCGCCACCGGGGCACACGCCTGGTCGAGGGTGATGAAGTGCAATGCGCCAGCCGTCTGGTGTGCCCCTATCACGCATGGACATACAGGCTGGATGGAGAGCTGCTTGCCCTACCGCGCGCAGAGACATTTCCCGGTCTTGATAAGAGCGCGCATGGCCTCGCTGAGCTTCCCTCGTTTGAGGCAGGCGGGCTCATTTGGTTTGCGCCTCAGGCGGACGCAGACTTCAGTCATGCGAAGATATTGGGCGAGGACTTTGCGGCCTTTGGCATGGATCAAGCTTATCTGTTCCGCCGCAAGACCCATTCGGTCGCGGGCAATTGGAAGCTCATCATGGACGCCTTCCTCGAAAGCTATCATGTCACCCGCCTGCATGCGAACACGATTGGCCCGTTCTTTAAGGATGGCGTGACCAGCGGCGACAACATCGGCCCGCATCAACGCTCCGCCGTGGGGCGGCTGGAGGAGATGGAGGGGCTAAACTTTGAGGATATGGCGCAGCTGCGTCAGGTCGTCACGTTTGCCTACCAACTGCTGCCTGCAACGATCATCGTCCCCAGCCCCGACTATGTGAACGTCATGGTGCTGATGCCCAGCGCTCACAATCACACTCTGGTTGAGGACTTCATGCTGATCCCGGAGGAACCGCAGACCAACAAAGCGCACAGCCATTGGGAGCGCAGCTGGAATCTGCTGGATGGCGGCGTGTTCGCCAGCGAAGATTTCCGCGCGGCCGAGCTGGGTCAGCAAGGCCTCGAAAGCGGCGCGATCAATCACCTCACCCTCGGCACGCTGGAAGGCGGCATTGCGCGCTTTGATGAAGCCATAGCAACCGCCATAGCGGAGAGTGCATAAAGCCCCCGCTATGGACGCCCTCAATTCTCAGAAAAGCTACGACGTGCGCCGCTTTGGTAAAGAGGCCGAGCCGGTGGTGGTGATTGATGGATTCTCCGGTGAATTGGAACGCCTCATTACCGTCGGACGCCGCGCCAACTATGCGCCAGCTCAGGGCTATCCCGGTATCCGCAGCCCGCTTGATCCAAACTACCTTGGCTCCAAGGGACAGGTGCTCTCTGAAGCGCTAGCGCGCGAGTTTGGCCTTACCAAGCAAATCACCATCGAAAGCTGCGCCTTTTCGATTGTTACCACTCCCCCCAGCAAGCTTTCCCCGCCTCAGCGTATTCCGCATTATGACGGCACAGAGCCCAATCTGATTGCCGTGGTGCAATACACTCAAGGGACGGGCCAAGGCGGGACCAGCTTCTATCGCCACCGGCGCACTGGGTTTGAGACTGTGTCGGCGGAAAGGGCACAGGCTTATAGACAGGGTCTGGCCGAGGATGACGCTGAATTTGGCGCACCGCCCCCAAGCTATCATCACGGCGATAGCGACCGCTATGAAATGATTGGTGAGGTTGAGGCGAAACCTGACCGGCTGATCCTCTATCGCGGATGCCGCTTGCATTCCGGCCACATTCCTCACCCGCCTGAGGAACTTTCTCCAGGCTCCCCCCTCCCAAATGACAGCCGCCTAACCGTCACAGCGTTCCTGATCGGAGAGCTTTAGACACCCACCCCCATCGCGAGATTGTTGCGCGACGCCGTCGGAGAGCCTAGGCGCGGGCCAGTCATGACAAACTCTCCCAAAACGCCCCCCAAAACGCCAAGGTCCGCAGACCGCCCAGAGGGCGACCGCATCGCCAAGCTGCTCGCGCGCGCAGGCATTGCCAGCCGCCGCGAGATAGAGCGGATGATCGATGATCGCCGCATCACGCTGAATGGAAAGCCGGTGGAAACGCCCGCGACCTTCCTCACCAACCTGCGCGGCGTCGCCGTCGATGGTAAGGCCGTCGGCCCAATTGAGCCGTCTCAACTCTATGCCTTTCATAAGCCGACCGGGCTGCTGACGGCGGAGCGTGATTTTACAGGCCGCGCGACAATCTATGATGCGCTGGTCAATGCCCTGCCCAAGGGTACACCGCGATTGATGCCAATCGGCAGGCTCGATCTGAATACTGAAGGTTTGCTGCTGCTCACCAATGATGGCGGACTGAAGCGGCAAATGGAGCTGCCCGCAAGCGGCATCCCGCGCACCTACCGCGCCCGCGCATTCGGCGATGTCTCGCAGGAACAGCTCGAGGCCTTGGCCGAGGGTATTGAGATCGACGGCGTGCGTTACGGCTCCATCAATGCAAACAAGGAACACGGCGGCAAAGGCGGCGGGCGCAATCAGTGGATTGAGATGACGATCACAGAGGGCAAGAACCGCGAAGTTCGCCGAGTGCTGGAATATCTGGGTCTGGAGGTCAGCCGTCTGATCCGAACCGCCTATGGCCCGTTTGAGCTGGCGGATCTGGGACGCGGCCAGGCCGTGCGCATTCGCAAGGGCGATCTTGACCGGTTTGTCAGCACGCTAAAACAGGCCCGCAAGCAAAGTAAGCAGGACAATCAAGGCCAATGAGGATCATTGCAGGCGAATGGCGCGGACGCAAAGTTGCCGCCCCAAAAGGCGATGCGACCCGGCCAACGGCGGATCGGACGCGTGAGACATTGTTCAGCATGCTGCACAGCCGTCTCGGCAGCTTTGAAGACCTGCGCGTCGCAGACCTGTTCGCAGGGTCCGGCGCATTGGGCCTAGAGGCGCTCTCGCGCGGGGCGGCGCATTGCCTGTTCGTGGAGCAAGACCGCGCGGCGCTCGACACGCTGCGTGCCAACATCGCATCGCTCAGCGCCAGAGACCGCGCCGACGTGCAAGGCGGCTCTGTCATGAGCCTTGGCCCAGCGCGTGCGCCCTATGATCTGATACTAATGGACCCGCCCTATTTCACGGGTGCGGGAATGGTCGCGCTTGATCGGTTTCAGCGCCTCAATTGGATTGGCCCCGCCACATGGATCGCATTGGAAGTGGCAGCCAAAGAAGACGTTTCGGTCAAGGGTTCGCTCAAAGGTTTAGAAATCGAAGCGGAACGGCGGGTCGGCAAAGGCAAACTTGTGCTGTTTCGCGCAAATTCTGCCCAGGCAGAGGACACTGCACCGCCCGCCGCTCGCTTCGATTGATATGATCGGCCGTATTTAGCCGATCACACCTTACTCACCGCCTTCTGGTGGCGGCATGTCTGCCGGTTCACCTTCGGGGGCTGGTGCAGGCTCCGCTGCACCGGCTGCACGGGCTTCAATAACCTGCCATGTCGATTCGCGGTCCGGTCCGCTCATGGAGGTGATCAGCACGCGATCCTCGTCCGACAGGCGCCAGAACAGCTCCTGACGATCAGGCGAGAGAGTCCAGTAATACCCGCGTGTTTCCATCGGCCATGTATCATAGGCGGCCTGCTGATCGGGCGGCCAGCTGTCATAAGCGGCCGTTTGATCGGGTGTCATATCGGTGGATGTGGCGGGCGCTGCTTCGTCCTGAGCCAGCGCGGTTGAACCAATTGGAATTGCTAGTGCCATAAGGCCGGCACTGGCTAGAAAAGTAAAAGACTTACGCATGGGGTTCTCCATAAAGATTGATCCCAAGCGTTACGAACGCGACCCGCTTGCCCGTACGAGTTCCCCTCTTGAGCAAGCCCCATCCTTATGCCGATGCTTTGCCGCCTTGCGAAGGCTTTGGCGAAGCACGCGGCGTATCCCGCGCACGGCTAAGCGCCATGCGTGGCGAAAGCGCGGTGGGTTGAGAATGGCTCGCAAAAACTGCGGGGGAATGACGCATTTTCCCAAAGAAGAGACGTGCATGAACGAATATGCGTGCTTGCGGGGGGCGATCACGTTCTCTACTTGTTCACAGCATTATTATGACAGACCCCCACGCCATACCCGCCAACGCTCCTCCGCCCGGTAGTGCGCCGATCCCGGCCTATGCCGCGCAATTGAACGCGCCGCAGCGTGAGGCTGTGCTGACAACAGAGGGCCCAGTGCTGATGCTGGCGGGGGCTGGCACGGGCAAGACAGCGGCGCTTACCGCACGTCTGGCGCATTTGGTTGCGACCCGGCGCGCCTACCCCAGCCAGATCCTGTGCGTGACCTTCACCAATAAGGCAGCGCGCGAGATGCGCGAACGGGTTGCGTGCCATCTGGGCGAAAGCGTTGAGGGGATGCCATGGCTCGGCACGTTCCACTCGATCTGCGCCAAGATGCTGCGCCGCCATGCGGAGCTGGTTAGCCTGCAGAGCAATTACACCATCATCGACACCGATGATCAGCTGCGCTTGCTGAAACAACTCATCCGCGACGAGGATATTGACGAGAAACGCTGGCCCGCGCGTCAGCTCGCCGGATTGATCGACCGCTGGAAGAACCGCGGGCTGAACCCCGGCGATCTCGATGTCGGGGATAGCGAGGCCTTTGCCAATGGCCGCGGGAAAGCGATGTACCGCGCCTATCAGGACCGGCTGATCGCGCTCAACGCCTGCGATTTTGGTGATCTGCTGCTGCACATTCTCAACATCTTCCGCAAGCATCACGATGTGCTGGCCGATTATCAGCGGCGCTGGAAATACATCCTGGTGGACGAGTATCAGGATACCAACGCGGTCCAATACCTCTGGCTGCGTCTGCTGGCTCAGGAGCATAAAAACATCTGCGTCGTCGGCGATGATGACCAGTCGATCTATTCCTGGCGCGGGGCGGAGGTTGCCAATATCCTGCGCTTTGAGAAGGATTTTCCCGGCGCGCATGTGGTCCGGCTGGAGCAGAACTATCGCTCCACCCCGCATATCCTCGGCGCGGCCTCTGGCCTGATCCGCGCCAATAGCGAGCGGCACGAAAAGACCCTTTGGACCGAGGTGAACGCGGGCGACAAAGTAAAAGTCGTGGGCGTTTGGGATGCGCCAGAGGAAGCCCGCCGGGTCGGCGAAGAGATCGAGCGTCTGGAGGGCGAGGGCGCGCCGCTGGATCGGGTCGCCATTCTGGTGCGCGCGCAATATCAGACCCGCGAGTTTGAAGACCGCTTCATCCAGATCGGCATCAACTACCGGATCATCGGCGGTTTCCGCTTTTATGAGCGTGCCGAAATTCGCGATGCCCTCGCATACCTGCGCGTCATTGCTCAGCCGCAAGATGACCTCGCCTTTGAGCGGATCTATAACCAGCCAAAGCGCGGGCTTGGCGCAAAGACGCTGGAGAAAATGCACAGCCACGCCCGCCGCACAGGCATGCCGCTGGCCGCTGCCTCGCTCGATCTGGCCAACAGTGACGAGCTGCCCGCGCGCGCGGCGAACACCATTGGCGCGCTTATGCGGCAATTCCTCAGCTGGCGCGAAAGCGCGGATGAACTGACCCCGGCCGATCTCCTGCGGCTGGTGCTCGATGAAACCGGCTATAACGACATGCTGCAAAACGAGCGCAGTCCAGAGGCCGCTGGCAGGCTGGAAAACCTCTCAGAGCTCGCCCGCGCGATGGAGGAATACGAAACGCTCGGCGATTTCCTGGAGCATGTCAGCCTGGTGATGGACAATGATCGCAGCGACGATGAAGACACCATCACGATCATGACGATCCACGGGGCCAAGGGTCTGGAATTCGACAATGTGTTCTGCGTCGGCTGGGAAGAAGGCGTGTTCCCATCTCAGCGCTCGCTCGACGAAGGCGGCCTCGCCAGTCTGGAGGAGGAGCGCCGCCTCGCTTACGTCGCGATCACCCGCGCCCGGCGCAAATGCCACATCTTCCACGCCGCCAACCGCCGGATTTACGGCCAATGGACCAGCTCCATCCCCTCGCGCTTTATCGAGGAATTGCCCGACGAACACATCGATCAGGAAACCACCATGACCGGCGGCGCGTCCTTGTGGCAGGCCAATTGGAGCGAGCAGGACGACCCCTTCGCCCATGTCGCGCAAACGCGGCCCGGCAAAGCGGAAAATCGCGGTCCCGGATGGCAGCGTGCGCTCTCCTCTGGCTATGACACCACACCCAAGCGCATGCGCGAAAACACCCGCTCCGCCGCCAGCTTCGCCGCTAAACCCCGCAGCGACATCACCATCGGCGCAATGGTGCACCACGAGAAATTCGGGACCGGCTGCGTGACCGATCAGGAAGGCAATAAACTGGAGATCGAGTTCGAAGAACACGGCACAAAACGCGTACTCGACAGCTTTGTGAAATTGGCTGGGTGAACCGCCTCACCAAGTCCTGCTCATGGCAACACATGATGCGCACAATCGCATTGGCACCGCGTCGTCAGTGAATTAATAAGCAGGCGAACAACGCAAGGAGCAGACCATGCACGCATTGCCTCGGCCAATAGCGAAGGGCCTGCCCCTGCTGCTCCCCTTGGCCGCCATCGCATTGGCCAGGTTTCTGACCTTCACACCTTGGGCACAGGCAAATTCTGGATGGGCCGCCATTCTGTTCGCTTGGGTGGTCGCGGATGCCTTGCTGCTCGCATTGATGGCGAAGGCGGAGGATCACAAGCCTGCGTTCTTCCAAGTGATCGGCGTGCTCTCGGTCGCCAGCATTGTTGTTCTGGTCGGTGCCTCCGCGCCCGTTCGCGCAGAGTACTTCGCCCTGCCGCAAGTTCTGATCGCAGCTGGCGTGACCCTCGCCCTCTATCTGGCGATGTCCGCGATCCGGGTCATAACGGCCTACCGCGAAACCGGATCGATCATCGCCGGGTTTGAGCGCGTTTTGCCAAAGCCGCTCGTCAGGCAGGTGGCGACCGAATGCAAAATGCTGAGCCTCGGCCTGCTGCGCTGGGGCGCGCCTGTCGATGTGCCCGCCGGAGCGCGCGCCTTCGCCTATCACACCTATCTCACGCCGATGGTTGCGACGTTCCTGGTGCTGCAACTGATCGAGCTCAGCGTGGTTCACTTCCTGCTGATGCTGTGGAATCCAACGGTCGCTTGGGTGCTGCTCGCGCTGAGCGTTTGGGGCGTTGTCTGGACGATGGCACTGCTCAAAAGCTTCCGGATCAATCCTGTGTTGCTAACGGAGGATAGCGTGCGCGTGCGCAGCGGGATGCTGTATGACTTTGAGGTTCCGCGCGGCTCGATCGCCTCCACCCATGCTGCTTTTTCCAGCGAGGAGCTAGAAAGCAAGGAAGTGCTCAACCTCGCGATTATGTCTTCGCCCAATTGCAGCCTGCGCCTCAAACAGCCGATCAATATTCCGACCTTTTTCGGAGGCTCCAAAGCCATATCCGGCGTGGCCCTGAGATTGGACGAAAGCGCAGCATTCCTCGCGGAACTCGCGGCAGACGAAGCTTCCGATAACGCCTAGGTCCGGCATCCAAACACAGGTCTGCTGCTCACAGGCGCGGTTTCATACAGCGCTGGCTGGCTCTCAATCACTGTTGCCGGGCATTCCGGGGACCATGGGTATTTCCCGTTTTCCGCGCTGGGCCAGACAATTTGCATAACCGGCGGCTTGTCCCCCCTGCCCTTGTGCATGGAATAGCCCTTCGCATCGAACACATACTTGCTCCATGTTTCTGGCTTTGTCGCGGAACGAAGGGTGCATTCAAATCCCTTAAGCTCCGGGTCACGGGGCCTAAAAACAAACCCGTCTTCGAGCTTCCGGCCAGCTTTCGCCCTCTCGAAGAGTTCCCAGAAGACAAAATTGACCAGCATGGGATCAAGCGAGAACACAATCAGTTCCGGCGCCCGCAAATCGGAAAAAGCGATCGTATAGGCGAAGTCGATGTGATCTTCCTCGCCCTCACCATAAACGTAGTTCGCGGTCCAACCGTGTTTTCGTATTTTTCGTTCAGTACCAGCACGATGCTTCTGCACCTGGTACATTTGGTACCACTCAGAAATCCTTGAAAGCACACTATATCTCCCACATCGCGCTGCTAGATCGCCGTGCTGGCAACCGGCATTCCAGCCCACGAGCCTAAGAGTAAATCGAAAGGGTCAAAGAAGGCTTACGCGATATTTTTCCCACCAAAACCAAGTCCTAACGGCCCCTTGCTCCATCTTCCTCTCGGCTGAAGAATATGCCAGACTTTGCGAAAGCCCTTTTGGGATAGGGGAAATGATGATGTCACCAAGATCTGTATTGAGAACCGTAGCGCTTTTCGGTGCCTTGCTGGCCGCGCCGCTGGCCAACGCTCAGGAGCAAGCCAATCCCGGCGGCGTTGTGCTGGGCAATGGCGAGGCGAATTGGATCATTGTCGAGGATGTCAAACTCGCCGAGGAGCAGCGCCCTTACACCGAGCAGCGGATCACCAATCAGACCAGCGCCGTGCGGCGCGGCGATGGGACCACGCTGACATTCTCAGAGGTGCACATCGACGGCGATGGTTGGCTCGTCATGCATCCGTTTATCGATGGCAAGCCCAATGGCGATTATGTCGCGGGCTACACCCACATCAAAAGTGGCACCAACAAAGACGTGGCGATCACGCTCAACTCCACGCCGGAAAGCGGCGCGATGTATATCGTGATGCTGCACAGCGACAGCAACGCCGACGGGGTCTTAGACTTCGTCTTTGTCGACGATACCAATGTGGAGGACCGCGCGGTGTTTGAGGGCAATCGCATGATCGCCCATGCTATCGCAGTGCCCTGAGCCGGAAATACCCTAGTCCCGAAAGCCGGTGCCGAAAAAGCCGGACTCGCTTAAGGTCTTTAGTCAATACGACCCGGCTCAATTCAAACGTCTTGTGCGGCCGCGCACCCAAAAAAAAGCCCCGCGCGCGTTTCCGCGGCGGGGCGTATAATGAAGGTTCGATGCTCGAACCTCGGGTCGCAAAGACTTGTTACCAAGCAATTGCGCCGAGGAAATGGGTAACCCCACCCAATTTTCAAAAAATCAGCAAATTTGCGGGGCAATCCGCGCTGATTAATCCTTAAAGCCCATGTCGAGAAAACCGGGCTTTGGACCGTTCCATTCGCCTGCTGGCACTGGCTCGTCGTCCTCGTCGCGGCGGCGGCGACCGCCTCGGTTGCGTTTCTCGGGCTTTTCTGCGCGCTCAGGTCGCTCTTCACGCTCTGTTCGTGCAGGGCGCCCTTCCCGTTCCGGGCGATCTTCGCGGGCGCGGCGCGGTTTGCGCTCTTTCTTGGCCTCGCGCGGTGCGTCCTGCGTATCGCCGTCCTCGTCGCGCTTCTTTGAGCGAGAGCGGCGCGCAGGCTTTTCCGATTTCTCTGGCTTCTCGCCATCATCATCGGAGGATTTCGATGCCTTTGGATCGGCGATCTCAACCCGCACGTCGTCTTTGCCGAATACTGCAATCTTGTTCTTGGTCAGCTTCTCGACATTGTCGATCGCCTCAGCATCGGATTTGGTCACAAAGGTAAACGCGCGGCCCTTCGCCCCGGCGCGGCCCGTGCGGCCGATCCGGTGGACATAATCATCCGGGTGCCACGGCGTATCATAATTGAAGACGTGGCTGACGCCTTTGATATCGAGCCCGCGTGCGGCCACATCAGAAGCAACCAAAATATTGATATCGCCTGATTTAAACCGCTCCAGCTCTTTCTGGCGCGTGTTCTGATCGATGTCGCCGTGGATCTCTCCACTGCGGAAACCATCGTTCTGCAATTTCTTATTGAGCTCGCGAACGGTCATTTTCTTGTTCGAGAACACGATTGCGGTTTCGACCAAGTCGTTGCGCAGCAACCATTGCAGTGTCGACAGCTTGGCGCGCTGTTCAACATGCACCTTAAAGGCGGTGATATCTTTGTTGGTGGTCGCCGCGCGCGCCGTCTCGATCCGCTTGGGATTGGACAGGAACGTCTTTGCCAGCTTGGCAATTGGCGGCGGCATGGTCGCTGAAAACAGCATGGTTTGCCGCGTTTCAGGCAGCTTGGAACAGATGAACTCGATGTCCGGGATGAAGCCCATGTCGAGCATGCGATCCGCTTCATCAATGACCAGCAATTCGCAGCCATTGAGCAGGATTTTGCCCCGCTCAAACAGGTCCATCAAGCGGCCCGGGGTCGCGATCAAAACGTCGACCCCTTCGTTCAGCGCCTTCAGCTGGTCGCCCATTTGGACGCCGCCGATGAGCAGCGCCATCTTAAGGTCGTGGTTCTTGCCGTATTTCTCGAAGTTTTCTGCAACTTGCGCGGCAAGTTCGCGTGTAGGCTCAAGAATAAGCGAGCGCGGCATCAGCGCGCGGCGGCGGCCACTGGCCATGATGTCGATCATGGGCAGCACGAAACTGGCGGTTTTACCCGTGCCTGTTTGTGCAATGCCAATGATGTCCTTCATCATCAGCACGGGCGGTATCGCCTCTGCTTGGATTGCGGTGGGCTCAGTGTAGCCAGCGTCTTCGACGGCTTTGAGCAATTCAGGTGAGAGGCCGAGATCGGCAAAAGTCATTATAAGCGTGTTTTCCGGATATAGCGGGCAGCGAGCACGCTGCCGGTCAGAACCTTGTGCGAACCCTTCGCTCAAGGTGAGCCGTGCCAATCGCTGAAACTGGCCGTAAAGTCAAGGAAATGGGCGCTTGCACACAAGGCGCGGCTGCGCTCGGCATCTCGCGCGCGGCTAGTCTTTGACGGCCACCAATTGCCGCATGCGTTCCACTTCGCATTTTGAGCCTGCGCGCGATTGCAGCTTGTCACGCGAAACGCACAGCTTTCCGTCCTCGTTCTTCTCGACATAGAAGCCGGAGTAGAACTCACGGGCGAGACAGGCTTTTTCGAGGTTGAGCGAGATGATCCGGCGGTCGCGAAGGAACAGCAGCAGGCGGTTGCCCCGCCCGGTTTGCACGCCCGCGATCTGTTCCACCGCGAGGCACTTGTCCATCTTGCGCTCTTCATAGCGCGTGTTGAGCCCCTGGCGCGGGAGGTCGGCCAGCAATTGACTGCCTCGGCTCGGGCGCTGAGGAGAAATGCGGATAATCACCCGCTGCTCAATGCGCACTTGGTGCACGGTATTGGTTTGTTGCCACGCGTTCAGCGGATTGGCGGATACGGGAATGTCAGACTGACTGCGCGTCTTTGCCTGCGATTTCGCGAGCGGCGGCTTCTGCTCATCACTTAGCCCATTGGACGGCGCGACATCAGTCGCCTGCGTTTCAACTGGAACCGGCGAAAACGGCGCTGGAGCCGCATTGGCCACCCCAGTGCTTTGCGAGGCGAGCACAGCAAACAACGCAATTGGGGCCGCAAATGCGAGCATGCCTTGCATGGTCTGGGCCTCCTAAAAAGTGTCGCTCACCCCCCTGTGGGCTTGCTCGATTGGACGCGTGTAGCAGCTAGAATTGAATGGCGGCTTAATTGATTGCCAGTTTGATTACAAAACTCTGGAGCATTCGCGTCGCTGTGTGGCATAGCGAGCACGATGACGGACCACCACGAATTCCTCACCGCAGCAGCGCAATTGCTTGGGGCGAAAGGCTTCACGCAGGACAGCGACGCGCTGGAGCCATGGCTGACCGATTGGCGCGGGCGCTACACTGGGCGCGCGCTTGCCCTCGCCTCACCAGCCTCGACGCACGAAGTCGCTGAGCTCGTCAAATTATGCGCGCAGCATTCCATCCCCATCGTTCCGCAAGGCGGGAACAGCGGCATGTGCGGCGGCGCAACCCCCGATGAGAGCGGCGCGGCCATTCTGCTGTCGCTGCGCCGGATGAACACCATCCGCAGCATGGACGCAGATGCTGGCCAGACCGTGTGCGAGGCGGGTGTAATCCTGCAAACCCTGCATGAGGCCGCTGAGACGAAACAGATGCGCTTTCCCCTGACGCTTGGCGGCAAAGGTTCTGCGACCGTCGGCGGGCTCGTCTCCACCAATGCGGGCGGTACGCAAGTGCTGAGGCATGGGACGATGCGCGCTCAGGTACTCGGGCTGGAGGCGGTCCTGCCCAATGGTGAGATTTTCGATGGGCTGACCGCGCTTAAGAAAGACAATCGCGGGTTTGACCTCAAACAATTGCTGATCGGATCAGAGGGTACGCTGGGCATCGTCACTGCCGCCAACCTGCGCCTGCTGCCCGAGCATCGCGGCCGGATCGCGATTTGGGCTGGCCTCCCCAGCATCACCGCGGCTCGCACGCTGCTGCGCCATGTTGACCGCGCGATGGGTGATACGCTGGAGGGCTTTGAAGTCATCCCCGACCACTGCCTGATCAATGTGCTCGATCATCTGCCCGATGCGCGCTCTCCGCTCACCCAAAGCCAAGCCTGGTATGCGCTGATCGAATTCGTCTCGACCGCAGACGACGCCGATGCCCTGCGCGACCGGGTCGAGGCGATCATGGCCGATGCCTTTGAGAAAGACCTGCTCGAAGATGCCGCCATCGCCGCCAATGAAACGCAGGCGGAGCAATTCTGGCTGCTGCGCGATTCGATTTCCGCCGCAGAGCGCGCCATTGGCCCAGCGATGCAGCACGATATCTCTGTGCCAGTGGAGAAAATGCCCGAATTTATCCTGAAGGCGATCCCGGCTGTCGAAAGCGCCTTTGCCGGCACAACAGCGGCGGCCTTTGGCCATTTGGGCGATGGTAATGTCCATTTTCACGTCCTCGCGCCCAGCGGCGCCACGCCTGGGACATGGGAAGAAACCGAGGGCAAGAAAATCTCCAGCCTCGTCTATGAAATGGTGTGCGAATGGGGCGGCTCGATCAGCGCCGAACACGGCATCGGACAGCTTAAAGTGCACGAATTGGAGCGGCTCAGCGATCCCGCCACGCTCTCAATCATGCGCAGTGTAAAGCAAGCGCTCGACCCCAAATCACTGTTCAACCCGGGAAAGCTGCTCATCAATCATTGAACCGTGCTTGCGCGCGGGCGCATGAACGCCTACAGCGCGGCCCGTTCGGCTTATAGCTTGCTATCCAGTCGCCCAAATTTTTCATTACCGTAATTTTCGGAGAAACCTCATGGCCAGCGCGCCTCAGCCGCAGCTTCCACTGTTTTACAAAGACCTGCTCCCGCTTAACAGCAAGGAGCACAAGGATTGGAAGGTAAAGCCTTTCGACGATGCGTCTTTCCTCGCCGAGTCTCACGCAATCCCGCTGACGGTTGACGAATTCGTCGATGCCCAGCGTTCTTACCCGATTGTGTTTACCGCTGGCGAAAACCCACTGCCGATTGCGCTGATGGGTCTTAACGAAGGCGTGAACACTTTCATCGGTGAAGACGGCAAGATGATGGCTGACAATTACGTGCCAGCTTACGTGCGCCGCTATCCCTTCATGCTCGCCAAATTGCAGGAAGGTTCAGAAGAACTTTCGCTCTGCTTCGACCCAAGTTCAGGCGTCGTTGGCGATCACAAAGACGGCAATGAGCTGTTCGATGACAAGGGCGAATCCAGCGAATATACTAAGAGCGTGCTCGATTTCTGCAGCAAGTTCGAAGAGTCCGGCCAGCGCACCCGCGCTTTCCTGGAAGAGTTGAAAAAGCTCGACATTCTGATGGACGGCGAGATTGCGATCACCCGCAACGACATGCCTGACAATCCATTTGTCTACCGCGGTTTCCGCATGGTCGACGAGAAGAAGCTGCGCGAATTGCCAGCGGACACTCTCGAGGCGCTGAACAAGAACGGCATGATCCTGCTGATCCATGCTCACCTGTTCTCACTGAACCTGATGCGCACTCTGTTTGAGCGTCAAACCGCACAAGGCAAAATGCCAGAACCAACACCTGCGCCAGCTGCGGTCAACTGATCCGCACGACGCAGCTTCCTTAACGAAGCACTCAGGGCTTGGCCGGGGCTTGAACGAGCCCTTGCCAAGCCCTATTTATTTGGTGTCAGCAAGGTTGCCCTCATGACCGAGCTGACAGACCGCGCCATATGGCGCGATCCTCCCTGAACCTTGGCCACCTCGTGCAGTTTTGCACGGGGTGGTTTTTTATGTGGGATCAATTGGTTGGTGGCGAAAGCTCATGAACCAGTGCCGCGCTTATTCGGCGGCTTGCGCAAAGCGTCCATCATCGCCCAAACGCGCCGTTTCCGCGCCCAGTTCTCGCACCAATCCGGCCAGCATTTTCGCCATTGGGCCTAGCCCGGCGCTGGGTTCCGCCATCCGGTCATCGAGATAGGTGGACCGGCACACTTCAACCTGCACCGCATGGATACCGCGCGATGGCGATGATTGCCGGTCGAGCACAAATCCGCCCGCATAAGGCCGGTTGTGCGCCACGGAATAGCCCTGCCCTTCAAGAAAACGGAACGCGCGGTCGATCAGCCCGCCATTGCAAGACGCGCCAAATCTGTCGCCCAGCACCACTTTGGGCGCGCGGGTTTGCGAATCCGAACGGCGCAGCGGCGGCATGGAATGCAAATCGACCAGCAGGGCCGCGCCCCAACGATCGCGAATCCGCTCCAATTCCTGAGTCAAAAACGCGTGGTAAGGCCGGTGAATATTGTCGATCCGCTGTTGCAGCTCGCGGCGCGGCAAAGCGCTGCGCCAGATCTCGCCGAACCCGGGCAGACGGCGCGGAACCAGGCCCAGCCCACTGCGCGCGCGGCGATTAACCTGAGAATTGCGGACCATCGGCTTATCCTCGCCGATGATCATGCCCCAATCGACATCCTCGCGGCTGCGGTTGAGGTCCAGCATCGCGCGCGGCGCATGCGCCACCATCAAGCCTGTGCCAGTCTGCCTGGCAATACGGCTCGCCAGCAGATCGACATAGCGATCCTCCAACCGCAGGGCCGAAAGCTCTGGATCGCGCATTTCCGCGAGCACTTTTGACGGATAGACCCTCCCGCCATGCGGCGCGGCAACGATAACCGGCAATGGCATGGAGCCGGGCGCAATAAAGCTGAACGCCGGGCCATGGGCATCGCCCGCGACGCGCCCGCCGCTTTCACGGCGCGAATCGTCCTGATTATGTTTGCTGAAAACCATAGCCATGGGTTTGCTGCCTGCTTTCGCGGGCCAAGTCAAAAACATCCCAAATACAGTAAATGCGATGATCCATGTCTCAAAGCAGGGCAATCGCATCTTCGGCTAGGATTTCTTAAGCTCGCGGTGCTATTGGATTCGCATGACGACAAACCCCTCCCCCAAGATCCTCCTCGCCGAGGATGAAGAAGCCATGCGCACCTACCTAGAGCGGGCATTGACCAATGCCGGATATGAGGTGTCGACGGTGGATCGGGGAACCGAGGCGGTCCCATTGCTCGAAAAGGAGCATTTTGACCTGCTTCTGTCAGACATTGTCATGCCGGAAATGGATGGGATTGAGCTGGCGCAGCGTTGCGCCGAGATCAGCCCGCGCACCAAGGTGATGTTTATCACTGGTTTTGCCGCCGTTACCCTGCGCGCAAGCCGCGAACAGCCGCACGCTAAGGTGCTCTCCAAACCATTCCACCTGCGCGATCTCGTGCTTGAGGTGGAGCGCGTGTTTGAAGAGCAGCGCGAGGCGAGCCTTTAGAATTTGGGCGCCCGTGCAAGCTAATGGCTTGCGCGATTGAAAGAGCCGCGTTAATGCGCCGCTCCGCTATGAGCAATCATGGCGTTCTATGATGGTGCGGGCGTATAGCTCAGGGGTAGAGCACTGTATTGACATTGCAGGGGTCCCAAGTTCAAATCTTGGTACGCCCACCATCACGAAACTCACGAAGACCCGCCCTTACCCGGCGGGTTTTTGTTTGCGCGTTTGAGATTAGGTGTGTGCGGGCTTTCGGGCGGCTTGCTTTGCGGCGGAATTGGGCCTTGGTGCGGGCCGCAAACGCTTTCCTACACACCGCGCTGCGCGATATAGCAGCGCCCATGCTCCGCCCTCGCCCCTCATCGATAAATCCGATCAAACTGGCCGCGTGTGATCGATTGGATTTTCGCGCTAAGACTGTGTTCCAGGCGTTCCAAGCGTGCTTCAGCTGCGATGAACCGACAGTGGCCGCGAATGGCGCGAAAACACCCAAAACAATGGCATTTGGGGGCATGCTGACGCTTGAGGGATGGGCAAAAGCTGCTAAGGCCTGCGGTCAGGGATTATCTAACACAATCCGAACACACGAAATCCAATGAAGGACGGGACACTTCCCATGCAAAAAATCCAGGTCAAGAACCCGGTCGTTGAACTCGACGGCGATGAAATGACAAAGATCATATGGCAATGGATCCGTGAACGGCTGATCCTGCCGTATCTCGACGTTGACCTGAAGTATTACGATCTCTCGATTGAGAAGCGCGACGAAACCGACGACCAAATCACGGTCGATGCGGCGAACGCAATCAAGGAACACGGCGTTGGCGTGAAATGCGCAACCATCACCCCTGATGAAGCCCGCGTTGAAGAGTTCAGCCTCAAGCAGATGTGGCGCTCGCCAAACGGCACGATTCGCAACATCCTCGGCGGTGTTGTCTTCCGTGAGCCTATCGTGATCGACAACGTGCCGCGTCTGGTTCCAGGCTGGACTGACCCAATCGTGGTTGGCCGTCACGCCTTTGGTGACCAATACCGCGCAACCGACACGCTGATCCCTGGCCCGGGCAAGCTGCGCCTCGTCTTCGAAGGTGAAGATGGCCAGAACATCGATCTCGATGTCTATGAATTCCAGTCATCTGGCGTCGCCATGGCGATGTACAACCTTGATGACAGCATCCGCGACTTCGCGCGCGCCTGCATGAACTACGGGCTGGATCGCAAATGGCCGGTCTACCTCTCCACCAAGAACACCATCATGAAGAAGTATGATGGCCGTTTCAAAGACCTGTTTGAAGAAGTGTTTGAAGCTGAGTTCGCTGACAAGTTTAAGGAAGCGAACATCACCTATGAGCACCGTCTGATCGATGACATGGTCGCCTCTGCCCTGAAGTGGAGCGGCAAGTTCGTTTGGGCTTGTAAGAACTATGACGGCGACGTTCAGTCCGACACCGTGGCTCAAGGCTTCGGCTCGCTCGGTTTGATGACTTCCGTGTTGATGACCCCTGATGGCAAGACTGTGGAAGCGGAGGCCGCACACGGCACCGTTACCCGTCACTTCCGCCAGCATGAGCAAGGCAAAGCGACCTCGACCAACCCGATTGCATCGATATTCGCGTGGACACGCGGCCTGATGTATCGCGGCAAGTTCGACGAAACTCCAGAAGTCGTGAAGTTCGCTGAAACGCTTGAGCGGGTCTGCATCGAAACCGTCGAAAACGGCGCGATGACCAAGGATCTCGCACTGCTCATCGGTCCAAGCCAGAACTGGCTGACAACCGAGCAGTTCTTCGAGGCGATCGTCACGAACCTAGAGAAGGAAATGGCGAACTGGTCGTAGTTTCGATCTTGCTTGATACAGGAGCGGCGCAGATGGCTGGTGATGCCATAGCGCTGCTTCTGGCCTGCTGACATGGCGGGCGAACTCTCCCTATCACCCATGATGAAAGATGCTTTGGTCATCCTGGGCGCCGCTGGAATCGTCATTCCGGTCTTCGCCAGGTTCCGCATCACGCCGATCATTGGCTTCATCCTAATCGGGGTCCTGGTTGGCCCGTACGGACTTGGCACGCTGGTCGAAGCGGTCCCCAGCCTCCGGCACGTCACCATATCAGACCCGGAGCGATTAACACCCTTTGCCGACTTCGGCATCATCCTGCTGCTGTTCGCAATCGGGCTAGAGCTGTCGTTCAACCGTCTGTGGCAATTGCGAAAACTGGTCTTCGGCCTGGGCTCGCTTGAACTGCTGATTATCGGTTCCGCATCCGCTGCGTTCTTCGGCTATGTCAGCGGAATGGACTGGACCGGAGCGCTCGCGCTTGGCTTCGCCCTCGCCTTCTCCTCCACCGCAATCGTGCTGCCGATCTCTGGCACAAAATCGCCGGTTGGCCGCGCGGCGCTGTCCATGCTGCTGTTCGAAGACATCATGATCGTGCCGATCGTCTTCATCCTTGGCGCATTGGCCCCGCATGCCCAAGCCGAAGGTTGGAGCGGCCTAACCGACACGCTGTGGCAAGGCGGTCTTCTGATCCTGGCGCTGCTAGTGATTGGCCGCTTCGCATTGCCCCGGCTGTTCTCGCAAGCCGCCCGCACGAAAAGTCCGGAGCTGTTCCTCGCCGCTTCGTTGCTGGTTGTGATCGGCGCCAGCCTCGCGACCTCAGCAGTGGGTCTCTCGCCTATCGTTGGCGCGCTGATCGCTGGCCTGCTGATCGCGGAAACCGAGTATCACGGCGAAGTTGAGAGCATTATGGAGCCCTTCAAGGGCCTCGCGCTCGGCGTGTTCCTGATCACCATCGGGATGAGCATCAATCTCGCCACGATTTGGCAGAACCTCGCCGAGATCATGCTCGCAGTGGTCGGTGTGCTGGTGTTCAAAGCGATTGTCACAGGCGTATTGCTGCGCCTGATGGGCGCGCGCAAGAGCACCGCAGCAGAGACCGGCGTACTAATGGCTAGCCCCAGCGAGACAACACTCATCGTCTTGGCTGCCGCGACCACCGCCCTTGTGGTCGAAACAGAGACCGCGCAATTCTGGCAGATCGTCACAGCGATTGGCCTCACCATCACACCGCTGCTCGCCCGCCTTGGTCGGGTCATCGCGCGGCGTGTGGAGCCGGTGCCCGAGCTGCCCGACGAAGACGATGACGAAGCGCGCACCATTATCATCGGCGCAGGCCGCGTCGGCCGCCTGATCGCCGACATGTTGGTGATGCACAATCAGCCATATGTGACGCTCGATTCGGACCCGGACCTGATTGAACGCGCCGCGCGCGATGGCTACCGCTCCGCTTTTGGCGATGCCGCGCGCGGGGATGCACTGTCCCGGCTCGGGATTGAGAAGGCACCCGCAATCGTGCTGACAATGGATGAGCCTGTCCTGGCACAGCGCTTGGTCACAAAGCTGCGCAAGAGCTACCCTGATCTGCTGATCGTTGCACGGGCGCGCGACACCGATCACGCGGCGGCGCTATACCGCGCCGGGGCCAGCCATGCGGTGCCAGAAAACCTCGAAAGCTCGCTGCAGCTATCGGAAGCCGTGCTGGTCGATATCGGTATCCCTATGGGCCCGGTGATCGCCTCTATCCACGAGAAGCGCGACGAGTTCAGGGAGCGGCTGGAGCGCGACGGCAAGCTATCCAGCAAGCCGCAATTGCGCACCTCAACCCGCGCGCCTTAGCCTGCACCTACCCGGCGATAGCGGCCTTGACCGCCGCCAGAGCGTCGCTCGCTTTGCTACCATCGGGACCGCCGCCTTGAGCCATGTCTGGACGGCCGCCTCCACCCTTACCACCCAGCGCTTCTACGCCTGCACGCACCAGGGCCGTCGCGTCAAAACGCTCGGTCAGATCGTCGGTCACTGCAACCGCAATTGCGGCCCGGCCATCGTTGACAGCAATCGCCGCTGCGATCCCGGAGCCGAGCCGTGTCTTCGCTTCGTCCAGTAGCGGGCGCAGTTCCTTCGGACTCAGGCCATCGAGCACCTGACCGCTGAAGGTCACCCCACCGACATCTTCATCTGAGGTGGCCGGGCCGTCCCCTCCTGAACCGCCTCCGCCGAGTGCCAGCGCCTTCTTCGCCTCGGCGAGCTCCTTTTCGAGCCGTTTGCGATCATCGAGCAGCACCGCAACCCGCGTAGGCACTTCTTCCGGCGTGGCGCGAATTGCACTCGCCGCCGCCTTCAATGCTTCCTCACGCTCGACCAACCAATTGCGCGCAGCCTCGCCGGTCAGTGCTTCAATCCGGCGAACACCGGAGGAGACTGCACTTTCAGAAATGATCCGGAATACGCCGATGTCGCCTGTGGCGGAGACATGCGTTCCGCCGCACAGTTCGACCGAGAATGAACGCCCTTCCGAGCCCGCGCGTCCCATGGACAGCACGCGCACTTCCTCGCCATACTTCTCGCCAAACAGCGCCAAAGCGCCGGCTTCCACCGCGTCATCGGGGCTCATCAACCGCGTGCCGACTGGCTCGTTGGCTCTAATCTCGGCGTTCACTTCAGCCTCGATCACAGCGATATCTTCAGCCTCCAACGGTTTTGGATGCGAGAAATCAAACCGCAGCCGGTCCTCCGCTACCAGCGAACCTTTCTGCGTTACATGCCCGCCAAGCCGATTGCGCAGCGCCGCGTGGACCAGGTGGGTTGCGGAATGATTTGAGCGCACCTGCGCGCGCCGCACATCATCAACCTCAAGGTGAACATTGTCGCCGACCGACACTTTGCCACCGGTTACCTCAATCTGATGCGCGTGCAGCCGTCCCAGCGGCTTCGCCGTGTCCGAAACATTGGCGGCAAATCCACACGGCGTGCTGATGCTGCCAGTGTCACCAGTTTGCCCGCCACTTTCGCCGTAAAATGGGGTTTGGTTCGTCAACAAAACGGCGCTTTCGCCAGCTTTGACCGATTGAACCTCTGCACCGTCTTTCACGATCGCGATCACCGTGCCCTCGCCCGAGGTGGAGTTGTAGCCGGTGAATTCTGTTGCGCCTTCGCGCTCTGCGATGTCGAACCACACCTCGCCCGAGGCCGCGTCGCCCGACCCCTTCCAAGCCGCGCGAGCCGCCGCCTTTTGGCGCTCCATGGCCGCCTCGAAGCCTGCGCCATCGACGCCGATCCCGCGCGCACGCAAAGCGTCTTCGGTGAGGTCATAGGGAAAGCCGTAGGTGTCATAGAGCTTGAATGCGGTCTCACCGTCGAGTTCGCCGCCCTCGCTCATGGTGCCTGTCGCTTCATCGAGCAGCTTTAGGCCCTTATCCAAGGTCTTGCGGAACTGCGTTTCCTCGCGTTCGAGCACTTCCTGGATCAACGCCTGTCCGCGCGTGAGCTCTGGATAGGCCTGCCCCATCTCGGTCACCAGCGCCGGGACGAGCCGGTGCATCAGAGGTTCGCTCGCTCCGAGCAAGTGCGCATGCCGCATCGCGCGGCGCATGATCCGGCGTAGGACATATCCGCGGCCCTCATTCGACGGCAGCACACCGTCCGCCATCAGGAAGCTCACCGAGCGCAAGTGGTCCGCGATCACGCGGTGGCTCGCGACTGCATCGCTTTCGCTGCCCATACCGGTGAGTTGCTGCGATGCCGCAATCAGAGCTTTGAACGTGTCGGTGTCGTAATTGTTGTGCACACCCTGCATGACAGCAGCGATGCGTTCCAGCCCCATGCCGGTATCAATCGACGGGCTCGGCAAGTCAGTGCGCTCGCCGCTTGCCTTCTGATCGAACTGCATGAAGACGAGATTCCAGATCTCTACAAAGCGGTCGCCGTCTTCGTCCGGGCTACCCGGAGGGCCGCCAGCGATATGATCGCCGTGATCATAGAAAATTTCCGAACACGGACCGCACGGCCCGGTGTCTCCCATTGACCAGAAATTGTCGTTGGTCGGGATGCGGATGATGCGGTCCTCAGGCAGGCCGGAGATCTTGCGCCACAGATCGAACGCTTCATCATCGGTGTGATAGACTGTCGCGGTCAGTTTCTCTGCGGGAAGGCCCCATTCCTTCGTCAGCAGCGTCCATGCATTCAGGATCGCTTGCTCTTTGAAATAGTCGCCAAACGAGAAATTGCCGAGCATCTCAAAGAAAGTGTGATGCCGCGCGGTGTAGCCGACGTTATCGAGGTCATTGTGCTTACCCCCGGCCCGCACGCATTTTTGCGATGACGCGGCGCGCGGTGCGGGCGGCGTCTCCAGACCGGTAAATGCGTTTTTGAACGGCACCATGC
Source organism: uncultured Erythrobacter sp. (assembly GCA_947499505.1). Taxonomy (GTDB): domain Bacteria; phylum Pseudomonadota; class Alphaproteobacteria; order Sphingomonadales; family Sphingomonadaceae; genus Erythrobacter. Next base: position 954,089 of record CANMOQ010000001.1, read on the forward strand.
CCGCATTCACGAACATCAACGTCGGGTCATTATAAGGGACCAGCGGTGCACTGGGCACTTCAGCGTGGTCAGCATTCCCGAAGAAGTCGAGAAAAGAGCGGCGAATATCGTTGGTAGAAGTCATTGCGAGAATGCAGTTAGGCAATCACGCGGTCAGCGACAAGCCACCGCGTGATCAATGCGCACTGAGTTCGCAATTCTTCATAAGTGCGGTGCCGCTTCAGACGGGCCCGCATCCGCCGATTTTGCATAGGCTAAGCGGAGAGCAGACGCAGAAAAGCCGGCATCGCCAAGGGGGATGGCGCATGCCGGCTTTCCGATTTTCCGAATGCGATAACCGCACTCGCTTGAGGATCAGTCGACAGAGTCCGCGTCCGGCCCTGTCATCATCTCCTCGGCAACCTCGTCGGTGCGGCCGCGGATGGCGGCTTCCAACTGATTGCACATCTCTGTGTTCTCTTTGAGGAAGGTCTTGGCGTTTTCACGGCCCTGACCAATCCGCACGCTGTCGTAAGAGAACCAGCTACCTGATTTTTCCACGAGGCCTGCCTTCACGCCGAGATCAAGTATCTCACCGATCTTGGAAATGCCCTCACCGTACATAATGTCAAATTCGACCTGCTTGAACGGCGGCGCGACTTTGTTCTTCACCACTTTGACGCGGGTTGAGTTGCCAACCACTTCGTCACGGTCTTTGATCTGGCCCGTGCGGCGAATGTCTAGGCGAACCGAAGCGTAGAACTTAAGCGCATTGCCGCCAGTCGTCGTCTCGGGGTTGCCGTACATAACGCCAATCTTCATCCGCAATTGGTTGATGAAGATAACCATGCATTTGGAACGGTTGATCGACCCGGTCAGCTTGCGCAGCGATTGGGACATCAGCCGCGCTTGAAGGCCGACGTGGGAGTCGCCCATCTCGCCTTCAATTTCTGCGCGGGGGACAAGCGCCGCGACCGAGTCGACCACCAGCACGTCAATCGCATTGGAGCGAACCAACGTGTCAGTAATCTCGAGTGCCTGCTCACCCGTATCAGGCTGAGAGACGATCAGTTCATCAATGTCGACGCCCAGCTTGTTGGCATAGACTGGATCGAGAGCGTGTTCCGCATCAACAAAAGCCGCGGTACCGCCAGCCTTCTGAGCCTCTGCAATCACATGCAGCGCCAAGGTCGTCTTGCCCGAGCTTTCCGGCCCGTACACTTCAATGACGCGGCCCTTTGGAAGGCCACCAATACCAAGCGCGATATCAAGTCCAAGCGAACCAGTTGGAATGGATTCAACATTCATTGCTTCACGAGAGCCCAGCTTCATCGCTGAACCTTTACCGAAAGCGCGATCTATTTGCGCAAGTGCAGCGTCGAGCGCTTTTTGACGGTCCACGGTCTTTCCTTTTTCTACCAATTTCAGACTTGCAGACATCGCATGGCCTCCTTGACTTGCCTAGGGCCGACAAATTGTTATCGACCACCCCTTGTTGAGACAGCTTGTACCGGGTTTGTTCCATAAGAACAAGTAGGGAACATGAAAATTCCTACTCCGCCACGACAATGAGGCAAGCAAACATCTGAAATTACGCTAGAAAGACCGCGGAAAAAAGTTAGTTGGGGTCCCGAATTGACCACCGGAACGTGCGTTCCGAATTCGCTGGAACATCCACTTCCGCGATTATTCGGCCATCTTTGATGCGAGTCTTAGCGCCCTGTAGACGCACCTCCCAAATGGCTGAGTCGCCAAAGTCGAGCCGCACCGTGATTGGGTGCGAATTGGCGTTAGTGATTTCCGCGCCATTGCCAAACCAGCTTCTCATATTGCCGGTCGTCACTGGGCCAGGGGCAGGAAGGCATTTCCCAAAGACCTGATTACTCTCCCCCATTTCCAGCTCGACGTCCTGATCCTCAGCGTAATCGCGCATATCAACGTCAGCGACCAATTGCGGACCGAAGCTACTCGGCTCAAACACGGTCAGCCCGCCCTGAGGTAGGGCTACGCCTAGCCCTCGCTCGGTCTCGTTTTTAGTCACCAACAGCATGCCCGCGCGTTCAAAACCGGGATTGGGCTGGCCGTCAAGCGTCACCGAAAACCCGCAGCTCACCGTATAGAGATAGCGCGCATCAACCTCTTGCCGATTGAGAAAGGCGATCTGTTTAAGCCCTTTGGCCGAGACATTCACGCGCTCGGGCACTCGGTAGAGCTTAAGATCGCCCAGCTGTTCTTCGACAGCTTGCATGGCTTCCGCTTCGCCAACGGCACCTGCCACGTCCGCCATCGCCATGACGGGTGCGGGTGCGGAAAGTTCCATCCGTGAGTTCTTTCGACTTCCAGTCACCACGATCGACTGAGGCGATGGAACCGGAGAGCCAGCAGCCGTGCTGCCAATCGGATAGCATGTCAGGCGCAGTGGAGCGGCCCTAGGTGGTGTCGCAAGACTGCGAAAATCACTGACCACGCTGAGCGAGCCAGCTATCACCAGCAATTCCGCATCGTCGAAGCTCTGGCCATTGTCATTGAGGATCGTGAGCCAGCTCATCAAACCAAGTTTGAAATTGCCACTCTCACCTCGCCGCGCTGAGCCGCCGGCCGAGCCATCCTCAGGGTCGGGCAAGGTTGCAACATAATTGGCCTGCCAATCGAAGCCCCATGCGAGATAGGTCAGTACGACTTCATATGTCCCACCACTCGCATCTTGGGTATCGATGGTGAAGATGGGTTTGGCCGATAGGCCTTTTGGCACGCGGTCAAAGGTCAACCGCTCGGGCAGACCCGCGCAGCGCACCGCCTCATATCCCTGGTCGGTCTGCAGCACCAAGCCGCCATCGGCCCGTGTGCGCACGACCGCGGTTTGAGCCTCTTCTGCTCCGGTTGCAGGATTGGTCCGCGTCAAAGTCACGCGGTTGCCGAGCGCTCCGTTCACAAGAGCAGCGGGTGAAAGCAAGTCCGCATTGCGGTTCTTCTCAATCGTTCCACCCGGCAGGCCCGAGACGATTGCGCTGACGCCGACCATACCCTCGGCCACGCCTTCGAAGCGGATGGTGGATTGGCCAGGCGGCAAAGTGACTGTGCGGGTCTCGCTGATCATGGCGAAACCTTGCGGCCAACGGCGGTCCATCTCTTGGCCAAGCTGCCTACGCGGATCGCGGTAGACGGTTACCGAAAGCGATTGCGGCGCAGAGGCGTCAACGGCCTGCCGCGCTGGCTCCGCTTGGATTTGGGGTACAGCTTGGACTTCAGGTGAGCTGACCGCCGGGCTGTCCTGAGCAATCGCAGGCGAGCCGACAGCCGCGCTGGCCATTAGGCCAAGCGCCAGTCCAATGGATGCGGGGATCCGCATGATCGCCCGCCCCCTTAGTAACGGGTTTCGTAAGTGACGCGCACCACGCGCTTGCCATTGGCGGGCACCGGCACGACCCATTTGCGCCGATCGTAATTGATCTGTTCCCCGGTAATATCCTCGCTGACCACGCGGTAATCGTTCGACCAATATCCGCGATAAAGCCCGCCTTGAGTCAGATCGACATCGATCGAGCTGCTTTTCGCGTTGGTCAGCGTGTAGCGCATGGTTGTGCGGTAATATTTCTTGGGGCGCTCAACCTCGACCTGACGGGTGGTCTCGCCATCCTCCAGCACACGGAACCGCGCGGTGCGCTCCCATTCTGAACTCGTAATTTCCTCGCGCTTCTCAATCTCCGCCTGAACAAAGATGTCGAATGCATCGCCCGTTCTCAGCGACAGTTCGCTGCCCATCGGCGTGTGGCCAATATTGTTCTCACCGATAAATTGCGGCGTGCCTTGGTTGTCGCGCTGATAAAACCGCACTGTGCCTGATGGCAGAGCGTCACCAAGCCCTTGATCACGCGAGGTGGAAAACGAGATCGCGCTCGAGACGTTCACCGGGCTACGGTCGTTCGTGAGCCAGCCAACTGTGCGCTCGTAGATTTTGCGAGCCGGGACCGATTGCACATCGAGGAAGCTCACTTGCTTTGTCTGCGCATTGGCGATCGTTGTGCGCCCACTGATCGGGTAGAGATAGAAATCACCCAGCTGCTCGCGCGCGGCGGTTTCCGTACCGGGCTGGATCAAGTTCCGGTTTCCGCGCCCACGACTGCTGCCTCCGCGATTGTTCGGATTGCCAGCAACCAGTAGCGTCTTTGCCTGGTTGAACGTAGTACCAGTGTTGTTCGTAAGCGTGACCCAGCCCTGCATATCAATCGAGTCGGTTTGCTCATTGTAGAGCGCGACATAATCCGCGTTCCACCCAAGTCCGCCGGTCAAATAGCGGATCGATACAGGGCGCGTGCCGCCGCGAGTGCTGTTGAGATTGACTGACAATGTCGGGCGAGCGCGCAGATTGGGCGGCACTCGGTCAAAGATCACACGGACAGGCAGGCCATCATCACGCAGGACTTCGATCCGGTCGCCGATCTGAACCACAACGCCGCCAGCCGTAGAGAGCACTTTCGCGCGTTCTCGGGTCTCTCGACCGGTCGCGGGGTTGGTGCGCAGCAGAGTGACCGTTTGGCCAATCGCCTTTTCCATCATCTTCGCCGGCGTCAGCAGGTCGAAGTCAAAATTTTGCTCAATGATAGAGGTGTTGGGCGCAAAGAAGCTCAGCGTTTGCGGCTGAATTGTTGCCGAGACATCGGGAAATTCAACCCGGCTGCGACCGCGCTCAATGTTGATCTGGCGCACGTCCTGCACCAGCGCGAGATTGTTGTTGTAGATGGTAACCGCGACATCGCCCTGCGCGGTTTCATCCGGATCTGGCAATGATTGTGAGGTGGCCGTCGTTGCTCCAAGAGCGCTCATCCCAAGTGCCAAACCTGACACCAATCCCAGCTTAATCGCGTTCATCACCCAGCCTCCTATTGAACCCGCCAATAAGCATGACGGGGCGTACTGTATGCGCGATGAATGGACCTTTGGCTAGTGCGAGTGCGGTGCTTGTGAATTTTCCAGACAGTCGCTTTTTATAGCAATTTCAGGGTGCTGGCGCAAAGTTGCGAAGCACGTTAGCTCCGCCTGACGCGCTGCATTACACTGCCGACCTTGTCGCCGATCGCCTGGACGCTGAACGGTTTGGGGATGAAGTGCATGTCTGGAATATCGATGTCTTTGCGCAGCTGCTCCTCAGCATAGCCGGACATAAACAGCACCGGCATATGCGGCAGTTTTTGACGGATCGCGCGCACCATTGCCGGACCGTCCATGCCGGGCATCACGACATCGCTGACGATGAGATCGAACTCGCCGCCGTCTGTGATTGCGGCCAGCCCCTCTTCCCCGCCGGGACAGGCAGTGACTTCATAGCCTGCGCGGGCAAGCGCGCGCTCCGCAACTGCGCGGACCATGTCTTCATCTTCGACGAGCAGGATCCGGCCACCTTCGGCCCAATCGGACGATGGCTCTGGCGGAGGTTCGGCAATCTTCTTGGGGGCTTCACCTGCGTAAACTGGGAAATAGATCGTAAAGCGCGCGCCCTTTGGACGGTCGTTTTGATCCATAACATTGTCGACGAAGATAAATCCGCCCGACTGTTTTACGATGCCGTAAGCTGTGGAAAGGCCAAGTCCGGTGCCTTTGCCTTGTTCCTTGGTAGTGAAGAACGGCTCAAACAATTTGGGTAGGACATGGGCGGGAATGCCGCCGCCAGTGTCCTGCACAATCAGCACGGTGTAATCCGCCGCTGGGAGAATTTCCGACCCCAGCTTTATCACTTCCTTTGCCTGCAGGCTGCGCGTCAGCAGCGAGATGCGGCCGCTCCCCTTGCCGTTTGACTGGATCGCGTCGCGGGCATTCACCGCGAGGTTCATGATCACTTGCTCAAGCTGTTGAGGGTCAGCGCGTACCGGTCCCAAATCCCGGTCATGCTGGACGTAATATTGGATTTTCTCGCCCAGCAGCCGTTTGATTAGCGGCCCAACTTCGCTCACCACATCTGGCAATTGCAGGATCTCGGGACGCAGGGTCTGCTGCCGAGAGAATGCGAGCAATTGCCGGGTCAGCGAGGCTGCGCGGTTGGAGTTGGCGCGGATCTGCTGAATGTCGTCATAGTCGCTGTCGCCCGGCGTATGGCGCAGCAGCATCAGATCGCAGGTGCCGATAATGGCTGTGAGCACGTTGTTAAAGTCGTGCGCGACACCGCCCGCCAATTGTCCAACCGCCTGCATCTTTGTGGCCTGCGCAACTTGCCGCTTGAGCTGGTTTTCCTCGCTCGAATCGGCCAGGCTGAGCAGCACTGCCGCCTCGCCCAATCCGCGCACTCCGGCGAGACCAATCGAAACCGGTTCTTCGGGCTGGATTGACAGACGCACCGCCATATCGCCGCTGGTCGCGGGACCCCGGCCATGACGCCGCACGGCATCGGACATCGCGCCCTTGTCCTCACGCACCACCAGGTCGGTCGGGAATGCGGGCAGACCGCGCCCTTCCCGATCAACCGAGCGCAAGAAGGCATCGTTGCAGAACAGGAAGCGCCCATCGCGGTCTGTCATCGCCAGACCCAGGGGCAATTGCGCAAGCAACGCGTCGAGCTGAGCCACGCCCGCTTGCGAGGAGCCATCCCATCCGCTGCCGATCCCAACGCCGCTGTCCACCAGCAGCATCAAAGATGGCCCTTCGTCCGGACCGGACTGAACCTGAGCGCTTGGATCATCAAGCGGCACATGGATCAAAGTCTGCGGCGTGCCCCCTCGCCCTTCGCGGGCAAAGAATATCCGGTCGCGGTCATCAGAGCGGAGGTAAGTCACAAAATCCTGACCCGCCATGGTTGCGGTAGAATCGCCAACCGAACGCTCGGCAAAACCGGCGCTCACAGTCTTGATTACGCCATCTGGGCCAGTGATCGCGCTTTCGATGCCCGCTCGGCTCAGCATTTGGCCAAATGGTCCAGCGAGATTGAGGTCGGCCAGCGCGTCGCTGCTCGGCATAACATGGCGCCGGAAACGCCAGATCAGATGATCTTCGCCGCGTCCTGCCCGCTCAACCGTGACCTTCCACGGAGTTTCGCCGGCCTTGCCCGCAAGCTCTTTCAATGCGCCCGATCCATCGCGCCAGGCCTCGCGCGCCAGACGGGTCATCGCCTCCAGGCCTTCGCGCTCCAGCGGAAGCGAAGGCGGAGCTGCGCCGATTCCAAACCCATCGATAAAAGCAGAGTTTGCACATACCAGGCGGTTCGCGCGGTCTGTAATTGCAACCGCCTCCCCCGCTTCTTCGATTGCGGCGATTGTAACCGTCCAATCGGGCGAGGTTTCGATCTGAGCCACTGGCTCAGCGCGCATGCTGTCAAAGGTGAACACACCGATCAGCAACACACCAAGCCCCAGAGCATAGGACAGCACCAATGCTGGCTCACGCGTTGCCAACCATAGGACTCCGGCGCTGACAAACAGAGCAGCCGCCAGCCCAGCGATCATCAATCGGTTTTGATCATTGGCCTGCAAGACGGCTTTCATAGCGCTCTTTTCTCTCGCACTTTACGTTTTGATTCAGCGTTACGGATGCAGCATCTTGGCGGCGCTGCGCAATAGGGATCGTTCGCGGTTCTGATCAAACCAGCCGCTCTAGTGCTTAATTGGCATTGAGCCGCTGGTCGAGCCGCGCTTCCATCCGCGCCAAGCGTTTTGCACGGCGGCGCGCAACCATCACGCGCCACACCGCGCCGGAAATGAGATAGCCTAAGGCTGCGCCGACCAGCGCCAGAACGACAAAGCCGAACACTGTTTCTAGAACCGTTACGCCCACCCCCTCGAAAAGCTCAAAGAACCAAGACCAACGCCCACTCGCCATTTCGCTTTCAGCAGCGCCGCCGGTGCCCGCGCGATCGAGCCGCAAAAGAATGTCGCCTAGCCAATTTGCGAGCACTGCCCAGAATGGGAAGGTGAAGGGATTAGTCACGAAAGTGACCGTCGCGGCCAGCGGCACGTTCGCACGCGCTGGCAGAGCAAGAAAGGCGGCGAGGAAGATCTGTCCAACGGGAATGATAAAACCCGCAAACAATCCCAGCGCAACACCGCGCGGGACAGACCGGCGGGTAAACCGCCACAGCTCTGGTGAGAGAAAACGGTGCGCAAATGGCTTTAGATATTTGTTGGCAGCCATCTGCTCGCGCGTCGGCATATATTTGCGCAGCATATCCATCGCCCAGGTTTTGCTGCGCTTTTGGCTCACGATGCGAACCCTCCACCGCCGATTGCACAACGCACCTGGCCACCCACAACGAAAGGCTGTGAATCTGCAAGAATGTGCAAGGGATAGAACATGGGCTGCATATGGGTAGGATTTGGCCGCTGAACAGTGGGTCGCTGATGATCTTACAAAACTTTGCGACTATTAAATGACTAAAGCGTTTGCGTGCGCTTTGGGCTTATCCCTTTTCGCGCATCAGGCGGGCTTTATCCCGCTTCCAATCGCGATCTTTGACGCTCGCGCGTTTATCGTGCGCCTGCTTGCCCTTCGCAAGGCCCAGTTCAACCTTGGCGCGGCCTTGTTTGTTGAAATAGATCGAGAGCGGAACCAGCGTCATGCCCTTACGCTCCACCGCGCCAAACATCTTACCAATCTCGCGCGCATTGAGCAGCAGCTTGCGCCGACGCTTCGGTTCGTGATTGAGGCGATTGCCGTGACTGTATTCTGGAATATTCGAATTGATCAGCCAAACCTCGCCGTCGCGCACCTCAGCATAGCTTTCCGCAATGGTTGCCTGACCAGCGCGCAGCGCCTTTACCTCGGTGCCCTGCAGCGCAAGACCCGCCTCAAATTTGTCCTCAATATGATAATCGAAGCGCGCGCGGCGGTTTTCCGCCACGGTCTTGTGCTTATCAAAAGTCTCAGGTTTGGGTCTAGCCATGGTGCGCGTGATGTAGTGGCTTATGCGAGATTCGCAATCGGGCTTGCGCCCGTAGCGCTCAGGTCAGCCCCGCATGCTCGAGTGCTGCATCCACCGCTTTGCGCGCGGCCTCACTCGCTTCGCATAGCGGCAAACGAACCTCTGGCGTCGCCCAATCCTGCACTCGGCTCAGTGCGTATTTGACGGGACCCGGGCTCGAGTCAGAAAACATGGCGTAGTGCAGCGGGTAAAGCTGATCGTTGAGAGCCCGCGCACGGACCAAATCATTGTCAGCACAGGCCTGCTGAAATTCTGCGCATAGCGCCGGCGCGACATTAGCCGTCACGGAAATGCACCCTTTACCGCCCGCAGCATTGAACGGCAGGGCCAGTTCGTCATTACCAGAGAGCTGACAAAACGTGCGGCCAATGCCCATGCGGTGATCGGCCACGCGAGAAAGATCTTCACTCGCATCTTTAATAGCGATAATTTTCTCAGGAAATTTGTTGGCGAGCTCAATCGTGGTTTCTGGCGCAATATCGGTCACCGTGCGGCCTGGCACATTGTAAAGCACAATCGGCAAGTCGCAGTTCTCGGCAAGAAAGCTGAAATGCGCGATGAGCCCGGCCTGGCTTGGGCGGTTATAGTAAGGCGCAACGCAAAGCCCCGCCGCGGCTCCCGCCTTTTTGGCAAAGCTCATATGCAGAGCCGCGTTCTTCGTATCGTTGGAACCACACCCCGCAATAATCGGCACTCGGCCTGCGGCTTGCTCTATGCAAACCTCAACAACGCGGTGGTGCTCTGCATTGGAGAGTGTCGAGGCTTCACCCGTCGTCCCACACGGGACCAGAGCCGCGCTGCCCTGCTCGATTTGCCAGTCGACCAACTTGCGAAATGCAGCCTCGTCAAACGCTCCATCGCGAAAAGGAGTCACCAGAGCGGGGATTGAACCGCTAAACATTGTTGTATTCCTCTATCTAGGCACTTAGCGATTATTTGAAGCAATTCTCCAAAAGCTAAGGCACTTGTTCAGCGCCTGATAAGGAGCCGATCGGCATTATGTCCAGCATGCGTAAAAGTTCTTTTGGCAATCCCCTTGCCGTCGCCGCCATTCTTTTCACCAGCACAGCCGCTATGACGGGCCCGTGCTTTGCCCAAAATGCAAACTCGCCAGGGGCCAGCACAATGCTGGCTCAGCAGCCGCGCGCCATTGGGCAAGCGATCGCCCGGTGGGAGGTTTTGCAGAAATCTCGCCTCTCCAGTTTTTCAGATTACGCTGGCTTTGCCCTCGCCTATCCAGACTTTCCGCGCATGGCCACTTTGCGAGTGCGCGCAGAAAATGCGCTAGAGAACGAGGCACCTTCCTCAGCGGATCTCATTCGTTTCTTTGATGCCCATCCGCCACTCACCAATCCTGGCCGAGCACGCTATGCACTGGCTCTGGCTAGCGCGCAGCGCGCGGAGGCCTTTAACGTTGCGCGCGAAGCCTGGCGCGGCGGCGAAATGAGCGGCCCGGCAGAAGCTTACATCATGGGACTGTTTGGCTCACGCCTCACCGCCGACGATCATAGCGCGCGGATGGATGCACTCCTTTGGCAAAGCGAAAGCGAAGCGGCCGTGCGTCACATGGTCAATGTTGCGCCGAGTGAGCGCGAAATGGCGATGGCCCGCTTGGCCGTGATTCGCGGAGACACTGGCAATGTGCCCTCCGGCGCGCGCAGTGATCCGGGTTTCGTCTATAATTACGTGAAGCAATTGCGCTCCAAGCGGCAAGTTGCCCAGGCCGCGAATGTCCTGACGACGCGTCCGAACTTCACCCGCACCTCGCACAAGCCAGAGGATATGGTCGCGCAAATGCTGGGCGTCGCCAAAGCTTCTGGCGCGCGTCAAGCGGTCGCAATTGCTGCCTCTGCTGACGATTTGTTCAAGCCGGGAACCGACGTGTCGAAAGGCTCCTTCGCCTTGCGCGATCGCTACACCGATTTGATGTGGCTCGGCGGGACGAAGGCGCTTTGGAGCCTTGGCAATGGAGCCGCCGCAGCGCCTCTGTTCTATCGCTATGGTGCGGGCGCAGGCACGCCCCTGATCCGGGCCAAAGGCTTTTACTGGGCTGGCAGGTCTGCTCGTCAAGCAGGCCAAACCGCTGAGGCGACACGCTATTTTGAGATGGCCGCCGAGTTTCCGGAATATTACTATGGCCAGCTCGCGCATGAGGCATTGGGCCGCCCACTGCCGCAATTCGCGCCGCTGGCGCCAATCGAAGTCAGCCAGGCTCAGCGCACTGCATTCAACAGCCGCCCGGTTGTAAAAGCGATCCGCTCTATCGCGGCGAACCGCATGGCGTGGCAAACTGAGCGGCGCTTCTTTGAAGCTGTTGCTGATATTGCCGACACGCCCGAAGAAATGAGCATGGTCGCCGATCTCGCCGCTGAAACGGGCCTTGATGAAATGGCCGTCGTTGCTGGCATGACCGCAGGCGAGCACGGCCTCAAAGGCTTTGAACGCCTTGGCTTCCCAACCGTCACACCGCCTCCCGGTGCAAACTGGACGATGGTGCATGCGATCTCCCGTCAGGAAAGCGAATTTGACCGCTTCCGGGTCAGCCACGCCGGCGCGCGCGGCGTGATGCAATTGATGCCGGGAACCGCGCGCGAGCAAGCGGGCAAGCTCGGGATGCAATACCTCTCAGCCAATCTGATTGGCTCGCCCAGCTACAATATGCGTTTGGGCGATGCCTATTTCGCGCGGATGATGGACTATTATGGCGGCGCCTATCCGCTTGCCATTGGCGCCTATAACGCTGGACCTGGCCGGGTGAACCAATGGCTCCGCCTGAATGGCGATCCGCGCCGGGGCGATATCGATTGGGTCACCTGGATTGAGCGCGTCCCAGCCAATTTCGAAACCCGCTATTACATAATGCGAGTGCTCGGAAACGCTGTGTCCTACAGCCACATGTATCCGCAGGAAGCAGGAAGAGCGCAGCCGGTCAGCTACTACTTGCGATAGCGCGGGCTGAGGGGGACGATTCAAAATGGCGAGCATAGGTAAGAGATTTGTCTCGCGTCCTCTGCTGCTCGGCGTGCTTGCGCTAGGGACTGCGTTAGCCAGCCCGCTGGCGGCGAAAGACAGCCTTGGCGTCTATTCCAGCTGGGCCGCTTTCCGCGATCCCGGCACACCGCGCTGCTATGCGATCGCTAAACCGTCCAGCGCGACGACGCGGCGCGATTATGCGCCCTTTGCCAGCATTGCGACATGGCCAAAAAGCTCTGTCCGCAATCAGGTGCACCTGCGACTGTCTCGCGAAATTGCCAAGAGCGCGACCATTCGCCTGACCGTTGGTGGCAAACGTTTCGACCTCACCGGCGGAGGCGGCGATGCCTGGGCCAAAGATGCCAGCATGGACGCCGCAATCGTTGCCGCAATGCGCTCTGCCACTCGGATGAGTGTTCGCACTCGTGACAAAGGTGGCCGCGCCTTCACGGACAGATACCAGCTCGCTGGCGCCGCTACCGCAATCGATGCCGCGCTGCTCGGCTGCGCAAGGCTCAGATAAGCCGCGCAAACGCTAAGCTGGCAAAGGCGCTTTTGCGCGCCTATATGCGGCGAACTTATGGCCGATACCAACCTCATGCCCATCGCCGGACAAATCGATCCGGTTCCCACTGCGCGCGACATTACCCCGCGCGAGGACGGCCGTGTTGACCTGATCGGCCTGCCGCCAACGCGCATTCGCGAGCTATTTGAAGAGGCGGGTCTGGATACAAGGCAGGCTAAGCTGCGATCCAAGCAGGTTTATCATTGGCTATACCATCGCGGCGTGTCCGAATTTGAGGACATGACCGACATTTCCAAGACCATGCGTCCGTGGCTGACAGAGCGCTTTGTGATTGGCCGCCCGCATGTGGTTGAGGCTCAACATAGCACTGACGGCACGCGCAAATGGCTGCTGCAGACTGATGATGGTCATGATTACGAGATGGTCTTCATCCCCGATGCTGATCGCGGCACTCTGTGCGTCTCCAGCCAAGTGGGCTGCACATTGAATTGCACCTTCTGCCACACCGGCACCATGCGTCTGGTTCGCAATCTGACGCCGGGTGAGATCGTTGGCCAGGTAATGCTTGCACGCGATGCTCTGGGCGAATGGCCCAAAGGTAAGATGGATTTTGCCGAAGATGAGGACGAGGCAGAATACCGCGCGGATAGCCGCTTGCTCACCAACATTGTGATGATGGGCATGGGCGAGCCGCTGTATAATTTTGACAATGTCCGCGATGCACTGTTGCTTGTGATGGATAGCGCGGGGCTCGCTCTATCAAAACGCCGGATCACTTTGTCGACCAGCGGCGTCATCCCGATGATGGAGCGCTGCGGGGCAGAGATTGGCGTCAACCTCGCGGTGTCATTGCACGCCGTGAACAAAGATGTGCGCGACGAAATTGTGCCGCTGAACCGCAAATATGGCCTCGAAGAATTGCTGCAGGCCTGCGCCGATTATCCAGGTGCGACCAATGCGCGGCGCATCACCTTTGAATACGTCATGCTCAAGGACAAGAACGACAGCGACGAGGACGCGCATGAGCTTGTGCGTCTACTCAAGCAGTTTAACCTGCCGGCCAAGGTCAATCTGATCCCGTTCAATCCATGGCCCGGCGCGAATTACGAATGCTCCGATCCAGACCGGATCCGCAGTTTTTCAAACATCGTCTTCGAAGGCGGGATTAGCGCGCCAGTGCGCACCCCGCGCGGGCGAGACATTGATGCAGCCTGCGGCCAGCTGAAAACCGCAGCCGAAAAGAAGAGCCGCGCGCAAATGGACCGCGAAGCCGCTGCCGCCGCTGAGGCAGAAGCGGCGAGCGAGTGAGCATCGATCCGGCAACGCTTGAGTATTATGAGCGCAATGCGCCGCATTACACGCTCAGCTTTGCCCAATCGCACAGCCGCCACCTTGATGCTTTCTTGGACCGCTTGGCGCCAGGCGCAAATGTTCTCGAACTTGGATGCGGCGGCGGGCGTGACGCGGCTCGCATAAAGGAGCGCGAGTTCTCAGTCGATGCGACCGACGGCATTGCCGCAATGGTGCGAAAGGCAAACGAGCGGTTTGATGTCGACGCGCGCCTCATGAGATTCGATGAGCTTTCAGCCGCGAATGAATATGACGCTGTGTGGGCACATGCCTGCTTGCTGCATTGCCCGCGCGCGGAATTGCCAGACGTTCTTGCCAAAATTCACCGCGCTCTAAAGCCGGGAGGGTGGCATTACGCCAGCTACAAATTGGGCGATGGAGAAGGACGCGATCTGCTGGGCCGTCTGCATAACTTTCCGTCCAGCAAATGGTTGGAAACCCAATACCACGCCGCCGGATTTGCAATCGAGCACAGCGATGTGTTTGCGGGCAAAGGCAGTGATGGAACTCAAAGAGACTGGATTGCTCTGAAGGTGAGAAAGCATGAGACTTGAAGTCAGCGCAATCTGCGCCGGTAAAGCGGCCAATTTTCGCGGCGAAGAAACGAGTGCCATCGCCAAACAGCCGATTGCCGGCCCCGTACAGATTGGCACAGAAGGCCTGGACGTTGACGAGCAAGCTGACCGCAGCGTGCACGGCGGCCCGGAAATGGCGGTGCATCTCTACCCCAGCGATCATCATGCATTTTGGCGCGCCCAGATTGGCGAACACACCCTACTCTCAGAGCCCGGCGCATTCGGATCAAACCTAGCGGTTAGCAGCCTAACCGAGGCGCAGGTTCACATGGGCGATCAATTCCGATTGGGCAGCGCGCTGCTGGAAATCAGCCAGCCCCGCCAACCATGCTGGAAGATTGAACACCGGTTCGGCGTTAAGAAGATGGTTGCCGCCATCATCGCCACTGGTCGATGCGGATGGTATTTCCGCGTGCTCGAAGAAGGCTCCGCGCAGGCAGGCGATGATCTGGAGCGCATATCTCTCGGCGCAACCGACTGGAGCGTCAGGCGGGTATTCACAACGATCATCGGCGGCAAAGGCACGCAGGATGAACTGCGCGAACTCAGTCAGCTTGAGTCGCTTTCTCCTAAGGTTCGAGCGAAAGCAGCAGCGAAATTGCGCTGATCACTCAATTCATCGCTTAATAAAAGCGGCTCGTCGCCTGAACAGAATTCCCAACAAGTTGTTCATGTGGCGTTGTCCTTTTCTGAACGAATGTCCTCTCACCCCACCGGGTAACTCGAACAAAAAGAGGGACACGCAATGAAAAATCTCGCCGCATTCGCCGCCGCTGGTACACTCGCAATCGCCGCCGCTCCCGCACAAGCGGTAGAGGTTGCCCCCAGCATCTCTTCCAACACGGCCGCATCCAATGTGATGATGATTCCGATGGATAGCCTCATCAACACAACCGCCCATCACTATGACGATGACTGGGACGATTATGATGATCGCCGTTATCGGAAAAACCGTCGCCACAATCGTTATGACCGCAATGGTCGCTATCGCGAGCCGCGCCACATCAGTCGCCGTGACAGCGTATGGCGCGGACGGGATGGCCGCTACTATTGTAAGCGCGACAATGGCACCACCGGCCTAGTCATCGGAGCAGGCGTTGGCGCGCTGATCGGCAACGAGGTTGCTGGGCGCGGTGACAAGCTTCTGGGCACATTGCTCGGCGGTGTCGCAGGCGGCCTGCTGGGACGCGAAATCGACAAGGGCGACCTTAAGTGTCGCTAAGTCCTTGCTGAATTAAGGTGGCCCCACTCCACCTTTGGCGCCGCCAGCCTTTACCGGTTTGGCGGCGCCTTTGCGTCTTGGTTCAGAGCCTTAAGTCCTGCCGATCATTGATGCCAGCACCCCGCGCTGTTACGGCGCCATACGATGAACAAACCCACGGTTCTTGTCACAGGCGGCGCAGCGCGCATTGGCGCGCGGATTGTGCACCGGTTCGCCGCAGAGCGCTGGCACGTCATCATCCACTACCGATCCTCTTCGGATGAAGCGGACGCTTTGGCGGCCGCCTTGCCCTCTGCCAGCACGGCCCAATGCGATCTCAATGATGGCGATGCCGCTGTCGCCATGATTAAGGCATTGGCGGCAAAGCATTCTGACTGGCGCGCGCTGGTCAATTCAGCGGCGGTTTTTGACCCCGATGATGTAACCGCGCTCGACCCGGCGACGAACCGGGAGGCAATGCAAGTCAACGCAGTTACGCCCACACGCATGGCCCAGGCCTTTCTGACCACAGCACAGTCCAGCAGGGGACGCTGCGTGATCAACATCACTGATATGAAGCTGGAAAACCCCAATCCCGATTTCTTCAGCTACACCATGGCAAAGCACGCTTTGAACGCGACCATTCCCATGCTGACGATGGGCGCAGCGGGCGATGAAGACCGCATCTATGGCATTGCGCCGGGTGCCATTCTGGCCAGCCATGATCAGACGCAGGACGAGACGGAAACCTCGCACCGGTTGAATTTGCTGGGCCGAAAAACCGGCGCGGATGAAATTGCCGATGCAGCGCTTTTCCTTGCCCAAGGCCATTTGCGCAGCGGATCGACCTTGTTCATCGACAGCGGTCAGCACATGCTGTCACAAGACCGCGACGTCATTTACCTCGCGCGCGAGGGCGCCTGATCCATGGCTAAACCCACCGAGAAACGACACGCTCTGTCGACCCGGATTTGGCATTGGATCAATGCCGTGTCGCTGATCATATTGTTCATGTCCGGCCTGACGATATCGAATGCGCACCGCTATCTCTATTGGGGCGATTACGGCTTTGATCCAGCGGACGCCTGGCTCGCCGTCATGCGCTTTCCCAGCTGGGCCACGATCCCGAGCCGATACAATCTGGCCGAGGCACGAGACTGGCACATTCTGATGGCCTGGCCATTTGCGCTTGGACTGTTGTTCATCTGGATCGCAATGCTCGCGAACAGGCACTTTGTCGGAGACCTGCTGACCGGGCGTAAAGAGTGGAAAGCCACTGCCATTGCCAAGGATGTGCGAGAGCACCTGAAGCTCAACTTTGATCACGGAAGCGAGGAAGGCAGCGGCAAGTACAACTTCCTCCAGAAACTAGCATATGGCGTGGTCTACGGCATCTTCCTACCCATGCTCGTTTTCACCGGCCTCGCGATCAGTCCCGGTTTTGAGCCCACCGCGCCTTGGCTCGTCGATATCCTTGGCGGACGGCAAAGCGCCCGCAGCCTGCACTTCATCTTTGCCTTTGCGACCTTTGGCTTTGTCGCGCTGCACATTGTGCTGGTGCTGCTGTCCGGTCCGATCAAGCAAACCTGGGCAATGATTGCCGGTGGCAGAATGGAGAACAGCGATGAAGCGTAGAACACTGCTCGCGGGCGCAGCCGCTCTCGGCACAGGCGCATGCTCCAAAATCGCCAGCACAGATACGGCCAACTCGCTGTTTGAGGCCGCCGAAGACTGGCACCGGGCCGCACATCGCACCCTCGCCAATCGGCAGGCTTTGGCCCCGGAATATGCGCCAGAGGATCGCTCGCCGACCTTCCGTAGCAATGGTTCAAAGACGGTGGATACGCCGGAATACCGCGCCGAGTTGGCGAACGGATTTGCGAACTGGCGCCTGCAAGTGCGCGGCCTGGTTGAACAGCCATTGTCGCTGAGCATGGACGATATCCGCGCCCTGCCCCAGCGCACTCAGATCACGCGGCATGATTGCGTCGAGGGCTGGAGCGCGATTGGCGAATGGACTGGCCCACAGCTTTCCGGAGTGCTCGATGCGGCGAAGGTTAAGCCTGAGGCTAACTTCATTGTCTTCTACTGCGCGGACACTCTGTACGGCGCGGATTATTATGAGAGCGTGGATATGGTCGATGCCTATCACCCGCAGACGATCATCGCGCATCAGCTGAACGGAGAGGCTTTGCCAGAGGGCAATGGCGCGCCGCTCAGGATGCGGATCGAGCGCCAGCTGGGCTATAAGCATCCCAAATATCTAACCGCGATCGAGGCCGTTTTCAGCTTTGAGAATATCGGCAAAGGCCTGGGCGGATTTTGGGAAGATCACCCGGCGGGCTACCAATGGTATGCCGGGATTTGACGCGGCTTAACCCGGATATTTGCGGTTCATCGCGTCCCAGCAAACACCGATGATCTCCTCCAAAACGCTGAGGTCAATATCGGCAAGCTTGTTGACATAGACGCAGCTTGCGCCGGTTTTGTGCTTGCCCATTTTCGCCAGCAAGCCGTCGACCTTTTTACCGGTGGCTTCATCGCAATAACGGCCCATCAAATAGAGCGAGTGTTTCGCCTTGCGCGGTGAGAATCCTGAGCGCAGAGAGTCGCCTTCGCGTCCGCTGTCGTATTTGTAGTGGTAGCTGCCGTAACCGATGATGGTCGGGCCCCACATTCGCGGGCTGTGCGTGGTCACTTTGCGAAACAGCGCGTCGAGCACTTTGGCGTCCTCGCGTTTGCTGGCGGGCTCTACCGCGGCGATGAAATCATCAACCGAAACGGTGGTCGGTGCTATTTTTGCGTCGCTCATGATTGCAAGAGTAACCCAACATTGACACCGCGGACAAGGCTGGCATTCGTAACCGAATGGTGGATCGCTGCGAAAAAGGCACTGTATGAGCAAAACACTTTTCGATCGGTTTCTGACTAAAGGCGTGAAACGCGGACGTTTGGGCGTCGTTTTCGCTGATGGATCGGACAAAACGTATGGTGAGCCGGAAGAAGGCTTTCCCGAGATTGTCCTGCGTCTGACCGATGGGAAAGTCCCGCGCGACATCATCATGGACCCGCGCCTTGGCGCAGCAGAGGCCTTCATGGATGGTCGCCTGATCATCGAAGAAGGCGACATCATGGGGCTCGTCACCCTGCTTCGCAAAAACAACGCTTGGGACAAAGGCGGCGATATTGGCCCGCCCAAACTGTTGCGCCGGGTGCTTAACAAAGCGAGCTTTGCCGCAGAGAAGGTCAACAACCGGATCAGCTCCAAAAACAACGTCGCGCATCACTATGACATTGGCAATGATTTCTACCGCCTGATGCTGGATGAAGAGCACTGGCAATACAGCTGCGGCTATTGGCCCTCAGACGACATCACACTGGGCGAGGCTCAGACTGCCAAATTGACCCATATCGCGGCCAAGCTGAACATAAAGCCGGGCCAAAAGGTGCTCGATATCGGTTGCGGCTGGGGCGGCATGGCGATCTTCCTGGCGCGCAATTACGATGTCGAGGTCGTCGGGATCACCCTGTCTGAAGAGCAGATTGCGCTCGCAAAAGAACGTGTGAAAGACGCTGGCGTCGCAGACCGCGTGAGCATTGAGCTGGTCGATTACCGAGACTTCGCCGCCGCCGGACGCAAGTTCGATCGGATCGTCTCGGTCGGCATGTTTGAGCACGTTGGACAGCCGCAATTTGAGACCTTCTTTGAGGCCTGCGCCAATATGCTCACCGATGATGGCACCATGCTGCTGCACACGATTGGGCGCATGGGCGGCCCCGGCTCCACCGATGCGTTTACCCGCAAATACATCTTTCCAGGCGGCTATATCCCGGCTCTCTCAGAGACGGTTGAGGCCAGCGAGAAATTCCGCCTAATCGCCACCGATGTCGAGACCTTGCGGGTCCACTACGCCAAGACCCTGCGCCAATGGTACGCCAATTGCATCGCCAATCGCGAGGAAATGATCGCGATGTATGACGAGCGCTTTTTCCGGATGTGGACGTTCTATCTATCGGGCGCAGCGACCGTGTTTGAGAGCGGCAGCATGTGCAATTACCAGATCCAATATGCGCGCAATCGCTATGCGCTGCCGCTGACGCGGGACTACATCGCGGCAGAGGAAAAACGCCTGATGGAAGCGCCCGCGCAAAAGAGCCGCTAGTCCGCTTACTGCTCAGCCGCGCAGATTATGAGAACGCCGCGTTCAGCCAGCGCGCGATAACGCGGCCATTGATCCTCTGGGACAAGTGAGAGATCGCTGCATTCCGCAGCGCGCTTAACCGCCTCCTTACCTGCTTCGCCGCCAGTCACGGCATGCTGGGGAAATAGAGCCGCCAGCGCGGGCGATTTTCGCACCGCAATATCATAAGCGGTGCGCCCGCGATCATCCTTCGCATCGCTAGGAAAGCTGCGCCGCAACAGCTTTTGGATCATCAGCGCATCGTAATCGAGCGCGGCAACATGCAGCAAAGTCAGCCCGCCTTCACCGCCGTCTTTGGGCAGAATTTTTGCGGCGTCAACCAGCGTGTGCAGCACATCGTTCTTATAAGGCGTGGTGGGCGCAGTCCGGTCAGAAGCCTGGTAGCTTTTGTATTTTATCCGCTGATCAAGCGCGAGAGACAACGGGATTTCTCGCGCTCGATTGCGGCGATCCACATCCACACCCAGAGCAATCAACCGTTCCAGCATGGCGATATTTCCATCGCGGATATAGGCCGGAGCGGATGCAGCGGCATGGAGCAATGTGTTGCCATCCTTGTTCGAAAAGCCAGGCGTCATCCCCTCACCAAGCAATCGTTCCAAGCCGGCCATATTTCCCAGTTGAGCGTACTGAAGCGCGCGCTCGCGTTTCTCTGCCTTTGCCCGCTGTTTAGCCTGCGTCTTTGCCATGCTCTCTGCCGCCCGGGCCTTATTGATGCGCGCTGGTTGGCTGGTGGGACGCGGTGTTGGGCGAGTCGTCCGCGCAGGCTGCGGCTCAGGAACATAAGCGCCATCATCGCGATCGTTCTGACGATCTCGCAAAGCTGCGCCCATATCCCGCACACATTGGCCAAATTGTTGCTCACACTGCCGGTAGGTCGGGCAAATCTGCGGCTCTACCTGGCACCGGGTCGACTCGTAATTGGCAAAGTGACTGCAGGCCGCCTGCGCAGCGCGCCTTCGGTAGTCTCGGCCATATCCATTGTTAAGAGGGCTGCGGAAGGTCCGAACGCATTCTTCATATCTCTCTTTGTGCGGAGCAAGGCATTGTATGCGCCAATTTTGCCGTTCACGCTCATTGCTATCGCAGCGCGAAACGTCCGCTCGGCAGAATGTCCGGTTGTTGTGGCATTGCACATCCAGACCGCCGCCTTGCAGCATTGCGGTTAGCTGAGCCGCACCGCCAGTGCGGGCCTGCGTCTTCTGATAGGGTGCTGGGGTAATCGCCAGCAACAAGGCAGAGATGCCCGCGATCACTGTCGCCAAACCATAAAGCCAAAGTCGCATAGCACTTCCCCCAAGCCAGCGCCTGCGCGGGAATTACACCCTGAGCGGCGCTACGCTCTAATAGCAGCTGTCGGCCTATGTTGGCCAATCCACTGCGTGTCTGTGCGACCTAATGCGCCGTGTCTGCTCCCCGTGCGTTGAATGGGAAGTGAACCCAAAAGATGGTCCAGCTAAGCCGTATCGCGCGATCTGGGACGATACGCCGGGCCAAAGCCTAGCAAAGCCGCACCGACAAATGGCAGCGCCACAACCCATATCCGGACGCCTGTGATCCCTTCTGGGCTGGCAATGCTGATCCCAGCGGTCGCGCCCAGCCCTACGCAGATCAAAACAACACCGGCCACCACTCGCGCGCGCGGCACCGTGCGGCCGCCTCTGATTGGACCAAAGCTGCGTTCATGCTTTGCGAACACCGCGATGAAGGGCAGCAGCGCAACGATGTAAATGCCGAGCCACAAAGGCCGCGTCGCCCACCATTCACCTGTACCCGGAACGCTATCCAGCCCAATCCCGCCAAGCGCGATCCAAGTGAAAGTCATCACCAGCACAAAGGCGGTGAGGTGCCACAGAAAAGCGGTCATAATCATGCCGTTCATCAGCACCGTCGCCGTCCAGATCCCGATCTTGTCCAGCATCCGGCGCCCCCATGGCTCCAATCCAAGGACAAGCCCGACCTGCACCACGCCAAGCGCCAACAGTGCAAGGGTTGGCGGCAATGAGTTTGAAAAACCATCGGGCGCAGAGACCATCGCCACCGGGTAAAAACCATAAACGGTGATCGAAATAAGCACGCCCAGTCCCGCCGCAAACCAGCCAAAGGCAAAGAGACGATTGTCAAACTTGGCATCGCGCCACGCTAGCCCCAGCTGGTGAATTGCAAGGAACACCCAGAGGAAATTGGTGAAGCTGATGTAGGGCACACCATGCTCAAACCTTAGCCAATCAACCAGCGCGGTGATGGGGATGTATATCGCAAAGCTCGCCAAGCCCCAGCGCTTCCACGCTTTCACAGCCAGCGGCGTGCAGGCCGTCACCAACAGATAGACCGCCAGAAACCAGACTGGGATCAGAGCAGCTTCGGTCGCCATGCGGATTTGCGCCCGGTCAAAACCGATCTGAGTTAAAGCCAGCGCGATCACGGCCCAAACAAGCAGGACCGGGAACGTAGGCGCGATCAAACGCTGAACTCGGCTCGCCAGCCAATCGCGGTATACGCCTTTCTGCCCTGGGCTCGCTTTGCGCAAAGTCCCCTCCCAGCTCACCGAATTGGAATATCCGCCCACCAGGAAGAACACCGGCATCACCTGGAACGCCCATGTTAGCCAATGCGTCCAAGGCGAGGTTTCAATCAGATCGCCTCGCTGCAGCGCGCCAGCCTCGTCAACATACAGCCCAGCCATCAACCAGTGGCCGAACACCACAGCGAGAATTGAGATTGCCCGCAGAAAATCGACCCATCGGTTCCGTTCTGGCGGGGCCATTTGCGCCAATTCGCGCGCTTGCCCCCACAGGCCTTTCTTCGCTTTTTGCGCGGTTTCGCCGTCCATAATCGTGATCCCTCCGACACGGTTGATGCACAGATATTGTGATCAATCAGCGCTTTCACAAGCTTTGACCTATCCGCGCAGCCTGCATCGCCGCTCACAAGCATTGCCCCGCACCCCCTCCCCTGTTAGCGGCCCATGCACAAAATGACGAAGGCGCGCAGCGCCGAGACGAGGGTGTGACAATGTCCGATATCAAACGTGTGGTTCTCGCTTATTCAGGCGGTCTTGATACTTCTGTGATTGCCAAATGGCTGGAGGTTGAGCGCGGGCTGGAGGTGGTCACTTTCACCGCCGATCTCGGCCAAGGTGAAGAGATCGAACCGGCCCGCACAAAAGCCCGCGCGATGGGCATTCCGGACAAGCACATCTTCATCGAAGATCTGCGAGAGGAATTCGTACGCGATTTCATCTTTCCAATGATGCGCGCCAATGCCCGCTATGAAGGCGACTATCTGCTTGGCACTTCGATCGCCCGCCCGCTGATCTCCAAGCGTTTGGTTGAGATCGCTGCGGAAACGGGTGCGGATGCGATCGCCCACGGCGCAACCGGCAAAGGCAACGACCAAGTGCGGTTTGAGCTTTCCGCATATGCGCTGAACCCGGACATTCAGGTCATCGCCCCGTGGCGCGAATGGGACCTTACTAGCCGCACAGCGCTGATCGCTTGGGCGGAGGCGCATCAGATCGAAGTGCCAAAGGATAAACGCGGCGAGAGCCCCTTCTCTACCGATGCGAACCTGCTGCACACCTCATCTGAGGGCAAAGTGCTCGAGGACCCATGGGAAGAGACGCCCGACTACGTCTACTCACGCACGGTCAATCCAGAGGACGCCCCGGACGAGCCAGAATATATCACGATCGCGTTTGAAGCGGGTGACGGCGTTGCTCTCAATGGTGAGGCGATGAGCCCGGCCACACTCCTGACCGCGCTCAACAATATCGGGCGCAAGCATGGCATTGGCCGGCTTGATCTGGTTGAGAACCGTTTTGTCGGTATGAAGTCGCGCGGCATGTACGAGACGCCGGGGGGCGAGATCTACGCCCGCGCGCACCGCGGCATTGAGCAATTGACGCTGGACCGCGGCGCTGCCCACCTCAAGGACGAGCTGATGCCGCGCTATGCGGAGCTGATCTACAACGGCTTCTGGTTCGCCCCAGAACGAGAGATGCTCCAGGCGGCAATCGATCACAGCCAGATCGGCGTGACCGGTGATGTCCGCCTCAAGCTCTACAAAGGCAATGCGCAGGTCGTGGGCCGCCGCGCTGATGTCGACTACAACCTCTACAGCGAAGACGTCGTCACCTTCGAGGACGATGCGGGCGCCTATGACCAGCAAGACGCGGAAGGCTTCATCAAACTGAACGCTTTGCGACTCAAACTGCTCGCTCAAAGAGGCCGGAAACGCGGTCATTGATCGCTAAAAGGGGCGCATTTTTCAGCGCTCATTTGGCGTTTGCGACGAGCCGCTGACTTATCCACCCTCCTCCACAAGTGATCTGGGCAAAAGTGGATAAGTCGGGGTTGTACCACTTGCGCGACTCGGTTTTTGGGCGCAGCTTATCAACATCGAAAGGGCAGAAAAGGGATTGAGAAGAGAGCCGCAAGGCACTGTTTTTAAGAACTTTTTGTAACGATCGACGCGGTGGTGATTGTCCACGCGAACTTTGAGAGACAGTGCGGCAAAGGCTTCGGCTAAAACCAGACTGGATCGTTTGAGGAGATCGCGAAGCAGACCCATCGGATGGCCACCAATTTGGTCAGCGATTGAGGGCGAAAAGGGTTAGACCCGGATCGACTGTTTGAGATCGAAGGCAATACAGATTGATGGTCTCAGCTCCACCCGAGGAGCAGAAGATGCAAACAGGAACTTCGGTTCAGGGATGCAGATACTGCTTGCAAGTGAAGCTGGATGCCGGTGCGAGCACTGGTGAAAAGCCCGCCGTACATCGTACGGAGGCAAGAAACCGGATGCCAAGTGCATCTTGCGAGGTTCGCCAAGCAAGTTGACCACGCGGCGGTAAGAGTGGGGTCGGCAGCAATGCCGGCCCCATTTGCTTTGCGCGCCTGGTTTTCGCCGAGCGGCGGCCAATTGCCGCCTCCCATCACGTCAGAACGGGCATCAAACCGGGCGATCAGAGCCGCGCCCAATTGTGCTCTCCCCCCGTTTTCGCCTAAACCATGCCCACTATGAGAGGGGTATCAAAGCGAGTTTGCGCGAGCGGCGTTGGCGTGGCCACGGCCATGCTCCTGTTCGCATCCGCCCCCTCCAGCACCTTCGCTCAGCAAGACGGCGCGCGCCTGCAAGCCCCGCAAACCCAGCAGCAGCAGGCCCAAGCAGCGCCCCTATCCGCCGCCTCCTTCGACGCGCAGTTCACCCCCTACAACACCGCGCCCAGCCCCATCACCGTCCCTCCCGGCGCGGTCGACCTCAACAGCTTTGAGCCGCCGGCCGAGCCCGCACCGCCAGAACCGCAGAGCATCCGCAATCTTGGCAGTGGCATCGCATCCTATTACGGGCGCCGCTTCAACGGCCGCAAAACCGCCAATGGCGAACGCTTCAACATGCGTGAGCTAACCGCCGCCCATAAGACCCTGCCCTTTGGCAGCCTCGTGCGCGTCACCAACCCGCGCAATGGCCGCGCCGTCACCGTACGCATCAACGATCGCGGACCGTTCGTGAAAGGCCGCGTCATCGACCTATCCAGAGCCGCCGCGAGGGAGATCGGCATGATCAGCCGGGGCCATGCCCGCGTTGAGCTGGAGCTGGTCGCCCCCTAATGGACGGCATTCTGATCTTCGCCGCTGGCATCGTCACCGGCTTCGTCCTCGCTGTCATTTTGCTGAGGCGCACAGGCGGCGACATGATCGAGCAGCAGCGCCGCGACACCGCCAGCTTTGAGCGCCCCACCCCCACGCCTCCGCGCGCGCCAGAGCCGCTCTCGTCCCCGCGCATCAGCCCGGAAGGCGGCACCATCGACCTCAGCGATGATCCAGAGATCCGCGCGGCCTTCATGAACGGGCGCAAGATCGAGGCGATCAAGCTCGTTCGCGAGCGCACCGGCCTGGGCCTCAGGGAAGCCAAGGACATCGTCGAGAGCCAGTGGCCGCATTAGAGCGCCCGCCTCGCCCCGCGCCCCCGCTCCCCGCGCCTCCACTCACCGCGCGCGCGCCTCGCTTGGAACACATGGAACACAGTCCAGGGGCCAAAATCACGGCCCTCACTCATCGCCTGCGTAATCGGCGTCCTCGGCCATAGCCCCTTCGGCGATATGCGCGGGCAAGTCCTGCGTGCGCGCCACGGCCCACCATTTCTCCAGCCCCGCCTCAAAGGCGCACAATTGCGCCGCGTCCGCCTCGCCCGGATCGTCGAATTGATGCACGGCGCGCGCAGTGATGGGCCGCTCCGCCTCCATCGCCATCAGGCGCTGTTCGAGCTCGGGGATCGGGGGATTTGAGGGAGATTGGGTATTTTGAGGTTTTTGTTTGTTTACGCCCTCAAGCGCCGGGCGCGGGCCATCCGGCCCGCTTGGCTTTCCTCGCATAAGCTCGGGCGGGCATTTTTGTCGTCCTACCGCTTCGCTACTTGAGGACAGGGCGCCCTTGCACTCGCCTGCGGCACGCGATTGGTGCTGGTCGCAGCCGTATGTGCTTCGAGTTTGGCTTTGCGTCCTTAAGCGCGCCTCCTCGGCTTCTTTCTGATCAATGCGCTCTGCCAATCGGTCGAGCCGCGCGAGGTGCGCCAGCGGCAGGCGGCTGTCATAGCGGGTGCGGGTCGCCACCTCCTCGCCGTGATAGAATACCTTTTCGGTCACCCCGCTGATCGCGCGGTCGGCCAGGATCGACTCAACATGGGTGCGAGCGATAACCAGAGCGGCGTCCCATTCGTCCAGAAAGCGCGGCTCCGCCTGACGCGCCCGGTAAGCGGTCTGCGGGCTGAGCGAAGCCGCCCGGCACGCAAGCCGCACATTGCCGTAGAGACGCAGGTTTTCTAGAAAGGCGGCACGCCGCGCAGGTGTGAGCGCTGGCGGAACGGATGGAAGGGGAAGAAGCTGGGTCATGTTTTGTGATTCCTTTTTTAGCGCCCTCAAGCGCCGGGCGCGGGCCATCCGGCCCGCTTGGCTTTCCTCGCATTGGCTCGGGCGGGCGTGCGCCCTTGCACTCGCCTTCGGCTCGCGTTTTGGAGCGAGGTAGAGAGGGTGCGCCGAGGTTCTTGGCGCGAGGTAGGTAGGGTAGTTCCAAGGTTCTTGGTCCGAGATCGCTGGGTAGTGCCGAGACGCTTGGCGCGAGGTAGATGGGGGGCACCAAGACGCTGGGCGCGAGATCGATGGTTTGGAATGGACCGGTCCGCGACCAGCGGACCGCAAGGGCGCACGCCCGCCCGGAGGGGTGGCCCCGCAGGGGTCGGGCCCCCGGAGGATAGCCAAGTGAGCGGATGCGAACGCCGGCGCCTGAGGCGCAACAAATAGCACCAAGGTTCTTGGTGCGAAATCGATGGCTTGGAATAGCTCGGTCCGCGACCAGCGGACCGCAAGGCCGACCGGCCGCCGCGGCTTATGCCGCGAAAGCCAAGCGGGCCGGATGGCCCGCGCCCGGCGCTTGAGGGCGCAAACAAATAAACAAGCGTCAGCGTGCGAGGTAGTTGGGTTAGCACCAAGAACCTTGGCGCTAGGCAGCAAGCTTGGTCGCGGAGCACGGCGCGCAGCGCCGCAAGGCCCTGCGGTCCTCATGTAGCGAAGCGGTAGGACAACAAAAAAGCCCGCCCGCAGCGATGCGCCTGAAAGGCGCGTGAGCGAGGATAGCCAAGCAGCGCGGATGCGCTGCGCCCGGCGCTTGAGGGTCTAAACAAAAACTCCTCACCTCTTGGTGCACGCCAACCGCATGGCACCAAGAAGCTACCTCACCCCTCCCCCTATGCGCCCAGCCTCGACATGCGCGAGCCAGCTGCGCGCGTGCTCAGCCGGTCCGGGGTCTCCGGGGCGCGTGGGATAGGGGCTTTGGGGGAGTTTGCGGCGCGCATCATAGGGACCGCGCGAGGGGAATGTTGGGCTTTGGGCCATGGTCGTTCGCCTTTGAGTTTCAGTTCAAGGGAACAGGACCAATTATAGGACTTAGCAGTAGTAGGAAAGCTTGGTGGCTTATCTGAAATTCTTCAGTCTTGCATACTCATTGGAACGGTTCGGCACTCAGGCAAACTCGTCTTGACGGTCAATTAGGCAACTCGTCGATAAATCTGCGCAAACTTCGATTTGTTTGGCTCGCTTCTCTTAAGTTAGTCACGCAATGCGGCAAAATTTGACCCAAAGCGTCCGCGTTGCTGGGGCCGAAAAATTTCCGAAAATATCGATGCAGTCTAGCCTTCACTTCAGCAGTTTCAAAATTACGATTGGGTCGCAAGGTAGCAAACACCCATGCGTCAGTGCTCAATACCGGAATAGCAGAACAAATTTCGTCACCTCCGGAGAAAGAAAGGGTCGAAGCAATGAGGTCATCTATAACCCTAACTCGTTCCATCACATCAGACTGAGCGATCGCTCGAGAAACAATCGAAAACCACTCAGGCTTTTTGTCAACTACGTCGCCATCCAAATGCACAACGATGTGATCATAGGTTACGCTTCCGCGAAAAAGCCCAGCACCAAAGTTCTGATAGAGCGCCTTACCCGAGTTCCGCATGCACCAGGCTTTGACCTGATCGCAGCCACCAGCCCCAACTTGCCGTAGCGTTTCATCCACCTGGGGCTGTATAGCATCTATAACGACAGATTCAGGCTCGAATAACGTTCGAATAAACTCTCGAAGAATAAGGAAGTCATGGCTCCCTTCGCTAACGATTCCAATTCGAGTCATGAAAGCGCGTTGGGTATTTTGTCTTCAAGCAAAAAGACCGAGAGTTTGCGACCATCCGTAAGCTCCGCCCAGTCATCTTTCGAGTAATCGCGAGGGGGTTCGAGACGCTCAAGCACGGTACTGCCTCGGGCTTGCGCTTCCTCGTCGCGTCTTGCAACAAAAATCCTTTGATCATCACTAAATATATCAAAGCTATCAAGGGCCGAAGGATGGTGCGAAGTCATAAACGCTTGGTATGCTCTAGTTGGTCCAGTGTCGCGATCTTGAGTGCATGCTGCTACCAATGTCGAGGTCAGTTTGCGTACGAGCGCCGGATTGAGCGTACCGTCCACGTTATCCAAGCCGAAGGTCTTCGGTGTCTCAGGGTGTAATAAAAGACTTACGATAAAGACCAGATAAAGAGTACCTTCACTTGCATCGAATGTGCTCAGAAAGTTCCTGTTCGTTTTCATATACTTATCACGTATATAAAGCTCTAATCCTTCAGAAACAATATGCGAAGGAACGATTGATGGGTCAAAAGAACCAACGCGAATTTGGTTTGCCCAGCCCGGCTCCCAAATTAGCGACATGATCTGCTCGTATTGTAACTTACTCCCATTCCTTAAAGTATTGTAGTAATTCAATAGATCATCGAAAGCCGAAGCCAAGCCTGAACCAGAGAGGCCAAGTGGCTCAACGGGTCGGTTCGCAACCGCTGCGCCGCGCATAACAGCAGTTTGGGGAGCATAGATCGCGAACTCAGATATCTGTGCAATTTCGTCGAGGAAAATATCTGGCACACGAGAAAACAAGCCCACAATGTCCCAAACACTTCGGCTCGGGTCAAATCTGGATATTTCTTTCTCTGGCAAATCCAGAAAGTTCCGATTTAGATTTACACCATTTGGACCTCGTCCAAACACTTTCTCTTCGCCAAAGTACATGGCTTCAGAGTGAAATTCCAAATTCGATGTATTGAGGTTCGACCTAATTGAGCACTCATATCGTCCATATTCGAATTCAGCCTCAAGCCTGAAGTGCGGCTTGAGTCCAGTGTTACGAAACGCCGACTTGAAGAGCTGCGGAAGAGAAAGTCGAATCCCTTTCGTATCAAGAGAAATGGAATCTAATCCACGCGAAAGGGCAGCAGACAAAATCGCAATCGCCTCAAGAGCATTCGATTTCCCGGCTCCGTTTGACCCTACAAAAAGGTTGATTGCGCCAAACTCAAGCTTTTGATGGTAAATCGACTTGAAACCAACAATTGTGAGTGATTTCAACATCTAACGCTAGCGGTCCTTTAAGGCTGTGGCGAAACCACACGAGTCGTAGTTTGCTAGCAATCTATATGAGAGTTGGCCATAGTCAGGTGAAAGCCGACGTTGATCGTAGCAGGGCTTCATCGCGCACGCCCCAACAAAACAAAAAAACGCGCCCTCCCCGTAGGAAGAGCGCGTCTCTCAAAATCCTAAACCTCTAAGCATCGCCCCAAGCGGGACGCTGCGCGTGGCGGTTTACTCCGCAGCGGGTTCCGCCGCCGCATCATCCATGCCCAGGCCAGCATCCGCCAGCACCTCATTCGCGCAGGCCTCGCCCAGCGCGGTCATCTTTTCCTGGTCGAGCATATCCATCGGGCCCATGTCTTGCTCTTTCACCTTCTCAAGCGAGCAATCGCAGAACGGCTGAGCCATTTCCGCAGGTCCGCCTTCGGATACGAAGGACGATTTACACGTCTTTTCAAACTCTGCGTACATCGGCTCTTTATCCATCGACCCGCAGGCAGACAGCAGCAGGCCGCCCGTCATCAATGCAGGTAGCGCGAATGCTTTGGTAGTGAATGACATGAAAGACCCTTCAATTGTCTGGTATGATATGCCGTGTGCCGGCCCCGCGCATCCTACACGGCGCGCGGGGCTTGGCAATCGTGCGTGTTGGCGGCTGACGTCTAAGCCATTGCCAGCAGGGTGAATTGCGCGATAGTCTGGGCCGACTAAACGGGGCAATCATCCATGCAAGAGACCACCATATCGGGCTTCCAATTCCTGCTCGAAACGTTCGTGCTGCTGATGGGCCTCGCCATGGCAGAGGTGCTGCGCGGCTTTGCCCGGGTGCTGAAGCTGCGCGCGCGACAAAAGGCGGGGGTCGATCCGGCGTCAGAGGCGATCACGATCGGGTGGCTGGTGCCGCTAATGGGGCTGGTGGTGATCCTCGATCAGTCGACGTTCTTCCTGCACATGTACAGCTTTCGCGAGACGCTGCTGTTTAATGGCGGGACGGTGATCGGGATCTTGCTGACGATCGGTTGGTATTATCTGATTGCGAGCCTGGTATTCCCCGACAAGCCCGCCGATTGGCGCGATTTTGACGCATGGTATTGGCAGCAGAAACGCTGGATCATGGGCGGCGTGATCGGGATCAATGCGATCAGTACGATTGCGGGTGTGCTGCTTGCGACGCCGGAGCAGCTTGAGGCGACGCGGGAAGCGCAACAGGCCGGCATTGCTGGCGCCTTGGCTGGCTTGGCCGCCTTTGCTGCGATCCCGGCGATGTTCTGGCTGTTCTTTTCCAAGAGCAAGCGGGTGAATATCGCGCTGCTGCTGGTGCTGGTGGCCAGCCCGGTGATCTACGGCGCGCTCACGATTGGCAGCGAGTTTCCGGGCTGATCGCAGACCTAGCGCGCGGGTGAGCCTTAGCCAGCCTTCGCCTTTTTCTTCTTCGCCTTTGCGGGCTTCGCCTCAGCTTTCGCCGCCGCCTTCGCGGGCCCCTTGCTCAGCATGTTCTTGAGGTATCCGCCGGTGAAGCTGCGCGGTTCCTTCGCAACAGTCTCCGGCGTGCCCGCCGCGACCACTTCGCCGCCGCGCACCCCGCCCTCTGGGCCCAGGTCGACGATCCAGTCGGCGGTCTTGATGACATCGAGATTATGCTCGATCACCACCACGGAATTGCCCTGCTCCACGAGCCGGTGCAGCACCTCCAGCAGCTTGCGCACGTCCTCAAAGTGCAGGCCCGTGGTCGGCTCATCGAGGATGTAGAGCGTCTGCCCGGTGCTGCGTTTCGACAGCTCCTTCGCCAGCTTCACCCGCTGCGCCTCGCCGCCCGACAATGTCGTCGCCTGCTGGCCGACCTTCACATAGCCAAGGCCGACCTCGTTCAGCATCCGCATCTTGTCGCGGATCGGCGGCACGGCCTTGAAGAAACCCTCCGCATCCTCAACCGTCATATCGAGCACATCGGCGATGGAGAGACCCTTGAACTTCACCTCCAGCGTCTCGCGGTTGTAGCGCTTTCCGCCGCATTCCTCGCAGGTGACATAGACATCGGGCAGGAAGTGCATTTCGATCTTGATCAGGCCGTCGCCGGTGCATTGCTCGCAGCGGCCGCCCTTCACGTTGAAGCTGAAGCGGCCCGGCTTGTACCCGCGCGCCTTCGCCTCTGGCAGGCCAGCGAACCAATCGCGGATATTGGTGAAGGCCCCCGTGTAGGTCGCCGGGTTGCTGCGCGGGGTGCGGCCAATCGGCGACTGGTCGATCTCGATCACCTTGTCGCAATATTCCAGACCTTCGATCTTCTCGTGCTTGCCCGCGATCACGCGCGCGCCATTCAGCACGCGGGCGGCGGAGGCATAGAGCGTGTCGATGGTAAAGGTCGATTTGCCTGAGCCAGAGACCCCGGTGATGCAGGTGAAGGTGCCCAATGGGATCGAGGCCGTCACGTCTTTCAAATTGTTCGCCTGAGCGCCGCGCACCGTAATCTTGTGCCCATTGCCCTTTCGGCGCTCCTCCGGGACAGCGATCTCCCGCCGCCCGGTGAGATAATCGGCGGTCAGCGACTTCTTCGACTTCATGATCTGTTTGAGCGTACCCTGCGCCACCACTTCGCCGCCGCGCACGCCCGCACCCGGGCCGAGGTCGACAACATGGTCAGCCTGACGGATCGCATCTTCATCATGCTCCACCACGATCACCGTATTGCCGAGATCGCGCAGGCGCTTCAGCGTCTCAAGCAACCGGTCATTGTCGCGCTGGTGCAGGCCAATGCTCGGCTCGTCGAGCACGTAAAGAACGCCGGACAGTCCGCTGCCGATTTGGCTCGCGAGCCGAATACGCTGACTTTCCCCGCCCGACAAAGTGCCGCTGGTCCGGTCGAGATTGAGGTAGTCGAGCCCGACATTGTCGAGGAAACCGAGCCGCTCGTTGATCTCTTTGAGGATAGCCTTGGCGATTTGCGACTGCTGATCGGTCAGCTTCTCGTCGAGCGCCAGGAACCAATCCTTCGCATCCGACACGCTCATCTTCACCGGGTCGGCGATGTCCGTGCCCGCGACCTTCACCGCAAGCGCCTTTTCATTGAGACGTTTTCCGCCGCAGCTCTCGCATGGCTGCGCGGTTTGGAACTTGGACAGTTCCTCGCGCATCCACGCGCTGTCGGTTTGCAGCAGGCGGCGATTGAGATTGCCGATCACACCCTCAAACGGTTTGCGCACGGTGTATTCCTTGCGCCCGTCCTTAAAGGTCAGCTCGACCGGCATTCCGCCGGTGCCTTGCAGAATGATCAGCTGCTGATCTGGCTCCAGATCGCGCCACGGTGTCGTCAGATTGAAATCATAGGCCTTAGCCAGGCTGGCCAGCACTTGCAGATAGTAAGGCGAAGGCGGATTGCTCTTCGCCCACGGTGCAACCGCGCCCTGTTTCAGCGTCAGCCCCTCGTTCGGCACCACCAATTGCGGGTCGAACAATTGCTTCTCGCCCAGACCATCGCAGGTCGCACACGCACCCTGAGGCGCGTTGAACGAGAACAGGCGCGGCTCAATCTCTTCAATGGTGAACCCGCTGACCGGGCAGGCGAACTTTTCTGAAAAGACGATGCGATTGGCGGGGATGCCCGCACCCTTCATGGCACCGCCGCCTTGTTCTTCGTCCTCGCGCCCCGGCACAACGCCATCCGCCAGATCGATATAGGCAAGCCCCTCGGCCAGTTTCAGCGCGGTTTCAAAACTATCGGCCAGGCGCGTTTCCATGCCGGGTTTCACCGCGACCCGATCAACCACGACTTCAATGTCATGCTTGAATTTCTTGTCGATCGCTGGCGCTTCCTCGATTGCGTACAGCTCCCCATCGATCCGCACACGGGTGAAGCCCGCCTTTTGCCATTCGGCCAGTTCCTTGCGGTATTCGCCCTTGCGCCCGCGCACCACCGGCGCGAGCAGATAGGCACGCGTGCCCTCTGGCAATTCCATCACCCGGTCGACCATCTGGCTGACGGTTTGCGCGCTGATCGGTTTGCCGGTGGCCGGTGAGTACGGCACGCCGACCCTCGCCCACAGCAGCCGCATATAGTCATAGATCTCGGTCACGGTCGCGACGGTTGAGCGCGGATTGCGGCTGGTCGTCTTCTGCTCAATGCTGATCGCGGGAGACAGTCCGTCGATGTGCTCAACATCGGGTTTCTGCATCATCTCAAGGAATTGCCGCGCGTAAGCCGAGAGGCTCTCAACATAGCGCCGCTGACCCTCAGCATAGATCGTATCGAACGCGAGTGAGCTCTTACCCGAGCCAGACAGGCCAGTGACCACGATCAGCGCATCACGCGGCAGATCAATATCAACGCCTTTGAGGTTGTGCTCTCTGGCACCGCGAACTGAGATTTTCGTGAGGGACATGGCACACCAATTGGGGACTAAAGAGGGATGAATCCAGCCCTTTCAAAAATGAGCTGCTACACGACATTATGTTCTTATAATGTTCCATGTCGCCAGGCAATGCTCGTTAAGCAAGTTGTTAACCACAGTTTGTTAGTTACCGGTGTGAAACGACGAAGGCCCCCAGTCATGCTTGATCAAAAACACCAGTTTGTGATGGGTATTCCAATCCGCTCTGCCCAATTCGCGGATCGGGTAGAGGCATTTTTCGATGGCAACACATTGCGCGAAGAAATCAACGATTTCTGGGATCGTCATAGTGGCTGGGTGTCTGACTGGGCAGATGAGTATTGGGAAAGCTGCATCGCTGAAGGGCACGTGAAATCTGCCCAGATCACAGTCGGCCCTGGGGTTACTCGGGAGCAAGTCGGAAAAATCTCCGCTCAGATTTTCAAGGCGATCTTCGTCGCCAAGAAAGAAACAGACTGGATGAAAGCTCTCGCGCGCACTGCCACTGCATCATGGCTGGTCGATGACAAGGGTAACATGATGCGGAACATGCAGGGTTACTCGGAAGGTTTGATTGTTCGCCTGAAAGAACAGGCAGATAATGTCGATCAGGCGATGGACGATATTCTCTTCGTAAATCGCATGACCCTGATGCAGTTCGAAATCGTGTCTGCTTACCGGACCGAACTTGATGTTCGATATGCTGAAAGCAAAATCAATAGCAAGGGGAATGATTTCGTCACTTCGCTCGCGGACAAAATCGACATCTCACTCAAGGCCTCGGAGATCGTGAATGAAGCGGCCATTGCCGCGAATGAAAAAATCTCGGGCCTGCGCAAGGATACGACTGAGGCAGCGGCTATCTCCGAACAATCCGCGCTCGCCATGCAGGATGCTGCGAGATCCGCAGGCGACTTACAGCAAACTTTGAACAGCGTTACAAACGGGCTCAGCGAGGGTAAAAGTCTGCTCGTTAAAGCAGTAGAACAGGCGCAGCGCACCACCAACGACAACGCTGATGTTGCCCGCGAGGTGGCGGCGATTGAAGAGGTTGTGAAGACGATCTCATCCATCGCCGAGCAAACTAACATTCTCGCTCTCAATGCGAGCATTGAAGCCGCACGCGCAGGTGCATCAGGCGCCGGTTTTGCCGTGGTTGCGCAAGAGGTTAAGAGCCTTGCCGGACAAACGGCCAAAGCAACCGAGACCGTGACCCAGCGGATCGCAGCCATCCAAACCACGGCTCAGCAAAGCGAGCATTCCAGCGGAGAGATGCTCGAGACCACCGCCCGCCTTCGCACGGTGAGCGACAGCCTGCTTACCTCTTTGCAAAAAGCACTCGAAACTTTCTCCAAAATCACGGATGCGGTCGATGAAACGGCGCAAGGTGCCGCGAACATAGGCGATCTGGTGGCAAATATTAATCGCGACACCGATGCCGTTTCTGGCCTCGTCGAGCAATTGTCCGGGTCGTCAAAGGATACCGCTGGAAAACTGGCCGGACTGGTCGAAGAGACCAGCCATTTTGTCCAGGCTATCGGCAAGCGATAAGAGCAGGACTTTCTGGGTTCAAAGCGCGCCCAAGGCACGGCTCTGGTGGAGCGAAATTCATCCGTCAATCGCTGTATTTCTGCGCCCATTTTCGCCTTTCGGCGCGAGTTCGAGCAATCTTTTGTACCGCAGGCACTTTTCGCGTCCACCGCGATATCGCATTCTCACAGCAACTGTTTTCATTGAGAAAATTGGATCACCCTACAGGAAAACTTAAGTTCCGCAGCCCGGGATTATGCTTAGTGTGATAGGCCTCTTTGCTAGTCTTCCCACAAGCCCTTCGGGTCGCACCTA
The DNA here is from genome assembly GCA_947499505.1 of uncultured Erythrobacter sp. Lineage (GTDB taxonomy): Bacteria > Pseudomonadota > Alphaproteobacteria > Sphingomonadales > Sphingomonadaceae > Erythrobacter. The sequence goes on from CANMOQ010000001.1 coordinate 989,952, forward strand.
AGGCGAGTTTGCCGGAACATGAGTTTAGAGACGAGGCCGCGGCCCTGATGGGCGGCGGCTTCGTGCTTATGGTGCTCGGCACCAGAGCGGAGGGCTCATTCGCGCGCAGGCTAGTGAGCCCTTTTGCTTGCCGAAATGCGTTTCGCGCCCCAAATAGCGTAAGCAGATAAACACGTAATTTACCGGAGTTCTTATGAAGGCCCAATTCAAGGCCCAAACCGCCGCAATTGCCCTCGCCGCCATGCTGACCGCAGGCTGCGCGACCACCAACGGAGAGACTGGGGTGAACCAAACCAACCCGATCGCTGAAGCCCAGGCTGAGGCCGAGTATAGCCCCGAGATCCCAGCCGGGACCGGCTATTTCGCCTCCGACAGCACGCTGCCCTTCCTGACACCTGATTTCAGCAAGATCAGCGAAGACGATTACATCCCTGCGTTCGAGCAAGGCATGGCGATCCAGCGGGCCGAAGTTCAGGCGATCATCAACAACCCGGCAGCGCCTTCGTTCAGCAACACCATTGTGGAGCTGGAAAAATCGGGCCGGATGCTGGGCCGGGTGGCGCGCGTGTTCTTTGCCCTCACTGGCCAGAACACCACAGACCGGCTGGATGCGATCAATCAGGAAATCAGCCCAAAACTGACCGCGCATGGCGATGCGATCACCCTCAACCCAGAGCTGTTTGCCCGCGTGAAAGCGGTTTATGACAACCGCGCCGCGATGACGATGACGCGCGAAGACGCCAAACTGCTTGAAGAAACCTATTCGGGCATGGTGCAGGCCGGTGCGCTGCTGACCGAGGAAGAGCGCGAGAAGGTCAAAGCGATCAACTCTGAGCTCTCCACGCTCACCACCGATTTTAGCCAGAAGGTCCGCGATGCGACCAATGAAGGCGCGGTGATCGTCGACACCCGCGAAGAGCTGGCTGGCCTGTCCGATGCGGAGATCGAGGGCGCAGCCGCGCTCGCGAAGGAAAAGGGCATGGACGGCAAGTTCGCCATCGCCTTGCAGAACACCACGCAGCAGCCATCCCTGCCCGCGCTTGAAAACCGCGAAGTGCGGGAACGTCTGTTCAAAGCCAGCGCGTACCGCTCCGACCAAGGCGGCGAGAATGACACGCGCATGATCCTGGCCAAGATCGCCGAATTGCGCGCGCAAAAGGCCGCTCTGTTTGGTCAGCCCGATTGGGCGAGCTACACCATGTATGACCGCATGGCGAAGCAGCCGAAGACCGCGCTCGATTTCATGGAGCAAATGGTCCCCGCCCTCGCCGCCACGCAGCGCCGCGAAGCCGCCGTCCTCAACGAACGGATCGCCGCTGATGGCCTCAATTTCGAGGTTGAGCCATGGGATTGGTACCGCTTCGCCAATAAGGTGAAGGCGGAGCAATACGCCTTTGATGAAGACGCAGTGAAACCATATTTCCAGCTTGATAAGGTGCTGGAAGACGGCGTGTTCTACATGGCGAATAAGCTCTACGGCCTCTCGTTCGAGCGCCGTACCGATCTGCCCGTCTATCATCCAGATGTGTGGACCTACACCGTGTTCGATGCCGATGGCAGCGAGCTCGGCCTGTTCTATTTCGACCCGTTCCAGCGCCCATCAAAGCGCGGCGGCGCATGGATGAGCAACTTTGTTGATCAAAGCGATCTGTGGGGCACCAAGCCGGTGATCTACAATGTGCTGAACATCCCGAAAGCTGCCGATGGAGAGGTCCAACTGGTCAGCTTCGACTGGGTGGAGACGACATTCCACGAATTCGGCCACGCATTGCACGGCTTCTTCGCGGACCAGCGTTATGAGAGCCTGTCCGGCACAGCGACCGCGCGCGATTTCGTCGAGTACCCCAGCCAGGTTCACGAGATGTGGGCGACCTACCCAGAGGTGCTGCAAAACTACGCCAAGCACTATGAGACCGGCGAGACCATCCCGATGGAGCTGGTCGAGAAGATCCAGGCCGCATCGAAGTTCAACCAAGGCTATGACTTTGGCGAAGTGGTGGCCGCCGCGCTGCTCGACATGAAGTGGCACGCGCTCTCACCAGCGGAAGCCGCCGCTATCGACACGCCGGAGAAGGTCGACGCGTTTGAGCGCCAGTCGCTGGGCGAGTTGGGCCTAGAGATTGATCTGGTTCCGCCGCGCTACCGCTCGAACTATTTCAACCACATCTTCAGCTCACCTGCGGGCTATTCTGCGGGCTATTACAGCTATTTGTGGACCGAAATGCTCGACAAGGATTCGCGCCAGTGGTTCATCGACAATGGCGGCCTGACCCGTGAGAACGGCGATCACTACCGTAAGACCGTGCTCAGCCGCGGCGGCACGATGGACTATTTTGAGATGTATCGCACATTCGCCGGACGCGAACCGGATGTGAAATATATGATCGAAAGCCGCGGGCTTGCCGGCGGCGAATAAGCCACCAAGCTAGACCGGAGAAACACGAAACCCCCGGTAGGCCGAACGCCCGCCGGGGGTTTTTCTTGCGCGTACGGGCGATGCAGCCCCACCCTAACCTCAAATCACGCGGTTTGCGCTGCCACGTAAATCTCCGGCTCGGTTTCGATGCTGCAGGCGCCGCCTTGCTCACCGCAGGTCAGCAGCTCAACGAATTTCTCCGCATTGATCGCCACGTCGTCTGGGCCGATTTGGTCAAACGGGTCTTCCAAATGGCTTTGGATGTTGTCCAGCCCCGTCAGGATCACCGCGAACAGCACCGGCATCACATAGGTCAGGATGGGCGCTTCATATTCGATCGCCTGATGCGCGAAATAAGGCCCGTAAATGATCGGCAGGATGATGATGAAGAAGTCGCTGAAGGCGCTGAGTGTGCGCGGCGTGCGATATTGATAGATGTGCTTCACGCTTTCAAACGCGACGATCATCTTGGAGAGATATTGATTGCAGCGGCTGCACTCGCCCGAGGCCAGCCCCTCTGCCCGCATCCGCTTCACGAATTGCGACAGTTCCGAAAACGCGGCGTAAACCGCCTTTTCCCGTGCTGGCATTTCCGACAGGTCGCCTTTGAACATATCACGGCAACCGCGCAGCAAACGGGCCAATGCTCCTTCCAAGTGTTCGATCCGGTCCTCGTTTTCCTCGGGCAGCCAGTCGCGCGCAGCAAAATAGATCGCGCGGCCATGGGCCTTGATCGTGCCATAATCATCCAGAGCCGCCTCGCGCCGCTTGTATGCATGGCCGATGGAGAACACGATTGGGAAGATTACCGCAGTTGAAATGATCGTCAGCGGGTAATCAGCAACAAGGTTCAACTTCAGCGAAAACCAGGTTGCGAACACCGCAAGGATCGCGACGCCCAAGGTCTTCCAATTAACAATCAAACCAATTCTTGAAATGCGCTCAAACAGCACGAGCAGCCCCCTATTGTCCGTTTGTGGCGGACCTTAGAGGCAAGAGCTTGAAACAGGGTTAAGCGCAGGTTGAGGCGCGCCTATGGGCTGCGTGCTGCTGATTCCAGCCAAATTGACTGATTGGCCGTCTTTCCTGCCTGACCGATTTTTCACCACTCGTTGCCGAAAGCCGACCTTCGGTTCACGACCCACTAGCTGACGCGGATAGCAAGATCCGAGCAGTGTTAAATTAGCCGGCAAGTGGCGGACAGCAACCAGATTATGCGTTTTCAGGCTCGTATTGTGGCAGCTCAAACTCATTTTTGTCCTCGCCCTCATCATCGAAAAGGCTAATGAACTTTTGCACCGGGGTCGAGGCAGCGAGCCCTGCTCCAAGATTGATGAGATGCACCTTCAAGTCGGACTCGGCGTAGGCCAAGTCTGGCACTCCCGGCCAAAGCTTTTGCGATTTCTCCGCGAACGGCCGGAACTTCCGCTCATACTCTGCAAAGGCTTTCTCATGATCGTCATGCCCAGCTATCTCGTTGGCTAGGATGTACGAACCGATAATGGCAAGCGTCGTGCCCATGCCAGTGTAAGGGGTCGGGCAATATGCAGCATCACCTGTTAGCGCGCATCGTCCGCGTGACCAGCGACCTGCCTTAATCTGATGCAATGGGCCAAGAAAAATGTCGTCAACATCGACGAGATCATCGGCGATGCGGTCGCATTCCCAGCCTGCACCGCGAAGGCGTTCTGTCAGTATTTCTTTCTTATCCGACAACGACATACGATCGGGGTCGTCATCATCATTTAGGAAATTGACCGAAGCCCGGATTGTGCCATCATTATCTGGACGTAGAAATGCGATGATACCGTTGGATGCTGTATACCAATTCCACCAATCGTTATCACGGTCGTATCTTGGAATGGTGAAATACGAAGACCAGCAACCGAGATAATCCTCATGATCACCTTTACCGATCACCAGCCTGCGCGTGGCTGAGTTCATGCCGTCGGCTGCAATGACCAGATCAAAATTCTCTTGTGAACCATCGGCGAATGTGACTGAGACATCCTCACCATTATCATCCAGTTTCTCGATGGAGTTCCCGAACCGATAATCAACGCCTTGCGGGTTGGCCTCGACAAGGATCTTCACGAGGTCGCCGCGCAGGATTTCGATTTCCCGTGTTAGCGAACCCTTTTTGTCGACCGGAAATGAACCAGCAGTTTCGCCATCCTTATCAACAAAACGAAGCCCTTTTTCTCCAGTATGCTGTTCTTCAATCGCACCGCGGACACCCATCATTTCGACGATATCTCTAGCAGCATCAGTGATATCTATGTTCTGACCACCCAATCTAAGGTCATCGTTCCGCTCAACGACCGTCACTTCGAACCCGCGCTTTGCAAGCCAGTAGGCGGTGACGGGACCGGCGACACTGGCGCCGGAAACGAGAACTCGAGCGGTCATAATTTACTCCTGAACTAAGTTACTCAACTAACGTGATTATTCTGATTAGGTTCCATCGGCACGCGCTGAAGAGAGATATGTCGACGGTTCGCCGAGGGCCAAGACTGCGTCGGCTTTGAGCCCGGATCGAGCGAGAGAATACCTTCCGCTATCACCCCCATAGAAGGTCATTTCGCAACTGCGATGAATCACCCGAAACTAGACACGCAAGCCAAATTGGCTGGAATCAGCAGCGTGCTTAGGAGGGCGGCGGGAACTGATATCCCTTGCGCACGGTGCCGCTAAGGCCTGTGCTAAGGATCGGGATGTCCAGTTTTTTGCCATCGCGGTCGGTCTTTTGCAGGATACCGAGGACGTAGCCCTCGGCCCCATTTGAGATATTGACCGAATGGCACGAGGTGACGTGGGCCGGGATTGCGAGTTTTTGCCCCTTCATTTTACCTTCCGTCACTTCAACGACGTAGTAATTGGGCCAAAGCCTGTTTTGCTCGCCCGCACGCTCGCCGGAATAGCGGATTTTGAAGACATCGCCCGTGACCCCGTCGCTTTGATCCGGTTTTTCTTCCATCACAGGATAGATCACGGATTCAAACTGCGGGCCTTGGCACGCATAGGCCGGAGTGGATGCAGCAGCCAAAACCGCCGTGACGCAACATGCAATTGGAAACCTCTTCATACCCACTCCCCAGCACAATGCTCTGATAATCAGTCTGCTAAAGACGCTTTGCTGACAGGGACTTGAACCGGTTTGCAGCGGAGGTTCAGGCGATGATCAGCGCCCTCGCCCCCGGCTCGCCGATCCACTTGGTTTCAACGCCCCAGCTTTTGGCAATAGTCTTGCTGGTCAGCGCATCCTCTGGCGCGCCATCTGCGACGAGCCGCCCCTGGTCGAGCACCAGCACGCGGCCTGCATGGTTCATCGCCTGGGCCAGATCATGCACGACCAGCACAACGCCCTTACCCGCCGCCGCAGCGCTCTTGAAATGTTGGATCAGCGCGGTCTGATGCGCCAGATCGAGCGCGGCCAAAGGCTCATCGGCCAGTATCCATTGCGGCTCTCCGGCGAGCACTCGGGCGAGCAACACCCGCGCCTGCTCCCCGCCGGACAATTTGCTGGCCGGGCGGCGGCGCAGATCGCTTAGCGCCAATGCTTCAATGGCTCGCTCGATGGCGTCCTCTCCGCGCTGGCTGCCCCCGTCTCCGCGCGGCATCCGGCCCAGTGCAACGATATTCTCTACCGCGACATCCCAAGCGATTTCAGCGGATTGCGGGAGATAACCGATAGCTTTTGCGCGGTCCTTTGGATGCAGCGCGGCAATGTCGCGCTTATCCAGCGAGACCCCGCCCGCCACCGCAGGCAGCAATCCGGCGAGCGTCAGTATCAGGCTTGACTTGCCCGCCCCATTCGGCCCGCAAATCGCGGTGATCTGACCCGGCAGCAAGGTCGCGGCGATATCATCGAGCACGAGCGCACCTGCGCGGGTGACGGAGAGATCATGCGCCTGCAAAATCATAGCATACCCCGGCGCATTTTCAGCAGCAGCCACAGGAAGAACGGCGCGCCGATTAGGGAGAGCGCGATGCCCAGGCGCAGCTCAGTGATCAGCGGCAGAACGCGCACCGCGCTATCCGCAACGAGCACCAACAGCGCTCCGGCAAGCGCGCTGGGCAGAATGACGCTGGAGGGCATGCGGTCTGTCATCGGCCGCACCAGATGCGGCACGATCAGCCCGACAAATCCGATAATTCCAGCCACAGCGACCCCCGCCCCGACGGTCAGCGCCACGCCGACGACAAGCAGGCGCAACAGCATTCGCGGGTCGACACCCATGCTCCACGCCGCGTCCTCACCCAAAGTCAGCGCATCGAGCGAGCGCGCGGCGGCGGACAGCACGATCAGGCCAACCGCGATCAGCGGGGCGGCGATCATCACCTCGCGCCACGACCGGTCAGTCAGCGCTCCGTTCAGCCACAGCACAATCTCCGATAGGGCAAAGGGATTGGGCGCAAGCGTGATGGCCAGCGCCGTCACAGCGCCAGCAAGGCTTGCGATCATTAGGCCCGCGAGGGTGAACAGTGCGAGGCCCCCGCCGCGCCCCGATGGCGTCCTGCCAGCGATCAGCGCGAGCAGAGCCATGCCCGCGCCCGCTCCGACCAGCGCAAAGACGGGAAGTGTCCATGACGCCAATGCGCCGGGAAGCACTGCCCCAAACCAGAAGCTCGCGACCGCGCCTAGGGCCGCCATCGGCGCAATGCCAAACAGTCCGGGATCGGCGAGCGGATTGCGCAAATAGCCCTGCATCGCCGCACCCGCAGCGCCCAGACCAGCACCAATCGCAATCGCCAGCAGCCCGCGCGGCAGGCGCAGCTCCATCAGGATCAGCGCAGCGTTGCCGCCCGTCTCTGTAACCGCGAACGGATCAATCCACACCCGGCCCGCTAACAGCGACAGCGGCAATGCGAGCATCAAAAGCCCGCCAAAGATCAAAGATGCCCGGTGCTCCGCGATGTTCACTGATAGGCCTTGCTGGGCAAGTTTTCGCGAATTTCACTAAGGCGCTCAGCGGCTTGGATAATCGTCGGCCCAGCGCAATAAAGCAGTTTTGGATCAAAGGCTTCTACCTGAGTTCTGGGAAGTGCTTTCAGCAAAGGATGCGTCTGCCCCGAACTGTTTCCAGCAACTAGCACCAGCGCCGGCGGATCGGACAGCAGACCCTCCAAAGAGATATAGTCCGCTTGGCCAAAGCCCTGCGCGGCGCTGTGATTGGAAAAGCCGGTTTCTTGCATCAAATGGCTGACCAAGGTTGCCTCACCCGGCACGATCTGGCCCGGCTGCCACAGAACTGCAGAGGCTGCTTCCGAGCCGGTCGGAGGCGCAGCATCAGCCAGCGCGCGCTTGATCTTCGCGATCAGCTCTTCCCCGCGCTGTGGATGCCCGGCCAGCTCAGCAAGCCGCGTGATCTGCGCAAAGCTCTGCTCCGGGTCTGAGGCAATGCCAAATGGCTCAATCGGAAAGCCCAGGTCAGTGAGCGCGACCCGGCTCGGCGGCGCGATAAACTCGCTCGCCAGCACGATATCAGGATTGAGCGCCGCAACCTCCTCCACCGTCCCTCCGGTTACCGCAAATTCACGCGCACGCACCGGATCAATTGAGCTGGAGTTCGGATCGCGGCTGTAATGCGACAGCGCCAGGATCTGCTCCGGGTCGGCGACCTCGATCAGGATTGCATCGACACACGGATTTAGGCTTACAAAAGAGGGGTTTGCGCTCGCAAGCTCGGGTATATTCAACGGCCCATCCGGGGCGTCATCCGACGGTGTTTCAGGCGCGCTGCAGGCGGCAGCAAGAGCGAGCAGTGCCGCTGCTGGCCAAGCCTTTCCTGCGGTCACAAAGACCTGCGCATTCCCACCCAAAATTCTGATCCTTATCCCTCTTTCGCAAGGGGATAGGCGGCTCTACGCATGGCTGCAAGATGCGCCGGAAACTCCATCCCAAGCGGCGAGTTAATCCGGGTTAACAATGTGTTCGGTTTCGGGACGGTGGATTTCCTCATATCGCTAATTGCGGGCGCACACCTTAATTCCAGCATCGCGCATCATGTGGACCCTTTCCAAATCCTCTGACCGGCAAAAGCCGATTTGCCTGCCGGACCGTTCCGGCGGTGAGCCGCCCTTGCCCGCGCCCAAATTGCCGATGAAGCGCCGCCTGATGGTGCTGGTCGCGGCGATTGCCGTGCCTGCCATGGCGGCCCCCGGCGACTTTGGCGCGATTGCGGGCGATGCGCCGAGCGACGGCAGCGGCGCGCCCTACATCGCTTATGAAAATGTGCCGGTGATGCCGTTTGAGACGCCCGGCGGGAGCTTCCCCGGCTCTGCGTTTTACTATCTCGCCGATCCGCCCAGCGAGGCTTTGGTCGCCCTGCCCAGCACCGACCCGCTCGACACCAGCGCGGATGGCCGGGAACTCGGCGAGCTCATCAATGTCGGCCCCGCCGCCAGCCCATTTGCGAGCTTCGCGGGCAGCGCCAGCCAATCGCGCGCGCACACCTGTCTTGCGCAGGCCATCTATTACGAGGCCGCCAGCGAGAGCGAAGCGGGCCAACGCGCGGTCGCTCAGGTCGTTCTGAACCGCGTGGCCCACACCAGCTGGCCCGCCAGCGTCTGCGGCGTGGTGTTCGAAGGCTCTCAGCGCTCAACCGGCTGCCAGTTTTCCTTCACTTGCGATGGCAGCATGCGCCGCACTCCCAGCGCCAATGGCATGGCCCGCGCCCGCCGGATCGCATCAGAAGCCCTCTCCGGCAGCGTCTATGCCCCGATCGGCCACGCGACCCATTACCACACCCTCTGGGTCAATCCATACTGGGCAAGCTCACTCGATCACGTCGGAACCATCGGCGCGCACCGTTTCTACAAAAACCGCGGAAGTGCAGGAAAGAAAAGCGCTTTCACACAAAGCTACGCTGGCTATGAGCCGGGCGTAAGCGCCTCTGGCCCTGCTCCAAGCGCGCCGAACGCCGCCCCGCGAATTGAGCCAGCAGCAGTCAGCGCCGTGCCCGCATCACGCGGCGGAACACGCGCAACGTTCACGCCGGGCCGTGCGGCCAATGCCGCTGCAAATGCTAAGCCTTCTACGCCTGACGCCGCGCTGGCAGATCAGAACCTGCGCGGCGCTGGGCAAGTGAAAGCACCCTATTCCAACGCGGGCCAATGGAAAGACAGCGCAGGCGCTGCTCTGGCCGCACAAGAGGCGGAGCGTTTGGCCGCAGAGCGCATGGGCATTTCGGCAGAAGCTATCCAAACCGCCCCGCAAACCCCGGGCAAATAGCGGGTTGCGCGCTGCCAATTGCGCGCGATCTGCCCGCGCAACTTCATTTCACCTATGCGCAAGTTAACACGCCGGAAACCTTATCTTCACACGCAGCTTTAGCGCCTTCGCCGCTAGAGCGGTCCTAGTGATCAGACTTGAAGCGCGCCGGGATCGACAGCGCGCCCACAAGTGTCAAACAGGACGGAAATTGCCCGAATGACCATTCATTTCGCCGCAGCGCGCACCGCCAATTGTTCGCCCGTTGCCCGCGCCCTCGCGCGCAGCGAGCGCACAGCTGCGCCTGCCAATGACAATGGCAATCAGGCTCCGGGTGAAGAGATCTTCAAGGCTTCGCTGCGCCATTTTGCCGAGCACGGACTGGGCGCTGCGCGCGCCGCACGGGCCAAAGCGCAAGAGGCATTTTTCGCTGGCGATCGCCAGGCCTATGACTGGTGGCTGAGCATCACGCGCACCCTGGATCGGCGCCTCGCAGCAGAGCTGGATCAGCAAGAGGGCGCATCAGCAGGGGTTTCGGAACTCAATCCCGTCGCCTGAATACCTGAAATAAGGCATTCTATTTTTGGTAAGTAGAGCGTTAACCTAGCCTTGACCAATTTGGGTTAGCCCATGTGTATGTCAGGCAAGGTCAGCCCTCTTTCCAAAATCCGTCGCGCCATGCGTGTGCAAGAAAGCTCGGACACTCTGTCTGAGCGCGTTCGGCGGACGTTGGTCAAGACGCTCTACACCCAGCCTGCCAGCCTAGCGATCGGCGCGGTCAACGGCATCGCCTGTACTGCGGTTGCCGCGTGGGTTGCTGATCTCAAAATTCTCTACATCGGCTGCGCGATCCTGACCGTGATCGCCATTGCGCGATTGGTTGCGGCGCTCGGCCTGTCCGCTGACGAAGACGGTGCCAGCACGCGCAGCCTAGAGCTGATCTATGAAATCGGCGCTTTCAGCTACGCTTTCACCATTGGACTCATTGCCTCACTGACAATCTGGTTTGAGGCCAGCGCCGAGGTTGAGGTGCTGATGATCGCCAATGCGCTGTGTTACGGAGTGGGCATCTGCGCCCGAAACGCGGGCCGTCCGACCATTGCTCTGGGGCAATTGGCGCTGGTGTGCGCGCCGATCATGGCCGTTTCTCTGTATGCGGGTACGCTCGCCTTCATCGCTCTGTTCATCAACATCTGCCTGTTGATCCCGGCGATGATGTCGATCACTTTCAACGTCTTTAAGGTTCTGCGCGATTCCATTGCCTCGGCGGAGACCAGCGCCAAGCTCGCTGAAAAAATGCAAGTTCTGGCCCGTACTGACGTGGTAACAGGCCTCGCCAACCGAGCCGGGCTCAACCACTCAATGGTTGGAACCATGATGACGGTGAATGAGGACACCCGGCTTGCGCTGTTCTGGATCGATCTCGACCGCTTCAAGGAAGTGAACGACCTGCTCGGCCATCCTATCGGCGACCGGGTCTTGTCCGAAGTCGCCAGCCGCCTACGCGAGGTCTCGCCCGATCTGGCCACCGTATCGCGCTTTGGCGGGGACGAGTTCATCGTCTTCTGCCCGGTCGACAGCCGTCTGGATGCAGAACGGCTCGCCAGCGAAATCCACGCAGAGATCATGCGCCCCGTGCGCGTCGATGGTGACCGTCTGGAAGTGCGCGCCTCGGTTGGTGTCGCTCTGCTGCCAGATGATGGCGCGGACGCCGACAGCCTGATGCAATGCGCCGACCTTGCCCTGTATCATGCGAAAGTGGGCGGGCGCTCGCAGACGCAATTCTTCGATCAATCCATGACCCGCGATCTTGTACGCCGCCGTGAAATTGAAGACGAGCTTCGCACCGCACTGCAACGCGATGAGCTGTCGATCTTCTACCAGCCGATCATTGATCTGGAGACCGGCAAAATCCGCGCGTTTGAAGCTCTGATCCGCTGGTTCCACCCGGAAAAGGGTGAGCTGCGCCCCGATGAGTTCATCCCCGTGGCCGAAGAGACTGGGGTCATTGTCACACTGGGCAATTGGATCACGGCGCAGGCCGCGCGCACCGCCGCACAGTGGCCCGAAGACATTTCCCTTGCCGTGAACCTGTCGCCATTGCAGATCCGCGCACCTGGCGCGGCGCTTGCGATCCGCAACGCTCTGCGTGAAGCAGGCCTTGATCCCGCCCGGCTAGAGCTGGAAGTGACCGAGAGCCTGTTTATCGAAGACAATCACGCCACTGGCAATTTCATCCAGGAATTGTCATCAATTGGCGTGCGCTTCGCTCTCGATGATTTCGGCACGGGCTATTCCTCGCTCGGCTATATCAACACCTTCCCATTCAAGAAGATTAAGGTTGATCGCAGCTTCGTCTCTGGCCCCGATGTTGGCCGCCGCAGCGATGCGATTATCCGGGCCGTGGCCGAAATGGGCTCGACCCTGGGAATGGATATTGTGGCAGAGGGCCTTGAGACCATTGAACAGGTTCAGGCCGTGCGCGCGGCCGGATGTAATATGGGCCAAGGCTTCTATTTCAGCCGCGCTGTGCCCGATTATCTTGCCGCCATGCTGCTGGAGCAAGAGCGCGAAGGCGAAACACCGCTCGCAGGCAAACGCATCACCGGCTAGCCCGAGCCTCGAACGCTGTGCCGAACAGGCGGTGTTCACTACGTCCTTTCCCTGAAAGACAGCTGATCGCACAGCGACTAGCGATGCGATTTGTATTCAACCGCGCATCCCGAGCGACTTAGACACCAGTCAAGCAACGTAAAAGCGCCCGCGCCACGCTCGCTATTCACACCTTATCGCTACTGCGAACTATTTGCGAAAATAGTTGCCACATCAAGACCTTTGCTGGTTGCAATCCCCTATCCGCAGGCTTAATTCATCTTACGAAACGCAGATGTATCAGCTTCTCGGGACGGTCGCTGCGCATCACATATGCAACACCTTAGCTTTCGTCCCGCCGATATCTACAGAAGGGTTTTGCAAGAACATGGCACGCAATAAGATCGCACTCGTCGGCGCTGGAATGATTGGCGGCACTCTCGCCCACCTCGCAGCGATGAAAGAAATGGGCGATATCGTCCTGTTTGATATCGCTGATGGTATGCCTGCGGGTAAAGCGCTCGACCTGTCGCAATCCGGCCCGGCCGAGGGTTTCGATGCGAACCTCAAAGGCACCACTGACTACGCTGACATCGCAGGCAGCGATGTTGTGATCGTAACCGCCGGCGTCCCGCGTAAGCCGGGGATGAGCCGCGACGATCTGCTCGGCATCAACTTGAAAGTGATGAAAGCTGTTGGCGAAGGCATCAAGGCCAATTGCCCGAACGCATTCGTGATCTGCATCACCAACCCGCTCGATGCGATGGTTTGGGCGCTGCGCGAATTTTCTGGCCTGCCGCACAACAAGGTGGTCGGCATGGCAGGCGTGCTCGACAGCGCGCGCTTCCGTCACTTCCTCGCTGACGAATTTGACGTGTCGATGGAAGACGTCACCGCGTTCGTGCTGGGCGGCCACGGCGACACCATGGTTCCGATCCTCGAATATTCGACCGTTGCGGGCATTCCTGTGCCGGACCTCATCAAGATGGGCTGGTCCACGCAAGAGAAGATGGACGCCATCGTCGACCGCACCCGCAAGGGCGGCGGCGAGATCGTCGGCCTGCTTGGCAATGGCTCAGCCTATTACGCCCCGGCGACCAGCGCGATCCAAATGGCCGAGGCCTACCTCAAAGATAAAAAGCGCGTCCTGCCATGCGCAGCCTATCTCGAAGGGCAATACGGCGTCGACGGCCTGTATGTTGGCGTGCCGATTGTGATTGGCGCAAACGGCGTTGAGAAGATCGTTGAGATCGAACTCGACGAAACCGCGAAAGCTGGTTTCCAAGTGAGCGTCGATGCGGTCGAAGAACTGCTTGATGCGTGTAAGGGCCTGGATAGCTCGCTGAGCTAACGCGCTGATGCGCCTACGCCGTCTCTCCTCACCAGCCTCTACAGCGACCGCTGCAGCGGGGGCGTTTGGCGCTATGCGCTTGGCTTCGACTGCGAATAAGGGAGCGCGGGCATGATGGAATTTGACGATTTGGGGATCACCCTGTTCATGCTCGGCTTTGCCGCTGCGCCGATCGTGCTCGGGCTGGTCATACTGCGCTCTATGAATGCGAAGTCAGCTTTGATTGCGATCGCTGCGGTACTCGTCTTGTCGATGGCCGGTCTGGCCGTCGTTGGTCTGGGCCCGCATGCGTTCATCCTCATCCCGCTCGTCCCAATGTGGGCTGGGTGCATCGTCAGCATGATTATCACCACCATCGTGCTCGTTCGCGCACGGATGAAGGGCAAAGCGGAAGAAACGAGCGACGCCCTATGAAGCGTGCCCTCCTCACCTTGATTGCATTTGCGGCGGCTGCGGCAGCTTCTTCTGCGTCTGCGCAAGACGCAGTGCCTGCTAATGCAATACCGGGGGAGCCGAACGAGCTTTCAAAGCCAGCGCTGCCCTACCCCGCGATTGAAGTTCTGAACGCCTTTCGCGAAGGGTGCGGAACGGTTGAGAACCAAGCAGTGACCGCTGCCTCGCTGACCGCAGCTGACTGGCAAGAAGGCTCCGCATTTGCACCGGTCCAGCTCGTCATTTTTCTGAACTTTGCCCGCGAAACTGGCGGATCAGCCGTTACCGAGGCGGGCGGCACTATGAGCGAAATGCAAGTCTTCAAGAAGACTGTCGCTGGCGAAGAACTCTACGTGGTTCTTTCTGAGGTGGAGGTCGACGGCACACGCGTCAGCGCCTGCCGCCTGTTCGACCTAGGCGAGACGCGCGCGATTGCCCCCGAAACAGTGGCCGAATGGCTGGACCGCGAACCGACCAGAGCGGTAAACCAACGAAATATTCAGATCAGCGACTGGGAACCGGGCACCTTGCCAGAGCACGACAGCTTCCAAGTCTTTTTCATTCCGCCGGGCAATCCCCTGGCGAAAGCTTTCAAATTCGATGGCGTGGCACTCAAGTCGGACACAGTGGGAGCCGCAGAATGATGCGCTTCGCCCCCCTTGTCTTGCTCGCTACAATTGCTGCGCCTGCTGCCGCACATGACATGACGCTCGCTTATGTCGACGCGATGGAAACCCACCTGCTCGACTGCCCCAGCGTCAATGGCTTTGTGCCAGATGGCGATTTGCTAAGCACAGGGTGGGCGGTGCGTGACGGGGATAATGATGCTCTCACCCGGCGCGCGGCTGTTTTCAAAGCCAAAGACCGAGTGATCGACAGCAATATCAACGTCTTTACAAAGACGGTGGAAGAGCTCGAGCTTATCCAGTTCATGGCGGTGCGAAATATCGAGGCGGAAGAAGGCGAGCCTGCCCGTTACGTCGAGGGCGAAGGCAACATCGCCGCGACAGAATTTCTCTGCGTAACGATGGTGCCCGAACTTCCCTTTATGCCATCTGGCAAAATGCTGGGCGCGGTGTTCGGCAAAGAGGTGGATGCAGGCATCGGCAACTCACCAGGTGACCATCGCAATGGCACGTGGATATGGGACGACATATCGCCCACGCATGTGCGCACAATCGCGCGCTACACCAATTTCTTTTCAACCACATCGGACCTTCCCGAGGATGTATTTTATCCCGGCTTTTACATGTTGAGCTACCGCAGGTTTACTCCGGAGAATTCACCAGTGGCCTCTCCAGAAATTCCAAGCGAAGAGAGCGAGCAAGAATGAGTATGCTGAACGCCATAAGGAGAGGCAACGTGCTGAATTCGAAAGCTGTAGTTTTGACGGGATTCGCCATGCTGTCCTCCGCTGCCATCGCGCAGGAACAGTCCGCGCCAACAGAGAGTCCAGCCATGATGGCCACTTCCATCTGCGAGCAGCTTCATGCCGATTTTGATGGCACGAGCGCCAAGCTGAGCTCGGAAGGCTGGACCAAGCCTGACAGTGCGGAGGGCAACAAATTTTGGGATGAGCCCAGCGCGCTCACATTGTCAAAAGACGGAAACATCCTGTTTTTCATCGGCAAAGACACCAGTCTGGGCGCCAAACGAGACGATTTCGGCGGCACTTGCCAAATGGCGATGCCGGGCAACAGCATTGTGGCGGCGACACAGATCGCGGCCTATCTTGATCAGCCAGCTTCGGGATATGCCGCCACTGGGCGCGACATTTTCAACAGCATCTCCTTTAGGAGAGGTGACACGATCTACGAGGTTGCATCACTCGACGAACAATTCACCAGCATGCGCATTCAAGTTGGAAAGCGAGTTTCCGGCGAGTAATGATCGCGCAAACCACATCCGTAAACCTTCTGGCCATGCTCCGCGGCGGTCAGGAACTTATTCCATTCACTTTGCATCAGAGGTTCTAAGCCACCATGAGCATTCTCGTAAACAAAGACACCAAGGTCATCACTCAAGGCATGACCGGGGACACCGGTACGTTCCACACCCAGCAGGCGCTGGATTATGGCACGCAAATGGTTGCGGGCGTCACGCCTGGCAAAGGCGGCACGACGCATATCGGCCTGCCCAATTTCAACACCGTGCGCGAGGCGAAGGCTGAAACCGGCGCGACCGCATCGTGCATTTATGTGCCGCCGCCCTTTGCTGGTGACGCCATTTGCGAAGCGATCGACGCCGAGGTTGAGCTGATCATTGCCATCACCGAAGGCATTCCGGTGCTCGACATGGTGAAGGTCAAGGCTGCGCTCGAAGGCTCAAAATCGCGCCTGATCGGCCCGAACTGCCCGGGCGTCCTGACACCAGGCGAATGCAAGATCGGCATTATGCCCGGCAGTATCTTCCAAAAGGGCAGCGTTGGCGTTGTCTCACGCTCTGGCACGCTCACTTACGAAGCCGTGCACCAAACCACTATGGTTGGCCTGGGCCAGACCACGGCGGTCGGCATTGGCGGCGACCCGGTCAATGGTACCAACTTTATCGACGTGCTCGACCTGTTCCTTGACGATGAAGAAACCAAGTCGATTATCATGATCGGTGAGATCGGTGGCAGCGCGGAAGAAGAAGCGGCTGAATTCCTGAAGGCAGAAGCCGCCAAGGGCCGCACCAAACCAACCGTTGGTTTTATCGCTGGCCGCACGGCACCTCCGGGACGCCGCATGGGCCACGCCGGCGCGATTGTGTCGGGCGGCAAAGGCGGTGCGGATGACAAGATCGCCGCGATGGAAGCCGCAGGCATCCGCGTGTCGCCTTCACCATCTGAGCTGGGCACCACTTTGGATGCAATGCTCAAGGAAATGGCCTGAGTTTTTCAAAGGTGAGTCCCCGCGAAGGCGGGGACCTGCCTCTCCTCCCCACGGGATAGTCCGATGAATAAAGAGACCCCAAATTTCGTCCCTGAGATGATCGATCAGGAAGGCCCGCAGCCCGGCCCTTCTTGGGGCAATGCGCGGTGGCCGCTGAGCGGCGGCGAGGATGCCGATGATCTGACGCAGGCGCTCGACCCTACGGTCATGAAGCTGGCGGTCGAAAAGGCCGCAAAGAAGGCTGGCGAGGCGCTGGATCCAGCAGCGATTGAGGAGGCGGCGAGCCTTTCGATTGCGGCCATGACTTTGGTGCGGCTTTACCGGGTGCGCGGCCATATGGCGGCGGATCTTGATCCGCTGGGCCTCTCGCACCGCGATGTGCCAGCTGACCTTACGCTCGAATTCCACGGCCTTGCGGGCAAGGAAGACGCTCAGGTCTATGTCGGCGGCGTGCTCGGTCTGGAATGGACCAGCGTGCGCGAGCTCTACAACACTTTGCGCGCGACCTATTGCGGCAAGGTGGGCCTGGAATACATGCACATCGCCGACACCGAAGAGCGGCGGTTCCTTCAGGACAAATTTGAAAGCCCCGGCGAGACGATCCAGTTCACGCCAGAGGGCAAGCGCGCCATCCTGGCCGCGGTGGTTCGCGGCGAGCAATATGAAGCGTTCCTCGGCAAGAAATACGTCGGCACCAAGCGCTTTGGCCTGGACGGCGGCGAGAGCATGATCCCGGCGCTAGAGGCGGTGATCAAGCATGGCGGCAGCTCCGGCGTGCGCGAGATCATTTACGGCATGGCACACCGCGGCCGGCTTAATGTGCTCGCGAACGTTATGGCTAAGCCTTACAAGGTCATCTTCCACGAATTCTCCGGCGGCTCTGCCAATCCAGAGGATGTTGGCGGCTCTGGCGATGTGAAATATCACCTCGGCACCAGCACCGACCGCAGCTTTGACGGGATCGACGTGCACATGTCGCTCGTCCCCAACCCATCGCACCTTGAAACGGTCAATCCGGTTGTGCTTGGCAAGGTCCGCGCGCAGCAGGCGATCCGCGACGATCTGGACAAGAAGGACCAGGTCCTGCCTGTCCTCATCCACGGCGACGCAGCGTTCGCTGGGCAAGGCGTGGTGTGGGAAAGCCTCAGCCTGTCGGGCGTGAACGGCTATGACACCGGCGGCTGCCTGCACTTTATCATCAACAACCAGATCGGCTTTACAACCTCGCCGCGCTTTGCGCGCAGTTCGCCCTATCCATCGGATGTGGCGAAGGGCGTGATGGCGCCGATCCTGCACGTGAACGGCGATGATCCCGAGGCGGTGACCTTCGCGTGTAAGCTGGCGGTGGAATATCGCCAGACCTTTAAGCGCGACGTTGTGATCGACATGTGGTGCTATCGCCGGTTCGGCCACAACGAAGGTGATGAGCCGAAATTCACTCAGCCGCTGATGTATGATGCGATCCGAACTCACCCGAAAGTCAGCGCGATTTATGCTGAGCGTTTGAGCGAGCAAGGCGTGATCGAGGCCGATACATTGAAGCAATTGCAGGACGACTTTGTCGCTGAGCTCGACGAGGAATTTGAGGCTTCGAAAAGCTATAAGCCGAATGAGGCGGATTGGTTTGCGGGTCGCTGGGCTGGTCTCAACAAGCCGGTCGATCCGGAATCCGCGCGGCGCAACGTTGAAACCGCGATTGAGCCGAAGCAATTCGATAGCCTTGGCCGCATTCTGACCGAGGTTCCGGACGATCTCGACATTCACAAGACCTTGGGCCGCGTGCTCAAGGCCAAAGGCGAAATGTTCAGCACCGGCGAAGGCTTTGACTGGGCCACCGCAGAGGCGCTTGCCTTTGGCAGCCTGGTGATGGGCGGATACGGCGTGCGCCTTTCGGGTCAAGATTCCGGACGCGGCACCTTTAGCCAGCGTCACGCGGTGTGGGTCGACCAAAAGACCGAGCGCAAATACATCCCGCTTACCACTCTGCCGCACGGCAAGTTCGAGGTGTATGACAGCACCTTGTCCGAATACGGCGTGCTCGGATTCGAATATGGCTTTGCCATGGCTGACCCAAAATCACTGGTCCTGTGGGAGGCGCAATTTGGCGATTTTGCCAATGGCGCGCAGATCATGATCGATCAGTACATCGTCAGCGGCGAGGCCAAATGGCTGCGCGCTAACGGTCTCGTCATGCTGTTGCCGCATGGATATGAGGGCCAGGGTCCGGAGCATAGCTCCGCCCGGCTCGAACGCTTCCTGCAATTGTGCGCGAACGACAATATCCAGGTCTGCAACATCACCACGCCGGC
The DNA here is from genome assembly GCA_947499505.1 of uncultured Erythrobacter sp. Lineage (GTDB taxonomy): Bacteria > Pseudomonadota > Alphaproteobacteria > Sphingomonadales > Sphingomonadaceae > Erythrobacter. Next base: position 1,009,138 of record CANMOQ010000001.1, read on the forward strand.
GAACTATTTTCATGTTCTGCGCCGTCAGATGCTGCGCCCGTTCCGCAAGCCGATGGTGATTATGACGCCAAAGAGCCTGCTGCGGCATCCGATGGCGAAGAGCCCGCGCGAGGAGTTCCTCGGCGATCACCACTTCATGCGGATCAAGTCGGACACGACGGCGATTGACGACAAGAAGGTCAAGCGTCTGGTCCTGTGCTCTGGCAAGGTCGCCTATGACCTGATCGAGGCGCGCGACAAAGCGAAGATCAAAGACGTGTCGATCGTCCGCATTGAGCAGCTCTATCCTTTCCCCGGCGATCCGCTGGCCGTGCGGCTTAAGCGCATGACCAATCTCCAAGAGGTCGTCTGGTGCCAGGAAGAGCCCAAGAACAATGGCGCATGGTTCTTCGTCGATAATCAGATCGAGGGATCGCTCAGCGCGGCCGGACATGATGGCATGCGGCCAATCTATGCCGGTCGTGAGCCTTCCGCATCGCCAGCCACCGGCCTTGCCAAACGGCACGCCGAGCAGCAAGAAGCGCTGATCGCAGATGCGCTCGGCCTTTCGAATTCATCCAGTAAATCCAGCAAGAAAAAGGCCTAAGGAACCCATTATGGCCCAAGATATTACAGTCCCAGCGCTCGGCGAATCCGTCACCGAAGGCACTATTGGCGAATGGCTCAAACAGCCCGGCGACGCGGTTGCCGCTGACGAGCCGATTGTCAGCCTAGAGACCGATAAGGTCGCCGTTGATGTACCCTCGCCCATCGCAGGTGTCCTGACCGAGCATAAAGCCGCCGTCGGCGACACGGTCGAGGTCGGCGCGGTTCTCGCGGTGATCGAAGCGGGTGCAACCGCCAGCGCCCCTGCGTCCGCAGCCAAGGCAGACGCCCCGGCACCAGCAGCCAAAGCGGAAGCATCCGATGATCTGCAGGCCGCCGCGCAAACACTCTCACCAGCGGTGCGCCGCGCTGTGCTGGAACACGGGGTTGATCCCTCGACCATCAAAGGCACCGGCAAAGATGGCCGTCTGACCAAGGAAGACGTGCTCGCCGCGGCGAAAGCCAAGGGCGATCCTGCACCAGCAGCCTCCCCTGCTCCGGCTGCCGCAGCACCAGCTGGCGCAGCCGCGCCTAGCGCTGGCCGCAATGACGAACGCGTGAAGATGACGCGGATGCGCCAGACCATCGCGAAACGTTTAAAAGGCGCGCAGGACACCGCTGCCTTGCTCACCACCTTCAACGATTGCGATATGAGCGCGGTCATCGAAGCGCGCACCAAGTACAAGGACCTGTTCGCCAAGAAACACGATATCCGCCTCGGCTTCATGGGCTTCTTCGCCAAGGCCGCCTGCCTTGCGCTTAAGGATGTGCCATCGGTCAACGCGCATATCGAAGGCGATGAGATCGTCTATCACGACTATGTCGACATCTCTGTCGCCGTGTCCGCGCCCAATGGCCTGGTCGTCCCGGTCGTTCGCGATTGCGACAAGAAAGGCTTTGCCGGGATCGAGAAAGACATCGCCGATTTTGGCAAGCGCGCCAAGGAAGGCACGCTGACCATGGCGGATATGACTGGCGGCACCTTCACCATTTCCAATGGCGGTGTGTTCGGATCGCTGATGTCGACTCCGATCATCAACGCTCCGCAAAGCGCCGTGCTCGGCCTGCACCGGATCGAGGACCGCCCGGTCGCGATCAATGGAGAGGTTGTCATCCGCCCGATGATGTATCTCGCGCTCAGCTATGATCACCGCCTGATCGATGGCCGTGAGGCTGTGACCGCGCTGAAGATCATCAAGGAAGCGATCGAAGATCCAACCCGGATGCTGATCGACCTCTAAGTCACTCCATCACACGATTGGAAGCACAGATGAAAACATTCACCACCACGCTTATCCTCGGCGCGATCGCGACTGCCCTTGCCGCTTGCGGCGGCGATCCAGAGCTTGAGGCGAAGATCGAAGAGAATTTCAGGACGGGCATGTATGGCTCTTGTTCGATGAATTACGTCGGCGGCAGCGTGTCTACTGAACAAAAAGAAGCCATCTGCAATTGCGTTGCCGATGGCATGGTTGAGGTAACGGACCTGCCATCAGATGGCCTCGGCGAACGCGCTGAGATCGACCAAGACGAATACAAATCCATCACCGCCGAATGCGAGGCGAAGGCCGGCATCTAGTTCGAACGCGCGGGCTAAATTCAAGAGTTCTGGAGGAAAATTAATGCGTATCAAATTTGCAATCATCGCCGCCTCAGCTTTCACTTTGACCGCTTGCGGCCCATCGCAGGAAGACAAGGAAGCGGAATTCCGCACCAATTTTGTCGAATCCTGCGTGAAGTCCGCCGTTGCAACCGGTGCGGATGAAGACACCGCCAAAACCGTGTGTGATTGCGGCGCTGGCAAGGTAATCGAAGAAGTGGGCATGGAACTCACCCCTCTTCCTGCTAAATCAAAAGAGATTATGGACGCGTGCATCGCCGAAACGGACGTGGCCGCAGAGGGCTGACGCCCGCGAAGGATACCGAAATGGCTGACCATTCATACGACTACGACCTCCTTGTCATTGGCGCGGGACCGGGCGGCTATGTCGCCGCAATTCGCGCGGCGCAGCTGGGCCTGAAAACGGCCTGCGTTGAAAGCCGCGAGACGCTGGGCGGCACATGCCTCAACGTCGGATGCATCCCGTCAAAGGCTCTGCTACACGGTTCTGAGCTGTTCGAAGAGGCCGCTGGTGGTCACTTCGCCAAATGGGGCATCACCGCCAAGCCAAAGCTCGATCTGGGCGTGATGATGGCCGAGAAAGACAAGGCCGTCGGCGAGCTCACCGGCGGGATCGAATTCCTGTTCAAGAAAAACAAGGTCACCTGGATCAAGGGCCATGCGGCGTTTGAAGATGCGCATTCGGTAAAGGTCGGCGACGATGTTGTGACCGCGAAAGACATCATCATCGCCACCGGCTCCTCCGTCACCCCCCTGCCTGGCGTTGAAGTCGACAATGCGGCCAAACGCATCGTCGACAGCACCGGCGCGCTTGAGCTTGAAGAAGTGCCAGAGCACCTCGTCGTGATCGGCGGCGGCGTAATCGGGCTTGAGCTTGGCTCTGTCTGGCGCCGCCTCGGCGCGAAGGTGACCGTGATCGAATTCCTCGACCAGCTGCTGCCCGGAATGGACGCGGATGTTCGCAAGGAAGCAGGCAAGATCTTCAAGAAGCAAGGCATGGAGCTGATGCTCAGCCACAAAGTGACCGGTGCGAAGGCGACCGCCAAGGGCGTGACGCTGAGCGTGGAGAAATCCGCCGGCGGCGACGAACAGACGATAAAGGCCAGCCACGTGCTTGTCTCAATCGGACGCCGGCCCAACACCGAAGGCCTGGCGCTCGACAAGATCGGGATTGAAACCAACAAGCGCGGCCAGATCGAGGTCGGCCACGACTTCCGCACCAAAGTGGACGGCGTTTGGGCCATCGGTGACTGTGTCCCCGGCCCAATGCTGGCGCACAAAGCCGAGGATGAAGGCATTGCCTGCGCAGAAAATGTCGCAGGTGAGACGGGTATCATCAATCACGATGTGATCCCGGGCGTGGTCTACACCATGCCGGAATTCGCCGATGTTGGTATGACCGAAGCAGAAGCCAAGGAAGCAGGCCACACAGTCAAAGTCGGCAAGTTTCCGATGATGGCGAACAGCCGGGCGAAGGCGAACCGCGACACAGATGGCTTTGTGAAGATCGTGGCGGATGCGGAAACCGACCGCGTGCTGGGCGTGCACATCGTTGCCAGCCTGGCGGGTACGATGATCGCAGAGGCTGCAGTGGCGATGGAATTCGGCGCAACGTCAGAAGACATAGCCTACACCTGCCACGCGCACCCGACGCATGCAGAGGCGGTGAAAGAAGCGGCGATGGCCGTGACGGGCAAGCCCATCCATATGTGATCGCGAAGATTGAGCTTCTTGCGTCACTCCGGAATTAGGTTATGCGTGTTGATATTGTAATACACCAACACACTGGAGCTCCGCATGGCGTTTGCACGATCACTCACAAGAGCAGTAAACCTATCCCTCTCCTCACTAACGCTCGCGGCAGTTTGTCCTACCGCCCATGCGCAAAGCACAGAGGAGCTGGCTGCTGTGGTCGAACCTGAAGCGGACAGCGGCGCTTATATGGGTGCGGTTCTCGTGGCGAAGGGGGATGATGCCCTTCTCGACCAAGCATGGGGGTCAGCAAACCTAGAATGGGATATCCCCAACACCAGCGAAACACGCTTTCGTATCGCCTCTGTTACGAAGCAATTCACCGCCGTTTCCATCTTGCTTTTGCAAGAACGCGGACTGATCAATGTTGACGATCCGATCAGCAAACATATCGCTGATGCGCCTGCAAATTGGAGTGAAATCACGGTGCGCAATTTGCTCCAGCACACCTCAGGTTTACCAAATGTCACATCACTAGACGGCTTTGATACGCAAAAATTCCTGCCCACCTCGCAGGATGAATTGATCGCGATGTTTACCGACCGACCGCTTGATTTCGAACCCGGCTCTCAGTGGAGCTATTCCAACTCAAATTTCGTATTGCTCACACGGATTGTAGAGACATTAGGCGAAACAACCTATCAAAAATTCGTCAAAGCGAACATTTTTGTCCCGCTCGGCATGGACTCGACTGGGATTGATCGCAGCTCCGAGATCCTGCCAAGGCGCGCAGCGGGATACTCCCCTTCAGAAAACGGCATTGTGAACGCCGAATACATGAACATAGCCATCCCGGCGGGCGCCGGAGCGCTATATTCAACTACGGACGATTTGCTAAAGTGGCAACGCGGTCTGTTTGGCGGCGCGGTGCTATCCGAAGCTAGCCTCGCTCAACTGACGAGCCCCAGCGAGTTTGAAATGGTCGCAGGGACAAAATACGCGATGGGCCTCTTCATCACTGACACGCCCGAAGGCCGCTCAATCTGGCATGATGGAGGGATTGAAGGTTTCAACTCATTTCTCGGCTATGATCCAGATGCCGAAATCACGGTCGTTGTCCTTGCAAACTTAAACGGCGGGTCAGCGACGAAACTAGGAATGGAATTGCTTCAAGCATCCCGAGGTGAGTAAGCATCCTTGCACCTCATCGTACAAGTTTGCGCCCGCATAAATACGGCAATTGATCCTGTCCCCTCTCGCCCCTAGAACCGGGCGTGAGGGGATGATCATTTGGCCTATCCGACACTGACCAACAAACCCGGCGCGCTTGAAACAGCTGCTGCTATTCGTGCTGGTGAAATGAGCCCGGCTGAGGCGGTGGATGCCGCGATCATCCGAATTGAGCACTTTGATGGCCATGTGAATGCGCTGGCCGTGCCGGATTTTGAGCGCGCGAGTGAAGCTGCCCGCGCGCTCGACGGGGTGACACCGCGCGATGATCAGCCGCTGTTTGGCGTGCCGATGACGATCAAGGAAAGCTTCGACATTGCTGGCCTGCCCACATCCTGGGGGCACACGCAGTTTGCGGGCAATATCGCGACGCGCGATGCGAAGCTCGTCGCGAAGCTCAAGGCCGCAGGCGTCATCTTTATTGGCAAAAGCAACGTGCCGCCCGATCTCACCGATTGGCAATCGAACAACCCGGTCTATGGCCGCACCAACAATCCACATGATCATGATCGCTCACCCGGTGGATCCTCCGGCGGGTCTGCGGCCGCCGTCGCTAGCGGGATGGTGCCTTGCGAGTTTGGCACGGATATTGGCGGCTCTGTCCGCGTGCCGGCGCATTTCTGCGGGGTCTGGGGGCATAAGAGCAGCTGGGGCCTAGTCTCCAAGCATGGCCACGATCACCCAGCGATGAAGGGCAAAGACGGTCACGACGGCGCGCTGTCGATTGCCGGACCATTGGCGCGCAATGCCGATGATCTTGCCGCCCTGATGCGGATTGGTGCCTCGATGCCTCTTCGCGAAGGCGGAAAGCCGCTGAAACAATGCCGCCTGCTCGCGGTGCTCGATTTCCCGGATAGCCCGATTGACGATAGCGTGCGCGCGCCGACTGAGGCTGCGCTCGCGGCTCTAGAGGCCGCTGGTGTGAGCATCGACCGGAGCAGCGACCTGCTGCCCGATCTTGCTCAGCAGCAGGCGGATTACCTGCGGATGATGAACACCGCGATGGCGCGCGGTGCGCCCGCGCCCAATGGCAAACGGGCAACCGCGACCGACTGGTTTAACCTGCTGGATGCGCAGGCCCGCAACGAGATCGCGTGGGAGCGCGTCTTTGAGAGCTATGACTTTGTCTTGGCCCCGCCCGCACCAGTGCTGGCCGTGCCGCACAGAGATGGCTCGATCTTCGATGCCACTTTGCACGTCAATGGCGCGGAGATGCCAGCGGGTGCTGGCCTGGCATGGGCGGGCCTTGCGACCTTCCCCAACCTGCCCGCAACATGCCTGCCCATCGGGTCTGGCACCGATCGCGGTGCGACCCTGCCGTGCGGAATGCAGGTAATGGGACCGCGCTGGTCCGATCTCGATTGCATCCACGCAGCCAAAGCCATAGGCGAAATCCTGCACGGTTAGATTCGCCCGCAAAGGACTTGGCATGACCCGCAAAACCTGGATGCAGCGGCCTATGGGTACGTTGGCCAAATGGCACGTGTGGCTCGGTTGGCTCGTCGGTGTGCCGATTGTGATGTGGACCGCGACCGGCCTGTTCATGGTCGCCAAACCGATTGAGGAAGTGCGGGGCAATCACCTGCGCATTGAGACGCCCGAGCAACCCCTGATCCTGCCCGATAGCGAGCTTGCCACGAGCGAGGCGGCCCTCAAAGAAATGCGCGCCGTGATGCAGGATGGACGCGCGGTCGCGATCCTGACCGCGCTCGATGGCGCTGTGACCCGGGTCGATATGACTAGCGGAAAGCGCATCGCCCCGCTGGACAGCGCCCAGGCCCGCGCGATTGTGGCAGGGCGCATTGTCGGAGGAGACAAAGTGCGCAGCGTCGCCTTTTTCGAGGCCAATGAAGTCCCGTTCGATTTCCGCCGCCCCATGCCAGTGTGGCAGGTCGCGCTGGAGGATGGCGCGCATATTTACATCGGGCGCGAAACGGGCGAGATCGAGGCGGTGCGCACCAGCTGGTGGCGCTGGTTCGATTTCATGTGGGGCCTGCATATCATGGACCTGTCAGAGCGGGAGGACACCAGCCACCCGACACTGATCCTGTTCGCGGCCTTGGGCCTGATCGGCTCCTTACTTGGTTCCATCCTGATGTTCCGCAGGCGCAAAACCCGCCGCAGCGCGGACGCGGAGCCTCAGTCATGAACGAGGAAATTCTCACCCCGGTTCTCGATATTCTCGATGTCGTCGGCATTGCGATTTTCGCCCTGTCTGGCGCGGTCATCGCTGCCAAGGAACGCCAGACCTTTGTGACTATGGCGTTCTTCGCGCTGGTCACAGGCGTTGGCGGAGGCACAGTGCGCGACCTTTTGATCGATGCGCCGGTGTTCTGGATCACGGACCCGTGGGTGGCGGCGATCTGCCTCGCCACGGCTTTGTTCGCCTGGTTCACCCCAACCCGGTTCTGGGAAGGCAAATTGTTCGATATCGCTGATGGCGCAGGGCTAGCCGCCTATGCGGTGCTGGGCGCGGCAAAGGCGACCGCCTACGGTATACCGCCTGTGCCCGCCGCGCTGATGGGCATCATCACCGGCTGTGTCGGCGGAATCATCCGCGATGTCGTGGCGGGGCGGCCATCTGTGATCATGCGGCCCGAGCTATACGTGACCGCAGCGGCGCTGAGCGCATCTCTAACGGTGACCGGAATGCTGGCCGCGCCGCATCTCGGTCTGCCCGATATGGCAGTTTGGGGAATTGCCTTTGCAGCGGGCTATGCGCTGCGCGTGGCGGCGGTCGTGTGGCATATCTCGCTGCCATCTTACCGAGAGAGCCTCACGAAAAAAGAGGCGGAATAACCCGCCCCTCCCTTCAAATTTCAGACTGTAGCCGTCTGGCTCAGGCTTAGCCGCCGATGTCGCCATCCACGCGCTCGTCAAAGGTCTCACCCGGCAATGGTCCACCCGGATAGGCAGGCTGGGCTGAGCTCTCTGGCGTTGGCCGCACCACTGTCGCTTGATAGCGGCTGTCTGGCTCAGACATGCCGCGTGTACGGCGCGCCTCGATATAGCGATCATCGCTCAGCTGGCGATCATCCGCGTCCGTGGCAGAAGCGCCGGAGAAACCGCCGCCAAAGTCAACATTGCTGACCCGGCCATCATTGCCAATCTGGCAGGTGAAGCGATCGCCATTGTAGAGCGAGCCGGTTACACGCCAGCCCTCGCCCGTGCGGTCAACGCTGTCCACGCCTTCCACCCGCACATCGCGCTCAATCTGGCTCACACAGCGTGAGACGGCGTTGTCGATGCCAGAGCCGCCCTCATAGCGGCTGTCACCCCGGCGGCGATCGCGGTTGTCATAATCCCGGTCGCGCCGGTCATAGTCACGATCACGATTGCGGCGTTCGTTATTGCGAGAAGCCGAGTTAGCAATAGCAGCGATCCCGCCGATAATCACCGCTCCGGCGATAAGGTCGCCCACGCCAACGCGGCGATGACGGCGGTACCCACGGCGATAGCCGCGATACCGGCGATAGCGGTGATGCTCCACCGTCTCTGCCTCTGGAGTAAAAAGGTCAAACGCAGGAGCGCTGGAAAACGCCCCGCTGGTCAGGCTGGTTGATGCTGGGCTGCTCGGCAGTTCAGCGGCGCTCGCTGGCGTTGCTGCCAGTGCGCTTGCGGCGGCCAAACCGGCCAGCACGCCAAGTGATTTCATATGGGCCATTGGGGTCCCTCCTGTTGCGGATGAGCGTGCCACCAATCGCTCTGATCTGGATACGCGTATAGGCAGCCCAGGCTTACACTTGCCTGAACCGCCCATACGGTGGGTGGGTTCGTGTTATTCAAACTTCAGGCGATCAACGCAGTCCGCGAATTTTGCGGAAGTTGACCTGCGGACGGTTGCCGCGCTCTACAAAGCAGGTGAACCTGCCCCGATCTGAGTAGCCCCGGCCATAGCCGCGTCCGCCTTCGACCACGATGCGGCCCTTAACCCGGAAGCCATAGCGGGTGCGTTCAACGTCCCGAATGTCGGTCACATCAGCGTAGCGGAAGCCTCCGAAACGGCGTGCCTGACGCTCTGCGGTGCGGACACAGCGTTCGACAGCGCGGCGCGGATTGCCGCGGTTGTAGCCAGCGCGGTGGTTGTAGCCATTGTTGTAACCGCGGTGGCTATCCCCGCGATAGCGGCGGTCACGGTAGTCGCGCTGTTTGTAGCGGTCCTTCTTGTCAAAGGCCCCTGCCACTGCGGCGATCCCGCCGATGATCAGTGCGCCGGCGATCACATCGCCTGCATCAATTTTGTTGTCATAGTCGCGCGCTTGCGCCGGAGCTGCTGTTGCCAGGGCCATCGCACCTGCGGCGACGGTCCCGAGCGTGCCCTTGGCCAACATTTTGGTCAATTTCGTCATAGGGTCTCATCCTCGGGTTGCGCCGAAACGGGGGTGTCCCGGCTACAAACCCCTTATGGATGATTCGCTATTGTCTAAGCCTGACTGACCCTTGCAGCGATTGTTCAGGTTTGTTCCGATTTATCTGAACGTCATGATTTTCACCCTCGGTGGATCAATCCAGTGCAGCCAGCACATCGCGTGTAAATGCGGCAATATCAAACCGCGTGCCGACCATATCCTCGCCCCGGCGCACGATCACGACATTGCGGGAAGGCACAACCACGACATTTTGCCCGCGGTTGCCCCGTGCAGCAAAGGCGTCGTCAGGGATACCCTCAAACGCGTTTCCTTCAGGACGGCGGAACGTCCACCAACCCGCGCCGTATCCCCAGTCTGTGCCATCTGGTTGAGGGCCGGACGGGGTGGAGACGTATTCGCGCCAATTTTCAGGAAAACGCTGATCTCCGGTCCAATGTTTGCCCTTGTCGAGATACAAATGGCCCAAAGACATCAGATCGGCCCCCGATGCCCAGACCTGACTGGAAAGGACATAGTTTCCCTGCCAGTCCCTCTCAATCGACGTATCAAACATGCCGAGCTGCTCGGCGAGCTCTTCAGGTTCCTTGTCGTCAATCCACTTCTGGATCGGTTCAATTGCCACAAGCGTATCGTTGTTCGCATAGCGAAACACCGTTCCTGGGTTGTGAACAATCGGCCAATTGCGCGCGCGTTCATCCACCGTCGTGCCGCCCCAATACAGAGGGTCGGTGCGATTGCCTGCTGTATCGGAATAGCGTCCGGTCGCCATCCGCAGCGCGTGGTCAATAGTAATCGCTGACCGAGGATCGTCTTCTCCCTCTCCCAGCCCCGCGCTTTGAGCAACATCCGCCGCGCCGTCCATGACAGCCATACCGATAAATGTCGCGGCAATGCTCTTTGCCACAGACCAAGTACGCTGCGGCGTATTACGGCTGTAGCCATCTGCAAAGCCTTCAAAGCGCACGCGTTTGTTCTGACTTATCAAGACCGCCGTGGTGCGGGAGCCTGCACCATACTTGTCACTGAAGGCCAATTGCGCAGTTTTCTGAAACCTGGCGTGGTCGCGCTCGATGATGTCCATCGTCTTGTCTCGCAAGGCCACGGAAAGCCGCTCGCTCGATTCTACGATAGGTGGAGGAAGCACAGGTGACTGGAGCCGCATTTGAATGGTTTTGTCCGTCAAGTTGCCAAGATTCGTCCCCATGGGCAGAACCGCACAACCATTTCTACCGCGATACTCGGCAATCCTAGGCGGCATATCTTCGGCCCAAGTCACCTCGACATGGCGCACAAAACCAGCCTTTGGACTTTGAAACTCAATCGGTTCGCCCCGCACAATCTTATAAGGTAGATCGCGGATAATATCATCAAGCGGTGCCTGAATGCCCGTCAATTCCCACTCATGGATTTGCTCCGGCGTACGGCCCGAGCCGACGCGTTCGGAGTTCGCAATCCCGCTGCACAGCATCAACGCCTTGTACCCCGCCGCAAGCGCGCGGTCGTAGCGCGCATCCAAGCGTTCTTGCGCCGATTGTGCGGCTGCTGGAGCGGCGGAGAATGATGTGAGAGCGAGAGCCGCGCCTGCGGCGGCAATGAGCATAGTCTTCATGATCGCAACACTAGCCCGCGCCGCCCAAAAGAAAAGACGCCAAGCAAAAAGGGCCGGCGGATCGCTCCGCCAGCCCTTTCGTTTGTTTGCGTGCCGGAGCCACCCGCTCCCTCCACCCTTCCACCCGGATTATCACGCCGGGTTACGATCCGGGTGGAAGGGTGGAGGGAGCGGGTGGCGCAGCCCCAAGAAAAAGCGCCTTACGCCGCGACTTCTTCTTCGTCATATTCGTCGGACATAACCGGACCGCTGTCTTGGCCCTTGGCTTCTGGATCGCGCTCAACCAATTCGATGATTGCGAGCTGCGCGCTGTCGCTGGCGCGGTAGCCAGCCTTGATCACGCGGGTATAGCCACCATCACGGTCGCTGTAACGCTCAGCCAGAACGTCAAACAGCTTCTTCAACTGGGTCTCGTCCAGCAGACGCGACTGAGCCAGACGGCGGTTTGACAGGCCGCCACGCTTTGCCAGCGTGATCAGCTTCTCAACATATGGGCGCAGTTCTTTCGCCTTTGGCAGAGTGGTCTGGATCTGCTCGTGCTTGATCAGAGCCGCTGCCATGTTGCGGAACAGAGCCTTACGGTGGCCCGACTTACGGCTCAGCTTACGCTGTGAAATTCCGTGACGCATAATTCATATCCTTCGTTTGTAAGGGGCCCGTATTAGGTAGCCCGGTACTGGCGGCGCTTAAGGTGCGCCGCCGGAACCTGATTAACCCAGCAGCTCTTGCTCGAGCTTCTTGGCCATTTCTTCGATGTTCTCTGGTGGCCAGCCTGGAATGTCCATGCCGAGGCGCAGACCCATGCTGGAGAGAACTTCCTTGATCTCGTTAAGCGACTTGCGGCCAAAGTTTGGCGTACGCAGCATCTCGGCTTCTGTCTTTTGAACCAAATCACCGATGTAGATGATGTTGTCGTTCTTAAGGCAGTTGGCAGAGCGGACCGACAGTTCCAGCTCGTCGACCTTCTTGAGAAGGTAACGGTTGAGCTGGTTCGCATCGTCTTCTTGCGGCTGAGCGGCTTGACCGATCATTGCGCTTTGCGGCTGCGGAATGCCATCTTCGAAGTGGACGAACAGGGTCAGCTGATCCTGAAGAATGCGAGCAGCATAGGCCACGGCATCTTCCGGGGTCACAGTGCCATCGGTTTCAACCGTCAGGCTGAGCTTGTCATAGTCAAGCTCTTGACCAACGCGGGCGTTTTCAACCTTGTAGCTGACCTGACGGACTGGCGAATACAGCGAGTCAATCGGGATCAGGCCAATCGGCGCATCAACCGGACGGTTCTGAACAGCAGGCGTGTAGCCTTTGCCCACGTCAGCGGTCAGCTCCATGTTGAGCGTCGCGCCTTCGTCCAGGTGACACAGGACCAGGTCCTTGTTCATCACTTCGATGTCGCCAGACACAGCGATGTCACCGGCGGTGACTTCAGCTGGACCAGTCGCAGAAAGCTGCAGACGTTTCGCGCCTTCGCCTTCCATCTTCAAAGAGATTTGCTTTGCATTCAGCACGATGTCGGTCACGTCTTCGCGCACACCGGCGAGCGACGAGAATTCGTGCAGTACATTTTCAATCTTGATCGAGGTGATCGCTGCGCCCTGCAATGAGGACAACAGTACCCGGCGCAACGCATTACCGAGTGTCAGACCAAAGCCGCGCTCAAGCGGCTCAGCAACGAATGTCGTCTTGCGAGACTTATCGCCGCCTTCCTTGATTTCGAGAGCGTTGGGTTTCTTAAGTTCCTGCCAGTTCTTCGTATTGACGGACATGGATTTCCCCTAATTCGCTATGCAGCGGTTCAAATTATCGGCGGGCCTTGGCGCTTTCGCGAACTGCGCTTTGGCCGCCGGGTTGTTGCGATGGCCACCTGGGCCACCGAACTGGGACGGTTTAGACGCGGCGCCGCTTAGACGGACGAACGCCGTTGTGCGGGATAGGCGTCACATCGCGGATAGATGTGATGTTGAAGCCGACAGCTGCAAGACCGCGCAAAGCGCTCTCACGGCCAGAGCCTGGGCCCTTCACTTCGACTTCCAAAGTGCGAACACCATGCTCAGCGGCTTTCTTGCCGGCATCATCGGCGGCAACCTGGGCTGCATAAGGCGTCGATTTACGGCTACCCTTGAAGCCCATCATGCCTGCACTGGACCAGCTGATCGCATTGCCTTGTGCATCGGTGATGGTGATCATCGTGTTGTTGAAGCTGGCGTTGATGTGAGCAACACCGCTGCTGATATTCTTTTTGTCGCGTTTTTTGACCCGACCTGGTTCGCGTGCCATTTGGCTAAATCCTTTAACTCGTCAGAAGGTAAAAGCTCGCTTGGGAAGACCCAAGCAAGGCTTACTTCTTCTTGCCGGCGATCGGCTTGGCCTTACCCTTGCGGGTCCGGGCGTTGGTGTGAGTGCGCTGACCGCGCACAGGCAATCCATTACGATGACGCAGGCCGCGATAAGACCGAAGGTCCATCAGGCGCTTGATGTTCATCGCGGTGTTGCGACGCAGGTCGCCTTCGACGGTGTGATCAGCGTCAATCGTCTCACGGATACGCAGAACTTCTTCATCAGAAAGGTCTTGCACACGTGCAGAGTGATCAATGCCAAGCTTGTCAGCGATTTTCACGGCGGTCGTGCGACCAATGCCGTGAATATAGGTAAGCGCGATAATAACACGCTTATTTGTAGGGATGTTCACCCCAGCAATACGAGCCACTTAATTCTCCATGCTCCACAGGGACATGAGCGCGACATGCAACCCACCCCTATCTCAACGCTTCATTTAAGATTTGCGTTGCCGCCCAGACGATCTGACAAATGCCAAAACCGCTTAAACGGCAAAAAGCCCGGTTGGCATCCAATCAATAAGGCTACCTGCCGGACTCGGTTCGAAAATCTCGAATGAAGGGCGCGCTTAAGACGATTCGCGCAGCGCGTCAACCGCTAGCAAATCATAGCGCGACAATCGGACGAAATAGTTCGTCCGGTGGAACAGTTTAGCGGCAAAATTGCGCAGGCCATGCCCGCTTTGCTCGCTTGTGATGCTTTGCATTTTAGCGCGCCGCGGGCGCAAGGTCAAAACTGGGCCTGCGAACCTGCGGAAAACTAGCCTTCGCGCTGCCCCTAACTGGCGCTTTCGACACCATCAAGAAAGTCATCGCCAATCGCGCTGGCGCCCTCGTCCGCCTCATCTGCTGGGCCTTCTGGGCGTTCTTCAGCGCTTTCGTCCGCGCTCTCTTCCTCGGTCACGTCATCAGCATCCTCGCTGGCGGTTGCCGGACCGGAGACCATGCCAAGGCTTTGCGCGAGGCCAGACAATTGCTGGGTCATCACCCCGCCAACCGCTTCGGAGATCTCGCCGATCTTATAGCGCATGGAGCCGCCGACATTGTATTCCCAGACGATCTTCGTGCCTTCCTCGACCTCGCTGATCGCGACGGTCAAAATGCCGGTCACTGGCTCGCTTTGCAGCGGGCCCAGTGCTCCCTGCATCCGCAATGCGCGCTCTGGATAGGCCTGGATCACCCGCATGTGCTCAACGCTACCCTCGAGCGTGATCTTTTCGGGGTCGGGATCTTCGGGAATGCGCTCGCAAAAGCATCCGCCTGCCTGCGGCGTAATGGTGAGGTTCGCAGAATCGCCAGACCATGTGTGCGAAGCATTCCACCAGCGCGCAGGCGAAATCAGCGCCAGCCAGACCGCTTTGGGGTTGGCCTCAACCACCGCCTCATCGCGGGTCACAAAGCTATTCTCGCTGGTCGCAATCACTTCAGCAGCAACCGGCTGAGCCGCCAACAATGCCGCCAAACCAGCCAAAACTACGCGCATCACAATCGTCCTCTTCCCATCTCTATGTGGGGAGGTTTAGGCGATGCCGATAATGTGTGAAAGAGCAGAGTTAGTCCCCTGCCCCGCCAATTGCCCGCTTAAGCGAGCACCGCGTCAATCGCATTGGCGACATCGGTGATGCCCGCCATGCCATCAACCCGTGTCACAATACCGCGCGCTTCATAGCCCGGCAGGATCGGCGCGGTTTCGCCGCGATAGACCGCCATCCGAGTGCGGACGGTTTCTTCATTGTCGTCAGGCCGGCGTTTGAATTCTGTGTGTCCGCAGCTGTCGCACACACCCTCAGACGCCGGCGGGTTCGCCGTATCGTGATAAAGAGCGCCACAATTCGCGCAGCTGAAACGGCCGGTGATCCGTTCGACCAGGGCATCAATATCGACGCCCAGCTCAATCACGTGATCAAGAGTGCGGCCATGTTTGCTAAGGATGCCGTCAAGCGTTTCTGCCTGAGAAGCTGTGCGAGGATAGCCATCGAAGATCGCACCCGTACCAGCGTCCATCGCCGCCAGTTCAGCATCGATCAGATCAGCAACGATCTCGTCAGAAACGAGCTCGCCAGCGTCCATCACAGCCTTGGCCTTTAGACCAACCGGCGTTTGAGCCTTCACCGCCGCACGCAGCATGTCGCCGGTCGAGAGCTGCACCATTCCGTGCCGCTCAACTAGACCAGCACTTTGCGTGCCCTTACCGGCACCCGGAGGGCCAAGAAGAATGATGTTCATCGCAAAATCCCCCAGATGCTCGCGCGCCGATTAGCGCTTACGGCCCTTAAGTTTCGCCTTTTTGATCAGGTCGCCATATTGGTGTGCCAGCAAATGCGATTGCACTTGGCTGATCGTATCGACTGTGACGTTCACCACAATCAACAGGCTGGTACCGCCAAGGAACAGCGGCAGGCCGGTCTGGCGAATGACGTATTCCGGCAGCACGCAGACGACCGCAAGATAGAGCGCGCCGACCACGGTGATGCGGGTGAGGACATATTCGAGATAGTCCGCCGTCCGCTTACCCGGACGAATGCCCGGAATGAAGCCGCCGTTCTTCTTCAGATTGTCTGCCGTCTCTTCCGGGTTGAACACAACCGCGGTGTAGAAGAAGCAGAAGAAAATGATGCCCAGCGCATAGAGCGTGAGGTAAATCCACTCGCCTGGCTGGAGGTAGAACAATAGACTTTGCGCAAATCCGCCTGCGCCCTCTTCGCCGGTTGGGGCGCCAGCAAACTGAGTGATCGTCAGCGGCAGCAACAACAGCGAGCTTGCAAAGATTGGCGGGATAACACCCGCGGTGTTGAGCTTAAGCGGCAAGTGCGAGCGATCCGCCTGCATCACGCCATTTTGCGTGGCGCGCTTAGGATATTGGATCAGCAAGCGCCGCTGCGCCCGCTCTACGAAGGAGATCACCAGTATCAACAGCACGACCATGATTGCAAAGCCGACGATCAGGCCAAGCGAGATCGAACCTGTGCGGCCGCCCTCAAACATGTTGGACACGAACGTTGGGAACTGCGCGACAATACCCGCCATAATGATCAGCGAGACACCATTACCGATGCCGCGCGAGGTGATTTGCTCACCCAGCCACAGCAGGAACATCGTGCCGCCAACGAGGCTGATGACGGCGCCGACACGGAACATATAGCCCGGATTGACGACCGCTTGCAGTCCGCTTTGCGCACCGAAGCTCTCAAGGCCTGCAGCCAAGAACCAGCCCTGGATGATGCACAGGAACACCGTACCATAGCGGGTGTATTGGTTGAGTTTCTGACGCCCGGTTGCGCCCTCTTTCTTCAGCGCCGCTAGCGTTGGATGCAAGGCCGAGGCCATCTGCACCACGATTGAGGCGGTAATATACGGCATAACGCCGAGCGCGATGAGGCTCATCCGCTCCAGACTGCCGCCGGAAAATGTGTTGAACAGGTCAAGAATGCCGCCGCGCGTTTGATCATAAAGCGTTTCCAGGATCAACGGATTGACCCCAGGCAGCGGAACAAAGCTCAAAAAGCGGAAGACAATAAGCGCACCGATGGTGAACCAGATACGCTGGCGCAACTCCGTGGCTTTGGAGAAATTGGCGAGGCTCATATTGCTCGCGATTGAATCGGCGCGTGATGCCATGTCTAAATATCGATCCTAGCGTCTGGCTAATAGCCTGCCCTTGGGTGTCCTTGCCGTCCAGCAAGCCCGTAAAACAGACCAACCGGCCCTCACCGGTCTATGCACGAAGGATTAGATAGGGAGCGAGGAGCCGAATGTCGAACCCCTCGCTCACCAATACCCGCATTATTTGCTTTTTGCCGCCGCTTTTTCAGGGTTCGGCTTGCCCGAAGGCTTCTTCACGACAACGACTTCGACGCTGCCGCCTGCCTTTTCAACCGCTTCCACTGCGCCCTTAGACGCACCAGCAACGACGAATTTGACCTTTGCTTTCAGTTCGCCCTTGCCGAGCAAACGAACGCCGTCTTTGCCGCCGCGAACCAGACCTGCTTCACGCAAAGCCGCTTCGTCCACGGCTTTCTTGCCGTCGAGTTTCTTCGCATCGATGAACTTTTGGACCATGCCAATGTTGATCTCTGCAAAATCTTTGCCGAACGGGTTGTTGAAGCCGCGCTTTGGCAGGCGCATGTGAAGCGGCATTTGGCCGCCTTCAAAGCCCTTGATCGCTACGCCGGAACGGCTCTTTTGGCCCTTCTGACCGCGCGCAGCGGTTTTGCCTTTGCCAGAACCGATACCACGGCCCTTGCGCATGCGTCCTTTACGGGCGCCTTCATTGTCACGGATGTCATTGAGTTTCATGTGTGCACTCGCTTTCGCTTTTGTTCGCGCTGAAAGAGTGAGGCCCCGCACCGAGCGAGGCCTCAAATATTTTAGTCAACCACTTCAACCAGATGCGGGATCTTTGCGACCGCACCGCGAACTTCAGGGGTATCCTGACGTTCGACAACTTTATGCATCTTGTTGAGGCCCAGGCCGATCAGGATCTTACGCTGACTTTCTGGGCGACGGATCGGCGAACCGATCTGCTTGATCTTGATAGTTTTCTTAGCAGCCATTGGTCTTACTCCACAATCGCCGCGGCTTCAGCTTCTGCTTCCACCTCGCTTGAACCACCACGGCCCAAAAGGTCTGCGACCTTCTTGCCCCGGCGCTGAGCGACAGACTTCGGCGAAGTCTGATTGGTCAGCGCGTCGAAGGTAGCGCGGATCATGTTATAGGGGTTGGACGAGCCGACCGATTTGGTCACAACGTCAGCAACGCCCAGGCTTTCAAAGACGGCACGCATCGGACCACCAGCAATGATGCCGGTACCCGGAGGCGCTGTACGCACGGTCACCTTGCCAGCGCCGAAACGGCCCTTGGCGTCATGGTGCAGAGTGCGGCCTTCTTTAAGCGGAACGCGAACCATCTTCTTGCGAGCGGCTGCGGTTGCTTTCGTGATCGCCTCTGGAACTTCGCGAGCCTTACCGTGGCCAAAGCCAACGCGGCCCGCGCCGTCACCGACAACGACGAGTGCAGCAAAGCCAAAACGCTTACCACCCTTCACCGTTTTAGAGACGCGGTTGATGTGCACCAGCTTCTCGATGATGCCATCATCTTCCTCTTCACGCTTACCGCGACGATTGTCACGGCCACCGCGACCACGGCCACCGCCGCGATTGTCGCCGCCACGGCCACGACCGCGGCCTTCGCGTTGTTGAGGAGCTTCGGTTTTTGCCGGAGCTTCTGCAGTCTTTGCTGGCTCACCAGTGTCAGCCGACTGGGTGTCAGCCGCCTCAGATGGTGTTTCAGCAACAGCCGGAGTTTCCGTCTCTACTGCAGGTGCTGCAGTTTCTTCGGTCTTGGCCTCTTCAGCAGGCGCTTCAGTTTTCTTGTCGTCAGCCATCATCAGAACTCCAGCCCGCCTTCGCGAGCGGCATCGGCCAGCGCTTTCACGCGGCCATGAAACAGGAACCCGCCGCGATCAAACACGACAGTGGTCACGCCAGCCTTCTTGGCGGCAGCGGCGATATCCTTGCCCACTTGAGCAGCGGCATCGACATTTGCGCCAGACTTCTTGCCGCCCAGAGTAGATGCAGCAGCCACAGTGCGGCCATCAGCATCATTGATGATCTGAGCATAGATATGACGACCAGTGCGGTGCACCGACAAGCGAGGACGATCGCCAGCACGCGTCCGCAGTGCGGTACGCACCCGGCGGCGGCGGCGTTCAAACAGGGAAAGCTTAGCCATCTTACTTCTTCTTCCCTTCCTTGCGGAAGACATACTCGCCGCGATACTTGATACCCTTGCCCTTATAAGGCTCAGGCTTACGCCAGCGGCGAATTTCGGCGGCAAGCTGACCAACAGCCTGCTTGTCCATACCAGAAATCTCAACCGTGGTCTGATCAGGCGTTTTCACTTCGAGACCTTCAGGCACATCGATGTTCACATCGTGGCTGAAGCCGAGTTCGAGCTTCAGGGACTTGCCCTGAGCCTTCGCACGATAACCAACACCTGAAATTTCAAGCGTCTTGGTGAAGCCTTCGGTGACGCCCTCAACCAGGTTAGACACCAATGTACGGTGCATACCCCAGAACGAACGAGCCAATTTGGTGTCGTTCGCAGGCTTAACCTGGATCTCGTCACCTTCGACCGTGTAGCTGATGTGCTCTGACAGGCCCATCGTGAGAGTGCCCTTTGGCCCCTTCACGCTCAGCGTGCCATTCTCAATGCTGGCGGTCACCCCACTGGGGATAGCGACAGCTTTTTTGCCAATACGGCTCATCAGAACACCTCCGCCAGCACTTCGCCGCCGACGTTGCTATCGCGTGCTTCGTTATCCGAAAGCACACCGCGCGGTGTCGAGACGATGGTGATGCCAAGGCCGTTGCGAACAGTCGGGAGTTCTTTCGAACCCGAATAGACGCGGCGGCCAGGCTTAGAGACGCGGCTTACGTGCTTGATAGCAGGCTCGCCTTCGAAATATTTCAGCTCAATCCGCAGCGCTGGGTGCTTACCCGAGCTGTCTTCGCTGTAGCCACGGATGTAGCCTTCGCGCTGGAGCACTTCGAGAACGTTTGCACGCAGCTTAGACGCTGGCGAAAGGACGGAATCCTTCTTCGCCTGCTGTCCGTTGCGGATGCGGGTGAGCATATCACCCAATGGATCGGTCATAGCCATCTATCAGCTCCTCACCAGCTCGACTTGGTAAGGCCAGGGATCAGACCCTTGTTACCAAGATTCCGCAATTCAATGCGGTTGATGCCGAACTTGCGGTAGTAGCCGCGTGGGCGGCCGGTGGTCGCGCAGCGATTGCGAACCCGTGTTGGGTTCCCATTGCGCGGGAGTTCCGCCATCTTCAGGCGCGCTACCAGACGTTCACTCTCGTCGAGTGAAGTGTCCTTCGAAATCGCCTTCAGCTTAGCGTACTTGTCTGCGTACTTCTTAACGAGCTTCTTACGACGCTCATTCTTATTGATCGAACTCAGTTTCGCCATTGGACTTAAGCTCTCTTCTCTAGTCGTTGCGACACGCAGCTCACGCTGCGGCCTTTTCTTCAGACGGATTGGCTTCACCCTGGAAAGGGAAGCCGAGCAGACGCAGCAATTCGCGTGCCTCCTCGTCAGTCTTTGCGGTGGTGGTGACAATGATATCCATGCCGCGCACCTTATCGATCTTGTCGTAGCTGATCTCAGGGAACACGATTTGCTCCTTGAGGCCCATTGCGTAATTGCCACGGCCGTCGAACGACTTAGCGTTCAGCCCGCGAAAGTCGCGGATGCGTGGCATTGCAACGGTGACCAGACGGTCGAGGAATTCATACATACGGTCACGGCGCAGGGTTACCTTGCAACCGATTGGCATGCCTTCGCGCAGTTTAAACTGCGCGATTGATTTCTTCGCCTTGGTGATCACTGGCTTTTGGCCAGCGATCAGGGTCATTTCTTCAGCTGCGATTTGAACTTTCTTTTTGTCCTGGCTCGCCTCGCCCACACCCATGTTGAGTGTGATCTTCGCGATCTTAGGAACTTCAAGACGGTTCTTATAACCGAACTTCTCGGTCATGGCCTTGACGATCTGCTCGTCATACTTCGCCTTCAGGCGCGGAGCGTATGCATCAGCCATCGATGGTCTCTCCACTCTTCACAGCAACGCGAACCTTCTTGCCGTCCTTTTCTTCGAAACGGACGCGGGTTGGCTTGCCATCCTTAGGATCAGCCAAAGCAACCTTGGAGATGTTCATCGGCGCTTCAAAGCGATCGATGCCACCCTGCGGGTTTTGCTGGCTTGGTTTGCGGTGGCGGGCAGCCACGTTGATGCCTTCGACAACGACCTTGCCATCTTTTGGCATGACCTTTTGGACAGTGCCGGTGCGGCCCTTATCCTTGCCCGAAAGCACGACGACGCTGTCGCCCTTCTTGATCTTAGCAGCGGCCATTAGAGCACCTCCGGCGCAAGGCTGATGATCTTCATGAAGCCGCGGCCGCGAAGTTCGCGGACCACTGGGCCAAAGATGCGAGTGCCGATTGGCTCTTCGCTCTTGTTAACAAGAACAGCGGCGTTGCTGTCGAAGCGGATTACGCTGCCGTCTGGGCGGCGAACGTCCTTCTTCGTGCGCACGATGACAGCGCGATGAACATCGCCCTTTTTCACCTTAGCGCGTGGCTGAGCTTCCTTCACGGAAACCACGATCACGTCGCCCACGGAGGCAAAACGGCGCTTAGACCCGCCCAGCACTTTAATGCACTGGACGCGCTTTGCGCCGCTGTTGTCCGCGACGTCGAGATTGGATTGCATCTGGATCATTGATCCGTTTCCTTCTCATTGGCTTGCCGAAACCAGTCCGGCAGTTCCTACGCGTGTCCTCGCCAAGGCGAGGATCAATTCAATCAGTTACCGGCTGCCTCGACATCGAGGTCAGCTTCGACCGCTTGGGTTCCGCCTGCAGTAACCCGGTCTTTTACGATCCAGGTCTTGGTCTTGGAGATCGGTTTCGTCTCCTCGATCCGCACAACATCACCAACGGCAAATTCATTCTTTTCGTCGTGAGCGTGATACTTCTTCGAACGACGGATGATCTTCCCGTAGAGCGGGTGCTTCACCTTACGTTCGACCTTCACGGTCACGGTCTTGTCGGTCTTGTCGGAGGTGACAGAGCCGATCAGAATACGTTTTGGCATTGTCTACTCCTTAAGCCTTCGCAGCGGCTGCTGCGCGCTCGTTCTGCAGCGTCTTGATCTGAGCAATCGTGCGGCGCACTTGCTTGATCCGAGCCGGAGCTTCGAGCTGGTTGGTCGCAGCCTGAAACCGCAGATTGTACTGCTCCCGCTTCAGCTCGGTGAGCTCAGTGGAGAGTTGATCGTCGGTCTTGGTGCGAAGATCTTCGACAGCGATACTACCTTTAGCCATCATTTGCCTCCCAGGTGAGAGGTGTCGCCCAGACGAGCAACGACCTTGGTCTTGATTGGCAGCTTCATGGCCGCACGCTCAAACGCTTCAGCAGCGATCTTGCCTGGGACACCGTCGAGTTCGAACAGGATCCGGCCCGGCTTTACGCGAGCAGCCCAGAATTCAACGGAACCCTTGCCCTTACCCTGACGAACTTCGGCAGGCTTCTTGGACACTGGCACATCAGGGAACACGCGGATCCAGAGGCGACCTTGACGGCGCATGTGACGCGTGATCGCACGGCGAGCCGCTTCGATTTGACGCGCGGTGATCCGCTCAGGCTCGAGAGCCTTCAGACCATAGGAGCCAAAGTTCAAAGTCGTGCCGCCCTTGGCGTCGCCTTTGATCTTGCCCTTAAAGGCCTTGCGATACTTGGTTTTCTTCGGTTGCAGCATTGTCTCTACCTACCTCAGCGAGCCGGCCGGACGCCGGAAGTCTGAGCTTCCATCATCAGGCGATCCTGCGCAGTTGGATCATGAGCGAGGATCTCGCCTTTGAAGATCCAGCACTTGATGCCGATGATACCGTAAGCGGTCAGCGCTTCGGTTTCGGCATAATCGATGTTGGCGCGCAGTGTGTGCAGCGGCACACGGCCTTCACGGTACCATTCAACGCGCGCAATCTCTGCACCGCCCAAACGGCCACCACATGTGATCTTGATGCCTTCTGCGCCGAGACGCAGGGCGGACTGAACGGCGCGCTTCATCGCACGGCGGAAAGCCACACGGCGAATGAGCTGATCAGCAACGCCTTGAGCAACGAGCTTAGCGTCGATTTCCGGCTTGCGGATTTCAACGATGTTCAGCTTCACTTCGCTCGAAGTCATCGTCGCCAGCTTGGCGCGCAGCTTCTCGATGTCCGCACCCTTCTTACCGATGATAACACCGGGACGGGCAGCATAGATCGAAATGCGGCAAAGCTTGGCCGGACGCTCGATCACCACCTTGGAAATCGCAGCCTGTGGCAGCGACTTGATGATGAACTTGCGGATCTCAATGTCTTCCTTGAGGAGGCTCGCATAGTCACGCCCTTCGGCGTACCAACGGCTGTCCCAAGTACGGTTGATCTGCAGGCGCAGACCGATCGGATTACTCTTCTGACCCATCTTACGCCTCTTCCTCTTCGCGAACTACGATGCGCAGCTTGCTGAATGGCTTCAGGATGCGGGTCGATTTACCACGGCCACGTGTGTGGAACCGCTTCATGGTAATCGCTTTACCGACCGAAGCCTCAGCAACGACGAGCGCGTCGACGTCGAGATTGTGGTTGTTTTCCGCGTTAGCGATCGCCGATGCGAGAACTTTCGTCGCGTCCTTGGCCATTGCCTTCTTCGAGAAGGTGAGGATGTTGAGAGCCTCTTCGACCTTCTTGCCGCGAATTTGCTGCGCCACGAGGTTCAGCTTTTGCGCGGAACCACGAATGGAGGTGCCGACGGCCAAAGCCTCGTTATCAGCAACACGGCGAGGTGATTTTGCCTTACCCATTAGCGCTTACCCTTCTTGTCGGCAGCGTGGCCAGGGAATGTCCGCGTAGGCGAAAATTCACCAAGCTTATGCCCGACCATTTCCTCGGAAACCGAGACCGGGATGAACTTGTGGCCATTGTAGACGTTGAACGTCAGACCGACGAATTGCGGCAAAATCGTAGAGCGACGCGACCAGGTTTTGATCGGCTTGCTGTTGTTTGCCTCTTGTGCGTCCTCCGCCTTCTTCAGAAGGCTGAGCTCGACGAAAGGACCTTTCCAGACGGAACGTGCCATCGTGTCTTACCTCTTCTTCTTGGCGTGGCGCGAACGGATAATCATCTTATCCGTCTGCTTGTTTTTGCGAGTGCGGGCACCCTTGGTTGGCTTGCCCCATGGGGTAACCGGGTGACGACCGCCCGAAGTCCGGCCTTCACCACCGCCGTGGGGGTGATCGACAGGGTTCTTAGCGACACCACGCGTCAGCGGCTTAATGCCCATCCAACGCCGGCGACCGGCCTTGCCCAGGTTTTGGTTTTGGTTGTCGGGGTTCGACACCGCACCAACCGTACCCATGCAATCAGCCCGCAGGTAACGCTGCTCACCAGAGTTGAGGCGAGCGATAACCATGCCGCGGTCACGACCGACCAGCTGGACATAAGCACCAGCAGAGCGAGCGATTTGACCGCCCTTGCCCGGCTTCATCTCAACATTGTGGCAGATCGTACCAACCGGCATCTGACCCAGAAGCATGGCGTTGCCAGGCTTCGTATCGGTCTTTTCGCCAGCCACAACCGTTGCGCCAACGTCGAGACGCTGAGGGCACAGGATGTAAGCTTGCTCGCCATCTTCATATTTCAGAAGCGCGATGAAAGCCGTACGGTTCGGGTCATATTCGATCCGCTCGACGGTCGCAGGAACATCCCACTTCCGGCGCTTGAAATCGATAAAGCGGTACTTTTGCTTGTGACCGCCGCCGATGCCACGCGAGGTGACATGACCTTTGTTGTTCCGGCCACCGGACTTACGCTTACCTTCCGTGAGCGACTTGACCGGCTTGCCCTTCCAGAGGCTGGTCTTGTCGACAAGGATGAGGCCGCGACGTGCGGGGCTTGTCGGTTTATAATTCTTGAGTGCCATGATCCGCCTCAGATACCGCTAGTGATATCGATCATTTCACCCTCAACGAGGGTAACGATCGCTTTTTTCACATCGATGCGCTTGTAAGGTTTACCCTTCCAACGCTTGGTCTTGCCCTTGGTCACGATGGTATTAACCGAAGTGACCTTCTTGTCGTAGATCGCTTCAACCGCTTCTTTGATCTGCGGCTTGGTCGCATCAAGTGCCACCTTGAAAACCACCGCATTGTTCTCCGAGAGAAGTGTAGACTTCTCGGTGATGTGCGGGGCCAAGATCACGTCATAGTGACGGGCATCAACTTCTTGCTTTTTAGCCATTGAAGCGCGCCTCCAGCTTTTCGACCGCATCCTTGGTAAGGACCAGCGTGTCGTGGTTCAAAATGTCATAAACATTCGCGCCAGCTGCCGGCATCACATTGATACCTGGCAGGTTGCCAGCGGCCTTCTTGAAGCCGTCGTCAATGCTGTCACCGTCAATGACCAGCACGTTGCCAGCCCAACCAGCCTTTTCGAGGTGCCCTTTGAGCACCTTGGTCTTGGCTTCCTTCATCGCCAGGCTGTCAAGAACGACGAGGCCGTCCTTCGCCTTGCTGGAAAGAGCCATCTTAAGGCCGAGTGCGCGAATTTTCTTGTTCAGCGACTGGTTGAAGTCACGCTTACGTGCACCGTGCGCTTTACCACCACCGATGAAGATCGGAGCAGAACGAGCACCGTGACGAGCGCCGCCTGAACCCTTTTGCGCGCCGAACTTCTTACCGGTGCGAGCCACATCCGAACGCTCACGCGTTGGACGAGCGGTCGCACGGCGATTTTCCAGCTGCCAGGTCACAACCCGGTGCAGAATGTCGGCTCGCGGAGTTACGCCGAACACATCATCATTAAGAGTGATGTCGCCCGAAGCCTTCCCGTCGATTTTCTGGACTTTGACTTTCATGGTCTCAGCCCTCCTTGTTTTCATCAGCTGCAGGCGCTTCGGCCTCAGCAGCAGGGGTGTCAGCAGCAGCTTCAACCGGCGCAGCAGCTTCAGCAGCTGGTGCAGCGGTTTCAATAACAGCGCCTGGGAACGGAAGATCGTCAGGCATTGCGAGCTTCACAGCGTCGCGAACCAGCAACCAGCCATTCTTCGAACCAGGGACCGACCCCTTGATGAAGAGCAAACCACGCTCAGCGTCCGTGCGGACAACTTCGAGGTTTTGCTGGGTACGCTGACGGTCACCCATGTGACCAGCCATCTTCTTACCCTTAAACACGCGGCCCGGATCCTGACGGTTACCCGTCGAACCGTGCGACCGGTGAGAGATCGAAACACCGTGGGTGGCGCGCAAACCGCCAAAACCCCAACGCTTCATGGCGCCGGCAAAGCCTTTACCCTGGGTGTGACCGGTGATGTCGACCTTTTGGCCAGCCAGGAAGTGATCAGCGCTGATAGTAGCACCAACAGGGACAAGGCCCTCTTCGCTTTCAACCCGGAATTCAGCAACCTGCTTCTTCAGTGCGACTTCCGCTTTCGCGAAATGCTCACGCTGTGGCTTGGCTACATTCTTTTGTTTCGCAGTACCTGCGCCGAGCTGGACAGCGAAATAGCCATCACGCTCTGCGGTGCGGTGCGAGACAACCTGGCAATCTTCCAACGCGAGAACGGTCACGGGAACGTGACGTCCATCGTCCTGGAACAGGCGGGTCATCCCGACTTTCTTTGCGATCACGCCAGTGCGCATCGTCAAAACTCCTAAACAGAGGCACTCAGGGCCCATCCCAAAGTGCTTGCGAACCCGCCCAAAACAGACAGATCCATCCAACCCAAATTTTTTGCATCGCCCCGTCCGGGCTGAATGCTCGCGCAGCCACATGGCCGGTTGAGCGAGACGGGGGACGCAGACCCGGCTTAGTCCGAAGACAATACCAGCGGTATCCCTATGTCTTGCTGGCATTTTCCGTTTCGGGAGAATGCTAGCGGGGCCATAAGTGCCCCGAAACTCTCGGTCAGTTTATGATGGTCCGTACCGAAGACCTCGCCCCACTAACGCAGGGGATGAAATTAAGCGAGCTTAATCTCAACATTCACGCCGGCAGCCAGATCAAGTTTCATCAAAGCGTCGACCGTCTGAGCGTTAGGCTGCACGATATCGAGCAACCGCTTGAAGGTGCGCACCTCGAACTGCTCGCGCGACTTCTTGTCGATGTGCGGGCCGCGGTTCACGGTGAACTTCTCAATGCGCGTTGGCATAGGAATGGGGCCACGAATAAGAGCACCCGTACGACGTGCTGTTTCAGCGATTTCGCCAGTTGCCTGATCGAGAACGCGGTGGTCGAACGCCTTAAGGCGAATACGGATATTCTGAGCTTCCATTACCTGTACCAATGCGAAAGAGCCAAAGAGGTTTTTACACCTCTCAAAAAAGAAAAAGGCCCGCCCCGCTTATCTCCGGATTTCCCGGAACGGGCGGCCTTATAAAATTGCGTTGCCGCGAACGAATCCTCGGCCTGTGGAGGCGCGTATACGGAGAGACCCGCCCTGTGGCAACCCCTGAATTGCGGTCATAAAAAACCGCCTCTCAAAAGCATGCATTTGGGCGCGCCAGACGCGCAACTCACCTCACATAAAAAGGGCCCGGCTCTCGCATAGAGAACCGGGCCACTCTTTATCGCTGCGCCTCGTGAGAGGCGCGAAACGCTTACTTGGTGATCTTAGCAACCACGCCCGAACCAACGGTACGGCCGCCTTCACGGATCGCGAAGCGAAGACCTTGGTCCATAGCGATTGGAGCGATCAGCTTAACGTTGATCGTCACGTCATCGCCCGGCATTACCATCTCGGTGCCCTCTGGGAGGATCACTTCGCCGGTCACGTCGGTGGTGCGGAAGTAGAACTGTGGACGGTAGTTCGCAAAGAATGGCGTGTGACGGCCACCCTCGTCCTTCGAAAGAACGTAAACGTTCGCTTCGAATTCCGTGTGCGGGCTAACCGAACCAGGCTTACAAAGAACCTGACCACGCTCAACTTCTTCACGGCCAACGCCGCGGATAAGTGCGCCGATGTTGTCGCCAGCTTCACCCGAGTCGAGCAGCTTGCGGAACATTTCAACGCCGGTGACGGTTGTCTTGGTGGTGTCTTTGATGCCGACGATTTCAACTTCGTCGCCAACATTGACTTTACCGGTTTCAACACGGCCGGTCACAACAGTACCGCGGCCAGAGATCGAGAACACGTCCTCGATTGGCATCAGGAAGTCCTGATCCACTGGACGGTCTGGCTGTGGGATGTGCTCGTCAACAGACGCCATCAGAGCCTTGATCGACTCAGCGCCGATTGCTTCGTCGCGGCCTTCGAGAGCAGCAAGAGCTGAACCCTTGGTGATGGCGATGTTGTCGCCGTCAAAGCCATATTCGCTCAGCAGTTCACGAACTTCCATTTCAACGAGTTCGAGGATTTCCTCGTCGTCGACCTGGTCAACCTTGTTCATGTAAACAACCAGAGCCGGAACACCAACTTGACGAGCAAGCAGGATGTGCTCGCGAGTTTGTGGCATTGGGCCGTCAGCTGCGTTCACAACCAAGATCGCGCCGTCCATTTGCGCCGCACCAGTGATCATGTTCTTAACATAGTCAGCGTGGCCTGGGCAGTCGACGTGTGCGTAGTGACGTGCAGCGGTTTCGTACTCAACGTGTGCAGTTGAGATCGTGATGCCGCGCTCGCGCTCTTCCGGAGCTTTGTCGATGTTTGCAAAGTCAACGGCTTCGCCGCCTGATTCTTCAGCCATCACTTTCGTGATCGCTGCAGTCAGAGTGGTTTTACCATGGTCAACGTGACCAATGGTGCCGATGTTGCAGTGCGGCTTGTTCCGCTCGAATTTTTCCTTCGCCATGTCTCGTATAAACCTTCTATCTAAATTGAATTCCTACGGGGAAAAGGCGCGCCCGCTGAATCAGGCGCAGCCCCTAGCCCCTGCGATCAGCTTAAGCAAGCTTCTCTTTGACTTCCTGTGCAACACTTGCTGGCACTTCGTCATAGTGACTGAACTGCATGGTGTATTGCGCACGGCCCTGGCTGAATGAGCGAAGCTCGTTCACGTAACCGAACATGTTTGCGAGCGGAACCATTGCTTCGACAGCTTGGGCATTGCCCCGGCTATCGGTGCCTTGGATCTGACCGCGGCGGCTGTTGAGGTCGCCGATGACGTCGCCCAGATAATCTTCCGGGGTCACCACTTCAACCTTCATCACCGGCTCAAGCAGCTTGATGCCGCCACGCTCTGCCGCTTCGCGCATCGCGCCTTTGCCGCAGATTTCGAACGCCACGGTGGACGAGTCGACATCGTGGAACGCACCATCCGTAAGGTGGACGGTGAAATCGATGATCGGGAAGCCGATAAGGTAGCCACTGTCGGCTTGCTCACGGATCCCCTTCTCAAGCGATGGGATGTATTCCTTAGGAATGTTACCGCCCTTAATGCTATCCTCGAACACGATGCCCTGACCGCGCTCACCCGGGGTGAAGGTCGCCTTGGCACGAGCAAACTGCCCGGTACCACCCGATTGCTTCTTGTGGGTGTAATCAATGTCGATTTCGCGGCCCAGCGATTCACGGTAAGCCACTTGCGGCGCACCGACATTCGCTTCGACCTTGAACTCACGCTTCATACGATCAACAAGAATGTCGAGGTGAAGCTCGCCCATGCCCTTGATGATCGTCTGACCGCTTTCGTGGTCAGTCGTAACGCGGAAGCTTGGATCTTCAGCAGCCAAGCGATTGAGCGCAACGCCCATCTTCTCTTGGTCGGCCTTGGTCTTAGGCTCCACAGACAATTCGATAACCGGATCCGGGAATTCCATCCGTTCTAGAATGATCGGGTGGGCTGGATCGCAAAGCGTATCACCAGTGGTGGTCGCCTTCATGCCGGCCAATGCGACGATATCGCCCGCGAATGCTTCTTCAATGTCCTTCCGGTCATTGGAGTGCATTTCGAGGATACGGCCGATCTTTTCCTTCTTGCCCTTCACAGAGTTCAAGACGGTGCCCTTGGCCAGTTCACCGGAATAGATGCGGGTAAAGGTCAGCGAGCCAACGAATGGATCGTTCATCACCTTAAATGCGAGCGCCGCGAACGGCACGGCATCGTCGGATGCGCGCGTATCTTCTTCGTCGGAATCAGGCTTAACACCCTTAATCGCTTCCACATCGAGCGGGCTCGGCATGTAATCGACAACCGCGTCGAGCAAAGGCTGAACGCCCTTGTTCTTAAACGCGCTGCCGCAAAGCACGGGAACGAAGCTCTGGTTGAGCGTACCCTTACGGATCAGACCTTTCAGCGTAACCGCGTCAGGCTCAGTGCCTTCGAGGTATGCTTCCATAACGTCGTCGTCTTGCTCAACAGCAAGTTCGATCAGCTTCTCACGGTATTCAGCCGCTTCGTCAGCCATGTCCGCTGGAATCTCGCCATAGACGTATTCCGCGCCGAGATCTTCGTTCTTCCACGTGATCGAACGCTGGTTCACCAGGTCAACCAGACCCGTCAGATCGGCTTCGATACCGATTGGCAGATACAGCACAGCCGGTGTCGCACCAAGACGCTCGATGATCGAGTTCACGCAGTACTTAAAGTCGGCACCAGTACGGTCTAACTTATTGATAAAGCACATTCTTGGTACTTTGTACTTGTCGGCCTGGCGCCATACGGTTTCGGACTGAGGCTCCACCCCAGCGACGCCGTCAAAGCAGGCAACCGCGCCATCAAGCACGCGCAGCGAACGTTCAACTTCAATCGTGAAGTCAACGTGGCCCGGCGTATCGATGATGTTGATCCGGTGCTGAGGTGTCTTACGCAGCTCTTTCGGGTCACCCATGGGGTCCATCGTCGGATCTTCCGGGTTCCAGAAACAGGTCGTCGCAGCGGACGTAATCGTGATGCCGCGCTCTTGTTCTTGCTCCATCCAGTCCATGGTCGCAGCGCCATCATGCACTTCGCCAATCTTGTAGGACTTTCCGGTGTAATACAGGATGCGTTCGGTCGTAGTCGTCTTACCAGCATCGATGTGAGCCATGATGCCGATATTGCGATAGCGCTCCAGCGGATACTCGCGGGCCATATCAAATTCCTCGGATAGGTTTGCGGGGGTGAACCAATGTCACCCCCATATAGTGACGTTTATGACAGCGGTAAGTCCTACCGCCGCCCATGTTACAGCGCCAGATTACCAGCGATAGTGCGAGAACGCGCGGTTGGCATCAGCCATCCGGTGCGTATCTTCACGCTTCTTCACCGCATTGCCGCGGTTGTTGGCCGCATCCAGCAGCTCGCCGGAAAGGCGCGCGCTCATGGTGGTTTCCGGACGACCGCGAGCGGCCGAGATCATCCAACGCAGCGCCAATGCCTGAGCGCGCTCTGGACGCACTTCGACAGGAACCTGGTACGTCGCACCACCAACACGGCGGCTGCGCACTTCGACCTGCGGCTTGATGTTGTTGATCGCATCATGGAAAACCTGAAGCGGATCAGTCTTGGCCTTCGCCTCAACCGTATCAAGCGCTGAATAAACAATACCTTCCGCGGTGGACTTCTTACCGTCCAGCATCAGGTTGTTCATGAACTTCGACAGAACCTGATCACCAAACTTGGGATCCGGCAAGATAACCCGCTTTTCGGGCCTACGACGACGTGACATTGCACTTCTTCCTTATCTCGAAGCCCCCTTCCCCGATCCGTCATCCTGAACTCGTTTCAGGATAACCCTTCAGGTCATACGAGGGCTTACATTCCTTTAGGCTTTGCGCTGGCGGAGCCGGTTATCCCGAAACACATTCGGGATGACGGCACACGCCAACATCGCCGTGATTACTTCGGACGCTTCGCGCCGTACTTCGAACGGCTTTGCTTGCGGTCCTTGACCCCTTGTGTGTCGAGCACGCCGCGCAGGACGTGGTAACGCACACCGGGAAGATCGCGCACACGGCCGCCACGGATCAGCACAACGCTGTGTTCCTGGAGGTTATGGCCTTCGCCCGGAATGTAGGAGATGACTTCGCGCTGGTTCGTCAGGCGCACCTTGGCAACCTTACGCAGAGCGGAGTTCGGCTTCTTTGGCGTCGTTGTATAAACGCGTGTGCAAACGCCGCGCTTCTGCGGGTTTGCTTCCATCGCAGGGACCTTGGACTTGGCCTTCTGCGGAACGCGGCCCTTGCGGACCAGCTGGTTAATCGTAGGCATTGAATACCTTCACCTTTTATTCTGATCCGGCGGGATTACCGGATCAGGACGCCCCTTCCGGGCGCGGAACCGGCTGCCACTTCCGCATGAAGGGGCTCGGTCCTGGCCACTGAGGCAGGCACTTGGCTGGTCAGGTGAAGTGAATGTCTGCGCAGCAGCCAGAGGGCCGTTCGTCCTGAGCCTGCCCGAGGGCAAAAGGCCCTCGCCGACAAGCGAGCACATGCGCAAACTGAAACACTCCACCCGGTAACAAAGCACCGGGTTACTTTGACGGCCGCCCCAACCCTCCTGAAAACCGTCATCCTGAACTCGTTTCAGGATAACAAACGTCAGAAGAGCAAATAGAAAAGGCCTAGCTCAAGCGAGCGAGGCCTCCGGGACTTAACCGGCAATGTTCAGCTCTATTTGGCCGGGGTGTGCATGCAGCACGCCTCGGATGAGCGCGCCTTTAGCGGGGGAGTGAGTGGGGGTCAAGGGACTACTCTAAACGGAATGCTCCACGCTTCTCGCAATAATGGCATCGACCAATGTCTACGTATTCCAAGCTTGCCATGTGTTCTTCCGCGTCTTTCAATGATAGTCCTTCGGCTGGAAAAGAAGGATACCAACGCGTCGGTCCATTACCTTTGTCTTGATTTTCTTGGCCTTGCCCGAAGTTAAAATGGTCGCACTCACCCTCGTGAATACGTGCTCGTTTGCTCGGAGGAATTACTTTCACAAAATAGGCCACTAGCTCCTAATAAGGGCGATAAGTGGACAAACGCAAGCGGTTGTCGCGAGAGAATTCTCTGCGAGCAATACTTTCCGATTCACAGTGGAATCACATTCTGTTAGGCGTGCTTTCGAAGGAGGCTAACATGGCGCAACAATCTTCCATAGAGTGGACCGACTTGACTTGGAATCCAGTCGTCGGTTGTTCCATTGAGAGCGCCGGGTGCAAAAACTGCTATGCCATGCGCATGGCCGCGCGATTGCAAGCAATGGGCCACGATAAATACAAGGGGCTCACGAAGCGATCAAAACGAGGCGCAGTGTGGACCGACAAGGTTAGATGTCACGAAGGCTCAGTCGAGATTCCGCTGACGTGGAAGAAGCCTCGCCGGGTTTTCGTTAATTCAATGTCCGACCTGTTCCATCCCGATGTGCCAAAAGACTTTGTCCGCCGCATTTGGGACGTGATGGGCCAAACGCCGCAGCATCACTACCAAATCCTGACCAAGCGGCCTCACCGGATGGCCGAACTGCTGCAAAAAGTCTCGCCAGAGCCACTTGCCAATGTCTGGCTAGGCACAAGTGTAGAGGATAGCCGAGTCATTGAACGCATGGACCAATTGCGCGACGTTCCCGCGAGCGTTCGGTTCATTTCGTTCGAACCTTTGATCGGCGATGTGGGATGCGTTGACCTCACCGGCATACATTGGGCGATCGTCGGCGGAGAAAGCGGGCCGCGCTCACGCCCAATGGCCGAGGAGTGGGTCGAGAGCATCCTTGATCAGTGCTTGGATTCGGGGACGGCATTCTTTTTTAAACAGTGGGGCGGGGTCAACAAGAAGAAGGCCGGTCGCGTACTTAGAGGCCAGACCTTTGATGAGATGCCAGCTTATACTTTTTGATCACCCAATCAGCGCCCTTCTTGATTAAGGCGCGCGCCTTCGGGGAAGGGTTATTGCTCATGCAATAAAGCAAAAAGTGATCGTCCATCGTTCCGACAGCCAATGGGAGCGGATCAGATACGTAGCCCGTGAACAGGGATTCCAGTCTTCGCCGATGATAGGCCGCAACATCTTCTTTTGTGGCCTTCCGATCGGTTCTTGCGAAGAGGTCTCCAAACATATCGGTCCCCTCCTTCATCTCGTAGAATTCTGACTCCCAGTCCTGTGTACCGAAGTACCGGACCAGAGCATTTCGCTTTGAGTCGTCGAGCTTTGAATGATCGTGGCAGACCTGCCGTACTACTCCCCCAAGATTGGCCAGAAACCAAACGTCCGCTTTCTGGCACTCTGCGAGGCATTGCAGCGTTTCCCAACGAACCTCGAAACCATAGGGATCAAGAAAGACCAATGCTCTAGGAGTGCCACTGGAAAAATCATTCTGAGTCCAGCGGCCCGAGCCGAACTCCTTTTGGATGTATGCGTTAGCATCCTCGGCTATGACAACTGCATCTTTGTTTGGGTATTTGCCACAGAGCTCTTCCAATGCCTTCACATGGCTAGGCTTCATGTCGCCGAACCGATAGTGGTCGAAGGGTGGGTTTATTGTGAGCGCTCGAGAAGCGCTTCCCGGATAGGTTCTTTCAATTTCGGTCAGTGGTGTTCCGTCGAGCAGACCGCCCGCCATCTCGGTCTCGACTCTTTCGCCAGTACCCGCAAAAGGATCGACATACCAAAGATCAAAGCGAGATCGGATGGCCCCCGTAAAGAACTGGCTATACGCGCTAATCGCGGCCAACTTGAGTTCAGTCCAAGAACCTCCGAACTTGTGCTTGGGCTTTTTCGCCATAACGCGAATACTTCAATGAAATTCAACGGTAGTCAACACGATCACAAGGAGAAATCACCGAAATGGGGAAAAATTTCTTAATAGAGTCATTTTTGTGATTAAAAAATTCATTTTCCAAGTTCTCGGGAATCTGCATATTAAGGTGGGTGTCAAAGAGCACTCCCCAACTCACCAACAAAGAGTCCTTGTTTTCCGCAAGCGCATCCGCGCTCGCGATATCCTCGCGCCTTCGGCGCTGCGGGCGCCCGGTCGGGCTTGCGGTCCGCTGGGCGCGGACCGGACCATTCCCGGCCAGCGGCCTAGAGCGATGACGCTTGGTACTTTATCGCTGGCTTGGTGGCGGAGCACGGCGCGCAGCGCCGCAAGGCCCTTGTGGCCGCCCGCAGCGATGCGCCTGAAAGGCGCGTGAGCGAGGATATCGCGAGCGCGGATGCGCTTGCGGAACACAAAAACTCATCCCCTCTTGGCTCACCCCATCGAGATTGCGCCCAGCCTCTTGGTGCCTCCCACCAATCTCGCGCCCAGACGCCTGAGTTATTTGTTTACGCGCTGGCGCTGCGCGCCGTCTACGCCTGCGGCTCCGACTCCAAACGCCGGGCGCGACGCATCCGCGTCGCTTGGCTTTCCTCGCATAAGCTCGGGCGGGCGGGCGGCGTTGTCCTCGCTTCGCTCGTTCAGCTTCGCTTCGCGGTCTGCTGGTCGCGGACCGGACCATTCCCGGCCACCTTTCATTTTCCTACTTGGCTGTTTTTTGCTTTGGTCCCTCAAACGCCGGGCGCGACGCATCCGCGTCGCTTGGCTTTCGGCCTAACCAGCCGGCGGGCGTGCGCCCTTGCGGGCCTACGGCCCGTGCTCCGCGACCAAGCAGCTGGCTTGGAATGGTTCGGCGCCGCAGGCGTCGCAAGGGGCTTGCCCCCGCCCGCAGCGATGCGCCTGAGAGGCGCGTGAGCGAGGATATCGCGCGCCGGATGGCGTGCGGAAAACAAAGGAATCCCTATGTCTCCGCCCAAACTCACCAACAAACGCGCCATCCCCCGCCAGGGCACCTCTGCCGTTGCCTTTGAAGCCGCTCCGCCTGCGCCGGACGACCCTCTCCTCGGCTTCACCCCGGTCCCGCACAGCCGCCCTCGCCGCAATTCCATCACCCCTGATCTCCAGCGCGAATTCATCGCTCATCTTGCGGCGACCGGCATCGTGTCCTCCGCTGCGCGGCACATCGGCAAATCACTGGAGGCGATCTACAAATTGCGCGCGCGGCCCGGCGCAGAGAGCTTCCGTGCGGCGTGGGATGCGGCGATTGACCGCGGGGTTTCTCGGCTGGAGGCGACCGCCCTCACCCGCGCTATCACCGGCGAGGAACGCATGGTCGTCTCCTCCGGCAGGGTGCTGGGCACCGAGACACGCCATAACGAGGCGCTGGTGATGTTCTTCCTGCGGGGCCGCTTACCGCAACGCTATGGATCGGGGGGACTGCGCCCCGGCCATCCGGCCTACGAAGCGCTCAAGGCTCAGCTGCGCGCCGAGTGGGAGCAGGAGCAATACGAAGAGCGCCACAGCGAGGCAAACCGCGCGGCGAACCTGCAATTCTTCACCGACCTGCGCGAGCGGTGGAAGAAGGAATGGGAATTGGAGAGGAAGAGGGGGATTGGAAGGTAGCTGGCTTGGAATGGTTCGACGCCGCAGGCGTCGCAAGGGGCTTGCCCCCGCCCGCAGCGACGCGATCTTTGATCGCATGAGCGAGGATATCGCGCTGGCGGATGCCAGTGCGCAAAACCAAAAACCAAAATCAAAGATTTTGGTGCCCCTGGCCCGACTCGAACGGGCACTCCGTTAGGAACTCGATTTTGAGTCGAGCGCGTCTACCAATTCCACCACAGGGGCACACCATGCGTGAAGCGCGCCTGTTAGCCGCGCCCCGCGCTCACATCAAGAGCCTTACTTCAGTGAATTCGCCAGCAGTTTGTGCAGCTTGGAATGCAGGCCGTTGTTCGCGGCCAGCACTTGCTGGGAATGGATCGGGCTGGAGCGCCCACGAAAATCGCTGACGAAGCCGCCCGCTTCGCGGATCAGCAAGCATCCTGCCGCCGTGTCCCAATCATTCAGCCCGCTTTCCCAGAAGCCATCAAAGCGCCCCTGCGCCACATAGGCCAAGTCGAGGGACGCGGCGCCAAAGCGGCGAATGCCCGCGACCTCTGGGCCGATGGCGCCGAATATCCGGCTCCATTCGGCAAAATCGCCGTGGCCCGCGAACGGAATGCCTGTCGCGATCAAGGCATCGCTCATCTGCGAACGCCCCGACACGCGCAGCCGCGCATCCTGCAGCCACGCGCCGCGGGTTTTCTCTGCCCAATAGGTGTGATCTTCGATCGGGTGATAAATCACCGCCGCCGTCACATCGCCCCAGGCATTGCCCTTCGCATCCGGCCCGCCCAGGCGCGGTTCCTGCACCGCAATCGAAATCGCAAAATGCGGGATGCCATGCAGGAAATTGCTGGTCCCATCCAAGGGATCGATGATCCAGCGCGGCATATCGGGATCGCCCTCGATAATGCCCGCCTCTTCCAGCACAAAGCCCCAACCGGGCCGCGCCTTCAGCAGCTCGTCATACAGCGTCCGCTCAGCGCGCATATCGGCCTTGCTGACAAAGTCCGCCGGGCCCTTGCGGCTCACCTGAAGGTGCTCCACCTCGCCAAAATCACGGCGCAAACGCCCGCCCGCTTTACGCGCGGCGCGCTCCATCACGCGGATTAGACCTGAAAACATCGACATGAGAAGTTAGCCCGCTTTCCCGACATAGGTCTGTTCGTAGACATCCACGATGATGCGTGTGCCAGCGCCAATATGCGGCGGCACCATGATGCGCACGCCATTGTCGAGCACGGCAGGCTTATAGCTGGACGAGGCGGTTTGCCCCTTCACCACAGCATCGGCCTCAACAATCTCAGCCTCAATCTGGTTTGGCAGCTGAACCGAGATCGGCTTTTCCTCCCACAGCTCCAGTTGCACTTCCATCCCGTCTTGCAGGAATGGGCGCGCATCACCCAGCAAATCGCTTGGCAGCATGATCTGCTCGTAATTCTTCTGGTCCATAAAGACGAGCATATCGCCGTCTTCATAGAGGAATTGATAGTCCGAGGTATCCAGGCGAACCTTCTCAACCGTGTCGGCGCTGCGAAAGCGGACGTTGGTTTTGCGCCCGTCCTGCAGGTTCTTCATCTCCACCTGCATATAGGCCCCGCCCTTGCCAGGCTGAGTGTGCTGGATCTTGGCAACTTTCCAGATGCCTTTTTCATACTCGATGATATTGCCGGGACGGATATCGACGCCGCTGATCTTCATGGGGCTTGTGGCCTTCTTGTCGGAAATAATGGGTACGCGCCCGATGATCGGGCAACCTTGCGGCTGCGCGCATAGCCGAGGCTTCAGGCGAGGTAAAGCTGAGCATGATTATGGCAAACACATGGTAAACGCGGTGGTGCGCCCATATGCCGCATGATAACGGGGCCAAATGAAAATGCGCTATGTCATAGGATTAACGGCTTTTGCAGCGGCGATCGCGGCCGTGACCCCGCATGCGCGCAGCCAAAATCCCGGCGCAGGCACAGGCTCTGGAGTAGGCCAGACAAGCGGCGATGGCAGCATGCTGTCGACCATGCCGCAGGGCAATTATCAATGCGCCCTGCCCGGCGATGCCACCGCCGCAGCCTATGATGTGATTGAGGATGCCAGCTTCCGCCTTGGCGCGGCCTCCAGCTACAGCAGCGAACAAGGCGGCGGTGTTTACCTGTTGAAGGGCCGCGTGCTGACCTTTACCCGAGGCGCGAAAAAGGGCGAACGCTATCGCCGGATCGGCACGAACCAACTTCAGAAACTGGACGCAAATGGCCGTTTAACAAAGGTTCTTTGCACGCGGACCGGAGCACAGCGCTTTAGCCGGGATTAGGTTACAGTGGCGATGGTGCCAGATCTAACGCCATGCGGTTTATTGGGTCTCTCTTGATATAAAACGATCTCGTTCGGAATTTCCGTTTGTGGGTGGAAACCGGACTGTCCGGTTCTGATGTAGTGTCAGTCAAAACGGACCTTTGAACGGGCTTTGACCAGCTCTCACCCGGCTTGGTAGAAGTCGTTCGGGCAAGGCTCGTTGTCGAAGCGAAGTCCATATGAATTGCAAAGCGAGGGCTGGTCTCGAAGCTGCACTCTTGCGGCGGACAGGTCCGGTGTGGCAAACAATTTGACAGATTTCGCTTCCCAAGTCGGTGGTCGTCGTACCGCGGAGGCCACTGCCGTAGTTACTCTCTCGGATTTTCGATAGGCAGAGGAATTTAAATCAATGGGACATATCGGCCCCAATGTTCATCTCGACAATCCCGCTTTTGTTCACGAAAGCGCTCATATCTACGGAAAGACCTATGCGGGTCCAGGCGCTTCGGTTTGGACACATGCGGTGGTTCGCGCAGAGATGCACGAGGTGCGGATCGGTGCTCGGACGAACATACAGGATTTCGTGATGATCCACGTCGGCAACAGAACCGGCACGATATTGGGCGAAGATTGCTCCATCACTCATCACGCGACGCTTCACGGCTGTACGATCGGCGACCGTTGCTTGATCGGCATTAACGCGACCATCATGGACGGAGCTCAGATCGGCGCGAATTCGATCGTCGCCGGACACAGCATCGTCAACGAAGGCAAGGCCTTTCCCGAGAACAGCGTCATTGCAGGTGTACCGGCCAAACTCGTCACCACGCGCGATAACAGCGCGGCGAATGTTTTCAACGCACGCTTCTACCAGATGATCGCTGAGCGTTATGCAAAGGGAGAGGATCGTCTAGCCGATGATGACATAGCACAACTGAAGCGATTAAGAGCCAGCGCCAATCCGTGAGCTTCGTTGCCCGACTGTACTGCAGTCCCGCTGCCGACCGCTTTCGGCAATCTCGAATGCCTTACCAGACTTCCGCAATTGGGTCGTAAGCCGAAAGTCCGGTTTCAGGTACAAAAGGTTTGTTCAGGCGCGCAGCACCTTCGCAAAGGCCTCGATCGCGGCCACCTCATCGCCGTTCCAGACTGCGCCGGACACGGCGAGGAAGTCTGCGCCTGCCTCCACCAAGGGCACACAGTTATCGGGCGTGATGCCGCCGATGGCAACGCAGGGGATCTCGAACAGACCTGCCCAGAACTCGATCAGCTCAGGCTCGGGGCGCTCTGCATCGCCCTTGTCTTTCGTGGTTGAGGGGAAGAATGCGCCAAAGGCGACATAGTCCGCGCCCGCTTCGCCCGCTTCCATGGCCAAGTGGCGTGAGGCGTGGCAGGTGACGCCGATCTGCGCCGTGCGTCCTAGTTCTGGGCCCAGCTCTTCGCGCGCTTCCTTGGGGTCGCCGTCGCCCTGCCCCAAATGGACGCCGTCCGCCTTAAGGCGCTTTGCCAGCGACACGCTGTCATTGACGATAAAGGCGACGTCATGCTCGGCGCAAATCGCCTGCAATGGCTCTGCGAGCGTCGCCGTCTCGTGGCTCTCCAGCCCTTTGACCCGGAATTGAAAGGCCGTGACCAGACCTTTGCCCGCCGCCAGCGCGCGTTCGAGCCGCTGAGGAAAATCGCCGCCCACTTCGAGCGGGGAGATAAGATAGAGATCAGTTGCGTGTTCTTGTGTCATGAGCGGGCTTTATCGCGCAGCGCGCGGCTCGTCACCTGCGAAACACGGCGCAATTGACGACATCTTTAGAGAATGCGGGCTAACCCCTTTCCCGTTATGCTGATCGATCCACACTTCATCATCGAAAATTATACCCGCTCACGCGAATACGGGCTCTACAACATGTCCGAGTTTCGCGGCGAAGGCCCGGTTGAACTGCACACTTTGAACGCCGCTGGAGCCTGGGTGCCATCGGGCGAAATGAGCGCGAGTGACTTTATCGATGCCCTGAATGAGGCATGCCGCGCCCTCGGCCCCCGGATCGGCCTCTATTTCTACAATCAACCGCTCGATGGCGAGCTGCTAACGCTGTTTCCCGACGTGGAGAAACTGCAAATCTCGTCGCATGAGTTTGTGAACGCCGAATACGTTTCTCAGCTGAGCAAGCTAAAAGAGCTCACCTATGATGCAGCGTTCTGTCCCGATCCGCAGCGTCTGGCCGTCATGGGGGTCGAACGCCTAACCGACCTCACCATCGTTGAAACGCCAAGTCGCAAGCTGGACCTGAAACCGCTTGCCGAGGCAAAACAGCTCAAGCGGCTGCGCCTGATGGGGCAATATCGCAATGTCGACGCGATTGGCGCGCTCACTCAGCTTAGCGAATTGGTGCTGTATCCGGCCCGGCGTTTGGACATGTCTTTCATCGAAGATATGCGCGGCCTGGATGCGCTTAAGCTAGCGATTGGCGCACTTGAATCGCTTGAAAGCCTCTCGCATCATCCAACGCTGCGCGACCTATCATTCGAATGGGTGCGGTTCCTCGAAGAAATCGGCGACCTTCAGCGCTTCCCCGCGCTCGAACGCTTCCGCTTGAACGACCAAAAGCGCGTGTCAAAACTCGTCTGTGGCGCGGCCAATACAGAGCTGAAACACATCAGCCTCGGCGGCGCGCCTGAGCTTTCGGAAATTGAGGGCCTCTGCGAACTACCATCTTTAATCAGCCTCTCGGCTCATTCGACTGGATTGGAGCTCGACCGGCTCGACCTCCCGCCTAGCGTCACGCATCTGCAGGTCATCCCCAAAGCGATGAAAGAGCGCAAAGCGGTCGAAGACGCGATCAAGGCGCGTGGACTGAACACAAACCCGCATCGGAACGGCGATTTCTTCTACAAGTGAGGCTTTCGCGGCGGTGTTATCCGACGCTGGCGGTGCAGATCTTGTCGATCGCCTTGCCGAGCGTGTCGTCGAACTCCGCGTCGCTTTGCGCCGCGCGCAAATCCTGCAGCAAGCCGCGGCTGAAACTGGCGATCATGCCGGGGTTGTGAGCGAGCTTCTCGCACGCCTCGTCGGTCGAGAACCCGCCCGACAGCGCGACCACGCGCAGCACATTGGGATGCGCGATGGCCGGTGCATAAAGGCCGCCCTCAACCGGGATAGACAGCTTCAGCATAACCTTGCGGCCCGTCGGAAGGCTATGCAGACCCTTCATAATTTCGGCCAGTAGGATTTGCTCGCCTTCCGCCCGGTCAGCGGCGGTGATGTCAAATTCCGGCTCCAGCATGGGC
This sequence comes from uncultured Erythrobacter sp., assembly GCA_947499505.1. Taxonomy (GTDB): domain Bacteria; phylum Pseudomonadota; class Alphaproteobacteria; order Sphingomonadales; family Sphingomonadaceae; genus Erythrobacter. The sequence goes on from CANMOQ010000001.1 coordinate 1,051,020, forward strand.
ACGAGGCCCGCGTCGGCGATTTGGTTGCCGACCGCGAATTGCTGCTCCACCACTTTGGCAATCCCAACGGGGTTCGCGGATTTGATGACAGAGCGCATCTTGGTGCCGAACATCCCGTTAGCGACTGATTTTTCAAGCAGCGCGGGAAGCTTATCCAGCGGCTTCATCATTTGCACGCCGTCCGCCTCGTCGGCAAGGCCCTGGTCGACCTTGATAAACGGTACAATACCGCGCTCTTTCAATGCGTCAGCGGTAGAGGCGCCCTCGACTTCGCTGTCCATGGTGCGCTCAAACAGGATTGCGCCGATGATCTTGCCATTGGCGAAACTGGGCGAGGTGATGACCCGGCTGCGCATGTCATGGATGCGGGCAAACATCTCGTCATCGCCGGACCATGCTTCGTCAGAAATGCCGTAGCCGCGCAGAGCCTTTGGCGTGGACCCACCCGATTGATCCAGCGCCGCGATAAAGCCCTGGCCGCCAGCGATCTTGGCTGTCATTTCATCGAAATTCATCGGAAGTCCCCATTCACCTTGGATGCCCTGAGATATACCGATGCATACCTATGCGCGGGCCGTTTGAGCGCGCTTTAACCAGCCCTTCGACTGCCCGCAACCAGCCATTGCTGCTTTATGCAGGCTTCTTGCCCAAGCGCCTGATAATCCCGGTGAAGCTGAGCGCGGGGTTGCCGTCGGCGGTCACCATGCCGCGCACGAAGATTGTTTTGCCCCCGCCGCGCGTCACCTCGCCGCGCGCCTCGACCAGCGAGCCATTGGGCACTGCGCCCAGAAAATCGCCTGCGAGATTGAGCGTCACCGCGTTCCCGCCGTTGAGTTCATCGGTGGCGATCCCGAACAGCGCAAAATCGGCAAAGGACAGCAAGCAGCCGCCGTGCATAAAACCCGCACCGTTCATATGGCGGTCCTCTGCGCGGAAGGCGCTTAGGTAGCTGTCATCGTCCTGGCGCAGCATGTAAAACGGGCCCGACTGCGTCTCAAACGCGTCGTGGTTCCAATGATACCAGCCTTCAAACTCGCCCTGTTCACAGCGAACCGCGCCGCCATATCCGTATTCAGTCTCGCTCATGCGCGCATCAATTCCACAGCTGGAGGTTTTGGATCGCGGCGGGCAGCGATTCTTCCGGGTCCGTGCGCGAGAGGCTGCGCTCCGCAAGTTTCCAATTGTTGCCCACCGCGCCTTTGCGCCACAAATCCGTCAGCCAGAACTGGCCAGACCAATCGCGCGCGCCAATCCGCATTTCCAGATCGACCCCGGCGGCGAACCAGGCGCATTTGCCATGCTTGTTGATGATGACCTCGCGAAAGCGATAGGCGGAGCAGCCAAAGCGGCCCTCTGCGGCCTCCAGAAAGCTGGGCCGGTCGAGCAATTGCGATCGGTCCGCGCCGACGATCATCATGAAATCGCGCCGCACAAGCTTGCGCAGATCGCGGTTGTCGCGCCGCATCCAGGCCCGCATAAAGCGGTGCTCCAGCGTCTCAATCGTGGCGGCAAAATCGGCCATGGTCTAAGCGCTCAGTGCCGCGACGCCGGGCAGGACTTTGCCTTCCATCCATTCGAGGAAAGCGCCGCCAGCGGTGGAGATATACGTCACTTCGCCCGTCACGCCCGCCTGCGCCAAGGCAGCAACGGTGTCGCCCCCGCCCGCGACCGAAATCAGTGAGCCTTCCTGCGTCAGCGCGGCGGCATGGCGAGCCAGCGCCATCGTCGCGGTGTCGAACGGTTCGGTCTCAAACGCGCCGAGCGGGCCGTTCCAAACCAAAGTGCGGCAGGTCTTGAGCACGTCGGCCAAAGCCTCGGTCGCGAGCGGGCCGATATCGAGGATCATTTCATCGCCTGCGACCTCGTGGACATTGCAGGTTCGAAGGCTCGCCGGATTGGCGGCAAACTCTTTGGCCACCACGACGTCATAGGGCAGGTGCACCGTGCAGCCGGAATGGTCTGCCTCGTCCATGATTTTCGAGGCTGTCTCGATAAGATCATGTTCGGCCAGGCTTTTCCCGACATCCACTCCGCGCGCGGCAAGGAAGGTGTTGGCCATCCCGCCGCCGATGATGAGATGCTGAACCTTGCCGACGAGGTTTTGCAAAACGTCGAGTTTGGTGGAGACTTTCGCCCCGCCAACCACGGCGGCAACTGGAGTTTCCGGATTGCCGAGCGCGCTGTCGAGCGCGGTCAGTTCCCGCTCCATCGCGCGCCCTGCATAGGCGGGCAAATGTTGCGCGAGGCCTTCGGTTGTCGCATGAGCGCGGTGCGCGGCGCTAAACGCGTCATTGACGTAGAAATCGCCATGCGCCGCGATGCTTTGCGCGAAGTTCGGATCATTCGCCTCTTCACCGGGCCAAAAGCGGACATTGTCGAGCAGGCCGATATCGCCAGGGCGCAGGATGCCGATCGATTGTTCCACCACCGGGCCAGCGACCTCTGGGATGAACATCAGTTCCTTGCCCAGCACGCCTTCAACATCGCCCACGACCATGCTGGTCGACAGCGCCGAATGGCGCGCGCCGCCCGGACGCCCGAAATGCGCGAGCATCAGGACTTTCGCGCCCTTCTCGCTCAATTCCAACACGGTCGACTTTATCGCCTCAACCCGCGTCAGATCGCTGGCCGATCCGCCCTGCATCGGCAGGTTGAGGTCAACGCGGACGAGCGCAACCTTGCCAGCCAGGTCTGCGGGCAAATCATCGAGGGTTTTGAAGTTGGGCATTTGGAACTCCGCTCGTGCTGAGCCTGTCGAAGTACGATTGGCGGGCGTCCACCCTTCGACAAGCTCAGGATGAGCGCAAGAGGATTAAAGGAATTTCGCCATCACGCCGGCGGTGTCGATCATCCGGTTGGAGAAGCCCCATTCGTTGTCATACCATGATACGACACGGGCTAGCTTGCCCTCCATCACGCTGGTTTCCAGGCTGTCCACGGTCGAACTGGCTGGGTGATGGTTGAAATCGCTGCTGACCAGCGGCTGATCGGTGTAATCGAGCACGCCCTTCATCGGGCCGTCTGCGGCGGCTTTCAGCGCCGCGTTCAGTTCCTCTGCGCTGGTGTCGCGGCCCGGTGTGAATACCAGGTCGACCAATGAGACGTTCGGCGTTGGCACGCGGACGGACGACCCGTCGAGCTTGCCTGCCAGCTCTGGCAGCACCAAACCCACCGCGCGCGCCGCGCCGGTAGTGGTCGGGATCATGTTCTGCGCGCCGCCGCGAGCCCGGCGCATATCGCCGTGCATCTGGTCCAGCATGCGCTGATCATTGGTGTAGGAGTGGATCGTGGTCATGAAACCGCGCTCAATCCCGACCAGATCGTTCAGCACTTTTGCGACAGGCGAGAGGCAATTGGTGGTGCAGCTGGCGTTGGAGACGATCACATCGTCCGCGGTCAGCACATCGTGGTTCACCCCGTAAACGACGGTGGCGGAGACATTCTTCGCAGGCGCTGAGATCAGCACGCGCTTTGCGCCCGCTGTCAGATGCGGCTCGGCTGCTTCGTGGCTTTGAAAGAAGCCGGTGCATTCCAGCACAATGTCCACGCCCTGCGCGGCGTGCGGCAGGTTGCCCGGATCGCGCTCGCTCGTCACGGCAATGCTCTTGCCATTGACGATGATTGCGCCGTCGCCGACCTCTACCGTACCGGGGAAGCGGCCATGCGTGCTGTCATATTGGAACAGCAGAGCGTTGGATTTGGTATCCGCCAGATCGTTGATCGAGACCAGCTCCAGATCGTGACCGCTGCGTTCCAGAATGGCGCGCGCCACAAGCCGCCCGATGCGACCAAAACCGTTGATTGCAACCTTCGTCGCCATGATAAGAACTCCTGCTTAACCGTTTAATTTGTTGTGAATTTGCGGAAGGATTGCTTCAGCGGTCAGGCCGAAATGCGCAAACAGATCCTTCGCCGGGGCAGAACCCCCGAACGTGTCGATACCGATGTTGAGCGCGTCTGCGCCAATGCCGGTGTATTTCTGCCAGCCAAAGGTTGTGCCCGCCTCGATTGAAACGCGCAGCACATCTTCGCCGGTCGCCAGAATGTCGGCGCGGTAGGCCTCGTCCTGCTCATCAAACAGTTCGGTGCAGACCATGGAGACGACATCAGTGCCAATGCCCTGCGCCTCCAATTCTGCGGCGCATTCAGCCGCCACATGCACTTCCGATCCGGTGGCGTAGATCACAACCTTGCGGTCCGCGCCTGCGGCCTTCGTCCGGTATCCGCCGCGCGCCGACATATTCTCACCGACATCGGTCAGGCGCTGCTGAGGCAGACCTTGGCGGGTCAGCGCCAGAATGGTTGGGCGATCCCGCTGCTCCAGCGCGGTTTTCCAGCACTCAGCGGTCTCGACCGCATCGCATGGGCGCATCACCAGCACATTGGGCATCGCGCGCAGCGAGGCAACATGCTCGATTGGCTGGTGCGTCGGTCCATCTTCGCCCAGCCCGATGCTGTCATGCGTCATCACATAGATCGCGCGGGTTTGCTGCAGAGCGGACAGGCGGATCGCACCGCGTGCATAGTCGGTGAACACCAGGAAGGTGCCGCCGTATGGGATCACGCCGCCATGCAGCGCCATGCCGTTCATCGCGGCGGCCATGCCGAACTCGCGAATGCCGTAATAGACATAGCGGCCCGAATAATCGTCGGCCGTGAAGGCTTCGATCCCGCCCGCCTTGGTGTTGTTCGATCCGGTGAGATCGGCGCTGCCACCGATAGTGTCGGGCAAGACCGGATTGATCTCAGCCAGCGCCATTTCGCTCGCCTTGCGGGTCGCGACGCCGACAGGCTCTTTGATCAGGCCTTGGATATAGTCGTCGAGATCAAAGGTGCTCGGCAGGTCACCCGCCATGCGGCGCTCAAAATCTGCCTTATGCGCAGAAGCGTTAAGGCGGGTCTGCCAAGCGCCATGCGCCTCGCGGCCCATATCGGCGGTCGCCCGCCAATCGGCCAGGATCTCCGCAGGCACCGTGAATGGCTCATGCGGCCAGCCCAGCGCTTCGCGAGCACCGGCAATCTCGTCTGGCCCCAGCGGCGCGCCATGCGTTGCGGAGGTGCCCTGCTTGGTCGGGGCGCCCTTACCAATCACGGTTTTGCAAGCGACCAGCGATGGGCGGCCATCGGCCTCCGCCTCTGAGATCGCGCGTTCAATATCGGTAAAATCATGCCCGTCGCAGCTAACGACATGCCAGCCTGTCGCTTCATAGCGGGCCTTGATGTCTTCGCTGGTCGAGAGATCCGCCGATCCATCGATGGTGATGTTGTTATCGTCCCACAGCACAATCAATCGGCCGAGGTGAAGGTGCCCGGCAAGGCCAATCGCCTCATGGTTGATCCCTTCCATCAGGCAGCCATCGCCTGCAATCACCCAAGTGCGGTGATCGACCAGGTCATCGCCAAAGGTCGCGTTCAAATGCCGCTCTGCCATCGCCATTCCAACAGCCATCGCCAGGCCTTGGCCCAGCGGCCCGGTGGTGCATTCCACGCCTTCGAGCAGGAAGTTTTCCGGGTGACCAGCGCATGGGCTACCCAGCTGGCGGAAATTGCGAATGTCATCCATCGTCGGCGCAGCATAACCGGTGAGATGCAGCAGCGAATAGATCAGCATCGAGCCATGGCCCGCGCTCAAGATGAAGCGATCACGGTCGGCCCAGTCGGGGCGTGCCGGGTCAAATTTCACGTGGCCCGAATAGAGGACGCTGGCGACGTCCGCCATGCCCATTGGCATTCCCGGGTGGCCTGAATTGGCGGCCTGAACCGCATCCATCGAAAGGGCGCGAATGGCGTTCGCCATCTGCTGCAAGCGGGCGGGTTCAGTCGTCATGCTCGGGTGGGCTCCTGGTGCCAGCTGAATATGCATCCGAAGCGGCGCGATTGCGCAGCGATTCGGCGTTGGGGAAGCCTTTGCCGAGGCGCATAGGCAGGTCAAGCGCAGGGCCTACGCTACCCCCGCACAATCCACCCAGCCCGGTTTCTGCACGCTCCGCTCCCAACACTTATCAACAGCAATCACCAAGGCTTTGCAGCGCCTCATCTTTCTTGGTAAACGCTCGGCCCATGAGTGAAGCACGAATTGATGAGGCGATTGGACGGATCGAAAATGCGCTTCGCCGTATGGATGCGGCACGCACGGCCAATCCGCCAGCCCCCGCCCCGGACGATACGCCGGGCCAGGAAGAGGCCGCGAACTCGGCCCGCGTGATGGCGCTGGTCAACAGTCACGAAAAACTGCGTGAGGAAGTGGCCGATACCCTTCGCGAATTGGACGGCGTGATTGCGGAGCTGGAAGAATGAGTACCGTTACATTGCAAATCGGTGGCCGCTCCTATCAGGTCGCCTGTGCCGATGGTGAAGAGGCCCACATTGAAATGCTGGGCGGCATGATTGACGCCAAATTCAACGCCATGGGCAGCGCCAGGACCCCGCAAGACGCGCAGAACTTTCTGTTCGCATCACTAATGCTGGCGGATGAAGTGCATGAGGCCAGCGGCAAGAGCGGCACGCCCGCTGCGCCAGCCCCAAGCGTTGATGAAACCGCCAATGCTGAGAATGCGGCGGAACTGGAGGAACTTCGCTCGGCACAATCGAGCCTCAACGACGAGCTGGAAAGCTTGAGCAAAGAGCTTCAATCCGCCCGCGAGGAAGCAAAGTCGCTTTCCGAACAACTGAAAGAGGCGAAAGAAGCCGCCGATCAGCGCGATATGTTTGGCGAAGACGTAATCGCTGGCCGCCTGGAAGAACTGGCCGCCAAGGCGGAGAGCTTTGCCGAGGCGTTGGAAGGCTCCGCAGCCTAAGGTACTCCGCGCTTTACATACATTTCGCTTGAGCATGGGCCTTGCGCACCCTAATTAGAAGGTGGCGGGGCTGCCCGGCGCGAGCCGACTGAATATCCCTGAGGCTATAAGCAATCCATCGGGAGCTGTCCCTGCCTGAGTTTATGGGCCACTGCGTTCTTCGGAATGGAACCTGGGAACTTGGGCATACGGCGCCCACCTGACGTTTTCGCGTCAGAGGATTTCTCCTGGTCCGGCCCATGGTGGTCCCGTCACTTTATTTTGGCCTCAAGCGCCGGCGTTCGGATGTCCTCCCGTCGGTCGTTCAGCTGCGCTTCCCGCTCACTTGGCTTTCCTCGCTCATGCGACCTTACGGCCGCATCGCTGCGGGCGGCCGGTAGGCCTTGCGGACCTTCGGCCCGACTTATTCTAGGCCACTGGCTTGGTCGCGGAGCTCGGTCGCAACAGCGACCGCAAGGGCGCACGCCCGTCCGCAGCGACGCGATCTTTGATCGCATGAGCGAGGATATCGCACCTGCGGATGCAGGTGCACGAAACAAACAAACTCCTGCTTGCGGCCATGTGGGCCAAGCCTTACCTAATCCACCAGATGGTCACCCAATCAAAACCAGAACTGCGCAAGGCGCTCCGCACGGCGCGCCGCGAGCATGTGCTCGCCCAGCCGGAGGCGATCAAGGCGCTGTTGTTCAGCCGCCCGCCCGGCGCGCTGCTCTCGCGGATCAGCGAAACAGCGAGCATTGGCCTCTACGCCGCCAGCGCGGATGAAGCCCCGGCAGCGGGCTATGCCAAGTTCTTCCACGAGCAGGGCCGCTCGATCGCCCTGCCCCGGTTTGACGGGCGGGACAGCGCGATGACCTTCGCGAGGTACGTTGATCCCTATATCGATGACCTGCTGGAGGACGGCCCATTCGGCGTGGCTCAACCGCGCGCAGATGCAGCGCCCATAATCCCAGATGTCGTGTTCGTCCCGCTGATCGGTTTTACCGAGAATGGCGAGCGCCTGGGCCAAGGCGGCGGGCATTATGATCGCTGGCTGTCGGAACATCCGGGCCGCTTGGCCATTGGGCTGGCATGGGATGTCCAGCTGTGTGAGGCCTTGCCGGTCGAGCCGCATGACATGACCCTCGATGCGATCATCACGCCCACTCGAGCCTACGGATTATAAGACGATGCGCGAAGAACCAACCTGGCGAATTCCAGCGGGCATTATCGGCCTGTTTATCGCGCTGATCGCCTACGGCTTTGTGATCGCCCATTTCGCGCCGACCACGATCAGCACCTGGCCCGGATGGGTCCAGACAATCGTCTACATTTTCCTCGGCGTCGTCTGGTTGCTGCCGCTCAAACGCTTTCTGATCTGGATGGAAACCGGCAGCTGGAGCCCGCCTCCACCCCCACAGGATTAAGATTGCCCGATCAGATCCAGCGCCGCCTCCATCGCTGGATCGCGGCCCGCCCGGTATGCCTCCACCGTCATCGGCGCAGTGATCTGAGGCGTGATGCCCAGCCCTCTTTCAAAGCTCTTCACGTTGTTCTTCACATGAAAGAATGGGAGGCGCATGCGCACCCCGCTATGCGGCAGAGTCAGTGTGAATTGCAGACCAGCGGTTGGCCCTTCTTTGCTGCCGCCAGTCTTCTCTCCGACGGTGGTCGCACGGCCAATCTCTGTCAGCGCGGTGATGATATTGGTGCTGCCAGAGGAATTGCCGTTGCTGGTCAAGACGATCAGCCTGCCGCCAAAAGCGAAGTCTGCCGGTTGGAGCGGGTTTAGCTCTTCCGCAACGAAGCTCTTCAGCGAATAGCGGCCATCCTTTGTTTCGCTAAACCCCATCGGATCAGGGTTGAGCGCGCGCCGATCCCATGTCTGCAAATAAGGACGAATTCCATCTAGATCGAGCGTGTTCGCGATCAACGCTTTGCGTGGGGTGAAAGACTGCGTCACCAAATTGGAAAGCAAGCCAAAGCTGGCGTCGGTCGAGCCGCCGCCATTGCGGCGCAGATCAAGGATCAGCGTATTGCGTCCTTCAGCCTCAATCGCTTCAAAAACGGGATCATAAATGCTGCTAGGCTCCACCGGGTCACGGTAGTTCACGAACGTATCGACGCGGAGATAGGCCGCATCTTCGCCAATCCGTTCTAGGGTCAACGCGTCTTTGAAATTGGCTCCCGAAGCATCTCCCATCGCGGACCATGAAGCAAAATCGACCCGGGGCACCTCGAGCAGACGCACCGTGCCATCGGCACCGCGCACTTCAAGCGCCGCGACCTCCGGTACATCGCGCATCAACGCACCGAAGTGATCCACCGCACCGCCCATGAATTCGAGTGATTGACCAATTCCGCCAGCGCGCGACCATTCGGTAAAGCCATCGACCGGCACGTAAGGCAGAACCTCGGCCATCACCTCCGCCATCGCGCGGCCATCCATGCTGATGATCTCGTCGCCAAAGTTCAGTCCCGTGCCCTCGCCCGGCGTTTGGATGATCGCGCGGCCTTCGAGCACTTCCCAGCGCATTGGCAGGTAAAGCGGTTGACCTTTGCGAGCATCGCGCAGGCTGCGCGGCAATTCCGCCTTGGTATGGTCACAGCGGACGGCCACCAGCGCGAGTTCAGATGCGAGGTAAAACTCTGGCAGACTCATGCCCCCTTGCGCCTCGGCCTGATCAATGATCGCTTGCCACTTGGCATCCATCTCTACTTCTGTTGCGTAGCGAGTGTAGCCGGGGTGGACGCGCTCAAACGCTTCCTTCGCCAACGCCACATCAGCGCGCACCTGAGCAGGTGTCATCACCGCATCAGCGGCCAATGGCGGCGGCTTGACGGGGCTTTCCTGCGCGTCCGCATCGCAGGCGGACACCATCAGCAGGCTGGCGGCAAACAGGGATTGGATCAATTTCATCGTGTGCATCTCCTTGTTGGAGAGCGCATTAGGCAGGCCCGCCTTGGCTGTCGGTGCAAATGCCCGTTTAACTGAACTTTTTACGAATTGAGACGTTTGTACTCGCTCGGGTTGGTCCCAGCATGCAGCTTAAATGCGCGGTTGAAACTGGCCTTTGAACCGAACCCCGATGAAAGCGCGACATCCAGAAGGTTGACCTCCTCACGAGTGATCATAGCCTTGGCGTGCTCAACCCTGAGGCCATTGATGAAATTGCTGAAGCTGAGATCGAGACCTTGGTTGAGAGCACGCGACACATAGGCCTGGTTCATACCAAACCGGCGCGAGAGTGTTTGCAGCGACAGGCTCGATTCCAAATGCCACCCATTCTCGATCACCATCGCGCGCAGCCGCTCGCCTTCAATTGCCCAATCGCGCTCGCTTGCCGCCTGCTCCATCAATTCTTCGACCGATATGGCATCGGGTGCGAGCATCTTGGGGAATTGTTGCAGCAGCCGCGCCAGCGCCTCTAGCGAGAGCAGCAGCACAATAAACAGCCCGGCCATGTCCCACCAGAACTCATCGAAATAATCGAAGCTATACCAGCTCGATGCGGCAAACTCTGCGGCCCACAACACCGCGAGCCCCGCACCCAGCATAAGGAAGTGCGTAATCCAGACGGGATCAAAATCATCCCCGTCAGAGCGGTTGGCATGCAGCCAGGTGAGATATTGCTGGCGGATCCCCCACACAGCCCAAAAAGCCCAAGCACCCAGCAGCAAGGCTCCAATCGAAACCAGGGGCACGACATAGGGTTCGTGGAACGCGTTGTTATAGGCCCATTTCGCGCGGTAATCGCCGAGCATGGTGAAGGCCCAGCATTGATACAGCCAATTGATAACCCCCGGCGCGAGCAGCCAGTAGTGGCTGAGCGGCACCGCACCCATCATCAATTTCCGGGCATGCAGATAGAGCAAGGGGCCAAACAGCAATTCCATGCCCGTGGGCAGAAATGTGAGGCCGGGCCAAATGTCATAAGCGCCAGCAAAGCCGATGATCATCGGGATGGTATGCACCGACACCGCCAGCACAAATGCCAGCAGCCAGATAACCGCGCGCCGCTCAATACCCTTGGCCCACAAATAAGCTTGGCTGAGGAGCGCGGCCATGACCACAAGCGCCAATGCGACGCTGCGCCAATTCATAATGAGATGTTCGGGCTGGTCCATATGCGTGGGGTGTCCTGTGCGCTTTTGAGAAGAGCCGCGCAATATCCGGGAGACCTGATCCCCTCGCCTCAATCAGCAACAAAGCGGTGCAATATGGCGAGATTTAAGAATTGAGACGCGCGCGCAAGATCATAAACGGGCCGCACGCCGCGTCTTGCAGCGCAAGGCTGCGCTGATACAAGTGGGCGCATGAAATGGTTTATCGCTCCCATCGCACTCGCGCTGACAGCCTGCGCACCCTCCACCGCTCAGACTGATAAGTCCGCCGTAGCCTATGACAGCGCCCCGCCCGAAATCACGGAGCATATGCCGCAGCCTGCTGTGCTGGTGTTTTCCAAGACGCGCGGCTGGCGGCACAATGAAGGGATCGCGGGCGCCGACCGGTTCTTTGCCGAATTCACTACCGAGAATGACATGGGCCTGTTCACCACCGCCAATGGCGCGATCTTCAACGCCGATCAGCTGGCGCGGTTCGATCTGGTTGTGTTCAACAATATGACTGGCGATGCGCTTTCGCCGGAGCAGGAACGCGTCTTCCAGCAATGGCTGGAGGATGGCGGGGCATTAGTAGCGTTGCATGGTGCAGGCGACAATTCGCACGGCGACTGGAGCTGGTACGACAATGACGTAATCGGCCCGCAATTTGTCGGTCATCCGGCCGATCCGCAATTTCAGGATGCGCGCGTGGTGAACCTCGCCACCACGCATCCAATTATGGAAGGCATTCCGGCGGACTGGATCCACAACGATGAATGGTACAGCTTTGATAATGCAGAGCTAGGCAATGCTGTGCCGCTACTTGGACTGGATGAAGACAGCTATTCTCCGCAAAATCTGCTCTATGGTGACCGGGAAGACTTGCGCATGGGCGGCGGACCGGAAGGCCATCCAATCGCCTGGGCACGGTGCCTTGGAGACGGCCGCGCATTTTATTCGGCCATCGGCCACAATCACACCAGCTATGACGATCCAATCTATCGGCGGATGCTCAGCAACGCCTTGGCGTGGGTGCGCGCCAATGATGCAGACCGCGAGGGCTGCGCAGCAAACTAGTCGGAGATCATCTGATCGTACTTCGCCTCGAGCGCCTGATCGATAACCCAGAAGTCGGATTGACGCGGACCCACCAGCACCTCGGCAAGCAAGTCGAAATGGCCATGCCATCCGGCAAGTACCCCGATCAGCATGTCGCGCCCGGCAACACCCGTATGAACAAGATGCAGTTCGGTCGCGCTATCCCCCAGCGGCTTTAGCGTAATCTCGACCGTGCTCGTGCCCGCATCCTCAGCTTCAAACCAAGTGAAAGCGAGGCGGTGTGGCGGATCATACTCCAGGATTTCGCCATGATGTGTCACCACCTGTTCGGATGCGTATATTTCTGGCGGAGCGCTTTCCGAGAGACGTCGATGATCAAATTCAAAGACGATTTGTCCACCGGCATGATCATCCGTTGCCCCGCCGCAGAACCACAGTTTGCGTTTTTCAGGGTCGACGAGGAACTGCCAGACCTTCTCAATCCCAGCATCAAATTGCCTAGTGAATTCGATTTGCTCGGGTCCCGTCTGCTTGCCAAAGTCAGTCATCACCATCCTCCTTCAATGCTTGATCGAGGGCGTCGAGGCGTTGGGACCAGAACACGCTGTAGCGCTCAACCCAATCGCGCGCGGCGAGCAGCGCATCTGGTTTCAGAGCACAGACGCTCTCTCTCCCTCGCTTCTCACGTGTCAGCAATCCGGCCTGCTCGAGCACGCCGACATGTTTGGATACCCCGGCGAGCGTCATATCCAGCGGCGCGGCCAGATCACTCACCGTCTGATCACTGCGCGCAAGCTGTTCGATCATGCGCAGCCGAGTTGGATCACCCAGCGCGCGAAACACAGAATCAAGTTGCCGCTCATTATCAACCATATGGTTGAGTATACCAAACCAGATCAAAACTCAACCCATCGGTTGAGTGATTAGATCAGACGACGCGAAACGTCCGCGCATTTCATATCGATTTGAGAGATCCCAAGTGGCGCGAGTGACGAGACTTGAACTCGCGACCTCCGGCGTGACAGGCCGGCGCTCTAACCAACTGAGCTACACCCGCATAATGTGGGTTTGCACCGCTTGGGAGCAGGGCCATTAGGCCCCACTGATCTGACTGTCAACGGCTCTGACGGTCATTTTTTGCCATTTTGAAAACTTTATTCCGTCAGCAGCAAAACTGGCGTCTCGACCAGCTTTTTCACGTCCTGAATAAAGCTCGCCGCATCATAGCCATCAACCACCCGGTGATCGCAGGAAATCGAGATATTCATCAGCTTACGCTTCTCGATTCGCTCCGTGCCATCTGGGCCGGTGACGTACATTGGCCGCTCGATTATCCGGTTGGGGCCAATGATCGCAACCTCGGGCCGATTGATAACCGGCGTGGTCGCCACCCCGCCCAATGGGCCGAGCGATGTAACCGTCAGGGTCGAGCCTGACAGCTCCGCCGACGTGGCCGAGCCTGTCCGAGCAGCCTCAGCCAAGCGGCCGATTTCGCGGGCGAGCTGCCAGATGTTTTTCGACTGCGCGTCTTTGATCACTGGCACCATCAGGCCACTATCGGTCTGCGCGGCCATGCCGAGGTGGATCGCGCCGTGACGGGTGACGACATTCGCCTCGTCATCATAGCGCGCATTGATCATCGGATAATCCGGGATCAGCTTGCAGAATGCGCTGATCAGCAGCGGCAGCATGGTCAGCTTTGGCTTATTGCCGCGATTGGCATTCAAATCCGCGCGCATTCGCTCCAGCTCCGTCACATCGACTTCCTCGACGTAGGAGAAGTGCGGAATGTGGCGCTTGGACGCGGCCATATTTTGCGCGATCCGCTTGCGCAGGCCGATAACCTTGATCGGCTCGTCCGCGCGCGGCGTCCCAGCCGGGGCAAAGCCGCCGCCTGCATTGTAGGACAGGAAGGCGTCGAGATCGGCGTGGCGAATGCGGCCATCCGCGGCAGGCTTCACCTCGCCCAGATCAATGCCGAGATCGCGGGCGCGCTTGCGCACCGCTGGGGTGGCTAGGACTTTGGCTTCCGAAACAGGTTCTGCCGCAGCGCCGCCAGAGGCAGGCTCTGGATTGGTTACCTCTTTCACTAGAGCGGGTGCTGGCTCAGGCTCGGGAGTTGGCGCCGGCTCAGCAGGAGCCTCAGGCGCAGGCTTAACCGCTTCGGGAGTGCTTTCCTGGACTGCCTCCTCAGGCGCATCCTCGCCCTCAACCTCAACAACCAGCAGCATAGCGCCAACCGCGACGATATCGCCCGCCTCGCCCGCGACTTCGGTCACGGTGCCAGTCACCGGGCTTTCAATGTCGATCGTGGCCTTGTCGGTCATGACATCGACGATGTGCTGATCTTCTTCGATGCGATCACCGACTTTGACCTGCCATTCGACGATCTCGGCCTCGGCCACGCCTTCACCCACGTCGGGCATGTTGAATGTGAATTTGCTCATAGTCGGATCAATCCTTGAGGATCTTGTCGATCGCTTCGCCAATGCGAACCGGGCCAGGGAAATAAGCCCATTCGAGGCTGTGCGGATAGGGTGTGTCAAATCCAGTGACGCGCTCCACCGGCGCCTCCAGATGATAGAAGCAGCGCTCAGTCACCAGGGCAGAGAGCTCCGCGCCGAAGCCGGAGGTGCGGGTCGCCTCGTGCACAATCAGGCAGCGCCCAGTGCGTTTCACGGAAGCCTCGATCGCTTCAATGTCGAGCGGCATCAGCGTGCGCAGGTCGAGGATATCGGCCTCCACGCCTTTGTCCGCGCAAACCGCCTCGGCCACATGCACCATCGTGCCGTAAGCCAGCACGGTGAGCTGTTCACCCTCGGTGACCTGACGCGCTTTGCCCAGCGGGATTTTGTAATAGCCCTCTGGAACGACGCTATCCTTGTGGCGCTTCCACGGCTCAACCGGCTTATCGTAAAAGCCAGTGAACGGGCCGTTATAAATCCGCTTTGGCTCAAAGAAGATCACCGGATCATTGTCTTCGATGGACGCGATCAGCAGGCCCTTGGCATCATATGGCGTCGCAGGGATCACCGTCTTCAGGCCAGCCACATGGGTAAACAGAGCCTCGGGTGATTGGCTGTGCGTTTGCCCGCCAAAAATCCCGCCGCCAAAGGGAGAGCGCACGGTCATTGGCGCAATGTAATCCGTCGCCGAGCGATAGCGCAGGCGCGCCGCCTCAGAGATCAGCTGATCAAGACCGGGATAGATATAGTCCGCAAACTGAATTTCCGGGATCGGGCGCAGGCCGTAAGCGCCCATACCTACGGCCACACCAATTATTCCGCACTCAGAGATTGGCGTGTCGAACACGCGGGTCTTGCCGTGCTTTTCCTGAAGCCCAGCCGTCGCGCGGAACACACCGCCGAAATAGCCGACATCTTCGCCCATCACGATGGTGTCCGGATCACGCTCCAGCATGATGTCGAGCGCTTCATTGATCGCCTCGATCATATTGATCCGGCGCTCGTCCTGGGCCTGCTCGCTGGTGGCGGCGGCGTTTTTCACGTCACTCGCGCTCATTTTCCGGCTCCATCTTTGGGATGCTCATCAGGCCATTTGATCTCTCGCTCACGGGTCGCCTGAGCAGCCTGTTCTTTAAGGTGCCATGGCAGCTCTTCAAACACGTCTTCGAACATCGTCTTGAACGGATGATGCAGGCCGTGGCCCAGAATGCCGTTCTTTTCCGCTTCCTTGGTCGCGGCCTTCACCTCCTCAGCGCATTTGAGGTCCATCGCCTGCTGGCGCTCCTCATCCCACTCGCCAATCGCGATCATGTGGTTTTTGAGGCGCATGACCGGATCACCCAGCGGCCATTCTTCGCGCTCCTGAGCGCTGCGATAGCCCGATGGATCATCCGAGGTGGAATGCCCCTCTGCGCGGTATGTGAAATATTCGATCAGGCTCGGACCCTGATTGGCGCGGGCGCGGTTCGCGGCCCATTGCTGCGCGGCGAAACAAGCCAGCGCATCGTTGCCATCTACGCGCAGGCCGGCGAGGCCATATCCCAGAGCGCGCGCGGCAAAGGTTGTCCGCTCAGAACCGGCAAAACCAGAGAAGCTGCTGATCGCCCACTGGTTGTTGATAACATTGAGGATAACCGGTGCATTATAAACGGTCGCAAAGGTGCAGGCGCTGTGGAAATCGCCCTCAGCAGTAGAGCCCTCGCCCACCCATGTCGCGGCAATCCGGCTGTCGCCCTTGATCGCACTCGCCATCGCCCAGCCGACCGCTTGCGGCGTCTGCGTCGCGAGGTTGCCGGAGATGCTGAAAAAGCTGTGCTCGCGGCTGGAATACATGATTGGTAGCTGTCGGCCCTTCAGCTTGTCACCCTTGTTCGAGTATATCTGATTGATCATCTCGATTAGAGGGTAGCCGCGCGCGATCAGGATGCCCTGCTGGCGATAGCTGGGGAACACCATGTCATCGCTGGCGAGCGCCATGCCGGCAGAGACGCTGGTCGCCTCCTCGCCGGTGCACTTCATATAGAAGGACGTTTTGCCCTGCCGCTGACCGCGGAACATGCGTTCATCAAAGGCGCGGACCATCGCCATATGGCCCAGCATAGTGCGCAATGTGTCTGGCGAGAGCTTGGGATCCCACGGCCCATGAGCCTTGTTGTCATCACCCAGCACGCGGACCAAACCATAGGCCAAGTCCTTCATATCGCCGGGCGCGCAGCCTTCATCCGGGCGCGGCATGTCGCCGGGCGCGCCAACGTCCACATCTGCGAAGTTGACCGGATCGCCAGGGCGTGACCGCGGTTCGGGCACGTGCAGTGCCAGGGCCGGACGGTTATCGCCAGTGTGAGGGCTGTCGCCGCTCTTGCCTGAGGCCTTATCGGCCATATCAGCGCTCTCCCAATTGGATCACCCACTCGAACGATGGGCTTGCAATAATTGCGTTAAGGCGAATTTTTATTTCAACGCGCGGGAGCGGTCAAGCGAATGCCGTTACACCGCAACAGGTGCCTTGATCGGAGGCAATGGCGCGTAATCATCGACCCTGAAATCCTCGATTTTGTAATCGAAAATTGTTTCAGGCTTGCGCGTGATCGTGAAGCTCGGCTGCGGTTGCGGCTTGCGACTCAGTTGCTCGGTGATCAATTCCTCGTGGTTGAGATAGAGGTGTACGTCCCCGCCCATCCACACGAGCTCACCCGGCTGCATATCAACCTGCTGCGCGATCATCCGTTGCAGCAGCGCCGCTGACCACAAGTTAAACGGCAGGCCCAACGCGACATCACAGCTGCGCTGATACAGCACGCAATTGAGCCGCGCCTCTGGTCCGCTGCCATCAACATGGAACTGATAGGTCTTGTGACACGGAGGCAGCGCCATCTGATCGAGCTCGGCCACGTTCCACCCCTCGATGATATGGCGGCGGCTGCCGGGCGATGTGCGCAGGCTTTCGATCACCTGCGCGACCTGATTGATGCCCTCGCCTTTCTCGTAGAGCCCATCCTTGCGATAGCGATAGGTCGGCCAATCGACCCATTGCTTGCCGTATACCGGCCCAAGATCGCCCCAGCGCTTGGCAAACTCTTCATCATCGGCAATCCGCGCGACGAAATCATCGAGGGCAATGTCCTCGCCCGTCGCCTTCACATAGTTTGCGTGCGGCCATTCGTTCCAGATCTTCACCCCTTGCTGCACCAGCGGGCGGATATTGGTCTCTCCGGTCAGGAACCACAGCATCTCGCGCGTCGCGGTCTTCCAATAGACTCTTTTGGTCGTCAGCAGCGGCATGGCTCCATCCGCTAGATCATACCGCAATTGCGCGCCCATTATGGAGCGTGTGCCAATCCCCGTTCGGTCGGTGCGCTCGCTGCCATTCTCCCAAATGCGCCGCATCAGGTCGAGATATTGCCATTCCGGGTGCGCGCCCGGTGCCCCCGGACCAAGCAGTTCAGACGGAATCGTTTCAGCGTTATCGAGCATTGCCATACGGGCGATCTTAGCGCGCTGCCGCTCCATTTGTCACCCACTGGCCCGGCTTCTCCTCCACCGCTTTTTACAGCCGGTGCGGAACCCGCTTGCCATACCGATAAACCGCTCCTAATAGGCGCGCCTCACATCGCCTTGTGCGCGCTCCTTTGATGGAGCCTACGCCGCCCAAGATGATGACCGGTCGGGGAGTGGCGCAGCCAGGTAGCGCACCTGTTTTGGGTACAGGGGGTCGGAGGTTCGAATCCTCTCTCCCCGACCATTTTCACATCACTGTTGGAATATCAGGCTTCTTTACGGGGGCTGCTTGAACGCGAACGAGCCACGTCTCATTCGCCTGCGAAACCGCGCCAAATACCCAAGTAGTGATCGCGCTTGACGCCGCAATTCGGCGACGGCTCGTTAACCAAAAGCGCAAAACGTCAGCAGGAGCGAAAATAGCGGTAAGGCGCGGGTGTTGCGTTGTTTCGAATTGACACAGAACTCGGTTAACCTCGGCGGGTTACATCAATTTACCCTTTGAAATCAGGTACCCCTGCAGATTGGCTAGGATGAGCCGTTGCATATATGCGATTACGCGTTAATACCTTTTTTACCAAGTTCGCACTCGATTCGCGTCGAGTAGAAAATAATCAGGGCGTCTGTGACTTGGGATCTTAGTTACTTTCTAGAGGGGAAGATTAATGAAGAAACTACTTATGGCTGGCGCACTCGGCGCTGCTTTTGCTGCATCACCTGCCGCCGCACAATCAGCGACTGCTTCTGATGATTTCGCCATTCTTGCACTCGTACAAGCTGAGTGCAGCGTTGACGATCCTGACACCGTGTTTTTCGGTTTCCTCGACATTGAGGAAGATTCAGGTTCAGACGCTCTTACACTGACCAACAACCGTTACGTTGAGCGTCAGCGCATTTGGGCGAGCTGCAACTACCCAGCTTCGATCACCCTCGAAGGTGACGCGATGCAGAACTTCCTGCAAACCAACGATGGCCCAGACGCCGACGACTTCACTGATGAACTTCAGTATCGTCTTCGTCTGCGTGCAGATGACAACACCGACTTCGCAACTGTTGATCACCGCACTGTAGACGGTTCATCAACCACCGTTGCTCAAGTGGGTGCATTCCACAACCGCGCAGTTCTGCGCACAGTGATCAACGTGAACGATCAAGAATCGCCACGTCCACTGGCAGGCATCTACGCCGCTGTTGCGACCGTTACACTCGGCGCAATCTAAGCGACACTTCGCTTGAATGAGATAGGGGGAGAGGAATTCGTTCCTTTCCCCCGTTTCAACTCCGGGTGAGAAACCACAACGGTTCAACCCAAAAGACACAGCTTCGGCAAGCCACTCTCGGTTAAGAGTTAATTCACTTGCGCGAAGCGATAGTTGGACTCTAACGCAGGCCAACAACAAAAAATAAGGGTCGGTTTCGAGGATACCAAGACACTGTGCATGGGCGCACTGCTGACTTGTAGGGGGATTTTTCCATGTTTCGGCCGATTTGGGCAGCCTTCAGTGCGCTCGCTCTATTAATAACGCCTAGCGCCGCAATGGCTGCTCGCGTTTCACCAATGATCGCAGACCTCGAGCCGGATGGCCGCGGTGCAGTCACGCGCATCGAAATGGTGAGCGATTCCAACAATGACATCGCCTACGAAGTCTTGATGATGCGCGGTGATATCTCAACCGAGGGCGAGCTTAGCCTGACCCCGGCTGAAGAAGATTTTCTGGTGTTCCCCACCCAGGTCTTGCTGAAGAGCAAATCACGTCAGGTATTCCGCGTCCAATATGTCGGCGATCCCGATATTGCGACTTCAGAAATCTACTACATGTCGATCCGGCAGCTACCAGTTGAAATTGACGCAGAAGCCCAATCGCAGGTTCAGGTCGTCATCAACTACAATGTCTTGATGAATGTGTTTCCTGAAGGCGCACGTTCAGAGCCAATCGTCCGTGAAGTAAGCTCTGTCACGCGTGAAGTCCCGCTGCTCCAAAGCGAGATCAACGAACTCGAAGCCCAGCGCGCCGCAGAAGAGCAGGCCGCGTTGGAGGCTGAGCAAGACGCCCGCGATGCGGCGCTGACCGCTGCTGAAAATGACGGGACCACTCCTGCCACTCCTCCAGCAACAATCGAAATCCCCACCACCGACGCCACTGAGACTGAGGACGACCCTGACGCTCCTCCACCGACCCGCCCAGAGAGCGGGCTGGAGGTGCTTGTTGGCAATGATGGCAACCGCTACTTCCTAGCAGGTCTTTCGACATGGCGAATGACCGGCACACGCACCGATGGCGAGCCCTTCGAAGCGACATTCACCCCCGAGCAAATCGCAAGATTTATCGGTGCAGGTGTGGTCGCTCCGGGCAAAGATCGCTTGTTCTTCGTCCCAATGGACGCCGAACTTGATCCCGCCTCGGTTACGATCGAGATTGACACACCAGTAGAGCAGTGAGGCCATGATGCGCCCCACAAAGATCGCTCTGCAATCTCCGGCATTGAGCCTGTTTGCACTCGCCTGGTGTTTGCAAGCTCCGCTTGCCAGCGCTGCCTATGCTCAGGACAACACGCCAGCGGATTCCGCTGGCGATGAGGCAGGCCAAACTGCTCCCGCCGAGACTGCTGTTCCAGCAAACGATGAACCTGCTGTGCAAACACGGTCGGGGATCACATTTATCAATCGCAAACCAGAAGTGGAAACGATTGAAGAGCGCCCTTCCCTAGAGTTCAACGTCCCGCTTGTGTCAGGCAGCCAGGTGCTTGGCGATGTAGCGGTGAAGGTTGAGCGCGATGGCAGCGTGCTCATCGGCACAGACATGCTCCGTGAACAGCTTGCTCTGATACTGAATGAAGAGGGCTTGCGCCGGTTCGACACCTATAGCGCGAACCGCGAGAACATCCGCCCTGAACCGCTGGCCGAAGCGGGCATTGAGCTTGCGTTCAATCAGAACTTGCTGGAGGTCACGATTGTTCGGATCGATGGCACTCTGCGGCAAACGCGCGATTTGATCGCTCAAGACTCCAGAAGCAGTCGTGAAGAGTTGACGCTGCTCGAGCCTGAGAAATTCTCAGCCTATCTCAACATCAACACCAATCTTGAATATGACACTGAGGAAGACGAGTTTACGCCTGAATTCTTCTTCGATGGCGCAACCCGCATTGGCGACATTGTGGTCGAATATGATGGTGCCTATTCAGATCAGCTTGGCGATGGGATGCGGTTTTTCCGCCGCGGCGTGCGGGCTGTCTATGACCAGCGTGAGAAGTACCGCCGCTTTGCCGCCGGTGACCTGCGCTTGGAATCGCTCAGCCTTCTGCGCACTCCATTCCTGGGCGGTGTCAGCGTTGAGAAAAGCCGCCGTGTTTTCGATCCATTCCTGCCCGCAGCCCGCTTGGGTGCAGGCGAGATTTTCCTCGACAACCGCTCGACAGTGGACGTCGTCATCAATGGCGAACAGTTTCAACGCTTGGAGCTGGACGCAGGCACCTATGACCTCGCCAGTCTTCCGGTTCAGCTCGGGGCAAACGACGTTGAACTGAGAATTCGCGATTCTGGCGGGCGCGAACAGCTCGTAAACCTCGACTACTTCTTCCAACCGCTCGATTTAGAAGCCGGCGAGGAAGAATACTCTTTTGCCGCAGGTTTCATCGCCCGCGATCTCGCGTTTGAGCCGAACTACACCAACGATATCGCCGTAACCGGGCTCTATCGTAAAGGCGTTTCGGACAATTTGGTATTGGGCGGCGCGGCGCAACTTTCAGAGGACGTTCAGCTGTTCGGTGTGGAAAGCAGCATCGTGCCGCAATTCATTCCCGGCTTCTTCGATCTGCAAGGGGCCGCGAGCTTCAGCGAGCAAGGCGGAACTGGTTTTGCAGCCCGTGCGAGCTATCGCTTCACCGGCGGCAACAGCTTCACCAACCGAAGCGGCTTTACGCTGAATGTGGATTACACCGGAGAGGGTTTCACCACCATCTCCAGCCTCATTCCAGTGGCCTTCGATCTGGTAACGGTCAGTGCAAACTATAACCGCACTCTGAACGAACGGGGCAGGATGGTGGCCGGCGCGCTGTATTCGCACCGCTCTGGGCCGCAGGAAGACCTAACCAACGTCTTCGTGGATTACATCCACCGCATCAGCGACCGCTTGCAGGTCACTATAGGCGCGGAATACGGGACTGGTGATGCCTTTGGCAGCGAATGGGGCACGCGCGTCGGCGTTTCTTACGTATTCGGCCCAAGCACGCGTGCCCTCGCCGATTATCGCAGTCGCTCCGAAACTTTCCGCGCCAACCTGTCGAAAGGCAGCGAAAACCGCGTCGGTGCGTTTGGCTATGATGTTGGTGTCACAACCGACCCCAACCAATCGCGCATAGACGCTTCGTTTGATTACACCGCAAACCGGTTTGACACCCGCTTCTCGGCATTTACCGCTGGCGACAATTTTGGCAGCCTTGATCAAGAGCAACGTTACCGCTTGCAGGTCGGCACGTCGCTCGCCTTTGCGGGCAAGGAGTTCGCGATTGGTCGCCCTGTGCGCGATGCCTTTGTTATCGTCCACCCGCATGAAACCTTGGCCGAAGGCGAGGTAATCAGCGGGCGCACGCTGGCCGACAACGAATACGAAGCGAACAGCGGTTTCTTTGGCGGCGCGCTGCAAGGTCGCCTGTCATCTTACACCGACCAAACAGTCCAATATGACGTCGAAGGCGGCGCGATTGGCTACGATATCGGAGAAGGCTCAGTGCGCTTGGATCCCCCATACCGGGCCGGGTACACGCTCGAGGTCGGCAATGACTATTTCGTCAGCATCGTCGGCAATCTCTATCGCGGCGAAGAGCCCGTTTCGCTCGTCTCCGGTACGATTGTCGCGCTGGATGATGACGAATTTGAAGAAAAACAGTTCTTCACCAATTCTACAGGCCGCTTCGGCATGATCGGGTTTGCACCGGGCAAGAGCTACCGCGTCACCTATGATAATGGCGCGTCGAGCTTTGAATTTACGGTGCCGGAAGATTCAGACGGTTTGTTCCGCTTGGGTGACGTTAAGCTCCCAGCGATCGAGGAATAAGGAAACATATTATGACCATTCTTCGCACCATTTTCGTTGCTGGCGCCCTTTGCGCTAGCGCCTCGGTTTCTGCCCAAGATGGCGGCTGCCGCCCTGAATTCGTCGACACGACCGAGAACGTGAACGTCTCGGGCATTCAGATCGGCGCTGGTGAACGCGCCCGCGAGAACTTCGAAATTCGGGTCCGCAACGCAGCTGGCAACGGCCCATGCGAAGCCTTCATGCGCATTGCTCGCCGAGACAGTGTAGCCGCTGACGATCCGGTCCAGTTCAATTTCAGCTCCGGCGGTCAGCGGCTTGAGGTGCTGGCAGATGATGCAACCGCAGGTCCGATCAACAATGACCTGTTCCTGCGCGGTGTCCCGGGCAGCCGCAATGGCCGCGCAGTGCGCGTTCAGCTGGGCTTCCCGACTGAATGGGGCCTCGACGCAGGCACCTATTCGCGCGAATTCGTCGCCACCCTGCGCGATGCAAATGGCGATCTGGTTGACACTCTTGAGCTATCCGTACGGGTAAACATTCCATCTGCGGTGGCCCTTCGCATAGTCGGCGCCAGCGGGCGCGGTAGCGTGCGGCGCATCAACCTTGGGACACTTGATCCCGATGCCTTCACGCGGTCCGACCCCTTTGGCCTGCGGATTTGGAGCACTTCGCCTTACCGCGTTGAGTTCACGTCTGAAAACCAGGGCGTGCTGCGCCATCATCAAGGGCGCGATGAAATCCCTTACGTGCTGCGGATGCGCGGGGAAAAGGTTGATCTGATGGGCGCAAACGGCCGCGAGTTTGTGGAGCACACAGACTCGCTTGGCGATCTTCACCCGCTGCGGGTGATGGTGGATCCATTCTTTGCCGAAGCCGGCAAATATGCCGACCGCGTCAGAGTGTCGGTTAGCGCGATCTAATCAGCGCCCAGCATCTGGCAGTGCAGCGCACCGTCAGTAGCGTCACACCGCCAACACCAAGCCCAAACAAGCAAACGGCGAGCACCCGGTATGGATGCTGGCCGTTTGCGTTTTACCGTGATTGGCTAAGTTAGACAGCCGTCAGCGAAAAGCTGATCGAGATTGGCTGCGCAATGTCGCCTGTCTGGATTGTCACTGGCACTGGGCCGAAGCGCGCGCCTGCACGCATTGCGACAAAGGAGAAACCGCCCGGGTTCAGCTCGCTGGTGTCGCGGCCATATTGGACACTCACGCGCTCACCCACTGCCAGCTCGCGGTGCGTCGCGATCACGGAGAAGCCGCGATTGGTGTTGCACGCTTCAAACAAAGTGCCTGTAACCACTTCATTGTCGTCCTGAGCGCTGAATACGCCAGGTTCAATCTTGCATGAAACGGGGACTTGCGCGCTGACGCGAAAGCCGCCTTGTGCACGCTCGCCAGCCATTGCTGGCGTGGCTGCAAACATCATTACCGCAACGGGCATCGCATAGATAATCTTCTGACGCATAGTTGGTCTCCTATGCAAACCCCAATATGCGATGTTGGTGAAATCTTAGCTGCGACTTAGGGTTAACGCGGAGCTTCGAATGAGCGCCGAATAGGCCTCTGTTAACGACATCGAATACTGAAATACAGTCGGAATTTAGGTTAATTCCGCGAGGCTACTAGGCGGTAATACGGCGTTAGGCTGATTTTGAGCCTGACGGCTAAACGATGCGGTTCGCGGCCAGCCCCAGCACGAATGTCAGCGCGCCCAGCCCGATCGACAATTGCCAGCGCAAGGACAGAAAATCGCGCACGGCATAGCCCAGAGCGCGGTCGACCAGCGGGCTGAGCGCGATCAATACCCCGAGATAAAGCAGCGCCGGCCCCGGCCATTCCCAGCCGAAGGTCCATGGCAGGAACAGCGCGAGACCAATCAGGCTGGGCAGCACCGCCATCAGGTAAGAACCCGCGCCCGCACTGCCCTTTGCCAGCGCCTGGCCCCACCACACACCGCCCAGAAAGCTGAAAATCAGCGCCGCATAGGCGAACCCGCCCGCCAGCGCGACATAGGCTGCCTCCCCGCCATAAAACACCAGGCCAAGCGCAATGGCTTGTGGGAGCAGCCCGGCATAGCCAAGGATGTGCGCGGCGAGAGTGAGAGAAGCGTCTTGTGTCATCGAGGGGGCAGCGTTTGGCATAGGCGATTGGTTCCCGCCAGTTGTTCTTGTCCCGCCCTTCACGCATCACCGCATTGCGCTGGTTTGCAGAGTGATCACATAAGACTAGGAACGCTGCGAGGGCCGAACCGTTTTGTCGGGTAACCGCGCGAATACCTCCGCGCTATTTGATCGGATTGACATTGAGCAGCGACGACACTTTCGACGAAAACAGCCGCCCCGCTGAAAGCCGGGAAGACAAAGCTCGCCAGCGCGCCGTGCCATCAGGCCGGGTGTCGCGGCTGGCCACTTTCGGCAGGCTCGCCTCCGGTGTTGCTGGCGGAATGATGGCCGAAGGCGCGCGCAGGCTGGCTCGCGGCGAAGGCATCAATGCGCGTGATCTCGTCCTGACCCCAGGCAATGTCCAGCGCATGACCGACCGTCTCTCCCACCTGCGCGGTGCGGCGATGAAGATGGGCCAAATGATCAGCATGGATTCGGGCGACTTCCTGCCGCCGGAACTCGCAAAAATTCTCGCCACCTTGCGCGATCAGGCGAATTTCATGCCCGCAAAACAGCTCGACAGCGTGCTGAAACAGGAATGGGGGTCGGACTGGCGCAAGCAGTTTCGGTGGTTCAATCCCCGCCCGATCGCCGCCGCCAGCATCGGCCAGGTGCACAAGGCGCTGACCCGCGATGGTCAGGAGCTTGCAATCAAGGTGCAATATCCCGGCATCGCCGACAGCATCGACAGCGACGTCGACAATGTGATGACCCTGCTGCGCGTATCCGGCTTTGCCCCGCCGGAGCTGGAGATTGATGCGCTGCTGGCCGAAGCCAAGAAACAGCTGCACGAAGAGGCGGATTACCACCGCGAAGGCGCGCAGATGGAGATGTACCGAGAGCGCCTCGCCGGAGAGGAAGGCTTCGTCGTTCCGCGCCTGCACAAGGAGCTGACCCGGGGCCGCATCCTTGCCATGAGCTTTGAAGAGGGCAGCTCCATCGAAGAGCTGGAGAATGAGACCGATGAACGCCGCGATGAAGTGATGGGCCGCCTGATGCGCCTTGTCGCGCGCGAGCTGTTTGAATTTGGCGTGATGCAAACCGATCCAAACTTCGCCAATTTCCGCTATCGCAAGGAAACGGGCGAGATCGTGCTGCTCGATTTTGGCGCGTGCCGCGATGTCGATCCCGATGTCGGCAATGCCTATCGCCGTTTGCTCGAGGCGGGTCTGGCCGGCGACAAGGACAAGGTGCGCGAAGAGACGATCGCCGCCGGATTTATGCTGCCGATCGTGGTAGAGAAACACGGTGAGCGGGTCGACAAGATGATCGACATTGTCGTGAATGAAATGCGCGAGGATGCACCGTTTGACTTTGGCGACCGCGCCTTTGTCCCGTTGCTGCGCGACGAAGGCATGCAAATCGCGCAGGACAAGGACACATGGGCCTTTCCGCCGGTCGAAACTCTATTCGTTCAGCGCAAGGTGAGCGGCACGGCGCTGCTCGGCGCGCGGCTGAAGGCACAGGTGAACATCCGCAGGATCAGCGAGGAAGTGCTCGCAAGCACCGATCCGCTGCCTGCGAAGGCGGCTTAACTCCTACCCGGCCTGCACCGCGATCCAGCGATCTACATACTCTTCCAGAACTGAAAGCGGGATCGAGCCATTCTCGAGAACGGTATCGTGGAAAGCGCGCAGGTCGAAATCCGCACCAAGCGCATCCTCCGCCCGCTTGCGTAGCTCGCGAATTTTCAGCTCGCCAACTTTGTATGCCAGCGCCTGTCCGGGCCAAGTGATGTAGCGATTGACCTCCGCATCGATATTGGCTGGCGACAGCGCGGTGTTATCCAGCATGTAATCGACCGCTTGCTGCTTCGACCAGCCCTTTGAATGAATACCAGTATCAACCACCAGACGGGTCGCGCGCCACATCTCATAAGACAAGCGGCCCATTTCCTTCGCGGGTGTATCATACAGCCCCATCTCAATCCCGAGCCGCTCTGAATATAGACCCCACCCCTCCACGAAGGCGGTGAAATAGGTGCCGTTCGCGCGCAGCGGGTGGATGTCCAATTCCTGCTGCAAAGAGATTTGATGGTGGTGCCCCGGTACTGCCTCGTGCACGCCCAGCGCGGGCAGCTCCCACAAGGGCCGCTGATCCAGCTCTGTCGTGTTGAGCCGGTAAATGCCCGCCTGCCCGGTCTTCAACGAACCCGGCTCGTAATAGGCCGTCGTATTGCCGGGTGCTTGGGCGGCGGGGATTGGCGAGACTGTGTAAGGATTGCGCGGCAGACGGCCGAACAGCTTCGGCATAAAGCCATCAATGTGCTTGGCCAGCGCCTGCGTGTAGGCGAGATATTCGTCCGCATCGGTCATGTAATATTGCGGATCGGTGCGCAGGTGCTCAACGAACGACTCGCGCGTGTCAAAGCCCGCTTGCTTAGCGACCTCGACCATTTCAGCGCGGATCCGCGCGACCTCTGACAGGCCAAGATCATGCACCTCGTCCGCCGTCATATCGGTCGTTGTGAAGCTTTTGACGCGGTAGTCGTAATATTCCTTGCCGCCCGGCGTCGCGAGCACGCCTGGTGTACCCGTGCGGCAATTGGGCGCGTATTCCTCGGTGTAGAATGTCAAGAAATCGCGATAGGACGGGAAGACCGCCTCTTCCAATGCGACGCTCGCCCGGTCCTTTAGGTTCTCCCAATCCGCGTCCGAAATCGCGGCCGGTTTGTCGCCTGCAAATGGCTTCCAGAACGGCGATTGCTCCCTGTCATCCACGATTTGGCGAGCGATGCGATCCTCAAGCCCCCGCATCGGCTCGCAAGCATGGGTCAGCCCGCGCGCGATGGCTTCTCGGCTGCGCGCGATGCCGTCAGCGTTGACCTGAGCATAGCTCTCCAGCCGGCCAATATAGCTTTCATAATCAGCCAATGTGAACAGCGGCGAGCGATTGGGCAGCGAGGCAAAGCCGGAGAACCAGCCGCCGCGATTGGTGAATATCTGATAACGGGTGTGATCAAACTGAGCGCCCGTCAGACGGTCGCGAATGCTGCGCCGCAAAACCGCGTAATCGATCTGCAAATCCTGCGGCAAATCATCGGCGTTGATCTGATACAGCCGGGCGAGAAACCCCTCCGCTTGGATATTCGCGCGGTCATATTCTGCGAGCGACAAGTCGCCGAGCTTCCCGTCGCCGCGCCGATCGCCAACACTCGTAGCCAGCTGAGGATCGCTTTCGAGCACCGCCTGCCACACTTCCTCGCGCAGCGTCTCATAATCCTCTTTTGGGCCAGCATAAGCGGGCGCGGTCAGCGAGGTTGCAGCAAGGGCAAAAGCGGCGATCATCGAACGCATGAAATTCTCTCCTGTTTCACGCATTGCATATTGCTTGGGCAAGCTGTGGTCCAGTAAGACTTGGCGATGCAAAAACCCGCGCTTCTGTTCGTTTGCCTTGGCAATATCTGCCGCTCTCCCTTGGCCGAGGGCGCGATGCGCGCGGCGGCGGACAGAGCGGGCTTGGACGTGGAGACCGATAGCTGCGGCACGGCGGCTTATCACGTAGGCTCCCCGCCAGACCCGCGCTCAGTTGAGACCGCAGCGGCCAATGGGATCGATATTTCAGGGCTGCGCGGACGGCAATTGGCGGCGGAGGACTTCACCCGCTTCACCCATATCTTTGCGATGGATCACCAGAATTTGCGCAATATCGAGGCCATGCGGCCCGCTGACGCAAGTGCGCAGGTGTCACTGCTGATGGACGCGGTGCCGGGCCGCAAAGGAGCAGCAATCGCCGATCCTTACTATGATGGCGAGGATCAGTTTGAGTGCACTTGGGACGATGTGAACGCCGCTGCCGAGGCATTGGTGAGGCAGCTGAGGTCTTAGCCCCCGCGCAGCAGCTGCACGCCCCAGTCGCGTTCCATCAGATAGAGCAGTTGCCGCGCTGCTTCGCCGCGTTTGCTCGATTGCCAGCCGCCGTCTTCCTCTGAACCTTCGATCAGCAGCCGTGCATCGGCGTGAGCAGCGGGCAGCAGGCGCTGCACCTGCTCCAGATTGGCGATGCGAAAGGCGGCATCGCCTGATTGGCGTGTGCCGAGCAATTCGCCGCCACCGCGCAGCTCTAGGTCTTCCTCCGCGATGCGAAATCCGTCCTGCGTCTCGCGCATCAGGGCCAGCCTTTTGCGCCCCGTCTCCGACATCTCATTCCCGCGCAGCAGCAGGCAGATGGATTTGTCCGCGCCCCGCCCCACGCGTCCGCGCAATTGGTGCAATTGCGCCAGGCCAAAGCGCTCGGCCTGCTCAATCACCATCAAGGTTGAGCTGGGCACATCGACGCCAACCTCAATCACCGTTGTCGCGACGAGCAGTTTCGCCCGGCCGCTGGCAAAGGCCTCCATATTGGCATCTTTTTCCTCTGGCTTGAGCTGGCCGTGGACCATCACGACATCATCGCCGAAGCGCTCTTTCAGCGCGGCATAGCGCGCCTCTGCCGCCGCGATATCGGCCACTTCGCTATCGCGCACCATCGGGCACACCCAATAGGCCTGCTGTCCAGAGCCGACGTGGCGCGCGACCCCAGCGACGACGTCCTCCATCCGGTCCTGCGCCACCACACGCGTATCAATCGCCTGACGGCCCGGGGGCAGTTCATCGAGGCGGCTCACATCCATCTCGCCATATTGCGCGAGGGTGAGCGTGCGCGGGATCGGCGTTGCGGTCATCGCGAGCGTATGCGGCGCGCGCTTGCCCTTGGCGGCCAATTGCAAGCGCTGCGCCACGCCGAAGCGGTGTTGCTCATCAATGACGACGAGGCCCAGATCCTTATAGGCCACCGTGTCCTGAAAAATTGCATGGGTGCCGACCAGAATATCAATCGAGCCGTCGAGCAGTCCCATCAGGATGCCCTCGCGCTCCTTGCCCTTGGCCCGCCCCGTTAGCAGCGCGACCTCAGCCCCCGTGGGCCGGGCCATCGTGCGCAGGGTCTCATAATGCTGGCGCGCGAGAATTTCCGTTGGCGCAAGCAAAGCCGCCTGCTTGCCCGCTTCATTCGCAATCAGCATCGCTTCCAAGGCGACTACAGTTTTACCGGCGCCAACATCGCCCTGAAGCAGGCGCAGCATCGGCGCCTCCTGCGCCAAATCGCCTTCAATCTCACCAATCGAACGCGTTTGCGCGCCAGTGAGCGCGAAGGGCAGATCGAGCTTCGCCCGCAGCGAGCCATCGCCCGCCAGCGGCTGTCCCTTACGCCGCCTGCCATCTGCGCGGACCAGCAATAGCGCGAGCGAATTTGCCAGCAGCTCATCATAAGCGAGCCGGTCGCGCGCGCGCGCATTCTCATCCTTATGCGCCAGCACCAAGGCATCGCGCCAAGCAGGCCAGCCCTCGCGCTCAAACTGGCTCGGCTCAATCCATTCGGCCAGCTCTGGCAGGCGTTCGAGCGCCTGCGCCGCCAGCCCAGCCATGCGTGGCTGTGTCAGCCCTTCAGACAAAGGATAAACCGGCTCATTAAGGCGCACGAGATGCGCCGAGGCGTCTTTCTCAACATGATCAGGATGGACGATCTGAAGCATATCGCCATAGCGATCCACCCGGCCCGCGATCCAGCGCTTCTCCCCGACCGGCAGCAGTTTCTTCGCGGTATAGGCCGCGCGTCCGAAATAGGTCAGCGCGCAGATATTGCCCGTATCGTCCGCCGCCAGCACACGGTAAGGGCCGCGGCCAGGATTGCGCGGAGCGCGGTGCTCCGTCGGGGTCAGCGGAATGATGACCTGCTCGCCCTCGCCTACCGCATCCAGATCATCGACCGTACGGCGCGTCACAAATCGTTCTGGCAGGTGATAGGCCAGATCGCGCACCCGGGTTAGGCCCAGCTTCTCCAGCGGCTTCATCAGCTTGGGGCCGACACCTTCCAGCGCGGTCGCTTCGACAAACAGGGGATTGAGAACCTCGGGGCGCATAATCGGGAGACCTATAACGCCTTACCAGCGCTGGCCAAGACACAGCCGCTTGCGCGTCCCCGCCCGTTGTCCTAACCGCGCGGCATGTCTGACAATTCTGAACCGCTTGAACCCGCGCGCCTAGCCCGTGCAAAATTTCGCAGCTGGCACCGCGGCACGCGCGAAGCCGACTACATGATCGGCGGTTTCTTTGATCGCTACCACGAAAGCTGGGGCGAGGCGGAGATGGCATGGTTTGAAGACCTGCTGGCGGAAGACGATGTCGACGTGATGGCCTGGGCGCTCAAATCTCAGCCGACGCCGCCGCGTTTCCAAGGGCCGCTGATCGAGCTGATGCAGCGCCTCGACTATGTCGATATGAGCCGTTGAGAGCGGCTCGGAACATTCCTCTCTGCCAAGACTTGACCCGACACCATGCCTGATCTCTCGCGCATATTAGCGGCTGATGCACCGCTCACTCTGTCCTCGCTGGTGCGGGGCAGTCTGCCATTAGTGCTGGCCGATCTGGCGCGCGCGGCGCGGCAACGGGCGGTGTTCATCGCGCCCGATGACGCGGCGATGCGCTCTGCCAGCGATGCGGCAAAATTCTTCGCGCCCGAAGTGGAGGTGATCGAGTTTCCGGCGTGGGATTGCCTGCCCTATGACCGCGCCAGCCCGGCCCTGTCGGTCAGTGCAAAGCGGCTGGCGGCGCTCCACGCGCTGCAAAATCCGGACTCTGGCTCGCAATTGCTGATCACCACGGTCAATGCCGTGCTGCAACGCGTGCTCACACCGTTTCGTATTCGCGAGAGCGTGCGCGAGTTTAAACAAGGCACCACAATTGGGCATGAGAGCCTCGCCGCGCTGCTAACGCGCCAAGGCTATTCGCGCACTGACACTGTGATCGATCACGGCGAATTTGCCGTACGCGGGTCCATTGTCGACATCTTCCCCTCCTCGCTGGAGCAAGGCCTGCGGCTCGATTTCTTTGGCGATGAGCTGGAAAGCCTGCGCCTGTTCGATCCAAGCACTCAGCGATCGACCGGTACACTGGGTTCGCATCTGCTGCTGCCCGCATCAGAGGCGCTGATCGATGAGGACAGCATCGCGCGGTTCCGCAGCCGATACCGCGAGATGTTCGGCGCGGCCGCCACGCAAGATCCGCTATACGAAGCGGTCAGCGATGGCCGCCGCCTTGCCGGGATGGAGCATTGGCTCCCGCTGTTTGAAGAGCGTCTGACGACTTTGTTCCATCACCTCGCCGAAGACGATGTTGTGGTGATCGACAATGGCGCAATCGGGGCCGCAAGCGAACGCTTGGGCGACATTGCGGACTACTGCAAACAGCGCACCCGCACCGCAGGCGAAGCAGCGGGCAGTTACCGTCCGCTCGAAGCTGAGGCGCTCTACCTATCCAGCGAAGAATTCGACGCCGCCATCGCCAGCGCCCCGGCGCACCGCAGCCAGATCTTCGCCGCACCGGATAGCGACACGAACATCGACTTCGGCTTTTCTTCAGCCCGCGATTTCGCGCCAGAGCGCGCTCGCGGCGACAATGTCTATGAGGAAGGGGCAAAGCATTTCGCCGCGCTCGCCAAATCCGGCAAGCGCGCTTTGTTCGCGGCCTATTCCACCGGCAGCCGCTCTCGCATCACCTCAATCCTGTCCGAAGCGGGTGTCAAAACCCAGGTCGCCGACAGCTGGCAAGAGGCGCTGGGCGCATCGATCAAAGGCGGCGTTGTGGCGATGGTCCTGCCGCTCGACACTGGTTTCTCCAACGAGCAAATGGAGGTCCTCACCGAGCAAGACGTGCTGGGTGATCGGCTGGTCCGGCGCAAGAAGAAGCGCAAGGATTCCGATGCCTTCCTCGCTGAACTGCAGGCGCTGGGTCGCGGCGATCTGGTCGTGCATGTCGAGCATGGGATCAGCAAATATCTCGGCCTCGACCCTGTCCCCGTTGGCAAGAGCCAGCACGATTGCATCAGCCTGGAATATCGCGGCGGTGACAAGCTGTTCATCCCGGTTGAGAACATCGATGTGCTCTCGCGCTACGGATCGTCCGAAGATGCCGTCATGCTAGACAAGCTGGGCGGAGAAGCATGGCAGCGGCGGCGTTCAAACCTAAAAGAGCGCATTCGCGAAATCGCCGGTGAATTGATGAAAGTCGCCGCCGAACGCGCGCTCAAAAAAGCGCCTTCGCTGGCCGCTGACGAGGCCAGCTACAACCAGTTCGTTGACCGCTTCCCGTGGGAAGAAACCGACGATCAGGACGCGGCCATCGTCGATGTGCTGCGCGATCTGGAAAGCGGCCGCCCGATGGACCGTCTGGTGTGCGGCGACGTCGGCTTTGGTAAGACCGAGGTCGCCCTGCGCGCGGCCTTTGTTGCCGCCATGAACGGACAGCAAGTCGCTGTTGTCGCACCCACCACCCTGCTCGCTCGCCAGCATTTTCAGAACTTCACCGAGCGTTTTGCCGGCTTCCCGCTAAATGTCGGGCGGCTCTCGCGCCTCGTTTCGTCAAAAGAGATGTCAGAGACCCGCGATGGCCTAGCCAGCGGCGATATCGACATCGTCATCGGCACGCACGCGATCCTGTCCAAATCGACCAATTTCAAGAACTTGGGGCTTGTGATCGTCGATGAGGAACAGCGCTTTGGCGTCACGCACAAGGAGAAGTTGAAACAGCTCCGCTCCGACGTGCACATGCTCACGCTAACCGCCACGCCGATCCCGCGTACGCTGCAAATGGCGATGGCGGGCCTGCGCGAACTCTCCACCATTCAGACCCCTCCCGTCGACCGCCTTGCGGTGCGCACCTATGTGATGGAGTGGGACGATATGGTGATGCGCGAGGCCTTGCTGCGTGAGCATCATCGCGGCGGGCAAAGCTTCATCGTCGTTCCCCGCATCTCGGACATGGCCGATGTCGAGGAATGGCTGGCCGAGCACGTGCCAGAGATGAAATCCGTCTCCGCCCACGGCCAGATGAGCGCAGGCGAAATCGAAGAGCGCATGAGCGCCTTTTACGAGGGCAAATATGAGGTTCTGCTGTCGACCACCATCGTCGAATCCGGGCTCGACCTGCCCAGTGCGAACACCATCATCATCCACCGCGCTGACCGTTTTGGCCTTGCCCAGCTGTACCAATTGCGCGGCCGCGTTGGCCGGTCGAAACTGCGCGCCTATGCCTATTTGACCTACGGCAAGGATGTGCAGCTCTCTGAAATTGCAGAGAAACGTCTCAAGGTCTTGAGCGATCTCGACTCGCTTGGCGCAGGCTTCCAACTGGCCAGTCACGATCTCGACATTCGCGGCGCTGGCAATCTCTTGGGCGATGAGCAGTCCGGCCATATCCGTGAAGTCGGCTTTGAGCTTTACCAAAGCATGCTGGAGGATGCGATCCTTGCGGCAAAGGCTGGCGAAGCGGGTCTGACCAACGAGCGCAGCGCACTCTCTCCGCAGATTACGGTCGATGCGCCAATCATGATCCCAGAGGATTACGTCCCTGATCTGGCCGTGCGCATGGCGCTTTATCGCCGCCTCAACCAAGCGGCCGACAAGGCTGAGATCGAAAGCATGGCGGCGGAGATGATCGACCGCTTTGGCGATCTACCGGATCCGACCAAAAACCTGGTCCGCCTGATCGAGATCAAGCACCAAGCAATCGAGGCCAATATCGCCAAGATCGATGTCGGCGCGCGCGGCACTCTGGTCACCTTCCACGAAGACAATTTCCCCGATCCAGCGGGGCTGCTCGCCTATGTCGACCGCTTGCAAGGCACCGCCAAATTGCGACCCGATATGAAGCTGGTGATCAACCGCGCCTGGGCCGACCCGCGCAGCCGGCTCAATGGCCTGTTCCAACTGACGAAGGGTCTGTCTGGCGTGGTGAAGAAGGCGAAGAAAGCTGCGGCTTGATAGTCCGCTTGAGGCGCCTCCCGATAAAGAAGAAACGTTACACGCCGCTCCTGACGCTTGAGCAAAGCGCCTCACATCTTGGGTGAGCGTCAACTAAAGCTTGACATCCATGCGTCAATATCCGATTGACGAATCGTCAAGCAAATATTGACGGAGAGATTTATGAAAATAGCAGAGCAAAAGTTCTTAAGGGCTCAGACCGCGTCGATCATGGAAAAGTGGGCAGGAAACCGCCAACCGCCATTCGTGGGCGAAACCCCGGGCGAGCTCAAGGACGCGATAACAGCAGCCCACATATTGGCTGACGAAGCAAAGCTGGAATTGCATCGCTGGGTGGATGCTGCGCGGCGCACTGGGCTGAGTTGGACCGATATCGGAGATACGCTCGGGATTTCCAAACAGGCGGCGCAACAACGGTTCAAACCCGAAGGGCCAGTGGATGAGGCACCTGAGAACGACGGCGAGACGATCAGGCGATTTGGAGCAACCGCCTTCAATGAGGTCGAAATCTTACGTGAAGAAGGCATGATTGGACGAGAGCTTGTTAGTACAGGGATTTTGAGCCTCGTATTTCGCCCCTCGCCGCATAATTGGGAATACCAACGCCGAATTGGGACCCCCATGATTGGGGAGATGCAGAAGGCCGGTTGGACCTATGTATCAAGCTGGCTTCCATTTCATTACTTCAAACGGCCGCTGCTTGAAGAATGAAGTGCCCTTCACCCCGCCCCATGGGCGGTGCGTGAGAGAGCAAGCATCTTGTCGCTCCGCATTGGCTGCGCGCGTAAGAATCCCTGCCAGTAATTGCAGCCTTCGCTGATCACGGTCGCGCGCTGGATCTCGCTTTCGATCCCTTCGGCGACTACCGCAAGGCCAAGCGCCCTGCCCAAGCTCACAATCGCGCGGAAAACCGCAAGGTCCTTGGCATCACCGGGAATGCCTTCAACCATCACCTTGTCGAGCTTTAGCGCATCGAGCGGCAGCTCTTTCAAATAGCGAAAGTTGCAAAAGCCCGCGCCAAAGTCATCGAGCGCCGTCTTAAAGCCGAGCGCGCGCAAAGCGCTGAGCGCCTCGGCTGCTTGCTGCAAATTGCGCAGCAGCAAGTCCTCGGTGATCTCCAGTACAAGCCGCGCCGGCGCAATCGAACTGCGTCCAATCAGCTCCGCAAAGTCAGCGGCAAAGCGCGGATCGCCCAATTCCTCCGGCGTGATATTCAGCGAAAGATGCAAGTTCTTGGGCCATTCGCTCGCATCCTCCAGCGCCCGCGCCACCACATGGCGAGAGAGCGGCGCGACCAAGGCCGCACGCTCTGCAATCGCGAAGAGATTACGCGCACCAATCTCGCCAAGGCTGGGATGTTGCCACCGCGCCAGCGCCTCTGCCCCCACAATCGCCCCGTCAGAGCAAGCAAATTGCGGCTGAAATAGCACCTCAATCTCGCGCCGATCGAGCGCGCGCAGCAAGTCCGCCTCCAGCATGCCCGGCTTTACTCCGGGCAGAGCACCGCGCCCGGAAACTGAGGGCGCACCGCGCAAAGAAGGTCGCTTGGAATCCATTGTCGCCGCCTACTCTAAACTGAGCGCCGCGCCCATGCCAATTGCAATCCGCCCAGATTTGGAACATCAGGGCAAGTGACTAGCGCGCCGCTGTGGATAGGCTCAGATGAGAGCGCGAATTTGAGGACCGAAAGCTTGCCAAAAAGACACGAGTTTGAGCGCGTTGCATTGCTGGCCTCAGAAACCGAACGCGCTCAGGCGGCCTATGACGCGCTCAAAGACGAGCACGATTGGGTGCCGCTGGAAAGCGCCGATGTGGCTATCGTGTTGGGCGGCGATGGCTTTATGCTGCAAACTTTGCACGCCATGCTGGACGCTGGCCGGGTGATCCCGGCCTACGGCATGAACCTGGGCACGGTCGGGTTTATGATGAACAAATACCGCGACGGCGGCAATGTGATGCGCCGGGTGGAGCGCGCGCGGCCGTTTAAGATCGCGCCGCTGCGCATGGATGCGGTGACGCAGGATGGCAGCGAGCACACCTTCCTCGCCATCAACGAAGTCTCGCTGCTGCGCGAGATGCGCCAAACCGCCAAGATCGAGGTGTCGGTGAACGGCCGGGTGCGCATTAAAGAGCTGGTGTGCGACGGCGTGCTACTGTCCACGCCCGCGGGTTCAACCGCCTATAACCTTTCCGCAAATGGCCCGATCCTGCCGCTGGGCAGCGAGCTGCTCGCCCTCACCCCGATCAGCCCGTTTCGCCCGCGGCGCTGGAATGGAGCGATCCTGCCCGACCATTTGCCGGTGAAATTCCGCATTTTGGAGCCGCAAAAGCGCCCCGTCTCCGCCGTGGCTGACCAGCGCGAACTGCGCGATATTGCCGATGTGACGCTCAAGATTGAGCGCGAGACAGAGCTGACGCTGCTGTTTGATCCGGGCCACTCGCTGGATGAACGGATCGTGGCGGAGCAATTTGCGCTTTAGTCTTGGGATGACCTAGCCACCCGCGCCCTCCACCCTTCCACCCGGATGGTATCCCGGTAGGCTCCGGGTGGAAGGGTGGAGGGCGCGGGTGGCCTGGCACTGAATCCAGAAAACCGCCCTTGCGGCAGCTTCGCCACCGTGCTCCGCTACCAAGCCAAAGACATTGGGCATATCCACCTCAAATGTGCCCGAGGTAAAATCACAAAACACCATCAATCTCTCTTGCATTGCCGAGCACGCGCCCATATAGGGCCTCTTCGCCTATCGGGCTGCTCCCCGATAGCTCAGCGGTAGAGTAGGTGACTGTTAATCACTTGGTCGTTGGTTCGAATCCAACTCGGGGAGCCATTTTCTTACATTGTTGGAAACAGCGCAGCATTGCAGCTTATCGAGCTGGCGAACTAACCTCTTTTCTTTTTGCGTTTGGCTGCCAACAATGGCCACATGAG
Organism: uncultured Erythrobacter sp.; assembly: GCA_947499505.1. Classification (GTDB taxonomy): domain Bacteria; phylum Pseudomonadota; class Alphaproteobacteria; order Sphingomonadales; family Sphingomonadaceae; genus Erythrobacter. The sequence goes on from CANMOQ010000001.1 coordinate 1,088,847, forward strand.
TACAGATAAAGACAGCGAGCTTGCAGCCGCAGTAAACGCACACGGAGATCAGCTTGGTGGCAACTTAGTCCATCTCAAGCGATTTCTCGCGGCACAACAAATCGAAAACCAAAATTTTCTCGAAACGCTTCAAGCAGAGAACGGCAAAATCCAAGAAAAGGCGATATCTGCCGCTCGATGGTCCGCTGTTGCGGCGTTTTTAGTCGCCTGCGCCTCGATCGCTCAGGTAGTTGTGCTGTACGTGAACACTAACAACCCCTAAAAATTCAATGGCTGAGGTACTCCTCGATAGCAGTTCGCTAAAGCCCAACCAACAACCTCACACCCACAACCATAACCAGCGCAGCCGTAAGCCAACGGATCACTCGCCCGGGCAAGAACTTCACTGCCATCAGGCTGCCGATTTGTCCGCCAATAGCGACGGCTAGCAGCAGCGGTAGGGCGGCGCCAATTGCGCCTCCGAATGCGGCAGGGCCTTGTTTCAGCAGTTGGCCAGCGAGGCCGAACAGGGAATTGACCAGAATGAAGAAGCTGGCGGTTGCGGCGATGGCGCGTGGGTCTTTCCAGCGGGTGAGGTGCAGCAGCGGGGCGAGAAATATTCCTCCGCCAATGCCGACCAACCCGGCGAGATAGCCGAGAGGCGCGGCGATGAAAGGCATCGCTTTTGCGAAGCGCGTGGGGGATGTCAGCTCCCCCGCCCCCACCGCTTTCTCCCTCAGCGGGATAAGCATGGTGATCCCGGTCAGCACCAGGCTGATGCCGAGCAGCAGCATAAAGGTCTCTCGGTCAATCGGGGTGAGCCCGCCCAGCAAGGCCGCAGGGGCAGCCAGAGCGGTCATCACAATCGCGCCTCGCCACGGGGTTATCTTGGCCCGTGCGAAACGTACGCTGCCGCCCGCGACCACGATGATATTGCACGCCAGCGCCACCAACGGCAGCAGCCGGTAATCCAGCCCCGAAATCGCCAGCAATGCGGCATAGGTTGACCCGCCGCCAAACCCGACCGCCGCATACAGCAAAGCGGTGACAAAGAACGCCGCCGCGAGCAGCACCGGAACCGCGCCCAGCATCATGCTCGCGCGCTCCGATGCGCCCCGTCAAAATTTGGGCGAGCAGCCGCTGACGTCATGACGTCACGCGCGCTGCCCCCAGCCATGCGTTTACGCCGCGCTTTTGCCGCCCGCTGCGCCGTGGCAATGCTTGTACTTGTTGCCAGACCCGCACGGGCACGGCGCATTGCGGCTGACGTTGAGGTTGGCATAGGGATTGTCTGGATTAGACCCGCCCGGCCCAAATGCCGCGCGCGGTGAACCAGCGAGCGAACCGAACATTTCCGGCCGCTCTGCCGAACCGTCACCATCATTAGAATTGTCGAGCCCGGTCAGCGGATCGATATGGCCGGTGAGGAAATCGGGCAGATCAGGCAGCGCCTCTGCCTCTGGCGGCGCCATGCGAAGCTCCGCCTGGAACAGGATCTTGGTCACTTCCTCGCGCAGAGTGTCGAGCATGGTTTCGAACAGGCCGAACGCCTCTTGCTTATACTCGTTGATCGGCTGTTTCTGAGCGATCCCGCGCATCCAGATCACCTGACGCAATGCGTCGAGCGTGGCGAGATGTTCTTTCCAGTGGAAGTCTAGCTGACGCAGCAGCACGTCCTTTTCAACCACGCGCCACAAATCCGGATCGCTTTCCGCCATCTTAGCCGTTATCATCTCATCGGTCTGCTCGCGCACGCGCTCTTCGATCAGCTCCGGCTCAACCTGCTCTTCCTCCATCCAATCATCCAATGGAGGCGTGATGCCGAACACTTCTTGCAGTTTCGTCTTGAGCGTTTCGATATCCCATTGCTCGGGGTAAGAGCCGGGAGGGCACGCATCGCTGACCAGCGAATTCACCGTATCGTGGCGCATATCGACGACGACATCATCGACCGTTTCTGAGTCCATGATTTCAGAGCGCTGCTCGTAAATGACCTTACGCTGGTCATTCATCACGTCATCATATTGGACGACCTGTTTACGCACGTCGTAATTGCGCGCTTCGACCTTTTTCTGAGCTGTTTCAATGGCCTTGGACAGCCATTTTGACCCAATCGCCTCGCCATCTTCGAGGTTCGAATTCATCATCTTGGAGAACAGAGTGTCTGGGCCAAAGATGCGCAGCAGATCGTCTTCCAGGCAGAGGTAGAAACGCGAGAGGCCGGGGTCACCCTGACGGCCAGAGCGGCCGCGCAGCTGGTTATCGATCCGGCGGCTTTCGTGCCGCTCTGTGCCGAGTACGAACAGACCGCCTGCCTCCAAGACCTTGGCCCGCTCTTCGGCCACTTCTGCTTTGATCCGGTCCGCTTCCAGCGCGTATTTTGGATCGTCTTTCGCAATATCTTTAAGCTCATCCTCGAGCCGGTATTCAAGGTTACCGCCCAGCTGAATATCGGTGCCGCGGCCCGCCATATTGGTGGCAATGGTCACCGCGCCAAGACGACCCGCCTGCGCCACGATATGCGCCTCGCGCTCGTGCTGACGTGCGTTCAAAACCTCGTGCTTCACGCCTTCCTCATCAAGGAATTTGCTCAGCAATTCAGACTTCTCGATGGAGACCGTGCCGACCAGCACCGGCTGACCGATCTCGGCTTTCTCAGCGATGGCTTTCGCAATCGCCTGAAATTTGTCCATCGTATTCTTGTAGAATTCGTCTTCTTCATCGATCCGTTGGACCGGAACATTGGTCGGGATTTCGACCGTGTTCATTTTGTAGATGTCCCAGAATTCCGCCGCCTCTGTGGCCGCCGTACCGGTCATGCCGGACAGCTTGGGGTACATGCGGAAATAGTTCTGGAAGGTGATCGAGGCCATGGTCTGGTTCTCAGGCTCGATCTTCACGCCTTCCTTGGCCTCGGCCGCTTGGTGCAGACCGTTTGACCAACGCCGCCCGTCCATCATCCGGCCGGTGAACTCATCGATGATCACGACCTTATCGTCTTTGACGATATAGTCGGTGTCGCGCTTGAACATGTGCACGGCTTTCAGCGCCTGATCCAAGTGGTGGACCACTTGCGTGTTCTCAACGTCGTACAGGTTGTCTGTCTCGAGCAGGCCCTTTTCGATCAGCATTTGCTCAACCTTGTCTAGGCCGTCCTCGGTCAGCTGGATCTGCTTGGTCTTCTCATCCTTCTCGTACCAGTCTTCCGGAATTTCCTTCACCACAGCATCAAGCGAGACGTAAAGGTCAGACTTATCCTCGGTCGGGCCAGAGATGATCAGCGGGGTCCGGGCCTCGTCAATCAGGATGGAATCGACTTCATCGACAATGCCGAAGTTAAACGGGCGCTGGACCATTTGCCCGCGCTCATGCTTCATATTGTCGCGCAAGTAATCAAAGCCGAACTCGTTGTTCGTGCCGTAGGTGACGTCCGCGTTGTAGGCATCGCGGCGGGCATATTCGTCGATATTGGGCACCACCACGCCGACGCTCAGGCCCAGCCAATTGTACAGCTGCCCCATCCATTCCGCATCACGCGCCGCGAGGTAATCATTGACGGTCACGACGTGCACGCCCTTACCCTCAATCGCGTTGAGATAGGTCGCCAGCGTCGCCATCAGGGTTTTACCCTCACCCGTGCGCATTTCCGCGATCTCGCCGCGGTGCAGCACGATGCCGCCAATCATCTGCACGTCAAAGTGGCGCATGCCGAACACCCGCACCGATGCCTCGCGCACGGTCGCGAACGCCTCTGGCAGGATCTCGTCCAGCGTCTTGCCGCCGTCCAATTGCTCGCGGAATTTATCAGTCTGCGCCTTCAATTCTTCGTCGGAAAGCGCCTGAATTTGCTCTTCCAAAGCGTTGATCTGGTCAACCACTTTGCGGATGGATTTGACATAGCGATCGTTGGAAGAGCCAAACAGAGATTTGGCGATTGCGTTAAACATGGAATGTGGACCTGTCGAAATAATGCGGTCTGGGCGCAGCGAGATCGCTGAGCGCTGAAACCTGAAAGATGTGGATAGTCTGCTATGCGCGGATATTCGCGCCGCCAGCAGCATGCGTTACTTGGGAGGCGAAACTTCGTCTATTCGTAGGCGCGATCAACACCCATCAGGACGGGCAGACGCAGCACCTTGGGCACACGAACAGGCTTGCCTTTCTTGGCATCCTTGCACTTCGCGGTCTGCTTTTCAGGCTTGCCAGTGGGCGTAGTCGCCTCGCACGGCTCATTCGCGTCGGCATCGGCAGCAACGCCGATATCCTGGTTCAGCACCTCTGCCAATGTCGCATGCGCGGGCGAGCCGATGGCGGCAAACCCGGTAAGCAGAGCGAGAAAGGCGATAAACTGACGGCGCATAACGATGCCGATATATGCTCTGCGGGACGGTTCGTCTAGCCCGCGCGCAATTCGCCTAGTCCGCCGGGGTTTCCCGCTTGATCACCAATGGTTCTGGCGGCGCTTCGCTTTCTACCGCTAGAGTAAACGTCACGACGCGGTCTTTAGGCTCGCCATTGGCATCGCGCCATGGCCCTCCTGCAGCCATGCCAGCGCACGGTTTGTCTCCCGGGAAATTCTTAGGCAAGGCCCCTTCTTCATTGAGAACTCTGCAATTCAGCACCGTGCCATCTGAGCGTACGATCGCGCTGACAGTTACGGAGAATGAGTCCAGCTCTTGCTTGCGATAGCGCCAGTAGTGGCGATCAGTGAATGTTCCGGCTATCGCATTGCCTTCGGCATCAAGCGCAGGCTCAAACTCCGCCACCTTCATCGCGGTGGTGCAGGTGAAGTCGTCAAGACCCGGAAATCCGCTGGATTCAGCAACGGAGCAGCTGGTCGCCTTGCCATCCGCATCGACCGCAATTTCATAACGGACAGCGCCTTGCGCCTCTTGCAGATACAAATCCGCAGGCAAGACGGCACCTCTGAACCAATTATACTGCCCCCCAATCGGCTTGGGATTTGTCGATTTTCTTGGCCCTTCTGGAGGAAGCGACATGGGCAATATAGCCGGTGGCGGAGGCGATAATTGAATGGCCGGTGGTGGAGGGGGCAATTGAACATCGCGTGTTCCTTCTACCGCCTCCTCCGCATTCTGCTTGGCCCTATCTTCAGCCATTGCCGCTTCTACAGCTTCTACGACAACTTCAAGCGCTTGAGCCTCTCTGTCATCCTGCGCGGCAAGCGGAGAGGCTAAGAGCGCTCCGACAAGAGCGAAGCCGAGGGGATGCCCGCGGTTTAGCGCGCGCATTATTCAGGGTCCTCCAACACAACATTGATCGTCGCGGTCACCCGCTTGGCCACAGGCACGCCATTTTCATCGCGGTAGGGAATGCCCGGCCGCCCTATTGGCCCAGAGCAAAGCCTGCCGCGTTCCCGATCACGGTCGATCTCCGCTCGCATTTTTTCAGGAATATCGCCTTCGATGCTGATGATGTCACAATCGGTCGTTACGCCTTTGGCAGTGTGCAGATATTGAAACACAATCCGCATTTCCGGCATCTCTGGCTCTTTCTTGCGCCAGCGATAGCTGCTTTCATACACCCCTTTGATTGGGGAACCATCAAGACCAATTGACGGTTCAAACTCAGCTCGCTCCATAGCAATATCACAAGTGGCTTGGTCGAGAATGAGCGATTCAGAAGACTCCGTAACTATGCAATCTTTAGGCTTGCCATCCGCCCCCACTGCCAAGCTGAAGCGGGTTGTACCTTCCAGGCCAGCGATCCACGCTGCTGGCGGATAGTCGGCATCTTTGAATAAATTGCGGCGGTCGTTTTTGAGATATGGCGGCGCTGCAATTTCGTTCGGCACGCCATCGGTGTGAGGGCCGCGCGGAACGGAAATGGGTGGAGGAGGTGCAGGAGGAGGCGGAAGGCGCGCAGGCGGCGCGGGAGGTGGGATGACAAGCTGCACAGGCTCCCCTGCCGCCTCAGCCGTTTCCTCCACCGCATCGACCGCCTCCTCTGCGGCAGGCTGCGCAATGGCTTGACTGGCGATTACGAAAGCCCCGCCGACGAACATAAAGCTGATCTTTTTCATGGGCGTAGGCCTATCAGAGCGCGGCTGAATGCCAAACAACAAAACGCGCAATTGCACGCCCGCATTTTGCGCATTACGGCAGCGGCAATGGAACTTGAAACCTCGCCCTTGGCCCTGCCCTTTCCCGCCATGCCACCAATCGCTGGCGTCACTGTGCGTACGGCCCGCGCGCGCTACAAAGACTGGGACCGGGCCGACCTAACCTATGTCGAGCTTGCCGAAGGGACCGCCGTCGCCGGCGTGTTCACGCAAAGCGCCTGCGCCTCATCCGAGGTGGAACTGGGCCGCGAGAACCTCGCCAATGGCTGCGCCCGTGCGCTGATCGTCAATGCGGGCAATGCCAACGCCTTCACCGGCTATCGTGGGCGCGAGGCGGTCGAGGCGATCATGACGCAAACCGCCGAGCATTTGAGATGCTCGCCCGGCGATGTGTTTGTCTCCTCCACCGGCGTGATTGGCGTTCCCCTGCCCAAAGACAAAGCGCGCGAAGGCCTTTCTGCTGCCTTCACGGCGGAGGAAGCGGGCTGGGAAGACGCCGCCAATGCGATTGGCACGACGGACACCTTTGCCAAGGGCGCGCACGCGTCCGCCATCATCGGCGACACCCGCGTGGAGCTGGTCGGGATCATCAAAGGCTCCGGCATGATCGCGCCCGATATGGCGACCATGCTGGGCTATATCTTCACCGATGCGGACATCGCCCCGGCGTTCCTGCAAGAGCTGCTGAGCGCGGCGAACGCGCAAACCTATTGCTGCATCACGGTGGATGGCGACACCTCGACCAGTGACACTGTGCTGGCCTTTGCGACCGGCAAAGCGGGCAATCCCCGGATCGAGAGCTTTGACAGCGCAGGCGCAGATGCCTTTGCCGCCGCCCTCACCGATCTGTGCCGACAGCTCGCGCAATTGGTTGTGCGTGACGGCGAAGGGGCAAGCAAGTTCATCACCGTTCGCGTTAGCGGCGCCGCTGATGACGACAGCGCACGCCGCGTCGGCCTGGCTATCGCAAACTCACCGCTGGTCAAAACCGCTATCGCGGGCGAGGATGCCAATTGGGGCCGTGTCGTCATGGCCGTCGGCAAAGCAGGCGAACCGGCGGACCGCGATACGCTCTCCATCGCATTCGGCGGCGTGTGGGCGGCGAAGAACGGCCTGCCGGTTGAGGATTATGACGAAGCACCCGTGGCCGAGCATCTTAAGGGCGACGCCATTGATCTCGCGGTTGATCTGGGCGTCGGCGATGGCCGCGCGAGTGTTTGGACCTGCGACCTCACCCACGGATATATTTCGATCAATGCGGATTACCGATCATGAGCGAAGAAGGTCTCAGCGCGCTTGATGGAGAAATTCGCGATCTGATGCGCTTTGCCGCGCGCGGATCGATGCTGCCCCGGTTTCAGAACCTTGCCGATGGCGAGGTTGAGATGAAGGGCGAGGATGATCCCGTCACCGTTGTCGACCGGGAGGTGGAAAGCTTCCTCACCGAAGCCCTCACCAAGCTTGCGCCTGGCGTGCCCGTGGTCGGTGAAGAGGCAGCGCACGCGGATGAAAGCGTGCTCGATCACTTATCGCAGCAATGCTGGATCATCGATCCGCTCGATGGGACCGCCAATTTCGCCGAAGGCAAAGAACCATTCGGCATTATTATTGCTCTGGCAGATGCGGGGCATGCAGTCGCGGGGTGGTTGTATGATCCCATTCGTGACCGGCTGTGCCATGCGCGCGCTGGCGAAGGCGCGTTTGTGAACGGCATCAAGGTCACCGCGAAAACGACCGGGCAAGAGCCCCCTGTCGCGGCGATTTCAAAGCTGTTTCTAAACGAGGATCAGATCGCGGAGGTCGATGCCAAGATCGCCCCGCATTACACCCTTACCGACATTCCTCGCTGCGCGGCGGAGCAATATCCGCGGCTCGCTCTGGGCGAAAATGATGTCTCAAGTTTTGAGCGAACGCTCGCCTGGGATCACGCCGCAGGCGTGCTCTGGCTCAATGAAGCGGGCGGCAAAGCGGCGCGTCTGGATGGCAGCGCATACCGCGTTGATCAGCATGGAATGCCCGGATTGCTCGGCGCATCCAGCCCAGCCATTTGGGACGCTTACGTCCAAAGAGTAATGGCGCAGCCGAATTAACGACCGCGCCATCTACCCTACATTTGAATTGCTCGCTGGGCTTACAAGGCGCCTTCGATAAAGCTCTTTAGCTGGCTCTTTGGACCAGCGCCTTTTTGTTCAGCGACAAGCTCGCCGCCTTTGTAGATCGCCAGATAAGGGATACCTTGAATACCAAGATCAGTGGCGATGTCGGTGTTGTCGACGATATCGACCTTGGCGATTTTGACTTGGCCGGCGAACTCTTCGCTCAGCTCTTCCAGGGCAGGTGCGATCATTTTACATGGTCCGCACCATTCGGCCCAGAAGTCCACCAAAACTGGGGTCTCGCTGTCGAGCACGTCGGCTTTAAAGCTATCGTCGGTCACATTGATGGTGGCCATGGAAATTCTCCTGTTATCATTGTTGGACCCTATTTAGGCGCGTGGGCGCGCACTCTCAAGCGCTGGGCGAATAGCTTTACTGCGCCGTCCCCAAAGCATTTTTGTGTAACCCTAATTGCTCCGGGGAAAGCTCCAGGATTTGTGGGGTTTGGGTATACAGCACCGCCGCCCTTACCTCCCGCCCGGGATAGATCGCCTCCAGCGCAGCGGCATAGGCGGCCATCTGCTTAACCGTCGCGGTCGGCACATCCTGCGCGCTGCGCGGCGGGCGGCGCGTGGTCTTGTAATCCACCACGGTGATGGCCTCGTCGCTCACCAGCAAGCGGTCAGCCGTGCCTGCAACCACAATCCCGCCCACGGTTGCGGCCAAGGGGACCTCTGCCAGCGCATCGGGCGCGAAGATATGGGCAAACTGCGGATCCTCCAGCACGCGCAGCGCCGCCGCCGCCATTTCAGCGCGCGCTTCCTCTGGCAAATCGCTCGCTTGCCGGTCCAGCCAGGCCTCGGCGGCGAACTCCCGCTCGTCCGCTTCGACATCAGGCAGACGTTCGAGCAGGCTATGGATCAAGACGCCGCGCCGCGCAGCGGTCTTTGCGAGATCTGGCGGCAATGGCGGATCGGCGGCCTGATCTTCACCAGCGGAACTCGGCGCCAGCGGACGCGGTGGGCGCGGCTCTGGCCCGATGGGCGTGCGCGCCCAGTCTGGCAGCTCAGCAAGAGCCTGCGCATCGCCACCCGAGCGAGTCTCTGGGAAATGCAGCGCGCGATAGCCCCATTCGCGCCGCGCGCCCCAGATCGGATCGGCCAGCTCCCCCCTGTTTTCATCGCCGCTTTCCTCGCCATCAAATATCGGCGCAAGCCGGGCATACCAGCTGTCCTCATGCGGGCCCTTCTTTTGCCGCGAGCCAAGCGAGCCGGTGATGAACAGCCCCTCTTCCGCGCGGGTCATGGCGACGTACATCAGCCGCCAGTGCTCCTGCATCTCAGCAATTTTCGAGGCTTCTTCTGCCTCGCTGACCCGGCCAGCCTTTTCGTCCTTTGACAGCGAGGGCAGCGGCACCACGCGGCGGTCAGCCTCCGGTGTTGCCTCACCCAGCGGCGCTTCATCCAATTCCAGTGATCCGCCCTGCCCCGGATTGCCGGTCGCATCGGCCAGGATCACAATCGGCGCTTGCAAACCCTTGGAGCCGTGCACAGTCATGACCCGCACTTGCTCGCCCGCTTCGCCCGGATCACGTTTCAGCTCCCCTTCGCCAGCGTCAAACCATTGCAGAAACCCGGTTAGGCTGGGCGCGAACGCCGCCTCATAGGCAAAGGCGGAATTGACCAGCTCATCCATCGGATCATTCGCTTCACGCCCAAGCCGCGCGACCAGCTTTGCCCGCGCCTGCCACGGCCCGATCAGGAGCCATGCGAGCAAGGCCTGCGGCGTTTCATAATCCGCCAGCCTCAGCAGATCGCGCAATTTCTCCGCCGTCTCCGCGACAAATGGATCCTCGTGGCGGCGCAGGTGATCCCATAGCGCCGCGCCCTTTGCGCGCGGCACAAAGCTGAGCAGGTCATCCTGGCTCCAACCGATCAGCGGGCTTGCCAGCAGGTTTGCCAGCATCAAATCGTCGAGCGGTTGGGCCGCGAAGCGCAGCGCCGCGAGCAAATCCTTCACCGCCAGCGGCGCGCCCAAACGCAGGCGGTCGACCCCAGCCACGGGAACTCCCTTGGCATGCAAGCGCGCAACAATTAGCGCAGCGAGATCCTTGCGTTTTCGCACGAGCACCATAACATCGCCCGCACCCGCCGCGCGCGGATTGCCACCCTTCATCAGAATAAATGGCTCTTCGCGCGTGTGCCATTTGCGCACCTGATCGGCGATCTTGTCGGCCAGCCTGCGGTCATGCTGAGCCAGCCAGTCCTGCTGCTCCCCCTCCCCGCGCTCACTCTCATCCTCCCCGCCCGTCACCGGGTTCCAGAGCGTCACCAGCCCAGCGCGCTCTTCGCCAATATGCGGCTTTGGCTCGTCCTTCAGGCCAAACGCGCTCGCTCCCACCGCACCAATCGCGCGGTTCACAAATTCGAGTACGGCGTTGGAGGTGCGGAAACTCTGCCCCAGATCAAGGTCCTGCCAATTGGGCACATGCCGCGCATCGCGCATCTCGGCGGCGTTTTCGCGCGCGGCCTCAATCGCGGCGCGCACCTTGTCCTTGGCCAGCGCGAAATTCTCTGGACTGGTGCCTTGGAAGCCGAAGATCGCCTGCTTGTAATCGCCGACGGTAAAGACCGTGCGCAGCTTCTCGCCCGCCGCCCCTTCGCCGGAGAAGAAGTCATCGATCAGCGCGAAGACTATGCTCCACTGCGCGGCATTGGTGTCTTGCGCCTCGTCGATCAGGATATGGTCAAACCGGCGGTCGAGCTTGTAACGGATCCAGTCGGAGGCTTCTTTGCGGCTCAGCAGGCTTGCGGCAAGTTGGATCAGGTCATCAAAATCGAGCAGGGCCTCGCGCTCTTTCGCCTCTTCCCAGCGCAGCGCGAATGTGCGTCCCAGCTCCAGAGATGGGGTAAGCAGGTCAGCCAGATTGAGCAGCGCTCGGCGTTCCGCGACTAGGGCCAGAGCCTCTGCGATCTCTTCTTGGCGCGCGGAGAAATGAGGGTCCTCGTCGCTCGGCTTTTTCATGATGCGCGGCGAGCCATCCGCCTTCAGCAAGGTCTTGCGAAAACCATCGACCTCAAGCGCCCGCTGAGCCACATCCAAAGTCAGCCAGCGCTCAATAAAGGCGCTGCTCTCGCGCCCGCCCTTCGCGTTCCAAACTTGCAGAACGGGCAGCATCGCCTGCAATTGATGGTCTGGGAAAACATCAGGCGAAAGCCCTTGTGTCACCCAATCCTCATCCGCGTCCGCTGGCATGCCCAGCAGGCTTTTGACGCGCGGCATCATCGGCGGCTGCCACGCGCCCGCGCCGTGCCACATCTCACGCGCGCTCGCGCAGCGCATCAACCACCCGCGCAGAGCATCGGGATCTTTGCGAGTGGCAAACAGGCTGACCGCATCCAACACGCCTGTATCCTGCGTCCGCTCGGCATCGCTGAGCATGTCGGAGAGCACTTCGCGCGCGAGCAGATCGCGTTCGCGGTCTTCCATTGGCCGCGCACCGGGGAGCAGCTCTGCCTCACCCGGAAAGTTCGCCAGCAGCCACTGGGCAAAAGCGTGGATCGTATCGATCCGCAATCCGCCACCGGGGCAATCGAGCACGCTGGCAAACAATGTGCGCGCGCGCTCCTGCGTCTTTGGGCCAATGTCTGCGCCCAAATGGCCAAGCTCAGTCGCAAGCGCCGCAGGCTCCAACCGCACCCAGCGCGCCAGCACCGCATTGATGCGGTTCGCCATTTCGGCCGCACCCGCCTTGGTAAAGGTGAGGCACAGGATTTGGCCCGGATCGACATCGGGCCGCAGCAGCAGACGCAGCACGCGCGCGGAGAGCACCTGCGTTTTGCCCGTGCCCGCAGAGGCGGACAGCCAGACATTGTCGCGCGGATTGACCGCGTCGCGCTGATTGCCTGCCAGTGGGAAGACCGCGCCGCTCATTGCGCATCCTCCCCATCGGCCAGAGCGATGATCCACTCATCCAGACGCATCAGCTGATCATAATCGGTGTAGCCGGGGTAATCCGGATTTTCCTTGGCCACAAACGGCGCATTGCCCTTGATAAAGCGGCGAATAGCCTCGGCGAGCTTGGCTTCATGCGTTGGCAGGAACTCCTCCGGCAGCAGGCCAGAACGCTTGCCCGGCAGCTTTATAGGCGCCTCTTTATAGCCAAACTGCTTGTCCGCCTTGCTGCGCCCCATCGACCAAAATTCGAAGGTTGCCGCATCGCCGCTCAGCCCTTCGAAATCGCCATCGCGCGCGATCAAGCCGAGCAGGCCAAGCTGCAACGCGTAACCTGCCTCGACCTGCGCTGCGCTAGGCGGAGCGCCCGTTTTATAATCCACAATCGCGAGACTGCCGTCGGGCATTCTATCAATCCGGTCGGCCCGGCCATAGACGCGCACGCCATCGACCAGCATGGAGCCCTTGCGCTCCCACGCGATGACTTGGCGTTTTTCATCCGCCGCCTCATCGGCATCGATCCACTCCGCAAACCGGGTGAGCGCCGCGAGCAGGCGCGGTCGCCACAACCCCATAAACAGCGGGTGGCATTGCTCAGCGCGGAAATGCGCCTCCGCAATCTCTGTGATATCGGCTGAGGGATCGTGACTGCGCACTTCGTGCCACAGTTCCAGGATCTTATGCGTCAAAGTGCCGCGCAGAGCCGGATCGCTGAACGGGTCCGCCTCCAGCACATCGAGCGCTTTTAGGCCCAGGATTTGCTGCGCATAAAACTGGTAGGGATCACCCAGCAATCGGTCGAGCGCGGTCACCGCAATATTGACCGCGCGCTGCTCGCTGGAGGGCATGGGCGCGGGCCGCGCATAGGGCTTTCCGCGCGGCGCCATCCGATCAAGCGCAGGCAGCATAGCGGGGATGGCATTCTCGCGGTGATCTTTCGCAAGCTCGCCCAGCAAGGCCTCCACCCGCAGCAAAAACCGCGAGGGGATCGTCGGCCCTTCTTTATCGCGTTCGGCCCGGCTGAGCACCACTTCGGGCGCGCCCATTGCCCCGGCAAGATCATGCGCGGACAGGCCAATGCGAAACTCCGACGCGGGCACACCCAGCGCGCGCAAGACGCCGGGAGCAAGCAGAGGATCGGGGCTCGGGCTTTGCGGCCAGCTGCCTTCATTCAGCCCTGCACAAATCACCAGGTCAGCGCGGGCCATGCGCGATTCCAGCAGACCGTAAATCGCGACGCGCGGGTGCCCGCCATAGGGCGGCCGCACGGCAATCTCGTCCATCGTCTCGCGCATGGCGCTGGCCAAATCTTTTGCCGCGATTTGCGTATCGGTGGCGCGGGCATGCAGGCGCATATCCTCCACCATGGCGGACAATGCGCGGCCATCCTCGCGCGCCCAAACGTCCTCACCCGCCAGCGCCTCGGCGAGCACGGTGAGCGTGTCGAGCGCATCCGCCAGCGGCAGCTCCGACGCTTCACCGGGCAGCTGCGCCAGCAATGCCTCAGCCTCTGCCCACCATTCGGCGACCTCTGCCTCGGCAGCGACGGCGCGCAAAGGCTCAAATCCCGGTGCAGGCGCAGGTCCGCGCAGCGCGCGTTCAAACTTGCGCAGATGGCTGAGCCATTCGCCGCGATCATCGCCGCCGCGCACCAATGGATGGCCCAGCGCGCTGACCAATGCGGTGGGCGTGATCGCCCCGCTGGCAAGCTCGCTTAACAGGCCGAGCAGACGCCCCGCCGGGGTCAGAGACAAGGGACGGCCAGCGGTGTCATCTGCCATGATGTTCCAGCGCGACAAATGTTGCACAACGCGGCGAGCCAGGCTGCGATCGGCGCTGATCACCGCGATGCGTTTCTGCGGCTCATCCAAAGCTTGGCGCACTAGCATGGCGATGGCCTGCGCCTCTTCTTCGGCCGTGGCGCTGGTTAGCAGGCGGACGCCTGATAGCCGCCGCTTATCGGGTGCCAATTCGGCCCAGGAAGAGCTTGTCTCTGGCGGCAGGAACAAGGAGCTGATCGCGTGGCTGCGCACCGGGTCTGCCGCCGCGATGCCGCGCCGGTGCCATGGGCGAACCTCTGCGCGGGCAATGCCCATGCGGCCGAGCAGCAACTTCAAGTGATATTGCGGATGGGTCAGCGCATCGCCGCGCGCAAACACCTCGCCATCCGGCTCATCGCTTTGCCCAGCTCGGCCCAATTCATCCCACGCCTCAGTCGGCATTTGCAGGTCGAGATCGGGCAGGATTACCGCGCCATTCTCTAAGTCAGCAATGCTGCGCAGCATGCGCGCCAGAGCGGGCGCTGCGCTGGTGACACCGGCGGCGACAATCGGGGATTTCGGCGGGTTTGCGCGCCATTCTTGCGCAGCCCGGTCAAACAAGAGATTGCGCCGGGTCGCCGCGTCCACCTCGCCGTGTTCGTCCAAGGCAAAGCGCCAGCGCGCCTGCACCTTGGCAAACAAGCGGATCGATTCCTGCCAATGCTCCGCCAGGCTCGGCTCAAGGTTGAGGATCGTCTCATCGAGCAAATCCTCTGGCCGCTTCTCCTCGACCAACAGGCGGTCCATTGTGCGCGCCAAATCGCGCGCCATCCGCAAGATTGCAGCGCCCGGCGGCATGCGCTTGCCGCTGGCCTCCAGCTCTGCGCGCAGCAAATGCGCCAGCTCAAACCAGCGGCGCGTCGGCTCCACCGCAGGCGGAATTTCGCCCGCACCCAGCGGATCGAGCAAACTGCCGAGTTTCTCATCAAGGTCGAGATCACCCACCGCAACCATGCGCGGCATCAGCAATCCGGCGCTGCCAGTCTCGCCAGCATGGCGGATAAATGCCTCGCTGATGGTGCGCGCGGCGCGGGTGCTGGGGACCAGCAAAGTGAGCCGCGCTAGCCCAAGCGCACCGTCCGAGTAACGCGGAACAAGGCCCGCCACCAGCGCATCGGCAAAGCCGCGGTGCGCAGCGATGGAATAGACGTTGGGCTCGCGGCGCTCAGCCACGCTTTAGCGCGTCTTCGGTCGGCGCGATCGCTTGCGGCGTTCCCACTTCGAACCATTGCCCGGTAAACGCGGCGCCGAACAGGCGGCCTTCCTCAATCGCGCGGGTCCACAGGATGTTGGTGGAGAACTTACCCTTTGGCGCATCGCGCAGCAGGCGGTGCGAAATCAGTTGGATGCCAGTGTAGATGAAAGGCGCGATGCGGCCCGGCGCGCGCCGTTTCAGCCGCCCAATCTGGTCCATATGAAAGTCGCCCGGCCCGGTGAAATTCTTCGCATTAGCGTGCGGCACCAGCAGCAGCAGCGCATCCATTGTATCTGGGTCCCAGCGCTGCGACAGATCATGGAAGGCATCGCGCGGCCCATCGAGCCAAATATTGTCGGCGTTGAGGCAGAAGAACGGATCGGGCAAATGCGACCGCGCCTTGATCAGGCCCCCGCCCGTCTCCAGCAATTCGCTGCGCTCATCCGAGATCACTACCTGCGGCGCGTTGCGTTCGGCAACGTGTGCCTCCAGCGCATCGGCGAGATAATGCACATTGACGATAGCGCGCGCGATGCCTGCATCCGCGAGCCGATCAAGCGCGTGATCGATCAGTGGCTTACCCGCGACCCGCACCAAAGGCTTAGGCTGGCTGGCGGTGAGCGGGCGCATGCGCTTGCCCATGCCAGCGGCCATCACCATCGCGGTATCGCTGGCAAGAGGCTTGCCGCTCATGTGATCTCTCCGCCCATTGCAGCGCGCAAATGCTGCGGGATATTGGTATCAAACCACGTGGCAACAGGTGCCAGCGCCGGATGCGCAAGGTCGCGCTCCATCGCCTCCCACACGCGTGGGATGAGCGTGGGATAGCGCGGCTTTCCATCACGCTTAAACAGGCGCGTAAAAATGCCAACGATCTTGGCGTTCCGCTGAGCGCCGAGCCGCGCATAGTCGGCGGCAAAATGCTCGTCCGCTCCGGCGCGTTCCTGATACCGTGCAAGCATCTCTGCCTCCAGCTCCGGCGAGATATCGCGCCGCGCATCTTGCAGCAGTGAGACGAGATCATAGGCCGGATGCCCAACCAGTGCGTCCTGAAAATCAATCAGCCCCTGCGGCGCGCTCGGCACACCGTTCAGCAGCATGATGTTCTCCGCATGATAATCGCGCAGCACCGTGACGCCTGGCGATTGGCGCTGGGCCAAGGGCGACAACACCTCGTCCCATGCCCGCGCATAGTCCGCCTCATCGACCGTTAGGCCCATGGCCGGACAATACCATTCGGTCAGCAGCGCGGCCTCGCGCTGGTAAGTCGCCATATCATAGGGCGCGAACGGTCCGGGCGGGCATTTGTGCAGCTCCACCAGAGCATCAATCGCGCCGGCATAAGCTTCGTTTTCGCTCGCCGGGTTATCATCCAGCCAATCGCGCATCCGATCATCGCCGAAATCTTCGAGCAGAACCCAGCCCGCCGCTGCATCACTGGCGTAAATCTCTGGCGCGCGCATCGCATTTTCGCACAGCCACCGCGCCACATCCAGGAACGGGATGGGGTCCTCGTGCGGCGGCGGCGCATACATCAGCATGCCTTTGTTCGGCCCATCACCGCCGCTACGCGCCAAGCGGAAATACCGGCGAAAAGAGGCATCGCCAGGGATCGGATCAATCGCGACATCGCCCCACCCAGCTTGGGCGAGGAATGCGTGCAGGCCATCAGGAAGCTCACTCATGGCAGACGCTCTAGCCAATCTGCGCCCGCTTCAATAGCCGCGATACGCCCCTCATCCGCAGAATTTCCGCTGTTTTCTAGAGTGATCGACAAACACGCCGCCTCATGCCCAAATCCGCCCGCATGATCGGGCCACTCAGCGATTAAGGCCGCACCATCGCGGTAATCATCAAGGCCAATTTCATGGCGTTCATCGGGATGCTCCAAGCGGTAAAAATCGGCATGCACCACCGGCACGCGCAGCGGCGGCGCATCGTATGTCTCAATGATCGTAAAGGTCGGCGATGGCACCTCATGCTCATAGCCAAGCGCGGCGATAATCGCGCGGGCCAGCGTCGTCTTCCCCGCGCCCAATCCTCCGGTCAGCGAGACCACATCTCCGGGCCTCAAGCGCTTTGCGATGCGCGCGCCAAAGGCGTCCATCGCCGCCAAATCGCTCAAGGTCTCGCGCATCATCCCCGCGCCCTCACGGTAGGTAAATGATCGCAGCGGTGCCTGCGCCCTCTTCGCTTTGCAGGTCGAAGGTGCCGCCATGCGCCTCAATCAATTGCCGCGCGAGCGGAATGCCCAGCCCCTGACGCTTTTCATCGTCGGCGCCCGCTGTGCCCAGTGCGCGGGCGAGCTCTTCTGCGCTCATGCCCCGGCCATTATCGGAGATCGCAATTTCTGCGCCCTGCCCCTTGGCCGCGATATTGATCAGGATTTTGCCATCCTCCGGCGTGCCAGCAATCGCATTGTCGAGCAGATTGCCAAGCGCGCGGCCCAATTGCCGTGGATCGGCCTGAACAACGCAGCCCTTCTTGCCGCGCAGATCGAGGCCCAGTCCGGCGGTGACAATCGCGGTCTCGCGCTCCCGCACCAGCCCGGTGAGGAACGGCAAGAGATCGACCTCCTCTTTGCTGATCGGCATCAGGCCCGCTTCGCTTTGCGAAAGGTCGAGCACGTTTTCAACTTGGTCGGTCAGGCGGCTAACCGAGTCGATAATAGCATCGACATATTCGCCCATTTGCTCGCTCACCTCGCCCGCCGCGCCGCTCTTAATCAGCTCAGCAAAGCCGCCAATCGAGGTCAGCGGCGTGCGGAATTCGTAGGACATATTGGCGAGGAAGCGCGCCTTGACTGTGTCGGCCTCTTCCAGAGCGACATTGCGTTCGCGCAGTGCGCGCTCTGCGTTTTCTGAAGCGGTGATATCCAGCACCGTCAGCAAGCCATTGCCATCGGGCAGCGGAACACCGGCAAATTCCAGCGTGCGCCCATCCTTCAGAGCAATCCGCCCGCCCTTTTCCTGACGGTCTAGCGTCGCCGCACGCACCACCGCGCTGATCGATTGCGCCTGTCCGCGCTTCGCCAGGTTTTCTCCGATAGCTTCGATCAAAGCCTCTGCACTGGGGTGCGTATCGAGAAACTCGCTGGTGAGACCCCATGTCCCGGCAAAGCTGCGGTTCCACAATTGCAAAGAGCCATCGGGCGCAAAGATCGCCAGCGCTTCAAACAGGCTGTCGAGCGTGGCCGCGCGGGTGCGCAGTAGAGTGTCCCGCGTTGCCGAGAGCGAGAGCTGCTCGGTGCGGTCCTCCGCGATCATCACCAGCCCGCCGTCCGGCATAGGCTGGGCCACGATCCGCAAATGCGTGCCGCCGGGCAGTGGCCAGGCCTCCTCCTGCGTTTCCGCCGCTTCAAACCACGCGGCATGCTCGCGCCGCCATTCCGGGAAATCGCGCACTTCCGGGGTGAGCTTGCGCTCGCGCGCATCGGTCAGAAAACGGTCGAAGGAAATCGAACCGTCAAGCGATCCCTCGGTCAGCTCAAACAGACGCCGCAGCGGCAGGTTGGCAAAGGTTAGGCGCTCGCTCGCATCGAATAGAGCAACCCCGGCGGACAGCTGATCGAGCATGGCGCGCTGAGCATCGCGGTATGCGCTGAACTCGCGCCGTTCCTGCTCTTGCTCTTCAATGTCGATCGCATAGCCCGCAACGCCTTCTGTCCCGAGCGGCAGATCGCTGACCCGCATACTGCGGCGTTGGCCGTGGATGGTGGCGGGTACAGTACGCTCGATTTTGCCGTGCTCGCTCAGCGCTTTACTCGCAATTTCAGATGGCGTTTCTCCATCCACTGGCTCGATCAATTCCAGCTGCCGCTTGACGACATCTTTGGCGTCGTTCGCTGCAACCGCATCGACATAGGCCTGGTTCACAAGCTGCAGCTTCATATCATCGCCGCGGAACCACATCGGCATAGGCGCGGCCTCGATCAGGCCGATCAGCGCGGCAAAATCGCTCTCCGCCCGCGCCGCCGCGCCGCGCAGCCGGTGCAGCTCTTGCTGGCTTTCGGAAAAGTCGAACACCCAGACAAGCGCTGCGCCGCCTGGGGACACCTGCGGATCGGCCAAGGCCCCTTGCAGCGCCAGACTGCGACCGGAGCCGGGCGGCGTTAGAGTAAACTGAAAAGGGGCCGCGCTCTTTTGCGTCCGGCGCACTTTTTCCGACAGGTCAGCCAATTGTTCAGCCGACAGCCCTGCGCCCTCGCCGCCGTCGAGCTCGCTCAAAAACTTGGGCATGGTCTCCAGCCCAAACCACCGCGCAAGCCGCTCTGGCGCTTCGATCCGGCCATCGACCCGCACCAGCAAAGGCACCGCTGGGGCGACATCGAGCATCCGCTGCATCCGCCGCAGCGAAGTCTGCAAAGCGCCCGTGCGCCGGCTCTGTCCAGAGGCGCGCAGCATCAGCACCGCAGCGCCCACCGTCCATGCGGCGAGCACGAGGCCAATCAGAGCCAAAGCGGTGGGAGAAAATTCCATATTATGCAGCTATGCGGCGCAGGGCCGCTATGCAACGGGTGGCGCATGAAAAAGCCCCCGCAAATTCGTATCTTTGCGAGGGCTCTTTCAAATTTATCGATGAGTTGAAACGATCAATAGCGGTAGTGATCCGGCTTGAACGGTCCGTCTTTCGGCACACCGATGTAATCCGCTTGCTTCTGGCTCAGCTGAGACAGCTGCACACCGAGCTTTTCAAGGTGAAGCGCGGCGACCTTCTCATCCAGGTGCTTCGGCAGGACATAGACCTCGTTCTTGTACTCATCCGCCTTGGTGTAGAGCTCAATTTGAGCGAGCGTCTGGTTGGTGAAGCTCGCGCTCATCACAAAGCTTGGATGACCCGTGGCGCAGCCGAGGTTCACCAGGCGACCCTTGGCCAGGATCAGCAGGCTCTTGCCGTCTGGCATGGTCACCATATCGGTGCCTTCTTTGATTTCCTTCCACTCGTAATTGTCGAGCGCGGAAATCTGAATCTCGCTGTCGAAGTGACCGATATTGCACACGATCGCCATGTTCTTCATCAGCTTCATGTGCTCGCCGGTGATCACGTCTTCATTACCGGTTGCGGTCACGAAGATATCGGCGCGCTTGGCGCCCTCTTCCATGGACACAACTTCGTAGCCGTCCATCGCCGCCTGCAGCGCGCAGATCGGATCGATTTCGGTCACCATCACGCGGGCACCGCCATCGCGCAGCGACGCGGCAGAGCCCTTACCCACATCGCCATAGCCAGCGACGCAAGCGACCTTACCGGCCAGCATTACGTCGGTTGCGCGGCGGATCGCATCGACCAGCGATTCTTTACAGCCATAAAGGTTGTCGAACTTAGACTTGGTCACGCTGTCATTCACGTTGATCGCCGGGAATGGCAGCTTGCCTGCCTTCCCGATCTGATAAAGACGCATAACGCCAGTGGTGGTCTCTTCAGACACGCCTTTGATGTTCTGAACGCTCTTGGTGAGATAGCCGGGCTTTGCCGCAACGAATGCTTTCAACGCGCGCTGGAATTCGATTTCTTCGGCATTCGCTGGAGCAGGCATTTCCTCGCCCGCTTCGATCCGCGCACCCCACAACGCAAACATGGTCGCATCGCCGCCATCATCCAGGATGAGGTTCGCGGTCAGGTCTGGATCGCTTTCAGTCGACCAATCGAAGATGCGGCCAACATAATCCCAATAATCGGCCAGCGTCTCACCCTTGATCGCGAACACGGGAATGCCTTGGTCGGCAATCGCGGCCGCGGCGTGATCTTGGGTCGAGAAGATGTTGCAGGTCGCCCAGCGCACTTCCGCGCCCAGAGCAATCAGCGTCTCGATCAGCACAGCGGTCTGGATCGTCATGTGGAGCGAACCAGTGATCCGCGCGCCCTTCAAAGGCTGCGCCGCGCCATATTCCTCACGCAGAGCCATCAGGCCCGGCATTTCGGTTTCAGCAATGTGGATTTCATCGCGGCCAAATTGCGCCAGCGCGATGTCTTTGATGATGTAGTCTTGAGTAGCGGCTGCGGTGGCCATGAGAGACTCCTAGGGGAATGTGAAATTGTTGGGTGCGCCCTAGCGTCCACCTGCTAGACAAGCAAATATAAAGTAATCTTTATATGTGATCACGGCGAACCCCTAGCGCCTGAATGAGCGCGCGCCGCGGCAAGCGGGCAATAGCGGTAAAGTGGTGGGCGGCTGCGCGGGGGCGTGCACAGCCGCCTCCCTTTGCGCCAGATCAAAATCCGGCACGGGGGATGAGATCGATTACGTTCTCAAATGAGATGAGTGCGACCCTGTTTCAACCTACCATGGCCGAGCCGCCTTTACAGAAGGCTGAACCAGCACAGTAAAGCCATCTTAAGCACGACATAGCGCTTGAAGCTGGCCGCGCGGGCATTAAATCATGGGCTCCAGTTCACTCTTCAATAAAGGACAGCGCGATGACGATTTCAGTAGGGGACAAGCTCCCAGACGTGGCTTTGGTAAAAGCAACCGCAGAAGGGCCAGAGCAAGTTCAAGCCGGAGACTATTTCGCGGGTAAAAAGGTCGCGCTGTTTTCCGTGCCCGGCGCATTTACGCCAACCTGCTCGGCCAAGCACTTGCCAGGCTTTGTCGACAAAGCCGAAGAGCTGAAAGCCAAAGGCGTCGATGAAATCGTGGGCACAGCAGTCAACGATGCGTTCGTCATGGGCGCATGGAACGATGCGGCAGGCAGCGGCGACATCACTATGCTGGCCGATGGCAATGCCGACTTTGCCGAGGCCGTTGGTCTGACAATGGATGGCAGCGGATTTGGCATGGGCAAGCGCGGACAGCGTTTCTCCATGGTCGTGAATGACGGCGTGGTGGAACAGCTGAACGTAGAAGACGGCGGCGAGTTCAAAGTCTCCAGCGCGGAATACATGCTCGGCCAGCTTTAATCAGCAGGTCAATCCAAACGTAAAAAGGGCGCCCCGCAAGAGGCGCCCTTTTTGTTGGTGGAGACTCGGACATTTCGCCGGGCCATTGCTGTACAAGCAGGCTTAGAAACCAAACGCCACGCCCACGCGCCCGCCGGTTGTGTTGCGCGCAGTAGAGCCCGTCACACCGCCAGAGACATAGACCTTGTTCGCAACCCGTGCGGTGATCGCACCGGCAAAGCCCTGTTCCCCTTGGAAGGTGGAGGCGTTAAGGCTGACCGAGACATTACTATCCGGCACGATCATCGTCCCGCCAAATGCCATCGCCGCCGCGATCCCGCCGCTTGCACTTTCGCTCAGCTCTTCAAGGCGGAAGTCAAGGTCCTGCACCCGCCCTGACAGGGCATCGAACTGTGCGGTCGAGACCTGCGCGACAGCATTGAGCGCCACGCGGACATTGTCGACCGAAGCGGCTGTGGCAACGCTCTGACGGCCCAGCGTGCCATTGGCGTCCACTGTCACCGCATCAACCGGTCCAACCTGCGCAGTCGTGCTGGCATCAATGTCGCCGATCCGCACCGATGAACCCGCGCCGCCCAATGTCACTTGGTTCCCGGCTGTGGTCGTCGCATCGCGGCCAATCGCCGTCGAGCTGGCAAAGCCTGCACTCGCCCCGCGGCCCACGGCGGTGGAATTGACGCCCGTCGCATCCGCAGCAAAGCCAATTGCTGTCGTGCGCCCGCCGCTGGCAGTCGCAGTTGCGCCAATGGCTGTAGCATCAAGACCCGCTGCGGCTGCCTCTGCGCCGATCGCGGCGGCTGCTTCTCCCGAAGCATTAGCAAACCGGCCAACCGCGATAGAGATTGTTCCGCTCGCGGTCGCCGCCCTGCCAAGCGCCATCGCCGATGCACCGCTCGCGGTCGCTGCATTGCCAAAGGCCACCGCGTTGTTCGCCGTAGCCGCAGAGTTCCGGCCAAAGGCCGCCGAGAAGGTTCGCGTGCTTTGTGCGTTCACCCCAAAAGCGCTGGAGCCAAACCCGCTGGCCACTGCATCCGATCCCAACGCCGAAGCAAAAGAGTCCGTCGCCTGAGCGCCCAGAGCATCTTCATCCGCGCCGTCTCCGCCGATCGCAATCGAGGACGTACCAGTTGAACTCGTATCCACACCCAGAGCAATGCTCCTGTTACCACTCGCGCTCGAACCCGCAGCACCGGCAAAGCTGCCCTCAGCATTCGCCACCGCATCCGCACCTAACGCCACGGTTCCTACACCGCTTGCATCCGCATCCACTCCCAGCGCGGTAGCGCCCTCAAGCTGTGCGCGGGATCGCCTGCCCACGGCCACCGCATCCAGGCCATTACTAAAGGCTCCTGCGCCAAATGCGATTGCACCGTCTGTTGTCGTCTCAGCGCTCGCACCAAGCGCGATTGCGTCAGCCCCCGCTGCCAAGGCACCAAAGCCTTCGCCAGATTCTAAAGACCGGCCGCCAATCGCAATTGAAGCAGCTCCCCGTGCTTCAGCGCCATCGCCGCCAGCAAAGCTGCTTGCACCGGTAGCATCCGCAAAGCGGCCAATTGCGGTCGCCCCTTCGTCCCTCGCATTGGCAGTGAGACCAATCGCAATAGATGAATCTCCAAAGGAGGCGGCAGAGGCTCCAATTGCAATGGCGTTTGGTTCGGAGGCTTCTGTGCCACCTTCGCCATCATCTGTTCCGATTGCGATTGCACCGGCGGCATTGGCGATGGCGCCCGTACCCAAAGCTGTGGCGCGAACGGCTGTGGCCTGGGCTGTCGCACCAATTGCCGTTGCGCCATCAGCTGTGGCTTGTGCACCAGGGTCTACTTCTGAACCCAAGTTGCCGCCAATAGCGGTGGCGCCCGTTGCGCTGGCGGCTGAACTGAACCCAACTGCCACAGAGGTTCCGCCGGTTGCATCGGCTCCCGCGCCAAAGGCAGATGCTCCGTCCCCGGTCGCGCTGCTAATCAAACCGACACTTGTCGCAAATGTCGCGGAAGCAGATGAGCGCTCGCCGAGCGCTACAGCCCCTGAGCCTTCTGCGGCTGCATCCTGCCCAATAGCAATCGCTCCTCCTGCGGTTGTGCTTGCAGTGCGTCCGATTGCAATTGAGTCGTCTGACAAAGCACTGGCATCCGCGCCCAGCGCGACCGCCGCACGGCCGCTTGCCTGCGCGCCCGTGCCGCCTTCGCCGTTCTCGTCGCCGCCGATCGCGATTGAGCCAACACCGCTCGCATTGGTGTTATTACCAAGCGCGACTGCGGAGTTTGCAGTCGCAGCAGCCTCGCTGCCAATTGCGGTGCTTAAAGAAGATTCTGCGAAGGCTACATCGCCAATTGCGATAGAGCCGAATCCACCCGCTTCGGATTCTGAACCAAGAGCGACCGACTCGTCACCGATCGCAAAAGCGCTTTCACCAAAAGCGCTTGCAGCATCACCGCTAGCTGTCGCGCCCGAGCCGACTGCAGTCGAAATATCGCCGCTGGCTTGAGATCCGGCTCCAACAGCCGTGGTGCCAAACATGCTCGCCAAGGCATCTGAACCAATGGCCGTGGAATTAATATCAGTGGCTTGCGCGCCCAAAATGTCTGCATCGCCGCCATCACCGCCGATGGCTGTTGTACCAGTTTGCGTAGCATTCGTAGCCACGCCAATTGCTGTAGACCCAGACCCAGAGGCGAGGCTGTTAACGCCGAATGCACTCGAATTGGCGCCGCTCGCATTTGCCGAAACGCCTACTGCAGTGGTTTGTACACTTGTAGCTCGGCTGATAGTGCCAATTGCCGTTGAATTTCCCCCAGTGGAAACCGAGTCTGCGCCAATCGCTGTCCCCCTGAGTGACGATGCGTCCGCGCCCACTCCGCAAGCGAGCGTGTCATCATCACCACTGTCGTCGGTAGCACCGCCAGTGGTATCGACATTTGTATCGGCATTGCCATCACCATTGGTGTCAAGCAGGCAGGTTTCGGCCTGCGCAGGTGCGGGTTGGAAAGTCAGCGCAGCCAAAGTTGCTGTGGCGGCGGTCGAAAGCAGAAATGTCTTTTTCATGTTTGGTGTCCCTGTCTTGATGTTCTTCACAAAACAGACGAGGCGCCTTGCTGCCATGAGAGCAGCGGCCCAATGAGGCGTGACCAATTGGAAGGGTCGTACGTTGACCAATCAGCCACACCTCACCGGCAGGGCGCCTCGTCTTCAAGGACTTTGATAAAGTACGACCGTTGTAATGAGCGTTGTAAAAAGCGTTGTAAGACCGTTGTAATTGGCCCCAAAAGCGTTGTAATTTGCAAAAAAAGCGTTGTAATTTGAGTTTTGAGGCAATTTCGGCCGAATTTTCTTTGGCCGAAACGAATCACTGCAACGCCGCGCGAATCATCTTGATTCGGCAAAATGGGGCCCTAGATTGGCCGCTTGGTGAAACCATCGATCTGCCATCCAGAGAGCCCGCAAACGCACACTCCGAATTTTCCTACCAGAGCGGCGTCCGCTAGCCCGGTCGCGGCTCTTTTTCATCGTGAGTGTCAGTCAATATCGGCAGCGTGTTTGCATCGCGCGGGGCATTATTGCGCGCGCTTAGGACGTGCCAAACGCGCACAAATCCCAAAAGTCACAACGTCACGTTGCACTTTGCGCGCAAGCCGCTGGAAATGCGCGCTTTTGCTGAAAAGTCACAGATTCGAAAAACGCATATGCGTTCCAGCGCGGATCGCCGCCTTGCTAAAGCCTAGCCATAGCCCATCAGAGCCATGACTTCCTTGCGGCTGCGGTGGTCCTCTAGGAAACAGCCCAAGAGCCGCGAGGTGATCATGCCCACACCTGGTGTGCGCACGCCGCGCCCGGTCATGCAGCCGTGCTGCGCCTCGATCACGACAGCCACGCCCTGCGGCTCCAGATTGTCCCAGATGCAGGCAGCGACCTCTGCCGTCAGCCGCTCCTGGATCTGCAATCGGCGCGCATAGCCGTGTAGCACGCGGGCGAGCTTTGAGATGCCGACGACCTTCTTATTGGGAAGGTACGCAATCGCCGCCTTGCCGGTGATCGGCGCCATGTGGTGCTCGCAGTGAGACTGAAACGGAATGTCCTTCAGCATGACGATCTCGTCATAGCCGCCGACTTCCTCAAACACCCGGCTCATGTGAATAGAGGGGTCTTCCTGATAGCCCTGGCAATATTCAAGCCATGCGCGCCCCACCCGCTTCGGCGTGTCGAGCAGGCCTTCACGCGCGGGATCATCGCCTGACCATTTGATAAGCGTGCGGATTGCGTCCTGCACATGATCGGGCACATCAGGCTTTGCCATTGGGTTGTCGGGATCCATATCGTGATCGTGCAAGTGGCTCATTCGTATCGCTTTCTGTTGCTTCGTCTGATCCCGCGCAGACCCTTTGCGCAAAATCTGACGCGTGGCAAATGTGAAGATTGCAAGAAAGCACGGCTTCGAGGCTAAAGGTGAGCCGAAACAAAAAAGGGACCGACCGCGTGGTCAGTCCCTTTTCATGGCGCACCCGGAAGGATTCGAACCTCCGGCCCCCTGATTCGTAGTCAGGTACTCTATCCAGCTGAGCTACGGGTGCGCTGGAGGAGCGGCACATACGGGCGGTGGCTGCGCTTGGCAATCCCTTTAGCGCGAGAGTGTCATGCTTTTTTGAAAAGCTGCTTGGCCAGCGTCACGTCCAAGGGCGGCTTGTCGACCGCGGCGATCTGATCAGGCGTGAACCAGCCGACTTCGCCGCCTTCAAGTGCAGCGGGCAGACCCCGCCATTTGGCGATTGTGTAAAGAAGAATGACAATCTGGCTGTTGTGCGTCGCTCCATCGTCTTCTGCGAATCCAGCGGGTGCGCAATCCTCTGGCTCGATCACAATGCCAAGCTCCTCGTGAAGCTCGCGAATCAACGCATCTCTAGGGGTTTCTCCCGATTCGACCTTACCGCCAGGGAATTCCCAGAGGCCGCCATGCGCTTTGTGTAAAGGCCGCCGATGCATCAGCCAAAGGCCATCTGCGCCCTGCAAAGCACCAGCAGCAACGGGCATCCAGTTCGTGGGCATGTCGGATTTTTTTCCATTTCTGTGGCCGCCATCAACCTTTTCTTAACGCGCTGCGACCATTTGTCTTTTCATCGAGAACGTAATTGACGGGTGTGAACATGTCTTTCTTTAAAACTCTGAGAAAAATTCGGAGCGACGAAAAAGCTGCCACGGCCGTTGAATACGGTCTGATCGTCAGTTTGATCGTGATCGCAATTTTGGGGGCTCTTCGCGCTGTTGCGGATGAGAACACCGGACTTTGGGCTACCGTACAATCTGCCGTTACTAGTGTTATGAGCGGTTAACTTTTTGGAAAGCCTGCGAATTAGGATTTTTTCAATAGCTTATAACTAGACCAATCATCGCTTACTCCGAATCAGAGTGAGCGTGGGTATCGAAGACTGAACCAGGAGACTACAAATGAAATTCTTTAACAAACTTTTCGCTGATGAGCAGGGCGCAACCGCAATTGAGTACGGCCTGATCGCTGCTCTTATCGCTGTTGCCGCAATCGGCGCTATGCAAGGCCTCGGCAGCCAGCTCGAGACCACTTTCTCGACTGTAGCTTCGTCTATGGCTGGCTAAGTCGTAAGACTTATCGAAAAGAGAGCGGCGGGGGTTTCCCCCGCCGCTTTTTTTTGCCCAAAATCGACGGCAAGCGCTCTCTCCAGAGTAGTATGTTTGTGACGAGCGAGAGCGATCCTAACGGAATCATGTTCGCTTCAGCGCGTTAACGTGCGCGAACGACCAGTTTCACTTTCTGTCCTGGCCGCACCCCCTCACCTGAGCCCAGTCCATTTAGCACTCGGAACCGAGCCTCTTGAGCATCGGAGTAGGCCATACGCCGACTCAAGGATTGCACCGATTCGCCTCGGCCAACCGTCACCACATCGATGCGCCGCGGGATCACTTGGCTCGCCTCGCTTGCACTTACTCGCCGCATGGAATTGAACATCGCCGTAAACGCGTTGCCCTGCCCCGCCGGCGTGATGGCCGTAAAGTGATAGGCCCGGTCGCGCGCAAATTCGTAAGCGAACACGACCACGTCAACCTGCGAATTGCCGTTGTTAACCCGCGCTGTCCCATAGGCAGCACTGATCCCGTTAACGGTTGTGCGCTGAATGCTGGACGGCGAAAGCTGCTGATTCTGGCCGCCTAACGCGGTGAATTGCTGGCGAATGTAGCTGTTCAGATCTCCAGCATAGGGCGCGAGGGTCAACTGAGCCTGCCCGCCCTGACCATTAACACTCACTGCACGCGTGCCGTTGACCATGTAAAATCCCTGTGGCGCGGTGAATGACAGGCGCAATTCGGGATGAATAAACTGACGTCCTTCGATCACCCCTTGCTCGGGATCATCACCATAAATAACGCCGTCAATCCGGCTCAAGAATGTGTCGCGATTGGTCGTTCCACCGGCGCCTGGACCGGCTTTTGAAAGGGCGGTTTGGACTCGGCTTGCCGGGTCTGGATGAGTCGAAGCCCAGGCAGGAACCTTCGCATCTCCGCGCCCCTGAAGCCGCGCATCAAGCGAGTTTTGCGCCGCCAGGCTGGCCAAAACCGTTCCCATAGCCCGCGTATCGTAACCCGCTCGGCTGAGATATTCGATGCCCAGCTCATCCGCCTGCAATTCCTGGCTGCGCGAGAAGCTCAAAGTAAGCATTTGCGAGCCCTGCAAAATGCCGCGGCTAACAGTATTTCCGATCTGGCTGTCGCCGAGCAGCACGCCAGAGAGCACCGCGCCAAGAACACCGCCGATCTGATTGCGCTGGGCGTTTCGCTGGCGGCGCTGGGAATGACGCGCGGCCACATGGCCGACCTCGTGCCCCAAAACCGCCGCCAATTCAGCCTCATTGTTCATCAGGCTAACCAGCTGACGTGTCGTGTAAATATAGCCGCCAGGCACAGCAAAAGCATTGTTCACCGAGCTGTTGAGCGTGCTGACCGTGAAGCTTTCGCGCGCATTGCCGAGGCCAGATTGCACCGCAATATTTTTGCCCACTTGCTCGACATAGGCAGCCTGCGGCCCGGTCATCGCACCGCCAAACTCGGCGAGCAATTGCGGATGAAATTCAGCGCCTTGTTGCGCTTCGGTCTGAGTGATTGGAGTTGATGCCGAAGGGATTGGTGCTCCGCCCAAGCAGCCAGAAAGCGCCAATGCCAAAGGCGCAGCCATGATCACAGTCAGAGCCCTGCTGGAACGTGTCCGGCGCAGGCTCGCGCGCTTCGAATTGGATACAATTGTCTGGGGCATAGTGGTTCTCCCGGTCCTCAAAAGCAGCATCCCACCAGAAGCTGCACCCTCTCACCCGCGCTTGCGGATTTGGCTGGAGGATATCGGGAAAACAACGCTTTGAGCAAGCCCCAAGGGGTCTCCTCACCGCGCGATACGTGCAAGAGGGCGCGCATTGCGCGACCCAAAGCGGCGCTAACCGCCCATTTGCAGGAAGCGTTCCTCTCGGGTCCGGATCAGAGTTTCACTCGGCAATTCGACCAAAGCGTCGAGTTCTTTGCTGATCGCCTTGCCAAGGTTCGCTGCTGTCGCTGCCGGATCGCGATGCGCGCCGCCAACCGGCTCCTTCACGATCCGATCAATCACGCCCAGGCGCTTGAGATGCTGGGCGGTCACCTTCATCGCTTGCGCCGCTTCAGGCGCTTTATCGGCGGTTCTCCACAGGATCGATGCGCAGCCTTCCGGCGAAATCACCGAATAGACCGCATGCTCAAGCATTAAGACCCGCTCTGCGCTGGCCAAGGCGACTGCTCCGCCGGAGCCGCCCTCGCCCACGATCACTGCCACCATCGGTACAGGCAATGCCAAACACGCCTCTGTCGAGCGCGCGATTGCTTCTGCTTGGCCGCGCTCTTCGGCCTCAACACCGGGAAACGCCCCCGATGTGTCGACCAACGTGACCACTGGCAGCCTAAAACGTCCGGCCATCTCCATCAAACGGATCGCTTTGCGATAGCCTTCTGGTTTGCCCATGCCGAAATTGTGCTTGATCCGGGTTTCGGTGTTATGCCCCTTTTCATGCCCGATCAGCATGATCCGGCGGCCGTTAAGCCTCGCAAAACCGCCGATTATCGCATCATCATCGCCATAATAGCGGTCTCCGCCAAGCGGAACGAAATCATCAAACGCATGCTCGATATAATCGCGCAAATGCGGGCGATTGGGATGCCGCGCAACCTGAGTCTTTTGCCACGGCGTCAACGAGGCATAGGTCGTTGCAAGCAGGTCGGCGCTCTTGGCTTCGAGGCGTGTAATCTCGCTCGCGATATCCACTTCATCGCCTTCCGATGCGCTGCGCAATTCGGCAATGCGCTCATTAAGTTTGGCAACGGGTTTCTCAAATTCGAGGTAAGCAGTCATAAAATTGCGCTAGTCCGATGTGCTGCGGGTGGCAAGCGGGTGGCGCGAATTGACCAGAGCTACGAGCCTGGCTGCGTCCACATGCGTGTAGATTTGAGTGGTGGCGATATCGGCATGGCCGAGCAATGTTTGCAGCACGCGCAGGTCCGCCCCGCCCTCAAGCAGATGCGTCGCAAAGGCGTGTCGCAAGACATGCGGACTGATGCCCTTGGGGTCGAGCCCAGCGCGCGCCGCGAGTTCTTTTAGCAGTTGGAACAGCCTCACTCGGCTGAGGTGTTTCCCGCCGCGCGAGGGGAACAGATGGCGCGGCTCTTGCGGGCGTACCTCCAGCCAAATGCTCAAGGCCTCCTGCGCTCGCTGGCTAACCGGAACCATCCGCGCCTGCCCGCCCTTACCCGTAACCGTGAGGAACGGCGCATCGCGGGGAACCGCGCTGAGCGGTAGCGAGACAAGCTCAGTCGCGCGCAGTCCGGATCCATAAAGCAGCTCCAGCAGCGCCAATTGCCTGACCCGGTCCGGCTTACCGCTCTCCGCCTCCATTTCAGCGCGATCAAATAAGGCAGCAATATCGTCGTGAGAGAGAACTTTGGGCAGAGGCCTGCGCGTTCGGGGCTGAGGCAATGCGCCAGAGGGATCGTCTTCGCGCCACCCCTCGTCCAGCGCAAAGCCAAAGAATTGCCGAACGGCAGAGGTTTTGCGCGCAACTGTGGACGGCGAGAGGCTGGCCCAGGCGCCCGCGAGCTTCGCCACATCACCGCGTTTCGCCTTGGCTAAATCGCCAATCTCTTCCTCTGCGCCGCTCAGATCGCGAGCATAGGCCGATAGAGTATTGGGCGCCGCGCCGCGCTCCGCCGCCAGCATATCGAGAAAGGCCTTTGTCGCGGCTGACATTGTCTCAGCGCACCGGCCTTAGCCGCGCGCCACCGCCTCCGCCGCGATCATGCGTGCCTCTGCGCCAAGCCCCGCTGCGTTCAGCGCAGACACGATATGGTAGAGATGGCGGGGCGTCATTTGCGCCCAGCTTTCCCCTTGCATACCCAGCCCGGCGAGCAAGGATACGAGAGTTTGATTCTCCACCTCACCAGCGCGGGAGATCATGCGGGTCCACTTGCTCTGACGGCCCAAATCAAGGCTCAGCTCGTCCTCATAGGCCGAGCGATCCGCGCTGCTAATCCGGCCAAGCCCTGCAAGACCTGCGATCAGAAATTGCGATTTGCGCTGCTGAGCGCTGGCATCACTACTAACAAACTCACTCAAATCATCGGTCGAAGCGGGAACGCCGCGCTCTGCCTGTGAGAGCACGATCAGGGCCCAGCCGAGGCTTCCGCCCGGCACCACTTCAGCCCAAGCGAGCGCATCACGATCCAGCCCCGCGGCAAGCATCGATGCAATCAACGCGCCCGATTGATCAGCCAAGCTGCTGTTGGCGGGCATGCGCGCCGCCGCATATGCGGTCAGGACATAGCCGCTGTAATCCGCAATCGCGCCGCCATCCGATGGCTCGCCCCAAATCGCTTGCATTGCGGCCAATCGCGCGGACGGATCGCCGCCGACATAGGCCTCGCGCAGGCGGGTCGCGGTGTCTGCCGCCTCGCCAGTGATATTATCATCGGCGTAAATCTGGCTGTAGAGGCCAACCATCGCGGAGGCGGACAAGATGCCTTCGCTACTGGCGCGAGCGGCATATTTCGCCCGCTCACCCAAAGCCACCATTGCCCCGGTTGCTGCGGCGCGGTGGTAATACGCGCCCGCTTCTTCGATCAGCGCCTTTGGCACTGGCTCACCAACCGCATTAGCCAAGGAAAAGCGCCATGGGTTGAGGTCTTCCACCCCTTCCCAATCCACATCGACCGCCCTTCGACCGCTGCCCGCAGCGCCGGCATATCGGCGCGCTAGCAAGATATCGATTTCCGGCGCGATGGAATTGTCGAGCGCACGGTCAAGTTGCGATCCCGCCAGAGCGCTCTCGCCAGCATAGGCGTTGCAGATCGCCTGCCACATGACCCAGCGCGGATCGTCGCGTTCTGACCCTTGCAAACGGACTGCTGGACATGCGCCGACGAAATCAGATGTGGCGACATAGGATTGCAGCGCCGCCGTCGTCAGCGGCGTGTTCCAATTGCCCGTGTCGACGTCTTGCACCAATGCGCGGGCCGCTGCGAACTCGCCCAAGCGATTGAGCAAGCCAGCCCGCAAGGCAGCAAATTCGACCGGGTTCATGCCGTCTGGCGCCTCAAGCCGGCTCACCGCCGCGCGGCGCAGCAGGATATGCCCCCAGCGCGAGACCAACTGCCCCTTGGTCCCTTCAAGCGCAGCGCGCACTAACTCCGCGGGCTGATTGGCCAGCGATGCCTTGGGCAATCCGCCCTCCTCTTCGTTCAGCACGCCAACTCGCGTCAGCGCGCGGCGCGCGGCGGGCGGAATGTCATAACGCGGCTTCAGCCCAAGCAGATCGTCAAGCTCGTCGGTCGACATGTCTTCGAGCTCTGCAACGGTCGGCAAATTGCCCAGAGCGTCACTCGAAATGCTCGGCACAGGCGGCAATTCCCCGCCTCCGGGTAATGGCGGCGGTGCGAGCGGCCCCGTGGGCGCTGGGCCGCTTGGCCCGCCCGGGCTCACACCAGCTGGCGGCGAAGGGGGTGGAGGCGGCGGAGGGGGTGGAGCCGGATCGTCAAAGCCGGGCGGCAGCAGCGATTCCGGTGCATCTTGCGCACCCGCATAGCCTGCAGCCAGAGCGCCCGTCAGGACAGCCGCGCCCATTGCCGCAGCAACAACACACGTGCGCTTACCAGCAAGCGGGCTAGGATCACCGCGCGTAATCTTCAAACCATGCATCACTGCGCCTCCGGCACATCAATTTCTTGCACAATCGGATGCAGCGGTTCCTCACCGCCATCAACCCATGCCAGCACTATCACCGCAATTATCACCGCTATCAAATACCATTTCCAGCGCCCGCCACCACCGGGGCGCTCTGCCGGTTTCTCCATAGGTCTAATTGTGCCATGTGTGCGAGCCATATTGCATGCGCCCTACCCCATCTATAGGCCATGCGGCAATGACTGAGCAGCCCGTTACAAACCACAATGAATTTGCCGGCGCAATTGCGCGTATAAAGCGTCAGACCACACGCCCGATTGTGCTGGTCGGATTGATGGGTGTTGGCAAATCCACAGTTGGGCGGCGACTTGCGAGCATGCTTTCCCGGGATTTCGTTGACGCCGATGATGCAATTGAACAGGCAGCCCAGCGCAAAATCTCTGAGATTTTCGATGAGTTTGGCGAGGCATATTTTCGCGATGGAGAGCGGCGCGTTATAGCCAGACTGATTGAGGAACATTCCGGCGTGATCGCAACCGGCGGCGGGGCCTTCGTCGATGATCAGACGCGCGCTTTGATTTTGGACAAGGCAATCGCGGTTTGGATCGATTGCGATATCGACACTCTGGTAGAGCGCACATCGCGGCGCAACACGCGTCCCCTGCTGCGCACCGGAGACCCAAAGGAAATTCTGACGCGCCTTTATACTGAGCGCGAACCCTTTTACTCGCAGGCCCAAATCAGGGTCCAAAGCATGGACGGCCCGCATAACGACGTGGCCCACCGCATTATCGAGGCAATAGACCAATGCATGTAATTCCAGTTGAGCTGGGCGGACGTAGCTATGATGTGACGATTGATCATGGGCTACTGAGTCATTTTGCGCGTGTCGCTGAGCCCTTTTTCAAAAGCTACAGCGCAGCCGGAAGCACTCCGCAGCGCGCAGTGCCATTTGTTGCCGATACGGCCACCAAACGGATTTACGGCGATGCCATTGAGGGCTCGCTCCAATCGGCAGGCTTCGCCGCTGACTGGTTTGTGGTTGAGCCGGGCGAAGGCGCGAAAAGCTGGACCGTGCTCGAAACGCTGACCGATTGGCTGCTCGAACTTGGCATAGAGCGCGGCGACAATGTGTTTGCGCTAGGCGGCGGGGTTGTCGGCGACCTTACCGGATTTGCCTGCTCTGTTCTGAAACGCGGATGCGGCTTTGTGCAAATCCCCACTACTCTGCTTGCACAAGTGGATAGTTCGGTTGGCGGTAAGACCGCGATCAACACCGGCGCGGGAAAGAACCTAATCGGGGCCTTTCATCAACCCAATGCGGTTCTGATCGACCCTGAAACACTCGCCACTTTGCCGCCGCGCGAGATGGGCGCAGGCTATGCCGAAGTGCTGAAATACGGTCTCCTCGGAGATGCAGGATTCTTCGATTGGCTGGAGGCAAATGGCTCCAATGTGATCGCCCGCGAGCCAGAGGCTCTCACCCATGCCATCGCCACCAGTATCCGAGCCAAGGCGCGCATTGTCGCCGAGGACGAACGCGAGCTTTCCGGCAGGCGCGCTTTGCTCAATCTGGGTCACACATTCGGCCATGCCTTGGAGGCGGAAACCGGCTTTTCGCAGGAGCTGCTCCACGGTGAAGGCGTCGCCCTCGGCATGGTGCTAGCTGCCCGATATTCCGCGCGGCGCGGGCACTTCAACATGGCGGATGCCGACCGTGCCAAACAGACGCTAATGGATGCGGGTCTCAGATCAGAAATCGGCGAGCTTGGCCTGTCATGCGGCGGTGCAAAGCTGGTCGATCACATGCGGCATGACAAGAAGATGGAGGGCGGCACGCTGCCATTCCTGCTGCTCAATGCGATTGGCGAAGCCTTTGTCTCGCGCGATGTCGACCTGGCCGATGTCGCCGAATTTCTGGATGAACAGCTGGCTGTTGATTAGGCTGCGATGTCTAGCTCAGCCCCGCGTGGGCAGCTTTGAAACTTTCTCTGGCAGGCCCTCGAGTGCAGCCTTGATCCTCTCCTGCTCAATCAGCATCGCGTCATGCTCTGCGAAAAGGCGCTCAATATCGGCGCGGCGCTTCAGCAGGGTGTGCGCAATACCCGGTGCCAGGCTTTCGCCATCACCGATTTGCCCAAGCAAGGCCGCCAAGTCACTGCATGTCGCCTCCTCAGGCGAGCGAAAATAGTGACCCTTGCTGTCAAAAAATCCTGTGCCTTGCTTTGCCATTTCGACCCCTCGAATGGCCCCGCTGATTCGGGACGAGGTGAAAGCTTGCCATCAATATTCCAATTGGCCAGCGAATTCGAAAGATTGTCGCGTTCCAACAAGTGCCGCGTCCGAAGTTGGTACAATCGAACCAGACTTGTTTTATAAAAGTGGAATAATCTTGCGCAAAAAAGCAAAAGAAACAGTAAGTTTCCTAAAACGCAACATTCAAATTGTCTAAAATGGCAACGCTCTATTCAAGCTCTAGGATCACCGCATCCACTGCCAGGCTCTCGCCTTCGGCCGCGTTGACCTTAGCAATTGTGCCTTCCTTTTCAGCGCGAAGGATGTTTTCCATCTTCATCGCCTCAACTGTGGCCAATGGCTGCCCCGGCTGAACTTCGTCGCCCTCGCCCACGTGGAGCTTCACAAGCAGGCCAGGCATTGGGCAGATCAGCATTTTGGACAGATCTGGCGGGATCTTCTCGAGCATGTGCTCAGCCAGCGGAGCGATATTCGCGGGCAATATCAGCGCATTATGCGATGCGCCGCGCGTGGTGATCCGCCAGCGCACGCCGTTGCGCTCAATCTGAATGCCGATGTCATTCTCGCCCGTGACTTCGGCGGAGCGCATGCCGGGCACCCAATCCCAGGTCCCGCGAATTGCCACGCCATCAACAGTCGCGCCGCCTTCTTCGAGCAGCACATCAAACGCGCGATTACCGATCTTCACTGACCAGTCAGAGGGCGGATTGGGCATCGGCGCCATCTGTCCAGAAATCTGCTGAGCCCGGACGCGTTCAGTGAACTCTGCCCCGGCAAACAGCGCGGCAAGCTGGCGCATAAATGCGTCATCCGCTGGCGCGCCTTCGAAACCATCGGGATATTCTTCGGCGATAAAACCGGTGGTTAGCTCGCCTGAGCGAAACCGCTCATGCTGCATAATCGCGCTAAGAAAATCGACATTGTGCCCAAGCCCCTTGAGCCGGAAATTGTCGAGCGCTTTGACCTGCTTATCCGCTGCCTCATCGCGTGTCTTGCCCCATGTGATCAGCTTGGCGATCATCGGGTCGTAGAACATCGAAACCTCGCCGCCCTCATAGACGCCGTCATCAACCCGTACGCCGTCAACGCCGCGGCGGCCATTGGCGCTGCCATCGTCGGTCCATCCGTCGAGCGGAGGCTGATATTCAACCAAACGGCCCGTGCTGGGCAAGAACCCGCGATAGGGGTCTTCGGCATAGACCCGGTTCTCAATCGACCAGCCCTCAATGCCGATGTCATCCTGCGTCATCGGAAGCTCTTCACCAGCAGCCACGCGGATCATTTGTTCGACCAGATCGACACCGGTAATCGCCTCGGTCACAGGGTGCTCAACCTGCAAACGGGTGTTCATTTCGAGGAAATAGAAGCTCTCGCCGGTCGGATCCGCACCGCTGACAATCAGCTCCACTGTGCCGGCAGAGTGGTAATCCACCGCCCGCGCTAGAGCGACCGATTGTTCGCCCATGGCTTTGCGCATTTTCGGCGTCACGAAGGGCGACGGCGCTTCTTCCACCACTTTTTGGTGGCGGCGCTGAATGCTGCATTCGCGCTCGTTCAGATAGAGGATATTGCCGTGCTTATCGCCCAATATCTGGATTTCGATATGGCGCGGGTTCTCGATGAATTTCTCGATGAAAACGCGGTCATCGCCGAAGGAATTCAGCCCTTCACGCTTGGTGGCCTCGAAGCCCTCGCGCACGTCCTTTTCGGACCATGCTAGGCGCATGCCCTTGCCCCCGCCGCCAGCGGAGGCTTTCATCATCACCGGATATGTAATCTCGTTCGCAATCTCGACGGCGTGATCTGTGTCGCGGATCTCTCCAACAAAGCCCGGCACAACGTTGACGCCTGCTTCTTTGGCGAGCTTCTTCGATTCTATCTTGTCGCCCATCGCCGCGATCGCGCCCGCTGGCGGGCCGATGAAAGCGATATTCTCAGCCGCCAGCGCTTCGACGAAGCTAGCCCGCTCAGACAAAAAACCATAGCCGGGATGCACCGCTTCAGCGCCGGTTTCCTTGCACGCCGCAATGATCTTTTCCGGGATCAAATAGCTCTCTGCTGCGGGAGCAGGCCCGATATGCACCGCCTCATCCGCCATTTTCACAAACGGCGCGCGCGCATCCGCATCGGAATAGACGGCAACCGTCGCAATACCCATCCGGCGCGCAGTCTTGATAACTCGGCAAGCGATTTCACCGCGATTGGCAATCAGGATCTTGGAAAACAAATTGGGCCCCCGGGCGTGAAGAATAATGACAGGCGCTATGCCGCCTTGAGGCGCGCCAAGCAAGACGGCGGCGGTGTTGTCTTAAGCTGGACTGTCTGCAAGCGAGCGCAATTCCTGTGTCCGCGCTTCGGTTAGGCTGGTCTTGCAGGTAGAGACGAGCAGCGGCTCCAGTGGGCCACCGCGCGCGGCATATCCCTCCACCCGGCAATGCGCATCGCGATATTTCAACCAAGCGCGCTGCGAGGCAAGCAGACTGTCAAAATACCCCGGACGAT
The DNA here is from genome assembly GCA_947499505.1 of uncultured Erythrobacter sp. Classification (GTDB taxonomy): domain Bacteria; phylum Pseudomonadota; class Alphaproteobacteria; order Sphingomonadales; family Sphingomonadaceae; genus Erythrobacter. Next base: position 1,126,837 of record CANMOQ010000001.1, read on the forward strand.
CGTCCCATTCTGGATTCCAGCCTTTGTCGCGCGATTTCATCACTGCCGGAGGTGATCGTCCATTGCTCATTGAGCTCTTTATCGGCGGCAATGAAGTCATTGAGCACGCAGATATTCATCTCTGCCTGAATGCCTTGGTCAGCCTTTTCTTGGTCACAAGCTGGGACGTAGTTAGCCGGGAGTAGCAGCATTAGAGCTTCGATCATGCTTGGTCCTTTCGCGCGGCAAATGCGCTGAGGCTTGCTGCATAATGCGGCGCGCCTCGGCGGTCACCCTCAATTGCCAGCAAGGTCTGAGCCGCCACCGCAAGGCGAGCGATATTGGCCTCGCTCAGCGCGCCGAGCGGTTCGACATAAATGCCAATGGTGAACAGGATTGCGCCGGTATTTGGCAGGCGGCGCAGGGTCTGCCGCTCTGAGCGGACAAACAGGGTCTCGCCTGCATTCTCCGGCGTGACATGGGCAAAGGCGATTGGTGCGGGCTTGTCCGCGAGCCAGCGTTTCTCACCCGTAGGCGCGACAAACCAATTGCAGCGGCCATAAATTTGGCCGGGCTGGAGCTTCGCCATAAAGTGATCGACGCCGCTCGCCAACTGCTCTTCATAGCCGGCAATCGGCGCATGCAGTGCACGCAAAGGCAGCCCCATTTTATCCGCTGGACGCCAATCGCTCGGCCACGCCACCGCCGTTCCGATCAGCCGGTAATGCTCCTCACCATCAAACCGGGTGAGCAAGCACATGTCCTCATGGTGAGCCATTGCCGCCTCGATCAGCCCGCCCTTGATACCCAGCATTTCGGCCAGTTCTTCTCCTGGCTCCAATGCCTTTGCGGTCAGCTGAGCGCCGTCCGGAAATTCTGCGAAGCCTTCGCGCCTCGCGGCGGTACTAGGATTTGGCTGGAGCCAGTCTCCTTCGGAGAGTTTGCTAAGGCCCATCTTAAGCTGCCCGCCGCCGCGTGCCTTGGGCAAAAGCTCATCGACGGAGAAACCGAGGGTCATTCTTGGGAGGCCCGCCACTCTTTCTCCAATTCAGGGGATTTTTGCCATTGCGATGACGCTAATCCCATGCGGTACATGTGTTTATGATCTGTCAAATGCTCTCCAATTCTGGAAAGATATCTGTCTGAACTAAATTTCGCGAGCGGTGAGGTTTCCCAGCAAACGAAATGCACAATTTCATGTTTAATCTCGCTACCTTCTGAGTTCCTGTAACCTGCGGAATGCCAAGTACGAGTCGACACCCAACTGAACAGAATTCTTCCCGTTAAGTCTTCCACTTGACCAATCAGCCATGGTCCGTTCTGTTTTTCTCCATTGATTTCAGGAACGACAAGAACTTCCTTATTATCTCGATCAATAGTCTTTCCGGTTCTATGATCAAAGTGGAAGCCTAGAAGCACTACTCCGCTGCCTCGCTCACGTTGCACGCCGGATTTAGACCTCTCGCAGGCTCCTCGCCTTGCAGCGCGGTCAGGCCCAGCTTCGCAAACAAAGCGCCATCGCTATCATCACCCGCATTGGGTGCGGTCAGCAGCTTGTCTCCGGTAAAGATCGAATTTGCGCCCGCAAGGAAACACAGCGCCTGCGTAGCCTCGCTCATGTTCTCGCGCCCGGCAGACAGCCGCACCATGCTCATCGGCATCGTAATCCGAGCGACCGCAACGGTGCGGACAAATTCGATATCGTCGATCTTGGCAAGGGGCGTGTCCGCCAGCATATCACCCAGCACAGTGCCCTTTACCGGGACCAGCGCATTTACTGGCACACTCTCAGGATGGGCTTCCAAAGTCGCCAAAGTGTGCACGAAGCCGACGCGGTCCTCTCGCGTCTCGCCCATGCCCACGATCCCGCCCGAACAGACATTGATTCCGGCATTGCGAACATGATCGAGTGTTTCGATCCGCTCATCAAAGCCGCGCGTGCTGATGACGCGCTCGTAATATTCCGGGCTGCTGTCGATGTTGTGATTGTAGTAATCTAGGCCCGCCTCGGCCAGCATATCGGCCTGTTTCGGGGTCAGCATGCCTAGCGTCATGCAGGTCTCAAGGCCCATCTCGCGCACGCCTTTTACGATCTCGACAATCGCGGGCATGTCGCGGTCTTTGGGATTGCGCCAGGCGGCGCCCATGCAAAAGCGCTGGCTGCCGTGGTCCTTCGCCTGAGCCGCCGATTGCAGGACAGCCTGCACATCCATCAGCTTGGTCGCCTCAACACCGCTGTCCGCATGGACAGACTGGCTGCAATAGCCGCAATCCTCTGGGCAACCGCCAGTCTTGATCGACAGCAGAGTGCACAGTTGCACCTGCCCTGGCGGATGGTTTTCGCGGTGAGTGCTCGCGGCTTGAAACAACAGTTCTGTAAATGGCAGGTCAAACAGGCCCGCAATCTCTTCGCGGGTCCAGTCGTTACGTATCAGGGTCACTTATCTTACCTCACGGATGTAGGCTTGGAGCTGCGCAGTGCGCGCATCGGTCATTGCAATCATGCAGCCATTCTTGACCTGCGGCCAATCGGCCGAGCTGCCTTGCTGCGGGCCGGCCATAGCCGCGCAGTGAGCCTCACGAAAGCGGATCCATTGCTCTTGCGCCTCGGTCAGCAGGCTGAGATCGGTCACTGCAATATCAATTTTGCCGCGGCGCCGATCGTTGGAAACCGCCTGAGCCGCAGCATCGCTGAAGGCATTGTCGAGGTTCTCTTCCGCTTCACCCAAATCGAAAAAGGAGCATGCGTTCAGAGCGGCCTGAACGCCCGCCTCAGCTGCCTCTCGGTCGCAGTCATTCGTGCCGATGAGGCCAGTGGTGCTGGCCAAAAGTGTAAACCAAATCATTCTGCTGCTTCCATCTTCGACGTGGTCCGCACAGGTAGGCGATTCTCGTCGCTACTATGGCCACTCTACTCTGTCATTTCTGATTTTCTTACGACCGAGAGACTTTTCCTGATTCCGCCGGCGATCAATATCGCTGGCACACTGGTAATGCCGAGCCAATACCATAGCGGTTCCAGACAATCAGGATTGGCCTGAGTTAACTCCGCCGCCCCGTCACAGAATCCAAGCTGCCACCCGGCCATGATTGGATAGAAGAAAAACATCACCGACCAGCAAGTGCTGCCGATTGCCACCAACGCCACGTACCCAAGTAGTCGTAGCCAGATCACTCAGCCGCCTCCTCAAGTCCCTCACCCAATGGCGGCATATTGTGGCCGAGCAGCGTCAGAATATCCGCTGCGCATTCGACCACGTTTGAGCCGGGTCCGTAAATACCCTGCACGCCCGCTTCGCGCAGGAAGTCATAATCCTGCGGCGGGATCACGCCGCCTGCGGTCACTTTGATATCCGCGCGGCCGGCCTCTTTGAGCAAGCTGATAAGTTCCGGGATCAAGGTCTTATGCCCTGCGGCGAGCGAGCTTGCCCCGATCACGTCAACATCATGCTCCAGCGCCATATCGCGCGCCTCTGGCGGGGTCTGGAACAGCGGGCCGCTGATCACTTCAAACCCCATGTCGGCAAAGGCGGAGGCGATCACATTGGCCCCGCGATCGTGCCCGTCTTGCCCCATCTTCGCGACCATAATGCGCGGCTTGCGGCCGAGCCGACGCTCAACCGCCGATACTCCGTCTGTCACCTGCGCCCAGCGCTGGTCGAATTCATACGCGCTGGCATAGACGCCGCTGACCGGCTTTGGCGTCGCATCGTGGCGGCCAAACACCTGCTCCATCGCGGATGAAATTTCGCCGAGCGTCGCATCGTGGCGAGCAGCTTCAACGGCGAGCCCAAGGACGTTGCCCCCTGAAGTGCATCCTTCGGTGAGAGCTTTGAGTGCCGCCTGACAAGCGGCTTCATCGCGGCTAGCGCGAACTTGCTTGAGCCGCTCGATCTGCCCGGCACGCACCTTAGCATTGTCGATATCGAGCGTATCGATCGGCTGTTCTTCGGCGAGCTGATATTTATTGACCCCGACAATCACGGTTTCGCCCTTGTCGATGCCGGTCTGTTTCTCCGCCGCTGCGCGTTCAATCGCCGCCTTGGGCGCGCCGGTATCGACATAGGCGGTCATGCCGCCCGCCTCGTCCACTTCGGCGATTAGTTTCTCCGCTTCGTCCACTAAGGTCGCGGTCAGCGCCTCGATGTAATGCGAGCCGCCAAGTGGATCGACAACATTGGTGATGCCGCTTTCCTCCTGCAGAACTAGCTGCGTGTTGCGCGCGATCCGAGCCGAAAAATCGGTTGGCAGAGCAATCGCTTCGTCGAGCGCATTTGTGTGCAGGCTTTGCGTCCCACCGAGCGTAGCGGCCATCGCCTCCACCGTGGTGCGGATGACATTGTTGTACGGGTCTTGCTCTTGCAGCGACACGCCAGATGTCTGGCAGTGCGTGCGCAGCATTTTTGAGCGCTCGGATTTCGCACCCAGCTCGTCCATGGTGCGGTACCACAAAGTCCGCGCGGCGCGCAGCTTCGCAATCTCCATGAAGAAGTTCATGCCGATGCCGAAAAAGAACGACAGCCGCCCCGCAAACGCATCGACATCCAGCCCGGTTGCCATTGCGCGTTTCACATATTCCTTGCCGTCGGCAATGGTGAAGGCGAGCTCCTGCACCGCCGTCGCGCCTGCTTCGTGCATGTGATAGCCCGAGATCGAAATGCTGTTGAATTTCGGCATGTTGGCGCTGGTGTAGCCGATAATGTCTGACACAATCCGCATGCTTGGCTCTGGCGGATAGATATAGGTGTTGCGGACCATGAACTCTTTTAAGATGTCGTTCTGGATTGTTCCGGAGAGCTTGTCCTGGGTCACGCCCTGACGCTCTGCCGCGACGATGTAAAACGCCATAACCGGGATCACCGCGCCGTTCATCGTCATGCTGACTGACATGGTGTCGAGCGGGATCTGGTCGAACAGCACCTGCATATCCGCCACCGTGTCGATCGCAACGCCAGCCTTGCCGACATCACCGACGACGCGGGCATGGTCGCTGTCATAGCCACGGTGGGTGGCGAGATCGAAAGCCACCGACAGGCCCTTTTGCCCCGCCGCCAGATTGCGCCGGTAAAACGCATTCGATTCTTCAGCGGTGGAGAAGCCCGCATATTGCCGAATGGTCCAAGGACGCCCGGCATACATGCTCGCCTTCACCCCGCGCGTGAACGGCGCAAAGCCCGGCAGGCCGGGATCAAAATCCGCATGATCTTCGCCAGTGTACAGCGGCTTGATCGCAAAGCCTTCTGGCGTTTGCCACGTGAGATCACGGCCTTTGGCCTCTTTGTCCGCAAGCGCGTTCCAATCAGCTGGGGTTGGTTTGTTGGTCATAGTCTAACAATATCCGTTCGGGCTGAGCCCGTCGAAGCCCTGCTTTTTCTGTTGCACAGATTTAGAGGGAAATGCAGCCCTTCGACAAGCTCTGGGCGAGTGCTTTGAAGGTATTACGCCCCCTTAAACTCGGCCTTGCGCTTTTCGAGGAAAGCCATGCCGCCCTCTTTTGCGTCTTCGCTGGCCCCGGCGATGCGCTGAGCCTCTGCCTCTTGGACAAACACCTGCTGGACTGTGCCATCAAGCGCCAGGTTGAGGTTCTCTTTGATCATGCGGATGGCCTGGGTTGGCCCATTGGCGAGCTGTTCTGCCAAGGCGCGCGCTTCGCTCATCAACTGATCTGGTTCGACGGCTTTGTAGACCAAGCCCCATTCCTCCGCCTGCTCACCGCCGATTTTCTCGCCCAGCATCATCATGCGGGTTGCGCGGGCGCGGCCAATCGCACGCGATAGCAGCCAGGTCGATCCGCCGTCGGGCACCAGGCCGATATTGACGAAGGCCTGCAGGAAATACGCGTTCTTCGATGCGATGGTGAAATCCGCCGCCAGAGCAAGCGAGCAGCCAACGCCGGCCGCTGGTCCGTTGACCGCGCAGATCACTGGCACGGGCGCGCGCAGCACTTGGCTGATCGCGGGATTGTAGTGGTTTTGCAGCGCCTTGTGGCTGCCGCCTTTTTCGCCGGTTGAGCGCGCAGACAGGTCCGCGCCAGAGCAAAATCCTTTGCCCTCACCCGTGACGAGCACCGCGCGGGCATCGCCCAGATCGTAGAACACATCGCAAATCTCATCCGCCATTTGTGGCGGCATCGCATTGAGCCGGTCTGGCCGGTTGAGAGTGATCGTCAGCAATGGGCCATCACGCGTCACGCGGATTGTTTCGTAGGTCATCTATCTCTCCTCATTCTCGTCACCCTGAACCCGTTTCAGGGTCCATCCTCAGCGCCAACAAATCAGGTTTTGCGGGCGATGGATGCTGGAAGCGAAGCTGACCATACGTCAACCAAGTTCAGCATGACGAGCTAACTCAATGCGCGCCCTTAGGCGTTTCCATAATCTCAGTCAGCATGCCTTGCATATCCTTGGGGTGGACAAAGAAGATCGGCGTTCCGTGCGCCCCCGGTATGGTCGGGCCAAGGATGCGCTTGCCCTGCCCTTCAAACCACGCGCGCGCTTCGTCAATGTCCTCGACTTCAAAACAGACGTGATGCTGTCCGCCCAAGGGATTTTTCGCCAGAAATCCGCTGATCGCGGTCTCACCGGGTTTCAGCTCTTCGATGAGCTCAATCTGAGTGCCATTCATGCCAGAGTGGGTAGGCGTATCGACAAACACGACCTTGAGGCCGCGATCTTCCAGAATGATCTCATCCGAGATCGAAGTCGCGCCCATCACATCGCGGTAATGCGCGATGGAGTCCGCTATGCTCGGCGTCGCAACGCCCACGTGATTAAGTCTGCCTAGTTTCATAATATGTCCAATGCATACAGCAGGTGAGCGACCGGACCGGTTCGCGTCTCGACCTCTTCCAAACACTGCGACCGCTTGAGCGAGTTCTCCGGTGACCGGGTACCGCACATCTCCAATTCAAGTGCATAACGCTGGTTTTCGACTCGAATAAGCGATGCACCGAACCAGATAAGTGTCAAACAGAGCACTCCGATGATGAAGTTTTTCATCACAGCGGAATATTATCATGCTTCTTCCACGGGTTCTCGAGCTGCTTACCTCGCAGCTTGCGCAGGCCCAGCGCAACCCTGCGCCGGGTTGAATGCGGGTAGATCACCTCGTCAATATAGCCGCGCGATGCCGCCACGAATGGGTTCGCAAAGCGGTCTTCATATTCCTTGGTTTTCTCAGCGATCTTTTCTGCATCGCCGCGATCCTGGCGGAAAATAATCTCAACCGCGCCCTTCGCGCCCATCACTGCGATTTCGGCGGTGGGCCAAGCGTAATTTAGGTCTCCGCGCAAATGCTTTGACGCCATGACGTCATACGCCCCGCCATAGGCCTTGCGAGTGATGATCGTGATCTTCGGAACGGTAGCCTCACCGTATGCGAACAGCAGCTTCGCGCCGTGCTTGATGATCCCATTGTGCTCCTGATCGGTCCCCGGCAGAAAGCCCGGCACATCAACCAATGTGAGGATCGGAATTTCAAACGCATCACAGAACCGCACGAAACGCGCGGCCTTCTTCGAGGCATTGATGTCGAGCACACCGGCGAGCACCATTGGCTGGTTCGCGACCACGCCCACGGTGCGCCCTTCAACCCGACCAAACCCGCAAATGATATTGGCGGCATGGGTGGGCTGAATTTCGAAGAAATCGCCCTCGTCCAGTGTCTTCGCGATCACCTCATGCATGTCATACGGCTGGTTCGCATTGTCCGGGATCAGCGTGTCGAGCGATGGCTCTTCACGGTCCCACGGATCGCTGGTGATATATTCGGGGGCTTCTTCGCGGTTGGACAGCGGTAGGTAATCGAAGAACTTCCGCGTCGAGAGCAGGGTCTCAATGTCGTTTTCAAACGCATTGTCGGCAACGCTGGTCTTGGTCGTGTGCGTGACTGCACCGCCCAATTCCTCTTGCGTCACTTCCTCGTTGGTCACCGTTTTGACCACCTCTGGCCCGGTGACGAACATGTAAGAGCTGTCCTTCACCATGAAGATGAAGTCGGTCATCGCTGGCGAATACACCGCGCCACCCGCGCATGGCCCCATGATCAGCGAGATTTGCGGCACAACGCCGCTTGCGAGTACGTTCTTCTGGAAGACGTCCGCATAGCCGCCGAGCGAGGCGACACCTTCCTGAATGCGGGCCCCACCGGAATCGTTGAGGCCAATGACAGGCGCGCCAACCTTCATCGCATTGTCCATCACCTTGCAGATTTTCTCCGCATGGCGTTTCGACAGGCTGCCGCCGAAAACGGTGAAATCCTGACTATAGACATACACTAAGCGGCCATTGATCGTGCCGCTGCCGGTGACCACGCCGTCGCCCGGAATTTTCTGATCCGCCATGCCGAAATCGACGCAGTCATGCTCAACATAGGTGTCGAGCTCTTCAAAACTGCCCTCGTCCAGCAGAACGTCGAGCCGTTCGCGCGCGGTCAATTTGCCCTTGGCGTGCTGCGCGGCAATGCGCTTTTCACCGCCGCCCATCTTAGCGGCGTCTCTGCGGCGTTCCATCTCAGCAATATTGGCAGACATCTGGGTGCCCCTGCATTTGTTGTAAGTTATGCTGAGGTCGTTGCCGCAGGAGCGCAGCAGCGTCAATCGGTCAAAAGGGCAGAGTTATCCGCTTGGCGATAACGGGCGAAATCGATTCCATCGCGCGCAGAGCCTTCGTCATGCCGATATTCGCCTCATTGCGGCCCTTCTCGATTGCTTCGATGATTTGCCGCGCGCATTCCTCAGCGGGCATTTTTTTCATCGGATTGCCGTCGTTCATTTGGGTGTCGACCACCGGCGGCAATGCCTCGATGACTTTGATGCGCGTATCTTTGAGCTGTTCTCGCAAGGCAAGGGTGTAGAACCGCAGGCCAGACTTGGTTGCGCAATAGATCGGCTGACGCGCGGCAGGCGCGATGGCGAGGCCAGAGGTGACGTTGATGATCGCCGCCTCAGGGGCAGACTTTAGCTTCGTCATTAGCCCTTCGATCAGGCGGATCGGCGCGTTGAGATTGGCGTAAATGCAATCATCCGCCGCGTCTGGATCAGGAGGGGTTTTGCGGAAATCATGGTCCACCAGTTGCCCGGCATTGTTGATGAGGATATCAAGCTTCCGCTCCCTCCATTCCGCTAGCAAACTATCTACGCCAGCGGCATTGGAAAGGTCGGCTGAGAGCACCTCAAAGCCCTCGGCCTGCATCGCCGCTATCCGCTCTAGATTGCGGCCGGTGAGCACGGCATGCGCGCCTTTCGCTTTCAGCTGGCGCGCCATTTCGCGCCCAATCCCGGCAGTACCGCCAGTGAGCAATATGGTTTTGTTTTTGAGGTCCATGACGCGGAGCTTAGCGCGCCAATACAAGCGGCGCCAGTTCCCCGCCTCTACTTCAGGAGAACAAGTTCCTCAGCCATGGTCGGGTGGATCGCAACCGTATCGTCAAAGTCCGCCTTGGTCAGCCCAGCTTTCACCGCAATCGCGGCGGCCTGCATGATCTCTGGCGATTCCGGTCCAATCATATGGATGCCGACGATCTGATCCGTCGCCGCATTGACGATCATCTTGTAAAGCCCGCGCTCATTGCGGCCCGCCACCACGTTTTTCATCGGGCGGAAGTCGGATTGGAATACCTTGATGTTGCCGAGTTTGTTGCGCGCTTCGCCTTCCGTCATGCCTACAGCGGCAATCGGAGGATGGCTGAAGACTGCGCTTGGGATGCAGGAATGATCGACCGTGCGCGGATTATCGCCAAAGACTGTATCGGCAAAGGCATGGCCCTCGCGGATCGCCACTGGGGTCAATTGCACGCGGTCGGTCACGTCGCCCACGGCATAGATGTAATCGACATTGGTTTGGCTGAAATCGTCAACTTTGATTGCGCCGCCCTCGCCAGTTTCAACACCGACGGTCTCCAGGCCAAGGCCATCGATATTCGGCCGCCGTCCAGTGGCGAACATCACCATGTCGACGTCCACACTATCATCACCGTTCAGCTCAACATGCAGTGAGCCATCATCGTTCTTGGTGATCGCTTTGAAGGTGGTGTTGAAGTGGAATTGTATGCCCTTCATCACGCTGATCTGGAGCAAGCGATCGCGCAGGCTTTCGTCATAGCCGCGCAGCAATTGGTCAGAGCGATTGACGATGCAAACCTTGCTGCCAAACTCGTTGAAGATGCCCGCAAACTCGTTCGCGATATAGCCGCCGCCCGCGATCATTACGCGTTTCGGCAATGCGTCGAGATGGAACGCCTCGTTGGAGGTGATCGCATGTTCCGCGCCCGGAAACTCGAGCCGCTGCGGCGTCGCGCCGGTCGCAATCAGTATGTACTTCGCGGTGACAACCTTGCCGCTCGCCAGGGTAATCTCGTGATCGCCAGTGATCTCCGCGCGTTCACGGAACACTTCCACCCCGTGATTGCCGAGCGTCTCACCATAAAGGCCCTCAAGCCGGTCGATATCGGCCTGCACATGGTCGCGCAGCTTCGCCCAATCAAAGCTCTTGCCCTCAATTGTCCAGCCAAATTGCTGCGCATCCTCAAGGTCTTCGGCAAAATGCGCACCATAGACGAGCATCTTTTTCGGCACGCACCCACGGATGACGCAGGTACCGCCAACGCGGTATTCCTCAGCCACAGCAACGCGCGCGCCATGGGCGGCGGCTATCCGGCTGGCGCGGACGCCGCCGGACCCTGCTCCGATAGTGAAGAGATCGAAATCATACTCGGCCATTGCGGCGATGCTCCTTTATGCTGCGCGCGATATGGCGGCCCAGCGGGGTCTTGCCAAGCGCGCAGACGATTTGAAGAGCTATTCGCGCAACAGCGCCGCTTGGTTACCCTTACGAGGTGCGAGCGCCAGTGCGCCCCCCGCCGCCTGAACGACCACGGCCACCGCCACCCGGACGACCACCGCCGCCTGGACGACCGCCGCCTCCGTTGCCACCCGGACGGCCTCCGCCACCGCCGCCGCCACTGCGGTTTGGACGGCCTTTGCGCGCGCCATGCTTTTGCTTGGGCTTGCCCTGCGGACGGCCATCGCCGCCGCCAGCGCCATCACCCTGCGGCTTACCGCCGCCGGAGCGCTGACCGCCAAAGGGTTTCGGGCGAACCTTTTTCTTCGCAACACGGTTTTGACCGCGCGGCGCAGGCTTAGTCGGGCCAACACCCTCTACAACGGCGCGGAAGTTTTCCGGCAGGTCGAGCCGTTCAAATTCAGCATCGGTAACGCGGGTAATGTCTTTGAGGTAAGCGCGCTCGTCCTCGGCGCAAAATGCGATTGCAACCCCGTCCTTACCAGCGCGCGCGGTACGCCCGATGCGGTGGACATATTGCTCTGGCACATTGGGCAATTCGTAGTTGATGACATGGCTGACGCCCGGAATATCAATCCCGCGCGCGGCTACATCGGTTGCCACGAGCACTGGCGTTTTGGCACGTTTAAACTCGCTAAGCGCTCGCTCCCGCTGAGGCTGTGATTTGTTGCCATGGATCGCGTTGGCGCCAATGCCGGCTTGGGCGAGTTTCTTTACGACGCGGTCTGCGCCGTGCTTTGTACGGGTAAAGACCAGCACACGCTCAATCTTACCGGGCACCTGATGGCGGCCAGACAGAACCATTTCGATCAGCGATTGCTTCTCATTTTGCTGCACCATGAAGAGGTACTGATCGATCCGCTCCGCCGTGCTTGATTCCGGAGTGACAGAGACCTGCACCGGGTTGTGGCAATAGCCCTTTACCAACTCCTTGATCTGCTTCGGCATGGTTGCCGAGAAGAACAGGGTCTGGCGCTCTTTCGGCACCAATTGGCTGATCCGGCGCAAGGCATGGATAAAGCCGAGGTCGAGCATCTGGTCCGCTTCATCGAGAACCAGGATTTCGACACCGGAAAGGTTGAACGCCTTTTGATCAATCAGATCGAGCAAGCGGCCAGGCGTTGCGACGAGGATATCGGTGCCACGGTGCAGCTTGTTCCGGTCTTTGTTGACGCTGGTGCCGCCGACGATTGAGTGGACTTTCATGCCCGCCATCGCGCCGTAATCCTTGGCGCTTTGAGCGATTTGCCCGGCCAGCTCGCGGGTCGGCGCGAGCACCAACATGCGGCAGGATTTGAACGGGATCTGGTTGTCACTCTCACGCAGCCGGTCGATGCTGGGCAGCATGAATGCCGCCGTTTTGCCGGTGCCCGTTTGCGCAATACCCAGCAAGTCGCGGCCTTCCAGCACGGGCGGGATTGCCTGCGCCTGGATCGGTGTTGGCGTGGTATAGCCCTTCAGGTCCAATGCCTGAAGAATGGGTTGTGACAGGTCGAGGTCTTCAAATTGGACCGATTGTTCAGATGGATTTGTCATTGATAATTCGCAATATATTTGCGGCGCGCAGAGACTTAGCTCGCGCGGCGCGGGGGTAATAACCGCCCGCGTGAAAAGGGAAGTCTGTGAAATAAACCGAGGCGCGGCCGGGGCGGATTGTTTAGTTCAATCGCCGCTTCACGCTGGCTCGCGCGCTTCGCTGGTGCAGCATTTGGGGGAGAAGACGCCGGAAGTCAATCAATTGGTTGCGAGGGATCGCCCAGTTTGATGACGATTGTCTCTTCACTTTCATCATCATTCGCAAAGATATCGACCTTCATCGAATTGCCTAGCTTCGACTCCAATGACCTTAGAAGCTCGCCAATTTCTCTTATTGCCTCCATCTGCCCTGTCTTCAGCTTTCCAAAATCAGCAAGGAAAAACACAGTCGCAAAGCTAGGTGAGAACTTCTCAAAGACTTCGAAACGATTCAGCGCAATGCGTGTGATCTTCCCGGTTATCACCTCCAGTTCTTTGAAAGAGATGGAGGCTGTGCCGGCCTCTTGCTCAACTTCAAAAGCAGGCAAAACGATATATCCGCGAAGCTCAAGCATTAGCCGCTAGGATTAGAAGCATGCAGTCGGCTTAGCAACTGTGCAGGCACGCCCCGCGAAAGCCGTCGAATTTCATCGCAATGCTGTGCTCTCACCCCATCCCAGCCGCTTCCATCAGCGCCTTAGTACTCGCGTCGAAGTCGCCCTCGCCTGCATCAATGTCCTTGGCCATTTTCTTGCCCAGCTCGACCCCAAACTGATCGAACGGATTGATGCCCATCAGCACAGCGTTGGCGAACGTGCGATGCTCGTGAAACGCGATCAATGCGCCCAGCGCCGCGGCGTCCAGATCATCGACCAGGATCATTGCGCTGGGCCGGTCCCCGGGGAAGGCGCGCGCAGGATCTTTGCCGTCGGCGGACATATTGCCGCCCGCCATCAGAGCGGCGCCTTGCGCGAAGCAATTAATCAGCAGGCTCTTGTGATGCGCCGGGTCCAGCTCGTCTCCGGGCGCGATGCTGGCGATGAAATCGACCGGGATCAGATGTGTGCCCTGGTGTAGCAATTGAAACACCGCGTGCTGCGCATCCGTGCCCACTCCGCCCCAGGTCACCGCGGCGGTTGGGCGGTCCACAGGTTCGCCTTTGGCCGTCACGCTCTTGCCGTTCGATTCCATCTCAAGCTGCTGCAAATAGTCTGGCAGCAGATCGAGCCGCTCGTCATAGGCGAACACCGCGCGGGTTTGGCACCCTCGGGCGCGGGTGTAGTATTGGTCAGCAAAGGCGGCGAGCAGCGGTAGGTTCGCTCTGCCCTGCGCCTCGCGGAAATGCGTGTCGATTGCCTGCGCCCCGGCGAGCATCGCCTGAAAATCGTCCATCCCGACCGCGAGCGCGACCGAGAAGCCAATGCTCGACCACAGTGAATAGCGCCCGCCGACGCTCTCTGGAAATGGCAGAATACGGGTTTCATCGACGCCCCATTCCACCGCGCCTTCTGGATTAGCCGTTAGCGCGATCACGCGGCCACTCGGGTCATCCACGCCGTTGTCGCCTAGCCATTTGAGCGCGCTCGCCGCGTTGGTCATGGTTTCGATTGTGGTGAAGGTCTTTGATGCAATAGCAATCAGCGTGGTCGCCGGATCGCACGCTGCAAAGGCCTGCTCCAAGGCGAGGCCGTCAATGTTCGAGACCACGTGAACGTCCACCAGGCTGAGATCGCGGGCCAAAGCATCAACCGCTAGATCAGGGCCCAAGGCCGAGCCGCCAATCCCGATATGGATCAGATGGTTGACCTCTCCCAGAGCGCCTTGATGGATCGCCTCGACCAGCATGCCCATCCGCGCGGTCAGTGCCTGCGCTTCCTCCACATCCGTGTCGGTTCCGCTGCCGCGCATTGCTCCGTGGGTCGCCGCGCGGCCTTCGGTTGGATTGACGATCCCGCCGCCAAACAACGCCTCGCGCTGAGCGTCGAAGTCCATCGCCTTGGCCATAGCTTCAAGCTGATCAAGGATCGCATCATCCAGATGCGTTTTTGACCAATCGAACCTAATGCCCAGATCGCCAAGTTCACCAAATGAGGCCTCCAATCGCTGGCTCAGCTTCTCCAGGCGATCTGGATCAGCGGCGAACAGTTCGCTCAATTTAGGCTGCGGCAAGGCGCAAATAGCATCCCAAGTGGTGGAAATCGGATCAGTCATGGGCAAATATCCTTGGCGTGATAGGCCACTCGCGACTAGGGACGCACGCGATGAATGTTAAGACCCAAACTGATGCTGCGCCCAGCTCTGGTGACGTATGCGCGGCGGCCAGCGATAGTGCCGGCGATGTTGCGGCACCAAAAGCGCCCGCAGAGGAACAGCCGGAGAGCCTCGGGAGCTTTGCGTTTTTCCTGTTCAAACTGGTCTTTGTGGTCCTGGTCTTTCGCAGTCTGGTGTTCTCGCCCTTCTCGATACCGTCCGAGAGCATGCTGCCGCATTTGTGGAACGGCGACTATTTGCTCGCGGCGAAATGGCCATACGGCTATTCTGACAACTCCATGCCATTTGGCGCACCGATTGTGCCGGGCCGCGTGCTCGCAAGCGCGCCGGAGCCAGGCGATGTGGCGATCTTCAAACATCCGATTGATGGCACCGACTACATTAAGCGCGTGATTGCTCTACCCGGTGACAGTGTCGCGATGGTCGACGGGCAAGTCGTGCTTAATGGTGAGACCGTGCCCAAGGTGCGGATTGAAGATTTCGTCATTCCCGTATCGGGCAACACCAGCTGCGCCTGGGGCGCGGAACTGCGCACTGACACGAATGGGCAGGACATCTGCGCCTATCCGCGCTTTCGCGAGACGCTACCCAATGGCGTCAGCTATGAAGTGCTCGATTTTGGCCGAACGGGGGCCGACAATATGGATGCGATCATCGTGCCCGAAGGGCGGATGTTCGTGATGGGCGACAATCGCGATAACTCGCAAGACAGCCGTTTTCCGGCCAGCGCTGGCGGCGGTGTCGGGCTGGTCCCGCAAGACAATCTGGTCGGCCGCGCGACGATCCTGATGTGGTCCACAGATGGTGGCTCGGATTGGATCAAACCTTGGACATGGTTCAGCGCGGCACGCTGGAGCCGCTTGGGCAAGACACTATGAGCGCCCCTCACCTTGATCATCTTGGCCCTGAAACAACAGAATGGCTAAGCAAGCTCGGCTTGGACGTGGGCGACGAGGCCGCATGGCTGGAGGCGCTCACCCATGGCAGCGTTCAAGGCAATCTGCCCAATGGCGCGCCGACACCCAAGGATTATCAGCGGCTTGAATTTCTCGGCGACCGCGTGCTTGGTCTGTCGGTGGCCGATTGGCTTTACCGCGATGGGGATGCACCAGAAGGCAAACTATCGCAGCGCTTGAACGCCTTGGTCAGCGGCGCAACCTGCGCCCGCATCGCCCGCACCATCGGCCTGCCCGACCATTTGCGTCTCGGCAAACAGGCGCGCGATGATGGCGGCGCAGACAGCGACAATATCCTTGGCGATGTGATGGAGGCGATGATCGGCGCGTGCTTTATCGAGCACGGGTTTGAGACCGCCCGCGATTTCATCTACCGCGCATGGGCCGATGAGCTAACCGGAAAAGCGGGCGAGGCAAAGCACCCCAAATCCGCCTTGCAAGAATGGGCCGCCGGCAACCGTCACCGCACGCCAGAATACCAGGTGATCGACCGCAGCGGGCCAGACCATGCCGCGCGCTTTACCGTCAAAGTCAGCGTGCACAAAGTTGGCGAGGCAGAAGCAATCGCGGCAAGCAAATCAGAGGCCGAAAAGCAGGCCGCAAAAGCATTTATGGAGCGCTTTGGATGAGCATTGGTACAGATATCGCGGCGAGGAAGCAGTCCAATGACTAAGCAGAAATGCGGCGCCGTCGCCGTGATTGGCGCGCCCAACGCGGGCAAATCCACCTTGGTCAATCAATTGGTCGGCCAAAAGGTCGCGATTACATCATCCAAAGCGCAAACCACGCGTGCCCGCATGCTCGGCATCGCCTTGCATCAGGACGGGGACGAAAACACCCAGATGATCCTGGTCGATACGCCCGGAATTTTTGAGCCGCGCCGCAGGCTCGACCGCGCAATGGTCAGCGCCGCTTGGGAAGGCGCAGAGGCCGCCGATGCCGTGCTGCTGATCGTCGATCCGATCAAGCAGCGTCGGCACGAGCTGATGCCGCTGCTAGAGGCGCTCGCCAAACGTCCCGAACGCAAGATTCTGGTCCTCAACAAGGTTGACCGCGCGAAGAAAGAGCCTCTGCTCGCGCTCGCACAAGAATTGGGCGAGCTCGTTGAGTTTGCAGAGATCTATTTCATTTCCGCTTTAAATGGAGAAGGCGTGGATGAGCTCAAATCAAAGCTCGCCGATATGATGCCAGAGGGGCCATGGCACTACCCCGAAGACCAAGTTTCAGACGCATCAGAACGCCTGCTCGCCGCTGAAATCACGCGCGAACAGCTGTATCTGCAGCTGCACGAAGAGCTACCCTATGACGCTGCTGTTCGGCCTGAAAGCTACGAGGTCCGCAAAGACGGCTCGGTTGAGGTGCGCCAACAAATCGTGATCGCTCGCGACAGTCAGAAGCCGATCGTGCTTGGTAAAGGCGGCCAACGGATCAAAGCCATTGGCGAGGCCGCACGCAAAGAACTCGCAGAAATTCTCGGCGTGAAGGTGCATCTGTTCCTACACGTGAAGGTCTCAGAAGGCTGGTCCGAGGACAAAGAGGTGTTTGAAGAAATGGGGCTCGACTGGGTCAAATGAGCACGCGGCCCCTCAGGAAGTTTGTGAAGCGCTACACGACCTTGTCGAGCGCGCTGCAAACCTTCAGGCAAGAGAAACTGGTCCTGCTCAGCCCTTCGAAATGGGACGATGCAAATGACGCCTATTTCATGGACCTCTATCGCTCACAAATAGCATCGCAATCGGTGCTCGCCCTGTGCTGCACCATGGCGAAAGAGACCTATCATCACTGGCGGGTTTTCACCCAAGGGATGGATGGTATTGCGATAGAGTTTCACCGCGAACCTTTGGAGCAAGCTGTCAAAAAGACAGACGGGTTTCGCGCAGGAGCGGTGAACTACATGAGCGTACAGGCGCTCAAAAACCAAGCATCATCTGGCATCAAAACACTGCCTTTCGCCAAACGCGAAGGCTATGCCGACGAGCGCGAATGGCGCATTATCGCCGAATGCGAAGATGTGCGCGAATATGCCGATCTGGCAATCAAACTATCGTGGATCAGCAGCATAACCTTCAGCCCATGGATGCCTCCAAGCCTGAGTGACAATTTGCGCAGCATCATCAAGGGAATCGTGCCCGATGCAAAGATTTCGCTGCGCGCCAGCAGCCTGACCAACAGCAAGGCATGGAAAGAGGCGGGGCGGGATTTGACCGCTCGGCAAATCGCTAAAACCTAACGCTTTTTCGCGATTTTAATCTTCTGCTGCTTGGCGAAGCTTTTGGTCGAATCTTCGCTGCGGTTCAGCGCCTTTGCAATCTGCTTTAAGCCCTGCCCCTTGGACGCAAGCAGTTTTAGCCGGCCCGCCTCTTCGGCGTTCCAGGGTTGCTTGTGCCGTTCAAATCGTTCTTTGCCCATAGCAGCTGACTAGCCGTATGCGCTCGCAATAGCGAGGGCCGGAGCGAGCGATTGAATTTCAGCGCCTATTTGGCAGCGAGCTGTTCAAGCTTGGCGCGAAGGCTTGGCTCGTCGAAAGGCTTGACGATGTAGTCATCCGCGCCCGCATTGATGCCTTCGTGAATATCGGCAACATCGCCTTTGGACGTGCAGAATACGATCGTAGGCGCATGCGGGGTCGGGATAGCGCGAAGCTTGGTCACAAACTCGAGGCCATCCATTTCCGGCATTTCCCAGTCTGTCAGGACCAATTGCGGCATCGATTTCTTGCAGCGGGCCAGAGCTTCCTCGCCGTTTTCCGCTTCAATCGGGGAGTAGCCGAGGCTTTTCGCGATTTTGCTGGAAACCTTGCGGATCACGCGGCTGTCGTCAACGATCAGGCACGTTTTTGTCGCAACCTGCTGAGGTGCGGCGCCTTCGCGCTGCGCCTTCGCGGCACGAACAATCGCAGCGGTATCGCTGGCGTCCTGCTCTGCAGGAGCCTCTGGTTTTGGTACTGGAGCAGCTTCGCTCGCCGCGGCGGGCGCGTCGGCTTCAACCTGGGTTTCTACCACATCATCTTCGGACACAGGGGCGCCTTTGGCTTCGGCGAGCTTTTCAGCCAGCGTCTTGCCTTCCATTGAGCGTTTAAGCCGTGCCTCTCCCGAAGGTGACTTCGGGCCGGTGGTGCGTTTGATTAGATTTTGAATGGCTCAAGCTCCCCGTCTTGCGCTGAGACGGCGCCCTGGAATTGCGCCTCCATCGAAGCGACAGCTGGCGCAGCGAGCTGATCACCGGCGGTTTCATCGGCGTTGTCGCCTTCGCCCGGTGTCATGCAAACGTGCAGATATGGCATCCAGACGTCGCCAAATTCAGCCTTTTGATACCACACGTCCAGCACATCATAGCTGGCCCAGATTCCGTCGGGCTCGCGCAAGCGCAGTCCCTCACCAATACGCGGCACAGCGGCAAAGCGCATACGCTCCTGAGATTGATGCGTCTCGTTTTGAACTTCGATTTCGATCACGTGGTTCGGCCTCTAACTGTTGGCCTGTGCGCGCTCGCACCTCGGCCGTCGAGACTCTGATACGGGACAATACTTGACGATTTGCAAACAAGAGGTCGTAAACCACAATTTTCCCGCCGCATCAGTGGGAATACGTGTTTAAACAGGGATTTACCTTATTCGCCATTTACCAATTGAACGCAGCCGTGAGCCAAGGCTTGCATTGAACCGGCCTGCTTCTTCCCAGAATCGGCGACGAAGTGGAGCGCCGCTGGGACGCCCCCTTCCCTACTTTGCGTCAGCCTTTGCCGCCTTCTTAGCAGGAGCCTTCTTCTTGGCCGCCGTCTTCTTCTTTGGGGCGGCTTTCTTGCGCTTCTTCTTTGCAGGCGCTTTGGCCGCACGCGCGTCAATTAGCTCAATCGCCTGCGCTGCTTCGATGTCCTCTGGCTTTACGTCCTTCGGAATGGTCGCATTGACGTTTCCGTCGGTGACATATGGGCCATAGCGTCCGGGCATCACCTTGATCTCGCCGCCGCTAGTCGGGTGCTCACCCAAGGTCTTGATTGGCTCAGCCTTTTGTCGCCCACCGCCCTTGCGATTGGCAGCCTCTGCCAGCAGCGTCACCGCCGCATTCATGCCGGTTTCGAACACATCCACCGTACTGGTAAGCTTCGCATATTTGCCATCGTGACGCAGGTAAGGCCCGTAGCGCCCGATCGCCGCCTCGATTTCCTTGCCCGTCTCCGGGTGCGCGCCAATGATCCGCGGCAAATCGAGCAATTTGATCGCCCATTCCAGGTTAAAATCATCGAGGTCTTTGGGAATGGAGGCACGCTTCTTCTTCTCTTCATGCTCCATCTCAACATAAGGGCCAAAGCGCCCCGTCTTACGATGGATATCCTCGCCCGTTTCCGGGTGCTGTCCCATAACGCCATCGGCGCTGCCATCATCGCCATCGCTGCCGGGCTGCGCAAAGCGGCGTGTAAACTTGCATTCGGGGTAATTCACGCAGGCGATAAACGCGCCAAAGCGTCCGCCGCGCAGGTTCAGCTTGCCATTCTCGCGCCCCTCGGTCGCGCAAAGCGGGCAGCTACGAGGGTCTTCGCCGTCTTCGGTGGGCGGGAAGAGATAGTCTGAGAGGTATTCGTCGAGCGCTTCGGTTACCTCGGATGGAAGCTTCTCCATCACTTCTTCGGTTTTGGGTTTGAAGTCCTTCCAGAACTTGGCGAGCAGCTCTTTGTAATCCTCACCGCCATCAGAGACAGTGTCGAGCTCGTCTTCCATGCCAGCGGTAAAGTCATACGCCACATAGGTGGGGAAGAAACGCTCTAGAAATGCTGTTAGAAGGCGACCCGAGTCCTCTGCATGGAAACG
Organism: uncultured Erythrobacter sp.; assembly: GCA_947499505.1. Classification (GTDB taxonomy): domain Bacteria; phylum Pseudomonadota; class Alphaproteobacteria; order Sphingomonadales; family Sphingomonadaceae; genus Erythrobacter. The sequence goes on from CANMOQ010000001.1 coordinate 1,147,164, forward strand.
ATTTTTCTCCATTCGAACATAGTCACGGTCACGGATCGTCTGGATCGTTGAAGCATAGGTAGAAGGACGGCCAATACCGAGCTCTTCCAAACGCTTGACCAACGAAGCCTCAGAGAAGCGCGGCGGCGGCTGGGTGAAGTGCTGATTGGCCTCGACGCCCTTCTTGGCCGGAACATCGCCCTTCGACATGGCAGGCAGCAAGCCTTCTTCGTCATCATCAGACTTATCATCGAAGCCCTCTTGATAGACTGCAAAGAAGCCTGGGAATTTGACGACCTGACCGGTCGCGCGCAGCTCATGTTGGCCCGTCGCATCGCGCAAAGTGATCGTCGTGCGCTCCAATTGTGCCGCTGACATCTGGCTCGCCATGGCACGCTTGAAGATCAGCGAATAAAGCTTCGCCTCATCGCCAGAGCCAGCCTTATCTTTGGAGAAATTTGTCGGCCGGATCGCTTCGTGTGCTTCCTGAGCATTCTTAGCCTTAGTGCTGTAAAAGCGCGGTTTTTCTGGCTTGTAAGAGCTGTCAAACCGCTCATCGATCGCATCGCGAGCGGCGGCAATCGCGCTGCCATCCATCTGGACACCGTCGGTCCGCATGTAAGTGATTGCACCCGCTTCATAGAGCGATTGCGCACACCGCATGGTGTGGCTGGCTGAGAAGCCGAGCTTACGCGAGGCCTCTTGCTGCAGCGTTGAGGTTGTGAATGGCGGCGATGGGTTCCGCTTGAGCGGCTTGGTCTCAATCTCTTCGACCGTGAAGCGCCCGGCCTCAACCGCTGCCTTGGCCGCCATGGCTGAGCTTTCATTGCCAAGGTCGTGCTTGCCCAGCTTCTTGCCATCAAACTTGACGAGGCGCGCATCGAATGCAGTGCCATCATGCTCCATCTTGGCCAGAACAGACCAATATTCGACCGGATTGAACGCTTCGATCTCACGCTCCCGGTCCACCACCAGCCGCAAGGCAACCGATTGCACCCGGCCAGCTGACTTTGCCCCAGGCAGCTTGCGCCACAGGACCGGCGACAGAGTGAAGCCAAACAGATAGTCGAGCGCCCGGCGCGCGAGATAGGCATCGATCAAATCGGTATCGAGCTCTCGCGGTGACTTCATTGCGGTCGTGACGGCAGATTTGGTGATCGCGTTGAATGTAACCCGGTCGACCTTGGTCGGCAGCGCCTTACGCTTCTTCAGCAATTCCTGAACGTGCCAGCTGATCGCCTCCCCTTCCCGGTCAGGGTCGGTCGCGAGCACAAGGCGACTTGCGCCCTTTGCCGCATCGGCGATTTCCTTGAAGCGCTTCTGCTTGTCGCGGTACAGCTCCCAATCCATCGCGAAGTCTTCATCGGGCCGCACGCTGCCATCTTTGGGCGGCAAATCGCGCACGTGGCCATAGCTGGCCAAGACCTTGAAGTCTTTGCCGAGGTACTTCTCGATAGTCTTCGCCTTGGCCGGCGATTCAACGATAACAAGCTGCATGGTGGTTCTGTCTAGTTCCTAAACGGTGCCTTCACGTGTGCACGTACGCGCGAGGGTGGGGCCGCGCAATTAATTCCGTCAAGCGGGCAATTACTCAAAAACTTCGTTAAGGGAAGCCGCGCCATCATGCAGCAGCGAGTAGCTGGCGATGCCTATCGCGGTGACTGTGAGCAAACCGAGGCCGGAGCATATTGTCGTCATCACGAGATAGATTGCTGGGGTTTTGACGTAGATTTCTGAAAATTCATCGATGAAGATGGACGAAAATTCAGAGTAGAGCAGTGTAAAGAATGGGATAGCCAGCAAAGCCATAGGCGCCAACACCGCAAGCAATAGAGGCCAGAACTTTGCCGTCGTTGCCTCCCAAGACTTGCTGAGCGCCTCCATGCTCATCTCACCATCTGCCAAAACAAACCCGTACAACGGGAGCCAGCGAACGAGCAGAATGATCCCTGGGATAATGAGCAGGATAAAGCCGAATAAAATTGCAAATCCGCTGATCAGCCAAACTGGGAAATATCCGCCAAAGTTTCCTTTGAGGCCTCCTGGCGCAAGCCCGCCGTTTGTGAGCAGGCCCATTGTCAAAAGATAGGCCAGTACAAGATCGACGATCATTGCTGGCACCATCAGACCGTCGCCGAGCACTTGCAGGTCAATCAGCGACCACACCGTCACCGTAACCGCAAAATAGGCAAGCGCCTCAGGCCAAGCGGCCCGGAGCAGCCGGATCGCTTCACCCCAAACCTGCTTCGCGCCTTCAAATGCGTCGTCTGAGAGTTCCATTATTCCCCTAACCCGCCAAACTCACTCGGCCGCCCGAATGCCGCTCAAGCTCGCCGGTGATTTCCAATTCTAACAACGCCATCTGCACCAAAGCCATTGGCGCCCCTGACTGCCGCACCAGCTCGTCCACAGTGACAGGCGCGGTCGATAACAAGGCGGTTATCGCGCCTGTGTCCTCTAGGCTGACGTCCGTTCCATCCAGCTCTGAAAAGTCATAGTCCTCGCGCCCTTCGGCCACCACGTTGAAGCGGAAGCGCGGCGTACCAGCGAAGCTTTCGAGCAGCTCAGTCACTTCCTCAGGCGATTGGACCAGAACCGCGCCATCGCGGATCAACTGATTGCAACCGAGGCTTCTTGTGTCGAGCGGCGAACCGGGGATCGCCATGACCTCGCGCCCCGCCTCACCAGCCAACCGTGCCGTGATGAGTGAGCCGGATTTTGGCGCAGCCTCAACAACCAGAGTACCCGCAGCAAGCCCGGCGATGATACGGTTGCGGCTGGGAAAATGGCTCCCGCGCGGCTGAGTGGCGGGCGGTTGCTCCGCGATTATCAGACCTTCACGCGCAATCTGCTCCTGCAGCTCAGAGTGCTGCGGCGGATAGGCAATATCGATCCCGCTGGCGATCACGCCGATGGTCGCGCCAGCACTCGCGGACAGCGCACCTTCGTGGCTTGCACCGTCGATCCCGCGCGCAAGGCCTGAGACAACGGAATAACCGCGCTCCGCCAAGTCACGTCCAAATTGCCGAGCGAGCTTCACCGCTGCAGCCGATGAATTGCGCGCTCCAACCATCGCCACGCAGGGCTTCGAGGCAAGCCTTACATCACCGCGATAGGTTATAATTGGCGGCGCACTCTCAATCTCTGCCAGTAGTGGCGGAAAGTCCGGCTGGTCATGGAACAGATAACTCGCCCCTGCCCGTTGTATCCCCTCGATCTCTCGCTCTATTTTGTCGCGCGGCGCCGGGCGATAGCTGCGCTTCCCGCGGCCGCCGAGCTCTGGCAGAGCCTCAATCGCTGCAACAGCATTGCCGAACCGTGCCAACAGTTGGCGATAGCTGACCGGGCCAATATTGGGGGATCTGAGCAAGCGAATGCGGGCAAACGCCTCAAGCTGGGTCAGGCCTTTGTCACCGCCCCCGGACGCGCTCATTTTGAGCTACCGATCTTGGGCTCCTCACCCTTTGCCAGCCGCCCAATGTTCTCGCGGTGAAGATAAATGATCAGGCCCGCAATCGCCGCCAGCACCGGAAAGAACTGCGGATAGCCAAACAGCGGGGCCGCCGCAGCCGCTGCGACCACCGCGCTCATCCCGGCCAGCGAAGAAATCCGGAAAATCGCCAGCATCGCGATCCAAATCCCGGCATATGCGAGGCCAATCGGCCAAGCGAGACCGAATGCAACCCCCGCATTGGTGGCAACGCCCTTGCCGCCTTTGAACTTCAGCCACACGGGGTAGCAATGCCCGATCACCGCGCCGCCTGCAGCAAAGGCCATAGCGACCTGGCCGCTTTCACCTGGCCAAAGCAATCCGGCGAGGAACACTGGCGCAAACCCTTTCAGCAAATCGAGCAGCAATGTGCCCGCCGCCAAGCCTTTGTTGCCAGTGCGCAAAACATTGGTCGCGCCGATATTGCCGCTGCCGATATCGCGCACATCGCCCATGCCCGCCGCTTTCGTCAGCAGCAGGCCGAACGGGACCGAGCCAAAGGCGTATCCCAATAAGGCGGCTAGCAATGGTTCCATGGTCTTAATGCCCCTTTTCACGAGCATAAGTCGCCCGCCGCTTCCCTTTTCGCAAGGCCTAAGTAAAAGGCGGCTGTTCGACAAGCTATAGCAACAAGGTCCAATCCGATCACCAGTCCCGACGCCCCGATCCTTCTGCTCGACACCGGCGTTGGCGGGCTGACGATTTATGACGCGGTGCGCCGCGTTTTGCCCGGTGCACCGATCATTCTGGCGGCTGACTACGCTGGATTGCCATACGGCAAGAAGACCGAAGCAGAGGTTGCGGCGCGGGTCGCCGGGCTACTTGGCCGGATGAGCGAGCGCTATCAGCCGCGCCTCGCCTGTATCGCCTGCAACACCGCCAGCACGATTGCGCTCGATATGGTTCGCGATGTGCTGGAAATTCCGGTTGTTGGGACTGTCCCAGCGATCAAACCCGCTGCGCTCACCAGCAAAACAGGTGTGATCGGAATGCTCGGCACGCAAGGGACCGTGCGACAGCCCTATGTAGACCGACTGGAGGCGGAGTTTGTCAAACAGGGCAAATTGCTGCGCTTTGCCGCGCCGGACCTGGTCGATGAGGCCGAAAGCAAGCTGCGTGGAGGGCCAGTAAACCGCGCGGTGCTGAAAGCGGCGCTGGAGGGGCTGAGCGAGCACGATCACGAGATGAAGCTCGACCGGATTGTCCTCGGCTGCACGCACTTCCCGCTGCTCGAAGTCGAGCTGATGGATGTCGCGGTGAACGATCTGGGAATGCCGCCGGACATCTGTTTTCTCGACGGGGCAGAGGGTATCGCAAGGCGGATCGCGCACTTGTTGGACGGCCAAGAATTCACCCGGAATGGCCCTAATCGCGCAGTCACAACCGGTGACATCAGCACTCTTCAGCAACTGAAAGACACCCTCGCGACTTATGAAATCGATCAGATTGATCGATTTTAAGCAGGTCACATGCAAACCATTCGCAAAGATAGCGCTGGAATTGGTCCGCTCTACTGCCTAAATCGCGCCCACTAACAGCCCGATTCAACTGGGCGAAACGAAGAGCACAACGCGTGAATTACGGAAACGTCTTCGATAAAGCGATCGACCGCCTTCATGAGGAAGGTCGCTACCGCGTGTTCATCGATATCATGCGCAACAAGGGCGCATATCCCAACGCCCGGTGTTTCCATGGACACAATGGGCCAAAGCCGATCACGGTCTGGTGCTCCAATGATTATCTGGCGATGGGCCAGCACGAAAAAGTCATCACCGCGATGGAAGACGCGCTGCACGATGTGGGCGCAGGCTCTGGCGGCACCCGCAACATTGGCGGCAACACGCACTTCCATGTCGAGCTGGAGCGAGAGCTTGCAGACCTGCATGGCAAGGAAGGCGCGCTGACCTTTACCAGCGGCTATGTCTCTAACGATGCGACGCTTTCCACGCTGGGCAAATTGCTGCCCGGCTGCGTGATTTTTTCTGACGCGCTCAACCATGCCAGCATGATTGCGGGCATCCGCAATTCTGGCTGTGAAAAACGGGTGTTCCGGCACAATGACATGGCACATTTGGAAGAGATGCTGGCCGCGGAAGATCACGACACACCCAAAGTGATCGCGTTTGAAAGCGTGTATTCGATGGACGGCGATGTCGCGCCCATCCACCAGATTTGCGACCTTGCCGAGAAATACAATGCCCTCACCTACATCGACGAAGTGCATGCTGTCGGCATGTATGGCGAGCGTGGCGGCGGCATTTCAGAGCGTGATAAGGCCGCGCACCGGATCGACATTATCGAAGGCACTCTGGGCAAGGCATTCGGCGTGATGGGCGGCTATATTGCTGCTGACACGCGGGTGATCGACTGCATCCGCAGCTATGCCCCAGGTTTCATCTTCACCACCTCGCTGTCGCCAGTGCTGGTCGCCGGCGTTCTCGCCTCGGTGAAGCACCTTAAGAACTCCAGCGAAGAGCGCGATGCGCAGCAAGCCAATGCTGAGCTGCTCAAGCAAAAGATGCGCGATGCGGGCCTACCCGTTATGGACAGCGTCACCCACATCGTACCGCTGATGGTTGGCGACCCTGTTCGCGCTAAGAAGATCAGCGACGTCCTGCTCGCCGAATATGGCGTCTACGTGCAGCCAATCAATTTCCCCACTGTGCCGCGCGGGACAGAGCGGCTGCGTTTCACCCCCGGCCCGATGCACACGGCGGAAATGATGGACGAGCTGACCGAGGCCTTGGTCGAGATCTGGGACCGGTTGGACATGGAATTGCGCCAAGCCGCTTAGACTGGGCAACGGCGGCACCGCCGCGCCGTAACGTCCTTTGCTGTACTTCAGCAATGCGCTAGCACTCGCCTGGATCATCAGGAGAGAAATACGTGAGCGGCAATCCCAATCAGAAGTATGACGAAGTCGTGCTCGGCCGTCGGTCAATCCGAGGCTATCTTGATAAGCCGGTCCCGCAGGAACTGATTGAAGAGGTGCTGGCGATGGCAATGCGCTCGCCCTCATCGATGAACACCCAGCCCTATCATTTCCACGTGATCACTGGCGAGCCGCTTGACCGGATCCGCAAAGGCAACACTGAGCGCATTCTAGCGGGGGAGCCGGACAGCCGCGAATTTCGCAAAGGCCACGCATTCGAAGGCGTCCACCGTGACCGGCAGGTTGGCTGCGCGATCCAATTGTTTGAAGCGATGGGGATCGGACGCGAGGACAAGGAAAAACGGCAAGACTGGGTGCTGCGCGGCTTCCGCCAATTCGATGCACCCGTTTGCGTGATCGTGACTTACGATAAAGACCTGTCCGACGCTGATGACACCGTATTCGATTGCGGCGCTGTTACCACCGCGCTGGTCAATGCAGCTTGGAGCCGGGGCCTTGGCTGCGTGATCAACAGCCAAGGGATCATGCAATCACCCGTCGTGCGCGAACATGCCAGCATTCCTGACGATCAGGTAATCATGAAAGCCGTCGCATTGGGTTGGCCCGACCCGGACTTTCCCGCAAACCCAGTAAAAATCACACGCCGCGAGGTTGCAGATGCAGCGAGGTTTGTGGGGTTTGATTGATCAAGCACTATTGCTGGAGCTGGAATGAGCCGTTTCTGAAGCTATTCAATAGGCAATCGCGCACGAACGATGAGCAAGAAGCTCACCACTGCGATCAGCTATCCTTTCCACAGCACTCGATAGAGATCGAAACGGCGATCTTTCAGGTTTTGCACGGCGCCAGACTGCCTGCTGGTTAGCAAGCTTGTCAATGACAGGTCAGCAAGCGCGATTGTCTCTGTGTTAGGCGCCGTATCAGCGGCCACGCCGTCGCGCGCAAAAGGAAAATCTGACGGTGTCAGGATCGCACTCTCGGCATAGTGAATATCCATGTTCTCGACATTGGGAAGGTTCCCAACCACACCTGACATCACAACATAGCACTGGTTCTCGACAGCACGGGCCTGACAGCAATACCGCACTCTTAGATAGCCACGCCGTTCATCGGTGCAAAACGGCACGAATAGCAACATGGCACCCTGATCAACCAGATGCCGCGCCATTTCGGGAAATTCGCTATCGTAACAAATCATCACCCCGATAGGTCCGCAATCTGTCGGGATGGCTTCTGCGCCATAACCGCCTTTGATGTTCCACCAGCGAACCTCGCTTGGTGTCGGGTGCAGCTTGTCCTGCGTATAAACCGCGCCATTGCGCAAGAAAACGTAGGAAATATTGCGAATATCGCCGTTTTCCATTCTGGTGGGATGCGAACCGCCAATAATATTGATGTGATAAGAAACCGCGAGTTTTTCCATCACAGATTTAAATCGATCAGTATATTCCGCTATTTTTTCAATCGCTTGAGCCGGTTCCAGCTTCTCCTGTTCAAGCGACAATAGCTGCAGTGTAAACAACTCAGGGAAGGTTACGAAGTCTGCGCCATAATCTGCCGCAACATCGACGAAATATTCCACCTGCTCTTCAAATTCAGACTGTGACGCAATTTTGCGCATTTGAAACTGTACGGTGGCGACACGCACCGTTTGGGGCAAACGATCATGCGGAGTCTGCGTTACAAGCTTTGCTTCCGCCGCAAGAGGGTTTTCCCAAAACATATGGATAGCATGACCGCCGGAGGCTTTGTCCGTCGGCATGTAATCTCTTAAGATCCCGAGTGGCACGAACCCCTGATTCAACTGAAAGTTGATCACTGGATCGCGAATTTGCTTGTTGAGTACAGCAGCCAGATAGTCTTCCGGCTCGGCATATTGTCGCTTGCGCCGGGCAAAGCCAGGCAACCTGCCCCCGAAAATAATGCCTTTCAGCCCGAGATGCTGGCAAAGTTCCCGGCGAACCCTGTAAAAGCGCAATCCAATGCGCAACCGCCGATATTCCGGGTCGACACAGACTTCCATGCCGTAAAGAATATCTCCCTCAGGATCATGCCGTACAGCAAATCCACCGCCAGTTATCTCTGCCCAGCTATGAGCTGCGAACGCCGTTTTCTCAGCTATCTGAAAAGTGGCACAATGACCAACGACCTTGCCCTCATATTCAGCCACCAATTGGCCGTCAGCGAAATTGTTGATTTGTCCGCGCACTTCCTGAGGGGTGTATCCTTCACCTTTCCCATAGATTTTGCGAGACAGGGCCGCGATTTTACTCGCATCCTCTAGCCCCGCCTTGCGGATTATTAGTTTTGGTTTTTCTGAGGTCATAAGCAATGATTAGCGACGCTTGATAGAACAGGGAAATTTTCTGCAGGATAGCATCGGAGCAACCCAACCTTTCGGACATCACCACAACACGCTGGAGCTGAGTGGATACTGAAAACTGAATCCACATCGAGCGGCACAAACTAATCGGCCAAGTGATGAAAAATCAGACAATCTTCAAAGAGCTTACAACAAGCTCACCACATTGTCCGCATCAGGACGCACGCGGTCGCCGCGGAACAGGCTCAGCATTGGTTCGTCGGCAACGGTAAATTCTTCCGCATTGCCAAAGCCGTTAAAGCCGGTTTTCATCGCGGCGCCGTAAGCTCCGATCATGCCGATCTCGATATAATCGCCGGCCTGAATATCGCCGGGCAGCGGGAATGGCCCCTGCATGTAATCCGCATCATCGCAGGTCGGCCCGTAAAAGGCGAAATCGACCTCTGGATCCCGCAGGTTGTCGGCCAGCGCCTTCACTGGGAAACGCCAATCCACATGCGCCGCATCATACAGCGCGCCATATGCGCCATCATTGATGAACAGCTCTTCGCCGCGGCGCTTATCGACTTGCACCACAAGCGACGAATACTCCGCCGCCAGCGCCCTGCCCGGCTCGCACCAAAGCTCCGCATTATAGGCAATCGGCAGCGCTTCAAAATGCTGCGAAATCAGCGCGAAATAATCCTCCAAAGGAGGCGGCTCCATGCCGGGGTAGATGCTGGGAAAACCACCGCCGACGTCGATCATATCGACAACCACGCTGGCATCAGCAATCGCGGCACGGGTACGATCCAGCGCCTGGACAAAGGCAAACGGGGTCATCGCCTGACTGCCAACGTGGAAACACACACCCAGCCAGTCGCAATGCTGGCGCGCTTCCTGAAGCAACGCCGGAGCCTCTAGCAGATCGCAGCCAAACTTGCTCGCCAGGCTCAGCTCAGAATACTCGCTGGAGACGCGCAAACGCACGCACAGCCGCAAATCATCCGCCGCCACGCCCGTCTCTGGGTTGCGGCAGGCCTCAACGATCTTGTGCAGTTCTTCGGCGGTGTCGAGGCTGAACGTGCGCACTTTGTGCGTGTGATAGGCCTCTGCAATCGCACGGCGCGTCTTAATCGGGTGCATGAAGCACAACTCCGCCTCGGGCAGTTCTGCACGGACCAAACGCACCTCGGCAATGGATGCGACGTCGTAATGCGTCACATTCGCTTCCCACAGCACGCGTAAGAGCGACGGCGCGGGATTGGCTTTCACGGCATAGAGCGTCTTGCCCGGAAACTTCTCTGTGAAGAATCGAGCCGCGCGAAGGGCCGCATGCGGGCGGTTCAGGATAATCGGTTCGTCAGGCGAAACCGCGCTGACTACCGCCGCTGCATCGGAAAAAATCTCATCGGGATAGCTGTGCAACTCAAGGGACCCCCAGAAGGATGCGGATCAAGCCAAGGGCCTAACCCAGGTTCTGAACAAGGCTGCCTTACGGTCTTGCGATCAAGAGTCCCCGCCCTCCTAAGAGGGATCGGCAGCGGAAGCGCGCATATAAGCCTTAATCGCGCTTCCGCAACTCAAAATGTGCATAGAGGCAGACGGTTCCTGCCCGTCCCTACGCCTGCAGTCTAAAACGCAACTTGCGGAGCCTGATCGACAGTGCCCTTCTCGCTATCATCGAGACGATGGAAATCCGCCTCTTTGAAGCCGAGCATCCCAGCGAAGAGAACAGCCGGGAAGCTTTCACGCGCTGAGTTGAACTGGGCCGCAGCGGCATTGAGCGCACGGCGAGCAGCCGCAAGCTTATCTTCTGTCTCAGCCAGCTCGCGCTGAAGCTCTTGGAAGTTGGTGTTCGCCTTGAGGTCTGGATAGGCCTCACCCAGCGCCAGCAAGCGATCGAGCGAGAGTTTCAGCTGTTGCTCGCTGCCAGATGTCGGCTCACCAGAAGCGGCGGCATTGCGCGCGCTAATGACGCTGTCGAGCGTCTCTTTCTCGTGGCTGGCATAACCCTGAACAGTGCTGACCAGGTTGGGGATCAAATCGTGGCGTTGGCGCAATTGGGCATCAATGTCGGCCACGCCTTGGCGCACGTTCTGACGCAAAGCGACCAGCCGGTTGTAGATCCCAATAACGAGCAAAACCGCGCCAACCGCGATAACCACAATTGCCGATGTCCAAAACCATCCAAAAATCTCGACCATCTCACACCTCTTTCTTAACTGTATATTCCTATATTAACGTCAAATAGTTAAGGGTTAGCGACGAAGCCGCGGGGCCTCGCGCGGCAAATGGTTAAGGGAGTAAAGCGTAGCGATGCGTGCCGATGTTAACAAGCTGATGGGCGGGGAGCTGGGTAGCTGGCTCGACGCACAGCAAGGCATGCGCACCGAAGCGAAAGAGAAAGCCTCAAGCCGCGGCGTGACATCCGCCTTTATCCTACTGCCCTTGCTGGCGCTCTTATGGTTTGGTCCAAACTGGGGCTTCTCGATCAAGGCCATGATCACAGCATTCGCTGGGGTCGCCGCTGGCGGCTGGGCTTACGCCCCGATCCAACAGGCAAAAAAAGAGATCAAAATCGGCATCAATTCCGCCATCGCAGGCGAACTGGGCGTGCATTACGACCATGACGTCGAACCGGGCGATGAGTTTGAAGCTGCCAAGCAATACGGGCTCGTGCCTCACTACAATCGCGATGGCTTTGAAGACCAATGGTTTGGCGAAGTGAAAGGCCACGATTTTCGCCTTTACGAGGCACATTTGGAACAGCGCAAAGGCTCTGGAAAAAACAAGCGCTGGGTGACAGTGTTTCGCGGCGCAATCATCCAGATGGAGTTTGGCCGCCGGTTCCATTCAACGACGCTGCTGCAGCGCGCTGGCAAGCATAAGAAGTGGTTTGGCCTGGGAGGGCGCGCTGACCATGCAAGCTTTGACGGACACCGGCTGGATTATGTCGATCAAGTCCACCCCGCCTTCGAAGACGTGTTTGAAGTGTGGAGCGATGATCAGGTCGAGGCCCGCACACTCGTAGATCCGACTTACGTTGAGCACCTGATCGGGATTGAACGAGCATTCTCTGGCGATGCTGTTCGCGCGATCTTTCGCAAGGGCGAAATGATCATCGCGGTTGAAAGCGGAAATCTGTTTGAAAGCGGCAGCATCGACGCAACTGGTGACCGCGAGCGCGCGGAAGAAACCGCCAAACAATTTGCCTCCCTCGCTCAACTGGCCATGGCCATCAACAAAACCGAGCGCGGTCATAGAAGCACGGATCCCAGCTCTGGCGGGGTTGTTGTCGATGATGCGCGCAATCTGGGCGCTAGCAGCTCCGCAGTGGGCGGCGGGTTTGGCCGCAAGGGCCTGTAAGCCATCAGCTCAAACGCTCTTTGAAGTCCTCATACTCAAACCGTTTCACGCACTCCAAATTATCCGTCTCACTGTCCCACAGCCAAATGCTGGGTAGCTGCACGCCGTTGAAGGTGTTCGTCTTCACCATGGAATAATGCGCCTGATCGAGAAATGCGAAACGCGCGCCAGGGTCGGCCTTTACCGGCAGGCGATAGTCACCAATCACATCCCCGGCGAGACATGACGGCCCGCCAAGACGAATGGGCACGCTCTCGTCCTGAAGTTCGCCAAGCATCGCCGGGCGATACGGCGCCTCCAGCACATCGGGCATATGGCAGGTGGCCGACACATCGGTGATCCCAATCGGCACTTCGTTAAAGCCCGTATCGAGCAAAGTTCCGACCAATATTCCGGCATCAAGCGCAATCGCTTCGCCCGGCTCAAGGTAAATCTCTGCGCCTGTGTCTTCGCGGGCGTCTTTGAGCAATTGGGTCAACGCATCGCGCTCATAATCTGCTCGCGTGATATGGTGCCCGCCGCCCATATTGATCCATTTGAGTTGGCCGAAAAATGGCTCAATCGCATCGAACACCCGGTCCCACGTGCGCTGCAATGGCTCAAAGGTCTGCTCACACAGATTATGAAAGTGGATCCCATCCACGCCCTGCATATGCTCTTCGGTAAGCTGGTCGATTGGAAAGCCAAGCCGCGAGCCGGGCGCGCTGGGGTCATATTTGGCAACTTCCCCGGTCTGCACCATCGGATTGATGCGCAGGCCCACATCAACATCGCCACCCGTGTGCCGAGCATGCTCCAGGATGACAGCCGCGCGGGCCATCTGTGTCGGCGAATTGAAGATCACATGATCAGAAAGTCGGCAGATTTCTTCCAGCTCATCCGGCTTGTATGCGGGGGAATAGGTTGCGATCTCGCCATCGTAATACTCACTCGCCAGGCGAGCTTCCCACAGACCGCTGCATGTAGCCCCATCGAGATACTCACCAATCAGCGGGGCAACCGCATGCATCGAAAACGCCTTCAGCGCCGCCAGCACTTTGATATCCGCCTCATCGCGAATTTCCGCCAGCACCTGACAGTTCGCGCGCAGCTTGACCGCATCCACCACGAACGCAGGGCTTTCAACGCGGCTCAAATCAAAATGGGCGAAAGCGCCCGGATCACCGGCTTGCGTTTGCATCAAAAATCAACCGGTCCGCCGAGCTCTTTCACGTTCCAAGGAAGGCCATGCGCATTGAGCATCTCCATGAAGGGATCGGGGTCCATTTGCTCCATATTGAACACGCCCTCTCCTGACCAAGTGCTCTGAAGCATCATCGCGCTGCCAATCATCGCGGGCACGCCAGTCGTGTAGCTCACGCCCTGATTGCCGGTCTCTTCGTAGGCTGCTTCGTGGCTGCAAATGTTGTTGATGTAAAACGTCTTCTCGCCTGAACCATCCAAGGCCTCGCCGGTTGCGATCACACCGATATTGGTGTTGCCTGTCGTGCTCTCGCCCAATGTCTCTGGCTTGGGTAAAACGGCGGCGAGGAATTGCAGCGGGATGATTGCCTTGCCCTGGTATTTTATCGGCTCGATCCCGGTCATACCGACATTTTGCAGCACAGTGAGGTGTTTGATGTATTCATCGCCAAAGGTCATCCAGAACCGCGCGCGCTCTAGCTCGGGGATGAATTTTGAGAGGCTTTCCAGCTCCTCGTGATACATCAGATAAGCATTGCGCGGGCCGACCGCTTCAAAGTCGAACTCGGTCTTTACCTGCATCGCAGGGGTTTCGACCCAGTCGCCATTTTCCCAATGCCGCGCAGGAGCAGTCACTTCGCGAATGTTGATCTCTGGGTTGAAGTTGGTCGCGAACGCCTGACCATGATCGCCGCCATTGCAATCCAAAATGTCGAGCTGGCGGATGGTCTTCAGCTTGTGCTTGCGCAGCCACATTGTGAAAACGCTCGTCACCCCAGGGTCAAAGCCAGAGCCGAGCAGCGCCATGATGCCAACCTCTTTGAAGCGGTCGTGATAGGCCCATTGCCAATGATATTCGAACTTGGCCTCGTCCTTTGGCTCGTAATTGGCAGTGTCGAGATAATGCACACCCGTTTCTAGGCAGGCATCCATGATCGGCAGATCTTGATAAGGCAGAGCGAGATTGACGACGAGGCTCGGCTTAACCTGACGGATCAGATTGACCATCGCAGGCACTTCTTCCGCATCAATCTCGTAAGTGCTGACATTTGCGCCCTCGCGCTGCTTCACACTCGCGGCAACCGCATCGCATTTCGACTTCGTCCGGCTGGCCAGATGAATATCGGTGAAGATATCGCCAAGCTGAGCCATCTTGTGAACGCACACCGAGCTGACCCCGCCTGCTCCGATTACCAAAACTGTCGACATAATAACGGCCTTTCAAATTCGAATCTTGTGCGCGCTCTAGTGCAATGCGCTATGGCCGACAAATGATCCAAGAGACCACAAAAAAACCGGTCCGAGACGGGGTTCTCGAGGCGGCACGCAAGATTGCCGAAATTTTGCCGCCAACACCGCTGCTCCAAGGCGAGATTAATGGCACACAGTACTGGGTAAAGGCGGAGAATTTGCAGCCAGTCGGCGCGTTCAAGATCCGCGGCGGATGGCACCGGCTTTCGGCGATGACGGACGAAGAGCGCAAAGGCGGAGTCGTGGCCGTATCCAGCGGCAACCACGCGCAGGGCGTCGCATGGGCAGCTCGCAAGCTAGGCATAAAAGCGACGATCGTGATGCCGCGCGACGCACCTCAGGTGAAGCTCGACAATACGCGCGCGCTCGGCGCAGAAATTGTGCTGTATGAGCGCCCGGGCGAAGACCGTGATGAAGTCGCGGCCAAGCTGATCGCAGAGCGCGGCGGCACCTTGGTCCATGCCTTTGGCGACCCTTGGGTGATCGAGGGGCAAGGCAGCGCAGGCATCGAAATCACTGAGCAATTGGGCGCAGAGCCAAGCGCGATCTTGGCCTGTTGCGGCGGCGGAGGGCTTGCGGCGGGCCTCGCCCTCGCCTGCCCATCAGCCAGGATTTACGCGGTCGAGCCGGTCGGTTGGGACATGGTTGGGCAGGCGATTGCCTCAGGCGAACTGGTTACAGCCGCCGCAGACGCGCCCAAGACGATCTGTGACGCGCTGCAACCCACCACAACTAAACAGATGAACCTCGACCTCTTGTCTGGGCGCGCGGAGCCAGGAGTTACGGTAACCGATGACGAAGTGCGCAGCGCTCAGCGCTGGGCCTTTGCGAACCTTCGCCTAGTCGTGGAACCCGGCGGAGCAGCCGCTCTTGCCGCCGCACTGGCAGGCAAAGTTCCGCTTGATGAGCGGACGGTCATCATGCTTACCGGCGGCAATGCCGATCCTGAGGACTTTGCGAAGACCATCGCCGGATAGGCCTCGCCCAGTCACCCCGCGCATTGAGCCACATTTGACAATCCGAATTGGCTCTCGCAGGTAGGCGTCAAGAGGGAGACAATCATGCAAGCGCAAATGCTCGCGCCCGCCGCAGTGCTGGTGGTTTGGACGATCATCGTCCTGTTCTGGATCATACCGCCGCGTTTTGGCTCGCTTGCCAAGGTCGACAACTCCAAACTGTCAGGAAAGGCTGGCGGCCGCGGGCAAGATCTTGAAGGGGTGATCCCGGACAAGGCGAATTGGCCTGCACACAATCACACGCACCTGCACGAGCAACCGACGCTGTTCTACGCAACGGTTGTGATTCTTGCGATTATGGGAGCTGGCGCGGTGGATGTCCTGCTCGCGTGGGGCTATGTTGCGTTACGCATCCTGCATTCGCTTTGGCAAATTCTGGTGAACAAATTGCCAGTTCGCTTTGCTCTGTTTTTAGCCAGCACGATTATCCTGATAGTGCTCGCCATTCGGGCCGTCATGGCCACTCTTTTCTATACTCCCGGAGCTCTTCCCACATGATTGAAACGATGATCCTTCAACCCGCCGTCGCGCTGATGATCTGGACGATGATCATGTGGGCCTGGATGTATGCGACCCGCATTCCAGCGATGTCGAAGGCACCCGAAATCGAGGCTCCATCGAAGCTAGTTGGCACGACTGGTTCAGAGCTGCGCTCCAAGCTGCCAGAGAAGGTCAATTGGAAGGCAGACAATTACAACCACCTGCACGAACAGCCCACGCTGTTTTACGCGGTGGTAATTGTGCTGGCGATCAGCGGTCACGGAGATGGCGAGCATGCTCTGCTGGCGTGGATATACACCGGCCTACGGGTGACTCACTCGCTGATTCAGGTGACTGCGAACAAGGTCATGGTGCGCTTCGTTCTGTTTGCGCTTTCGAGCCTAGTGCTGATCGCGTTGATCTTTCACGCGACAATGGTGGTGTTCGGCTACCTCGAATAGCCGAACGCTTAGCCTACTCAGCCGCCTCTGCCTGCTCTTCATTGGCATCTTCGCGCGCGGCCAAGAACCGCTCTCCGTCGAGCGCCGCCATGCAGCCCATTCCCGCAGCCGTAACAGCCTGACGGTAGACGTGGTCGGTCACATCGCCTGCCGCAAACACGCCGGGAATTGCGGTCTTGGGCGTGCCCGGTTCGACGTCGAGATAGCCACTCTCGTCCATCGCAAGTTTGCCTTTGAACAGCTCTGTCGCAGGCGCGTGGCCAATTGCCACAAACGCGCCGTCGACTTCGAGGGTCGAGGTCTCGCCCGTCTGTGTGTCTTCCAGCACAAGGTGATGCAGCGCCCCGTCTTCACCCGCCTCAAAACTCTTCACTGTTTTGTTCCACAACGTTGAAATCTTCGGCGACTTCATCAGACGGTCTTGCAGGATCTTCTCGGCGCGCAGTTCGTCGCGGCGGTGGATCAGCGTCACATCGTCGGAATGGTTGGTAAGGTACAGCGCCTCCTCAACAGCGGTGTTGCCGCCGCCAATGACCGCAACCTTTTTGCCGCGATAGAAGAAGCCATCGCAGGTTGCGCAGGCTGACACGCCCTTGCCGCCAAGCTCCTGCTCTCCGGGTGCGCCGAGCCATTTGGCTTGCGCTCCGGTGCAGATCACCAAAGTCTCACCGATATATTCATCGCCGCTGTCGCCAATGGCCTTGAACGGTGCGCCGCCTTCTAGGTCGACCGAGACGATTGTGTCCCACATCATCCGTGTGCCGACATGCTCGGCTTGCGCTTTCATCTCTTCCATCAGCCATGGGCCCTGCACCACCTCACGGTAGCCGGGATAATTCTCGACATCGGTGGTGATGGTCAGCTGACCGCCAGGTTGAAGCCCCTGGACCACAATCGGCTCCAGCATGGCGCGCGCACCATAAATGGCCGCGCTGTAACCCGCAGGGCCTGAGCCAATGATCAGCATCTTCGTGTGATGGGTAGCCATAATCGTATCTTTCAAAATTCAAATTCGTTGGCGTGAGATATGGGGAACACAGGCCCGATTGTCACGCCACCAACCGCTCTATCAGGCGAGCTTTCCTTGCCTCATCCACACCTAAAGTTTGCGCAAGATAGGCATCGATGGAGCCATGATCGCGGGAAATTTCCGCAAAGTAGGTGTCGATATATTCGGGCAGCACGCCCATCAGGTTACGCCGCGCCTCTGCTGGGATGTCGCCATAATGGGCAAGCATGCGTGGTAGCGACTGACGTTCAAGAATATGGACGGTGGGCGCATCATTGGTGCGCAGAAACTCTGCCACCACATCATCGCGGTGCACGCCCAGCACATGCAGCAGCAGACTGGCGGCGATCCCTGTACGGTCCTTGCCCGCAAAGCAATGGACCAGATTGCCGCCATCGCGGTTCGCTAGAGACTCAAAATAGCGCGTAAACATATCGATCATCGCGGGGTTGACTGGCATGCGGGTGTACACGGCGATCATCCGGTCACGCGCCTTCTCTGCCGTCATCTTGGCCGCGCCAGCCGCTTCGTGCGGGGGCGAGTTGCTGGTCTCACCATCATAAGCAATCACATGCGCCGAGAATTCATCATGACGCCGGCATGGAAACCCGCTGCGCTCGCTGCTGCCGCGCAGATCGACAATGGTGCGAATATCGAGGCGCTGGATCAGCTCTAGGTCAGTATCGCTCGCCTCCATATGCTGGCCAGAGCGGAACAATAGGCCTGTGCGCACTCTCCCCCCGCCAGCGACGGCATAGCCGCCATAATCGCGAAAATTGTGAATGCCGTCGGTCTGCTCGAACGGGATTGGGTCATGCTCTCGAATCATGGCGCGGACAGTGGCAGGCGCGCCGACGCACGGCAACGCCCATCCTTTTGGGTCACCGAAATCTGCGGCTGAGCGTCTATGGCAAACCCCTTAGGTAGTATCGCTGGGAGCCCGGCAAAGCCGAAATTGAGGCGAAGAGATTTAGACCGGGGAAGGACGGGGAGAGACGACGAGACGGAAAACACTATGGCTTATGTCCTTATCGCCGATGACGATGAAATCGTAGCAGGCCTTGCCTCAGAAGCGCTCATTGATGCTGGCCACCCGTGCGGATGGGTCACCAATGGCACCGAAACGTGGGACCTTTTGCAAAAACGGCGCCCTGACGTGCTTTTGCTCGATCAGAACATGCCGGGCATGTCCGGCTGCGCGCTGCTGCGGAAAATTCGCAGCTCTCCTTCTCTGTATGATCTGCCGGTGATCATGTTCACCGCGCTAACTGGTATCCGCGACGAAGAGCAGGCGATTTATGCAGGCGCACAGGATTACATTCGCAAACCATTTCAACCCAGCAAGATCGCGGGGCGGATTGAGCGGCTGATCCAGCTGCGCGCCGGCCGCGGGCATACCGATCTGCGGACCTATCTTGAGAAAAGTGCAGGCTGGGAGCCTGAGCCAAATATGGCAGTCCGGCGCGCGATCTAGCTGCGCATACCCGGAGTTACTGCGCGGTCGCGCCTGCCAGATCACCGCAGAAATCCAGCGTCCATTCCTGAATGTTGTCATCGCGCACCGTAGGGAGCATCGCTTCAAAGCGGCGTTTGCGCTCTGCCAATGGCATGTCGAGCGCGAGGTTGATAGCGCGCGCCAGATCGTCCGGACTGTGCGGATTGACCAAGACGGCGCCCTTCCCATCACAGCCAAGCTGCTGCGCCGCACCGGCAAAGTCAGACAAGAGAAGGACGCCGGGATCTTCTGGGTCTTGCGCAGCGACATATTCCTTCGCCACCAAATTCATTCCATCGCGCAGCGGCGTCACAAGGCCAATCTTCGATGCCCGGAAAAAGCCGAACAATTCAGCATGGCTGTATCCCCGGTTCACATAGCGGATCGGCACGAGATCGACCTCACTTCGCGCGCCGTTGATTTGCCCGGTCTTCTGCTCCAACTCAGCGCGAATTTTCTGATAGCTATCAACATCTTCGCGACTAGGCGGAGCGATCTGGATAAACACAAGATCGCGGGTGCGCTCGGGCTGCTGATCGAAAAAGCGCCCAATGCCGTCGATGCGTTCTGGCAGGCCTTTGGAATAGTCGAGCCGGTCGACGCCAATCATCGCGGTCCGGTTGCGGGTTGAGGCGAGGAAGCGCTGCTCAGCGGCCTTCGCATCTTGATTCGCGCCCTGACTTTGGAAATGATCCCAGTCGATCCCGATCGGATAGGCCTTAGCCCGCGTCTCTCGGCCTTCAAAGGCGATGCGGCCAGTCGCCTCGTCAACCTCAGCGCCGAGCTCGTTTTCGCAATAATGCAGGAAGCTTCCAAGCCATTCCTCTGTTTGAAAGCCGATCAAATCATAGTCGAGCAAGGTCCGCACCAATCGCTCGTGAAACGGCAGCGAAGTGAGCAGGCGGGTCGGTGGCCAAGGGATATGCAGGAAGAAGCCAATGCGGTTTTTCACGCCGCGTTCGCGCAGCCGCTCTCCCAAGGGGATCAGGTGATAATCGTGCACCCAGACGAGGTCATCCTCCTCGATCAGCGGCAGCACGCTCTCGGCAAAGCGGTCATTAACGCGCTCATACCCTTTGCCGGTTTTGCTCTCATATTCGGTAAGATCGATCCGGTAGTGAAACAGCGGCCACAGCGTCGAATTGGCGTATCCGTTGTAATATTCATCAACGTCGCGCTTCGACAAATCGATCGTTGCGGTGGTCACGCCGTCGCCGCGCTGGATATTCATATTGCCGGTGCGGTCTTCGCTTTCCTGGCCCGACCAGCCGAACCACAATCCGCCGTTCTCTTTAAGCGCCGCCTTAAGCGCGCCCGCCAGCCCGCCTTGAGCACCAGCCGCACCCCGCGCCTTGGGTACGGCCACGCGGTTGGAAATGACGACCAGTCTGTTTTTCGGGCGGGTTATCGCACTTCACTCCAGGATTTGGACAGCAGTCCGGCACAATTGATTACCCCTACTAGCGAGTAGGTCTGCGGGAAGTTCCCCCACAGCTCGCCAGTTTCGTAATCCAAGTCCTCTGACAGCAGGCCGCTTTGCGTTGTGTGGCTTAGCATGGTGTTGAACAAAGTGCGCGCTTCGGCATCGCGCCCCGCCAAATGCAGCGCCTCGATCAGCCAGAATGTGCAGACGTTAAACGCCGTCTCTGGCGCGCCGAAATCATCCTCCGCGGCATAGCGTAGCATGTGATCGCCCCGGCGCAGATCGCGCTCGATGGCGGCAAAGGTCGACTGAAACCGCTCATTGTCAGGCGAAAGGAAGCGCAGTTCCACCATTTGGAGAAGGCTCGCATCGAGATAATCGCTCTCAAAGCTTGCGCCGTAATGGCCGCCTTGGTCGCCCTCACCCTCTTTCCAGGCATCTTTCTCGATGCGCGCGCGAATGGCGTCCGCGCGCTCTTGCCAATAGACGCGGCGATCGGTTTGGCCGATCCGCTCCGCGACATTGGCAAGCCGGTCACAAGCCGCCCAGCACATGATCGCAGAATAGGTGTGAACCTCTTGCCGGGTGCGGAATTCCCACAGGCCTGCGTCCGGTTGATCGTGCATCTTCCACGCCATTTCACCGACCTCTTCGAGAGCCTCGAAGTCTTCGGTCTTGGCTGTGCGCAGCAGGCGCCGGTCAAAAAACGCCTGCACCGTCGGCAAGACGATCTGGCCATAACAATCGTGCTGTATCTGTTTGTAGGCCGCGTTGCCGCGTCTCACTGGTCCCATAGAACGATAGCCGGCCAGATGCGCGGCGGTGGTTTCATCGAGCTCGCTTTGCCCCATGACCGAATAGAGCGGCTGGATCTGACCGCCCTTCGCGCCGTCCACGATGTTGCGCAGATAGGCGAGATATTTCTCCAGCACATCAAGCGCGCCCAAGCGGTTGAGCGCCTGCACGGTGTAGTAGGAATCGCGAATCCAGCAGTAGCGATAGTCCCAATTTCGCTCCGTATTGGCGGCCTCTGGGATAGACGTCGTCAGCGCCGCAACAATCGCGCCGGTTTCTTCATGCTGGCACAGCTTCAGCGTGATTGCGCAGCGGATGACTTCGTCTTGCCATTCCAATGGAATGTGCAGACCGCGCGTCCAATGCTGCCAATATTTGCGCGTTTTCTGCTCCATAGAGCGGACCGTTTCGCGCAAGTTCCCGACGAAGGGCTCATCCGGGCCAAGGAAGAAATGCGTGTCCGCCTCAACGCGAAAGGCGCGGCCTTCCTGGATGTATCCAACCGCCGCATCCGTCGACAGCCGCAGCGACTGCTTACCCGCGATATAGCGGATGTGGTTGGTTCCATGCGTAGTCTCAGCCAGCTCTGCGCCATAATTCTTGGTCGGGTTGAGCACGACTTTGACCCGCGGGGTGCCCGCGATCGGGCGCACAATTCTGACATAGGAGACCGGCCGGTACATTCGCCCGGACCGCTCAAAGCGAGGGCAGAAATCGAGAATTTCGACCGCGCTGCCATCATCGGCTGTCAAAGTCGTAACCAGGTTCGGCGTGTTGCGAATGTATTCCTGCGACGAGCTGACCTGCCCCTCCAAGTCGAACCGCCAGATCCCGGCATCGCGCTGATCACCGTTGAGCAGAGCCGAGAAAACCGGGTCGCCATCTACGCGCGGCACGCAGCCCCACACCAATGCTCCGGTTTTGTCGGTAAGGCCGGAGACCTGACAATTACCAATGGGCCATAGCTCAAGATTGGGAACGTGCCCGATGGGGTTATTCATAGTCCAAGCCAATCATGCACAGACGCCACGTCTGGCAAAGCGAATTGCGCCATAGTTTCTGCTCCATTTGTTGCTCGCTCGCCGACGACAATCCCAATCCCGCCGAGGTTCTGGCAGGCTTCAAATCCTGCCTCATCGGTCAAATCATCGCCGAGAAAGATGGGCCGTGATCCGGTAAAGGGGTGTGTTTGCATGAATGCGAACACGGCCTCGCCTTTGCTTGCGCCAAGGGAGACAAGCTCTGCCACGCATTTGCCGCTTTGCGCGCGCCAGCCATGCTCAGCGGCGAGTTCTTCAGCAAAACCATGCACGAGCGCCGCCTTTTCGGGTGCGCTGCGATAATGGAGCGCGCCGCCATGCGGTTTCTCTTCATAAGCAACATCATGCTCGTCAGCGAAGGCCTTCAGCGCCGTCTCAATCGCGTCAGGAAGCCCGTGATCTTGGGCCCGCAACAACGCGCCATCAGCGCCCAGCATTTCCGCCCCGTGAGACCCAGCGTAAGCTAGCGGCGCCGCGCCAATGTAGTGTTTGAGCTCAGCAATCGAACGCCCGCTCACAACGGCGCAGCGTTGTTCCAATTGGCGGGCAAGTTCGGACAGACCCTGCTCCAGCCACTCCGGCACCGCGATCGCATCCGGTTTAGGAGCCAGCTCGACCAGAGTCCCGTCAAAATCGAGAAACAGCGAGGCTGTTCCACTCGCGGCCAAAGAAGCAAGGGATGGCGGATCGGAGAGGTCAGAAGTCGCGGCCATTACCCGCGACATATACCCTGGCTAGATCAGGTCAATCGGCCAGGCCGCGCATTACGTATGCATAGCCAAGAACTTACCGCCATTATTCGACGATGTAGCGCACGCGCAGCGTAAAGGTGCTGTTGCCGGCCATTGCGCCGCTGGGGCTCAAGCGGAAGTCAGTGACTTCGCCGTCGCAGCCGTCTTCTGGATCCGCGACTGGGGTGTACCCAAAATTGCTGCCGTCGGTGTCGGAGAATTCGAGATCGTCCGTTCCCGATCCAATGCTAGCAAAATTGTATGTCAGGCCTGTGTTCGAGCCCGGATCAGTAAAGATAACCGGTCCACTAGCCTCTGAAATCAAGCACATTTTTGCGTCCGCCGGACCATCATCGGTCACGACAACACTATCCGCATCAGTCGCGCCGGGGCCGGTGTTCGATACCGTGATCAAATACTCGACCAATGCCCCCGGAATGGCCTTCGGGTTCGTCGTGCCGTTCACCGGATCGGAAATGACCGAGCTGATCTTCGTCACGGAGATATTGGGCAGTTCCGGTGTACAGAACGTGAAATCATGGATCGCAATGCTCTGGTTACCCGGATTGGTAGGTGCGCCAGGGCCGTTGCCATATTCAATCACAATTGTGTCGATCGGGTCTAAGAAGGTGAATGTGCCGTCACCAGTGTTTGTGGTGTCGCCGGCTCCCCCGCTACCGATCAAGGAAGGGCCGCTGATCGTATTTGCGTTGCCGTTGGTAAGAATGGCGTTCACGACCACGCCATTCAACCGTCCGAAAACCGTCACCCGGTCTTGAAAGGCAGCTGACTGGTCGATATCAAACACCTTGAATTGCGCCCCTGTTACCACTCGCGGCAATGTCACGGTGGTGACAACTTCCTGGCTGCGGTTGTCGTTGTCCGCGTTAAACGCGAGTGCTTGCTGAGTGGGAATGAGGCCGCCAGAGACTTCGTCAGTCAAAATCGGGGTCTGGCCGCCAAATGATGCACGGAAAGTTAGGTTCGCGGTCGAGACGATATCGAATTCAATCGTTCCCCATGTACTGAGCGGATAGGTATTGTTGAGGCTGCCCGCAGCCCATGCAACAGCATCCCAATCGAACACCGACTGACCCGCAGGACAGGCCAAAACGGGCGGCGTGCTGGGCGGGTTTGCCGCGACGACAAAGCTCTCTGAGGCAAAGTCGTCTTCACCAGTGACCCCATTGTTCACGGTCGAATCCGGATCCCTCAGGCTGCTAGAGATGACCTCTGCCGTGTTGGTGATGGTGCTGCCTGCGGCGGCGGAGATGAACCCCTGAATGTTGATCGTCGCGCTGGCTCCTGGCGCCAATGTCCCTACGGTCCATTCACCCGTTCCTGAGTCGAAACTGCCATCCCCGCTCGCACCATCAAAGGTAAAGCTGGCGGGGAGATTATCATCCACCACAATTCCAGTGGCGGGAGCTTCGGAGGACGCCGCGCTGGTGACCACCAATTGCCACGTTACAAAACCACCATTGCTGGGAGGGGAGCCGAGCAAGGTTTTGGTAAGTGACAAGTCAGCCGTCAGACCATCGTAATCAAAATCCGAGATCGTCGAAAACTGCTGTCCTGGATCACCAGTGCCGGTGTTGCTGAAATAGACGATTTGAATTCGGCGCACTTGCTGTGTGTTAAAGTCAAATGTCAGGTCACCATCCGTAGTGAACTGGTCAGAGGGGGCTATGCCAGTCCACCCGTTGACAGTCGCATTGTTCGTCCGTGCGATTGCTGGTCCAGCTGTCCAAAAAGCGGTGTTGGTCGCTGCGTTGCTGAACGCGCCGGTCAGGTCGTCATCGTAATAGACCTCCATTGCATCAGAGAAATTGCCATTATCGATGTCGTTGATGGAGAAGTTGAGATTGGTAACGGCGCGGTTGAGCGTGATCGTGACCACAATGCGGTCGTCCGGATCGAAAGCTTGGTTGTTAAAGCTCATCAACAATGGGGATACTGACGCGCCGACATTGCCGGCAAAAAAGCTCAAGAAATCACCACCAAAGGCCGGAACAAATGTTCCGTCACCATCGTCAGTGACAGCAAAATCAACCTGCGCTGTGGTGCCATCGGAGCCAGTAACGACCGTGCCGGTCGGCCAAGCGCCAAAGCTCGCAACGCCTGCATCAGCCCAATCGATATCCGCGTCCTGCGCCAAAACCGCACTCGGCATAAGCGCGGCGAATACCGCGATCAGGGCAAGCAGCGCGAGTTTTACGCGGGCGCTAAAAGTTAGGGTAGCGCTCATCGGCGCAGCCCCAGGAAGCTGAATGTGTCAGTGTCGAACTTCACCTTGATCGAGGCAAACACACCCTTGTCGGTGTTGCGCGCCGCCGAGAAGTCCTCGTCACGGAAGCCTTCGACATTGTAACCCACGGTCAGCAGCATGCCATCCGCTGGGACAAAGCCGATGTGCGGGCCATATGAGAAACTGGTGACATCATCTTCCAAGTTTGCGCGAACAGTGGTGGTTGCACCGATCTCAAACCGCTCGCCGATACCGACGCGCGCATCAAGCCCGGCCAATACACTTGTCCCAGAAAATTCTGTGCCCTCGAAACGGTCGAGGTTGTAACGGCCGCCGAGGAACAGCGACAGCTCATCGCGGCGGGTCTGACGCAGATTGCCATTGTCATCGCGGTCCCAATCGCTTGGTGACCAATTGGTTGAAACGCTGGCGACCAGACGGCGCGAACGTGCATCGCCAGTTACCGTCAGAGCGGTGCGGCCAGCCGCGCCCGCTTCACCAGCGATTGCGCCGCGAACGGTGTCGCTGCGATACTCAAGCTTGCCCAAGGTCGCGAATTCGGATGAGTCCGGTCGGTGCGCAAACGCGAGGCTTGCGTCAAAGATTTCGGTGGTCGCGCCGTTTTCAGCGGTCGCTTCGGTCCATGTCGCGCCAGAGCCGACGATGCTGCCTTGACCCAATTGACGGATTGCACCGACGGTGAAGCCTTTACGCTCCGCAAACTCGCCATCGCGGTACTCACCGCGAGCCGTCGCGCTCCAGCGATCCTTGCGCCATGCAGCGCCGAGAGTAACCGCGGTAAAGTCTTCAAACTGAGAATTACCCGTCAGCTGGCCGCCACTTGCAACAGGCTGATCAGGGTTGATCACACTGATCGCAGCCGGTTCGCCGTTCAGCGTGCGGCTACCGTCAATCGTAGCGTCCAGTGTCAGCGCTGGGCTGACTTGCAGAGATTGCGACAGGCCAAAGGCTGCGAAGCTGCGATTGCCGAGCTCGCCAATGCTTTGCTGGCCCAGGGTCGTGACGACTTGTGCGCCCTGCCATGGGGTCACTTCGATGCCGCCGCGAATTGTGCGGGCATTGATGTTCTCGCCATTGGCGATCTCATACTGGCCGACAAGACGGATATCGTTTGTGATGGCGTAGCGAGCCCCAAAACGGTGACGGGTCGGCAGATCAATGCTCTCTGTCGCATCCAGAGCAATCGCGCTGGTCGCGCTGAGTTCCAACTTGTTGTCGAGCAAACGCTGGCTGATGCCACCTTCGACAACAGTCGACTTGTTGCGCGTGCCATCGGCCAGGCGATCGTTGAAATGCGCAAGGCCTGCGGTGAGGTCAGTGTTCTGCGTGGTGTAGCCCAGTTGCAGTTGAGCGGCACGCCGGCGGCTGTCGTCAGTCAGGCTGTCATCCTGCCATACGCTAGCGACCAGATTGAGATCATCGCTGATCAGCAAACGGCCATCAACGCCAAACTTGCGGCGACCTTGCTCTGCGCCGTTCTGCTGGCCAACACCGTAGTCGGCGTCGAGCGAACGAGCGTAGGCCAGCAAGTCAAGCTTGCCAGTTTGATGCTGAGCTTCAACCAACCAGCCATTGGAGGTTGTGCCCTCGGTGCGGCTCAGACCTAGCTCAGCGCGCAGTTCGGTGTTCTCATCCAGCTGAGCGCGCAGGTCGATTGCGCCGAGATTGGTGCGGGCACCCTCGCCCTTGTCAGTGATCGCGCTGGCGCCGACACGGACGTTGCCGCTCTTGCTCGTCCAGTCGACACGGAAGCCAGCATTCAGTTCACCTTCACTGAAACCATCAATTTCGTAATTAATTACAATGAATTGTGGGTTTAAGTTAAAGTCGCGGCTCAGGACTGGCTCAGAGAAGGTGATCGTTCCTGACAGCAGATCGATATCATAATCGATAAAACGAGACAATTCTCGTGAAGAAACAACAAGTTCAGAGCGGAACCTATCACGCACTTCAAGTGTAACGCGCTCGCTATTAGCGAGGATGCTACGGCTCGACAGACGATATGGGCCGCTGATGCCTTGGCCCTGAATTTCATCACGGCGAAGGCGAGTTGAAATCTCAGCCGCAAAAGCTTGCGCCTTCACTTGGCCAAAGCGCGCCTCGCCCTTCAGGCCGGTTGCTGTACGGTTGTAGCGTGCAAGCTGAGTCTGATCAAAGCCCGTTTCGAAATCGCCATAGAGCGCATAGAAGGTTGAGCTCTCGATGCGGACATAGAGGTTCTCGCGGCTAGCCGCGTCAAACCGGCGGCTCGAGCCATCGGCAAAGACTGTGTAATAGGCTTGCGGATCAATCGCGCCGAGCACGCGCTGATCTTCGCGTTGTTTCGCGCTGTCATAGGCCAAAGTCAGCAGATACCGGCCCAGCACCCGGCCCTTGGCATAAAGCGCAATGCGCGCATCATCGCCCAGGTCGCTGGCGAAGTTGCCCGCGCGCTCCATGTTATCAGCAACGCTTTTCGCGCCAACAGTGCCCTCGGCAAGACCGATGATGGTCCATTCGATGTCGCCCGGCTCAATCCATGCTTCGAGCTCCTGAGTGCGAACAATGTCGCCATCATCAAAGCGGAAGTCCAAACGCAGCGAACCGGAAACCATGGTCGGTGCCAGTTCGATGTGCGCAATGCCATCGCTGCCCTTAACAACCCAGCGGGCTGAGCTTGGCGCAAGGCCGGTAAGCTGGTTCAATTGCTGGCGATCGATCTGCTCGGCGCTTTCATAGGGCGCGTTCAGCATGAATTCGCCTGAGACGCCTTCGCGCAGCGGACGGTTGTTGCGATCCAGCACGCGCACAGCGACGACCGGACGCGTCCGGCCATCAGCAATCAGTTTCGATTGTTCTGGTACGAGCTGAACTTTCGCAGGTGAGGTCGTGAAGAACACCTCGCGGGTGATCGTCTCATTGATCTCGCCAAAAGAGTTGATCACATCCGCCTCCAGCACCGTGCGCTCGCCGTCCAATGGGACGCCGCGCCAGGTGCTGACGGCAAATTTGCCGCGCTGAGGCTTCTTTGTGCCGTCAAAGGTGAGCGGGTTCACCGGCTCACCATCAACGCGCAGAACGATCTTCTGACCCTTGCGGTGGCGAATAGCCACGCGAATGGCCGGCGCACGCGGGTTGTGCCCGACTTCAGGGGTCAACCAGCCGTCTGGCCCGTCGCCCAGTGCGATCCAATCGGTCGCGGGCGACAGCGCTGGTGCGCTTTGTTCTTGAATGGCGCCAAGCGTCGGGCGTTCGGCACGGAGAGCGCCGCCGCCGCCGAGAGCGTCTTCGCCGCCACTGAGCTGAGCTGTGGTCGCTGCAGGCGCGTCAGAAGCGGCCTGAGCGTCAATTTCGCGTGCGATTGCGCCCTCTGGCGTGGTTTCAGCCAAAGGTGCAACCGGTTCGAGCGCACCTTCAGGTACGATCGCATGGAAATCTGCGACCATCAGGCTGCCGCCTTGGCCGATGATGAAGCGTGAATTGGCGCTGCCCGCGCTGCGGGTTGAACGATGACAATCGACGAAGCGCGAGCCCTCAGGCAGGGTCATACGCGAGGCTTGGACCACGTGCGTGCCTGGAACGACGCCTTCGAAGTGATAGCGGCCGTCAGCATCCGTGATGGCAAAGCTGCCATCTTCGAGCATGACGCGCACGCCTGGAATGCCGCGGCGCGGATTGCGCAGCGAACATGGGCCAGCGGTGATGCGGCCGATGATTGTCATGCGGTCAGCAATGCCATCGCGCTCAATGTCGATCACGGCGCTTGCCCGTGCAATTCGGCCAAGTGAATCAATAGTTTGCGCATCGTTCGCGGCGCGTCCAGGGGACGCGTCTGCGCGAACAACCATCGCATATGTTACGCGGTATGAGGCACCTGCGGCAATATCACCCAAGGCGATCGACAGAGCGCTGCCGTCAGGTGTGAATGTCACCGCATCAGGATCTTCAACGCCATCAATCCGGACACTATCCGGGCGAAAACGCAGCGAGGATGACGAGACATCACTCAGCGTCACATCACGCTTAATCCGCGCAGGATCAGGGTTTGTCGCCGTAAGCGTATAGAATACAACATCGCCCGGCTGCACCCGCTCGCGAGAGACCGTTTTGGTGAGCCCTATTTCAAGGCTCGGACGGTCGAGCGGAATGTCGATTTGAACCGGAGTTGGATCAACCAGTTCAAACGAACCGCCAAACGAACCATTTTGGATAACAAATGGCCTGCCGTCAGGGCGATTTAGGTTAGCCAACGCTTCGCGCGACACAACTGAAGGTGCTGTGAAGGGCTCTGGCGGCTCTATAATTAGACGATAGCGGCCCAGCGATGTGAGCGGGAACCAATATTCACCAGGTCCAATTGGGAATACATTGCCAGCGCCATCAGTGATTGGCTGTCCTGAAATTACCGTTGAAGGCCATGAAGTTACACCATCTTCGGCAAACACAATTGCTGGCAGGCCGGTCGCATCATCAACCAAGGTAACGACCGCGCCATCGACGGGCTCACCGGTTTCACTGTCGAACACCACGCCAAATGGATCAGCCAGAACTTCAACATCGGTTTGGACGATAATATCGTCTTGCCCGACCAATGAAGCAGCAATCTGGATCATCTCACCATCAGCAATGCTGAGGCGGCAATCCCCTTGAACCGCAGCGGGCGGTGCCCGGCGTGTTGGGATCTGACCAATGAAAATACCCGTATTTGGGCCAGTTTCGAAGATTGTTTCGGTTTCTCTGTCGCCAGAGCTGGTGGTGATCACGACATTTAGGCTGTCAATCGCGTCAGAATCGACGTTTGCAGCCGCTGCTTGAACCTCAAATAGCAAGTCTTGGCCCGGACGCAGCACATTTGTGGGCTCTGCGCCTGTGATTTGGACCATAGTTTGGTTAGGGCCGCCAATGCCTTGCGCCCCTTGGCCAGCGACATTGCAAAGTGGCGCTTGGAAAGAGAGGTCAACTACGCCGTTTGGCGCAGAACGAAGGGCACGAATTTCAGGCGGTGCCTGGGTTACCTCAATCGTCACTTCGTTTGAGCTGGTGCTCGCCGGAGTGCCATTAAATTGCCAAGTCGCCTCGGCAATATTGGTAATCGTATTAGTAGTGGTGGTTGACTGCGCGCGTGCCCCCTCTCCGAGCACGACAAATGGCAGCAGCACTAACAAGAGTGCTGCTGCCAGACGTCTCAGAGAGAGGGCTACACGCAGGGTCTAAGTCCGCTCTATCAGTCGATTTCGACGCGGAAGTAGAGCGAGCGCGTTTGACCGGCCGCGATATCGCTCAGCGTGCCGGAGACTTCGTCTTCGCCGCTTGGGCCAGAGCCCCCGCTAAATGAAGCGTCGCCGCCTGGAACGCCGTTCGTACCATTGGCACAGGCCGCATCGCCGTCAACGAAGATGCCGAACGCAGGGAGAAAAGTTACATCGCCTGGCAGCAAGTCGTTCACGTTAACGCTAGTGGCAGTCGCCGCGCCCGAACCGTTCGCCACGGTGATGCAATATTCAATGATTGCACCAGGGATGGCTTTCGGGTTGGTCGTGTTGTTGACTGGATCGCTAATGATCGCGCTGGTCTTGGCAACAGTCACAGCAGCAGCAGCCACTTCATATGTACCAAGATCCGAGAAGTCGCCTTGGTTGGCGCTATCGGTTGTACCAGCGCCGTCAGCCAGAACGGTGTCTACACCGCTAGTGTTTACACCAGGGGTTGCTGTCAGCTCAGCTCCAAGCGAACCTGCAGTACCCGAAGCCGCATGTGCGTCAGCAGTCAGCACAACATCGAATGTATTGCCATCCGTTGCGCCCAGACCAATGTCGGCAACGACGAGAACTGCGACGGTTGCGTCCTCAACAACTTCGTCAAGGAAGGTTACCGGGCCAGCTGTAAGCTCGGCAGCATCCAAAACACCGTCATTGTCGGCGTCGATATATATCTCGAAATTGGCGATGTTCCCGGCTGTGCCCGAATTCAGCGCAGTCGTAAGATCGAGATCGATGGTGTCGTTCGAAAGGTTGGTTACTTCAAACGCCAGTACGGCATTTTCTTCACCTGGAGATACCGATGTGTTGCCGGTACCGGTAAAGTCAACGACCACGTCGACCCTGCGGTCAACGGTGAACGTGTCCGACGCTGTTTCTTCAGTTTGATCTACGCCGCCAACTTGATAAGCCACGGAAACGTTGTTGGTGATAGAGTCACCAGCATTCGTTCCCACAGCCATCGCTGGCGTGCTGGACATGACGATGAGCGCGACAGCGCTCACTGTGCCCAACCATTGGGTTGAAGGTCTCATTTTAATAATCCTCTGCGTGTGCCCTGCGTCAAAAATTCCGCCCGCAAGGCTTGGCGGTTATCGCTCGCTGTTCAGCGAATGATTGCTGGATATTCGAGACGGCCTGTTTCGCCCGGTGCAACCGAGGCAAGCGTCCATCGAACATGTGTAACATCGCCGTGCTG
Source organism: uncultured Erythrobacter sp. (assembly GCA_947499505.1). GTDB lineage: Bacteria > Pseudomonadota > Alphaproteobacteria > Sphingomonadales > Sphingomonadaceae > Erythrobacter. The sequence continues at coordinate 1,178,784 of CANMOQ010000001.1, forward strand.
CGCGGCGCGGCTTGCGCCGTCCTCGCCAGTCACGGTTAAAGAGCTAAGCACGCCCCAAGTGTTGCCGCCGTCAACTGACACGGTCAGCTCGGCGTCGGCATCAGATGCCAGCGCAACGGCTGCTGGGAGCGGGTTGGTGACAACAAAGTCCGTCACCGTTTCAGAGCCAGAATTGTTGTAATCGGTGCCGAAGATCAGACGATCGCCCGGTACGATAACATTCGGCTCAACCAATTCGGTTTGCTCGTTTCCGGCTGAGTCGGTGCTGGTTTTCACAGCCATAACGTCGCCGGACAAGACAATTGGGTTGCCTTGAGCGATTGCCGGAGCAGCTGGGACAGCAAAAACCATCAGAGCCGCGCAAATTTGTCCAAGAAGTTTCATTGTATCAGACCCTTGTCTATTTTCTTATTGATCGATGGTGACATCGAAAGTGATTGCCTGGGTGGTGCCGCCGGCAACCGTGCCCAGATCGACGCTGATGCCGGTTGCACTGGCCTCGCCCGCGTCATCGCCGCTGGCATCGGTCAGAGTGCCGCCTGCCAATGTGAGAGATCCGGCCACGTAAGTTGTGTCAGTCGGGAAGGCATCGATGACGACCAGATTGTCGACCGAGCCGCTGCCGGTGACTTCAGCGGAAATGGTGAAGGTCACGACTGAGCCGGGAACCGCGCTGGTGCCGCCGAATGGATCGACGATGGTCGCAGACTTGACGAGATCGACTGTTGTGATCCCGACCAGCAGTGAGCCCGTTGCGGTTGCATCGGCGCCAGTGCTGCCGACGATCGCATCGCCGCCGCTCACGCCTTGGCCCGAGAAGCTGGTTCCCGGTGCGCCCGTTCCGGTGACCGCTTCTGCCGTCAGCTCAACATCGCTCTCTTGCGTGTCAGTCGCGCCAGCAGGCACGGTGACCAGTACGAAAACCGTCAGCGTGTCGTCTGCATCAAGCACAGCGGTTGTCTCTGGACCCGTCAGGATTTGATCGACGCCTGGATCGTATGTGCCGTTACCGTTCGTATCGACCGCAATGCCGTCAATTGTCGTATCGAAGTCGTTGCCAGCAACCGCTGGATCAGCGGTGAGCTCGAACGCCTCTGGTCCATTGCCCTGATTGGTGAGCTCGAATGTGAGCACCGCATCGCCAGGTGTCGTGCCAACCGGACCGGAGTCCAGCGAGGTGACGGTCACGTCGAGCAACTCGTCAACCAGCACTGTGACGGTATTGGAATCGACCGTTTGCGGGCCAGTGCCATCCTCGTAGGTCGCCGTCGCGGTGTTCTCGATCAGCGTGCCTGCGTCGACCCCTGCGGCGTGTGCCGGAGCCACCGCAACAAGCGAGAAAGCTCCCAGGGCGAGAACTGAGGTGACGGTGTTAGCCAAAGTCGGCTTAAATGGGTTCTGTGTATTCATACGTACGACAAATACGCAGTAATGGTTAACGAACTGTTTGGAGTCGGCGAAAAAGCCCGGATTCCTGCCATTTGAAACAAGATTTAACACTTTAACGACGCAGTTAATCTGGCGTTCAGCGCTTTGAGCCGGATCTTCACTCAGAATTTACCAAAACTTACCTGATATCCGGTGTTTGAGTGGCTTTTTCCGTGAGGCTAACGCCGCCAGTGGCCTTGCGCGCTCAAACCGCTTACAGTCACCGGAAATGGGGACCGCAGACACTCAATCGCTCCTGGGCCGGGCAAGAAGCATGCAAACCAAGCATAAGCTTTTGGTTTTACTCACCTTCATCGTGGCTTTGATTGGTGTTGTTGCCGCCTATCTCATCTGGTTCCATATTCGGATTGTCGAGGCCCCGGCACCGGCTCGGATGGAGCCTGCGGCGCAATATCCAACCGAAGAATCCGTCCTGGTCACAGAACTCGGCGTTTCATTGGAAACGATCCGCCGCTCACTGGAGCGCGAGGTGTCGCGCACGCTCTACACGATCGATGAGCAGATCGAGGAGTGCATTCCGCGCGAAACAATCCGCGTGCTTGGCAGGGAGATCGGGCGAACCCCAAAAATCAGCTGCCAGCTGGTCGGGCAAATTCGGCGCGGGCCAATGCGCCTGTCCGGGCGCGGCAACACCCTGAGCGTCAGTTTTCCGGTCGCCGCAGAGATACAGGCCCGCGATGTCGGGGGTATCATCAAACGGGAGACCGCGACGGCTGCGGCCAATGTTCGCCTGACGGCGCAGGTCGCGATCGCACAAAACTGGCGTTTAAAGCCCGATGTTCGCGTTTCTTATCAATGGTCTAAAGAGCCTGGAATCGACGTTCTGGGACAACGTATCCGCTTTACCCGGCGCGCCAACGCCGAACTCGCCCCGATTCTCGCCAAAGCAGAGAAAACTCTCGAGCGTGAGCTTTCGGCGCTCAATCTGCGCCCACAAGTGGCCCAGCTCTGGAACCAAGGTTTCACAACGCTGTCGCTGAACGCGGACAATCCGCCAGTTTGGATGCAGCTCAATCCCACCGCGATCGGCGCGGGCAATCTGCGTGTGTCCGCTCGCCGTGTCACCGCTCAGGCCATGCTGCGCGCGAAGCTCGGGATTTTCGTTGGCGATAAGCCAGCAGTGCCTGAGCGCAAAAATCTGGGAAACAACGCTGGCATCACACGCGATACCGGTTTTGAGGTCACCCTGCCTGTGCTCGCCAATTACAACCAGCTTGAGCCAGTGATCTTGCGCGCGCTCAAACGAGTGGCCAAGCGGGGTATTGCGAAAGAAGAACTCGGCAGGCTCGATCTCGAATTTGAGAATGTCACACTATATGCGGCTGAAGGCGGCAGGCTAGCGGTTGGGATTGAGGCTCAGGTGGAGCCCATCGGCAATTTGACGGACCGAATTTGGGGACGAGCGAAAGGGACCATTTGGCTGACTGGATTGCCAGTGAGCGAACCAGACAGCCAGGTAGTCCGGATCGAAGACCTGCAAGTGTTTGGCGACATGGACACCGCAGTCGGAGATTTGCTGGTCCGGATCATGGCCAGTGAAGATGTGAAACGGGAGATCGAGCGATCTTTGGTCGAGGATTTTAGCAATGACTACAATTCAGTAATTGGCAAAGCTAAAGAGGGTGTGAGATCAATCAAGGCTGGTGAATTCAACCTGTCGTTTGATATCTCGGACCTGTCACATGGCCAAATCATACCCACCGCAGAGGGCCTTTTTATGCCGGTCACCGCATCAGGTTCGGTGACCAGCACCCTGGTGTCGCAATAGCGGATATTCAAAAATATCCACAAAACACTGTAATCATAAATTTATTCGAAATTCAGGATCCAAATACTGACGGCGAGCGCCGCGCTGCCGAGACCCATCGCGCCTGCCACCAATTTCATACTCATCCGCTCAATCGGCTCTGACTTGTGCGCCTCCAATCTCGACTGAACTGAGCACCCCTTCCGCTCAGCAACCCAGAAGATGAATATGCCGATCATGATAAACAGTGTGGCGATCGCTTTAGGCAACCAAATTGGGTCAAGTTTCCCAAACAATGCATTGAAACCAAGTCCAATTCCGACTGAAGCAAGCCCCGTCCGCATCCATCCAGCGAACGTCCGCTCATTGGCCATTAGGGTCCGATCCTCAGCCCAATCTGTACGGTCTTCGGCGAGGTCCGTGCGCTCCTCAGCCATCTGATTATTCGATTGTTCTGCCATTGCTATGGCATAGTGGAGCGGCGCCAAGCAAGCGACACTTTTCTGCCACGCTAACTCCGCTTCCAGCAGAAACCGAAGTTTTCGCAAGCCAAACGCCGCGAAGGCGCGTATGGGCAGGCCCATCAGATTGCGGGCGTCCTGCGCCCACTACCCACAATCCCCATTTAACCGGCCAATCAGGGCCGCTGCGCGCGCCTCCGCGCGCACTTGTATTTGAGATCAAGCCATGAGTTTTCCAAGCCTTCCAGCCTGCCTTCAGGCGGCCCTCTCCGAACGCGATTATGATGCCCCGACTCCCGTGCAAGAGGCGGTGCTAAAGCCGGATGCACTAGGCCGTGATCTGGTCGTCTCCGCGCAGACCGGTTCTGGCAAAACGGTCGCATTCGGCCTCGCTATGGCGGGCGAATTGCTGGACGAAAGCGGTGCCTTGCGCAGCGCGCCTTCCCCGATGGCGCTCGTTATTGCCCCGACCCGCGAGCTTGCGCTGCAGGTGAGCCGCGAACTTGGCTGGCTCTACAGCAAAGCTGGCGCACGCATCGCAACCTGCGTCGGAGGGATGAACCCATCGCAAGAACGCCGCGCTTTGCGCGCGGGCGCAGCCATCGTCGTTGGCACTCCAGGCCGACTTCGCGACCATTTGGAACGCGGCGCGCTTGATCTCTCTGCACTGGCCACCATTGTCCTCGATGAAGCGGATGAAATGCTCGACATGGGCTTTCGTGAGGAGCTCGAAAGCATCCTCGACGCGACACCAACTTCGCGCCGTACCTTATTGTTTTCTGCGACAATGCCTCGCCCAATCGAAGCTTTGGCGCGGCGCTATCAAATCAATTCCCTGCGGATTGCCACCATCAGTCAGCAGCGCGGTCACGGTGATATTGAATATCAGGCGATCACCGTCTCTCCGACTGAGATTGAAAACTCGGTGGTCAATTTGCTCCGCTATCACGAGGCGGAAACCGCGATCCTTTTCTGCGCCACACGGGACAAGGTTCGGCATTTGCACGCCACCTTGCAAGAACGCGGATTTGCCGTTGTAGCCCTATCTGGCGAGCATTCGCAGCAGGAACGCAATCAAGCGCTTCAGGCGCTGCGCGACAAGCGCGCGCGGGTCTGTGTAGCCACAGATGTTGCCGCGCGCGGGATCGATCTTCCCACTCTCAGCCTGGTAGTCCACGTTGAAATTCCGCGCGATGCGCAGGCACTTCAGCACCGTTCTGGCCGCACAGGGCGCGCAGGCAAAAAGGGTACGGCAGTGCTTATCGTGCCGTTTTCTCGCCGCCGCAGGGTCGATTCCATGCTGAAATCGGCCAAAATTGAGGCCAATTGGACCGACGCCCCTCGCCCAGAGGCAATCCGAGCCAAGGATCATGAGCGTCTGCTCGAGAAATTGCTGCAACCGATTGAAATGGATGAAGCCAATCAGGAACTTGCGAGCAAACTCCTGGCCGAGCGCACACCCGAAGAAATCGCAGCTATGCTGGTGCAGGCACACCGTTCAAAGCTGCCTGAACCCGAAGATTTGATCGAAAACACCCCAGAGGCCCGCCGCGCGGCTCAAAAAGACACGCACCGTCCGGGCTTCGAGGACACAGTCTGGTTCCGCATGAATATTGGCCGCCGGCAGAACGCTGGCCCGCGTTGGGTTATGCCCCTGATCTGCCGCCGTGGGCATGTGACGCGCAACGAAATCGGAGCAATCCGTATCGGTCAAAGCGAGACGTTCTTCCAAATCCCTCGCGCCATTGCTGACAAATTCGCCGCCGCTGTGGCGCGCAGCGCTGGTTCAGTGAGCGATAATGGCGATGAGCAGGACAACATCCTGATCGAGGCATCTGAACACGGTCCGCGTGACACCGCCCGGCGCAATCGCAAGTCGCACTCTGCTGGCCCGCGCGACGGCGATCGAGGGCCTCGCGTAAAGGCGAAGCCCGCCCATGGCGGTAAAGAGAAGAACAAGGGCAAACCCAAGAAATTCCGCAAAGGCGGTGATGACCGAAAAGGCGAGAGCTTTGAGAAAAGGCCGCGAAATGAGGGCGCTGGAGCGGCAAACGGGCCTCGTAAGCCAGGTAAGCATAAAAATGCCGCAAATGGGCCTGGAAAGCCGTTTAAGAAACAAAAGCACTCAAAGTAGCACTCGAGCTTCGGCGCACCGCCTTCGCCATTTCTCCGACAAAGGTCTACACCGGCACCGATATCCTCTTCGTGCCAAAGATTGATAGCCAGCTTGCGATTTCGTCGGTCACGACATCGTCGATCTTCCGGGTTAGGTCAGCGTAGTCGTCATAGCTCACATCGCTTCGTGAACTCTCGAGCAACAGGTCAGAGCGCAGGACAAGGCGCTCCAGTTTCGTCGAGGCGACATCAGACATTGCGGCAAATCGCTCAAAATCGCCAAAGTAGCGAATGCCGGCGATCGCCGCGCCTAAGGTCGGGAAGGCCACGCCTAGAAACGTCGTTAGCTTGCTCACGCTGCTGGGCACGGAGCCGCTCAGCACACCCAGCGTCGCACCGGACTTGAGCAGCAAATACGCGCTCACTGAAATGATCGCGAGGATGAACAAAGTCTCTGACATGCGGTCGAGATTGTGGTGCACACGCTCCAACCGAAGTGCCTTCTTGCGGTGGTATTCCTGTTGTCCAATGAGAAATGGCCGGACCACGTCCTTCAAGTGCTTCTTCAAATAGCCGTGCGTCACTTTAAGGCGCGGTAGACCAGCCCCTTTGATCACCTCGCGGGCGTAGAGCTCTGGCCAACGCGCATCTGGTGATGACGGCCAATGCCCAAGCGGGCGGCTAAATCCGATCGTCACCATCATGGGTGCATGGCGTAGGTACTCTGCAACCCGCCGCGTTTGAAACCAGCGCCTGTGCCATTGTCCGCGCACACCAGCGATGGTGATCGCGACAATCGTCAACAGCAGTGTGAGCTCCAGCAAAGCAAACGGCCATTTCCCCTCTGCATCAACCAACGGCAGATAGGCAGCGCCCGCTATAATCGCAGCCGCGGAGAGTAGGAAATTGGCCACCATGCCGCCGCGATAAGCGTCCGAGAGGAACGTCGAAATTCCGTCGGCGGCCGCGAACCTTGTTGTCACAGAACTCGCCAGCGATTGCGCCAATTCCTGATCGGCTTGCAGCAAATCAGACGTCGCTGCGATCATCGATTGCTCATCGCCCTTGGCCACTTCGTCGGTTGTTTCGTAGCTCTGCTTGATTGAGGCGAAAGGAGCCCCCTCGCCAGAGAACATTTTTTCAATCCGGCGATAGGCGTGGAAGCGGCGCTTTGAGTGGGGCCGCCAGGAGCCCGCGTTCAATTGCTCTTTTGCCAGATCAACTTGCTGCCAGCTCTCTTCTATATTCACGCAGACTTTATCGATCATGCCAGCAACATCTGTTGAAACGGCATGATCGTGAGAGACCATCAAATCGCCTGTGTCCTCAAGCCAGCACAGCCTCTCTGGATCACGTGCATCAAGCCAGATAACGGGGACATCTGCGGCCAAAGCCTCCGCCATAGTGTCGCGTGTTCCGCCCATCGCCGTTGGCGAGGTTCCATCCCAAACGGCCAGCAGGATGTCTGATTGCTCAACCGTGATGCGGCTGGCCAATTTGGTTCGCTTGCCAATCAAGCTCTCAAATTCGAGAAGCAATCTATGATCCTGCGCATCGCCGGCAAGACGCGTGAGATAGTGCTTTAAGGCCTCATCCTGATCACACAGTTCAAAGCAGTTTGCCTGTGCATGCGCGGCCTTCAAAGCATGCCAATTTGCAGCTTCAGCTTTGTCTTCCGGCTCCTGTCCGTCTGCGATCAGCATGGCAGCTGGCCAGCTGGAACCGAGCATATTGAGGGCAAGGTTTACGTCGGTCCCAAATGGCAACGGAGCAATGACCGTAGCATCCAGTTTCGCCGCAATCTGCGTCGCCATAAGGTCACATCCATTGGCGAGATTGGTGACCACTCTGAGCTCTGCGGCCTGCTCCTGAGCAGATGCGATCTTGTCCTTAACCCGCGCAAACAGCGCTGCGACTGCCTGTTCGATAGCCGCGCGATTGTCGCTGAAAGCAGGGTTTCCTTCGCGGTGACCCGTCACGCCGATTGAAAGGATGCGCGGCGGCGCAGCGAACCCAAGTGCGAGTGAGTTGTCGACTTCCATCAAAGTGCTGTAGCATGCTCTTGTTCGCGTGCAATCTGGGCCTGTGAAGAGCGATCAAAGGAGGGGGTATGATAGCTGCTTTGGCAGTCGCCGCGATTTTGGTGATCGGCACAATCTTCCTGCATTTTGTTGTTTTAAAAACGCTTGCGGCGCGCCTGAATGACGAGGTGCGCATGTTCAAACGCCCTCTGCTTGTGGTGCTATTCGCTCTGTTTTGCGTCCATTTGGTGGAGGTGATGCTCTATGCGTTCGGGTTTTACGCGATGCAGGAATTTGGGTTTGGCGAGATCGCCATACAGGGCAGCGAAGCCCCATTGTTGATGGCTGATTATTTCTATTTTTCAATTACATGCTACACGACTTTGGGCGTCGGCGACATTGTCCCGGTGGGCCCAACGCGGATCGTTTCAGGCATAGAGGCGCTCAATGGCCTCGTGCTGATCGCATGGAGCGCGTCCTTTACCTATTGGATGATGGAGCGGCTTTGGACCGATGATCTCTGATCGCCATCAAAGCGCTTTGGGCTGAGCACCCTGCCCATCCCTTCGCCCAATCGGCAGCACGGCCACGTCGCGCCTTAGCTTGACCGATGCACGTAACTCTGATGGATTAGTGGCGAATGCAGGGGGACATGCGATGCATACGCCGATTTGGAAGGCCGCTTTTGGCACTGTGATCTTCCTGCTGGCGGCCACGTGGGCATCCGGAGCGGCCTATGCTGAAGAGCCGCAAGCTCAGCAACGCAGCAGCACGATCTCCTACCACAATTACAGCGATGAGGAACTGAGGCGCGCTAAGCGCGCGGTCAAAGCCAATCGCAAGGCCTGCCGCAAAGGCGACCTTGAAGCCTGCATTGCGGCGGGTGATGCGTACCTGCTCGGCGAAGGCGTAGAGAATGTCGGAGACATTGCCGCGATTCTTTACGGCGATGCTTGCGATGCAGGTTTTGCAAAAGGATGCAGCAAGCTCGGCAAATTTCACGCTGGCGCGGGCGGATCACCGATGAGCTTTCCTAAGGCCGCATCATTCTACGAAAAGGCATGCGATCTGGGCGATCTATCGGCTTGCATAGATTTCGCTGGTCTCTTGCAGACGCAAGCGCTGGGCCCGCCCGATTTGGTCCGTTCTAGCCAAGTACTTGAGAATACCTGCCAAGCTGGCAGCAGCGACGCCTGCCGTTCGCTGGCCATATTGATCTTGAACGACCAGCAACGGTTGGGCGAGCACGATAGAGCGCTTTCGATCCTGGATGGTCAATGCCGCCAGGAGGTCTTAGATGCCTGCAGTCGTCTAATCTCTGAGTACTCGGAGAACCCCGATGAAAACCAATGGCAGATCGGCGAATATCAGCACTTGGCATGCTTTGCGGGTTCGGTGTTGGAATGCTTGAACGCGGGTGAGCGCGTCTACAAAGGGATCGGCGTTGAGCAGGACCGCGAGCTGGCGATTTCCTATTATGATCAAGCGTGCCAGCTAGGCAGCTTTTACTGCGACATTCCAAAGACGCTTCGCGAATTTCCGCGCCTTGAAGCGGAATGCGGAACCCAAAACCCGCGCGCCTGCGCCGATCTCGGGATCGCATTATCAGTACCAGACTCGCCAGAGGCGGATGTGGACACAGCAATCAGTGCGCTGGAATGGAGCTGCCTCAACGGTGTTGGCGAAATATGCGGCCGCGCCGCGACTGTGATCACGAACCACAAGAGCTCTGAAGATGCCGATTGGCCTTCGCGCTTGGTCGCAGTGCTAGAAAGGTCTTGTGAGGCCAAAGATCCAGATGGCTGCCTACAGTTTGCCAATGCACTTTTGGATAGCGATTGGGTCGCGACGGACACGCTGCGTGCTGCGAAATTGTTCAATCAGCTTTGCACGCAGCAGGTCGCAGAGGCCTGCGCTAAAGAGGAGCAGTTTTCCGGACTGGTCCCGGAAGTCCGCATTGCTGTCGCCGATGAGAATTTCATCCCGCCCGAGGATGCAGATGAGCCAACCACTGTCCCTCAGGAACGCCTCGTTATCCCTGATGCTCCGGATGAGGACTGCGTAGAGGTAAGTGAACGGTTCCGCGGCAAGACCTACACCCAGTACAATTGCCCATCCACCGCAGCCTCGATCGGCAGCTACCGCCTCCGCCCTGGCCGGGCTCCATGGCAGGCGTTGCTCTGGCGTCCTAAGAGACTGGCTGGACAAACGCTAAGCGAAGCGGACCGTGTGCTGTGCGGCGCTTCCCTCATTGCAAAAGGTTGGGTTCTGACCGCCGCACATTGCTTGGTAGACAACGGCACCAGTATCCGCCGTGGGGGCCACAAACTCAGACTGGGCGTCTACAACCCGCGTCGGAACGAAGGCATCACTTTTCCGATCCTTCGCGCGATCCCTCACCCGCAATACAATAAGAGCAACAAATACGTCTATGACATTGCTCTGATCCAATATGATCACCGTGCCGGATCTCGCAGCAGCACCGTGAGAAAGATCGCCTCGATCACCCTCGATCCGCTTCAGGTAGGAAGACGAAAAATTGCCCAAGGGATGCCTGTCTATTCCTATGGCTGGGGCTGGACCAAAGCTACGAACAGCCAATCCACCGACTATTTGCAGGCCGTTCGGATGGAACTACGCAGCGAAAGCGCATGTACGCGGCGAACCAAATTTCGCGGCCGCCTGCTTCATGCTGCGCTGTGTGCAGCCGGGCGCAATCGCCAGCAAACCTGCTATGGCGATAGCGGTGGGCCGCTCGTTTACTATGGTGATGCAAGGCAGCGCCCTACCCTGATCGGCGTTGTTAGCGCCGGCAAAAAGTGCGGCGCGACAGGTAGGCCCAGCCAGTACACTAGGGTGGCCAAGGTCAAAAGCTGGATCGCCAGATATGTGAGCAGCGCTCGGTAAGATTGTATGCCCGGCGATCACTCACCGGGCATCCATATCGACGTAAGTCCTATTCCTCCGTGCGGCCGGGGCCGATCGGATTGCCGGTCGGATCCAGTTCTTCTTCATCAGTCGCCGCGGCTTCGGCGGCTTCAGGTGCAGCAGCCTCTGCTTCTGCCGTTTCAGCCTCGGGCTCAGCGTCGCCGCCTGCACATGCGGCTGTGAGCGTGAAAGCAGCTCCCAATGCCGCAGCTTTCATTGTTTTCTTCATTGTCGTTCCCCTTTTCCAACGGACCCAAACTAGGGCTATCATGCCGCGAACTTTGATTGCAAACGCGAAAATCCAGGCGCTTCGCGAATTGGATCGAGCATGGGATCGTTCGGCAAAAACAAAAGACCCGAATCTTCAGCGGCAACCGCACGGTTAAGCAGCTCCATCGCCTGAGCGGTGTTGCCCCATTGCGATTGGATCTGTGCTTGCTGGTACAGGCTCGCTGCGCCGTACGCTTCCAAGATATTGTCGAGCACCAATTGCGCGGCGTCTTCGTCGCCCAGCTTCTTTTGGACCAATGCCTCACCTGTGAGAGCAAACAGCGGAACGTTTTCCTTGCGGAAGCTATCGAGCGCTTGCTGATTGGCTCCGCGCAGATAGTGCGCCGAACCCAGAGCATAAAAGGCGCTCGCAAGTTCAGGGTTGAGTCGCAGCGCCTGCTCGATATGAGCAATCACATCGCCATACCGCCGCGACAGCAGGGCGATGTACCCAGCGGACCTGAATGCTCGTGCATTAAGCGGGTCAAGTTCTAAAACTTTAGCGATTATCTCTTGCGCAGCCGCTTGCTCGGACCCGTAGGCCAGGAATGTTGCAACGGAACGCTGCGCATCAGCATCGCCAGGTGCCAGCTCTCTCGCCCGATCATAATGCGGTTTCGCAGCCTTGCGGTCCAGCCTGCCATTGTTGAGCGCAAACCCCTTGGCAAGGTGCGCCTCTGCCAAATCAGGAGCAATATCGATAGCCTGTTGCGCCGCTGAAATGGCATCATCATAGAGTTGCCGTATTTCGCTGGCTTGCGATGTTGCATTGGCAATTGCCGCGAGCATTTTGGAGCGCATTGCGTAAGCCGCCGCGAAGCCCGGATCGGCCGCGATGGCCGCATCAAACTGAGCCAATGCAGCGCGGTCGCTCGCTTCGCCAGAGGACAGATCGTAAAGCGAGTGTCCCCGCAAATAGGCTTCATAGGCCGCGACATTGTCGGTGCCGCCGACCCCCTTCTGCTTCGCCAGAGATGCGTTGATCTCTTCAGCTCCAGCGATCTGCGCAACGAGCGATCGGGCCACAATGGACGCGATCTCTGATTGAATAGCCAAGACGTCTTCAAACTGCCGGTCGAAGCTTTCCGCCCAGCGGATCACCCCGTCCTCAACTTGCACCAGCTCCGCCGAGACCCGCACAATCCCGTCGGCCAGCTGCACGCTGCCGCGCAGCAAATTAGCAACGCCGAGCTTACGGCCCAGATCAAATTGATCATCTGCATCAGCATCGCCGCCTGCGGATGAAGTCGGAGCAGACACTCGCAGCCGGGGATTGCGGGCAAGCGCAGCGCGAAGCTCATTGGACAAACCGCCAGAAAACCAGACTTGCTCTGGATCGCCAGAGAGGTTTTCGAATGGGGTAACAGCCAGTGAAATTAAGTCGCCAGCCGACTGCTGAAGCGCGTTAAATCCGAACACACTCAATGCAGCCGCACAGGCCAATCCGGCACCACCCATTACAAGGGTGCGCCGGCTCAGCATGAATGGCGGTGTTGCGACACCCCTGCTCGGGGCTTGCGAAGGTGTGGCCCCGAACTGCGCCCTCACCGCTGCGATAATTTGGTCCGCTTCAACCGTCCCCGGCTTACCCTTCCAACAACTCGCATCAATCGTCTGAAATTGCCGAAAGCCAAGCGGCGCCTGCGTTCCATCGATTGAAATCGGCACGAGACAGCGGCGCTCACGCCCGCTCTGTGCCTCATCACGCACCCAATGAGAATCCACCGAGATTTTGGACCAGAGAACAACAACACAAGTTGCATTTTCAAGTGCAGCCTCAGTCGTCGGGAGATAATTCTCGCCACCTTCCAGCAAGCCATCCCACCAGACCTTGATCCCGTTACCTTCAAGTAGACTAATGACCTGGAGCGCCTGCCCGCGTTCCTCACGCGAATAGCTGAGGAAAATGTGGCCCGAAGCTTCACCCTCGCCACCTGCATCACTGTTGGAACTCGCACCCACCGAACGTAACCCCCACAATATTAAGCAAGGTTAGCCGCAAACAGGGCTCTGCGCCAGTCCCAGTGCAGTGACTCGACTCGAAGGTTTCTAACGCACGCGAAGCCGGGACAATTCAATGGCTGATCAAATTGACCTAGTCTGTAGATCCCATGTCGTAGCGAGTAGAATAAGCCTCTATCGAAGGCTTCTGGGGCGTGAGCGAACGCCGGGCTTGCGAGGCCAAAAGCACGTTCCAGTCGCTCAGCGCGCCCCGCGCCCAAAAGCCTTGTTCGTTAAAGATGACCGGCGCTTCTCTCGTTGGGAGAGTTCTGGCATGGCGAGCATCATGACCACCGAAACTGGCAACTTCCGAATTAGCCCTCCAGATGAGCAAACTCCGCCTGTTCCAGGCGAACTCAATTCACCAGCTGGGCCCGAGTTGCTGAATAAGCTCCACGAGGTCTTCGGATTTCACTCCTTTCGGGGAGTTCAGCAGCAGGTGGTGGATCGGATCATGGGCGGTCATTCGACGCTTGCGGTGATGCCGACCGGGGCAGGTAAGTCGCTCACCTACCAGCTGCCCGCAACGATGCTGGATGGCACCTGCATTGTGATTAGCCCGCTCATCGCACTGATGCACGATCAACTGCGCAGCGCCAGTGCAAATGGGATCCGCGCGGCCACTCTGACCAGCGCAGATGAGAACCGCGCCGAAACGATAGCTCGGTTGCGTGCGGGTGAGCTCGATCTGCTCTATGTCGCGCCTGAGCGTGCAAGCCAGTCCCATTTTCGGGAGCTGCTGTCACAGTGTCAGATATCCCTGTTTGCGATCGACGAGGCGCATTGCGTGTCCGAATGGGGGCACGATTTCCGGCCCGATTACCGGTTGCTGCGCCCGCTTATGGATCAGTTCGCCCTTGTGCCGCGGCTGGCCTTGACGGCGACGGCGGACGCCCACACCCGTTCAGACATCCTGACGCAACTTGGCATTGCACCAGAAGGGTTGATCGTCGCCGGGTTTGACCGACCCAACATCCGCTATGCGATCCGACCGCGTGACCAGCTGACGCAGCAGTTACGACGCCTTCTGGCCGAGAATCCCGGCCCCGGGATCATCTACACTCAAACCCGTGCAGCGACCGAACGACTGTCCAAGGCACTATCTGACGGGACACGCGAGGTGCGTTGTTACCACGCCGGACTGCCAGCCGACATTCGCGCCGCGAACCAAGCGGCCTTCGTCGAAAGCGAGAACATGGTGATCTGCGCCACAGTCGCGTTTGGCATGGGTATCGACAAGCCGGACGTGCGGTTTGTTGCCCATGCTGGTCTGCCCAAATCGATCGAAGCCTATTATCAGGAAACGGGCCGCGCCGGCCGTGACGGCGACCCCGCAGCGGCGCACATGTTCTGGGGAGCGGACGATTTCGCACGCGCGCGCATGCGCGTCACCGATGTCGAGGAGGCCAGGCAGACAGGAGAGCGGACGCGATTGTCGGCCCTCGGCGCTTTGGTTGAAACCGGAGGGTGCCGCCGCGCCATCCTGCTGCGCCACTTCGGAGAGCACCCTGCACAAACTTGCGGTAATTGCGACAATTGCTTGGAACCAGCCCGCGCTGTTGATGCAACGATTGCCGCGCAAAAGTACCTCTCTGCGGTGGCGCGCACACGGCAGACTTATGGATCAGGGTACATCGAGAGCATTCTAACCGGCCAATCCAGTGAACGTAGCCGTGCGCAGGGACACGATACGCTGTCAGTCTTCGGTATAGTCGAAGGCGAGGAAGCTGACCTGCTGAAGCCCGTACACCGAGCCCTATTGGTGCGCGGCGCATTGATGCCGACCGAACATGGCGGCTTGATGCTGGGACCGGAGGCGCGCGGGTACCTTAAAGGAGAGCAGCCGCTGGATCTGGTCATTCCACCGAAACGGATCGGCGGGAAGCGACGCAAATCCGGTTCGAGCCAGGCGCTCAACCCGGTTGGCGATCCGCTATTCGATGCCCTGCGCGAATTGCGCCGCGATTTGGCGAAAGAAAATCAGGTGCCGCCCTACGTCATCTTCTACGATTCCGTTCTGCGGGACATGGCCGGATTTAAGCCTCAGACCCGCGATGCGCTAAGCGAATTGCCCGGCGTCGGGGCGAAGAAACTGGATGCCTATGGCGATGCATTCCTCAAGGCCATTCGGCGGCACGCGAGTGCAGGCGGGTTGGGGGTAGCCACACGCGATTGATCCGTCTTGTTCTTTTCGGAAATCTGTGAGGGCTTAGGGGCACGTACAGAGTCGGGTTTGGTAGCGGAGGAGGGACTTGAACCCCCGACACGCGGATTATGATTCCGCTGCTCTAACCAGCTGAGCTACTCCGCCAAACCAATGCCTGGCTGGTCCAGGGGGCGTTTTCGCCCGGACCGCAGGCGGCGCGTTTAGGCGGGGGCAGAGCCCGGGTCAACACCTGTTTGACACTGTTTGCGCCCAAACCAGCACTCTACTTAGCGGCGCGGCGCTCTGCGGAAGGCTGCGCGCTTTACAAAAGTCCACGGCCCGCCTTCATAGAGGTGCAGTTCCAGCGCCGGGAAAGTAAAGCTGCGTGGCTCTATCTCCAGCGCAAGAGCCGCTTGCAGCGCGCGCGCTTCCTCCTTCGTGACCTTGTTTTGAATCGTGATGTGCGGGCGCGGCTCGTACAGATCCTGATCCGTTAGGCTACCGTGGAAATGGTCGGCAATCTCCGCGCGAAGGCTGAGCAATTGCGGGCTCTCAAGGGCGATGGCTGTGCCCTTCCCCAGATCCATCACCCCGGTAACGCGCCCTTCGAGCGGCGAATATTCCGCTGCGATGCGCGGCAGATAGCTTTTCAGCTCGTCAAGCAAGGAAGGAGCAAAGGAATGGAACATGGTGACATGCGCGTGCAAATGATTGCGATGGGCAGGATAATGCTCACGCCGCAATCCTTCGGCCCAGGACGCGATCTCAGGCGGCAAAGCGGCAGTGACAATGAACGGACGAGCCATGTCCTAAATCGCTTTCTGAAGCGTCGCACTGGGCACACTCAAATGCACCCCGCCGCTACATCTCACCGCGTTCACGACGGATCGCGTACCATTTCTCCACATTGGCGTTGTGCTCGGCCAAGGTCTCGGCAAACCAATGGCCGCCGGTTCCATCCGCCACCATGAACAGCGCGCTTGTCTCGTCCGGATTGAGCACGGCAGCGATGCTTTCCCTGCCCGGATTGGTGATCGGTCCGACCGGCAATCCAACGCGGGTATAGGTGTTGTAGCCATTAACCGCCGCGATCTCAGACTGGCGAATCCGGCGGCCCAGCGGCTTGCCCTTGGTAATCGGATAGATGATCGTCGGATCCGCTTGCAGCAGCATCCCCGTTTTTACGCGGTTGGAATAGAGCCCAGCGATCTTGCGGCGTTCGGACGCTTTGCCCGTCTCTTTCTCAACGATGGCCGCCAGGATTAACGCCTCTCGCATGGTATCAACCGCGATATTGGGGCCGCGCTCTCCCCAGGCTTCTGCGAGATACAGGTCCATCGCCGCCTGCATCCGCTCGACAACCTTTTGGCGGCTTTCCCCGCGCTCAAAATCGTAAGTGTCTGGCAGGATCGATCCTTCGACAGGGACTTCAATCTCACCGGTCAGCAGCTCTTCAGCCATCAGGCGTTCGTGAACAAGAATCGAGGGCATGCCCTCGGGAATGGTGACGAAGCGCCGGATCACATCCCCGCTTTGAAAGGTCGATAGGATCTGTCCCTGCGTCATGCCCGGCGCGAGCATAAATTCGCCCGCCTGGATCGGGTCGCTTGAGCCGAACAGGCGCGCGCGCATCACAAACCCTTCGGAAGAGGTGATATGCCCCTCCTCCTCAAGCTTGCGCGCAACCGAGCTGAGCGAAGCACCTGCCGGAATGATGAAACTGCTTTCGACCTTTACCGTGGCCGAGCCAAGATAAAGGCTGCCAGCATAGACACCTGCCGCGAGCAACAGGGCGCAAACGAGGCCAGCGATCAGGCCGAGCCGCTTCATCGGCCTCAGTCGACCTTTTGCATGACGAGCGAGGCGTTGGTGCCGCCAAAGCCGAAGCTGTTGTTCAGCACGGCTCGCACGTCACGTTTGCGCGCAGTGAGCGGGACGAGATCGATCCCCTCTGTGCCATCATCAGGGTTATGAAGGTTGAGCGTCGGCGGAACGATGCCGTCACGCATTGCGAGCACGCAGAACACGGCCTCAACTGCGCCTGCACCGCCCAGCAAGTGGCCAATCGCCGATTTGGTCGAGCTCATCGAAGCGCCGCCGAGATCATCGCCGAGCACGCGTTTTACCGCCGCAAGCTCAATCGTGTCGGCCATGGTCGATGTGCCATGCGCGTTGACATAGTCAATATCGCCAGCAGACAGACCCGCCTTCTTTAGCGCCATGCGCATGGCCAACTCTGCGCCCTTGCCCTCTGGATGGGGGGCAGTGACATGGTAGGCGTCGCCAGAAAGGCCATATCCGGTCAATTCTGCATAGATTTTCGCGCCGCGTGCCTTGGCGTGCTCATATTCTTCAAGGACAACAACGCCTGCGCCCTCACCCATAACAAAGCCTTCGCGGTCTTTGTCGTATGGCCGGCTCGCCTCCGTTGGGCGGTCGTTGTAGCTGGTGTTGAGCGCACGCGCCTGAGCGAAGCCTGCGATGCCCAGCGGGTTTACGGTGCTTTCCGCGCCGCCTGCAAGCATAACATCTGCGTCGTCGAGCATGATCATGCGGGCCGCATCGCCAATCGAGTGCGCGCCAGTGGAGCAAGCCGTCACGACGGCGTGATTGGGGCCCATAAAGCCATATTTGATCTGAACCTGACCGGTGACCAGATTGATCAAGCGGCCATGCACAAAATGCGGACTGACCCGGCCAGGGCCTCGCTCGTGCAAATTGACGCTCTCTTTTTCGATGCCCGGAAGGCCGCCAATCCCGGCGCCAATCGAACAACCGGTGCGCAATTTCAGCGCATCGTCCATGTTGTCCAGGCCAGCGTCTTCAAGCGCCTGACCCGCAGCATCAATGCCGTAAACAATGAATGGATCGACCTGGCGCTGGATCTTGCCATCAACGCGTTTGTCAGGATCAAATCCGTATTCGTGATCCTTGCCTTTGACCTCGCAGGCGATCTGACATTTCTGATCAGAAGCATCAAAGCTGGTAATCGGCCCAGCCCCGCTCTTCCCAGCAATCAAATTCGCCCAAACGGTCTCGACATCTGCCCCAAGAGGCGTGACGAGGCCCAAACCGGTAACGACAACACGGCGCATTGCAGTCCTTTCGAGGCTCTTGGCCTTTCAAATACGCTACAGGCCCACGCCCACTTCGGGGCGCGGGCCTGTGATTTTGGCAAAGCTATGGAATGATCGGCGCGCAGATGCGGGCCGTCAGCCTCAGCTGATTAGCCCTTATTGCCTTCGATATATTTGGTCGCATCACCAACAGTGGTGATTTTCTCGGCTGCATCGTCAGGGATTTCGACGCCGAATTCCTCTTCGAAAGCCATAACCAATTCGACGATGTCGAGGCTGTCTGCGCCCAGATCGTCGATGAAGCTCGCATCTTGCGAAACCTTGTCGGCTTCTACGCCGAGGTGTTCGACAACAATTTTCTGCACGCGGTCGGCAGTATCGCTCATAATGTTCCCTCTTAATTTTGGGGTGTAAAACTCGCATTCGCCCTAATGAACGGCGCGCATGAGTGCAAGGGGGGAAGATTGCCCGTCCCAAGCGGTGATGGATGCATCAATCGAACAGCGCCCGGGTGTCGAGCAATTCAATATCGCTGCGCGCAGCCATAGACCGCGCAATCATATATTTGTGCCAACTTCCAAAAGTTACAAGGGCGCGCAACCCTTTGCCGGTGATGGAATCGAGCGCGAGATTGATTAAGTCATTGTGCGCACGGTTAATTTTCGTCCATCCACCGGGCCCCAAATCAGCGTCGAAATAGAGCTGATAAGGTGTCTGAGCGCGCTCCACGATGGCGTCATAATCCTCCGTATGGATGAATTGAGGATCATCGCCCCGTCCGGCCAACTCTGCTGAATACCGCTTGCGAGCGGCCAAATGCTCATCCCATTGCTGAGCCCTGGCAGGATCATTTTCGATTTGTTTAAGCGCCTCGCGGCGGTCGTTTGCAATCGCCTGTGTCCAGCCTGCGCCGGCAAGAATCTCAAAGTCCATATCTCGGCTGAGCGGAAAAATGACATCTGTGTATTCGGGGAAAACTTTGGTTCGCGGCTCTGTCACCGCGCCCGTTTCGGCGAATCCCGCCTTCGCAGCCTCCAGCCGATCTGACGGAATTTCGGTGATAATCACATCCGGCTTTGCCCGGCGCACCGCCTCTCGCAGCACGTCGAGCGAATATTTTGTGCTGGTGCGGTGCCTTGAATGGATCGCGCCGAGCACATGCAGGCGCGTTGTGCCAGATGGCGTAGCCGGACTGGGAGCACATGCACTCAACGGCAGTGAACTCGATATCACAGTGGCCAAAGAGCCAAGAACAGCGGAACGGCGGGTGAGTGTCATAAGCGGTTATTCGTACCGCAGGCGGTCCGCGTTACAAGCCCCGCGCAGGAAACCGATCTCAATTGTAGCGCGTAGCCATTTGCGCCTCGCCCCGCTCCCGGCTGTTCAGCCGGAAAATGCCCTCGCGCGGCTCAACCTTGTCAGGTTGAACAACAAGAACACGCTCGTAATAGTCTCGCGCCACTTGCAGCTCCCCTTCGCCTTCTTTGCACAGTCCGATATTGAACAAAACAGAGACATGCGATGGGTTGTTCGCCTCGAGCGCTTCGAATGCCAGACATGAACCAAGCACGTCATTCTTGGTCATGCGAACCGCATCTTTGAACGCTCTGCGATCTGATTTGGCCAAACCCTTGCGGCTTTCCAGAACGCGAACCTCCCGAGCGCGGTAGATCGGTGCGAGATCCAGCCTGATCCCACTGACCAGCTCGCCAACCAGACCGTCGATCATTTCATTGGCCGACGGCAAATAATCCTCGTCGCGGCAGAAACGCTTAGCGTCCGTCAGCGCGCCGCTTTGAGAATAAAGCTGCTCTCCATCGGGGGCGAGCAAGAGTAACCGAGGATCGACCCTGACCCGCAATTCACGGCAGGGGACCTTGCGGTCGCGGCGTTCGATGCAATTATCTTTCTCATTACGAGCGACGCACTCGCTTACCTTCTTAGGTTCAACTCGGCGCTCGGTCACTTCGCTA
The DNA here is from genome assembly GCA_947499505.1 of uncultured Erythrobacter sp. Taxonomy (GTDB): domain Bacteria; phylum Pseudomonadota; class Alphaproteobacteria; order Sphingomonadales; family Sphingomonadaceae; genus Erythrobacter. The sequence goes on from CANMOQ010000001.1 coordinate 1,198,972, forward strand.
CGAACGGAGCCGCGCATGACCGCGTCTGGGCTGTTCGGATCGTCAGCGAGCGCTCTCGCTGCGTCGACGCCTGCGTTCGCGTCATCGGAAGTGTTGACGATAATCACCCGGTCGCCACCACCTACGGTGGCTGGCAATATCCGAAAATATATCTCACCCTCAATCGTAACGCGGCCCAAAATATCAGCGATATCAATCGAGACATCAGGTCCCAAATCGCCTCCGAAATTCTCAGTTGCGATGACTTTCACTTCTGGCGGTAACTCGACACGCGCGCCGTAAACGCCAGACACGGGCAAGACCTCAGCGGCCAATTGCGACCCCATGCTCAAAGCCATCGCTGCGCCAGCGAAGCGCACGAATTTCCGGTTCAAAACTGACATCGCGTCCCCCGTTTTTGATCAGCCCACCAAATTGATAAGGCCTATCTAAGCCCGGAGGCACTGTATCCAATGTGAATGCGAAACCAATCTCGCATTCACGCCAGAATAGAGCTGGATTTGCCGCTTCACCGGCACTCAGTCGTCCTTCTTCGGCGGCTCAATCACCCGCAACGACAGCTCGCGCAATTGCGGCAATTCCGCTTTACTCGGCGCGCCCATCATCAGGTCTTCACCCTTCTGATTCATCGGGAATGCAATCACTTCGCGGATTGCCTCTTCGCCGGCCAGCAGCATCACGATCCGGTCAATGCCCGGAGCTGACCCGCCATGCGGCGGTGCGCCGAGTTTGAACGCTTCAATCATACCGCCAAACTCGCGGTCGACGTCTTCCTTGGAATAACCAGCAATCTCGAACGCCTTGTACATGATGTCAGGGCGGTGGTTTCGGATTGCGCCTGAGGACAGCTCATAGCCGTTGCAGACAATGTCGTATTGCCAAGCTTTGATCTCAAGCGGATCCTGATTTTCCAGCGCGTCCATCTCGCCCTGCGGCATGGAGAATGGATTGTGCGAGAAGTCCACTTTCTTGGCGTCTTCGTCGTACTCGAACATCGGGAAATCGACGATCCAGCAGAACTTGAAGCAGTTCTCTTCGATCAGGCCAAGTTGCTCGCCAACTTGGGTGCGGGCTGCACCCGCCAATTTCGCTGCGTCTTTTTCTTTGCCCGCGGCAAAGAACAGGCCGTCATCCGGGCCTAGGCCGAGCTCGTCATAGAGCTGAGCCATGAGGTCAGGACCGTGGTTCTTGGCGATCGGACCGCCAAACTCGCCGCCCTTGCGGGTGACATAGCCCAGGCCAGCAAAGCCTTCGCCGCGCGCCCAATTGTTCATATCGTCGAAGAACTTGCGGCTTTTCTCATTCGTGTTTGGCGCAGGCACCACGCGGACAACGCCGCCGCCGCCAACGATCTTTTCAAACAGGCCAAAGCCCGACTTCTCAAAATGGCTGGTGACATCTGAAATGATCAGCGGGTTGCGCAGATCAGGCTTGTCGCTGCCATATTTCAGCATCGCCTCGGCATATGGAATGCGCGGGAAGTCACCCGACGCCGTCACGCTCTTGCCATTGGCAAACTCAGCAAAAACGCCCGCAAGAACCGGCTCCAGCGTTTGGAACACATCTTCCTGCGTCACAAAGCTCATTTCAAAGTCGAGCTGGTAGAACTCAAGGCTGCGATCGGCGCGCAGGTCTTCATCGCGGAAACACGGCGCAATCTGGAAATAGCGATCAAACCCGCTGACCATCAGCATTTGTTTAAACATCTGCGGCGCCTGGGGCAGCGCGTAGAAATTGCCCGGATGCATGCGGCTCGGCACCAGGAAGTCGCGCGCGCCCTCTGGTGAGGAAGCCGTCAGGATCGGCGTCTGAAACTCGGTGAAGCCTTGATCGATCATGCGCCCACGGATCGAGGTAATCACCTGGCTGCGCAGCATGATATTACGGTGCATGGTTTCGCGCCGCAGATCGAGGAAACGGTATTTGAGGCGAATGTCCTCAGGATATTCCTGCTCACCAGCAACCGGCATCGGCAATTCTTTCGCTGCACTTTGCACCTCCACCGCGCGAGCAAACACTTCCACAGTGCCAGTTTCGATCGCGGGATTGATTGTGTCTTCGCTACGCGCTTTTACATCGCCATCAATCGTCACGACCGATTCCAGCCGCAGCTTGTCAAGAATGGGCAGAGCGGGCGAATCGACATCAGCTACAATCTGAGTGATCCCGTAGTGATCGCGCAGATCGACGAACAGCACCCCGCCAAAATCGCGTTTGCGGTGGACCCAGCCGGAAAGGCGAACGGTTTCACCTACATTGGCTTCACTTAACTGTGCGCAAGTATGGGTACGATAAGCGTGCATGCTAAACTCTTGTCCTGTTCGAGAGTATGGCGCTAAAGGCGCGCCAGCAATGATTGCATGGCGTGGCCTAGTTTAGAGCGCATATCAATATGCGCGCGCTAACAGGGCAAGCGCGGGGCTTTGTCAAGTTTCACGCATGCTAAGCAATCATCAATGGGCTCACGCCCGGAGGCGGTACTCCGCCTGACACACTGAAAAGACAGATATGAAAATACATGATCTGATTACCACGACCGACGCTTTGAGTGACCTTTGCGAGCGTTTGGCGAAATCTGAATTTGTCACAATCGACACCGAATTCATGCGCGAGAACACCTATTGGCCTGAACTGTGCCTGGTGCAGATCGCCAATGAGGAGGAGGCCGCGGCGATTGATCCGCTGGCCGATGGGATTGATCTTACGCCGCTGCTCGATCTGATGTGTGAAAATGACGAAGTGCTCAAAGTCTTCCATGCAGGCGGGCAAGATGTTGAGATCATCGTCAACCTGACCGGTAAGACCCCCTTCCCCATTTTCGATACGCAAATCGCGATGATGGCAATCAGCCAGTCTGAGCAAATCGGCTATGCCAATCTGGTCGACAGCTGGCTGGGCCTGCAAATCGACAAAGGCGCGCGCTTCACCGATTGGAGCCGCCGCCCGCTGACCGATCGGCAGATTGAATATGCCATCGGCGATGTGACGCACCTGTCCGAGATTTTCCCAAAGATGCTCAAGAAATTGATCAAGACGGGCCGCGGGCGCTGGCTCGATGCGGAGATGGAAAAGCTCGCCGATGCGAGCAATTACATCGTCAATCCTGACAATGCCTGGCGCCGCATACGCCAGCCGGGCCGCAATCCAGCGGTGCTTGGCCGGATGAAGGGGCTCGCCGCTTGGCGCGAAGGCGAAGCGCAGCATAAGAATATTCCGCGCGGCCGGATCATGCGCGATGAGACTTTGGCTGACATCGCGAGCCATCCGCCCAAGAAGCAGGCGGATCTCGCGAAAGTGCGCGGGCTATCGTCCGCATGGCGCGACAATGATATTGGCAAGCGGTTGATGCGCGTCATCGAAGAGGCAGAGCCACTGCCCAAAAACGAGCTTCCAGAGAAGATGAAGCGCGGCGCGCCTCTGGGCAAAGAAGGCGCATTGGTCGCCGATCTCCTGAAATTGCTCCTGAAAATCCGGGCGCGCGAGATCGATGTGGCCGCCCGCCTGCTCACCAGAGCAGACGAAATGGAAGCCCTCGCCGCCGGCGTCCGCGATCTCAAAGTGCTGCAAGGCTGGCGCTATGAAGTGTTCGGCAAGGATGCGCTGGAATTGGTCGAAGGCAAGCTTGGCTTTGCGGTGAAAAATGGCAAGCTCGCCATGACCCATATCGACGATATGCACGCGAACATGGAAGAGGCCGCCGCCAGCGATGAGACGGCAGAGGCAGAGGCGGAAGCCGAAGCCGATGCAGAGACGGCAGCGGCAGCGGCAGCGGCCGAGTAGAACTTAGCCATGTCCACCTATCTCCCCACCATCAAGCAACTGCAATATCTTGTGTCTTTGCACGAGCATAAGCACTTCGGCCGCGCGGCAGATGCGAGCTATGTCTCACAATCCACGCTGTCGGCGGGCATTCGCGAGCTAGAATCGCTGCTGGGCGTAACGCTGGTTGAGCGCAGCCGCCGGGTCGTGCGCTTCACTGCGCTGGGCGACCAAGTGGTGGAAAAGGCACACCGCCTGCTGCGTGAGGCAGAGGAGCTCTCCGACCTCGTCCAAGCTGCGGGCAAGCCGCTATCCGGCACGCTGCGCATGAGCGTTATCCCGACCATCGCCCCCTTTATGCTGCCGCATATGTTGCCGCGCCTGAAACGCGAGCGGCCTGATCTGAAACTGCTGCTGCGCGAGGAGACCAGCCAGGATGCGGTTGAATCGCTGCAACATGGCCGGGTCGATTGTGTGCTGCTTGCCCTGCCCTTTGGCACCGGCGAGGTCGAAGTCGAGCACATCAGCGACGACAAGCTGTTCGTTGCCTTTCCCAAGGACGATCCGCGCGATCCGCCAGACAGCATTCCGCCCAGCATGATTGATGAGGGCCGACTGCTGCTGCTCGAAGATGGGCATTGCCTGCGCGATCATGCGCTGGCCGCCTGCGCTCGCCCGGAAATGCGCGCCAATGCCGCGATCATTGGCACGTCTCTGCACACTCTGGTGCAAATGGTCGACAATGATCTGGGCCTGACGATGCTGCCCCAAATGGCGCTGGATGCAGGCATATTGAACGACACCGATGTTGTCGCGCGCCCGCTTAAGTCAGCGCAAGCCAGCCGCGAAATTGCCCTAATCTGGCGCAAGAACAGCCCGCGCGCGGACGACTTTAAGCTGCTGGCTGAGGAATTGCGGGCGGGCTGATCGTGAAGAACATCCAGATAATTGATGCCGCACCGAACGCAACTTTTAGCATTTTCCAAGCGACAGACGATGAATTTGGCGAAATATTTCCGGGTGAACGCGACTTAGAGATAGCCGAAGACCTAGTCGCGCGTGTTGGCGAAGAGAGAGCTATTGAGCTGTTAAACCCACTTTGGCAGCGTCCAATTCTCAAACGCGACGTAAAAGGCATTCATGGAACGCTTTTCTACGATGCGGACGCTCGTAGGGAGTTCCTGCCCAACTCACGGCGCGAGTTGGATTGGGATGAGCGTTACATAAATCAAGCTCAGCGAGACCTGTTCCGTTCGCATCGCTAACCTCGAATTACCGCGTCGACACCTCAATCCATATGCTTGAGGCCGACCCGCAAGTAATCCCAGCCGGTGATGCAGGTCAGCACCGCAGCTGCCCACAAAGTCGTCAGGCCGGTCAAGTGTAACCAGGTCTGTTCAACCGACGCGCAAGCATCGCCGGACACTTGGCATGGCTGTCCATGCACTGCGCCGCCGCCAATCAGCGCCGCCAGAGCGACCAGCTGAAACGCGGTCTTCCATTTGGCTAGCTTGCTGACCGGCATGGAGACCTGAATACCGCCTAGAAATTCGCGCAGACCAGAGACAGCAATCTCGCGCATCAGAATGATCAAACCAGCAATCACATGGAAATCACCCACGTATGGCCCGCGCAAATACCCTTGCGCGGTTAGCACCAGGATAACGGTCGCGACCATGATCTTGTCAGCGATAGGATCGAGGAAAATGCCGAGCTTTGAGACCGTCCCTTGCGCCCGCGCCAGATAGCCGTCGAAGAAATCGGTGATCGCAATCAGGCCGTACAGCACAAAGCCGATCGCATAGCCCAATTGCCATTCCGGCCACCACAGAAAGAAGGCCAGCAATGGCAAAGCCATGATGCGTGACAAAGTGAGAATGTTGGGCAATGTCATCATTGTGAATGCGTCCTTAGCCGCCTTTGCCAAAGCGCAAAAGATGAAACAGGCACCTTGTTAACCGCCACGTATCGTCTATCTCCTGCGTCAGGGGAGCGAACACTTTCATGACCACGACGACGCATCTTTTGCGCCGCAGGCGCTTCCTGCCATTGTTCTGCACCCAGTTGCTGAACGCATTTAATGACAATTTGTACAAGACCGCGATGGTGCTGTTCGTCGTGTACCAAGTGTACAATGACGAAAGCACCGAGGCGATCTTTAGCGCGGTTGCCTCTGGCCTGTTTATTTTGCCGTTTTTCGTGCTGTCGGCGCTGGCGGGACAGCTGGCCGATATGCGCGACAAGGCGGCGATTATACGCACCGTGAAAATGTGCGAGATCGGGCTGATGCTGATCGGTGCGACCGGGCTCTTCTTGGCGTGGCGCGGGATCACGGTCGACAGCTTTGCGATACCGCTGCTAATGTTCGCCCTGCTCCTGACCGGGGTTCAGTCGACATTTTTGGGCCCGATCAAATATGCAATCCTGCCGCAGCATCTGAAGAAAGACGAAGTGCTGGCCGGGACCGGGCTGGTTGAGGCTGGCACCTATATCGCCATTTTGCTGGGCACGATCTTGGCTGGTTGGATCCCAGTGGAATGGGCCGCTGGCGGGATCATTGTAACATCGGTGATTGGCTATCTATCCAGCCGTCAAATACCTACAGCGCCGCCTTTGGGCGAGGTCAAAAAGCTGGACTGGCACATCATCCGCGCTTCCATCGCGCTCATCAAAAACACGATGCATGATCGCCAAATATTCTATGCGATCCTTTCGATCAGCTTCTTCTGGACGATCGGCGCTGTGCTGTTCATCCAATTCCCGCCGCTCGCCAAAAACACGCTGATGGCCAGCAAGGAAGTCGCCAGCCTGTTCCTGGTGATCTTCTCCATCGGGGTGGCGATCGGATCGGTTTCCATCAACAAGCTGCTGAAAGGCAAAGTGTCAGCGCGTTATTCGCCCATGTCCGTCATTGCGATGGGCGCATTCGTGGTCGCATTCTATCTGGTGTGCCGCATGTGGCAAGCGGACCAGCCGACAGAGCTGCTGAATGTCGCCGAATTCGTCGCATGGCCGCTGGCTGCTGTCATCTTGCTGTGCTTGCTTGGCATTGCGGTGGCGGGCGGCATGTTTGTGGTGCCGCTCTATGCGTTTCTTACGACCCGCTGCGCCCCGGACGAAGCGGCGCGCACAATTGCGGCCAATAACATCGTCAACTCAGGCGCGATGGTGGTTGGGTCTTTGCTCGCCATTGGTCTAAGCGCATTAGGCGTGCCGGTGGTCGAGCAGGTTCTGCTCAGCGCAGGAATGTGCCTCGTGTCTGCCTGGCTGGGCAAGCGACTTCACAATGCTGAATTGGAGCACGCTGGCACCGCTGCCTAGAGCGCGCGAAGCAGCCTCAATGACTTAAGCGATGAAGGCGATGATCGCGGCGAAGGTCGAGACATAGACCGTCGCGAAACCGCGCACATCGTCGCGGGTCAATTGCCACAGACTTTCCGCTGGTGCGGCCAATTCGTCGCTGCGCACATGCGGCGGCAGGGACGCGCGAAACGAATGCCGGGCCGCTTCATCAGTCAGCACCAAAGCGCGGCGACCGCCCCGCCTTTTCGGTTCCAAGCCAAGCTCTGGCAGATTGCGTTCAATGGCGACTGTTTTGAGACTCGCATATGTCATGTCCCCTTGTTAAGACTTTCTTAACTGTTTTGGCAGGGGCGATTTGTAAACTGTCGCGCTGCGGGACATTAAGTGTTTTTGTTCATTTGGGCCTGTGGAAAATTCCGCTGGATTGCACGCGTCCAGCGCCCCCGCTAAGCGCGGTGAGAGCGCAGCGAATTGCGCTGCAAAGACGGGACACGGAATGATGGAAAAGACTGCTCAAACAGCGGCGGAGCTGCTGGTCGATTGCCTGATCGAACAGGGCACAGACCGGATATTCACCGTCCCTGGAGAGAGTTTTCTCGCCGTGCTCGACGCCTTGCATGCGAGCGAGAGCGTGGATGTCGTCACCTGCCGGCAAGAAGGCGGCGCGGCCTTTATGGCTTGCGCCGATGGAGCCATGACTGGCCGTCCCGGCATTGGCTTTGTCACTCGCGGCCCCGGCGCGACCAACGCCAGCATCGGCGTGCATGTCGCCCACCAAGATTCGCAGCCGATGATCTTGTTTGTGGGTGATGTCGCGCGCGGCATGAAAGACCGTGAAGGTTTTCAAGAAGTGGACTTCGCCGCCTTCTTCGGTCCGATCTGCAAATGGGCGGCGCGCATCGATGATGCCGCGCGCATCCCAGAATATATCGCGCGCGCTTATTCGGTCGCGATTTCAGGCAGGCCTGGCCCGGTAGTCCTCGCTTTGCCGGAAGACATGCTGTGCGACCTGATGGGCGAAAACGCGCCCCAACCCCGCCCTGAGGTCACTCGCCCGGCGCAAGCGGTATGCCCGGATGCAATGCAGGCTATGCTGGCGATGGTTGGCGATGCGGCGAGCCCAGTTGCGATCATCGGCGGGGCCGGTTGGAACACCAAAGCGCGCGAGCACTTCCAGCAATTCGCTGAGAGCATTGGCCTGCCGGTCGCAACCGCCTTTCGCCGCCAAGATGCGATCTCGCCTAATTCACCGGTCTATGCGGGCAATCTCGGCTACGGCCCGAACCCCAAATTGGTCGAGCGGGTCAAAGCCGCTGATCTGGTGCTTGCCGTCGGCGCTCGGCTAGGTGAGGCGACGACGGATGGATACGCCTTCCCGACCTTGGAGCATCCTGATCAGACGCTGATTCACGTCCACCCTGACCCCGAAGAGTTGGGCCGAGTTTACCGGGTAGACCTCGCGCTATGCTGCGCCGTCGATGAGTTTGCCGAGGCCGCGGCGCTGTGGGAGGATCACAGCGTCATACCCTTCGATGCAGGCGCGCAAGCGAATGCGGAATGGCGCGAATGGTCGAGCTACGACTCTGCTGAACCCTCAAGCCATGCGCTCGATATGGCGGCTTGCGTTGCCTTTATGCGGGAGGCCTACCCCGCCGATACGATCGTCACCAATGGCGCGGGCAATTTTGCTGGATGGTGGCACCGTTATTGGCGCTATGATGGTTATCCGACTCAGCTTGCGCCCACAGCTGGCGCGATGGGATATGGCGTTCCGGCCGGGATCGCAGCGGCCCTGCGCCATCCAAACCGGCAAGTGGTTACCGTCGCTGGCGATGGCGATTTCCTGATGAACGGCCAAGAGCTCGCAACCGCGGCTCAACATGGCGCGAACCTAACCGTTCTGGTCATCGACAACAGCGCCTATGGCACCATTCGCATGCATCAGGAGCGCGAATATCCAGGTCGCGTCTCAGCCACGAAGCTCGCCAATCCAGACTTCGCAGCTTTCGGCGCAGCCTTTGGCGCGTGGAGCGCCCATGCAAGCACAACGGAGGAGTTCCAATCCGCTCTCACAGAAGCGAGCGGAATGACAGGCCTCCGCCTCATCCACATGTCGATTGATATCGAGCAACTCGCCGCTAGCGGGGCGAGTATCAGCGGGCTACGCGCAAAAGCCGCAGCAAGCAGCTAACGGCTAACCCCCGGCCATTTCGCAAATCACCTGCCATTCTTCCTGCGTGATCTGCGCGACCGACAATCGGGACAGCTTTACCAGCTGACATTCGGCAAGCCTGGGCTCGGCCTTGATCTGCTTGAGTGACACCGGGTTTTCAAACTTACGCTTCGGCTTCACTTTTACCGCAGCCCATTTGCCGGTCTCGTCTGTGGGATCGAGTATATCCGCCACGCTAACCGTGCAAATGCCGACAATCTCCAGCCCCTCGCGCGAGTGGTAGAAAAAGCACTCATCGCCGACCTCCATCGCCTTGAGATTGTTTTTCGCCAAGTGATTGCGCACCCCGTCCCAAACGCCCTCTTTCTCAGCGATCAAATCGTCCCAGCCATATTTGAACGGTTCCGATTTTATGAGCCAGTAATTGGGCACAGGGTCGCTCCCCAGATTAGCGCTGTCAGACGGCCATCATTTTGCCGATAGAAACGCGCCGCGCCAAGCGCCAAATTGGGCACCGCCGCGTCTTAACCGGATATTTAATATGTGACCCCATTACGGGCGAGACTGAAATCGCTGGGGGCACAGCCGATTATGGCTGAAGAGAAAACTGAGCAACGGGTTGGTAAGGCCGAGCGCGACATTGTTGCGCTGGGAATTGCCACCGCTGCGATCATTATTTTTGTGGGTATCGGCGGCTCTGTCATGGGCGATATCGCCGAGGCTACTTTTGGCGAGGGCAAAGGCCCCGATCCTTTGTTGGTAAACGCCATGCTGCTTAACATTGCGCTGATCATCTTTGGTTGGCGCCGTTACCGCGAGCTCAACTCGGAAATTCAACAGCGTCGCGCCGCCGAAGAGCAGGCCCGCCGGCTGTCCGAAATTGATCCCCTCACCGGCTGCCTCAATCGCCGCTCCATGGCAAAAGCCACCGAAGAACTGCGCAATGGCTCAAACCGTCATGGGCAAGCCCTGGCCTATGTCATGATTGACCTTGATAACTTTAAGCAGGTCAATGACATGAACGGCCATGCGATCGGCGACAAGTTGCTAATCGAACTGGCTGCGCGGCTGAAAGAAAAGCTCCCCAAGGACGCTCTGCTGGCGCGCCTCGGCGGCGACGAATTTGCCTTCGTCATGCCCTATGATGGCAAGCACCCGGAACGCATTGATGATCAGGTGATCCGCCTTTTTGAAACTGCAACAGCTATGTATCAAGTCGATGATATGGCGGTTGAGTTGACCATGTCGATTGGCATTGCCAGCGATCATGATGATGAAGGTTTTAACCCGCTGGTGTGCGACGCGCAAACTCTGATGCATCACGCCGATATCGCGATGTATCACGCCAAGAATCAAGGCAAGAACCGCTATTATTGGTTTGAGCCAACGATGGAAAACGAGCTGCGCTTCCGCAACGAGCTGGAAACGGGCATCCGCCGCGGTCTGGCGGTTGGTGAGTTTATTCCATTCTATGAGCAGCAGATTGACCTCGAAAGCGGCGATCTGGTCGGCTTTGAAATGCTGGCACGTTGGCAGTCGCCTCAGCTGGGCCTCGTCAGCCCGGACATCTTTATCCCGATTGCGGAAGACATTGGCGTAATCGGCGACCTGTCTGAGAAGCTGATGGTTGAGGCCTTTGCCGATGCCCGCGACTGGGCCCCGGATCTCACACTATCAGTCAACATCTCGCCAATCCAAATGCGCGATCCATGGTTTGCGCAAAAACTGCTGAAACTGCTGGTCGAGCACAACTTCCCAGCACACCGGCTTGAGATTGAAATCACCGAGAGCTGCCTGCACGACAATGTCGGCATGGTCCGCTCCATGATCGCGAGCCTGCGCAACCAAGGCGTCAAGGTCAGCCTCGACGACTTTGGCACGGGCTATTCGAGCCTTGAACAGCTGCGCTCGCTGCCATTTGACCGGCTCAAGATTGACCGTAGCTTCATCAGCGAACTGCGCAATCCAGATGCGAGCTCCAAAATCGTCGATGCGATCGTCTCGCTTGGCAAAGGTCTCGACATGCCGATCACCGCCGAGGGCATCGAAGACGAGAACATTCTCGACCTTCTCAAAACGATGGGCCGCCTAAAGGGCCAAGGCTATCTCTACGGCCGTCCAGAAACCGCCGACCAGGTGCGTGCACGCTTGCAAGCTATCGGACGCCTAGTTGAGCGACCAGAAGCAGCTCCTACAGTACAAGAAGACGCCGCTGCTGAGAGCATTGTGAACTCAGATAACCTCAGGCGTGTTGCCGAATAAAGCGCGGCTCTGACGCGTCGGCATCGCCCACGCTCTGACAAATCACTGACGCAAAACTGGACGTAGCGGCTGCGCGTGCATAAATGCGCTCCAGATTATGCGCGCTCCCTTCATCAAGATGCACGGCCTCGGCAATGACTTCGTGGTGCTCGACGCCCGCGAAACCGAATTGCCAAGCGTGACGAATACGCTCGCGAAGGCGATTGCGGATCGGCGCACGGGCATTGGCTGTGATCAGTTGGTCCTGCTGGAGCCCAGCGTGACGCACGATTTCAAAATGCGCTTCTTTAACAGCGATGGCGGCGAAGTGGGTGCTTGCGGCAACGCCAGCCGCGCGGTGGCGATCCTGCATGGTGAGCCCGCCAAGGTGGAGACTGCTGGCGGCACTTTGTCGCTTCACCCCAGCGACGACGGCGCGAGCGTCGATATGGGCGTGCCCCGCTTCGATTGGGACGCAATCCCGCTCGATTATCCGATGGATACCCTCTCAATGCCGCTTGGCTGGCCAATGGAGGTCGGCTCGCTCGAAAATCCCGCTGCTGTCAATGTCGGCAATCCGCACGCGGTGTTCTTCGTCAAGGATGCCGATGCGGTCGACCTTGGGACCTACGGCCCCATCATCGAGCATGATGCGGTGTTCCCCGAGCGCGTGAACGTCAATGTCGCGAGCCTCATCGCACAGGATCATCTGCGCCTGCATGTGTGGGAACGCGGCGCGGGCATCACCCGCGCATGCGGCACCGGGGCCTGCGCCACGGCAGTTGCAGCGGCTCGGCGCGGGATTACGGGACGGGACGTCATGGTGTCACTGCCCGGCGGTGATCTGCGGATTGAATGGCGCGCGGATGATACGATCCTGATGACGGGCCCGGCGAGCGAAGCCTTCCGCGGGACATTTGAGTGGGACGATTTCGTATGAGCGCGCCCCTCGCCAATCAGCCTGACGTAATCTCGCTCGGTTGCCGCCTTAATATTGCCGAAAGCGAGAAGCTGCGCGCCATGCTGCCAGAGGACGAGAATGTCGTCGTCGTCAACAGCTGCGCTGTGACCAATGAAGCGGTACGCCAGACGCGCCAAGCCATCCGCAAGGCTCGCCGTGCAAGGCCCGATGCGCGCCTGATCGTGACCGGATGCGCCGCCGATATCGAGCGTGAACAACTCGCCGATATGCCAGAAATCGACGGGCTTATCTCTAACCAGTCAAAGCTTGATCCGCGCGCCTGGAACCTGCCCAGTGATCACGCTCCGCTTGCCCCCACAAAGACCCGCGCCTTTATTGCGGTCCAGAATGGCTGCGACCACGCCTGCACCTTCTGCATCATCCCGCAGGGGCGCGGCACCAGCCGTTCCATGACCATTGCCGAGGTGCTGCGCGGGGTGGAGCAGCATCTGGAGCTAGGCGCGCGCGAAGTTGTTCTGACCGGGGTGGATGTTACAAGCTGGGGACACGATTTGCCCGGCACTCCGCCGTTGGGTGCGCTGGTCGGTGCAATCCTGGACCGCTTCCCAAGTCTTGCTCGCATGCGAATGTCTTCACTGGATGGCATTGAGATTGACGAGGCTCTGTTTGAGCTCTTCGCCAGCGAACCGCGCCTCATGCCGCATCTGCACCTATCCCTGCAGCATGGCCATGATCTGATCCTGAAACGGATGAAGCGGCGGCACCTGCGCGGCGATGCAGTGGATCTGGTACAGCGGCTAAAGGCACGCCGCCCGGATATTGCGATTGGCGCAGATCTGATCGCGGGCTTCCCAACCGAGACCGCTGAGCATCATCAAGCGAACCTCTCGATCATTCGCGAGCTGGACATCGTCCACGGCCATATCTTCCCATTCTCCCTGCGCGAAGGGACGCCAGCGGCCCGCATGCCACAACACGACCGCGCACTTATCAAAGAGCGCGCCGCTGAACTGCGCGCGCTCGCGGCCAAAACGCGCACCAATTGGCTCGATAGCCTTGTGGGCGAACCGCTTCAGGTCCTCGCCGAGGGCGATAACAGCGGCTACAGCGAGAGCTATGCCCGCGTCGCACTGCCCAGCGGCACACTACGCGGCACGATATTGACCGTCACACCGAATGCCCATGAGAAAGGCCTGCTGCAATGAGCGATCCCGAGAATACGGGCTCTAGCTGGAGTGATCGGCTGTTTGGCGGCTTTCGCAAGACCTCTGAGCGGCTGTCCACCAATCTCACCGGCGTGGTCGGCACAGCGAAGCTTGATGATGCCACCTTGGATGAAGTGGAAGACGCGCTGATCATCTCAGACCTTGGCCCTTCAGCAGCTGGGCGGATCCGCGCTAAGCTGTCTGAAAAGCGCTTTGGCCTAGAGATCACCGAGCAGGAATTGAAAGAGGCCGTCGCTGAGGAAATCGCCGAGATCCTGCGCCCCGTGGCGAAACCGCTCGACGTGGTTGCCTTCCCCCGTCCGCAAGTGATCCTGGTGATAGGCGTCAACGGATCCGGCAAGACAACAACCATCGCGAAGCTCGCCCATCTCTTCCAAGAGGACGATTACGGCGTGATGCTGGCCGCCGGGGACACCTTCCGTGCTGCCGCCATTGGCCAGCTCGCCACTTGGGCAGAGCGTGTCGGCGTGCCCATCGTTCGCGGGCCAGAGGGCGGCGATCCGGCCTCCATCGTGTTCGACGCAGTGAAAGAGGCGACGGACACCGGCATCGACGCGCTGATCGTTGACACTGCTGGACGCCTGCAAAACAAGCGCGAGCTGATGGACGAGCTGGAGAAAATCCGCCGCGTTCTGGGCCGCCTTAATCCAGAGGCACCGCATGATGTTGTGCTCGTTCTGGACGCGACCAATGGTCAAAACGCTTTGTCCCAGATCGATGTGTTCAAGGAGGTCGCGGGCGTGACCGGGCTTATCATGACCAAGCTGGATGGCACCGCGCGCGGCGGGGTGCTGGTGGCGGCGGCGGAGCAATATGGCCTGCCGATCCATGCGATTGGCGTTGGCGAGACGATGGATGATCTGCGCCCGTTCGACCCCGATCTGGTTGCCAAAGTTATTGCAGGAGTGGTGTAGCGCTTGCCACCAATGCCCGTTCGTGCTGAGCCTGTCGAAGCACGTGCGGCACTGACCTCACGCCCTTCGACAAGCTCAGGACGAGCGGAATTTCTATGACTAGTGAAGCATCCCAAACCGAGAAGAAAAAAGGCTCAGGCTGGCTTAACGTCGCGGTGGATTATGGGCCGCTGCTGGTTTTCCTCAGCGTCTACAAGTTTTACGCACCGGATGAGCCTGAGTCGATCAGCGAGCTATCCGCGATCATTCGCGGCACCGGCGCGTTCATGGTCGCGGCTCTTATCGCGCTGGCCGTGTCGAAATGGCGGCTGGGCAAGATCTCACCGATGTTATGGTTCTCCACCGCCCTCATCGTGGGGTTTGGCGGGCTAACAATCTTCCTAGGTGATCCGGTCTTCGTGCAGCTGAAGCCAACCATCATCTACGGCTTCTTTGGAGTGGCCCTACTGGTCGGTTGGAAAATGGGCAAGGCGCTGCTCAAGATCTTGCTGGAGGCCGCATTTGAAGGCCTGACAAACGAAGGCTGGCTGAAGCTGTCGCGCAATTGGGGCGTATTCTTCCTCGCGCTGGCAGCGCTCAACGAGGGCCTGCGCGCCTACATGACCTTTGAAGGCTGGCTCTGGGCCAAGCTATGGGTGTTCCTGCCGCTCACATTCCTGTTCACCTTTGCCAATATCCCGATGCTGCTGAAGCATGGGCTGGACTTGGGTGAGGAAGAGAGCGAGGCGGAAGCAAAGGACGGGTGAAAGCGCTAGAGCTTGAGTGAACGCATCACCATCGCTGCGCTGCTTGTTTTAGGTCCATCATAGTCCGGACTTTCGAGATTGACCTGATCAAAGCCCAGCTTGATGAGCACACGCATAGAGCCGACATTTTCAGGCTTGTGCTCAGCATAAATCTGCTTCGAGCCGAGTGACCTTACCGTCTCCAAAAGGGCAGCTACTGCCTCTGTTGCGATGCCGCGCCCCCAGCATTGCCTTGCGACCCAATAGCCCAGTTTCAGGTGACCATCAGGCCGCGAAACGCCGCATCCACCCACAAGACCACTACCGCTATCCAGCGTCTCGAAGATCAGGAACCTAGGCAGCTCATCTCTTTGCATGCTTTCAATGAAAGCCAAAGCGTCGCTATGTGAGTAGGGCCACGGCACATGGGCCAGTTGGCTGACGACGGCGTGATCGCCCATAGCCTCAGTTAATGCGTGCGCGTCATCCGGCACACCTGGTCGCAAAAGAAGCCTTGGGGTCGATAGCTGCATTCGACCCTATATCTCCACCTGGCTGCCTAGCTCCACCACACGGTTGGTTGGCAGTCGGAAGAATTCCATCGCCGTCGCTGCGTTTCTCAGCATCCACGCAAAGATCTTCTCACGCCAGATCGGCATGCCCGGCTTGTCGCTCGGCAGCAGGGTTTGCCGCGAGAGGAAGAAGCTGGTGTGCATCATGTCGAACTCGCCGCCGCATTGTTCCATCTGTTTCAGGCCCAGCGGGACGTTCGTCTCTTCCATAAAGCCATAGCGCAGCACCGCGCGGTAGAACCCGTCGCCCATATCCGTATATTCGCAACGGCTGCTCGGATCGACATAGGGCACGTCCTGAATATCGACCGTCAGGATCACAACGCGTTCGTGCAGCACCTTGTTGTGCTTGATATTGTGCAGCAGCGCAGAGGGTACGCCAGCGGTGCTGGAGGCCATAAAGATCGCCGTGCCCGGCACGCGGGTGGCAGAATTCTTGGCGGACTTGGCGAAGATCTCCATTGGCAGGGCAACCTCGCTCATCCGGTCGCGCATCAGCTTGCGACCGCGCGCCCATGTGGTGAGCAGCAGGAAGGCGATGAAGCCGACCATCAGCGGGAACCAGCCGCCGTCCGGCACCTTGGTAAGGTTCGCAGCGAAGTACGCGCCGTCCACGATCAGGAACAGGATCACGACGGGCGCGGCGTACCACCATTTCCATTTCCACACGCCCACCAGCAGCACCGCCATCAGCAGCGTGTCGATCGTGACCGCGCCGGTCACCGCGATGCCGTAAGCGCTGGCGAGGTTGGACGAATTCTGGAACGTCAGCACCAGAATGATCACCGCCACCATCAGCGCCCAGTTCACCACCGGAATGTAAATCTGGCCGCCTTCAGTCTCGCTGGTGTGGCGGATCGACAGGCGCGGAATATAGCCCATTTGGATCGCTTGGTGCGTGATCGAGAACGCGCCAGAGATAACCGCTTGGCTGGCGATGAAGGTCGCGACTGTGGCCAGGAACACCAACGGTAGGCGCCATTCCTCGCTCGCAAGGAAGAAGAACGGGCTCTGAATGGCTTCGGCGGCTTGTTCCGGCGGCAGGCCGATGATCATCGCGCCTTGCCCAAAGTAGTTGAGCAGCAGGCAGGGCATGACAAAGCCGAACCACGAGAGCCTCATCGGGCCGCGTCCGAAATGCCCCATATCGGAATAGAGCGCCTCTGAGCCGGTCACTGCGAGCACCACAGAGCCCAGCGCCAGAAACGCCAGCCAGCCATCAAGGACGAAAAAATTCACCGCGTGATAGGGGTTGAGCGCCCACAGGATCTCTGGCGTGTTGAATATCTGCCATGCGCCCATGCTTGCGATGACGGTGAAGTACACAATCATGACCGGGGCAAACAGCGCCCCAACCTTCGCCGTGCCGCGCTTTTGCAGCATGAACAGGAAGACCAGCAGCCCAAGTGCAATCGGGATAACGAAACGCTGCAATCCGGGGTCCACCACCGTTAGACCCTCAACCGCAGACAGGACCGAAATCGCAGGCGTAATCATGCTGTCGCCATAAAACAGCGAGGTCGCAAACACGCCGAGCAACAGCGCCACCCAGCCATATTTGGATTTGCTGAGCTGGCTGGAGATCAGCGCAACCAGGGCGAGCGAACCGCCCTGCCCCTTGTTATCGGCGCGCATCAGGATCGTGACATATTGGATCGAGACGACCAGCGTCATCGACCAAAAGATCAGACTGATGACGCCCAGAACATGCGCTGTGTCGAGCGCTAGCGGATGCGGGCCAACAAAGGTTTCGCGAAAGGCATAGAGCGGGCTGGTGCCGATATCGCCAAAGACGATACCGATCGCGCCAACCGCGAGCGCCTTTTTAGACGCGCTATGGCCCTTGCCGCCTTGGGGCGGTTGGTGTGCTGGCGCTGCTGTATTGCTCATGCGTAATGGATTTCCCGAAGTAGAGCCGCGGCCCTATCGATACTGCCCTCGTAAATTAGCCGCCCGATTTAGCGACTCTGCCCCCTCACGAACCATGTGAGGTGCGCGCGCTTAGCACCGCCTTCGCGCCCCTGCAACTCAGGCGGTGGATGCGCGCCTTATTGGGCCGCCGGATTGGGAGCGCCAGAGAGCATGGCATCAATGGCCTCGAGCCGCTGGGTAAGCTCTGCGTGCCACGGCGCATCCTCTGGGGTGCGCTCCAAGAGCTCGGCCCAAACGGCGCGCGCTTCGCGCACTTGGCGGTTACGGAAATAGGCCGCGCCAAGGAAGAAACCCGCGCCCGGATTGGCAGGATCGGCCTTGCTCGCCCGGTCAAAGGCATTGTGCGCCGCCGGTGTGACGCTACCATCGGCATGCTCAACCAAAGCCATGCCGAGCGCCAACCAGCCCTCTGCGTGCCCCGGATTGTCCGCGAGGCCGCCGCGCAGTAATCCAGCAGCATCAGAGAACCGCCCGCGCCGGGCAAATCCATCGGAAACAGTGAGATAGTTTGGTTTGGGCTCGCCCGCATCAAACAAAGCGCGGCGCGCCTCGACCATCTGTTCGCCAGAGCGCGGCTCCTGCACCATCGCAGCCTTCGGGCTGCTGGGCTGGCTCGCGCTGCCCTGCCAGGCATAGCCGGTGAGGCCAAACACCAAGACCGCGCCGAACAGCGTCCAGCTCGATTTCGGCAGGCGCAGCACAAATGCGGCAAAGCCGAACGCGGCAAGCGCCAGGAGTGAGACGGCAATCCAGCCCATTATGCGTTTTCCTCTGAAGTGGGCGCGCTGTCTGCTTCGTCCCCATCAGAGCGCTTGCGCCCCAGACGGCGGAACAACAGCAGGAAACCGAAGCCAAAGATGATCGCTGGTACAAGGAAAAGCGGCCAAGTCGTGGAGCTCACCTCCGGCTGGTAGCTGACATAATCGCCATAGCGCACGATCAGCCATTGGCGGATCGCCTCCGGCTCCTCCCCTGCGGCCAGGCGCGAGCGGACCTGATGGCGCATATCGCCAGCCATCGGAGCATCGCTGTCGTGGATGTTCTGGCTCTGACACGTCAGACAGCGCAGCGTCGCCATCAGCTCTACGGCCTGAGCCTCCAGCGCCGGGTCTTCCAACTGCGTATAGGCATAGGGCGCAGGCGGCAGCGAATCTTGCGCGGTCAGCGGCACGCTAAGCATCGCCAACGGAGCGAGCACGGCGGCGAGTAGAGCGGTGAAAAGTGCCCTCACGCTTCCGCCTTCTTGAGCTCTTCTAGCAGCAGCGGAATATGCTCCAACCGGATGTCGCCAATATGCTGATACCGGATCACGCCTTCGGCATCGATCACATAGGTTTCCGGCACGCCAGACGCGCCAATTTCCAGCATCAGCGACGAGATATCGTCCTTACCAATACGGGTGTAGGGATTGCCGTAGCGCTCTAGAAAATTCGCCACGTCCTCCGGCTTGTCTCGGATCGCGACGCCGATGATCTCCACGCCCTGCCCTTCGAGCACTTCGAGCTGCTTCGCCTCAGCAATGCACGGCAGGCACCAGCTCGCCCAGATATTGAGCAGCTTTGGCTTGCCGCCGATAAAGTCCGCGCGCGATGCGCCAGGCATGGCCTCTACCGCTGCGGGCAGTTCAAATTCAGGTAGGGCCTTCTCAACCATGGCCGAGGGGATTTGATCATCTTTCGGCTGAGTCAGCTGATAACCCGCCAGTCCCAGGAAGAAGACGAAGAGGCCCAAAGGTATCCATAAGGTCCAGCGCATCAGGCAGGCTCCCCGTGCGCTTCATTGTGCGCTTTACCCTGCGCATCCTTCGCAAGCGCTGCTTCGCCCAGCTCACCGTGCTTCAATGCTTCGACTTCAGCGCGTTTTTCGGTGCCGCGCAGAACCGCACGGCGGCGTTTCAAGTCTGCGCTCACGCGTCCAATAATCGCCAGCGTTCCGCCAAACGCAATCAGCAGGCCGCCATACCAGATGAAAGTCACAAACGGTTTCCACCAAATCCGCAACTGCCAACGCTGATTGCCATTGGCATCAACCCCGGCGGAATCGCCAATCACGGCGTACAGCTGACCATCCCAGCGGGTGAGCAAAGCGCTCTCGCTGGTGGCCTGCGCGGGCGCCCAGAAGTTGCGCGCTTGCGGGATCATGACAGCGGCCGCGCCCTCGCCGCGCTGAGCCAGTACTCGGGCCTCCATCGCGGTCCAGTTTGGCCCAGCAATCGGATCGACGCTTTCCAAGGTGATGTTCCACCCGGCGACTTGCTGGCTTTCTCCTGCGATCACCGCCGACAAACGCTCTTTGGTAAAGGCGCTCTCGCTGGCCATGCCGAACAGCGATACCGCGACGCCGAAATGCGCGAGCACCATGCCCCATGTTGCGAGCGGCACGCGCGAAAGTTTGCGTCCCCGAAGCGGCAAAAAGGATGCGATCGCAAGGCCCGCCGACAATGCGAGGCCAAGGATCGCGAGGACGGAATAATCGCCCAGCACTGCGACGAGCACCAACACGCTGACGATGATCGCGCCGACAATTCCCAATTCCATCTGAATGCGCGCAGGCTTATCTTCGCGCCAGCGCATCAATGGGCCAGCGGCCATCACCAAGAACATCGGCACCGCGAAAATCGCGCTAACTGGATTGAAATACGGCGGGCCAACGGACACGCGAATATCAAACGCCTCGGTCAGCAGCGGATAGAGCGTGCCGAGCAGCACAATCCCGAGGATCGCGGATAGCATCACATTGTTGAACACCAGAGCGCCGTCGCGGCTACTCATGGCAAAGCGCTTACCCTCTGCCACCGTGCCAGCGCGCAAAGCGAAGATCGCGAGGCTGCCGCCAATATAGATCGCCAGCAGGACTAGGATAAAGCTGCCCCGCTCTGGGTCGACGGCGAACGCATGGACGCTGGTCAGCACGCCGGAGCGCACCAGGAACGTCCCCAGCATACTCATCGAGAAGGCGACCACGCCGAGCATAATTGTCCATGTGCGCAAGGCATCACGCGCGGCCAGCACGCTGGTCGAGTGCAGCAATGCGGTGGCTGCGAGCCACGGCATCAAAGAGGCGTTCTCAACCGGGTCCCAGAACCACCAGCCGCCCCAGCCAAGCTCGTAATAAGCCCAGTAACTACCAGCCGTAATGCCCAGCGTCAGGAACACCCAAGCGCCCAGCACCCATGGCCGCATTACGCGCGCAAATTCCGGGGTCACATTGCGGGTCAGCAGCGCACCAATCGCAAAGCTGAAGGCAACCGACAGGCCGACATAGCCAATGTAAAGCGTCGGCGGATGCAGCGCCAAGCCAATGTCTTGCAGCAGCGGGTTCAGCCCCTGCCCCTCTGGCGCTGGAATGGGCAGGCGCTCAAACGGGTTCGAACTGAGCAGGAGGAAAGCGTAAAAGCCGAGCGCGACGAAACCCTGCGTCGCCAGCGTTGCCTGCATCGTGCGCACGGGCAGCCGCTTCTCCAGCCATCCAATCAGCCCGCCCGACAGTGCCATCACCGCGACCCATAGCAGCATGGAGCCCTCGTGATTGCCCCAGGTACCGGTCACTTTGTAAAGCATCGGCTTTAGCGAATGCGAATTCGCCGCGACCAGTTTCACGGACAGATCGGTGATCGCGAAGCACCACATCAGCATGAAGAACGCCAGCGTCGCGAGCAAAGCCTGAACCATGGCAGCGGGGCGCATCAATCGCGCCAGCTCGCCATCCTCGCCCTGTTCCTGGCGCAGCGCCAGAACGCCTGCGAACAATTGCAGCGCGGCTAGCGCAGCGGCGAGCCACAGGGCAGCAAGGCCAATCTCTGCAATCATCAGGCGACCTTAATCCGTGTACATCGTGGTGGTGTAGGATTGCTCAGGCGATTGATGCTGCTCCAAGCCTTCCAGCTCGCGCGGCACATAATTCTCATCATGTTTCGCCAGCAAGTTGGTGGCGAGGAAAGTGCCATTTTTCTGCAGGCTGCCATCGGCGACCACGCCGGAGCCCTCGACGAATAGGTCAGGCAGGATGCCGCTGTAGCGCACCGGAATGGTCGCGGTTTCATTGCCGGTAACAACAAAGGCAACGGTAATCCCATCATCCAGCGTCTCGAGCGAGCCAGGCTGAACCATGCCGCCCAGCCGCACCGCTTTGCCTGCTTCAGGCGGGTTCGCGCTCATTTGCTCGGGCAGATAGAAGAAGTTCGCTTGGTTGCGCAAAGCATAGGCAGCCAGCAGGCCCGCCGAGATAACCGCGACAATGGCAATCACCACCAACACCATTCGTTGATGCTTCGCGCGTAGCCCGGTGCCTGTCTTTGTCATCGCCGCTTCACCTCATCCCGGCGGCGTTCAGCCCGCCGCATGCTTTGCCACGCCCAGATCGTCACTGCGATCAAGGCGCCAATGCCGACCACATAGGCCGCAATTACGTAGTCCCACTGGTTGAGCGCTTCACGCATCAGCTGGTTCCCATAGAAGCGGCAACAGGCACATCATCTTCGAGCGCACGGCGGCGCAGGCGCGCCTCAACCTGCATTTCCGCGATCAGTGCACGCATCCGCATTAGCACAATTCCGCCAAACAGCAGCGAGAAACCGAGCACAGCAATCAGCAATGGGATCAGAAATTCACCCGCAATCGCGCTCTTACCAACAGTTATGCTGGGCGGTTGATGCAGCGAATTCCACCACACGACCGAGCGATTGATAATCGGGATGTTGATCGCGCCAACAATGCCGAAGATCGCCACGATCTTGCTCGATCCGCCATCGCGCGCGCTGGCCTGAGCCAAGGCGATGTATCCTGCGTAAAGGAAGAGCAGCACCAGCATGCTGGTCAGCCGGCCATCCCACACCCACCATGAGCCCCATGTGGGCCGTCCCCAGATAGAACCGGTCGCAAGGCAAATCGCGGTAAACACCATACCCGGTATAGCAACAGCGCGAGCTCCAATCGCGGCAAGCGGATGCTTCCAGATCAGCAGCGCCGCACTGGACAGCGCAATGCCGGTCCAACCGCCCATGCCGAGCCATGCCGATGGCACGTGGATGTAAAGAATGCGGACCGTCTCACCCATCAACCGATCAGGCGGAACGACGAACAGCCCCCATGCTACCGCGCCCGCAGACAACACAATCCCGCTCAGCAGCAGCACCGGCGTAAGCCAGCGGGCAAGGGAGAGAAAACGGGTTGGGTTGGCGTAGCCGTGCATAAATACCGTTGCTTGTTCGCCGCTGATTTAGCGTACCCTCGCCGCGCGGCAAGGGCGCAAAATTATCAACACCCGGTAAGCTTCATGAAACACGGTCAATTCGCGCGTCAGAAATGCCAAGTTGAGCGAGCCAAAAGGCCTAGCCGCGGCCGATCAGCTCTTGCGCCATACGGTCGGCGACTACGTCTGATGAAACGCCGGTTTCTTCGCTCTTGAACCAAATTTCCTCAAGTCGTTCAGGGATTTGCGCAATCCGCTTACGAACGTCATTGATGTCGCCCGGCGTACCATTGCGGCGCGCGAGATATTCCAGCGCGACTGAAATAATACCGCCTGCATTGATGACATAATCCGGGGCGTAGAGAATTCCGCGTGTCGCCAGAACTTCGCCGTGCTCTGCCCGGGCCAGCTGATTGTTCGCGCCGCCAGCAACAATGGGCGTATCGAGACGGGCAATGCCCTCTTCATCCAGAATTGCGCCCAGTGCATTGGGGCTGAACACGTCGCAGGATGTGCTCATGATCGCATCGGCGCTCACGGCTTCACCGCCCAATTCGCGCGCCAATTCCGATGCGCGATCAGCGTGAATGTCTGCGAGGGTCAATTTCGCCCCATCTTTCGCGAGCAAGCGCGCAACACCGGCGCCAACGCTGCCCGTGCCCTGCACGGCCACATGTACGCCGTCGACGCTGTCTTTGCCTAGCTTGTGGCGAACGGCGGCTTTGATGCCGTGATAAATGCCCATTGCGGTGAACGGACCGGGATCACCGCCAGCATTGCCCTCGCCCTCTACCGGCAGGCCAGAGACATGCGCGGTTTGCCTTGCCACAGCGACCATATCAGCCTCGCTGATGCCGACGTCCTCCGCTGTGACATAGCGGCCGCCGAGTACTTCAACAGCATCGCCGAACGCGGCCAGCATTTCGGGCGTCTTAGTGCGCGCATCATTGGCCAAGATCACCGCTTTGCCGCCGCCCATCGGCAAGCCCGCCATCGCGTTTTTGTAGCTCATGCCGCGGCTGAGGCGCAGTGCATCGCGCAGGCCGTCTTTGGGATTGGGATAATGCCAGAACCGCGTGCCGCCGGCGCCCGGGCCGAGATGCGACGAATGCACCGCAATAATCGCGGTCAAACCGCTCTTGCGCTCGTGCACAACCTGCACAAGTTCGTGTTCGTCAAAGTCCGGTTCGGTCCAGAATGCGGTCATCAGCGATCAAGCCCCAGTTCAATTGGCGGTGCGCTTTGCATGACCACGCATCGAAAGGGGGGCATTGAAGGGGGGAAATGGGGCGACCGAGGGAGCTCGAATCCCCGACCTCCGGTACCACAAACCGGCGCTCTAACCAACTGAGCTACGATCGCCATATGCCCCGTCTCAACGCAACCTAAGTCGCTGCCAAGCCTACGCAAGGGGGGCGTGTTACGCGTGCTGACGGCCTGGTCAAGGCCGCTTGCGTGCGGAGCGAGCCTGTTGCACAAACACAGACCCGTGTGAAGCGAAAACTGCGCGGAAATCGCATTTGCGCAAGAATATTTCGCTCCGTTCTTCGGGCCGCGTGGGCGGCGAGCAAATTGGTGGCTCTTTGCGCGAATCTTTGGCCGCTTAATTGCGAAGCCTGCACGCGATGTAATCGCGCCTCAACAGCGCCCTAATGCTGGACGGTAAGATTGAGGCCAATCGCCCCGATCAAAATCATACCGATAAAGGCAAATTGCAGCGCGCTGAGGCGTTCATCAAATGCGAAAATGCCGATTATGCTGATCGCCACGATCCCCACGCCAGACCAGATCGCATAGACGATGCCGACCGGGATCACTTTCATCGCGGGCGCAAGCATCCAGAAACACGCGGAATAGCAAAGGATGGAGAGCACGCCCCATTGCCATTTCTCAAAGCCATTGGAGAGCTTGAGCAGGATTGTGCCGCTGACCTCCAGCACGATGGCGATACCAAGAAAGACCCATGCGTTCATGCACGCTGAGACTAGCGCCGCGCAGGTGATTGGCAATGGTGGCTTTCAAGGCACCTTTGGGCAAACAAAAAGGGCGGCCCCGCAGGACCGCCCCATTGATGCGATGTCACCATCGCAAATCTCGCTAAGCGCTTATTTCTTAAGCGAAAGACCGCCAAAGCGTTTGTTGAACGCAGCAACACGGCCGCCTTCTTGAATTTGCTGCTTACCGCCAGTCCAAGCCGGGTGGCTGGTCGGGTCAATATCAAGCGCCAGAGTGTCGCCTTCTTTACCCCAAGTGGAGCGTGTTTGAAACTCTGTACCATCGGTCATCTTGACCGTGATCATATGATAATCGGGGTGTGTATCGGCCTTCATGGCGGTATATCCTTCGTAGCTTTCGCCGGTACCGACCGGCTGCGCTGTTGAATTGAGAAGCGGCGCGTTTAGCCGTCTTCCCGAAAAATGCAAGTGTTATTGGGTTAGGCTGGCGGGTCAGCAATCATCGCGGTGAACTCAACCTCGCACGAGGTTTTGCCCTCAACGCTCGCCTTGCCTTTGAACTTATAGACCCGGCTGCGCTTCTGGAGGAATTCGACATTGAGATCGAGCAAGCACCCCGGCGTCACAGGGGCGCGGAACTTTGCGTTCTCAATCCCCATGAAGATCACCAGCTTGCCAGTGCCCGAAAGCTCCAGCGTCTCAATCCCAAGAATTGCCGCCGCCTGAGCCAAAGCTTCAATCTGCAGCACACCCGGCATGATCGGAGCGCCAGGGAAATGCCCCTGAAAGAACTCCTCATTCATACTCACGGCTTTCACCGCGTGGATGCGCTCGCCCAGATCAATCGTGCGAACCCGGTCAACCAGCAGCAATGGATAACGGTGCGGCAGGGCTTTCAGGATCTTGTGGATGTCATAATCCACTAGTCGCTCTGCGCTGGTCGGTGCTTCCGAACCCTCACTCATGCCTTGCCCCCTTGCGTTATCAATTGCTGCTGTTCAGCCTAGCTAGGCTTAGCGTCCTTCAGGAGCCTGCGCTGCTGGCTGCTGCTGTTGCTGCTGAGCGGCCTGCGCTTGCTGAATGGCCTGAGCCTGCAGCAGCACTTGCTGAATTTGCTGGAAGACACCAACCGAATTGCGGTTTGGTTGCCATCCTTGAGGCGGCACGATCGTGACGCTTGGAACCTTTGCGTTGAGCGCAGTGGTTACTTGCTGGCTAATATCAGCCTGAGGCGGCGCGTAGATAATCGCATCAGGCGATACGATCATTTGAATTGATTGCCCCTGCACCACTTCTTGCAGCGAAGCGGAATATTGCATGAGAATTTGCTCAACAGCATAAACACGCGCACCGTCGATTTGCGCAGTCAGTGTTTGAATTTCCTGATCAATCGCCTGGATGCGCGTTGTTTGCGTAGCGTTAGCTGCGGCAGCTTGCTCAGCCTCGTCCAGCTGGTTGTCGTTGTTCGTATCAAGCTGTTGCAGCAGCGTCTGACGCTCTTGATTGCGCGCGCGGCGCGTGTCGATTTGCGACTGATAGGTGGTCGAAATCTGCTGATAAGCGGTTTGGAACGCGGTGGTGCCGATAACAACACGCGCGGTGTCGACGGTCGCGATGTTACCCTGCACCTGAGCGGTGGCAGGAACAGCAACAGCTGCCGACAGAGTGAGGCCCGCAATCGCGAGCGACTTAGCAAAGAATTTCATTAGAACTGAGTTCCTACGTTGAATGAAAATGTTTTGGTCTCATCGCCTTCGACACTGCGCAATGCATGCGCAAAATCGATGCGGAATGGTCCAAAGGGTGAATTCCAGTTGACGCCGATGCCGACGGTCACACGAGGTGATGGGGAGTCGCCCAAGAATACCTCTTCAAAGCCACTACGGAACAGTGTGTTTGGCGTTCCATCAGCTGCCACGGCATCGGATGTGATTGTTCCGTCAGCTTGCTGAAATAGCTGCGGGGAGGACACGAGCAGTGGATCAGTGATACCCCACAATGCGCCAACATCAGCAAAAATTGATGGGCGAAGGCCAAGCTCGCGTGCACCAGTGCCGAGTGGAATTTCAAGCTCAGCTCGGCCCAGATAGAACTTGCGGCCACCAAGAGCGTCATCGCGCGCCTGATCACGGTCAAGAACCGGGTTTCCGTCATTATCAAGTGGGCGGCGCAGAATGCGCGGACCAACACCGCGAATATCAAACCCGCGAATTTGCGGTTCGCCCAGGAAGAAACGATCGGTCAGCAAGACATCATCGACGCCTACACCCGGACGATCATCCAGCGGAATAATCGATCCACCTTCCGCGCTCAGCGAGAAGATAAAACCGCTACCAATGTTAAAGTACTGTGTACCCTTGGCGCGAAGGCGAAGATATTTCACATCCCCGCCCAAACCGGCAAACTCGGTTGTGAAGTTGATATTGGCGCCGCGTGACGGCCGGATCCGGGAGTTCAACGTGTTATATGCTAGGCTGACACCGAGAATTGAGCTCAATCGTTCGCCTAGCGCGTCGCACAGAAAGCGTCCGGCCAGCTCTGGATCGCAAGTCAAGTTGCCATCGCCGTTTTGATCGGAAAAGAACTGGTCACCCAGGTTCACATCGTCATAGTTGAGAGTGTAGCTACCGACGAGCGACAGGAATTCCGTCAGCGGTACGCCGCCGCGCAGTGAAAAGCCTGTAGTCGCCTGCTCAAACGAAGGCGCGCGATTGTTGCGCAGGAAGCTCGGGTTCTCGAAATCACGGCGATAGATATCGATGCCGGCCGAGATATTGCGATCGAACACATATGGATCTGAAAAGCTAAGCTGAGCAGAGCGCGAGAAACGCGAGTAATTGAGGCTCAAGCCGACAGTTTGGCCGCGCCCTCGGAAGTTCCGCTGACGGATGCTGCCTGAAAGAATGAAGCTCTCAATCGACGAGAAACCAGCGGAGAATTGCAATTCTCCAGTCGGCTGCTCTTGGACGTTTGCCTCCAGAACAATCCGGTCGGGCTGGCTGCCTTCGACCTGATTGACCTCAAAGTTTTCCTGGAAATAACCCAGCGAAGCGATCCGAGCGGTGGTGCGCTGAACGCCGAGCGAATTGAATGCATCACCTTCGCTGATCCGGAATTCGCGGCGGATGACCTTATCCTGGGTCAGCGTGTTACCGTTGACATCAACACGCTCAACATAGACGCGGGGCGCCTGGCGCAGGATGAAGTTGATGTTCATCGTAAGATTGTCTTTGTCGCGGTCAAAGCGCGGCTGAACATCGGCAAAGGCGTATCCGAAGGTACCGGCCAGATCGGACAATTGCTCAACCGTGTCCTCGACCGATTTCGCATCATACCAATCGCCTGACTGCATCGGCAGGCGGCCTGCCAACGCATCACCATCAAAATCGCGTATCTGGCTTTCAACTTCGACATCGCCGAATTTGTAGCGTTCGCCCTCTTCCACCACATAGGTGATGATGAAGTCTTCTTTGTCCGGGGTCAGCTCAGCAACGGCTGAGACAACGCGGAAATCGGCATAGCCTTCAGTGAGGTAGAATTGACGCAGCTTCTGCTGGTCAAAGGCCAGACGGTCAGGGTCATAGCTGGTGTTGGAGCTGAAGAAGCTGGTGAGGCGCGCTTGCTTCGTCACCATTTCGCTGCGCAGCTCACCATCGGAAAACTCTTCGTTCCCGATGATGTTGATCTGGCGAACTTTGGACTTTGGTCCTTCGCTGATCTCAAACACGATATCGACGCGGTTTTGCGGCAATTGAACCATCTTCGGTTCAACCGTGGCGGCAAAGCGGCCTTGGCGTTTGTACAACTCAATGATCCGGGCCACGTCGGCGCGCACTTTCGAGCGTGTGAAAATCTGCCGCGGCGCGAGCTTGATCTCAGGGACGATCTTATCGTTCTTGATCCGCTCATTGCCTTCTAGCACGATGCGGTTGATCACCGGGTTTTCCGTCACGTTGATCACGACATTGCCGCCATCATTGCGGATCGAGAAGTTCGAAAACAGCTCGGTCGCACCCAAATCCTTCAGCGCGGCATCGGCGCCCGCTGTGGTGTAGGTCTGGCCCACGCGCAGGCGAATATAGCTGAGGATGGTCGTCGGCTCGAGCCGCTCTGAGCCAACCACGCTGATCGAGCGGATTGTATCGGCCGCTGGTGCGGGCGCTGGAGCTGGTGCCTGCTCGGCTTGCTCCTCTGCCTGCTGCGCAGTTGCGGCATCGCTGGGCTCTGCCTGATCCTGCGCCAAGGCCGCCTGCGGAAGGCTGACAAGAGCGCTGGTGCACAAAAGTGCAATGGAGAGCCGCCCGGCTGACTTAGCAGACACGGCGTCTGTCTCGCTGCATCGATTCATTGAGTAAGTGTTCCCGTCTAACCCGTATCTAATCACGCACGCCTGCCCCGGGGCATGATCCCATCATAGGCTGTTACAGCACAGATTTGCCTGTGCCCGATGCTGCCTGCGCAATCAAGCGGGGAGACCCGCCAATTGCCGTTCACCGGACCCCTTTCCCCGGTTAACTGCCAAATATTGATCCGAAGACCGGCAGCGAAACGAGGTCGTTCACCGTTACGACCACCATGAAAACCAGCACCAAACCTATCCCGGTGCGATATGCATATTCAGTCGCTCGTGGTCCCACTGGCTTCTTACGAACCGCTTCCGCAGCATAAAACGCCAGGTGGCCACCATCGAGTGCAGGGATTGGCAAGAAGTTGATGAATGCCAAATTAAGCGAGATCAAAGCGGCGAAGTTCACGAATGCGACAAGGCCCAGGCTCAATTGCTCGCCGGAGAATTTGGCAATCTTTACAGGCCCGCCCAGCTCTTTGATCGAGCGGTCGCCGACCAAAATCTGTTTTATACCGGTCACCATCATTTTGGTAATTTCCCAGCATTGGCTGGCCGCGAGCGGGATGGATTCCAGAATACCAACGTCTTTAAAGACGTATTCGGCCTCTACCGGAGCAACCCCGATCAGGCCGATTGTGCCTGTGTTGCCGAAATTATCGGTCTGCTCAACGCTGGCGATGGTCACCGGAATATCGATCTGAGCGCCATCGCGCTCCACACCGATAACAATCGATTTGTTCGGATAAAGCGCGATATTCTCACGGATTTCCTCAAAGTCTGCGATGGCATCGCCGTCAATCTCGACGATCAAGTCGCCAACCTCCAGCCCGGCATCGCGCGCAGCGGATTCTTCAGCAAACTCGCCAATCTGACGGGTGTCGACTTCGCTTTCGATCTTGGGCTGGCCATAGATCGTGAAAAAAGCAGCAAAGATCGCAATCGCCACCAGCAGGTTTGTAACCGGGCCAGCGGCGACAATCAGCGCGCGCTTCCATAGGGCCGCGTTCTGAAAGCATCCCGGCTCAGCCGGAGCATTGGGATTGGGAACGCTGGCAGGATCCATATCGCCCTTAAACTGAACATAGCCGCCCAAAGGCAGCGCGGAGAGCTTCCACCGCGTGCCGTGCTTGTCGGTGCGCCCAAACAGCTCTTTGCCAAATCCGACCGAGAATGCTTCTGCCTTAACGCCGAACCAGCGGCCAACCAGATAGTGCCCCAGCTCATGCACTGTGACGAGCGGCCCCAGCAGCAATATAAAGCCGGCGGCGTACATCCAGATAGGGGGCGATTCAAACAAGTTCAGAGCTTTCCAACAATTCGCGTGTCCGCGCGCGGGCCTCGGCATCGATGCTCAGCACATCATCCAATCCTTGCGGCGCAGGGACGCTATAACGATTTAAGACATGCTCGACCATTACGGCAATCCGGGTGAACCCAATCTGACCGGCTAGAAACGCCGCAACCGCGACTTCGTTCGCAGCATTCAGCGTTGCCGGTCCGCCGCCACCAGCGTGGATCGCCTCACGCGCCAGCCGAGTGGCCGGGAAACGTGCCTCGTCCGGGGCGAAGAACGTCAGCTCTCCAATACTGGGCAGATCGAGCGGCTCCATCGGCGTTTCCATCCGTGCAGGATGCGCAAGGCAGGATGCGATTGGCACGCGCATGTCGGACGGGCCAAGCTGCGCCAGGGTTGAGCGGTCTTTGTATTCCACCATGGAGTGAACAACGCTCTGTGGGTGCACAACGATCCCGAGGCGGTCGAGCCCGACGGGAAACAGATGGTGCGCCTCGATGAATTCCAGCCCTTTGTTCATCATCGTCGCGCTGTCGACGCTGATCTTCGCGCCCATATCCCAATTGGGGTGCGCGACGGCCTGCTCTGGCGTTGCCGCATCAAGCTGAGTCTGCGTCCATTCGCGGAAAGGCCCACCGCTTGCAGTAAGAGTGATGCGCGCAACATCCGCAATGTCATTGCCAGCCAAGCACTGGAAGATCGCATTGTGCTCGCTGTCAACGGGCAGCAAGGTCGCGCCGTATTTCGCGACCGCTGCCGTCATGACGTCACCAGCGGAAACCAGCGCTTCCTTATTGGCGAGCGCGATTGTGCCGCCCTGCTCTATCGCTGCCATCGTTGGGGCTAGCCCAGCGCAGCCAACAATCGCCGCCACCGTCAGATCGGCTCCGCGCGCCGCCGCATCGCGCAGCGCCTGAGCGCCGCCCGCCGCTTCGATCCCGCTATCGCCGAGCGCCGCGCGCAGATCGCCAAGGCAGCCCTCATCGCCGACAACTGCGATCCGCGCGTCAAACTCGCGCGCCAGCGCGGCGAGCTCTTGTGCCGAACAATTCGCGGTCAGCGCCTCAACCTGCCAGTCATCGCGGTTGCGCCGGATCAGATCGAGCGTTGAAGCCCCTACCGAACCCGTTGCACCAAGAATTGTGATCGAGCGGGTCATCAGCGCATTACCCAAAGAAAATTCGCGTGCACGCGAGCACAAAGAAGACGGCGATGAAGCCATCGAGCCGGTCAAATACACCGCCATGGCCTGGGATCAGCTTACCAGAATCCTTGGCGCCTGCGCGCCGCTTCATCCAGCTTTCAAAGAAATCGCCTGCCTGCGCCAGCACCGCGATCAGCGTCCCAGCAATAAGCGGACTGATCAGATCAGCAGCTCCGAAACCATCAGGTACATCGGGCGCCTGTGACCCAAAGTGATTTGCCTCCGGGAAGAAATATTGCACGCCAATCGCAACCGCGCTGGCCGCGACGATCCCGCCGCCCAGCCCGGCCCAGGTTTTGGACGGGCTGATCTTGGGCGCGATCTTGGGCCCGCCGATCGCGCGGCCTGCAAAATAGGCGCCAACATCCACCGCGATTATCGGCAGGATGAAGCCAATGAGCATGAAGAACGGCACATAGCTTTGCCGCACCTCGACCATGGCGAGCGCCGCGCCGCCGACATAAATCGCGCCAAAGAACAGCCACAACACCTCGGTCAGCGGCGATTTGGCAAACGCCTTTGCAAGCAAGTTCCATTCCCACAGAACGAGCCCCGCGAGCAGCGCGACAAACGCAATCCAGAACCAGCCGCCCAGCCACAGCGCGATGCTGGAGACGCCGACCATCACAACGGCAGAGGCTAGCCGCACCGGCAGGTCTGCGTTCTTGGAAGGCGGCTTGTCCGCCTCTGCCCCCGTCATACCATCAGCGTCCGCCAAAGCGTCTCTCCCGCTGCGCGAAATTATCCAGCGCTTCTTGCAAATGCGCCGGTTTAAAGTCCGGCCAAAGCGTATCGACGAACAGCATTTCCGCATAGGCCGATTGCCACAGCAAGAAGTTCGACAGGCGAACCTCGCCGCTGGTACGGATCAGCAGATCGAGCGGAGGCAAATCCGCCGTGTCGAGATGCGCCGCAATCGCCTCGGGCGTCACATCGCCAATCGCCGCCGCCTTTGCCGCCGCGCGCGCTATTTCGTTTTGCGAACCATAATTGAGCGCAACCGCCAGCGTGTTTGACCCGCCAGAGGTCTGCTCCAAAGCATCCTCAAGCATGGCGACAATATCCGGCGCCAAGCCCTGCCAATCGCCGATGATCTTTAGCCGCACGTCATTGGCGACAAATTCCGGCAAGTCCGATTTGATGAACTTGCGCATCAGGTTCATCAGGTCATCGACTTCATCATCTGAGCGCTTCCAATTTTCTGATGAAAACGCATAGAGCGTGAGGCAATCAAGCCCCATCCCGCCGACATTGCGGACCAGCTCGCGCACGGCCTCGACACCGCGCTGATGGCCAATGGCCCGCGGCAAGGCGCGCTTCTTCGCCCAACGGCCATTGCCATCCATAATGATCGCGACATGCCGCGCGCGATTGGCCTCTGATCCGATCCCCATCAGAGCCTGACCTTACTGGGTCAGGATCTCCTGTTCTTTCTTGGCCGCTGCTTCGTCGGCTTCGGCGACATATTTGTCGGTCAGCTTTTGCACGTCTTCTTCGTGCCGCTTGCGCTCGTCCTCTGAGATGTCTTTGCTCTTCTCATCAGCTTTGAGCGATTCCATCCCGTCACGGCGGACATTGCGGATCGCGATCTTGGCGTTTTCAGAATACTGACCGGCCAGCTTGGCAAGCTCCTTACGGCGCTCCTCGGTCAGGTCTGGCATTGGCAGGCGCACGGTCTGGCCGTCGGTCATCGGGTTGAGGCCAAGATTGGCTTTGGTGATACCCTTCTCAACCGCGCTCACGTTCGACTTGTCCCACACCTGCACGCTCAGCATGCGCGGCTCTGGTGCAGAGACAGTCGCGACCTGGGCCAGCGGCATCATCGCGCCGTACACTTCGCAAACCACTGGATCGAGCAGGCTGACATTGGCCCGGCCCGTGCGCAAACCGCCCAGATCGCTCTTCAATGATTCCACTGCGCCGTTCATCCGGCGCTCGATATCGGCCCGATCATACTGCATAAAGAACTCCGTATTGAGCCATAGGTCAGGCTTCCTCTTTCACAATTGTTTGTACGCCGCCGCCATCAAGCACGCGCACGACGTTTCCTTTTTCACGGATTGAGAACACCACTATCGGGATATTGTTCTCGCGGCAAAGGGCAACGGCGGTTGCATCCATCACCTTCAAATTGTCAGACAGCACTTTGTCATAAGAAATCGCATCGAAGCGCGCGGCATCCGGGTTTGTCTTCGGGTCGCTATCATAGACCCCGTCGACACTGGTGCCCTTCAGCAGCGCGTCGCAATTCATCTCTGCTGCGCGCAAGGCAGCGCCGGTGTCTGTCGTGAAGAATGGGTTGCCGGTGCCCGCTGCGAAGATCACCACCCGATCCTTCTCAAGGTGTCGTTCTGCCCGCCTGCGAATGTAGGGCTCGCACACCGTGCTCATCGGAATGGCGGATTGCACCCGGGTCGGCACGCCCGCCTGCTCCAGCGCGTTTTGCATCGCCAGCGCATTCATAATGGTGGCCAGCATGCCCATGTAATCACCAGTGGTCCGGTCGAGCCCGCGCGCAGCGCCAGCAACGCCGCGAAAGATATTGCCGCCGCCAATGACCAGGCAAATCTCCAAACCGGTGTCTTTGGCCGCCTTCACTTCCTCAGCCAGCCGCGCGACATAGGCGGGGTCAATCCCGTAATCCTGCTCCCCCATCAACACCTCGCCTGAGAGCTTCAAGAGAACGCGTTTCATTTCGGGAAGGGCCATGGGTCGTTTGCTTTCTGGCAGAATGTGTCTTTGCCCCTCGCCCTTATCCGGCAGGCGCTATGATGCCAAGAGCATTAGCAGTAATTGCGCCGCCTAGGGGTTTGCATGAGCGTGCGAAAGCTGTGAATGCTGCGTTTCGATGATTGGCGACAGGCCGACAAAGGGACCCCAATGATCCGCCGATTGTTCTTGCTTGCCCTCGTGATTGGCCTCGCGCTCTCCATGAAAGCGTGGTTCGACACGATGGGCGCGCCCGCTGTCGAGCGCCATGTTGTCGAGAGCGACGAGTTAGCACCCGGCGCGGCGCCAATCACCATTGCCTTGATCAGCGATATTCACGTGGCGGGGCCAGATATGCCGCCCAGCCGCCTCGCCAAAATCGTCGCCCAGATCAACGCGCTGAAGCCGGATCTGGTCGCTATCGCGGGCGATCTGGTAAGCGAGAAACGCACGGCCACGCACATTTACAGTGCCGAGGAAATCGTCGCTCCGCTCAGCGAGCTAAACGCGCCGCTTGGGACCGTTCTGGTGCCGGGCAATCACGACCATTGGTTCGATTGGCCCGGGCTTGAACGCGAGCTTGCCAAAATTGAGAATATGACCGTCCTCGCCAATGAGGCGGCGCAAATCGGGCCGCTCGCCATCGCTGGTGTCGATGATGACTTTACCGGCAAAGCGAACCTGCCACTGGCTCTGGAAGGGATGGCGGCGCTCACCGGCCCGCGCATCGCCCTCACCCACAGCCCAGACATATTCCCTCAGGTTCCAGTGAATTTCGACCTCGTGCTCGCCGGTCACACCCACTGCGGACAGATCGCCTACCCCTGGGGCGGCGCGCCCGCGACCATGTCAGACTACGGCGATCTCTACGCCTGCGGCGTGGTGAAGCAGCACGGCAAAACACTGATCACCGGCGCGGGCTTGGGGACGAGCCTGCTGCCTGTGCGGTTGTT
This sequence comes from uncultured Erythrobacter sp., assembly GCA_947499505.1. GTDB lineage: Bacteria > Pseudomonadota > Alphaproteobacteria > Sphingomonadales > Sphingomonadaceae > Erythrobacter. The sequence goes on from CANMOQ010000001.1 coordinate 1,234,392, forward strand.
CACGAAGCCGGAGATTTGGGTGATCGAGGTGCGGCCTGAAGGGCGGTGAGGAGCGAGATAGGTGAGGGTGTTTTTTTAAGCTGAAGCGGACGTCTGGAATTGGGGGTGAAAGCGGACTGGTGTCTATTCCAGACCGCTTCGATGAGATTCGAAATCGCGCCTTAAAAAGGGTCATAGGCGGTAGTCACCACGATCAAGCGGCAATCATCTTGAACATTTTGGGGGTCCGTATACCGGCCCGCTGGATTTCGGCGACCAAGTCATCGGAAAGGCAGGTCAGCGGCGTACCGAATCGCCGCTCCCACCATAGATGCGCACCACCAAAAACGCTTTCTGCAAACGCAAGGTCGGGTATCCGGTTCTTGGGCCCGGCTAAGATGTGCAGCATGCCGCTCGTGAGTTCCATTTCTGAAAACGGTTCGTCCTTGCATTTTTCCGGCACGAGGCTGTCAAACCACTGGCCGACTACCAGAATGTAGTATTGGTTCGGGTAAACCTTTTTCTTCGGCATCCTGATTTCGATGGGGTAGAATTTATGTATTCCCGGCTCGAACCTCTCGACAAGATCTCTGAATGCGTCATCGACTGCAGTCATTCCATTCAGCATTATGTGAGATGCCAGCGACTTATAGGTCTTCTCCGCGTCAAACCACGTTGGTGGTTCATGATCTAGGATGGGGGTAAGCGGCGGATAACAAGGGTAGAGCACTTCTCTGCACTCCCCACTCGTTGGAGAATTTGTGGCGGACAAACGTCGAATAATACCCAATCGCTTCCATTGGTTCGAGAGGACTGTCGAACAGCGTCTTTTGCACCTCAAGCGGTTGTTTGTGGAAGTGGCCCATTAGGCGTCCACCCCAGCCGCCGCCCTCAAGCTTCCCAGCTGGGAAGTATTCGCCCAACCCTTTGGGTAGATCCATGCCCCAAACCATTGCGTTACCTTCCGCTGCTATTGCTACTGATACGAACTATATGAACCGGGCCATTGTTTTTAATCAAGCGCTTCCGCGCGCAGCTGGGCCATAAAGGAGTCGACAGCGCTTTCCGCAATTGGGTCGTTAATTGCCATTCACAAACTACACCTCGAAAGGCTCCGCCATTGAAACTATGACAGGCCCAACGACCGCAAATTGCCTGAATTCATGGACCAAGCCCTAGCCCTTAAACCCCACAACTTGCACTCCAGCCTGCGCGCTTCCGCCATGCGCCTGCTCCGCATAACCGCTGTTCCAAACTAGGACAGACAGAGCGATCCAGGTCGTGAACATCACCGCGTAGGGCCAGCGGCTTGGCCATAGTTTTGCCACCAGCATTGTCGCCGCTGCGGTGCCGCCCAACGCGACCAAAGCTGCGATTGCGATGTGCTCGCCCGCGCCTGTTAGCGAGGCTTCGATGGCTATGGTCGCCCATTGCGCGGGCAGCAGCACGAGCAGCCAATCGGGCAAGGCGCCGGGCTGTGTCCAGGCGGTGAGGATGATTGCCGCCTCGCCTGCGACCACGGCCAAGGCAATCCACCAGCCCTTCGCCCCTCCCGAAAGCGCAAACAGCGCCCCGCGCGCCGCAAAGCTGACGGCTGCGACAAGGAAGGCGAGCGCGGTGAAAGCGGGATGCGGCAGGCTCGGCATTCCCAGTGTGAGCGCCAAGATCGCAAGGCCCGATCCCACCAGAACAGCCAGCACAATGCCGATCCAGAGCCGCCCGGCTGCCGATGCCCCGATCATGCCTGCCCCCATCAGGCCTATCGCCAATAAAGGAGCCGCTGCCGCGCCGATCTCTGCCGCATCAGGCGACCCTGCGGTCACAGCCATAAAACTGGCCGGCGCCAAAAACCCTGCCAGCGCCGCAAAAGTCCATGCGAGCCAGGGCCAGGTAATCGGGCGTAATTGCAAATCTGAGGTCATCGCCGCGACACTGGTTAAAGCGCCCAGCATTGTCGAGCCGGAACTGGTCCTCCAACCCAGAAGCGCGCAGTGGCTAGAGACTACAACTGCAACAAAAAGGCCGCCGCAGCGTGGTTCTGCGACGGCCTATTTTTCTAGCTATCCTAGCCACCCGCTCCCTCCGCCCTTCCACCCGGATTTTCACACCGGAGCATGATCCGGGTGGAAGGGCGGAGGGAGCGGGTGGCTAGGCAACCATCAGGAAACCTTAGCCCTTAAGCGTCGCAGCCACTTCTGCTGCGAAATCTTCTTCTTCCTTCTCAATGCCTTCACCGAGTTGGAAGCGGACGTAGTCCTTCAGGACGATCTCAGAGCCCGCTTCTTTGCCGGTTCGAGCGACGACTTCTTCAACCGTCGCCTTGTTGTCCATTACGAACATCTGGCTGAGCAGAGCGTTCTCTTTCGCGAACTTCTTGATCGCGCCTTCGACCATCTTTTCCTGCACGTTCTCAGGCTTGCCGCTTTCAGCCGCTTTTTCCTGAGCGATTGCGCGTTCACGAGCGATCACGTCGGCATCGAGGCCTTCAGCGTTGAGCGCCTGCGGGAACATCGAGGCGATGTGCATCGCCAGCTGCTTGCCAAGCGGCTCAAGCACGTCTGCGCCTGCTTCACTTTCCAGAGCAACCAGAACACCGATTTTGCCGAGATTATCAGCTGCGGCATTGTGCATATACGCAACGACAGAGCCCTTCTCGACAGAAACGCTCTTCATCCGGCGAACCTGCTGGTTCTCGCCGATGGTCGCAACATTGTCGGTCAGCTTGTCAGAGACGGTTCCACCATCTGGGTAAGCTGCGCCTTTCAGCGCTTCGACATCGTCGCTGCCCAGCGTCAGAGCGACGTCTGTGGTCTTGCGAACGAAGTCCTGGAACTGGTCGTTCTTCGCAACAAAGTCCGTCTCAGAGTTCACTTCGACAGCAACGCCCGACGTGCCGGATACGGCGACGCCGACCAGGCCCTCTGCCGCGGTGCGGCTGGACTTCTTCTGTGCGGTTGCAAGACCCTTGGCGCGCAGAGCGTCAACAGCTGCTTCAATATCGCCGCCCGCTTCAACGAGGGCTTTTTTGGCGTCCATCATGCCTGCGCCCGTTTTTTCGCGCAGTGTCTTCACGTCAGCGACGGTGAAATCGGCCATTTCTGAATTCCTTCAAAAAATAAATTGGGCGCCGGGCCCCAATCAGGATGCCCGGCGCGTGTATCAGTGAGTGTGCCAGCGCGCGTTTGGTGCGCTGGCGAGGCGGCCTGTGATTAGGCTGCCGGTGCTTCTGCAGGTGGCTGCTCCATAGAGCCAATGTCTGCGCCAGACGCCGCAGCCGCGCCGCCGCGGCCAGCAACAGCCGCATCGCCAATTGCTTGGCAATACAGGCGCACTGCGCGGGTGGCATCGTCATTGCCCGGTACAGGGAATGCGATGTTGGAAGGATCAACGTTGGTGTCGAGCACTGCGATCACAGGGATACCCAAAACAGCGGCTTCTTTAATGGCCAGCTCTTCTTTGTTGGCATCGATCACGAACATTACGTCCGGAATGCCGCCCATATCGCGGATACCGCCAAGTGACAGTTCCAGCTTGTCGCGCTTACGCGTGAGCTGCAGAACTTCTTTCTTGGTGAAACCGCTGGTGTCGCCAGAAAGCTTTTCCTCAAGCGACTTCATTTCCTTGATCGAACCGCTGATGGTTTTCCAGTTGGTCAGCATGCCGCCGAGCCAGCGGTGGTTTACAAAGTGCTGGCCGCACGAGCGGGCGATCTCAGCGATTGGCTCTTGCGCCTGGCGCTTCGTGCCAACGAACAGAACCTTACCGCCTGCGCGGGTGGTTTGCTCAACAAAGTCGAGCGCACGTGCGAACAATGGTACGGTTTGCGACAGGTCAATGATGTGAACACCGTTGCGGGCGCCGAAGATATACGGCTTCATCCGCGGGTTCCAGCGGTGGGTCTGGTGGCCGAAGTGTGCGCCGGCCTCAATCAATTGCTGCATCGTGACGGTAGTGGCCGCCATGGGTAATTCCTTTCCGGTTAGTCCTCTGGAAGGCAAGGAACCTGCTGGTGGAGAGCCCTCCAGCGGCACCGGTGTAAAGCGCCTTCCATGTGAATTTCGCACGATCAGGATGAAGCGATTCGCCTCGCCCGTTCCTGCGATGGAGGGGCCATTAGCGCCCATCCCACACAAAATCTAGTGTAAAGAGCACATTTGGAACACAAGTGGAACAAAAGTGCTTGACGCAATGGAACAGCTAGTGAACAAGGTGCTCAGAACAAATATGGAACGGCGAGATTGTAACCTGATCATGCGTTCCGACGAATGAAGGCGTGAAGGAGCAATTCCATGATTTTCTATCTGCTGGCCAGCCTGTTTACCGCAGCGACCCTGAGCGCTTTTGTAAGCCTTACCGATAGCGGGCTGCGCCTGCGCAACGCCTTTATCGGACTTCAGCGTGAACGCAGCCTCGCCGATGCGGGCTTCGTCCCTCATTTAGAGGCCACCGAAGTTCGCTTGCGCCCAGCGGCCCCCAGCTATCGCGGGTCAGCCACTCGGCCATTTGCGCGCCGCCTGCCTAACCGTCTGTCTGCGCTGCAAGACGTCGCTGCCGCTTGATCCGTCCATATTTGATCAACCCATACGGCATAAGCGCCAGATAGCCGATGCTGAGCGTGATCAGTAGCCACCATGGTTCCAGCAGCAGGGCGGCAAATGCCATCGCCGATATCACAATCACCGACAGCCTGATGGCCCGGCGCGGGCGCAGCGCCCCCCAACTGAGCGTCGCCATGTTGGAAATCAGCAGAAATGCGATAACCGTCAGCCACAGCGCGATGAGCAATGGATCGCGAAATGCATCATTGCCCGTCTCAATCCAGAAATAGAACGGCAAGAACGCAAGCCCTGCCCCAACCGGCGCTGGCACTCCGGTGAGAAAGCCCGCTGATTTGTGCGGCTGATCATCGACATCAATTTGCGCGTTGAAGCGCGCCAGACGCACAGCGCAGCAAATGGCAAAGGCGAGCGAGGCAAACCAGCCGAAACGCGGCAGGTCTTGCAGCACCCACAGATACAGAATGATCGCTGGCGCCATGCCGAATGAAAGCGAATCGGCCAGGCTGTCGAGCTCTGCGCCGAAGCGCGATTGAGCGTTGAGCAGCCGCGCAATGCGTCCGTCGACCCCGTCGAGCACGGCGGCAATAACCACCGCCAGGATCGCCAGACCCCATTCTCCGGTAATGGCAAAACGTATTCCGGTCAGACCAGCACACAGAGCGCCAGCCGTAATCGCATTGGGCAGCATCGCCCTAAGCGACAAACCTTTGGGGTCAGCCGCGCCGGGCAAGCCATCATCTTCGGCGGCCTTCGGCCCGACGCGCGGGGCGCCTTTGACTATCTCGGCCTGATTGTCATCCTGCCCAGATAGACCTGTGGGTTCGCTCACTGAGAGATGCCTTCGAGCAATTTCTGCTCGCCCAGCTCAGCCAGGATTGTTTCGCCCGCAATGATTTTCTGGCCCAGTAGAACCTTGGGGGCTGTGCCCGCTGGCAGATAGACATCGACCCGGCTGCCAAACCGGATCAGGCCGATACGCTGCCCTTTGGCAACGGTGTCGCCGGGTTTCACGAATGGGACAATCCGGCGCGCGACAAGGCCCGCGATCTGAGTGAAGCCGATCTGCACGCCGTCGCCGCGATCCACCAGAATATGCTGGCGCTCGTTTTCTTCGCTGGCCTTATCGAGGTCTGCGTTCACGAACTTACCGGGAATGTAGATCACGCGGCGAATAGCGCCGGCCACGGGCGCGCGATTGATGTGAACATCAAACACGCTCATGAAAATTGAAATCCGGGTGACCGGCCCTTCGGGCAGGCCGGGCGTGCCCGAGCCATCATCAATGGTCAGCTCTGGCGGAGGCTCAGTCTGCGTGATCAGCGAGACAAGGCCATCGGCAGGCGCGACAATGGAATTGTCCGATTGCGGCACAACCCGCTCAGGATCGCGGAAGAATGCGAACACCCCGGCCGATAACGCCAGCAATGGCCAGCCGATAATCTCCCAATCAACCCATGGGCTGAGGAAGAAGAGGCTGATCGCAACGGCGATCACGCCATATTTGCGCCCTTCAGGGTGGATCGGCGGCCAGCTCCAGCTGACATCACCGCGTCCTTCGTTATCGAGTATTTCTCCGGCCATTCGTGCCATCTAGGAGCTGAGCTGCGCCCTCGCAAGCAATGCCGCGATTTCTGCACCCAGCTTTATCGCAGCGCTACGGATGGTCAGCCCTTCGAAAAAGCCCGCTAAGGCGGCGCATCCATTCACTCTTTAGTTATCTATTTACCTTAAATCGCGCAGGCATGAATGAGATCAGGGACATCGTAAATGCGCGCTGGCGCGGTGAAACACCAATCTATGTGATTGGTCTGGCGCTGATGGCGCTGTGCATTGGACTGCTCGCAGCGTGCGGAATTGCGCCGAGCTTCGGTGCCACTTGGGTCAACACGCGCCTGTTTGGTTTATGCTTGGCGATAATCATCGCAGTCGATGCCGCACGCCAGCTTTACATACATCGCCCCGACAGCCCGATCGCTTTGCTAAAAGCGCGCTACTCAGGGCCTGAATTCATCACGAAAGCCCTGGCCGGTCTGCCTATGCTGGCGGTCGCGATTATTCTGCTGCCGTTCTTTTCGAAGATGAAATCCGCCATCCCGCTGTTCAACGATTACACCTGGGATAACACTTTCGTCGAATGGGACCGCGCGATCTTCTTCGGCTATGACGCATGGGAAGTGATCCAGCCAGCGCTCGGCTTCCCCTTTGTAACCGCGTTCCTTGCATTCCTGTATCATGTTTGGATCTTGCTACTCTATCCTGGTGTGCTGTTTTTCGCGTTCGGCAAAATGAGCAGCGACCTAAGGCGCCAATTCTTCCTGACATATGTGCTCAGTTGGAGCGTCATTGGCGGCGCGATGGCGACATGGCTCGCCTCGGTCGGCCCAGTGTTCGTTGGCCCATTGCTCGGCGACACCCGTTTTGATGAGCAGATGGCCTATCTCAGAGCTGCGAACGAGCAGATCCCCATACTCGTCCTGCCAGTGCAGGAAATGCTGCTTGAGCGCTATGCCACAGCCGACAATGGCTTGGGCAGCGGAATCACAGCAATGCCCAGCATGCATGTCGCGATCGCATTTCTCTTTTGGATCGCCATGCGTCAGATTTCACAGCGCCTGGGTATGTTCTTCGCCGCGTTTTTCGTGATCACCTGGATCAGCAGCGTCCACCTCGCCTATCACTATGCCGTGGACGGGCTGGTATCCGTGATCGCCGTATTAGGAATCTGGTGGGGTTCCCAGCGGATCATCGCCGCATGGGACCGGTTTCTAGAGGCGCGCGGTCAGGCCGCCTTGCGCACGAACACGGTCCCGGCCGAATAGCCCGCGCCAAAGCTGCAGATAAGGCCGGTGTCGTCCGCCTTCATATCCTCGCTGTGCAAGTGGAAGGCGATGATCGAGCCTGCGCTTGATGTGTTGCCATAGGTGTCGAGCACCGTCGGGCTCTCATCATCGCTCGCCTCGTGCCCCAGCACCTTTTGCGCGATCAGCCGATTCATGCCGGAGTTCGCCTGGTGCAGCCACATCCGGCGCAGCGTCTTGGGATCAATCCCCAGCCGTTCCGCTTCGTCCAGGATCATCTGCGCGACCATCGGCACGACTTCCTTGAACACCTTGCGCCCCTCTTGCACGAACAGCTTGTCAGCAGTGTCCGCTGTCTCCGGTGTCGCCCGGTTGAGGAAGCCGAAATTGTTGCGGATGTTGTTGGAAAAAACCGTCTTCAGCTTCGTGCCGAGAATGTCCCAATGCTCGGCAGGTGCAATCGCCGCATCCTCGACAAGCACAGCGGTGGCAACATCACCAAAGATAAAGTGGCTGTCACGGTCGCGCCAATTGAGGTGGCCAGAGGTAATCTCTGGGCTGACGACCAGCACGCTTTTCGCATTGCCCGCGCGGACATAATCCGCCGCCGTCTGAATGCCGAACGTCGCAGATGAGCACGCGACATTCATGTCAAAGCCAAATCCATCAATGCCCAGCGCCTGCTGGATCTCGATTGCCATGGCCGGATAGGCGCGCTGCATGTTGGAGGCCGCGCATAGAACCGCGTCCACATCCTTGGCCTCGCGCCCTGCCTTTGCCAGAGCCTCGCGCGCGGCGATCACGCCGATCTCCGCCATGATGGATAGCTCACCATCAGGCCGCTCGTCCCAGCGCGGCGACATAGTGTCTGGCGCCAGGATCGGGGCCTTGCTCATCACATGACGCGCTTTGATGCCGCTGGCCTTTTCGATGAACTCGACTGAGCTGTAGGTCAGCGCTTCTGCTTCGCCCGCCGCAATCGCATCGGCATGCTCGGCATTGTGGCGGTCAACAAAGGCGTTGAAGCTCGCGACCAGCTCTTCATTGGAGATCGATTCTTCCGGCGTGAACAGGCCAGTGCCTGAAATGACGGGGCGATGGGTCATGTCTGGGGAGGTGTGCATGACAGTGCAATTAGGCAGGCAGATGTGCCGGGGCAAGAGCCAGCGGGCGAACGTCCACCCCGCAATGCGCAACCCTGCAACAAAAACGGGGCTCAGCATTGCCAAGCCCCGCCTTCGGTTTTGATAGTTTTGTGAGGGTTTAGAACCCGATGGTGCCCGCAACGCGTGCACCCACGCTGTTATCACCTGTGTTCCCGCTCACCCCGGCAGAGATATAGAAGCTATCGGTGAGCCGCCCGGTGAGGGATCCTGCAAAGGCTTGCTCCCCGCGATAGGTCGATGCCGCCACGGTCAGCGAGATGTTCTTACCCGGGACGATTGGCGCACTGCCCATCGCCATGGCCGCTGCGATCCCGCCCGACAGGCTTTCGTTGACGTCCTCCAGACGGAAGCTGAGGTTGTCCACCCGCCCGCTCAGCGCATCGAATTGCGCGGTTGAGACCTGCGAGAAGGCGTTCAAAGCCACGCGGACATTGTCGACCGAGGCGGCGGTGGCCACGCTCTGACGGCCCAGCGTACCATTGGCATCCACCGTCACGACGTCCACTGGCCCCTGCTGAGCCGCCGTGCTGGCGTCGATATCGCCGATCCGCACAGAACTGCCCGCGCCGCCCAATGTCACTTGGTTCCCGGCTGTGGTCGTCGCATCGCGGCCAATCGCCGTCGAGCTGGCAAAGCCTGCACTCGCCCCGCGGCCCACGGCGGTGGAATTGACGCCCGTCGCATCCGCAGCAAAGCCAATCGCTGTCGTGCGCCCGCCGCTGGCAGTCGCAGTGGCGCCAATGGCTGTAGCATCAAGCCCCGCTGCGGCTGCCTCTGCGCCGATTGCGGCGGCTGCTTCTCCCGAAGCATTAGCAAACCGGCCAACCGCGATAGAGATTGTTCCGCTCGCGGTCGCCGCCCTGCCAAGCGCCATCGCTGACGCACCGCTCGCGGTCGCTGCATTGCCAAAGGCCACCGCATTGTTCGCCGTAGCCGCAGAGTTCCGGCCAAAGGCTGCCGAGAAGGTCCGCGTGCTTTGTGCGTTCACACCAAAAGCGCTGGAGCCAAACCCGCTGGCCACCGCATCCGATCCGAGCGCCGAAGCAAAAGAGTCCGTCGCCTGAGCGCCCAGATCATCTTCATCCGCGCCGTCACCGCCAATCGCAATCGAAGACGTACCGGTTGAACTGGTATCCACACCCAGAGCAATGCTCCTGTTGCCGATCGCACTCGCTCCAGAAGCTCCGGCAAAGCTGCCCTCGCCACCTGAAACCGCATCCGCGCCCAGCGCAATGGCATTCGCAGCCGTCGCCTGCGCGCCCTGCGTATCGCCATCCGCGCCATCACCGCCAATCGCAATCGAGCCTATCTCAGTAGCGTCGACTTGGTCGCCGATAGCAATGGCATTCTCGCCACTACTTGATGCACTATTACCAAGGGCAATGGCAGCTCGTGCGGTTGCTTCAGAGCTCTCACCAATCGCCGTTGCATTTTCATCTGCGGCAAAAGCACTTGAACCCAGCGCGATCGTACCTTGTCTGGTGGCACCAGCGCCGGCCCCCAAGGCCACACTTACCGATCCTGAAGCGGATGCCGTTCTGCCGGCGGCAAAGCTCAAAAACCCGCTGGCAACGGCCTCCTGACCCAATGCGATTGCCCTGTCCCCAGTGGCCTGGGCACCCAAACCCTGGATATCTGTAGAGCCTCCGCCAATAGCGATCGAACCCAAGCCAGATGCAATTGTATCGAAGCCGCCGGCAAAGCTGCCGACGCCGCTGGCCACAGCCTCTGCCCCTACAGCTGTCGCGCCTAATGCCGTTGCTTGTGCCCCAGGCCCGTCTTCTGATCCAAAGCTTCCGCCGAGAGCGGTCGCGCCAGTTGCGGTCGCGGATGAATTGAAACCGACTGCCAGCGAGATCAAGCCGCTTGCGTCGGCTCCCGCCCCAAAGGCAGCTGCGCCGTCTCCTGTTGCACTGCTGCCCAAACCGACACTTATCCCAAATGTCCCGGAAGCAAGAGACCTTGCGCCAAGCGCGACGGTTTGTATGGCTTCTGCGACTGCATCCAGCCCGATTGCCACCGCGCTATTCGACGTCGCCTGTGCCCCCAGCTGGTCTGAATCAAGTCCATTGCCGCCAATCGCGATGGCGCCAGTCTGCGTCGCGCTGGCCGCATTGCCCAGCGCCACCGCTTCATTTGCCGCCGCATTGGCGCTGGAGCCGACAGCGGTCGAGCTAAGCCCGCTCGCGCTGGCGACATGGCCGATGGCTGTCGTTTCAAAGCCATTGGCAGACGCGTTTGCACCAAGGGCTGTTGTTCGGCCCGAACCTGCCTGCGCACCGACACCGCAAGCAAGCGCTGTGTCTTCACTCGCATTGCCATCCGCGCCGCCATCATTGTCGGTTCCTTCATCGACAACGCCATCGTCATCACGGTCAAGCAGGCAAGTCTCGGCCTGCACTGGAGTGGGTTGAAAGCTGAGCGCGGCGATGGTTGCTGCGGCAGCGGTCGAAAGTAGAGTGGTCTTTTTCATTGTCATGTTCCCTGTCTTGTGTGTGTTGTTCACATTCAAGACGAGGCGCTTTTGGTTGCTGCCCATATAGGAAAGCGGCCCAATGAGGCGTGACCAATTGGCGGGATCGTACGTTCACCAATCAGCCACACCTCACCGGCAGGGCGCCTCGTCTTCACGACAGGTGATGACAGGCGACCGTTGTAATGAGCGTTGTAAAAGCGTTGTAAAAAGCGTTGTAATTTGCGCTTTGAGCCACTTTTTTGCGAAAAATGGGCTTTTTTTGGGTTTTGGCGCGATTTTGGCCGAATTTTCTCTGGCCAACGCGAATCACTGCAATGCCGCGCGAATCATCTGCGACACCTCCAAATTAGGCAAAATGTGGCGCAGGTTTGGACGCTTCGTGAAACCCATCGGTCTGCCATCCAGAGAGCCCTCAAACGAACACTCCGAATTTTCCTACCTGCGCCGCATCCGCTAGCCCGGTCGCGGCTCTTTTTCATCGTGAGTGTCAGTCAATATCGGCAGCGTGTTTGCATGGCGCGGGGCATTATTGCGCGCGCTTAGGACACGCCAAATGCGCACAAATTCCAAAAGTCACAACGTCACGTTGCATTTTGCGCGCAAGCCGCTGGAAATAAGACATTTTTATGCAAAAGTCACAGATTTGAAAAACGCAAATGCGTTCCAGCGCTCAATGACGCAAACAGACGGCGCGCGGTTCGGTCGCTGTGAGAGACAAGGCAGGTGGTGGACAGGATAGGATTCGAACCTATGTACGCTTGCGCGGGCAGATTTACAGTCTGCTGCCTTTAACCACTCGGCCACCTGTCCACATACCTTGCGGGAAATTGAGCGTGCCCTTCATGGGCTCGTCATGCCGAGAGGCGCCCCAATGGCGAAGCGGCGCTTGCCTGTCAATGGGGCTGCTGGCAGGGGAGCAAACTAAGTCAGGAAATAGGAGCCATCATGGCGCGACCAGAACGCAAAAAAGCGCTGCGAGGCAGAGCGGGACGAATGAAGGGCGGACGCGGGTCTGGCCGGGCATCAGCCGGGCAAACGCGCCTGTGGGGGCGGCATCCAGTGGAGGCGGCGCTCAAGAACCCGGAACGCAAGCACCGCAAGCTATGGGCGACGCGCGAGGCGATTGAGGCGCTGGACGGCGAGCTGCCAGCGGACTTCCCTGTGGAATATGCCGATGTCAGCGATCTCGCCCGCTTGGTTGCGAAAGACGCGCCGCATCAGGGCCTGGTGCTGGAATGCGAAGCGCTGGAGACGGTGTTCATCGACGAGGTTGCGCTGGGCGATCCAGCAAAGCCGATCCTGGTGCTCGACCAGGTGACGGACCCGCACAATGTCGGTGCGATCCTGCGCTCCGCGGCCGCCTTCGGGGCCGCTGCAATCGTCACCCAAGATCGCCATACGCCGCCAGAATCCGGCGTGCTGGCAAAGTCCGCCTCTGGCGCGCTGGAGACGGTGCCATGGGTGCGGGTCGTCAATCTAGCACGCACGTTGGAGGACCTGGCAGAGGCTGGGTATTGGCGCATTGGCCTGACTGGTGAAGCGGACGAGGCATTGGCCGATGCTCTGCCCACTGGGCCGGTGGCGCTGGTGCTGGGCGCAGAAGGCGAAGGGATGCGCCACAACATCCAAAGGCACTGCGATGCGCTGGCGAAGCTGCCGATTAGCTCGGCGATCGAGAGCCTCAACGTTTCAAACGCAGCGGCAATTGCGCTATATGCCACGGCAACGCGGGCCTAAGCGGCCTTGCAACAGGGAGCACAGACTTATGACTGATCACTCACTGGGCCGCTTGCCCATCCGCGCGAAAGCCGCTGCAATGCTGGCCGGGCTCTCACTGCTGCTCAGCGCGTGCTTCATCACGCCGGGCAAGTTCAGCTCTGAGCTGGAGCTCACTGGTGAGGACAGCTTCACCTTCACATACGAGGGCGAGATCTTCTTCCTAGGCTTGTCCGACCTGGCGCAAATGGGCGCCGCGGGCGGAGAGTTTGAGCCGACGGAATGCTATAATGAAGAGGACTATTCGGACCGCGAATGCACCGAAGCAGAGCTAGCTCAGCAACGCGAAGAATGGGAAGCTGGCGCTGAAGCGCGCGCGGCCAAAGCGAAGAAGGATGCCGAAGAGATGGCGGTCTTCATGGGCGGCATCGATGTGACTGATCCGGAGGCCTCTGAGGAATTGCGGCAATTGCTGCTGCGCCAAAAGGGTTGGAACCGGGTCGAGGACAAAGGCGACGGCGTGTACGACGTCTCTTACACCGTTTCCGGCGAGCTCTCGCATGACTTCCTATTCCCAACCATCGAAGGGGTGCCAACCACAAACCCATTTGTTCAGATCGTGCTGCGCGATGACAACGTCGTCCGTGTGAACGCGCCGGGATTCTCGGCCCAGAGTGACACCAACCCCATGGCTGCGATGTTTGGCGGAATGGGCAGCTTGGCAGGATTGGCGGCGCTCGGCGACGAAGGATCCGCTCCCGGCCGCGAGATGCCCAACATCCCAACAATTGAGGGCACCTTTGCGATTGTGACTGACGGTCGCATCCTGGCGAATAACACAGATGCAGGCCCGGTCGCGGAAGCCTCGGATACGTCGGGCAGTCAAACGCTAAAGTGGGATATCACACCGCGCACCAAAGCAGCGCCAACCGCGCTGGTTGATCTATCGCGTTGATTGGCGAGTGCGCGCGCTGCTGCGCATTATCCACCAACCCCGATCCGCGCAAAAGAAAGGCCCCGCCAGATCGCTCTGGTGGGGCCTAGTCTTGGAATGCGCGACGATGCGCGCTGAAGAAACAGCCTTAGTTGACTGCGTCTTTCAGGCCTTTGCCAGCCTTAAACTTAGGCTGGTTGGAAGCCTTGATCGTCATTGGCTCACCAGTGCGCGGGTTGCGGCCTGTCGAAGCCTTACGCTTTGCGACTGAGAATGTGCCGAAGCCAATCAGGCGCACTTCCTCACCACCAGAAAGCGACTTGGTAATTGCGTCAAAAACGCTCTCAACGGCATTCGACGCGTCACTCTTAGAAAGGCCACTGGTTTCGGCAACTGCACTGATCAGATCGTTCTTATTCATTCTGGGAACCCCCTCATTCGCAATTCAAACTGGTTTTCGGTGAATCGCCTCTCCGAAAGCGCGCAAATGATACCTTTTTGACGGTTCTGTCAAAGGCAAATCGCGCAGAAAAGCGCCATTTTTGGACAAATGTTGGCCATTTGCGGTGAATCGATGTCGGAATGCGTGAATGCTGCGTCGCAGCATTGAAAAGCTGTCGCATTTATACAAGTCCGAACTGGCCCAGTGCGTTGTCAGTGTGCGGTTGCGCCACCCGCCCCAGCTGGATTCGGTTGGCTCGCCAGATCATCCGCTTCGGTCCATTCGATCGCCTCTGGCTTCTCGACCAGAGCCTGCTCCAGAACCTGGTCAACATGGCTGACCGGGATGATCTCCAGCCCCTCTTTCACATTGTCCGGAATTTCGACCAGATCTTTGACGTTCTCTTCCGGAATGAGGACCGTTTTGATCCCGCCGCGCAGCGCTGCCAGCAGCTTCTCTTTAAGCCCGCCAATCGGCAGCACGCGGCCGCGCAGCGTCACTTCGCCAGTCATCGCAATGTCGGGGCGCACAGCGACGCCGGACAGCGTTGAAACGATCGACGTCACCATGCCTATACCGGCGCTCGGGCCATCCTTCGGCACTGCGCCCTCGGGCAAATGAATGTGGATGTTCTTGCGCTGAAAGATCGATGGCTTGATGCCGTAAACGGGCGCCCTTGCCTTCACAAAGCTGAAGGCAGCGGCAACACTCTCGGTCATCACTTCGCCCAGCTTACCGGTAGTCTTTACTTCGCCCTTGCCCGGTGTCGTGACGCTTTCAATAGTCAGCAATTCGCCGCCCACGCTTGTCCAAGCGAGACCGGTAACAGCCCCCACCTGAGCCTCGTCCTCAGACATGCCGTGTTTGAATTTGCGCACGCCGGCAAAGTCACCAAGATTATCCGAAGTGATCACAACGCTGGTGGCGTCTTTTTCCAGGATCTTGCGCAAGCTCTTACGCGCTAAACGAGCGATCTCACGCTCCAAAGTCCGCACTCCAGCCTCGCGGGTGTAATAGCGGATCAGGTCGCGAAGGCCCGCTTCGGTCAGCTCAAATTCGCCGTCTTTCAAGCCGTGCGCATCAATCTGTTTCGCGATCAAATGGCGCTGAGCAATCTCAACCTTTTCGTCTTCGGTATAGCCTTCGAGACGGATAATCTCCATCCGGTCGAGCAGCGGCTGCGGCAGATCGAGCGAGTTTGCCGTGGTAACAAACATGATGTCGCTGAGGTCGAGGTCGAGCTCCAGATAGTGATCCTGAAACTTGCCGTTTTGCTCTGGATCAAGGACCTCGAGCAGAGCCGACGCTGGATCGCCGCGAAAGTCTTGGCCCAGCTTATCAATCTCATCGAGCAAGAACAGCGGATTGCTGGTCCCGGCCTTCTTCAAATTGTTGACGATCTTACCCGGCATCGAACCAATGTAGGTCCGGCGGTGGCCGCGAATTTCGGCCTCGTCCCGCACACCGCCAAGCGACTGGCGCACGAACTCTCGGCCCGTTGCCTTGGCAATCGATTTGCCAAGCGACGTCTTACCCACACCAGGCGGCCCGACGAGGCAAAGAATTGGACCCTTCAGCTTATTCGTGCGCGCCTGCACGGCAAGATATTCGATGATCCGGTCCTTGACCTTCTCCAGGCCATAATGGTCTGCGTCGAGGATCTCTTGCGCTTTTCCGATGTCTTTCTTGAGGCGAGACTTCTTGCCCCATGGCAGTCCTAGCAGCACGTCCAGATAATTGCGGATGACGGTCGCCTCTGCGCTCATCGGCTGCATGGCTTTGAGCTTCTTAAGCTCCGCCTTCGACTTGGTCTTTGCCTCTTTGGAAAGCTTGGTTTCCTCGATCTTCTCGGTCAGCTCGGCGATCTCGTCGACTTCTTCGCCGTCGCTGCCGCCCAGCTCGCTTTGGATCGCTTTCAATTGTTCATTGAGGTAATATTCGCGCTGGGTCTTTTCCATCTGGCGCTTCACGCGGCCACGGATTTTGCGCTCAACCTGAAGGACCGACAACTCGCCTTCCATAAAGGCAATCACCAGCTCCAACCGGCGCAATGGATCGGCCTCTGTCAGAAGGCCTTGCTTGTCAGAAACCTTGGCGTTGATGGCGGCGGCAATCGTGTCAGCCAAGGTGCCAGCATCATCGACATCGCTGAGATCAATATCAGCATCATCGCCCAGCTTCTTGTTGAGCTTGCTGTATTCCGCGAATTGCTCGGTCACTTGCCGCATCAGCGCGGTGACTTCGCTGCCACTGACGGTTTGTGGTTCCTGCAAGGCCACTTCGGCCAAGACATAATCGCCCTCTTCGCGAAACGCCTCAAGCTTTGCACGCGCCGTGCCTTCGACCAAAACGCGGACTGTGCCGTCTGGCAATTTGAGCAATTGAAGCACCTGCGCGACAACGCCGACATCATACAGGTCATCACCGGCCGGATCGTCACAGCCCGGATCAAGCTGAGCGAGCAGGAAGATGTCCTTGCTGGCCTCCATGGCCGCCTCAAGCGCAGCGACAGATTTGTCGCGGCCCACGAACAAGGGCACGACCATGCCGGGGAATACCACGATGTCGCGCAAAGGCAGGAGAGGGAAATGCTGTGTCATTGAATATGCCGTTTGTTTTTCATGAGCGCGGATTGAGCGCATTTTTGGAGCTATTGTGTCGGCTCAGGATATGGGAACGCTCCGGCCACCGCGCAATGGTAGGCGCGTGGGCCCTACCCCATACCGGGCAGGTTAAAGCCCTCTGGCAAGCCCATGCCGCCTTGCATCTGCTTCATTTCCTCAGCCGAAACGCGGTCAGCCTTGTCGCGGGCATCGTTGAAAGCGGCCGTCACAAGGTCTTCGACCATGTGCTTTTCTTCCAGCTTCATCAGGCTATCGTCGATCTCAACCTTCAAGATGCGCCCCTTTGCCGTGGCGCGCACTTTGACCAAGCCGCCGCCTGCCTGACCCTCAACCTCCATGCTGTCCAATTTGGCCTGCATGTCATTCATTTGGGTTTGGATTGTCTCTGCGGCCTTTTGAGCGGCCTGCATCATTTCTTCCATAGATTTCATAGCTTCATCAGCTCCATTTACTGCCGCTAGCGCGCAAAGCGCTGGGTGCGGCCTGGTCTTTCGGGTCGAGCAGTTCCGCCTCAGGGAAGGCTTCGAAAGCCGCCTTCACCAGTGGATCGGACCTGGTGCGTTCCGCTGCTGCTTCACGCTCCGCGTCTTCCTGCTCTCTTAAGCTAGGTTGGGCATCGCCCGCGCCCGTTTCAACCAGCCAGCGCTTGCCGGTGAGTTTAAACAAGGCTTCGCGGATCTCTGGCGCTGGGTCATCGGCAAAGTTATCGGCCCGCTGATACACGAGCTTTTCCGGTGCTAGCTCAATCACGCGGACGCGGTCTCGCATAATCTGCGCCACGCGCAGTTGCCCGGAATCGTCGATCTGCTGCACCAAGTGCGCCCAGTCGAGCGCGGCGGGTGCCGATTGCATGGCAGGGGCAGGTTCTCCGGCGTGCGCTTCATTCGGCGCAGCAGGCGCAGGCCCCGCATGGGCAATTTCCTCGATGCGTTTGGCGAGCTTGCCGGGGTCGGGCATGTCAGAGGCGTGAAGCACGCGCAGCAAGGCCATCTGCGCAGACACCAGCGGATCAGGAGCCTGGCGCACTTCCTCATGGCCCTTCAGCATTAGCTGCCAAAGCCGGTGCAACTGGCCCGCACTAAGTTCCTGCGCGAATTTGCTTAGGGCCGCGCGCTCTTCTTCGGTCGGAGCATCAGCCTCAGCACCAGAAACCTGAGCCACGGTGATCTTGTGGACCAGATCCATCAAGGTCCGCATCAAAGCGAGAGGCTCAACGCCCAGTGCATATTGCTCGTCTATCGCGGCCAGCAAGGCCGGTGCATCGCCCGCAAGCAAGCGCTCCAGCAGTTTGCGCTGAGCGCTCTTATCGGCAAGGCCCAGCATATCGCGAACACGCTCACCGGTTACCTGCCCCCCGGCTTCAAGATCGGCATGCGCAATCGCCTGGTCGAGGATCGAAAGACCGTCACGAACAGAGCCCTCGGCTGCGCCCGCAATAATATGCAGCGCCTCTGCCTCAGCCTCAACGCCCTCTTTCGCGCAGACATTGCCGAAATGCGTCGCCAGCAATTCAGCCGGAATACGGCGCAAATCGAACCTTTGCGTCCGGCTGAGCACGGTAACGGGCAGCTTCTCAACTTCAGTCGTCGCAAACAGGAATTTCACATGCGCAGGCGGTTCCTCAAGCGTCTTGAGTAATGCGTTGAAAGCATTGCGCGAGAGCATGTGAACCTCGTCAATGATGTATATCTTGTAGCGGGCAGAGACCGCCGCATAGCGCACCGCCTCAATAATCTCGCGCACATCGTCGACCCCGGTGTGCGAGGCCGCATCCATCTCGATTACATCGATATGCTGGCCCTGAGCGATCGCCGTGCAAGGCTCACATTGCCCGCACGGATCAATTGTCGGTCCGCCCTCGCCATCCGCACCGATGCAGTTCAACGCTTTGGCGATCAGTCTGGCGGTCGAGGTTTTGCCGACCCCGCGAACGCCAGTCATCAGAAACGCATGCGCCAGCCGGTCTCGCTCAATCGCATTGGCGAGAGTGCGCACCATCGGTTCTTGCCCGATCAGCTCCGAGAAGGTTTGCGGGCGATATTTGCGCGCGAGCACGCGGTAAGGCTGGTTATCGGCCTCGGCTGGCTTCGCGGGCTTTTCCACAGGAGTCGAAACAGGTGGTGGTGTTTCAACCGCTGGCGCAGGCTCGACCGGAGCAGTCTGTTCACTAGCCGGCGGCGCGTCCTGAGCCGCAACAACCGGCGCAGGATCAGGCTCTGGGTCGCCAAACATCGAGTTCTGGCCAGCAGCCTCGAGCTCAGCAGCGCTTGGCTTGTCCTCTTCCTGATCCTCTCCACCCCAAGGCGGCGAATCCATATTGTCCGGTGAGTCGTCCATGCGAGAGAATGTAGGCGTGCCCTCGCACATTGTCGAAGGGTGCATTGCAATTTATAGCCATGCAATTCACTCGCCTAAATGAAATGACAAGGACATCGATGAAACACCGCATTGCAATTGCGATGGCTGCGGGAATTTTGGCCCTACCAAGCGTATCTCAAGCGTTTGATTTGCCGACGCAGGAACAGCTGGCTCAGATGTGTAATGAGCAGGGCGGGATCGGCTTGCATTTCGGACAGACCGAATTGCCCGAAAAGGCACAGGATGAGCAACCATTTCCGCTCGGCGAAAGCTTAGGACAATTCTCCACCGTAGAGGTGTGGACCGCGCCTCAATCGGGCGAATTGATGGTGCTGCGCTACGAAACGGAAACGGACGGGGATCAGAGCGACGCGATCAACAATGTGTTCGTGCCACATTTACAAGCGCTAGGCTGGACGCTCGTTCCGGATGACTATCAACGTCCGTTATACTCGCAGGCACCTTTGCCGATGTGGATGAAGAATGTCTCGATTGATGAGAAGGAAACGGAAGTTTTGCTGCAAATCGAAGGCGGTATTGAAAGTACCAGTCTGTATTGCGGGCGCGCAGATCTGATGCCTCGGACATGGGCCGAAGCCATTAACGGTAGATCTGACTGAAAAAGGAGCCGAGCGACCCGTCGCAATTCACCTGGGCTGCTTCCTTCCGGACCTGACCCGGTGAGCGAACGCAAACGTCCACCCGACTCCCGGTGGGCCATATGGCGATCATGCCCTCGCTTGGCAAGATGGGATCGTTAGAGATGCGCCAATCGCGCGCCTGTTACTACCGAAACGCGCCTGTTACTACCGAAAATTGTCGGCGTAAGCCTGCAGTTTGAGGCCCTTAGCTGGGGTCGAATGCACCCGTGCCGGAATGCCGTATTTCTCGGCATAGGCCTTCGCGGCGTCTTTGTCCGGGAAGGTCAAACGAACCTGGCTTTGCGTGTCGCCGCTGCCGCTCCAGCCCATCAGCGGGTCCGGACGCAGCGCCTCTGAACGCTCAAATTCGAGCACCCAAGTGTCGGTCTTAGCCTTGCCCGATTGCATCGCGCTTTTGGGGGTCTGGAAAATACGTGCTGACATTGTGTCCTAGTCCATCAATCGTTGGCCGCGTCTCTATCTTAAGTTGAGTGCGGCGCTAACTTGCCTCCGCGATAGTCCAAATTCACTCGCGATTGAAGGCGTTTTTCGTCTTTAGGCTCGGCTTTTCGATCCACGGCTGTTCGGGCCAGCGATGCTTTGGATAGCGCCCTTTCATATCCTTTGCGACATCGGCCCAGCTGCCGCGCCAAAATCCCGGCAAATCGCGGGTCGATTGGATCGGTCGTCCTGCGGGACTGGTGAGCTTTAGCAGCAAAGGCGTGCTGCCAATCATGGGCTGGCTATCGAGGCCAAACAAAGCCTGCACTCGCACCTCAACACTGGGCGCATCATCGCTGGCATAGTCAATCGTATGCCGTGTCTGTGCGGGCGAAGTGAAATGGATCGGCGCGTCTTTGTCGAGCCGTTGCCGCTCGCCCCAATCGAGCTGTCCCAGAACTGCGTCTGTCAGCTGATCTGGCTTCAGGTTAAAATCGCGCCGCCCGTTCAGCAGCGGGACAAGCCAAAGCTCTACCGTCTCTGCCAAGCCTGCCTCAGACAGGCCATTAACGCCGGCGTATTTACCACGCGCCAGCAGGGGTGCAGGTAGCAGTTCCCCCAGGCTTTCCAGAGCTTTATCCACAAGGGTGTCCACAAGCGCCTGCTCATCGGGATTCTCATCCGGACCGGTCGCCAAAGTGATCGCCCCAAGCCGCGTTTCCCGGCGCGGCATCGCCCGGTTTTTGGCCGCTTCCCAATGGATGATGCGGCGCTCTTCGATCTTGGACTGGAGCGGTCCGTCGCTGTCTGGCGATGGCAGAACTGCCGCCGACATAATCCGAGCGCCCTTGGCCTGCCCGCTGGCCGCACCGATCACGATCCAATCGGCCCGCGCGATTGGTGAGGCCGGATCAAGCACAAAGCCGCGCCCGCCTGCCGACAGCCAATGCTCTCCGCTGCTATCGCGGCGTTTCGCGATCATATCAGGCCGGGCAAGAGCGAGGCATTCCTCAGCCGTGGCTTCCTCCTCGCCGCTATCTCCCACCAAAGCCGCTGCCTTGCGCGCCCAATCATCGGCAATCTTGCGCGCGGAGCTCGCGCGTTTGCTATTGTCAGTGTTCCAGCGTGACAGCCTTTGGAGCAGGTCTTCATCGTGTCCGCCCAGCCCGCGCTCTTGCAGCAACATGACGATCCGCGCGCTCGCTTCGCCCGCACCTCTTGCAGCGCCATAAAGCACCGCTGCGGCCTGGTCGGGTGACATCGGCATCGCGGCAATTTTCTCGCCCCAATCGGTGATCGCGCCTTCGCCATCAATCGCGCCCATCGCCTCCAGCCGCTGCCGCGCGCTCGCAATGGCCGCTGCAGGCGGGGCATCAAGCCAAGCGAGCGAAGCCGGATCTCGCATGCCCCATGCGGCGAGCGACAATACCAGCGGCGCAAGATCAGCGCTGGTGATTTCCGGCGGCGCAAACGCCTGGCGCCCGGCATGACCATGCTCTTCCCACAAGCGATATGCGACGCCGGGCCCCTGCCGGGCAGCCCGTCCAGCGCGCTGCGTTGCCGCCGCTTGGCTAGCAGCTCTTGTCACCAGCCGCTGCGTCCCGGCCGCCGCATCAAACTCTGCATATCTGGCGAGGCCGCAATCTACGACGATCGACACGCCATCCAGCGTCAGCGACGTCTCAGCAATGGCGCTAGCGAGAACAATACGCCGTCTGCCTTGCGGATCGCGCTTTATCGCAGCGCGCTGGCTAGGGGGATCAACCTGGCCATGAAGCGGCAAAATTGGCGCGTCTGGCAAGCGCTCCTTGAGCCGTTCGCGAACACGCTCAATCTCACGCACGCCGGGTAGGAAGGCCAGAATATCGCCCTCATCATTCTCGCGCCGCGCAGTGAGAACCGCTTCCGCCATCTGTCCCTCAATCGGCTGCGCCGGATTGCTGCCTAACCACCTCAAAGTGAGCGGGAAGCTACGCCCTTCGCTCTCGATAACCGACGCGTCGTTGCCCAAAAGCTCTGAGAAACGCGCGCCATCAATCGTCGCCGACATGGCCAAAATGCGCAAATCCTCGCGCAGCACGCTGCGTACCTCTAGAGCGAGCGCCAGCCCGAGATCGCAATCCAAATGCCGCTCATGCGCCTCATCAAACAGTACCGCTGACACGCCAGGCAGCTCCGGATCGGCAAGCACGCGGTTGACGAATATCCCCTCTGTCACGACCAGGATTCGGGTCCGCGCAGAGCTCTTGCTATCGAGCCGGGTGGAATAGCCGATGGTCTCGCCCGGCTTCTCGCCCAGCATCTGCGCCATCCGCTCAGCCGCTGCGCGCGCTGCGACGCGTCGCGGGCTGGTCAGGATGATTTGACCGGTGCACCATTCCTCGTTCAGCAGAGCTGGCGCGACGGCGGTGGTCTTACCTGCACCAGGCGGCGCGATCAGCACAGCGCCCCCGTTCACAGCCAAGGCCGCGCGCAGGTCTGGCAGCACTTGGATTATGGGTAGCTGTGGGTCCAAGACCCTGCTCAATATCCCCGTGCGACAGCAAACTGAGCCGCTTCGGCCATGGCCGCGCGCGCTTTGCTATCAGGGAAGATCGAGATCGCATCGATTGCTCGCTGGGCAAAGTGCTTCGCCCGCTCGCGCGTGTCATCAAGCGCATTGTGATGCTCAATCAGCTCAATTGCATGGGCCAAATCCTCATCTGAGGTTCGGTGCCCGCCAATCGCAGCCTTCCAGAATTTGCGCTCTTCTTCATCGCCGCGGGCGAAGGCGAGGATCACCGGCAGGGTCATCTTCCCCTCACGAAAATCATCGCCCTGATCCTTGCCCATCTCGGCCGCGTCAGAATCGTAATCGATCGCGTCATCGACAAGCTGGAACGCAACGCCCAGATTACGGCCGTAATCTTCCAAAGCGCGCTCGTGCTCTTCGCTGCATTCGGCAACGACTGCGCTGATCTGGCTGGCAGCGGCGAACAGAGCCGCCGTCTTTGCGCCAATAATGTGCAGATATTGCTCTTCGCTGGTCTTGATCTGGCGCTGAGCCGTCAGCTGCGAAACCTCTCCCTCTGCGATCACAGCGCTAGCGTGGCTCAAAATCTTGAGCACTTTCAAACTGCCGTCTTCGGTCATCAACTCAAACGCGCGGCTGAACAGGAAATCGCCGACCAAAACAGTCGCCGGATTGCCAAAAATGATGTTGGCTGCGGCCTTGCCCCGGCGCAGTTCGCTGCCATCGACCACGTCATCGTGGAGAAGTGTGGCGGTGTGAATAAATTCGACAGCGGCGGCGAGCTTGTGATGGCGGTCGCCCTGATAGCCGACCAACTCTGCACCAGCGAGCGTCAACATCGGGCGCAAACGCTTGCCCCCGCCAGAGATCAAATGGCCTGCAAGGCGCGGGATCAAGGGGATCTCGCTCTGCATCCGCTCCAGGATCACAGTGTTGACGGAATTCATGCCCGGCGCTGTCAAAGACAGCATCGGATCAAGCGTAGGCCGCTTTCCGCGCGGCAATTGAACCACTTCAGCGCTCATATTTGCGCTGTGGGCGAGGCTCGCGCGCTTGGCAAGCGCTCAATTGCTGCTAGTTTTGCACGATATGTCCAATGATGCGCACCTGCCGAACGAGCCCGATCCGATCCTTGCCGGATTTCGCAAGAGTATCGACAATATCGATGCGGCTCTGATCCATATTCTCGCCGAGCGATTTCGGATCACCCAGGCGGTGGGCGAGTATAAGGCGAAGGCGACTTTGCCGCCTGCTGATCCTGATCGCGAGCAGCGCCAGATTGATCGCCTGCGCGCGCTGTCAGAAGACGCCAATCTCGACCCAGAATTTAGCGAGAAGTTCCTGCGCTTCATCATTGATGAGGTTATTCGCCACCACGAACAGGCGCGCGAGGACCGGCGAGGCTAAGATTTCGCTAAGTGCTATGCGCGCGGCAGGCTCAACTTGATGAGCACACCGCCAAGGTCTTCGCTTTCCTCAATCTCCACGCCGCCGCCGTAAATCTCCGCAACATCGCGCACGATGGCTAAGCCCAGCCCGGTGCCGGGCTTGCCAGTGTCCAGCCGGGCGCCCCGATCAAAAATGCGCTCGCGCTCGGCCTCGGGAATGCCCATCCCATCGTCTTCGACCCAGATGACGCATGGCGCGCCTTTGGCCTCGCCTTCGCTCTCAGCATCTACAGTGACAAAGACGCTGCCGCCGCCATATTTCGCTGCGTTCTCAATCAGGTTGCCAAGGATTTCATCCAAGTCCTGACGCTCAATCGCGACGATAGCGGTGCGATTGCCAGCGATATCGATGCGCGCTTGCGGGTAGAGGCGTTCAACCGCGCGGCGCACAGCCTCTGCACTGTCAAAAATGCTGGTGCGGGCATGGCCAACGGCCCGCCTGCCAACTGCCCTAGCGCGGGCGAGATGGTGATCAACATGCCGCTGCATCGTGCGCGTTTCGCGGATCACCGCATCGCCCAGATCAGGCGCACGGGCCGTGGCGGCGTTGGTGAGAACCGTCAGCGGTGTCTTCAGCGCATGGGCCAAATTGCCAGCGTGGGTGCGCGCTTCTTCCGCCTGCTTCTCGGAGTGTTCGAGCAGACCATTTAGCTCTTGAACCAATGGCTGGACTTCGGTCGGTAAAGGCTCAGAAATTCTGTTCTCACCCGTTGAACGCAAATTCTGAATGGCCGCACGCACCCGGCGAAGCGGCGAAAGGCCAACCCGGATTTGCAGCAAGGCCATAGCCAGCAAGCCGAACCCGAGTACCGCAAAGCTCCAAGCCAGGATCGAGCGGATATTGGTTACCTGCGCTTCGAGCTCTTCCGTCGCGGAGGCAACTGCAAAGGTCCACCGCGTCTCGCTCGCTGGCAGAATCACTGTGCGCTCAACAATACGCAGCGGCTCCCCTTCGAATTGATCCGAATCGTAGAAATGCGGATTGTTATCGAAGTGGTCCGCCCTCAACTCTAGCGGGCTGTCCCACAGACTACGCGAGGTAAAGGGCGCAAACCCTTCCCCGCTCACCTGCCAATAGACGCCGCTATTGGGCTCAAAAAAGCGTTGGTCGCCCAGCTCATTGTAGAGATAGACATCGCCCTGAGGATCGATCTCTGCCGAGGCGATCAGCGCGGTCAAAACATATTCGAGCTGATTGTCGAAGTTCCGTTCAACCTGGCTGGTGAGAGTGCGATCCAGCGCAATCCCGCCAACCAGCAGCAACATGAATATCCAACCAGCCGCAATGAGGCCCATGCGGCGTGCAAGGCTGCCGGTTTGGAGCCGAGCCTGCACTGCATCTGCCGCCTTTGCAGGCGATGCGCCCACCGCGTCAGCCGCAGTCACCGCCTCCGCGCCGCTAGTGTGCGAAGCGGGTTCGGTGCCCTGCGAGCTACGCGCGGGGCGCGTCTGCGGGATCGTCGAGGCTATAACCAAGGCCACGGATCGTTGTTATCACTTCTGCGCCAAGTTTCTTGCGAATACGCGTCACGAACACTTCAATCGTGTTTGAATCGCGATCAAAGTCCTGATCATAGATGTGCTCAATCAGCTCAGTCCGGCTTACCACCTTGCCTTTGTGATGCATCAAATAGCTCAGGAGTTTGTATTCCTGAGCCGTCAGCTTCACTGGCTCTCCTTTGAGAGTCACCCGGCCAGACCGGGTGTCCAGCCGCACTTGGCCAGCCGTCAGCTCAGAAGAAGTGTTGCCCGAGGCACGCCTGATGAGCGCGCGAAGACGGGCAATCAGTTCTTCGGTCTGGAATGGCTTTGCCAGATAATCATCCGCGCCCGCATCCAGTCCGGCAACCTTGTCCGACCAGCTGTCCCGCGCGGTCAAAACCAGCACAGGAAACTCGCGGCCTTCCTTGCGCCACATGCCCAGCACCGACAGGCCATCAATCTCTGGCAGGCCCAGATCCAGAATTACGGCATCGTAATCCTCTGTGCTGCCCAGAAAGTGGCCATCTTCGCCATCGGTAGAGAGATCGACCGCATAGCCGGTCTGCTCCAATGTGGATTTCAATTGCTGGCCAAGTGTCGGTTCGTCTTCGACAATCAGAATGCGCATATTTCTGTCTGGTCCCTGGATCGGTGCCTGAAAGGTGAAGTGGTCTGGTGCGCCTTTACGCAAAACGCGTCAAGCGAGCGGAGCGAATTGCACCCCGATTGCACCTGATCCTGAGAGGAAAATCCGTCAGCGAGAGCGATTGATGATGCGCCCGGTGCGAGCATCGACATCGACGAAGGTCACGCGGCCATCTTTGATGAATTTCAGCCGATAGGCGCGCGCGGTGGAGTCGTAGGCAGGGCCGAGATATTCGCTGCCCTTCATCTGCGGCAATACCCGCGCCTCGATCTGGCGCAGCGACATTTGATTGCCGGCCCGCATTTCCTTGCGCGCATCGCTTTGATCAGTCTGCGCCTGAGCAGATGCCGCGAGCGAAGGAGCAGCCGGAATTCCAGCCATAGCCAGGGCGGCAAAAGCGCCAAATAGAGAGATACCGCGTTTCATGATGCTGCCCTGTTTAATGATCACGCGTTGAACACGCCGTGAATAAAGCCGCTGAGCAGCGTTCAGGCAAGGAAATAGCAACAAGCAATCGCGGAACAATCGTATGCAAGGCGCTTGCTCGGACTTTGCCAAGCCCCTACCGCCCGCTCGTTATGGCACAACCACCAATTCTCTCCTGGGAAGGGCTCGGCCTTCAGCAAGGCGGCCGCTGGCTGTTTGGCGGCCCCGGCACGGATGGGATCGACCTGCATGTCGCCCCGCGTGACCGGTTGGCGCTGATCGGGCGCAATGGCGCTGGTAAGACCACTTTGCTCAAGTTGATCGATGATCGGATTGAGGCTGACCGCGGCCTGCGCCGGATCAAGCCCGGCGCGCGGCTCGTGTTCCTAGAGCAGGACCCTGACCTCAGCGCTTACGCCACGCTGATGGACTTTGCGCTGTCTGGTGATGATGCGCCGGAAGCCTATGAGGTTGAATCGATCGCGGGCCAGCTCGGCATCGCCATGGACCGCCCGGCTGATACCGCGAGCGGAGGTGAGCGCCGGCGCGCTGCGATTGCTCGTGCTCTGGCTCAAGACCCGGATATCCTGCTGCTTGATGAGCCAACCAACCACCTTGATCTGGGCGCGATTGATTGGCTTGAGGATTGGCTAAACCGGTACAAAGGCGCCTTTATCACGATCAGCCACGACCGGACGTTCTTAAAGCGGTTGACCCGCGCGACCTTATGGCTGGATCGCGGCAATCTGCGCCGCAAAGAGGTTGGCTTTGGCGGGTATGAAGCGTGGGAAGCAAGCGTCTATGCTGAGGAAACCCGCGCCGCTGAGAAGCTCGATGCGAAACTGAAACTTGAGGCGCATTGGCTGGAGCGCGGGGTAACTGCGCGGCGCAAACGCAACCAGGGCCGGTTGGAAAAACTGCATCAGATGCGAGCTGCTCGCGCCGCGATGATTTCCGACACTAGCTCGGCCAAATTGAAACTCGCGAATGATGACGATTTCAAATCGAAGTCGGTCATTGTCGCTGAGAGAGTCTCAAAATCCTTTGGTGAGCGTGAGGTCATCAAGAACTTCTCCCTGCGCATTCAGCGCGGGGACCGGATCGGAATTGTCGGCGCGAATGGCGCAGGCAAGACGACGCTGCTCAAAATGCTAACCGGCGAGCTGGAACCAGACAGCGGAACCGTTGAGCGGGCTCGCACCCTCAGCGGTGTCATGATCGATCAGCAGCGCAAACTGCTAAGCCCAGCGGCGAGCGTGCGAGACATTCTGGCCGAAGGCGGCGACTGGATCGACGTGCGCGGTGCGCGCAAACACGTTCAGGCCTATCTCAAGGACTTCCTGTTCGACCCTGGCCTCGTCGACACCAAAGTCGCCCATCTGTCCGGCGGTGAGCGTTCACGCCTGCTGCTGGCGCGTGAGTTTGCTCGCACCGCAAATCTACTAGTGCTTGATGAGCCGACGAACGATCTCGACCTGGAAACGCTCGATCTGCTGCAAGAGGTGATCGCCGATTTTGATGGCACCGTTCTGATTGTCAGCCACGATCGCGACTTCCTCGATCGCACAGTGACCGTAACCCTTGGCCTCGATGGATCAGGCCGCGTCGATGTGGTCGCGGGCGGGTATGAAGATTGGGAGCGCAAGCGCCGCAAGCCGATCGCTGTGGGTGCCAAGAAGAGCAAGCCGACCGCAGCGCCCGCACCAGAAAAGCCCGCTCAGGCAAAGCCAGCAGGCAAGCTCAGCTTTAAGGATCAGCGCGACTACGAACTGCTGCCAGCCCGCATCGAAGAGCTGGAAGCGGCCATCGCCAAGGGCGAGAGCATTCTCTCAGACCCCGATCTGTTCAACACGGATCCCCAGCGCTTCACCAACATTTCCAAAGGCATTGAGAATGCCCGCAAAGAAAAAGATGAAGCGGAGGAACGCTGGCTGATGCTGGCAGAGATGGCTGAGGAATGAGCGCCGCGGAGCTTCACAAGGAAATCGCCGCCTGCACAATCTGCGCAGAGCACCTGCCGCTCGGCCCGCGCCCAGTCGTTCAATTCTCTGAAAACAGCCGCATTCTGATCATCGGCCAAGCTCCAGGCACAAAGGTTCATGCCAGCGGCGTGCCATGGGACGATGACAGCGGGGACCGCCTGCGCGGATGGCTGGGCGTTGAGAAATCAGATTTCTATGATGCAGACAAAATTGCGCTGATGCCGATGGGATTCTGCTATCCGGGCAAGGCATCTGGCGGGGATCAACCGCCCCGCAAAGAATGCGCGCCTGAGTGGCATGACCGGATGTTGGATGTGCTGCCGACCGAGCGACTCGCCCTGCTCGTCGGAGCCTATGCTCAAGCTTATTATCTGCCGCAGGCCAAGAAGCTCTCCATGACCGAGCGTGTCAGACGCTTTGCCGATTACGCACCCTTCTTTCCGCTGCCCCATCCGGCCTGGCGTTCAGCAATTTGGATGCGCAAAAACCCATGGTTCAAAGAAGAAGTGCTGCCGGAATTGCGCCAGCAAGTGGACGCGCTGCTGACATAATTCGCCGATATTGGTAACATGAGAACACTTAGGAGAACTGAGATGACGATTGAACAGACTGCCCAAGATTTCTTCAACGCGGTGAAAGAGGATCGCGAGGCGGATTACCAGTCTATGTGGTCCGATGACATTGTAAGCATGGAACCCGGCGATGGTCCCATGTCACATGTGCAAGGCCGCGAGCAATTGCTGGAAAAGCACAAATGGTGGAACGAAAATGCTGAAATGCATGACTTCGATATGTCCGGGCCTTTTGTAGTGGGAGAGCAATTCGCCGTGAATTATTCGATGGACGTAACGATGATGGGCGAACGCACCCAATCATCAGAAACGGCTGTCTACACTGTCAAGGATGGCAAAATCGCCGAAGAACGCTTCTTCTACGGCGGATAACAGCGCGGCGCCCGCGCCCGGCGCTAATTGATCCGATAATAATCGGCGACACGGTCCAGTGCGAGCTTCAGGACCAGTTTACCGCTGCGCGCGGGCCACCCCAGGGTCTTTTCCGCCACTGGCAGACCCTCGCCTGCGCACACAACGCGCCAGAGGATATCCTCAAGGCCTTTGCCCGCCTGCCGCAAAGCCTCGTCAAAGCGGCGCTTGGCCGAGATCTGCTTTTCTCCGCTCGAAAGACCCTGCTCGCCGGTGGTTTTGATCCGCACCGGATCCCAGCGCATGGTGAGGTTCGCGGGCAGCTGCGCCCGCTCATAATCTGCGCGCAGACGCTCGCCCGCATCGTAGAGCCGGTCCGAGATATGCCCGCGCGAGTGCAGCCAGCTAAGCGGGGATTCCGCCAGGTTCATGGTAACGCTGCGGCGTTTGCCCTTCCCCGTGCTCTTGCTCGACTGTTCCCGCCTCGGCCCCTCGCGCGTCAACTCACGCTCAACCAGTTCTTTTCTCATCAAATCCCTCCTTGTGTGTAATCGCTCAGGAGGGCTTGCAATGTATTGGTTCGTGTAGGAAAGATGAAATTACCAATTTGGTTCATTTGATAGGCAAAGCATGATCAACCGCATTCGCGACATTCGCAAAAGCAAGGGGCTGACGCTGGCAGAGCTGGCCGAGGCCTGTGATCCGCCAACCACGGCGCAAACCATTGGCCGGCTAGAGACGGGCATGCGCAATCTCTCGCTTAAATGGATGGAGCGGATTGCTGGCGCGCTTGGAGTGGATGCAGAGGCACTGGTTCGCTCGGAAGAAACCCCGCAAGCGCAGATCGTCGCTGAACTTACCATGGCCGGTGCAGAGGCGCTCGAAAGCCCGCGGGAAGCTATACTCCCAACTGATCTCGCCTCCAGTGAAGGCGGCGCAGCGCGCATGGTGCTCAGCGTCTCGGCCAGTATCGGAGAGTTTCGTCCCGGTGACTTGCTTTGGCTGCGGCAGCTATCGCCAGAGGACGCGGGAAGCGCGATCAATCGCGACTGCCTCGTTCCCAGACCCGGCGGGCGCTTCGCCTTTGGGCGCTTGATTGATCGCCGAGGCACGCTCGTGGGCATTCTTCCGCCCGGCGCTGGCGAAAAGCAGCAGGTCGTCGATAACCCACCATGGATCGCGGTGACTGATATGCTGGTGCGCCGTTTGTGAGCGAGCCAGTGACCGACGCGCCCAAACACGTTGTTTCGATATCCACTTTGTTTCCAAACGCAGCGAACCCGCGCTTTGGAACCTTCGTCGCGCGCTCTCTAGAGGCGCTCGCCAAACGCGGAGACTGGCGCGTCAGCGTCATCAATCCGCTAGGCATTCCGCCAATTGCGTTGGGCCGTTACCGCGCGCTTGCCAAATTGCCCGTGCGTTCCCTCGAAGGCAGAATTGAGGTCCACCGGCCCCGCTTCACTTTGATCCCAAAGATGGGCGCGCGCCGCAATGCCAGCGCCATTGCGAAGGCCGCTCTGCCGCTGATCAAGCAGATCCATGAACGTGATCCGATCCACGTGATCGATGCGCAATTCTTCTTTCCAGACGGACCAGCGGCAGCCTGGATCGCGGAACGAATGCAATTGCCATTGTCGCTCAAGGCGCGCGGCTCGGACATCAGTTATTGGTGCAGTCGAGACTTCGCCCGTGAGCAAATTCTCGAGGCTGCGGAACGCGCTGACGGCATCCTCTCGGTCAGTGAGGCCTTGCGCGAAGACATGGTCGCCTTAGGCATAAAGCGCAGCAAGATCCGTCTGCATTACACCGGGCTCGACCGAGACCGGTTTCGCCCGCTTGACCATACCGGCTTGAGGGCGAAACTGGCCCGGGAGCTGGGCTTTGACCTGCCCGAGAAAGTGCCGCTGCTCAGCTGCGTTGGAGCTCTGGTTGAGCGCAAAGGACAAGATATCGCGATTGGTGCTCTGCCCTCGCTACCAGAGGCGCGCTTAATCCTGATCGGCAAGGGCGAGGACGAGCGGCATTTGCGCAATCTTGCGAGCGATCTGGGCGTGGCAGACCGCGTTCACTTCGCGGGCTCAATCGACCATGATCTGCTGCCAATTGTCCTATCGGCCTCGGATGCGATGGTTCTGCCCACACGCAGCGAAGGCCTCGCCAACGCATGGGTCGAGGCGCTGGCTTGCGGCACCCGAGTGATCACCTGCGATGTCGGCGGCGCGCGCGAAATTATTACCAGCGATGTGGCGGGCTATTTGATTGAGCGCACACCAGAGGCAGTGGTGGGCGCGGTCCAGTCCCTGATGGCAAAACCCGCCGACAGGCAGCAGGTCGCCACTATGGCGGAGCGTTTCAACTGGACGACCAATGGCGCCCAGCTGGCCGAGTATTATTCAAAGCTGGCGGCAACGAAAGCCTAGTAATCGCAGGCCGCCGGCAATCCCGCTCACGCTTCGCCGCGAGCGATCTTTTCCTGCCGCTCTTCCTTGGTTTCCTGAGGCACGAAACTGTTCGACGTGACACCCATCCAAATCAGCATCGGTGCCGCCAAATAGACGCTCGAATAGGTGCCAATGAACAAGCCGGCGGTAATCGCCGCAACCAAGCCAAACAGGCTTGCCGGACCGATCAGCAGCAAGGGAACAAGCGCAACCAGCAGGGTCAGCGAGGTCATGACCGTCCGGGCCAAAGTCTCATTGACCGAGAGATCGAGCAGCTCTGGCAAAGGCATCTTGCGATACTTCTTCAGGTTCTCCCGAATGCGGTCATAGACCACAATCGTATCGTTCAACGAGTAACCGATGATTGCCAAAATCGCGGCGATAATCTGGAGGCTAAATTCGAGCTGGAACAGCGCGAACATTCCCAAGGTTACCGAGACATCATGGAACAGTGCGAACAAAGCGCCGACGCCAAACTGCCACTCAAATCGAACCCAGATATAAAGCGCAACGGCCAACATTGCGGCCAGCAATGCGAGCACAGCATCCTGGCGGAACTCGCCGGAGACCTTGCCCGATACCGAATCCACCCCGTCGATCCGAATATCGGAATAGTCTGACTTCAGACTGTCCGTGATCGCAGTCGTCATCTCGGCTGCGAACTCGGGGTTGCCTTCCGCCTCTGGCGGCAGCTTCACCCGGATAGAAACCTCATTGGGCGCACCAAAGGTTTGCACCACAGGCGAGCCGACATTTTCCAAGGCGCCGACACTCTCGCGCAGCTCCGCAATCGGAGCCTCGTCGGTTTGGGTGAAGGTCGCGCGGATTTCCTGACCGCCGGCGAAATCAACGCCGTAATTGAGGCCGTTGACTAGCACCAAAGCCCAGCTTGCCGCGATCAGCAGCAGGCTGAAAATGAAGAACGGCACCCGCAAACGCAGGAACTTGATGTTGGTGTTTTCAGGGACGAGTTTGAGCAGTTTCATGTCTAATCGCCCTTTAAATGCTGATGTCGCTGGGGCGCGTTTTGCGCAGCCAACCGGCGACCCACATGCGGGTTAGGACAAGCGCGGTGAAGACGCTGGTGAACAGGCCGATCACGAGAACGACGGCAAAACCACGCACCGGACCAGAGCCAAATAGGAACAGCAAAACACCAGCGATGAAGTTGGTGATATTGGCATCGTAAATCGCCCGGCTGGCCTCTCTATAACCGTTCTCGACCGCCGCGACTACGCGCCTACCGCGCTTTCGCTCCTCGCGTATTCGCTCGTTAATCAGAACGTTGGCATCCACCGCAGCGCCGATTGTTATCACAAACCCTGCGATACCCGGCAGGGTCAAAGTGGTGTTGAGCCCCGCCATCAAACCGAGAATGATCAGCACGTTGAAGACCAGAGCGATGGTCGCATAGATGCCGAAACGGCCATAGGTCGCGACCATCAAAGCGACCACCGCAACCGAACCGATCAGCATGGCGAGCAAGCCCTTGCGGATTGAATCGGCGCCGAGGTCTGGGCCGACTGTGCGTTCTTCGATCACAGCAAGCTCAACCGGCAGCGCGCCAGAATTCAGCGCAATCGCCAAGTCGGCCGCGCTTTGAGCGGTGAATGTGCCAGAGATCTGAGCTGAACCACCACAGATTGGTTCATTGAAATTCGGCGCCGAGATAACTTTCTCATCGAGAATGATCGCGAATGGGCGATCCACGTTCTCGGTGCTCAATGTGCAGAATTTCGATGCGCCTTGCTGGTCAAACTGAATGTTGACGACGTTCTCATTGTTCTGCGGATTTACCCCGGCCTGCGCATTGG
Source organism: uncultured Erythrobacter sp. (assembly GCA_947499505.1). Lineage (GTDB taxonomy): Bacteria > Pseudomonadota > Alphaproteobacteria > Sphingomonadales > Sphingomonadaceae > Erythrobacter. The sequence goes on from CANMOQ010000001.1 coordinate 1,268,200, forward strand.
TCAGGCTGTCTCCGCGAATGCCGCCCAGCCGCCGCACGGCGACCATCTGACCTGCTTGCGGCGTCTCATCTGAGTAAGGGAACGCCTGGCTGCCTGGCGGGACAATGCCCGCCTGAACATCGGTGATCAGAGCATTGAGGTCTACGAGTTTGAACTCGAGCTTCGCGGTTTTGCCCAGCAGCTCTTTCAACTGATCAGGGTCTTGAAGGCCCGGCACCTGCACAACAATCCGCGTATCGCCCTGGCGAATAATTGTCGGCTCGCGTGTGCCCAATCCATCGATACGCTTACGGACCACCTCGGTTGCGCTGTCCATCGCATCGGTAACAGCTTGATCCACACCGTCATCTGTTGGAGTTAGGACCATACGCTGTCCATCGACAACAGTCAGATCCCACTCGCGTACCAGATTGGTGCCCATCATCACCGGCTCCAGCAGACCGCGCGCGCGGTCGATATCGGCTGGCGTATCGAGCATGAAAGACAATGCACCGCCCGAAGTGGAGATGTCCCCGATCCGGATGCGAGGTTCGGCCCGGCGCATTTCGCCGCGGACCGTCTCTTCCATATTCTCTAGCCGCTGCACTGCGACCTCGGCTGGGTCTGCCTCCAGCAGAATGTGGCTACCGCCGGCTAGGTCCAAGCCCAGGTTAACCTGCGGGTTGGGCAGCGCCTCCGGCCATTCCAAATTGCCAGCAGCAAACAGCGATGGCAGCGCCGCCAGGACTGCGACGAGCGTCAGGCCCCATAGCCAGAACTTCTTCCATGTCGGAAAATCGAGCATTTTGGTTTCGTTCTAATCCGCGTGACAATGAATGGTAATGCGAGGGGTTGGCTCAGCGGCCAAAGATCAATCGTTGGCTGGCTTTCCACCGGGCTGGAGCACATCACCAATGGTGTGTTTTACAGCTTTCACACGGACATCCTTAGCCAGCTCAAGCTCGACATTGTCGTCGTTCACCTTGAGCACTTTGCCGATAAGGCCGCCTGCGGTGACCACTTGGTCGCCCTTTTTCAGACCTTCGACCTTTTTCTGATGCTCTTTTTGCCGCTTCATTTGCGGGCGAATAATCAAGAACCAAAAAATCAGGATCATGCCAAGAATTGGCAGCCATTGCAGCCATCCCGGAGGCGCATCCCCAGCGCCAGCAGCAGCAAGAATATCAAGCATGTCGAATTAGCCCGTCAAAAATACAAATTGCAATCATGAAGGTGGAAATTCGCAGCGCTCTTGCTCCGCATTCTCCCCGTCCTCATGGGTCAAGTGGGCGCGCCTAGCAGCAATGCAAGGGCCTCGCAATCGAAGGTCATTTAATCTGCGCAATGTGCGCACAACTTTATCCGTTCAATATGCGCGCTTGCATGGCCCATAGCCTCGCCCTATAGCGCCGCCTTCCACTGGTTCCGGGACGTAGCGCAGTCTGGTAGCGCATCACACTGGGGGTGTGGGGGTCGCTGGTTCGAATCCAGTCGTCCCGACCAGTGGAACGTTCGTCGAATTTTTGACGATTCCGCTTTCCAATCTGAAATTTCCATTCATGGGCCTTTTCGGAACTTGCGTTGGAAAGGCGCGTTTGATGCACCCTATGGGCTCTAGATTTATTCTTATGTGCAGCGCTGCGAGCGTGATTTGCGCTGCGCCAGCTGCCGCCCAAAGTGCGGCTGAGTCAGCCGCAGCTCCCGGCTCATCATCCTCTTCCGCCCCTGCAAGCACTGTTGATACTGCAGCCGATCCAAACGCCAGGGCCACCTTCACACCGTTAGATTTCGAACGTTTCGCTCCGCGCAATGCGCTCGACATGGCGCAGCAGGTTCCCGGCTTCACCATCCGCGAAGGCGGCAATGACCGCGGACTTGGCCAGGCCGATACCAATGTCCTGATCAATGGCCGCCGGATTTCTGGCAAGTCAAATGGCCCGGTCGATGCTCTCCAACGCATCCCGGTCGAAGATGTCGTACGGCTGGACTTGGTCGACGGGGCTAGTCTCGATATCGGCGGATTGTCCGGCCAAGTCCTCAACGTCGTCACGCAAAGCACTGGCCGCATCACCGGACAGTTCCGATATTCCGCCGAATGGCGCTCATCCGGCGTCCCGTTTCGCTGGGGCGATGGCCAGGTCTCGCTGGCCGGCGGCGGTGACAAGACAGAATGGACCCTCGCGCTAGAAAATGATGCGGGGCGGCGCGGCGATGCCGGGATTGAGCGCGTGTTCGACGGCGCGGGCAATTTGATCGACACCCGCCAAGAGCGCTCGAATTTTAACGGTGACCGGATGACCCTGTCGGGTTCCTTCGCGCGCACCGCAAGTAATGGCAATATCCTCAACCTCACCGGTCAAGTCGGCGGCAATCTGTTTGACCAGCGCGAGGTTTCAGAGCGCAGGGGAACGATTTCTGCAAGCGAACGACTGCGCGAATTCACCTCGAGCGAGGATGAGTTCAACTATGAGCTAAGCGCGGATTACAGCTTCGCCCTTGGCGGCGGACAGCTCAAGTTGATCGGCTTCACCCGCTATGAAGACAGCCCCACCCGCGCTGAAGTGCTAACCACTTTTGCCGATGGCTCCGCACCCGACGGCTCTGTTTTCATACGCGATGCGGACGAAGGCGAAACCATCCTGCGCTCGGAGTACAGCTTTGCTGGTTTAGGAGGCGATTTCCAATTTGCACTAGAAGGCGTGCGCAACTTTCTCGACATCAATTCCGCCTTTGAAGAGCGTGATGACAGCGGCACTCTCCAACCGGTCGACTTTGAAGGCGCAACAGCCCGGGTCGAAGAAGACCGCGCCGAAACGAGCCTAACCTACAGCCGCGCGCTCTCGCCCAGCGTGCAATTGCAGGTCTCGCTTGGCGGCGAATATTCCAAGATCAGCCAATCTGGCGCGCTGGGCCAAACGCGCAGTTTCCAGCGCCCCAAAGGATTCGTCTCGCTCGACTGGAACGCCAATTCCAGCCTCGATCTATCAGGCCGGATCGAACGCCAGGTCGGCCAGCTGAGTTTCTTTGACTTCATCGCCACGACCAATCTCGATCAAGACCGCACCAATGTGACCAATTCCAATTTGGTCCCGCCGCAAAGCTGGCTGTTCGAAGTGGAAGCGAGCCAAAGCTTTGGCGATTTGGGCTCACTCAATCTGCGCGGGTTTTATGAAGACATCAGCGATATCGTTGACCTCATCCCGATTGAAGGTGGCGGACAGGCTCCGGGCAATATCGATAGCGCCTCGATCTATGGCCTATCCGGAGAGCTTACGCTGCTGTTTGATCCGATTGGCATCAAAGGCCTCAGGCTTGATACCGAGATCGAATATTCCGAGAGCGAAGTGCTTGATCCTTTGCTTGGAACACCGCGCGAAATCTCGAACAACGGCTACCTAGAGTTTGAGGCTGAGCTGCGCCAAGACTTCACTGGGTCTCCGTGGGCAATCGGCGCTGCCTTCTTCGCTGACGACAACAGAGCCAATGTCCGCTTGGATGAAATCGCCGATCGGACCGAAAGCCCCGGATTTCTGAGAGTGTTCATCGAAAACAAGGACGTCTTTGGGCTGACGCTGCGCGGTCGAATTGCCAACCTGCTAGACCGGCGCAACAATCTGGATCGGACGATCTTTACCGACCGTGCTGCTGGCGTCGCGGAGTTCCGAGAGGAGCGCCGCCGGCGCTTTGGCACTATCTTCTCGATCGATATCGAGGGCTCTTTCTAGCGTAAGCCTGCGCCCAAGCGCCTATGCTTGCGCCGCCTCGCGGCTCGGCCTAATTACGCTGGCGCAAAGGGGGTTTATCCGATGACACTGCGAATGCGTTCTTGGCTGTTTGCTCCAGGCGACAGCAAGAAAAAGATGACCAAGGCCGCAGATAGCGCGGCTGACATCGCTTTGCTTGATCTGGAAGATTCGGTCGCCCCGGAAAATAAGCCTGCTGCGCGGGAGCTGGTGCGCGATATGATCGCGAGCCGCGAAGACAAAGCGCGCATTTGGGTGCGCGTAAACCCGCTCTCTGGCGGTGAGACGGAGCGCGATCTTGACGCGATTATGCCTTCCGGTCCTGGAGGCATCTTCCTGCCCAAGGCCGAGGGCGGACACGACGTCGCAACCTTGGACGCGATGCTGAGCGAGCGCGAGGAAAAGGCAGGACTGGAGCCTGGCTCTACCCGCGTCGCTGCTCTCGTTACCGAAACGGCTGCCGCCATGTTCACCACCGGCACCTATGACGGAGCGCCGCGGCTGGTGGCGATGAGCTGGGGCGCAGAAGACCTCTCGTCAGAGCTCGGCGCGCAAGAACAACGCGGCGCGGACGGCGAATATTCCCACGTCTATGAAATGGCGCGCAGCCTCTGCCTGCTGGGAGCCGTAAAGGCGCAGGTCGCGCCGATTGAGACCGTTCAGCCGGAATTCCGCGACCTTGATGCGCTGCGGACGCGGGCGCTGAAGGTCAGACGACAAGGCTTTCGCGGAATGCTCGCGATCCATCCCGCTCAGATCGAGCCAATCAACAGCGCCTTCACGCCTAGTGAAGATGAGCTCGCCCACGCCCGTGCAGTGGTCCAATTGTTTGCTGATAATCCTGGTGCGGGCACCCTCGCCCTGGATGGCAATATGCTTGATCGGCCGCATTTGGCACTTGCTCAGCGGATATTGGCAGAAGCTGGCGAATAGCTGATTAGGAAATATATTTTTCCTACTTGAACCAATTTGGTTATTTGGGGTGCGACTCATGACAAGGAGCTGCATTCATGGCCATTTTGGAAACGCTGATCGGTCCGATCACATCAATCATCGACAAGATCATTCCTGACAAGGAAGCGCGCGCGAAGGCCAAGCTTGAGCTCCTGAAGCTAGAGCGCTCGCAAGAGATGCGGCTGATCGAGACGCAAATCTCCGCGATCATTGCCGAGGCAAAATCAGCCGACCCGTGGACCAGCAGAGCGCGCCCAAGCTTTCTCTATGTGATGTACGCGATGATATTGTGGGCTTTGCCAATGGGTTTGCTCGCCGCCTTCAATCCGAATGCGGCCACAAACATCGCGGCGGGCATGAACGCCTATCTCAATAGCCTGCCTGAGCCTCTCTACGCACTGTTTAGCACTGGCTACCTCGGCTACACCGCCGCCCGCCAATGGGGCAAAGTGAAGGGCGTGGATCAGTAGTTTTCCTTGCTCCGCCAGTGATGCGGACTTGAGCTGACCGATAGCCTCGCGCTAAGCGGACCGCATGACAGACATTTCTGCGGCGGCGTCCAGCACCGTCTACGTCCTCAACGGTCCCAATCTCAATCTGCTCGGCCTGCGCGAACCTGAGATCTATGGCTCTGATACACTAGATGACATTGCGGGCATGCTTGAGGATAAAGCGCGAGAGCATGGCCTTGCAATCGAGATGCGCCAGACCAATTACGAAGGCATGCTGGTCGATTGGCTCCATGAAGCACAGGCTGAGGGCGCGCGGGCCGTTCTACTCAACGCGGCGGCCTACACGCACACCTCTATAGCGCTGCTAGATGCCATTCGCGCGATAACCACTCCGGTTATTGAGGTGCACCTCTCTGACCCAAAAACGCGAGAGGACTTTCGCCACCTCTCTTATGTCGGGATGGCAGCCGCAAAAACCATCGAGGGGCATGGTGCGGCCAGCTACACAATCGCGCTCGATGCGGTAATCAACGACGAGGTTTGAGTCGTTTGGCTTAAAGCTACCCACAATTTGGCAGAGAAATCTCACACTTCACGTTAGCGAAGCTGCACGTATCGTGAGGTCCGCTCACACCAGACGGGCGGCAAAACCTGCCCGTGCCACTTGCCAGCCGCAATTTGCGGGAATAATCACCCTCACGATCACGCTGCACCCCAGTTTGCGATCCCGCAAATGACGCAGCAGACACAATAAGGGGCCCTCATGGCGACCAGCAAAACAAGTGGCGGACGCAAATCCGGCATGGATGTTGACACCAAACTCGTTCGCGAGCTCGCAGAACTGCTGAACGAAACCGGCTTAACCGAAATCGAAGTCGAAGAAGATGACCGCAAAATCCGCGTTGCGCGTGGTGGCTTCGCGCCTGCCACGATCAGCGCGCCGGTTGCGGCTGCTCCAGCCCCGGCCCCTGCGGCCGCTGCACCAGTGGCAGCGCCAAACGCTGCAGAAGCTCAGGCCGATGCGAGCGATGGCGCGATGCTCTCGCCGATGGTCGGCACGGTCTATCTTGCTCCGGAACCCGGCGCAGATGACTTCATCAAGGTCGGCGCCTCCGTCAAAGAAGGCGACACCTTGCTGATTATCGAGGCGATGAAGGTGATGAACCCGATCCCTGCTGATAAGTCAGGCACGATCAAAGCTATCCTGGTCGAAAACGCGCAGCCGGTCGAATTTGACCAGCCGCTGGTGGTGATAGCGTAAAGCGCGCAAGGACAACAGGCTATGGCCATTACCCGCATCCTGATCGCCAATCGCGGCGAAATCGCTCTGCGCATCCACCGCGCGGCCCACGAAATGGGCATCGAAACAGTCGCGGTGCACTCCACCGCCGACGCTGATGCAATGCATGTGCGCCTTGCCGACCATGCGGTCTGCATCGGCCCGCCAGCTGCGACCGACAGCTATCTCAATGTCGCAGCGATCATCTCGGCCGCTGAAGTGGCGCAATGCGATGCGATACACCCGGGCTATGGCTTTCTCTCAGAGAACGCGAAGTTCGCTGAGATCGTCGAAGCGCATGACATCAAATGGATCGGGCCTAAGCCTGAGCACATTGTCACCATGGGCGATAAGGTGCAGGCGAAGAAAACCGCTGGCGAGCTAGGCTTGCCGCTGGTTCCCGGTTCTGACGGCGCAGTTTCTGATCCAGCGGAAGGCAAGAAGATCGCCGCCGAAATCGGCTACCCGGTGATCATCAAAGCCGCATCGGGCGGCGGCGGCCGGGGCATGAAAGTCTGCGAGAGCGAAGACGAGCTCGAAACTTTGATGCAGCAGGCCGGCAACGAGGCGAAGGCCGCGTTCGGCGATGCCACGGTCTATATCGAAAAATATCTCGGCAATCCGCGCCACATCGAATTTCAGGTGTTTGGCGACGGCAATGGCAATGCGATCCATTTGGGAGAGCGCGATTGCTCGCTGCAGCGCCGCCACCAAAAGGTGCTGGAGGAGGCCCCCTCCCCAGTGATCAGCCACGAAGAGCGCATGCACATGGGCGAGGTTTGCTCAAAGGCGATGCGCGATATGAGCTATCGCGGCGCGGGCACCATCGAATTTCTGTGGGAAGACGGCGAGTTCTACTTCATTGAAATGAACACGCGGCTTCAGGTCGAGCATCCCGTGACGGAAGCCATCACCGGCGTTGATCTGGTGCGCGAGCAAATCCGCATCGCGGCTGGTAAGCCATTGTCCGTGAGCCAGGAAGAGCTTGAATTTAACGGCCACGCGATTGAGTGCAGGATCAATGCAGAGGATCCCTTCACCTTTGTGCCGTCGCCCGGTCAGGTGACCTATTACCATCCGGCTGGCGGCATGCATGTGCGGGTCGATAGCGGGCTATATGCCGGCTATAAAATTCCGCCCTATTACGACAGCATGATTGCCAAGCTGATCGTCTATGGCCGCAACCGCGAAGGGTGCATCATGCGCCTGCGCCGCGCGCTAGAGGAAATGGTGGTTGAGGGTCCGAAGACCAACATTCCGCTGCACCAGGAATTGCTCAAACAGAACGATGTTCTGTCGGGTGATTATTCGATCAAGTGGCTCGAAAACTGGTTGGAAGAACGCGAGGCTGAGCTGCAGGGCCGTCCGAACTAGCGGGGACAGATGATACGCTATTTACCCGGAATTCTGCTTCTTCTCATTGGTTTGGCTGTATTCTCGCTCCCATATTGGGCGCCGCTCGTCTCAGATGTTCGGGTGGAGCCAGAGGCCTTCAAACGCTCGGGGCAAGTCGGCGGGGGAGTGATCGGCGTCGGCGTGGCTCTGATCATCGCTGCCGTTGTTGGCGGACGCAAGAGAAGCTGAGCGCGGGCAGAGGAAATCGCGAGATCGCCGTTTCAGGGCGCTATTACCTCAACGGCCATACCATCACGATTAAAGCCGATAATGGCCGGGGCTGTCATGGGTTTATCGCGCCGCCAGCTCAAGCAAAGGCGGGCGCGGGACGTCAACGTCTTTATCAATGGCGAGCACTACTGGGACCGCAAGAAATAAGCGCTTCTAAAACCTAGCCCTAGTCGAATTTGAAGCCTGCCATCTCTGCCTCGGCGATGATTTCTGGGCCAGTTTTCATTGGGCTATCTTGCGCCAAGTCGTACCAATCCGGCTTCTCATCGACAAAAATCTGGTGCTTGATCGGCAGTCCACTGGGCAAATCGAACATGCCGGCCAGAAAGGTGCGAGAACCGGTGGGTTTGAAACGATACCAAAGGTTGCTGCCGCAGGTTTTGCAAAAGGCGCGCTCCGCCCAATCGCTTGACTGGAACGTAGCGATATTTTCCTCACCCGCGATCGTAAACGCATTGCTCTCAATTCCAGCATACATTGATCCCGTCCATTGCTGACACATAGAGCAATGACAGACATCAATTTCACCATGCGCACTTTCGAGCTCGATGGTCACTTTGCCGCACAGGCATTCGCCCGTCAGTTTGCCGCTTATTCGGGCCGGTTCGCTATGCACCATTTCGATGTCTCCAACAGTTCATCGCCAGACTTAGCCTCCCGCAGACTGGCGGCTTGCTGCTTCACCTGCTCTAATGCGTCAGCTTCGGAGATACCCTGCGGTATTGCCCATGAATTGATGTGCCACATCATCGCGAGGTATGCCTCGTTTTGATAGTCGGCTGCCACCTCGATCTCTCCGTCAGCAATTGCCAGTGATGTTGCCGAGATAGTCGCTGCGCACTCAAGGTTGTCAGGCGATGAAGTGCCAACATCGCTCTCGCCGCATGCGGCCAGACATCCGGCGAGCGCAAAAGCAAAACAACGTTTCACCGGCATCATACTACAAAGGCACTCCCGGTGCGTATTTCGCAGTGCGGATCGTCAGCGAGGTTTTGACGCTATCAACATTGGGCGCCGGGGTCAGCTTGCTGGTCAGAAACTCCTGAAAGCTCTGCAGATCGTTGCTGACGATCTTCAGAATGAAATCAATCTCGCCGTTCAGCATGTGCACCTCGCGCACTTCTGGCAGATCGCGCATGGCGTCTTCAAATTCGCGCAGGCTCGATTCGGCCTGACTCTTCAGGCTCACCATGGCGAAAACTGTGATCGCAAAGCCCAGTTTCGATGGGTCAAGATCCGCGTGATAGCCGCGAATAACGCCGTCTTCCTCTAGGCCGCGTACTCGGCGCAAGCACGGCGGCGCGGTCAATCCCACGCGCTGTGCGAGCTCTACATTGGTTACGCGCCCTTCCGCCTGCAATTCAGAAAGCAGGCGTTTATCGATCTCATCCAAATTCGCCATGCGGCGTACGCTCCCATTTGGCCTTCATTTATGACTAGCAATGTTCCTAGGAGAACAAGAGCTAGCAAGTATTTACCCTCAGACCGAGGTGCAAAACTAATATTATTATGTTTGCCAGCAATTGTCCCGCTTTGCAACGCGTCTGAAAGCCATGTGTGAATGTTAGAAAGGCTTGGTATGAAACTTTCGGCCCCACTAGCGCCAGACGGCCGTGTGTGTGTATCGGAGCAGATATGTTTTTTGACGACCGCCTTGCCACTGTGCTGCGCCAACGCGCAGACACCGACGTGGGCGCTCGCACGCAATTTCGCCAGCTGCTCGACATCCTCGGCAATCGCAAGTTTGGCATCCTTGATGGTCGGCGGCAGAGCTTGGTGGCAGCCTCTTGGCTGCGCATGGATGCGCTGGCTGAGAAAATTCCGGCGAGCGAGCGAGCCGCGGCGATTCGCGAGCGCGGCTGGCGGTTTCGCAGCGCCGACCTCGCTGCGCACCTTGCGGACTTTGAGCCTGAGGTAGCGGCCGCCGCGCTGCACCGCGCAGAATTGAGTGATGAGGATTGGACCGCGCTGATCCCGAGGCTGCCTGTGAGAGCGCGCGGTTTCCTGCGGCGCAGGGATGATCTGCCGGTCGATGCCGAGCGCTTGCTCGATCAATTGGGTGTGCATGACCGAGGCCTGCCTCATCCAAACGGGTATGACGATGCGCAAGGATTGGAGACGCCGCCAGCTTCATTTGAAACCGCTGCTGAGCCGAAAGAGACACCCGCAGACGTGCCCTATGCATCGCTGATGGGTTCGAGCACTCCGGCGACGACCATGCCGCTGCGCAACAAGCCCGCGGACTACCCTCTTTCGCCAACCAATGAGCCGTTTGAGCTGAGCGAAGAAGTGCCAGCGGACGAGGAAGCGGAAGAAAGTCCCACAGAGGAACAGACAGCCGAAGCCGAGCCTCAAAGGCGTCAAACTGACAGAGCGTCCTATGATCCGTTCGGACTGACAGACCCGGCTGGCATGGCAGCGAACCCGATGGGCGGCCCAGAGGTCGATCCCAATCGCAGCGAGATTTCCGCTCTGGTGGAGCGGATTGCGCAGTTTAAACGCGACCGGGAAAGCGGCGCGCAAGCCATCGACAGTGCCCCGCGTCTGCCACTGGAGGAGCAACCGCGTCAGTCCGAGCGCGAAGTGCGCGGGTTCGGTTTTGCCACAGATGCAAACGGCCGGATCGAATGGGCCGAACCAGAGGCCGCGCCGATGGTCATTGGCAAGCGCCTGGTCCCGGCTCAAGCCTTTACCAATCCCGCCGCACAAACACTGATCGAACGCGCCTTTGATCGCAGGCAGCCGATCGCACACGCACCCTTAGCCATGGCGGGTGCAGAAGCGATCGCGGGTGATTGGATCGTCGATGCGCAGCCCAACTTTGCCGATGAAGGCAATTTCACCGGCTATGTCGGCCGGTGCCGCCGCCCTGCGAAGGCCGCCAGCATGCCAGGGCAAGGCGGCAGCGAAGGTGACCGCATCCGCCAATTGCTGCACGAGCTGCGCACACCGGTCACCGCCGTTCAGGGCTATGCCGAAGTCATTCAGCAGCAATTGTTCGGCCCTGCCCCACATGAATATCGCGCTTTAGCCGCTGCGGTCGCTGCCGATGCTGCGCGAATTCTGGCCGGTTTTGAAGAGCTCGACCGGCTGGCCAAGCTGGAGACCGGCGCAGCTGAAATGATCCCGGGTGAGACCGATCTGGGCGCAGTGATTGCCAAGACTGCCCAGCAATTGGCGCAGGTGCTCGGACCTCGAATGGCAGGCATTGAGTTTGTCCAGCCCGAAGGCCCGCCAATTATGGTCGCCATGGACACCGGAGAAACCGAAGCGCTCATTTGGCGCGTGTTGGCGACGCTTGGCGGGGCATGCGCCTCGGGCGAGATGATCACCTGCCAATTGCGCCGCGATGATCGCCTGGTCCGGCTGATTTGCGAATTGCCAGCTCAGCTGATTTCCGAAGAAGATTTGTTCGCTGCTCAAGTTAAGCCCGCCAACACCGTGCTCAACGCAGGTCTGTTTGGCGCGGGCTTCACCTTCCGCCTAGCCCGGGCTGAAGCACGCGCCGCCAAAGGCGGGCTGTCGCACGAAGGCGAACATCTGGCATTGATGCTCCCACTCTTGACCGCTCAGCAAGCCCTGCCTAGCCAAGACGGATCGGACGCAGGTGCGGGTCTGCAGGTAAGCAATCCTCAAGACGTCCCCGCTAATTCCGAACATGAAAATGCCGCTTCGATCAGCGGCGAACGTGGCGGCGGGAAAGCATAAGCTCCAGCGATCCCGCTGAATTGGCAATCAGGGAGGGAGCCGACATGCAACCCCTTTCTGAATCGGCCAGCGCGGGCCAATCACAGTCCATCCTCAATCCGCCTGCGCGAAGCGCCCGGGCGAGCTTCGCGACCGGCTTTGGTCAGCGCGTGCTGCTGACGGTCGACACCGAAGAGGAATTCGATTGGGACGCCCCGTTTCGCAGAGACGGCTTTGGAATAGAACATGTCCCTGAATTGCGGCGATTTCAGCAGTTTTGCGAGCGGCTGGGTGCCACTCCGCTTTATTTGGTTGATTGGCCAATCGTAAACTCACCAGTCGCTGCTGAGATCATCGGCGATGCAGTAGCGCGCGGCACAGCAGAGGTTGGCGTTCAGCTGCACGCTTGGGTCAACCCGCCCTTCGATGAAGAGGTGAACGCACGCAATTCCTATGCCGGTAACCTGCCGCCCGAATTAGAAGCAGCCAAGTTTACGCAGCTGCGTGACCGAGTTGAGGAGGTGTTTGGCGCGCCTCCGCTCATCTACCGCGCTGGTCGATATGGATTGGGCCCGCAAACGCCGGACTTGCTCAAATCCGCGGGCATTGCGGTCGACACTTCAGTCAGGTCCCTGTTCGATTATTCCGGCCAGTGCGGCCCCGATTACTCCGCCCATCCGCTGTGGCCCTATTGGACCGATGCAGAGCGGCAATTGCTCGAACTGCCCGTGACCAGCGCCTATTGGGGCATGCTAAGACGGCAGGGCGGCATGGTGCGCCGCCTGCAAGAGCGCTTCCCCTCGCTGGGCCGAATCCTATCGCGGCTAGGCATGATGGAGCGGATCGCCCTGACGCCGGAAGGCGTGAGCGTGGAAGAGGCCATTCGCGGAATTGATATGGTTCTGGACGACGGCGTGCCGGTGTTAACGCTGTCGTTTCACAGCCCTTCCTTGGCACCTGGGCACACGCCCTATGTCGAGACGGAGGCGGAAGTTGAGGGCATTTATGACTGGTTTGGAAGGGTTTACGCCTATCTCGACCACCGAAACATCCGCAGCACCAGCGTGGCCGAGATCATGCAAAACGTGATTCGATAGGCTCAATTCAAAAATAGACGAAACGGGTGCTTGTTTCATTCGCAAGCGCGATGTAGAGGCTCGGCCTGCATCTTGGCTAGACCAGAGGGGCCTGTAGCTCAGTTGGTTAGAGCTGGCCGCTCATAACGGCTAGGTCGCGGGTTCGAGTCCTGCCGGGCCCACCACTAGCGATGATGCTTCCACCCTGTCGTGCTGCATGCAAGACAGGTGAAAATCGGTCGGGGAGTGGCGCAGCCAGGTAGCGCACCTGTTTTGGGTACAGGGGGTCGGAGGTTCGAATCCTCTCTCCCCGACCAGATTTTCATACTTCCAAAATTTCTGCTCGCTGTGCCAAGCCTTAAGGGTTTGCCAAGCGCTGAGCTGCTTACTCTTCCATCACCGCAGGGGCGCTGGGCACTGGCCCGCCGGTTTTGATCGAGCGTTCTTCGCGCGCGAGGATCCCAGCCACCATCGTCCACACCGCGACATTCTGGCGCAATTGGACGATGTCGATCTTGTCGAGCGTGTCATCCGGCGTGTGATGCAGGTCGAAATAACGCGTCCCGTCTTGCTGCAGATCGATGATCGCACCGTTTTGATCCCGCGAGATGTTCAGGTCTGCCCCGCCCCGCGCCACGATGGTTGAATTGGCGACGCCAAACGGTTCAATCGCAGCAGCCAGCGTTGCGTGAAGATCAGGATTGGTTTCACGGAAATTGCTCTCAAAACGCCAGATGCGGTCTGCGCCAAAATCGCTTTCGAGACCTACGCCGATTGGTTCATCGATGTGAGCTGCGCTGTAAGCGCGAGAGCCCCACAGCCCGACTTCTTCCGCTCCTGCGAATAGCACGCGGACCGTGCGCAATTGGTTGCCAGTGCGCGCGACATTAATCGCAGCGGCAGCGATAATGCCGCAGCCCGCGCCATCGTCAAACGCGCCCGGCGCATTCCACCAACTGTCCAAATGGCACGCCAGCAATACGGGCGGCAGGTCGGGGTTACGGCCAAAAAATTCGCCAACAACATTGCCGCTCATTGTGGTGCCAATACGCTCCGGGTTCATTTCCAACTTGAGCGTGATTGGCTCTGAGCGCGGGCGATTGAACATCCGCTCCAGATTCTCTGCATCCGGCAGAGACAGCGCGCCCGCCGGAATTGGATCAACCCCATCTGGGAAATTGGTGCCGCCGGTGTGCGGATTGCGGTGATGGTCGGTCCCGACCGATTTGATCACGACGCCTATCGCGCCTTTGCTCGCGGCGAGCCCAGGTCCAACCCAACGCGTTGGGCCAGCAAAGCCATAATGCGAGCCGTCCTGCGCGCGGCGCATCTGATGGCTGATATAGGCGATCTTGCCCTCGAGGCTGCCTTCCGGCGCAGCGCGAACGGCCTCTGCATTGGCGAAGAATATCACTTCGGCCTCAATCCCGCCTTCTGGTGTCGCCGCACTGTTGCCAAGCGGCTGAACCACGAGGTCTTGCGGGAACGGCCCGGTCACCGATGCGCGGGCGATATCGCCAGGCACCCACGTGTCCATTTCAAAGGGTTCGTCAGCGACATTTTGGAAGCCGTGCTTCTTAAGCCATGCCATGGCCCACACGCGTCCGCGCGTTTCGGCCTCGGTTCCGGCCTGCCTCGGGCCGACCTCAGTGGTCACTCCTTCGACAAAATCCCATGCGATTTCATCGCGCTCCAATGCGACCTCGGCGAGTTCCGAAAGACCGGGCGCTGCGTTAGCGGTGACAGAAAGGGAAACGGCGGAAAGCGCGGTCAGCGCGAGAAGTGCATTTTTCATGGTTGTCGCTGCTATCGAGCCGCGCGGGCCAAGTCCAGCGTGTGATCAGCATTCGTTAAGCGCTCAAGCGCTTCGCATATAAGGCTGAATTAGCTCGAAGCAGCCTGTTTCACTTCGACCAGCTTTGGTCTTGGAGCAGAGTTCTCTTCATCCTGCGGGGTGCGTTCAGCATTTTCCACTCGATTCCGGCCATTGGATTTCGCGCGGTAGAGCGCAGCATCGGCCCGTGCGAACAGGCTCTCATAGGTCTCGCCCTCACGCGCGGTGGCGACACCAAAGCTGGCTGTCAGCCGAATATCTTCGTTGAGATCGGCATGCTCCAGCCGTGTGAACGCCCATCTGATCCGCTCCGCCAACCGTTCCGCCGGTTCATTCTCGCAGTTCCATGCCGCGATGCAGAACTCCTCGCCGCCAATCCGGCCTGAGGTGTCGCATGCCCGCACCATCTTGCCGATGATCTCGCCAAAGCCAGCAATAACCAGATCGCCAGCCTGATGGCCCCAAAAGTCGTTCACCTGTTTGAAATGGTCAATATCGGCCACAACCAGGCTGAGCGGTCGGCCCTCTGTCTGTGCGCGCGGCAGCAAAGCTCGGATCGATTGCTCAAACGAGCCGCGATTACGCAGGCCAGTGAGAGCGTCCCGCTCGCTGCTTTCGCGCAGAACCTTGGTCCATTCGGCAATGCTTGCCCCGATTAGCACTAATGCGCTGCTCATGCCCTTCACCGCGAGCACCAAGCCAATCAGCGAGTAATAGATCGACTCGCGATAAGCCTCGGCAGGAATGCTCCGCTCGAACAACAAGGTCAGCGACGGCCTGACGAGGAAGTCTGCGGCTTGAAATGCCATTACCAGAATAATCAGCAAATCGATCATATCTCGGCGCCGCGCAGTCAGCAGCGTAGTCACGCCCATGGCAAACATCACGCCGTAACCCATGTTGACGATAATCAGCCGCGGGCCAACATCGTTGGAGAAACTGACCGACACAGCCAGCGTCAATGCCGTGATAACGTAAACGGCCGCGATGCTGCCGAGGTGCAACTTCTGTCCCACGCGCTCACACACTGATGCTAGCAAGATTGCCGAGCTTAGGGAGTAGAACACTTGGGTCGCGTGGAAGAGGTAGAACGCATCCGCCGGCATGAAATGGGTGATCAGAAAGCCAACCGCCGACAGGGCAAAGGCGATACCGAAGCCGAGCACGTGGCGCTTCATGCGCCCTGCTTTCCACAGCACAAAGAAAGTCGCTGCGAAGAACAGCGCCATCATTGGCGTCACCAATCCAAGAATTTGCGTTTGCATCGACCCGTACGACCCCCGTCCGAACGGACTAGGTCAATATGGTTAACACAGACTTTAGGGAACCCGCTTAAGCAACAAATTTAGCGATATTTCTGGCGAACTGCCTATTCTTGGAAACCTGTGAGCAATTGCGGCTAGCCTCAGCCCGTTGTCGGCACGTTCGAACACTTCGTTAAAATGATCCGTGTGAGGACTTAGGCCAACACTGGGTTTCTCACTATGAGGCAACCCGACCTATGACGGATCGGTGAGTTCTCACCTGCAGAGTCCCCAATTAAATTGCCGCTTAAGGCGGCTTGCCCCTTCCGCGCTCTCGCCCTATTTGCAGGGTCAACAATTCAATTTCCGAACAGATTCACCCAAAGGAAACGCCCGATGGCCGCGCAATATGCCTATGTCATGAAAAACATGACCAAGACCTTCCCCGGCGCTCAAAAGCCGGTTCTGAGCAACATCAATCTTCAGTTCTATCAAGGCGCAAAGATCGGCATTGTTGGCCCCAATGGCGCGGGCAAATCCACCCTGATGAAAATCATGGCGGGGATCGATTCCGACATCACTGGCGAGGCCTGGGCGGGTGAGAACATCACCGTCGGCTATTTGCCGCAGGAACCGCAGCTTGATGAGAGCAAGACGGTGCTCGAAAACGTTCGCGAAGGCGCTGGCGAAACCGCCGCCATGGTGGAGCGGTTCAACGCAATCTCTGCCGAAATGGCGGAGCCGGACGCCGACTTTGAGGCTCTGGGTGAGCAAATGTCCGAGCTGCAAGAGAAGATCGATGCGGTTGACGGCTGGACCCTAGACAACCAGCTGGAGATCGCGATGGAGGCCCTGCGCTGCCCGCCATCAGACAGCCCGGTCACCAATCTGTCCGGCGGCGAGAAACGCCGCGTTGCCCTCACCCGGCTGCTGATCCAGAAACCTGGTATCCTACTGCTCGACGAGCCGACCAACCACCTCGACGCTGAATCGGTCGAATGGCTGGAAAACCACCTCAAGGAATACGCGGGCGCCGTGCTGATGATCACGCACGATCGCTACTTCCTCGACAATGTGGTTGAGTGGATCCTCGAGCTCGACCGAGCGTCCTACTATCCATACGAAGGCAATTATTCGACCTATCTGGAGAAGAAGGCGAAGCGTCTGGAGCAGGAAAGCCGCGAAGAATCAGGGCGCCAGAAAGCGCTCAGCCGCGAACTCGAATGGATCAAGCAGACCCCAGCCGCGCGTCAGACCAAATCGAAGGCCCGCGTGCGCAAATTTGAGCAATTGCAGGACGCCCAGGGCGACCGCAAACCGGGCAAGGCGCAGATCGTTATCCAAGTACCAGAACGGCTCGGCGGCAAGGTGATTGAGGCCAAGAATATCTCGAAGGCTTACGGCGACAAGTTGCTGTTTGAAAACCTGTCATTCATGCTGCCACCGGGCGGCATTGTCGGCGTGATCGGCCCGAACGGCGCGGGTAAATCCACGCTGTTCAAAATGATTACCGGCCAGGAAACACCGGATACCGGATCAATCGAAATCGGCGACACGGTTCACCTCGGCTATGTCGACCAGTCGCGCGATGACCTGACCCCGACCAACAATGTCTGGGAGGAAATTTCAGACGGGCTCGATTACATGCAGGTCAACGGTCACGACACCTCAACCCGCGCCTATGTCGGCGCGTTCAACTTCAAAGGCAGCGACCAGCAAAAGAACGTCGGCAAGCTGTCCGGCGGTGAGCGCAACCGCGTGCACATGGCCAAAATGCTGAAGCAGGGCGGCAACGTATTGCTGCTCGATGAGCCGACCAACGATCTCGACGTCGAAACCTTGGGCGCGCTTGAAGAAGCCATTGAGAACTTCGCCGGCTGCGCCGTGGTGATCTCGCACGACCGCTTCTTCCTGGATCGCCTCGCGACGCACATTCTGGCGTTTGAAGGCAATTCTCACGTCGAATGGTTCGAAGGCAACTTTGAGTCATACGAAGAAGACAAACGGCGGAGGCTCGGCGACGCGGCGGATCGGCCTACGAGGTTGGCGTACAAAAAGCTGACTAGGTGATAAAAAGGGGCGGGTTTCCCCGCCCCTCGGTTACGTTAAGAACCAAATCGCAAATGCGGTCCATCTAATAATGGCAGCAATATTGATTGTCGTCTCAACTTTCACCTCGACTTGGAATTTCGGCATGACCGATCTCCAAGGCCGCGGCGCGCCGCTGACCTCAAAGGTTAGCGGAATTCGCGACTACGTTTCAGATTAACCCCTGTCAGTAGCGTCCAGGCTGACGTCCACACGTGCACATGCTTCAGTCTGACGGTTTGCCGTGCAGGACCAGTCAGGGCTCTTCCTAAAAAGAGGATAGCTGTCTGGGGTACCGCCCGCCGATCTCGGTCAAGGTTGGTGGGCCTTTTGGCTAAGGCTCCAACACAGGCCGGAACTAAAATCTAACATCAAGGAACAAATACGCAACAGAAGCACCATTGAGTTCTGGGGAAAACGAATTTGCGCTTACGATGTCGAATCTCCCCTCGCTTCCGATCCGCGCGCACGCTAAGGGACGCCCCCTATTTTACAGAAGGGTCCCTCAACCATGAATTTGTCCACTCGCAATATCGCTTTGATCGCAGGCGCGGTCGTGATCGGCCTCGTTATCGGGTTTATGTATCCCGCATTCGGCGCGCTGATGCTGATCCCTGTGATTGGTTATGTCGTGTTTGTGCTGCTCAAAAACAAAGGCGGCGCGGAAGCGGACGAGGCGGCCACATCGGCGGCCAAGCAATTCACTGCGGCGGAAGGCAAAGGGGCGATCTATGTCATGCGCGATGCCTTCATCGCCGGGCAACAGGGCATGAACATCACTATTGATGACGCCATGACGGCACAATTTCGCACGGGCCGTTTCGTAAAGGCGGACGTAGAACCGGGTGAACACAGCGTGCTCGCGCAAATGGCCAGCCAGACGAAGGGCACGGCCAAGACCTACACTTTGAGCGTAGCGGCGGGCGAATGCGTGCTGCTGGATGCGAAGATCGCGATGGGCGCGCTGCAGGGCTCGGTCGAGTTCGAAGAACAGCGCGACGCTGGTCTAGCCCGCGCGAAACTGGGCAAGCTGAAACTGGTCGAGTGGTCCGCGCCAGAGGCGTAAGACTTACGGCGAGATCCAGGAGCTTTCCCACTGATCGCTAGATCGGACAAACTGCGCACGCTGATGGCCGGTATGCGCAAGGTAGAGCCAATCGGCCTCGGCAATGTCGAATAAAAGCACTGCGAAATTGGGCCGCGCAGGGACCACTTGCTCATCGGTGGGCTCCACGCCTTCAAATTCAGCCGGCAGGCCGCTGGTTGGCTCCTCGGAGGCGGCACCCGGCCCCTCACCAAGGTAACATCGTTTGGCGAAGTTGATGCTGCTCGCCCACGCGCGGTCGACCACTTCGCCTTCGCGAACGATGCGCCCTGTACCGCGCAGCCGGACCTGTATCTTGGCGCCCTTGTCATAGAGCAAAACAGCCATGCGCGGATCCGCCTCGATCGCAGCAACCTTTGGAGCGCGATTGTCAGTGTGAAACCTAAGCGTCCAAGCGTCGCCATCAAATTCGCGCAGCACCATCGTGCGCGCGTCAACATCGCTGGTCACAACGCAGGGCGTGTGCATCGCATGCCTGCGATCCTTGGCTGCTCTCACCAATTGGCGTTTCAGGTCATTACGGACGTCATCGAGCGTTTCAAACATGCGCTGCATTTGGGGGATATGCGCGCGAGGTCAATCCCTTGTGGCGTTCATTTTCATAGACCCCAACATGAACGTAACCCTAAACAGGTGGTTAAGTTACGATACAGCGACTCGTCCGTATACAAGGGCATATCAACGCAGCCGTAGGTGGTGGAACGGCGACCAAGGAGGCATTTATGTACCTGACAAAATTGCTCAAAGGGTGCGCGCTTTCCGCCCTCGCCGCCGCGATGGCTGTAACCGCCCTACCCGCTGAGGCCGAAGCGCAAAGTCGCGGCTTTGAAAATCGCGGGGAGCAGTTCAAGGCTCGCCAAAACCAGCGCAGTGAACGCCGCGCAAACCGCGGCCAAGCGCGCGGCGAACGACGCTCCAACCGCCAACAAGCCAGGGGCGAGCGCCAAGAAGCGCGCGGCGAACGCCGAGGCAACCGCCAGGAGGCGCGCAGTGAGCGACGCGGAGAACGCCGGGAAGCACGGCGTGAAGTTCGCACCGACAACCGCGAGTTTCGCCAGACTCAACGCCAAGCTCGCGAAGCGCCTGCAAGGGCTCGCAACGAGCGCCGCGGTGAACGACGCGCTGAGAGGCGCGGTGAGCGCCGGGCAGAACGCAGGCAGGATCGCCGCGTGGAGCGCCGCACCGAACGCAGAGCGGATCAACGTGCTGACCGCCGGGCTGATCGCAGAGCCGATCGCCGCGGAGCATATCGTGACGGTCGGCGCGATGGTCGCCGGGCAGAGCGCCGTGATCAGCGCCGCGAGTATCGTGACAATCGCCGCGGTTACCGTGATGGCCGTAGAGGCTACCGGGACGGACGCCGTGATGGCTACCGTGATGGTCGGCGCGGATATCGCAACGAGCGCCGCGGCTATCGCAACGGCTACCGCGCTGGAGTTCGCGATCACCGCCGCTGGAACCGTCAGTGGCGCAAGCACAATCGCTACAATTGGTACAACCACAGACGCGCCAATCGCAGCATCTTCCGCCTGGGCCGGTACTACTCGCCCTATCGCAGCTATCGCTATAGCCGCTTGAGCATTGGATTTTACCTCGACAGCCTGTTCTTCTCGTCGCGGTATTACATCAACGATCCATGGCGCTATCGCCTGCCAGAGGTTTACGGTCCGTATCGCTGGGTCCGCTATTATGACGATGCGGTTCTGGTCGACACCTACACTGGCGAAGTGGTCGATGTGATCTACGACATCTTCTGGTGATCGCCTGACACAGCAGATTTTCTGCCGCTTTCAAAGCCCCCGCTCGCAGCAATGCCAGCGGGGGTTTTCTTGTGCGGCATTGGCTGGCAAATAGCCGTTTCACGAACGAGTAAAGCGATGACCTTAGCGAGCACCATTCCCGATCAAGACGCCCTAAAACGGGTGGGCGAAAGCGTGCGCCAACGCTTGGCCTCAGATCCCGGGGTTTATCCGATTGAGACCGACAAGCTCGAACTGTTTGCTGTCGGTGATTTCCTGACAAAGGCGGAATGCGATCGCCTGTGCATGATGATCGACATGATTGCCCGGCCATCGGCACTGCACGAACAGGACTATGCCAGCGGTTTTCGCACCTCCTATTCCGGCGATCTTGATCCCTATGACAGCTTCGTCAAAAGCATCAGCCGCAGGATCGACGACCTCATGGGCCTGAAGCCGGAAATCGGCGAAGCGATCCAGGGCCAGCGCTATCTCGAAGGCCAGCAGTTCAAGCCGCATAACGACTGGTTCTACACCTCAGAGAAGTATTGGCAGAACGAGCGCAAACGCGGCGGACAGCGCAGCTGGACTTCGATGGTGTTCCTCAACACTGTAGAGGAAGGCGGAGAGACTCACTTCACCGAGGCTGGCCTCAAGATTGAGCCGAAGCCGGGCGTGCTGCTGCTGTGGAACAACGCTCTGCCCGATGGCAGCCCCAATGAGGGGACCATGCACGCGGGCACCCCTGTGACCAAAGGCTCCAAGTACATCATCACCAAATGGTATCGCACACGCACTTGGAAGTAGGAAAGGGGTTTTGGTGGAGCCGCCTAGCCACCCGCACCCTCCGCCCTTCCACCCGGATAGTATCCCGGTAGGTTCCGGGTGGAAGGGCGGAGGGTGCGGGTGGCTACGGCCGTTTCAACTCCGCGCCAAGGCCTCTGCGATCAGCTTGCGGCTGTTCTCAATCCCATACAGCGCGATGAAGCTGCCCATGCGCGGCCCCTGCTCACTGCCTAGCAGCGTCTCATACAGAGCGCGGAACCAATCACGCAGGTTCTCAAAGCCGAACTCTTCACGTTTGCCAATCTCATAGACGCTGGTCTGGAGGTCTTCTGCGCTGGTGCCCGGAGCCGCTGCGGCCAAAGCCTCGTCCAGTGCCCGCAAGGCCTCCGCCTCAGTTGCCGTTGGCGCGCGCTTGTTCAATGTCGGAACGATGAAGTCGCGCGTGTAAGCAACCGCCGCATCAATCATCGCATCAATCGCCGGATTTGCGACAGGCTCACCCAGATAGCTTTCGAGATATTCCGCGACGTTCTGCGCGCTCGCCTCTGCGCCCAGCACGCTGGCAAGGTTCAGCAGCAGTCCGAACGTGACCGGCACGGTATCGCCTGCACCCGGTGCCTCCGGCGTTGCAAGGCTCTCGTTCGCGCGCAGCAAGTGCCACACCGGATTTCCCAACTGCTTGTCTAGCGGCTGTTCGGCCAGACGCTCGCGGAATTGCCAATAGTCATCGACCGCGCGCGGGATCACTCCAACGTGCAGCTGCTTCGCGCTCTTCGGATTGGGGAAGATGTAGAAGCCGAGGCTCTCTTCAGTCCCATATTCCAGCCATTGCTCAATCGTCAGGCCATTGCCCTTGGACTTTGAGATCTTCTCGCCATTCTCATCGAGGAACAGCTCATAGATCAGCCCTTCCGGCTTGTTGCCGCCGAGCACGCGCGCAATCTTGCCTGATTGCACGCCCGTATCGGTCAGATCCTTGCCGTACATCTCATAGTCGACGCCCTGCGCGACCCAGCGCATCGCAAAGTCGACCTTCCATTGTAGCTTGGCTTTGCCGCCCAGCGCGCTTTGTTCGATCACGCTGCCGTCTTCATCGGTGAAGCGGATCAGCCCCGCCTCCGCATCGACGACTTCGACCGGCACTTGCAGCACAACGCCCGTTGTCGGGCTTATCGGCATGATCGGCGAATAGGTCGCCGCCCGCTCTGCCCGCAAGGTCGGCAGCATGATGTCGAGAATGTCCTGATTGTGCGCGAGCACATTCTTCAGCGCATCGTCAAACGCACCGCTGTTGTAGCGATCAGAGGCGGCCACAAACTCGTACTCAAACCCAAACCGGTCCAGAAACGCGCGCAGCATCGCATTGTTGTGATGGGCGAAGCTCTCATACTTCTCAAACGGATCGGGAATGCGCGACAGCGGCTTGCCCAGATGCTCGGTCAGCATCGCCTGATTGGGCAGATTTTCGGGCACCTTGCGCAGGCCGTCCATATCGTCGGAGAACGCAACCAGCCGCGTCGCCTGGCCGGTCAGCGCTTCATAGGCGCGCCGCACGAAGGTGGTGCGCAGCACCTCTTGGAACGTGCCGATATGCGGCAGGCCCGATGGACCATAGCCCGTTTCAAACAGCACTGGCTCGCCGTTCGGTTTACCATTCCTCAGCCGTTTGGCGAGGCGCTGAGCCTCTTGAAAAGGCCAAGCCTTGGAGGAACGAGCGGCATCTTGAAGTGGAGTGTCTGTCATAGCACGCCCGCATATGAGGATGGCGCCAGACAACGCAAGCGATTGTGCAGTTTGGCATGTAGGGCTTGGAACGCATTTGCGAATTCCAAAAGTGTGACTTTTGGCGCAACCCCATGAAAATACGCCACTTTCAAGCAGAGCGCGTTCAAAATGTGTGACTTTTGCATGTTTCGGGCTGTTCCAAGGAATTTGCGCCTCGCCTTACTGGAGGCAGTTACTCGTTTAAGCACCCAGAATTACAGCGATCGGCGCATGTAGGACAGGCCGCCAAGGCGCGCCGACGCCAGGCTCCATTTTTTGCCGCAGTAACCTCTGATTCACCACGCTAACTAGGCATCTTCGCAACCAAAGCGGCCTATGTGTTTTCCTATGTCGGGCACGAGTGCATTCTTCATTCTGATCCCAGCGATGTATCTGTTGTTCACGCTGGCTCTGGCGGTGATCGGTTTTGCCGAGCGCCGGCTTGTCTCTGCGCGCTGGGCGGCTTTGGGCTTTTTCGTCGCCTTTACCTCGATTTTAGTCGATGGCTACCGCGATCCCACAGGCAGCGAATGGCTCGGCTGGTATGCGGTCGCGACCCATTATCTGCCGCTGCTGATTATGACCCAGGCGTTTCTATCCCGCCATGGCCGCAAAGCTACGAATTTCGCGATTGCGCTGACGATATTCGCCGCGATCTACGTCATGCCCGGCATGGCCTGGACGCCGCCGAACTGGCTGCGCGGCGTGTTTGTGCAGGGCGCCTGCGCGACAATCATCGCCGCTGCCCTGCCGCAGCTATGGCAGTACCGAAAAAAGTCTCTGGTCGATGTGATCGCGTTCTTCACGATCCTCGCCGCCGCGCTATCCTATTTTGGACGGACAATAGCGGTTGGCCTCAATCCGATTGGCGAGACGCGGGACGAAATGATCGCCTTTTACGAAGGGCTTAATCTGATCTTCCAATCCACCAGCGCGCTGATGGGCATGTCGCTGGGCATCGTGCTGGTTATGACGATCGGATACGACATGGTTCGCGGGCGCATGGAAGAGGGCGAGATCGATCCGCTCACCATGCTCGGCAACCGCCGCAAGCTAGATCGCAAAATCGCGCTCGATAAAGCCGGTCGCCGGTCGTTCGGTGCGGTCATGGTGATCGATCTTGATCACTTCAAAAGGATCAATGACCGCTTCGGCCATGATGGCGGCGATGATGTGCTGCGCGCGGTTGGCAAACGATTGAGCAGCCTGTTCGACGGATTTGGCTATGTCTTTCGGGTCGGCGGCGAGGAGTTTGTTGTCCTGGTCGATGAACAGCACGCGCGCGGCGTTTCATCGCTGGCCCTGTCCGCTCGCAAAGCTATCGCGGAGCTGGAGTTTGAAGGTTACCTCTCTCGCGCAAAAGTGACCGCCAGCGTCGGTTTCCACGTGCGCGTGGGCAAAGACGGCGTGCAGGACGCAATGCAAAGCGCAGACCAAGCGCTCTATTGCGCGAAGAATGACGGACGCGACCGGGTGGTTGGCGCGGTCTACGAACGCGGCCTGCAGATTATGAAAGCTGTGGCTTAAGAGCGCGCAGCGGGCTTCGGCTGATGCGTTTGACGGGGCTTGGGCCTAATTTGCGACCAACGGTGCACCAGATGCACTTGTACCGGTTCTCCTGCACGCTAAAGCAACACGATGCACCGACCATTGGCCCGCCAATTGCTAACAATCGCGCTGCTGGTTTCAATCGGCCTACGCACGGCCTTCGGTGCGCCCTGCTGTTTCACTGGCGATGCGCTGTTTGAAGAAACTGCATCGCATCACCCGGTCGCTCTGACTGATCAGCGGCATTCGGATCACGCCAATCACACCGCCGGGCATGACGCGCCCTTGCATGAAGACAGCATTGCACTTGGCAGTCATGACGATCACGGTGATGACCCTTCTGCGAAGCCGTGTTGCTCTGCCTGTGGTCCCACCTTGCCAACGGACCCGATGATCATCGCCCTCGTGTGTGGCACCAATGCGAGGCCTGAACCGGAGGTCATCCGCGCGCTTGCAACACGGCCACCTTTCCCTGCTTACGATGCGACAGGACCACCGTTCCGGATCTGAAATCCAACATTTTCAGATTTAGGAGTTTTCCAATGAATACCGTTTCTCGCGGCCTGCTTTTGGCCGCATCCGCTGGCGTGCTCGCCAGCGTCACCGCCCCTGTTCTTGCCGACGAAGGCCACTCCAAAACCAGGGGCGGCATCGATGCCCTTGATCATGCCCCGATTGGAGTGATGGGCGATCACCGCCATAAAAAGGGGGAGTGGATGATCAGCTACCGCCTTATGCATATGGACATGCAAGGCGCGCAAATTGGCACTGACGATGTCGATCCAGACACCATCGCCACCACCATTCCCAACCGCTTTTTCGGAGCGCCCGGCCAGCCACCTGCGCTGCGGATCGTCCCGACCAGCATGCGCATGGATATGCATATGGCAGGCGTAATGTACGGCTTGTCAGACAGCATCACTCTGATGGCGATGGCCAATTATGTGACCAAGGAAATGGATCACATCACCTATCAGGGCGGAATGGGAACGACCCAGCTTGGGAATTTTCGCACTGACCCAGCGGGCTTTGGCGATACGAAGCTGGCGGCGCTCATTGGGCTCACCGATAAAGTGCATATCAACGCAGGTATCTCGATCCCGACCGGATCGAACACACAGACCGATGACATCCTGACCCCAACGGGCGCCACACCCACTGTGCGCCTGCCCTACCCCATGCAATTGGGCAGCGGCACCTGGGATCTGGAACCGGGCATTACCTACCGGGATCAAAATGACACCTTCGGCTGGGGCGCACAGCTGCGCGGAACAGTGCGGCTTGGCACCAATGACGAGGGCTATTCCTATGGCGACAGCATCAAAGCGACTGCATGGGTGGCCAAATCGCTGACACCCGGTGTCGCATTCTCTGGGCGGTTGGAAGCGGAAACGCTCGGCCGGATTGATGGCATCGATCCAAATATCGCTGGCCCGGTACAAACCGCCAATCCTGATTTCTCTGGGGGTGAGAGGATCACCGCGCTGGCTGGTGTGAATTTCGCCGCAACCGGCGGACCACTGAAAGGTTGGCGGATGGGCGTGGAAGGCGGAATTCCGCTCATCCAAGACCTGAATGGGCCGCAAATGCCGACAGATTTCACGCTCACCCTTGGGCTGCAAAAGAGCTTTTAACGATTAACCGCGCGCGGGTCGCACGTCGTTCAGCCGGTGGGGGCTGACAAAGGCGCGTGGTGGGCGGCGCAGTACTTCGGTGCTGCGCCGTCCTTTTTACCCCACCATGTTCACAGCGACATAAATGATCTTGCCGTTCTCGATTGTGAATTCGGAATAGCCACAGCACAATTCGCGTCCGTCACCGAACACATGGCCATTGATGAGATAGACGTTTGGTCCGCTCATCCCGCTTTCCACGATTTTCAGTTTAGGTCCACCGGGTGCGAAATTGAGAGCATAGAGTTTGCGTATCTCAGCATGACCATTGGCAGTTATGCCAAGGCCCTCAACTATCGCATCTTTGGCAAACGTCGCCAGGAAAGCATTGATATCACCGGTGCGATATGCATCGACATGCGCCTGAACCACAGCTGCGTCGGACATGGCCTGCTGCGGGGCCGCGCCATCAGAAGCCGCCGCGTTACCGCCAGCCTGCTCTGATTGCGCCCATGCCGCTGGCCCCGTGATCAACAGGCCTACTGCGGCCAATCCCAAAAACTTGCGCATAATTCCCTCCAGAAACCCCGAAACTGTGCGAGCTTGGCGCGCAATCGTTTACTTTTCGTTCTCGCTCCGACATTTCTCTGATCCGTGATAACAGACGCCCCCATTCCGCTTAGCCTGCCGGCCTTGCACGCCAGCCATTCTGGCAATTGGCTGCGCTCGCCCGGTGGTGAGACAGGGGCCGTATCAAAAGGCGATGCGATCATGGCCGCGGCAGACACGCCGGTGCTGATCCTTAATGCGCCACTGGTCGCCAACCGGCTGGGCTATCCCGATCTATCGGGGCTCGATCTGCTCGAATTGTTCGCCTTCGTGCATCCGGCTAGGTTTTGTGTGCCCACCCCGCGCGGCCTGGCCCAGGCCTTGGAAATCGACGAGCCCGCTGGGGACGAGGATGTGCCCGCATTCTTGCAGACCGCCGGGGCCGCTTTGATCGCCGCGTGTGAAGACCCCGAATGGTTTGAGCGCGAAGGCGCGTGGAGCGTTCTACAATCGCTGGAGCGGCTGCGCTGGCAATGGGCGGGCGTGATCAAGCCGCATATTGCGCGCCCGCAAAAGGCGGAAAAATGGCTGTTCGCAAAGCTGCCCGAGTGGGAGGAAGCGGGGGAGCGCGCGCCCCCGCGCCAGGTTGATCTGCCCCCAGAGGCGGTGCTGCAGCAGCTCAATCAGCTGACCGGTGAAGGCTCAGAAAAGCGCGAGGGACAGCAGGCTTATGCGAAAGACGCCGCGCGTATCTTTGCGCCGCGCGACAAGCGCGAGGTGCCGCATCTGGCGCTGGCGCAGGCGGGCACCGGGATTGGCAAGACCTTGGGTTATCTCGCGCCTGCATCCCTTTGGGCGGGCGCGGCAGGCGGCACCGTTTGGGTCTCCACCTTCACCAAGAACCTGCAACGGCAATTGCGCAGCGAAAGTCGGCGCGCGTGGCCCGCGAAACGCCCCGATGGAACGCCGCCTGTCGTGGTGCGCAAGGGCCGCGAGAATTACCTCTGCCTGCTCAATCTGGAGGACGCGCTGCAAGGCGGCTTTTCCGGACGCCCTGCGATCCTGGCGCAATTGGTCGGGCGCTGGGCGGCGTTTAGCCAGGACGGCGATATGATCGGCGGCGATTTGCCCGGCTGGCTCGGCACATTGTTCCGCAAACGCGGGATCGCAGCCCTGACCGATCAGCGCGGCGAATGCGTCTATGCCGGGTGCCCGCATTACCGCAAATGCTTCATTGAACGCGCCAGCCGCAACAGCGCACAAGCCGACCTCGTCATCGCCAACCATGCGCTCGTCATGGTCAATGCCGCGCGCGGCCGCGATCACGCCATGCGCCCCACGCGCATCGTCTTTGACGAAGGGCACCATGTGTTTGAGGCGGCAGATTCGACCTTTGCCGCCGTATTATCCGGGCAAGAAGCGATTGAGCTGCGCCGCTGGATCCTGGGCCCGGAACGCAAAAATCGCGGGCGCAGGCGCGGGCTGTCTGCACGCCTCGCCGATATCGCCAGCTATGATGACGAAGGCGGCATCGCGATTGAAGACGCGGTGGAGGCGGCGACTTTGCTGCCCGCCGATGGCTGGCTCCAGCGCCTCAATGAGAGCGAACCCGCCGGCCCGCTGGAGGCGCTGCTCGCTCAGGTGCGCGCGGCGACCTATGCCCGCGATGAAAGCGGCGGGGTTGATGCCGGATATGGGATCGAGACGGAGGCATCGGGCCTGCCGGGCGAATTGATCGAGGCCGCCGGGGTCGCGGGCGAAGCCCTGGCGAATATTCGCACCCCGCTGATCAAGCTTAGCACTCGGCTGGAGGCAATCATGGCGGACCCGCCAGACTGGCTCGATGGTCAGGGACGCCAGCGGATCGAAGGCGCGCGTTTCTCCTTAAGCTGGCGAATAGATCTGCTCGGCGCATGGGCAGCTTTACTGGAGCGGCTGGGCGGACCAGCCGACCCGGAATTTGTCGATTGGCTATCGGTCGAACGCAGCGATGCGCGCGAGTTCGACATTGGCATTCACCGCCGCTGGCTCGACCCGATGAAGCCCTTTGCCAAGACCGTGCTGGAGCCAGCACACGGCGTCATGCTCACCAGCGCAACGCTGACCGACCGGGTCGGAGAAGAGGCGAGCGAAATAGAAGCATGGGCACCCGCCATCGCCCGCTCTGGTGCGGATTATATAGAGTGCGAGCCGCTGATGTCGGCGGCGACCAGCCCGTTTGATTACGCGAATCACGCCGAGGTTTTGATCGTCACCGACATCAAGAAAGGTGATTTGCCGGGCCTTGCGGGTGCCTACTCAAAACTGATCGAGGCATCGGATGGCGGCGTGCTCGGTCTGTTCACCGCGATCCGCCGTATGCGCGCGGTGCATGGCCGGATAGCAGACCGGCTCGCGCGGGCTGGCCTGCCAATTTACGCTCAGCATGTCGACCCGATCGACACCGGCACTTTGGTCGATATCTTTCGCGATGATCCGCGTGCCAGCCTGCTCGGCACAGATGCCCTGCGCGACGGCGTGGACGTGCCGGGACGTTCGCTCAGATGCGTGGTGATGGAGCAAGTGCCATGGCCGCGGCCCGACATCTTGCACAAGGCCCGCCGCGCCGCCGGACAAGGCAGCAAATATGACGACCGGATCATCCGCGCACGTCTGGCTCAGGCGTTTGGCCGGCTAATCCGCGGCAAGGACGATGCCGGCCACTTTGTTGTGCTCTCCGCCGCCTTCCCCAGCCGCCTGCTCAGCGCCTTTCCCGAAGGCACGCCGGTCACGCGCCTGCCCCTGGACGAGGCATTGGAGCGGATCAAAGCGGGCGCGCCGAGTGGCGGCGCTGCGACCGAAGCGGCTCCATCCGCAGCGCCCGATGATATTGGTGACGACTACATCCCCTTCGGCTGACACCCCGCATACGAATGCAGGCACAGATTTCCTGCGCCGCAAACCTCTCACGATGCGCAATTGCTTTACACAGCCGTGATTGCCGTGTTGAGAGGAGCCCATGAAACTGCTCGGGCTCCTCCGCCATGCAAAGTCCGATTGGGACGACATGGCCAAGCGTGATTTTGACCGCACGCTCAATGATCGCGGGCGCAAGGGCGCAAGCGTAATCGGCGCGCATATCAAGGATCATGGGATCGCGTGGGACGCCCTGATCGCCAGTCCAGCGGAGCGGGTAAAGCGCACGATCGAGGTCTCGCTGCCCGCGCTGGAGCCTGTGTTTGACGACCGGCTCTATCTCGCCAGCTCCGAAACCATTCTGGAAGTGGTCGAGGAACATGGCGGCGCGCATGACAAAACCCTGATCTCTGGCCACAATCCCGGCTTGCAAGAAGTGCTGTTCGACCTCGTCTCGCCCGCGCGAGAGAACGATCTGTTCAAAGAAGCCTCGGTGAAATTTCCGACCGCAACCTATGCCGTGCTCGAATGCGCGATTGACGATTGGTCAGACCTGAAAAAGCACTGCGCGACGCTGATCCATTTTGCCCGCCCGCGTGATCTGGACCCGGATCTCGGACCAGAATTCTAAAGCGCGCTTTGCTGGTATCAGGCCGGAGATCTAAGAGACTATGGCTTCGCTTGATTCTCTTGTTCTTCCATCCACATCGAAAACAGCTTCATCGCGGCATCCAGATTCCCCTTAACTGCATCCAGCTCGGGCGATTGGCAGCCAAGCAATATGTCATACGCGAAGGGAGCATATCCCGCTGGTGGAGGATCCAGCTTTACAGTTACTTTGCTCAATCGGGCATTTGCCGAGGGCAATGTGCAAGGCCGTTCCAGAGCCGCCTTGATTTGAGCCTCATCTACAAGCGCCGCGATCTGCTGAGCTTTTTCTTCATCCACGGAGAAATAGGACTTTTTGGGAAACGTTCTGACGCAGATTGAGCAGAGAGTGTAGTGAAAGAATACGTCATAGCGTCCGTTGTTGCGCCTCATCGTAACGGAATTGACGACATCGCGAGGTGTAAAACCAGCTCCTTCGCTGCTAAACCACCCACCACTATAGGCGATGCTCCACGAGCTTATTTCTCTTTCGCGTTCATTCGCGTTTGCCGCCTCTGGGGCAACCAATAATATGGAACTCAATGCCGCCAGACAGGTGAGAAGCGGGAAAACCACTAAGCCGAATTTTTTGAACATCTTGTTCCCCTATGCAAAAGCGGCGTTCTTCACGGGCAAGCCCAAATTCCGGTGCTTCCAGTGACAAGGAAGACTGCTGAGTCGATCCACGCTTGTGACTTGATCCGGAGTGCCGCATTCCGCGTACCGCCTACGGAGCTCTGTATCAGGTGCAGAACTTAGAAACTAAGCCATCGCCTCCATTAATAATGTCGGAACGTCGCCCATCTTGTCCGGTCGCCGCTCAAACAAGACGGATGGTCACTCCGCACTGGTGAATGCTCAACCGCATCTAGCCCAGCACCTGACGCGGCCCTGGCCCCTTCGCGGCTAAGTGATCGCCGCGATTATAGAGCTCGCATTTCTTCAGGCTCAAACAGCCGCAGCCAATGCAGCCATCCAGCGTATCGCGCGTCCGCTCTAGCTGAGCGATCTTGGCGTCCAGCTCCGCGCGAATGGACTTGCTGATCGCATTCCAATCGCGCGCATTCGGTGTGCGCCCCATCGGCAATTTTGCGAGCTGATTCTCAATCTCCCCTAGCGCCAGGCCCAATTGCTGAGCGATCAGAATGAAGCTCAAGCGGCGAATATCAGAGCGCAGGAAGCGGCGCTGATTGCCGCTCGTCCGGATCGGCTCCACCAGCCCGCGCTCTTCATAAAATCGGATCGCTGACACCGACAGGCCCGTGCGGCGCGCCATCTCGCCAATCGGGATCAGATCAGTTTTGCGCAGTGTCTTGGCGCTTGTTTGACCGGCCATATTCCACCCTTCTCAAAATAGCTTGACCTCAACTTAGCTTGAGGTTGCAGAATTGTGAAGTTTGGTGATTCGGGCCTCGTCGCCAAGGCGCAATCGGCCCTTCCATCACCCGCGAAAACAACAGGCGCCCGCGCCCAAATCAACAGGAGGCAGCCATGCCCAAAGGACAAATTGAACATGCCAATCTCTCGGTGACTGACCCCGAGCGCAGCGCCGATCTGTTCAAGCAATTGCTCGGCTGGCGAGAGCGCTGGCGCGGCCCCAGCCAAAAATATGGCCGCACTATCCACGTTGGTAACCCCGAGAATGGTCAGACCTATCTTGCGCTTTACACTGGCGATCATGTGACCGGCGATTACTCCAAGGGACAGCCGCTCAATCATGTCGGACTATTAGTGGATGATCTGACGGCGGCCGAAAAGGTGGTCGCAGATGCCGATCTCAAGCCGTTCGGGCACGACGATTACGAGCCGGGCAAACGTTTCTATTTCTTCGACTGGGACGGGATCGAATTTGAAGTGGTGAGCTATACAGCGGAGGCCGCGTCATGAACGAGCCTATGCTGCGCGAACCGATGTTCGGTAACCGGACGAAAGAGCCTCAGGCGTTACCGACCACAAAGCACGCCGCCGCCATCAGCGCTCCGGCCAAGCGATTGGAGCGAAACCGGGCGAGTGGGTTTTCAGGGTCTTCGGGATCGAGGGTGGCAACCTGCCATAGCAAGTGAAACGTGACGGGGAGCAATGCCAACAAGGCGATCCAATCTGGCCGGTACAGCCAGAACCCGAGCGCCCATAGCGCGATGGTCGCGGCGTAAAACCCTGCGACCCCGGCCTTCACCTTGGCGCCCATGCGCAGAGCGGAGGAGCGGATACCGACCAGCGCATCATCCTCTCGGTCTTGCAAGGCATAGATCGTGTCAAACCCGATGACCCAAGCGATGCAGCCCGCATAGACGGCGGCCAGCATGTCCCAATTGTCAAAGCGCAGGTTTACCCAGCCAACCAGAAGCCCCCAGGTAAACACCATGCCCAGCCACGCCTGAGGCCACCATGTGATGCGCTTCATAAACGGATAGGCCGCTACCAAAGCAAGGCTGGCCAAGGCGACCAATTGCGCCTCAAGCCTTAGTTGCAGGAGCACCACAAGGCCGACCAGGCACAGCGCGATCAGCCAGGCCCAGGCCGCCTTCTTCGAAATGCGCCCACTCGCCACCGGGCGCAGAGCCGTGCGCTCGACCTGCTTATCCAAATCGGCATCGACGATATCATTGTAGACACAGCCCGCGCCGCGCATTGCAATCGCGCCGAGCAGCATCCAGCCGAGCAGCGCAAATTGCGCCCCTGCCCCGGCCAGCCAAACGCCAAACACACAGGGCCAAAACAGCAGCCACCAGCCGATTGGCCGGTCAAAACGCGCCAGCTGCGCCAGATCACGCGGCAATTGCGGCAGGCGGGCAACCAGGCCGCCCGAAAGACTGTTGCGCTCACTATCAGGGACGATGCTCTCACTCACACTTGCTCACTAGCGGCGAGCGCGACTAGTGCAAAGCCATGACCGCAACACATGATCCAAAAATCCCCGCTTGGCCCCCGCGCAGCGCCCCGCGCCTGTTTGTCGAGGACGCGCTGTCTATCGGGGCAATCCTGAGGTTGGATGGCAATCAGGGGCATTACCTCGCCCGGGTCATGCGCGTTGGCGCAGGCGATGCGGTGATCCTGTGCGACAATGTAACCGGTGAATGGGCCGCGCGCGTTGTGGATGCAGGCAAGCGTGATGTGACGCTGGAAGTCGCCGAGCAGCTGAGGACGCGTGAAGACGTGCCCGATCTGTGGCTGTGTCCGGCTCTGCTGAAGAAAGACCGCTTTGACATGGTGCTGGAGAAAGCGACCGAGCTGGGCGCGGCGCGAATTCAGCCGGTTATTACGCGTCGCTGCGTCGCAGATAAGCTCAATCTGGACCGCGCCCGGACGCTCACGATTGAGGCGGCGGAGCAATGCGCTCGCACTGCCCTGCCCGAATTGGAGGCTCCGATGAAACTGGAGGCGATGCTGCGCGATTGGCCCGCGGATCGCGCGCTGTTCTTCGCCGATGAGACAGGCGGCGAACTAGCGGCTGACGCCTTCGTATACAACGAGGGGCCAGCCGCGATTCTAATCGGCCCCGAAGGCGGGTTTGACGATGCAGAGCGTGTGGCCATTCGCGCCCACCCACAGGCAAAAGCCATCAGCCTGGGTCCGCGCATTTTACGCGGTGAAACCGCCGCAATCGCCGCTCTATCGGTTTGGATGGCGGAGGCCGGTGACTGGGATGACGTAGAATGACTTGCTTGCACAAAACTCAATTTTATCTTCCCAGCAGCAATTGGGTTTTCTAAGGCAACTCGCATGAGCACGCGCGAGGCCAGTGGGGATCACGACCCCATCATCGAATCCATCGACCAATTGGTTGCCCCCATGCTTGGCGGCGAGAAGCCCAAAGATGATTGGCGGATCGGCACCGAGCACGAGAAGCTGGTCTACAAGCGTGATGATTTCCGCGCGCCGTCCTATGATGAGCCCTGCGGCATCCGCGACATGCTGATGAATTTGCGTGAGTTCGGCTGGGAACCGGTTGAGGAAAACGGCAATGTCATCGCGCTGAAGGGCGAGGATGGCGCGGTCAGCCTGGAGCCTGCGGGCCAGCTGGAATTGTCAGGCGCACCGCTCACCAATTTGCACCAGACCTGCGCGGAGACCGGCCGCCATCTTGAGCAAGTCAAGCAAGTGGGCGAGCGCTGCGGCGTTGGGTTCCTCGGCCTTGGCATGTGGGCGGACAAGACCCGCGAAGAACTGCCTGTGATGCCTAAAGGCCGCTATGGTATTATGATGCGGCACATGCCGAAAGTCGGCAATCTTGGCCTTGATATGATGCTGAGAACCTGCACCATTCAGGTCAATCTCGACTATTCGTCGGAGGCCGATATGGCGCAGAAATTCCGCACCGGTCTGGCGCTGCAACCGCTGGCGACGGCGCTGTTTGCGAACTCGCCCTTCACCGAGGGCAAGCCCAACGGATATCTGTCCTATCGCAGCCATATCTGGTCTGACACCGACCCACATCGCACTGGCATGTTGCCGTTCGTGTTTGAGGATGGCTTTGGCTATGAGCGCTGGGCGGAATATATGCTCGACGTGCCGATGTATTTCGTGTTCCGCGATGGCCAATATATCGATGCAGCGGGCCAGTCTTTCCGCGATTTTCTCGACGGCAAACTCCCCGCACTACCGGGCGAGCGACCAACGCAAAGCGATTGGTGGGACCATCTCTCCACCGCGTTCCCAGAAGTGCGCCTGAAGAGCTTCCTAGAAATGCGCGGCGCCGATGGCGGCCCGTGGAGCCGCATTTGCGCCCTGCCCGCGTTTTGGGTCGGCTTGCTGTATGATCAGGGAGCGCTCGATGCAGCGTGGGATCTGGTCAAAGACTGGACGATGGAAGAGCGCGCAGCGCTGCGCGATGGCGCACCAAAACTGGCGCTCGATACGCCACTACCCGGCGGCAAGGGCACGATGCAGGATCTGGGCCGCGATGTTCTGGCGATCGCGCGAGGGGGGCTTAAATCTCGCGCTGCGCTCAATTCCAGCGGCGATAATGAAACCGGCTTCCTCGAAACGCTCGATGAAATCGTCGCCAGCGGGAAAGTGCCAGCCCAGCGCTTGCTCGATCTCTACCATGGCGAGTGGAACGGCGACATCACCCGCGTCTACGAACACAGCTTCTAACGCTGCCCCCCCCACTAAGGAATTCATCATGCTGATAGTCATCGGTAAAGCCACAGTCGCAGACGGCGCGATTGACGCAGCGCGCGAGGCCTTCACCAAAATGGTAACGGCCTCAAACGCAGAGGCAGGCTGCATCAGCTATGCCTATGCGCTCGACGTCCTCGCCCCCAGCGTGATGCACATCGTTGAAAAATGGCAAGATGACGCAGCGCTCACCGCCCATTTTCAAACTCCCCATATGTCAGAGTTTCAGGCAGCGATTGCCTCGCTCGACGTAAAGGTCAGCGAAGTAATGAAATACCAGGCTGACGAGGGCCGCTCGCTGATTTGATGCTGGCATGTTTGTGATCACCGGGACGATCCGCATTCCCGCTGGAACCTTAGATGCGGTCCGGCCAGCAATGGAGACTATGATCGCCGCATCGCGGGGAGAGGATGGCTGCCTGCACTATTCCTATGCACTTGATGTTTTGGATGACGGTTTGATCCATGTGAATGAGGCTTGGCACGATAGGGCGGCTTTGGATGCCCATTTTGCCAGCGACCACCTGAAGGTATGGCGCAGCCATTTCGGTCCGCTGGGCATCACGGATCGAGACCTGACCTGCCGCGAAGTGACCAGCAGCGAACCGGTCTAAGCCGTCTTACTCGGCGGGTTCCGCCGCTGCACTGCCCACACTGCGCCGTCCGCGGCGAAGCGCGAAGCGTTTGAGCCGTGCAAGGCGTGAGGTGATGATCCCATGCTCTTCCATCCAGTCGTAATACTCGCGGTATTTCGGATCCTCGGCCAGCAGGTGTGCCTCTTCCGTACGCGCACGCCAGTAATAAATCGCGTTCACCGCCAGCAGGAAAAAGGTGTTGCGGATCGCGTCCGTCATCGATCCATTGGTGACCAGAAACGGCATGACCGAGCACCACCAGAACAAGTTCTTGCTGAGATAGGCTGGGTGCCGGGTAAAGCGATACGGCCCATTGGTCAGCACACCGCGATAGGTAAGGTTGGAAAAGCGAATGCCGAACGCAACCGTCGCCCAGGCGTAAACCCCAGTGAGGAAGACGAGCCACACGGCCCAAGCCCACAGCATCGCCGAATTGCCATCAAACCAGTGCCCCCAGCCCGCGACATTATGCTCATAACTGAGCACCTGGCCATTGCCGATAATGCCCCACACAAACGGCGGATAGCAGATCAGCGCCGCCAGCCAGCCGGCCAGAAACGGATTGCCAGAGCGGATGTGCGCATCGAGCGGCCGCATGGTGAAGAGATAGCCGACCGTGCCGATCTGCACGTCGATCACAAACAGCAAAGCGATCAGGATCAGGCCCAGCTCAACCGGATTGCTGACAATCGCGGCGATATCCGCCTCGACAATCTGCGCCCAGCCGCCGGGCAGAATGGAGATCATAAAGGCGCCGAAGAAGCCCTTGATAATCCACGCGCGCCAATGCTTTTTAACCTGCTCTAGATCGGACGCCTCACGCCCGACCAGCATTGCCCCAAAATGCCATGCGCCATCGCGCGGATTGACCATGTAGCGGTCGAGCCAGATCACATAAGGCACAGACAGCACCACGAGCGGAATGGCCGCAAATGCCAGCACTTCCATCGCGAACAGATACTGCCCGCTCCAATACCACCGCGCGAGGCAATACAGCCCGCCGATAATGGCCCAGGTCGCCCAGAGACCAGCGATTTTCACAATCGACACATCGAGGATTTCAGAAGCCGCACGTTTGCTCGACCAATCAAGCCCGGTTGAAGCGCGCAAATGCACTCGGTCGACCAGAACCGACCAAATCGCCATCGGCCCAGCGGTGAACAGCATGGCTGTCAGCGCCGCATAAGGTCCAGACAGCACGCCGCGCTGGCCAGGCAGGTTGAGAAATTCAGCAGTAATCGGGTAAGTGCGGCAGAACAACAGCCATACGAACAGGCCCAGCAGACCGGCCAGACCAACGCCAGCAGAAACGTCGCTGGCAGGCAAAACCTTGGCCTGCGTCATGGCATTATCGCCGGTATCGTTCGCGGTCGCACTCATGGAGCCTTGCCCCTAGCGCGAATGGGTTAACAGCTTTGATAGATTGAGCGCGCCGTCCCGCTTAGGAACAGCGCGCCTCAAATGGTTAATACGCCTGCCGCAGGTTTGCGCCTGTTGGCTTACCGCCAAGCGTGGATTGTGCCGCTGTCATCGAGCAAATACAGCATGTTATCCGCCACGATGGGCGGCAGGCTGACCGGATCCTTGAGCTCTGCAAAGGCCTGGGCTGAACCCTCACCCGTGCTGACCCGGTAAAGCGCGCCGCGCGAGCTTGCGACCCACAATTGACCGCCAGCCAAAACTGGGCCGGTCCAGAAGATCGCGTCCTTCTTCTTCTCTTCGTTGCGGAAGCTTTGCAGCTGAGTGATCCAGCGCACGCGCCCTGTTGAACGCGCAATCGCCAGCAGCCGCGCGTCATCGGTCAGAGTGAATATCCACTCGCCCGCAATCGACGGGGTGGAAATGCCCGCGAGATTCAATTCCCAAATGCGCTGTCCGGTGACCAGCTCATAAGCGGCCATCCGCCCGCCTTGGCCGAGCGCATAGACGCGGCCAGAATCGATGATCGGATCGGCGTCAATGTCGGTCAGCGAGCCAACCTGAGTCGAGATATTGGTGCGCGACAGCGCGTCAGACCACAAGGTGCGGCCATTCTCATAGCGATAGGCCGACAATTCACCGCTGGAATAGCCAGCAATAACTGTGCCCTGACCAGCCGCAGGGGCAGCCACGCCGAACACGCCGGCCTGCGTTGCTGAACCCGAATCGTTCCACAGCAGTTCACCAGAGTTCGCATCAAGCGCGATCACCTGGTTGTCCTGCGTCATCACATAGACTTGGCCGAACGCAATCGTTGGAGAACCGCGCAGCGGGCCGGAGGGTTTGACGCTCCAAATCTCTTCACCAGTCTCGGCGTTCAGCGCCTTTACATCGCCGGTGCCATTGGTCGCATAGACCCGGCCGCCAGCATAGCTGACCCCGCCGCCAAAGGCTGCGGAACGCAGATTGTCTTCCATTGATGGCGCGATTTCCCAGCGCTCAGCGCCAGTTTTCGCATCAAAGCTGTGGATCGCCCCATCAGAGCCAACCGCGAACAGCGAGCCGCCGCCAACAACCGGGGCTGCGGCGAGCCGTACTCGGTCGGTCGCGCCAGCGATATTAGCGGTCCACGCCTTCGTTGGCGTTTCGGACAAAGTGAGGTGGCCGTATGATTTCGCCGCAGAGCCGCCGACCTGCGCCCATTCAGTGTTGGTCTGCGCCGGAGGCAGCACCACAGTCACCTGAGCCAAGGTCGGATCAACGCTTGCCCCGCTCTCAATCCGCGAAAGGATCGGAGTGCGCTCACCAATGGTTGGGGTTGCTTTCTTGTCGCCGCCGCCAAACAGGCCGCCGCTGCAACCGCTCAAAACAGCGGCCATTGCGCCGCTGAGAAGAGCCATACGTGTTGTGTGTTTAACCGTCGTCATCATCCGTCCAATCAGACCATTTGTGCCGCGAAAATCCGCGCACCCTATCCCTATTGCAATTCGCTTTATGGCCCCGTTGGTGCGCCAGCAGGCGCGCCGATAGGAGCTCCACCGTCCGGATCCAGAACGCCTTCTTCTACGAGCAGTTTTTCTGGATCTTCGATTGCGTCTACACCCAGCAGGCCGGCCATTTGCCGGGCGCGGGCTTGCAGTGTTTCTGGCACGCCTTCTTGCTTCGCAATCGCTGCGAACATCGCGCCAGCCGCAGCATCATCGCCGGCCTTCATATGCGCCATCGCGGTCAGCTCGCCAGCGCTGCCAAAGAAGGCATTGCCGGGCACAGCCAAATCGCTGAGTTTGGCAATCACATCGGCGGGCTCACGCTCATCAAAATTGCTGGCCACTTCGCGAATGGTGGCAAGGTTGCGCAAGGCAGGCGGTGCGTCTGCGTCACCGGCCAATTGACCGAACAACTCAACCGCTTTCGCCGTGTCGCCTTGCTCCAACGCTGCGCTGGCTTGCAGCATCAGCGCGCTGGCCTGCGCACCAGGCCCGCTATCAGCGGGCAGCTCCGATGCCACTTCGCTTGCCGCGCCAAATTCTCCAGCCTCGGCCTGATCCAGCGCCCGGGTCAGCAATTCTGATTGCTC
Source organism: uncultured Erythrobacter sp. (assembly GCA_947499505.1). Lineage (GTDB taxonomy): Bacteria > Pseudomonadota > Alphaproteobacteria > Sphingomonadales > Sphingomonadaceae > Erythrobacter. Next base: position 1,308,061 of record CANMOQ010000001.1, read on the forward strand.
CTCAAGCGCCTTTTCCTGCTGGCTATCCCAGTACAGGTATCCGCCAAAGGCGAGCAAAATCGCCGTCACACCGCCGATTAGAACGGTGCCGTATTTCTTGCCGAATTGCTCCAAATCATCCTTGCGAACGGCCTCATCGATCTCGCGCAGAATGACTTCGTCTTCTGCCGCTTTCTTTGCTGCCTTATCGTCTTTGGGAGATTTTCCGTCGGTAGGGTTCAGCGCCACGGGGGCCCTTTCCAAAATGCGTTGGTTCTTAAGCTGCCCGAGCTTTTAGGGGCCCATTGCAGCAACCGCAATGGCCGTTGCAGCCTGTCCCCATAGTTGAGCGGATTGGAGTTGAACCGCAGGTTAAGCAAGCGGGCGGCCCCAGCGGTTAAATCTCGCGCCCCATCGCGCTGGAATAGAGCGCGCGGTAGCTTTCGATCATGCGCGCTCGGTCAAACTGTGCGAGCGCTTTCTTGCGGTTGGCCTCGCCGATTTCGCTGCGAAGTTCCGGCTGTTCAGCCAATTCCTTGAGCATATGGCCGAGCGCTGTTGCATCGCCCGGCATGCAGATGAAGGGGTGATTGGCCTCGCTCACAATGCTGCGTATGTCGCCGACATTGGGCGCGGCAACGGGAACGCCCGCCGCCATGGTTTCTACCACGGAGAGCGGGAATTGCTCACTCTTGGAAGACAATGCGAAAATATCGAATAGGCCAACCGCGCTTGCCGGATCGGCCACTTTCCCGGGCAGGTGCACACGGTGGCTGATCCCTAACTTATCTGCGGCGGCGCGGATCGCGTCTTTGTCTGGGCCCTCGCCCAAGATCACCAGCTGCCAGTTTTCAGGCAGGCCGGAAAACGCCTCAACCAGCATGGTAAGCTGTTTGACCGGGCGCAGCCCAGCAAGCGTTCCGACCCATTGCTCGCCCTTGTGCTTCACCACGCGCAGAGCATCGGCACGCGGCGTGTTGGCAAAGGCCAAAGTATCCACCCCGTTGGGGATGCGGACAATGCGAGAGGCAGGCTGATCCCACACTTCCGCTGCAATTTTCTCCAGCGTGCGCGAAGGCACAACCAGCGCAGCCGCTTTGCCCAGAGCGATCCGGCGATACCAATTGCGCCGCGCTTTCAGCTCCTTCGCCTCGTCTTCGTTAAAACCATCCTCGTGATGGATCAGCGGCGGCAAGTCGAAGGCATTGCTGAACGCGGTGCGCGCCATTACCACATCCATCGCACCCCAATTGTAGGTCAGCACGAGATCATACGGCAGCATCGCGCGAGCGATCTTTTGCAGGCGCGACGGCGATGGCCAGCCGGTGAGCGATGGGAAGCCTTTCGGAAAATCAACCGCCACGCCCTTCGCGATACTGTCTCTCGCGCCAAGTTGATCCGGCACGCCGGAGACAATCGAATGCCTTAATTTGCCGCCAAAGGCATTCATCAGGCCAGTCGCGCGCAGCTCTTTGCCACCCGGCGCAAATGTTGAATGGCAATGCAAAACGCGCAGCACACCACTGCTTTTGTTCGCTTTCTTACTCATGCAATCTGCCCTAGCAGAGCATCAATCGCAGCGCGCGCTTCCGGCTCGTCCAGCGTCGGCGCATGGCCCACGCGCGGTACGGTGACGCTCGTCATCGCCGGGTGCTTGGCCGCCATTTTGGAGACCGTCTCTTCCGACAGCAGGTCGGACAATTCGCCGCGCACCAAAACCATTGGCACACTGCTCAGGGCTTCAAATGCTGGCCAAAGATCAGGCGGGGCGGCGTTGCCCGGTTCGCTGAACGGCTCCGCAATGGCCATGTCGTAGTCATAGCTGATCCGGCCATTCTGGCTCACCACCATAGTGCGCTTCGCCATCGCCAACCATTGGTCGAGGTCATAGTCGGGAAAGGCGACGCTGTGCACGCTTTGCATAGAGCGCGCGGCATGCATCCAAGTGGGATAGCTACGCTGCTGGCCGACATAGCCGCCAATCCGCTCGAGGCCCCCCGGGTCAATCTCTGGCCCGATATCGTTCAGCAAAGCCGCGGCGATCCGGCTCGCATCTTTGCTCGCCATCATCATCGTCATCAGCCCGCCCATTGAGGTGCCGATGGCGATGAAGCGCTCAATCCCCTCCTCGCCCAGCAGTTTTTCCACGTCGGCGACATAGGTGGGCGGCGAATAGCTGGCGGAATCGGGCGCATGATCGCTCATTCCCCGACCGCGCATTTCCGGCACAATCACACGGTGCGTCGCCGACAAATGCTCAGCCAAGCCTTCAAAATCACGCGCATTTCGGGTCAGGCCATGCATGCACACAATCGGCGGGCGAGCACCGTCACCGCCCTCACCATCAGGGCCAGCGTAATCGCGGTAATGCAGGGTGAGGCCGTCGCTGCTGGTCCAGTAGCGGTCCTGGTAAAGGCTCTCCATGAGCGGGCATTAATCCTTCAAATGCAGTCTTTATTGCCAAGTGGCGCTTGCGCCGCTGGCTGCTTGCGCCCACTTATCGCGGTATGCGAGCCGAACCGCAAGCCGCCGATTATCGGCCCGACACCGCGATTGACGCGCTGGCCGATTGGCTGGGCTCTCCGGTGCACCCTGCTGACTTTCCCAAGACTGAGATACGCTTTCGCAATGATCGCTGGGCGGCGGCGGTTGGATTGGCGGGCTTAAGCGATGATCAATGGGCCGCGCATTTCGCCCGGTTTGGGTCGCTGGACGGTAACCTCAAGCAGCCGCTCGCGCTAAAATATCACGGGCATCAGTTCCGCAATTACAATCCTGACATTGGCGACGGACGCGGGTTTTTGGCGGCTCAGCTGCGTGGCAGCGATGGCCGCTTGCTCGATCTGGGGACCAAGGGCACCGGGCCCACCCCCTACAGCCGCAATGGAGACGGGCGGCTGACGTTGAAAGGCGCCGTGCGCGAAGTGCTGGCGACCGAAATGCTGGAGGCGCTGGGCGTCAACACGTCCAAGACCTTCTCGGTCATTGAGACGGGCGAGCAGCTATGGCGCGATGATGAGCCTTCGCCCACGCGCTCGGCGGTGATGGTCCGGCTATCGCATTCCCATATCCGCATCGGCACGTTTCAGCGGCTGCTCGCCCATGAAGAGCCTGAACAAATGCAAGCGCTTATCAGCTATTGCTTGGATCATTTCCCCGGACCAATGCCGCCCGATGATGCGCCCGGACGCGATGAGCCGGCGATCATCCTGATGCATCAGGTGGTCGAGCGGATGGCTGACCTGGCCGCCAGCTATATGACCAGCGGCTTCGTTCACGGCGTGCTCAACACCGACAATATGAATGTGACGGGCGAGAGCTTTGACTATGGCCCATGGCGCTGGCTGCCAACGTGGGATCCGAGCTTTACCGCCGCCTATTTCGATCATGGCGGCCTCTATGCCTTTGGCCGCCAGCCAGAGGCTTTGCATTGGAATTGCGGGCAATTGGCGGTTGCCCTGCGGTTGGTGGCAGACAGCGAGCCCCTGATCGCGGCGCTCAATCGCTATGGCGAGCTCTATATGGAGGCGGTCGCGCGCCGTTGGTGCTGGCGCCTAGGCGTGGAGCCGCGCGGCACGGAGGCCGACACTCAGCTTGTCGCGGCCTGCGAGAAGTCCATGCGCGAGCAGAACGCTCAGCCTGATGCGTTCTTCTTTGCGCATCGCGGCGGGCGCGGAGCCGACGGTGAACTGGCCGAGGCCTTTTCGGGTTATGAGCAGATCAGCAGTGAGCATTCCTATTGGCGGGGAGACGCCGCGCAAACCATGCTGGTCGACGATGTTGAAGCGATCTGGGCGGCGATCGACGAGGGCGACGATTGGGGGCCATTCCACGCCAAAATTGCCGCGCTGCGCGAAATGGGCAACGCACATGGCGAAGCGCCTATACCAGCCGGACAGTAACAGTTTACAACGCTTTCACAGATCCTAACCAAGCCGTTATAAACCATTGATTTCCCGCTAGGTCGTGCTCCGCAAGGCGGCGCATCGACGAATTTAATCTCTAGGATGCTATCGGCACTGTGCTTGAAATGCGCCTGCCCCCTATCTTTTCGTGAACATTGCAATTAACTGAAGTCACGAGCTTGGGGGAAGCCAGGGTATCGTGGTGTGAAACGGCATGACAAAAGCCTGACACGGCGCGGTAATGTAAAATCTGGACGTGAGTAAAAGTCTGCAAAGTGACTGATAGCACCTATACATCATATGCGCCGGCCACGGGCGAGGAAATCTGGAGCGGCGCAGCGAGTGACGTTGATGAGGCGGTAAGCCGCGCTCGGCGAGCATGGCCGGAATGGGCGGCAACGCCGCTGGCTGTGCGAATTGAGACCATGCGCCGGTTCGTCAATGAAATGCGCATCCGCGCGGATGACATGGCGACCCTGATCGCCAGGGAAACCGGCAAACCCATGTGGGAAGCGCGCACCGAAGTTGACGCGGTGATGGGTAAGGTCGAGATTTCAGCCAATGCCTACAGCGAACGCACCGGGCGCAAGCGCTTAGACAGCGCGCTGCAAGGCACCTCCGCCGTTCGGCACAAGCCCCACGGAGTCATGACCGTGCTGGGCCCCTATAATTTTCCCGCACATCTGCCCAATGGCCACATTGTCCCTGCGTTGATCGCAGGCAATGTTATCATCTTTAAGCCCTCGGAAAAGACCCCTGCCGTCGGACAGGCCTTGGTCGATTGCTTCCATGCGGCTGGTGTTCCGGAGGACGTGCTACAGGTGGTTATCGGCGGGCCTGATGAAGGCAAAGCGCTGGTCGGCCACGGCGGCGTGGACGGCGTGCTGTTCACTGGCTCTGCGCAGGTTGGTATTGCGATCAATCGCCGTCTCGCCTCCAACCCAGGCAAGATTGTCGCGCTGGAAATGGGCGGCAACAATCCGCTGGTCGTCACCGATACGCCGCTGCTCGCCGATGCAGCCTCGCTGATCGTGCAAAGCGCCTTCACCACCGCCGGGCAAAGATGCACGGCGGCGCGGCGGCTAATCATCACTGAAAGCATGTACGATCCGATAATGGAGGAGCTACTGAAGCTCACCAGTAAGCTGATCGTTGATGAGCCCTTTGCTGATCCGCAACCCTTCATGGGCTGCGTGATCGACAATGATATTGCTGATAAGCTGAACCGCGGCTTTTTGGCTTTGGTCACACAGGGCGGCAAACCTCTAGCGCATTTGAAACGCCCTGATGCGAAGAAGCCGTTCTTGACCCCAGGTATCATCGACACCACCGAGGTTGAAGATCGCCCGGATATCGAGATGTTCGGCCCGATCCTGCAAGTAATTAAAGTGCCTGATCTTGATCTCGCCATTGCAGAGGCCAACAACACCCGATTTGGTTTGTCAGCGTCCTTGATTGGCGGCGATCCCGATGACTTCGGCCGGTTCTGGGCCAATGTCCGGGCAGGGATTATCAATTGGAACCGCCCGACCAATGGGGCATCATCGTCTCAGCCATTTGGCGGAATTGGCCTGTCGGGCAACCACCGTCCAGCCGCCTTTTATGCGGCGGATTACTGCGCATACCCGGTGGCGAGCACGGAGATGGAGCAGCCACGGGCCAATGTTGCGATTGGTTTGAAGGACTAGCGCAAAGGGCCGTCTGCCTGCACAGCTATTGCGACGTTTTCCAAAAGATCAGATCGACGACGCGCATCGCATCATTGCCCTCGCGAATATTCACCGCAAGGCGCGCGTCTTCTGAGCTGCCCGCGAGCGCGAGTTCAGGCTTTGCAAACACATCGGTGTTGAGCTCCGCCCGCCGCGCCAGATTGTAGTGATATAGCAGCACATCTTTACCCTCGGCAGCCGTCAGATAAGAGACCGCGCGGATAGAACATTTTTCGTTCTCTGCCCCCGCCGCCGCGCGGACATGACCAAACGGCATCAAGCTGGCCGCATCATCCAATCGCGCCGCCCAGATAAAACCTGCGCGCAATTGCTTCGCACAGTCTTCGGGCACGTCGTGAGTGAGTGCCATTTGCTCAGCATTGTGAATGCCAGCCAGCGAAACGCCCTCCTCACTCTCAGTCATATCAGGCAGATCAAGAATCGCCCCGTCTTCGAGCAGCGCAAGCCGCATTTCATCGCGGGCGCGCCGTGCCATCGCCGCATTGCCCGACAGCACCGGCAGTGCATGGTCCACGCCGGTCGAAAGCGCAGCAGCGGCTTGATTGCGATAGGCCAGGTCTGGATCGACCATCAGCGGATCATTCAGCGCGCGGGCAATCACCGGATCGGGCGTCGCCGCGCTCTCTGCGGGCTCAGCCTCTCCCGTGCACGCCGAGAGCGCCAACACGCCAGGCAGCAGCATTAGAGTGCTAGCCAGGCGTCTTTTGACAGGTGAGAGGCAAAGTGCGCGCATCCTCATCCTTTGGCTGATCTTGGTTAATTTTCGCCTTCCACCGGGCGTTTCGGTGCCCATTTGAGCGATTGTGCCGCCCAAAATGAAAGCGCTCTCAAGCCGCGTGGCAAGAGAGCGCTTTCCGCAGCCGCAAGCGACCGCGCCGGAGCCATTGGTGGGAATGGCTCAAGTCTATTTCATTTCGGAGTGTGAGGCGTGCCCCCACGCGATACCGCGCTGCGCCTCACATGCCCCCGTGCTTTTGCTTGTTCATCTATAGGGTATGAAACCTGAATGACCTGCAACAACACAAGCACTCTTGCAGGTTTTTGCGCGGCGCGTTGTAAAATGATGCAAACACTTATCCGGCTCGCATTGCTTGCGCGGCAACAGCGAGCGGCCTAGGGGCGGGCCAGTTATGAACGCCACCGATCCAAACCCGGCGCCATCCGGTCTGCCCGCTGCGTTTGGCGCCTATCTGATGTGGGGGTTCCTGCCGCTCTACCTGCTGCTGGTCGTCAGCGTCCCGGCGTTTGAATTTGTCGGTTGGCGGATCATCTGGACGGTGCCGCTGTGCCTGATCATTGTCGGCGTGCGCGGCCAGTTTCCCGCCATCAAAGCCGCCCTCGGCAGCGCAAAGGCAGTGGCCATGCTGTTCTTGAGTGCAGCACTGATCGCGATCAATTGGCTGGTCTATATCTGGGCCATCCAGGAAGGGCAGGTCTACGCCGCCAGCCTCGGCTATTACCTCAATCCGTTGATCAATGTGCTGCTCGGCACCCTGTTTCTGGGGGAGCGCCTTACCCGTTGGCAATGGCTCGCGGTGGCGATTGCGGCGAGCGCGGTTGCTCTGCTGCTGGCCGGAGCCATCACAACCTTTTGGATCAGCCTGAGCCTGGCGATGAGTTTTGCCTTTTACGGCATGGTCCGCAAACAGGTGGCGGTCACTGCCCTGCCCGGCCTCACTATCGAATCGGCGATCCTGTTCGTCCCAGCTTCCGCCATCGTGATGTGGTATGCGACCAGCCCAGTCGGCTCGGCCTTTGGGCAAGACTTCTACCTAAGCCTCGCGATCATGGCTGGCGGCGTTGTGACCGCTGTGCCGCTGTTGCTGTTTGCGATTGCCGCGCGGAGGATGCCCTATTCAACGCTTGGATTTATCCAATATCTCGCGCCGACGATTGTCTTTATCCTCGGGCTGACCGTGTTCGAGCAAGAGCTGCAGCAGGTCCAATTGGGTAGCTTCATTCTGATCTGGATTGCGATTGCGATCTTTGTTGGCGATCTGATCGCCCGCACGCGCCGCGTCGCTGCGCCGCAGGCCGTTTAGCCAGCCCTACTCGGCGATCCGCCAGTTCAACGTCTCGCCCGCATGGAAGGGCACGATTTCCTCGCCCGCCATTGGAATCGAATCCGGCACGGTCACAGGCACGCGCCGCAATGTCATGGTCTCATCACTAACGGGCAGCTTGTAAAAGCGCGGGCCATTGAGCGAGGCGAAGGCTTCGAAATGCTCCAGCGCGCCCTCCTCCTCAAACACCGCAAGATAGCTCTCCAGCGCGAATGGCGCGTTGAAAATGCCCGCGCATCCGCAGGCGCTTTCCTTTGCGCTGCGCAAGTGCGGCGCGCTGTCGGTGCCTAGGAAGAACTTGGGCGAGCCTGAGGTTGCGGCTTTGCGCAGAGCCAGCCGATGCGCCTCGCGCTTTGCCACTGGCAGGCAGTAATTGTGCGGCTGCATCCCGCCGACCAGCATCGCATTGCGATTGATATGGAGATGCTGCGGCGTGATCGTTGCGGCGACCTGATCGCCTTCGCCCATCACAAAATCCACCGCGTCCGAGGTGGTGATATGCTCAAACACAACGCGCAAGTTTGGAAAGTCGCGCACGATGCTGCGCATGTGGCGTTCAATGAATTCGGCTTCGCGGTCGAACACATCGATATGGCTTTCGGTCACCTCGCCGTGGACGCACAGAACAATGTCCGATGCCTCCATCGCCTCGAGCACGGGATAGATCTTGGCGACATCGCTGACGCCGTGGGCGGAATTGGTCGTGGCATTGGCGGGATAGAGCTTCGCAGCGGTGAACACGCCCTCTGCCGCGCCGCGCGCCAAGTCTGCCGGATCGGTCCCGTCGGTGAGATAGCAGGTCATCAGCGGCGTGAACTCTACGCCCGCTGGTACCGCCGTCAAAATCCGATCTCGATAGGCTGCGCCGCTCGCCGTCTCCGTCACCGGCGGTGAGAGATTGGGCATCACTATCGCACGGCCAAATTGGCGCGCGGTGTAAGGCACGACCTGCTCCATAATCTCGCCATCGCGAAAATGCAGGTGCCAGTCATCCGGGCGGCGAATTGTGATGGTGTGTTCGGTCATATTGGCTTTGTGACCTAGCGCCGCATTCAGCCTCTTTCCACCCCGCTTTCGCTCAACTAGGGCCGCGGCATGACACCTTCCACACCCACAATCGCATTCCTGGCGTGCGAGACTACTATGCCAGGTAGCGGAGAGCGCCGGGGCGATGCTTACGAATCCGATCTGATGACTGATGCGCTTTCCAAAGCGCTCGCCGATCATGGGTTGGAATTGCGCATAGTGGACTGGGAAGCGGACCTTGCCGAATTCGACGGTGTGTCGCTCGCTCTGCTCGGCTCCAGCTGGAATTATCAGGACAAACCGCAGGAGTTCATCACGAAACTCGATGCCCTTGAGGCGCGCGGTATCCAGCTTTGCAATTCGGCGGAGATCGTGCGCTGGAATGCGCGCAAAACCTATCTTCGAGAGCTCGCAGACAAAGGCGCGGCGACCATTCCCACAATCTGGCTGGACGATGTGATCGCGGATGACGTCATGGCGGCAATGGACAGCTTCGGATGCGAAAAATTGGTCGTAAAGCGGCAGATCGGCGCAGGCGCCGAAGGCCAGATGATATTCGCCCGTGATCACATGCCCGATGCAGGCTGGCGCTTCGGCCATAAGGCGATGCTTCAGCCATTCCTGCCCACAATTCAGAGCGAGGGGGAGTTCTCCTTCATCTTCATCCAGGGGGAATTGAGCCACGCTCTGCGCAAAAATGCGGCAGAGGGTGAATACCGGATCCAGTCGCTCTATGGCGGGACAGAAAGTGACTATCGTCCGAGCCAAGACGAAGCCGCTCAGGCGCAGAAAATCATCGCCGCCCTGCCCTTTGACACTCCGCTGTATGCCCGCATCGATATGGTGCGCGGCGAAGATAGCCAGCTCTTGCTTATGGAAGCGGAGATGATCGAACCCTATCTCTACCCTGTGCAAGGGCCAGAGCTGGGTCCGCGCATCGCTTCTGCCATTGCCAATCGGCTCGCTGAGAAAGTCCCCGCATCATGACCGCAACCCGCCTTAACGACCGCGCGATTGTTCGCCTCGCCCCAACCGAGGCGGGAGAGGACGTGGCGGAGTTTCTGCAAGGCCTGGTGACGAATGATGTGAGCGGCGATCTGCCCGTCTATGCCGCTTTGCTGTCGGCGCAGGGCAAAACCATGTTCGATTTTTTCGTCTGGCCCGGAGAAGACGGCGCGCTGCTGCTCGATTGCGAGGCCGACGCTGCCGCTGAACTCGCCAAACGCCTCAGCCTCTACCGCCTGCGCCGCAAGATCGACATTGCCCGCGACGAAAGCGTAGCGGTGTATTGGAGCGCCGAGGGCGATGAAGGCGCGCCCGACCCGCGCCTACCCGAGCTTGGCCAGCGTTGGTTGGCGCCCGCGGGGGGCAGCGACGAAGCTGCAAACGCAGCCTATCTCGCCCATCGCCTATCCTGTGGTGTGCCCGAAGGTCGCGCAGAGATCAGCGATATCTTGTGGCTGGAGGCGAACGCGGTTGAGCTGAACGGGGTGAGTTTTGAGAAGGGTTGCTACATCGGGCAGGAAAACACCGCCCGGATGAATTGGCGGCAAAAGGTTAACAGGCGGCTGGTTGTGGTACCGCTTGGCCAATCGCAAGAGAAACGCCGCAAGGCCGCCCATGCTGACCTGGGATTCGCCATCGATCACCTGCGCGTGGCGGATTTGGATGCGAATGCCCTGCCGGATTGGCAGCGCGGCGCGCTCAGCGAATAGCCCTACTGATATTCGGCCAGCGAGGCCTCAAGCATTTCCTGCGCGCGCACGCGTGCGGCATCGCGCGGCAGTCCGAGCGATTTCGCCAAGGCCCCGCCGATCAGCGCATCGCCAAGCGCCAGCAAGACCAGGCTTAGCGTGTCGCGGTGCACTCGCATGTCATTGCACTGATGATCAGCCTCTTCAGGCGCGATTTCATCAACAAGGTCATGAATTGTCTCAATAATCGGATGCAGTGCGTCTTCATTCCCGGTTAGCAGCATCCAACTGGTGAGCGCGCCTGCGCCTTCGCGGTCAAACGCGTCAAACGCCAGGTCGACAACCTCTCGCGCGGAGCCAAGACCTGCGCGACTCGCGCGCACTGCCTCGATAATTGTCTCACAAACGGTGCGCGCCAGGTGCTCTGCCAGTGCTTTTTGTAAGCCAGATGCTGACCCAAAATGGTGCAGTAGATTTGCGTGAGTGCGCCCAATACGTGCGGCAACCGCCTTCAAAGTGACGGATTGCGGCCCTGTTTCAATAAGTAAGCCCCGCGCCGCTTCTAAAGCGGAACTTCGCGACTCTTCAGGCGTTAAACGCTTACGACTTGTCATTAAGGGAAAGCCCTAATAGTTTCTTAAATTATGACCGAACATTCAAAGATTGACCTAGAGCGCGCTAAGCCGCTCGACAAGCCCACTGAAGACGCTGGCATTGCCCGCGTGAGCGCAACGCCTGCGGAGCATGAGCTGATTATCCGCAATGAGCGGTTTGATCGCAAGGCGATGGTCCCACGCCACTGGCATTCCGGCGATCCGGTTGCGACCGCTTGGTACAATTCGGTTTCAGCCAGCCTGCCGCGCGGCGAGGCCTTTTTTATCGACACCCTGCGCCTGTTCCGTGACGAGATTCCGGAGAAGCTGGCGCGCGAGGTGAAGGCCTTTTCGACGCAGGAAATCAACCACACGCGCGAACATGTCGCCTTCAACCGGCTGGTTTCAGACCACGGCTATAACGTTGAAAGCATCGATCAGGGCATTCAGGCCATGCTTGAGCTGACCGCGGGCCGTCCAAAGGAATTCAACCTCGCGATCACAATCGCGCTGGAGCATTTCGCCGCGATCATCAGCCGGCACCTGCTGCAATATCCAGAGTACCTCGAAGGCGCCGATCCGGTTGCCGCAGAGGTTTGGCGCTGGCATGCGACAGAAGAGATCGAGCACAAGGGCCTCGTCTACGACGTCTGGGAGCATGTGACGAAGGACTGGAGCGCTTGGAAACGGTATAAGACCCGCGCCCTGATCGCTGCTCTCATCACCAAGAAGTATTTCGGCAACCGCATTCGCGATGCGATCGGCCTGCTTGAGCAAGATGGCTACACAAAGCGGCAAGCCAAATGGAAGCTCTATGCCTTTCTGTGGTGGAAGCCTGGCATGATGCGCCGCATGCTCTTCGAGTGGGCTGCAATCCTGAAACCCAGTTTCCACCCGTGGGATCACGACGACCGTGAGCTGATCCAGAAATGGGAGAGCCCCTATTCTGACGCGGTGATGCCCGCGGAATAGAATCGCGGAAGCGACCGGCCAAGGCCTTCCGCCGCACGTGTACCGAATACAAAACCCCGGCACCTGTGATGGGCGCCGGGGTTTTGTGTATTCGATTGCGTCGCTTACTGCCTAAGCCGCCTCGCTAATCACCGAGGGTTCTTCATCCAGCTCCAGCGCATATTCCGCTACCTTCGCAGCTTCGCCACGACCGCACGAATGCCGCGTCGACACTTGGCCAGTGGGTTGAAAGCCGATCTTGCGCAAAACTGCTCCAGAGGCTGGATTGTCGAGAAAGTGCGACGCGACCAACGATTTATGCCCCAAAGCGGCTGCAACTTCGAGCATTGAGCGGCCCGCTTCGGTGGCGATGCCTTGCCCCCAAAACGGCCGCGCGATCCAATAGCCGAGCTCAACGGCTTCCTCCGGCGTATCAGCATCCATCGCGTCAATCCCGATACATCCAACGACCACCGCATCGCGGGCGCGAGTAATCAGGAAGCGCGGATAGAGCGGATTGATCGGAAGCTTCGCAAATTCGCGCGCGTCCTTTTCCTCATAGGGCCAGGGAGCGCGCGCCAAATTGCGCACGACGCCTTTATCGGCGATGCCGGCAAAGACACCTTGCCAATCCTCTGGCCAGATCGGTCTCAGCAGCAATCTTTGGCTGCGATGGAACATGAGGTCTCTCCTCTCAATCCGTCCCGCCCTGCGCCGCCCCATTATGGGCCGCACATGACAGTTTCGTGGCCGCAGAACTTATCCGTCTGCGTGTTTGTGAGGGAGAAACGAAAAGAGGGAGATGGCTCCCCCAAACTGGGGTGGCCCTTCTCCCTCTACATCGCCGATTGTGTCATCGGCTGGGACCGCCCCGTGGGACGATCCTGTTTTTGAACCGTCCGGTTATTCAGCTGCTTCCGCTAGCATTTCGACAGACACGTATTTGCGGCCGAGTTTACCCTTGTGGAATCGCACAACGCCATTTTCGGTCGCGAACAGGGTGTGATCCTTGCCCATGCCGACATTGGTGCCCGGATAGAACTTCGTACCGCGCTGACGCACGATAATGTTGCCGCCAACCACGTCTTGGCCGCCGAATTTTTTAACGCCGAGGCGTCGACCCGCTGAGTCGCGACCGTTACGGGATGAACCACCTGCTTTTTTATGTGCCATGGTTTGTGTTCCTTACTTCTTGTCAGCTTTAGGCGCGGCTTTCTTAGCCGGTGCCTTCTTCGCAGGAGCTTTTTTCGCGGCTGGCTTCTTATCAGCTGCGGCCTTCTTTGGCGCGGCTGCTTTCTTGGCCGGAGCCTTCTTCTCAGCTGCTGGCTTCTTCGCAGGAGCCGCTTTCTTTTCAGCCGCCGGCTTGGCGTCCGCCTTTGGAGCAGCAGCCTTCGTAGCCGGTGCCTTCTTCGCAGCGCCCGCGCCCACATCGGTGATCCGCAGCAGCGTCATTTGCTGACGATGACCCGCCTTGCGGCGATAGTTGTGACGGCGACGCTTTTTGAAAACGACGACCTTCTCACTCTTGGCTTGTGCGATGATCTCCGCTGAAACGGTGACCTTCGACGCGTCAGCGATTGTCTCGCCTTCACCCGCTAGCAGGACATCGCCCAGCGTAACGGTGTCGCCGGCTTCACCAGCGAGCTTCTCAACGGCAATCTTGTCTCCGGCGGCAACCCGATATTGCTTGCCGCCCGTGCGCACTACTGCGAACATGGCTTGTTACTCTCGATCTAAAGCTGTGCCTTAACCCATGCGAATACACACACAGACAAGACGCAAAATACCGCGCCGCAATTTTGCAGCGCTGGAAAGAGGCACGCCGTTAAGGGATCGATGCCGCCAAGTCAACGCAAGAACCGGTAATGAGAGACTTGTTTTTTGTCGGACTGGCGCTGGCGCAAACCCAAATGCGTGGTAAAACCCGCGCAATGCTGGGATATGACGCGAAATTGATGAGAGTTGCCAAGGTGAAAGAACGCGCTCAACTATTTGGGATCGCCGCAATGTTTGCCGCGTCTTTGTCCGCTTGCGCGGGCAGCGGAGACAAATATCCCTCGCTCGCGGTGCGCGATGCAGAGCGATTCGCTGGCACTTTTCAGCCAGCCCCCAGCGTAGAGCCTGCACCAATGGCAGCTCCTGCCATAATGGCGGGCCTGGCAGCGATCGAGGTTCGGGCCGATGCAGCCTATGCAGCGTTCCAATCCGCTCTGCCGTCCGCTGAAAGCTCTGTGAGAGCGTCAAGAGGTGCCTCGCAATCGAGCAACCAATGGTCAGCGGCTCAGATTGCCTTGGCTGACCTGACCGCCAAACGCAGCACGTCGGCCATTGCTCTGGCGGACATTGATCTGATTTACGCCCAGACCTCCAGTGAGTTTACTGTGAACCAAGAAATCGCTGAGCTGCGCGGGCGTATAGCGGCGCAAGTGGATGCTCAGGACAGAATTCTGGGCGAACTCAGCAGGCTTGCCTCGCAATGAACCTTGCCTGCGCATCCTGCCCAGTCAGAGATAGTGCGGCGTGCTCTGTCTTAAGCGAAGAAGAACGCGATGCTCTCGCCGCTGCGGGGCGCACGAGGGTGCTGAAACGCGGGGAAATGCTGTTTGCGGCTGGCGATGAAGATGTAGCTTGTGCGACGCTCGTCTCTGGTGCGCTTAAAGTGTCTGCGGTTGATATGGACGGCAATGAGCAGATCCTGGCGCTGGTCCATCCATCAGGCTTTATCGGAGAGCTGTTTTCGCCCTTTGCCCATCACGATGTGATCGCCTTGACCGAGAGCAAGCTGTGCACTTTTGCCAAGGTTGATATCAACCGTGCAATTGATGAGTATCCCGCGCTCGCAAAGGCGCTGCTGCGCCGGTCACACGAGGACCTACACTCTACCCGCAGCTTGCTGGAGCTGACCGCTCATGCCAGCGCGGAGGCCCGACTTGCTTGTCTGCTGCATGACTTTGCGCAGGCCGCCAGCCAATCCCCATGCCATCCAGCTGGCCATTTCGATCTGCCGCTAACCCGCGGAGAAATCGCCAATATGCTGGGCCTGACGATTGAAACCGTCAGCCGCAAACTCAGCGAGCTTGAAAAGGACGGAGCAATCCGCCGGACAGGCAAACGCGGGATCGAACTGGTCGACCCCGCGCACCTGCAGGCCCTCTCCGCAAGGAAGGTGTAGGTTAAACCAGCGCAGCTATGGTCACCGCCGCGAGGCCCCAGAGCACGATGAGAACCGGCAGAATTAGAACTTGAATGGCGGCGTCGCGCGGGGCGAGGCGGCCTGTGTTGGTCATGATCCCTTCGCGAGCAAACTTGCCCATATCCATCGGCTTGGAAGGGTTATCGGGCGAAAGGCGCGTCCAAATTGTTGGAACGCCGAAACCTGCAACGATAAATACAGCAAAGATCGCCATCGGGATGACCAGTCCCGGTGTGCTGAATGCCGCAAAAGTGGTGGCGATGAAGGCCAAATAGCAACCGACAGTGGCCACATATAGGCCCTTCGGCAGCTCAAAATTGCGATCGACCTCAATTTGGTGGCGGACTTCTGACCGCTCCTGCTTGGGTCCCTCAACAATGGCCGCTTTGCCAGCCTCGAGTTGTTCTTGAATATGTTTGCTCATGGGTATTCTCCTTCCTTGAGAAAGGAGTTATCCCGGTAGCTCGCATACGACTTTGATCTGGATCAAACTGCGAAACTTTTTACGAAAAAATCAGTCAGACCAGCGTGCGAGATCAGCGTAATCATCCGCACGCGGCTCAATCCAGTGCCATTGGCCGTTTCGTTTCTCGCGCTTCCAAAACCAGGCTGCGCTTTTCAAATGGTCCATCGCAAAATCGACCGCGTCAATCGCCCCGCGCCTGTGCTTTGCCGCCGCCGATACGCAAACAATCGGTTCACCGGGACGCATCGCGCCGACCCGGTGCACCATCAGCATGCCCATCAGATCGAATCGCGTGATGGCCTGCTCAGCCAGCTCTTCCATGCTCGGCAACGTGAGCGGTTCGTAATGCGACAGCTCCAGCTGCTCTACGTCCGCCTCGCCGCGCACTTCGCCAACGAACGTACAGACACCGCCGAGCCCAGGGTGCGCATTGGTGAATGGCCCGATCAGCGTACCGGGATTGAACGGTGATGTGAGGACACGGACGTCTTTCACTGCGATCTACCCGCCAGAAACGGGCGGCAGCAGCGCAACCTCATCACCGTCCCGCGCATTCAGCGTGGTTTTGTCGGCCAGCACTTTTCCCGCGCAAGCAACATTGACCCGCTGCTCGTTCAATTGCTCGGCAACTTGCGGCGCGACGGCGCTGAGCAGCCCCGCCCAATCGAGCGGTGCAGGGACCTCGCGGCTGTCTTCGCCAGTCAGGTCGCGCAAGGGCCCCAGGAACACAATTCGCACAGCCATGCTCAGCCTCCGGTCATCGACATATGCCGAGCAAGGTGCGGCTCTGCCCCGCGCGTATCAATCCGGAAGTCATGCTTTTCCGGCTTGATCGCCATCGCCTCGCTCAGCGCAAGTTCGAGATTTGATGCCGGGTCATCCGAACGCAGCGCTGCTCGCAGGTCGACCCGTTCACCACCGCCAAGACAGGGATAAAGCTGACCCGTGGCGGTCACGCGCAAGCGATTGCATCCGGCGCAAAAATTGTTGGTCAGCGGGGTGATCAGGCCCAGCCTGCCGCCCGTTTCCGCAATATCTACATAGCGCGCCGGGCCGCCGGTGGAATGGCTGTTGTCGGTCAGCGTCCAGCGCCGTTCCAATTCCGCGCGAACATCGGTCAGCGGCAGATAATGGTCGATCCGATCTTCTTCGACATCGCCCAGCGGCATCACCTCGATCAGCGTCACAGCATGGCCCTCGCCATGCGCCCACGCGATAAGATCAGGCAGCTCGCCCTCATTGATGCCTTTCAGCGCCACCGCGTTCAGCTTGACCTTCAGCCCCGCTTCTTTGGCCGCAGCGATCCCCTCCAGCACCTTAGGCAAGGCATCGCGCCGTGTCAGCTCAGCAAAGCGAGCGCGGTCCAATGTATCGAGCGAGACATTGACCCGTCTCACCCCAGCCTTCGCCAGCCCCTCCGCATGACGCGCCAGCTGCGTCGCATTGGTCGTAAGGGTTAGTTCTTCCAGTCCGCTGCCGATTCGCTGTCCCAGTGCGCTGAACAAGTCGATGATATCGCGCCGCACCAATGGCTCGCCGCCCGTAATCCTGAGCTTAGAGACGCCGCGCTCGATAAAGCCGATGCTCAGCTGATACAGCTCTTCCAGCGTGAGCACTTCGCGGCGCGGCAGGAATTTCATCTGCTCCGGCATGCAATAGGAGCAGCGCAGATCGCAGCGATCCGTCACAGACAGGCGCAGATACGTGATCTGCCTTTGGAATGCATCGACCAGAGGCGCAGGCGAACCGAGCGCCAAAATATCGCGGGCCCGCGCGCGGTTCGAAGCGGAAATCTCAGTCATGCGCCTCAAGGTAGTGTCCCGTGACGCCGGGTGCACCCTCTAAATAGGTCAGCAAAGCCTGCGTCGCCGCGTCGCTGCCGCGTGCCACTACATTCACCCGCTGAGGCGCGAATTCGCGGGCCAAATCCCGGGCCAGTGCTAGCCGCCAATCGGAATGGTCTGGGCCGGCGGCGGGCAAGACAATCACCAATGCGCTCACACCATCTTCGCTCAGGACTGCGCGAACCGCGCCCAGTTGTTCATTCAGGACATAGGCACTCGCTTCCAAAGCGCTGTCAGGCAGCTCTGCGATATGCTGAACCGCCTGAATTCCCGGATCGCTCATGCCTTGCGGCTTTCCCAAGCGTCGCGTTCGCGGTGCAAGGTGATGCCGATTTTCTCGTTCGCCTCGGCAATGGCGAGCTTCACGATTTTCACTGTGACGGCCTGAACCCGCACATCCTGAACAAACAGGGTCTCGCAGATGTGATCTGCGACGGCCTCGATCAGTTTGAAATGCACGCCTGCAGGCAGGCCTTCACCCGCCGCATGTTTCAAATCCATATAGTTCTTGCTCGCCTCCAGCGGCGTGTCGGCATCGTAATGATCGGCGACATCATAGCGCGCATTGATGGTGATACGCAGCGGCTGCGGCTTGCCCGTTTCTTCTGAATAAATGCCGGTGAGGACATCCGTCTCGAAATCGGCAACTTCCAGGATCAGCGAATCGTTCATTTGTCTTTGGCTTTCGGGAGAGTGCAGTGCCCACGCGCGGCCTGCACAATTTGTTCTGCGTCGTTAATTGTATCGCCGCCGGTGACCTGCATCATACCGCCAGTGATAGGCTCGTTAATCCTTGGACTGGAAATGACCCGGCCATCAATAACCAATGAGGCTTCAAACCCAACGTAACGCGTGGTTACCTCGGCAAGTTTTTGCGCCGCTGCATCGGCAAGAGTAAAGTTGATGATGGGTTGGTGCCCTCGATCAGAAAAATCCATGGCAACATGCACCACACTATCGGTGCAAAATTCGATGTCAGCCAGCGCCTTGCCCGAATCTGGATCGGCCACGCTGAATATGAGGGGCGCAGAATCGGTCACCGACATATCCGGCTCATCGAACAAGAGGAACGCAACGGCCGGCAGGATCATGGATTGCTCCAGCGCGCAAAAATGGCCGTCGGCAGCAAGCGCGGATTATCCCCCTCTTCCCGCACGGCCAAATCGCCAAATTCGATAGTTCCGGGCAGATCGCGCATCGCCTCTTCGAGCAGGCCCGCAATCGCGAGGCTGCTCATCCGCACCGCATAGACAGTGAGGAACAGGAAGCGGCTGTCGTTATCGAGCAGCTTTGCACAATCGGTGATCAGGCTGGGAAGGTTCTCCTCCAGACGCCAAGTCTCGCTTTTCGGGCCGCGGCCGAATTTGGGCGGGTCGAGGATGATTCCGTCATAACGCTTCTCACGGCGAACCTCGCGCGCGGCAAATTTGGCCGCATCATCCACCAACCAGCGGATTGGCCGCTCTTCCATGCCGGACAGCGCGGCGTTCTCGCGCGCCTGAGCAACCGATTTCTTCGAGGCATCGACATGCGTCACCCGGCCGTGCTGGCTCAGAGCGAGACTGCCAACGCCAGTGTAGCCAAACAGATTGAGCGTTTCCGCCTCCGTCTGGTCGCCGAGCATCCCGCGCATCCAATCCCACACCGGGGCCATGTCCGGGAAGAACTGCAAATGGCGAAACGGGGTCGGGCGAGCGGTAAAGCGCGCTTCGTTCCAACCAAGCTCCCACCCATCTTCGGGCACTTCGCGGGCGAAGCTCCAGCGGCCACCACCATCCTCGTCCGATCCGGGCACAAATTCGCCGTCGGCATCCCATTCGCTCATCTGCGGACGCCACATAGCCTGTGGTTCTGGGCGAATGAAGGAATGCGGACCGAACGCCTCAAACTTGCGCCCATCCCCGCTGTCGAGCAGGCGGTAAGCATCCCACCCGGCGCATTCCATCACCAGCGGATCACGGGCCAGTTGCACCATCAGTCGGTCGCAGCAGTCTCTGAAACGAAATCCCGCACCGCCTCATAATTGCCGGGTAGTTCAGTGTAGTGTTCCTCGCGCGCAAATAGGTCCCCGACGCGCGCGGGCAGTGCTGGACGCATGCCTGTGGCGCGCTCCACCGCATCGCTGAATTTCGCCGGATGGGCTGTCGCCAGGGTGACAATCGGCACCGAAGGATCGAGATCGCTAATGCGCGCGGCATGCAGGCCAATCGCGGTGTGCGGATCCAGCACTTGCCCAGCCCGCTCATGCGCCCAGCGCAGCGCCTGCGCCATCTCATCGCCATCGGTCCGCGCGCTCACAAACAGCCCGCTTGCGCCCTCTTGCTGAGCATTGGTCAGCTGCATCGCGCGCGCACTTTCGAAGCCGCGCATTTGCTCTGCCAAGGCCGCACCATCGCGACCGCCGCAATCAAACAGCAGCCGCTCAAAATTGGAGCTGACCTGAATATCCATCGACGGGGTCGCTGTCGGCGTGACAGTGCCGGCTGAGTAATCGCCCCTGGTCAGCGCGCGGTGCAGAATATCGTTCACATTGGTCGCAACAATCAGCTGCTTGATCGGCAGACCCATCTTGTGCGCGACATAACCTGCGAACACATCGCCGAAATTGCCGGTCGGCACGCTGTAGGCAGCCGCCCTTTGCGGCGCGCCCAGTTGAAGCCCGGCGGCGAAATAATACACGACCTGAGCCATCAGCCGCGCCCAGTTGATTGAGTTGACCGCGCCGATCTGCATCCGGCTGGTCAGCGCCTCGTCCACGAACATGCGCTTCACCATCGCTTGAGCGTCGTCAAAGCTGCCTTCGATTGCGATGTTGTGAACATTAGGCGCGCGCACCGTCGTCATCTGGCGGCGTTGCACTTCGCTGACCCGGCCTTTCGGGTGGAGCATGAAAATCTCCACGCCCTCGCGCCCGGCAACCGCATCAATCGCGGCCGATCCGGTATCACCGCTGGTCGCGCCAACAATGGTCAGCCGCTTGCCCGAACGGCCAAGGAAGGTTTCGAACAGCAGGCCGAGCAATTGCAGCGCGACATCTTTGAACGCCAGTGTGGGACCATGGAACAATTCGAGCAGCCATTGCTGCTGGTCGAGCTGGACCAATGGCGTCACCGCGTCATGAGCGAAGCGGCCATAGGCCTGCTCACACAAACCGCGCAGCTCTTCTTCGGTGAGGCTATCCCCGACGAACGGCATCATCACGCGCGTGGCGAGCTCTGGATAGGACAGCCCGGCCATTGCGGCGATTTCAGCTTTGCTAAAACGCGGCCATTCGGTGGGCAGGTACAGCCCGCCATCCTTGGCGAGACCTGCCAAAGTGACGCCTTCGAAATCGAGCGCGGGTGCGCTGCCTCTGGTCGATACATATTGCATGGTGTTCACGCGGTTAGCGGCGTCAGCGAGCAGTGGCAAGAAAGCCGATCTGTACGCGGGCCTAGCTTTGTTTTCTGCGCCGCCCCGCGATCCGTCCTTTGACCGCGAACCAATAGATAACCAACGCGGTGAGCGCGAAAAAGAACCATTGGCCAGCATAGGCGAGATGATTGTTGGGCAAGTCCTTGGGATCGGGCTTTGCAAGCGGCTCTAGCCCAGCGACAGGCTGGTCCAATTGCAGCCTCGCGCCAAACCGGCCGCCGGGCGCGATCCGCCCAGTGACAGCCCCGCCGCCCCATTTCGGTGTGTTGGGATTGCGCGAATATCCAAGCTTCACCTCAGTCGGGCCGAAATCCGTCTTGCAGGTCGCGATATGGGCATATCCGCTTTGCCCGCGCTCGCTCTTGCCGGAAATGGAGGTCGCCTCGGTGACCTCTGGGCAATCGAAGGCCGCGACCCGGAACAATTTGTCTGGATCATAGGCACCGTCTTCCGCGCCTTCGGGATTCGCAGGAAAGGCAATCGGATCGCTCGTCGCGAGCGCGGCTTCATAGCGCGCGATCAGCTCCGCCTTCTCATCCATCCGGCCCAATTGCCAGAAGCCAAGCGCGACCATGGTCGCAGCAGCAACGAGCACGAGAACGGTCGGAATGATGGGAAGATCACGAAGTCTCATGTTTCCGCATCCTTTCGTTTACCATCTGCGCCATAGCGTTCGTCGTAGACTTCCATGGCGGGCAGCACTTTCAGCACGCGCAATGTGCCGATCACCACAATCACGGTCAGCGGCGCCCACACGGCGAACTGAAGCAGCAATGGCGGGCGAAATGCGCTTTCGATCCCAACCGCGATCATGATCAAAACCACAGCAATCACCATAGTGATGAACCCGGCTATGCGCCCGCCGCGCTCCAGCTCCGCAAAGGGCAAATCGCATGATGTGCACCGCATGGCGAATTGAGCCGGCGTCTCAAACAACGTCCGCTCGCCGCACCTTGGGCACAAACCGAAAAGGGCAGCCCGGCGCCAAGTAACTGGTGTGCCGCGCTGCCCCTTTTCATTCGGCAGATCTTTGCCTGATTGCATCAGTGGACCGGTGCGCCCCAACCGCCCCAGATGTAGATGGCGATGAACAGGAACAGCCACACGACATCGACAAAGTGCCAATACCACGCAGCCGCTTCAAAGCCGAAGTGCTGGCGCGAGGTGAAGTGACCGATGTATGTCCGATAAAGGCATACGCCGAGGAAAATCGTACCGATCAGAACGTGGAACCCGTGGAAGCCGGTCGCCATGTAGAAGGCGGAGCTGTAGGTGTTCTGGCCAAAGTTGAACGGCGCGATGGAATACTCATACGCTTGGATCGCGCTGAACAGCACGCCGAGCGCGATGGTGGCCCACAGGCCTTGCTTCAGACCTTCGCGATCACCGTGGATCAGTGAGTGGTGCGCCCAGGTTACCGTGGTGCCAGAGCACAGCAAGATCAGCGTGTTAAGCAGCGGGAGCGAGAAGGCGTCGAGCACTTCCATGCCCTCTGGTACGAGCGATGCACCGGTGGCCGAAGTGTCAGTAAGGAAGAGGTTTTCCGTCACTTGCTCCGCAGTGCCTGCCGCCGTGACAACAAGCGGCTCTGGGAACAGCGCGAAGTCAAAGAAGCTCCAGAACCAACCGACAAAGAACATCACCTCAGAGGCGATGAACAGGATCATTCCGTAGCGCATGTGCAGCTGAACCACGGGCGTGTGATCGCCGCGCTCCGCCTCAACAACGACATTCTTGAACCACATGAAGAATGTGGCGAGCAGACCCGCCAGGCCGAGGCCCATAACGACCCAGCCTGAATTCCCGAACACATCAGGGTTGAGCCACAGGATCATTCCCGAGGTGAATGCAAGCGCCGACATTGAGCCGATGAACGGCCAAATATCCGGTTCCAGAATGTGATAGTCGTGGTTGACGTTGCCAGCCATGGAAAAAATCCCGTCTTAAAATGCTAGGTTTGTACGTTTACGAGTCTTCGCTCGCTTGGTCTAGTGAACCGCTTGCAGCCGTGTTTACAGGCTCGCTTGCGCGGTGGAAAGTGTAGCTCAAGGTGATCTGCTCAACATCGGCCATGAACTCGTCTTCGAGCATGGCTGGATCGACGTAATAAAGCACCGGCATGTGGACCTCTTCACCCGGCTGCAAAGTTTGCTGGGTGAAGCAGAAGCACTGAATCTTGTGAAAGTATTTGCCCGCCTGCGAGGGCTCTACGTTGAACGTTGCGGTGCCGGTGATCGGCACGCGGCTGTTATTCTTCGCGACATAGGTCGCCATATCGCGCACGCCGATCTGAACTTCGTCGGTTGCCTGCGATGGCCGGAATTCCCATGGGACATCGCGCGCGGTCGAGCCATCAAAACGGATCGACATGGTCCGCGTGCTGGCCAGCGCCGCCGCTTTGTCAGCCTCTGCAAAGGTCGCGACTTGCGTCGTGCCGCCAAAGCCAGTCACCCGGCAAAACAGATCATACAGCGGAACCGCCGCATAGCCGAGGCCCAGCATGGCCAACGCACCTGCGAAGGCGAAGATACCAACGCGCACGTTCTCGCGTTCAACCGATGGGTTTGCGGCTGCGCTCATCCAGCCTGTCCTCCAATACGAGCGATCGTAATCGCGTAAAACAGAACAACAAAAAATAGCAAAGTGCCGCCGACGACCCAATTGCGGGCCTTTTGGCGGCGCTTGGTTTCGGCTTCTTCGTCAGGGGTCATGCGAACCACCCTAGCCCTGTGAAGCCTTGATAGGCCGCGACTCGGTCCACCACCAACGCGCCGAACAGCACAAAGAGATAGAGGATGCTGAATTTAAACAGGCGCTTTTCCGGCACCATGTCATCATCGTCGCTCTTGGTGCGCGTGCCGACTTTCCACGCATAGGCGAAGAAGATCGCGGAAAGCACAATCGAGGTGACGCCGTAAATCGCATCGGTTCCGCCGGTCAGCCATGGCGCGATCACGATTGGAGTCAGCACTACGGTGTAGATCAAGATCTGACGGCGGGTCGCCTGCTCGCCGGCAACCACAGGCAGCATCGGAATGCCAACCTTGGCATAGTCAGACTTCATAAACAGCGCGAGCGCCCAGAAGTGCGGCGGCGTCCAGAAGAAGATGATCGCGAACAGCAGCACCGGCATCATGGTGATCTCACCGGTCACCGCGACCCAGCCAATCATCGGCGGGAACGCGCCAGCGCCGCCACCAATAACGATGTTTTGCGGCGTGCGCGGCTTTAGCCACATGGTGTAGATCACAGCGTAATAGACTACCGCCACAGCCAGAATTGCCGCCGCCAGCCAGCCAATCGCAACGCCCATCAGGCCGATTGCAACGAGCGAGAGGAAAATCCCGAAATCGCGCGCATCATCGCGGCGCATCCGCCCGCTTGGCAAAGGACGATTGGCCGTGCGCTTCATCCCAGCGTCAATGTCGGCTTCCCACCAATGGTTGATCGCAGCGGACCCACCCGCCCCCATCGCAATCGCAAGGATAGCGGTGAAGCCCAAGACAGGGTGGATCGTACCAGGTGCAGCGAGAAGGCCGCAGATACCGGTGAAGATAACCAGAGTGAGCACGCGCGGTTTCGTAAGCGCGAAGAAGTCACGCCAATCAGTAGGCATAGGGCGCGCGGCGGCGGACATGGCCGCAGCCTCGTCGACACCTGTACCCACAGAGCTGTTTGCGCTTGCACTCATATCAAAACCAGATCGCTGTTCGCGGCTCTCTTAATTTTGAAAGAAGCGCACCCACACGGCGCGCCCCTTCCTGTTTACTTGTTGTTTCAGCAGCGCGCTCAAAAGATCAGCGCGCCGCCAAATACCCAGCCCTTAGGCGGTTGCAGGCTTGTCTTCGCGCGGCATGTGATCGTGATAATCGTGATGATCCTCAATCACTGGCAGCGTTTCAAACTGGTGGAATGGTGGCGGGCTAGACAACGTCCATTCCAGCGTCGTTGCGCCTTCACCCCATGGGTTGTTGCCAACCTTGCGACCTGCTGTGAAGGCATAGGCAAGGTTGATGAAGAATAGCAGCATGGACGCCGCCATAATCATGTAGCCCACGGTCGAAACTTGGTTCCAATAGGTGAACGCTTCCACATAATCGGGATAGCGACGCGGCATGCCCTGCATCCCCAGGAAGTGCTGAGGGAAGAAGATCACGTTCACGCCGATGAAGAAGCCCCAGAAGTGCAGGTGCGAAAGCAGTTCGGAATGCATCCGGCCGCTCATCTTCGGGAACCAGTAGTAGAAGCCCGCGAAGAGTGAGAACACCGCACCCATCGACAGCACGTAGTGGAAGTGAGCAACCACATAATAGGTGTCATGCAGGTTATCATCGATGCCGCCATTGGCGAGAACGACGCCGGTCACACCGCCAACGGTGAACAGGAAGATGAAGCCCATCGCCCAAACCATTGGTGATTTGAACTCCAAGCTTCCGCCCCACATGGTGGCGATCCAACTGAAGATTTTCACGCCGGTTGGCACTGCGATCACCATAGTGGCCGCGGTGAAGTACATCTTCGTGTTTACGTCGAGGCCGACGGTATACATGTGGTGCGCCCACACGATGAAGCCGACGACGCCAATTGCGACCATGGCGTAGGCCATGCCGAGATAGCCAAACACAGGCTTGCGGCTGAAGGTTGCGACGATCTGAGAGATCATGCCGAAGCCCGGCAGGATCATGATGTAAACCTCTGGGTGACCAAAGAACCAGAACAGGTGTTGGTAGAGAACAGGGTCCCCGCCGCCCGCTGGATCAAAGAAGGTGGTGCCAAAGTTACGATCAGTCAGCAGCATGGTGATCGCCGCAGCCAGCACTGGAAGCGCGAGCAGCAGCAGGAATGCCGTGACCAGAACCGACCATACGAACAGCGGCATTTTGTGCAGGGTCATACCCGGCGCGCGCATGTTAAAAATGGTGGTGATGAAGTTTGTCGCACCGAGGATCGAGCCTGCGCCCGCCAAGTGCAATGAGAAGATGGCAAAGTCGACCGCTGGCCCCGGAGAGCCCGTCGTCGAGAGCGGCGCATAGACCGTCCAGCCAACGCCTGCGCCCTGCCCGGTTCCGCCCGGCACAAACAGCGAGAAGACGAGGCTGAGGAAGCCAGCAACCGTGAGCCAGAACGAGATGTTGTTCATCCGCGGGAACGCCATATCCGGCGCACCAATCATCAACGGCACGAACCAGTTACCAAAACCGCCGATCATCGCTGGCATGACCATGAAGAAGACCATGATCAGACCGTGAGCGGTGATGAACACGTTCCACATATGCAGGTTCGCATTCTCAGACGGCTCGCCGCCCATGAATGCCACTGCATCACCAAGATATTGGATGCCTGGCGCAGCCAGCTCCATCCGCATAACGCCAGAAATGGCGCCGCCCACGATCCCTGCGATAATCGCAAAGATCAGATAAAGCGTGCCGATATCCTTGTGGTTGGTCGACATAAACCAACGCTTGAAAAAGCTTGGCTTGTGATCCGCATCATGTGCGTGATCTTCGGTGTGAATGTCGAAACCTTCAGCGGTGGTTGCCATGGTTCAAATTCTCTCGGGCTGTTTAATTCGTTAAATTCTTAAGTCTTACGACGCGGTGTCTTCAGCAGCAGTTTCGGCTGGAGCCTCTGCCACAGTATCGCCAGGCACTTCGCCGCCTTTGCTGCGGATCCAAGCCTCAAACTGCTCCATCGGCAGCGCCTCTACCGTGATCGGCATATAAGCGTGACGCGCACCGCACAGCTCAGAACACTGGCCATAATACACGCCAGGCTCTTCAATTGTGAGCAGTTTTTCATTGAGGCGGCCAGGGACCGCATCCATTTTGAACCACAGCGAGGGCACAGCAAAAGCGTGGATCACGTCAGCAGCGGTCGTTTGCACGCGCAGCGGAACGCCGGCAGGCACAACCATGCGATTATCAACAGCCAGCTGATAGGGTTCGCCGCTTGCGTCGGCCTGCTCTTCGGTCAGCATGTTTGAGATGACCTCAAATTCGCCGTAGTCAGGATAGTTATAACCCCAATACCACTGGTATCCGGTCGCCTTGATCGTCACGGCATTCTCTGGCGGCGTTTCATATTGCCGCGCCAGCAGCGAAATCGAAGGAACTGCGATCACCACCAGAATGATCACCGGAACAATCGTCCAGATCACTTCGATGGCGGTGTTGTGAGTCGTTTTGGATGGGACCGGATTGGCCGCCTTGCGGTAGCGGAACACCACCCATAGCAGCAGCGCAAGCACGAACAGGCTGATGATCGTGATGACCGGCATCAGGATCACATCATGCATCCACAGCGCGTATTTACCGTCTGCAGAATACTGATCCTGAAAGGTCAGACTCTTCCATGCATCGTCTTCATACGCCGTTGGCATGCCTTTGCCTTCGGTTGGCGCCATTGGCGTGTAAGCCGCATTGGCATCCACCGCCGTGGCTTCTACCTCGGCAACTTCACCAGCATCAGCTTCTTGCGCAACCGCCATTTGAGGCATCAGTGCAATCGAAAGGGCTGCAAACAAAGCAACCATCGCAAGCGACGCACGGTCGAAAATATGACCCAGTTTCATGTGTCTAGTCTATCCGCTACTAATCCCATGCTGCCCCAAGAAGCAGCGCCCTTTGACCAGACACCGCCGACAGCTTTTGCGCTGACACTCCTGCCAACGTTGGGTGCCTCTTAGCTGCGCTTGCTCACTGCCTCAAGCGCTTCTAGGGAGAAAATTATGCAAGCCACCATGTTTGGGGCGCAAGTTTGCAAAAAAGGTAGTGTTTTTACGCATGACTGAAGAAGAAGTTCTCGCCGAGTTTCGTGGTTCTGGCGCATTGCTGGAGGGGCATTTCAAGCTCTCCTCGGGCCGCCATAGCGCGCACTATCTCCAATGCGCCCGAGTCCTGATGAACCCAGAACGCGCTGGCCGGCTGGCCCGCGCGGTGTGCGCAAACATTCCAAGAGAGGTGCGCGCGGCTGTGGATACTGTGGTTTCACCGGCCATGGGCGGCATCATTATCGGCCATGAAGTTGGCCGGTGCATGGAAAAAGATGCGCTATTTCTGGAGCGTCCCGATGGCGAATTTCATTTCCGGCGGGGATTCGCATTGGAACCGGGCGCCAAAGTGCTAATGGTGGAAGATGTGGTGACCACCGGCCTGTCCAGCCGCGAGGCGATTGCTGCCGTTGCGCGCGAAGGCGGCGAGGTTATCGCAGAATGTTCTTTGATCGATCGCTCTGGCGGAGAGGTGGATCTAGGTGTGCCCTTCTACCCATTGATTGCGATCAATTTCCCCACATATTCCGATGATGAAGTTCCCGCCGAACTTGCCGCTATCGCGGTGACGAAGCCGGGCAGCCGCAAGGAATAGGCATCCACATATGACCGCAAAGCTCAGACTGGGCGTTAACATTGATCACGTCGCCACCATCCGCAATGCGCGCGGCGGCGACCACCCCGATCCTGTGCGCGCGGCGGAAATTGTCGCCAGCGTCGGCGGCGATGGGATAACCGCCCATTTGCGCGAAGATCGCCGCCATATCCGCGATGAGGACTTGGCCCGGATCCAGACCGCAACTGAGCTGCCGCTCAATCTTGAGATGGCTGCCACTCAGGAGATGCTGGAAATTGCACTGCGGCACAAACCGCACGCGGCCTGCATCGTCCCGGAGAAGCGCGAGGAACGCACCACAGAAGGCGGCCTTGATGCAGCTGGGCTGCACAACACTCTCGCGCCGATTGTTGAGGAGCTGAAGGAAGCTGGCATTCGTGTCTCACTGTTCATTGAAGCCACAGACCGCCAACTGGACGCGTCTTTGCGCCTCGGCGTGCCCGTCGTCGAGTTTCACACCGGCGAATATGCTCACGCCTTCCTGGACGGGGACAACGAGAAAATCGAAGCAGAGCTGAAGCGCATTTCCGATATGGCCGCCTTGGCCGCGAAAAACGGAATTGAGCCGCATGCTGGCCACGGGCTGACATTCGAAAATGTCCAGCCGATCGCTGCCATTCCTCAGATCGCAGAGCTTAACATCGGGCACTATCTGATCGGCGAGGCGGTATTTACCGGGCTAGAGCCAGCGATCCGGCGGATGCGCGAGCTGATGGATGAGGCACGCTAGTGTGGCCGATGCCGACCGCCCCGACCTCCCTGATCTAACCGCTGAGCAGAAACGCTGGGCCTTTGGCGCTGCAGGCCTGTTCATCCTCAGCATCGGCTTTCTGGGATATGCTCTGTCGAACGGCGTGCTGGTCGCCTTTGCAATTGGCTGGGTCGCCTTGCAGATTTTCGGCTATGTCGGATCGCTGAAACGCGGGAATGGCGATTTTGCCCATCCCTTGTTCAAGACCCAGGTAATGCTGCACGCGGCGGCTTTGGGTCTGTTGGTGATGGTAATGACGCGGGCCTTGGGCGGATGAGAATAACGCATGGACAATAGCACTGGGCAGAAAAAGCCGGGCTGGATGCTTGCCATCATGGTTTGCTGGTATGCGCTGTGCCTGCTTGGAACGGGCTTCATCGCGCTGATCGGCATGGCCTTCGGTTCAGAGGTTCACCGAAGCGATCCAATTCCACTGCTTGATACCTTGATGGTTATTGGCCCATTCCTGATCAACGTCGCTCTGCTGGTCGCGACCGTTGTCTTGTGGAACAAGGATAAAGTCCGGGAGGCGACCCTGCTCTGGGGCGCAAGCTTCCTCTTGGCTCTTGGCGCAATGGGATTTTTCAGCGGAGTGGCAATATGATCATCGGCACGGGATCGGACCTCTGCAATATTGAGCGGATCCAAAACTCGCTCGACCGGTTTGGGCAGCGGTTTGAAAACCGCGTCTTTACCGAGAAAGAGCGGGCCAAGGCTCAGCGCCGCCCCTTCACCATAGCTGGCACCTATGCGAAGCGATTCGCCGCCAAAGAAGCTTTTAGCAAAGCGGTCGGCACAGGATTTCGGCGCGGCGTCTTTATGAAAGACATTGGCGTGGTCAACGCGCCCTCTGGCGCGCCGACACTCGCGCTAACCGGCGGCGCGGCGAAGCGTCTTGCGGAAATGGTCCCGGAAGGCCATGAGGCGCATGTTCATCTGACCCTAACCGACGATCATCCATGGGCGCAGGCCTTCGTTATTATCGAAGCCCTGCCCATCCCCCAGACCTAACGAGCATTATGACCGAAGCCACGAAAGTGACAGACACCAGCATCAAAACTGACGAAACGGCCGAAGAAAAGGTCAATTGGTTCGCCGAGCTTCGTGGACTCCTGCTGATGCTGCTCGCGGTGCTGGCGTTTCATAGCCTTGTGGCGAAACCGTTCTACATTCCATCAACCTCGATGATGCCGACCCTGCACGTTGGCGACCGTTTGGTGGTGAGCAAATATCCATATGGCTGGTCATGGGCGTCGGCGAGTTTTCACCTGCTGCCGCGCGGCGAATGGCGCGTCTTTGGCAGCACGCCAGAATATGGCGATATCGTCATCCCTGTACACCCATTGCGCGACGAGGACTACATTAAGCGCGTGGTCGCTCTGCCCGGTGACACAATCGAAGTGCGCGAGGGGCAGATCATTCTCAATGGCGAGGCAATCAAGCGTGAGGTCGTGCCAGCCGTTCGCATTCCGTTTGAAGAAGAGCTGACCTGTAATGATCGCCCTTGCTTGACGGCGTTCGAACCCTACCGGGCCCGCGAAGCAAGCGGCGCTCAATTTTACGAACCGCCCACATACCGCGAGACGCTGCCCAATGGCGCGACCTACCTGACGATTGACCACATCGAGGGCCAGCCGCACGACAATTTCGGGCCGCTGATGATCCCAGAGGGCGCTGTGTTCGTGATGGGCGACAACCGCGATCACTCCGCTGACAGCCGCGCCACAATCCCGCAGCGCGGGCTTGGCGGCGCGATCCCGCTGGAGAACATTGGCGGACGCGCAGAATTCATCACTTTCTCGCTCGACGGCTCAACCACTTGGAACCCGGGCAGCTGGTGGAGCTCGCTGCGCGGTGACCGTGCTTGGACGACGCTGCGCCCTGCCATTGCCGAGCGCAGCGCAGCGGACAGCGAGTAAGCGAGCCAGCATATGGCCAAGAAATTCCTCTATTTTATCGCGTTTTGCATCGTCGCCGCTCTGGTGGGGCGCATCGGCTGGGAAATGTTCAAAGGCGATCTGGCCGCCTTTGCTCTGGTGCCCGACACGGAATTTGTCGAACAAGAGGCCTTGGCTGAAAACGCCTATGAAGACCCGGCGCTGTGGTATTCGCGCCCGGGTATTGGCGTGACCGACCCAGCCCGCTGGCAACCCGCCTATGCGCAAGCATCAAGCGAGGGCGAGACCACCGCAGGACGCGCGCCTGTACGGCGCTCTGCTGACGTCACGGCGTCAGATCTGCCTGATTTCGCGGTCTTCTTCATCCACCCGACCAGCTATCTCGAGCGCGCCAACTGGAACGCGCCGATTGGTTCGGAAGAGGCCGAGCGCGTAGCGAGACTATATGTGCGCGGCATGGCCAGCCCATTTAACGGCGCATCAGAGATTTGGGCGCCGCGCTATCGCCAGGCGACCATGGGCGCATTCCTGACCGATGCACCGGAGGGACAACAAGCCATCGATGCAGCCTACGCTGATGTGCTCGAGGCCTATCGCTATTTCCTGAGTTCGCTTGATGAGGACACACCGATCGCGCTTGTCGGGCACAGCCAAGGCTCGCTGCATTTGCTGCGCCTGCTGCGCGAGAAAGTGAGCGGATCAGAGATCGCACCGCGCGTCATCGCCGCCTACGCTGTCGGCTGGCCAATCTCGATCAAGCATGACTTGCTCGCCCTTGGCATGCCAGCATGCGCGACCGCCAATCAGGCGGGCTGCGTGCTGTCGTGGTCAAGCTTTGCTGAGCCTGCCGATCCGTCCGACGTGATGGAAACCTATGCCAAATCAACCGGCTTTGACGGGACGCTGCGCGGCGACAGCAAGATCCTGTGCACCAATCCGCTGACCGGAACGATTGGAGCCGAGGCGGCGATGGAGGCCAACCTCGGCACTCTGGTGCCCAACACAGACATCAGCGATGGAGAGCTCGTGCCCGGCGCGGTCCCTGCCCGCTGTGATGAACGCGGTCTGTTGCTGATCGGCGATCCGCCCGAGATGGGGCCCTACGTGCTGCCGGGCAACAATTACCACGTCTATGACATCCCCCTGTTTTGGGCCAACATACAGGCGGACATCGCCCGCCGAGCTCTCGCATGGCAAGCAGCGCGGTGATCACGGAAGACGCGGGCGAATTTCGCAGCGCTCTGCCTGACGGCGGGGCGCTGCTCGGCCTCGACCTTGGCACCAAAACCATCGGCACCGCGACCTGCGATCGCGGATGGCGATTTGCGACCAATCACACCACTTTGCCGCGCGGCAAATTTGGCCGCGACCGCGAGGAACTGCGCAAAGTCATAAAGGACCGCAGCAGCGCCGGGATTGTCATCGGCCTTCCGCGCAATATGGACGGCAGCGAGGGGCCACGTGCGCAAAGCAGCCGCGCCTATGCCCGCAATCTTGCCGAGAGCTTTGACCTGCCAATTCTGCTGTGGGACGAGCGCTGGTCCACGCAAAGCGCCGAGGCGGCGATGATCGGTCAGGATATGAGCCGCACAAAACGCGCCGAAGCAATCGATAGCCATGCGGCCGCCGTAATCTTGCAAGGCGCGATCGACCGCCTGGCAGGCGGAGTGCTTTAGGGCGCGCTTGCGGCCAATTCCGCCCTCTTACCGCGCGCAATTTCTGCCAGCATTCGGCTTCCCGACCCTTCAGCTTCCCGCCACAAAGTATCTCGATCTTGCCGCTCGCTCAGCTGAACACTGCGCGCTTCAAAGCTGGCCTGCCGCAGACGCTCGCTCGGGTGATGGCGCCCCACCCACTCAGCATAATCCTGCGCCTCTTCGCTGCCAGTGGCCACTGCGATCCGCAGAAATGCCTCGGTCGAATTGGGGCTGAGCACGCGCTCAATCCGCTCTTCCTCCAGATCAAAGCCATATTGATCGTACCAATGCTGCGCCGGGTCGACGTGCATCACATTAATCGAGACCGAGAGGCTTTCCGGCGGCAGCTGACTGTGGATGTCGCGGTGCGCGCGGTACAGCATCAGCTTATTTTCAGACAGCGCGGTGCGCTCCACAAACGTCAGTTTTGCAAGCTCACCGGGATAGCCCGCATGATCGGTATAATCATATTCGTAATAATCGCTGCGATAGCCCGGCCCGAGATAGCCGCTGGTGAGGAACGAGAAATTGTGATCATGCGGAACGCCATAGACGAAGCTCTTGGCCCCGCTCGCTTTGAAACACAGATCATCCTCCGCCGGCCAGATATTCGCACGCAGGAAGACATTGCCGGCCAGTGGGCTGAGCACAATGGACTGGGGGCCATAGCCGCTTTCTTGTCCAACTTCGCGATGGCGATGCTTGATCTGGTCAAGCAGCATATTGCCCAGAAATGTCCGATTGTTGGTCAGCGCGCGCAGGTAAGTCGCGGCATGCTCTGTTCGCTCCTCGCAAGCCGGGTCAAAGTCAATTCCGGCGAGCGCTTCGATGGTCTCATCTAGGCTAGCAACGCTGTCAATGGGCGCTTCTATGATACGGGGCATGGTTCGGCCTCCTTCGCCAAATCGGCAAGCCGCGCGTTCGCAGCGATCAGGGTTTGCTTGAGCGACGCAGCAGGCTGAGCAATCGGGTCATGCTCTCGCCTTGACAACCTGCCGAGCAAGGTCATTCCCTCGGCTGCATCCAGCGCCAAGGTCTGGCGTACCGCTTCCCAACGCAGGTCCGCATCATCGCCCATAGACAGAGCCAGTTCTTGCATAACCGGAACGGCGTCACGACGCTCCATCGCGCCCAGCACATCCACCGCCATAAAGTGCTGGCTGGAGCGTTTATTTGCGCTGACTTGATGGATCAGCGTGCCGTCAGACAGCAGGTATTCGCGCGACGGCTTCGGCTTCGCAGGGATACGGGTCAGCTGCAGCAACAGCATCGAGCCCTCAACCCCAAGAAATTCGCGGGTTTGCACACCTGGCGGCTGCGTTACGCAGCTGCCTGCTTCGTAAGTGGTAGGGCAGGAATTAATGCGCGCGCGGCCTGAATGGATCCCGGTGAGCTGGTACTGCACCCCATGCGCTTTGCCCGCTAAAACAATCTCGCAAACCTCGCGTTCGGCAAAGACTGCGCTTTGCGGTTCAGCGGCGGAGCTGAGCTCACTGTAGACAAAAAGAGAGAGCGTCGTGCCTCCGCTATTCATCAGCTGCAGCGTCGCCAATCCCGGCGCGACATTATGGCGTAGCGGGACTTGACCCAACGGCTGATCCATCAACGGCGCCAGCAACCCATTGCACCAATCGCCAATAAAGCGCGAAGCGGTCTCATAATTGCTGAGCACGCCAGACAAAGTTGAGCATGTGCCTAGCGGTTCGCCCTCGTCATACGCTTTCAGTTCCTCTGTTAGAGCAACCACGTCGCTCCTCGACTGCCATTCGGCGACCGCGCGCGTCATCGGCATTTGCGCATGGCGCTGCAGAGTGGGATCACTCCGCAGCGCCGCGATATCAGGATGAATCTGCATCGCTTGCACTACCTGCTTAAACGACTGCAGCAGTTGGGATGGTGTCGTAGAGATAAACCATGATAACCACGATCCGGTCGTCATATGTGGCCCCAGATTGCATCGCGGAACCGAACAAGCCGCTCGCGGTTTCCAGTCCAGGCAGCGAAGCGAGATCAATTTTAGCTAGGTTCATTTTGTTACCCTCCAAGGTTGCACCGAAACGGGATTGCCGCGGTGCAAGACCAAGAATGGCTGGGTCCGCAGATTCGCTGAAATTAAAAGATTGTAATGTTGGAACGCTCAGGACAGAGGTCTGTTTATGAGCTCACCCAAGGCCCGATTTAACCCCGCAGAGGCGTCCAAATTCTTCACCAAGCACGGCCATTCTGGCTGGCTGGGCCTGCGCTACCGCGACCATGGTGAGAACTGGGTAGAGCTGGAATTGCCCTGGCGAGAGGACTTGCTGGGCGAGGAAGATCGCGCCGTATTGGCCTCTGGCCCGATCGTCAGCCTGATGGACATGGCGAGCGGGATGAGCATCTGGACGACGAAAGGCGATTTCACCCCGATCGCGACGCTCGACCTGAGGGTAGATTACCAGCGGCCAGCGAAAGAGCGCGCCGCCGTGATCGGCCGGGTTGAATGCTATCGCACCACAAAATCGGCGGCGTTCGTGCGGGGGATTGCGCATGATGGCGACCCGGATGATCCGGTCGCGCATGTCGCTGGAGTATTTATGACCATTGGCCGCGATCCGCGCCAAGGCAAGGTTCCCATGGGCAAAGACGCCGCCAGCTCTGCGGGGACCGGCGATGAGTAGCACTCAAGACGATCCAGCCGCCGCTCTGGTGCTCCCTCCCTATGCCCGCGCTCTGGGTATTTCCCTGCATGGGCTGGAAGGCGGCTTGCCGGTGCTAACGGTGGGATTTAGCTCCGTTATCGAGGGCAGACCAGGCGCATTCCATGGCGGCGCAACCGCCGGTCTGCTCGAAAATGCTGGCTATGCCGCATTGCGCGCTGTGCTGGTGCGCGAGGGCCGCAATCCTCAGCTCAAGCCGGTCAACATTACGGTGCAATTTCTCGCAGCAGGCAAGCAAAAGCAGACCTTTGCCGTGGGCCGGATCACCCGGCTTGGTCGGCGCAATGCCAATATCGCGGTTGAGGCGTGGCAGGATGATCGCGAGCGGCCAATCGCCACTGCGATCCTCAATATTTTGATGGCAGAGCGCGACTAACGATCCGGCAGCGTAGGCTCCAGATTGAGCCCGTCCTCATCAATCCTCAGTTCCAAGGGCACGCCCTCGACTTCGGTTGAGAAGGTGATCCCTTCTTCATCAAAGCTGATCTCTGAGCCGTTTTCATCGATCACGATTGTCTCGCCTTCGCCGATATCGAGTGGCTGCACGGGGCCTTCCGGATCGGGCGCGCTGGTGGGTTTCGGCGGAGCGAGCGACAAAGCGCCGCGCATGAAATCTCGCCAGATGCGGGCCGGTGTTCCTCCGCCCGTTACGCCGCCCAGCGAGGAATTGTCGTCATTGCCGACCCACACGCCGACCACCAGATCGCCCGCGTAGCCGACAAACAAGGCGTCGCGGTAATTCTGGGTCGTCCCCGTCTTGCCGTAATTCGCAATCGGCAAAGTTGCGGCCCGCCCTGTTCCATTATTGATCGCGGCGCGCAGCATCTGCTCGATATTCTCATGCGTGCGTGCTGACAGGCTGTCCTCGCCCGATGTCAGCCAATCGAGCCAGCCCTCTTCCTCTTCCTCAAATGCATGGGGCTCAATCGGGAAAGTGTTGCCCGCCAGGCCCGCATAGGCGGAGGTCAGCTCAAGCAAGGTCATGGAAGACGTGCCGAGTGCAAGGCTTGGGTCGCCGACGGGCAGGCTGGATTCAACGCCTAGCGAGCGCGCTGTTACGATCACTTGCTCGCTGCCAATCGCCTGGAACAGACGAACCGTCGCGACATTGCTGGAACTCGCAAACGCCTGTTCCAGGGTCAGTTCGTCGGAATATTTCTCGCCGGAGTTTTTCGGGCGGTAGCTGCCTTGCTCAATCGCTGTGTTCGGAATGGTGTCGTCCGGCTGCCACCCAGCCTCCAGCGCGGCGAGATAGACGAACAGCTTGAAGGTGGAGCCCGGCTGTCTGCGAGCCTGTGTCGCGCGGTTGAAAGGAGACTTCGCATAATCCTTGCCCCCGACCATCGCCACAACCTCACCCGATGGCCGCATTGCGACCAAGGCGACCTGTGCATCGCCTAGCTTCGCGCGGCTAACAACCCGGCTCGCAAGCGCTTGAAGGCGCGCATCCAAGGTCGTCGTCAGCGCCTGCTTGGCATAGCTCGCCTCAGCATTCTTGCGCGCAATCGGCAGCGCCCAATCCGCAAAATACGTGCCCGTTGGCAGGGTATTGCGCGCCCGCACATCGAGCTTTGGAGAAGGCACGCTTGCAGCATCCTCTGCCGTCAAATACCCTTCTTCCACCATGGAGGAGATCACCAGCCCCATGCGCTCTTTCGCTAGGTCATAATTCTTTGTCGGGGCAAGCCTACTTGGCGCCTTCAAGAGACCTGCCAGCATGGCCGCCTGCTCTGGCTTGAGGTTCTCTGGATGGCGGTAGAAATAATGCAGGCTGGCCGCGCGCAGGCCGTACTGATTGTCGCCAAAATAGGCGTTGGAGAGATAACGCTCAAGGATTTCGTCCTTGGTCAGCCATGTCTCCAGCCAGAGCGCGATCAGCGCCTCACGGGCCTTTCGCGTCATGCTTTGCTCTGGCGTGAGGAACGTGAATTTCGCCAGCTGCTGAGTGATCGTGCTGCCGCCTTGGCGTGGGCCGCCAGACAGGTTTGACCAGG
Source organism: uncultured Erythrobacter sp. (assembly GCA_947499505.1). GTDB lineage: Bacteria > Pseudomonadota > Alphaproteobacteria > Sphingomonadales > Sphingomonadaceae > Erythrobacter. The sequence goes on from CANMOQ010000001.1 coordinate 1,345,340, forward strand.
CCGCCCGCGCTATACCGCGCGGATCAATGCCCCAATGCGAGTAAAATCGGCGGTCCTCAATCGAGAGGAACGCGCCGATCACATGTTCGGGCAATTCCTCAACCTCGACCGGTTCATCGACCACGGCGCCGCTGCGGGCAATCGGCGTTCCGTCGCTGGCGAGCAGAGTGATTTGCGGCGGCGCAATCGGTTCAAGCGACTTTGACAGCGGCGCGGTGAACGCCAGCCAGCCGACAATCAGAATGAAACCGAGCAGGCAAAGCGCAATCCCTCGCACAAACCATTTGCGGCGTTTCTGCCATTTGGTCGCTGGGATCGCAGGCGCTGGGTAATGGCCAGGCTCAATCTCTGGGGCCACATCATCGCCGCGATCGCGCTTTGACCGGCGGCCCAAACTCGGCAGGCTGGGCCATTTCAGCCGGCTACGTTTTGGCTTTTGTCTGTGCTGACCCCAGTCGAACTTATTGTCGAAATCATCGAGCGCGCTGCCATAGGGATCCTGCAACGAGTAATAGCCCGCCTCTCGCCGGTCACCCGGCCTGGGGCTGATGCGTTCGTCATCGTCTGGTCGTTGCCGCCGAAACATGCGTGCTGTGTTATACGATTAATACAGCGCTTGCGAGCATTTTTTGCGGCGGAGGCGGGCCCGAAGCTATCGGGCCCGGCCCAGATATCAGGCGCCGCAGTCGCCGGTTCTTGTTGCTGTCATGGTCATGGCCACGCGCGCTTGCTGGTCAAATTGCTCATTGTTGATGTCGAACTCAACATCGGCAGTGAAGCTTTCGTCGGTCGCAGAGGCGATAAATTTGGTTTTGATATCGCCTTGCGGTGCGCCCTGGCACTCCATCTCAAGATCAATCGATGTGTCTGAATCCTCGCGGGAAATTTCGGTGCAAGTTCCGCCCATGCCTTTACCCATTTCCTCGACCGCATCTTTCCACTCTGGCGCGCCCTCTTGCTCGCCCATGCAGAAACTTTGGCCATTGCCGGATGCTTGCTCCATCTGGCTACGGACCTGCTCTTGCTGAGCCTCATCCATGCCGGGAAAGGACAGCTCAGTGACTTTAATTTCTTGAGAGTACATGCCAGCATCCGGCTGACCATCCGGGGCTGCTTCGCCGCCGCAAGCGGACAAAGCGAGGGCAGATGCGAACGTCAGTGCGGTGAGGATAGGCTTGTTCATGGTAATTTCCTTTGCGACCATAAGGATAGATCAGGGTCTTTTAGACCGCACTCTGCATGTTTCTAGGGAGTCGTATTAACCAGTCTTCGCGATGCCCTCAGGCAAATCTTCGTTGAAGACCCGCTGGTAATATTCGCTCACCAGAACGCGCTCTGCCTCATCACATTTGTTGAGGAACGAGAGGCGGAATGCAAAACCGAGGTTCTTGAAGATCGCGGCATTTTGCGCCCAAGTGATGACCGTGCGCGGGCTCATCACGGTGGAGATATCGCCGTTCATAAAGCCTTGGCGGGTCAAGTCCGCAACCTTGACCATATCCGCAATTACCGCATCATCAGTGTCCGGCGTTTTCGATTTAACGATCTTCTGCTCGGTTTCTGCAGGCAGATAGTTGAGCGCGACCACGATGTTCCAACGGTCCATCTGTGCTTGGTTGATTGCCTGCGTCCCATGATACAGCCCGCTGGTATCGCCCAGGCCAACCGTGTTGGTCGTTGCGAACAGGCGAAAATATGGGTTCGGCGTGATCACTCGGTTTTGATCAAGCAGGGTCAGGCGGCCATCAAATTCCAGAATGCGCTGGATAACGAACATCACATCCGGGCGGCCAGCATCATATTCGTCAAAGGTCAGCGCAACCGGGTGCTGCAGCGCCCATGGAAGAATGCCTTCCTTAAACTCGGTGACTTGCAGGCCGTCTTTTAGCACGATCGCATCGCGCCCAATCAGGTCGATCCGGCTGATATGCGCGTCCAAGTTCACGCGGACACTGGGCCAATTAAGCCGCGCGGCCACTTGTTCGATATGCGTCGATTTACCCGTGCCGTGATAGCCCTGAACCATCACGCGGCGGTTGTGCTCAAAACCGGCCAAGATCGCCAGCGTTGTGTCGGGATCGAAGACATAGCTCTCGTCGATCTCTGGCACATGCGCCTCTGCCACGCTGAAGGCGGGCACTTGCCAATCGACATCAATGCCAAATGTGTCGCGCACATCGACCGTCGTGTCGGGCTGAGGGGGAAGCGCGCTGCCGGCGCTGTCGAAGCTGGTGTCTGCAGGAGAATTCATTACCAGCACCGCCTATCGTGAGGAGCGGCTAGCTGCAAGTATCCCATAACAATCAATCGCCAACATTTTCAAATGCCACGTCATCCCTATATGATGCGCTATGGCTGATCCAATTGAAAAACTGCGATTGAAACTGGTTCAGCAAGTTCGCGATGTCTTCAACGATGCCAGCGCCGGGCAAAAGCCAGAGCCGCCATCGGACGAGGCTTTGTTTGAGCGCGACACCCCGATCCGCATGGTGCATGCCGATCTGGTCGGGATGATGACGGGCGGCATTCGCAGCCTGCTGCTGCAAATGCTCCACCCGCATGCGCTTCAAGGCGTGCTCGACCATTCGAACTTTCGCGAAGATATGCATGGCCGCCTGCGCCGCACGGCAAAGTTCATTGCAGTCACCACCTTTGGCCACCGCGACCGCGCAATGGCGGCAATAGAGCGGGTCAATGGTATCCATGCTCAGGTGACCGGAACTCTGCCGGATGGATCTTCTTACATCGCGAATGATCCGCGCACGCTCGCTTGGGTGCATGTGGCCGAGGCGCAGAGTTTCCTGGCGGGATATATGCGCCATGTGCGGCCGAATATGCCGCGCAGCGAGCAGGATGAGTATTACCGCCAGTTTGCGGTGATCGCCCGCGCTCTGGGCGCAGACCCTGTGCCGGAGACCCGGGCAGAGGCCGATGCAATTTTTCGCGAGCTGCGCGTTGATCTGCGCCCATCCCCGGAGGCGCGCGAGATCGCTAATCTGGTGCTGAATCAAAAACCGGAAGGCACACCGCCGGGCGTGCAAGCCATGCTGGGCGGAGATGCGGTGGCCATGTTGCCGCCATGGGGCAGAAGCATGCTGGGGCTTAACGCACCCGGTCTCAGCGCCATCCCCGCGCGCGCCGCGACATGGGGCATGGGCCGGACCTTGCGCTGGGCGTTTCGGCAGACTTGACCCGAATTCGCCAAATTGCTGCTATATAGATCCGCCGGATTTGAGGGAGGATTGAAATGTACGTAGCTGTAGCAGCGCTCTCAGTGCCTGAGGAAAACCGCGAAAAGTATCTCGAAGCCGCCGAGTTCATGGCCAATTGGTCGATGGATCACGGCGCATTGGAAGTGATGGAAGCCTGGGAGCTTGAGGTTCCCGACGGCAAAGCCACAGATTATCGCAAGGCAGTAAATGCGCCCGCCGGGGAGAAGATCGTGACCGGCTGGGTGATCTGGCCTGATAAGGCAACCTTCGACAAAGCCAATGAAGCGATGATGGCGGGCGAAGGTTTTGAAAACCACTCTGGCGAGATGCCATTCGATGGTTCTCGCTTGATCTATGGCGGGTTTGAGCCCCTTCTGACCAAGGGTCGCTAGGGCTTAAGTAAAAGCGCGCGCTTTGCGCAGCAATTGATAGGCCTCCACAACCTTGCCCAGGCGCGCTTCATATTTGCGGTCCCCGCCATTGCGGTCTGGGTGATACCGCCGCACGAGCTCTGAATATCGCTGGCGCAGGCGCGGCCGATCAGTATCTCGCCCAAGCCCCATCGTCTCAAGCGCGCCGATCTCTTCCGCAGAGAAACGCACACCGCCAAAGCCATTGGGAGCAGCCTGCGCGTCCCGCCTGGCGCGCCCCTTTATCCCGGCGGCCCGCGCGGAGATCGCGTCCAAGGGATCATCAAAATCGGCCCAGCGCGGCATACCATCAATGCCAGCAGTTGGCTTGAAACTCGGACTTTCGGTCTTCCAGCCGGATGCCGGCGATTGCGCCGCAAGAATTTCCTCTGCGTTCATGCCTTCGAACCAGTCATAACCCGAATTGAACTGGCGCACGTGCTCCAGACACATCCAGCGCCATTCGCCGGGTCCGTCAAAGCCATTGGGGCGGTTGCCAGGCGCGCGAAACTCGCCAGCCTCCTCGCAGCCCGGGGCTTCGCAATCGCGTGCAGCGTCTTCGTGACGTCCATGAAACTTGGCAGAGCGCATGAAAATAGAGCATGGGGTCTGTGAACACCAAATCCAAGAGAGAGAACGCGATGAACGGCTCAATTGCCCAAGAAATGTCACAACTGCTGACGGAGGCTTTTTCGCCAAGCAAGCTCGATATCATCAATGATAGCGCTCAGCACTCTGGCCACGCCGGGGATGATGGCAGCGGCGAATCGCACTTTACCATCGTGATCGAAGCGGCGGCATTTGCCGAAATGAACCGGCTCGCCCGGCAGCGCGCCGTTATCGCTACTTTGGGTGACATTGTCGGCGAACGGGTGCATGCTGTTGCAATAAAGGCAAGCGTGCCGGAGAGTTAGAGCGAGCCAATCGCCAAACTTGTGCAGGGAAGCTGGGGAGCAGAGACAATGCGAGCTAATGATCAGGTGAACTGATGCTGCTGTCTCGCACCTACCACCCCTCGCCCGAAGTCGCGCCCTACATCAGGCGGTTTTATGTGTTTCAGGCGCAATTGCCCGACGCCATGGTGATAGAGGATTTTCTGCTGTCAGAGACCGCCTTTGTGCGCTGCTTGGTTGAGGGTGATTGGTCCGGCGAAGTGGCTCCCGGAGAATGGTCCCGGCCCAGCGACACTCTGCTGTTTGGGGCCAATGCAGGGCCGTTTAAGGTCCGGGTAAAGGGCAGCTTCAACGTTGTTGGATTTGCCATTCGGCCCAGTGCTTGGCGCGCTTTGTTCGCCAAGCCACACGCCGAATATGTCGACCGTCTGCTGCCTCTGGCGGAAGAGTGGGACGATCTGGCCAGCGAATTGCAGCGCGGTATCAATGCGGCGGACAATGACGAGGCGAAAGTTGCCGCGATGGAAGCCATTATCCTGCGCCGGATCGAGGAACATGGGCACCCACAGGTCGACAAGCAGCTCGCCAAGTTTGAGGTATTCGCCCGCAGAGACAGCATGATCAGGATCGACCAGGCCGCCGACGAAATCGGCATTTCCATCCGCCAGCTAGAACGCCGATGCAAGGATGCCTTTGGGCTGACGCCAAAGGGGGTTTTGAGGCGCAGCAAGTTCCTCGACATGGCGGCGGCGATGCGCGGGTTTGGCAATGCCAGCGAGAAGGATTTGGCGGAACTGCGCTATTTCGATCAGTCGCATCTCAACCGAGAGTTTCGCAAATTCACGCGGATGACACCCGGGCAATTCAAGAATGCCGTAACGCCATTGCAGACCGCCGGCCTGAAGCTGCGCGAAGAAAGCCGGAACGAGGACTAAGGCCCATGCATAAACCAGCACAGAAGCGCATCCGGCGCGCCGCGAGGATTATTGTTTTCAGCCCTGAAAACCGCGCTCTGATGTTCCGCTTTGATGTTGCGGACAGGCCCCCGTTTTGGGTAACCGCTGGCGGCGAATGCGAGGCAGGCGAGAGCTTTGAAGAAGGGGCGAAGCGCGAATTGCTGGAGGAGACCGGCATTCTCGCCAACCCAGGCCCGCAAATCGCCCAGATCGAGCCAGAATTCATCACCGTCGAAGGCGAACCTGTGCGGGCGGATGAGCGCTATTTCATAGTGCGCGCGGACAGCGACCTCATCGACACCTCTCGTCACACCGATTTAGAGCGCAAAGTAATGACACAGCACCGCTGGTTCACCATGGACGAGCTTGAGAGCTGGCACGAAGCAATCTACCCAGAGAATATTGCAGCGCTGATCACGGCGCATGCCTGATAAGAAATGACAATGGACTACACCGGCAAAACCGTTTGGATCACTGGCGCATCATCGGGGATTGGTGCGGCGCTGTCGCGCGAGTTGGCGCGGCGCGGTGCGCATTTGATGTTGTCGGGCCGCGACAAAACTCGGTTGGCCGAGGTCGCGAAGGATTGCGGCGAGACATTGCTCCTGCCCTTTGACGTGCGCGATGACGCTGCACTTGCCGATGCCACGGCCAAAGCAATCGCCTGGAAAGGCGGCGTTGATTTAGCGTTCGCGAATGCGGGCGTGTCTCAGCGCAGCCGCGCGCTCAATACAGATATGCAGGTTTACCGGGACATCATCGATATCGACCTCACCGCGCAGATCGCCTTCTCACAGGGCTTGATCGGACACATGGTCGAGCGAGGCTCTGGCGGCATCGCCTTTATCTCGTCCATCGCGGGCAAGGTCGGTGTACCGATGCGCACAGCCTATAGCGCGGTGAAGTTTGGCCTCGCTGGCTATGGCGACGCCCTACGCGGTGAACTGTCGCAATCAGGTGTCAATGTGCACATGATCTATCCCGGCTCCGTCGCCACCAATGTCGCGCGCAATGCTCTGACAGCGAATGGCGAGAAACGGGGCCGCTCCGACGATGTGATCGACAATGGCATCTCAGCCGAAGATGCAGCGAACACCATGCTCGACGGGATTGCCGCCGGCGAGCGCGAGATCATCGTCGCGCAAGGAGCAGAGCTGGCAATGGGCGAGATGCGCCGCACACCCGACGCCTTGTTCGACCAGATCGCTGGTATGGTCGCCAGCGGCTATATGGAGAAAATGGAAGCAGAGGATTGAGCGCGATGGAACAAAAACGCGTGCACCTCACCAATGGCATTCATCTGGATGTGGTCGATGAAGGCCCGCTCGATGCCCCGGTCCTGATCTTTCTCCACGGCTTTCCTGAAAGCCACCGGACATGGCGCCATCAGATCGCGCATTTCAAGGATCGCTACCGCTGCATTGCGCCCGATCAGCGCGGCTATCGCGGATCATCCAAACCGCAGGAGGTCGACGCCTACACCCCGGACAAGCTGATCGGCGATATCTTCTTGCTCGCCGATGCGTTGAGCATTGGGAAATTCACGATTGTTGGCCATGATTGGGGCGGCGCGATTGCCTGGGGCGTGGCACTCGGCGGTCAGCATATGCGGGTCGAACGCGCGGTGATCGCCAATGCGCCGCATCCCTCGATCTTCCAGAAATTGCTCTACACTCATCCGGGCCAGCGCGAAGCAAGCCAATATATTCGCGGGTTTAAAGACACGGCGAATGATGCGCTGATCAAGAACCAAGGTCTGACCGGCCTGATGCTGCAAGAGGTGAAGTGGGACCGCCCGGCCGCGATGGAGCCGGAAGAACGCGAGGCCTTGCTGCGCGATTGGCAAAACCGCGATGCCGCCTTTGGCATGATCAATTATTACCGCGCCAGCCCGATCACTGTGCCGACAATGGATGAACCGTTTGAAGTGCCATCGGATTATACCGGGCCAGATCTGCCGCAACTGACCATCCCGACATTGGTGATCTGGGCGATGGACGACTTGGCTTTGCCTGCTGAAAACCTGGATGGATTGGACGAGCTCATTGACGACCTAACCATCGAGCAAGTGCAGGATTGCGGGCATTTCGTGCCATGGGAAGCGCCGGAAAAGGTCAATGCCGCAATGGAGAAGTTCCTAGCCAACTAGTCCAGCTCTAGCCCCCGCTCCACTCTACCCAGGCGCCGTGCGGATGTGCGTGTGCAAGGCAAACCTCCTCCTCTCCGCCCGGCCAATAACGCACGCGCAGTTCGTGGCGGAAAGTCGCAGGGTCGGTTTCAAGCGCTATCCATGCAAGCGGTTTCTCGGCGCTCGCCTTCTCGCCAGCCGCGATGACCGCGACCGTGATCTCGCTTTGGGTGCTTGCGGGCATATACTGCCACATGATCGAGTGAAACATGACGCGGGTCGTGCCGGGTTCTTGCGGCTTGGCCAATTGCTCCCGCACGAATTCGCCTGCATCCATTTGCACGACGTCAGGCGCGCGCTCGCTTGCGAGCTGAATCGCGGCATCAATCCGCTGCATTCGCTCCTGTGCGTCCGGCCAGACATAGCTTTTTAGCCGAAGGGCCGCGTCCGTATCGCTCAGATCAATCGGTCCAATATCGCAGCCGCAAATAGCGGTGATGTCTATTTCGGCGGTCGGCGGCGATGCGCCTCGCCATTCAGGCATGATCTGCATTGGAGAGTTTGACGGTCCGCTTTCCGTCTCGCCCAAGCGGTAAAAATAGCGGTCCATCATAGTGTTGACCCCGGCACTTGCGCCGAGTTCAAACATATCGAACTTCGCAGGCACCCGGCCAGCCAGCCACAACAGACCGGCCATGATGCTGGCAGAGCGCCCGGCCTCATTGGTTTGCGGCGGACCATCGAGCCATGGGGCCAGCGCCGCATCATGCGCCTCCACCACCGAGCAAACCAGCGCATCGACCTCCGCCTGATCAGTAATCTCGCCGCGATACACCAGGGCAAGACGGTCATCTGCACCGCTTAAAACCAAGTAATGCAAACCGCCTGCAATTCTAAGCGGCATGGCGTCTTTCAGAGTGAGGCCCGGCCAATTCGTCATCCGCTGTGCGACGGCAGTGTCGCCTTTTGCGGCCGCGGCCAGAGCCCGGACAATTCGCGCAGTACACGGCGCTCCGTTTTCCTCTGCATGGGTCGCCTGCCAGTCCAGCGCCGCGTCAAAGTCTGAGGTATCCATAATCGCCCCGTCACTCATGCCCTGTCACTCATGTAACGTGTCTCCTCGCTATGTTGGTGGCGCGATCAAAGGCAGGTTTACCTGATCGTCCGTGTTGCCCTTTGGCAGTGCAATGCCTAAGTGCGGCTCCGCAATGACTACGGACAATTCAGGCCAGCTCACCTTTGCCATTCCCAAGGGGCGGATCCTCGATGAGGCTCTGCCTGTAATGGCGCGCGCCGGTGTTGAGCCCGAGGCCGCGTTTCACGACAAGAGCAACCGCGCGCTGAGCTTTGGCACAAATCGCGCCGATATGCGACTCATCCGGGTCCGGGCGTTTGATGTGGCGACCTTCGTGGCGCATGGCGCGGCGCAGGTTGGAATTGTTGGCTCCGACGTGATCGAAGAATTTGATTACGCTGATCTTTACGCGCCAGTTGACCTTGATATCGGCCATTGCCGCCTGTCGGTTGCGCAGCGTGTGGATGACACGGCAGAGCAATCGAGCGCGAGCCACCTGCGGGTTGCAACCAAGTATCCCAGCCTGACCCGGCGCCATTTCGAGGCGCAGGGCATTCAGGCCGAATGCGTGAAGCTCAATGGCGCGATGGAACTCGCCCCCTCACTTGGCCTCGCGCGTCAGATTGTGGACCTGGTGTCGACCGGACGGACGCTGAAGGACAATGGCTTGGTCGAGACATCGAAGATCATCGACATCTCTGCCCGGCTGATCGTGAACCGTGCGGCGCTGAAAACCGATCCGCGTGTCGCTGAGCTTGTCGCCGCATTCCGCGCCGATATGGAAGCGCAAGCCGCCGAAAAGCAGTTCGCATAATGCAAAAACTGTCGACCAAAGATGCCGACTTTGAGCAGCGCTTTGCCAAGATCGTCAATTCCCGGCGCGAGAGCGGCGAGGACGTCTCTGGCAAAGTCAGCGATATTCTCGCGCGCGTCAAAGCAAAGGGCGACGCCGCGCTGGTCGAATACAGCCAGCGTTTTGATGGGCACAGCCTGAGCACCGACGAAGACTGGTCGATTTCGCCTGAAAGCTGCGAGGCAGCGTATAACGCTCTTGAACCGGAATTGCGCGATGCCCTGAACCTCGCCGCGGCCCGGATTGAGGCCTATCACCGCGATCAAATCCCGGCGAACCGGGACTTCACCGATGAAGCTGGCGTGCGCCAAGGCGCGGTATGGCGCAGCGTCGATGCCGCCGGACTCTATGTGCCGGGCGGACGCGCGGCCTATCCCTCGTCGCTGCTAATGAATGCGATCCCGGCTAAAGTCGCAGGCGTTGAGCGGATTGTCGTGGTCACGCCGACACCCAAGGGCAATTCCAATCCGCTGGTTCTCGCCGCTGCGCATGTCGCAGGCGTGAGCGAGATTTGGCGCGTTGGCGGCGCGCAAGCGGTCGGCGCGCTGGCCTATGGCACCGAGCGGATCAAGTCGGTCGATGTGATCACCGGCCCCGGCAATGCCTATGTCGCTGAAGCCAAGCGCCAGCTTTACGGCGTGGTTGGCATCGACATGGTCGCAGGGCCGAGCGAAATTCTGGTGATCGCCGATTGCGACAATGACCCAGACTGGATCGCCGCCGATCTGCTGAGCCAAGCCGAGCATGATCCGACTTCGCAATCCATTCTGATCACCAATGACCGGACCTGCGCTGCTCAGGTTGAGGACCGCGTGACCGTCCAGCTGTCGCAGCTAGCAACCGGCAAAACCGCCAAGCAAAGCTGGGACGATCACGGCGTGATCATTCTGGTCGAAAACTTGGGCGAGGCGCCTGCGCTCGCGGACCGACTGGCCGCTGAGCACGTCGAACTCGCCGTGGCTGATCCCGAAGCGCTGTTTTCTAAGATCAATCACGCGGGCAGCGTGTTCCTTGGCCGGATGACGCCAGAGGCCGTGGGCGATTACGTCGCCGGGCCCAATCACGTATTGCCAACCGGCCGGCGCGCACGCTTTTCCAGCGGGCTGTCCGTGCTCGACTTCATGAAACGAACCAGCTTTATCGCGCTGGATGACGATGCCTTTGCTGCGATCGGTCCGGCGGCGGCGACCCTTGCCCATGCAGAGGGTTTGCCCGCGCATGCCAAATCAGTGGAACTTCGCCTGAAATGAACACCCCCGCCCAAACACCTAAACGCTCCCAAGCCCGTTCAACCGCGCGGCTCGCCGCCGTCCAAGCACTCTATCAAATGCAGATGGAAGGCACCGCGCTCGCAAAGCTGCTTGATGAGTTCCACCAGCACCGTCTGGGTAAGACCATTGATGAAGACGAATTCGCCGATGCTGAGGTCGAGTTCTTCGATGATGTTGTGCGCGGAGTTGACGCGCGCGGGGACGAGATCGACGCTTTGCTTACCGCCAAACTGGCCGATGGCTGGACGCTGAAACGCCTCGACAAGACCATGCTGCAAATCCTGCGCGCCGGGACTTACGAGCTGCTCGCGCGCAACGATGTGCCAGCCGCAGCCGTGATCAATGAATATGTCGATGTGGCGAAAGCGTTCTTCGATGACCGTGAAGCAAAGTTCGTGAACGGCATCCTTGATGCGGTTTCAAAGGATGCGCGTCCCTAAGAACGCGATCATGCTGAGCATATCGAAGCGAGAGCGTTCCAAAATCCGTTGCCCTTCGACAGGCTCAGGACGAACGGATAAGGTTGCTCAATGAACGAAGCCGATTTCATTGCAGCTCTGCGCGCTTTGCCGCTCCATTCTGGTGCGCGTAGATTGAGCGATGACTGCGCTGTCTTGGAGATCGGCGGCGAAACTCTGATACTCACTCATGACATGATGGCCGAAGGCGCGCATTTCCGCCCCGATGCCGATATGGCCGATGTTGCCTGGAAACTGGTTACCTCAAACCTTTCCGACCTCGCGGCCAAGGGCGCTAAACCGATTGGCGTGTTGCTGGGCCACTCCCTTGGAAATGATGACGAACGCTTCCTCGCAGGGCTCAGCGAAGCGCTCTCCCGCTACAACGTGCCAATTCTAGGCGGAGACACCGTTTCGGCGGCGAGCCCGCGCACCTTCGGTCTCACCGCCATTGGCCGCGCAGTTCATACGCCAGTGCCCTCGCGCAGCGGTGCCTCACCCGGCGACGCGCTGTATATCACCGGCATGCTCGGCGCCGCTATGCTAGGGTTTGAAGGGGCACCTGAGCACCTCAAAGCGTTCAACCGCCCTCGCCCATTATTGCAGCAAGGCCAATCATTAGCGCCGCATGTCAGCGCCATGATGGATGTCTCAGACGGACTGCTGCTCGATGCGTTTCGTCTTGCTGAAGCAAGCGAGGTCACGTTGGCAATCGAGAGCACAACCCTTCCAGTCGCAGATGCCGAGCGGCGCGAAGACTGCATGCGCTGGGGCGATGATTACGAGCTGCTTTTCACGACGCGAGAGGGACTGACCCTGCCTGTTCCCGCCACACGAATTGGCAATGTTCAGCCGCTGGGCTTTGCTCCACTCACGCTCGACGGCAACCCAATCGTCAATGCGCAAGGCCTCGGCTATCAGCACGGCTGATCCCAAATTGCCGGGTCGCTCTTAGCAAAACTGGTGAAATGGGCGGGATTGCCCCGTTTCCTGCTTGCCAGCTTGACATCAGTCCGTATGGTCCACGCCACCGCGTCAATGGGAGAACCCAGGCGCTATCTTCATACTGGGAGAGGGGATTCATTCAGTGGACTTAACACTCATATCAATTGGACTGGCCGTCGTTGCCATCATCTATGGCATTGTCACCAGCCAGCAAGTTCTCAGCGCAAGTGCCGGGAACGCCAAAATGCAAGAAATTGCTGGCGCCGTTCAAGAGGGCGCGCAGGCTTATCTCAAGCGGCAATACACAGCGATCGGCATGGTCGGTGTGGTGGTTGCCATTCTCGTTTTCATTTTCCTAGGCGCGGTTTCAGCCATCGGCTTTATCGTCGGTGCGGTACTGTCCGGTGTGGCTGGTTTTATCGGGATGAACATCTCGGTGCGTGCCAATGTGCGCACGGCGGCGGCGGCTGAAACGGGCCTGCAAGAAGGCCTGACCGTGGCGTTCCGCGCTGGCGCGGTTACCGGCATGTTGGTCGCTGGCCTCGCGCTGCTCTCTATCGCAGGGTTCTTCTATGTGCTGGTTGGCACAATGGGCATGGACCTCACCGTCCTGGCTGAAAAACGCGAAGTCATCGATGCGCTCGTCGGTCTAGCCTTTGGCGCATCACTGATCTCGATCTTTGCGCGTTTGGGCGGCGGTATCTTTACCAAGGCCGCTGACGTTGGCGCCGATCTGGTTGGTAAGGTCGAAGCTGGCATTCCAGAGGATGACCCCCGCAACCCGGCAACCATTGCCGATAACGTGGGCGACAATGTTGGCGATTGTGCCGGCATGGCTGCTGACTTGTTCGAGACCTATGTCGTCACCGTTGGTGCAACCATGGTTCTGACCGCGCTGCTGTTCACCGGCCTTGCCGCTGCTGATCTGCTTGCGTTGATGAGCCTGCCGCTGATCATTGGCGGTGTCTGCATCGTGACCTCGATCATCGGCACTTACTTTGTCCGTCTCGGTTCTTCGAACAACATCATGGGCGCGCTCTACAAGGGCTTTATCGTCACCACGGTTCTGTCCGCTGTCGCGATCTACTTTGCGACTGATTATGCGGTTGGCATGGCCACGGAATACACGCTGGGGGACCAAACCTTCACCGGCATGTCGCTGTTCCTGGCGATGATGGTTGGTCTGGTCATCACGGGCCTGATCATCTGGATCACCGAATATTACACGGGCACAGAGTACCGCCCGGTCCGCTCGATTGCGAAATCGTCTGAGACTGGACACGGCACCAACGTCATTCAAGGTCTGGCTATCAGCCTTGAATCGACCGCACTGCCAACCATTGTGATCGTGATCGGTATCATCGTGACATACCAGCTTGCTGGTCTGATGGGCATCGCCTTCGCGGCGACTTCAATGCTGGCGCTGGCCGGTATGGTTGTTGCTTTGGACGCATACGGTCCTGTCACCGATAACGCGGGCGGCATCGCTGAAATGGCTGAGATGGAGGAAAGCGTTCGGGAGAAAACCGATGCGCTGGACGCCGTTGGCAACACCACGAAAGCTGTGACCAAGGGTTATGCAATCGGCTCTGCTGGTCTCGCGGCTTTGGTGCTGTTCTCGGCCTACACCGCTGACCTCAAGGAGTTCTTCCCAGATCTCGCGGTCAGCTTCAGCCTTGAAAACCCGTATGTCATTGTTGGCTTGCTGCTAGGCGCACTGCTTCCGTACCTGTTCGGTGCAATGGGCATGACCGCCGTTGGCCGCGCCGCTGGCGATGTGGTGATCGACGTTCGTGACCAGTTCTCGAAAGATCCTGGCATTATGGCCGGGACTAGCCGTCCTAATTATGCGCGTACGGTCGATTTGGTGACGAAAGCGGCGATCAAGGAAATGATCCTGCCTTCGATGCTGCCACTGCTAGCACCTATCGTTGTCTATTTCGCGATTACCGCTGTAGCAGGCCAGGCGAACGGTTTTGCCGCTCTCGGCGCATTGCTGCTGGGCGTGATCATTTCGGGCATCTTCGTGGCGCTTTCCATGACCGCTGGCGGCGGCGCATGGGACAATGCCAAGAAGTACATCGAAGATGGCAATCACGGCGGCAAAGGCTCAGAGGCTCACAAGGCCGCTGTGACCGGCGACACTGTTGGCGATCCTTACAAGGACACCGCTGGCCCAGCCGTGAACCCAATGATCAAGATCACCAACATCGTCGCGCTGCTTCTGCTCGCGGCGCTGGCTGGTGGGCATTGATCTTGCGCTAATCAGCAGCTGAGCAATCGGCTGCAAACACTTTTGCAACCCCGCCAGGCCCAAGTCTGGCGGGGTTTTTCGTGGCCTGGAATGTTGCAAATTACGCCAGACAGCAGCGCTTGAACTGTTTAGCCTTTTCTCATAACCTTCTGGTCTGAAGGGGATGCTCGGCCGGGGGACGGCGGAGCATAAGTCGCAATCTGGATGAAAATCCAAATAGGGTACTGGATCACACAATGAATTTGAGAACTTTCGTTCTGCGCAGCGCAAGCGCCTGCGCGCTTGGCGTAGCCATGGTTGGCATGGGCACGGCATCAACTGCTGTATTGGCACAAGACAAAGCGCCGCAAGTCGCTGAAACCGCTGAAAACCGCATTCCTGCTGGCGAATTCGTCAAAGCACCGAATATGCAGACTGTTCGAATCTCACCCGATGGCAAACGCATTGCATACCGGGCTGCGCGCGGTGGACGCTCGCTCCTCGTCACACTCAACCTTGAGACTATGCAGGAGAAAATAGTCCTTGCAGCCGAGGAAGCCCGGGAGAGCGGTGATCGCACGATGACCAATTTCGGCTGGATTGGAAATGAACACATTGTCATTAGCACAATCAGCCGCGAAGATCTGGGTGGTGGTGATTTTGCCGATTTTCGGCGTTTGGTGGCCTATAATGTTAAGTCAGGCAAATTGGTTCAACAAGCTTGGCGCAATGCTGGCTTCGGAGCAACAAACATCAAATATGTGAACCACGAAACTGGTAAGTATTTGCTGCAGCGCGATAGCACCGCTGGGTCTACAGAACGACGGTTCTTCCCAGAAATCGTTGAGGTGGATGTTTCGACCGGCAAGTACAAAATGGTTCAGAGGACCAATCCAATAGTAAGAAACTGGCTGGTTGACTCCGATGGTGAGATAAGAGCCGGAACCGCCTTTGATGGAGACTCAGGAAAAGTCCGCGTTCTTTACAAGGCCGAAGGCGAAAAGAACCTGAAAACTGTGTTCAATGAAGCGGATGAGACCTGGACATCTGGTGCGCCAAGTCCGGCAGTGTTTATCCCAGGAACTGACATGGCATACGCAGTGTCGAACCGGGATGGAACCGACGCGGTGTACAAAATGGATATGACCACGCTTGAGATGAAAGAGAAAGTCTTCGAAACAGAAGGCTTCGATGTGCAAGGCATCATTCGGAATGAAGATCGATCAAAAGTACTGGGTTATAGAACCTTCGATGGCACAATGCGTGTGGAATACATTGATCCTGACCTTAAGACGGTCAAAGCTCTGCTTGAAGACGTCTTTGGCGAGGGTGAAGCATCGATTGTAGATTACACCCCCGATATGAGGAAAGTGGTCGTATTCGGTGGCGGAATGTCCAAGTTTGGCGGCTACTACCTATTTGACACGCAAACGGGAGCACTTAGTCTCCTCAATTGGTCAAAAACGGCCCTCAAAGATGCCCCTGCCAATCCAATGAAAGCCGAATGGTATACGGCAAGTGACGGGACAAAAATTCAAGCAGTCGTGACCTATCCGCGCCACCGGATCGGTCAAAAGAATCTGCCGGTGCTCGTAATGCCCCACGGCGGGCCATTTGGTGTAACGGATTCCGTTGAAATCGGATTTTTTCCTTGGCATCAAGCAATCGCCGAGCAAGGTTATGTTGTAATCCAGCCAAACTATCGTGGCTCCGGCGGTTATGGCAAAGACTTCGTGAAGATTGGTCGTGAACCCGGAGGCTACGGCAAGCGTATGCAAGACGACCTCAATGATGTTCTGACGTATTTTGGCCAAAGAGGCATTATCGATCCAGACCGCGCATGCGTCATGGGCTGGTCCTATGGCGGCTATGCAGCGGCGCGCGGTGCGCAGCGCGACCCTGAGGCTTGGAAATGCGCCATCGCCGGGGCCGGCGTATATGACATGCCTCTGATGAATAAGTGGGATGCGAAAAATCTGGGTCGTTTCAGCAGTGGCTTCCAAGCCACCTCTGACGATCCAAAAGGGATTTCACCAGCGCTCAACACCGATGGGAAATGGTCGCCAATTCTGGTCGTTGCAGCCAAACGTGACGCCCGTATCCCTATGGAGCAGGCCGAGACTCTAGTTCGTAATCTGAAGAAGTCTGGCAAGAAAGATGGCGCAGATTTTAAGTACATTGTTCAAGAGCAGGGCACGCATAACCTTCCATATGACGATGTTCATATGCAGTGGATCAACGAAGCCTATGCTTGGCTTGAGAAGCACAACCCAGCTTACATTGCGTCTGACGGCGATACAGCGCCGCCGGTTGCGAAGCTAAACTAAGCATTCAGACTGATGAATTGCGAGCGGCGGTGCCCCAATCGGGCGCCGCCGTTTGTGTTTCTGAGCTAGTCCACCCCAAACTCGCACTCAAAGTGCGCCTCACAAACGCTTCCTTAACGTCATTCGGCCTAAACCACGCCCCGCGCGCGATTCTGCGCGCTCGGAAAAGGTTAACGGATGGACATGGCGAGCGCGCCTGCAATGCCCAGCGCCCCTTCTCACTCTGGCCCGCTTGCGGGTTGGAGCGACGGTATGCACGCCCTGACACCTGCCCAGATCAGCCGCTCCGCCTTTCTCGCCGCCTGGGACGAGCTGACCAATTGCACATCCGAACCCAACCCCTTTTTCGAAGAGTGGTTTCTCTCCGCCTCGCTTGCCAATTTGCCCGAAAGCGCGAAGGTCGAAGTGTTCGCTTATATCGTTGGCGGCGACCTGCTCGGCCTCATCCCGCTCGAACAATCGCGCCAATATTACGGCTATCCCGTGCCGCATTGCGGCTCGGCGCTGCACGCGAACAGCTTTTGCGGTGCGCCCCTGATCGCCAAGGGGCATGAGATCGATTTCTGGCGCACCTTGTTCACCGCACTCGACCACAAACCGCGCCAGGCACTGTTCCTGCATTTGCCGCAATTGCCCGCCGATGGCCCGGTGGCCGAGGGCCTGCGCGAGGCATTGAGCGAACATGATCGCCCGAGCGCCATCGTGCGCCGGGAAGAGCGCGCCATGCTGGACGCCGAAATCTCGCCCGAGGAATATCTCGAGACATCCATGACCAAGAAACGGCGCAAAGAACTGCGCCGTCTGCGCAAACGGCTCGCGGAAGAAGGCGCCCTCAGCGTGGACCGGACCGAAGGCGAAGAAGGCATCGCCGAGTGGACCCGCGAATTTCTCTCGGTTGAACGCGCAGGCTGGAAGGGCGCAGAAGGCTCCGCCCTCGCCAGCGCAGCCCATACCGAACAGTTCTTCACCGACGCCTTGGCCGGCGCAGCGCGCTCTGGCCGGCTAGAACGGCTCGCCTTGAGAGTCGACGAGCGAGCCATCGCCATGCTCGCAAACTTCATTACGCCGCCGGGAGCCTACAGCTTCAAAACCGCCTTTGACGAGCGCTACGCGAAGTATTCGCCCGGCCTCTTGCTACAGCTCGACAATCTGGAGCTGCTGAACAACGAATTTATCGAATGGGCCGACAGCTGTGCCGCCGAAGGACACTCGATGATCGAGCGCTTGTGGCGCGAGAAGCGCAGCATGCATAGCGTCAACGTCGCGATTGGCGGGAAACTGCGCCGCGCGGTGTTTGAGCAATTGATGCGGCGCGAGCTGCGCAAAAGGAACCAGCCATGAACGCGCCCATCACAGACGCAACCGACTGGCAAAGCGCACGCGCTTCTGCCCCGGCGATCTTTGATGCGAATGCGCGCGGTCACTTTGCCGCACACTATCCAGAAACCCCGCATATTCTGCGGCACGCCCTCGATCAGCATCCGCTGTTGGAGATCGAGGCACTGGCCAGCATGGCGGAGCGCCTTCCAGAAGGCTCAGTCGAATACAATCGCGGCGATTTGCCGATTGGCGTCGATGGCAAACCGGGTAGCAACGGCCTCTCCATCGCAGAGACGATCCGCAAAGTGCACGAGGCCAACAGCTGGGCGGTGCTCAAGAATGTTGAGCAAGTGCCGTCCTATCAGGCATTGCTGCACGATCTGCTAGGCGAGTTGCAGCCGGAGATTGAAGCCAAAACCGGCGAGATGCTGACAACGCAAGGGTTCATCTTCATCTCTAGCCCTAACGCCGTCACGCCTTATCACTTTGATCCGGAGCACAACATTCTGCTGCAGGTGACGGGCAGCAAGGTGATGACCCAGTTTCCCGCTGGCGATACGCGCTTTGCGGCCGATAGCAAGCATGAAGCCTATCACGCGGGCGGTGCGCGTGAACTCAAATGGGATGATAGTTTTGAAGGCCAAGGCCGTGAGTTTCCGCTTGGACCGGGCGATGCGGTTTACGTGCCGGTGATGGCCCCGCATTTCGTGCGCAATGGACCGCACAGCTCGATTTCGCTGTCGATCACCTGGCGCTCCAATTGGAGCTATGATGAGAGCGATGCGCGCTGCGCCAATGTGCTGATACGCCGGATCGGGCTGAGGCCCAATGCGCCGAGGCGCTGGCCCGCCAGCAACCGCGCCAAAGCGCTCAGCTTTCGCGTATGGCGCCGCCTGTTTGGCCGCGCTGGATTGCCACCTCTGTCATGAACGCGCCCTTCCCTATCGATACGCAGCCCCAATCGGAGCTGGACCGTCTTGCGGAGGCGGATGATCCGCGCCGCGCTTTCTTGAGGGCGCAGTGGTTTGCATCAGGCCGCGATCCGGCAACTACGGAGCTTGTCGCACGCAGCAATGATGGCAAAGCGATTGCCGCCTTTCCCATGTGCGAGAAGAAGCTTGGTCCCGTTGCGATTAAGCAGGTCGCAGGCGCTTATTGGCCATTTCGCGGCGTTCCTTTAGATAGCAAGTGTACAGCGGAAGAGCTTGCGGCTGCCCTCAAGGACAAGGCATTCGCA
Source organism: uncultured Erythrobacter sp. (assembly GCA_947499505.1). GTDB lineage: Bacteria > Pseudomonadota > Alphaproteobacteria > Sphingomonadales > Sphingomonadaceae > Erythrobacter. The sequence goes on from CANMOQ010000001.1 coordinate 1,364,658, forward strand.
AAGCAGCTCGGCAATGTCTGGCGCATGGGCCCGGTGGTCGATGACGATCCCTCGCTCGACGTGCTCAAAGCCGCCGCAGCCGAGGCTGGCTGGCGTGTGCTCTCCCGCCCGGTTGGCCAGCTGTTTTTGCTCGATCTTGTCGCGCTGACGGCTTCGGGCAATTGGCCCTCGACCAAAGGCCAACAGAAGGACCGCTGGCGCGTTCGCCAGCTGGAGAAAACCGGCCCGGTCACCATTTCGCACTTCACTGGCGAAGATTGGACCGACGAAACCCGCAATGCCATCGCCGCGATTGAGAGCAATTCCTGGGTCGGGCAGCTCCAACAGGGCGGCGATACCAAATTTCATGATCCAGCGCTCCGTTCATTCTGGGAAGGCATCGCCGAGGACCCTACAATCGCCGCGATGATCCGCGGCAGCCTGCTGCATGTCGGCAATGTCCCGGCGGCCTTCACCTTTGGCCTCGACTGCGGCGATACGCGCTATGCAATCGCCAACAATTTCGATCAGAAATTCCACAAGTTCTCGCCCGGCCGCGTGCTGCTCTATGACGATTTCACCAGTGCCGCAAAGCGCGGCCTCACCCGCATTGACTGGGGCCTTGGCGATGGCGGTTACAAGCGGCAAATGGGCGCAGAAGAGGCCTCCGGCGTCTCTGACCTGCTGTTTGTGCGCGGCGCATTGCCAGCCGCTCTGCTGCGCCGGGTGTGGGAACGCTAAGCCTGCTTGACCTCGCGTGCTCCGAGCCGCATTGCGAGCGGCGAAATGAGCGACACTTCAGACAATATTCCGACCAATGAGCAGCTCGTCGATGGGCTGATCAAACTGCTCACAGTCGAGCAGAACTCGACAGACAACTTCACTGGCCGTCCGCAAAAAGGCGGCATGGGCCGGGTGTTTGGCGGCCAAGTGCTGGCGCAGGCTATTCAGGCCGCGCAAGCGACCGTGGATCAGTCCAAACAAGCGCACTCGCTGCACGCCTATTTCCTGCGCGGCGGCAAAGAAGGCCCGCCGATTGATTACCGGATCGCGCGCGATTTCGATGGGCGCAGCTTCTCCAACCGCCGGGTCGTCGCCAGCCAGACCAATGAAGCAGGCGAAAGCAAGCCGGTCCTCAATCTCACCGCGAGCTTTCAAACGCCGGAGACCGGGCTGGAACACAGCGATGCCGAGATGCCCGATGTCGAGGGGCCGGATGAGCTGCGTAGCGATATGGATGTGCGCCGCGAGATGGTGTCGAAGCTAGGCGACAAGCTGAGTGAGGATCAGCGCCGCATGATGCTGCGCCCGCGCGCCATTGAAATGCGCACGATTGACCGCCTGCATTGGATGAACTCTGAGCCGCGCGAACCGAAAGCGCACACGTGGTTTCGCACCGGCGCGCCGCTGCCGCCGATTGAGGAAAACCCCGGCTTACACCGCGCCGTGATCACCTACGCCAGCGATTTCACGCTGCTCGGCACCAGCGCCCTGCCCCACGGGCTCAGCTGGATGCGCGGCGAGCTGGTCGGGGCGAGCCTGGACCACACAATCTGGTTCCACCGCGAAGCGAGCGCGGATGAATGGCTGCTCTACGCCACCGACAGCCCGTGGTCCGGCCACGGCCGCGGGTTCAATCGCGGCCGCGTGTTCAACCAGTCGGGCGAGCTCGTCGCCAGCATTGCGCAAGAAGGCATGATCCGGCGCCGCAAGGCGAAGTAGAGTGGATTTCCTACTGCTGAGCCACTCGCACCCTCCAAATCAATGCGTAAGTAGGATCGGCAATTCAGGATCCGTCAGCGCGCGGCGTGTGACCCCGCCGAGCAGCATCTCTGACAAGCGTGAGTGGCCATAGGCACCCATCACAATCAGACCGCATTCACGCATTTGCGCAGCCGATGTGAGCAAGTCCGAAATCTTGCTGCCATCGTTGGGGAGCTCGACAATTTCGCATTCAATCCCGTGGCGGCTGAGATATTGCGCGCCTTTAAACGCAGGCACATCAAAGCGATCTCTATCCAGTTTCTCCTCCACGCTGGCGAGGAACACATTGCTAGCCTTGGCGAGCAGGGGCACGGCGCTGCGCAACGCGACGCTGGCCTCAAATGAACCGTTCCACGCGACCAAGATCGGTGCCGTGTTGTCAAAGCTTTTCGCTGTTTCGGGCACAACCAGCACCGGACACGGAGCCTTTAGCGCAAGCTCCCCAGCCATACGCGATGGCCCTCTGTGCTCGCCAACGTCATGCGGGCCAACAATGATGAGGTCATGCAGAGCCGATTGCTCCAGCAGCCGCGTTTCCGGCATTCCGTGCAGGAACAGCCAATCCCAAGCGACATCCTCATTGGCCAGATCCGCCTCCAGCTTCGCGCGCTGTTCTTCCGCAGCCTCTTTGATCTTGGGCAAAGCGGCAGCCATTGCAGAGCCATAAAAGTCACCGGGCGCAAACACCTCAAAGCTCACCGCTTGAAGGCAAGTGATGTGCGCACCGTGTGCGCGGGCCAGATCAAGCGCAGTTTGCAAGCGCGCCTCCATTCCCGCATCGGTGCTGATGTGCAGTAATATCGATTTCATAACCGTGTTCTCCTTCCTGAGTGCGGGATGGAAGTTCCAATGGGCGGCGTCATTGATCTATATCAAATTGACCGCCATTTGCTGGCCAATCCGCTTGATATCATCGCCTTCACCGCTAGGCTGAGCGATCAGGAGAACACCGCAATGCAAATCACCCGCCAACCGCCTTTCAAAACGACGCTTGAACCCAGCAACCACCCGTATCTTTCCGGGCCATGGACGCCGGTTCACGAAGAGGTGGATGTCGATGAGCTGGAAGTGATCGAGGGCGAAATTCCAGCCGATATTGATGGTATTTACCTGCGCAATACAGAGAACCCAGCGCACCAGCCGCTGGGTCGGCACCACCCGTTTGACGGCGATGCGATGGTGCATCAGGTGAATATTTCGGGCGGCAAGGCCAGCTATCGCAACCGCTTTGTGCGCACTCAATGCTTTGAGGCTGAGCAGATCGCGGGCCAGGCGCTGTGGGGCGGATTGATGGACCCTCCCGGCACTTCGCTGCGCCCGGGCTTTGGCGCGCATGGCGGGCTTAAGGACACAGCATCGACCGACATTCTGGTCCATGCGGGGACCGCGCTGGCGACGCTCTATCAATGCGGTGAAGCTTGGCAGATGGACCCTGTGACTCTGGAGAACCTCGGCAAAGCGCCTTGGGGGCCGATCGACGGGGTCTCTGCCCATCCCAAGGTGGATGAGAGCACCGGCGAGCTGATGTTCTTCAACTATTCCGTCCACGCGCCTTACATGCATTACGGTGTCGTCAACCGGGCGGGTAAGCTGGTCCACTATACGCCGGTTCCGCTCGATGGCCCGCGCTTGCCACATGATATGGCGATCACGCCGAACTGGTCGATCCTCAACGACATGCCCTTGTTCTGGGATGCGAAGCTGCTGGAGCGCGGCATTCACGCCGCTCGCCTGCACGAAGGGGTGCCAACCCGCTTTGCTCTGATCCCTCGCCATGGCAGCGCGCAGGACATCCGTTGGTTTGAAGCCTCGCCGACCTATGTGCTGCACTGGACGAACGCTTGGGAAGAGAGCGGGCCAGACGGCGATGAGGTCGTGATGGAAGGCTATTACCAAGACGAACCCATGCCCGAACCGCTGGAGGAGCAAGGCGAACACGGGCGGATGATGGCCTATGTCGACGAGCACAGTTTCAAGAGCCGCCTGCACCGCTGGCGCTTCAACCTCTCCACAGGCGAGTGCAAGGAAGAGCGCCTGTCGGACCGGATCGTCGAATTTGGCATGATCAACCCGGCCTATGCGATGCGTAAATCGCGCTACATTTGGTCGACCACGACCCGGCCCGGCTGGTTCCTGTTCAATGGCTATGTCCGGCAAGACACAGAGACCGGCGAAGAGCAGATCTTCACCCTGCCAGACGGCGTCTATGCCAGCGAAAGCCCGATGATCCCGCGCAAGGCCGCAGCCGGTGAGACACTGGCAGAGGATGACGGCTATCTCGTCACTTTCCTGATCGACGAGAATAGCGGCACATCTGAACTCGCCATTCTGGACGCCAGCGATGTGGCGAAAGGTCCGATCTGCCGCCTCGCTTTGCCGCACAAGATTAGCAGCGGGGTGCATTCCACCTGGGTAGAGCATTCGCAGCTCGCCAGCGACCGCGCCTTCAAGCTTCACCAATTGCAAGAAGCCGCTGCCTGATCGCGCAATTGCACTCCGGCCTATACGTTTTGCAGATGCCGCGCCTATCCGCCTCCTGATAACGCATCCTTTCAACATCAGTGCAATCAGGAGCATAACGCGTGGCAAGCATCGAAGGCGGCAATAACGGCGTATCCGGGATTGGTGCGGGCCAATCCGGATCTGGCTCTGATGGGATCAGCGCTGCCGAGATGGCCAACAATCTGATCGGCTCCTCCACCGGCCCTGCGGGTCTGGAGACCGACCGCCTTGCCGCCAGCGTCGATATGGCCATGCAGGGCATTTCCGATGGCACATACCAAGGCACCGGCCTCACCGACGGCTTCAGTGCCGCCGATCTGGAGGCTGCCGTGATGAGCCAGCTTGGCCCGCGCCAACAAGGCCAATTCCAAAGCTCGCTCGATACTTACAAGGCCTCTCCTTTCACCACGGCTGCGCAGCAGCTTGCGGTGGATCTTCCGTTGCGTCAGCCGACGGGTCAGCCCGGCATGAACACCGCGCAGGACCCCTATGGCACTGAAGTGCCCTCTGAGCTTCCACAGTTCACCATGAGTTCGACTGATACCGCAGCCTACCGGTTTGCAGAGATGCAGCGGCAGCAACGTGCGGATGGCATGCGTCAGGTTGAGTTGATCACCAGTGGCCCGTTTTCCGGTCTGTTTGCGGCTGGCGGCGTGATTGCAGGCGCTGAGATGCATACGATCGAAGGACTGGCATTGGTGGGTGAGATGGCTGATGGATTTACCGCGCCGCTTAGCCCTTGAACCAACGTCTTTACGGTCACATCCGCCACCAATCCGATTGCGATTGATCGGCCGATCCGTTTCCTGATCCAGCGTTAGCTCCGCTCTGCACTCAGCATGGGCTGTTGCGGCAAGCCCCTGCTGCCCGCACCGCAGACATCCAATTCCAATTGCGATGCAACCTTTGCCCACGCCGTGCATTGTCCCTATAGCGATCCAGACTTCATAAGAGAGGGACCAAAGTGGCTTTCAAACTCATCGACTTACCTTACGCAGACACCGCACTTGCACCGGCCGTTTCGGCAGAGACACTGTCGTTTCACCACGGCAAGCACCATCAGACCTACATCGACAAGATGAACGCCGCGATTGACGGCACCGATCACGCCGATGCCTCGCTCGAGGCGATCGTTGGCGCCGCACGCGGCAGCAACCAAGGGCTGTTCAACAACGCTGCGCAAACCTGGAACCACGGGTTCTACTGGCACTCCATGGCAGCTGAAGAGACCGCCCCATCGGACGAGCTCAAAGCCAAGATCGACGCCGCATTCGGCTCCGTCGATGAGCTTAAGGAACAGCTGAAAACACGCGGCGCGGGTCACTTCGCCAGCGGCTGGGTCTGGCTGGCTGAGAAGGACGGCGCGCTCACGATCGAGGAAACCCACGATGGCGACACACTGGCTGACCAAGACGGCGTGAACCCGCTGCTGGTCGTCGATGTTTGGGAACACGCCTATTACCTCGACCACCAGAACAAGCGTCCAGCCTATCTCGACGCGGTCGTCGGTTCGAAGCTCAACTGGGCCTTCGCCAGCGAGAACCTCGCGCGCGGCACAGCCTGGGTTTACCCGGCCTAAGCCGAACACGATCACAGCAATGTGAGCGAAACAGCCCCTGCTCCGCCCCGCGCGGAGTGGGGGCTTTTTTGGAACGCAGATACGCTTTTCAAAAGTGTGACTTTTCATAGTGACGCTGCCTGCTGGCGATAATCAGCCAGCGACACGCGGCAGCGCGCCAGATGCGCCAAAACCGCAGAATTGTCGGGCTTTTGGCGCACTCCTGCATATTTCCCGCCGCGCAAAATCACTCGCCAAATGCCGCTTTCAATGCGCCATTCCAGCTCGCGAAGTGTGACTTTTGGCTGCGCGCCCAAAACTGCTTCGGGCGCCGTCCCAATATCGCGCGGCTGCCATTCCTTTGCGAGCGCCGCATAGAAACTCTCCGACCACATTTGCGCCCGCAGCCGGTAAGCACTCTCGCGCGCCATAGAGACCCTGCGCGCCGCCTCCGTCACACAGCGCGTTTGCGCAAGCCAACCAATAAACTCCGCCTGCCTCAGCGGCGTCCAACCATCGACGCGCTGCTTGACCGGCACTGCATAGAAAGGCGGAATGCGCCTAGGCAGCTTGCGAGGCTGAGAAACACAAGGCGGATAGAACTTCATATCCGTGTGAATAGGCGCGTGGGCAATGCGTAGGAAAGCGCCTACGCCCCTCCCTCCTCACTGGCCATTCTCGCCGCAGAAACCGCGCGCCGCGTCATTGTGCTTTACCTCTGGCACAAATACTCAGAAGGTGCGGGCAAGCAATAAAACGACGCGGTGACGGAGCCGAGAACAACTCGGTCTGAGATCGACGAATGCTGTTTGGGAGAAATTGATGGCCGAAGCGACTATGCACGCACCGAAAGGTGCGGCTCCTCCTGCCTCCGAAGGTTTCGGAACGCCTGGCTACCGCGCCTATGTTCTGAGCGCCTTGCTCGTCGTTTACATCTTCAATTTCATCGATCGCACGATCATCAATATCCTGACGGAGCCAATCAAGCTCACTTTCGGTCTGGAAGACTGGCAAATGGGCTTGCTCGGCGGGCCAGCCTTCGCCGTGCTCTACACCTTCATCGGCATCCCAATTGCACGCGGGGCTGAACGCTATAACCGAGTGCTGATCATCGCAACGGCGGTCGCGGTATGGAGCTTGTTTACGGCTCTGTGCGGGTTCGCAATGTCGTTTATGATGCTGTTTTTGTTCCGAATTGGCGTCAGCATTGGTGAGGCCGGATGCACGCCGCCTGCCCAGTCTCTGATCGCGGACTACTTCGTGCCATCCCGCCGCGCGACGGCGGTCTCGGTCTACGCTTTGGGCGTACCGCTCGGCGGAATGCTCGCCTCGATTTTCGGCGGTCAGCTGGCTGGGCTCGACGGCGCGCAATACGGCGCATTTGTGAATTCGATCGGCATCGGCTCTCTGTTTGGCGATCTGGACTGGACACAAGTGGAAGGCTGGCGTGTCGCCTTTGTCGTTTGCGGCGTGCCAGGCCTGCTGTTGTCGCTGATTGTATGGCGCACCATTAAGGAGCCTCCGCGCGGCTACACCGATCCCGCTGCGCTGCAGGGGCTGGAGAAGGCAAGCTTCAAAGAGGCGCTAGCCGTTTTGGCCAAGAAGCCAGCCTATCGTCATATCGTGTTCGGCGCGACGCTTGCCTCTTTCGTAGGCTATGGCGTGGGTCAGTTCACCACATCATTCCTGCTGCGCACGCACGGGCTTACGATCCAGCAAGCCTCTTTGCTTTACGGCGTTGTGCTGGGCGTGATGGCAGCGGTTGGCGTGTTCAGTTCTGGCTGGCTGGCTGACAAGATGTCCCAAAAACATCCCAATGCGCTCTCGTGGCTGCCCGCGATTGGCATGGGGGCATCCGTGCCGCTCTATGCATTTGGCTTTCTAATGCCCAATCTGTGGCTGGCGGTTCCAGCGCTGATGGTCGCCGCGATGATCCACTATTTCTACCTCGGCCCAATGTATGCCGTGTCGGGTGGAGTGGTCGACAGCAGGATGCGCGCAACATCGGTCGCGATCACATTGTTTGTGGTCAATTTGCTCGGGTACGGCCTTGGCCCGCCAGTGATCGGTGTGCTCTCGACAATGCTCAAGACTATGTTCCTCGACGGGCAAGCCCTCGGGCTGACGCTGGAGACGTGCAAGCCGCTGCTCTCGCTTGGCGCTGATGCGAAGGCGCTGCTCGGCGGCTCAGAGCAGGAGGCGATGGAAGCCTGCTCCAGCGCGGAAGCGCGCGGGCTTCAGTGGTCGATTGTCATCTTTAGCTGCATCTATGGCTGGGCGGCCCTGCATTACCTGTTGGCGGGCCGAACGCTCCAACGCGACATGGTTGCCAATTCGCAAGAGTGATGGACCAATGCTCGGTCTGGGCGGTCTGTCAGGCTTGGACGCGCCCGGCGGCTAGAACCTGATGCGCTATCAATAGCGCGGAGTGGAAGCGCTGGCTTTCGGGTGCGTTTTCGTGCACAGATTGATCAGGGCGCTACGGTATCAGCGCCATAGCTTTGTCAATCACCGCTTTTGCCGTACCCTAACTCTACAGGAGAATGGCATGATCGATTGGTTTCGCCGGCGCTATCTGGACCTTTTGGGGTCAATTTACATCTACAATGAACATCGCGGTTACACCGCGCTAGACCGCGTGCTGGAGGCTGTGCGGGCGCGCTGCGAACCCGGCGATCCGCTGATCACTATGATCGAGAAACACCGCGCGGATGAGCGCAAGCATTACGTCATGTTCAAGCGCTGGTTTGAGCTGCAGGGCAAGCATCCGATCCACCTTGACCGGACCTTTGGCCATATTGATCGCTTTATCGAGATCATGTTCGGCACCTCCATCGACAAGCTCGATACGCAGGCGGTGATCGAACGCGATGAACTGTTTGAGCGGCTTTGCCGGGTTATCTCGCTGACGGAAAAGCGCGGCTACAAACAGATTGAGATCCTGCTGAAAAACCCGTTTGTGAAATCCGACCCAGCCCTGGTGAAGATCTTCAAAGTGATCGAGCGAGACGAGCCCAGCCACTGGGCGCCCTATGACGGCTGGCTGCGTGACAATGCCAAGCGCGACCCGAAATGGTGGGAGCGCACCGTTGACGGCTTTATCCATTCAGAGCTGCTGTTCCTGAAATTGCCGATCCTGTTCCTCAACCCGTTTGTGACGCGGAAGGACGTGTGGGCGGATGACGGTGAGCAAGACCCGGATCGCTATTCCGACCGGCTGCGCTCAGCTACCTAACGCAGTGCACCCAGCGTGAGCGCAGCGGCAGAGCCCACAGAAGAGACGCACGATGGCCGCCCGCGCGGGAGCCTGATCACGCGCCTGCTCAAGGTGCGGGTAGGCTGGATGCTGGCACGCAACACCGTGGTCAGCACCGGGGTCTTTCTAATCGGGCTGGGCGCATTGTGGCTGCTGGTCGAGCGCGGCGGGATGGGAGAGGTGATCGCCTCTGGCATTGGTTTCGCTGTCGCCAACACCCTGCACTATTTCCTCGGCAGGAGCTGGATTTTCCGCGGGACGGACCGCGCGCTGGCCAGCGGATACGCTCTATTTCTTGTAAACGGCGCGATTGGCCTGGCCGCGACCATGGCGCTGATGGCGGTGATGCTGGCGCTGACCCCGATCGACTATATGATCGCGCGCGTATTGGTGTCCGTGATCGCGGGGCTGCTCGTGTTCGTGCTCAACGCCGTGTGGAACTTCCGCAGGGTCTAGCGCCAGTCAGCCCCCACGCCTCCGATAGCGATTCTCTCTTGCAGCGCATGCCTCTTGGCGAATTGTGACAAAGCCTATCCAATCGCCAAACGCGCAACGGTTCGTCGCAACGGTTCGTCGCAGCAAGCGGTCAAACGACCCGTACAACTAACAAAACTGACCGATCTGTTCATCTGGGAGAAAGGTTTGGCTGACACTCAGGCCCCACATGTCGCCCAAAAACGGCATCCAAGCGCACATGTTGTGCACGAATTTTCGAGGGGGCTTTAGCAGCCAGACACGCCATCACAGGGGGCGGTCTAACAAATGCCGAGACGACGAACGGCTGGCTGCCATAGTTTTGAGGAGTACTTTAATGACTGCCATTTCAAAGAAGCATACCGCTCTTTTCCTGTCGGCTGTGATCGCCCTGCCCATGGCAAGCGGCGCAATCGGCCAAGAGCCTATGCCTGTTCCTGCCCAACAGGGCGAAGTGCTGACCACGGTCACCGGCTCACCGCCTGCTGATCTGTCGGACATGCCAGAGGGACCAGAAATTGATGGCTTTATCTCGGCTCGCCGCGATGGTGAGTTTCAAGTCACGACCGTTGATGGTTCACGCACAGCGATCCGCCTGAGCGATGGAACAGAGATCCGCGCCAAAGGCGGCTTCCTGGGTCTTAACCGCGACAAGCTGGGTTCTGAGCAATTGCTCAACGGTCTGCCAGTGTCGGTAAAGACAGTTGAATGGGCTGGTGGTCTTGTCGCCACCCGCGTCAACCTGAAGAACAAGGATCTGCGCACAGCATCGATGATCCGCAATGGCACCGAGCAGCAGTTCGGCGAGCAAGGCGCGGCGATTTCGAAGAACGCCGCCGCAACAGAGGCGCTGCGCGGTCGCTTTGGTGACATCGATCAATACAACATCAGAGGCACCACCAATGTCTATTTCGACACTGGCCGGTACAACCTCTCCAGCCAAGCGCGCGCAGAGCTCTGCAGCGCGGCTGAGCAAGCCAATACAATGGACAACGCACTGCTTCTGGTCGTCGGCTACACCGACTCAACCGGCAGCTATGAGATCAACCAAGAGCTGAGCGAAAAGCGCGCCAGCCGCGTTGTGAACTATCTGCAGCAGCAGTGCGGTTGGAAGCCATATCGCATGCTGACCCCAACCGGCATGGCAGAAGCTGATCCAGCAGCTGACAACTCAACCCCTCAGGGTAAGGCGCAAAACCGCCGCGTTGCAGTAAACGTCTTGGTCAGCAAGAGCGTCGAAGGCCTCTAATCTAGGCCGCACTCTCTCCGATTGAAAAATGCGGGGCAGGCTTTGCGGCCTGCCCCGTTTTTTATGGGCCATGCGTGGTTTAGGCGTCAGGCAGACCGAGCCAGTAAAACTCGAAGCGCTCCAATCCGCTCGCAAAATATTGCCGATTGGCGAGATATTCGTCCGACTTTTGCGCCTCGGCAAAGCTATCGGGCTTATCCCATTCTACAAACGTGATCTGACCCGGAGAGGTTAGCGCGGAAGCATGCGCCTCAAAGCTCGGTTCGCGCATCTTATAGATGAACCGGCCGCCTGCGCGTTCAACCGCGCTCTCAATCCCGCTTAGATAACGGTCATAATCGCCTGGATTTTCGGGATTGAACCAAGCGGCCACGACCGTGTAATATTTGTCCGCGCGGAACCGCAAAGAGAGGTCTTCCTCGAGCGTATCGGTGTACACTTTTAACTCGCTCCAAGCGTCCGGACGGGTCGCCTTGATCGCGGGCCAATCGGGGTGACTATCAAAGCTCTGCACGGCCTCTTCACTGGGCCAAGAGAAGAACGAAAACGCCTCCGGTTCAAAATCGCTCACCACCTTTCGCTTCACCGCAAGCGTGCCCAGCGGGGCAAAGCCAAAAGACGAGGCAATCGGAAAGGCCGTTTGCGCATAAGTGCGCCGCGCTGCCCCGCCATCGGGCCGAATCTGAGAGGCAATCACTTGCAGCACTTGACCAGACTTCAGCTCAATCACCACATCCTTGGCTGGCTTGGCTGGATCGGCGGGTTTCGCACTGGCAGTCTGGGCCTTGGACTGCGGCTTCGCGTGATCTTCTGCAAACGCGGCGGAAGGCATGGTGAGCCCAATGGCTAGCGCCGATGCGAGCGAGAGTGCGTAGCCGAGCCGGGGCGGGAAAGTCATAAGGGGAAAACTCCAAATTGGTTACGTCACGCACCAATAGCCGCCCAATGGCACAAGTCTCGGCTAGATTTTCGCGACCTTTGGTGCATAAACGTTCCGGCATGGACACTCACCAATGAATGACTGGGACGATTATCGCCTGATCCTGGCGCTGGCTCGTTGCGGGTCGCTGCGCTCAGCGGCGGCATCGCTTGGCCTCACCCATACGACCGTCTCCCGCCGCCTCGCCACCTTACAGGACGCGCGCGGGCAATTGTTCGACAAGGCGCCCGGTGGATACCGCGCGACGAAGCTCGGCGAGGCGCTGATTGGCGTTGCGGAGCGGATGGAGCGGCTCACACTCGATGCCGCGCGCCAGCAAAAGGCCGTTGGCGAAGACCTGTCCGGCCCCATCACACTCTCCCTGCCAGAGGCGATTGCGCAATTTCTGCTGCTGGAAGAACTGCTCGAATTCGCCGAGACCTATCCGGCGATCACTTTGACGGTCGAAACAAGCTATCGCTTTGTTGATCTGGATCGCAGCGAGGCGGATGTTGTCATTCGCGGGGCGCAGGAGCCGCCAGATCATCTGGTTGGCCGGCGGCTGTTCCCCAATTGCGTGACCTATTATGCGGACCGTAATTACCTCGCCCGCACGCCAGAGGAGGAGCTACGCTGGATCGCGCCCTCTGCCGCTGCAACCGATCCCAGCTGGCTGGCGGGCTCGCCCTACCCCGATGCGCCAATCGCGCTGATGATCGACGATATCACCGCCCGGCACCGCGCCTTGGTCAGCGGCCTGGGGCTCAGCCGCGGGGCTTGCTTCATGGCCGACCCAGAACCGACCCTCGTGCGTCTCAGTTCTCAGCCGCCGGTTCCGCAGCAGGAATTGTGGGTGCTGACCCATCCCGACCTCAGGCAGACACCGCGCATCCGCGCCGTGATGGAATTCATCATCAATGCCGTCAACGCAAAGCGCGCCCTTATCCTCGGCCAGACCCGCGAGGTCTGATCACGCGCGACCTACGGCGCGTAGAAGGTGGGCGAACCCGGCCCCACTGGCAGACCAAACACAAAGGTCCAAAGGTAGAAAAATACCGACCAGAACGCGATGAAGAACATCGAATAGGGCAGCATCATCGCAATCATCGTACCCACGCCCAGATCGCTCTTATACCGCGTTGCCCAGGCCAGGATTAGCCCGAAATAGCTCATCATCGGGGTGATGATATTGGTGGTGCTGTCACCGATCCGGTAGGCCGCCTGGATCACTTCGGGTGAATATCCCACCAGCATCAACATCGGCACAAATATAGGCGCAGTCACGGCCCATTGCGCAGAGGCCGAGCCAAGCGACAGGTTAATCACCGCGCACAGCAGAATGAACATGAAGAAGATGCTGGGCCCGGTCATCCCGGTCTCAACCAGGAAATTCGCGCCGGTCACCGCTGTGATCGCGCCCAAATTGGTCCAGCCAAAGAAGGCAACAAATTGCGCGGCAAAGAACACCAGCACGATGTAAAGGCCGAGCGAGGAAAGCGCAGCGGCCATCGCGTCGATAATGTCGCGGTCGGTCTTCATCGTCCCAACCGCGCGGCCATAGGCATAGCCGAGCGCGACGAAGAAGATCAGGATCCATACGACGAAGCCGTCGAAAAATGGGCTGTCGATCCGGTCACCATCGTCGGGATTACGCAGCACGCCCCAATCCGGCAGCAGCGTGAGCGCCATCAGGCCCAGCACGCCGAGCAGCGCCAGGCCCGCCCAGCGAAGGCCCTTGCGCTCATCATCGCTGACCTGCTCCATCATCCGATCATCCAAGATCGTCGGATCAGCCAGCGAGGAATCATATTTGCCGAGCTTCGGCTCGACGATGTAGATCGTAACCAGCGAGCCGATCAGCGTGATGAGGACCGTAGAGGCCATCATGAAATACCAATTGGCCGTAGCCACCACAGTGTAATCAGGGGCGATCAGACGGGCGGCCTCTTGCGTGATGCCCGCCAGCAATGGATCGATCGTGCCGATCAGCAGATTCGCGCTGTAGCCGCCGGACACCCCGGCAAAGGCGGCGGCCATTCCGGCCAGCGGATGGCGCCCCAACGCATAGAAGATCGCGCCAGCAAGCGGGATCAGGACCACATAACCGACTTCAGAAGCGGTGTTGGAAACGATGCCAGCAAACACGATCGCGACCGTCACCAGCTTTGGCGGGGCATTGAGCACCATGCTGCGCACGGCGGCCGACAGCAGGCCGGATTTCTCCGCCACCCCGACGCCCAGCATCGCGACCAGCACCACGCCCAGCGGGGCAAAGCCGGTGAAATTGTCGACCAGGCCGGTAAAGATGCGGCGGATCCCATCGCCGTCCATCAGGCTGACCGCGCGGATCATCCCATCCTCGGCCACACCTTTTGCGCCGAGCGGACGCGGATCTTCCACCGCGACCCCCATCCAGCCGAGCAGGCCAGACAGCAGCACAATCCCAAGCGCCAGCACAGCAAACAAAGTGACCGGGTGCGGCAGCAGATTGCCGAGCCATTCGACCCCATCAAGAAAACGGGTGAAGGCGTTGCGCTTTGCGGGCTGTTCACCCCCTATTGCTGGCTGCTGGCCTTCGGCCATATGTATCACTCCCGTAACGCTTGATTGCCCCAAGCTAACTAAACAAAGATGAACGCCGGGTGGTTCCCCGTGCCTTCATTTTAGTGGGTCAAAATCTGTTCGTTTTCATGGTCTCAGAGCGATCGAAGCAGCCTGAATTTCAGCTTTCTACTGAGCACCTTGAGAGACAGTTCAACAAACCATTTTTCGATTTTGACTATCGGAATCAAGAAAGATCACGCGTCGAAAATAAAAATCGTTCAACTTGAGAATAGTTATTTTAAAATCAAAAATTGACAATATTTATATGGAAAATATCAATTCAATTCTGATTTTCTAAATTGATGGAGTAATAATTTTGTCGAAGAGAACGAGAACCCTTGAAGAACCAAAAAAATTTCCGTTGAAACTGAGGTTCCAGGGTGAAGTCGCAGATCAAAGAGGCGTAGATCTATACGATGGCGCAACATCACTGTATGGGTTCGCACAGGCCCTTCAGATTGCCGTTCACGCATACATGTCTAATGAAATCGTGTCTCGTGCCACAGCGATCAAGCAAGCACAGATGTACATGGGAGCACCAAAGCGCGGAAGCGTGTTGGTAGGTATGGTTGCCATGATCGAGGCTTACCCAGTTACAGCAGCCCTAACCGGCGCAGCTTTCTATGAATTTCTGAAGTATTCACTCTCAAAGGCTGTGGGGTATGTCGTCCCAAAACCGGAGAGCCCGTCGGTCCAGAAAATTGCCCTAAGTGCCGATGAGACTTTCTTCGATCAGCTCGCGGAAACATTAGAAGGTAGCTTGCAACGTGCCCATCGAGCGATTGATCATGGTGTGCCATCAATTCAACTTGAGCGTCCGCGAGCCCCATTAGTAACATTCAATCAAGAGACTAGTGAGTGGGTGAACACCAGAGATGAAGACCCAGATATTGTAGAACTCACAGGAAATATAACAAGATACAACTCTATAAGCGGGAATGGGCGCGCGTTCGTCAGGGAGCTCAAGAAAGTTTTGCCGTTCCGTAAGAGTTCTTCCTTTCCTGAGCACAAACGAGGCTTACTCACACGGTCCTTGCACGGCGACAATGTCGCGGCAGCGAAAGACTTGAAATTCTGGGCATCAAAAATTGAGTCTGCAAACGGCGCAGCCAAGCGCTTAATCTTGGCAGATATTGCGCAAAGGTCCCCATGATCACCCACCCGCGTGGTAGAAATCATAGATCGTCTGCGCCACCGCATCGCTGACGCCGGGTGCGCGTTGGAGGTCTTGCAGCGAGGCTGCCCGCACCTTGCTGGCCGTGCCGAAGTGCAGCAGCAGCGCGCGCTTTCTTGCAGGGCCAATGCCGGGGATTTCGTCCAAAGGGCTCGCCGTGATCGCTTTGGACCGCTTCGCGCGGTGCGCGCCAATGGCATAACGGTGCACCTCGTCGCGCAGGTTTTGCAAATGGTATAGCACCGGCGAGTTGGTCGGCAGCATCTTCTCGCGCCCGTCGGGGAAGTGGAACACCTCGCGCCCTTCGCGGCCGTGATGCGGACCCTTGGCGATTGCGATCACAGCCAGGTCTTCAATGCCGAGCTCACCCAGCACTCCCTGCACGCTCGACATCTGCCCTTTGCCGCCATCCAGCAGGACGAGATCAGGCCAAACGCCTTCGCGCTCCCGGTCTGGGTCGTCCTTCATCGCGCGCGTGAACCTTCGCTCCATCACCTCGCGCATCATCGCGTAATCATCATTGGTCTGAGCGGACTTGATGTTGAACTTGCGATATTGCGACTTTTCAAAGCCTTCCGGTCCGGCCACCACCATCGCGCCGACCGCCTTTGTGCCCTGAATATGGCTGTTGTCGTAGATCTCCACCCGCTGAGGCGGAGCATCGAGTTCCAGGAATTCGGCCATTTCGCGATTGGTCTTGGCCCGCGTGCCGGTCTCGGCCAGCCGACGCTCCAGTGCCTCAACGGCATTGCGGCTCGCCTGCTCCATCAGCTTGCGCCGGTCGCCGCGTTGCGGGACAGAGAGCGCGACCTTCTTGTCGGCCACTTCGGACAGCGCCGCTTCGATCAGCTCGCTTTCCAGCAGCTCCCGGTCGACCAGGATCATCGGCGGCGGCGGCACTTCCTCATAGAATTGCAGGATGACATTGGAGAGGATCTGATCCTCCTCAACGCCCTTCGTATGCGTCGGGAAGAACGCGCGGTGCCCCCAATTCTGCCCGCCGCGAATAAAGAAGGCCTGGATGCCGACCTGCCCGCCCTTCGCGTGGAGCGCGAAGACGTCCGCATCGCCTACACCGCTGGCGTTGATCGCCTGTGACCCTTGAATGAAGGTCGCCGCGCGCAAACGGTCGCGCAGGATCGCGGCGGTCTCAAAATCGAGCTCCTCCGCCGCCTTCGCCATCTGCTTTTCCAGGTCCTGCTGAACTTGCCCAGATTTGCCCGCGAGGAAGTTCTTCGCCTGATCGACGAGCTTGTCATAATCGGGCTCGCTGATCCGGCCGACGCAGGGCGCAGAGCAGCGCTTGATCTGATACAGCAGGCATGGCCGGTCGCGGTTCTTGAAGAAGCTGTCGGTGCAAGACCGCAGCAGGAACAGCTTTTGCAGCGCATTGAGCGTCGTATTCACACTGCCCGCGCTGGCGAACGGTCCGTAATAATTGCCCTTCGCCTTGCGCGCGCCGCGATGCTTGTGGATGCGCGGAAACTCATGATCGCTGCGCAGCAGGATGAAGGGAAAGCTCTTATCATCGCGCAGCAGCACGTTGAACGGCGGGCGAAACCGCTTGATCAGTTGCGCCTCCAGCAGCAGCGCCTCAGCCTCGGAATTGGTGGTGATGATCTCCATCGCGCGGCATTGGCTGACCATGCGTTGCAGCCGGCCAGAGAGGCCATTGACCTGAGTGTAATTCGCGACCCTCGCTTTCAGACTGCGCGCCTTGCCCACATACAGCACATCGCCGCGCGTATCGAGCATGCGGTACACGCCGGGGACCGGTTTCAGCGTCTTCACCGTATCCCGGATCGCGGTGACGCCAGCCTCCAGATTCGGCTGCGCACTCGCGACGGTATAGGCCGCCCGCTCTTCATTAAAGCGGTCTGCCCCGTGGGGATTGTCAGAGGTGCCAGCAGGTGTCCGGGCCATGCCCATCAAATAGGGATGGCGCGCCGGGGTTGGCAATGCGTGATTGGCATTGCTTGCACACCCGCCTATCGATGCGGCCATGCAAGAATATGATGTGATCGTTCTGGGCGCGGGCGCCGCCGGGCTGATGTGCGCGGCAGAGGCGGGCAAGCGCGGCAAACGCGTGGCTGTGCTGGAAAAGGCGAACGCGCCGGGCAAGAAGATCCTGATTTCAGGCGGCGGGCGCTGCAATTTCACCAATTCGCGCACAACAGCGGCGAATTACCTCTCGGCCAATCCGCATTTCGCGAAATCCGCGCTCAGCCGGTACACGCCGCAGGATTTTATCGATCTGGTGAACAGCCATGGCATTGCCTGGCACGAGAAGACGCTGGGGCAATTGTTCTGCGATGGCTCCGCCAAGCAGATCGTGGAAATGCTGCTCGATGAATGCGGCAAAGCGGCACAGCACGGCGGGCAAGTTGATGTGCTGTGCGATGCGTATGTCAGCGATGTGGTGAGAGTGTCTTTTGACGATGCCGGAGCCACCCGCGCCCTCCACCCTTCCACCCGGAGCCTACCGGACACTAATCCGGGTGGAAGGGTGGAGGGCGCGGGTGGCCAGCCAAACGAAGATAGTTACGAGTTTGCGGTCAAAGCAAACGGCCAGGCGATGCGCGCAAAGTCGCTGGTCGTGGCGACGGGCGGACCGTCGATCCCGAAAATGGGCGCGACCGACTATGCCTATGAGCTGGCGCGGCAATTTGGCCTGAAAGTCGTGGAGCCGCGTCCTGCCCTCGTCCCGCTGACACTGGGCGGTGAGGACGTATTGTTCCGCGAACTATCCGGTGTGTCAGCGCCGGTGACCGCGCGCACTGGCGTCAAAAAGTCAAAGGTCGAATTCGAAGAGGCAGCGCTGTTCACTCACCGCGGCCTGTCCGGCCCTGCGATCCTGCAAGTCTCATCCTATTGGAAACATGGCGAGGAAATCGGGATCGAATTCCTGCCAGCGATTGACGACAATTGGCTGGTCGATCTGAAGGCCCAGAACCCGCGAACCACCATCCGCAGCGCCCTTCGCGAACACTTGCCCGCCCGCCTGGCCGATGCGCTGGCTGAGCGCCTCAAGATTGAACGTGAATTTGGCAATGTGCCCGACAAAGTTCTGCAAGAGGCTCAGCGCAAACTCGCCGATTGGCGCTTCACCCCCAACGGCACCGAAGGGTTCGCAAAAGCCGAGGTGACGATAGGCGGCGTTGCGACAAACGAGCTTTCCTCCAAGACGCTAGAGGCGAAGAACGTGCCCGGATTGTATTTCATCGGCGAGGCGGTGGATGTGACCGGCTGGCTCGGCGGGTACAATTTCCAATGGGCCTGGGCCAGCGGCGTAGCCTGTGCAGCAGCGTTAGCGTAGGCACACGCAAAATGAAGATTAGAGGGGATTACATGTCACAAGTAAGTATCACGGCGGGACGCATTCTTCTGGGCCTGTATTTCCTGCTGCCCGGCCTGATGAAAGCTGCCGCGCCAGAGCAGACTATCGCTTACATGGAAAGCCACCAGATCGCTTTTGCCGCGCCACTGATGTGGTTTTCGGCTGCGGTAAACATTGTCGGAGGATTGCTACTTATCTCCGGTCGCCATGTGCGGCTCGTTGCCTATGGCTGTGTGATCTACGTCCTGCTCGTGAACTTCATGCTCCACGATTTCTGGAGCATGGAAGAGGCGATGGTAGACCGAGAACGGCAGAATTTCGTCAAAAACCTGGGCATTCTCGCCGGATTGCTCGTGCTCGCGGGCTTCTCTCCAGCACGCGGCCTATCCCCGGCAGGATGGTGGCGCAGCGATAAGTCTGTCAGCGCTCAGCCCTTTACCTAGGGGCAAGACCTACCGCGCGCGTGAGCTTGTCTAGCGCCCGAAATGTCTATAGCGATTGCTCATAGAGCCTAAAAATAGGTCGAAGCCGCCTGAAATTGGGTAGGCCGTCCTCAAGCAGTGAAGCGGTAGGACAGATAAAAGCGGGAGAACACCTTGCGCCAATTGCAAGGCATGGATTCATCGTTCGTAGCGCTGGAATCGCCGAACTCGCCGATGCACATCGGCAGCGTGTTGATCTACAATCCGGCGACGGCGCCCGGCGGGTTCGTCCGCTTTAAAGACATCCTCAGCTTTATCGAAGGCCGGATGCAGCTCTCCAAAACCATGCGCCAGCGGCTCGTACGCGTGCCGTTTGACTTGGATTATCCATATTGGATCGAGGATCCCGATTTCGATCTGGAATATCACGTGCGCCACGTCGCCCTGCCCAAGCCCGGCGATTGGCGCCAGCTGTGCATTCAGGCCGCGCGCATTCACGCACGCCCGCTCGACCTCAATCGCCCGCCATGGGAATTCACCGTGGTCGAGGGGCTCGACAATGTTCGCGGCTATCCGCCCGGCTGCTTCGCCTTCGTCACGAAGGTGCATCACGCCGCGATTGACGGGATGAGCGGGATTGATTTGATGGAGGCGCTCCACACGATGACGCCCGATGTCGAGCCGCCGAAAAAGCCCGACACGTGGAAACCGGAAAAGGTGCCGGGCCCAGCAGAATTGCTCGGCAAATCCTATATCAATGCGCTGCTCAACCCGCTGAAACAGGCCCAGGTCGCGGCGCAGTCCCTTCCCGGCGTGGCCAGCGCGATCAAGGGTCTGATCGCCCGCGATTTCAAACTCAGCACCGACATGGTGCCCCCGCGCACCCGCTTTAACCGCTCCATATCGCCGCACCGTGTCGTCGAAGGATGCGCGTTCCCACTCGACAAATTCAAGTCGATCCGCGCGCTTGTGCCCGATTCGAAGGTCAACGATGTAGCGATTGCGGTGATCGGCGGCGCGCTCCACAAATATCTCACATCCAAGGACGACCTGCCTAAGTCGACAATGACGGCGATGGCGCCGATTTCCGTCCGCTCCAAGGATGAAAAGGGCGATATGGGCAATCAGGTCGCGGCTATGGTCGCCCCGCTGGGCACGCATATCGCCGATCCCAAAGAGCGGCTGGAATATGTCTACGGCCAGACCAGCAATTCCAAAGCCATGACGAACGCGCTGGGCGCGCGCACCATGACCGAGGTGAGCAAGGTCAATCCGGCGCTCTATATGGCGCTGGGCGCGCAATTGTTCAGCCGGGTCAGCATCGCGCATAAGCTCGCCATGCCGTTCAACACTATTGTTACCAACGTGCCCGGGCCGCCCGTGCATATCTATTCATCAGGCGCGCGGATGGAGAGCATGGCGCTCTCTCTCATTTGCCTGACCGAAGGCTTGGGTCTGGCCCATGTCGTGCAAAGCTACGTCGATGAGGCCTATATCAGCTTCACAGCCTGCCGCGACATCATGCCGGATCCAGAGTTTTACTCGCAATGCCTGCAAGACAGCTATGACGAGCTGCTAGCGGCGGCATCCGCGGCTGGCAAACCGGCACCAAAGAAAAAGGCGACGACACGAGCGCCAGCAAAGAAGGCGCCAGCCAAAAAGACAGCGGCGAAACGAACGCCTGCAAAGAAAACGGCAACAAAAACAAAACGCAAAACACCACAAAAACGGGTTGGGAAAAAGACATAATGGCGAGCATCGCACCAAATTCAGCCATGGATGCTGAACGATTTCTCGAAGAAACGAAGGCGAAGCCGCCGCACCGTTTCTGGACGCTGACCGAAGGCCGCGCCTTCTTTGAGCTTGGCGCGTTTTACGCCTCGCGCCCGATGCTGTCGCAACTGCCCAAGGGCGATGGCCATGCTGTCATGGTCCTGCCGGGGTTCATGGCGACCAACAGCTCAACCGTGCCAATGCGCCGCCTGCTGAGGGATTTGGGTTATGATGCGCATGGCTGGGATGCGGGCCGCAATGTCCGCGTCAATGAAGAGCTGCTGCAAGTCATCGAAGCGCAGCTGAGTGAGCTGTATGAGAACACCGGGCGCAAAGTGTCGCTGGTCGGCTGGAGCTTGGGCGGTGTGCTCGCGCGCGAACTGGCAAAGCTGCACCCGGAGATGGTGCGCCTTGTGATCAGCCTGGGCAGCCCAATCTCTGACGATCGCAACCACACCAGCGCAGCGCGCCTATTCAAATTCTTCAACGGCGATGAGCCGGAGCAATTGCGCGATGGCCAATTCCAAGGGCTAGATGTCGCCCCGCCCGTGCCGACGACGTCGATCCTGACCAAGACCGACGGCGTGGTCCACTGGCGCGGCTCTGTGCAGAAGAAGGGCGAGTTCCCGAGCGAGAACATCGAAGTCTACGCCAGCCATTTAGGGCTAGGCGTAAACCCATCGGTGATGATCGCCATGGCTGACCGGCTGGCCCAGAAAGAGGGCACTTGGAAGCCGTTTAAGCCGAGCGCCATGCGCCGCTGGATGTTTCCCAAGCTCGACGTTTAGAACACCTTCCTAAGATCGATCCCAAGGAACCTGCCGGTCGGGTCGATCAATTGCGGTTGGAAATTAATCGGCGTGTCGCCATTGCTGTCGGTGACCCTGCGGCGCGCGTCAAAGATGTTGTCTGCGCGCAGGGCGATGCGGAAGCCTTTTAGGAAGCCCTCATCCTTGCCCAGTATTCGGCCAAGATCGCCGAACACGCGCAGATCGACGGTCGCGAGGTCATCGAAGAACAGATCGGGCGATCCAAGAAGGGTCGAGCCATCGATCCGGGCGCTGCCAGTGTAGCGGCCCGAAATGCGCATCCCCATGCCATTGCGGAAAATACCCGCCTCCAGCCGGGTCGCATTGCGCGCCTGACCAAAGGAGCCGGTGGCATCGCCATCCAGCAGATCGAGCGGTTCCAGCCCCGGCGCGATCAGGATTTCATTCGCCAACTCAAGCGTGTGGGTGAGGTTCACGAAATAGCGCCCACGTCCATCACGGCCAAAGCCGCTAGCCAGCGGATTGCCGGGAGGTCGGCCTGAGCCCTGAGGCCTGCCGCCCTGCCCTGCGCCTGCTTGCTCGCCGCCGCCGCCGCGACCGCGCATCATCGCGGGATCCATGCTGCAAAAACGCGTTCGGAACTCAGCAATCCGCTCTGGCGTGATCTCACCATTTTCATCGCGGGCGCGTGACAGCATCCGGCCAAAACGCTCTGGATTGAAGCTTGGCAGAATGTCCGAGGTGTCCTCGCCTGCCTCCACCGCCGCGACCAAGCGGGTCAACACATCCAAGCCATCATCGGCGCAAATTCGCGTTCGGAACGCCATGAATTGCTCGCGCTGCTCAGCGGTCGGTGGCCCGCCTGCGCCGCCTCTGCGCTCTGCACCATCGGGTCTACCACCACCCGGAGGCCTACCTGCGCCGGGTGGTCCACCGCGACCGCCAGAGCCTGCATCTGCGCGCGCACCGCCAAAACTTCCGCGCCTAAAGAGCGAGAATTGCAGCCGCTCAGCGCGGGTTTCAGCAAAGGTCACCGCGCGGCGATCGAGCGCAACAAGCGTACCATCCGCATCGCGCGTGACGCGGTCCGTAAAGGCGTTCTCAATGTCCTCGGTCAGCACCGGGAAACTGCTGGTCACATCATCGGAGCGATTGCGGATATATTCCACGCCTAGCCGCGTGCCGCGCCAGAATGGCAGCGACCAATTGACCGCAAAGCGCCAGTCGCGCTGCTTCTCAGCCAGCAGATCCGGATTGCCGCCCGTGGTGACGCTCGCGAGCACGGTCTCGCCGTTCACAAAGTCGAACACCGGCGTGTTGAGCGTGATGATCTCTGGATTGCCCAGATTGCCCAGCGATGGGGCCACTTCGCGCTCAATATAAGTCGCGGTGAGGTCAAGGTTGCTGGTCGGCGCCCAGGTGAGACCCGCAGTCCAATCGGTCAAAGTGCCGAAGTCAGACAGGTAATCCGCGCCGATTTGTGCGTTCAATGTGAAACTGCCGAGCGCATCGGCAAAACCTGTCCGGGTGCTGGTGATCGGGATTACGAGGTTGAGCCCGCCCTCTAGATCGCCGCGCGTCAGGCTGGTATCCACAAGCGAGCGCGTGTCGCTGCTCTCAATGCGGTCCCAACTGTATCCGGCATCGAAAGTCGCAAGCAATTCGCCGCCGGGCAAATCCGCCAGCGGACCGCGCGCGGTCACTTTCGAGGTAGCCGTCCAATTGCGCGAGCGCGCCGTTTCAAAGCCTGCCTCCGCCGAGGTCGGAAGCGCTCCGTCGAGTGCAAGCGTGCCAGCCAGAGCAGCGTCTTGAAGCGCCTGCGTGTCAAAACGCTGATCGATCTCTGTCTCGCTATCGATCCGGCTGCCATCGAACGTCGCGGTCAGGCGGAACGCGCCAAGCGGGCGGGTCAACGAGCCAGAGGCCTGATAGGTGTCGGTGGAGACGCGCCGTTCCAGCGGATCATCCTCGCCAAAGGTCCGCAGCAAGGTGTTCCCCGCCCCGTCTTCCAACTCAACGATATTGAGACCGGACAGGCTGCGGCTTTGGTTGCGGGTATAATTGATGTTCGCACTGAGCGAGGTGCCGCTGTCGACGATGGCTTTGGCCCAGCTGAGGCTGCCCTCCAATTGCAGGCTGTCCGCGATCAAAGAGCGAAATTCGGCCTGATCGGGATCGCTCGCCAGCTCTGAGATAGAGCCCGGCGTCTGGATCAGGTCGCGCTCGCTTTCCGTCAGCAGCGAGAGATCGCGCGCTTCAAAATTGGCGTTGAACCGCCCGCCATCGGCAATCTTAAGATAGCCAAGCTCTTGCTCCAGCGCGATATATCCGCCGCTAGAGGGCCCTTCAAATTCCAGTTCAATCTCGCGGCTAGAGAAGTTTTCTTTCAGGATCAGGTTGATGACCCGGCGATCGGGCGAAAAACCAAACCTTTGCGCCACTTCCTCAGGGAATACTTCGACTTTCTCGAGCGCCTCTGGCGGATAGGATCGCAGCTCGCGAAAGCTGCCGATACGTATGCCGTTGACCAGAATAACTGGACGTCCGCCGCCGCCGCGCCCGCGCGCAGAGCCGGTTTGATTGGTCACTTGCGTCACGAGATCGGCGATCGAGGTCACGCCCTCGCCAGCGATGTCTTCCGCATTCAGCTCCAGTAGCGGGGCCTGCTCAACATCCAATTGACCGCGCAAACGCCGCCCCTGGACAACGATTTCGCCGCCAGAGGGCGTGCCGCTGGTGGTGCCAAGCTCAATGTCGGACTGTTCGCTTTCGGGAACATCACGCTGCTGCTGAGCCAATGCGGGAGAGACGGCCATACCGGCCAATCCGGCGAGGCTAGCCCCAGACAAGAGGAATTGGGAGAATTTCATCTAGCCCCTTTCAGGCATCGGGTGCCCTGGAACAAGCACCTGAATTGTATCGATTTGCATCACAATGTGTCGCGTAAAAGACGCACACAGCGCGCATCAACTCACCGCCCCTAACGCACGAGACTTCCATTTTGTTCTCGGCGGGGTTAAAGCGCGCGACCTGAATGAGTGATTTTACTCAGAAAAGCTGTTTGCATAAGGATATACATGGCCAAAGAAGAACTCCTCGAAATGCGCGGGAAGGTCGTCGAACTGCTTCCCAATGCGATGTTCCGGGTCGAGCTTGAAAACGGTCACGAAGTGTTGGGCCACACGGCTGGCAAAATGCGCAAGAACCGTATCCGCGTGCTGGTGGGCGACGAAGTGCTGTGCGAACTGACGCCGTATGACCTCACCAAGGCCCGCATCACCTATCGCTTTATGCCCGGACGTGGCGGCCCTGGCCAAGGCCCTGGCCCAACGCCATAATATTGAGGTGCGCTGAGTGAGCGCCCCCAAACTGGTTCTAGCTTCGGCCAGTCCGCGCCGGCGCGATCTGCTCGCGCGGCTCGGCATTGCGCCCGATGATGTGGCTCCCGCCGATATCGATGAGACACCTCACAAGGGCGAGCTTCCGCGCGACTATGCCGCGCGCATGGCTCTGGAGAAGGCGCAGGCCGTCAGCACCGACGGCGATGCCCATATTCTTGCTGGCGACACAGTGGTCGCCGTAGGCCGCCGCATCCTGCCCAAGACCGAGACCGAAGACGAAGCCCGCTCCTGCCTCAAATTGATGAGCGGGCGGCGGCATGCCGTCCTCTCCGCAATCGCTTTGCGCGCGCCCGATGGCGGTATCCGCACGCGGCTGAGCGAGAATGTGGTACGCTTCAAAGTCCTTTCTGACGAGGAAATCGCCAGCTATCTGGCGGGCGGCGAATGGCGCGGCAAAGCGGGCGGATACGCGATACAAGGCGCAGCGGAAGGGCTGATCCGATGGATCAAGGGCAGCCATTCCAGCGTGATGGGCCTGCCGCTTTATGAGACCCGCGCGCTGCTGAAATCGGCGGGATTTGTCATTGGCTGAGTGGCTTGTCGAAGAGGGGATCGGCGAGACCCGCGCGCTCTTGGTCGAGAACGATCAAATTCTAGCGGCTAAGCTGTTTTGGCTCAGCAAAGACTGCGCGCACACAATCTTGATGGCCAAAATTGTCTCTCGCAAGGCCGGATCATCACGCGCTTTGTGCGTGAGCCCGCGCGGGGTTGAGATCAATGCAGACGGCCTTCCGCGCGATGCAAGCGAGGGCAGCGACGTCCGCTTGATCATTACCCGCGAGGCGATGGCGGAACGCGGCCGCCTAAAGCGGGCTCAGGCGCGGTATTTCGCCGATGACAATCCGCATATTCCGCCGCCTTCCGTGTTTGCGACGGGCAAGCATGTGCGCCGTTTCCCATCAGGCCTCTGGGAAGAGGTTTGGGACGCGGCCAGTTCTGGCCAAATCGATTTCGCAGGCGGCTCGCTGATCATCAGTGTTACGCCTGCTATGACCCTGATCGATATCGACGGTGAGGGCAGCCCCCTTGAGCTGTCATTGGCCGCAGTGCCCGCCATCGCGCAGGCACTGCGCTGGTTCGATCTGGCAGGTAATATCGGGATCGATTTCCCCACTATTCAAGACAAGGCGAGGCGCAAGGCCGTGGATGCGGCTCTGGAAGAAGCACTCTATGACTGGCAGCATGAGCGCACGGCAATGAACGGCTTTGGCTTTGTGCAGATCGTCGCCCGGCTCGAAGGGCCATCACTGCTCCACCGATTCTGGACCTCGCGAGTTGGAGCATGCGCGCGCACTGCCTTGCGCAGGGCGGAAACTGCCGAGGGACCGGGCGCTATATTGCTGCTTACCGTCCACCCGGCCCTCAAATCGAAGCTGAAGGAAGAATGGCTGGTGGAACTCGCAAGGCGCACTGGCAAAGAAGTGCGGATTGAGACGAACCCGAGCCTTGCGTTGGAAGGATCTCAAGCGCAGGTTGTAAGCCTATGACTAAGATTAAGACCTGCCCCATCTGCAAGAAAGCCCGCGTTGAGGACTTCACTCCATTTTGCTCTCAGCGCTGCAAGGATCTCGACCTCGCCAAGTGGTTTGGCGATGGCTACGCCCTGCCCAGCCGCCCGGCATCCCCAGAAGAGATCGCGCGCGAGGATTGGGAACAGCAAGGCTAAGCTTAAAAGAACCTGTGCCTGAGGCTATTTCCCTCTTGCCAAACATCGCCGCCCGCGCCATAGGCCCGCTCTCATTTGCTCGCCGGGCAAAGCGTGCCAAACGCCAAACCCGCCGCCGCAGCGAATGCCCGGGTAGCTCAGGGGTAGAGCAGCGGATTGAAAATCCGCGTGTCGGTGGTTCAAATCCGCCCCCGGGCACCATTCGCTTAAGCAGCGGCTTTATTCCCGCGAGCCAGGAGGCCCAGCATGACCCGTCGCCGCCAAATCTATGAAGGCAAGGCCAAGATCCTTTATGAGGGTCCAGAACCGGGCACGATTATCCAATATTTCAAGGATGATGCGACCGCATTCAATGCGGAGAAAAAGGGCAGCATCAACGGCAAAGGCGTGATCAACAATCGCATCAGCGAGCATGTGTTCACCCGCCTGGCCCATATCGGCATTCCAACGCATTTCATCCGCCGCCTGAATATGCGCGAGCAATTGGTTCGTCAGGTTGAGATTATCCCGATCGAAGTCGTGGTGCGCAATGTCGCCGCCGGCTCGATTTGCAAACGCCTCGGCCTGGAAGAAGGCGAGCCACTGCCGCACACCTTGATTGAGTATTATTACAAGGATGATGCGCTGGGCGATCCGCTGATCTCAGAGGAGCACATTGCGTGCTTCAACTGGGC
The DNA here is from genome assembly GCA_947499505.1 of uncultured Erythrobacter sp. Taxonomy (GTDB): domain Bacteria; phylum Pseudomonadota; class Alphaproteobacteria; order Sphingomonadales; family Sphingomonadaceae; genus Erythrobacter. The sequence continues at coordinate 1,392,180 of CANMOQ010000001.1, forward strand.
CAGCGTCGAAGAAATGCACGACATGTCGTCCATGGCGATCCGAGTGAATGATTTCCTGTGCGGCATGTTCGCCGGGATCGATATTCGCCTGGTCGATTTCAAACTGGAATTTGGACGCCTGTTCGATGGCGATTTCTGCCGCGTCATTCTGGCCGATGAAGTCAGTCCGGATGGCTGCCGCTTGTGGGACATGAAAACCGGCGAGAAGCTGGATAAGGACCGCTTCCGCCGTGATTTGGGCGGTGAAGAGGCGGCTTATCGCGAGGTAGCGCGGCGTCTCGGCCTACTTCAGGACGAAGACAATGGTCCCGGCGAAGTGCTAGACCTGTCGACCCATCGCAACCGGATGCGCGGCAAAACCCCTCCGAAAAAGTAAGCGTTTGGCTTTCCGCGCGCCCATCCGGGCATGCGAATTCCTCACGCTTTACGGGCAAGCCCGAAGCGCTGCGGGCGGGCACAGGGCCCGTGCGGCACCTGCGGCACCGATAAAAATGCCACGTTCAGTTTCAATGCGCCAACAAGCCATCGTTAAATGATCATAGGGCACAATTTCAGCATATGAATTTTACCTCACGCGCGCTCATCGCAGGGGCGCTGCTTGCGCTTCCCAACCTCGTTTTTGTTCAGTCTCTCGCAGCGCAAGAGCAGGCCGCCACTGAGACCGCACAGGCTGAAGAAGAGGCGCTGTGGGCGTTTGAGACCAGTGACGTGCCCGTCGATCCCGGATTTGTGTTCGGCGTGCTGGATAATGGCATGCGCTATATCATCCGCGAAAACTCAACGCCCGAAGGCACCGCATTGGTGCGGATGCAGATCGGCTCTGGCTCGCTTGATGAAACCGATAGCGAGCGCGGCCTTGCCCACTTTGTAGAGCATATGGCCTTCAACGGCTCGACCAATATTCCCGAAGGCGAGATGATCAAATTGCTGGAACGCAAGGGCCTCGCCTTTGGCGCGGACACCAATGCCTCCACCGGGTTTGAGACCACCACTTATATGCTCAATCTGCCCAAGAATGAGGAAGACCTGCTCGACACGGCATTGATGCTGATGCGCGAGACGGCGAGCGAGCTGACCATTGCGCAGGATGCGGTGGACCGTGAGCGCGGGGTTATTCTGGCGGAGCGGCGCGACCGGCGCGGTTTCCAGCAAAAGGCGACCGAAGATCAGCTCGCGTTCTTTGCGCCAGGCGCGCGGTTCGTGGATCGCCTGCCGATTGGAACGCTCGATGTGCTTGAGAACGCCAGCGCCGAAGACTTGCGCGGCTTTTACGAGCGCACCTACGTGCCTGCCAATACGGTGATGGTGATCGTCGGCGATTTTCCCGCCGCCATGATGGAAGCCAAGATCCGCGAAGTTTTTGCCGATTGGCAAGGCGGCCCGGCCCCAGCTGAGCCTGTCACCGGTCCGATCCCGATTGAGCGCGAATCAGAGGTCGATATCTACACCGACCCCGCTCTGTCAGAGAGCGTGAGCCTGACCAGTTTTTCCGAATGGGAAGACCGGCCAGACACCGTTGCTGTGCGCGACGAAGCGATACTGCGCAGCATCGGCTACCGCATTATCGGTCGGCGATTGTCCCGCCTGGCGCGCGGCGAGGATGCACCGTTTCGCGGTGCGGGCTTCAGCAGCAGTGATCTGTTCGAGGATGCCCGCTCCACCAGCCTGTCCATCAGCAGCGCCGATGGTGAATGGCGCAAAGGGCTGGTCGCCGCTTTACGCGAAGTGCGCCAAGCGGTGGAGTTCGGCTTCACCCAGGCGGAAGTGACCGAGCAAATCGCCAACCTGCGCACCGCCTTGGAAAATGGCGTCGCATCAGCGGATACCCGCACCAATAGTGCCTTCGCCAATGCGGCTCTGCGCCTAGTGGGTTCAAAACGCGTCCCCACCGATCCCAAATACCGGCTTGACCGGTTTGAAGCGCTCGCCCCCAGCATCACCCCAGGCCGGGTGTTTGCCGCCCTGATCGCGGACCTGCCCGCCACTGGCGATCCGCTGATCCGGTTCCAGGGGCGCAGCGCGCCTGAGGGCGGCGAAGAGGCCCTGCGCGCAGCTCTTGCCGAGGGCATAGCGGCAGAAATCGCTGCGCCCGAAGACACAGGCGAGCAAAGCTTTGCCTACAGCGACTTCGGCACGCCGGGTGAAATCGTCTCTGACACGGTGGATGACCGGTTCGATTTTCGCCTGATCCGCTTTGCCAATGGCGTGCGTCTGAACCTCAAAACCACCGATATTCGCAAGGACCGCGTGAGCTACCGCGTCAGCCTGGATGGCGGCACCTTGCTCGACACGGCGGATGATCCGCTGCGCACCGCAATGGTCAGCGTGCTGGCCACCGGCGGCCTCGGCCAGCACAGCCAGGACGAATTGCAAAGCGTGCTCGCCGGGCGCAGCGTCGGTTTCAATATCGGATCAGGCACGGACGCATTCCGCATGTCGGGCAGCACCACGCCGCGCGATCTGCAATTGCAAATGCAGTTGCTTGCCGCCGCGCTCACCGATCCCGGTTACCGGCGCGAGGGCGAAGAGCGCTATGCCAAGAATATCGAGAATTACTTTGCCAATCTCGATGCGACCCCATCGCGGGCGCTCAGCAATCGGCTGGGCAGGATCCTGTCGGATGGCGATCCGCGCTTCAGCCTGCAGCCGCAAGAGGCGTTTCTATCGCGTAGTTTCGCGCAATTGAAGACCGACATTGGCGACCGGCTGGAAAGCGGCGCGATTGAAATTGCGCTAGTCGGCGACTTTGATCCGGATGCAGCCATCGCAGCGGCGGCCAGCACATTGGGCGCCCTGCCCGCTCGTGAGGCGGAATTCCAATTGCGTAGCGAAGCCCGCCAGCGCGGCTTCACCTCAGAGCGCGGCCTGCAAACGCTCACCCACACCGGCGAGACCGACCAAGCTCTGGTCCGCATGGTCTGGCCGACAACCGATGACAGCGATTTGGCCGAGGCGCTGCGCCTATCGCTGCTTAGCCGCGTGGTGCGCATTCAATTGCAAGAGCGTCTACGCGAGGAATTGGGCAAGGCCTATTCTCCGTCCGCTGGCAGCTCTGCCAGCCGCATTTACGAAGGCTATGGCACGTTCAGCGTAACAGCGTCGGTCGATTTTGCAGAGCTGGAGCCGACCCGCGCAGCGATCCGCGCGATGCTAAGCGAACTCGCCGCAGCGCCGCTGGAAAGTGATTTGATTGACCGGGCACGCCAGCCAATGCTGGAAAGCTATGACAATGCGCTGAAATCACTCGGTGGTTGGATGGGCCTGGCGGACAATGCGCAAAGCCAGTCTGAGCGCTTGCAGCGTTTCCTCGATGCGCCCGATGCGCTGAAAGCCATCACACCTGCCGATATTCAAGCAGCGGCGGCGCAGTACCTCAAGGCTGACGAAGCGGTCGAAGTGCTGGTGATCCACGAGGACGCTGAGCTGCCAGACAGCATCGCGCCCTAACAGTGGCGCAAAAAGCACTCGTGATCGTGGGCAAGCCACCCAGCAATGATTGCGCCAGCACGGGGCTGCGCTATAGGCTGCGCATCATTCGCCCATCCACGCGCGTAATCAGGTGAGCCGCCCATGAAAGTCCGTATTCTCGTCCGCCTTAAACCCGGAGTGCTCGACCCACAGGGCCGCGCCGTGCACCATTCGCTGGATGGCATGGGCTTTGAAGGCGTCGAAGACGTTCGCATTGGCCGGATGATCGAAATGGACGTGGCCGATGGCACCAGCGACGAAGCGCTCAATTCGATGTGCGAAAAACTGCTCGCAAATATGGTGATCGAAGACTTCACGATTGAGAAGCTGGAAACAGCAGGAGCGGCCTGATGGGTTTCCGCGCCGCTGTGATCACTTTCCCCGGTTCCAATTGCGACCGAGATATGGCCTGCGCTTTGGAACTCGTATCTGGCACCGCGCCAATCCGGGTGTGGCACGGCGATGCAGAGCTGCCTGACAATCTCGACTTTATCGCCCTGCCCGGCGGTTTTTCCTATGGCGATTATCTGCGTTCTGGCGCGATGGCCGCGAACAGCCCGGTCATGCGCAGCGTGATTGATGCGGCACAGCGCGGCGTCCCCGTGCTGGGCGTGTGCAATGGCTTTCAGGTACTCACGGAGAGCGGCCTGCTACCCGGCGCCTTGATGCGCAATGCCAGCCAGAACTTCATCTGCCGCACCGTGCCGCTGATCGCGGAGAACACGCAGTCGGCCTTCACGCGCGCTTACGCAGGGAAAGGCACCGTCCACATTCCTGTGGCGCACCACGATGGCAATTACTTCGCTGACGAAGAGACGCTCGACCGGCTCGAAGGCGATGGCCGGGTCGCATTCCGCTATGCTGAACCCTGCAATGGATCACGCCGCGATATCGCAGGCGTGCTGAGCGTGGGCGGCAATGTGCTGGGCATGATGCCGCACCCAGAGCGCGCGGTTGAAGACGCCCAAGGCGGCACCGATGGCCGCTTGCTGTTTGAAAGCGCGATCGCAGCGCTGGTCTAAACCGCTCAGGCGATTTGGCGTTCGCCTTTGCCACCGTTTGCATCGAACAGACGCAGGGCTTCGTTCTTTGGCATTGGACGGCCAAAGTAATAACCCTGGATCTTGTCACAGCCCATCTCGCGGATGAGCTTGGCTTCCTCAATGGTCTCAACGCCTTCCGCAGTCGTGGTCATGTCGAGGCTCTTCGCCATCGCCACCACCGCATTGATGATTGCAAGACTTTCTGAGCTGTTCTGCGCCGCGCCTTGTACAAAGGTGCGGTCGACCTTGATGGTCGAGAAGCTGAGCTTGCGGATGTACCCCAGCGATGAGTAGCCCGTACCAAAGTCATCAAGCGCAACGCTGCAGCCCAGCGCCATGATCTGTTCCAGAGCTTTGCGAGCAATGGAGGCATCGCGCAGGAAGATGCTCTCGGTCACCTCAACCTCTAGCCGGTCTGCATGCAGCCCCGTCTCAGCCAGAACGGCGACGACATCATCGTAGAAATCCGGCTCGAGCAATTGCTCAGGCGATACGTTGACGTTTACCCGCACGTGCTTGGGCCAATTGCAGGCCTCGCGGCATGCCTCACGCAAAACCCATTTGCCAATCGGCACGATCAGGCGGGTTTCCTCGGCCAGCGGGATGAACTTGCCCGGGCTGACAAAGCCGTGGTCGGCGCTGTCCCAGCGGACCAGAGCCTCAAAGCTGACGATCTTCTCGCTGTTGGCGTCAACGACCGGCTGATAGTGCAGCACCATTTCATCACGGTCGAGCGCTTTGCGCAGGCTCACCTCAAGCTGGCGGCGTTCTTCGGCAGAGGCGTGGAGCACCGGCTCAAAGTCAAAGTGCTCGCCGCCGCCCGCATCCTTGGCGCGGTAGAGCGCAAGGTCGGCGTTGCGCATCAGTTCTTCGACCGATTTGCCGTCGCGCGGACCCACCGCTGAGCCAACGCTGGCGCCAACGTAAAGCGTATGCTGATCGACCTGATAGGGTTCTGTCAGCGCCTCAATCACGCGGTTGGCTGTCGTGCGAATGATCTCACGGTCGCTGACATCGCGCAGCACAATCGCAAATTCATCGCCGCCTAACCGGCCGCACATCTGGTCCTGCCCCATCAGGGCCTGAAGACGCGCAGACACCTGAGCCAGCAGCTTGTCGCCGACCATATGGCCGAGCGAATCGTTCACCGCCTTGAACCGATCCAGATCCACCATCAGCAGAGCGCAGCGTGTGCGCCATTGCTCAGCGAACACCAGCGCGTCGCCGAGCGCTTCGGTTAGCTGCAAACGGTTGGGCAGTGACGTGAGCGTGTCATAGCGCGCGAGGTAAGCGATTTTTTCAGACGAAGCACGCGCTTCAGTCACATCCGAGCCAACCCCGCGAAAACCGACAAAGCGGTTCTGATCATCACGCATTGGCGTGCCAGACAGCTCCCACCAGCGTTTCTCACCGCGGATCGTCACATTGACGAGTAGATTGGAGAAGTTCTCGCAATGCTTCAGCCGCTCGGCAAGATCATGCAGGCTGGTCGGAAACTTGCCGCTTTCCCAAGTGTCGCCAGCGATCATTTCCAGCAGAGGGCGGCGCTCGGCCTCCGCCTGAGGACAGCCCAGCGCATAAGCGAAACGCGGGCTAACGCCGCGCAGACGCCGCGCTGTATCGACTTCCCACAGCCAATCGGCCTCGTTCTCTTCAAACTCGCGCAGCAGCAGGGAGACCACCTGCTCTTTTTCAGCAACGCTGCTTTCTGCGATCCGCGCGGTCAGATAAGTGCGCGCCACCTCGATCGTGCCGAACAGACAGCTGATGCCGTAGAACGTCCCGGCCAACGCGACCGTCCACAACCCTTGCAGCGCCAGATGCGTGACCGCAGCGACGCCAACGGTGAGGGTGAACACGAAGATCCCGAGCGGAGCCGCCGCATAGAAATAGATCGATGCCGCCGCCAATGTCGCCACCACCACGAGCAGCGTCATCAGGTCTGGCAGCGAGCCATACGGCGCGAACACCAGGATTGGCACCGCCCAGAGCACCCCAGAGAGCAGCGGCGTTAGCGCCTGTCCGTAGAATTCCTTGCGCGACAGCTTGCGATATTCGGCATCGGCCAAAGTACGGTCAAACCGCACCCCTCGGATCTGCAGCAGGACCAAGGCGACCCACCAGAACGCCAGCCAAATCAGGCTGATGCTGCCGGAATAAATGTGGACCGTGAACAGGCCCATGATAGCGTGAATGTAGGTTCTGAAGAAGGTGAGCGCCGACAATCCCGAATATTGCAGACCGCGCAGCCGCGCCCAGTCGTTATCGCCTGCCCCGGTTAATCCCAGCACAGCGAGCATGGACAACCGGCGATTGGCAGGCTGCGGGGGGACATCATCTTCAATCACACCCCCGCGGCTATCCAGCAAAGGTTAGTATGAAGTAAACTGCCACGCGGACTTAGGGGAAACTGCGGCCTGACGAGCCAGGCGCGCCACGAGCTGCAAATGTTTGTTACAGCTTGCTTCGGTCCCAGTTTTGGCCGTCAAAATCACGAATTTCCGGCGTAAGACCGGTGCTGTCATCAAGACACGCAAGATGCACGCTCCACGCCTCGGGATGAGAGCGCGGTTGATAGAAGCTTTTCGTGCCGCAAATCTTGCAAAACAAATGCTCCGCCTCGCCTGAGCCAAAGCGGTATGAGGTGAGCGCTTCCTCGCCAGATAACAGGGTAAACCGGTCATGCGGGATGAACAGGTGGAGATAGCCGGACACCGCGCAGATCGAGCAGTTACAGCGCAGCATTTTAGGGGTGCGCTCAGATTGCACCCGGAAGCGGACGGCGCGGCAATGGCAGCCGCCCTCTACGGTTACAAGGTCTTGGCCATCACCGCCGCCGGATGACATCACTCAACCGTCACTGATTTGGCGAGGTTGCGCGGCTGATCAACGTCGGTCCCCTTCACCACGGCAACGTGATAGGCCAGCAATTGCACCGGAATGGCATAGACCAGCGGCGCGATTAGCGGGTGAACCACCGGCATTTCGATCGTCGCGATGCAACCCTCGCCCGCTTGCGCCAGGCCTTCCGCATCAGAAATCAGCACCACTTGCCCGCCGCGCGCGCGCACTTCCTCCATGTTGGAAACGGTCTTTTCAAACAGCGGACCAGACGGCGCGATCACCACCACTGGCACGTCTTTGTCGATCAGCGCGATTGGGCCGTGCTTCATCTCGCCCGAGGCATAACCTTCGGCATGAATGTAGCTGATTTCTTTGAGTTTTAGTGCACCCTCCAAGGCAAGCGGATAATCCTGTCCGCGGCCCAGATAGAGCACGTCGCGGGCTGGCGCGATCAGATGTGCCATGCTGGCAATGTCTTGGTCGTGATCCAGCGCGGCGTTAAGCGCGGCGGGCGCTTCCAGCAGGTGGGTCACCACCTCGGCCTCTTCCTCGCGGCTCATCAGGCCCTTTTTCACCGCCATATGCGCGGCGAGCGCGGCCAATACGGCCAGCTGACAAGTGAAGGCCTTGGTCGAGGCGACCCCGATTTCCGGCCCGGCATGGCTCGGCAGTAGCAGGTCCGCCTCGCGCGCCATGGAGCTGGTCGGCACGTTGACGACGACGCCGATGGTTTGCCCCTCGGCCTTGCAATGGCGCAGCGCCGCGAGCGTATCGGCGGTCTCACCGCTCTGGGAGATAAACAGCGCCAGGCCGCCTTCCTCCAGCACCGGATTACGATAGCGAAACTCGCTAGCCACATCGATATCGACCGGCACGCGGGCGAATTGCTCAAACCAGTATTTCGCGACCATACCGGCGTAAAAGGAGGTGCCGCAGGCGACGATGGTCAGGCGCTTGATCTGCGAAATGTCGAAATCAAGCTGAGGCAGAGCAACGGTGTTGTCCGCCTGGCGCAGGTAAGAGCTAAGCGTTTGTGCAACCACGGTTGGCTGCTCGAAAATCTCTTTCTGCATGAAGTGGTGGAAATTGCCCTTTTCAACCGCCGCCGCTGTCGCGCCAGAGGCTTGAATATCGCGGGTAACCGGCTTGTTCTCAACATTGTAGACCTGCGCGCTGTCGCGCTTGATCACCACCCAATCGCCCTCTTCGAGATAGGAAATGCGCTGTGTGAGCGGCGCCAGTGCAAGCGCGTCTGAGCCGAGATACATCTCGTCATCGCCGTGGCCAACTACCAACGGCGAACCAAGTCGAGCTCCGATCAGCATATCAGGATGCTGGCGAAATGTGATTGCCAGAGAGAAAGCGCCGCGCAATTTCGGCAAAACCTCGGCAACCGCATCCTTTGGCGAAATGCCCTTTTCAATCCGCGAAGAGATCAGGTGAGCGACAACTTCACTATCGGTTTCACTCTCAAAAGTCCGATTTTCCTCGGACAGTTCGGCGCGCAGTTCCTTGTAGTTTTCAATGATGCCGTTGTGTACGAGCGCGAGTTCATTGGTTGCATGCGGATGCGCGTTTGTCGTGGTCGGGGCACCGTGTGTGGCCCAGCGAGTGTGAGCGATGCCAATGGTGCCTTCAACTGGATCTTCGGCGAGAACGCACAGAAGATTAGATAGCTTACCCTTAGCTCGGCGGCGAACCAACTGAGCGTCATTAACGACACAGATTCCCGCGCTGTCATAGCCGCGATATTCCATGCGTTTAAGGCCATCGACCAGGCGGTCTGCGACCGGCTCATTTCCAACAATTCCGATGATTCCGCACATAGTCTTGTCTCTTACCCCTGCTGGCGCGCCTGGCCCATGTCACGCGCTCTACCAGGCGCAGGAACTAGGCGGCAGTGGATGAATATCGTCTTGCCAAATGCACTGATGCATCTGGCCTGTGTCTGCTGCTTACTCCGCCCCTGTAACGGGTCATGGCTCAGCTTCAAGAGCCTGTCTGCTCAGTTAGACTGTTTGGCGGTTTGCACGGACGAGCGTTGACTGTCCCACCACAGGAATAGGCCGGCCGCAATGATCATCCCAGCGCCGCCCAGAGTTAGAAGATCAGGCACATCACCAAACCACCACCAACCCAGCGCAATCGCGACCAGCATTTGCACGTAAATCGCCGGGGCCACTTGTGACGCGCCCGCTTTGGATGTGCCAATATAGGCGAGCCAATGCGCGGTGCTGGCAGTGACCGCGACTATGGCGCAGCGCATGGCAACCTCCCAGCTTGGCCAGCCGAAATTGAGTTCTGGAATGCCTGAGAATTTCGCCCCGATCGCTGCCAGAATAAGGATCGGTGCGGCCACTACGGCCACGAAGACCTGCATCGACAAGGCGCTGCCTTGCCCAGCGCTGGCACGGTTTGCGACCACCATCAACGCAAAGAACGTCGCCGAAATCAATGGCAGCAACGCACCGAGCCCGAGTTCGGCCAGATTGGGCCGCAAGATCATCACCACACCGGCAAAAGCAATCACCGAGACGGCCCATGCGGCGGGACGAATTTTCTCGCCCAAAATCAGCCCGCCCAAAACCTGAGTCAGCACCGGCGCGAGAAAGGCAATCGCCATCGCCTCGGCCAGCGGCATGATGTAAACGGCGGAAAAGAAGCACAGGCTCGCCACCGCGAGGCACACTCCGCGCGCCACCTGAAGCCAGGGGTTTTGCGGCACGAATGCGCGCGTCCCCTCGCTGCGCCAGAGCAGCACCGACAGGCCCAGCGCGCCGATGGAAAAGCGCAAAGCCGCCACCGCAACCGCTGGCCATTCATCAGCCATGCTCTTAATAATCGCATCGCCAATCGACAAAATGACGAAGCCAGTCGCCGCATAGGCCAGCCCAGCTTTTTGGTCGTGCTGCATTGCCCTTCGGCCTCACTCATTAGATGAAGTCGCCGCGCTAGGCCCTTATCGCCCGAATGGGAAGGCGATTTTCGTTTGATGAGCAGTGGCGATCCAAAGCCACGCTCAAGGCGCTTCCCTCCCGCCAGAAAAGCCGGGCTCTTGATCAAACATTAACCATTATTGTCCATGAACCGAGCGCTTCGAGAAGAAGGGCTGACAATGAGTTTAAATGAGGGAAAAGGCCGGGTGACCGCGCCCGCTGCTGCGCTGTCAAAGCCGCGCAGCGCTGCGCCTGCGTTGTCGCCTCATTTGGCCGTCAAGCTCGTGTGTCTCGCGCTGCTGCTAGCCGCGCCCGTCTTCGCACTGACCACTTGGCAAGTCGAATATAGCTTCCTCGCGATACGGCATTTGTCAGCGCCAATCGTTGCCGCCCAGATCATAATCATTGGGCTGGCAATGAGCTCTGGCAGCGAGCCCTTCAAGATTTGGCGCGGGCTCAGCAGGCCGGTCCAAGTCGCATTTTGTGTGTTCGGTCTGGTAGCATCTGTCGCCACATTTTTGGCCGATGCGGCGCCGTCATTTGCCATCATCGGCTTGCTCGGCACAGGTGTGCACTTGCTTTTTTTGGCCGTTTGCTACGAACGCTTTGCTGGAAAGTGGTTTGAGATGCGCGGCCTTGTCCTTTGGTCATTGGCTATTGGTGCAGCTGTCTACTTCATAATCGTGTATGGCCTCGCGCTCAGCCAACATGATAATCAAAGCTTTAGCTGGGCTCAGCTCAGCCCCGGCGTTTCCAATATTCGCCAGCTTGGGTTTTATGGGCTGACCGCCTCAGGGATCGGCGCTGGTCTGTTGGCCATGTCACAGTCTCGTAAAGAAGCGACCTTCGCCTTCATCGTAGCAACACTTGGCGTGTGGTGTGTTTTCACGAGCGGCGGACGCGCGGCTGCGGGCGGTTTGCTTGCATTGCTTTGTGTTACGGTCCTCTTCTCAAGACATCGTAACGGACTGATGCTTTTTGGACAATTGTCGCTTAGCCTCATCTTGGCAATGTTGGCCTCCCTTATTTTTGTGCCCGATCCGCGATGGGGAATCGTTGCGATATTATCGCGCATTGATCCGACCTATACTTCACAGTCAGAGTTTAGCAGCGGACGTGTTGATATGTGGATCGAGACATTTCAAGCGGTTCTGGAAAAGCCCGTCTTTGGTCATGGTCAGAGCCAGTTCCGGCACAGCATGGACAGCTCATCAGGCTTTTGGAATCACCCACATAATTCCGTGCTTCAGGCGCTTTTCGATTGGGGCTTTATCGGCACGGCGGCATTGGCTGTCCTAGCCATCCTGGCTCTTAAACGGACCATGACCGCTCTCAAAACCGACCTGACGTTGGCGCTACCAGCGCTAAGCGCATTAACCGGTCTGCTGGCAATGTCATTGCTGGAGGGCTCTTTGTACCACGTTTATCCGACCATGGTCATTCTAACCTGCCTGGCCGTAATCCTTACATCCGCGTCGCGAGGGATCAGCCATGACTGATACGATCGCAATCCAATCCAACCCGGTCAGCCGCTTTGTTTCCTCTGCGGCCCGCACCATTGGCCGCAGCGAGATCGCGATCCTCGCGCTGGCTCTGATCATTTGCTTGTGTGCGAATATCGCCTTGAACAGCGTCGGCGTCACGATCGATTGGGGCAGGGCAATTTTTCTCAATAGCCGCTTTGTCACGCTCATATTGATTGTCTTTATCGCCGTCGAATTTGCCCTTCTATTGGTGCGTTACCGTCCCAGCAGCCCGGTCGGATTTTTCCTAAAAGATCCCCGCGCTCACCCGGCTTATGCGCGGATTCTGCCCGCGTTTTGCATGGTTGTGGCGGTTGGCACGCTGATGCCAGCCTTCAGTTATATCAAAGGCGCGATCCCTTTGCTCAGCGAATATACCTGGGACCAGACCTTCATCGATTGGGACGCGGCCATTCATGGGACCGACCCTTGGCGCCTTCTACAACCTTTCCTGGGGTATCCCGAGGTTTCCGCTGCGCTGGGCCACCTTTACCACCTGTGGTTTGCGCTGATCTATATCGGACCGCTTTGCTTTGCGCTTTACGTCACCGATAAGCAGCTGCGGCTGCGCTTTTTCCTTGGCTATTTCCTCACCTGGACGATCGTCGGAATGGTCGGCGCGATTTCCCTCGCCTCCGTAGGTCCGGTATTCTTAGAGCCACTGCTGGGTGATGATCACTTTGCGGAACAAATGGCCTATCTGCACGCCGCAAATGCGGTTCAGACCATCCCCGTTATCGAAGTCCAGCAGATGTTGCTGGATTGGTATGCGGCCGGTGATTACGGGCTTGGCCGCGGGATCACCGCCATGCCTTCGATGCATGTGGCACTAACATCTCTATACGTCTTTGCCACTTGGAAAATCGACAAGCGCCTGTGGGCCGCCTTCGCGGTTTTCTGGCTGTTGATCATGCTCGGCTCCGTCCATCTCGCCTATCATTATGCGGTCGATGGCTATGTCGCACTGGCCATGGTCGCCGTAATTTGGGCCGCGACAAAGCCGGCTGCGGGCTTCATTTTGAATATCGGGAAATCCCCTGAGACCAGCGCTGCAACATGACACATTTTTGCATCGCCACCCTTAGGGAAAAAATAAGGTTTCCAGAGTATTCACCATTTTGAGAGAGGCAGTCTTCGTCATCTGGCGTTGATATGCAGTGTATGTTTTTGGGCCTAGGGGGCTTGCGATGAGCGCATTCGGTAAAAAAGGTGGCGCAGGCGGAGGTGGTGCCGGTGGGCGTCCCGCGTTTGGAGTTGCCCGGCCGATGAAAACGGGCGGAAGCGCGGACAAAGGTGGTGAGCAATTCCCGCCTCTTCCCGACGACGAGCCTGAGAAAAAAGAAGAGCCAAAGCCCGCCCCGGTAAGCACTGGTAATGCCACCGAAGATGCGATGAACCGGCTTGCCGAGCGCGCCGCGAGCGTCAACGAAGGCCCCGGTGAAGAAGGCGGCTTTGAAGCCAGCGTTCACAAAATCAAAGAGCAAGTGCTTCCGCGCCTGCTGGAACGCGTCGACCCAGAAGCGGCTGCGACGCTTTCCAAAGAAGAGCTGTCGGAAGAATTTCGCCCTATTATCATGGAAGTGCTGGCCGAACTTAAGGTCACACTGAACCGCCGCGAACAATTCGCGCTGGAAAAAGTTCTGATCGACGAGCTGCTTGGCTTCGGCCCGCTCGAAGAGCTGCTCACCGACCCAGACGTGTCTGATATCATGGTCAACGGCCCTGATCAGACCTATATTGAAAAAGGCGGTAAGCTGACCATCGCACCGATCCGGTTCCGCGATGAACAGCACCTCTTCCAGATTGCTCAGCGCATCGTGAACCAGGTTGGCCGCCGCGTCGACCAAACCACGCCGCTGGCCGATGCCCGCTTGAAGGACGGCTCACGTGTTAACGTGATCGTGCCGCCATTGAGCCTCAAAGGCACCGCGATCTCCATTCGTAAGTTCTCTGAGAAGCCGATTACCTTGGACATGCTCAAGGACTTTGGTTCGATGGACGAGAAGATGTGTACGGCGCTGAAAATCGCTGGCGCATGCCGGATGAACATCGTCATCTCTGGCGGTACGGGTTCGGGTAAAACCACCATGCTCAACGCTCTGTCGAAAATGATCGACCCGGGCGAGCGCGTGCTGACCATTGAGGATGCCGCCGAGCTTCGCTTGCAGCAGCCGCACTGGCTGCCGCTGGAAACACGTCCGCCTAACCTAGAAGGCCAAGGCGCGATTACCATCGGTGACCTTGTTAAGAACGCCCTGCGTATGCGCCCAGACCGCATTATTCTGGGTGAGATTCGTGGCGCTGAATGTTTCGACCTTCTCGCCGCGATGAACACCGGCCACGATGGCTCTATGTGTACGCTTCACGCCAACTCACCGCGTGAGTGCCTGGGCCGTATGGAAAACATGATCCTGATGGGCGACATCAAGATCCCGAAACAAGCGATCTCCACACAGATCGCCGAATCGGTCGACCTGATCGTACAGGTGAAACGTCTGCGTGATGGTTCACGCCGCACCACCGACATCACCGAGGTTATCGGGATGGAAGGCGATGTGATCGTGACCCAGAACCTGTTCAAGTTCGAATATCTCGACGAGAGCGAAGACGGTAAGATCCTGGGCGAATTCCGCGCCTCTGGCCTGCGTCCTTACACGCTTGAAAAAGCGCGTCAGTACGGGTTCGATCAGGCGTATCTTGAGGCTTGCCTTTAAGCGAGTGTTCGCGGCCCTCGGCGGCCGCGAGACTCTTTAGCCATTCAGTAAAACCGGCAGCGACAGCGTCAGCAGCCCCATGCCCATAATCGCGGACAGCACGAATACGCTCGTCCACGGCACCCAGCCCACTCTTTCAAGCTGATCGATTGGGCGCTCTTTGCTGCGCCGCCGCTCCATCCACGATGCGAAGCCAGCAAACACCATCAATGCCCCGCCGACAAGCGCGAGGATCAGCGCGTCGCTGGCAAACAGCAGATCGTGTAAAAACTCCATCATCGCGGGCGCGGCTATAGCCACAGTGCGGTCCATGGCAATGCTACGCTTGTGAAACGCGGCGATCCGCTTACACGCAAGCGCTATGGATGGTTCGATTGCCCGCCCTCGCCCGATGCTTGCTCTGGGCATTCGACTGATCACAGCAGGCACGCTGGCGACCATGGCGATGCTGGTGAAGCTGGCCAGTGAAAAGGGCGTGCATCTGGCCGAGCTGATATTTTGGCGTCAGGCGCTGACCTTCATCGTGATAGCCGCCATTCTTTGGGCGACTGGGCGGCTCGCGCAGACCAAGACCAAGCGCATGAGCGCCCATATCCGCCGCGCTGTTACGGGGCTGACCGGCATGTTCTGTGTCTATGGCGCGGTGACGTTATTGCCGCTGGCTGAGGCGACCGCGATCAGCTTCACCACTCCGTTCTTCGCGGTAATGATCTCGGTGGTTTTGTTTGGCGAGACCGTGGGCAAATATCGCTGGGGCGCGGTGATCCTAGGCTTTGCCGGGGTGCTGGTGATCGTGCAGCCCGGCGCATCGGGCATGATCGACCCCATCGGCGCGGCAGTGGGCTTGGTCGCGGCCTTGCTCGTCGCTTTGATCTCTTTCCAGATCCAAGACCTCAACAAGAGCGAGAATCCCTGGACGATTGTGTTCTGGTTCACCGCCATCACCGCCCCGTTTATGGCGCTGTTCGTGCCATTTGTGATCGAACCGCATGATGGCGAAACCTGGGCGATCATCTTTGCCATGGCGGCGGCGGGCGCGCTCGGGCAAATCCTGCTCACCACCTCGCTGCGCTTCGGCTCTGCGGCGGTGATCATTGTGATGGATTACACCTCGCTGCTATGGGCAACCTTGTATGGAGTGCTCATTTTCTCCAGCCCGCCATCGGCCAATTTGTGGCTCGGCGCTCCGCTTATCATTGCTGCGGGGCTGCTCATCGCATATCGTGAACGAATGCTGGCAAGTGGCAAGACAGGTTCATCTGCTGCGAGCTAATGAGACAGCGAAACCAAACGAAAGGCAGACATAATGGTCCGCAAAACTCTGATAGCCGCTGCAATGGCCGCGCTTACCCTCACCTCCGCCGCCTGCAACACCGTGAAGGGCCTGGGCGAGGATATCCAATCCGTCGGTCAGGCTGGCGAAGACGCGATCGATTGATAGCTCAGGGCTGAGCCTCAGCCTTTTCGGTAAATCAGCATCAAATTGTTCGCGGGCATTTCATAGCGATTTGCGAGCAAGAAACCGTCGTCCTGTGCGACTTTGTCGATCTTGGCGACTTCGCGAATGCCCCAATCGGGGTTGCGTTCGCGCAGGCCTGCATCAAACGCCAGGTTTGATGGCGCGGGTTCCAAGCCCACCTCAAAATACGGTCCGTAAAGGATCAGCGGTGCGCCCTCCTCTAGGACGCGCGCGGCGCCTGCGAATAATCCGAGTGTGGCCGCCCATGGGCTGATGTGGATCATGTTGATACACAGCATCGCATCCGCATGCTGCGCGTGCCAATCGGCAGGCGCGCTGGCGTCGAGATGGATCGGCACGAGCAGGTTCTCGCCCTCATATTCTGAACGATAGGCGGCGATCGATTCCAGAGCCTCCGGCGAAGGATCGCTCGGCTGCCAAGTTAGCTGCGGAAACGCTTCAGCGAAATAGACCGCATGTTCGCCGCTGCCGCTGGCCACCTCCAGCACCGTTCCGCCTGCAGGCAGCTCGCGAGCCAGGACATCCGCGATCGCTTCACGGTTGCGCAGTGTCGCGGGCGCATGCTTCTTCACCGGTCAGTTAACCTGGCGCTCTTGCCCCTCCCAATACGGCGCGCGCAATTGGCGGCGCAGGATCTTGCCCGTCGGATTGCGCGGCATCACCTCGATCACATCAATGCTCTTGGGCACCTTGAAACCGGCCAGCTGCTCGCGCGCATAGGCGATCACATCGTCGGTATCGACCGTCTGCCCGGGCTTGGGAACGATGCAGGCCTTCACTGCCTCGCCCCATTTGTCATCAGGCACGCCGATCACCGCCACTTCACCAACCGCAGGGTGGCCGTAAATCGCGCTCTCAACCTGCGCCGGATAGACGTTCTCCCCGCCGGAGATGATCATGTCTTTGATCCGGTCCTGAATATAGATGTAGCCATCATCATCCATGATTGCGGCATCGCCGGTATACAGCCAGCCATCGCGGATCGTCTTTTCGGTCGCCTCTGGCAGGTTCCAATAGCCGAGCATGTTGGAGGGGGATTTGACGACAATCTCGCCAATTGTGCCGCGCGGCACTTCATTGCTGTTCTCATCAAAAATGCGAATGTCGGTGCCCGGCATCGCGCATCCGACCGAGCGCATCCGCTCATTGCCTTCAATCGAGTGATCCTCTGGCCTCAGCATAGTCACCGTGCCGCAGGTTTCCGTCATGCCGAACACTTGCAGAAAACCCGCCTGAGGCATGGTACGCACCGCCTCTTTCAGCAGCTCTAGCGGCATCGGCGCCGCGCCGTACATGACGTATTTAACGCCGCTGAAATCCACATCTTTGGCGTTCGGGTGCTGGATCACCATTTGCAAAGCCGCCGGCACGATGAAGGATTGCGTGGCTCCAGCCGCAATGCCTTTGAGGAATTCACCGGGGTCAAACTCTTCCTGGATCAGCGCGCGGATACCGTTGGCGATCGAGGCGATCACTATGCCTGTGCCGCCAATATGCGCGCAGGGCATGGCGACCAGCATGCAATCATCGGGCCCGGGGCTGTTCCACGGATCGCCCGCCGCTTTTGAGGTGTTGCGCAAAGCGACCAGCGCCGCATTGCTCAGCTCGGCTCCCTTGGGATTGCCAGTGGTGCCGCTGGTGTACAGCTGAAGCACAGCATCATCGGGCCCAGACGGGGTGAAGCTGGCCGGAGCAGCTGCCTCAATCGCAGCGTACATCTCTGGCTCTTCGATGATTTTTACCGTCGCTGCGATCTCTGGCGCAAGCTTGGCGACGACATCGGCAAAGCCGATGCCTGTGATCATCAGCTTCGCGCCGGTGTCTTTCAGAATATAGGCGACTTCTGGCGGGGCGAGTCGCCAGCCAATCGGGGCCATCACCGCGCCCATGCGCGCCGCGGCCAGGAACATCGCGTAGTAGATCGTGCGGTTTTTGCCGAGCCACGCGATCCTGTCTCCCTTGGCGATGCCGTTCGCCTCAAACACGGTGATCATCCGGCGGGTCAGATCATCCAGCTCAGCAAATGTTACCGTCTCGCCGTCCTGTTCAAAGGCGGTCTGGTCCGGGCGTTCGCTGGCCCAATGGGAAACGAATGCATCAAAGGTGCAATGCGCCTGTGCGGTCACCAATCTCTCTCCGATTTATCTGTTTTGTTTATCGTGCAGTTTACGCACGGCTGCACAGATTTGCCAAGCAGATTGCAGGATTGGCTGGGGTCAGCTCCAGCGTCCATTGGCGCGCGCCGCTGGCTCTCGCACGATCAGCCAGATCAACAGACCGAGCGGCCCCGCCATCAAAGTCGCGAGCAGGATCGGCACTTGGACGATCCGGGAGATGCCCTTTGCATCGGCATCGCGGGCGATCCAGATGCCGACAAACAGGTCAAAGGCGAGATAATGCGTCCAGCCAATCGTCACGCCCGCATCGCTGGCAAAGATCGCGCGCACGCCCTCAATGGTGTTGAAATTCGCGCCCGCCCCGCTCTCATTGGGCAGCAATCCGGTGAGTACGCCGATCAGCGACACGCCATAGACCAGGCACAGAATGCCGACGCCTACATAGAGCACGGCGGCGAGGATTGCCGGGCTGCGCGGCAGAAATGCCAGCGCGATCCAAGCGACAATGGCGAGCAGGTTCACCGCACCAAAAATTGCATTCCAATCCATCGCCAATGCTCCCTTAAGCCCCGGTGGGGCTTGCTTAACCTTGCTCGGCCTGCTGCTCGAGCCGTTCGAGACGCTGGCGCCATTCGCGCGCGGCCCGCTTCATAGCGTCATTGTCATGAATGAACCGCCCGGCCGCCTTACGCATAGCTAGCCCAAGCGCCGCCTCTGACACCACGCGGGCATCGATGGAGCGATAGGACGCCCATTTCCCGCCCAGCATCGGATCAAGCACAGGACTGGCGATCATCGCCAACTTTTCGCCGACCCTCAAATCATTGGTACGCGGCCCGCGCAGCAGACCGGGACGCAGGATATCGAGCCGCTTAAAGCCAACTTTGGACAGCGCCGTCTCGGTCTCGCCTTTGACTTTCAGATAGAAGGTTTTGGAGCGCCAATCGGCCCCGGCAGAGCTGACCATCACCAGATTGGTAATGCCAGCATCCACCGCCGCCTCTGCGGTGGCAAGCACGAGGTCATGATCGACCTTGCGAAACGCCTCTTCGTCGCGGCCTGATTTCTTCCAGGTGGTGCCCAGCGCACAGATCAAAGTGCGCGGCTTGATCGTCTCAAACACCTCGCCCCATTTGTCCGGCGTGGCGACATACATTTCCATGCGCGCACCATCAGGCAAAGGAGCCTCGCGCCGCGAAACGCCAATGATGCGTACATCGTCGACATCATTGCTGGTCTCAATCACACGCCGACCAATCAGGCCGGTCGCACCGACAAGGGCGATGCGGCACACCTCAGACATTCGCCACCTCAAACATTAGAAAGCCCCAACGGCGCTTCACCGTAAATTTTGCTGCAGGCCTCCATCGCAAAACGGTCGCTCATCCCGGCGATGAAATCAGCGATGGTGCGGGCCCGCTGGGGATCGTCCTTGGGCAGGCGCGCCTGCCATTCGGGCGGCATCAGGTCGTGATCCTGGGAATAGGCGGCGAACAAGCGCGCCACCACATCGCGCGCGCGGCCAGCGGCGGCGACTTGTTCCGGGTGGTAATAAAGCTTGTCGTACATGAAGGTCTTTAGCGATCGTTCCTGAGCGGCAAAGCCGGGCGAGAACCCGGCCAGCTGTTTGCCAGCGGCGCGCACCTCATCCACCGAGGTCATACCACTTATATTGGCGCGCGTGTGCTCTAACACATCATTGACCATCAGGCCGATTTGATCGCGCACCAACTCGCGCAATTGCCGCTCTCGCGGGGCATTGGGAAAGCGTTTTTCGACCGCCCGCCACTGGTGTTCGAGGAAATCCAATTCCAGCAGGTCATCCAGGCCCAAGAACCCGGCGCGCAAGCCATCATCAATGTCGTGATTGTCATAGGCGATATCATCGGCGACCGCCGCAATCTGCGCCTCCAATGATGGCCACGCGCCCAAATCAAACGGGAACGCAGCATCCAGCTCCGCCAAAGCCCAATTGGGCGCCTCGACCGGGCCATTGTGCTTGGCCAGCCCCTCCAGCAGGTCCCAAGTCAGGTTGAGCCCATCATAATCGGGATAGGGCGATTCCAAGCGCATCAGCGTACGCATTGACTGCGCATTGTGGCAGAACCCGCCGTGCCGCTGCATTGCCTCTGACAGGGCCGCCTCGCCCGCATGGCCGAAGGGCGGATGCCCCATATCATGCGCCAGACACAGCGCCTCGGTCAGATCCTCGTCCAAACCCAGCGCTCGGGCCAGAACGCGGCCGATCTGCGCCACTTCCAGGCTGTGGGTCAGCCGGGTGCGGTAATGATCGCCTTCTGGCGCAATAAAGACCTGAGTTTTGGATTTGAGCCTGCGAAAGCTCATCGAGTGGATGATGCGGTCGCGGTCGCGCTGAAACTCGCTGCGCGGCCCCCGCACCTCAGCGCGCGCCGAGCCAGAGCGATTGTCAAATTCGCGGCCGCGCGGTGCGGCGGGGTCAGCGGCGTAAGGGGCGCGGGTCATATCGATCCTAGCGCGCTTAAGTCAGCGCACCGTTCACCACAACCTGAACAGAGAGCGAACGCATTCATAAAGATCAGATATTCGCCAGACATGTTAGGGTCAGGACCCACTAAGCGCATGCGCCGTGGTGGTTCGTTTGCGGCATGAAATGCAAGGAAGGAACTGAAGCAGCGAGTAATACTCGCTGTAAGGTGCCTGACGCAGCAGTTTTGTCGCAAACGACCACCCAAAGGGCTCGGCCAGAAATCCTCAGGGCCTTGTCGCTCGTTTGCCGAATAGAAGAGCTATTCACCGTCACTCGCTCCGCACCCTGAGGATTTCTGGCTCAAGCCACGGCCATGCGATTAGTGGGTCCTGACCCTAGGCTCGCGGGGCCGCTCGTTGTTTCAACTGAGCAGCCCCTCAGCCTGTCGGTTAGCGACCCGATGGCTCGGACGGCAGCGCGTCGGCACCATTGGTAAGAACTTACATCGGTGTGAATAGGGCGCGACTTGTAAGAACGCGACAACTCGTGGGTGAGACGGGGTCGGCTGCCGCTTATCCCGGCAAATCCGCGCCAAGCAGCCAGTTCGCCGCTGCCTCGCAGTGAATTCGGGTCGAATCGAACACTGGCAAGATATTAGCGTCAACATCCACGACCAGATTCATCTCGGTGCAGGCCAAAACAATCGCCTTGGCGCCCTCTTGTTCTTTGTTGGTTATGATCGTGCGGATTGATCGTTCGGCATCGCGGGTCGCCTTACCGACCATCAATTGCTCGTAAATAATCCGGTCGAGCAGCTCGACATTGTCCATATTCGGCGGGAGCAGATCGATGCCGTGCGCGACCAGGCGCTTGCGGTAAAAGCTCTCGGTCATCACATTGCGGGTACCGATCAACGCGGCGCTTTTGCAACCAGCAGCCTGCATCGCCGCGCCAACGGCCTCTGCAATGTGCAAGATCGGGATCCCGACCGCACCCGCGACATCCTCATAAAGCTTGTGCATCGAGTTTGCGCAGATGATCAGCGCGCCCGCGCCTGCGCCTTCCAAACGTTTCGCACTTTCGGACAATACGCCTGCGGCGCGTTTCCAATCGGCATCTTCGCGCAGGCCATAGAGCTCGCAAAAGTCGAGGCTTTCGATCAGCAGCGGCGCGCTCGCCATCGGGCGGCCATGCTTTTGCCCGTCCTTCTGGATGATGCGATTGATGCGGTCGTAATACATGGCGGTCGAAACCCAGCTCATGCCGCCAATCAGGCCCAGTTTACGCAATCAAAATCTCCGAATCCGAATAGAGCCCCGTCGCGCCCGCTCTTAGCGAGCGGCAGCGCGGGACGTCTACAGAGTTCGCAAGTTTTAGTGCTTTACAGGTCGGGACGGATCGATGGCAGATTGAGCAGCCAGCTTTTGAAATCAGACAGGCTCGTCTGCGCGGCCTCTTCATGCGGCAAATGGCCGATCTCTTCATATTCCACCAAAGTGGAATTGGGCAGATGCTCATCATACCAGCGCCCCGATGCCACCGGGATCAATGGGTCCTCAGCACCCCAAATCACAAGCGTGGGCACCTCAACACCGCTGACCTCGTCAGCATCGAAGGACACCCGTTCGGCTGCAAAACGGGTGATCGTAGCCGAGCGGTTGCCGGGGTAGCGCAGCATTTCCCAATATCGATCAACCATCGCAGGCGTCACCATATCTTTGTTGCTGACCATTTTAGTGAAGGATTGCTCGACCATCGAACGCGGCGTGATGTGCGCCATCAATCGGTTTACCACGGGCGTCTGAGCCAAAGTCATCGCAAAACTGCGCCCTCCACCGTCACGCCTTATTGGCGCTCCGCTAGCGCCGACCAGGACTATTCCCTCGAGCCGTTCCGGGTGCGCGAGCGCATATGCCATCGCGTGGCTTCCTCCCATCGAGCTGCCCGCGATGACGAACCGGTCCAGGCCCAGAGCATCGGCGACCTCGCCAATGTCGGCAACAAAGCTCTCGCGCGAATAGTCTTCGTTAGAGTCAGGCCCAGTCAGCCCATGACCAATCTGGTCAAACCGGATGACGCGGTAAGTCTCTTTGAGGCCGTCCGCCCAAGGCCCCCATGTGTGCAGATCTGCCGTGGAGCCATGAAGCAGGATAATCGCAGGCGCATCCCGTGGTCCCTCATCGCGCAGATGCACGGTTACTCCATCGCCAATCTCGACAAATTGCGACGGTTCACCGGCATATTTGGCGCGCATTTCATCGGGTTCGGTATCGGGCGTGCGAAACACCACAAATGCCAGCATCAGCAGCGCGATGAGTACAGCCAGAACTTTGAACAGGCGCTTCATTGTCGGAATTCCTATGTTGTTGGCGGCTTACTGAGCGGGCATTTCGTCGATCCATTGGCGGATCACGGCCAGCCCTTCTTTATCGACGGTCGATTTGCCCAGCTCCGGCATCGCAACGCCAGGTTCCGTCGATGCCATCCGGTGGGTGAGGATCGATTTGTCAGGTGCGCCGGGCTCAATCGAGACTAGAAGCCCGCCTGCCCCGCGTCCGGCAGCGACTGGAGGCTTGCGGATACCCAGAGCGTGCGGATCGTCCTGCTCCCAGCGCAGATCGAGCCCAGAATTCGACGCCATGCCGCCAGGTTGATGGCAATGCGCGCAGTTCACATCAAGATAAGCGCGGGCAAGAGCGGCCACATCGGCAATTTCGCTGTCACGCTCGCCCCAATGAGGCAGGCCAGCAGTTACCACTGGCATCCGATCGAGCCGTCCACCTGCAACCGCGTCACTGAGCCATTCGGTGCGCAGGTTCCGCGCCTTAGGACCGATTGGCGTGACCTCACCATCTTTCACATGGCATTGCTTGCACTGGTTCTTGTTCGGCACGCGATAGCTGATTTCGGTCCCGTCAGGCCTCGTAACCGGGATACGCGCGCCCGCCACCGCCAGCCGCGCGTCCGTTTGTTCCTCGTTCCAAACATAAGGCAGCGCCACCCAGCCCTCTGCCCGGTGCAGCAGCACGCGCGTTTCAATCAGGCGCCGGTCCGCGCCCTCACCAAAGGCAAAGGTTTTGATCAGCGCGCTGCCGACAGGAAATTCGAGCAGCCCATCGCCATTTGCTTTCATCGCCTTGCCATTCGGAACATAGGCAAAGCGCAGCTTATCCGCGCCGTCAGAATAGAGCGGTGTTTTAAGCGTGTAGTCCGCGGCGCTGAACGATTCCTGTGCCCGCGGGCGAGCAAAAAAGCTAAACTTGGACAGTGTTTTCGGTATGCCCTGCGTAACGGCGCTGTTATTTACTGCGACTGGCGAGCGCGCCTCTGACTGAGAGACAGCGCCTGCCAGCGCGAGCGTGGCCAGCCCTAACAGGATGCCGCCGCGGATCACTTAAGCCGGGCCTCCATGCCTTCGGGTAGAGCAACCTTGGGCAGCTCAGCCGTCTCACCTGCGATCACCGGATTAATGATCTCCGGTTTCGCCTCAGTTATCGGTTGGCCAACGCGGGTAAGGCCCAGCGAGAGAATTGGCGTTGGATCTCCGACAATCAAACCTCTGCCCAATCCATCTGAGAAAATATGCGGCAGCGAACCTCCGGTCATCGCGGCCAATTGTGTGCCACCGGGCAAATCAGGCGCGTTGCCACCCGTCCCATAGATGTTGCCCTTTACCACCACATCCACCGGACGCGGCTGATACCGCTCATCATCGAAGGGCTGTGTATAGGCGATCATCATCACGTGGCTGGTTGAATTGTTGACCAGCGCATTCTCCCGAATGTGCACGCCTTCATTCGCCATCACCATCACCCCGGTTCCCGCAGGCACGCTGGCGACGATGTTGCCCTCTGGCGCGAAATTATCGGTGTTGTTGTCGATCACCGCATTGCGCGCGACCAGCACACTGCCGCCACCGACTTTGGGCAGGCCGGGCAAATCAAAGATCAGAATGCCGCCAGTGTTCTTGGTCGCGAGGTTCTCTGTCACCTCGGCGAAATTGCTGTTCTCAATCTCAATCCCGGCGACATTTTCCACCACGCGGTTGCGGCGCACGATGATGTTTTCAGACTGGCCAACATAGATGCCCGCATCCGATGCCCCGCGAACATAGCTGTCTTGCACCAGCACATTGCTCGCCTCAACCGGATAGATACCATAGGCGCCATTGCTGGCGTCTGGGCCACCCGTCCATTCCACCCGGATCGCGTGATAGATGATCTGATCCGCGCCCTTGGATTTGATCCCGTCGCCCTTGGCATTCTCAATCCCGAAATCGCGCAAAGTGACATCGTCTGAGGTTACCAGCAGACCTTCGCCAGCCCCCTCTTGCGCGGTGAAATCGAGCACGCTCGCGTCCATTCCCGCGCCGCGCAGGGTCACGCCGTCAACGTCCAGGCTGAGACCATCGGTCAGCGCATAGCGCCCGGCGGCGAGCACGATCTCATCACCCGGTTCGGCAAGGATGAGCGCCTCTTGCAAGCGCTCCTGAGCGCCTTCGCCCGGCTCAATCGTGTGCGTCTCTGCCGTGGCGGCGCTCGCGCAGGTGAGCGCGACGGGTGCAGCGAGCGCGGCAAGTGCAAATTTCAGCATGATGATCCCTCCCAAGTGGCAAGCATTGTGCCGCCTTGAGCCGGGATTGCAAGAGCGGCGTCAGTCCCCGCCGAGGCCGAGCGAACACAGCGCCGCTGCGCTGGCCAGCTGTTCAACCGCCTCTGGGTCGTCAACACGGCGGATACGCGCGAGCAGATCGCCGGGAGAGATGGGAATGCCGCTCTCGCCCTCTTGCGCGCGCAGGCGCTCCAGCTTCTTCAGTTGCAGCAGCGACAGACGGTCGACCATGCGGCCCGCCATACAGCCTGCGAGCTGAGGCGGTGCGCCCTTCTCGATCAGGGCCGCTTCGATGCGCTCTTCCGTCACTTGTTCGACCAAGCCGTCATCGCGCAGCAGGAACCATGCCCCGCCCGCCAGCGCAGCCACAAGAATGATGAGCACGAGAAGCTTCTTCATGGGACGGGCCTAGTCGAGCGCCTTCACGATCTCTTCGACCATCTTCTTGGCATCCGACAGCAGCATCATCGTCTGGTCCATGTAGAACACATCATTGTCGACCCCGGCATAGCCGACCCCGCCCATGCTGCGCTTGATGAAGAACACTTGCTTCGCCTTGTCGACGTCGAACACAGGCATGCCGTAGATAGGCGAGCTCTTGTCGGTTTTCGCCGCAGGGTTCACCACGTCGTTCGCGCCGATAATGAAGGCGACATCGGCCTGCGCAAATTCGCTGTTGATATCCTCCAACTCGAACACTTCGTCATAGGGGACGTTCGCTTCGGCCAGCAGCACGTTCATGTGTCCCGGCATCCGCCCGGCAACCGGGTGGATCGCATATTTCACCTCGACGCCCTTTTCCTTCAGCGTGTCGGCCATTTCGCGCAGAATGTGCTGTGCCTGAGCCACCGCCATGCCGTAGCCGGGAATGATGATGACCTTTTCTGCCTGCTCCAGCATGAAGGCCGCATCGTCTGCGCTGCCCTGCTTGTAAGGGCGCTGTTCGCGCGCCTCACCATTGCCGCCGCCTGAGCTGTCAGCGCCAAAGCCGCCCGCGATCACGCTGATGAAGCTGCGGTTCATGGCCTTGCACATGATGTAGCTGAGGATTGCGCCGGAGGAGCCCACCAGAGCGCCGGTGATGATCATCGCCGTGTTGCCCAGCGTGAAGCCCATCGCCGCTGCCGCCCAGCCGGAATAGCTGTTCAGCATGGAGACGACGACCGGCATATCCGCGCCGCCGATGGGGATGATCAGCAGGAAGCCAATGATAAAGGCGAGCACGGTGACGGCTATGATCAGCTGCCCCTCGCCCGCGCCTGCCTCAGTCGACATCGCATAATAGGCGATCAGGCCAAGAATCGCGGCCAATGTGCCGAGATTGATCACGTGCCGCCCGGGCAGCATGATCGGCGATCCGCTCATCCGGCCGGAGAGTTTGAGGAAGGCTATGACAGAACCGGAGAAAGTGATCGCACCAATCGCGATGCCCAAGCCCAGCTCAATCCGGCTGACGACCAGAATTTGCCCAGCAGCGTCGGTAATCCCAAAACTTGCCGGGTCTAGCCATGCGGCAAGGCCCACGACAACAGCAGCCAAACCGACCAGCGAGTGAAAGCCCGCGACCAGTTCTGGCATCGCTGTCATCGCGATTTTGCGAGCCACGGTGATGCCAATAATCCCGCCTAGGAACATCGCAATGCCAATCTCTGGCAGGGTCGCGATGCTGTGCGTCACCAAAGTGGTGACAACGGCGATCAGCATGCCGAGCATGCCATAACGGTTGCCCGCGCGGCTGGTCGCTGGGCTGGATAGCCCGCGCAATGCGAGGATGAAGAACACGCCGGAAATGAGATAGGCGAGCATGGCCCAGGCTGGGGTGCCGGTGTCGCCTGTGGCCGCGTGTGCAGGGGTCGCGGAAAAGAACATCGTCATCGCGAGGAGCAATGCGACGAAGCGATCCATTGACCGACCGCAAATCCGCGAGAGCAGGCGATGGATTGCCGCAGCGACTGCGTCGCCTCGCAATGACGAAAAAGGAACCGAAGTGCCCATCCTCACTTCTCCTTCTTCTTGTACATGGCGAGCATTCGCTCCGTCACGGCAAAGCCGCCGAAGATGTTGATGCTGGCCAGAACCACGCCAAACAGGCCGAGATATTTGGCCGTTGGACTGCCCGCCTCAGCCGCCGCGATCAGCGCGCCGACGATAATCACCGAGGAGATCGCATTGGTCACCGCCATCAGCGGCGTATGCAACGCCGGGGTGACCGACCAGACAACGTAATAGCCCACAAAACAGGCCAATACGAAGATCGATAGGATTGAGATAAAGTCCATTATTCCTCCGATGGATACGCAGACGCGATCGCATTTTCGAGCCGCTCAAGAAACCCAGCGGCAATACCTTCGCGCATCCCGATTTCAGCCATTTCTTCTGGTGAGCCCGGTTCTGGGCAAAACAGATCAACCAACGACATCGCATATTCATGGTCAGCCTCTCCGACCGCGAAATCAATCCGCCGGGCATGTGTCGATGCGGATTGTTGTAGCGCGGCGTACTTCGCCGCGATCGATTCCAGTTGTTCACTGTTGCCGCCACATGGCGATGTAATCTGAGCAAATGTCAGGCTTGCGGCCTCTTGCACGGCGATACCGCGCTGGACGTCTTGTGCGGTATAGGCGCCCGTAAAGGTTTCTTCCGCGTAATCGGGGCGATCTTGCATGATCTGTTCAATCCGCTCCAAATAAATATCGATATTTGAGCGAACGAACTCAAAGTAACGTTTATCGCCCTCTACCGGCCGACAAAAGACCCTGATGCGCGACACGTAAAGCTGGTGCGCGCGATCGGCAATGTGGAGATCAATCCGATCAGCATGCCTGCCCCCTGACGCGCGCAGCGCCTCGAACCGGCTTACCTGTTCAGGCATGGATGTTGGCTGTGAACATGGTCCGTAAAGATCGCGGATAACAATGCGGGCTAAACTGCGCAGTTCGCCGCCTTCAAACGCATCCTTGTCGCTGTATTGAAGCGCGCCTTTATCTGCACCATGGTCCGCGGCGTTCGCGCTCACGGAAAAAGCGAATGTAGCAATCAGGAAAAGCGCGAGCGCCCTCATTGCGTTGCCCCTGTCGCAGCCTCTTCTGCAGCGTCATCCAGCGCACTTAGCGCACGCGATGCTGCGATCCGGATATCCTGTTGCTCCATGTGCGCAGCCATCAAAACGCTACTAACGCGCTCTTCGCTGATCTTGCTGATCTGGCAGCGCACAGTGGCCCGGCGCATCATGATCAAATCAATCTCATCCTGATATGCGATGGTCACATCCAGAATGCACGGCGTATTCTGATACGCCTCGACTAAGGCCGTTAGCTGAGACTGGCTTTGGGCGAAGCGCTTCTGGTATTTCTCAGGCGGAATGAGCGGGCAGACCAAGACGGACGAGCGAACATGTTTGCGGATTGCGGCGCGCAATTGCTTGCGCTCCTCTGCCACATTCTGGAGTTCCTCGACGGATAGGAATTCCGGCTGTGCAGAAGCCGACGCAGGAGCTGAGCCGAGCGCAGATGCTGCGATCAGCGCTCCGACGATAAGCATCGAGGAGATTGCATTGGCCCCCGACATCAGTGGCGTATTCAACGCCGGGATACCCGACCAGACAACGTAATAGCCCACGAAACAGGCCAAAACGAAGACCAACAGGATTGAGATGAATTCCATCTTTATTCCACCAAAATAACTTCACCAGAAGTGTATCCGTCAGGAGTGTCGAAGAGTTCGATCAACTGTCCTTCAAAGCCTTTGCTGACCTTTATCAAAGCGTTTTCCTTCCTCCGCTCGAGAATTTCTAGTTCCAAGCCAAGAATGGAAAAAATGCTCGGAAGTTCGCCGCTGGTGCAAACTGATGGCGGTGTAGGGTCCGAACAGAGGCGATACATCCCTTCCCGACGCTTTTCTCTTCCAACACGAAAAAAGAATTGAGCGAGCGAGTCAGCATCGACGCTTTTAGAAAAGCTACGGTCACCATCGAGCACGCTTTGGAAAAAGTTTCCCTTGTCGAGGAACCTTCCAAAATGAAACGACATATGCGGCGCCCCCTTCATCGATTGGGGATCAGCCTCACTCAGCGAAACTTCACCAAGCTTCTCGCGCTTTGAGGGGTAGTCGCCCGAAAGCGCAAACCACCAATATGAACCGCTACTCTTGGAGAACCAGGTGTCAGGCCGCTGGTCGCCATCTTCATCCACCAGGCAAACCCGCTTTTTCGCCGATAGGTACTGCTTAGCCTCGCTCTTGGGTATGTTGCATACTGTGAACTTGTCAGACGTTAGCTGGACAAGTTGACCGCCTTTGGGGAAGAGAGCTGTCCCGTCAACCGACTGGATCGCTGCATCCGCAACGTAGAGTTTCGTAGGCCATAGCCGCGTCTCAACAATAACCTTGGTCTTTTTGAACCAAGCCGGCTCGGCCATCGCGTCAGTTTCACCAACAACCCAATGCAATGCATAATCAGGGGCGGTATCGTCAGCATTAGCGCCTTGAGCGAGACCTGCGAGGATGCTGAGCGATAGCAAAATCTTCCAACTCATCCCAACAACCTCTCGTTCACCACCTTGCCGCCCTGTGTCAGACGGATCGCATCGCCAATCTCGTCGTCGAGCTCTGGCCTGCCCGCTTCCTTGTCCCAGAACGCGCTGAGGAAGTTGAAGTGGTTGCGCGCAAACAGGGCCGAGGCATCGGCGGGCAATTGCGCAGGCGTGTTGGCATAGCCGATGATTTTGACGCCGTGCTTCTCGACCGTCTTGTCGGGCTTTGAGCCCTCGACATTGCCGCCTTGTGCAACAGCCAAATCAAAGATCACGCTGCCCGGCTTCATCGTCGCGATTTGCGCGTCCGTGATTAGCACGGGAGCCGCGCGTCCGGGGATCAGCGCGGTGGTGATCACAATGTCCTGTTTCGCGATGTGCTCTGAGACGAGTTTGGCCTGAGCCGCCTTGTACTCATCGCTCATTTCAGTGGCGTATCCGCCCGAGCCTTCGCCTTCAATTCCGGCCACATCTTCGACAAAAATCGCCTTTGCGCCAAGGCTTTCGATCTGTTCCTTAGTAGCGGATCTGACATCGGTTGCCGACACTTGCGCGCCAAGCCGCCGCGCGGTGGCAATCGCTTGGAGGCCCGCGACGCCGACACCCATTACAAAGGCTTTCGCGGCTTGAACCGTGCCCGCCGCCGTCATCATCATGGGAAAGGCGCGGCCATAGGTGTCCGCCGCCGCCAGCACCGCTTTGTAACCGGACAGGTTCGATTGGCTGGAGAGCACATCCATGCTCTGCGCACGGGTGATGCGCGGCATAAATTCCATGCTCAGCGCCTCCAGCCCGGCAGCGGCATAGGCCTCTACCCGC
Organism: uncultured Erythrobacter sp.; assembly: GCA_947499505.1. Classification (GTDB taxonomy): domain Bacteria; phylum Pseudomonadota; class Alphaproteobacteria; order Sphingomonadales; family Sphingomonadaceae; genus Erythrobacter. Next base: position 1,422,713 of record CANMOQ010000001.1, read on the forward strand.
GCTGTATCGCTGAACGGGTCAAACAGCGCCGCGACCAATGCGCCGGATTTCGCGCCTTTCAGCGCTATTACATCCGGTGCTTGAATGCCCAGAACGATGTCCGCATCTTTAACTGTGGCCGCCGCTTTGCCGACGCTGGCACCCGCTTCTGCGAACGCCTCGTCCGTAATGGAGGCGTACAGTCCCGCCCCGCTTTCGATCGCCACTTCGTTGCCTAAGCCAATGAACTTTTTGACTGTTTCCGGTGTTGCGGCAACACGCGTTTCACCGGCGGCTTGCTCTTTAAGAACGGCGATCTTCATGCAGGCGTCCTATTCAGCGATCATCATGATGACGAACAGAGTAATCACGCAAATCAGGGGAATGGTCCACTTCAGCGAAGCAATGAAGCTGTCATAGGTTGATTTTGCATGGTCCATATCGTTGGCTGCCATCGCACATATTCCTTCAAATCGTTGTCTGGCCTCACAAAAACCCTTTGCGTGAGACGTCCTAAATGTGCCCTATCGAAGCGCGCGAGCAAGCTCAAGCCCGCGCGATTGCTCGGTGCAGGAAAAGCGCGATTGAACGTCCCTTTAGGGGATTTGCGAAAGGAACAGCGAATAGCCTTAATCGGGTCTTTACTCCTGTTCGGTAAGGCCACTCATTAAGTAACCTTGGGGGAAGGCTCTCGAGGCGTTTTGGGATGGTAAACGTCGATGTCCGAACTGGAAACGCGCCTGATAATGCTGATTGATGACGAGCCGGCGCAAAGCCGCTTGATCTCAGCAATTGCCGCGCGTGAAGGCTGGCGGATTATCGTGGCGAGCGACGCGGAAGAGGCGATCGCTATGCTGGGCACGCGCGAGGGCATGCAATTGTCCGCAATCCTGCTCGATCAATGGGTGCCAGGCGACGATGCCTGCGGCCTTATCCAAGAGCTGAAAATTCGCCGCCCCGCCCTGCCGATCCTGATGCTGACAACCAGCGCATCGCCATTGCTGGCGGTGGAAGCCATGCGAGCAGGCGCGAGCGATTATCTCGTCAAACCGATTTCGCCCGACCGCCTGATGGAGGCGCTGCGCAGCGTCACCACCCGCGAAACTCCGAAAAAAGAGCTCGCCCCGCTGACTGAGAAAATGTCGGCAACGCTCGATTTCGATGCGATGATCGGCACAGCACCAAAATTCCGCACCGCTTTGGCGCAGGCGGCCAAGGCTGCGCGCGGCCACGGCCACGTCCTGATCGAAGGCGAAAGCGGCACTGGCAAAGAAATGCTGATGCGCGCGATGCACGCCGCCAGCCCGCGCAGCAAATCGCCGCTGCGAGTGATCAATATCGGTAGTGTACCGCCAAATTCGGTCGAATCCGTCCTGTTCGGGCATGAGCCAGACGCCTTTCCTGGCGCGTTTGATCGCCAGATCGGCGCAATGCAGCATTGTGACGGGGGCACGCTGCTGCTCGATGAAGTCGACCGCCTGCCCAATGACATGCAGGCCCGCTTGGCTGAGACACTGGAGAGCGGCATCGTCCGCCCGGTTGGCGCAGCCCACGGCTTCCGCGTTGATGTCCGCCTGCTTTCGGCGAGCAATTACTCGCTGGAGCGGCTGACCAAGACCAAGCATTTTGACCAGAAGCTCGCGGATAAGCTGGGCGGGACCAAGATCGAATTGCCGCCGCTGCGTGAGCGCACGGGGGACATCTCCGCTCTCACCCGCCATTTCCTCACCCGCATTGGTGAGCAGCCGGGCCTCAACCACCTTTCCATCAGCGACAGCGCGCTAACATTGCTGGCCGCGTTCGATTGGCCGGGCAATGTCCGGCAATTGCAATCCGTGCTGTTCCGCGCAGCGGTCTATTGCGAAGGTCAAACGCTGACCGCAGACAGCTTCCCTCAGCTCTCCGAAATGCTCGGCGAGCTGGAACAGCTCACCTCGCCTCAGCATGAAGGCGTGGGCGTGATGCTCTACACTGAGGATGGCAATCTGCGGCCTCTCGAAGAGATCGAAGCCGACGTTATTCGCCTCGCCATCGGCCATTATCGCGGCCGCATGACCGAGGTTGCGCGCCGTCTGGGGATTGGCCGCTCGACGCTTTATCGCAAGCTGTCTGATCTTGGGATCGACAACGCCGCTTGATGCGAGAGTGCTTGATGCACTGCGTCGATCCGACTAGCGCAGCGTCATGACACAAAACCAAGATTTCTCCGGGCGCACGGCGCTCGTCACTGGCGCCTCTTCTGGCATCGGCGCGGCATGCGCGAAGGCTTTGGCAGCGCGGGGCGCAAGCAGGTTGTTCCTCGTCGACTTAGATGGCCCTGGAATGGACGCGCTTAACCTCTCTTGTGAGGTCGACGCGGTCGTCGGGAGCGTAGCGGACGAAGCGCTGTGGAACGATCTTGAGCCGCGCCTCACGGGCCTCGACCACGCCATTGTAAATGCAGGCATCGGCTCTTTCGGCACTATCGCCGACATGAGCATGGAGCAATGGCGCCGGGTGATGGACGTCAACCTCGATGGCGCTTTCCTGACCCTGCGCGCGGCCATGCGGGCGATGAAAGACGGCGGCGGCAGCGCGGTTATCACTTCGTCTTCAACCGGGGTGAAGCCAATTGCAGGAATCGGGCCGTACGGCGTTGCGAAAGCGGCGGTTTCTCACATGACCCGCATTGCCGCGCTGGAAGGCGCACCCAGCAACATTCGCGTGAATGCAATCGCGCCGGGCGGGGTTGATACAAACATCTGGGAAAGTTCAGATGACTTCAAACGCTCGGTCGAAACGCAGGGCCGCGAGGCAACCATCAAGGCGATGGCAAGCACGACGCCGCTTGGCCGATTCGCCACTAGCGACGAGATCGCGAGCGATATCCTCTACATGCTGTCAGATGCAGGCGCGAACCTGACAGGCCATATCATGGTGTCTGACGGCGGCTTCACCCTGTAAGCCGCCGCCAAGCTTAACTAAGCCTAGAAGCTGACCGTCTGCGTCACCCGGGTCTCACCCTCGCTGCCGCGCAGGCTCATGGTGAAGCTCTTTGCGTCCCAGTCGATCTCGACCAAGCCAAAGTTCTCTTCCGAGATAAAGTCCGTAAGCCGCTTTGGATCGGGCTCACGCGCGGTGTTGCGCTCGGTTGAGGAGAATGAGTAGTTCATGGAGGAACTGGTCAGCTCCCACACCTCCTCGCCCTTCATCTCTGGACGCACATCGCTGTAAATCCCGCCTGCATGCCGGTCACCCGATAGCATGACCATGCCGCTCTCTTCGCGGCTCGCCAACATGTTATACAGGCGCTCGCGCTCCAGCGGCAGAGCTTCCCAGCTTTCGTAATTGTGCGCGTCGGTGATCACTTGGATCGAAGACACCACCACCCGCAGATCGGCTGGTTTGGCCAATTCCTGCTCTAGCCATTGCCATTGCGCATCGCCGAGCATGGTTTTGCTCGCATCATTGCTCGGCACATAGGGGCCAAGCGGCGGGCGTTCTGGCGTGTAAGCCATCCGGTCCAAATCAGAGCGGAAGAAGCGCGTGTCGAGCATGATGATCTGGACGCGCTTGCCCTCTGGCCCGAATATCCGGCTTTCATAAATGCCGGGGCGCGACTTCACTTCATCAGATGATCCCCAGAACGTCTCAAAGATCGTCTCTGACCATCCGCGATAGGCAAAGTTTGCGCCGCCATCATTGAAGCCAAAATCGTGATCATCCCAAGTGATCATCATCGGCACTTGTCTGCGAAACTCGGCCAGCTCCAGCGTTTCGGCCTGCTGCTGATAGGCCGCGCGCAGGGTTGAAAGCGCCGCGTCCCCAGCCCAGCCCTGATCGCCGTAATTGTTGTCGCCGACAAACATAAACAGATCAGGATTGGTTGCCGCAATCTGTGCCCACATATGCTGGCTGCGCGATTGGTGATTGCAGCTACCAAAGGCGAGGCGCGTCAGGACGCTCCCCTGGGCAAGCGACACATTCGCAGGCGCAACCGGCAGATCGATCTGGGTCTGAAGCTTCGCGTAATACGGGGCGAGCAGCTCATCCGCGCTCAGTGCGACTTCGGTCTCACTGCCCGAATGGCCATGGTCATCAGCCAAAGCCGGCGAAGCCACAGAAACAAGCAATCCGGCGATGAGAGGCGAGAAAACGCGCATAAGGAAACTCCAAAAGGCAATCTGAATCGTCAGATGAGCGCTTGCCATGACCTTTCCATGACACGCAAACAAAATCCCCCTCCGGCGCGGGCCAAAGGGGGATTTCGTCATGTTAGGCGCGCCGTCGATCGGCCCAGCGATCGGTAAAGCGCAATCGCCTAAAAGCGGTAGCGGACACCGGCCAGCAGGCTGACGGTTTCAAACCGGCCATCCAGATCAGCGTTAAACGCATTCGCGCCGCCGCCGACAAATGTGCGCTCAAAATCGAGGCCCGATACGCGCTGATACCGCACGCGGGTCTGAAGCTCGATGTTGTCGCTAAGGACAAACTGAACGCCAATATTGCTTTGCAGCGAGAGGCCCGTGTCTGAACCGGTGATGGCAAAGGTGGGCGCGGTCGCGACGCCATTGTTGGGGAAGTAGTTCACGCCCGGCTCTACCTCAGCGACGCCTATGCCGCCGCCCCAGAACGGGATGACCTTCTGATTATCAGACCAGCGAATGTCGGACTGATAATTGATCGAGAATGTGTTCACTTCGGCGCTTCCGCCAAAGGTCTGATTGCCGCCGTTGAAGCTGCCGCCGCTCACATCGGCTTCGGCATAGGAATATTCGACTTCAACGCTGGGTTGAAACAGGCCAAAAATGCGCTTTGGAATGCGGTAACCAACGGCAACCGTGCCAACGAAGCCTTCGTCCGATTGCACGTCCACGCTGGCAGGCGCGCCGGCCACACCGGGGGATGCGCCTTGCGGGTCTTGAACACCGGTGAAGGTTTCATCGCTGGGCGAGGTCACGCCAGCCTGCAGCGATACGTAAACGCCGCCTTCTGGGGTGAAATTATCCGACTGAGCGGCGGCTGGCGCGGCGAAAGCAATCGCCGGAAGAGCGAGCAGGAATGCAAGAGTGCGAGGGGTGCTAGAAAAGATCATTTGCGGGGTCCAATTCTCGATAAGGGGTGCCTCCCCTTTCGCGTCCCTTGCCCGAGTGGTTACACGGACCCCCTTTTTTTATTTCACAGCGGGCAAATTTTCGAAGCTGTCATATGCCATCTACAGCGGCGGCAAATGCGCAAAATCAGTGAGCGCCGCATCGCGCATTCCGCGCCAGACATTGCGCGCCTGAACCGTCTCAGCAACATCATGCACCCGCAGGATATGCACGCCCGCATTCATGCCGAGCGTCGCCAGCGCAATCGATCCGCCAAGCCGCTCATGCGCGCCTGCCTCATTCGACAAAGCCCCGATCATCCGCTTTCGGCTGACACCCAGAAGGATTGGCGAACCCAGCGCATGGAACAATGGCAGCGCGTTCAGCAAAGCGAGGTTTTCCGCCAGGCTTTTGCCAAAGCCGATGCCGGGATCGAGGATGATCTTATCCTCGGCGATGCCCGCCGCGATGGCGTTGGAGCGGACCTCTTTGAGGAAATCAAACACGTCGAAGACAACATCTTTGTAATCGCCGCCCTCGTGCAAATCCTCTCCGCTGCCCGGCGCATGCATCAGGATCACCGGGCACAGTGCGTTCGCGACCAATTCGGCGGTGCGCGGGTCATAGCGCATGGCCGAGACGTCGTTGGCTGCATGCGCGCCAGCGGCCAATGCCGCCTCCAGCACGCCTGCTCTGCGCGTATCAACAGTGATCGCTGCGCCCATACTGGCGCAATATTCCACAGCGGGCAGGACGCGGTCTTTCTCGTCCCCCTCCCACGTCGCGGCGGCGCCCGGGCGGGTGCTTTCCCCGCCAATGTCGATGATGCTCGCGCCTGCCTCGAGCATGGCGGAGGCATGCGCGCGGCCCACATCGGGCTTTTCCAGAAACTCGCCGCCATCAGAAAAACTGTCCGGCGTCACATTGAGGATGCCCATGACCTGCGGCTGATCAAGGCGAATGGTGCGCTCACCCAGTTCGAGCGGCGCGTGCGCCTTTTGCAGGTTGGCCCATTGCCCGCGTGCCTCCGCCTCCAGATCGCCGCCGACCTTCGCAAAGGCTTCCTCCGCCTCGCGCACGCCGAACAGATGCCGCGCTGTGACCGCACCGTCCTGGCGCACCACGCAGGCAAAACGGCTTGCATAAACCATCGAGCCAGCAAGCTGGATCGCGGCCCCATCATTGTGCTGAGGACCCGGCGCAAAGCCGATCGGGCAGATATAGACGCTCCCACTCATGGCCATCAGGGTTAGGACGCAAATCCGCCAGCGCAAAGGCCTCAATTGTCTCCACGCACAAAAAAGGGGCCATGCCTGCTGGCACGGCCCCTCTCCCGAGGATATTTAGCGATTATTCGCCGCCGAACTTAAACCTGACGCCGGCAGAGACGATCGATTGTTCTGACTCGATCCCGAGTGTTGCAGGAAGCAGGTTCAGCTCAACATCGCTGTCTTCGGTGGTGGCGCGGTAGGTGTATTGGCCGAAGACCTCGGCGCGCGGTGAGAGCGCAAAGCTCGCGCCCGCCATCAGTTGGTAGGCAAAGCCGCCATCGTCATCATTGGCAACATCTACGCCAGAAGGCGAGAACTCTGCATCGACCCATTGGTAGCCGAGGCCCGCGCCAATGTACGGCTTGAACGAGCCACCAGTGTTTATGTCGTAAAAGACGTTACCGAAGACGCCGAAATTGCTGACATCGCCCTGGCCGTCGGCGATCACTGCGCCAACGGTGGGGTTTGCCGGATCGGCAGCCCCGCGGGTGAGAACGGCCACATCAACGCCGTCAATATCCGCGCCGCCGACCGTCAGGCCGGAATGGCCCGATACGTCATATTCGGAATAGGCCCCTTCCAGCTCCACGCGGAAGCCATTGGCAAAGGCGTATCCAACCTGACCGCTCAGCGCGAGGCCATTGTCGAATTGGGAATTCCATTCCAGCGGGGTTTCCGCAGCAATCGCGTCAAAATCAGCGGTTGCCGCGACATCGGCATCAAATTCTCCTGAGTTTTGGCTGTCACTGGGCAGGCTGATCCCGCCGCTGACGCCAACATAAGGCCCCTCGGCCAAAGCCGCAGAGGGAACCGCAAGTGCGCCAAACGCCGCACCGGTAAAAGCGATATATTTAAAGGACTTTGTCATGATTTCCTCGAATTAGGTTACGCCCCCGAACAAGCAAAATCGCGCTGGAAACATGAACCTAAGCTGCGGAAATCTGGTGCCTTGCGGCGAGCTGCCTCTAGTCTTCGTCGGCCAGCAAGAAGCGTTGCCTGGCTGCGTCGATTGGATTCACATCGGCGCCATCATCGAAGTACCAGAAGGTCCAGCCGTTGCAGCTGGGGGCGCGTTAAGTCCCTCTCAAGAGACGACGGATCTTTTCCGCCTAAACCGCCTCTTTCTCGCTCTTTTCGAATGTGATTCCTGTCAATCCTTTGGCCCGGAGATGGTCGGCCATGGCTCGCGACATTAATGGCGGGCTGCCGGGTCCGCCCCCTAAATATCGGTCATGCCAGAGATGTATGTCACCGATCTTTGCCAGTGAGAAAACAATCTTTGGCTCCGCGTCCAAATTGGCATTCGGCGGAAGCAGCTCTGGAAAGTCCTGCGCAACCTCCCTTGCCTTCATCCAACTGTTCAGGACAAAGGCCATCGTGGTGTGTTCACGGTCAACGCTATCGACTTGGTAGAGGACAACCATCCAGTAACGATCCTCCACCTTTCGCTTGCGCTGGTCGAGATACTCTACGGGGACAAATTGGTGAACGCCCGATTCAAGCTCTTCGATGGCCTGTTTTGCCCGTTCGGAGACGCTGAAGCGCGGGATATAGCCAAAATCACCGGGAGGTCCGTTGTTGTCATCCTTCCACATTACCTGTTTCGGCATGTGGGTCGGATCGAGTTCCGGTATCCGTGCCAGCTCTTCGCCTAAAAACGGCTGGCCGAGCGACTTTACCTTGTCAAAGTCGCCATCAAGGATCTTGATGCTCGATGAAATTCCAGTCGGTTCACGGATACTCATTTGATATACGACTGGCATCGCTCGCCGACCTCTTACAGAGTGTTGTTAGTCTTCGTTGGCCAGCAAGAAGCGTTGTCTGGCTGCGTCGATTGGATTCACATCGGCGCCGTCATCGAAGTACCAGAAGGTCCAGCCGTTGCAGCTGGGGGCCTCTTGCAGGTCTTTGCCAAGCCCGTGGATCGAGCCGATCTGTTTGCCCTTTGCGCCGTCCAGTTCCAGCGAGCCATCGGCGCGCACTGTTGCGATCCAGCGGCGTTTCTTGTCGAACACCTTAGTGCCCGGCTTGATATAGCCATTTTCCACCAAAGTCCCGAAGGCGACGCGCGGCGCGGCCTTCTTGCTTTGCATGGTCTCAATCACGCTTTCATCCAGCGGCAGTTCTTTCTCGATCCGCTTCATCGCGACGCCGCGATAGAAATCCTCACGTTCGCACCCGATCCATTGGCGGCCCAGGCGCTTTGCCACCGCGCCGGTTGTGCCCGTGCCAAAGAACGGGTCGAGCACAACGTCGCCCTTTTCCGTGGTGGCCAGCAGCACGCGATAAAGCAGCGCCTCGGGCTTTTGCGTTGGATGGGCTTTCTTGCCGTTTTCCTTGAGCCGTTCCTGTCCGGCACAGATCGGCATCACCCAATCGCTGCGCATTTGCAGCTCGTCATTGAGCGTCTTCATCGCACGGTAATTGAACTGATAGCGGGCCTTTTCGCCCATGCTCGCCCAGATCAGGGTCTCATGCGCGTTGGTGAACCGCGTGCCTTTGAAATTCGGCATCGGATTGGTCTTGCGCCAGACGATATCATTGAGGATCCAAAAACCGAGATCCTGCAAGATTGAGCCAACGCGGAAGATATTGTGATAGCTGCCGATGACCCACAGGGCGCCGTCCGGCTTCAACACGCGGCGCGCCTCGGTCAGCCAGTCGCGGGTGAATTTGTCATACAGTTGGAAGCTGTCGAATTGGTCCCAGTGATCGGTGACGGCATCGACCTGGCTGCCATCGGGGCGGTTGAGGTCGCCGCCCAATTGCAGATTGTACGGCGGGTCGGCGAACACGCAATCGACGCTGTTATCAGGCAGCGAGCGCATGGCCTCGACACAATCGCCAGACAGGATCTGGCCAACCGGCACGTCAGCAGCAGGCGCGGCTTTCGCTTTGCCCGCCTGCTTTGGCGATTTTGCAATTACTGTCCCTGCCCGCAGTTTTGCGGTTTCCATCACACCCATCATATTTCCCCGAACCGCGTCTAGCCGCGCAAAGTTATCCACAGGGTGAGTCCAAGCGGACTCCACGTCAAGACAAACTTGATCGGCTTTTATGGTTAACAAGCAGTTAGCGGCGCAAGTTCACACGCGGAACGAAACAAGGCCCCACAAGATATGGAGTCTCGCGCGGCAATGAGGGGACGAAATAGAGGGGGTGTGGCGCGAAAGACTCAAAACCTGTCTTTGCGGCCAAACTAACTCACATGAAGATAAAGACGACGTTGCCGAGGAACGCAGCGAGCAGAACGAGACCCATGGCCCGCCCGATCGATTTTGCGAACCACAGCAAGCCTAGCATCGCGACCGCGCTCGCGATCAGCAGGCCCATTTGCACGCCCAGCAAGTTCTCTGGCAGCGCAAATGGAGCGATACCCATGGTAACGCCGCCGATCAGCAGAATGTTGTAGATGTTTGAGCCAACGACATTGCCAATCGCCAGCCCTGGCTTGCCGCGCAGCGCCGCCGCAACGGATGCCGCAAGTTCGGGCAGCGAGGTGCCAAAGGCCACTACGGTAAGGCCAATCGCGGTCTCGCTGACGCCGAACAAGGTCGCCAGATCAATCGCGCCGGTCACCAAAATCTGGCCGCTGACCACTAGTATCGCGAGGCCGCCGGCGAACAAAGCCGAGGCAAAATAGCCATTCTCTGGCGCGTCGTCGTCATCATCGTCGTCCTGCGCCGCGCCGGGATAGCGATAGCGCCAGACGATATAGCTGACGATGCCAACCAGCAGCGAGCCGCCGATCCAGCGCGCGCCCAATTGCGAATAGGCCAAGGCTGCGAGGCCAATCGTGGCGATCAAAGCGACCACGGCATCGCGCCGCCCGCCCCCGGTCAGCGCAATCGGCATCACCAGCGCCGTTGCGCCCAGGATCAGCAGCGTGTTTGCAAGGTTGGAGCCAACGATATTGCCCCAAGCGATGCCCGGCGAGCCTTCAAGCGCGGCCTGAACACTGGCGACCATTTCCGGCATGCTGGTGGCAAAGCCAACGATCACCAAACCGGTGACCAGAGTGGAAATACCGAGCTTTTGCGCAATGCCTACGGCACCGCGCACCAACAGTTCGCCGCCAATCGCCAGGCCAACCAGGCCCGCAAGGCTCAAGAGAATCGCGTTCAACATGCGCGGCGCTTAAGCGAACCGCAGGAAACTTAAAAGCGAATAGAGAATGTTGGGTGTGCGGGTGGATAGACCTCAACACCTGCCTTGCCACCCGCGCCCTCCACCCTTCCACCCGGATCGTATCCGAAACTGTTCCGGGTGGAAGGGTGGAGGGTGCGGGTGGCTACGGCGCGCACGATAGAGAGCTCAAAGCAAAGACGCCTGAGCAACAGGTGCAAAACTGTAGCGGTGCAGCGGCGTGGGCCCGTGTTTGCGCAGCGCCTCCATATGCGCAGCCGAGCCATAGCCCTTATTCCGCTCCCAGCCGTATTCCGGGTATTCCCGCGCAGCCTCAATCATAATCCGATCGCGCCATTCCTTCGCAACGATGGACGCCGCCGAAATCGCGGGCTCAATCCCGTCGCCGCCCACGATGGAGCGCGCGGGCCAATGCCAGCCAGCGCGCCTGCCTGCTGGCGTCATATTGCCATCGATGATCACCTCATTGATGGTCTCGATCCCGCGCTCAACCAATGCCGCGCACAGCCGTGCGGTCGCATCCGTCATCGCTTGAAAGGTCGCTTGCAGGATATTGATTTCATCAATCTGCGGCGGCTCAATCACGCCGACAGCCCAAGCGCAGCTTTCGCGGATTTCCAAATCCAGCCTCGCGCGTTTTTTCGGCGAAAGTGCCTTGGAATCCGCCAAACCTATAGGTGGTGACTTGCACAAGACGACCGCTCCCGCCACTACCGGGCCAGCCAGCGGGCCCCGTCCCGCCTCATCAACACCAATTATGACCCCCGATTTCAAAAAATCCGGGGCACCAAATTCTGTTTTGGGAGTTCCAGAGACCATGATGAAATTTTCCAAGCTCGCAGTCGCCCTATCCCTCCCCGCATTCGCGCTCGCAAGCTGCGGCAATGCAAATTCCGTGGACGAGACCGCTGCCGAAGGCGCGGTCGATCCCACGAACGTAAGTTACAATGTGGAGCCGATGGGTGAGTTCAACGAACCCTGGGCGGTCGCCTTTGCCCCCGGCACAGACATGATCTTCCTGACTGAGAAACCCGGCACCATGCGCGCGGTCGACACGACCAGCGGCGCAGTGATGGAAGTCTCCGGTATGCCAAATGTCGATTATGGCGGCCAAGGGGGCCTTGGCGATATTGCCTTCCTGCCATCGGAAGCGGGCGAAGACCTGTCTGAGCGCACGATCTATCTCAGCTGGGCGGAAGCTGGCGACGACGACACGCGCGGCGCAGTATTGGGCCGCGGCACATTGTCTTGCGAGGCGCAGGCCTGCGCTGTTTCCGGCCTCGACGTGATCTGGCGCCAAGCGCCCAAGACCGGCAAGCGCGGCCATTATTCGCACCGCATCGCTGTTTCTCCGGATGAACAATATCTGTTTGTATCAAGCGGCGACCGCCAAGAGCTGGAGCCTGCGCAGGACAACACCAACAATCTGGGCACGGTCGTGCGCCTGGACCTCGATGGCACGCCAGCAGAGGGCAATCCCTTTGCCGATCAAGGCGGCATCACCTCAGAAATCTGGTCTTATGGCCACCGCAATGTCCTGGGCCTGGCGTTCGATCCAGACGGCCAGTTGTGGGATCTGGAGCACGGACCAGCAGGCGGCGATGAGTTTAACAAGGTCACGCGCGGCACCAATTATGGCTGGCCAACGGTTTCCGACGGCGAGCATTACAATGGCGACCCGATCCCGAACCACTCGACCCGTCCCGAATTTCAAACCGCAGCGATTGGGTGGACCCCAGTGATCGCGCCGGGTGACTTCCTGTTCTACACCGGCGATGCGTTCCCTGCGTGGAAGGGTGATCCGCTGATGGTAGGCCTCGCCTCGCTCGGTATCGTGCATGTTGAGATTGACGGCGACACCGCGACCGAGGTTGCACGCCACACATTCGACGCGCGCATTCGCGGGATTGAGCAAGGCCCGGATGGCAATATCTGGCTGATCGAAGACGGCGAAGGCGGCAAGCTGCTCAAGGTTTCGCCTAATTGAGTGGGCTTAGATCAGGACATCCATCCTGATCTAACCGAGCCACCCGCGCCCTCCACCCTTCCACCCGGATGTTATCCGAAACTGTTCCGGGTGGAAGGGTGGAGGGCGCGGGTGGCTTGGCTTTGAAAACCAAAACCCCTAAGCGCCCGGCACGATGGCAACATTGATCCCCCTTGCCGCGGTTGAAGCCGCGATGATCGAGCAATTGCTCGACCGTGCCTTTGGCCCAGATCGCCATGCGCGCACTGCATACCGGATTCGCGAAGGTGTGGAATGGCTGGAAGGGCTCAGCTTCGCTGCGCTCGACGAGGATGAGCTGCTGGTTGGGACGATCCAAGTGTGGCCTGTGGCGCTGACGGATCCCGATGGCCGCAATTATCCGCTGCTGATGATCGGCCCCGTTGCCGTGCTGCCAGAGCATCAGCGCGAGGGGTATGGCAAGGCTCTGATGCTCGCCAGCCTGGAGGCGATCGCCAATATGGGCGGAAATGCCCCGGCGCTGCCTCAGGTGATGATCGGCGATCCGGAATATTATGGGCGTTTCTTCGGGTTTAGCGCCGAACCCACCGCTCTGTGGCGCGCGCCCGGCCCGAATGATCCGGCCCGGCTGCTGGTGCGCTGTGACAATCCAGCGGTACTGCCGGCCAAGGGCAATCTTGGCCCATGGGGTTCTTTTGAGACGGCAAGTAACAGCTCAGACTTGGCGAAGTGATCGACATCTGGCATCGCTGCGGATGTAAATGCCTTACGAACCACCACCTTATCTCGCCGACCTGACGCTGGCCCAGATTGCTGAGCAAGTTGCGGCGCGCAAATTGCCCCCAGTCGAAGGCTGGGCACCCACCAAAATGGGCGACAGCCGGATGCGCATTGCCGCCGATGGCACATGGTTTCACGATGGCGATCCGATCCGGCGCGAGGCGATGGTGAGAGCCTTCTCTGGCCTGCTGACCCGCGATGCATCGGGTGAGCATTTTCTGGTCAGCCCGTTTGAAAAGCTCAGCATTGAAGTGGAGGACGCGGCCTTTATCGCAACTGACTGCGCTCAGCGTGAAGGCGGGCTCGCCTTTTTCCTGAACACCGATGAGCTGGTGATTGCCGGGCCAGACCATGCCTTGCGCGCAGCGGGCGACGCAGAAACTCCGGCGATTTATTTGCACGTGCGGCGCGGCTGCGAGGCGCGGCTTAACCGCTCCACCTATGCGCAACTCGCTGAAATCGCGATTGCAAACGGCGATGACTGGAGCGTTTCAAGCGGGGGCGAGACCTTCTCGCTCTTGCCCTGAGGCGCCCGCCAATATGAGCTCGCTGTTCGCTCATCTCGGCCGCCTTTACGAAGACGGGCACCGGCACGAAATCACCGACCTGCTGAGCGATAAGAGCTTTTTGGAAGGTGGGCGCACGGCAGAGGCAGCCGTCCTGATCGCGGTGACCGACCGGGCCGAACCCGGCGTCATCCTAACCCAGCGCCCGCAGGATATGCGCGATCACCCCGGCCAAGTCGCCTTCCCCGGCGGCAAGCTGGACCCCGGCGAAGACGCGATCACCGCCGCCCTGAGAGAGGCGCAGGAAGAGCTCGCGATTGATCCCGCCGATGTGCAGGTGATCGGGGCAACCGATTGCTATCAAACCGGCACGGGCTTCAATGTCACCCCGGTGCTTGCCGTGGTGCCGCCAGACCTAGAACTGACCCCCAGCCCGGCAGAGGTCGAGGCATGGTTTGAGGTGCCGCTCGCGACTTTGCTGGAGCAGGAAAATTGGGAAAGCCATGAGGTTTTCTGGCGCGGGCAAATGCGGCACTATCTGGAAATGCATTACGAGGGCTTTCGCATCTGGGGCGTGACGGCGGCAATCATCGCCAATCTATCGCGGCGGATTGATTTCAACCCACTTACCATCCAATCCCGTTTGGGCTGAGCTTGTCGAAGCCCTGTCCTTCACTTAAGCCTTGGATATCAGAGGAAGTGCAGCCCTTCGACAGGCTCAGGGCGAACGGATCGGGATGCTATGCCTAGCCTGCCAGTAACAGATTGGACCAAACGAGCGGGGATGGCTGAGCTCGTTCAAGCCCTGGGCGCAGACAATATTCGCTGGGTCGGCGGGGCGGTGCGCGACACTTTGATCGGCATGGCCGTCCACGATGTCGATTGCGCGACCAAATTGACACCTGACGTGGTGATTGACCGCTGCCGGGAGGCGGGCATTCGCACGGTTCCCACCGGGCTGGACCATGGCACCATCACCGCCGTGCTGGAGGGCGGGCCGGTTGAGGTCACGACCCTGCGCCGCGATGTCGCCACCGACGGCAGGCGCGCGACCATCGCCTTTGCGCAGGAATGGCGCGAGGACGCCGCCCGGCGCGATTTCACCATCAACGCGCTGTTCGCTCATCCGGAAACGCTCGAAATTTCCGACTATTTCGGCGGGCTGGACGATCTCGCCGCGCGGCGCGTGCGCTTCATTGGTGATGCCCGGGCCCGCATTCGCGAGGACCACTTGCGGATCCTGCGCTATTACCGGTTTCAGGCGCGCTTTGGAGCGGACCTGGATGCCGAGGCAGAGGAAGCCTGCGAGGAACTCGCCGGGACGCTCAAGGGCCTCAGCCGGGAGCGGGTGTCTGGCGAATTGCTCGGCATTCTTGCCCTACCCGATCCGCATCCCACCGCCGCGCGCATGCACGCAAAGGGCGTGCTGGGCGTGATCCTGCCAGAGGCTTGCAGAGCGCATCTTGCGGCGCTTCAAGACCTGATCGCGGCGGAAACCGCACAAGGCTTTTCGCCCGATCCACTGCGGCGTTTGGCCGCTCTTCTGCCCCCCATTCGCGAGGTTTCAGAAGCGGTGGCGGCTCGGCTGCGCTTATCGCGGGCTCAGCGCGCGCGCCTGATCTGCGCGGCGGAGCGGACTGAAGCTGATCGCGCAAACCCTCTGGCTCTCGCCTATTATGAAGGCGCGCAAGGCGCAGCCGATCGATTGCTGCTGCTGGGCCAGGATGCGAGCGCGGTGAAGGATTGGGAGCGCCCGCAATTCCCACTCAAAGGCGGCGAGATCGTCGCGCGCGGTGTTCAGGCTGGACCCGAGGTCGCGCGGCTGTTGCAAACGGTGGAGGCGCGCTGGGTTGAGGAAGGATTCCCAAGCCGCGAACGTGTGCTCGAACTGCTCAGCGAAACACTGGAAGACTAACCTAACACCCGCCTGCCCTGAGCTTCTCCAAGGGCTGCACTTCTTACTTCAACGCAGCAATCAAAAGAGCAGTGCTTCGACAAGCTCAGCACGAACGGAGTTTAGAGAATGATTCTCTAGCCCCCGAAATTGTTACTCTTCGGGAAGCCCTGAGGCGGCATCCGTCCGGCCCCGCCGCGCGCGACCTTCCACAGATGGATATCCGTCTCCGTCCGCGTCCGCTCGCCCGATCCGCCCATTTGCCAGCTTAGGCCTTCGCCCAGCACAAAGGTGATCGCATCGGACAATCCGCCATCGCGGTACCGCTGAAGCATTACGCCCTGCCCGCGCGCCATCACTGGCATCTCTTCCAGGTTGAAGACCACCAGCTTGCGATTGTCGCCGACGCAGGCAACGTGATCATGCCCCGGCGCGATTTCGCGCATCACTTGGAGCTGCGCATTGCCCTTCAGGTTCACGACCTGCTTGCCCTTCTTGGTCTCGGCCAGCAACTCCGAGGTTTCCGCAACGAAGCCCTTGCCGATGCTGGAGGCGAGCAGCAGACGACCGCCTTCCTTATGCACCAGCATCTTCGCGATATTGGTGTCCGATTCCAGATCGATCATCGTGCGCACCGGCTCGCCAAAGCCGCGCGCGCCCGGCAATTTGTCACAGCCCAGCGTGTAAAACCGTCCATTCTCCGCCGCGATCAGCAATTTGTCGGTCGTCTGCGCGTGCAATATATAGGCGAGCGCATCGCCCTCTTTATATTTGAACTCTTGCGCCAGATCGACGTGGCCCTTCGCAGCGCGGATCCAGCCCTTTTGCGACAGGATGATCGTCACCGGCTCTTTCTCAATCATCGCATCCATCGAAAATTCGACCGCTGGGGCCGCTTCTTCGATCCGGGTGCGGCGCTTGCCGAGCGGCGTGTCCTCGCCATATTCCTTGCGCAGCGCGCGCAGGTCTTTCTTCAGCAGGGTCCGCTGGCGCGCTGGCGAGGCGAGCAATTTCTCAAGCCCGTCTTGTTCTTCAAGCAGCGCGGTCTTCTCGTCGCGCAGCTGCATTTCTTCCAGCTTGCGCAAGGACCGCAGGCGCATGTTGAGGATCGCCTCGGCCTGACGATCATTGAGCTTGAACTCGGCGATCATCACAGGCTTGGGCTCATCCTCGGTGCGGATAATCTCGATCACGCGGTCAAGATTGAGGAAGGCGGTGATATAGCCCTCGACCAGCTCCAACCTCGCAGCGATTTTATCCAGCCGATGCTGAGCGCGGCGCTGCAAGATATCGATCTGCGCCCGCGTCCAATTTTCCAGCAGCTCTTTAAGGCCCATCACCATTGGCGTGCGGGTGCTATCCAACACGTTCAGATTGAGCCCAAAGCGGGTCTCAAGATCGGTCAGCTTAAACAGGGATTCCTTGAGCAGTTCCGGGTCCACATTGCGGCTGCGCGGGACGAGGACGATGCGGATTTGCTCGTCGCTCTCATCGCGCACATCCTCAAGGATCGGCAGCTTCTTATCGGCAATCGCCTGAGCGATCTGCTCGATCAGCTTGCCCTTGGCGACCTGATACGGGATTTCAGAAATGACCAGCTGCCACTGCCCGCCGCCCAACCGCTCAATCCCGGCGTCGCGGTCTTCGGCCTTCTCAGCCTCTTCTGCATAGAACCGGCCGCGCAGGCGGAAGCTTCCGCGCCCCGTCGCATAGGCCTCGCTGATCGCTTCGCGGCTGTCGACCACTTGGCCGCCAGTGGCAAAGTCTGGCCCCTGGAACAGCTCCATTAACCGCTCGTGCTCGACATGCGGATTGTCGATCAGCTCCAGCGTGGCATCGATCACTTCGGCGACATTGTGCGATGGGATATTGGTCGCCATGCCCACCGCAATCCCGCTCGCCCCATTGGCCAGCAGATTGGGGAACAGGCCGGGCATCAGCTCCGGCTCTTCTTCCTCACCATTGTAGGTCGGGATGAAATCAACCGTGCCCTCGTCCAGACCCTGCATCAATTGCATCGCGGTCTTGGTCAGGCGCGCCTCGGTGTAACGATAGGCCGCGGCATTATCGCCGTCGATATTGCCGAAATTGCCCTGTCCCTCAACCAGCGGATAACGCAGCGAGAAATCCTGAGCGAGCCGCACCATCGCATCGTAAGCGGCGGTGTCGCCATGCGGGTGATATTTACCGATAACCTCGCCCACAACGCGGGCGGATTTCTTGAAGGTATTGCTGGGGTCGAGCTTCAGCTGACGCATGGTCCACAGCAGGCGGCGATGGACCGGCTTCAAGCCATCGCGCAGATCCGGCAAAGACCGCGCCGTAATCGTCGACAAAGCGTATACGAGATAACGTTCTTCGAGCGCGCTATCGAACGGCGCATCGACGATTGCATCAAACGGATCTTCGGGCAGATCGCGGGTGGTCGTGTCTTTGGTGTCAGCCATCGCTCAACGACTTAGCAAGCAAGCGCGCGCCGGGGGAGAGGGGTTTCCACAGGAATGGACGCAAAAACCGGACTGTGAGCCAACGACCCATTTGCAGACTCTCATCGTATCCTTCGTAGCAATGGTACTGTCAGTCTACTGCGAACTCGTCTCTGACCGGCGCAGTTAGCCTTTACCCAGTGTGAGTTCAGGCCATAAGGTCTTACGACTTAGCCAAGACGGCTGAGCAGCGAGTCTTGTATGTATGTCGATTAGATGCAGGTTTTGGTTGAAGTGGTAGTGGAAGTTGGCGCGAACAGGGGCGAACTTCTGCAATGACTTCATCTATGGAAATCTGATCATCGCCCTTTCTACTCGCCGGAACGGTAGG
>CANMOQ010000002.1 GCA_947499505.1 uncultured Erythrobacter sp.
CGTCTTCCTCGCCTCCAATGCCGCTCGCTATGTCCAAGGCCACATCCTCGCCGTCGATGGCGGATGGCTCGCTAGGTAAAACGGCACGTTGGGAGGGAGAGACAAGATGAGAGCTCTGACGGCATTCGCGGCGTTTACGTTGCTGACCACGGGCACCTCCCCACTTGCCGCAAGCCTACCTGCATTTAAACCCGCCGCAGACGCACCCTTGTGCCGCGGCTCTGATGGCTATGCCGCCGACTTCGAAGGCCGCCGAACATTCCTGTGGCGACCGCAGTGGCTTCAAGCGATTGCCGCCGATGAAGCGCAAAGCCGCAGGGTTGTAAGCTCCGCTGATCAAGCGCTTGCCCGTGGTCCTTATAGCGTGACTGACAAGCCTAAGTCGGTGCCTGGAGCCTCGCGCAATGACTATGCATCAATCGGCCCTTATTGGTGGCCAAATTCGAATAGCGACGACGGTCTGCCGTATTCGCGCCGCGATGGCGAGATCAATCCAGAGCGCGATGGGCCAGAGTTCGACAAAGATCGGCTGCGCAATCTGGCCAATGACCTAGAGTCGCTTTCGGTCGCCTACTTCATCACTTCAGAGGAACGCTTCGCACAGCATGGCGCAAAGCTGGTGCGCGCATGGTTTCTTGATCCCAAAACCAGAATGAACCCCAATATGAACTTTGCTCAAGGAATACCGGGCAAGGTTTACGGGCGCGGTGAAGGGATTATCGAGGCATCCGATCTTTCAACCATTGCCGAGAGCATTGGCCTGCTCGCCCCATCCACAGCGCTCAGCGCTAAGGAACATACCGCATTACGCCAATGGTACGCTGATTTTGCGACCTGGATGGCGACCAGTGACAACGGCGAAGCCGAAATGCGCAAGAGCAACAATCACGGTGTGTTTTATGATTTCTATCTTGCTCACTTCGCGATTTTTGCGGGACTCGACAGCGTCGCGATCAGCATTGCAGATAATTTCCCAACATACCGGCTTGCTGTCCAAATGGACAAACAAGGGCGCTTCATCCGTGAGCTAAGCCGCACGCGCAGCTGGCACTATTCGAACTACGTCGTCAGTGGTGCCGCGCGCCTTGCGACAATTACGGAGTGCACTGGCCGCGATTTATGGAATGCTGAGCTTGAAGACGGGCGTAGCTTGCAAACCTCGCTCGTGTTCCTTCAGAGATATTCAGAAGATCCAGAGAGCTGGCCGTTCGAAGATCCCGATCACAGCGCAGGCAAGTTTGATAAAATGCGGGCGACTTTTGATCGGGTAAATTCTCTTTTCGCGCGCGCAGCTGCACCGTCTGCTGATCGCATTACTTTACCTTGATATTTCCTCTCGGGACCATTCCATGACACAATTTTTATCATTTGGTGAGATCATGCTTCGGCTGAAGACGACTGGGCACGCGGTATCACTTCTGATCAAGGGGCGCCTGGCGAAGGCTGGTATCGATCACTATGGCTACTCAGGTTATAGCTTTCGATCCGGCTTTGTTACCAGTGCAGCTCAAGCAAGCCGTTGCATCATGGAAGATTGGGCAGCAAACTGACCATGCTCGCTATGCCATGCGTCAAAGGTACATCTGCGACACACGAGGTATTTCAGGACAATATTGCTGGCGTGCTACTCTGACTGAACCGCATTCGTTTTCCTGGTTAGGTTGTACTGATCCCTACGTCCGACATTGGTGTTCCAAGTTCGATCTATGAATATCCGACTCTGAGGGCGAAAGCAGCCTTCCTAAACGCTTTCGTCTGCCGGAGGAACTGTGGCGATCGTTCTTCGGTACAAATGCCAAGTCGCATGGCCGAGCACCGGGACCACGACCAATAGGCCAAGAAAGGCCAGCGAGAACGCCAAGGCCAATAGCATTGCGATGCACACGGCCCAAATGAGCAACACCACGCTGTTATCGCGGACGGCCTTCAGGCTGGCGAAAATTGCGGTCAGGAAGTCAACTTCGCGATCAACCAGCATGGGCAGGCTGATCACTGTCACCGCGTAGAACACCAAAGCGATCACACCGCCAATCAAGCTGCCAACTGCGAGCATCGCGAGGCCCATTGGCGTGATCAGGAATTCAAGAGATTCCGAACCTGCTCCGGCCTCCACAAGGAAGACCGAGAAAATGAGGTGAGCGATGATCACCCAAAAGCCAAAGCCCACAAATATGAGCACACCCATGCTCAAGATCTGATCATGCCCGCGCCCTCTGATAGCGCCCAATACGGCCGGCCAATCGACAGCAATGCCGTATTCGCGCCTGCGGCTAACCTCGTAGAGACCCACCGCCAGGAACGGAGCCAGCAAGGGAAAACCAGCGACAGCGGGAATGAGCCAGGAGATCTCTCCGAGCCATATTGTCGCATAGGCAAGGGCTATCCCTCCAAGCGCAAACAGCGCCCCGAAGAACAGCCCAAATTGCGGCATCGCCAGAAAATCGTTCCATCCAGCCGCCAAGGCCGCGCGCAGATCTGATAGCTGCAGATCGCCCGCGACCTTGAAAGGAATAGGAGAGCTCTGTGCCGCATCCGTCATGTCATTCACTTGCCCTCCTGCTGCACATCCAGCTGCTCTAGAACCGATAGCTGACACCTGCGCTCACGACCCATGGATCGAGATTGTGCTCGTTTTCAATCACCAGTGTATCGCCTGCAAACCACCTCGCTGTTGTTCCGATGAAATAGCGTTTCGCGTCCAGAGTAACGCCAAAACCAGAATCGCCAACTGGCACGTCCACGCCCGCTTGCAGGACAAGACCGAATTCATCCGACAGCGTCGTCTTTGTAACGCCCAACGGGATCACAGCTGCGCCGGGATCGACATCGAGCCAAATGAAATAGGCCGCTCCAGCGCCGACATAGGGTTTCACTCCGCCAGTCTCGAAATGCAGTTTTGCAGTGACCGTTGCTGGCAACAGGACCCCGTCGGATACAAGCTCAGTTCCTGGCGCAAATCCCGAAATCGCATCAACATCATGCTGCGTCGTGCCCGCGATCGTCTCGATTGAGAAGCTATCGGAGAAGAAGTACTCCGCAGCCACGGTGGGCACAAAATTGTCGTTGGCGGCTGTATCAGTGCCGGCAGGTAAGCCGACCAAATCAACATTGACCTGATCAATTTCGCCATCGGGCAAAACGCCGGTCGCGAGCAGTTTGATCTGGACGTCCCCACTTTCGTCCTGTGCGGCAGCGGGAGAAGAAGCCAGCGCAATTGCGGCGCAGGCTGAGGCGAGAAGATATTTCATTGTCCTTCCTTCTTGAGCAGCAGTGGCCACAGGAATGGCCCAGGATGTTTGCTGCTGATGGCTCGATAGTTCCGCTTGAGCCATGACACTTTGATCCAGATCAATGTGGAACATAGAATTGTGGACCATCACGCACTCATCCTGATCACGCTTGGCTGATCAAACGAGGAAAGAATGCGATGACCTTCCCCGACCTTTTCGATGAGTTCCGCAAGGCTATTCTGCCTGGTGGCGCTTCGGGGACCACGCTCTCGAGTCTGAAAGCTGTGGCGCGTTACACCAGTGCGCGCGAAGGCGATGCTCCCTTCAAAGGTAATGGTGTTGATCAGATAATCTTCATCGCCAGTGGCAGCACCAAATTGGTCGCTCATGTTTCGCAAGGAAGAGAGCAGGTGGTGGCGTTCCACTTCAAAGGCGATTTGGTCTCGGTCCCGGCAACCGTGGCGCATGCCTACACATTGTGCGCGCTTGAGGACTGCGAATTGGTCTTTTTTCCGGCGGATGACTTTCTCCAGATTGCCAAGCAAGAGGCCCAACTGATTGTCAAAATTCTTGAAAGAGCCCTGCGTTCGCTTGCTAGGAGCCGCGAAAAGGCCGTCGCGCTTGGACGCAAGACGGCAGGAGAGCGATTGGCAAGCTTTCTCGTGACGATGGCAGAGCGGATTGGCTGGTCCAGCGAAGATGCTGTCGAGCTTGAGCTGATTATGTCGCGCCGTGACATTGGTGATAGCCTTGGCCTCACAGTCGAAACTGTGAGCCGCCAGCTCAGCGAATTACGCAATGCCGGTTTAATCGAAACGAGCGGCCGCTCTCACTTCCGTCTGTTGGATATAGAGAGCCTGCACAGCCGAGCTGGCCACCTTAAGGCCGCCGCCTAATTTATTTTCGAAAATTGATGCAGATCAATGCGTAATGGCCGTGTCCAGAATAGATGATGTCAATGCAGGCAGACACAGCATGTGCTTGCGGGATGGGATAATACAGTAGTTTTATTGGGATCTTGCCGGTGACGGGGCCGATTGTCGTGCATTGCGGCAACGTGCCTCAAGCGATTTTCGCACCAGTTTGATCTGCATCAAATACTGCACTGTCCTGACCTTTTAACCGGGTCAGGAACAAAGGGGATCGACACTATGGAAGCTGTGTTAGGCCGCGTAGGCCTCTATGCAATCGCTCTAATGGCAGTGATCGCTGCAATTGCTGGCGCGCAAGACACAGGTTTTGCCGTCCATATGGGCATCATCGGCGTGGTTCTGGCCATAATGATCATGGCGACGATGGGATCGTTCGATCCACTTGCCAAAGCGCAGAGCATTTTCAAAATGCCCCCCGGTCCATCGCGTTATGACGATGATGTTGTTCGCTGGGGCGTAATCGCCACAATGTTCTGGGGCCTTGCCGGGCTGCTGGCAGGACTTTTCATTGCGCTGCAATTGGCGTTCCCCATTCTGAATGTTGAACCGTTCCTGACCTTTGGCCGCGTCCGTCCATTGCACACCTCTGCGGTGATCTTTGCCTTTGGCGGGAACGCGCTGCTGGCGACAAGTTTTTATGTGGTGCAGCGCACATGCCGCACGACGTTGGCGCTGCCTGGGCTCGCGCGCTTTGTTTTCTGGGGTTACCAGCTTTTCATCGTGCTGGCGGCGACAGGATACTTGCTGGGCGTTACTCAATCCAAAGAATACGCCGAGCCAGAATGGTATGTCGATCTGTGGCTTACCATTGTCTGGGTCGCGTATTTAGCCGTATTCGTGGCAACCTTGCTGCGCCGGAATGAGCCGCATATTTACGTCGCGAACTGGTTCTACCTCGCCTTCATCATCACAGTGGCGATGCTGCATGTAGTGAACAATCTGGCAATGCCGGTGAGCCTGCTTGGCTCGCAAAGCTATAGCGCGTTTGCTGGAGTGCAAGATGCGCTGACCCAGTGGTGGTACGGTCATAATGCGGTCGGCTTTTTCCTGACCGCGGGCTTCCTTGCGATGATGTATTACTTCGTACCGAAGCAGGCCAATCGGCCGGTCTATTCATACCGGCTGTCGATCATCCACTTCTGGTCATTGATCTTCCTCTACATCTGGGCAGGTCCGCACCACTTGCACTATACCGCGCTGCCCGATTGGGCGCAGACACTGGGCATGGTCTTCTCCATTATGCTGTGGATGCCCAGCTGGGGCGGGATGATCAACGGGCTCATGACGCTCAACGGTGCATGGGACAAGGTCCGCACCGACCCGATTATTCGCATGATGGTTATGGCGCTCGCCTTTTACGGGATGAGCACATTTGAAGGCCCGATGCTGTCGATCAAGGCGGTGAACAGCCTGTCGCACTACACCGACTGGACCATCGGCCACGTCCATTCCGGCGCGCTGGGATGGAACGGAATGATCACCTTTGCCTGTGTCTATTTCCTCGTGCCAAAGCTCTGGAAGAAGGATCGGCTCTATTCCCTGAGGATGATCAACTGGCACTTCTGGCTCGCGACGCTGGGCATCGTTTTTTACGCCGCCAGCATGTGGGTCGCCGGGATCACTCAAGGCCTGATGTGGCGCGAATATGGCTCTGACGGGTTCTTGGTGAACAGCTTTGTTGACACCGTTGCTGCGCTGCATCCGATGTATCTCATGCGCGCCTTTGGCGGGCTGCTCTACCTCGCTGGGGCAATCATCATGGCTTACAATATCTGGATGACAATCGCCGGATACCGCCGCGAAGAGGCGCCAATGGGCGATATGTCTTACGACGAAACCGCTGATCGCCCGATCACCGCGCACCCTCAAACAGAACCTGCTGAATAAGGAGCTTATGAAGATGAGCACCAACTCACCAAAACCCACTTCTTCAAAAGGCACGTTTGAGGGCCACAAGACAATTGAGAAGAACGTCACGCTGCTGGCGGCGGGGACTCTTATCGTCGTAGCGATTGGCGGGATCGTCGAAATCGCTCCGTTGTTCTGGATCGACAATACAATCGAGGAAGTCGAAGGGATGCGGCCCTATACTCCGCTCGAGCAAGCCGGGCGCGATATCTACATCCGTGAGGGTTGCTACACCTGCCACAGCCAGATGATCCGACCATTCCGCGATGAAGTGGAACGCTATGGCCACTACTCGCTCGCGGCTGAAAGCATGTATGATCATCCGTTCCAATGGGGATCAAAACGCACTGGGCCAGACCTTGCACGGGTTGGCGGCCGCTATTCAGACATCTGGCACGTCCAGCATCTGAAGAACCCGCAAAGCATGGTGCCGCAGAGCATTATGCCGAGCTATTCCTTCCTCGCTGAAACAACGCTGAAAGTTCCCGATGCATCAGCCAAGCTGACGGCCCTCAGCCGTGTCGGCGTGCCGTATTCTGACATTGATATTGAAATGGCAGAGAGCGATCTTTTTGCTCAAGCCAATCCGGAACTTGATCCAGGCGACCTCGAAGAGCGCTATCCCAAAGCGCAAATCCGTGACTACGATGGCGATCCCACGCGCGTGACAGAAATGGATGCGCTGGTCGCTTATCTGCAAATGCTCGGCACTTTGGTCGATGTCGACAAAGCGGCCGCTCAGACTGAGCTGGCAGAGGAGCTTGGTCGATGAGCTTTTACGAAACGCTGCGCCACCTTGCCGACAGTTACGGTCTGGTGGTGATCTTCGCGCTCTATCTTGTGCTGTGCGGCTGGAGCTTTCTCCCACGCTCCAAGGCCGGAGTAGAGGAAGCCAAGCACTCGATTTTCAAGGACGATCATGATGGCTGATAAAAATCGCGTTGATGAACCCACAGGCACAGAGCTGGTCGGCCATGAATGGGATGGGATTGAGGAGCTCAACACGCCCCTCCCCCGATGGTGGCTCTGGACGTTCTACGCAACGATTGCGTGGAGCGCGGTCTATGTCGTGCTTTACCCGGCATGGCCGATGGTAAGCCAAGCGACCGAAGGCGTGCTTGGCTGGTCGAGCCGCGGAGCGCTTGCCGACGAAATGACAGCAGCTGATATGGCAAGGGTCAGCACATTCGAACGGATCGCGGCGACTGAAATCACCAAACTTTCTGCCGATCCCGAACTGATGGGCCAAGCCATCGCCGGGGGCGCAGCGGCGTTCAAACAGCATTGCATCCAGTGCCATGGCGCAGGCGCGGCGGGGTACGAGCAATATGGCTATCCTAACCTCAATGATGATGATTGGATTTGGGGCGGTGAGATTGGTGAGATTGAATACACCCTGACCCACGGCATCCGCTGGGATGGATCGGACGAAACCCGGATCACTTATATGCCCGCCTTTGAGGGCATCTTTGATCGCGCTCAGGTTGATGCTCTGGTCGGTCATGTCCTCTCGCTAAGCGGGAATGGTTCCGGCAATGCCGCGGGCGCTGAACTGTATGCCGCGAACTGCGCGGCCTGCCACCAGCCATCGGGGGCGGGAGACCACGCACAGGGTGCACCGGCGCTCAACGATGCGATCTGGCTTTATGGGAAAAGCGAGGCGAGCATTCGCCAGCAGATCCTTGCCCCGCGCCATGGCGTGATGCCCGGCTGGAGCGACAAGCTCGACCCCGTCACAATCCGTATGCTGGCGGCTTATGTCCACTCCCGCGGGGGCGGAGAAGAAACCATCTCAGATACGCCAGCGGCAGAACCTGACGAACCAGATGTGGCTCAGGCAGAGGTATCGGGAGCGGAGGGCAATGACCGCCTCTGACCAACTCCAACAGCCTGGCAAATGGGCCGATGCGCTTGATAAGACCGGGGTCACTCGCGCCGATTCAAGCGGCGGCCCAACCGGCGGTCCTCCGGTTGACGGCCCGCTCTATGAAAAACGCAAAAGCGTCCATAACAAGCGGATCGACGGCCCGTTTCGCCGGTTCAAATGGCTGGTCATGGTGGTCACGCTGGCGATCTATTATGTGACGCCTTGGCTGCGCTGGGATCGCGGCCCCTATGCGCCTGATCAAGCGGTGCTGATCGATCTTGCGAACCGCCGGTTCTATATGTTCGATATCGAGATCTGGCCGCACGAGTTTTACTTCGTCGCTGGCCTGCTGATCATGGCGGGGATTGGTCTGTTTCTCGTCACGAGTGCGGTTGGACGCGCTTGGTGCGGCTATGCCTGTCCGCAAACGGTGTGGACCGATCTCTTCCAACATGTCGACCGGTTTATCGACGGAGACCGCAATGCCCGCATGCGTCTGGATAAGGCCCCATGGGGACCGTCAAAGATTGCCCGGCGAGGCGGCAAATGGGGCATTTATCTTCTTATAAGCCTCGTCACTGGCGGGGCCTGGATCTTGTACTTTGCCGATGCGCCCACTTTGTTCGCCGAGTTCTTTTTCGGCACCGCCTCGCCTGTTGCATATATGACCGTCGCCGTGCTTACCGGGACTACGTTTTGGCTGGGCGGTTTTATGCGCGAACAGGTGTGCATCTACATGTGCCCATGGCCGCGTATCCAGGCCGCCATGCTCGATGAGCAATCCTTGATCGTCACCTATAAGGATTGGCGCGGGGAGCAGCGCGGCAGCCTCAAGAAAGCGCAAAAAGAGCCTGAGAAATTCGGCGATTGCATCGATTGCCGAGAATGTGTTGCGGTGTGCCCGACCGGTATCGATATCCGCGAGGGGCAACAGGTCGGTTGCATCACCTGCGCGCTGTGTATTGATGCCTGCGACCGAGTGATGAAGGATATCGGGCGTCCGCGCGGCCTCATCGACTACGCGACACTGGATCAATGCGAGGCAGAGGCTGCCGGTGCGCCAGCGACCCCGGCTTGGAAAGCGCTGCTGCGGCCGCGTACCTTTATCTATTTCGGTATTTGGGGCGGGATTGGTGCTGCGATGCTGTTTGCGCTGGGCACCCGCTCGCACACGGATCTGACCGTTTCTCCGGACCGTAACCCTGCCTTTATGCTCTTAAAGGATGGATCGGTTCGCAATGCCTACACCTTGCGCCTCCGCAATATGGAGGGGCGGCCGCGCGATATGGAAATCGCTTTGGCAGGTCTGCCTGAGGGCGCCGTCTTGTGGACCGATCGGATCGGCAGTGATGCGGCTGCCCCTGCGCAGACCATCGCCGTTCCAGCGGACGAAACCCGCGTTGTTCGCGCTTACGTCACCGTGCCCGCAGGCAGCGCAGCGGATCAATTCAGCTTCGAGCTGACATCGCTGGATGAGCAGCGCGAAAAAGACACCGTACCCACCACATTCGCCATGCCAGGAGGCAATTGATGAGCGCGAAGCCCACCAGAACCCAGTTCACTGGCCGTCATATGGCCGTGATCCTTGTCGTTGGATTTGGGATTGTAGCAGCGGTCAATTTCACCATGGCGAGCTTTGCCACGGGGGGCTTCCACGGCGTGGTGGTCAAAAACTCCTACGTCGCCAGCCAGCAATTCAACACCTGGCTGGAAGAGGCCGAAGCGGACCGCGCATTGGGTTGGGAAGTCGATGCAAGACGCAATCCGGACGGGCATGTTGACCTCACCACCAATGGCGTGCCTGCGGGCGCGATCATCACCGCTGAGCTGCGCCGCCCCATCGGTGTGCGCGACTATGCCGCTTTGGCATTCGAAGCTATGGGCGAACCTGCGAGCGGCGATGCCTACCGCTCAACCGATCCTGTGGCCGAAGGGCGATGGACCATTCGCATCTCAATCGAGGCTGCGGGCGAGACTTGGTCGAGCGAAGCGGAACTTAGATGAACACGCTGGCCGCCACCCCCATAATCGCCGAGGAGGCAAAAAGCACGACGCGCTTTACCGTGCCGGGCATGCGCTGTGCGGGGTGCATCGCCAAGCTTGAACGCGAGCTGCCTAAGGTTGCCGGCGTCAATACAGCGCGCGTCAACTTTTCGGCCAAACGCGTGGCGATTGAACATGATGCTGGATTGCATGAAGATGATCTCATCAAAGCGCTTTTAAACTTAGGTTTTGAGGCGCAGCAGGTTGAGGACAACCCGCTTGGCCAAGAGGCAGGCGAACGCAAAAGGTTGATGCGCGCTTTGGGCGTTGCGGGCTTTGGCATGATGAATGTCATGCTGCTTTCCGTGAGCATATGGTCAGGGGCCGAGGGTGCGACCCGCGATCTGTTCCATTGGCTTTCTGCTCTCATCGCTATGCCCGTCATCGCCTATGCCGGGCGGCCGTTCTTTGCATCGGCGTGGATGGCGATCAAACATGGCCGCACAAACATGGACGTGCCCATTTCCATCGGCGTGGTTCTGGCTACTGCATTGAGCCTTTATGAGACCATCACCGGCGGCCCGCACGCCTATTTCGAAAGCGCGGTCATGCTGCTGTTCTTCCTGCTCGCAGGCCGCGCGCTTGATGCAGAGATGCGCACACGCACGCGGGCCGAAATCGGGGCACTGCTCGGGCGGATGGGTAAATCAGCCAGCGTGATCGGACCCGATGGCACCGCGCGCCGTGTGCCTGCTCGTGAACTGGAGCCTGGAATGCTGGTCTTGGTGGCCGCTGGCGAGGCTTTGGCCGCCGATGGCGAGGTTGAGCACGGCGCAAGCTCAATCGACAACTCGATGCTAACCGGGGAAAGCGCGCCCGAGCGGATTGGCGTAGGATCTGAGATTCACGCGGGCGCAATCAACATCGCAGCGCCCATCCAAATTCGATTGACCCGAACCGCCGATGATACCGCCATCGCCGAAATCGCGCGATTGATGGATGAAGCGGGGCAATCGCGCAGCCAATATGTCCGCATCGCGGACCGCGCCTCGCGGCTGTATGCCCCCGTGGTTCACGCGCTCGCCGCATTGGCTTTTGTCGGATGGATGATCGCTGGGGCTGGCTGGCATCAATCGCTGGTCATTGCCATTGCCGTGCTCATCATCACATGCCCTTGCGCCATGGGCCTTGCGGTGCCCACCGCTCAGGTTGTGGCCTCGGGCGCGCTTCTCAAACGCGGTCTGTTGGTGAAGGATGGCTCCGCCCTGGAACGCCTTGCAGAGGTGGACGTGGCGCTGTTCGACAAGACCGGGACGCTGACTTTAGGTGAACCACGCGCCGACATCGCAGCTCTTGATGAAGAGGCGCGCGGCATCGCCTTAGCGCTGGCTCAATCGAGCAGGCACCCCTTGAGCAAAGGGCTTGCGCTAACCTTGCGCGAAGCAGGCGCTGCTCCGGCGACTCTCTCTGATATCTCAGAACAGAGCGGGCAAGGCATTCGGGGACAGTGGAACGGCGTAACAGTCGCGCTCGAACGGCCTGACGATGCGGGCGAGGCGCTCGCCACGGCGCTATTGATCGGCGATGACAGCCACGTATTGCGCTTCACAGATCCCATGCGCAGCGATTGCGCGCCAACGCTTTCACATCTTGCCAAGCACGGCGTTGATGCGAGCATATTATCAGGCGATCGCAATGCGCCGGTCCAGCGCGTGGCCAACCAGCTCTCGATCCCCTTCGCAGCCGAAGCGTCTCCGCAAGACAAACTCTCGGCTCTGACTGCACTGAAGGATGCAGGGGGGAGGCCACTCATGGTGGGCGATGGTCTCAATGATGGCCCCGCTCTTGCCGCCGCTCACGCGTCGATTGCGCCGGGCACCGCCAGCGATGCGAGCCAGCAGGCGGCAGATGCGGTGTTTATCGGCGAAAAATTGTTTCCCGTTGCCCTTGCAATCCAAGTCGCCCGGCGAACGATGGTGATCGTGCGCCAGAATTTCGGCTTTGCGATCGGTTACAATGTTCTCGCAGTGCCATTGGCCCTGTTTGGCTACGTCACGCCGCTGATTGCAGCCATTGCGATGTCGGTCAGCTCTCTGATCGTAGTCGCCAATTCCCTTCGTCTAGCGAGCAGCGCGAACGGAGATGCGCGATGACCAATCTTGCCTTTTTGATCCCTATCGCGCTCTTGATGGGAGCTGCAGGTTTAGCCGCGTTCTTCTGGGCCATGCGTTCGGGGCAATACGAGGATATGGACGGCGCGGCGGCGCGTATCTTGATTGATGAAGAGGATGCGGAACAATGAACGCCGGCATCATCATCAGGCTCGTGGCGATCATTCCAATGGCGACTGGCCCTTTGCCCATGCCTCAGGAACAACGCACTCTCACCATGGGGCTGTGCGATGGCGGGCAAATCGTCATTCCGCTGGGTAATGAGGATGAAAAGCCCGAGCGCGATTGCCATCAACAGGCCTGTCATGCGGGCACATGCCGCGAAAAGGCAAAACCCACCGGGAAACTGACGTACAAATGAGCGCAGTTTGATCTAGCTCAAAGACGCTTTGCCTTTGAGCAGCTCTATGTCCGCTCATGTGGCCTTATCATCCTGAACTGCTCGAAACGCCCGTGCCGCGTTACACGAGCTATCCCACCGCCGCCGACTTTGGTGAGCTTCCCACCACCGCGCTATCGCATGCGATTGAGGGCGCCAGCGGGGACATCTCGCTCTACCTTCATATCCCATTTTGCGAGAGCATTTGCCATTATTGCGGCTGCAACACGGGTAAAGCCAATCGCAAACAGCGGGTGGAAAGCTACCTTGCCGCGATCCATACCGAGATCGAAACGGTTGCCGCGCTTTTGCCGCGTGATGCCAAGGTTCGCCGCATTGCCTTTGGTGGCGGCAGTCCGAATGCGATTGAACCCGGACAATTCATTGATTTGGTCGATGCCTTGGCCCGCAATTTTTGGCTCAGCGAATGCGAGTGGTCGATAGAGCTAGATCCGCGCTCCAT
Organism: uncultured Erythrobacter sp.; assembly: GCA_947499505.1. Lineage (GTDB taxonomy): Bacteria > Pseudomonadota > Alphaproteobacteria > Sphingomonadales > Sphingomonadaceae > Erythrobacter. Next base: position 12,934 of record CANMOQ010000002.1, read on the forward strand.
GAGCAGCGTTTGGGCTGAAGCCATTGCCGAGGCCGGGATAACCCGCGCAAGCATGGGCGTGCAGACCTTTTCCGCTCAATGCCAAAAGGCCATTGGACGCGAGCAGAGTGATGCAATGATCTGCCGCAGCATTGACTGGCTGCGCGGTGCGGGCGTAACTTCGCTCAACTTTGATCTGATGTATGGCCTGCCCCATCAAAGCAAAGAAGACCTTGCGGATAGCCTTGAATATACCAGCCTGCTTGGCGCGGACCGTATTGCCGTCTTTGGCTACGCCCATGTGCCGCATCTGATCGCGCGCCAGAAAGTGATCGATGAGGCTGCCTTGCCGGGCGCGCAGACACGCTTTGAGATGGCGGCGATGGCGCATGATTATCTGACCGGTGAAGGGTATGACGCGATAGGCTTTGATCATTTTGCCTTGCCGACGGACCCAATGGCAATCGCGGCCCGAACGGGCCAATTGCGCCGCAACTTTCAAGGTTTCAGCGATGATCCTGGCGAAGTGCTGATCGGGCTTGGCGCAAGCTCAATCAGCGGCTTTCCACACCTCATCGCTCAAAACGAAAAAAACAACGGGCGGTACCGCATGATGGCATCGCAATGCATGCTGACGTCAAATGTTGGCGTGGCGAGAAATCGCGAAGATCAGATGCGAGGCAAAGTGATAGAAGACTTGCTGTGCAAGGGATCAGCGGTGCTGCCGCCCTGCATTTACGCGGCAAGCGGGATGAAACTGGACCGTTTCATCGAACGCGGCCTGGCCCGTTTTGATGGGATGACCTTTGTCATTCAACCAGCAGGCCTTCCGTACGCCAGGGTCATCGCGGCGCAATTTGATCAGTTTAGAGAGGTCTCACAGCGGCGCTTCAGCTCTGCTATCTAAAAACTTGGTCAGATGCGGCCTTGTGACCTGACTAACCTCTCAGGTGAACGACTGATAGTCCGAACTTGGGGCGAAAGCGGAATTGCGTCTTTGAATCTCATGCGACGCTCTTGCCGAGGACCCACATTCGGCTGAAGATTCACTATCTCACCCGAGCACTATCCCCTAGGCTTTGATGGCTCCGCTAAAGATAAGTGAAGCAAATATGGGAACTAGAGATTTTACCTAGAAGTTCGAATGGTGAATGGTGGTGCTGCCGACCTAACTTTAGTTCGTACTCAACCGGCTTCCAAACTCGCCTCCATTAATGCAATCATGGCCTCTTGGCTCGTCGAAGCTTTGGGACTGCTTCTTGCGCCGCATTCCCCAATTAGTCATCTGAGCGAATAACGAATCTCGCCCAGACTGGGAGATGGTCTGACGCCTTTGATGCGAGCAGATCGTGGTGGACGCCGAAGTCGAGCGTTCGCAAATGTTCGCTGTGCATGATCCGATCCAGCTTACCGATGGGGCGCTGGCTATGGAAACTGCGCCCGCAATCCAACATCGTGAAATGGCGACCGAACTCTTTGTGACAGCCGCTGTTTGAGCGCCACTCGTTCAAATCACCCATGAGCAATGTCGGGCAATCCTCTTCAAGGTCGCGTGCAAGCCTCACAATCGCGCGCGCTTGGCGTGCTCGCCACAAGCCCGAAAGGTCGAGATGCATGCCGAAAACTGCGATCCTCTGACCCGCAAGCGACAATATAGCCGAGACGACGCCGCGCGGTTCGAGATAAGGAATGTGAACGATGTCATGATGTTCGATGGCGATGGAGTTGCGGACTAAAATGGCATTGCCATGCCAACCCATTGAATCGATCTGCACGTCAAACGGCACGGGGCGATAGTCCGTATGCGCCTCGATCAGGAAATGCGGCAAGGCACTGCGCCTTGTCCCAAAGCGATGATCGGCCTCTTGCAGGACAACAATGTCGGCATCGACATCATTCAGCACATTCAGAACCCGCATTGGGTCACGCCGACGATCAGTGCCCATACACTTACGGATATTATAGCTGACGACTTTGAACGGCTGTTGAGGTTTAGACCTTGCACTCATAACTAGATCAGATCACTCAACAATCGGGCAGAGTTTTCCATGACTTTCGATGCCAGCGAGCGCCGCTTCCAATCATCCAGATCTAAGCGCTCTGAATGGCTGAGATAGAGTTCTTCCAAGCTTCGTAACTCTTTGGCGATCTGCTCACCATAGAAGATAAGATCGATTTCTGCATTCAGTTCAAATGATCGCAAATCCATATTGCTCGACCCGATCATAGAAACCTCACGATCAACCCGGAAGTGTTTTGCATGCAAGAAATCAGGGCCGTACAGATGTATTTCTGCGCCCACGGACAACAGCTCGCTATAGTAGCTGCGCTGAGCCAAGCCGACCATCACATGATCGCTTTTCTTCGCCAGTATAAGGCGCACCTGCACTCCGCCAATTACCGCGCTCTTGATCGCGGTGAGAACGGCATCATTCGGAATGAAATAGGGTGTAACAATGACTATCTGACTCTCGGCGTTATACATTGCCTGAGCGAACACCAGATCCACGCCTCCATCGGGAAAGTCAGGGCCACTGGCTAGAATTTGCATCGCCTGATCGGATTTTGGCGCAAGCTTGGGGAACAGCTCCAGATCGGCCAGTTCTTCAAGAGTTTCCAGATACCAATCGGCTACAAAAATGGTTTGCAATTGGCCAACAATGGGTCCGGTCAGTCGGACCATCAATTCCTGGTTTGACCGGCGAGAGCGCTCGGTAGGATCCCAGATATTCTGCGACCCCGTATATCCAATCCGCCCGTCGATCACGGCAATCTTGCGGTGATTGCGCAGGTCTAGCCGAGAGCTGTTCCAGCGCCGACGCAAGGGCAAGACATCGTGCACCTCGACCCCAGCTTTTCGCAAGCGACGCTTAATCTGGTAAACCGATCCATAGGAACCGAGGCCATCGACCAGGACACGGCACGAAACCCCTCGCCCGCTAGCGCTTTCCAAGGCCGACATTACCCGGTCACCAACGTCATCATTTGAGAAGATGTAGAACTGTAGGTGGACGTGGTTCTGGGCGTTATCAATGTCGTCCACCAGCCGGTCGTAAAGGCATCATAATTGCTCAGAAGCTCGCTCCGTACGCCCTGAATAGCCGGGAAACGACCCAGCCCGCGCACCAGATTGGATACTGCTGCATTGTCACCCGAAAGCGCTGGAGCCAGCTGCAAAGGGCGAACGCAGGCGAGACTGTCGATCCGTTCGAACAGCTTTGGTAGCTGCTGATACCTCTCTTGCCCTTTCTTCGCATAGCTCGGCCGAGCGATCAGCCAATAAATGGCGAGCGCAAACCATGGCAGAGCAAAGAAGATTAGCAGCGAGCTGCGGGCCTCGGCCGCCGGACGCCGGACGCCGGACGCCGGACGCCGGAAAGGGACCAGCACGAACGCCGTGATCGCGATAGCCCAACCTATAATCGCAATTGCATTGCCTCACACCCAAGACAAGGCTTGCTCGAGAATGAGACTGCGAGCCATGAAGGCGTTCTGTTCCTGGCAAATCTCACTCAAGGGCGAATGCCCGCCTGACGAATGACCAGCCGCGAGGCCAGCCTGCCAGCTCTTCAGAGATCGCCGAGAGTAGAACACGTCGTTTACAGCTTCGACCGAAAACCTATGAGCGCGCGACAGCGGGACGCCCAACATGTCGCCAGGGAAGAAGAACGCCATGATCTGTCGTTCGCCTTCGCGCGAGAAACTGACCGCTCGGGCAAGACCGCTGCGCAGCTCAAGAATGCCGTCGCAGGGCTCGCCCTCCAGTAACAGCGTTTCGCCAGCTTTCGCAGGCAGTGCAATTGCCCGCTCTGCATTCATCATTCCAAGCGGCTGATACATACATCTTCCAAGGGTAAACGATCAGGAAGCAACGACACTAGGCCGCACCATGCAGCACACGGCATCGGTGAATGTACTTAAGTCAACTCGGGCCGCACTCTTCCGGCGGCCGATTGTCAGGCCCAAGATGCCTCAGGAATGTTCGGCGGCCACCGAGAAATTGCGAAACGAGCAGATTTCGCACTGCTTGCTTGACGGTTGTCAATTTGCTGACGGAATTATGTGCCAAAACACAATTGCTGATCGGCGAGTAACCGTAAGGAAACGATGACCCAATCAGATAGGCCAGTAGTGACTAAAGCGTCAGACCTATCGCAAGATGGTTTAATTGCTAAGGTTGCCGCGGGCCGACTGATTCAGTTATCAGATTTCAACAGCTGCACAAAAATAGCGCATCAAAGTCTGCCTAAAAAGAGAGGCGGCACAAAGGCCGCCTCAAGTACCAGCCAATCTCTTGGCCTCGGGTCGCGATCACAGCATCGCGATCCGGCGGCATTCCGAATACTAGGGAAATTACTTAGTTGGCTCTAGGAGATCGTTCGCGTTCAGCTGAGTCATCCCCTAAAGGGGCTTACCTGGCGATTACCAGCCAGGTCGCCGGATTTCTAATGACTCGACAGAAACTCTGCCAAATCAAGCGTCGGCAGACGCCACAGCCATCATCTAGCAAAGAGACAAGATCAAACGAAGACGTTTGAACAAAGGCGCACGTTCAACCGAAAGCTAGCCAGCTAAACTCAAATCAACAAATGAGAACGATCTTCCAAACGATCAACTCTCAGTCTGCGCCTAATGTCATGACAACAAAAACCGGCTCGTTTCGTCCTCAGATTTGTTGCTAGCTGTTGGTATATCGCACCCAAGATTGTCAAATGTTCGTTGTGTGGGTGTTGCCGTTAACAGCGATGCTTTCCAGTTCAAGGGCCGGTCAATCTAGGATCGCCACCGCGTGCATGAAGAAAAGGCTTTGGAAGGACCGGCAGTCCAGCGAAAAGAGTTTGCGTGATGACCGGTGATTACCGAAGTAGCATCATGGAAATTCGGATTTACGCAAATTATTGAAATAGGTGGTGAGTCCTGCTGGGTTCGAACCAGCGACCTACTGATTAAAAGTCAGTTGCTCTACCGACTGAGCTAAGGACCCACATGTGGCATGGAATCGCGCCGCGAGCAGCGCTGCCGGAGCGCTCACCTAGATAGAGCGAGCGGACGGGTCAAGCGTGCATTGAGTTGGCTTAGAAAAAGTCCGCTTAAGGGATCGCGCCAAGTGGGCGCAATTGCCGCTGCTGGCCCGAGCACAAAGCGGCGTTCACGCATGCGCGGATGCGGGATTGAAAGGCGATCACTGGCCCAAATCCCGCCGCTCCATAGAACGATGTCGAGATCGAGCGGCCGTGCGCGCCAGCTCTGTCCGCGGCGGCTTCGGCCGAACTCCCGTTCGATATTCTGCAGAGCGTCCAGCAGAGCAAGAGGCGCAAGCTCACATTCCATAACTGCGGCGGCATTGGCATACGTGCGCTGTGATGGCCCGATCGGCGCGCTCGCGATAATGGGAGAGACGGCGAGCACATCGCCGATATCACCAAGCGCCGAAATTGCTGTGCGCACAACCTCGCGCGGCAGGCCAATGCCCGGCACGCGCATGTTGGAGCCAAGCGCTATGAGATAAGTGTCAGCGCTCAAACCGGCGGCCTCAAATATCTTCAGAAATTCTGCCATAGAGCTGCGGGCGGCGATCTCTGAAGAAACCCATACCAGCCCGGTGCTTGGCAGCGCGGGCAAGATTGAGCTCTGCGATCAGGACGCCGCTCTCCTCAGCGCCGTAATCAGCCACCAGATCGCCCCACTCATCAGTGATAAACGAATGGCCGTAGAAATTCTGAGCGGTCTCATCTGGCCCCTCTGCGCCAATGCGGTTGCTGGCGACCACTGGCATGCAATTGGAGACGGCGTGGCCGACCATAGCGCGGCGCCACATGCGGCTGGTATCGAGCTCTGCGTCATAGGGCTCTGAACCGATCGCGGTCGGATAGAGCAGCACCTCTGCGCCCTTCAAAGCCATGACGCGGGCGGCTTCTGGATACCATTGATCCCAGCAAATCCCGACGCCAATGCGGGCAGTTTCTCCGCCGCCCAGCGGCACATCCCATACTTTGAAACCGTCATTACCAGGCCGAAAATAGAACTTTTCCTCATATCCCGGACCATCGGGGATATGGCTCTTGCGATAGGTCCCCATGATCTCGCCATCGGGGCCGATCATAGCGAGAGTATTGTAATAATGATGGCCGTCACGCTCAAAGAAGCTGGTTGGAATGGTGACTTTGAGCCTCGCCGCTAGCGCGCACATCGAGATGACGCTTGGGTGCTCCGCTATGGGCCGTGCCAGCGCGAACAAGGCCTCATCTTCCTCACGGCAAAAATAGGGGCCGGAGAAAAGCTCAGGCGGTAGGATCAGCTGAGCGCCTTGCCCCGCCGCTTCCTCCACCAAGGCGCTGACGGCGGCGATATTTTGAGCCTCGTCCTCGCTGCCAAGAGCAAGCTGTAGGGCGGCGACAGTGAGCTTGGTCATCGCGCGGATTTACCTCGTTCTGCTGCCGCCGCCGCTAGCGATCATTCAGGCTTTTTGAACAACAGGGTTATGCGGTCACTCTCGCCGATGGCGGCGAGCTCTTCGCGTCCCTCGTCACCGCCAGCAAAGCTGGGCGGCAAAGACCACACGCCGTTCGGGTGATCGGTCGTGTCCTTGGGGTTGGCGTTGATCTCTGACGTATCCACCAGTTCAAAGCCTTGGCCCTCGAAATAAGCGATCAGTTCCGCTTGCTTGAGGTAACCGGCATTGCCGTCGGCGAACTCATCAGTCGCATCGGCTTTGGCGCGGTGCTGAACCACGCCGAGCATGCCGCCAGGTTTCAGTGCTGCTTTGAGAGCCGTGATTTCGCTGTCGTCGATGCCCCAACGTTTCAGGTTGTGCATCATGCGGAAGATAAGCACACGGTCGACCGTACCGTTCAGCTCCTCTGGGATCGCATTGCCGAAATGGAACGGCAATTGCTCTGCCGGAATGCCAAGCGCTTCAGACTGTCTTGCAGCGAAAGTTTCGCCGCCCTCGCGAACGCGGGCAACGAATTCCTCGCCAATGCTCGCGCCTGCCTCTGGCGGGAAGCCAACCGCAATATAGCTGCCCTCACCGCTCACCAAAGGCGCCAGGACGCGCGTGTACCAACCGCCACCCGGGGCATATTCGATGACAGTGTGGTCAGGCTGAACCTGGAAAAACGCCAAGGTCTCCGCCGGATTGCGAAACGCATCGCGCGCTTTGTCATCCGCGCGCAGATCAGCGGCCAGAACCGTTTCAAGCGCATTGACCTGGGCCGCGGTTTCACTTGCACCGCTCTCGCCCGCGTCTGGCGCGCAAGCCGACAGGGCAAATGCGCTCGCGGCTGCTAGAATCAGAGATCGCATCATGGGTTTTCTCCTTGGCGTGAGCCTCAATTTGCTTTCTTGAAGAGCAGCGTCATACGGTCGCTTTCGCCGATGCTGAGATATTCGCTGCGGCGCGGATCATCTTCGCCGGTGGCGAGCACCGGAGGCAGGGTCCAAACGCCACGCTCCCAATTGGCCGGGTCAGAGGCGTTGGCGTTGATTTCGCTCTCGGCGGCAAGCTCAAAACCATTGGCTTCGAAAATGGCGATCACATCGGCTTTGCGCATGTAGCCGCGTTGGCGCGCGCCGTAATCATTGTAGCTTGCGCCCTCTGGTGCGCGGTGCTGCACAACGCCGACCATGCCGTCATCATTCAGCATCATGCGCGCGGCCTTCAGCACATCATCGGCGCGGTTGCCGATGTTGAGGCCGTGCATCGAACGGAAGATCAAAACGCGGTCGACTGTACCGGCGACGTCCTCTGGCATTTCATCGGTTTCAAACGCGGTAACGGCATCGGCCTCAACACCCATCGCCTCTGCCAGGCCTGATTTGAAATTCTCGGTCCAGCCCTTGCTGCGCGCTTCTTGAGCGCGCGAGCGATATTCGCGGCCATCGCTGTCTTGGTTGATCGCGATATATTTGCCGGCAGGCATCAGATAAGGGGCAAGTACGCGGGTGTACCAGCCGCCGCCTGGCCCATATTCGACCACAGTCTGAGTCGGCTCAACCTGAAAGAACGCCAGCGTTTCAGCCGGATTGCGATATTGATCGCGCGCGCGATCATTGTCGCGGCGCTCATGCGCGAGCACTTCGGCAAGGCTGGGCGCAGCAGCGTGATCATCCGCCATCGCAGGCGCCACAGGTGACAGCGTTGCGAGACCAGCGAGAGCAGCAAACGGAGCAAAAAATAGGGGTTTCATTGGGGGTGTCCTCATTTTGATCGAACGGTTGCGCCCTTCAATAGCCGCTGGGCGGGCGAAGACAAGTTGCGGATCGACCGAGGCGTGATCAGAGCGGGCTAATGACAAACCGCCTCAGCGTTCTTATCTCCTCAGCCAACAAGGAGTTTTGATCGATGGAACAGGCAATTATTGCGGGCGGATGCTTTTGGTGTACCGAGGCGGTCTTTCGCGATGTGGTGGGCGTGAGCGAGGTCGAAAGCGGCTATATTGGCGGCGACAAGCCCAATCCGACCTACAAGGAAGTGTGTAGCGGGACGACCGGCCATGCGGAGGGCATCCGCGTGACCTTCGACCCGTTGGTCATCAGCCTGCCGGAGATTTTCGATGTCTTTCTGGGCACTCATGATCCGACCCAGCTGAACCGCCAGGGCAATGATGTTGGCACCCAATATCGCAGCGCGATCTTCCCGCTTAGCGACGCTCAGCGCGAAGAGGCAGAGGCCGCGATTGCGCGTTGGAATGCGGATAACTCAGGCCAGGCTGTGACCACTGTCGAGAAAGCAAGTGAATGGTATCCGGCGGAGGATTACCATCAGGAATATTGGGACGGCGAAGGCCAGAGAAACCCCTATTGTCTGGCGACAATCCCGCCGAAACTGATGAAGCTGCGCAAGAGCTTTCAAAGCAAGGTGAAGGCGTAACGAGCGGCTGGGCCATGCAGCTGACCCGGTCTTACACCGCCGATCATAAAGTGCTGAGCGACGGCTCGGTCGCGTTTGAGTGTTCGCACGATGAGGCCGAATGGCCTTGGCTTGCTCTGCCTGCGCAGCATCCGCTCGTCATCCAGACTCAGAATTTCTGGACCAGCGTTGGCGCCACCGCCGCGCTGGGCACGCGCGATGACAGCAAGTGGAGCGCGCTGACCTGGACGGATTGGGCGCTGGGTGAGCTTGATGCGGGTCAGGCGGCGCGCGGGGTCTTTGCGCTGAGCGGCGAGGACGGCGAGTTGGCGTTCACCACCCAGTTGTTCGATGCGCAGGACCGGCTAATCGCGCGTATTGGCGGCAAGGGCGTGGTGTTTAGAACCCGCAATTTTGAGAAATGGCGTGAAGGTTCCAAGACCTTGGCCAAGCAAGATGCGCCAGCTCCCACGCAGTTCGATTATGCTCCGCGCGAATTGCTTGGGCTGACGGAACGGGAGCCACCCTTGATTGGACCCTTGGCCGAAGGTCCAGATGGCCTCGCGACCAAAGCGCTGGTGACCAAAGAAAACGGCCTGATGCCCGGTCATCCCTACTTCAGCGGGTCCGGCGACCATGTGAACGCGCCGCATCTCTCTGAATTGGCTCGGCAGACTGTGAGCCTTCTATGCGACGGCGTGGCCATACAGATCACGCGAGGTGAGATGGACATGCATCGCTATATTGAGCTGGGCACCGAGATCTCGATCGCGATCGAGGAGCAGCACAATGAAACTACTGTGCTCCGCGTCAGCCAGCTTGAGCGGTCCTGCGCGCTGCTGACCATGAACTGCACCAAAATCTAGGCCCTAACGCTCCAGCATTTGCGCGATTTGTTCGAGCGCCTCGTCTGACACCGCGCCCGCCTCTGGCGCGATGACCAGCGGCTGGCCGAGATAGGCCCAATAAAGGAATTGCGCGCGCTCGGCCGCGTGTTGCTGATCCAGCCCAGCTTGCAACAAGAGGATAGCAATATGGGCAATGCGGCGCTTGTCGACTTCGCCCACTTGCTTTGTCGCGGCCGGATCCTGTGTGGCCCAAGACCTAACCGCGCGGTCAAGCGCCCGGTCGGTGTGGAAGGCGCGCTTAATCAGAGCGCGCAGGCGCTCACGCCCGGGCAGATCGGGCCCTTCTTCGATCACTCTATCGGTGGTTTCCCTGGCCCAAGCATTTAGCAGTTCGCCGCGAAAATCAGCGACATCGACGAAGTGCCAGTAAAAGCTTCCGCGCGAGACACTCAGCTCCTTTGCCAGCGGCCCAGGTTTGATCGCGCCAATCCCATCGCGGGCCAAGACAATAAGGCCGTGCTTCACCCAATCGTGCTTTGAGAGACGCTCACTCATCAGCCATCCATACACAAGTGTATTGACGCAATCCAGTCGGTAGCCTACGTAACCATACAGAGGTGTATGGAAATGATCTGGCAAGACATCGCAATAATCGCAGCAGGCTTCATTGGCGCATCTGGCGCGCTCATTCACAGCTATCTGGTGCGTCAGAAGATCACCGCTCCGCTAGCGGGTAAGGTTCTAAGCAATGGCGACTATCCAGAGGCTTTGGCGCGATTGGTCCCGGCATTGCTCGATTTCAGTGGGTTTAACTGGCTGATCGGCGGATTGGCGCTGATGGCCGCGCCCTTCTGGCTTGGCGAACAGGGTTTGACCGTGCTCGCCCTAATGGTCGGCAGCTCTTACCTTTATGCCGCAATCGGCAATTGTTGGGGCACGCGCGGCCGCCATCCCGGCTGGGTCATCTACGGATTGGCGACTGCATTATTGGCCGCTGGCGCGATAGCTCCGAGGCTTTAGGGCTTCTCAAAGCGGGCGATGAAGAAGCCGTCGACCCCGCCCTGATCGGAGAGCAGGCCGGGATGGGTGCGCACGTGCCCCTCCCGGCTTGGCTCAATCCCCTTGGGCAGCTCATCTGCGGTCACTGGCACCAGCTTTAGCCCGTATTCATCCGCAATGCGGCGCGCTTGCTCCTCACCCTCTTCCAGCTCCAAAGAGCACACCGCGTAGATCATCCTACCGCCGGGTTTCAGCCATTCTGCGGCCCGCTTGATCAACATGATCTGCAGGCTGGTCATCTCCTCAATCTGAGCGCCGCCAATACGGTGGAGCACATCGGGGTGACGGCGGCAGGTGCCGGTCGCGGTACACGGCGCATCGAGCAGGATCGCATCATAGTGATGCTTTGGCTCCCATTTGGCCGCGTCAGCGCGCACGGGGGAGGCCTTCAGCCCGGTGCGTTTCAAATTGTCTTTGAGCAGGCCAAGCCGCCGCTTGCTGATATCCAGCGCCGTCACATTCCACCCCTGCGCGGCCAGTTGCATGGTCTTGCCGCCGGGCGCAGCGCACAGGTCGAGCGCGTGGCGGCCCTCGCCGTTCCCAAGCAGATGCGCAGGCTGCTGCGCGGCCAAATCCTGGACCCACCAATTGCCGTCGGCAAAGCCTGGCAATTTCTCGACCGAGGTCCCGCGCGGCAAGCGGATATGGCCCGGCGCGAGGCTGACCCCGCCCATCGCCACCGCTTGTTCGGCGGTGCTGGCCGGGTCCTTCAGCCGCAGATCAAGCTCAGGAGGATCGGCCAATCCTAGCGCTATTTCCGCCGCCCGCTCGCCCCATCTTTCCTGGACGCGCTCAGGCAGGCTAGGCGCATCTGGCAGGGTCAGCTCTCGTTTGATCAAAGCTGAGAAGACACCGTGTGCCAGCCGGCGCGGACCGCCAGACAGCAGCGGCAGACCCGTCGCAATCACCGCATGGGGCGGCGTGTTCAGCCGCAAGGCCTGAGCAAGCATAAGACGCAGAACGCTGCGCACTTTCACATCGTCGGCCAGCCGCTTCTTGGTCGCGCTGTCGATCAGCGCATCAAAATCGCCGAGCCAGCGCAGCGCCTCGCTGACAATTGCGCGGGCCAGCGCCTTGTCCTCTCCAGTGTGCAGCTTGCGAGTGGCAGCGCCCTCGGCCTGCTCCAATGTCTCGCCGCGCCGCAATACAGCGTCGAGCATTTGCAGCGCAGCGCGGCGCGCGGGAAGTCCGGAAATACTTGGCATGGCTCAAGCGAATAGCCGCACTTGAAACTAAGTGCCAGCTTGCGCATTTCTAATATGCGATGACAAAACAAAAATCAGAAGCTGCGAAGAATTTCACCAAACCCGCGCATTGGGGCAATGATCCTGTGCCAAAGCCCAAAGCGGTCGATCCGCTGAAGGATGAGCCGCGCGAGTTATCGCCCACTCGCTATGGCGATTGGGAACGCGAAGGCATCGCCTGGGATTTTTAGAGCGCTCTGAACTCTACTTTCAGACCGTCTTTGGGCTGAGGGATTGGCCAAGCCTGCCAGTCAGGGTCATAGCCTTCCTCAACCACGATCTCATAGCGCTGCAAGATCTGCGCGATCAGGACCTTCACCTGCATGTAAGCGAAGTGCAGTCCAAGGCACATGTGAGCCCCGCCGCCAAACGGCACCCAGGCATACTTGTGCCGCGCCTTCACCTTATCCGGCGTGAACCGCATCGGATCAAACGTGTAGGGATCGTCCCAGTAATCGGTGCTGTGATGGGTCCAAAAGATGTTTATGCCCACCGGAGTGCCCGCAGGAATGCGATAACCGCCATAGTCAAAGCTCTTTAGCGCGCGGCGCGGCATTGAAGGGACCGGCGGCATGATCCGCAAAGATTCCTTGAACGCCATCTCGGTCAACTCAAGCTTGCCCATATCGTCATAATCAAGCGGGCGCGGCTCGCCCGAGCCATCCGGTCCGCCCGTGACAGCGATAATCTCATCGCGCAGCTTAGCCTGCCATTCCGGATTCTTGGCCAGCAGATAGACCAGCGAGGTCGCGCTAGATGTGATCGTGTCGTGCGCGGCCATCATCAGGAAATTCATATGGTCGACCACTTCGTCGACAGGCAGCAAAGACCCATCTTCGCGGGTGGCGGTGGCGAATTGGCTGAACATGTCCTGCCCGCCGCCCTCTGCCCGGCGGCGATGCGTTTCCTTGGTGAAATAATCGACCAGGAAGGCCCTGCCATCCACCCCCTTCTTCATCTTGGTGAAGGGCAGCGGCGACCGGATCGGCGCGACCGAGGCCTGCACCATATCGACGAAAGCCTCATTGATCTTGTCCGCCTCTGGCCCCCACTCGATCCCGATGAAGCTGTCGGCCGCCAAATCCAGCGTCAGCTTCTTGATCGCCGGATAAAACTCCATCTTGCCCGCCCAGTTCGCGACCTCTGCCGACATGCCATTGTTCAGCGCGCCGGAATAATGCCGCATTGGCCCAGGCTTAAACGCAATCGAAAGCGCTCGCCGGTCAATCCGGTGATGATCGAAATCAAGCAGCATCAGCCCACGCGGGAACAATTGATCGAGGACCGGGCCCCAGCCCTGCTCGCTGGAAAAGATCTTTTCCTTATTGAACAAGACCAGCTCATTGGCCTCTGCCCCGACCAAAGCGACATTCCAGCCGCCAAAGGCACGGTTCTTATAAACCCGGCCATGGGCCTCAACCATATTGCTGGTGAAAGCGTGGGGGTCGGCCAGCATTTTGAATGTGTTGCCAACCACGGGCCAGCCAGCATCGCCGGGGATATGCGCCAGATCTTTTGGCTCTGGATTGCCTTCCGTCCAATGGGTCGGCGGCGTCTCTTGCATGTCTTCAGCGGCGGCGTTTGTATCGGCGAGCGTGGCCATCAGCGCATCCTTGATCAAGTTCGGATTTACAACTTACTTCACTGTAAGCAGCGAAGGTTACCAAATCCAGAGTGATCTTGCGAAAGGACGCTAAATCCAGCCGCCCAGCTCGCGCTTTACCATGCTCTCAAGCAGTGTGAGGCCGGACGCACTGGTGTTGAGGCAATCGAGCACGGCGTAATCTTCGCCCCCTGCTTCCTCAAAAATCTCCGCCCCTTCGAGCGCGAGTTCTTCCAGCGTCTCAACACAATCAGCCGAGAACCCAGGGGCAGCGACAGCGATGCGTTTCGTGCCCTGCTCGCCCTCTTTGGTCAGCGTGTCGTCAGTCGCTGGCTCAAGCCATTGCGCTGGGCCAAAGCGGGATTGAAAGCTTGTCTCAAAGCGAACACCAGAAAATTGCGGCAGACCTTCCAAGCGCTCGCGCAGTAAGCGCGCGCTCTTGTGGCAATGGCAATGATAGGGATCGCCCAGCTCCAGCGTGCGCATCGGCATTCCGTGGAACGACAGCAGCAGCACCTCAGGCTTGAACGTCAAAGCCCCGACCTGGCGGGTCAGATCTTCCGCCAGCGCGTCAAGATAGGCCGGATCATCGTGATAGGGCGGCAAAAACCTTAAAGCAGGCTGCCAGCGCATCTCGCCCAGAACCCGCGCAACCTCGTCAAACACGGTCGCGGTCGTCGCGGCGCAATATTGCGGGTAGAGCGGCGCGATCAATATTCGGTCACAGCCCGCCTCGGTTAGTTTCAGCAAGCGCTCTTCAATCGACGGCGAGCCGTAGCGCATGGCGTATTCGACGTGCACATTCTCACCTATTTTTCCGGCGATCGCCTCTGATTGGCGCGCGGTGATATCGGCGAGAGGCGAGCCGCGCTCCGTCCAGACCTTTGAATAGGCCTCTGCGCTTTTCTTTGGCCGGGTGTTGAGGATGACCCCGCGTAGCAACGGCTGCCACAGCAAGGCGGGGATCTCGATAACCCGGCGGTCCGACAGGAATTGCTTCAAATAGGTTTTCACCGCGCTGGGCGTTGGCGCCTCTGGTGTGCCCAGATTTATCATGAGCACGCCAACCGATCCGCTGGAGACCGGCGGATGGTCGTTGGGCAGGAGCTGGGGCTGCCAGGTCATGAGCGTTTGGCGCTAAAAAGGCGTTTCTGAGCAATCATGTACCGCCTGAAAGTAGGGGCAGGCGGCGAAGTCTCAAGCCCGTGGCCGAAAACAATGCATTCGCAATCGCTGGAGCCGCAACCGCTGCACCCAATTCACCGGGGTCGGCAGGGGCCGCCTCGTTGGCGATAAACTCCACTTCGATCTCCGGGCAATCGGCCAAGGCTGGCAGGCCAAGCTCGTCCATATCGAGCGCGGCCGGCATGCCTTCGGAGTAACGGATCGGCGCACCAAGAGCGAGGCCGATGCCAAAGATGAGTCCGCCCTCGATTTGCTGGCGAGCGATGTCGAGGTTGATGATCCGCCCGATATCGACCGCCGCCGTGAGTCGGGTTACGCGCACACCGCCTTCACCCGCTCGCGCGGTGGCGATGCAAGCGATCCGCCCGCCAGTGGTCGCATCGCCAATCCGGTGGCACGCGAGGCCTTGCCCACTTTGATCTGCCCCGCCGTCCCATTCCGCTATCTGCGCCGCGCGCTGCAAACACGCCGCCAGCCGCACGTCCTTGCCCAGCATGGCGATGCGATATGATAGCGGCTCGCGAGAGTGCTCGGCGGCAATCTCGTCGATCAGGCTCTCGGTTGCAAAGGCCGTGTAGCAATGCGCATTGCCGCGCATCCGCCCGGTCGGCAGGCCAATTTCGGTCGGCACATGGTCGACAATTACGCTGGGAATACCATAGGCAGGCACCGCGCCTTCGCAGGCAAGAACGTCTTTCGCACCAGCCGTTTCGCGCATCGCGGCCGATGGGGTGAGATTTTCGAACAGGCGCTTGCCAAATTCCAGATTGCTCGGCGGGCAAGCGATCCGAGTGCGCAGGCCATCGATCCGGCCCGATCCATCCGGCGAGAGCTGCGTGCCGAGCAGCATTGAGGCAGGCGTGCGCGGGCGTGACTGCAATATCTCCTCACGCCGCGACCACACCAATTGCACAGGCGCGCCATGGCTCTCGGCCAGCTTGCGAGCGATGAGCGCTATTTCAATCGCGTGATCGTTTTCCAGGCGGCGATCAAAACTGCCGCCCGCTGGCATGGGATAGAGCACCACATCTTCTGGCTGAATACCGATAGCGCGTGCCGCAGCAACACGGGCGCTCTCTGGCGCCTGGGTCGCCATCCACAGCTCCAGCGTGCCGTCTTCATATCTGGCGGTGGCGCTCGCGGTCTCCAGCGGGGCGGGGATCGCGGCCTCAACCTCGTACTGGCGGGCAAAATCAATCCGGCTGATGCCTTCCTCGCCAAAGCCCTCGGTAGCGATACGAAAGGAATCGCCGCCGGTGACCATCGTCTCAAGCCGGGCAGCGATTGCGCCGCTATCGGCGGGAAACTCGGCTGCGAATTGCGGTTTCATCGCGGCCAGCCCGCGCTGCGCCGCCCACCAATTGCTGGCGACTGCGGCGAGCCAGCGTTTGCCTTCGATCACGCTGATGATCCCGCGCCTGCGGCGCTTGTCAAAACCGGTCAGAGTGGCGCCATCCACCGGGCCATGGCGGATCGCTGCATAAAGCATACCGGGTAGGCGCACGTCCGCTGCAAATTGATGCGTGCCGTCGACCTTTGACGGCATATCAATGCGCGGAAAGGCCAGCGGTGCTGTCTCCTCGCCGGGGACTGGCTTCTCGCCAGGGGCCGTGGTTTGCAAAGGCGGCGGATCGGGCGCTTCCTTGGTTGCGGCCTCGGCAGCAAGCTCGCCAAAGGTCACGCGCTCCTCGCCGTAGCGGACGAAGCCGTTTTCGACGACGCATTGCTCCCAGGACGCATCCCAGCGATCAGCGGCGGCCTGAGCGAGCATGGCCCGCGCGGCAGCCGCAGCGTATCGGCACGGTTCTTCAAACGCAGCGACGCTGGTGCCGTCCGCAGTGGCGGAGAAACGGCCATCGCGCGCAAATTTTGCCGCCAGAAACTCATCACTCATTTCAGAGAGGCCCTGACCCCAGCCATCCCACAGCGCCGACCATTTGCGCGCGAGGGGGATGTTGGCATAGGCGCCGCTGACCGGGGCGGGTTCGACCGCAATTTGCCGCCAATCGGCGCCCAGCTCCTGAGCCACAATTTGCGGCAAAAGAGTTGTGATCCCTTGCCCCATTTCAAGCTGAGGCACCGCCACAGTCACCACCCCATCCTCAGCGATTTTGAGCCAAGCATCAAACACATGCTCGCCCTCGCTCGGGATCAGCGGGCTGGGGAAGGTGCGCGGATAGAGCCACCAGGCGACCACCAATCCGCCGCCAACGGCAGCACCGGTGAGCAATCCGCGGCGAGTGAACTCCATCGCGCTAGCCTGCCTCTTGCTCTAGCCAGCTGGCGAGTTTCTGCGCGATCAAGCGGAAGGCCGCCCCAGTGTCGCTATCTGTCGCGACCAGATTACTGCCTTTATCGCCCGCCACTCTCACATCCATGCTGAGCGGAATACGGCCCAGGAATGGAATGTCGAGCCGCTGCGCCAGAGTTTCAAAGCCGCCCTTGCCAAACGGATCACTCATCTCGCCGCAATGCGGGCAGGCATAGCCAGCCATATTCTCAACCAGGCCGATGATCGGAACCTTGCCGGTTTCAAACAGCTGGCCAGCGCGCGCGGCATCAATCAGCGCAAGGTCTTGAGGGGTGGATACCAGGATAGCACCATCGGGCTTATGCTTTTGCAGCATCGAGAGTTGCACATCGCCAGTGCCCGGCGGCAAGTCGATGAGTAGCAATTCGGTGTCGCCCCAATCGCCCTCAACCAATTGAGTTAGCGCATTGCCAACCATCGGACCGCGCCACGCCAGCGCCTGAGCCGGTTTCGCAAGATTGCCCATGGATAGCATTTTCAGCCCATGTGGGCTGTCGAGCGGGATCAATCGCTCGTTCTCGGCGACTGGCTTCTTGCCTTCAGTGCCCAGCAGTTTGGGCTGAGAAGGTCCGTAGATGTCTGCATCGATCACGCCGACCTTGTGGCCCAATGCGGCAAGCGCAATGCCAAGATTGGCCGTCAGCGTCGATTTGCCGACCCCGCCTTTGCCCGAGCCAACCGCGACAATCCGGCGCTTCACCCGCTCTCCCATCAGGGCAACGCGAACTTCGCTAACTCCTTCGAGCGGGCTAAGGGCAGCCTCGATCTGCTGCTCTGCGTCTTTGCGCTCACCGCCAGAAAGCCCGGTCGCCTCCACCACCACAACGGCGCGGCCTGCGACCATCCGGGCGGAAGTGATACGCTGCGCCAGGTCATCTCCGCCCTGCGCTTTGATAGCGTTCAGCAATCGCTCTTGATCATCGGTGGCGTTTTTAGGCTCGCTCATGGTGACACGCCTCTAGCAGCAAAATCGCCCACGTAATCCTTGTTTTTGCATAGGGCCTGTTTTTCGCAAAAGGGCACCCTATAACAGGCATATGAGAATTTTTGACGGTTTGAAAAAACGTTTCGTTTCGCGTCCCTCTGAAGAGGGGACCGGTGGCCTTGGCCCAATCGGTTTGGCGATGGCTGGCAAGAAGAACCCTTGGGGTTCAGGCGGCAGCGACGATGGCGGCGATGACACAGGCGACGGTGACAAGGGCGGCGGACCGCGCAATCCTTGGCTACCGGGCGGCGGCGACGATAAACGGCGTTCCGCCAGCATCGAAGATATTTTCAAGAACCGCGGACCAGAAGGCCCCAATCGCGGTGGCGGTGGCGGACCAGGCGGTCCCAAATTCCGCCTTCCAGAGCGGCAGGGCGGCAAGAGCTGGTTGCCAATTATCGCGGTTGGCATTGGCGCGATCTGGTTGTTTTCCACCAGCTTCCACTTCATTCAGCCGCGCGAGCAAGCGGTCGTCACCTGGTTTGGCGGCAAATATTCTGAAACGCTCAATCCCGGCACCGAGCTCACCCTGCCTTGGCCTATCCAGCAGGTGAAGGCCGAGGACGTCAGCGAAATCCGTTCCGTCGACGTGCCCAAAAAACTGATCCTGACCGGCGACCAAAACTTGGTCGATCTGAGCTATCTCATTCGTTGGAACATCAAAGATCTGACGCTGTTCGAATTTCAGCTGGCTGAGCCGATTGAGACAGTTCAAGAGGCGGCGGAAACCGCCATGCGTTCCTCAGTTGCAGAGATGACGCTGGATGCTGTGATTTCCGGTGAAGGCCGGGCAGACATTGAACAAAACGTTCTCACTCGGATGCAAACCATTTTGGATGCCTATGGCTCCGGCATTGCCGTTCAAGGTATCGAGATCGACAAAGCCGACCCGCCAGAGCAGGTGATCGAGGCATTTAACGACGTGCTCGCTGCGCAGCAGAACGCTGAGCAGGAAATCAACCAGGCCCGCCGCTATGCCCAGCAGTTGTTGGCCCGCGCGGAAGGTGATGCGGCAGAGTTTAACCAGATCTATGGCGAGTATCGCCTTGCCCCAGAGGTTACCCGCCGCCGCCTATATTATGAGACCATGGAGGCTGTTCTGGCGAACACCGATAAGACCATCATCGAAGCCGATGGGGTCACATCTTACCTACCGCTGAGTGAAGTGCAGCGCCGCTCAAACCCGGCGCAAACGGCAACACCGGCGCAACCCGCACCGCAAGGGGGGCAATGATCATGGATGCAACTTGGCAAAAGTATCGCTTCGCGTTCATCGCACTCGGCGTGGTGCTGGTAGCTACCGCCTCCAGCCTGTTTATCGTTCCAGAGAGCAAGCAAGCGGTTATCATCCGCACGGGTGAACCGCATTCGGTGGTGAACATTTTCCGTCCAGACGTGCCGTTTGGGGATACGAAGGCAGGCCTGTGGTACCGCATTCCATTCGTTGACCGGGTTCAGATGGTGGAGCGCCGTGTACTCGACCTCGACATGGACAACCAGCAAGTGCTCACCAGCGACCAGCAGCGTCTGCAGGTGAATGCCTATGCTCGGTTCCGTATCATCCAGCCAGTGACGATGGTTCAGAGCGCGGGCGATGAAAACCGCCTGCGTTCGCAATTGTCGCCAATCCTGACCTCGGTTCTGCGTCAGGAATTGGGCCGCCGCACCTTTGCCAGCCTGCTGACTGCGGAACGCGGCAATGCGATGAACAATATCCGCGACAAGCTCGATGCTCAGGCGCGCCAATACGGTGTGCAGATCATCGATGTTCGCATCAAAGCGGCCGATTTGCCTGAGGGAACCCCTCTGCAAGCGGCCTTTACCCGGATGCAATCGGACCGTCAGGAAGAAGCCGCAACCATCCGCGCGCAAGGTCGCAAGAATGCTCAGATCATTCGCGCTGAGGCAGAGGCGGATGCCGCCAACACCTATGCGGCGGCCTATGGTAAGGATCCAAGCTTCTATAACTTCTACCGCGCGATGGAGAGTTATCGCCGGACCTTTATCGACGGCAAGGGCGACAGCTCCATGGTCCTGTCGGAAGACAACGAGTATTTCCGCGAGTTTCGCGGGCAATAATACGTTCGGCCGATCACCTGATGCCGCGTGCACCGGAAATCGGCCGACTTCCGACGAACCGCCTAGCGGGTCTGACCGACTACATTTGTCGTTCAAACTGCGTTAAGTGCGTCTTGGGCCATTGTAGGGCGTAACTGTTTAGCATGTTCGCTCGTATTCATGAGAGCGTGCTAAGCGCAAACTTGAAAGAGGAACGAGAGGACGTGAACAAAGTGCGTTATGTTTATGGACTGACGAGTGCGCTGCTTGTGGGTGGTGCGACGATTTCGCTGGTGACCGGCCAGCCTGCTGGCGCACAAGTTGCGCAAAATGATGACCGGGTGATGAGCCAAGTGGTCCCACGCGCGGGTGCCCCGGCCAGTTTTGCCGATCTCACCGAGCAATTGCAGCCAGCGGTGGTCAACATCGCGACGCGTCAACGGGTCGAGGTGCAAAGCCGAAATCCGTTCCAAGGCACGCCTTTTGCTGACCTGTTCAATCGCCGCCGCGGTGGCGGTAATGGTCAAGCTCAGCCGCAAACCCGCGAGGCGCAATCGCTGGGTTCAGGCTTTATCATTTCCGCTGATGGCTTTGTGGTTACCAACAACCACGTCGTCGCCCCCAATGAGCGAGCGACACTGGAAGAGATCACCATCACCATGCCTGATGGCACAGAGTATGAGGCTGAATTGGTGGGCGCGGACGCCGCATCCGATCTGGCGGTGCTCAAAATCCAATCAAGCAATGACTTCCCATTCGTGAAGTTCGGCAATTCTGCCGAAGCACGGGTCGGCGACTGGGTTGTTGCGATCGGCAATCCGTTCGGGCTTGGCGGAACAGTGACCAGCGGGATTGTCTCTGCTGTGCTGCGCAACACCGGCCAAGGCGGCGCCTATGACCGTTACATTCAGACCGATGCCAGCATCAACCGCGGCAATTCCGGCGGACCATTGTTCGACATGCAAGGCAATGTGATCGGCATCAACAATGCGATCTTCTCGCCTTCTGGCGGCAGTGTTGGGATCGGCTTTGCTATCCCAGCAGAGATTGCAGTTCCAATCGTAGAGCAGCTTAAGAGCGGTCAGGAAATCGAGCGCGGCTTCTTGGGTGTCAGCATTCAGCCGATCACCGACGATCTGGCCGACTCGCTTGGGCTTCAACGCAATCGCGGTGAGTTTGTTCAAAGCGTGCAAGACGATGGCGCGGCAGACGCTGCCGGCATTCAAGCGGGTGATGTGGTGTTGAAAATCGACGGCAAGGACGTGACGAGCGAACAGTCACTGTCGTTCCTCGTTGCCAATATCGCGCCTGGCACACGGATCCCGATTGAGCTGCTGCGCGATGGCCAGCGCCGCACGGTCAATGCGACAGTGGGCAAGCGCCCAACTGAGGCCGAGCTTCGCCAACAACAGATGTTCAGCGAAGATGATGATGACGCTCAAATGGAGCCGGGCGATTCCGATGGCTTTATCGAAGAGAAGCTCGGGCTGCAGGTCGTTGATCTGACCCCTGAGATCGTCCGCCAGTTGCGCGCTGACGAAGGCACTACCGGGGTGGCAATCACCGCGGTCGATCCAAACTCTGACGCTGGCCGGAAAGGCCTGCGTCGCCGCGACATCATTCTGTCGGCGAACTATCAGGATATCTCCAGCGTGGACGATCTGCGCGAGATTATCACACAGGCAGAGGCTGATGACCGCGATGCTCTGCTGCTGCGCATGCAGCGCCCGGGCCAGCCAGCGCGCTACCTGCCAGTGCGCCTGCGCTGATCTGAGCGAGTAAATCGATCAAGGAAGGAGGCGCTGCGGGCAGACCGCGGCGCCTCTTTTGGTAGGGTTGGATAGAAGTGAGCGATAGCAGTCCGCAATCGCCGATAGTGACTACGCTAATTAATCGAGATCAGGCCCTCTTGCCCCGTGCGGTCTTGCCGCGCGGGTGGTGGCGGAGGATCGCGCCGTGGTCTGTCTCCAGGCGCTCCCGGATCAGGCGGCAGGTTCTGGCCCGTAGCTTGTTCCAGGAAGTCATCACTTGCAGCCTGAGGCGGCTCTTCCACGCCGCTCGGTTCCGTGCGCTCGCCTTCGATGCCAAACGGCACGTCACTCTCTGCTTCGCGCCGTCCCGGCTCGACCAGATTGCCCTGCTCGTCGATGAAGTAGTAATCGTCGGGATCGCCATAAAGGAACTCGTCATCGGGCTCGAGCTGCCATTCCGGCAGGTTGAGATCGGTATCGAACTTCTCAACTGGGCGGTCCTTCACCGCATAACGCATATAGGCGGCGAAGGCCTGCGCTGGTGCTCGCCCGCCCTGCAGGCCAGAAACACGTTTTGCATCATCGCGGCCCATCCAAACGCCGGTGGTAACGCCAGATGAAAAGCCGACGAACCAGCCATCCTTGTTGGAGCTGGTGGTGCCGGTCTTGCCTGCGACCGGGCGGCCAATTTGCGCCGCGCGGCCCGTGCCGGTCGCAACCGCGCTTTGCAGCAGATCCGTGATGCCAGCGGCGACATAGTCAGGCACCAAAGTCGTTTCGGTGGGCTTCTCGTGCTTATAGATCACCTCGCCATCTGCGCTCGTCACGCGCAAGATGCCGTAAGGCTCAACGGCCTTGCCGCGGGCTGAAACAGCCGCGAATGCGCGGGTCATATCGATCAGACGGACCTCGGAGGAACCGAGCACCATCGAAGGGAAGGTCGAGATTGGCGTCGTGACACCAAACCGGCGCGCCATGGAGGCGACGGTGCCGAAGCCAACCTCATTGCCCAACTGCGCCGCGACAGTGTTGATCGAGAAGGCAAAGCTGGTTCGTAGGCTCGTCTCACCCACATTGCGGCCACTGGAATTGCGCGGGGTCCAGCCGTCAATCGTAACCGGCGTGTCGACCACCCGGTCATCAGGCGTGTACCCGGCCTCTAGCGCGGCGAGATAGACGAACAGTTTCCACGAAGAACCGGGCTGACGCATCGCATTGGTCGCGCGGTTGTAATTGCTCTCGACATAGTCCGTGCCGCCCACCATCGCCAGGATCGCGCCGTCCCGGTCGAGGCTGACCAGAGCGCCCTGAGCACCGCCCGGCGTGTTCGCATCAATTGAAGCGGTTGCGGCGCGCTGCATGCCCACATCCAGCGTCGTCCAAACCTCAATCGGCTCGTATGTTTCGGGCAGCAACAAATCGAGCTGAGGCAGAGCCCAATCGGTGAAATAGCGCACCGAGTTTTGCCCGCTCTGCTGGCGCAAATTCACCGCGCTCACGTCAACGGAGGCTTCCTCTGCGGTGATATATTGCTGCTCCTTCATCAGGCGCAGTACCGTCTTTGCGCGCGCAACGGCGGCATCAACATCGGCGGTCGGCGAATAGCGGCTCGGTGCCTTCACGAGGCCCGCGATGATCGAGGCCTCGGCCACGCTCAGCTCTTTGGCTGGGTGGCTGAAAAATTTGCGGCTCGCGCTGTCGATGCCGTAAGCGCCGCCGCCAAAATAGACCTTGTTGAGATAGAGCTCGAGAATTTGCTCTTTTGAAAACTTCCATTCCAGCGCCATGGCAAGCACAGCCTCGCGCGCCTTGCGATCGACGGTGCGATTGGAATTGAGGAACAGGTTTCGCGCCAGCTGCTGAGTGATGGTGGACGTGCCGCCCAGCCGCGCTCTCGACCCAGTGACGCCTTCGATAATCGCGCCGGTCAGACGGATTGGATCGATCCCGTAATGCGAATGATAGCGGCGATCCTCCACCGCAATCATGGCATTGGTCATATTCTTCGGGATCTCTTCATAGGCCAGCCATTCGCCGAAACTTGGGCCTAGCTCGACAATCTCTGTCCCATCGCGCGCCCGCACCAGAATGGTTTGCGCGTTCTGGGTTGCTTTCAGCTGATAGAAACTCGGTAGCTCGCGCGCGGCAAAACCGACCGCGACGGCAAGGAAGATCACGCCAAGAACAGCCGCCCCGCCGGCCCATAGGACAATCCGCTTGAGCCATTTGCGAAACGCAGATGGCGGTTTTGCGTCCTTGGCCGACTTGCCTTTGCCCTTGCTGCTCGCCTGCTTGGAACCGCCCGCACGCTCAGCGGCGGCGCGGCGGCTACCGCGCTTGCCTTTGTTTTGCAGTTGGTTTCCCCGTTTCGACATTACCGGCTTGGCCTATCCCTTTCGCGCCCAAAATCGCGCGTTTTCACCCGCAATCGACCTGCATGGGTCTGTCCTAACCCGGCGTGAACAATATTCGCAATGCAGCGTGCCTCCAAAACGGGTTATTGCTGCAAAGCGCCTCAATCGTCCGAGGCGAAATCCAAGCTTGCGGAGTTGATGCAATAGCGCAGGCCGCCTGCTTCTGGCGGGCCATCGGGAAAGACGTGGCCCAAATGGCCGCCGCATGCGGAACACAGAACTTCGGTCCGGATCATACCGAAAGACACGTCGCGCTTTTCCTCGACGGTCTCGGCGTCAGCGGGCTTGGTAAAGGCGGGCCAGCCGCAGCCGCTGTTGTATTTCGCATCGCTCGCGAACAGCACAGTGCCGCAGCCAGCGCAGGTGTATTCACCCTCTTCAAAATGCTTGTCGTATTGTCCCGTGAAGGCGCGCTCTGTGCCCGCTTCGCGCAGCACGTGGTACTGCTCTGGCGAGAGCTTTTCGCGCCATTCGGCATCGGTCTTGATCTTGGGGTCAGTCATTTGTTTTCTCCTCAGGCGCCGGCGGGACCATCCGGTCCCTTGGCTATCCTCGCTCACACGATCAAAGATCGGGTGGCCTATGGCCGTCTCCGACCCCGCTGCGGGCGGCCAGTCGGCCTTGCGGCCCTCTGGGCCGTCTGGTGCCAAATATAGGAGTATGCGCGCGTTTTCCTACCCATCGACCAGCGCATAATGCGCCGGCGGCTTGATCACATCCATCCGCTCAGTCAGCAGTGGGCGGAAGCTTGGGCGGCTCTTAAACACGGCATACCAGCCGCGCGTCTGCTCGTGCCCGGTCCAATCAATTCCGCCGAGATAGTCGGCAACCGATATCTGCGCGGCGGCGGCAAGGTCGGCCATGCTCATGGTCGATCCGGCAAGCCACGGGCGATTATCGATCAGCCAGTCCATATAGTCCAAATGGCCATGAGCGAGCTTCATCGCGATCCGCAGAACCTTGGAATCCGGCGGCTGACGCAGGACGATGCGCTTCTTCATCCGCTCCGACAAAAGCGGCGCAGTGACATCGGCGTAAAAATTCTCATCAAACAAAGCGACCAGGCGGCGGATTTCCGCGCGGCCCGTTGCTGTGCCATTGATCATCGGCGCGGTGTCGACGGTTTCTTCAAAATATTCGGCAATCGCGCGGCTGTCGCTGATCACGATCTCGCGCTCGGCATCAACCAGTACTGGCGTACGGCCAGCCGGATTGAGATTGAAGAACATGTCAGAGGCCGCCCACGGGTCTTCGCGCACCAATTCATAGGCGATATTTTTCTCGCCCATCAGCAGCCGAACCTTACGGCTAAAGGGGCAGAGGGGGAATTGGTGAAGGCGGTACATGACGCTTAGATTCATGCCTTAGCGCAGGCTCCGCGTCCACTGGATTTCGCGTAAAGTCTTGTGAATCGAACCAGCGACCAGCATTCACAAGCCGCTGGCCGCGTTTTAGCGCACGCGCGCCTCGTCCAGCGCGCCCTTCATCCGCTCCGCCATATCGCGCAAAGCAGGCAGCATCAGCTCCAATCCCTCGGCCATCCCGCTCATCGCATTCATGGCGCGGGGCAGTTCATCCGATAATTGCTCAGGCAGTTCGTCCGCCTCTGGCGCGAGGTCTCGCACGCGGGCATCGGGATCAATGTCGGGGCCATGGCCTCCGGTTGCCTTGTCCAAGGCCTCAGCCATCGGCCCGATCGGCATTTCCAAAACGGTGCCCAGCAATATCTCTGCCATAACGGCGGCCTGATCCTGAAACGCGGGGTCGGACAATTTCTCAGACAATTGCGAAAGGGAACTTTCCGCGTCGCTCGGCGGAATATCTGCCGCATCCTGCGCAAAGGCGATGGACGGGGTGGCAAGCGCCAACACAGCAGCGGCAGCAATAGGCAAAGCGCGCATGGAAAATCCTCCTGAAAATTTGGGTTACCCATGCATTAGTTCATATTCAATGACTTGAACCTGAACAAAAGCGGGCGGACCTAGTCAGACGGGCGCTAAACCCCGGAGGTTTCCAGCATCAACAGGCAGGCCGGCATCACATCATTGAGTGTGTCCGTATCCCAAAGACGCTGCGCTTCTGTCGAGACCAATTGCGAAACGCCGTCGCGATTTAACCCGGTCTCATCCATCAGCCCCGCCAGTGCGCGCACAAAAAACTCGCGCCCTCGCTCCCCCATTGCGGGCCATTTTTGCGCATCCGCATTGCCGTTGGCCTGACCAAAGGCGACCAGCGAGAACGCCGCAGAACAGCGCACAATCGCGCGGTTCTCGCTGGAAAGGCTAGCGGCGCTAGCAGCTTCATCAGCAACAGGTGTGAGGGCCACGACAGGGCCAGCTTGCGCCAGCAGCAAAGCGGCGATTACGGAGAAAGAGCTCATATCAGTTGCCTATAGCAATCAATCTGAACGCCATGCTACCAGCTTCGTGGAGACTCACAGAGGAGACACCCCACAATGCTTAATCACATCATGATCGGTTCTAATGATATTGAACGGTCAAAAGCCTTCTACAACAAAGTTCTCGGCGTTCTCGGAGCGGGCGAGCCGATGGCGCATGTCAACGACACTGGGCAAACGCGCCTGTTTTACATCCATGATGGTCACACGTTCTCGATCAGCGAACCCATCAATGGTGAGCCAGTGGCTCCATCGAATGGCTTTACGATTGGGTTCAAGTGCAATTCGATGGAACAGATTCAGGAATTGCATGATGTTGCGGTCGCCAATGGCGGCGCCAGCGTCGAAGACCCACCCGGCCCGCGCGAAGGATCAATGGGCACGATGAATCTGTGCTACTTCACTGATCCAGACGGCCACAAGGTTTGCGGCATTCACCGCCCATAGTAGGTCTTAAACGGGCCTAACGGCTCAGTTCAAACACCGCGAATTCGGCGCGCCAGTTAGCTGCTGGCGCGCCGATTTGTTTTTCACCCGCAAAAAACCAGCTGCGCTCGATCTGCGCACCCTTGGCCCGCGCCAATTCGCGAAAATCATCAATCGTCACATGGTGGATGTTTTGCGTTTCATACCAGCTTAACGGCAGCGCGCTGGTCACCGGCATACGCCCACCAAACATCAGCGCCGCACGGGTGCGCCAATGGGCAAAATTGGGAAAGCTGACAAATGCCTTTGCGCCGACCCGCAGCAACTCATCCAGCATCAGGTCAGGCCGCTTTGCCGTTTGCAAAGTCTGGCTGAGGATCGCGTAGTCGAACGCCTTGTCTGGGTAATTAGCAAGATCGCTATCGGCATCGCCCTGAACCACAGACAGCCCGCGCGCGACACAGCGCTCGACCTGCGCTGGGTTGAGCTCAAGCCCGCGCGCATCCACGCCGAGTGTGCTCTCCAGCTCTGCCATCAAAGCCCCGTCGCCGCAGCCAATGTCGAGCACACGGCTGCCTTTCGCGACGTGCGCGGCAATCGCGGCGAGATCAGGTCTGAGCGTCATTCGAGGAACCCCTGCACCACGCGGTCGAGTGCGGCATGTTCAAGCAAAAAGCTGTCATGCCCATGTGGGGCGGAGAGCTCGACAAAGCTGACCTTGGCCCCGGCGGCGTTCAGCGCATGGACAATATGGCGGCTTTCTGCGGTCGGATAGAGCCAGTCGGTGTCGAAACTCACCAAGCAAAACCGCGAGCCCGTGCCTGCAAAGGCATCCGCCAGCTTGCCGCTGCCCGGCGTCTTCGCAAACTCATCTGCGAGATCGAAATAATCCATCGCGCGGGTGATATAGAGGTAGGAATTGGCATCGAAGCGCTGGGTAAAGCCGCTGCCCTGATAGCGCAGATAGCTCTCCACCTGAAAATCTGCATCGAAGCCGAAGCTTTTGGAAGAGCGATCCTGCAGCCGCCGGCCAAACTTCGCGGTTAGACCTTCTTCGGAAAGATAGGTGATATGCGCCGCCATCCGCGCCACGGCGAGGCCATTGTCTGGCGAGGCATCGCTCGCATAATAGTCGCCGTCCTGCCACGCTGGATCAGCCATGATCGCTTGGCGGCCAACCTCGTGAAAGGCGATGTTCTGCGCCGAATGGCGCGCGGTTGAGGCGATTACCAGCACACGCTCGGCCCGGTCCGGCCAATTGGCAGCAAGGCTGAGCGCCTGCATCCCGCCCATTGATCCGCCTACCACCGAATGAAGCCGCTCAATCCCCATGCCATCGAGTAGAACAACGAGGCCGCGCACCATGTCGCGAATGGTTATGACCGGAAACCGCATCGCGTAAGGTTTGCCATCTAGCCCATCGCTCATCGGCCCAGTGGAGCCCATGCAGCTGCCGATGACATTGGCGCAAATGACATGAAACCGGTCCGTGTCGATCGGTTTCCCCGGGCCGACCATCTGCTCCCACCAGCCGGGCTTGCCCGTCACAGGATGCGGGCTCGCCAAATATTGATCGCCGGTCAGCGCGTGGCAGATCAGAACCGCGTTGGATTTGTCCGCCGCCAGCTCGCCATAGCTCTCATAAGCAATCTCAACATTGCTCAGCGCCTGCCCGCAATCGAGCGGCAGGTCATTGGGGAGCGCAAAGCTCTTAGAGGCGGGCGGTGTGGCCATTGGGCTGCGGGGATTGGGCGAGCAACTCGCGAGTGTCAATTGCGCTGTTTTTTATCAGCAAGAGCGGTTATGCGCGCGGCTACTATGCCGACGCAACCTGAACTGAAGCCCTGGATCAATGAAATCCGCGCCTATGTGCCTGGCAAGTCCAAGGCCGACGACGGCCGCGAGCTGATCAAACTGTCAGCCAATGAGAACCCTCTGGGATGCAGCAAGGCCGCGCAGGATGCTCTGCGAGAGCCCGGCCATCCGGAGCTTTATCCTGATCCCGGCGCGCTTGCGTTAACCGATGCGATTGGCAAGTTACACGGCATTGACCCCGCTCAGATTGTCTGCGGCACCGGCTCTGGAGAGCTGCTGCACTGCGCGGTTCAGGCCTTTGCAGGACCGGGCGATGAAGTGCTGTTCTCAAAATACTCCTTCTCGCTCTACCCGCTGATCGCGCGCAAGGTTGGCGCGGCACCGGTGTTTGTCGAGGAGGATGATTTTGTCGCATCGGTCGATAACATCCTTGCGCGCGTCACCGACAAGACCAAGGTCGTGTTGCTCGATAATCCGAATAATCCGTGCGGCACCGCGATAGGCCGGACTGAAGTGCGCCGCCTGCATGCGGGTCTGCCGCCCAGCGTGCTGCTGGTGCTGGACCAGGCGTACGGCGAATATGTCGAGGACGAGCTGGATGATGGCGGTCTGGAGCTGGCGGCCAGTGCAAACAACGTGCTGGTGACGCGGACATTCTCCAAGGCCTATGGGCTGGCCGGCCTGCGGATCGGATGGGCCACGGGCGCGCCCAATCTGATCGATGCGCTCAACCGTTTGCGCGGAGCCTTCAACGTTTCAACCCAAGGGCAAAACGCGGCAATTGCGGCCTTGGCGGATCAGCAATTCGTTGCAAACTCGCGCGAGGTGAATGCAGCGGGCCGAGCGAAGCTGAGCGAAGCAATCGCCGCGCTTGGCAATCATGGCCTGCGAGCCATTCCAAGCCAAGCCAACTTCATGCTGGTCCTGTTTGAAGGCGATGTCAGCGCCGAGAGCGCCCTTCAAGCCCTCAGCCAAGCGGGATATGCCGTACGCCACATGCCGGGCCAGGGCCTGCCCAATGCGCTGCGCATTACGATTGGCAGCGAGAAGCATATGGAAGTGGTCATCGCGACCCTCCGCGCGCTGTGCGGAGAGCCGGTATGACCATTCAATCGGTCGCCATAATCGGGCTTGGCCTGCTGGGCGGCTCTATCGGCCTCGCGGCAAGCGAGCGTGCGCCAGAGATCACGACCTTTGGGTATGATGCGGACCCCGCCGTGCGCGACGCCGCCCGCGAGCGCGGCCTGACCAGCCACGTATGCGACAGCGCCGAAGACGCCGTGCGCAACGCCGACCTCGTCATTCTGTGTGTCCCCGTCGGCGCGATGGCGAGCGCGGCAAAGGCGCTGGCCGGTGCGCTTAAGCCGGATGCGATCATCAGCGATGTAGGCTCCTCCAAGACCAGCGTTCTGACTGACCTAGCCGCTGCACTGCCCGGCCACACGATCATCCCTGCGCACCCTGTTGCCGGGACCGAGCAAAGCGGGCCGGAGGCTGGCTTTGCCTCGCTGTTCACCAATCGCTGGTGCATCCTCACCCCGCCTGATGGCGCGGATGCGGCTGCTCTGGAGGCTCTCAAGGGCTTTTGGACAAATCTGGGCGCGCGGATCGAGATCATGGATGCCGAGCATCACGATCTCGTACTGGCAGTAACCAGCCACATCCCGCACCTTATCGCCTTCACAATTGTTGGCACCGCCAGCGATCTGGAAGAGGTGACGCGCAGCGAAGTGATCAAATATTCCGCCGGTGGTTTTCGCGATTTCACCCGAATCGCCGCATCCGATCCAGTGATGTGGCGTGATGTGTTCTTGAACAACAAGGCCGCCGTGCTGGAAATGCTGGGTCGCTTCAGTGAAGACCTAACCGCTTTACAGCGCGCGATCCGATCGGGCGACGGCGAAACGCTGGAAGAATTGTTCAGCCGAACGCGAACAATCCGGCGCAAGATTATCGAAGAAGGTCAGGACGATGAGAGTCCAGACTTTGGGAGAGATCACTAGTTAGAGTCATGCGGGTTGGATTTCGATCCAACCAGGTGCCGCGCCACCCGCACCCTCCACCCTTCCACCCGGATGATATCCCGGTAGGCTCCGGGTGGAAGGGTGGAGGGTGCGGGTGGCTACGGAAAAGCTCCGCGACCAATCAATCACTCATTAAGCACATTCATCGCTGCATGGACCCGCTGCTCTGCCTCTTCGCGCGGAAGACCGGGCGGGACCATCTCACCCACCTTATAAGTGATAACTCCAGAGCGCTTGATCCAGCCGTGATAGAGCGGCCCGCTGTTCACCGCGACCGGCACAACCGGCAATTTGACCAGCTTGTAGATCCCCGCAAAGCCCGCGCGCATCGGCGGGCTCTCGCCATGCGGCACGCGGGTGCCCTCAGGAAAGATCACGAGTGGGCGGCCCTCCGCCACCATGCCCTTGGCCGCGCTTAGCATTTTGCGCAGAGCGCTGGCCCCGCCGTCACGGGAAACCGGGATTAGGCCATAGATTATCGCAGCCCGGCCCCAGCCAGGAATGTCGAACAGCTCCCGCTTCGTGAACACGGCAGGCCAGCGCAGCAATGTGGGTGTGTCGATCGCCTCAAAGAAGCTCTCATGCTTGATCACATAAAGCACGGGTCCGGTCGCGAGCTCGCCCTCGACCTTCACAGTAATGCCGATAATCACGCGCAGGCACCAGCGGTGCCAATCGGTCCAGCGCCGCACAATGCCGCGCAGGGCCTCTTTCCGGACGGTCAGCGCCAGAACAGCGGCCACGACCAGCATCGCGCTGACCCCGTAGAACACGGGATAGAACACCATGCTGCGTAATGCGCTGATAAGGCTTCTAAACATCGCCACGCTCTTTAGAGATTGACCACGCCCGCCGCCCAACTCGCCAGCAGCTTGTGATATTCGAGAAACAGGCTGGAAAGGCTGGGGTTGGAAGTCACCGCATCGCGGACTACGACCACCCCGTCTGGAAGCTTGCGTGACAATTCGCCAGCCGCGCGCCGCATATGCCAGTCGGTCGTAACCAGCCGCAGAGATTTGATCTCATTGGTTTTGACCCACTGCGCCGCCTCAGAGGCATTGCTGCGTGTATCAACGGCAGCAAAGCCAAGCGTGACGCAGCATTCCATACGCGCTTTATCAACGGTGAACTCAGCGGCAAATTCTGCCGGTTTCACTTCGCGGTCGACCCCGCTGACCAGCATCTTTTCCGCCGCCCCGCTGTCGAGCACTTCCAGCCCGCGGGCGATCCGGCCAGCGCCGCCTGTCGGTACGATCACCGCATCGGTTTTCGTCGCCGCATCGCCAGTAACCGGGGATGGTTGAGGCAGAGTTGTGGCGAAGGCCAGAAACCCGATCGCCCAAAACAGGAAGATCGCGGAAAGAATGCGTTTGATCACAGCATCCTCCGCAAGGCCATCAGGATCGTATAACGCCCGGTCACCAGCGCCAATGCAACGCCCGCCAATGGTATCAGCGCGATGATGATCCAATCGCTCATGCCCAGAACGCCGCCGGCGACCATCCCGCTATCCAAAGCAGCAAATTGCCGTCCGAGCAGCCAGACCGCGCCCGCGCCCAGTCCTAGGCCCACGAGCCCGCCAAAGGCCGCATCGCGCACGACTGAGCGCTGGAATATCCGCGTGATCTGAGCATCGGTCCCGCCAAGCAGGTGCATGATCTCAACCGTTTCCCGGTGGTTGGAAAAGGCGCTGCGTGCGGCCAGCCAGACCGCGGCAGCGCAGGCAAAGGTCAGTAAAGCGATCAGCGCCAGCGCCAGATATTGCAGCGATGACAGCGCCGAATAGACCGGCTGCAGCCATTCTGATTGCGCATCCACACGGGCGCCCGGCACATCGGCATCGAGCGCCGCTTGAAGCCGCGCGATTTCTGCTGGCCCGCTGGCGCTGCTCAATTGCACATCGATCAGCGCCGGGATCGGCAAATCCTGGCTGCCCGCACCATCGCCCAGCCATGGGCGCAGCATCTCATCCAGCTCTTCTTCTGGCACCACCCTAAGGCTCGCCACGATGTCTTGAGCGGTCAGCACTTCCGCCGCTGTCGCCGCCTTTTGTTTCCGCAGCGTTTCATTCGCCTCAGTGATCTGGATCGTAACCGCACCGGACAATTCAGCCCGCGCATTGCTCGTGAGATTGTTCAAGGCGAGCCCACCTGCGGCTGCAATCACGACAAGAGCGATCATGATCGCGATCACCCACGGGATTGGACCAGACAGCCTCGCCTGCGGCACCAATAGCGCAGCGGCGCTTCCCTTCAGCGGCCCTGGCGCCTTGGCTGGCGTGCTGTCGGCCAGTTCTGTTGCAAATGGCGGCGTGCTCATTGCCCGGCCCTCATCGGCCTAGTGCTGCGCGGCGGGAATTTCAGCGCACCCGTTGGATCGGTGAGGCGCCCTTTATTGAGCCGCATGATCAGCGATTCCGGCACTTTTTTGAGCAGGTGTACATCGTGCGTGGCGACCACGACTGTCGTGCCCAGCCGGTTCAGCGCCTCAAACAACCGCAACAGCTTGAGCGCCATTTCAGGATCAACGTTGCCGGTTGGCTCGTCGGCGATCAGCATATCGGGCCGCCCGATCACCGCGCGCGCAATGGCAACGCGTTGCTGCTCTCCGCCAGACATTGTTGCCGGGCGAGCCTTCACCCGGTGCGAAAGCCCAACCCAATCGAGCATATCATCGACCGGCTTTTGCAGCTCGCTTTCCGGCACGCCGGCCAGCCTCAGCGGTAATGCGACATTATCAAAAGCAGTTAAGTGCTTCACCAGGCGAAAGTCCTGAAACACCACGCCCAGCCGCCTGCGATAGGTCGGCAATTGTTCCCGCGGCAGAGTGATCATGTCCTTGCCAAACATGCGAATGCCGCCGCGTGAGGGACGCTGAGCCAGATAGAGCAGTTTTAGCAGACTGGTCTTTCCCGCCCCGCTGGCCCCGGTGAGAAAGTAGAAACTCCCGGGAAACAGCGTGAAACTGAGATCGCTCAGCACCTCAGGCTCGGTGCCATAGCGCAGCCCGACATTGTCGAAATTCACCGTATCGCCTGCGCGCTCGTTCATGGCCATGCCCCTATCCCATGCCCGCCGGGGGGAAAAGCCCATAGTGCTCCGCGCGCGAAACAAGCGCATCAATGTGGAAAAAAGCCAACATTTGCGGCCCAAAGGCCCCGATGCACTTGTGCGCAACTTACGGGCGCGTATTGCCATACTAACCATGATTATAGCCTGCCCCGCCTGCAACACACGCTATGTTGTCCCGGACAACGCCATTGGCGATGACGGGCGAACTGTGCGCTGCGCGAAGTGCAAGCACAGCTGGTTTCAAGAGGCGGTGTTCGATTTGCCACCTCAGAATGAGGTTGAAGCGCCAGAGCCGGTTGCCGAGCCTGCACCACCTCCGTCGCCTCCCCCGGCCCCACCACCGCCTGCTCCAGAACCTGAGGCAGATGCGGAAGAAGCGCCCAGCGAACCTTCGATCAATCATTGGCGCATCAGCGACCGGCCCGCTGCCGCAACAGACGCTGTCAGCGCTGCGGCAGCCTCAGCCGCTTCGGCCATTCATCAAGAGCGCACACCGCTTGGCCGAGAACCAGAAGCTGAAGATCAGGCACCGGCCAGCGAGCCCGCCGAAGACTTCGCGGAAGAAAACGCAAATGCCGATATCGGTCCGGCCGCCTCCTACAGCGAGAGCAGCTATGACAGCGAGGTTGCCGACGAGACCGCTGAGGCGGAAGACTATGACAGCGACGAAGGCTCGCGTTTTGATTACCGCCCACCCTTCACCGCGCGCCGCAACCCGCTCAAAATGTGGACGGCAGCTGCGGCTATTTTCGCACTGCTAGCCGCCGGTACAATCGCGGCGGTGAATTATTACGGCATGCCCGATTGGGCGCCGTTCAACCGGCCCGTCTTCGGGATTGGCCAATCCGACCTCGAACTGGATTTCCCTGCAGCAGAGCAGCGCACCGAGACCCTGCCCAGCGGCACGGAAATTTTCCGCGCACGCGGCACCATCACCAACACGGGGCGCGCAACAGTCGACGTGCCATCGCTACGCATCGTGCTGCGCGACGAGCGAGAGCGGATCGTGTTCGATTGGAATGTCGCCCCGCCCCAATCTCAGCTGGCCCCAGGCGAGACCATGACCGTGACCGAGGCGATCACCGATGTGCCCGCGACAGCCCGCTTTGCCGAAATCGGCTGGGCCCCAAACTAATCGCATTCTCGATGCTAATTTGCCGCGACACAGCAAAGTGCTTGCCGTGGCCGATACCCCTTGCTAGGGGCGCGCTCCTACCGAGGGGTGAGGCGCTGCCTACCCCTGCTGACTGTGTGCGGTCGTGGCGGAACTGGTAGACGCGCAACGTTGAGGTCGTTGTGGGCTAACGCCCGTGGAAGTTCGAGTCTTCTCGACCGCACCATCATTCTTTTCTCATAGCTGAACATATCACCATCAAAACCCCACGATCTCTGGGCTTTTGGGCTCGTCCATTGACGCATAGCAGAACATCAAATACCACTATTTCGCACAAATCGGGGTGGCTAGAAAGGTGGCTCATGAAGTTCGGTGCACTCACACAAATGAAGGCAAAAAACCTCGCGCCTGGCAAACACGCCGATGGCCAGGGTTTATGGCTTATCAAGCGTGAAAAGAGCGCCGGTCGCTGGATGTTGCGACTCGTTGTCTATGGCAAGCGCCGCGAAATGGGTCTGGGCCGCTGGCCGGACGTGTCGATCGGTGAAGCCCGCGAGCGAGCCGCCCAAGCGCGGCGTCAGCTCCGCGACGGTGTAGATCCCATCGAAGAACGTGCAAAACTGCGCCGCCGCATTGATCGACTCTCCGTCGAACAAGCAATCGAGCAGTGTTTTGAGGCTCGCAAGGCTGAGCTCAAGGGAGATGGTCAAGCGGGGCGCTGGATGTCCCCGCTCAAGGTGCACGTCATTCCAAAAATTGGATCTAAGGCTATCGAAGATGTAGACCAGCATATGCTGAGAGAACTGCTAGGTCCCATTTGGCATCAGAAACCACAGGCAGCCTCCAAAGCGCTTAACCGCCTTAATCTGACGTTGAAGCATGCGGCTGCGCTTGGCCTTGATGTCGACCTGCAAGCCTGCATGAAAACCAAAGCATTGCTCGGCAAGCAGCGTCATAAGGTCGAGCATATCCCTGCCATGCCATATCAAGACGTTCCCGCATTCTATCAATCACTACGAGACGAGGAGAGTGTGGCAGCGCTCGCCTTGAGGTTCCTTATCCTGACCGCTGCTCGGACAAGCGAAGTGCGACTAGCCACATTCGACGAAATCAAAGATCGAGTTTGGATTCTCGATGAAACAAGGACGAAGAACAGCCGCGAACACAAGATCCCTCTAAGCAAAGAAGCTTTGCTGGTCGTCGCCGTTGCAGAAGAGCGGTCCGACAATGAGTATCTGTTTGCAGCTTATCGCGGCAGACCTTTGTCTGACGCAGCAATGTCAAAGTTCATGCGGGAACGCGGACTTGCGGCAAGGCCTCACGGATTTCGCTCTTCATTTCGGACTTGGCTCGAGGAGAGAACTGACGCGCCATTCGAAGTTAAGGAAGCTGCTCTCGGACATCACGTGGATAGCGGTGTGGTCGGAGCCTATCAGCGTTCTGATCGTCTGGAGCAGCGCGGTCGTGTGGTCAAAGAATGGGCTGACTGGTTGACTTGAGGGATCGTCAGCTTTGCGCCCCAATATTGGACATTGGACACCTTTTGATCGTCCTCCAATTGCGGACGATCAAATGGCATTCGCGTCGGCTAGTTTAGCTCTTCTTATCTAGCGATTTATAGTATCGAAAATGTCCTGAGCCCGCCGGATCCTCATACTGAAAACATCGCGCAAAATCATCGATCGCTTGCATCACTCCCTTTAGCGAGGCCGCTGTGAATGTCTGGCTCTGTCCCGTTGCCCAATGAGAGACATAATTGCTGACGATAGTTGCCAGAGCCGTCCCCATCCCTGTTTCTTGCTCAGCCTCTAGAACAAGCTGGCCAGCTTTCTTTTGTAAGTCCACCGCACTCTTGATCGCGTTGATGAGATTTTGGGCCATGTGCTTATCATCATTGTAGGCGATGGTAATCGGCACGGGTATCTGCACTTTCTGGATCACTTCCTCCAGCTTAAATTCCAGATGCTGCCTTATCCTTGGCGCGGCGCTATGTACGTTTCCGGCGTCCAGCAAACCAATTGTCACATCTCGGATTTTCGAGGCAGCGCCAGACTGGGGCAAAACCTCAGTCCTTGGTGTTCCCTGTATACACTGATGCCACCAACCGCCTTCGTTGGAGTTCTTGTTGAACAGCTTCTCCAACATCGGATCATGGCTCAGGAGAATGACTTGCGGGCCATCAGCAACACCAGGCCGACCAAACTTATCTTTAATGACATTCATAAGATGGAGTTGGTGGCCAGAGTCAAAGCTGGAGGTCACGTCATCCAAGATCAAGAATTTGGCAGGCCCACCGTATAGTGAGGCGGCGGCCAGATAGACACTGATGGCAAACGCATTGCGGAAGCTTTCAGATAGAAGCGCTTGTGCAGAGACATCTTTGATCGACCAAAAGTCCGAGAGCGAAATTGAGATTTCTTCCCTGCCCTCGCGCTTGGCGAGAGCCGGAGTCACATCCTCAAACATAATTGCTGCGAAGAACTCCCTGCACTTTGGTTCAATAGCTTCAAGCCGTCTCTTTGCTGCGTCAGATTCGGCACCAGCGAAAAGGTCACCCGCACCATCGAGAAACCCCTTCACACGTTCTATTCGATGCAACTCGGCTTGACGATCTTCGATTATTTTCTGCTGCGCGCGAAATTCCACGAGGTTGGACTGCAATCTTCGGGCTGCCTCCACCTTTTCGACCACGGCGGTTAGCTTTGGCGGAAGTTTCTTTTCCAATTCTTCTTTGCTTTTGGTCAGCTTCTCCAGTTCTGCTTCATATCGATCCGACAAGGTGGAAGCCCAAGTGGCAATGAGCTGAGCATCCCTGCCCGATAGGCTGCCGCTGCCTGCCGCTTTTTCGGAATCTGAAAAAAGTGGCTTCTCATCTTCGGTCTTAGCGAGAGTTTCGAGTTTTTTCAGATCGGCCCAACTGCCTGAGTTCCAGAATTCGCTGAGTTCTTTAGCCGCTTGGCTAACGGCTTCATAGGCTGCGATCTTTGAGGAGACATGGTCGAGCACGGAGTTGTCATCGCCACGATCACAAACCGGACAGATGGTTTTGTCATCCCATTG
This sequence comes from uncultured Erythrobacter sp., assembly GCA_947499505.1. GTDB lineage: Bacteria > Pseudomonadota > Alphaproteobacteria > Sphingomonadales > Sphingomonadaceae > Erythrobacter. The sequence continues at coordinate 51,130 of CANMOQ010000002.1, forward strand.
ATCGTCTTTGAGGATCTTCTCACTCAAGGCATACAACTGACGAAACTGATCGCCCTGCGTCTTTTGCAGCGCCTCATCACGAGATTTCGCAAGCGCAACAAGCTTCTCACGGTCTGGGGCACTGGGTAAACTAGCAGACGCTTCTTTCCACTCTGTGGTCTGCCGGATTAGTTTGGAGAGCTTCTCACGGTCTTCTCCACCTTCAGCTGTCTTGGCCGCTTGGACACATTCATCAATGCCGATGTCTTCAAAGGTCTTATCAGCGCAGATTTCCTTCAACAGAGCTATGTTACTCAAAGCAGTGTGGGCATTGGCAAGCAAATCCGCTTCGGGAAGATTTGGATCAAGGTCTTCACCGACAAGCTGTTTATAGGCCTCACTGATGTTTCTTTCGGCCCGTTGCCGCGTGCTGGTTGCGGACGTCACCTCTTGCTTCTTTGCAACCACAGAAAAGTGGTTGTTGAAGGCACGAGTGTTTGACAGATCGGCCAAGCCTTGCCGTACATTGGAATAAGGTCGCAGCCCTAGTAACCCCGCAAACGAGCGCCCCCGCTCTAGGGGTTTTATCTCGATAAAATCGCGAAAGGTCTGGCCGTCCAGAAGCACGAATTCGCGGTTCAAGTCCTCCAGAACAGCATCTCCATTGACGCCGTCTGGTGCTGTGACAGTTCGATTGCCTTCGTCATCTCGTTCGACGCTGACAACGAATGGATCATCACCGTTTTCAGGTTGGAGAGTAAGCTGAATGTGACCAGTTTTACCGGTATGAAATTGATTGAGATAGTAGGAGCCGCCGCGTTCCGCCGCTGGCAGCCCCTCAAGTTTAGGGATGCTGCCCTTTATCGCATAGAGCACTGAATCGAATATCGATGTTTTCCCGACGCCATTCGGGGCGGAAACTGAGTTCACCTTTTCTGGATTGAGTTTGAGTCTGAGAGGTGCCCCTTCGTTGTTGACGCCCCTAAATCCTTCGAGCGAGACTTCCTTGAGGAACCAGCCTGTCACTCGCCTTGCTCCTCGCTATGCAGTGTTGCTGCGAACATGGCATCCAGAAGCTCGTCGCGAGCCACTGCCTGACCGCTGGACAGGTCGCCAAGAATGGGAATTAGAATCGAAGCCAAGTCTGCATCCCGCTTCTTGAGTGCGTCCGCGAATGTGGCGAGATTGTTGGCGACCGAATGGTCATCCTTGATTTTGTAGCCAACCTCTTCTCCTGACATGCGACTCCTCCTATCAACTTAACAACTGTCTGGTTCACCGCCGAACTCATATCATCAATTTAAAATAACTCTATTCAAAGCAAGAAATACTCTCTTCTTTGATTGAAATAGTCAGGTGTCGATATCTCGATCTCGGCAAATGCGCCCCAAATGTCAATGTGCCAATACTTTGGACATAAAGCTTCTGCATTCGCGCTGGAGCGGCTTTGAAAAGGACGGTCCGCTTGCGGCTCAATGACAGCTGGATTGCAACGCGCCCCAGTCTCTGACATTCGAGCTGGCACCAGGAGGTTCCATAAAGCCGACATTCGTACGTACGGGCTCCCGGGGATAACTTCAGTCTTATCACCCTTTACTTGGAACTGTGGCGTTTCATAAGAATTGGCTCCTTGCAATCCGGTCACGAGCGACGGAGCCTCTAGTCAATGAAGATTCTATCCTACAATCCAGGCCACGACGGGGCAGTCGTCAGTCTGATAGATGGGCGCTTGGAGTTGTCGATCGAAGCTGAAAAGGACTCCAATTACCGCTACTCGTCTATCTCTGGCTCCAATGTTCTCCACGCAGTCGGGGAGCTACAAGACATACCAGATGTGATTTGCATGGGTGGCTGGTGGCCCCGGGATCACCACGAGTCGGTGGTGGGCTCGACCAATCACGTGAGTTATCGCGGGATCGGCGATGAGGACATAATCGTCGGCGAGCGGCGATTTTTGCAGAAGACCACACGCTATTTCTCATCGTCACACGAGCGCTCCCACATTTTATGCGCATTTGGAATGTCCTCTGTACCAGTTGGCACGCCTTGCTACGCTTTGGTTTGGGAGGGTGAGCTTGGTGCCTTTTATGAGATCGACGAAGCCTCGAACATCAGGCTCATTGCGGACGTGCTGGATGAACCTGGCAATCGATACGGACAGCTCTACGGTCTTGCAGATCCGACCTTTCTCAAGGATTGGAAGCATGCCCGCCTTTCGGATGCGGGAAAACTAATGGCTCTCGCATCGTTCTCGACCCGCAGCACGCCCACAGCCAAGGAACGAAAGCTGCTCGAGTTCCTCCTCGACCCTAACTACCAAGGACTGGGGTCCCACGAAGATATTACGGGCGTGCCTCACTACAATGCCGGGTTTAATGATCCTGAGTTTCGAAATTTTGCCGGCATCTACAGCGACGCGCTATTTGAGAAATTCCATCGCTTTGCAAGAGAGACGCTCAAACCCAATCGCCCCTTGGTAATCGCGGGTGGCTGTGGTCTGAACTGCGACTGGAATACAAAGTGGAAGCAGACCGGACTATTCTCCGACGTGTTTGTACCGCCCGTCGCCAACGACTCTGGCTCTGCAATCGGCACAGCTATCGACGCGCAACTGTATTTCTCAGGAAACCCAAAGGTCGAGTGGGATGTTTATTCGGGGCTATTATTTCAATCCAATGGCACGTTCGAGGCCGATCGGTACAACGTTTGCGATTTGGAATTTGCCGAGATCGCGGAACTACTCGAAAATGATCTTATTCTCGGATGGGTCAGCGGTCGGTACGAGATCGGGCCTCGTGCGCTTGGCAATAGATCAATTCTCGCCTCTCCGTTTGACGATAGCACAAGAGAACGGCTGAATGAAATAAAACAGCGCGAGCAGTTCCGCCCTATCGCTCCGATTTGTCTGATGGAAGACGCTGCGCGCTTGTTCGGCTGCCATCAGGAAAGCCCGCACATGCTCTACACGTACAAGGCGACCACCGATGCGTTAGCGGCGGTCACGCACGTAAATGGCACCGCTCGCATCCAAACGGTTACGCCTTCCTCTAACCAGAACCTTCACGGTCTCCTCACCGCCTTTAAAGCCCGCACTGGATACGGCGTGCTGTGCAACACCTCCCTGAACTTTAACGGGAAGGGATTCATCAACAACATTGCTGACCTCGACGCGTACGCCGTTCGGCACGGCCTTGACGGTTTTATTATCGATGGACGTGCGTATCTGCTGAAAGATTCGAAACGCTATCAAGCGTATCTCGAAACCGCTTACATATCGGCACCGGGCTTTGGCGCGGATGATCGATCTCTTCGCACTTGAGGACGCCATCTTGCAGCCCGACCCCCAAGTTCAGACCGACACGCCAATAATGGACACCTATCCGCCGGGGTTTGAAGAGAGCGATGAGCTGCGCTCCGCCTTCATTCGCGACATCACCTTGTATGCGCCGCCACCAAATCAGCCTTCGAGTTTAACCGCGAGGCCTCTAAAAAAGATTCCCCGCACCCTCATTCGGTACTGGCATGATCCATCTGACCTTCCTGACGACGTGCGCGACTGCCTCTCGAGTTGGGAACATCTCGCGGAAGAGGGGTTCGAGCTGCGGATGTTTTGCGACAAAACTGCTCTAGCCTACATCGGCGAGCACTACGGCGCACGTGAGCATAAGGCATTTTTACGCTGCCGGCATCCAGCGATGCGAAGCGACTATCTTCGGATGTGCTTCGTCCTTGCAGAGGGTGGTTTCTATGTCGACGCAGATGACGCACTGCTTGGCGATGGCTGGAAGGATATGTTTCATGATGACCGGCTAAAGGTCCAGCCACTGTGCTACGATATCCCCACCGGCCAAATGATCTCTGCCGCCGAATTATGGCGCGTCGACCTGCCAACAAATGGCCGCATCTTTTACCTCAATAACAACCCTATCGTAGCACCGCCGGGACATCCTGTTCTTCAGAGGGCCCTGACCCGCGCAACGAACCGCTTGCTTGGTTTCGACCCGCTCCCGGAGATACAATCGACGACCGGACCTGGCAATTTCACCGCTGCCTTGGCGGCACATGCTCGCGACTTGTTAGCTGCGGGTGATCGATTTGACTTCGAGCTGCTGCGCGACTGGGGGGCTATCGCCGAAACGCGCTGGCACCTTTCCTATCGTGGCGACTCGCGCAATTGGCGCAACATGGATTCAAACTGAGGCTCCTTGGAAAGTCATGAATCTCAGTGAAGCATCAGGCCAACTGCGAAGCCTCGTCTTCCGGGTGATGCGCGCCGCTGCCAGCATGTTTCCCGGCGGAAGAATTAATGCGTTAGGCACTGGTCCCAACAAAATCAGTTCGATCTTGATCGTAAACCTTGATCGACAACCGACTCGATGGCGCCGCATGCTCCGGGAGCTCGGCCGCTTTCGGACTTGCGACGGCAAGCCTCTCACTTCGATTGCAACGCGATTTGCCGCTGTGGACGCTCGAGACGGTCGCGCGGTAGCGGCCACAGCTGACGTCGACCCGAATTACCGATTAGGAGATCAGCTTCACGTCCAGCCCGATGCAAGGCTGGAAGAATGCTTCGGCCCTGATGAACCGATCCGTATGACGCGCCAGGAAGTGGCTGTCGCAAGGTCACACGTCGAAGTGTGGAAAACCATAGCGATGGGCTCCCACGAGCATGTGTTGGTGCTGGAAGACGATGTCTGGTTCACGCACGGTGCCCCTGCAATCATTGATCGAGGCTGGCGTGCAGCGCTCGATCGATGCCGCGCCGACGGAGGTCCGAACTTTGTTTACCTCTCTTACCAAGATGCAGACGGGAGTGCCGAGCGTGCCGATCCCTGCATGTCACTCTTCCGACCAGTACGCGGCCTTTGGTTCCTTTCCGGTTACGTTCTGTCTCGAGAAGGTGCAGCGTCGCTGCTTCGCGCGATGCCGGTGGTCGGTCCGGTCGACATGTGGATCAATTATCGGTTCGAGCAGCTCGGCGCGTTCGCAGTCTCGTCCCCGGCAATTCTACAACGGGAGGACTGTGTTTCCGACAACTCCTATTCTATCCTTCCCTATTTAGCACGCGCCGGAATCGTTGACGCTGGTTCTGCTCCAATGGCGCCAGAAGAAAAACACTCTCGCCCGGTTTTGGCCTGGTCCACAGGCGGTGATCGAGAAGGGCTTGCGATGGCTCTCTCAATGCTAGGGTTGCGCGTCCGTGCCTTTGACGGAGACGAAGAGAAACTCTCAGTCGACGAGCTGCAAAAACAGCTCGAAGTGTTCGATGGACTCGTCGATGCCCCCCTCACGGATTCTGCATTGAATTCAGCAGTAGCTTACGCGGGCGCGGTGTTCGTAGTGGAAGAGGGGGCCGTTGGCAGGCGAGGTATAGAGTTCGGTCGCCTGCCAAGGGCTCGGACTTCTGTACTTCCCCAGTATCAACGGGGAGAAAGCACATGGGAGCCGCTCTGCGATTTGCTCGGGCTTTCGTACCCTGCCGAACCTTTTCCAGCCGGTGCCCGGCGGGACCTTCGTCTGTTTCGCGACGGGCGTGAAGAGGGCTTGGAATATGTTGCCGCGGCCAGCCGACCAACAGACCCGCATGATGATTCCCCATGGGTACTTCCGTCTCCGAATGGATGGCATCCGCGGTGTGCGGTCGGAATTGATGACCCCGCCAGTGCGCAGATGGCACGAGCAACCGTCGATGCAGACGCAGCGTCGTTTTCATCGCTGGTTGAGACTTTTCCGGGAAACCTTGCGTCGTTTGCCATCGAGGGGGTTAGCCATAACAATGAGGGGACGCATCTCACGATCGAAAAGACCCACACAGGGCGACGACCGTTTCGGTCTGGTGCGTTCGCATCAAATGAATCCTTTATGCATGGTCGTTTCGAGGCCGAGATTAGGGCCGCCGCTGGATCAGGTTTGATTACAGGATTCTTTCTTCATAGGGACAGTCCGCGGCAAGAGATCGACATCGAAATACTTGGAGGCGATCCGCGAGCGATGCTGGTCAACGTCTACTTTAATCCTGGCGATGAGGGTACCGCGATGGCATTTGGCTATAGAGGCACCCCTTACAGGATTGATCTCGGCTTCGATGCAACCGAGGGATTCCACCGTTACTCGATCGATTGGCGTCCAGGACTGATCGCATGGGCAGTCGATGGCGAGATCGTTCACGAGCGCCGTGGCTGGGATCCAACACCGTTGCCCCATCTTCCCATGCGTCTCCACGCCAACTTGTGGGCTCCGCGTTCTGAGGAGCTTGCTGGACCGATTGACGAGGATCGCCTCCCCGCGAGAGCGGCGTTCAGAAACGTAACGATCTCGGGCTAGTTCAGTATTGAGTGGCCATGTCTGTTTAGTGATCCAACAATTGCTCGCATGAAGTGAGTTCGATCCGTAGTCGAAGAGTGTAACGCGAACGTCGGCTTTCTCTTTTTCTCGGTTAAGACCGGTCGTTCAGCTAACGGCCCACTTGCCGAGGCTATACGTTCGACATCGGGGGCTGAGTTAGAATCTCACCACGCCACGCCTGAACTAGTTTCAATTGTCACTTGATTTCCAAAAGGTCATGCCATAGTGGCGCTGTTCAACCGCAATTGTTCGATATCAAAGAAGGGAGTGCATCATGCAAAAGACACAGCATCAAATCGCAATCACTTCATTGAAATTTGATATTCAGGAACAATTGTCATGGGCAATTCGATCCAAGGTGGGCGCGCTCACCTAACTGGTTTTAGCCGTCAGAATACGCAGACGGCAGCTACTCTTCATTTTCGGCTGACGCTGGTTTCCTTCTCAAACAAGAGCGGGGAGACAAGCCATGCGTGCTGATATGTTCAAAGTCATCGTTGAACGTCCACGGTGGGCGTCTCGACATGCACCTGCTGTGAAACTCAAAAAGGACAAGAACTTTGATCGCAAATTCGTAGGTCACAAACGGCACGCTTGGGAAGTGGCGCCCTACACGAAAAGTCTCAATGAAAATCTGGCACCTCTGAAGCGCTATTTGCAGAAGCAAAGAGGCCGCCGGTGGGATGATGTCTTCAGCGAAATCTGCCAGCATCTAGACACCACCAGCACTGTGAAAATGCATGTGCGTGAGCACATCGAAGACTTCATTGTTGTGCGCATATCGGTGGATCGAAATGGCAAATGGCTCGGTCAGCATAAATGGCGCGGCGCTTGGCCCATCGATCATTGGTGGCCGGAGCTTTATGTTGATCCGTTTGATGGCCTCATCAAAGAGACTAGTACTCTTCGCAAGACACTTGGATTGCCGAAGCGGCGATCTTTTGTCCGCGTTCTTAGCTCTTATCCGCAAGGACCGTTTAGCGATTTCGAGCGGCTCTCTGAGACCTGCTGTTTGATCAGGCGAAATGGCCATTGGTTTAGGTGTGAGTTGGATCGCAACCCCAAATGCGACGAGGCGCAATTGCGTTTCGAGATCATTGAAAAGCTTTGGGAAGCGCATGACCGCTGGAAAGTAACGGTGATGGCTCAACTTTCACGCAAAGCGCTCAAGTATCACGGTCTTTCCAATGTTCAAGGAGGCAAGTCATGACCGCCAGTGTTCAAATCATTGCCTCATCCAGCAGTTGGATTGAGCAGACGGCAATCGACCAACTGCATCGGACCGCTGAACTGGAAGGGATTGAGCGGGCGGTTGGTCTGCCTGATCTCCATGCTGGTCGAGGGATACCCATCGGTGCTGCTTTCTGGTCAAGAACGCATGCCCACCCTCATCTAATCGGCAACGATATCGGATGCGGCATGGCGCTTTGGCAAACCAACATCAATGTAGCGAAATTCAAGCTGGATCGAGCGGTAAAGAAGCTGACCGGCTTGGACGAACCTTGGGCTGGCGACCAGCTACGCGAGTTCGAGCGAGTTGGCTTACCGCAAAACCTTGCTGGTGAAGCGCTGGGGACCATTGGTGGCGGAAATCACTTTGCTGAGTTCCAGCGTATCGAGACCGTCATGGACGAGCAGACATTCGACAACATGGGGCTGGATCGTTCTCAGCTTCTTCTGCTCGTTCATAGCGGTTCGAGAGGGTTGGGCCACGCCATCCAAGAGCAACATACTAGGCGTTTCAATGCTGATGGCCTGAGCACATCGAACCAAGCATTTGCGGAGTATTTGACAAAGCATGATCAGGCGATGGTCTGGGCTAAGCTCAACCGCGACATCATTGCGATGCGCTTTCTAAACAAACTTGCTGCTCGGGCTGAACTGAAACTCGATATTTTTCACAACAGCCTGACCCGCCATCAAGATGGTTGGTTGCATCGCAAAGGCGCTGCGCCAGCGGACAAAGGCCCAATAGTGATCCCCGGTTCTCGCGGAACCATGACGTATCTGGTCATGCCGAAACCCGAAAAGGCCGATCGGGCCTTGCATTCACTTGCGCATGGCGCAGGTCGCAAATGGCCGCGCAGCAGCGCAAAGGCAAAGTTAGGACGAAAGATCAGTTTCGCCGAGCTTGAAAGGACAAGCCTTGGCGGCAGGGTATTGTGCGAAGACAATCAGTTGATCTTCGAGGAAGCCCCGCAAGCCTACAAGGACATTGAGAGCGTTATTTCTGACCTTGAACAAGCTGACTTAATCTCCGTCATTGCCGTGCTGCGGCCAGTGATCACTTACAAAACGAGGCGCAAATGAGTGAGATCATTCTGCACATCTCAGCAGGCAAGGGACCGAAGGAGTGCCAGTGGGTGGTCGCACAATTGGCGCGAGTTTTCACCAAAGAAGCTAAGAACCACGGTCTGCAAGCTAAACTGCTAGAACAGAGCGGTGATGTCGAAGCCTCATTGCTGCTGTCCGTGTCCGGTGATCAATGCACCAGCTTTGCGAAGGATCGCATTGGCACCATTCGCTGGATCGGTAGCAGTCCGTTTCGACCACGCCACAAACGCAAAAACTGGTATGTGGGAGTTAGCTTCGCTCCAACTGTCGAGGAGATACCTCAATTGGAGAACGAGGACATCGCATTTCAGGCTATCCGCGCTTCCGGTCCGGGAGGGCAACATGTCAACAAGACAGATAGCGCAGTCCGGGCAACCCACAGCCCAAGCGGATTGTCAGTTGTCTCTCAGGATCAGCGTTCGCAGTTTGCCAACAAGAAAATCGCGCTCTTGAAACTGGCAGCGCGGTTTGAAGCTGAAAAGCAAGCAAATGAAGCCCATTCCAAGAGCGATGTCTGGCAACAAAATCAGAGCTTGGAACGGGGCAATGAAGTGCGTTGCTATGAGGGCGTGAAGTTCAAACTAAGGAAGTAGGAAATGCCATCAATTGGGTCGTGAATTGAAGGTCCGCTTTCATTTCCTGATGGATAAGAGCTGACTGTCAGCCAACGGCCCAATTCAAGACCTCGCTCAATGACCGCTATTGAGGGCGAAAGCGGACATTAGTGCATCGCTGAAACTTGCTCCCAATCCAGCCCAAAACGTGCCAAATACTTCCGCAATCGGTCAGCGTCATTGGTGGACTTGCGGGTCAGCCGAGAGTTTTCGAACAGCGTTCGCCCGGCCTCCGACAATGTCCGGCTTGCTCTGCAGGTTTCGATGACAAACGCCAGCTGCACCCGGTCGAATGGGTCAATCTCGTTCAGCCGTTCCTTGCCCAGAACCTCCTCCAGCGTCGCTCGTGACGCAGTACTGCCGGCGGCCTTACCAGACCAAAGGTCGCCAAGGCGCGTGATTTCCAGTTCGACGGCGGGCCGGTCAATCCGGCCACTGGTAGACAAGGTCGCCATGCGCGTGACGCTGGCGGCGAGATCGCGGAAATTGCCCTGCCACAGCGCAGCGGGCCCCTCGGCAAAGCTCAGGTATAGCTCGCGCGCTTCCTTGTTGAACGAGACACGGTTGCCCTCGCGCTCGGCGTAACGTTCTAATTCGTACTCAAGGTTAGGAGCGATATCCTCGCGCCGCTGGGCCAGGCCAGGAAGAGTGAAGGTCCACAGGTTAAGCCGCGCGAACAGATCATCGCGAAACGTCCCTTGCGCGACCATATCCATCAGATTGCGATTGGTGCCTGCAATCAATTGGAAATCACTGGCCACTTCCTTGTCAGAGCCAACCGGTAGGAACCGGCCTTCTTCAATTGCGCGCAGGACCATCGCCTGCTCATCAAGGCCCAGCTCGCCAATTTCATCAAGGAACAACACGCCTTTATCGGCGCTGCGCAGCAGACCTGGCCGGTCTTGAACCGCGCCGGTAAATGCCCCCTTACGGTGCCCGAACAGGGCCGACATCGCGCTGTCACCCTTTAGGGTGGCGCAATTGACCTCAACGAAGGGCCCGCCAACCTGATGACGCAGCTTCTTCAGTTCATAGACCTTGCGCGCAAGCTGGCTCTTGCCCGCTCCGGTCGGCCCCATCAGCAGGATCGGTGCACGGCTGCGTACGGCAACCTGCTCGACCTCCTCAATCATGCGGTTAAAGGCGGCGTTGCGTGTTTCAATCCCGCTTTTTAGGAAGCTGGCGCTCTCTGCGCTGGTCTCAGCAAACCGGCTAGCGATGGAATCGTAACGCGAGAGATCAAGATCGATCGAATCCCACGACCCGATCGGCTGAGGTTTGCCGCCGCGTGGCTGGGTCTGGAGGAGCTTGCCGGGAAGAAAGCGCGCCTCGGTCAGCAGGAACAGGCATATCTGCGCGACATGCGTGCCAGTGGTGATGTGGATCAGATGATCCTGCGCGTCAGGATCAAAGGGAAATTCGCGCGCGAAGTCGTGCAGCTTGCCGTAGACCTCCTCAAAATCCCAGGCATCGTCAAAGTCCATGAGATGCGGAACGATTTCGGTTTCCGGTGACACATCGCGGATGTCTTGCATCACAAAGTCAGCCAAGCGTTGATGGTAGCTTCCGTGGATCAGAATGAAGCGATCGACGCGCAGATCCTCTTGCATGCAGATACTGACAGTGGGGCGCCACTTGTTCCAGCGCTCCGGCCCAAACTTGGCAGCGTCCAGCGTTGACCCGAGAAATCCGATGACGGTTGTTGGCTTCATAGTCATTCTTATAAATTTATATAAGTGGCGATACAAGAGGCGCGTTTATCTGAGAATTCCTGGAAATGTGAATATGAGAGAATATCTGATATTCACACTTTTATACAGTGGCTTGGAGAGAGTTCAGAACCCAAAAATCACTTTTGGCACACCATCTGCATTAGTTTCAGCACCGAGTAGTCGAACACTCGGTATCAGCGCGGACTGGGGCGGCCGGAATGGGCCGGCTGCCCCCAAAGTCTCCAAGTGGGAAACGCGCTGTACAAGGAATTTATGATGGAACACACATACGAATACACCCCTGTTGAAGGCGGCGCTCCGATCAAATCCTGGACGCGCGGCGTGCCAGTTGACGACAAGGCCCGCGAGCAATTGTCGCGGGCGGCAAAGATGCCGTTCATCTTCAAGCACGTGGCGGCAATGCCCGATGTGCACGTTGGTATCGGCGCGACCGTGGGCTCGGTTATCCCGACCAAAGGAGCGGTGATCCCGGCAGCCGTTGGTGTGGACATCGGCTGCGGCATCATGGCCGCGCGAACCTCGCTCATGGCGAGCGATCTGCCAGACAATCTCGCTGGCATTCGCTCCGCGATTGAAGCGGCGGTTCCGCATGGCCGGACGGCTGGACGCGGCCGGCGCGACAAGGGCTCTTGGGGTGAACCGCCTCGGGCCGTGGTCGATGCCTGGGCTGGTCTTGCCGTGCGGTTTGGCAATATCGTCGCCAAATATCCGCGACTTAAGAATGCAAACACCGTCGTGCATCTCGGCACGCTGGGCACTGGCAATCACTTTATTGAGCTGTGCCTTGATACCGAACAACGCGTTTGGATGATGCTGCATTCGGGCAGCCGCGGCATTGGCAATGCGATTGGCCGGTTCTTTATTGAACTTGCCAAGAAGGACATGCGCCAATGGCATATTAATCTGCCGGATGAAGATCTGGCCTATTTCCCGGAAGGGACAGAGCACTTTGACGATTACGTCGAAGCGGTCGAATGGGCTCAGGACTTTGCCGCGCTTAACCGCCGGGTGATGATGACGCACGCGCTTGATGCGCTGCGCAGCCAAATCGCAAAGCCGTTTGAGGCGGAATGCGAAGCGGTGAATTGTCATCACAACTATGTCCGCCGCGAAAACCATTTTGGCGAAAACGTGCTGGTGACCCGCAAGGGCGCAGTGCGGGCGGCCAAGGGTACGCTTGGCATTATTCCCGGCTCGATGGGGGCGAAGAGCTTCATCGTGCGCGGCCTTGGCAATGCGGAAAGCTTTGACAGCTGCTCGCATGGCGCAGGCCGGGTGATGAGCCGGACGCAAGCGAAGAAGCTGGTGTCGATCGACGAGCACATCGCTGATACCGCAGGCGTTGAATGCCGTAAGGATGTAGGCGTGATTGATGAAACGCCTAAGGCTTACAAGCCGATTGAGGCCGTTATGTCAGCTCAGGCTGATCTGGTTGAGATCGTCCATACGCTCAAGCAGGTGGTGTGCGTGAAGGGGTGATGAGCCCTTTGCGGACATCGCCTGCCCGGCCATCGCACAAACAGGCCTCGACACTGGTCAGGCTCGGCGTCACAACACTCAAAAGTAAGAGAAAACCAATGATTACTATCGACGGTTCAGAGGGTGAAGGCGGCGGCCAAATGCTGCGCTATTCGGCGGCATTGTCGCTGATCACCGGCGAGCCATTCACTATCACCAATATCCGTGGCGGACGCAAAAAGCCCGGCATGATGCGTCAGCATGTAACCTCGCTTGAGGCGGCGGCGCTGATTGGCGGTGCAAAGGCAAACGGCCTAGCTATCGGTTCAAGCGAGCTGACCTTTCGCCCTGGCGCGATTACGCCTGGGGAGTTCACTTTTTCAGTTGGCACAGCGGGCGCGACCGCGCTCGTCCTGCAAACTGTGCTGTGCCCATTGCTGCTCGCAGAAGCCCCATCACGGCTTGTGATTGAGGGCGGCACACATGGCATGGCGGCGCCTCCCTTTGAGTTTGTCGAGCGCACGTTTCTGCCAATCATAGAGCGCATGGGGCCGAAGGTTTCGATCAAGCTTGAGCGCCCCGGATTTTTCCCGCGCGGCGGCGGCCGGATCATCGTCGATATTGCGCCTGCTCCGCTGCGGGCAATCGAATGCATGCACCGCGGCGCGGCGAAGTCCGTGAGCGCCAAAGCTATTGTTGCCGGCGTACCATCTGATGTGGCTGACCGGGAATTGGTGGCGGCGCGCAAAGTGCTGAGCGATTGGCCCGAAGACGCCTTCGCCCCAGAGCAGCTGCCCGCTGACCAGGGGCCAGGCAACGCCTTGATCCTGGCTGCTGAGTTTGAGCATGTGACCGAAGTCATGTCTGGCATCGGCAAAATGGGCCTGCCCGCTGAGAAACTGGCTAAGACCGCTGCCAAGCGGATGGCAGGATATCTGACGAGCGATGCGTTCGCTGGGCCTTACTTACAAGATCAGCTGCTGCTGCCCTTTGCCCTAGCAAAAGGCGGGGCCTTCACGACTGTGAAGATCAGCGAGCATACCCGCACAGCGATGGATCTGATCGAGCGCTTCACGGGCATAGGATTTCGGATCGGCGAGACGCCTGACGGCACGATTAGCATTGAAACCGCTGCGTAGGAGCAACGCCAGGGACTAACGGGCGGGCTAGTAACAAGCTGTTGGTGGCAGTCGAATGCTATGTTCCGCAATTGGGTCGGAGGCCGACTGTCTGGTTCTGGCTAAATGCTCAAGCAAAGCAAACGGTCTGCAAACGGCCCCAATTCAAGAAGATCGGCCCTAGGCGATAGCCGGTCGACAAGTCGTTGTCCGATCACCTGCTAAGTCAGTCAATATAGCGGAGTGAGTTCGGTCTTTGTCTCGTTTTGGCCCACCACAAAGGACAGCTTAAGCGGCCTTCCTAAAATGAGCCTTTGGTTCAACATCATTCTGCATATTTAGCAGTTCGGCCACTGCTTCTTTTTCGGGCACCCCCGAGAGGACAGCGGAAAATGTTCGGTCTCTGTCTCGGGCTGGGGCACCAGAGAGGACGGCTTAAGCAGCCTTTCCAAAACGAGCCTTTGGTTCAACATCATTTCGCATATTTAGCAGTTCGGCCACTGCTTCTTTTTCGGGTACCCCCGAGAGGACGGTGGAAAATGTTCGGTCTCTGTCTCGGGCTGGGGCACCAGAGAGGACACCCAGGTCATTTTTCATAACCTCAAGCCAATTATATGGCTCAAAATAGACCTCTTTTTCGGCCACTCGCGGGTTCGGCGAGGCCAATTCGATGATCCGGCGCTTATCTTGCCCGAAAGCCAAATCGTGGCTCAAACAAAGGCTTTTTGCCAGTTCGGCCATATTACGTAGGCTGGCTGCCTGCGCCTCGCGATCTTGCGCTTCCTGCTGCTCAGCCCGAAGCGCTTCTTCCTCAATTGCTAGTGCTTTCATCCTTACAGAGTGGGCATCACGGTCGATCATTCCATCAATCAATGCATCCGTCAGCCGGTTCTTGCGATCTGCTATGTTCGCGGCTCTTAAAGCCCATGCTTTTTCCGCATCTCCATCTCGCGGTTCTCTAACCCATTCGTTGATCTGCCGGAGTGCTTCTTCGAAGTTTGCCTCGGTCAATTGAACTCTTTTGAGAAAGCCACGCGCGGCATCCGTCAACTGATCTTCTCGCATGGACTTGGTGCGGCATTCGGCTGTTTTGCAGCGGTAGTAGACATGGGCCTTCTGCCGCTCAGGCACCATTGGACCGTCACACAAACCGCAGCGAAAGACACCTTGATAGGTGTGATTATGGCGCGTCACCTTTGGCCCAGATTTTCCGGATTTGATGGCTTGTACGCGCTCAAACAATGCGGGAGTGATCAGACGTTTATGAGCGCCATTGTAGGTGACGCCGGTGCGTTTGATATGAATGACGCCGGTGTAAAACGGATTGTTGAGCATGGTCTCTAGCCCACACATCGAAAGCTGTCCGCCAGATCGATTGGTGAGCCCGCGGCTCCGCAGATGAGTCAGAAGCGTGCGCAACGAATGCTTCCGCGCGCCGTACAGCTTGAACGCCTCCTTCACTAAAGGCGCCCGCGCGGGATCGAGAGTTTTGACCTGCCCTTTGCCGTTGTCGAGATAGCCAATAGGCGCACGGAAGGGATAAAGCCCCTGCTTTAGTCGGCCCGTAATCCCTTTGATGGTTTCTTCGCGCAAATTGCGCACATAGTCTGCGGCGACCACCGCCTGCACGTCTGCTGCCAACCGGCCTCCACGAGAACCAAAGTCGAGACTTTCGGTTACGAAGCGAACATCGATCCCGACATCAGCAAGGTCGCCAACGCGCGCCCAGTCCGCGAGATTGCGCGCTGACCGATCAATCTTGTGAATGATGAGCCCTTGCGCCTGTCCGCGTTGCAGCTGCCTGACCATCGCATTGAACTGGGTTCGGCCGCGCTTGGCGGCGGTTTCTTTCTCGGTAAACCAGTCTGAAATTTGCAAGTTATGGCGACTCGCAAACCCCGTAATGGCTTCTCTTTGCGCCTCCAGCGACACACCTTCACCTTGGCGTGCAGTGGAGACGCGGATGTAGGCGTAGTACCGTTTCATACGTCGTCATTTGATTGATCTGAATCTACCACATCCTCAGAATTCGTCGAATCCAAGGGCCAAGGCCAAGTGCCTTCGCGCGCATGTCGTTCGTAGGTTCGTCGGCATAATTCTAGATATTCTTGAAGTCGCTCGTCCATGCTTTCAATTTACAGAAGTCGCTGCATTTAAACCTAGTCCGCTCACGATGCTGAATTCACATATTCGTGACGAACGGTGTGGTGCTGAAGGAGAACGGTCTCTGTTTGGAGTCACCGCGCATCAGCTGAGCAAAGCCCCTATAATTGGGCAGGTCAGCAAAGTAGCGCGGTTCGATTTGACCGAACTGGCGCGCGATCAGCGGCGCATCCTGCGCGCCAATGCGTAGGGATATGAGCGTTCCAGCATTTCCAATTACTGCATCGACAATTGCCTGGTCCGCCTGGCCAAGGTGCTGATGCGCGGCACAAATCCCTAAGCCGTACTTACGCGCCTCAGAGAACAAGTCAGCGACGGTAGAAGTGGTGAAATTGTGGAACTCATCGATGTAGAAAAAGAAGGGGCGGCGCTGTTCCGGTGGCTGCAGGTAACGCGATAGAGCCGCGTTAAAAATATTGGTGACGATTAGCCCGCCAATCACATTGGCGATGTCAGCACCAACGCGGCCTTTTGCAAGATCAACAACAAGCACTTGTCCTTCGTCCATGATCCTCCGAAACCGGAGCGGTTGATCGGGCGTGCTCACCGATTTGCGGACAATGGGGTCTGCCAGAAAAGCGCCGAGCTTGTTCGCAATCGGTGCGACGCCATCCATTGTCGAGAGGTAGTTCATCTTGGCAAACTCGCTGCGCCAGAACATCACCAATTGCGGATCGGAAATGTGCGTGATCGCCCGCTGACGAAATTCCTTGTCTGTGAAAAGCGGCACGATATCGCTTAATTGCGCCTCTGGCTGATCAAGCAGAGTGAGGGCGGCTTGTCTAAGCAGATGCTCCATCCTTGGCCCCCAGCTGTCGCTCCACTGCTTCTTGAGCGTTTCAATGAAACCAGAGGCAACCAAAGGCCTCATTGACCGAGGAACGCGAGTGAGCGGATTATAGCCAAATGGGCAGGATGGGTCTCCCAGGCGCCAATGGATGACCTTGCACGGCAACGATGTGGAGAGTTCAGTGGCCAGATCACCATGGGGATCAATTAGACAAAAGCCATTGCCAAGAATGGCGTCTTGCTGCGCCATGCGAGCAAGGAGAGTAGACTTACCCGTTCCGGTTTGACCGATAATGTACTGATGGTTGAGGCGATCTTTGAGCCCGAGGCCAAAAGGTTGCGGCCCGCGGCGAGTATCCGCGTTGCCGATAGCGATGAATGCAGACATTGGCACAGAGTGCTATGCGCGGGACGTTAAATGAAGTCCGCTTGGCATCATGCCATGTGGTGTGGTGCCAAACGGACTAGTCAGGCCAAGCAGTGGCGCGTTAGGCTCCTTTTCGGACAAGATAGCTCAGTATTACCGCCCGCGATGAATGGGCTGTATATTCGGAAAGGTGACAGCCTTTCCGTGCATTGTATGTGCGGCCCATCCAACGCGGGTTGGTCAGGGAATTTCTGGGAGGCTTGCCACACATCTGGTCACGAATATGGGGACTGGGAATCTCAAGCGGACTGGTCGCTTTTGCGAACTGTGAGATATGCTTGATAGTGGACTTATCAGTTTAACCAAACACAAGTCATGAACACACAATTTGCGCATGATCTATGCGCGGCTCGTAAGAAGTCGGGCCTGTCGCAGCGCGACCTGTGCATCTTGCTTGAAGTTGGCAGTAAGGACGTCACCGCCCTTGAAGACGGCATCGTCCAACCAACGATCGAGCAATTGTGCCGATTATCGATCATCTACAAGCGTTCTTTCGCTCCGCACTATGAGGGATTGATGCGATCAGCGCGTGAGGCATTGTTTCGCAGCCTGCCTGATTTGCCGGAGTGCAGCGGCGATCCAAAAGCCGAATTTAACAGGGACAACACACTGAAACGACTGGATAGGGAGCTGACTGCCGCCTTAACCCAGAAACATGCGAGCGGTTAGTTATCTGGCATTCGCAGTCGGATACCGGCGAATAAGCTTCGTTTTGATCGAAAACGAACAACTCGCCACTTGGCAGACCTCGTGCAAGGCGGCGCGAGATGTCGTCAGCGCTGTGCGCTTCGCAGCCGAGTTTATCGAATTGCTTCGTCCAAACGTTGTGGTCATGGAAGATTTTGAAGCGGGGACGCGGAAGGGCAAGAAAGCTCTCGTCCTGCTGCATGCCATCGCTGCGATATTGCCGGGCCATGACGTGCAAGTCATCAAGCTGTCGCGCGAGCACTTGCACCAAACACGCTATGATGAAGCTGCCAGTTTGGCTCTAAAGTATCCCGAATTGCGGGAGAAAGTGCCGACAAGAAAGTTCTTCGAGAAGGAGCCGCATCACACTGTGCTTTTCGAAGCTGCCGCGTTGGCGCGGCAAGCCGTTGAAGGTGGAGCGATGTTGCTCGCACAAGAGATGTAGGATCAATAAGTACGTTACCAAAGCAGCGCAAAGAGGCGCTGCTTTTTGTGGCCGCACAGCGCCAGAACCAATAGTTGCCTTCAAAAAGACAGGCCGCCTTAATGCCCAAAACAAAAAAGGCGCCAAATTATGGCGCCCTTTTCGCATGAATTGTAT
This sequence comes from uncultured Erythrobacter sp., assembly GCA_947499505.1. Taxonomy (GTDB): domain Bacteria; phylum Pseudomonadota; class Alphaproteobacteria; order Sphingomonadales; family Sphingomonadaceae; genus Erythrobacter. Next base: position 69,378 of record CANMOQ010000002.1, read on the forward strand.
TTGACGTTTAGCGGTAGCGCCCGCGGCGGTTCCTCTTTGGTCCACTCATGATGTCCGTGGCTTCGACTAGCTCGCGCGTGGCGGTCTTACCCAAAGCGAGACCTTCGCGAAGAAGCCCAGCCCCCAAGATTTCAACGACTCCTAAGCGTTCTTTTTTCCGGCGTGCCATTTTTAGATTCTCCTTTTGAATTCAGCGAAATTGCCGTCAATTATAATAGGGTAAGCAATTGTTTTTAATAGACTAAAAATATCAGAACATAGGTGAACATACCGGACGGCAATAAGAATGTTTGCTCCGACTACCGATGCAGACGCGAATCAAGCTCGTCGTCCAGCATCAGCAACGAGTAATGGTTAGATCGGAAAACTGAGCGCGCTTCCAATCATCTGAAAGCAATCCAACACTTGGTGACGGCGGGCTAGGCGTCGCTCCAAACGCCTCCCATGTTTGAAACAGCTGGTAGCTGTTTCCCTGAGGAAAGAACTCATCAGTGACTGCCAGCATCCGCTCAGTTCGCACGTGACTTGTCGTCACATTGAGCACGACCATTGGTGCGGTTAAGCTCAAGTGATCGCGGTAGCCGCCTAGCTCGATATAGTCTTCGTATTGGAGCAAATGCCTCACGAAGCTCTTGCGGTGGATTTCGCTTGAACGCAGCGGTTCGCTGCCGCGGTCAGCTTCCAGCGCGAAGAAGCGGAACCGCCTTCCAGCTTCGCTTGTGTATTCAAGCCCAAACACGGCATCGGGGAGCAAATCCTTCGCGTAAGTCGCGCCGCTATCAGGATCACAGATCTCAGCCTGCCAGCGCAGGCTTGCCTCAGCGCGGTCTAGGATCTTAGATTGCGGAATGTAGTTCACGTCTTCACGCGCCCGGCAAGCGAGCTCAAACGACGCGGTAATGCAGCTCACCATCAGGCTGTGCCACCACGGCCCAGACCTTGTGGGACGGATGGGGCACCCGGCCTTTCTCAACGCGCTGATGGATGCTGGCGAGAGATCGTAGACAAGCTGATTATAGCGGGCATCGATCGTGCGGAATTGCTCCGGTGGACGTGTGAGGTAGGCTCCTTTGCCAGGTGTCCGATCTTCGTTGAACAGATCGGTTAGCCGCTCTTTGGCGCGTTTCTCGCTAGCGTGAGTGTCTTTTGCAAAGGCGAGCAGAAATGAGGATGGCAGCGGGCCGTGCTCGGCCAGTTTTTCAAACCAGAGTAGATCGCGCGGCTGGGGGGTGATGCGCTTGCCGGTTGCGATTGGCCTGGTGCGGCAACGGCGACCCAGGGCATCGCGCTTTGGTTTTTGGGGCATGGGTTGTCCTCATGATTGCCAGAGGACCGCCCTTTTATGCATGTAAATCAAGCCTGTAACCGTGCGGCATTGTCGGAAGTGAGCAGGCAAGGTCAGCAGCGGGCTGCAATGTTCAGCGCTTTAAAAACCTTCTTGCTCTCCGGGATCAGTGTCGATTTTGCCTTTTCCAGCCCTTGAACCCGGTTCCTTTTTGGGCTTCGCGTGCTTTTCACTGGCATGTGACGATGCACCCGAGCCGGACGGACTTCCACCTGAGGGCTTGGGCCCATTTGGCTTAGGAGCATCGGGCCCAGATTGCCCATCGTCTGGATCATCGCCGCCGTCACTTTCTGGGCTTTGGTCATCATCGTCCGCACCAATCTGAGAATGATGCACCGCATAACGATCGCGCATCTTGTCCCTCAGGAAATCACGCTCGACTGCTGACATGACCGGAAGGGCCTCCATTAGCCCGAAAGGGAATGTCAGCGGCACGGCGTGTTTGGTGACGCCGCGAATATGGGCGGCAAAGCTGCCTTTGCCCTGCGCTTCGATAAAGGCGGGATCGGTGTAGAGCATGGGTGCAAGGCTGCGCGCGTCTTTAGCTGAGACGCCGCCTGCAAACTTAATCGCAGTGTTGGCCGCGAAGGCTTCCTGCAGTTTTGGCTCAAGCTGGCCCAAATATTGATGCGCCAGCACCATGCCGACATTGTACTTACGCGCCTGGGCCAGGATCAGACCGATATTGCGGTCGAAATAGTCCTGCGCCTCGTCGATATAGACCATAGTGGGCACGCGTTCGCTTTTGGGGAGCGTCGCGCGTTCCTGGGCAGCTTGCGCCATCATCGCGATAAAGAACCGCCCGAATATCTCGGTGCCTTGCTCCTTTAGAAGATCCTTGGCGGTGTTGATCAGGATTACCTTGCCTGCATTCATTTCGCTAAACAGATCGAGCTTGGAACGCGGGTGCGCGAACATTCGCTCAAAGGTCTGGTTTTCGAGAATGCCCCACAGGCGGCGCAGCACTTGCTTCTTGGTCTGCTCAAATTCGCGGCTAGCAAATTCGGTTTCGAAGAAGTGCTTGGCGGTGCCTTCGAGCTTGGCAATGTGCTCGGCAAATTTCACTTCGCTCTTTGGCTCCATCAGCTCACGCAAAGTATGTATCGTCGCATCAGGAATATGGAGCATTAGGCGGGTGACATAACGAAAGATGACATTCTGCTTTTGGGTCATCTGCGCGTCGAGTAGCGTGCCGAGCACAAAGTCATAAAGCTCAAGGATCGAATTGGTCAGCCGTTCCCGTTCGAGCGGCGCATAGCCCGCAAGCCGTTCTTGCCCGACATCGAATAGGTTGAGGGAGACTGGATATTCGACATCGCTGGGATCGATGATCACAATTCGGTCGTGCAATGGCTCCCCAGGGGCAAAAATGCCCATCTGAGCGATGTTGCGGATCAAATCACCCTGACTGTCGAGAACGATGATGGAACGCTTCCCAGCGCCCATCGCGGCCAAATCCTGCGTGATGAGATATTGCAATGTCTGCGTCTTGCCATGTCCCGAGCCTGCAACAATGTGCTGATGCTCGAAGCGAGACTTGGTCGGAATGGTGAAACTCAGCTCCTGGTCGAACAAACTGAGCAATGGTGTTCCGCTCAGATAGGTCTCGACCACTGCTTCCGGCGTCTTAGCATCGAACTGCGTGGGGAGTTTCGGCGCGCGCTTAAAGCTCGCGGGATCAGCCGGATTGCCGCCGGAGGCTGCGATCAGATTGTAGGCGAGGCGGCTGTGCAGATTGGGTAGCAATCCCGCTTCGGCAAGCTCATCGGCCAGGCCGATATCGAGCAACTCTTCTGTGACAGCGCCGACATCTCCTAAGCTACGAAGCAGGTCAGTCGGCACTGAAATCCCGTCTGGGGTTTCTTCAATATCGAGTAGAGCCGGGCAAGCCTTGTAGAGCGGCATGAGAAACGCCGTCGCTGCGCGGGTGAGCAGCTCGACATTCACATCAAAATTTCGAACCAAAGCCTGCTGGCGGCTGAGCTCTTCCCGGATTTCCCATAGCTCAGCGATGGTTCGCCCCTGCTCCCAATCGACTTCGGGAAGGACAAACAGACCGTCGTAGTCAAATAGCTCCAAGACAAGGCTGAGGACGACCGCATCTTGATCGTTTATCGGCACGTCATCGTAGAGCGAAAAACGCACCTTGGTCGCTATGTTCGCGATGACGCCTTCGCGTCCTTTAACTGTCCGAATACCAAGCTGATCAAAAGCTGAGGCGACTTCGTTCCATTTATGCTGGACGAGCTGCTTCTCGCTTGGCCGAAACAGACCATGCACAAGACTGTGCAACCAAGCGCCAAAACGCGAGGCCATTTATCTAATCCCTAGAACGACTTCTTTGGCCTCATTATGCGGTAGGACCGGTATCGGGATCGTCTCAACCCCATCCCAGTGCTTGGCGGTCTCGAGCACCTGGCGAAGCACGCCGCAGACGTTCTCAATCTCCGCTTCTTTCTTGGCAAGGTCGATCACGCTGCGACATTTAAAGCGGCGGCCAAAGAGCAAATCATCCATGAACAAGCGCTCGCGCTTCTCATTGAACCACCAATACCCAGCGCCAATACCGATCAATAGGCTGAGGCCCATGGCGATCAAATAGTCAAAGAGCAGGAAGGTATCGCGAAACACGATCACAAGCGCAATAAAGGCGGCGATTGCAGCCGCTATGCCAATCCCGCCAGCAATACGGCGTAGATCGGTATCATCGGCGTCTAAAATCAAGGCACTCCGAAAACCGTAGCGATCAACCAAAGCCAGCTCGTCATCAGTAAATTCAGCCTTAGCCCACAGCCGAAAAGTAGCTCCACCAAAATTCTTCTGGTGCTGTTCTCGTTTGAACAAAATATCCATAGTGCTTCACCCCCAAATGAAGAGAAACAAGCATGGCTTTTCCGATCGAGGGGTCAAGACAATTTTGTGCTCCGACCACTGGTTTGAGCGTGAGCGACTTCAAGGTTATTTTTATCACTTTAAATGAAGAAATATCTTGAAGTCATTCTGCGTCCCCATCTGGAAATGGGCTGCAATGAAAGTCTATGTTCTTTTATCGATGGGGATCGGAACCAGCGCAGGATGGGGATAGAGTAAGCGGCTCTCTTATCCCCATCACATACCAGTCATTTGCCGAGTTATTGCATCGACTTCAGTGCAGGCTAGATCGCGTGGAAAATACCGAAACTCTTCACCCGTGAATTGGTCGCCATTCGCAATCCAAAGAATTGGCCACTTCGCATCCTCAGAAACTGTGACCTTCGAGCCTGGCAGCATGTCACCTCCAACGCCGCTCAATTGGTAGGCAGGCAACTCCTCGCCAGCTTCAAGGATGTTGGTTAGAGCGTAGCGGCTCGTCCCAAAGTCGATTTCCGTCTTCGATAGAACAACAACTGCGTCTGGGTTGATCCCATCGCAAGATGCGCGGTCTGACCAAAGACCCCTTAGTTTAGCCGGGAGCACCAAGCCGTCCTCGCCAACCATCTTCTCGTCGCGCGAAAGATTGGCGCCCCAAACATATCCGCCGCCCGCTAATTTGAGCCACTGCGAAGTCGGATCGAACGCTTTGACTTCACGCGCTTTAACTGTCTCGCCCTCATTCAGGGTCCGGATGACAGTCGTTCCTTCGCTAGTCGGAAAGTCGCGGACGTTTGCGGGTCCGGTGACAAAAAGCTCCTTTTCTTCTCCGACAAATACGTCTTCATAATTGGCAAGGTCTGGCAGGCCATCTGCGGTTAGCCGCGGCACTTCAGGCGCTTCCTCGAACAAGGATCCAATACCGCGCGTGATGGGATTGCTGGTAAATGTGATGAGCAGCAAGGCTAACACGCCTGCTCCAGCTATGATCTTGGTTCGGTTTTGCGGGTTGGCTGCGTAGGCAATTGCTGCTGAGACGAGCTTACTCAAGCCTGTACCAAGCTCTGTGACATAGCGGCCTGCGAGTTGACCCGCGCCCATGCCTCGCTCGGTCACCTCACCGCATTTTGAGCAAAAGGTCTCACGAAAATCGAGCTCTGCCCCGCATGATGTGCATTCTTGCATCTGCTTCCCCCAAAGCAAAATGGGTGACCAAGTTCTGCAGACCCGATCACCCGCTCCTTTAACAGGAGTGCCGGACAGGTTCGTCTCGGGCTTCTAGGCGTTCTTGGAGCCAATCCAGGACTTCATCCTCAACCCATCCGACCCGGCTTAGGCCCAGCTGTACCCGCTTGGGGAATAGGCCTGCCTTTTCCAGGCGTGCGATGTGCTGAGGTGAATACAGAACAAGCTCCTTGACCTGACGCTTTGACAAAATCCTCATCACGATTTCTCCTTGATAGAAGAGCATCGCGATGCTCGGGGTTACGACAATACCTCGAGGCGTTGGAAGTCTACCATCCAGTTGCACAATCGCAAGACAACTCGCACTAGCGGTAGGTAATAACATGGGCTTAGGCACCCGGAGAGGGAGAGCAGTTCGGCGTAGCTAGTTCCGACAAACTACCAGCTTGCATGCAACCTACAATTGGCTATTTGAACAGGGGCCTCGCTCCCGATGGAATCCTGGTCTTCGGCCACAAAAAGGTCAATAATTGTCGCTTTAGGCTAATAAAGCATTTGGTAATTCAGTCGCGAGTGTAAAACGATATTTTCCAGGGGCTTAGAGAAACTCCGTCACTACTCTTGAAGTTCTTGAACCTCGGACTGTTGAGCCCAACCGAATAATGGCGGTTTGGCTCTATCAAGCAGCGGAAGCTAAAAGTTCTGCCATCTTCGCTTACCTCCGGCGGCACCTGGCAAGACGGCGGCAATCGATCATCAAGCGCCACCAAAGAGTAAGAGTCCTCCTTCATGGGTCGATCAAAATTGATCACCAACGTTGTTTCGCCAGCTGGCACTCGCGCGCCACTTTCCGGCTCAGAAGAAACCACCACCGGCCGACTTGAAACAGAACGGACGCTTTGACACTGCTCCTCGCTGCAATCTTCTCTACCGAGCATAGAATTCGCCCAGTTATCAAGACCTGCCAAAGACCCTTGCGCTTTGCGCGGAAGCTCCATCGTACCGTCATATGCTTCACGTCCACGCTTGCGATCAGCCCAGTACTTAATTGGAAATGTAACAGTGCCCAAATTCGATGGGAGGCGATGCGACATAGCCTCACCATGTCGTGTATCAGATCCAGAAGATGACCCCGCCAGCACAACATTGGAGAAACTGCTGATTGAATCTAAAAACATCAGGCATGACGAAAAGCACTGTTTATCAATAATTACGGCAACCTTCAAATCCTTGTTAATAAAATTCTTTCGCACAGTCGCTTGTCGACGATACTCCACAGATAACGGTTCACCACGCTTCTGAGCAGATAGGAATTCAGTAAGCAGATCTGGTTGATGTTCTTTGATCCACCGCTCAACAAGGTTTCCGGTGTTCATGTAGATGGATGTGCTCTCAAATGGTCCAACTCGGCTATTGTCTCTTGGCATCAGTAGGTTGACCACGTTTTCGCCAATACGAGAACTTCCGCCGGTATTCCCCCGCACATCAATCACCAGATAACCGCTCTGGCCAATCAAGTCTCGCTTTTCTACCAAAGAGCTAAACAGCTCAGCCCAAGGGAAAGCGTCCTCTCTGAATGAAGGAAGTCCCAGCAGCCAACCGCTCTTTCCACGCACCAAGCCAAACTGAGCTGATGGTTTTGAATGAAGGCTACCTAGAGCAGACAAATATTCAGATTTATCCCAATTTGCTCTTGCGATGTCGAGCCATCCATTCTCAGTAAGGCATCGATTTCTTTGTTTTTCATCATGAACCGCAACATATGAGCTATCAAATTTGGTGCGTTCGAAGCGACTCGAGAACAATATTTTGAAGCTTGTATTCTCAGACGAGAATTCGCAATTGATTACAAAAGAATCTGCAAACCGTAACTGGCTATTTGAAGAACCTGCAACATAGGTCAGGATCGGCCTTCCGTCTTCTAAAGACATTGCCCAACCTGACCATTCTTCAGGTTTGATGTGAGGCTCGGCAAACTCTATCTGCAGATGTGGTTCATTCCATTGAGCAATGAATAATTCCATCGCCGTTCTGTAATCCGCTTGCGATTCTATATCTTCTGCGATTTTCTCAATGGCTGCATTTTCTTTAAATGAGCAGTTTACGCTGGTAGACATCTCGCAAACTCCCAGCGAGGACTGTTTCATGAACAGATCCCCTAGGAAGACCGCATCGGCCAGGAAGGCCTCTCGGAATAGCTGGCCATTGCTCGCCCACGCAGGAACTGACCCAATTAAGTAGGCCGCTAGCACGATTGCTGTGAGAGGGCGAAACCACAGCATCCCAAACACTAGACAAAAGCCTCTCTTGTTCGCATGTCATGAGGCCTACCAGTTTTCTGCAACCCACTTCTCGGAAGGGTTGGACTCAGCTCGTCATCCCAATCCTCCTCTGACACAATCCCCGCTATCTTTGCTCTTAGAAATATCTGCTCGGCCAAATTGAATTTTAGTGGAATGCAGGGAAGACTCGCTGTTTCACCAGCCTGCTGAGTAGAGTGAACTGTTTTGAAAGCGCAACCGCCACCGCAGATTGGAGATATTTTACAAGCTGAGCAAACCGGATTGTTCGGTTTCCACGAAGTCCATTCGTTATCACTGACCGCTTTCTCGAAATTTTGATCGATTATGTTCGCTGACCGCAGACCATCAATAGTAACGGTATCCCAACATTTGTGTAAACTTCCGTCTGGATTTAATACGAAGTCATTCGGTTTAACTGCCTGGCATAACGACCGATCTTGACCAAATGATGATAACCTCAGCAAGCCAAGTTCGTATGCCAATTCCATCAACGTCGTCTCGGCGTTCGCATACTCGACCTTCGACAACGTTTCACTTTCGTAATCGCCGCACTTTTCTGAAATTGCCTCGATGGGCGCGAAGTAAACAGAAAAGTGTGATTTCGACGCGAAACCCTCATCATGCAAATAGAATAGTAGCGTCCTGATATCGTCTACATTGTGTTCGTCGATTGAGAGGCGAACAACAATTCTCAATTTACTCTGATCGAGCACCGATTCGATATTTTTTCTTATTCGGTCAAAGGACCCTCGCCCGCTAACATGAGGGCGGTTTCGGTCGTGACTTTCTGACATACCATCAAGGGTGACTTGAGCATCACTGACGCCATGCAGCACCAGCTGCCTTGCTAATTCCGACGTAAGAAGAAAGCCATTTGTGATTATAGATGAAGAATAATTAATCCCGTGCTCATCAACGATTTCTAAGAGATTCGAAGCAGTCCGCCATATCTCCGGCTGGTTCATCAAGGGCTCGCCTCCGTACCAGACGACACCAAGATGGTTCAATTCAGGAGCGCGGCGCTCAATGTAGCTAATGAATGCCTTCTGAGCATCATCTGTTAACTTGCCCGAGGGTTTGTTGAGGCCCTGAAAACAATACCCGCAAGCTAAGTTACATTGGAGCGTAGACGCGATCGTAATCCTGAGAGAATCACGTGCATTTTTCTTACGATCAAATCGATCGCTGATCTGACGCCTCTCATCCACCTCGGTCGGGAGGATAAAGCCGCCCGCTTTGAGCAATTTGTGCCTATAGGTCGGATCAGAGACACTCCCCACCTCTCCTACAGAGTTCAGGTCATCGAGCTCGGACTGCTCCACCAATGCTATCTGCTCAGTGACTGAATTGAAAAGCAATGCCCGAGCGCGGCGCAAAGGCACTACTACATTGAAAACTGACTGCTTATACGAAAGCGCACTGACTCTACCCACAATGCAAATCCATCGACCTCACTCCCTCTCACGCCCAAACTAAATAAACTCATTAGGCTTCGGAGGACCAGAATCAGTTCCGCAATGGAAACCAAAGCAACTGTCTTCATTGCAGAAATTGGAATCACAGTTGTTGCCAATACAGCTATTATTTTCACACCAGTTTGAATAACATGAGTTATTTCCAACACATATGTTACTATTGCACCCACCAGGACCAGAATTATTTCCGATACAAGAATCAGCCGCCGAGATAGACAAATCTGCGGCAGGCCTGATATCGTCAAAGGCCGCATCTGCGATGCTTTTATCTGGGAAAACCTCAAAGCCTTGCATTGAAACAAACTGCATCGTTTACTCCCCGTATTAGACAATGGTTGCTAGCTTATTGGCATTTGTTTTTGCAACTGTAAATAGGGCGCACCGCGTTTAGCTCCTGGGCTTCCCCTTTAAGGCCCGCTCAACTAGTCCAGACTTTGTCATCTGGTACCTTTTACCAAAGAATGAAATTGTTTCCATTCGATGGGCGATTGCAAGGACAGAAATTGGCAATTTACGGAGGTTAGCAAATAGATTCTGCTCTGTTTCTGGATCAAGGTGAGAACTTGCCTCATCCAGCAATAACAATTCTGGCTCTCGATAAAGCGCTCTAGCAATCTGAAGCCTCTGCCGCTGACCGCCAGACAGGAGTGAACCACCTTCGCCTACCTCAGTATCGAACTTCATTGGCATTCGTTCGATTTCATCGAGAAGTACAGCAGATTCAGCCGCAGTTCGCATGCGGTCAAGGTCGCGCTTTGGTTCGAACCCGCAGATGACATCGCCAATTTTTCCCGAGAAAACATAGTCGCCCTGCAGAACGAAGCTTGCGCATTCACGAAGAAGTCGGAGGTCATCAGAGGTGGCAGACCTACCATCAACGACGATCGCTCCGTCAGTCGCTTCAAGAAGCCCCAAGCACACTTTAAGGAGAGTTGTTTTTCCCAGCCCCGTCGGGCCCGTGATAATTATCCAGTCGCCTTTCGAAATAGAAAAATTCAGCCGTTCAAAAACTGGCTCGTGACCGCGGCCGTATGAAAATGAGATGTCCTTCAAGACTAAGTCTGAGAAGGCGATTGAGCGTGAACGTTCAAAACCACTCAAAGGCACACTTTTAACGGACGTTATTTCCGACAATCGCTCTAGGTGTAGACCAAGCATCTTCAAGGCTGCGATCTGCCCTGAGATCGCCACCCCCTTAGAAATAAACTGTGCTTTGTAAGCCAAGTACGCGAACAGGACGCCAATTGTTAACTCGCCCCTCAAGATACTAATTGTTGCCAGAACAATGACGACTACATTTTCCAGACCGGAGATAAGACCCTGAAAGGCTTCGTTCCAAAACCTAATCCTACTGACTTTGACGTTCGCCGAAGCGCTCTTTTCGAGAGTCTCACGCCAAACCGAATGTCGAACTATCTCGGCGTTTGATGCTTTGATTGTCGGAATTCCCTGTACGCTCTCAATCAAGAGCGATTGCTCATGCGCCCTTAAGACAATTGCTGTTTCCTCCTCTCTACGCTCGAATTTCACGAAAATTATCCGAAACATGATCATTAAGGACAAAGCAATAATTGAGATTATTGCGAGCATTGGAGACAGCCAGATCATCAATAGCAATACGAGGATGATAAACGTGGTATCTAAAACAGTTTGAGCAAGATTTTGAGTGATAAGCTGTTGAATCGGTCCAACAGACTGAACGCGCGATAAGATGTCACCTACGCTTCTCCGGTCAAACCAGTCGAGAGGAAGCGACAGCAGCTTCGCAACAGCCGAGTCTGTGATTTTCAGAGCTGCCTCAGTTGAGAGATTCAGTTGGCTACGTTGCCGGATAAGAGTGATAAAAACTCCGAATATCGTTAATGCACCTAGCAATGCCGACAGGTACCAGAGCAGCTCGAAGTCGCCTGATGGCAAAACTCGATCTATCACCATTTTGAGAATCAATGGCGATGCGAGCAGCATCATTTGACCGATGGTCATTAGCCCAAAGATTTGCGCAGCAGGGGGGAACAGGTTGTCGAAAAGGCCGAAGACGCTACGTAAAGTCAATTGGTCCGAAGAAGTATTGCCCTGGGGCCTCTCGACACTTGAAGACGGTGCACGAACGAGAATTGCAGAACCCGAATACCTTTGAGAAAACTCTTTCTCCGATATCTTTATATAGCCATCACTAGGATCTAGAAGCCTGACAAATCCGTTAGCGAATTCGTACAAGATTACATAGTGCTTGTTATCCAATATCACGATCGCTGGCCGCTTCATGCGGAGCAGGGATGAAGAGGTAGCCGAAACTGCCTCTGCATCAAGCCTGTGCTCCCTCAGCACTTTAACCATTTCCCCAAGACTAGTTCCTCGTGCGGAGAACCCATAACTAGCGACCTCACGCGCGGCGTCCGCATTCGTCATCCAAGCAATGATTGAGCGCAAGCAACTCGGGCCACAGTCTGCGATGCTGCTGGACTTTATGTACGGCGGCTTTGAACTCTTCATATTCCGTTGCAGCCCTCGTTCTTTAAAGAAATGAAATTCCAAACCGCCTGAGGCGAGGGATCCGCGCCGTTCCTGTCATCCCTTCTCGCAAGGAGTTTGGAGGCACCTCCGAGTCCGACAAGTCGAGAACGAGATGTACGATTACGAACATTCCTTGCCCGCCTTGCGAACCAACCTGTCTTCGAAGGCCAGCACTCGAAACTGATGTCACCCGACCGCGAACTAGGCCGAATTGCTGAGACGGAAACGATGCAAGCTCAACTTTAAGATCGTCGCCCTCAGTTACGCCTCCTGCAAGATCAATTGGCACGAAAATGACAAATCTTGGCCTGAATTCTAGAGGGGTTATGCGCATCACCGCATCACCCTTTTCGACCGGCTCGCCTTCAGCTATAGAAATTACTGAAACCCTTCCGCTACCTGGCGCAAGTACGTCAGAGCGCGATGCCTCATTGGACGTTTCCGCCCGCGCCTCTATTTCAATCTTCTGAGCCTCCAGGGTAGCCGCTTGTTGTTGAGCGTCGAGAGCAACTAGAGAAACACGCGCATTTAGAGCACGAACCTCTTGCTCTTTGCTGGCGATCGAAAGTAGCAGATTCTCAACAGACTGCTGGGCGGAAATAGCTGCTACTTCACGATCCGTAAGTTCATTCCGACTTATAAAACCTCTCTCCGAAATTTTCGTCGCCCGATCAAAATCATCAGAGGTGCGATCAGCGATTCGTTTGGTATCTGCGACTTGTGCAGTTAAGTTTTCGATTTCTCCCTTCAGGCCCTCGATCTGTGCTTCAATTTCTTTTGTTCGCTGATCCGCCTGAGACGATACCAACAATCGCTGCTGGTCAATCAAATCTAGACTGCGGTCATAACCCTCCTGCAAAGAACGGCGTAGACCGACATCACCTCTCCCTGCGCGAGGATCGGATCGCTCAAATAGTTTATCATCCTGATTGACCACTTGATTCTCTGCGACATACAACCTTGAGATTGTTCCGGCCTCTGGCGCTATCGATGTCATTACTGGCGGATCGAACTCTATGCTTCCGCCAACTTCTTCATAGGCAAACCGTCCAGCAAGATAAAAAATCAAACCCAAAATTAGAGCGGTGACGCCCAGGGTCACGAAAATTAGCGACCACTTTAGCGGTGTCGTTAGCCGCAATTTTTGTCCGAGACCGGTCTCTTTAGACATTACAGATCAACTTGGACAAGTCGGCTTGAACCAACAATCCAATTCTCAAAAAAGGAATATCGAACACTCAGATTGCCATCAATTATTTGAGCAGTCATGGATCTATTGAGCGCTCGATTCAAATTCGAGTTCGATATTTTGAGTATCCCAACGTCCGTCTAAACGGCCAACGAAAATTGAGTCAGATGGATGCACTAAGGCCTCTATTTGATCTCTTATGTCAGAAGTCTTTTCGGCACTTCGAACAAGCCAGGTGGATTCGAGGATTTGAGAACACAAAGAGTAATCCCTTAGAAACTCATGAAGTTTCGAATAATCGAAACTGTCACTCTTGGTCTCATATGAAATAATCAATACCGGCACGTGCGTTACCTCCATCGCCTTCATGCTAGTCATAGAGTCAGGGATATGGCAATTCAATCAACCAATTCGACATAATCAAGCGGACCTCTTCAGGCGCTCGCACGACCGGTCGCCTTTCACCATGCGCTGCAGCTTTCTACCTAGGGAAGAGCGCCAACGCATCATTCAGACCCTCAATCATGGGCACTCAAGGCACAAGAGGTGGTGTAAAAGGTGGTTGAGATCTACAATAAATTTTTTAGTTGTTTGATAACAGTGTATTAGCTAATAAGAATGTGCATCTCGACCGCACCAAACAGTCCTAATTTCCAGAATTTGGCTATCTATCCCTCAGCGAATATGTTGCTCGGCGCACCTCCGTAAGGCCTGGAACAATCGCGCGCGATGCTGCAATCAATTGGTATCGCAAGCAAAAGGACGGTGAGACTCCGAGGGATCAAGCCCTATGGTAAGCTTGCGGTGAAACGAGGCACTTCGGAGCGCGAAGACATGGCGCGCCAAGGCCGCTGAGAGCGAGAACTATAGAGAGCTTGCGCTTATGCTGGCGTTCGGCAGCCATTAACGTCTCGATTTGAACTTTGAATGGCTGGAAAGGGAGACGGGCACCGTTTAGCGCCCGCTCCCCCCCTCTTTTTAGCGCTCGTCTCAGAACTCCCCCGCGACGCCTGCGCGCACGCTGGTGGAGTTTCCGCCGGCGTAGGTGACGCCTGCCGTTATGGAGAAGTCGCCTTTAAAGCGGTGCATCAAGCCTGCAGAGAAACCCACCTCACCGCGATAGGTCGCAACGTTGCTCGCATAGCTCGTCTTGCCTGCTGCGCTCGGGAAGTGCGGGCTGGCTTGAGCTGCGATGGAGGCAATGCCGCGCTGCGCATCACGGTCGATTGTGTTGGTCAGATCGAACAGAGTGTTGACCCGTCCCGACAGCGCATCGAATTGCGCGGTGGAGACCTGGGCAACGGCATTGAGCGCCACGCGGACATTATCGACTGAGGCCGCTGTCGCAACGCTCTGGCGGCCCAGCGTGCCATTGGTGTCCACCGTCAGCGCATCGCCAGGGCCAACCTGAGCCGCTGTAGAAGCGTCGATATCGCCAATGCGTACCGATGAACCCTTACCACCCAGCGTCACCTGATTGGCTGCGGTCGTCACAGAGTTTGCGCCAATTGCGGTTGCGCCTACGTGATTGGCCGCAGCTTCCACCCCGAGCGCGGTCGAATTGTCACGCAAAGCTGTGCTGTCATAGCCCACAGCCGTTGCGCCAGTGCCCACTGCTGCTGAGCTGAAACCAACCGCTACACCTTCGCCATTGGTAAAGGCGGCCCGGCCAATCGAGGTCCATAAGAAACCAGCGGTCGTGCTAGTACCGAGGGCCACCCCGCCCGCAGCGGTTGCCGAAGCGTTCTCACCGAACGCCGCCGAGAACTCACCAGCGGTCGAATTGGTACCCAGCGCCAGCGAGTTTGTGCGCTGCGCCTGAGCACTAGCGCCAAAGGCAATCGCACCGGCCTGAACCGCGATGGCATCGGCGCCAAAGGCAATCGAGTGCTCCACCTGTGCCTGCGCGCCCAGAGCATCGCCATCGTCGCCGTCACTGCCAATCGCAATTGCGCCGTCCATTGTGGCGTCAGAGAACGAACCAACGGACACCGTTCCTAAAGCAGAAGCGGTCGCGCTCGGGCCGAGAGCCAGCGAGCGATTCCCAGTGGCGTTGGCTCTAGTACCCAAAGCAGCTGATTGAACACCGGTTGATTGTGCGCTTAAACCAACCGCCAATGCTTCGTTGGCATTTGCAAGCGCACCGTTTCCAAGAGCAATTGATCGCAAACCCGATGCCTCTGCATTCGCACCAAACGCCGATGTACCGTTGTTGGAAGCGACAGCGCCCGACCCGATTGCTGTTCCTCTGGCAGCTGTAGCCTGGGCGCCTTCTCCAAACGCACTCGCATCGGTGATGGAAGCGATAGCTCCTCGACCAACTGCCGTTGTCCTCGAACTAGATGCCTCGGCTCCGGAACCAAGGCGGTAGCGTCAAAGTCAGAGGCGACGGCAGCACGACCAATCGCAACGTTGCCGCTCTGACTGGCCAGAGCGTCTGCGCCGATCGCAATTGCCCTAGCCGCGGTGGCCTGCGCGCCCGAAAAATCAGCGTCGGCACCATCACCGCCGATGGCTATTGCACCTTCGAAACTAGCATCGGCAGAGGCCCCAACTGCAATTGCTTGGCTTGCTGACGCATCAGCAGAGCTTCCCAACGCCATCGCAGAGCCCCCCCGAGGCATCCGAGCTTTCCCCAATGGCAATCGCGCCGCCGTTCGTCGCATCGGCTAAGGCACCTAAAGCAATGGCGCTTAGCTGAGACGCCGTTGCGCTTTCGCCAATAGCCACTGCTTGTTGGCCCGAGCTTATCGCCCGCCCGACGGCGATCGAAAAAGAACCAGACGCAACAGCCGCATCAACACCGCCGCTTGGATCAATATCGCCGCCAACCGCCGTCGCTCCTGCCCCGGTGGCCTGAGCGCCGCTGGCCATGGCGAATTCACCCACAGCTGTTGCCGCAACACCGCTTGCCTCGGCGTCGCAGCCGACAGCCGTTGCTCCATTGGCTCCGCTGGCATCTGCGCCAACTCCGCGTTCAACCGACTGGCTGCCGCCAGTTGGGTTTGTGTTGCATTCTGCCGTACCATCGGCGCGTGCTTGCGGGGCGGCGATTACAAACGAGCCCATCACGGCCAACATCGCAGTGCTGGCAAAGAACATTGTCTTCGTCATTGTTAGTCTCCAAATTTTTTAAGAGTTCTTAGCGCTGGCTCGGTTCGAGCATTTCGCCTGGAAACTGCGCATCGTCGTCATCGCTCAGCGAAGGATTTTCGTCCGGCGTTTGATCCGGGATCGTGATGGTCTGGCCGCCAGATTGCATGATTATCGGTCGATTTGGACGGATATCGCGCTGGATCGGGCCCGGCCTTTTCGAACCCGATGCACTCATCGGTTCCTTGCTTCCTGAAAGAACGCCTGCCGCGCTGGTCGAAGTCAGCGTGCCGCCTTTGGAGTGCAAGGTGCACATCGCATCTTGCCGCTTGGGCACGATGATGCACGGCGTGTAGGTGAAGCTGAAGCAATTGCGCCTGACTGGCCGATTGCGTCTTGCCAGAGACCGATTTCAGCTGCGTCTGCACCGTCGCCAAAGTGGTGCCGCGATGATTGGCAACAGCGCCAGTATCGCGCAGCTCATAAAACTGGCGGGAGATTTCGCACTCGGCCCGGGTTAGGCCAAAGGCTTCCTGCAATTGCAAATCGACTGTGCTGGTCCATGGGATATCGAGCATACGCAGGGCGATGCAGCCATGATCGCGATTGGTGGTCTCTACAATGATGGCTTCGGCCAGTTGCAGTGGGCCTGGCGCGTCGTCGTCTTCGGCGCCCCCCAAGCTGTCGAGCCGCAGGATGATGCGCCGGCCATTGCCACGCAAACGAGCGCTAGCGGTGAAATCGCGAAACTGTGTGCGATAGGCCGGGTCAATGATCTCAAAGTCGAAGCTTTGACCGGGCCGGGCGCCAAACAATTCCGCGCCATATTCGTTGGTGAGAATGATCTTGCCGAACGGATCGATCACTATCGCCGCGGTTGGCACTTCTTCGACCGCACGTTCCAGCGGATCGCGCGACAGGCTGTTCGATTGCCCTTCGACAATAGTCTCGATCGTATCGAGTTCTTGCACCAATGCATCATGCAGGCCTTCACCTCGCACCGGGCTTTGTGAATTGTAGCGACGCTCCAACGTTGCAACCAGGTTGTCGAGCGCATCTGGCTCACCCGCAGCGCGGTACAAAGCAGAGACCAGAGCAATGTCGAGCTCCGCCAACAAGTCTTTGTGATTACTGGCTTTGACCCTCATCCGGCAAGACTATAACGCCGCCGAGCAAATACAAGCGCGAAACGCGCATGCCCGGCGATTTTCTAGCAAGCAAATTTCCGTGATCGCTCAGCCGCTTGAGCCCGCATCAGGGATGGGCCATTTAAGCGTTAAACCCGACTGGAAACAGCATGCCAATCCCGCTTCCACCCAAACCATGATTCTCGGCAAGTCTGGCGCTGCCTATTAACATTGTTGTTAACCAGAAAAGGCCGCTCAGCCCCTGAAATCTGCGACGAATGGCCACAAATGCAAGGTGAGTTGCATTGACTGCAATTCAAAACAGGCGCAGTCTCCCCGGGTGTTCTGATATCGCATCAGTGCATGTAGCCTTGGGCGCAAGCAAGCTACGATCCCTGAACCTTTAAGGCAGGGCAATTAGATAAAATAACACCATCGGGTCAGGTTTCGGCATGCGGTAAGGCATGTTGCGATTCTGGCTGCATGGGCAGTTTTTGAGGAAAGTGCGTGAGGTAAGGTGCGCGTGAGGTCGGCTGCTGCCGGCCACAGAGGGGCAATGCCAGATGATGAAGCAAATTGACACGCAAGAGCTGATAAACGGGGGGCACGCGCTTAGCCGCGTCGTTCCGCCGCCAGCCAGTTTGCCGGCGATTGGCGCAGCCATGCACGGCACCGATGCGATCCTTTCGGCCCAAGAGCGGCTGAACAAACGCACCCATGTCATGCTCGACCGGACCGGCGCGATTATCGCTATTGGTGAACGGGCGAAGTCGCGCATCGCAGAGCTGTGCTGCTATTCCATCAGAGACGGTCAGTTGGTCGCCAACAAGACCGACGCCAAGGAACCTCTGGAGCGTATGCTGAAACTGGAAACAGGCGCGGTCGATAGCGCGATCGTCCCATGCAGCACCGTGGGCGGCCATGTTTTGCTGTCCGCTACCGGGCTTTGCCAAAACACCATTCTGTTCAGCCTACACATCGCGAGCCCCGGCCAGGGCGCTGAGCTGGTCGATCTCACCAAGGCATTTGGACTCACGCCGAGCGAGGCCCATGTCGTCGAGCTGCTGCTGGGCGGTCACGGTCCGTCAAAAATCAGCGAAGAGCTGAATATCTCGGTCCACACCGTGCGCGCGCACCTGCGTCATTGCTACGACAAGCTGGGCGTAAGCTCGCGTGAAGAATTGTGGCAAACGCTCGCGCCCTATCAAATCTAGGGTCCACCCCCGTCAATCGCACAAGCCGTGGCGGCTAGCTGGCGGATGCTCTTTAACGGAGCAGCCGGACTAGCGAGCTCTTCCCAGCTCACGACGCCTGACGTTGCGGTATGACTACAAACTGTCCTCCAAAGTGCTCGGCGGTCGTGATTTCGTAATCATACAGTAATATATTGAAACGTGTCGTCTTTTTACAAATTTCTATAGTCACATTTGACTACTAAACCTGTGTGATGCGGCCGAAAACGAATCGGCTTATAACCTCAATCATATTCGATGAACGGGTCGTCTGGAGCAATCGCTCCTTCGTCTTGGACTGACGGCAAATATGCCGCGTATGCCTTGGCGAACCACTGTATTGAACAGGGATAGGCGACATGTATATTCTACAAGCACTGCCAAGCTTTGCGGCCCGCGCTGGAATCCTAGCAGCTGGTGCCAGCCTTTTGGCGATCACAGCCGTCCCTGCCGCCGCGCAAGAGGGCGAGTTTCCTTCCAATAAAGATCAGCACCCTGGCGAGATCGTTTACTCTCGCGACGTGCCATATGGCACGGCCACCCGGCGTATTTCCCAGGGCCAGGCCAGCACGGTTGCACCCGATCAATCCAAACTGATCCTCGAAACAATGCTTATCGGCCTAGAGCCGATGTCCGATGCTGATCAAGCTGGTGTCACAGCCCCACTCTCCCGCACCCTGAATGTGGCGAACCAAGCGGTCAGCATCGGACTCACCCCTATCACAGGGCCTCAAAGCTCTGGCGATTTCACCCGATCTGAAAGCGGCGCAAGTTCCACTGGCGGGATTGTCAGGAGCGGCCTCAGCGTGCTGCCATCTGCGCTCAGCGTAATCTCTCGCAAAGCGGGGAGCGGACAATGAGAACCGCGCGCCACCTTCTTAGCAGCGCAGCATTACTGCTGCCCGTTCTTGCAACGCCGCTCGCAGCGCAAGAGGCCGAGGCAGAGCAAGACAGCATCGAAATCGCAGCAGACACGCTCAGCGACAATGGCGGACGCATGGCGGTGAATATCGTTGCTGGCGATGGCAACCAGCAATTGGGCAGCGCCATCGTGGCGATGGGCGACATCGCCATCACCGGCCACAGCGCCGAGCAATTGATGGACGCGCCTAGCGGAGCTGACCGCGTCACCTCGATCACGATTGGCGCAGGCGCGCTTTCAAACAACACCGGCATGGTGAGCCTCAATCTCACCGCCGGGACACACAACCAGTCAGCCAATCTGGCGGCACTGGCTTTAGGAAACAATGGAGTGGTCTCTGACCAGATGCTCGCCCAGTCGAGCGCTCCCACAGATCCGGCGGGTTCATCAGCCCAAGCCCTCACTACCAGCAATGATCGCATCGACATCGATGACGCCGCATTCGCTGGGAACAGCGGGCTTGTGCAGGTGAATGTTGTCGGAGGCGAGAGGAATTCCTCTGCCAACACCTTCGCGCTGAACATCTCGGCCGGGGGCAAACCTTGAACCGAAGCAATGGAGTAAGGACTATGAAAAAGGTAATGCTAGCTACGGTGGCGGTTTCGGCTTTGGCCGTAACTGCCCCCGCCATGGCACAAGACGGCGGCGAAGTTGGAGGCCAAGACGGCGAATCCAGCCTCGAAGTTGATCTTCGCTATGCGAACAACATCGACACCAGTGTGACCACCGATGTCACCTATGAGAAAGACGTCGCCCTGCGCGGTGCCGTTCGTCTCCGGGGAACCATCGACGTCGACAGCTCAGCTGTTGCGGTCACTGATGCGAAGCAATTCCTCACCGGTGTAGTGGTAAACTACCGCGAGGAAAACGAGCTCAACGGCGAAAACGGCTTTGTCGACGCTGTGTATGGGCCCGGCTACAGCGAGCCAGGCGATCTGCCAGGCGGCTTCTTCGATGGTGAATTGCAGCCGCAAATTCGCGCTGGTTTCTTCGCGCCGATCATCAACACCGTTGATGAGTTCAACGTCGATTCCTCGGGTAACATCGGGGTCAACCTGGCGGCTGGTTATTTCAACCAGCAAATGAACAGCGCGTCGATTTCTGTGTCGGCAAATAGCGATCCTGAAGCATCGGGCGGCTGGGCAGAAGCGTCCACCACCGGACTGCAATCACTGATCGGTGTGGCACAATTCGCGTCTGAAGACTTCCTCGACGAGGATGATCCCGAAGCAGGCGGCGGCCGCAACAACTTCCGCGATCGCAACACCATTCTTGGTGCGACGATCACGGGATCGGGCAATATCGGCGTCAACGTGGCGGCGGGCAGCCTC
Organism: uncultured Erythrobacter sp.; assembly: GCA_947499505.1. Lineage (GTDB taxonomy): Bacteria > Pseudomonadota > Alphaproteobacteria > Sphingomonadales > Sphingomonadaceae > Erythrobacter. The sequence goes on from CANMOQ010000002.1 coordinate 89,944, forward strand.
AATCAGCAATCCAACCTGATGACGCTGGCCACCGCGAACGATGCTGATCTGGCAGAGGCCAATGCTGGTCTGGTTCAAACCGCTCTTCTGAGCCGGGTTGAACAGCAAGACAGCATCAACTCGATCTCTGGTCTCGATATCAGCGGTGCCTCAGGCAACATCGGCGTGAACTTCGCCGCTGGTGTCGGCAACCAGCAAACCAACTCGCTGACGATCGCAGCATCGCAAGGCGGCGGTGACGCCGGCGGCGGCGGCGCTCCTGGCGACGGCAGCTGATCAATTGCCCGCGCGGGCGGGGGAGAGGAGACCTTACCTTCTCCCCTCCCCCACCTTCCCCAGCCGCGCAAACGGCTTGGGGAAGGTCCCCCGCTCGCAAAAGCGCGGGATCCCTCTGCCCGAAGCATGGAGCAGGTTTATAATGTCTCAGAATTCACTCTTCCGGTCAAAAATACGCTGCCTAGCGTTGGCTGGCGTGTGCGCGGCGATACTCTCCGCCTGCAGCACCGCTCCGGCTGGAAAGACACCGGTCTGGCTCGGCCAGATCTCCCCAGGTTCCCCAGTGATCAGCGCGCAGCCGCGCAGCTGGAAAACTCAGAAATTCGATCATCTTGTGCGGCAAGAGGCCGACTTTAGCTGCGGCGCAGCGGTGCTCGCGACGATTTTCAACTATGCCTATGGCTACGACACGACCGAGCGGCAGGTGCTGGTCAACATGCTCAAGATCGCGGATCCTGACATCGTCCGGCAAAAGGGCTTCTCGCTGCTCGATATGAAGACCTATGCGACGTCTCTCGGGATGAGCGCAGAAGGCTACCGGATCAGTTACGATCAGCTCGCCAGTCTAGAATTTCCCGCGATCGTCCTGATCGATGTGCGCGGCTACAAACATTTCGTCATCGCTCGCAAGGTCTTCGGAGACAGGATCGCGATCGGTGACCCGGCCCTCGGCAATCGCACCATGACCCGCGACAAATTCGAAAGCGCGTGGAACGGCATTGCGTTTGTCGTCGTGGGCGAAGGCTATAACCCGGACAGCGTTCTGGTCGACCCGCCCTCGCCGCTGTCTGCGCGGCGTCTGCTGATGACGACCGCCAGCCTGCCCGCCACCGAAGCCGCCGAATACGGCTTTTCACCCGGATATGATTTTTAACCCCCCCTACGGCCCCCAAGGAGGATGCCATGCGCACGCCAACAACCAGACAAACGGCTCTAAAATCGAGTGTCGCAGCAGCGGCGCTCTCCATCTCCCTCGTATACGCCGCGGGCGCCGCTCCGGCGGCGGCAAAAGACCACTTTGCCGCGCTCAGCGATCTTGGCGCGCCGGTGGATGATGAGGAGTTGGGCGAGGTGCGCGGCAAGTTCATCCGCCCGGGCGAAGTGTCGTTCTTTGGCATTTCCATGGTCACCAGCTGGCAGGATGAAAGCGGGATCACCACGACCGCGCGGCTGATGTTCAATGTCAGCTTTCTGGACAATGGCAACGGCGGCGATCCGGCTCCGCAATTGCTGGTGGGTTGGACCCGCGAGGGCGATCCGGCGATGGATGTGACCGACAGCCATTCCGGTTACACCCCGGTCATCACAGCTCAGGAAGTGCTGCCCGTGGGTGAGCTCGGCAGTACGCAGGGCGCGGCGCAAGCGAACATTATCGCAGGCGCGGACAACTCTGCGATCAATGGCATGCAGATCGCTCTGGTTCCGTCCTCAGACATTGCGGCGCTGAGCACCGATGGTCTCACTCCGATCAGCGAAACAACCGGCACGACCTTTGCCGATGGCGACACGCTGGAGTTTCGTGTCGGCACCAATGAGCTAGCGCTCGCTCTGTCCGGCAATGGCGGCAGCGACAGCGCGCTGCAAAGCGTTGGCGGTGATCTTGGCCGGATGCTGCAGCAGACCACCATCAACAGCGATGGCAATCTGGTCGGCAACACCGCGGCGATCATCATCGGGACGGATATCGGATCGACCGAATTCAACGCCGTGCGCGCGACAGAAGCCCTGTCCGTGATGCGCGGCCACGGTTTTTAAGCAGCAATTTTCAAAGGTGGTAAGGCCATGAAAAATCTCTCATCCATCACGCTTGCGGCGGCTGTGTTTGCGGCATCCGTCCCGGCTCAGGCAGAAAACGCCAGCGGGCAATTCGCGGTCGAAGGACCAGGTCGGCTAAGCTGCGCCGCATTCACCGAGGCGCGCAGCGACAAGGGCTCGGCGGAGTTCCAGCGCCTCATCGGCTTCATCGAAGGCTATCTCAGCGCGGCCAACCGCTATGAGCCCAACACGTTTGATCTGTCACCTTGGCACAATGCAGCAGCGTTTGACCTGATCCTAGAGAAGCACTGCAGCGACAATCCTGAGGACACGATCGTCGGCGTCGCGCAAAAAATGGTCTCGGCCCTGCGCCCAGTACGCGTTGCCGATTATTCGCCGATGATTGAGGTCGGCGCAGGCGAGAACCGCGCCTTTGTCTACAAAACCATCCTGCGCCGCACTCAGGCCGCCTTGCGCTCGCGCGGGTTGTATGAGGGCGAGGAAAACGGCAGCTACTCGCCACAAATGCGCGATGCGCTGCTCGCATTCCAGAAACAGAGTGATCTTTTTGAAACCGGCGTGCCCGATCCGGCCACGCTTTGGACACTGCTCAATCCGTAACCACGGATGAGCTTAACCAGATGGGTCGTCAGGTAAGGGGACGAAAGTCATGGACCGCACATATTTACGAGCCGCCTTGATCGCGAGCAGTGCCGCCGCGCTCACGCTGCCGTTTTCGGCATCGGCGCAGGACCTTGAAACCGAGGTGGAGCAATTGCGCGCGCAAGTTGCCGAGATGGAACAGCGAGAGGCACGCGCCAATGCCCGTTTGCAGGCGCTGGAAGCCCGGCTGCTGCGTATTGAGGCTGAGCCAATTTCACCGGACGAGGCGCTGACTATCAGAGGCCGCGCCGTGCCGGCGCAGACGCGGCCGATGACGCTCAACCCCTCGCTGGATAATTTCCGCGGTGCCTATCCAACACTCACTCGCGAAGGCGAGGCGCGATTGGTGCAGATCCAGCAAGCGGAAGACGCGGCGCAAGATCCCGGGCTGAACGATCAGCCAGAGGAGGAGAGCGTCCAAAAAGCGCCCGATGCCTCCGCCGCAGTCGAAGACATTGTGCAGGAACAACAGGGCCTTCAAACCAGCCGCTGGGGCGCTGATCTATCGGTCGGCTATTCGCGTTTTAGCGATGCCCGGATCAACCTCGATGGTTTTCTGGCATTGGATGCAATCTTCCTCGGCACGATCAGCATTGATGAGGTCGATGCGGACATTTTCACAAGCGAGGCAACATTGCGTTACGGCGTCAGTGACAAGCTGTTCCTAGATGCCAGCGCACCATTCCTCTACCGCACATCAACTTTCCGCAGTGGCGGGGCAGGCGGGGCAGCGAACACGCCGGTTGAGGCCACCGTGAGCGATGGCGGACTCGGCGATATGAGCGTCGGGGCGAGCTACCAATTGCTCGCCGAGACATTGCGCCGCCCGAATGTCGTGCTGAGTGGCCGCATCAAAGTGCCGACCGGGCAAGAACCGTTCGGGATCGATTTTGTCGAGGTCGTCGGCAGCGAGGGCAATTTGCAGGTGCCAGAAAAGCTCGCCACGGGCAGCGGCGTTTACGGCGCATCGCTTGGCGTGTCTGTACTCAAATCGCTTGATCCACTGGTCGTGTTCGGCAGCGTGAACTATTTCCGCAATTTTGAGCGCAACTTTGGTGATATTGACGAAAGCCCTGGCCCGCAGCCGGGCCGAGTCGATGTCGGCGATGCTGTGCAATTAGGCGCGGGATTGGCCTTTGCGCTCAATGACCGATCGAGCATTTCGATGTCCTATTCGCAGCGTGTCGTCGGGCGGTCTCGCGTGCGGCTGGATGGCCAGGACTGGCAGCGGATCGTCGGCAGCCAGGCCAATGTCGCTCTGGTCAATTTGGGCGCGACGTTCTCTTTGGGAGACCAACTCTCGCTCGTGTCGACCGTCGGCATTGGCCTCACCGATGACAGCCCAGATATGGTGGTCGGCTTGCGCCTGCCGTACCGTTTCTGAAACCAGCCTCAATCAAGCCGGAGGACGCCTATGTCTTAGCATAGAACTAAGTAGAAATGACCAAGTTGGCGGCATGCTGAGGCTGGTTTGAACGAGTGGAAACAACCACAACGCGCTGCTAGGCGGTCAAAACCGATCAATTATGGACGTGTCTTTGACGAAGCGGTTTTGCCCGAATCGAGCGATTCCGTTAATCATGATACGTGAAAAATTTAGACCCCCTGACAATCGAGCGGCAACATGCAGCCGACTTGCTCGCCAGTTTGACGGACCGTCAGACAGAGGTGATGGAGCATGCCGCCGCCCATTTACCGAACAAAGAAATCGCCCGAAAACTTGGCCTCTCGCCCAGCACAATTGAGCAACGCTTTCAATATGTGAAGGCAAAGCTCGAAACCTCTGACCGCGCCTCCACCATCCGCGAATATGTTCGCCTGCGCGCCATATGCGGCCAAACCACATATGGTTTTTCCCATCTCGATCCGAAATCTGAACTCGACCAATTCCAACCTCAAGACGCGATTCAAGATAATCGACCAGCCCCGCCGGATTTGGCCGCTGATGACTATTCGTCGCTCGATTTTCCGCCATCGCGCCTTGAGGTATTGGATGGAAAATACGGCCCATGGTGGCGGTTGCTGGTGATCTTCACGATCGCCTTCGCTGTCTCCGCAACGGCTCTGGTTGTAACCGCAATCAGCGTCACAATAGGCGATATTCTCTAACCATGCCTGCATCCCCTTAAAGCACGAAGGTGCGCATGGAGAATATTATGAAAATGACAGCACGAGACTTCGAGCTCGCCAACCAAATCAGCGAACTCAATCACCAGCTTGCGGCTGACACTGACACCAATCTGGGTCAGATTGGCGAACTGCTCAGCCTCGCCACTAAAGCTCGGATCAAGATGGACGTCGATGTCATCGACGGTCAGCGCCCAATCGGCCATCTCACCGATGCGATGCGCAGTGTCGCCGAAGCACGCAAGAGCCTTGCCTTGGCACACTCTGCGATGGATAAGCTCATCCGAGAACAAGCAGATGGCAATTGGAACTGCCCTGATAGGGCCTTTGACACGCAGCCTGCTCCGGTATTGAAGATCGCGAGATAAAACTTGGCATTGCCAGATTTCAACGAGCCGAGCGTGGTACTGTTTTTCAGTATGCTAGCCTTGGCTGCTGCATTGTCATTTTGGCGAGGCGGGGCGCCGGAGAAATCCGGCGCCTTTTTTATGGTTTGGATGATACTCATCCAGAGCATCGCTTATGGCTCTGTCTCAACTCGGTTCTGGGAAGTGGACCCCGTCGCATTGCTTGGCGACTCGATCCTTTTTGTCGGCTTCGGAGCGATCGCGCTGAATGCGAAGAGGATATGGCCATTATTTGCTGCTGGTCTCCAATTGATCAGCCTTTCAGCGCATTTTGCCAGGCAAGTTGAAGATGATGTGATCGCTTTGGCCTATGCCACGATGAAGGTTGTTCCAACCGCGCTTGTTTTGTTACTCTTGATCATGGGCACACTGTTCCACCAAAGACGACTGAAGAAATCAGGCGAGGACCTGGCATGGGCTGATTTTGAGCTTTGGCGAGAATTGTGGCGAGCACCTTCAAAGCAATATATCGACGAGCACAGGATGGCGTTTTCGCGCAGCTGGATCGGAGCGCCCGTCGCGTGCTGCGGATTGCTCGTGATCTGCTATTGCATCAGTGCTTTGGTGATACCCGAAACCCCGGAAATTGCCCTCGGCACCGTGACTGCGTTGTCGGTCATGGGTGCTGCGGCGATTGCTGGCGGCTTATGGCTGCATCAGCGTGAAACCTCGCGGCATGCAGCCGAAACCAAAGCGTTTCGCGAAAAGTGGAAGTTCGGCGTACCCATGCCGCAATCCGCAGCCAGCTAAAACTCGACTGTTCAAGCGTTTATAAGGCGCGGCGTAGCCATTGTAGATTTTCCTACGCGCCCGCACTTTGGTATTTCAGCCATCATGCTGACCTGCCCTAAACACCAATCTTGCCGCCTGACTTCGGGCTAGGAACGGCAAATCGCCAAAAGTCACACTTCCCACAGCTCGATGAGGCCTAAATCACTGTTCTTAAGAAGAAAATCTCAAAAGTCACACTTTTGCAAATTGCATTTGTGTTCCAAGCCCAAAACGCCAAGCTCAAAGCCCTCGCAAAATTACCGAGGCATTTCAGCCACAAACGTGATAGAGGCTTTGCCGACACACCCTCGCAAAAGGAACCGCTTCATGTTGTCCAACCGTCTTTCCCGCCCAGTTTTGGCCTTCGCAATGATCGGCGCATTGGCCGCCTGCGGCGAGACGGCTGACGATGCGGCAGCGCCTGAGGCGGTCGAAGTCGCTAGCGAAGACGCTTCGATCATCGAGGTTCGGCAGAACAACTTTGAGGAAATTGGCGACGCGTTCAAAGCGATCCGCGGACAGCTCGAAGCCGAAGCGCCAGACTTAGGCGTGATCGAAGCGAGCGCAAACACGATCAATGCCAATGCTCAAGAGATCCCGAACCACTTCCCGGAGGGGACCGGCGTGGATTCAGGCGCAGACACTGAAGCGCTGGAGAGCATTTGGGAGAAGCCTGAAGAATTCGCAGCCGCTGCGCAAAAGCTGGTCGATACCAGCGCCGCTTTGGCCGCCGCTGCTGGCACTGGCGACATTGCCGCAGTGGGCGAAGGGGTGAAGAACATGGGTGGATCGTGCAAAGCCTGCCACGACAACTTCCGCCTCGACAAAGACTGAGTGAGGCGCTCTGGCTAAGCGGCTCGGTTAGCGTGCTGCGCGCAGAGAGAGCGTCTCTAAAACCGGCTCAGGAGTGATCCATGTTGCCGCAGAAAACACCGATTTGGGATTGGCCCGTGCGGCTCTCGCATTGGGGCTTTGCGCTGCTGGTTCCCGCTATGTGGTGGACTTCCGAAAACGGCGAAATGGGCTGGCATATGCGGCTTGGCCTTGTGCTGCTCGCTCTGGTTCTGTTCCGCATCTTGTGGGGCCTAGTGGGCAGCGAAACAGCCCGCTTCGCCGGCTTCCTCCGCTCACCACTGGCGGGCCTGCAAGACCTCATAGGCCGTCACAAACGCAGCCCTTCGGCGATCGGTCACAGCCCGTCTGGCGGGTGGAGCGTTGCCGCCTTGCTTCTGGTAATGCTCGCACAAGCTAGCATGGGCCTGTTCGCTGGGGACCCCTACGATGGCGCAACAGGGCCGCTCAATTCGCTAGTCGGAGTGATGACAACTGACTGGCTGACCGACTGGCATAAGACCGGCTTCTGGGTTCTCGTCGCCCTAATTGCACTGCACTTGCTTGCAGTGTTTGGATACCAGTTCCTCGGCAAGCGCAATCTCATCGGCCCGATGATCACTGGTTCGCGCAAGTTCGATAGGCCAGTGGCGGGCAATAGCGGCGGATCGACATTCAGAGCACTTGTTTGCCTGGCATTGGCTGGCGGCGTCTCAGCGGCGATCGGCACAGGCATGGCCGCGCGGTGGCTCGGTGGATAGCGGTGCAATCTCAATACCTTGCTCAAATACGATGCATTCGCTCCGATTTTCGGGATACTGCGGCACGGTCGAGCGTTGGGTCAGTAACGAAATACACATTTTGACCTGAGGGAACTGACACGTGATTAACAAAGTGAGCGAAGCCCTACGCGACTTCCTCAAGCAGGAAAGCGCGGGCGGCATAGTCCTGATTGCGGCGGCGGCACTGGCTCTGCTGGCTGCAAATTCGCCTTTTGCAGCCGCCTATTTCGACGGTTTGGGCACGCAGGTAACCGTCGCCGTCGGCGGTTTCTCCATTGATAAGGCGCTGATCTTGTGGATCAATGATGGCCTCATGGCAGTGTTCTTCTTCCTCATTGGTTTGGAGGTGAAGCGCGAAGTTATCCAAGGCCAGCTGTCGAGCTGGGACAAGGCCTCGCTCCCGCTGGTTGCGGCGATTGGCGGCATGGCGATCCCCGCGCTAGTCTTCCTCTCGATCAACTCTGGCACCCCGGCAAACCAAGCTGGCTGGGCTATCCCAGCGGCAACCGACATCGCCTTTGCGCTGGGTATCTTGTCTCTGCTTGGCCCGCGTGTTCCCGTGGCGCTGAAAGCTTTGCTGCTCGCGATCGCGGTGATCGACGACATTGGCGCGATTGCCATCATCGCTCTGTTTTACTCAGGCACACTCGACACCGATATGTTGATCGGCGCAGCGGTGGCCTTTGCCGCCCTGATAGCGGTCAATCGCATGCGGATTGGCTCCAGCATTCCCTACGTGCTGCTCACCATCGTGATGTGGGTTTTCGTGCTGAAATCCGGCGTGCACGCCACGCTGGCCGGCGTTGCCGCAGCAATGACCGTTCCGTTGGTCGCGCGCGGCGGGTCTGAGCCGCTGCTGCGGATGGAGCATGCGCTGCACCCATGGGTCGCATTCATGATTATCCCGATCTTCGGCTTCGCCAATGCTGGCGTCAGTCTAACCGGCATTTCACCCGCTGATCTCGCTGCGCCGTTGCCGCTCGGCATCGCGCTTGGCCTGCTGATCGGCAAACAAATCGGCATCTTCGGCTTTGCCTTTGTCGCGGTGAAGGCTGGCATTGCCAAGCTGCCTGAGGACGTGAACTGGAGGCAGATCCACGGCCTATCGCTGCTCGCGGCCATCGGCTTCACCATGAGCCTGTTCATCGGCAATCTCGCCTTTGCAGATCCGGCTCAGGTTGATGCGGTCAAGCTGGGCGTGTTGTCGGGATCGCTGGTGTCGGCTCTGGCAGGCTTCTTCTTGTTGAAGATATCCCTGCCCGAAGAGCCTGCCCAGGCTCCGACAGAAGCAGCAAGTGTTGCGTCCTGATTTGAGGGGCTTACAGCACGGGGCATGAAAAAACCCTCGCTGCAGACAATCGAAATTGGTGGCCGCCGCCTCGCTTTTTGGGAATGGAGCGGCGCCCCTGAGGTTGGCGGACCACCGCTTGTCTTTGCCCATGCAACCGGCTTCCACGGCCGGGTCTTTGATCCGATTATCGAGCGCTTTCCGGCGCGGAGGATCATCTCGCTGGACCTGCGCGGGCATGGCCAATCAGAAGGCGGTCCAATCGGCAATTGGGCTGAAATTGCCGATGATATCGCGGCCATGCTCGCCCATCTCGACCTATGCCAGGTGATTGGCATTGGGCATTCGATGGGCGCGCATGCCCTGCTGCAGGCGGCGCACGATCATCCGCATCTCTTCAAACAGCACATCCTGTTTGATCCAACCGTGCTGCCGCCTGAGTTCTATGAAATGGGACAGGATCTGTTCACCGCTGAGAACTCTCATCCAGCGGTGCGGCGCAAGCGCGACTTTGCCTCGGTCCAGGCGATGATGGAGCGGTTTGAGGACCGCGAGCCTTACAGCCTGTTCGACCGCCGGGTGTTCACCGATTATTGCCAATATGGGCTCGTGCCCGCTGCGAATGGAGAGGGAATGGAGCTGGCCTGCTCGCCAGAGGTGGAAGCGGGTGTTTATGCCAGCAGCCGCAGCAATAGCGGCATCCATGCGGCCACCACCAAGGTGGCCATCCCAGTTCTGATCGTGCGAGCAAAGCAGACCGGGCTCAGCGATTTCAAATCCTCGCCGACCTGGCCAGGACTGGCGTCAGCGATGCCCAATGCGACCGACATGCACAGGCCAGACCGCACGCATTTTCACCCGCTGGAGGACCCAGAGGATGCCGCGCGGATTATCACCGAGGCTCTGCTCGAGTAATCCCTGCAAGTAACCCGTGGCTATGCCGCCTCGGGGACACTCCCGTTCACCTTGTCCGGCCCACCCACTGTTCGTGCCGCTTGCAAAAGATCGTTGAGATCACCGCGCACGGCCACGATTTCGTCCAGTATCGGCCGGGCCAAATTGCGCCGGATCTGCGCAGCCAGCCCGCCGTAGAATTGCACCAAAGCCTCTCGCAAAGGATTGTCAGAAGCAACCCCGCGGCACAGCCACAAGGTAATCCCATGCGCGCGGGACAAAGGATCGCGCGCGGCTGACACGCCGGTTGCGCAGGCAAGCTCCGCCTGGCGCAAAGCTGTCACCGCCTCCTCCAGACAAATCCGGGTGAGGTCATCGCCGCCGGATGCTTCGATCCGCGCATCCAGATCAACCTTGCGATACGCCGCAGCGGAATTGTGGGAAAATGGTCTCATATCCTATTCCCTAATTGCGGTTGGGGTCGAAATGGGCGCTCAAGACTACGAAGTGTTGCTCGGTGGGGTTAGCCTCGCCCGCGGCCGGGTACGTCCCGACCGATTGCTGGCGATTGACGCCGGCGATGTCCGCCAAGGCCACGGCCTAACCGGCGAGGCGACGCGCGACCCTAGCTTTGATTGCCCGGCGATCTGGATCGAGCCGCGCGAGCGTGACCACGCCATTGCGGAAGGTTTCCTGACTGTCGACCCCAGCACGGTCATCGCCACCCACGCCAATCAAGCCTTGCTCACGCAGGCGCAGGAGCTGCTCGGACCAGAGGAAGTGCGCGAATTGCTCGATGCGCTCAAAGAGAGCTCACCCAGCCTGGTTGAAACCGTCCATCCGGAGCCATTGTCGCTGGCCGCGATCACCCGCATTTTCCGCGCCTTGATCGCCGATGGCATTGGTCTGGGCCATCCGCAGGCGGTTCTCACCAGTCTCGCTCTCGCCCTGCAACGCACGCAGGAATTTGACCTGCTGGTGGGTGCCGTGCGCGCCGATATGGGCGCAAAGCTGATCGCCCGCATTTGCGAACCTGGCGCGCGGCTGAGGGTGGCCACCTTAGATGCCAACCTTGAGGCCGCAATCCTCGGCAGTGTGCCAGATCCGGCAACGGGCCAGCCGCTGATTGAGCCGGAATGCGGCAGCATGATCGCTGAAACCCTGACTCAGATATTGGAGGCAGAGGGCCAGCCGATTGCACTGATCGTTCAGCCGCCTGTGCGCCGTTCGATTGCCACTCTGCTCAGTCAGCGAGTGCCCCGCTGCCTCGTCCTGTCGATCAACGAATTGCCCGCGACCCAGCCGGTCGAGGTGGTCGGGGTGATTGGTGGGGAGGCTGAGCCCGCCGCCGCGTTGCCAGATGAAACAGCGGCGAGGGCCGCTCAAGACGAGCCAGGAGCAATGGCCGCATGAAACACGACGCCAGCAGCTTTGCGAGAACCGCGCCCACCGGGGCGGCGGGCTACGGCGCTTCAAACCGCGCGGAGATAGACGACCGCGTTCGCCGCTTCATGCCGCTCGTCCGCAGCACCGCTTGGCATGTCTTTGGGATGGGCCGCGAGGGCCTAGAGGTTGAAGACCTGATGCAGGTCGGCGTCATCGCGCTGACCGAGTGCTCCATGCGGCATTCCGGCCCCAGCGAAGATGGCTTTGCCGCCTATGCGAAAATCCGTGTGCGCGGGGCCATGCTCGATCAGATCCGCAAGCTTATGAATGACAGCCGCACGGCGCGAAAGAAACGCGCCCAATACGATGCTGCACTCAGCGAATTGCGCGCAGAGCTGGGACGCGAACCCAGCCGCGCGGAAATCGGCCAGCGCCTAAAAATATCCGACGCCGAATTACTAGAAATTGAGGCTTCCGGCGTCACTGTCACCTCAATCTCAGAGGAATATGACGAGACCAGCACCGCCTTTGCCAGCGACGATCCCGACCCGTTCGAAGTCCTGTCAGACATGGAAGACCGCGATCGCCTGACCCGGGCGATGACCGAATTGCCAGACCGCCTCAAGCTGGTGCTGCAATTGTTCTTCGTTGAGGAAATGAACCTCACCGAGATCGCCGAGATTTTGGAGGTCAGCGTCCCGCGCGTGCACCAACTCAGAGCCAAGGCTCTGAAGGATTTGCGCGCCCTGATCGAGGCCGATTAGGCCCTATTGGCTGCCCCCGTCACCATCTCCGTGATTGTGACCGCCGCCAGCATGGGTTGCCGCCTCTGATCCGCCCGCATTGCCGCCTTGGCCGCTTTCCCACCAATAGGCGCGGCGCCCGCCAGTGCCGGTCGCGACTTCCTGCATGGTCGCGGTGTCATACATCCGCCCGCCGATCATCACACTTTCGATCTTGTCGCTGTCGCGGATATTGGCGGTCGGATCAGCGGTCAGCACCAGCAAGTCAGCGAGCTTGCCGACTTCAAGGCTGCCGACATCTTTCTGCATTCCTAGCGATTCCGCCGGCCAGATCGTCGCGGTTTTGAGCGCTTCGACCGGGCTCATCCCGCCGCGCGCAAAGGTCCAGATTTCCCAATGCGCGCCAATGCCCGGCTGTTGACCGTGCGCTCCGATCGAGACCTTCACGCCGCGGTCCGCAATCTTCTTCGCCTCGCGCGCCGCATTGTCATCGACGAAGGCCCATTCAGGAGCCTTGGTGCGCCGCGCCGTTGCGGCGAGCAACACCTTGGGCGGAGTGTGGATCATCAGCGGATGGTCGAACACGTCGGTCGCCTGACGCCAATACGGATCGCCGGCAAGCCCGCCATAGGTCACGTTGAGCGTCGGGGTATAGTTCGAGTTCGACTGGCCGAAGAATTGCAGCACGTCCTCGTAAAACACATCGCCGGGCACATTGTGCTCAATGGTCGAATTGCCATCGGCGATCAGGTTCATATCCATGCCGAACAGCGAACCGCCTTCGGCGACGTTGAGCATGTTCTCCGCCGCCGCGGCGCGCGCCACCATCTGGCGTTGTTCGCGCCGGGGCTGGTTGTAATTCTTGACCGAGATGCCGCCCTGCGCCTTGATCCGGCGGACATGCGCCAGCGCATCGTCATAGCTGTCGATCCGGGCATAGACGCTCGGCGCCTTCGCCCCATAGATGATCTCTCCGGTCGAGAAGATGCGCGGGGCGAGCAAAGTGCCCGCCATCTGCCGCTCTGCCGAAGCGAAGATCAGGCTAGAATTGCTCGACGGATTATGCGTGGTCGTGGTTCCGAGCGCGAGATCCTGCACGAGGCTCCAGTTCTGCTGCGGCACGAGATCGCCCGTCCCATGCGGCCCGTGATGGTGCGCGTCGACAAAACCGGGCATGATGACCTTGCCGCTGGCATCGACCGTGGTCGCACCGCTGGGCACGTTAACGTCACCCGCCGCGCCAATCGCCGCGATCCGGTCCCCTTCGATCACGATCACGCCGTTCTCGATCACACCTGCGTCTTCGCTGCCGAGCCCAGCCGCCATTGTGAGCAGCTTCGCGCCAGTGATGACGACCGTGCCGCTTGGCTTTTGCGCATCGACGGTGACCGCCATCGAGATTCCGCTGGTCGGCGGGGCAAAGCCCTTATCCTTGCCCTTCCCCTTGGGCGCATTGCGGAAGAACTCACTCACCTGCGCTTGCTTCAGCGTCGGACCGATCGACCAGAACAGCGTTTCGCCCCCGCGCGCCCAGCCGAGGTAATCCGCGCCTCCGCTGGAAACTTTGGTGATCGGAACCGGCCCCTTGGCCTCGTTCACATCGACCGGCTTGCCGCCCGGAATTACCGGCATGGCGAACACTTCATAATTCTGGCGAAACGCGATTGTCTTGCCATCGGGCGAGACGCGGAAGTCATTCACCAGAGTGCCGGTCGCATGGGTGCGCTTCTTCTCGCCATCCAGGTCAGACGACATTAGCGCAAGCTTGCTGCCATCGCGCCCGATCATGAACAGACGATCATTATCGCTGCCAAACTGCGGGTTTGAGCCCTCGCGGCTGACCAAGACCGGCTCTCCACCCGCCGCATCGACCATGTAAATGCCTGGGTTTTCGGAATGCTCCGGCGCGGTCAGATAGCCGCCCGTGCGCTTCTCATAGACGATTTTCGTGCCATCGGGCGAGAACACCGGATTGACGTAGTGCCCCGGCTCGCTCAGCGCGACGCGGTTATTTGCCCCGGTCGTGTCAGAGACCAAAATACGGCCCAGCCCCTCATCGGTCCACTGGACATAGGCGATTTGCGAGCCATCGCGGCTGAACGAAGGATAGGCCTCGACCGTTCCGCTCGGCGCTTCGGTCAGCGGGCGCGGCGCGTCGCGGCCGCGCGCAGACTTGGTGTAAAGTTGCCCAAGGCTTTCAAAAACCAGCTGCGTCCCGTCAGGTGAAAGTGTACCGAACTTCGCCATCTTGGTGGCAAAGCGATCGGGCGACACCTCGATTTCGGGATGCGGCGCATCGGCAATGCCGCGCGTATCGCTGATCCGGAACGGGATCACCGCATGGCCCGAGCCGTCGCGGTTGACGCGGTTGAGCTTACCGCCCGCCCAGAACACAATGCTGCGGCTGTCCGGCGTCCAATCCATATTGGGATAGACCCCGGTCACCGCCCAGGTCTCCTGCACATCAAGATCAAGCGCGTCATAGATCATCCGCTCGCGCCCGCTGGCGATCTCCTTGATCCACAATTGCGAGGTGTCTTTGTCCCGCCGAACAAAGGCGATCTCTTTGCCGTCAGGCGAAGGGGCCGGGCGCACCGCCCCGCCATAGCCGTCAACCGCCGTGGTTACTTCGCCGGTTTCGAGATCGTGCCGCTCAATCGCGAAGATCCCGGCATTGGAATCCTGCGCATAGATAAAGGTATTCCCCGGCGTCGTGTTGCGGGTGTAGTAAATCGCGCTGCCATCGGGCGCGAAGACCGGCTCGCCCAGCTCTTTCTGCAAAGCCTCATTGGCGCGCTCAACCACCTGGACGCCGCCGCCGCCCGATACGTGATACATCCAGATCTCGCCCGTGCCGAGCGAGCGCTGCGTCGTGAAATGCTTCTTCGCCGCGATGAACTGGCCATCGGGTGACCATGCCGGTTGGTTGAGCAGGCGGAACTCTTCCTTGGTCAACTGCCGCTTGTCAGAGCCATCGGCATTCATCAGCCAGATGTTGTTGCCCCCGCCCCGATCACTCGTGAAGGCGATGCGCGTGCCATCGGGCGAAAAGCGCGGATGCACTTCCCAGCTCAGTCCCTCGGCGATCCGCTTGGGCGTGCCGCCGGTAATCGGCAGAGTGTAGATATCGCCCAGCATGGTGAAGGCGATGGTGCGGCCATCAGGCGACACATCGACATCCATCCACGTGCCCTCATCGGTCTCGATTGGCACTTGTTCGACGGTCGCACCCTTGGGCGCTTCAACGTCCCAATCTTCGTCGTCCTGCGCGAACGCCGCGCTTGGCATTGCGAGCATGGAGCCTGCCAGCCAGGCGGCGATGAACGAGCGCATTTGGTATCTCCCCGTTGTCGCGGGAGACCCTAACGGGGCCAATACGAATTGCTAGAGGGCCGCGAAGTCGTTGGTCGAATTAGCGCCAGTCCGTCCTAAGTCAGAGATCGAGAATGCGTCATACATTAGAGACCGAGCTGGATTCTCGCATTTCTTCAAATCAATGCCTTCAATCTCAATCAGTTCTTCGATTTGATATTCCGAAGACCACAACCCACCGTGGCCAGTTTCGCCAAAGACCCTTTTGCCCCGGAACTCCAGCCGGAATGCGGTCGTGGTATAATTCCGGCATTCCGCATCATAGCTGTCATCGATCATGGCATCGAGTTTGGTGCCTTCAACTACGAGCCAGCCAACATCACCCCATGCCTTGGTCGAGAGATCTGCGACGCTTTCGACCTCGACGAAACTCAAGCCTTCGAACTCTGAAATGAAGATACCGCGTATCACTCGCGTGTCATCGGTCTGAATTGATGTTGATAGAGGTACAGCGATGGCAATCAGCAAGGTCAGGGCTACCGCTATGGTCTGCGAAACCTGAGATTTCTTCACCCCATCATCCCCCGCTTCGGTCCCAGATAGCCAAATAGATAGGCCGCCACTTTGCGCATTTGGATTTCTTCTGCGCCTTCGGTGATCCGGTAACGGCGGTGATGGCGATAGATATGCTCGAACGGTTTATGCCGTGAATAGCCGATCCCGCCATGCACTTGCATCGCCCGGTCGGCGGCCTCGCACACCAGCCGGTTCGCCCAATAATTGCACATCGAAACCTTGTCCGAAATGCTCCGCTCAATCTCCTTGTGCGGCATATTGTCCATCTGCCACGCGGTCTTGTAGATCAGCATCCTCAGCATTTCGCACTGCGTCGCCAGCTCCACCAGCGGGAATTGGATCGCCTGATTTTTCGCCAGCTCCTCGCCAAAGGGTTTGCGCTCCCGCGCATATATGACGCTTTCCTCTACGCAATAGGTCGCCGCGCCCAGCGAAGACGCCGCCTGGCGAATGCGGTTCTGGTGAACGAAGCTCTGCGCCAGCGCGAGCCCGCGTCCCTCCTCACCCAGCATTGCACTTTCCGGCACCCAGACATTGCTGAGCGAGAGGCGCGGATGGTCGGTGGGCATATTGAACGTCCACATCCATTCCTCGATTTTGAGACCGTCAGTGGGGTTCGGCACGAGCAGACAGGTGATGCCGCGCGCGTCCCCCGCCTTACCATCGGTTCGCGCAAACACCGCGCAATGTGTGGCGACATGCATGCCGGTGATCCACATCTTCTCACCATCGATCCGGTATCCCGGCACCCCGTCGCGCGTTTCCTTGACCGCGCGCGTTTCCATATGGGTCGCGTCGGAGCCGTGCTCCGCTTCGGTCAGGCCAAAGGCGACGCGCCTTGTGCGCTCAAATCCGCCGGTGATGAACTCCTGTTTCTGCGCCTCAGTGCCGAAGGTGTCGAACATCGTGACAAAGGGGAAGTTGCCGACGATGCTGTGTTCGTTTTGCAGATCATTGTGGAGGCCAAGACCGCGCTGAGCGAAGTGATCGCGGATCGCAGCCATCCAGAGGTTGGAGCCATCCTTGCCGCCATATTGCGCAGGCGCGGAGAAGCGCCAATGGCCGGCTTTGTCAGCGCGCGCGGTGGCCTCGTGCAGCAGGACCTCCCACTCCTCGCGCGGCAGGCCGCCCTTGTCCCAATCGGTGCGCGCATGCTCACGGCGGTGGTCGAAGAAGCGGATGTTGTCATCTTGTTGTTCAAGCGGTTTGATCTCAGCCTCGATAAAGGCGTCGAGCTCGTCGAGATAGGCCTGAAGATCTGCGGGAATTGCGAAATCCATTTAGTCGTCTCCACTCCACTTTTTACGAGCCACGGCAAGGGCTGGGTATTTGGGTACGTCAGCCTCTAGCTTGGTCAGCGCCTCAAGCCGTAGTTTTGCCAGAAGCTCGGGCGTATCAGTCCGATATTCTCCTGCAAGGAGGCTATCAGAGAGCTGCTTGTCCCATTCGGCGGGATTGGTCGTCTGATTTCGAAACACCATTCCCAGCGCGTTGCGAGCAACCGCAAGCTGGAAACGGTCGTGGCCGGATAGTTGGTCTTTGATTGTTCCCAGCCACTCCGAAACGGCGAGCACGAGTTCACGGTCCTGCGCTTCGCCCCAGTCTTGATTCCAGAAATCTAGTGTTCCTATGATCCTCGCCTTCTCCTTCTCCGGCGCATCCTCCTCCAGCAGCATCAGCAGATCGAGCTCCTGCTCGCTTGTCCGGCGCGAGATCACTACACGCTCCAGCATCCGGTCCTCGCCGCTGCGCCAGATCTGCGCCATCTTCAGGCAACCCAGCGCCCACCAGACCGTGCGGTGGATCAGCCAATAGCGGAAGCGGGCGGGGTCAACCGTGCAGCCACTCTCCGCCTCATAGGCTGCGAAATATGCCTCCAGCGAGCCAAGCCCGAGCGCCGGTCGATCGTACCGCGCAAACCGCCACACCGCCATGCAGCCAAACGCCAAGTCCTCGTGCCGGTCACCGAAATGCGCCAGCTCCCAATCAAGCACTCCCGTCAGATGCCCCTCTTCCGCCAACAGATTACCAAGCCTGTAATCGCCGTGGTTGAGCACAGGCTCGCAAGGCTCAGGGCAATTGTCCTCCATCCATTTCAGCCCCAGCGCGATGATCGGGCGATCACCGCCCGCCTCTTCAAACTGCGCGCGCAGATCAGCAATGGCCGCTCGGTAGTCCATAACCGGCACGGCAGCGGGCACATCATCGCGGGTGAGCGAGTGAATGCGGGCCAAGTCCTGCGCCGCCTCACGCAGCAGAGCATCCGCCTCATCAAACTGCAGGATCACCTTGGGGTTCGGCGTCCCCGGCAGCGCGCGCATTACAAAGCCGCTGCCGATGCCATCTTCGGGCTGTAACTCCGCAATCACCTCGGGCGCAGTCACACCGGCGGCTTTCGCGGCGCGAATCACTGCTGCCTCAGTATCGTGACCAAACGGGCGGTCCGCCATGAACTCAAGGCTGGGCGCGCGGCGCAGCACGAAAGCCTCGCCGCCGCTGAAAAACCGCCAGCTTTCCATGGTCGCACCGCCGGTCAGCCGCTCAAGCCCGGCTGGAGCCTCCATCCCAGTGCGCGCCAAAACCCGGCTCAGCCCTTCCGTCAGATCATCGGCGCTCAATGTCATCACTTCCCCTCGCGTCCATTCGCTGTAAGAAGTGCACGCAGATATGAGCGACGGCAAGCTCTCGCTTACTCGCAATGGAAAGACGACGACTCGCAATGAAGAAACGATACGTAGCGCTGAGCGCTCTCGCCCTGCTCGGAATTGGCGCAGGCACCGCAGCCTATGTCGCCAGCCCGACCGTACACGAGGGTATGGATGGCGAGACCCCGGAGCTCGGGCGCTATGGCGAGTATCAGGTCGGGACGCAGGAGATGTTGATCGGCATCCCTGATCGGATCAGCTTCACCAAAGTGGGCATGGCGACAGGACAGCTCTCTGAGAATGGGGAGATGCCCATGCTGCAAGTGCGCATGTTCTACCCGGCGGAGGTCGCCGCAGGCGCAGAGCCAATCACCTACACACACACCATGACCCCGCCCGCGATGGAGCCTGTGCCGCTGGAATACACAGGACGCGCCTTCGCCGATGCCACACCGCTTTCTCAGGGTTCATTCCCGCTCGTCATCATGAGCCACGGTTTCAATGGCTGGAGCACGCAGTTCAGCAATCTGGCGGAACACATCGCCTCGCGCGGCTATGTCGTCGCCTCAATTGACCATGCCGATATGACAATCGAGGGGGTCACGGACTTCATCCATTCGTTCAATCTGGTGCTGGCCAACCGCACGATCGACCAACGGCAAGTGCTTGCTGAGATCAAGGGGAACCAGCAGTCGGACCAGACAGGCCTGTTTGGACTGATCGACCCAGAGCAGGTTGCCGTTATCGGCTATTCCATGGGCGGTTACGGCGCGCTGGCGACGGCGGGCGGCGACTATGACTATGATAGCGAGACCTTTGGCCAAGTGCCCGAGCCGGCTCTGGCGCAGATGCGCGAGGCGGCGAGCGACGACGCGGGCGTCGATGCCGTTGTCGCCTTTGCGCCATGGGGCGGACAACCAGACAACCGCGTATGGAGCGCCGAGACGCTTGGCCAGATCACCGCGCCTGTTCTGCTAGTCTCTGGCAGCGAGGATGACGTTTCCAATTACGCTGACGGGATCAGCTGGATTTTCGACCAATTGACCGGGACGGCTCGGCACATGCTGGTCTACCGCGAGGCCCGTCATAACACCGTGGGCAATGACTTCGCTGTGCCGGATGATGCACCGTTCCGCGTCGCAGAGTTCCTGGCCGAACCGGTGTGGCGGCAAGACCGCATCAACGGCATCAACCAGCATTTCGTCGCCGCATTCCTCGACCTGCATCTGAAGGGCGATGCGGACAAGGCGAGCTATCTCAACGTGCCAGCGCCGAACTCCAATAACAGCAGCTGGGAGACCAGCTTTGGCGAACAGCTCAATGGCAAGTTTGCAGGATCGGACGAAGCAGAGCATTGGCGCGGGTTCCAGCGCCGCTGGGCTGTCGGTCTGGAGTTACTCAGCAAACCAGCTGGCGAATAGCTGATATTTCCATACATCGGCGTTTGGTCGGCGCCTGGAACACGTTTCGCGTTTTCGAAAGTGTGACTTTTGGCCGAAAGTGTCTCACTTTCAATGTCTTAGGTCAGATCGCGCAGCGCGAAGTGTGACTTTTGAGAGAATCGACGCAAATGCTCGCCTTCGCCGAGTGAAAACACTCGATCACACGCGAGGAATAGACGGTTCAACGAGCCTCACGACACCTACTCGCAAGCCCGCGAGTAGGAAAACCGCGCGCGTTTCAACACACAAAAGCAAACGGCCGCCCAGTCTCCCGAGCGGCCGCTGCAAATATCTTGAAACGCCTAAGCGTGTTTAGCTCAGCTTTTTGCGCATCCGCTTCGCGCGCGATTGCGGGCTTGGGTGCGTCTTCAGCAGGTCAATTCCGCCGCCAGAGCTCATCGTGCCCAGCTTTTCCATCGCCGTCACACAAGCTTCAGCGTTGTAATTGTTCGCTTTCATAAACTCGAGCGCATAATCATCCGAATTCCGCTCCGCCTTTTGCGAGTGCTGAGCGGTGATCACATCGCCGAACAATTTGCCCAGCTCTGAGTTTGCCAGACGGCGCACATCGCTGCTCGCCGTGCCAGCCACGCTCAGCGCCGCGTCTTGCTGCAAAGTGCGCTTCATGCGCTTCTTACCATGCTCCAGCTTCACGTGGCCGATCTCATGACCGATCACACAGCGCAGCTCATCATCTTCAAACTTGTCCATCAGGCCGGCGAACACACGCACGGTGCCATCACCCATGGCGAACGCGTTCACGTCCTTCACCAGATAGGCTTTGATATCGAGGTCGAGACCATCATAGCTGTCGAGCCCTTCAGTAAGCGCAGCAAGGCGCTGACCATAGGGATCGTCCATAGTGGCAACTGGGTTTTGGCTGTCCATTTCCTCAGACATTTGGCTGAAGAAACTGACGATTTCCTCATCAGAATAGCTCGCCGCCTCGGCGACCTTCTTGGCGGATTTGACGACATTGCCGACATTAAATTGTGCTTGCAAAGGCATTGCTGCGCCCAGCCCAGCAACAGCAGCCACAGCTGCCAGCATGATGCCGCGCGACTTAGAAAACTTGAGTGCCATGGTTTGCGACCCCTCTTAACTAATCAAACTTCAGACGTTCCGACTATGCCGGAACATTGTCCTTCTTTACAGTAATTACTTGCGGATAAGTGAATTCTTTCAGGCCTTCCTTGCCGTATTCCGCGCCAAAGCCGGATTGCTTATGCCCGCCAAACGGAGCGAACGGCGACAGGTGCATGAATTCGTTGACCCACACAGTGCCGGTTTCCAGCTGCTCTGCAATCTCAACGCCCTTGTCCGGGTCAGCCGTCCAGACCGCACCGGCCAGGCCATATTCTGAATTGTTCGCGCGCTCGATCACTTCTTCCTCGGTGGAGAATTTCATCAGCGGCATAACTGGTCCAAACTGCTCCTCAGCCACGATCCGCGCGTCTTCGGGCGGATTGTCGAGAATGGTGATCGGCACGTAGTAGCCAGAGCCCGATGGATCTGTTTCCCCGCCGACCAGGAATTTATAGCCATTGTCTTTGGCATCCTCGATCAGCTCGACCACGCGGTCAAACTGCTTCTTGTTCTGGATCGGCCCGACACCAGTGCCTTGCTGAGCGCCATCGCCGACCTTCACTTGGCTCGCATATTCAGCGATCGCAGCGGACAGCTCGTCATAGATATCCTCGTGGATATAGATGCGCTTCGCCGCGATGCAGACTTGGCCAGCATTCTGGAAACTGGACCAGAACAATTGTTCAGCCACCTTCTTAGGGTCGGCATCGGGCATGACGATGGAGGCATCATTGCCGCCCAGCTCCAGCGTGATGCGTTTGAGGTCGGCGCTCGCGCCTTCCATGATCTTTTTGCCCGTCGCGGTCGACCCGGTGAAGGTGATCTTGTCGATATCAGGATGCGATGTGATCATCGGACCCAAATCATCATTGCCGGTGATGATGTTAACGACGCCCGCTGGCACTTTGTCCGCGATCAGCTCTGCAATGCGCAGGGTTGTGAGCGGGGTAAACGGCGAGGTTTTGAGCACAATCGTGCAGCCGGAAAGCATCGCAGGCACGATCTTCTGGATCGCCATCATCACTGGGAAGTTCCACGGCACAATGCCGCCGACCACGCCGACAGGTACGCGGCGCGTCCGGCTCAACCGGGCATCGCTGTCTTCGTTGATCTCATCTTCCAGTTCGAGGGTGGATTGCGCCGCAGAAATAGCGGCGGCGCCGTAAATCTCGACCTTGGCTTGCTGGTGCGGCTTGCCTTGCTCGCTGGTCAGCAGGCGGAACAGCTCATCGGCGTTTTCCTTGATCGTGTCAGAGACCGCCATGATCGCCGCACGGCGTTCTTCCAATGGGGTTTTCTTCCAGGTCTTGAAGGCGGCGCGGGCGGCGGCGACAGCTTGGTCGAGCTCCGCCTGACCACAAGCTGGCACCTGGCCGATGACTTCTTCATTGGCTGGATTGACCACGTCGAGCATGTCGGTGGTGGAAATCATCTCGCCATTGATGAGATTTTTGTACTGGGTGACCATGGGAATGCCTCTCTCGAATCTTTTTGGATTACTCTCGCCAATCTAGGTGGACCTTTGACCAGCAAAGTTCAATCGCATTTGCAGGTCGCACGATAATGCTTGCGCTCGCCAGCGACCACGATCAATTGCACAGTGCAACCGAAAATCTGGCCCCGGCCCGGAAGAGGAACAAGATATGTCCGACGCCCCGAACGACCTTGTCATCTATGGCAGCCCCGTCTCTCCATTCGTGCGCAAAGTCGCCGCCGTGTGCTTGGAAAAAGGCACCGCCTTTGACGTTGAGCCGGTCAATGTGTTCGACCCGCCGCAATGGTTCAAAGACATCTCGCCGATGAAGCGCATTCCCGTGCTGCGCGATCGCTCGATCGCAACTGAAGGCGTTGACGGCACCATCGCCGACTCGTCAGCCATCTGCGGCTACATCGAAGCCAAGCATCCTGAGACCGCGCTGTACCCGGCTGAACCCTTTGCCTACGGACGCGCGCTGAGTTTGGAGGAATATGCCGACACGACCTTGGCGCTGGCCGGGGGGCTCGGCATCTTTCGCCCCATCTTTTTTGCGATCACCAAGGGCGAGGCGCCTGATCTGGAGACCGCGCGCGAGACTTGGGCCACCAAATTGCCGCCCGTGTTTGACTATCTGGAAGGCGCGCTGGGCGATAATGAGTTTTTTGTCGGCGATGCTCTGTCGATTGCAGATATTTCGATCGCTTGCTGCTTGATGCAAGTCTCGCTGGTCGCGGAAACGCCGCTCGACAAATGGCCACGCTTTGCCGCCCATTTTGAGCGCATGCAGGCGCGCCCATCGATTGCTGGGCCATACGCTCAGGCCGATAAGGCTGTTCGCAAAGGCTTGCCGGAACGCATTGACCTGACTTAACGCTTTCTTGGCGGTTCAGCCCGCATCGGGCATGCTCTTTCGCGCAATATTCAAAGGATGACACGCATGGCCGGCCCATGGACAATCGGGATCATCGGAGGCTCTGGCCTCTACAATATCGAAGGGCTGAAAGCGCAGCAGTGGATCGCGGTTGAGACCCCTTGGGGCGAGCCATCAGACGAGATCTTGTGCGGTCGGATTGGCGATGTGCGCGTGCGTTTTCTGCCGCGTCATGGCCGGGGCCATCCGATCAGCCCGAGCGAGGTCAATGCGCGGGCCAATATCGACGCGCTGAAACGCGCTGGCTGCACCGACATTCTGGCTATCTCCGCCGTCGGCTCGCTGCGTGAAGAGCTGCCTCCGGGCCATTTCGTGGTGGTCGACCAGTTCATTGATCAGACCAAAGGGCGCCCCTCAACCTATTACGGTTCCGGTTTTGTGACCCATGTCTCCATGGCCGATCCGGTGTGCGAGCGGCTGTCGGAAATGGCCGCTGATGCTATCACCGAGGCGAAGGGCAAATTTACCGCCGGAGCAACTTATCTGGCGATGGAGGGCCCGCAATTTTCCACCCGCGCGGAAAGCCGGATGTACCGCGAATGGGGCGCAGATGTGATCGGGATGACCGCCATGCCAGAGGCAAAGCTCGCCCGCGAGGCAGAGCTGCCCTATGCGCTGGTCGGCATGGTCACCGATTTCGATTGCTGGCGTGAAGGCGAAGCGGTGGACGTGGCGCAGGTCGTCACTCAGATGCAGTCCAATGGCGATCTGGCGCGCGAGATGATTGTGCGCCTGATCAATGCGCTACCCGATGGTCGCAAACCCTCACCGATTGACACTGCGCTGGATGACGCAGTGATCACCGCACCTGATGAGCATGATCCAGAATTGCTCACTCGCCTGGATGCGGTTGCAGGCCGTTTGATCGGGCCGCTCTAACCGCGCGCCCGGCGGCGTCGGTGTTCCCACACTTCACGGCCGTTTACACTGGGGCTTGCGCGGCGATCCATCCGGGTTCAGATCACTGGATCAGTGCAACTATTCAAGGTGCGAATCGCAAGCCGTGACGAACCTTCAACCGCTCGACCGATCTGACCTGCGCCGCGCCTATCGCGCCGAGGAGAACGCGTGCATCCAAGAACGCATTGAGCAGGCCGCCCCCGCCTCGCGCTTGCACGAGGCCTCAGCTGAACTGGCGACTCAATTGATCGAGGGCGCGCGCGCGAAAAAGGCGAGCGGGATCGATGCATTCCTGCAGCAATTCGGGCTCGACACCGAAGAGGGCATTGCCCTGATGTGTATGGCCGAGGCGCTGCTGCGCGTGCCCGATGCCAGCACGGCTGACGCGCTGATCAAGGACAAGATTGGCGCGATCGATTGGTCGGAGCATTTGGGCGAAAGCGCCTCCACCTTCGTCAACGCGGCGACATTTTCGCTGATGCTGACCGGCGAAGTGATCGACCCGCCAGAGGCGCATCAGCGCGGCATGGGCTCCAGCCTGAAACGCGCGGTCAACCGGCTCGGCGAACCCGTCGTGCGCAAGGCGACCCTGCAAGCGATGAAAATCCTGGGCGGGCAATTCGTCTTTGGCCGCGACATTGACGAAGCGCTGGAGAGGGCCAAGCCTGAACGCGCCAAGGGTCTGACGCACAGCTTCGACATGCTGGGCGAGGCGGCGATGACTTTCGCCGATGCCGCGCGCTACCGCGAGGCTTATGAAGGCGCGCTTGAACGGCTCGCAAAAGAGGCCAAGGGCGGGGTTGGCCCTTCACCGGGTATCTCCGTCAAACTGTCGGCCCTGCATCCCAAGTACGACTTTCTGCACGCCGACCAGGCCCGCACTGATCTGGTGCCAATCGTCCGAAGCCTCGCCGAAAAGGCGCGCGATGCCGACATTCATTTCACCATTGATGCCGAAGAGGCCGAACGCCTCGAGCTCTCGCTCGACATCATTGAAGCTCTGATGGCCGATGACAGCCTGTTCGTGCGCGCTGATGGATCGCGCTGGGAGGGGTTTGGCCTCGCCCTGCAAGCCTATCAAAAACGCGGCCTGCCACTGTGTGATTGGGCCGCGAAGCTCGCCCGCCGCCATGGCCGCAAGCTGTTCGTGCGCCTCGTCAAAGGCGCCTATTGGGACAGCGAGGTCAAGCTCGCGCAGGTTGGCGGCCTCAGCGATTATCCGGTGTTCACCCGCAAGCTCGCCACCGATGTGAGCTACCTCGCCTGCGCCGCGCGATTGTTTGAGCACGCGGATGTGATCCGCCCCGCCTTTGCAACGCACAACGCCTACACCATCGCCGCGATTAAAGGCCTTGGCGTAGACAAACCCTACGAGTTTCAGCGCCTGCACGGCATGGGCGAGGAAGTGTACGATGCGCTTGCCGCTGTGGAAGGTAACAACCGCACGCCCGTGCGCATTTACGCGCCGGTTGGCGGGCACAAGGAATTGCTCGCCTATCTCGTGCGCCGCCTGCTCGAAAACGGCGCCAACACCAGTTTCGTAAACCGGATGGGCGATGCCGATATTCCCGCCGCAGAGCTGGCCGGTGACCCTATTGCTCAGCTCGCCGAGTGCTCACCCTTTCGCAATCCGAACATTCCTCTGCCCGCCGACATTTTTGAAAACCGCACAAACAGCGCCGGGATCGACCTGTCAGATCCGCTTGTGCGCGGCCCGCTGGAGCTCCGCCTGAGCGAGCTGGCGACGCAGCAATGGAACGCCAGCCCGACCTTCGTCAGCGAAGAGCCAGGCGAGATCGCGCCGATCACCATGCCGCATGACCTTGGCAGCCAGGTTGGCACGCGCCGCGACGCCACGGCGGGGGAGGTCGATTACGCCATCACCACCGCGCTCGCGATCCAGCCGGGCTGGGATGCACTGGGCGGGGAAAGCCGGGCTGCGCTTCTCGATGAAGCCGCCAATCTGTTTGAGGCGCATTCGGCGGAGTTCCTCTCCCTATGCCAGCGTGAGGCGGGCAAGACCCTACCCGATGCGGTGCTGGAGCTGCGCGAAGCGGTCGATTTCCTGCGCTATTACGCGTGCGAGGCGCGCCGCCAATTTGCTGAGCCTACCGTTTTGCCCGGCCCTACCGGCGAGGAAAACCTGCTCTCGCTGCATGGGCGCGGCGTGTTCGCCACGATCAGCCCGTGGAATTTCCCGCTCGCCATCTTCATCGGCATGGCATCCGCCGCACTGGCCGCTGGCAACAGCGTGATCGCCAAACCTGCTGAGCAAACCCCGCTGATCGCGGCGCTGGCGGTGAAATTGTGCCACGAGGCGGGCATCCCGGCAGAGGCGCTGCAATTGCTGCCGGGCGCGGGCGACGTTGGGCAAATGATCACCTCTGACCCGCGCATTGCCGGGGTGGCCTTCACTGGCTCCACAGAGACCGCGCGCGCCATCAATCTGGCACTGGCCGGCCGCGATGGCCCGATTGCCACCTTGATCGCGGAAACTGGCGGGCAAAATGCGATGATCGTCGATTCCTCCGCTTTGCCAGAACAGGTCGTGCGCGATGTTCTGGCCAGCGCATTTCAAAGCGCAGGGCAGCGCTGCTCCGCGCTGCGCGTGCTATACTTGCAAGAAGATGTGGCCGACGAAATGCTGGCCATGATCCGCGGCGGGTTCGATGCGCTCAGCATTGGCGATCCGCGTCAGCTCTCAACCGACGTTGGCCCGGTTATCGATCCCGATGCGCAGGCCGCGTTGGAACGCCATGTGGCCCGGCGAGAGCAGCTCGGCGGCACCGTCTGGCGCAGCGAGCTGCCCAATAGCACAGAGCATGGCTGCTTTGTTGCGCCGACCATCATTGAGATCGACTCTATCCTCGATCTGAAGCGCGAGAACTTTGGCCCCGTCCTGCATGTCGCGCGGTTTGCGGCAAGCGAGCTCGACCAAGTCATCGCCGATATCAACGCCACGGGATTTGGCCTGACATTGGGCTTGCACAGCCGGATCGAGAACACCCGTAAGCGCGTGCAAGCCGCCGCGCGGGTCGGCAATTTCTATGTCAATCGCAATCAGATCGGCGCGGTCGTGGAAAGCCAGCCGTTTGGCGGTGAAGGCCTGTCGGGCACCGGGCCAAAGGCGGGCGGCCCGCATTATCTCGCGCGCTTCGCGACCGAACGCGTCAGTTGCACAGACACAACGGCGGCAGGCGGCAATGCCAGCCTTTTGGGGCAGCCCGCCGCGCCAACCCTTGCGAACTAAGCGGGCTTCGATTTATCACGCCGCCCATGAAACGGATCGCAACCCTTATCGTCACTCTGCTCGCGCTCGTCTGGAGCGGGCCCGCCTTTGCGGCGGTGACCATGCATTTTCACAGCTTCAACGGATCGGTGCTGTTTGGGCGCTATCCCCACGCCTTCATCGTGCTGGAGGGGACGCTGGGTTCGGGCAAGGTGGTGAACGAGAATTACGGCTTCACCGCGAAAAAGGTCTCGCCCGCGATTTTGAATGGGCCGGTGGTGCACGACATCCTGGTTGAGGAGCCAAAGTACATCAAGAAAACCAACCGCCATTTCAGCGTGCGTCTGACCGATGCGCAATATGAGCGGATAAAGGCCGAGGTCAGCAAATGGCGCAATGCGCCGGGCAAATATTACGACCTCGACACGCGCAATTGCATCCACTTTGTCGGCGCCATGGCGCAGATCGCCGGGCTAAAGGTGAACTACCCGGAGAATATGCTGAGACGCCCGAAGAAATGGCTGAACCATATGACGGGGCTTAATCCGGCGCTGCGGGCGAAGGCGATAAAGTGAGGTGGAGGCATTTGGGGGTGAAAGCGGAATGACGCCTTACTGGCCAAGACCTGACCTCAGCAGTCCACCGGTGGATCGACCTTCACGGGAATGGTTCCATCCAACGTGGTCGCGCATTTAGCTTGAACTCTTTGGTCGGTTTCGTCCACCGAGTATTGAAACCAAAGTGTTCGACACCCTTGATCCGCGAATCCCATGGTTAGGTCTTCACGCTCTTTCCAACTCACACCGGGTTTTCGCTCCCCAGACTCTTCACCTAAGTAAGGCGTTGACAGGTGGTACTCCCCGACCAAATACTTCTTTCCGACATAGCTATTTGGAACCCATACGATGGAATATTCGCGGTGGTAGCAAGTGAGATTCCCGGCGCCTTCCGGCAATAGTACTCTATTCTCAGCATCAGCGATCAATGCGGCACGCTCGGCGCTGGTTAGATCACCAGAGCAAGCTGACATTAAGACAACGAACCACAAAGTTACAACGAGCCTCATCAAATCATATTGGCGAATGAAGCGAACGTCTGCAACTGGGGCGCTAGCTGCCCCCCCCCTTTTCTTAGCATGTCTCGCACTCGCTCAATTCCTCCCACACCTAAAACCTTGGCCGCGCTTGCCCCCGCGCGCTGCTTCGGGAATCAATCACGCATGGCGATTCTTTCAGACAAGTGGATTAGGTCCAAGGCGCAAGACGAGGGCATGATTGAGCCCTTTGTTGAGGCTCAGCGGCGCGAGGGCGTCATCTCGTATGGCCTCTCATCCTATGGCTATGACGCGCGGGTCGCGGATGAGTTCAAGATCTTCACCAATGTGAACTCGGCCACGGTCGATCCAAAGAGCTTTGACGCGGGCAGCCTGGTCGACCGCAAGACCGATGTCTGCATCATCCCGCCCAATTCCTTTGCTCTGGCGCGCACGGTCGAATATTTCCGCGTGCCCGAAGACGTGTTGGTGATCTGCCTCGGCAAGAGCACCTATGCGCGCTGCGGCATCATCGTGAATGTCACCCCTCTGGAGCCGGGCTGGGAGGGGCATGTGACGCTGGAATTTTCCAACACCACGCCGCTGCCTGCGAAAATCTACGCCAATGAAGGCGCGTGCCAGTTCCTGTTTCTGAAGGGCAATGAGCGCTGCGAGACGAGCTATAAAGACCGCGCTGGCAAATATATGGGCCAACGCGGGGTGACCTTGCCGAGGTTATAGGCCCGGTCCCTGGCCACCCGCGCCCTCCACCCTTCCACCCGGATTGTCACACCGGGTTAGGATCCGGGTGAAAGGGTGGAGGGCGCGGGGTGGTCCCGGTATCTCAAAGAAAAGGAAAACGCACCCATGACCATCGCCAAATTTCCATTCTGGCGGGTCGTGCCGTCTGAGAGCGGGCGCGAGGGCGAATATGTCCTCCCCATCACCCGGCCCGCCACCGTAGGCCCGCCCGGCAATCCGCACATCATGGGCGGTGCCTGCCTGGGCGCGGCGGTGGACGCGTTGGAGCTGTCCAGCCAGCAACCCCTGCTCTGGGCGACCATCCAGTTTCGCATCCCCAGCCAAGGCGCAGAGGAGCTCACCATCCGCTGCGAGCAAGTAGGCGGCGGGCGCAGCATTGGCCAATGGCAGGCGGATGTCATCCTAAACGGGCGGGTGATCCAGATGGTTACCGCCGCCGTTGGAGCGCGCGAACCGAGCGAGCAGGTGCTGTTTGCGAAAATGCCCGACGTCCCGCCGCCAGATGAATGCCCGGAGAAGCCGAAGGACGCCAATGGCTTTGACGACAATCTGCCCGGCCAGCTAGAGCGGCGCACCGCGCTGGAGGACAATGAGCGCGGGATCGAGGCTGTGTGGTCGCGTTCAAAGGCAGGCTTTGCCAATGATGCCGGCTTGCTGGCGGTGATCTCAGACTTTTTCCTTGGCGCGCACCCGCGCGCGCACGGCGGATCGAGCTTGGATGCAACCTTCCGCTTCATCCAATCGGCGCCGCCGGGGTGGGTGCTGTCCGTGACCCAGATGTGCGCCTTTGATCGCGGCGTTGCTCAGGGGCAGGCGCAGCATTTCGGCGAGGATGGCACCTTGCTGGCAATCTCCAGCCAGACCGGCGTAGTGCCGCGCGTTCCGCTTTCGGACCTCGCTTAGGAACCACCTGCGCCGTAACGGCTTTGACTCTGTGATCATGCGCGCGCATCAAGCTGGCGCAAAAGGAGAGTTTTCGTATGGCTAAGACCGAATTCGACATCATCATCTATGGCGCCACCGGGTTCACCGGGCGGCTCGTGGCAGAGCATTTCGTTTGCGAATATGGGGACAGCAGCGATGCCCCAAAATGGGCGATGGCCGGGCGCAGCCTGGAAAAGCTGGAGGCAGTGCGCGACGAAATTGGCGCACCAGCCAGCACGCCATTGGTGGTGGCTGATGCCGATGACATGGCCAGCCTGGAGGCGATGTGCGCGCGCACCAAAGTCGTGCTGACCACGGTTGGTCCGTATCAGCTTTACGGTGACAATCTGGTCGAGGCCTGCGTCAAAACCGGCACTGATTACACCGATCTGTGCGGCGAGCCGACCTGGATGCGCGAAAAAATCGACCAGTTCGGCGATGCGGCCAAGGCCAGCGGCGCGAGCATCTGTTTCTCCAGCGGGTTCGATTCCATCCCCTTCGACCTCGGCGTGTTGATGGCTCAAAAAGAAGCCAAGAAGCGCTTTGGCAAGCCAGCACCGCGCATTCGCGGCCGCGTGCGCGCAATGGCGGGCGGTGCATCAGGCGGCACGGTGGCCAGTATGACCGAAACGATGAAGGCGGTGGCCAAGAACCCCAAGCTCATCAATGTGCTGCGCAGCTCCTTCGGTCTGACCCCAGGCTTTGAGGGGCCAAGTCAGCCCTCCGGCATGGTCCCGACCTATGAGAAAGACCTCGACAAATGGGCCGCTCCGTTTGTGATGGCCGCGATCAACACCAAGAACGTGCACCGCACCAACTTCCTGCTCGGCCACCCATATGGCGAAGACTTCGTCTATGATGAAATGGTGCTGACCAGCCCGGGCGATGCGGGCAAGAAGATGGCCAATGCGGCGGCTGAAATGATGAAGAACCCGTTCGGTGCCAAGCCACCCAAGCCAGGTGAAGGCCCCAGCAAGGAAGAGCGTGAGAACGGATTTTACGACGTGCTGTTCGTGGCTGATATGCCGGACGGTGAGAGCCTGCATTACGGCGTCAAAGGCAAGTATGATCCGGGCTATGGCTCAACCAGCCGGATGATCGCAGAAACCGCGATTGGCCTGCTCAGCTGCAAGGCCGAGGGCGGCATTGGCACGCCGGGTTCCTTCATGGGCGAGGATCTGGTCAAGCGGCTCGAGGAGCATGCCGACCTGACGTTTGCTCTGGAGAATTAATCCGCGGGCAAAGCCGAGCATAAGCACGCAAAAAGGGCAGGCCTGGCATTCGCCGAACCTGCCCTTTTTATTGCGTTCCCGCTTTGGCGGCGGATTTAGAAGCTGAAGCGGACGTTGGCTTTTAGATTGCGCCCGGCCAGCGGCACGAAATCCTTGGTAAAGCTCGCGTGGCGGCGGCCAACGACATCAAACAGATTGTCGACACCGACCACCAGGGTCACGTTCTCGCGGCTTGGCAGAGGGCGCCAAGCCACCGACAGGTTCACAAATGCAAATGCATCGGTTTCTGTTTCAAAAGCGTCGACATCGTCCTGCTCGCCAAACCATTGCACTTCCGCACGTGCGTCAAATGCATCGGTTTGCAGCTCCAGCGCGCCAAGCAATTCGATCGGTGGAATACGCGGGACGGCGGTGCCATCGTCAAGCTCTGCCTGAATGTAGGAACCGCGCAGGTCCGCCAGCAATTCCATCCCGCCGTTTTTGAACAATGGGAATTGAACCTCGCCCTCGATGCCGAAGTAATCCGCATCATCCTGAAGGAAGACGAACACCGGCAGGCCGTCCTCTTCCTCGCCATTTCCGGAGAGGAAGATGTAGTCGTCAAACCATTGGTTGTAGACTGCGAGGCTGAATGTCGCCGGACCGACCTGGCCGCGCGCAAAGGCTTCAATGCCCCATGCGCTTTCGGTCGACAGCGTCGTGTCGCCAATCTCAAATTGCTGGGTCGCGATGTGCGGGCCATTGGCGAACAATTCTTCCGCCGCCGGAGCGCGTTCGACGCGCGAGACATTCACGCCTGCGCGGAAGGCATCGTCAGCCTCATAGACCAGGCCAAGCGCGCCTGAGAAATTGGTGAAATCCCGCGAGACGCCCAGCTCCTGCGAGGAGACATCGGTGAATTCCACGCGGCCAGCGGCCTCCAATTGGATCGGGCCAGGGCCGAATTCCTGCAGCGCAAACAGCGCAAATTGATCGGTGATGTTGGGGGCGACAAAGGCCTCTTCACCAATCGCCTGAAAATCGCGGTAGGTGTATTGCAGGCCAATCGAACCGCGCGACGGCCCGGTTTCGCTTTGCGAGAGCTCGACCCGCGCCTCAAGGCTTTCGACATCGAATACGGTGCCGATTTCATCGCCTTCAAATTCGGTGTGGGTGTAATCGGAATAGCCAAAGCGGATTTTCAGCCGCTCGAAGAACCCATCGCCAAGGTCGAGATCAGCTAGGAAGTCTGCGCGGAATTGCTCAAGGCCAATGGTGACGATTTCCTCACCCTCTTCCTCGCCTTCTTCCTCTTCACCTTCTTCGCCGTGCGCGTGCTCAGTACCCGGGCGGCCGGGGACGCCGTAATCCGTATCGTAAAAGCCGATCGAGGCACCAAAGACATTGTTGCCGGAAATGAAGCTGAGGCCAGCATTGGCCGTCCAGGTTTCGGTTGCGGAGTTGGGGATGACCCCGCGCGCTTCGGCTGCTTCACGCAGTTCCGCTGCCTCTTCAACCTCACCTTCGGCTTCCTCTTCGTCGGCCAATTCGAGGATTTCAGCGCGCAGTTCCGGCGCGATTTGGAAACCGCCGATCTCCAGATCATTGGTGTTGCGATAGCTACCATCGACGTGGAAGACGAAGCTGTTACCGAGCGGCACATCAAGCGACGCGCCGAGATTGCGCAAGTCACTCGCAGTATCCGCCGCCACAACCGCATCGAAATGCAGCGCTTCGTCTGGCATCCGGCGCGGGATACGCTTGTCGATGACGTTGACTGCGCCGCCGATCGCTTGGCTACCAAACAAAAGTACAGCTGGGCCGCGCAGAACTTCGATCCGCTCGGTCGTCAGCGGCTCAATCGTGGTCGCATGGTCAGCCGAGGTGTTGGAGACGTCTGCTGTACCCAGGCCGTCAACCAGAATGCGCACGCGCTCACCTTGGAAGCCGCGCAGAACCGGGCGCGATGCGCCGGGAGAGAAGCTGGTGGCGGAAACGCCGGGCAATTTGGCGAGGACTTCGCCGATCTGCCCGTTCAGGTTCTTCTGAATATCTTCAATATCGAGCACCGACGTACCGGCGAGCACGTCCAATTGCTCAAGGCCAGCGGCGCTGACGATGATATTGCCTTCGTAATCGACCTGGCGATTGTGCAGGTCATCGGCGAGGCGTTCTTCGGCCTGATCACTGTCTGGCTCCGCTTGCGTCTGTGCGGCG
Organism: uncultured Erythrobacter sp.; assembly: GCA_947499505.1. GTDB lineage: Bacteria > Pseudomonadota > Alphaproteobacteria > Sphingomonadales > Sphingomonadaceae > Erythrobacter. Next base: position 123,612 of record CANMOQ010000002.1, read on the forward strand.
GCGGGAGTTGAAATCAGCCCAAGCGAGAGAGCAGTGGCAAGCGCCAAATGAGAAGTTGTCGGTTTCATGATCGTCCCTGATCGAGAGTAGTTGAATGTAATAACGTATCACGCCACTAGCAGAGACGCTCACGCTTGCAAGCTTGTTCTTCGGTGGTTCGACGAATCGCTGTGAACGACCGATGAGCGGCACAGTGACCTGCGCTGCGCGAGGCACGAACAGAGCGCACAAGCGAATAGAGCGCGTCAATCAGACGCGCTTCCCCCGAGGGGGATGCATTCGCAAATTGGAAGAAATGGAGCGGGCGAGGCGATTCGAACGCCCGACCCCAACCTTGGCAAGGGTGGGCAAACGCGCATTGACGGCTTTACGCGAACCGAAACCTTCAATAAAAACAACCATGGGCGTTCAAGCATGTTCGCCAATGTTTTTCATGTTTTTTTCATGGATTTTGGAGCCAGCCGCACAATGCCCGATCTCAGCCGAATCAATGAGCGCGATAAGCTGAAGGCACGAGCTGGTGACGAGCCACACTGGCAGCGCCTGCGCCAAGGCTGTTACGTAGGGTTTCGACCTTCAAAGAAGGGCAAACGGGGCACTTGGTTCGCGCGGGCCTATAACGTCGACACAAAACGCAATTCGCGAAAGTCGCTTGGCGATTATGGAAAGCTCGAAGGCCACGATGTTTTCAATCAAGCGAAAGCGGATGCGGAATTGTGGGCTGATACGGTCGAGTGTGGAGGAGAACGGGCCAGCGACATGGTTACCGTCAAGGATGCCTGCGAAGCATACGCGAAAGAGAAGCCCTGCCCGATTCAAGGAGGGATTCTGCGGCGGCACGTCTATTCCGATGCCATCGCCAAGGTTAAGCTGGACAAATTGCGACGGCACCATTTGCGCAGCTGGCGCAAGCGGCTGGAACAAGCCCCTGCATTGGTTTCGCGAAACAAGAAGGGCGCTAAGTTATGGAAAGAGCGCGCCAAGTCGACCGTGAACCGCGATATGGTCCCGCTACGAGCTGCGCTGGGGCAAGTCCTGAAACACGGTACACCGAACACCGATGCCGCATGGCAGGAGGCGCTCCGCCCCTTCAAAGGAGCAGATAAGCGCCGAAACCTGTATCTGAACAAGCCGGAGCGCAAACGCCTGATTGATGCCCTGCGCGATGATGCGCGGCCATTTGTGCAGGGCCTTTGCATGCTGCCTTTGCGTCCCGGCGCTTTGGCAACCCTAACAGCACGCGACTTTGACAAGCGAACCCGCACCCTCACCATTGGCAAGGACAAGAACGACAATCCGCGCCAGATTACGGTGCCGCCGGTGATTGCTGATTTCTTTGCCAAACAGGTGAAGGGCAAACTGCCAGCCGCGCCGATCTTTGCCCGCGCTGGCGGGGAGGTATGGAACAAGGACGCGTGGAAGTATCCGATCAAGGACGCGGTTAACGCGGCTGGCTTACCAAGTGCCGTATCGGCCTACACACTTAGACACTGCGTTATTACCGACCTGATCCGCGCTGGCTTGCCTATCCTGACGGTTGCGCAGCTATCAGGAACAAGTGTTGCCATGATCGAAAAGCACTATGGCCATCTGGTGCGCGATGATGCCGAAGACGCGCTGGCGAGTATTGCGATTTGATTTTGGGCTAATGGAGCAATGGTCTGTTTGTTGTCGCCAAAATGCCAAAAGCGGACAGTCCGCAAACGACCCTATTCTGTTGAAAAACTCCGCTATCGATTTTGGCGAGCAATATCTGGTGTCAGTGCGACCGCCCTGTGTAGTAATGTGCCGCCCTCCATGGGATTTCCGAATGATAATTACCCGAAAAGACGCGCGAAGCGGCTACGCCCGACTTTTTCAACACAATAGACCCAATTGCGGACGTTGATCCAAGCTACTTCCGCGTCCGCTCCAACAGGTCCACGAGTTCCTCAAACTTCTCGCGCTGCTCGCCCTCGTCACCACTGGCGATAGCTTCAGCTACACAGCAAGCCGCATGGTCTTTCAAAACCTGCGTTTCGACTTTGGCCAACGCCGATTTGATCGCGGCGATTTGGTGAAGGATGTCCATGCAGTAGCGATCATCCTCGACCATCTGCGCGACGCCGCGCACTTGGCCTTCGATCCGCTTGAGGCGGTTCAGCTTTGCATCAGTGTCCTTGGTCATTTGTCGATCCTGATTGAAATACCCTAGGGGGGTATATATAGGTGATGTCATTCGTTCAACAGAGATCACTTCTTACATGCCCCAGTTCTCCCGCCGCAACATCATCACCAGCACTGCCGCACTGGCCGCAGCTTCCTCGCTTTCGATGCCTGCTTGGGCGCGTGGTCAGTCGATGCCTCACGCGAACAAGGGCTTTGGTGAGTTGTCTGGCGAGAACATCAACCTCTCGATTGGCGATGCTCACTTCATGACTGACGGACGGTCGGGTCACGCCTTTGCTGTGAACGGCACCGTGCCCGGTCCCCTGATCCGATTGCGCGAGGGTCAGGGCGTTCGCCTGCACGTTACCAACAATCTGGACGAGGATAGTTCGATCCATTGGCACGGGCTTCTTTTACCGTTCCAGTTTGATGGCGTTCCCGGTGTCAGCTTCCCAGGTATTAAGCCGGGTGAGACCTTCACCTACGAGTTCCCGATCCGTCAGACAGGCACCTATTGGTGGCACTCACATTCAGGACTGCAAGAACAGGCGGGACACTACGGCCCTATCATCATTGAAAGCGACGAACCCGACCCGCGCTATGACCGCGACTATGTGGTACTTTTGAGTGAGTTCACCCCGATCCATCCGCATCAGATCATGCGTTTGTTGAAGGTTGGAGAACATTATTTCCAAAACCAGATGCAAAGCGCCACTGAGGGCGAGATGTCGGGCGAGATGCGCCGCATGTGGGGCCAGATGCGCATGAACCCACGCGACATCGCGGATGTGTCAGGGCAGACCTACACCTACCTCATCAATGGCCACGGCCCTTCCGATGATCTGCAATTGGAGTTCAAACCGGGCGAGCGTGTGCGGCTACGCGTTATCAACGGCAGTGCCATGACATTCTTCAATGTCCGCATACCCGGCGTCCCTATGACGGTTATTCAAACCGACGGACAGGACGTTGATGAAGTCGAGGTGGACGAGTTCCAGATTGGCGTTGCCGAGACATATGACGTCATCGTCCAGCCCATAGATGGCAGTCACGCCATCGTTGCAGAAGCCATGGATCGAAGCGGCATGGGCGTTGCCAGCCTTACTTCGCATCCCGGCCATATCGCCACTCCTCCCGCCTTGCGTGAGATACCGACACTGACCATGACCGACATGGCCATGATGGACCATGCTGCGATGGGCCATGAAGGCCACGATATGAGCGGCATGGATCACGACATGCGCGACACCTCGTTGCTACCCGATGACGTCGAGGCTGGTCCCGGCGTCGATATGGTCGCGCCAATGCCGACGGACCGGATGGACTTCCCCGGCCTTGGCTTAGACAAGGTTCCTCACCGCGTGCTGCGTTACACCGACCTCAAAGCCAAACGCATGAACCCGCACCGCGAGGTTGACCGAGAGATGGAAATACATCTCACCGGGAACATGGAACGCTACATGTGGTCCTTTGACGGCAAGAAGTTCACTGCCGTCACCGATGAACCGATCCGCTTTGGATATGATGAGCGCGTGCGGGTTAAGCTGGTCAATCAGACCATGATGGCTCACCCGATCCACCTGCACGGCCATTTCTTCGAGATGGTGAACGGCGCAGATCATATGCACCAGCCATTGAAGCACACGATGGTGGTGCAACCGGGTGGAACAGCTACCTTCGATCTCACCGCGAACGAGCCGGGAGACTGGGCGTTCCACTGCCACCTGCTCTACCACATGCACGCGGGCATGATGCAGGTCGTGACCGTGCGGCCATTCCCAAACGAGGCTTTGGGCTGATGCGCGTCCTCTCGCTTGCTAATGCAGCACTGATTGCCGTTTCGCTGTGCGGGCCATTGGCGGCGCAGGATCATTCCTCTCATGCAAGCGACCCGCAGCCGGAAGTGGATCACTGCGCAATGGGGCACCTTCCGCCCGAACAGTGCCCGCCGAAAGATGAGCACGATGGTCATGACGCAATGGATCACGGTTCAATGGATCACTCTAGCGATGGCGAAGGTGGTCAAGGCGAGCATACTGACCATTCCACCATAGATCATGGTGCTATGGATCACAGTGAACACGGTGGGACTACGGACAAGTCTGTTCCCGGCGCTGCACCAGAAGACGCAGTGCCTGCGCGAGCCTTTGAAGGCCCCCGCCATGCAGCCGACGCGATCTGGGGTGCCGAGGCCATGGCCCCAAGCCGCGATAACCTAGCCCGTGAGAACGGCGGGATGCGCACGGGAAGCGTTCTCATCGAAAGACTTGAAGCACGCATCGCGGCGGATGGCGGAGAAGATGGATATGTTTGGGACGCGCAAGCGTTCTATGGCGGCGACATCAACCGCTTTGTCCTGAAAACAGAAGGCAAAGGCGAGTTCGGCGGCAAATTGGAGGACGCCGAGATACAGGCGCTCTATAGCCGCGCCATCGGCCCCTTCTTTGATCTGCAAGCGGGTGTGCGGTTTGATTCGGAGCCGGACACACGTGGGCATCTGGTTGTCGGTGTGCAGGGTCTCGCGCCCTACATGTTCCATGTCGATGGCGCGCTGTTCTTGTCGGATCGAGGCGATCTCACTGCGCGCTTGGAAGGCGAATACGATCAGAGGATTACGCAGAGGCTAATTGTGCAGCCGCGCCTTGAGGTTGAATTGTCGGCCCAAGACATTCCCGAACGCGGGATCGGTGCTGGGATCACTAAGATCGAGCCGGGTGTGCGGCTGCGCTACGAGATCGAACGCGAGTTCGCGCCGTATGTCGGCATCGAATATGAGGCTGCGTTGGGGGAAACCGCAGACATCGCCAGAGCCGCTGGCGAAGACCCAGATGGGCTAAAGGTGGTGGTCGGCTTGAGGGTTTGGTTTTAGCGAAGGGCGCAGTGTCCGCTCCCACCCCCATGAGCAGCCTCTCACGAGCCCATAGAACCATCCTGCCAGCAGACTGACAGCTTGACTTGGTCGCCAGCCGTAAGCAGCCGATCCGCTGTCGACCCAATAGCGGACGCTCTGAGAGCCCTCATTGGTCGGCATTCTGTGCTCAATAACAGTAGCCTGTTTTCGTTGGGACAGCGATCGGTCGATTCTGACTTCTTATCTTATCAGCGCTCCAGAGAAGTTCTTTTTGCAATTGACTCGCAAGAGCAACTGGGTCACGAGGCTCAGTGTTCGAATGCAGAAGGGGTCATCACTTGCTCAAATCAAATACCACGGCGCTCAGATTAGCATTGTTGGCGTCCACTTGCGTTGCCACCAGCGCCCATGCGCAAGAAGCGCAGGATGTCGGTCCATCCGATGAAGAAGGCACGATCATTGTCACCGGTGAGGTTTCCACGTTCGGCGCAACAAAGTCTGAAACGCCAATCCTAGAAACCTCTCGCTCGGTATCAGTTATCACCAATGATGCATGGCGCGAGCGTGGTGCGCTCACCCTTGATGATACATTGAACTACACCGCTGGTGTGGTTGGCGACACATTCGGTTTCTCGACACGGGGAGACTTCCCCAGGGTTCGCGGTCTCGATGTGCCTGAGTATCTCGACAACATTCAGGTGCTGTTCGGTTTCTACAACAACGCCCGCTCTGACATTTACACGCTTGAACAGGTTGAGGTTCTAAAGGGACCAGCATCAGTTCTCTATGGGCAAGGTTCGCCTGGCGGTATCCTCAACACGGTGAGCAAGCGTGCTGGGCCTGACAATATCGGCAGCGAAGTGTTTGTTGAATACGGCACATTCGATCGGGCGCAAGTTTCTGCCGATATCGGTGTCGATCTTTCCGGTGATGGAACGCTCACCGGTCGGCTTGTCACGCTTTACCGCGATGCCGATACGCAAGTGGATTTCGTGAATGACGACGCATTTATCATCGCGCCGTCGATCACTTTCTATAACGGCCAAACTGCGCTTACAGTTCTAGCCAACTACACGGACCGGGAAAGCGACACAGCGCATCAGTTTTTGCCCTTGGCAGTAACAGCATGTGCCAGCAGCGATGTCGCGATTTCCGAACCCAACATCTGCTCTGGTGGTATTACAGAGGAAGTTGACGCGTCGCTTTACGTGGGGGAACCGGCTTTCAATCGCTACGATAGCGAGAGCTTCTCGCTCACCGGGTTTCTCCAACACCAATTCAGCGAAGCCATCGGGTTCGAAGCGACCGCTCGTTACCGCGACAACAGGGCCGATTACAGCCAGACATGGGTGTCGTTCCTTGGCGATGGCACTCCGCGAGTATTGGCCGATGGCACGGCGGTCGGACGCAGTTGGTATGACGCCCCTGCAAGCTCTGACCAGCTCGCCATCGACGGGCGCTTTCGTGCGCAATTCTCAACCGGTGCGATTGAGCATGAGGTGCTCGCAGGCATCAACTACCAGACAATTGACACCCTGCTGGATGCTGCGTTTCTTTATGCGCAGCCGACCACCTTCAATGTCTTCAACCCGGTTTATGATGGGTCGGAAATCCCCGCTGATGCCCTGTTTGAGGCAGCGCGGGCGAGAAGCGTAAATGAGATCGATACGGTCGGATACTACATCAACAATCAGATGACCGTCGGCAATCTCGTCCTGAATGCAGGCGTTCGATTTGATGAGTTGGAAACTGGTAACGGCACCACGACGCAAGATGACGACGCCACCAGCCTTAGTTTTGGCGCGCTCTACAAGACCGCAATCGGCCTCAACCCTTATGTTAGTTATGCCGAAAGCTTTCAGGCAGTGGTTGGCAATGACACTGTCACGAACGAGCCGTTACTCCCGCAAGAAGGCAAGCAGATCGAAGTTGGTGTAAAGTTCCAACCACGCGGGACACGCACCTACATCACGGCTGCATATTTCGACATTGAACAATCCAATCTGCCCAACCCTGCGGCCTTGCCCAATGCCGCTTCGCAGCAGGAAGGGGTTGCGAAAATCAGTGGCTTCGAAATTGAGGCTACGACTGCCATCGGGGATGTGTCGATCGACGCAGCCTTCAGCATAATCGATACAGAAGACCCAGACGGCGTCCGCTTCCCAAGTGTACCCGAGGTGCAGGGTTCGGCCTGGATCGCATGGAAGCCTTCGTCAGAGCAGCTAGATGGGTTGGTTGTCGGCGCTGGCATCCGCTACGCCGAGGGCAATGAAAGCAGCGGTACGGCTTTTCTTGCCGCCAATGGTTTCGCGCCGACGCCGGTCTTGATTGAAACCGATGGCTATACCGTTTTCGATGGTTTGATCGGCTACAACTTTGATCGGTACTCCATCACGCTGAATGCGCGAAACATCTTTGACAGCGAGTTTTACGGCACCTGCCTGTCGCGCGGGGACTGTTTCCCCGGCGAAGGGCGCACAATCCAGGTCCGCGCTGGCGTGCGCTTCTAAGGGGGCTCGTGTTGTGGTGATCTGGCAAGTCTTAGGGTTGGGACTGGCGGCGATGGGCGTTTACTCGCTCTATTTCGCATGGCAGCGCAAGGCACGTAGTTGGCCGCTTGTGGTGGCCGGCTGGGTGCTGGTCTTGGGCTCGATCACCTCATGGAGCCAGACCAGCGGCGTCGACAAGGGACCTGCCTTGGGTGTTGTCGCAGTCATACTGGTCGCTTTGATCACAATTATCGCAGCCGCGATCAAAGCGCCGGTAAAGACGCGCCGCACGATCACACCTCGCCAGCCACAGCAAAGCTGGCAAGCCAGCGTCTGGCATGAAGGATTATCCATCACGGCATCAATCCTTGCGATCGCAATCCTTGCCCTGATCGCCGCGCTGGCGAGCTGCACGGCTATGTTCATGGCTGGCCGCGCTGTAGGATTGGAGCACACGGCCAATCTGACACTCTCAATGTTCGCCTTCCCGATGGCTTGGGCAGGGCTTGCGACTTTCATCGGCTATTCGACAAGCACGTTTTTGCGAGCAGCCGTGCTGCTTGGACTGGCCGTCGTCTCGGCGGCGATCATACTCGTAACTATGCAAGGGGGCGGCTGAGATGTCAGCGTCAAACTCAAAGGCATCGGCAACGCGCGTGGCAAAGTCGCTTGAGGCGCATAGCCTGATCGCCGTCATCTTTGGTGGGCTGATTTACATCCTGGCCGTCACCGGCACCCTTTCGGTGTTCAATCATGAGTTTCAGCGTTGGGAACAGCCGAACGTGCCAGAAATGGAGAGCATCTCTCCAGAGGCGGCTGAAATGGCGGCGCTGGAGGTGTTCAGGAGCGAAGAAACGCCGACGACGCACCTCTATGTGAACTTCCCGCAGGAAGATTTGCCGCGCACAGTTATCACCACCGATACGCAGGCGTTCTTCGCTGCGCCCGACGGCACGATCGCTGCGAAGGAGGCGTTTCCTTGGACGCAGTTCCTGCTCGACCTGCACTATTATTTGCACTTGCCGCAAATCCTTGGCCTCACCGTAGTGGGAGCGTTGGGCGCGATGCTCATCGCAATGTCGTTTTCGGGCTTGCTGGCTCACCCGCGCATCTTTCGTGACGCGTTTACATTCCGCAGGGGTGCGGGCCGTCTAACGACTGTTGATCTGCATAATCGTCTGAGCGTTTGGACGTTGCCGTTCCATCTATCCAATGCCCTGACAGGTGCGATACTCGGCCTTGCCAGCATTCTCGCTTTTGCCATAGCAGCGGCCGGTTTCAACAACGATACAGACGCTGTTTTCAACCCAGTCTTTGGTAGTGAGCCGGAAGAGAACTCGGCCCCCGCCGAGGTGGCAACGATAAGCACGCCTTTGACATACATGGCGCGCGAATTTCCCGATCTTGATGTCACATATTTCATCTTGCACGACCCAGGGACGGCGGGACAACACAGTTCCATAATCGCGGAGCACCGTGATCGTTTGATCTTTGGTGAGTACTATAACTTCACCTCAGACGGAGACTACGAAGGAAATGTCGGCATATCCGACGGAACGGTTGGCCAGCAGATCACTGGGGCCGTTTACAATGTGCATTTCGGCAACTGGGGCGGGTTGCTGGTTAAGTTGGCCTATCTCATCTTCGGCGTTGGTCTTTGTGTGATCATAGCCAGCGGCTTGAGCATTTATTTTGCAAAACGTGAAGCGAACGGTCGACCAGCGCCGAAACTCGCAGCGGTTTGGTCAGGTCTCATTTGGGGTACTCCTGCAATGCTCGCCGCGACCTTGGCGGCTGCGCTGCTTGGTTCGAGCGGTGGCGGTTTGGTGGCCATCTTCTGGATCGGCCTCCTCGCCACCCTGATCATTGCGGGTTTTATCGGACGCGAAAAGACGCAAACGTTTGGTCGCACATTTATGCTGACGAGCTTGGTCTTAGTGCTCGCCATTTACACTGGGCGATATGGCATGAGTGCCTTTTCCAATGCTGGCCTTAGCATCTCGCTATTGGGCGCTGTCTTGGCTGCGGGGTTGGGCTGGTGGAGCTTGAACGCGCGCAAGAACCGACTTGGTGGAACAGACGAAGCCGCAGCACAACCGGCTGAATGATGAGAACAATCGGATAACCTGCACTGGAGTAAGAACGATGAAGACGACTTTGAAAGTTTGGACCGGCCTTGGCTTGGCGACCGCACTTGTCGGCGCTGGCTGTTCGGATGAGACAGCAAACGAAGCCGAAACCGTTCCAGCGGCAGAGACTGGCGAAGCCGGAGAGGGCGGCGAAAGTGGCGAAGGCGGGGTAGAGATCGCGACCGCTGGGACTGATCCGGTCGTCTATGGAACGGCGCTTGCCATTGTTGAGGCTCATGTGATTGCAGCGCGCGACGCTTACGCGCTCGGTAAGACCGATGCAGCTGCTGAAATGTTTGCGCATCCCGTATCGGAAGTCCTGATCGACATGGATCCGGTGTTTGAAGAACGCGGCGTTGCAGATTTCAAGCCACTCTTAGTGGCCGCGTCGACGGGCGCGTTAGCGGGCGAAAGCACTGAGCAGATCAATGGCCACCATGATGGTATTATTGCCGCTTTGCGGGGTGCCGCAGATAAAGGCCCCGATAGCGGAGCTCCCGAGGCAGATGTCTTAGCGAGCATCGTCGCTGACATGATTGGCCGGGCCGTCGCTATGCACGGGGAGGCGGCCAGTTCTGAACGATATGAGCCATATTTGGATGGCTACGGCTTCTACAGAACCGGCGTCACTGCCTTTGCTGCTTCCAAAGATGCAATCAAAGCCGTCAACGAGCCGCTCCATGAGCGGATCACAAAGGCTTTGGATTTGCTCGCCGCAGCTTACCCCAGCGCAGAGCGACCTGATGCCCTCAAAGCAAATCAGGGCGAGCTGTCAGCCGCGAGTTCAAGCGTTCAGCTATCGCTCCTCCCCGCGCAATAGCTAGGCGCACGTTGGCGGCTATCTCGAGTGAACCTGCCCCAAAAGTGCGAACCTCAATACCACGTTCTCAACCAGCTTCACGTCAGCTTCCACCCCCATTTGCAGACCATCGGAACATTATCGGCTGTTTCTAGCAGCAGACTGACAGCTACGTCGCCTTAGACGCTAAAAACGGACTGTCTAGTGACGACCCACTAGCGGACGTTCTAACAGAAGGCACAGCTCAATCCTTTGCAATCGATCTATCCTGCGCTGCACGGACGCGGCTGATAAACTCGATAAAGAACGCGGTGGCCAAGCTGAAAAGGATGAGGCCGTTTGCCGCTATCAAACCTGACAGCAATCGCCATTCTTGATCTAACACAAGGTCGCCATAGCCGAGCGTCGTGATGGACACTGCGGAGAAATAAAGCGCCTCTTCCAGATGCTGGAACTGATCGAGCATAAGGAACGCCGCTGCCCAAATCCAAACGCCTGCGCTGATCGCGGCTAACATCCAGAGAACGACACCAAGCAGACTTACTGTGAACTTCGCCATCAATCGACCTGATGTGAGCCAGCCTCCAAATCGTGTGAGTACAGATGACGCCAGCGCAACAAACAGCACCTCCACGAGCAGTGTGAGAGCGATAAGGGCCGTGCCCAAAACTAACTGAATTACCATTTGTCGTAGGCCTCTAGGACATTGGTCCAAATTTATGCTCGAAAGTCATGAAAGGACTATCGTCTATCTGGATTCAATGGCAACCTTCAGCGGTCTAGGAGGGGATGGCCTGACATGATTGGTGAGTTTGTTGAACGAAGTTGGCGCAATATTGCGCTCGTGGCATGCGTATTTATGGCAGCATGCGGCGGAGCAAATGTCGAAGAACCTGAGATTATTCGTCCGGCGAAACTTTTGGTTATTGAGCCTGCAGGCGAGCGACTTGATGTCAGCTTTCCAGCCATCGTCGAGGCGCGCAATTCCTCAACGCTGACGTTTCAAGTCGGCGGACTCCTTACAGACTTTCCGGTTTCAGAATCGCAGTTTGTCCGGCGCGGGCAAGTCCTCGCGAGGCTCGACCAACGGCGCTATGCGAATGCAGTCGCATCGGCACAGGCGCAATTTGACGCTGCAGAAAGGGATTACGAAAGCGCAGCGGCTCTGCTCGAACAGAACGCGATTGCCGAAATTCAGGTGCGCCAGCGGGAAGCTCAACGGGACGTTGCCGCGGCCAGTCTCGACAGCGCGAAGAAAGACCTCGCCGACACCGTACTGCGCGCGCCGTTCAGCGGAGTGGTGGCGGAAAAGCTTGCAGTTCGTTTCGAGAACGTGAGCTCTCAGCAAGACGTCGTGACACTGCAATCCACGGGCGCGGCAGAAGCGGTAGTAAATGTTCCCTCCAGTGTCGTTGCCCGCTTTGGTGGACGCCAAGCAACCAGCGAATACATCGTGCTATCATCAGCGCCCGAGATGCAAATCCCGGGTCGCTTTCTTGCCGCGCGTACGCAGGCGGATACGCAGTCTCAGACGTTTCGTGTGAAGTTCGCTTTCACACCGCCGCAAGGTGTCACAGTCCTGCCGGGTATGACTGCAACGGTCTATGTGGGGCGCGATCTGGTGGAAGAAGAGCTGGAAGGCGACGGTATAACGGTGCCCCTCGGCGCTGTACTATCCGATGGCAAAGCGCGCTACGTATGGGTCGTTGATAGCAAGACGATGACGGTGTCGAAACGCCAGATCACAGTTGCGCAGAGCATCGGCGATGAAATCGCAGTTTCGGATGGCCTCAAGAAAGGTGAAACGATTGTCGCAGCTGGGGCGGCCTACCTACACGACGGGATGAAGATCCGTCCGCACGACAGCTGAGGCCTGACCGATGGGAGCAGCTGAATTCTCAATCAAAAACCGCCTGATAATGTTCATCATTATCGCGTTAGTGATGGCGGGCGGCCTATACAGTTATCAGAACATTGCCCGGTTCGAAGACCCTGAGTTCACAATCCGCACCGCACAGGTGATCACGCAGTATCCGGGGGCAACGCCAGAAGAGGTGGCGAACGAAGTCACGGAGACGCTGGAAAGCGCCATTCAGCAATTGGGTGAGGTAGACGAGGTCAGGTCAGTGTCATCGGCTGGCAAGTCTGAAATTAGCGTAGATATTCTCTACAGTGCTTCGCCTACTAAAGCCGATTTGCAGCTGATCTGGTCCAAGCTTCGAAACAAGGTGAACGATGCTAGCGGTCAGCTGCCACCGGGAGCGAGCACGCCGTATGTGGCCGACGATTTTGGCGATGTCTATGGCCTGCTCTACCTTGTGACAGGCGACGGCTACTCACCTGCTGAGGTGAACGAGTATGTCCGCTCGCTGCGCACCGATCTGCTCGAAGTTGACGACGTTGCGAAGGTCAGCGTTTTCGGCGCGCAGCAGGAAGCGATCTACGTCGAAGTTTCACGGGAGAGAGCCAATGCCTTGGGACTCTCGGTCGAGCAAATCTATGCCGACTTGGATCAGCAGAATTCAGTTGTTTCCGCCGGAGATATCAAATTCGGAGATAGGCGGAACCTGCTTCAGATCACCGGCGAGGTTGGCTCAGTAGAGGCAATCCGCAACCTGGTCATTTCCACCGCCACAACCGGTAATATCGTCACATTGCGCGATGTTGCTGATGTCACCCGCGATTACATTGATCCTCCGGCGAACATAGTGCGTTGGAATGGCAAACCTGCGATCGCAATCGGTGTCTCTAACGCATCCGGAGCCAATGTCTCGGAAATGGGTGAAGGCATTGATGCAAAGCTCGCCGAAACCGAGGCGCTACGCCCGCTTGGTGTCGAGATTCACGAGTTCTATCATCAAGGGAAGATAACGACCGAAGCGGTCTCAAACTTTGCCATCAACGTCATCGCAGCGCTGGTGATTGTGCTAGTGACGCTGTTTTTCTTCATGGGACTGCGCTCGGCGATCATCATCGGGGCAACGCTGGTCATCACTATCGCTGCAACATTGGCAGTAATGTTTGTCTGGGGCATTCCGATGCATCGTATCTCGCTCGGCGCGCTAATAATTGCGCTGGGTATGCTAGTCGACAACGCAATCGTTGTGACCGAGGGAATCCTCGTTGGCACGCAGCAAGGTCGCAAGAAACTGGATATCGCCAAGGAGATCGTTCAGCGGACCAAATGGCCACTGCTGGGCGGAACACTGGTGGGGATCATCGCCTTCGCGCCTATCGGTTTTGCGCCCGGTTCGACGGCAGAGTTCACTGGCGATCTCTTCTGGGTGGTGATGATCTCGCTGCTGTTTAGCTGGGTATTCGCGATAACCGCAGTGCCGCTACTAGCCGATATATTGTTCAAAGAAAGCGACGGTCCGGTTGAGGAGAAACCGGAACATCCCTTCTTCGCGCGCTACCGCTCCATCATGCGACAAGTGCTCGCCAAATCGAACCTAGCGATCATCGGCGTAGTGGGCATGTTCGTTCTTGCGATTGGCGGCTTCAGCCTTGTAAAATCTGGCTTCTTCCCGCCTTCCACAAGTCCGCAGATCGTCGTCGATTTCTCGATGCCAGAGGGCACCGATATCTCGGTTACCAATGCCAACATGCGAAAGCTTGAAGGCTATTTGTCCGATCTCGAAGGGATCGAGGGCATTCAGACACTCGTGGGTCAAGGCACGCTGCGATACATGCTCGTCTACGCGCCCGAGTCTCCAAGCGCAGCTTACGGACAGTTTCTGATCAAGACAGAGAGCTATGACGCGATTGCGGGCCTGCTGCCGCAAATTCAAGGCCATATTGACGCAAACTTTCCCGATGCTCAGGCCAAGGTTTGGCAATTCCAACTCGGACCGGGCGGCGGCTCAAAAATTGAAGTGGAATTCTCCGGCCCCGATCCAACTGTGCTTCGTGATCTTGCTGACCGGGCCAAGGCGGTGATGGCCGCAGACGGACGTGCTATCTCGATCAAGGACGATTGGCGTCAACCGGTCAGTGTGGTCGAGGTCAAGTACGACGAAAGCAGCGGGCGTCGGCTTGGTATATCCCGAGAAGATTTGGCGAATGCACTCCGCACCAATTTCTCAGGTCGCGACGTCGGCGTTTATCGCGAGGGCGATCAGCTGATCCGCATCATTTCACGTGCGCCAGCGCGCGAGCGGCTGGATGAGACTTCGCTGCGAGGAGTTCAAATCTTCAGTCAAACATCCGGGCGAGCCGTGCCAATCCTTGAGGTTGTAAGCGGCTTCGAGACGGTTTGGCAGAATGCCAAACTGCGCCGGGTGGACCGTGTCTGGACAATCAATGCGCAGGCTGACCCGCTTCCCGGTGATTTGGCATCTACATTGTTCGAGCGGCTTCGCCCGGAAATCGAGAACATTCCTTTGCCCGATGGCTACCAACTCAAGTGGAACGGCGAATTTGGCGACAGCGCGGAGGCGAATGAGAGCCTCGCAAGCACCTTGCCGCTCGGCTTCCTTGCGATGGTTCTCGTTGTGGTCGTCCTGTTCAATGCACTCAAACAACCGCTCGTAATCTGGTTGATCGTGCCGCTGGCTTTGATCGGGGTCGTGATCGGGTTGCTGCTTACCGATACAGCTATGGAATTCATGGCGATCCTAGGGCTGCTGTCTTTGTCCGGCCTGCTCATCAAGAATGCCATCGTATTGGTGGATCAAATGGACCTCGAAATCCGAGAGGGCAAACCTCGCTTTGATGCGGTGCTAGACTCGGCCGCAAGCCGTGTGCGTCCGGTCATGATGGGTTCGCTCACCACAGTGCTTGGCGTCATACCGTTGTTCCTTGACGCATTCTTCAAATCGATGGCTGTGGTCCTGGTATTCGGCCTGACGTTCGCAACGGTCCTAACCCTGATCATTCTTCCGGTCTTTTATGCCAAGGCATTCGGGATCACGGCGGATGAGACGGCGACAAACGATGATCCTTCCAAAGTGGAAGGTGGGGCAGTGGCATGAGCAAAAACGCACTCAAAATAGCCGCAGCGATCGTGATGGTCGGGATCATATCGGGCTGCACGACCGTTCGCGCTGTCAATGATGAGCGCGCAGCGACGCGGGCGGCAGAAAGCATGCCGATTGCGCCGGATCACTGGACATCAGTCCGGGAGCGAGTTGGCGAAGTCGAGGTGGGTTGGATCGCCGCTTTCAATGATCCTACTCTTACGGCGCTGGTTGAGGAAGCCCAGCGGAACAACCGCAACCTTCAGGCGGCGGCAGCCAGTGTCCGCCGAGCGAATGCGCTCGTGCGTCAAGCTGGTGCGCCATTACTGCCAGCCATTGGTGGATCTGCGGACGCGACACGAACAGAAATCATCGACGGGCCTGGAAGCAACTCTCGCTATAGTGCTGGCCTGCAGGTCTCCTATGAAGTCGACCTATGGGGTAGGATTGAAGCAGGTGAAGCCGCAGCGATAGCCAGCGCCCAAGCAGCGGAAGCCGACTATGTATTCGCCCAGTACTCCATCGCTGCGTCCGTCGCGCGAACATACTTCCTTGTTATCGAATCCCGTGAGCAAGCAGCGGTTGCCAGTGGTATTGTCGACGCGCTGACTGAGATATTCAGGATCGTTGAGCTGCGGTATCAGTACGGCTTTGCATCGGAATTTGATGTTTCGCTCGCAGAAGCTGACCTCCAATCTGCACGTGACAGCCTCGCCACAGCTCAGAATGGAGAGATCGAGGCGCTGAGAGCGCTAGAAGCGCTGGTAGGCCGCTATCCAGCGGGTTTGCTGGATACGGCTGAGACTCTTCCCATACTGCCACAGGCACCAGGTGCAGGGCTGCCTTCCGAACTGCTGGAACGTCGCCCCGATGTGATCGCTGCCGAACGCGATGTAGCTGCTGCTCTTAATGCCCTGTCGATTGCCCGCGCTGCGCGCTTGCCAAGCCTATCGCTGTCCTCTTCCATTGGCGGGGCTTCTTCGGAGCTCGAAAACGTGCTCGACCCAGCGAACATCGCTTGGACAATTGCCGGGAACCTGCTTGCTCCGATTTTCCAAGGTGGAGCGCTCGACGCACAAGTCGACATTGCTCAGGCGGACGTAGATGCGACGGTTGCGATCTATGCCGATACTGCAATCAATGCCTTCACCGAAGTCGAGACAGCGCTTGATCGCGGAGTATTTCTGCGCACGCGCCGCGATGCGCTGGAGATAGCAGTTGATCGCTCTCGCAACGCTCTGCGCCTTTCCAATCTGCAATACGGGCAAGGTGAGATCGATTTGTTCGATGTGCTTGGCGTGCAGCAGCGCGTGTTCGGCGCGGAGAGTAGTTTGCTGTCGCTACGCAGAGGGCAACTCAATCAGTACATTGAGCTGAGCCTCGCACTTGGTGGCGATTGGCGGGCTGCAGGCCAGTTAACCTCAGATACGAGCGAGTAACACCGCGTGGAGATCGTCGACGGCAAAATCCTGCAGATCGATGGTTTCGTTACCCTAACGCTCGGGATCATCGTTCTGTTTGTCGGGATCAAAGTTACCGACCGCATCGAGTTCCTCAAGAAATACAACATACCTGAGCCAGTGACTGGTGGGATCGTCGCGTCGCTTCTTGGCCTGCTTGCATACCTCGCATTTGATCTGGAGATCGAGTTCAGCCTCTATGTGCGCGATATCCTGCTCATATACTTCTTCACCACCATTGGCATAAACGCTCGCCTTGCTCAGCTGTTGGCTGGAGGCAAACCCTTGCTGATCTTTCTGGCGCTGACGCTGGGCTATCTCGCGGTGCAAGACATTGTCGGATACACGGCTGCCGCCGCGATGGGGCAGCCAAGCGGCGTAGGTGTGCTTGTCGGATCCGCTTCGCTTGCAGGTGGGCATGGCACCGCAATCGCCTGGGCGCCGACGATTTTGGACGAGCAAGGCGTCTACAATGCTCTTGAAATTGGGGTGGCCGCCGCAACAATCGGCCTTGTGATAGCAAGCCTTCTTGGTGGGCCAATCGCGAATTTTCTACTTTCCCGTTACAAACTGAAATCGGAAACAGATGGCGATCTGCTGGTCGGGATTGAGCGTGAAAAGCAGGACGCGACGTCGATTACCCATCTCAACCTTATGGGTGCCATTCTCGTCATCCATGTCGCGATGATCCTCGGATACATCCTCAACATTGTCATTGCTGAACTGGGTTTGAAGCTCCCGCTTTTCGTCTCCTGCATGATGGTCGCAATTCTGATGACCAACACCATCCCCATGCTGTTCAAGAACATGGCGTGGCCTACAGGTTCGAAAGGCCTGGCTCTGATCTCCGACTTCTCACTGGGCCTGTTTATTGCGATGTCGCTGATGGGAATGCAGCTTTGGGAAGTGGCTGGCCTTGCCGGGCCACTATTTGGCATCCTGGCTGCTCAGGTCATTGTCGCAGTGCTATTCATACTATTCGTTGTTTTCCCGCTCATGGGACGAAATTACTTTGCGGCCGTTTTGTCAGCGGGCTTCGCTGGCTTCTGCCTTGGCGCAACTCCAACTGCCATTGCGAACATGTCTGCCGTAACGAAATCCCACGGTCCTGCGCCAACTGCTTTCATCATTGTGCCGCTCGTCGGCGCGTTCTTTGTGGATGTGGCGAATGCGTTCCTAATCCAGTTTTTCTTATCGCTTTAGCTCGGCTAATTTGGAGACCTATCATGAAGACAATGTCGATATTTATTGCCGGAACAGCGCTTGCACTTTCGGCCTGTGCAACGACTGGAAATATCACCACCGATTTTGATCAGGCTCAGAACTTCTCAGAATACAAGACGTTCGCATGGGCGGGCGAAAGTCCGATGGCCGTATTTGGCAATCGCCTCGTGTCTCCGATGATCGAAGCGGAAGTCGCGCGTGCTATACGTGCAGATCTGCTCGCCAAAGGTTACCGCTTTACGGAGAACGTCGCTGATGCTGACTTTGCCGTCTCTTTTACAATCGGCACCCGTGATGGAACGGACATTCGTCAGACACCAGACTTATTTTGGGCCGAACGCGCACGTTGGACTTGGGGCAATGCTTATTTCCCACGCCTACCAAGCATGCCTCCCATGCGTACTGAAATTCGCGATTATACTGAGGGGTCTTTGTCGATAGACATATATGACGTGGAACGGCGCACGCCAGTTTGGCATAGTGTCGGCGAACGCAATCTCACCCGATCTGAATTGCGCGGCGAAACGAACACCGCGACCGAGGATACCAAGATCATTTTGGCGGGCTTTCCGCCCAACTGAGTAGGATATAGGCATCAGGTTATGAGCTCGAGAAATGAGACATTCGCACTGCTCAAGGACAGTCTTGATGAGGCTCAGATATCGGTGCGTGCCTACGACACCAAAGCTCAGATCGTCGGTGTCGGATATATCTTCGCATTGAACGTCATTGGCGACATTGGAACTTTGGCCTCAGATCAGGCAAAAGGAGGTCTGACGACAGTCGTTATCGCGTGGCTACTCGTGATCGCCCCAATCGCCCTATTCGGATATGTACTTTACCCAAAGCGCAAAGCCAATCTTGGGAAGACGCAGGGCGGGCGAAAGCATATCTTCTACCTTCATCCCGACCGTTATGATTCCGCGCAGCAATTGATTGAGGCTGCAGAAGAATGCGACCCCGTCCATGAGATTGCAGAGGAACTGATCGCAATTTCGAACCTGAGAGAAAGCAAGCGAAAGCGCTTCGTTACGGCACTGGCCGCGGCTGGAGTGACTTTCGCGCTACTCTTCGCCAGTCAAATCGCGATGAGCATGGATGCAGTCTAGTCTCGAATATGCGTTTTCAAGACGTCGAGCACCAGATCATCAGGCTTATCTACGCACTCCAACATGGTGTTGACCACTGCAACCTGAATGGATTGCGGGGCAAGTTTGGATTGCCCGGCAACGCCCTTCGCATAGCCATACAAAAGCACCATCACGAAGGCGCGGTCGTCCTCATTCAAGGTCGTCACGTCCCAGCATTTGAGCGCGGTTAGCTCGACCGGCTCATCGGAGCTAAGTGCAGTGTAATCGTCTGTCTGACCTTCAGCGCTTTCCTGGGCTGCTACCATAGGGAGTGCCCCTAGAGACAAACCGCCAGCGACGACGAGTGTAAGGGCCATCTTCGACTTCAGCAAAACAGACATCAAAATCCTCCCGCACGCATACATGCATCCAATTCAAGTCGGTAGGTACGTGCACGGCGTTGCTCTTTCCGCTTTTCCGCACCGTCAGCGAGAGCACCGATGATCCCGCCGATTATCGCACCTCTACGCCTGCGCTCGCGGCGCTCACGGCGATCTTCGCCGCGTATAAATCCCTCTATGGTTCCTCCGGCTGCTCCGCGAGCCGCGCCTTCAAGCGCACGATTGCGGCGATTGTACCTGCCGGGCACACGGCCATTATAGCCGGAGAAATCTCGAGCGCGCTGGTCACAATAACGATAGTAGTCGCGTTCTTCGTAGCGGTCGTCGCGATCCTGCGAGACAGCAGGGGAAACCGTAAAAATGGTAGCCATGGCCACTAGAAAAAAACTGGCGCCTAAACGCGTAACCCCTCGCGACATAACGTCCTCCCGCTACATTAAGTGTATGGCTACCTAACAGGATCGAGCTCGAATGAATGTCCTGCAACTTTCCGACAAAAAGTTGAATTTGGGGCTATATGGGCACGATGCGGTCCAACCGAACACCTGTGAGCTCACGCCCCGACGAGTTGCTCCACGATTTCGAAATTGCTGTCTTCGCTTGCCGTAGGATCGCGCATCTCAATCTCCTTTGTTTGAGATTTGCATCGCGTATTGGTGCCAATGCAGTCGCATATCATCACTTGCCCTCTATCGGATCGAGCGAACCAATTGGCCTCAACGTCATTTGCGTGGGGTTTCCCGCTGACTTGGTCAGCCATTTTGAGGATAATCGAGTCGTCCAGATTGACCCCACAATTCAAGAGGTTCTTTCTGGTGGGAAGGCGCTCTGGTGGGACGAAACAGCACACCCAAAAAAGATGAGCAAAGCTGAACGTGAATACCTCGAATTTGCCGCGAGCAAAGTCGGTGCAGGTCTGCACCTTCCAGCATATGGTCCGAATGGTCGCCAAGGTTACGTATCGATGGGCTTTGGGGCACAGAAACCTGACTTTAGCGAAGCAGAGATGGCGAATATCCAGCTTTGCGGTCAGGTGGCCCACCAGCAGTATTGTCAGCTCTTGGAGGAACCCCTGAATCCCAATGTGCGACTCTCACCGCGTGAACGCGAAGTTCTCTCTTGGGTAGCAGCAGGCAAGAGCAATGGTGTGATCGCAGACATTTTGCAGGTTAGCGAGACCAGCATCATCACTTATCTAGAGCGCGCGTTCAGAAAACTTGATGTCGACAATAGAGTGACCGCAGCATTGCGAGCGTCCTCGGCGGGCGAATTGCGGCATCGGTGACGGGTATTGGTCTAGGAAATGGCTGATCTACGAATTTAGGTCCGCTTTCACCCCCAATTATGGACGGTTGACGGCGAGCTTTCGCTGCCTGAGGTCGGACATTCGGCGATGAGCAATAGGCATTGTCATGATCAAAAGCACTACGGCCATCTGGTCCGCGATGATGCCGAAGAGGCGCTGACAGCTCTGGTTATCTGATTGGACGAAAGCAGCCTGTTGAAGCCCCCCTTGCTTCAGCCTAATTGGTAATCCTATGTTCTTGCGGAAACCGTGAGGACTGACCTTGAAAGAACCATCTGATCCCGGAGAACTGCAATCTGCGGATAGCGCTCTCGCCATAATGAAATCGTGGCGGTGGGTGAGATGCGATCCGGATGGTGTTCTCGAGGCATCACCGGTAGACTTAGCAAGTGCCATGAGCAGACTGGCTTTCTATGGCCACCGCGACCCCAAAAGCGCGCTGCTGACACTTCTCTGCGAACGGCGAATTGAGGCGCGAGGGGACTACATCTGGGCCAAACTTCAAAACGGCGAGGAGTTTCGGCTTGAAGGAAGCCAAACAGCTATTGAACCAATCCGTTGGCAAGCACTTCGCGCCGCGCTTCACGAACACACCGGTGATTATACAAATGGAGAATACGTTGAAGCTCTCGTGACGTTGGATGCGCTTGGTCGGGAAAATGAGCCTACTGGTGAATGGGAGCCAAAGTATGACCGATTTTCCTATGCGCTTCTTCCGAAGGAGATCAGCCCTTATGAAACCGGATACTTCGAAGAATTTTTCGCGGCGCAAAGTATTTACATCATGCCTCTCGCTTTCCCCGGGCCTGACGGTGAAATCGTCGGAATTGCAGATGAGGCAACCGAGGTTGGCAAACAATCAACCCAAGATGAAACCAAGCGAGGCAGAAAGCCAAAATATGATTGGCCAGCCGCAACGCTCGCAATTTTCGGTCTGATCTATCGAGCGACTTTAAGCCCGAAATTCAAGCTGACGTTGAGCGCGCGTTGATCGACCACTTGGCGAAGGGCGATAGCGCCCCATCCGAAAGCACTGTGCGCCAATACGCCAAGCAAATTTGGGACGAATATTCGAAGGCCTGAAATTCTCGGCACCTGAATTACCGGCCTCTTTCCGGCCTTTTCGTCCGACATGATCATCCAACTCGTGGATGATTCCCTGCATCCGCTGGCAACCGCTGGCGCAATGTAAGGACGCACCAAATGGAACCTCTTTTTGTTTCGATCAATGAAGCCGCAAAATCGCTCAATCTTGGCCGCACATCTACCTATTCATTGATCAACGAAGGAAAACTGGAAACCCGGAAAATAGGGCGGCGGCGGCTTGTCACCGTTGCTTCGATCCGGCGCTTGGCGGGTGAGCAGGAATAGGGGCAGCGCGATGAAGCGGATCAATCCGCGCCGCGCCAAGCTGCATCGGTCCTACAACGTTACCGAACTTGCAGACGTGCTGGGCGTTCACAAACATACGGTGCGCGGCTGGATCAAAAAGGGTTTGCCCGTAATTGACGGGGCAAAGCCTATCCTGATCCTCGGCAGCGAATTTCAGGCATGGTGGAGCAAGCAGCGTAAGGCGGCGAAACGCCCATGCCAGCCGGGACAGATGTATTGCCTCAAGTGCCGGGAGCCGAAAGCGCCCGCGCTGGGCATGGTCGAATATGCCGCCACAAATGCCGCCACGGGCAATCTAAAGGCCCTGTGCGAGACGTGCGGCACCTTGATGCACCAACTTACCCGGCTGCCCATATCGCGGCCAGGATGCTCGGAATGGACGTTCAAATCAAGCAGGCCTCACCACGATTAAGTGCGCTCGCGCATCCCTCCCTAAACTGTGACGAAAAGACTGGAGCCTGAAGCATGGCAAAACACAATGCCCAAAACACCCGGATCAAGCGAGATTACTTCGACTACCTGAAGCACGCGCAACGTCGTGATGAGGCTTCAATCGATCAGGTAGCACGCGCCCTTGCACAGTTCGAGCAATCAACCGGGTACAAAGACTTCAAGAAGTTCCACATCAAGCAAGCGGTCGCGTTTAAGGCCAAGCTGAGCAATCAAAAGAACGCCAAGACCGGCAAACCGCTTTCACGGGCAACCGTGCATTCAACCTTATCAGCCTTGCGCGCCTTCTTCATTTGGCTCGCTGACAAGCCCGGCTACAAGAGCCGAATTGGCTATTCCGATGCCGACTATTTCAATCTTCCAGAGAAAGAAGTGCGGATTGCCAAGGCGAACCGAGAAAAGCCTGTGCCGTCAATTGAGCAGGTGCATCATGTCCTTGCTGCCATGCCAGCCGAAAGCGATATTGGAAAACGCAATAGGGCGATGATTGCGCTAGCATTGCTGACCGGTGCGAGGGGCGCTGCACTGGCAAGCCTGAAGATGAAGCACATCGATCTGAAGGAAGGCTGCATCGATCAGGACGCACGCGAGGTTAAGACCAAGAACAGCAAAACCTTCAAAACGTGGTTTTGCCCGGTGGGCGGTGATGCGATCCAGATCGTGACTGAGTGGGTCGAGCATCTGCGTGAGCAATTGCTTTGGAGTGACGACGATCCGCTCTTTCCCAAGACGCTGGTAGGCATTGGCGACCGCGGCGTTTTCGAAGCGGTAGGGTTAGCGCGCGAACACTGGAGCAACACTGGCGCAATCCGCAAAATCTATAAGGAGGCGTTCACAGCGGCTGGCCTACCGTATTTTCACCCGCATTGTTTCCGGCACACACTGGCGCTGTTCGGCGAGAAAATCTGCCCTTCAATCGAAGCTTTCAAAGCATGGTCACAGAATATAGGCCATGAGAATATGCTGACGACGCTTACAAGCTACGGCACGGTGCCAGCCGCAAAACAGGCCGAACTGATCCGGGGGCTTGAGCCGGGAAGAGCAGAGAGCGATGAGGAGCGCATCGCGGCAATTGTCGCTGCGACCATGCAACAGATACGGCGGGAGGGCTGACCCTCTCAAGGAGAGAGGTGGGACAGATCGCTCAAGCCAGTGCGCCGGTCACCGCCGCAAAACGCTCATTTCATTGCTAAGTCAGTTTGTATGACGCGGACATATTCGATTGTTTTGCGCAATGGCTGCGATAGGTATGCGTAATAAAATGCAATGCGTTGACCAACGAGCAGAACAACAGGCTCAACGATCACGGCCAATCTGAGGGGCGATAGAATTGACCAGCCAACAACAACGCGACGAATTGCGCCGCCGAATCTGGGCTATTGCCAACGATGTCCGGGGTGCGGTTGACGGCTGGGACTTCAAGCAGTTCGTCCTGGGCGCGCTGTTTTACCGCTTTATCAGCGAGAACTTCACCATCTACATCGAAGCAGGCGATGAGAGTTTCGACTACGCCGCGATGCCAGACAGCGCCATTCCCGACGCGGTGAAGGTCGATGCGATCAAGACCAAGGGCTATTTCATCGCCCCCAGTCAGCTCTTCGCCAATGTCGCGAAGCACGCCAACAGCAATGAAAGCCTCAACACAGATTTGGCCGCTATCTTCAAGGAGATCGAAGGCTCTGCCAACGGCCACCCCTCCGAAGAGGACATCAAAGGCCTGTTCTCGGACTTTGACACCACCAGCAACCGGCTGGGCAACACGGTAAAAGACAAGAACTCCCGGCTGGCCAAGGTGCTCAAAGGCGTTGAAAGCCTCCCGCTCAAATTTGAGGAGAACAAAAATGACCTTTTCGGCGATGCCTATGAGTTCCTGATCTCCAACTACGCGGCCAATGCGGGCAAATCGGGTGGCGAGTTCTTTACCCCTCAACACGTCTCCAAACTGATCGCGCAACTCGCCGTGCACGGGCAGACCAGCGTCAACAAGATTTACGATCCAGCCGCCGGGTCTGGCTCGCTGCTGTTGCAGGCCAAGAAGCATTGCGGCGATCACTTCATCGAAGAAGGCTTCTTCGGGCAGGAGATCAATTACACCACCTACAACCTCGCCCGCATGAATATGTTCTTGCACAATATCAATTATGACAAGTTCAACATCCAGAACGGCAACACGCTTGAAGAACCGCACTTCCTTGCTGAGCGGCCCTTCGATGCCATCGTCTCAAATCCCCCCTATTCGGTGCGCTGGAAGGGAGACGAAGACCCTACGCTGATCAATGATGACCGCTTTGCACCGGCTGGCGTGCTGGCTCCCAAGTCAAAGGCGGATTTCGCCTTTGTGCTGCACGCGCTGCACTATCTTTCGGCCAAGGGACGCGCGGCCATCGTTTGCTTCCCCGGCATTTTCTATCGCGGCGGGGCAGAGCAGAAAATCCGCAAATATCTGGTCGACAGCAATGTCGTCGAAACGGTGATCGCGCTCGCGCCCAATCTGTTTTTCGGCACGACGATTGCAGTCAATATTCTGGTGCTGGCGAAGAACAAGCCTGACACCAGAGTGCAGTTTATCGATGCGACGGGTGAGGAGTTCTTCGACAAGCAAACCAACACCAATGAGATGAGCGACGACCACATTGCGCGCATTCTGGAGCTTTTTTCAAGCAAGGAGAATGAGCCGCACATTGCCGAGACGGTTGACCAGCAACGGGTGATTGATGCCGATTACAACCTATCCGTCAGCGCTTATGTTGAGCCGAAGGACACCCGCGAGGCGGTCGACATCTCTCGGCTTAATGTCGAGCTAAAAACCACGGTTGAGAAGATCGACAATCTGCGCAGCGACATCGATGCGATCGTCGCGGAGATTGAGGCGTGAGCGATCTGGGCTTCCTTGGGAAGCTGCTTGATGGCGCTGAGGTTGAGTGGATGCCGCTTAGCGATCTTGGCGAGTTGGTGCGCGGCAATGGATTGCCTAAGTCTGACTTTACCGACAGCGGTGTTCCAGCGATCCACTATGGTCAGATTTATACCTACTACGGGCTGTTCACCCACTCGACGATTTCATTCGTTTCGCCTGATACTGCGGCCACGCTGAGGCAGGTCTCCAAGGGCGACGTGGTGATTACGAATACGAGCGAGAACCTTGAAGATGTTGGAACCCCGCTTGTCTATTTCGGCGAGGAACCAGCTGTGACCGGCGGACACGCAACAATCTTCAAACCCTATGGCTCGATCTTGGGGATGTATCTCGCATACTTTACTCAAACCCCATCTTTCGCCTCTGCAAAGCGCAAGTTAGCGAAGGGCACAAAAGTGATCGACGTGTCTGCTAACGACCTAGCAAAGATCGAAGTCCCGATCCCCTGCCCGGAGGAGCCGGAAAAGTCGCTTGCGATACAGGGGGAGATTGTGCGGATTTTGGACAGCTTCACCGAGCTGACCGCCGAGCTGACCGCCGAGCTTGAGCTGCGCAAAAAACAATACAACCACTACCGCGACCAGCTCCTGACCTTCGAAGAGGGTGAAGTTGAGTGGAAAACACTGGCCGAGGTGGCGGCTGATTTTGGACGTGGAAAATCCAAACACCGCCCACGAAATGACGCGCGGCTATACGGCGGCAAAATACCGTTTATTCAAACTGGTGACATTCGAAGCGCTGGGCATACCATCCAAGAGTTTGATCAAACTTACAGCGACTTTGGCTTGAGTCAGAGTAAGCTCTGGCCAAAAGGAACGCTCTGCATCACGATCGCTGCCAACATCGCTGAAACTGCGATCTTGGACTTCGAAGCTTGTTTCCCCGACAGTGTAATTGGTTTTGTCGCTGATCCCGAAGAAACAAGCTCGGATTATGTCGAGTATTTGCTGCAATCCATCAAGCGGAAGCTCGAAGAGAAGGGGAAGGAAAAGAGCAGCGCGCAAAGCAACATAAACTTGGCAACCTTTAGCCAGCTCAAGCTGCCGTTTCCGCCCCTCGCCGAGCAAGGCCGAATTGTCGAAATCCTCGACACATTTGACACTCTCACCACGTCGCTCAGTAAAGGCCTGCCCCGCGAAATCAAGCTGCGCCAAAAGCAATATGGATATTATCGCGACCTTCTCCTGAGTTTCCCCAAACCAGCCGAGGCGCCTGAGGCATGAGCGAGACCCTCGAACAGATTGCCCAGAAGCTTCACAAGACGAACAAGAAGGTCCAGTTGATTTACGCCTTCAATGGCACTGGCAAAACCCGGCTGTCGCGAGAGCTCAAGAACCTCGTCGCACCAAAGGATGAAAATGAGGGAGCGGGCGAACCGACACGTCACAAAATCCTCTATTACAACGCTTTCACTGAAGACCTGTTCGCTTGGGATAATGACCTCTCAAATGATGCAGAGCCTCGGTTGGAAATAAAGCCAAACAGTTTCACTCACTGGATTTTGGCAGAGCAGGGGCAGGATCAGAATATTATCGCTAACTTTCAGCGATATGCGGACGAGAAGCTTACTCCAACATTCGAGCATGAGTCGGAAATCATCGATGAGGACGGAAGCAGAGAAGACTCGCCATTCTCAGCCGTCACATTCTCCTTGGAACGCGGTGACGAAGGAGGCGGAGAGAAGCTCAAGATTTCCAAAGGTGAGGAGAGCATCTTCATCTGGAGTGTATTCTACACACTTCTGGAAGTCGTGGTCGACGTTCTGAGCGTGCCGGAACTTGAAGCACGCGATACCGACCAGTTCGATGAATTGCAGTATATCTTCATTGATGATCCTGTCACCTCACTGGATGAAAACCACCTCATCGAACTGGCCGTGCACCTTGCTGCGCTAATCAATCGCGCACCGGAAGGCCTTAAGTTCGTTGTCACGACGCACAGCCCGCTTTTCTACAACGTGCTGCACAACGAGCTGAAACTGAGCCAGAGAGGCAAGAAGGAGGGCTGTCGGCTGCTGGAGCTACTGGAAGACGGCACATTCAAGCTCGACATCAAGCATGGTGATGCGAACAGGAGTTTTTCCTATCATCTCTATCTGCGCAGGGTGCTATCTGAAGCTATCGAGCAGAACAAGATAGAGCGCTTTCACTTCATGTTTCTGCGCAATCTCTACGAGAAGACAGCGGCCTTCCTAGGCTATCAGAATTGGGGAGATTTGCTGAACACCGTGCCCGATGTGGATGCACCCGGAGCAAAGCAGGGTTATCTAAATCGTGTGATGCAGTTCTCCAGCCATTCAAATCTATCAGGCGAGCAGGTCCGCGAGCCGACGGGGCCGGAAAAGCAGACAGTCAAGCTGCTGTTCGACAACCTGATCAATAACTACGGCTACTGGCAACAGGAGGCGTTAGATGGTTGAGCAGACAAAGCCGATCGCGGAATCAAAGAACTTCATTGTTCTCGACAAATACACCAGCGATCGGAGTGCGGCGGATCACTACCAGAGCGAGGCCGAGCTTGAGCGTGAGCTAATCCAAGACCTTGCCAATCAGGGCTATGAGTTCCTGCCTGCCCTCACTTCGCCCGAAGCCATGCTAGCCAATGTGCGCGTGCGGCTGGAAGACCTCAACAGTGTCACTCTCTCAGATGAGGAATGGGCGCGTTTCCTTGCCACCTATCTCGACAGTCCGAGCGACGGGATCATCGACAAGACCCGTAAGGTGCATGATGACCATATTCACGACTTCGTCTTCGACGATGGCCGCATCCAGAACATCTATCTGTTCGACAAGACCAACATTGCGCGCAACAAGGTGCAAGTCATCAAGCAGTTCGAGCAGACGGGGACGCACCTCAACCGCTATGATGTTACGATTCTCGTCAACGGTCTGCCACTGGTGCAAATCGAGCTGAAAAAGCGCGGAGTGGCGATCCGCGAAGCGTTCAACCAAATCCACCGCTACAGCAAAGAGAGCTTCAACAGCGAAGCTTCGCTCTACAAGTTCGTTCAGCTCTTCGTGATTTCGAACGGCACTGACACGCGCTATTTCGCCAACACGACCAAACGCGACAAGAACAGCTTCGACTTCACCATGAACTGGGCGAAGGCCGATAACGGGCTGATCAAAGACCTGAAGGACTTCACCGCAACCTTCCTGGAGAAGCGCACACTGCTGAACGTGTTGCTGCATTACTCGGTCTTCGATGTGAGCAACGCGCTGCTGGTGATGCGTCCATATCAGATCGCAGCGACCGAGCGCATTCTTTGGAAGATCAAAAGCTCCTACAATGCCAAGAACTGGAGCAAGCCGGAAAGCGGGGGCTTCATCTGGCACACGACCGGATCAGGCAAAACGCTGACGAGCTTCAAGGCGGCGCGGCTGGCGACCGAGCTGGGCTTCGTCGACAAGGTGTTCTTCGTGGTCGACCGCAAAGACCTCGATTATCAGACGATGAAGGAATACCAGCGCTTCTCGCCCGATAGCGTGAACGGTTCGATCAATACGGCGGCGCTGAAGCGCAATCTCGCCAAGAACGATCAGAAGATCATCGTTACCACGATCCAGAAGCTCAACAATCTGATGAAGAGTGAAGGCGACTTGGCCGTCTATGGCGAGCAAGTGGTTTTCATCTTCGACGAATGCCACCGGAGCCAGTTCGGCGAGGCGCAAAAGAACCTCAAGAAGAAGTTCAAGCGCTTCTACCAATTCGGTTTCACCGGCACGCCAATCTTTCCTGAGAACGCCTCAGGCTCAGAGACGACTGCCAGTGTTTTTGGCAGCGAACTCCATTCCTACGTGATCACCGATGCAATCCGCGACGAGAAGGTTCTGAAGTTCAAGGTCGACTACAACGATGTGCGCCCGCAATTCCGGGACTTTGAGACCGAGCAGGACGTTGAGAAGCTCAGCGCAGCTGAGAACAAGAAGGCCTTGTTGCATCCTGAGCGGATCAAGGAAGTCTCGCAATATATCTTGGATAACTTCCGCCAGAAGACGCACCGTACCAATCCGGGCGGCGGGGGCTTCAACGCGATGTTCGCGGTGAGCAGTGTGGACGCGGCCAAGCTCTACTATGAGGCTTTGAACGAGCTTCAGCAGGTCAGCGATAAGCCGCTCAAAATCGCAACGATCTTTTCGTTCGCGGCGAATGAAGAACAGAACGCTATCGGCGACATCCGCGACGAAAGCTTCGACGTGTCTGCTATGGGCAGCACGGGCAAAGAGTTCTTGGATGCTGTAATCCGAGACTACAACGCAATGTTCGGTGGAAGCTTCAGCACGGACGGAAACGGTTTTCAGAACTACTACCGCGACCTTGCCAATCGGGTGAAGTCCAAGGACGTCGACCTCTTGATCGTGGTCGGGATGTTCCTGACCGGCTTTGACGCGCCCTCTCTCAACACGCTCTTCGTCGACAAAAACCTACGTTTTCATGGCCTAATCCAAGCCTATTCACGCACCAATAGAATTTTCGATGTGACCAAGACATTTGGCAACGTAGTCGCCTTTCGCGATCTAGAGCAGGCGACGATCGATGCGATCACCTTGTTTGGCGACAGCAACACCAAGAACGTTGTGCTGGAGAAGAGCTTCAAGGAATACATGGACGGCTTCTCTGACATTGCGTCTGGTGCGGCCAGCCGGGGCTTTAAAACAATCTTGGCAGAGCTGGAGCAACGCTTCGCTGAACCGAGTGAGATTGTGAAGGAAGCCGACAAGAAGGACTTTGCAAGGCTCTTCGGCGAGTTTTTGAAGGCTGAGAACGTGCTTCAGAACTTCGATGAATTTGTTGCGCTGAAAGCCTTTCAGAATGTCGACAAGGGCGATCCTGAAGCGGTTGAGGCTTTCAAGGCCCAGCACCACTTGGACGACGATCAAGTCGAAGATCTGGCTTCTGTGACGCTACCGGCCGAACGTACGATCCAAGACTATAAATCGACTTACAACGACATACGCGATTGGTTGAGGCGGGAGCGGGAAGCCAACGCGACCGAGGAATCGACTCTCGACTGGGACGATGTGGTCTTCGAGGTCGACTTGCTGAAATCACAGGAAATCAACCTCGACTACATTCTAGGGCTTCTTCACGAGAAGAAGCGTAGTACAACAAACAAGAGCGAGCTGATTGAAGAGGCTCGTCGTGCAATCCGGGCAAGTCTGGACAACAGAGCTAAAGAAAGTTTGCTCGTTGACTTCATCAACGAGACTGATCTTGATCAGATAGAGGGCAAGGAAGGCCTGATTGAAGCCTTCTACCAATTTGCCCAGAAGGAACAGCGGCGCGAGTTTGAAGAGCTTGTCAAAGCGGAAAATCTCAACTTAGAGGCAGCGCGGCGCTACGTTGCCAACTCAATTAAGCGCGAGTTTGCTACCGAGAATGGCAACGACTTGAACGACACCTTGCCGAAGATGAGTCCACTAAACCCCGCCTACCTGACCAAGAAGGACACAGTCTTCCAGCGTGTCTCGGATTTCGTCGAAAAGTTTAAGCGTGTCGGTGGCCAAATCTAATCTTTGCTGCGACCTGCAAAAATTAAATCGCACACGCTCTTTTTCATGTTTTTTTCATGGAAATGACTCGGCGTCACCGTAAGTCATTGAAATAATGGAGCGGGCGAGGCGATTCGAACGCCCGACCCCAACCTTGGCAAGGTTGTGCTCTACCCCTGAGCTACGCCCGCTCACTGACGCTCTGCGTGGATGCGAAAGATTCGCTATTCCTCGCCGGGGAGGTGGGCAGCTAGCAGCGAGCACGCAGGCCTGCAAGCCTAAAAGTCATTTGCCGCAAAAAGTCTGATGATTTGGCAACTCATCGATTGCCAAACGCGCCCGCGCCAGCAAAACTCAGACCTTCACATTCACCGCCCCGCGCCCCACATTGCGTATTGTCACAGCAATTGCGCGCAAACGCGCAGCACAAACAGGAGCAAACCCTTGGCCAGCATGGGTCTCAATCTCGAAGAGCAAAAGGCGGTTGATCGGTTCCGCACCGAAGTGGTCGAGCCGTCACAGACGAAACTGGTGATCCTCGACTTCTGGGCGGAATGGTGCGGGCCGTGCAAGGCGCTGGCCCCAATGCTGGAAAAGGTCGCGGCTGAATACGCCGACAAGGGCGTGGTGCTGGCCAAGCTCAACGTCGATGAAGAGAAGTTCATCGCCGGACAGTTTCAGGTCAAATCAATCCCAACCGTCTATGCGATGTTCCAAGGTCAGCCGGTTGCCGACCTGACCAGCGCGCGCAGCGAATCTCAGCTCAAGGGCGCGCTTGACCAGCTGCTCTCGCAATTGCCGATCCAGGCAGGCGCAGCCGATGGCGAACCGCAAGGGCCCACGCCAGAAGAAATCGAGCAAGCCATCGGCATGGCCGAGCAATCGCTAATGGAAGGCGATGCCGACCGCGCGGCGGGCATGTTTGCTCAAATCACGGAATTTGCCCCTAACCATGCAATTGCGCATTCCGGCCTGGTCCGGGCGCTGATCCAATTGGGCAAGACCGAGGAAGCAGGCCAGGTTCTGGCCGCGATCGAGGAAGACGAGAACCTCGCCAAAGACCCAGCCATTGCCGCGGCGAGAAGCGCGCTGGACCTTGCTGGCACACAAGTGGACGACAGCGAGCTGGCCGGATTGCAAAATGCCGCCAAGGCAGCCCCAGAGGATATGGACGCGCAGCTAGCTTATGCCGAGGCAGCCTTTGCCGGCGGAGAACGCGACGCAGCGGCGGACACGCTGCTTGCCATGGTCACTGCGGACCGCGAATGGAACGAGGGCGCGGCGAAAGCAAAACTGCTGCAAATCTTTGAAGCCACTGGCCTCGAAGACGAATGGGTTGTCGCAACCCGCCGCCGCCTGTCCAAGATCCTGTTCGGCTAAGCCCAGCATGACCCGCCTCTCCATCTTCCCTTTGCCCGGCGCGATCCTCTTTCCAGGATTGCAATTGCCGCTGCATATCTTTGAGCCGCGCTATCGCTCGCTGGTGGGAGATGCCTTGGTGCGGGACCGCAAGATCGCTCTGATCCAGCCGCAGCGTTCGATTGATGGCGCGCCGCTTTACACGGTCGGCTGTGTCGGGCGCATTGGTGAGGTCGAGGCGATGGAAGATGGCCGTTACAACCTGATCCTTGAAGGCGAGGCGCGCTTTAAGTTGATCCGCGAACTGGATGTCGCCACAGCCTTTCGCCAAGTCGAAGGCGAGCTGATTGAAGACGATGAGAACGACGTTCTGAGCGCGATTGAGCGCGCAGGCTTTGAACAAGAGGCCCGCCGGTTCGCGAGCGCCCAAGGTTACAGCGTTGATTGGGATTCGGTCGAACGGCTCGACGATTTCTCGCTCATCAACGGCGTCTCACAAATCGCGCCGTTTGATCCTGCGTCAAAGCAAGCCTTGCTGGAAGCGGAGAACATTCATGCGCGCTGCGAATTGCTGATCCAGCTGATGCAATTCTTCGGCCGCGGCGATGGCGGCGAAGAGATTATGACGCTGCAGTAACGCGGGCTCGAAATTAGCCTTGCGGCGCGCATCGCGCCGACCGAGCGAGTGGCAGCTATTCCTCCTCTGGAATAGGTAGGCTCTTTAGCAAAGCAGTGAGGGCCATAAACGCCCGGCGCTCCGCATTGCTTTTGTTGTAATTCTCGGTCTGAACAACCAGCACGGCGTCCATATTCGGCACCACCGCGACAATATTGCCGCCATTACCCTTCATCATCCACGCCGCTTCAAATCCCCGCGACGAGCGCAGTGGCATGGCCCACCACAACCGCCCATAATAGACTTGCTCGCCTAGCTGATGGTGCGGGGTCAGCATAGATTTGATCCATTCGCGCGGAACAATCTGCTCGCCCTCCCAAGTCCCCATGTCCAGCACCATGCGGCCAATCTTGAGCAAGGCGGTATCGCTGATCGTCAGCTGACCGCCGGATTGCACCTCGCCGCTGCGTGAGCGTCGCCAGTCTGCGCCATCGATACCCAGCGGATCAAACAGCCGCCGCTGGACATACAGATCAAACCGCTCGCCCACAGCCTTCTCAACCACCTGGCCCAGCAGGAACACGCCCGCCGTGCAGTAGGAAAACGGCCCGTCGCCGTCCGCATCACGAGTGTAGTCGCGCGCTGGCAGGCCAAGCGCGAAATCGCGCCAGATGCGCGTTCGATACATCTTTTCTTCCTGACCCGGCGAACGGCGCTCCCAATCGTTGCAATCGAGTGCGGATGACATTGATAGCAGATCGCCAATGGTTATCGCGCCGTGCGGCCCTTCGCGAGGCGAGCCGAGAAAAGGCCAGACTTTCACTTCGACCCCAGCAAGCTTTCTATCCGCAATCGCGGCGCCCACGGCGAGCGCGGTGATCGATTTGCCAGCCGATTTGATATCAACTCGGTCGCCCAGTTCGCCTTTGCCAAAGCGCTTGCGATAGACGGTTTCGCCGTTCTGCTCAGCAGAGAGCGCGCGGATTTTTCCCAGTTCGCCGGCTTCAATCTGTGCTTCGATCTGCTCAAGGCTCAGCTGCGCCAAGGGGTGGCTGTGGGATTGAGCAGCGGCGGGCGATGGCATGAAACACACAAGCGCCAGAACAATTGGCAAGACGTGAGCGAACCCCACCCGCAAACATTTTTCGAAATGGATCACGCGCCCTCTCAAACAGCTCCATGATAAGGCTGCCGCCCGAAGCATGAATATGAGCGGAATAAGAGCGCGCGCAATCACCAATGCGCGGCGCTGGACACTCGATCTGAGTCCTTCTGCAACCCCGCGTCGCAGCTCAAGGCTGGCGGCCCGGCACCAAGCGAACTAAACAGTTACTTATGAACGTACAGGTCTTTGCCACGCGCGGTGAGCGCACCCGCGCCCACATCATCTCCGTTGCCGCGGGCCTGTTCTGGCGCCGCAATTTTCACGGTGTTGCTGTCGACGAGGTGGCCAGCGCTGCGGAGGTGAACAAGGCGACCATCTATCGCTATTTCGCCGACAAACGCGATCTGGCTCTGGCGGTTGTAAAGCAGCACGGCATCGCGACCTTGGACATGATCTTTCGTTCAAAGACATCGGAGGACGCCGCACCAGAAGCCCGCCTCGCAGGCATCTATCACCGTATCTACAGCGTCCATGCCGAGCTTTGCGAAAAAGAGGGCGATGTCCATGGTTGCCCAATTGTCGGCCTCGCGCTGGAGCTGGGTCAAGACATGCCAGAGGTGCGCGTCGAGGCTGCGCGGATATTTGACGCGCTGGAGGCGCATATGTCGGAAATCGCAGCGGACGCCATCGCTGCTGGCCGCGCGGCGGGCGATCCCAACATGCTTGGGCGAACGCTCACTCAATTGCTCCACGGTGCGTTTGCCTCGGCCCGCGTGTCAGCAGAGCCGGAGCGCATATTGGACGCTGGCCACGCCTCACTCGGCCTGATCGGCTATCCCGAAATCAACATTCTTGACCAGAAGGCGAATTGACCATGAACCTGCCGCTATACTCCGCCATCCTCGGCGCCTTTCTCGTTGTGTTGCAAGTTGGCTTGATGCTGAGCGTCGGTTTACACCGGTCAAAAGGTCAATTCATTGGCAATGGAGATGATCGCGATCTGGAACGCAAAGTGCGTAGGCATGGCAATCTGGCGGAAAATTCCGGGCTGTTTTTGGTGGTGATTGCGCTGCTCGAAATCCTGGTGGGCCAAACGACTTACGTCTTTGCTCTGTGCATTCTGTTTGCCGCCGCGCGTTTGCTCCATGCGCTGGGCTTTTCCTCACTGGCGGGATCGCATGGCGAGGACCTGTCCGGCGGCCGCAAAGCCTTTGCGGGAATGCGGGCTTTGGGCGCGATGGGTACGTTGCTGACCGCAGTGGGCCTTGCCTACGGGATCTTTTCAAGTCTGCCAGCGGCTGCCTGAATCACGCCGCCGGGCCGCCCAAGGCGAATGCGCCTCGCAGACCGTCGATCACATATTGCGCCGCGAGCGCTGCGAGCAGCACGCCGAGCAGGCGGGTAATCACCGCCTCCACCTTATCGCCGAAAATGCGCATCAACGGACCAGCAGCGACCAGGGCGATGGCTGTGATGACAAGGACCAATCCGAGCGCAGCAAACACTTCGGCGGTTTCGGTAAAACCATCGGCCTCGTTCATCAGCAGCATTACCGCCGCGATGGCGCCGGGTCCGGCGAGCATAGGCATGGCCATCGGGAAGACAGAGACGTCCTCAACCTCAGAAGCGCTTACTTTCTCGGCCCGTTCTGTCCGCCGCTGCGTGCGTTTCTCGAATACCATCTCAAACGCGATCCAGAACAGCATCAGCCCGCCCGCAATGCGGAACGAGTTGAGCTCAATGTGCAAGGCAGAGAGCAGATCCTCACCGAAGAACGCAAAGATCACGAGGATGACGGCGGCGATCCCGCTCGCCCGCAGCGCCATGTTGCGCGCCTGAGCAGGCGTCGCGCCCTTGGTCAGACCGGCGTAAATCGGCGCGCAGCCGGGCGGATCGATCACCACGAATAGAGTGATAAAGGCCGAAACGAAAAGTTCAGGCAGCATGGCGGCTATTCCTCTGTCTCAAGCGCCAGATTGAAGAATTCGTCATAGGCCGTTTGCCAGCTGCCCTTACTCAGATAGTCGAGCACGAACCGGCGGCGCGTGTCGTCATATTGGACCCAGCGCCAACGCAAAGTGCCATCGCGCGACAGCTTGCCGCCTTCGGTGTAACCATCGCCAATCGCGACGGGCGGCGGCGTTGGGACGGTCTCGCCGCGGCGCGCGCAATCGGCCACATCGGCGCGAATGGAATCGAGCGCTGTCACCACAATGTCGCCCTCTTGCGGGGCCTCACGCGGCGGCGGCTGAGGATTGTCTGGTCCGAATACAAAATAGGAATAACGATAGTCGGTGTCGCTCTGGCGTTCCCATACGGCGGTGTAATTGCCGACAATGCCGTCTTTGTCGCGGAAGCGGCCCTGGCTGACTGCGGTCGCCCCGTCACAGCTCATCCAGACGCTGCGCGTGCCCCATTCGGGGGCTTCACTGGGGTCGTTGTTAAAACCGCCAGCGCTGGCGACATCGACCACGCCTTCGCCCAAATGGATCTGGCCACCAAAGGTGGCGAATTGCTGTAGCGCGGTGCGCACGCCTTGTTCTTGACCGGTGCGCGAAAAGGCGATTTCGGCTGCGACAATGCGGCTCGGCTGAGCCTCACCCGGCACGCCGACAAGGACGCGGTTGATGACTTCGTTCGATGGGCCGCGCTGCGGCGCAGCGCAGGCGGCTAGCGCCACCGTCATCGCGGCAATTGCGGTCAGTCTCATAGCCCCTCCGGCACAGCGAGGCCTGCATTGCGGTGCGCGGCAACCAGAGTGTTGCGCAGCAGCACGGCAATCGTCATCGGGCCCACCCCGCCGGGCACGGGCGTGATCGCGGCGGCCACTTCGCTGGCCTCGTCATAGGCCACATCGCCTACAAGCCGCCCCTTCTGTGCGCCGGGCTCCGGCGGCAGCCGGTTAATGCCTACATCAATCACAGTCGCGCCATCCTTTAGCCAGTCCTTGCCGATCATCTCTGGACGGCCAACTGCGGCAACGACGATGTCCGCGCGCTTAACGACCCCTGCGAGATCTTTGGTCCGGCTGTGCGCGATGGTAACCGTGGCATTGGCATCCAACAGCAGCTGAGCCATCGGTTTGCCAACGATGTTAGAGCGGCCAATCACCACCGCCTCCAGGCCAGAAAGATCACCCAGCCGGTCCGCCAGCAGCATCATACAACCCAGCGGGGTGCACGGGACGAAGCCCGATTGGCCGACCGAAAGCCGTCCAGCATTGATTACGTGAAAGCCATCGACGTCTTTGTCCGGGCTGATCGAGGCGATGATCGATTGCTCGTTGAGATGGCCGGGCAGCGGCAGTTGAACCAGAATGCCATCGACCGCATCATCATTGTTGAGCCGGTCCACCAGCGCGAGCAAATCCGCCTCGCTCGTGTCTGCGGGCAGGCGGTGCTCAAAGCTCTCCATATTGGCCGCGACCGTCGCCTTGCCTTTGGAGCGGACATAGACGTTGCTCGCCGGGTCCTCTCCCACCAGCACCACGGCGAGGCCCGGCTTTCGCCCGGCCGCTTCGGCAAATGCCGCCGCCGATGCGCCAACACGCTCGCGCAATTTGGCCGCAAAGGCTTTTCCGTCAATTCGTGTGGCGGTCATTCTGGCAGGCTTCCAATACAGTTGGTTGAGGTCAGACGCTGTTGATCACGGCGCCCAGGATGATGAGGACAATTTGCAGCGTAATGATCAGCACCAGGGGCGAGAAATCGATTGCTCCCGTTGCTGGCATGATGTTGCGGATCGGGCGCAGCACCGGGTCCAGCAGGCTGTTGATCGAATTGTAGAACGACATCAGAAACTGATTGGATGGGCTCACCACGTTAAAGGCGAACAGCAGGCCAATCACAAATTGAATGATGATGAGCATGATCAGCGCGCTCGTGAGCAGCGAGACAATGTCGTAGACGGCGTATAATCCTTGCATCGTTTGGTCTTTTCATTGGTGGGTGGGGCAAATGCTGCACCACTCGGTTGAAGTCCCTAAGGCCGTATTACCCGACTAATACGCTTCATTCCAGCATTAACAGTGGTTTCACGCGCGCACCAGCGTGCCAACGCCGCGTGCTGTGAAGAATTCGAGCAGCATCGCGTGCGCCACGCGGCCATCCAGCACAACCGCCGCTTCGCAGCCGGATTCGACCGCGGTCACGCAGGTCTCCAGCTTGGGCACCATGCCGCCTTTGATCACGCCGCTGTCGCGCAAGCTCCCGATTTGCGCCGGGTTGAGATCGGTCAAGAGTTCGCCCTCTGCATCGAGCACACCCGCCACGTCGGTGAGCAGAAACAGGCGCGCTGCCCCCAGCGCGGCGGCAATCGCCCCGGCCATCGTATCGGCGTTAATGTTGTAGGTCGCGCCATCTTCACCCGCCGCGATAGGCGCGATCACGGGGATCATTCCAGCGGCAACCGCTGTGTCGATCACGCTGGTATCGACCTCTGCCGGTTCGCCGACAAAGCCGAGATCCACGACCTGTTCAATGTGGCTTTCCGGATCGCGCGTGGTCCGCTCTACCTTGCGTGCCCGCACCAGCCCGCCATCCTTGCCAGAGATGCCCAGCGCCTTGCCGCCAGCCTCAGCTAGCCATCCAACAAGCTGTTTGTTGATCGCGCCCGAGAGGACCATCTCCGCGACCTTTGCCGTCGCTTCATCGGTGACGCGCAGGCCATCGACAAAGGTGGTCTCAACGCCGAGCTTGTCTAGCATTTCGCCAATTTGCGGGCCGCCGCCGTGCACCACGACCGGGTTAATCCCGACCGCCCTCAGCAGCACAATATCCTCGGCAAAATCGCGCGCGGCCTGAGGGTTACCCATCGCGTGCCCGCCATACTTCACCACGAAAGTGCGCCCGGCGTAACGCTGAAAATAGGGCAGCGCCTCGATCAAGACCTGCGCTTTGGCGATCTCTTGGGCTTGCGGCTCGCTGGATGCGGTCATGGATAGCGCTCTTCTTTGCTCAAACTTCGCGGGCGCGCCTGAGGCCATTATGGCCCGGACGCTGAGCGGAGCGCTTAGCGGCTAAGTCGCTCTCTGGAAAGCGCTGTGCAGAGCTGCGCTCACGTCAAATCGCACTCGCAGACTTGCAATTGAATTGCATCGGCGCGTAACCTTTGCGGTGCGGACTGCGAACTGCTCTGTGGGCGGTGCGTGAATTACCACCGCCGATTGGATTTTTTGGAGGACAACATGATCACTACTCGCACTAAAGGTTCTTTCACTCTGGCGATCGCAGCAGGGCTTGCGGCGGCGTGTTCAGGCGGTGGCTCTGCCCCAGCCGAAGACGGCGCAGCAGGCACCGAAGCAGAAGCGCTCGCAGCAGCTGGCGGCGGCGAGAAAGAGAAGTGCTTCGGCGTTTCACTCGCTGGCAAGAACGACTGTGCAGCGGGCCCGGGCACCAGCTGCGCTGGCACCAGCACTGAAGACTATCAAGGCAACGCCTGGACCTATGTTGATGCGGGCACATGCGTTGACATTGAAACGCCAAACGGCACAGGTTCGCTGACCGAAATCACCGCTTAAAGCTGGTGGATATCCGGGCGCTGACCCTGATCTGAAATGTATAAGGGCCGCTGGGAGCAATCCTGAGCGGCCCTTTGCTTTGCCGCATATGAGACTGCTACACGCCCGCCATGTTAAAGGGACGATCACGCAAGCGGCGGCGCAGCTGGTGGGCATCGGTGCGCGTGTTTGTGCTTGCCGCCGCCGTCACCGCGCTGTGGTGGTTCGTGTATCGCCCGCTCACAGCGGAGGGCGAATGGATCGCCGTCGAGAAGGACTACGGATTGTGCGCCATGCGCAGCGACGGGCCCGTCCAAGGCTGCGTGATCGATGGCGATACGCTGGCCATTGGCTTCGGCAAGCAGGCCCGCCGCATCCGCTTCACCGGGTACGACGCACCGGAGCTGGACGGAGCCTGCGAGGCGGAGCGAGAGCGCGCCATCAAGGCTCGCGATTTCCTCCACGCTTGGCTCAGCGAGGGCGCGTTTGAGTGGAGCGGCGCGGATGAGCCACCCTACGACCAATATGGCCGCGAGCTGCGGGAAGTGCGGCGCGAGCAGCCCGGCAATCGCTATGAGTATTTGGCCGATGCGATGGTCGAGCACGATCTTGCCGCCGCATCAGGCTGGGGCACAACCCCGCGCGATTGGTGCGAGTGAGCGCGAGCCAGCGGGCACCTGCTGTGGATGGCTACTGTTGCACAACACGCACGGTTCTTTACGTAGGGACATGTAAACGCATCTCATGGGGGATCATGCAATGAACGACACCAACACCAACAGCCCAGAACCAAGCTCTGGCAATCGCCAACCTGCGCCGCATAGCGGAGGCTTCGACGCCAACCGTCCAACCATCATCAGCCTGCTCTATCTCGCCAGCTTTGTGACCGGGATCACCGGCCTTGTTGGCATCGTTCTCGCCCATGTGTGGCAGGGCGAAGATCAAGAGCCATGGATGGCCTCGCACTACACCTACCTCATCCGTACCTTCTGGATCGGCCTCGTCGCATCGATCGTCGCCGGTTTGCTGACCATCGTGTTGATCGGCTTTCTGCTGCTGCCAGTCATCGCCGTTTGGGTTGGCGTGCGCAGCGTCATGAGCTTCCTCAAGGCGCAGAAGCAAGAGCCTATGCCAGACCCAGAGACGCTGGCGTTCTAAGGCTTGCCTTGCACGGCGCTGCTTGCGGCGCTTGACCAACAATCGGGGCCAGCCATGCGCTGGCCCCGTTTCGTTTGTGGTCTCTGACCGGCAATGTCGCTCACTGATCCCGCCTTCCATCAGCGCCCGAATACGTAGCAGCCCTAAGGGTTCGACCGGATGATGCTCTGAGCGTTGCTGGGCCATTGCCCGGAGTTGGGCCATTGCCCGGAGATGACTCACCGCACTCTCCCATTCCGTCTGCCACCGGTCTGTGCAGCTATGGCCACGCTGATCGCCATTGCGCTCAACCCGCCAGGCACCCAAGCCCAAGCGAGCGAAGCCGCTGACACCGAACGCGCCCGCTTCCCCGTTTGCGTCGGCTCTGGACGCATCACCTGCATCGTCGATGGCGACACCATCTGGTATCGCGGGACCAAGATCCGCATCGCAGACATCGACACGCCAGAGGTCTCTCGCCCGGCGGGCAGAGCCTCGGCATGACGCTCGTTCGCGAAGGCCTCGCCGAGGAGTGGGGCGGGCCGCGCATCGACTGGTGCTGAGCGGGTGGCGCGATGCAAGCCGCGCTGATACCAAGCGGCATGATCACAACCCTCAGATTCGCCGCCACCGGCATCGCCGCCCTCTCGCTCACCGCCGCTTGCAGCCAGCCAGCCGACGACACCGCATCGCCAGCGGCAGGCGCTGACACTCAGGCGGAGTTCTGGGCCGCGCTCTCCACGCACTGCGGCAAGGCCTATGCCGGCCAGCTCACCAGCGAAGACGAAGCGGATGCGGACTTCGTCGGCAAGGCCATGGTCATGCAGGTCCGCGAATGCAGCGACACGCGCATCGCCATACCCTTTCACATCGAGACCGAGCCTGGCGTGTGGGACCGATCACGCACCTGGCTGATCACCAAGACCGATGCCGGTCTGCGCCTCAAGCATGATCACCGCCATGAGGACGGCGAGGAGGACGCGGTCACCATGTATGGCGGCGACACCGCAAACGCTGGCACCGCGATGCGTCAGGAGTTCCCCGTCGATGCAGAGAGCATCGCTCTGTTTGAGCGCCCCGAGTTCGGCGGCACGTACTGCGCCTCCGTCGTCAACACCTGGAGCGTTGAGGTCGATCCAGCGGGCAGCGAGACGCCCACCTTCGCTTACACCCTCACCCGCCCGATCCGCATGGGCCGTCCCAAGAGCGATGATGGCTCCTGCCCGGGCCGCTACACGGGCCGCACCTTCCGGGTTGAGTTCGACCTCGCCAACGAGGTGGAGGCCCCGCCCGCCGCCTGGGGCCAGGCGTAAGCGCGCCGCCACATCCGCGCTCAGCTCGTCGCTGCTGAGCCACGCTTGGAACGCCTGGAACACAGTCTTAACGCCTAAATTCAATCGATCACAAAGCGTGCTTTTAATCGCTTTTTCCGATTGAAGCTGCGCGTAGTCCATTCACGCCATGTACCCGCGCAGGGCCCCTGTAGGAAAGTCGCCGTCTTGATTTGCGCAAATCGCCTGATTAGTCTCGTAGCGGGGAAATAACGGGGGACTATCCATGAAAACCATCAACTTAACGGGCGCGCTTGCGCTCGCCTTGGTCAGCGCTGGGATCAGCGCGAGTGCCGCCGCGCAGAACGGCGCCATGCCAGACACGGCACCAGAAACAGGCGGCGAGATAGCGACGCAAGCAATCGAAGAATCCGCAGCCGAGGCCGTCATAGATGCTCCGCCAGCCGCTGCGGAAGAAGCTATGCCCGCCAAGCCGTGCGAGCTGCATATCTGGCCGACCGAAAACTACCTCGGCATCAAGATGGGCCTGCTCAGCGGGTTTGGCGCGATTGGCGCTCTGATCGATCAGGAAGGCAACAAGGGCAAAGTCACCACGATCAAGGATCTGATGCGCGAATATCTTGGCCCGGATGTGCAGCTTCAGGAGCTGGCCAAGCTCGACTATCTGGAAAAGCTCAAGCTCTCACCGGCGGAATACGAAGTCATCGTGCACGAGCCGACGCCGTGGAATGAGGACGTCAAGGGCAACGATGAGCTCAAAGCCGAGGTCAAGGCGATGAACCGCAAGATCAAACGCGGCCAGCGCCTGACCGACAGCACCAATCCCTGTTACGCGGAGCTGGTGACGACCCACATCTTCTATCACAAGGCGATGATGTACGGGTCGAACCTGTTCACCGGCTGGGTGTTCCATAAGTATGATGGCGACACTTTGGTGACCAAAGGCAAGGGGCAGGTGAAGAACCCGCTGGAGGAATTCCCACCCAAGGATGAAAGCATGATCCCCGCCGCTCAGACCGAGCTGCGCACGGCGTATTCGCTCGATTTTGCGGAATGGGTTGAGAAGAAATCCGGCGTCTACGCCAAGAAAAAACGCCGCTGAGGCGCGAGGGCTTGGCGGCCGTGCTCTAACCGGCGCGGCCGCGGCTCCATGCCTTCAACTTACCTCGGCAGA
Organism: uncultured Erythrobacter sp.; assembly: GCA_947499505.1. Taxonomy (GTDB): domain Bacteria; phylum Pseudomonadota; class Alphaproteobacteria; order Sphingomonadales; family Sphingomonadaceae; genus Erythrobacter. The sequence continues at coordinate 166,878 of CANMOQ010000002.1, forward strand.
TAACGCCGCGAAGCGCTACTGATCTTCGCCAATCTCATTGGTGTTGATGTTTTCCGGCTCATCCAGGTCGGCGGTATTTGGCGTGTCGCCTTCGGGCGCCGCGCCTTCTACGCCGGGCACAGCCTCTTCGATTTCTGCGCCGGTCACGGTGTCATTCGCTTCAATCGCTTGTTCAATGCCCTGCATTTCTGCTGGCTCCCCCTCGGCTGCGGTGTCATCTGCCGCGCCGCCGCATGCCGCCAGCGTGAGTGACACACCCAAGGCGGCGATAAGGGCTGGCGATTTTGAGGTGGTTAGCTTTCGCATGGTGTTCTCCTATGTGTCTCCCTTGACCAACAGAGAAGGCGGCATTGCGTTCCGCCGGACGTTCTGGAAAGCCGCGAAGGCCCCGGTCTTTACTCGCCCGCTGGCGGATATTGCGGCGCGGCGCCGTGATCGATGCTCAGGCTTTCCAGCAAGCGAAAGCGCCCCTCTTCCGCTATCCATTTCCACACATGGATATAGCGCGCGCCGCCAACCTGCACCCATGATGGGCCGCCGGGATCATCCGCGCCGTATGTGCCCGCGGGCCGCTGGCGCAGTTCCTGAAAGGTGTGTGCGCCGCGTTCGAGCACGCCCCAATCGCCCAGCTTCGTGATCTGGCGCACGCCGGGCACGGACAGGCGGCGGTTCATATATCCGGGGTTCTTACCGTCTGGCTGGCGCGCTTCGCATTGCTCGCGCACGATGCCGATAAAGCCCGCTCGGTCTGACGCGACCATGCCGCCCAGATCGTGCAGCATGCGAAAATCCTCGGCCAGAAGCGGCTCCAGCTGGTCCGCGTCGCATCCCTCAAACGCGGCCCAGAACAGCGCGCCGTCATTGGCAATCACTTGCTCACGCGCCTCGTCAATTGGCGGGATGGGAGCGGGCGCATCAGCAGGAGACGCGGGGGCGGTCTGAGCAAGCGCAAGCGCGAGTGCAAACGCAGGGGCAGTGAACATGGACGGAAACTCCTCAGACGTGTATTATATGAGTAATACACGCAATCAAAGCCTGTTCAAGCCGTATCCGCTACCGCCCCTACACATGCCTGGGCTGTTCAGGCCGCAGAGCAGCGAGCCTGCGTCACGATCCCGGTAATCTCATCGAGCAGCCCGAGGCGTTTCCTTTTTAGGGCATCAGTGCGTTCATCGCTCGCCGCCTCGGTTTCGGCTTCAATCCGGTGTACCTCGCGGTTTACTTCGTGATATTTGTCCGCAAGCCGGGCGTAATGCGCATCATCCCGCTTCAGCCGGGTCAGCAGGTCGCGGTCCCGTTTGAAAATCTCGGTCAATTCATTGGGGGTGTGCTGTGACATAGTCGTGCCGCTCCTTCGGTTTGTACGGTTGGCAATTGTATTGAGGCAGCGGCGGGGGCCGCACATTGACCCAGATCAAATTTGAACGCCAAGCACACAAAAGAGCCTCAGCCGTCTGCTTTCTCACGCGCGGCGAGCATATTCTGCAGCACGGCGACCCGCGCACGCTCCTTGGGATAGGCCTTGTCCGGATGCGCTTCGAGCTTGTCGAGCAGGATGCGCAGTTCCTTCTCGCGGTCGGCATGGGTGGTCTTTTGCATGGTTTGCTCCTCTTGCTTGGAGAGTGAGGCATACCATGGCGCGGCCCAGCCTGTGGGTACGTCAATTCCCTTAGAGCGTTACATTGCACACCGGAGAAGGTGACGACTAACCGGCAACGCTCCTCAGCATAGCGATAAAGTTGCCCCACCCCATGACCGAACCAGTGATGATGACGAAGGCTTGCAGCACCGCAATGAAATGCAGATGCCTGCTGAACGGCTGTTTGCGCGTCTTGTGCCGGAACAATTGCCGGCCGGCATAGGCCCCCGGTGTTCCGCCGACAAATGCCCACATCAACAGTGTCGCCTCGCTGATCCGCCCGCTTTGCGCTTCAGCCAAAGCCTTATCGATCCCGAAGCACGCAAATGCGATCAGATTGATGGCGATCAGGTAACAGGTTAGCCATTCGAGAGGATTGAAGGATTGCTCCATAGTCGGGATTTAGCAATTCGCACTGCTTTGGAAAGCCAACCATGCCAAAAGTAACCGCCTGCGATGTGCCAGAGGGCAGCCTGCTCGCTAATTTTGGCGGGCCGGATGATTACCGCGATTGCTTTGCGCGCGACGTGCCGGGTGAGGTGACTTTGGCGGCGTTTATTGAGCGGTTCTATTGCAGCATGGCGTTCCGGCCAGAGCGGCTGGTGCTGGGCCTGATCGGACGCGGCGCGAGCAATGATGATGCGGCAAAGCTGGCGCGCGGCGAGGTGCAGAAATTCGCGGCGTGGAATGTGGTGGAACGGTGGGACGCTGAGGCAGATGGCTTGGTCGCGGAGTACGGACCCGCAGGGTCCGCAAGCCCAAGCGGGCGCCCGCAGGCCCGCAAGGGCCGAGGAGATCGCAGCGCGGATGCGCTGCGGAACACAAAAAAACCCCAAATCCTGCTGCGCGATTTCTCTGGCGCAACCGCCAGCTGGCTGTCGGTTCAACCCGGCGAGGGCAGCACGGTTTTGATGTTTGGCAGCTGGCTAACCCGGCCCGACCGCCCGCTCGTCAAAGCCGCGATCCCGTTTCATGTTTGGTATTCAAAGGTGTTGCTGGGCGGGGTTTAGGTTTCTGGCAGCTTGGGGATAGGTCGGCGTGCTGTGGGCAGCCAATTGACAATCACGACAGTAATTGAACAATCTTCTCAGGCCCTAAGTTCCTGTGATCAGTCAGGTTCAAATAGCTAATTAGGCCAACAACGGCCAGCAATGACGCACCATCTACGTTGTGAAACTCTCGTTCAAACAGATGGATATAATCAAAAATCTCTTCTGTGATTTGAAATTTCCTGTGAGCTTTACGAAGACTCCCATGCTTGGTGAAATATGGTCGTATTGCTTCGTTCGACGGAAGGCGTTTCAGGAATGTGTGTGACCTTCTAAACTCCAACTCGAAAACAGCGTGCTCAAATAGGGATTTATAAGCCCATGCAGGGTACTCATATGCCAAAAAGTTTGCATAAAGCAGAACTAACTCATCGAGTATCTTTGGAAATACGAATCTTACTGTATGATTTTTAACACCCGGGCGAAGGTCAAATATCGGGTCAATCAATGTATTACTATTGATTTTCGCTGCGTGTATTTCACAGCCTGTCAAATCAAATCCTCGCAAATCTTGTCCGCGTAGGTCGCAGCCTTGGAGTGATTGGCCGCGGTACAGCGTCCGGTAGTCGACCTTTGCAATGGACGCGAGTTTTCTTAAATCACCCGATGAAGAGGCTAAGACTTCAGCGACCGAAGCAGACCAATGAGCCACCTCGTCAATTGACCTCCTGAACAACTAAGGTTTCAGCAATTTGAATTTCAATTAGATCATTATCTGCGTCTGGGTGCTCCAAGCTCTCCCCCAAGATCCTCGTGCGAATGACAGCCTCTGCAGCAGCTTTTCGATTGAGAGTGAATTTATCTTGAAATGGAGCCCCTTTTTTGAGGGTCACATTTTCAATAATGAGATCGCAACGACGGCAAGTCACTACAGCACGAAGAACAGGCTCAATCATGCTATCTACGGACTGCTTGAGCGACAGCCGAGGCTGCTTCACCGGATTCCATACCTTGCCGTTCATTACAGATCCGTCGAACCCACTAATCTCCCAGCAGTAGCAACCCTCTGAATCTTTGAACTGGCGGATATCAAATTGCCTGATGGGCTCTTTGGACTCAGTGGTTACCTTGTGCCTTTTCGCACCCTTTGCCTCTACGCCGCCAGAAGCGCTGATTCCGATCGGCTTAGCAAGGCTTCCTTTGATGTTGATTTTGCCCTTCGTCCCATACTGCGACTCAGAAAGTGTTTTTCTTATCGCTTCGACCGTTTGTTCTCGATCAACTGTGCTCTGCATCACAGCAATCGGCTCATTTTCTGGTATGACGAGCTTTAGGACAGCACGCCGCAAAGCCACGCTGAAGGTAACTTCAAACTCATCTTCCGCGCCTACTTTTCCCTCAAAGAATGAGAGATCCACATGGACTGTCGAGCGATCATCCTTATCGAATTCTGCGCGCCAGCCATCAACAGACACTACTTCCGAAAGCGCTCGTGAAATATTCCCCTGCACCAATGCCCCTTAAGTCGCTGATTTCTTTATTTTTTAGGTACTACTCCGCCGCTTCGGTTTCTCCGAACATATCCGGGCCATCGCTGTCCGCTTCCACTTCGTTTGCGGCGTTGGCTTTTTGGCGCTTGTCGAAGCTGGACCACACGGTGTTCCAGTCGCCCTTGGTTGCGCCCTTTGAATATTCGGTTGCGCGGGTTTCGAAGAAGTTTGCGTGCTCAACACCGTTCAGCAGCGGGCTGAGCCATGGCAGTGGGTGCTCGTCGATCATGTAGATCGGCTGAAGGCCCAGCTGGCCCAGGCGCCAATCGGCGATGTAGCGGATGTACTTCTTGATTTCCTTCGCGCTCATCCCGTTGACCGGGCCCATTTCAAACGCGAGGTCGATGAACGCATCTTCGAGGCGCACGGTCTTTTGGCAGACATCGACGATGTCTTCCTTCACCGCCTTGGTCAGGCAGTCACGCTCTTCGCAGAAGGTGTGGAACATCTTGATGATGCCTTCGCAGTGCAGCGATTCGTCGCGCACGGACCAGCTGACGATTTGCCCCATGCCCTTCATCTTGTTGAAGCGCGGGAAGTTCATCAGCATCGCGAAGCTGGCGAACAATTGCAGCCCTTCGGTAAAGCCGCCGAACATGGCGAGCGTGCGGGCGATATCCTCGTCGGTGTCGACGGTGAATTGCTGCATATAATCGTGCTTGTCGGCCATTTCCTCATATTCGAGGAAGGCGGAATATTCGCTTTCCGGCATGCCGATTGTGTCGAGCAGGTGGCTGTACGCCGCGATGTGCACCGTCTCCATATTGGAGAAGGCGGTGAGCATCATTTTGATCTCGGTCGGCTTGAACACGCGGCCATATTTGTCGTGATAGCAATCCTGCACTTCGACATCGGCCTGAGTGAAGAATCGGAAGATTTGCGTGAGCAGATTGCGCTCGTGCTCAGTGATCTTTTGCGCCCAGTCGCGGCAATCCTCACCCAGCGGAACTTCCTCTGGCATCCAGTGGATCTGCTGTTGACGTTTCCAGAAGTCGTAAGCCCACGGATATTCGAACGGCTTGTAGGTGTTACGGGCTTCGAGCAACGACATGTGGTGTTCCTTAGGTTTGTGTTCTTGAACTCTTATAGGGAATCAAACTACGAAAACGAAGGCAAGGATGGACTCAACGCCGGGGATAAACCGTGCAAAATGTGAGTCGAGCCGAGTGGTACTTACGGGCCTTCCCGCAGTCTTGCAGACCATGCAACGAGCACACGCGCGTTTGGTGCAAGTGCAGCCATCTGCGCGAACCAAGTGCATAGCACATTACGCGAAGCTAACCCAGAATTAAGCACCTCTTGCTAGGCGCGCGGTAATGGGTGTTTTACAGCAATTCTTTCCAGCACATGGTGGGCTGGCGCGCGCTGAGCAAAACGCGGATCGCGCGGATGCGAGCGGCCGCGTGGATGCGGCGCATGCGGCGCATGCGCGTGCGCCCGAACACGTGTCTGAACTGGCACCGCAAGCGCTGTCATCCGTCCCCTTTGCGCCCATCCAAGAGAGCGGCGATGCGCAGGCTGAGGACGCAGAAACCAGCGGGCCTCACCTCGATACCGCCGCACTCGATACTGTCATTCGTGAACGCAGCGCCAAAGGCTCCTGGCCCCTGGCAATCCGTCAGAATTATGCGCGCGCAACCGTCGCCCGGCAAAAATCGGATCATCAGTTTTTGTTCGTGCTGGGCTTTCTGGTCGCGGTATTCACGATTGCACTCGATTTTATGATCCACCCGGAATCGGCCGTTACCGGAGCCTGGCTGAGAGCGTTTACGATCATCCCCATCACCGTGGTCGGCCTGGTGGCCGGCGCGCGCGGTTGGCACTGGATCATGTCGGTTTGCGTCGGCGCAGCGCCAATCGCCTTTGCTGTGATCATGGTCTATTTGGGCCTGCAAATGTCGGCGGAAAACACCGCACGCTATCTCACGGCGACGGCGCTGATCGTGGGCATTGCCAATATCATCCTGCCCTATTCCATGCGCCAGCTGCTGGCCTTCAACGCCGCCTTTATCACGGGCGCATTCGGCACGGTGATCCTGACCAGCCCACAAGGCTATGTCGCTTATTTCGATTATCTGTTCCTGCTGTGCGTGGTGACCGCCGCGACTGTGCCACTGGCATACCGGATTGAGCGGCTGCGCCAGCGCAATTTCCTGCTTAATCTGCGCGCCTCGGCGACCTCGCGCGAGCTCACGCTGGCCAACCGCGCCTTGCGCGAATTGTCAGAGCGAGATCCGCTCACCGGCATGGCCAACCGCCGCTATTTCGAGCAAGCCTTTGCCAAGAAGATCGCGCTGGCGGATAAGGCCGATGACGCTGGCACCATGCTATCGCGCGGACGGATCGCGGTGATGATGATCGATCTCGACAGCTTCAAAATGTTCAACGACACCAATGGCCATCAGGCGGGCGATCAATGCCTGCTGCTGGTCGCGCGCGCATTGCAGCGCGTGTTCAGCGATAGCGACGGGATCGTCGCGCGTTATGGCGGGGAGGAATTTGTCGCCGCCATCCGTGAGCGTACACCCGGCGATGCTGCGCGCCTGGCCGAGGAAGTTCGCGAAACGGTGGCGACGATGAAACTGCCCGCCAATGTGAACAGCGCCTCGCGCATCACCACATCCGTGGGCGTGGCCCTGTCGCCGGCCGCCAAAACCTTGCCGCGCGAAGATCTGATCGAGATGGCGGATGCCGCGCTCTACAATGCGAAGCGCGGCGGCCGAGACCGGGTCGAAGTGGTCGAGGTTGAAAAGCCGCTGCGCCTCAGCGCTTGAGGCCTGCGCGCACTGCGGTGCACTTAACCAGAGCTGCGGCTTTTTGATCCGAAGAAGCTTCCTCCGCCCAGCACCGTAATGCCCAGGAAGAAGCCAAAATCATACCACGCGCCTTTATTGGGCACGGCGTAAACGGCGATCTCTGGATTGAAGAGCGATCCGATCCAGGCCCATGGGAAGACGAACCCATGCCACATTCCCCACAGGAAACCCGGCGTGCCTTCCTCGCTCGCGACCCCGGCGTCGATTTGACTGGCGCAGGCCGACAGCAGCACGATGAGGCCTGCGGCGGCGATGATGCGCAGCGGGCTCATGACATCGTCGCCACAATTGCAACCCATAAGAACGGCAAGAAGACGAGGCCCATCACGATATGGAGCCGCCCGGCATTGGCGGCGTGGCCTGATTGATCGCCCCGGCTGCTGCGCCAACCATTAAAGATAAAGGCGAGCGCAAAGATGGTCCCCCCTATTCCGATCCAGATCTGTGGTTGCATCACTTAAGTCCTAAAACACTTCGATTGCGCCGATATCCGGCAAGACGAAATTCAGGATAACATAAGCAAGCAAGGGAAGCGAAAATGAGCCAAAAGCGAGAGCATTGGCGACATTGTCGCGCATCATCCCGCGCGCGCGCATGAACATAAAAATTGGAATGTCGGTGATCGCGACGAACAGCAAAATCCCAGGCAAAACAATATCCAGGGTCATATTATCCTCGCGAGGTTTACGGGGGTAAGGCGGCTCTTAAACAAAGCGGCGGGCCGATCCGCCCCTGCTTTCGTCACGGTACGCTTTGGCCGCCGCATTCCAATCCGCCGCCGCCAGCGCGGTGAACACCCGGTCTGGCAAGGGCCGGGTAAAGGCCAAGCCAGCATTGCCGCCAATCTGCCAGGCGACCTCGGCCAGATGCGGGCCAGTGCCCGCGATATACAGGCGGACATATTCGCCGAGCTTTAGCCGCCCCTGCCGGTCGTGGATCATACAGCCGCCAGCGGACAAATCCTCCAGTTCAACGTCCCACTGCATCCCGCGCGATGTGCGGTATGATCCCGTGGCGTTGAGCGGAACACGTGTGGATTGCCGAGTTTTCATAGCGTTAGACATTCAACCATGAGTTTGACGCAAAGGAAAGCCCCCATGCGCAATTGCTTGATGGAACGGAGAAATGCGGGGCGCGGATCGTAGCTTCAAATGGCCCGTCACTCAGCGAAAGGGTCACGAAAAAGCCCCCGAAAGCGTGACGCTCGCGGGGGCTCTTTATCATTGGTTTGGCTCTGCAAACTTACTGGCAGCTCAGGCACTCATCGTAATCTGTTTCTGGCACACCCAGTTCCGCCTTCAGCTCAATCTCTGGTGCATTGGCGGTGTTGTCCGCCTCCACGCCGCCGGCAAAGCCTGCGCGCTGGATCGATTTAGAGCGGAGATAATAGAGCGATTTGATGCCCTTCTCCCACGCTTGGAAGTGCAGCTGCATCAGATCCCATTTCTCAACATCGGCCGGGATGAACAGGTTCAGCGATTGCGCCTGGTCGACATAAGGCGAACGGTCAGCGGCGAATTCAAGCAGCCAGCGCTGATCGATTTCAAAGCTGGTTTTGAACGATGCCTTTTCTTCGTCGGTCAGGAAGTCGAGGTGCTGGACGCTGCCGCCTTTTTCCAGAATCGAATTCCAGACATTGTTGGAATCCTTCGACTTCTCGCGCAGCACTTTTTCCAGATATGGGTTCTTCACGATGAAGCTGCCCGACAGGGTTTTGTGCGTGTAAATATTCGCTGGGATCGGCTCGATACAGGCCGAGGTACCGCCGCAAATGATCGAGATCGATGCGGTTGGCGCAATCGCCATTTTGCAGCTGAAACGCTCCATCGCACCCATATCGGCCGCATCCGGGCATGGTCCGCGCTCCTGCGCCAGCAGCATGCTCGCCTCAGACGCCTTGGCCTGGATATGCTTGAACATTTTCAGGTTCAGCGCCTTGGTCATCGCGCTTTCAAAGCCGAGCCCCTTCGATTGCAGGAAGGAGTGGAAGCCCATGACGCCCAGACCCACGCTGCGCTCACGCATTGCTGAATATTTCGCCCGCTCCATTTCCGGCGGGGCGCGGTCGATATAATCCTGCAGCACGTTGTCGAGCATGCGCATCACGTCTTCGATGAATTGCTTATCGCCGTTCCACTCATCCCATTTCTCAAGGTTGAGCGAAGACAGGCAGCACACAGCTGTGCGGTCATTGCCGAGGTGGTCAATGCCGGTTGGCAGAGTGATTTCGCTGCACAGGTTGGAGGTTGATACCTTCAGGCCGAGATCGCGGTGATGCTTTGGCATCATGCGGTTCACTGTGTCGCTAAACACAATGTACGGCTCACCAGTGGCAAGGCGGGTCTCAACCAGTTTCTGGAACAGGCTGCGAGCATCGACTTCGCCGCGCACTTCGCCAGTCTTAGGCGATTTGAGGTCGAACTTGTCGCCTGCGCGGACCGCTTCCATGAATTCGTCGGTCAGCAGCACGCCGTGGTGCAGGTTCAGAGCCTTGCGGTTGAAGTCGCCAGATGGCTTACGGATTTCGAGGAATTCCTCAATCTCCGGGTGCGATACATCGAGATAGCAAGCCGCAGAGCCGCGCCGCAGCGAGCCTTGCGAGATCGCCAGAGTGAGGCTGTCCATCACCCGCACGAATGGGATGATGCCGCTGGTCTTGCCGTTGAGGCCAACCGGCTCACCAATGCCGCGCACATTGCCCCAATAGGTGCCAATGCCGCCGCCTTTTGAGGCAAGCCAGACGTTTTCGTTCCAGGTGCCGACGATGCCGTCGAGGCTGTCGGACACAGAGTTGAGATAGCAGCTGATCGGCAGACCGCGCGCCGTGCCGCCGTTCGACAGCACTGGGGTCGCAGGCATGAACCACAGCTTTGAAATGTAGTCATACAGACGCTGAGCGTGATCCTGATCATCGGCATAGGCATCGGCCACGCGGGCGAACAGGTCCTGGAAATCTTCACCGGGAAGCAGGTAACGATCGATCAGCGTCTCTTTGCCGAACTCGGTCAGATTGTCATTGCGCGCTGGGTCGGTTTTCACGTCGAACCGGCGGTCGTTGACCTTCTTGCTGTCAGGCTCAGCCGCAGCCTTTGCCGCTTCTGTCATCGCGCCAGCCAAGGCCTCGCCCGCTTTTGCGGCGACCAGTTCTTCGCTGCCTCTATCGTCTGCTTGCATGTCAATCGCCTGCTTTTCGGTTGTGCTGCTTTCGCCTGATTTAGCCTCTGCTGGGGCCACATCAGTCTGCTGGTCGAGACCGTCGGTCACACCCATGGCTGCATCATCTCCGTTCCGAAAATCCATTATATCCTAGCCCCGCTTGTGCCTCGCACTGGTTTTATCCTTACCCATGCGATGTTCTTTATGTGTTCGACTCGGCGAGATGTGTCTCACCTAGCATTAATTATCTCCCGGGGCGCGGATTACTTATCCCCGCTACCCACAGCCCCAGCCGCATTTTCACCCATCTTCAGACCGAATCTGCCCCCATCGCAGATATGGCGTCTGCGCCTGACTTTAACTAGGTCTTGTGGGTGTCCTTGCGGCAAGAACCACTAAATACTGAATCAGAGGGGCCTCAGACGCAAGAGGGTAAATGTAAATTTACCATCCAGATCGGCTCAAACGGCCGGTGTGTTATGTGGCTGCAACGCCGCGACGCGCCGGAAATGCTAGGGTCGTCAATCGCGCAAGCCCTAAAATGAATCTGCGAAAAAATTTTTGCGGGCAAAACCGTGGTGAAGGCCCTTTGAATCATTCGAATCGAGCCGCGCAATTTTTGAATATGCTTGAGCCTGGGCACGCAAAATGACACAGGCGTTCCCTGATCATGAGGGCAAGCAAGACACAATGAACAGATCAGCGCTCCAACGCAGCTTTAGCGGATCGGTGCTGAAGCGCTCTTTGGGAGTGTCGGCAGTGGTCGGCACCGCTTTGACCGTGATCAATCACGGCGATGTGATCCTAGCCGGGGAAATCCCGGACCTCGTCAAAGTCGCCCTGACCTATCTGGTGCCCTTCGTCGTCGCATCATATGGCGCCTACGCCGCCTTTGCAGCGAACATAGACTAGGCTGCGACTGTTTCACTCGCGCTGACTGACGCCGTATGCTCAGCGATCTCGCCCGCGATCTGATCGATCAGCGGCACTGGAAGGTCATGGCCCCAGCCGGGGATCGTCACCAGCTTTGCGCCCGGAATCGCCGCTGCGGTAGCGCGGCCGCCTTCGACCTTTACCAGCGGATCATCCTCGCCGTGCAGCACCAAGGTTGGCGTGCTGACATTGGCCAGCCGGGCGGTGCGGTCACCATCGTCGATGATCGCCGCAAGCTGGCGCGGCAGGCCAGCGGGATAGACGCTGCGCTGGACGCCAGCGCGCACCCGCTCTCGCTGCCAATCGGGATCGGCGCGGTAGCCAGGTGAACCGATCGCCTGCACCACTTTCATGCCGTGCTGGACCAGATGCTCTTCTTCCATAGAAGTCAGCGGCGCGGTGAGCGTTTCAATCGCTTGCTTATCCGCCTGAGGCAATTTGGGATCGCCCGTGGTGGAGAAAATCGAGGTTAGCGAGAGCAGCTTGTGCCCGTGATGCACCGCCATCAATTGCGCGATCATCCCGCCCATGCTCGCGCCAACCACGTGCGCCTGACCGATGCCCAAGGCATCCAGCAAGGCCGCGCCATCATCGGCCATGTCTTTCAGCGTATAAGGCACCTTGGCCGGCCAGCCGATCTTCGCACGCAGCACCTGCCACACGACGCCGGGTACCTTCGCGCCTTCAAATTTCTGCGACAGGCCAATGTCGCGGTTGTCATAGCGGATCACGCGGTGACCCTTAGCCACCAAAGCCTCGACCAGCTCAATCGGCCACAAGGTCATTTGCGCGCCCAGCCCCATCACCAGCAGCACAGGCGGATGGTCCGCATCGCCATGTTCTTCGTAAAACAGTTCAATTCCATTGGCGGTGATGCTGGGCATATTGGGTGTTTCCTCTCATTCTTACGAATGACGATAACACGCGATTCTGCCCGGGCAAGGTGACGTAAGGGAAGCCAAAGCCACACACCGCAACCCGCCCCTTGTAGTGGCAAGAGGCGGGCGCGGGTCATGCCGCCGAGGCGGCAATGGCGTGAAACGTTAGATCAATCAGATGCCGATGGAGATGTATTCGCCGTCCACATCGGCGGAAGCCATGCGGGTGCGCTCTGATTTTTTGAGCTTGGCCGCGAGCCGCTCGTGGATGTCAGCATTGTCGGCAAAGATGATGCTGGCCAGAAAGCGCGCCTGTGCCCGGTTCTTAACCGGCACCTCGTCGAGCGTGCCGAGCTTGCGCACCGCGCGCTTGGCGATCCGCACAGCGGTCAGATTGGCGCTCCGATCATACAGCTCGATATTCTCAGCCTTGCCGTCTGCTCCGAGCGTAAAGCTGATCTGGACGATGCCATTGTCAGCCCGGAGCTTTCCGGAGGTTGGGCTGAATGCGAGCGTGCGGTTGAGGTCGCGCGTTGTCTGTTTCTGCCACTGCTCCATCGCAGCTTTGGATTGAACAACGATCGGCTCATCGCCGCCCGCCATCGCGGGGGTGGCGGCTGATAAAGCGAAGGACAGCGCAAACGCACTGCTGGCGGCTAGTTTGGTAAGGGTATTCATTAGATCATCCTTTTAAAAACAACTCTGGATGATCGGCCTTGAGACCGTCAGCGCCGAGCACAGTCCCAACACTCGTGCAATGGCATCTTTGGTCGATCGGACGCGGCGGATTTGCGCAATTCAGCGGGAAGAGAAAAGCACAGGGGGTTTTTCCGCTCGCGTCCAATTGCAAACTGGAACAGGGCCGGGGTCAGCGCAATTGCCGCTCGGCTAGTGCGCGATCAGGCTGGACGAACGGCGGCTGTGATCGGCCAGCGGGCGATAAGGGCCGACGAAGGGAAAGGGGCATTTGCGGGAAGGTGGGCTCGCAGGGGCGCTAGGGCCGCCAGATTAGGGCCGCCAGTCAGGGCCGCCGATCTCAAAACCCCGGTTCTCCAATTGGTCCAGCACGCCGCTCGGCTCCGCCAGCACACGCAAAGGCACCACGGCCAGAGTGACGCCTTCCACCTCCACAGAGCCTTCGATCATTCCGGTCCATTGGTCGCGGATTTCCGTGCCCAGCTCTTGATCCGCCCACGGCCAGCATTGGCCCAGCGCAATCTCCAGGGGGTTCGACATAACGGCGGGTACATCAAAGCTCCGCCAATCATCACCGCGCTTCTCAATCAGCTCTGGCCCGATTTCGGTCGCCGTCATCGCCGCCTCTAGGCACGGGATGTGCGAAGCAGGCTCCGCTGCGACCAGATCGTCGAGCAGGTCTTCGCCGCGAAACCGCTCCGGGCGAATAATCGGCACATCGGCCTTATCCGCCGCCTTGCGCACGATATCGGTCGCGTCCTTGGTCGTCTCATCATCAAAATCGAGCCGCCGCGCGAGCAGATCGAACGCCGTCATCAGGAAGCTGCCGCGCGCGTAATCCTTGTCATAGGTCTCCTCCAGCGCGCTGAGCCGCGCCAGCTGCGCCTCATCGAGGTAATCGGCCGCGACCGTTTTCTTGGGCAGTTTCGTAAAGCTCCCGCCGCTGAAGATTAGGCGAAAGACATCGCCCGGCGAAACCTTGGGCTGAGCGCGGATGATGACGCGCTGCGCCTCGCCCGCGACCTCTTTCAACCGGTCGGGCTGCCACGGCGTTGCCTTGGGAACGGCGGCAATCTCGCCGACCAGAATGATAGTGCCGGTGGCGGTATCAATGGTCCACATCGGCGCGCCGGAACGCTGAGCCGTAACGACAATGGAATTGGTGGTGCTTGCCGTGTCGGGCGCGGCGGCGGCCTGAGCTTGAACCTGAAGCGGCGCGCCGGCGATCACGGCAAGTGCGGCGAGACACGCTGCCGATCCGGCAATACGCTGCATGATGTTGGCCTTCCGAATGACGCGGCTATTCGCTGATATCGGACACATCAACAGCCTTCAGCTGAACAACGAATGAAGTCAGGCCGTCTTCCTCGCCGCTGGTGCAATTGATCCGGATCAACTTGCCCCACCCGCGGCCAAAGGAGAAATAATCGAGCACTTCATCTGGCTTGCAATAGGCCATTGGCAATTGCCGCTCTGCAAACATTTGGCGCGTCGACATGGTCGACATCCGTCGATGATCGGCGACAGTGCGCGCCATGAAATCAACCAGATTGGACTGAGCTCTCGCCACTTCGTCCAGCGTGATGCGATAATCCGTGTCCGCGCCATAGCTGACCGAGATGGAGTCCTCACCCACAACAATCTCAGGCGTGATCCAATGTGCCCTCACGGCGCCGTCCCACGGAATAGCGTCATGCTCGGCCAAAATCGCATAAGGATTTACCGGTTTTAGCCCTTCGTCTCGGCGCGTTACAAAGTCGAGCTGATCGCCCTCATCGTCATAGTCGCGAAACTGCGTGACCCGGTCTAGCACCCAGCTTGTCTCATCGCCCGTTTCAAGGTCGATGCGCACCAAGTGGCTTTCGGACCGCAGGCTTTCATGCAGGCCAAGATTGTCGGTCGATGTGCGGGTGACGAACAAATGCGTGTCGCTGACACCAAACGGCTCCTCGCGAATGTCGATAACATCGGGCGGGGTGGCGTAGGCGGGCTGAGCGGCGAAGGTGAGGGCTAGGGCGGCAAGGAGGTTTTTCAAAATCCTCAAGGCACCAGCACCGTATCCTGCGGCGCATCATCCATCTCCGGAAAATCGAGCGTGTAGTGTAGGCCCCGACTTTCGTGCCGTGCCAGCGCGCTCCTCACGATCAGCTTGGCCGCCTGCAGCAGATTGCGCAGCTCAATGAGGTCGGTGGTGACGACAAAGCTGCCGTAATAATCCTCAACCTCTTGGCTCAGCAGATCGATCCGGTTGGCCGCGCGCTCCAGCCGTTTGGTGGTGCGCACGATCCCGACATAATTCCACATGAAGCGGCGGATCTCGGTCCAGTTCTGCTTGATGACCACCTGCTCGTCGCTATCCGCCACGCGGGTCGCATCCCACTCGCGGATGGTGGGCGGCGGCGGCAGGTCGTCCCATTTCGACAGAATATCGGAGGCCGCTGCTTCGCCGTAGACAAAGCATTCCAGCAGGCTGTTCGACGCCAGCCGGTTCGCGCCGTGCAGGCCGCTTTCGGTGCATTCGCCCGCCGCCCACAGTCCGGGCAGGTCGGTGCTCGCATCCAGCCCCACGACCACCCCGCCGCAGGTGTAATGCTGGGCCGGGACAACCGGGATCGGTTGGCTCGTCATATCAATGCCCAGCCCGGTCAGCTTCTCGTCGATGGTCGGGAAATGCTCGCGAACAAATTCCGGCGGCTGGTGGCTGATGTCGAGGTGGACATAGTCGAGGCCATAACGCTTGATCTGATCATCGATCGCGCGCGCGACAACATCGCGCGGGGCCAGCTCCATCCGCTCCGCATCGTAATCCGCCATAAACCGGTGCCCGGTTTCCGGGTGGAGCAAATGTCCGCCTTCGCCGCGCACGGCCTCTGTGATGAGGAAGTTTTTAACCTCCAGATTATAGAGGCACGTCGGGTGAAACTGCATCATCTCCATATTGGAGACGCGCGCGCCCGCTCGCCATGCCATCGCAATGCCATCGCCGGTTGCCCCGCGCGGCGCAGTGGAGAATTGATAGACGCGCCCAGCGCCGCCCGCCGCCAATACGGTGGCCCGCGCAACGTGGCTTTCAACCTCGCCGGTTTCCTCGTTGAGAGCATAGACGCCCCAGACATGGCCCGCGCCGGAATAGCTGGTACGGTGGCGATCGGTGATGAGGTCAATGCAGGTCCGCCCTGCCAGCATGGTGATGTTCGGATTAGCGTTCGCGGCGTTGAGCAAAGCCTCTTGCACCGCCCAGCCGGTGGCATCATCGACATGCACGATGCGGCGATGCGAATGCCCGCCTTCGCGCGTTAGATGCAGATCGCCGGAATCCTGATTGAACGGCACGCCCAGCTCGACCAGACGGTCAATGCTCGCCGGGGCCCGCTCGATCACAAACTCCACCGTCTCGCGGTCGTTCAGCCCAGCGCCCGCCACCATCGTATCGCGCACGTGATTGTCGAAGGTATCGCCCGCATCAAGCACGGCGGCGATCCCGCCCTGCGCCCATGCGGTCGATCCGCCGGTCAGCGAACCCTTAGCCAGCACCAGCACACGCTTGGTCTGAGCCATAGCCAGCGCCGCAGTGAGGCCCGCCGCGCCTGAGCCGATAACGATAATGTCGTGTTTTGCGTCAGTCATGCGTGCCTCATGCCGCGAAGCTGTGAGCCGGGCAAGCGCCCTTGCGCGAATTGCTGGTGCGCGCAGAGGCCCGCTCGAAAGGTCGGGCTTGCCAGGCGGCGAATTGCGCGCCAATCCGCTGACATGGCGAAACAAACTCCAACCACCGCCCGGCAAGCCCTGATCGCGCGCCTCTCCAGCTATTGGAAATTGGAGGCGGGCAATATTGTGCTTTTGCCGGTGATCATGGTGTTTCTGGCGGAGGGTGAGGTCGGCATCGCATCGCTACTGGCAGCGCTTCCGATGATGGCTCTGCTCGCAATTGGGGCGGTCTATTGGCGCGCGAAGCTGCACCAGATTGAGCGCGGCACCTCTCCGGATGAAACGATCCGGCGCATCGCGGCCCTCGACTTACCTATGGCGATCGCCAGCGTTGTCGCCGCAGTCGCGGCCATCGCCGCATGGGCGGCCCCGGGGTTCGCCGCGGGCACCGCAGACCGCTGGGTCGCGACCTCAGCCGGTGTTTTGGCGGTGCTCGAATATATCAATTACTACCACCGGCAATTGCAGCATTTTGATCATGTCGCCGATTTTAAGCGGCTGATCTCAGGCGGCGGCTTTCGCAAAAGCCAGCTGCGCCAGGACATTGACCGATTGAACGCGGGCTAAGGCTCGGCAGCGCAGGCGATCTCATTAACTAAAGCGCGAGAGCCGCCAATCCAGTGCTCGCATCCCAGCTCTCTTTTTTCGACGGCCGACCCTAACTCGTCAGTTGGACGAACACATCCTCCAGGTCCGCCTCACGCGTGGTCACATCCTCAATCGTCAGGCCCTGACTTTGCAAGATCGCCAGCACTTGCCCTGCATTGAGCTCATCCTTGTCATAAGTCACCTCGACCCCGCGTTCACCGGCGAGCTCCACCTTGGTGAAGGCCTCGTGCGAGGGCGCCTCAGTCAGGTCAGCATCCACCGTGACGGCAACGATTTTCTCACGCGCCATATCCACCAGCTCGCGCGTCGGCTTATCCGCAATCAGCTCGCCGTGGTTGATGATCGCGATCCTGTCACAGAGTTCCTCAGCCTCTTCGAGGTAATGCGTGGTCAGCACCACTGTGACGCCGTCATCATTGAGCTGGGTGACGAGTTCCCACAGCTGGCGGCGCAGTTCCACGTCGACCCCGGCGGTCGGCTCGTCCAGCACCAGGATCGGCGGCGAGTGCACCATGGCCTTCGCCACCAGCAGCCGCCGCTTCATCCCGCCGGACAAGGTGCGGGCATAGGCATCACGCTTATCGGCGAGGCGGACAGCGGCGAGCAATTCCTCGCTGCGCCGATCAGAGGCCGGAATGCCGTAAAACCCGCCTTGGTTTTCCAGCACTTCGTAAGGCGTGAAGAACGGGTCAAACACGATTTCCTGCGGGACAATGCCAATCGCGCGGCTGGCGTTGCGGCGCTGGCTATCAATGTCAAAACCCCAGATATTCACATTGCCGCTGGTCTTGTTGACCAGCCCGGCGAGCGTGTTGATCAGCGTGGATTTGCCCGCGCCATTGGGGCCAAGCAGACCAAAGATCTGGCCCTGCGGCACATCAAAGCTGACATCATTCAGCGCCAGCTTGCCAGCGGCATCGGCGCCCTTTGCACCTTTGGGCGCGGCGTATCTTTTTGTGAGATTGCGGATCGAGATGGCGGGTTCATTGCTCATGCGCGCAAGCCATAGAGAAGCGCCGGATCGGTGCAAGCCTTGCGCCCAACCTATGATCGGCCAAAACCGTGCAAACAGAGATTGAATTTGCGCCGCTTCGCGATTATCGCGCCTCACTATGAATACCGCTCCACCAGAAGTGCTGATCGTTGAAACCCGCCGCGTAAGCTGTGACGGGGCCAGCGGCATTCGCGGCGGCAAGGATTATCGCCCCGCCGCCTTGGGACATCCGCGCATCTATCTAGAGATTGACGAGCACGGCTATGTCGATTGCGGCTATTGCGACCGGCGCTTTGTCCTGAAGGGCGGACCAGCGGACGGCGCGGACCAATCCAGCCTGCCCGATATTTCTGAAGGCGGCGACCCCGGCCACCGGTGATGGGCACACTGCGCCTGACGATGGTGCAGCCAGCAGCATTTCCGCGGTGTCAACGCCTCGCATTGCAGAGTCAGCCATCGTTCACCTGACACGCTTTATCTGCTATGAATAAGGGTCTTAGCGTAGGAGAATGTTCATGGTTCGCTCGTCTAAATTTCTCGCCCTTGCGGTCGCCAGCCTGGCCGGTGCCGCTGCGCTTGGCGCGCCCTCTGTGATGGCCAAAGACAAGCCCACCGGCGAAGAGAAACTGCAAAAAATGCTCGAAGGACGCGTCGCCGGTGAACCGGTGCGATGCATCCGTGAGAAAGCCAACCGCAGAATGCGCACGATCAATGACACAGCCTATGTCTATGGCAGTGGCAATACGATTTATGTTCAGCGCACCCAGCGCCCGGAAAGCATCGATGATGATGACATTCTGGTGATCCGCAAATTCGGCTCAACTCAGCTGTGCCGCCTTGATCAAATAACAACGGTTGATCGGTTCAGTGGTTTCTTCACCGGCGCGGTCTTCTTTGATGACTTCATTCCTTACACCCGCGAGAAAAAGCCCGAAGGCGCCGACAGCTAGGGCCAGCGCGCTCTACGCGTCTTCTTACGGGGCCGGGCAGGCAATCTGCTCTGGCACCTCAGTCTGATAGCGCTCTTCCAACGCGTCGCGGTAAGCGCGGCTGCGCGGGCGCGGTTCGTCAATCGGCGGCGCAAATGCAGCCAGGGCATCGTCCAGATCTTTCTGGATGTTGGCCTCAGCCATTTGCGTCACCGACACCTTATATTGGCTGAGCACTTCAGCGGCCTCCGGGGCCAATGCGCCTTCGTTCTCGCCAAGCAAAGCGGCCAGTTCCTTGCGGCGCCAATCGGCCTCTTCGCTGCGCTGGGTGGGCGTTGGCATCTCTTTGTAAAGCGCGCTGCGCTCGCTCGCTGATAAGTTACGCGTTGCCGCGATGACCCGCTGCGGACTGAGAGCCGCATCGATTGCACCGCCCAGCGCGGCATTGGCGGCGGCGAGGCTGCGGCCGGGTCGCACAGCGGTGCGAGACTTTTCAGTTGAGGCAGACGCGCGGTTTTGCATCGTGAAACTGGCAGGTGTGCCAGCAATGCTCGCCGCTTCTTCCACCGTAGGCAGGCGATGTTCCATAAAGCTGCGCACCCGCGCGGCGCCGTGAACTTCTCCGAGCACCCAGCTGAGAATGCAGGGCGCGGCAATAGCTAAAATCCAAAACTCAAGTGCGATAAATTCCTGCATGGGCAGTCCCCGATTGAGCGCCAGCGTGAGGGCCGGTGCGGCGTTTCCAAGTTTTCGATCCCTCAGCAGGCCCTTTCCGGCGCGCTGTAAAACCTAACTACCCGAAAGGTTCCGCTTTTTTCATTCGGTTGACTACTCAGATGCGCGGTAAGGATTTGGACACCGGCATTGCCGCACGCGCCCTTACGAGGCCCGCACTAATGGTTAACCCGTAAGGGAATTTACGCAGCAGCATGGCCCGCCAATCAGCGGGCCAGCGGCGACTCGGCACCGCCCACTCTGACGAGAAATCAGCCCGCGGCCATTTGCCCGTTCATGCGCGCCAAGATCGTTTCCGCCTCGCTCATGATGCCATCGATCAATTCCTGACAGGTCGGAATATCATTGATCAGACCGGCCACCATGCCGCAGCTCCACGCGCCCTTGTCCATATCGCCTTCCATCATGATCGACGGATAGACACCTGCGACTTCTTCGATGATGTCTTCAAACTTGAGATCATCGCCGAGCCGCTTTTCCTTCTCGATCAGTCGCTCAACCGCAGCATTGTTCATCACGCGCTCTGTATTGCGCAGCGGGCGCATCACCAGGCGGGTGTCGAGTTCGGAAGCCGCAACAATCGCCTTCTTCACATTTTCGTGCACCGGCGCTTCTTGGGTCGCGATAAAGCGCGTGCCCATATTCATACCCTGCGCGCCCATCGCCAGGCTGGCGACGAGCGAACGCCCATCGGCCATACCGCCAGAGGATACGAACGGAATTTCGAGCTCATCAGCTGCGCGAGGCAGCAGGATGAAATTTGGAATATCATCTTCACCCGGGTGGCCGCCGCATTCAAAGCCATCGACGCTGACGGCATCACAGCCGATCTCTTGCGCTTTTAGGCTGTGCCGCACGCTGGTACATTTGTGGATCACCTTGATCCCGGCGTCTTTCAGCGGGGGAAGCAATTCCGATGGATTGCGCCCAGCGGTCTCAACCACTTTCACGCCGCCTTCGATCACCGCCTTCACAATCGCCGGATAGTCAGGCGGGGTCAGCGTCGGCAGGATGGTGATGTTCACGCCAAATGGCTTGTCCGTCATATCCTTGCAGCGCGCGATTTCATTCGCGAGGTCCGCAGGCGTCTTTTGCGTAAGCCCGGTGATGATCCCCAGCCCGCCTGCATTGGAAACAGCCGCCGCCATTTCAGCAAAGCCGACATAATGCATGCCACCCTGAATAATCGGGTGCTGGATGCCGAACATTTCGGTGATTGCGGTTTTCATGGCTGTGGTTCTCCCGGAGTCGTTGTTTGACCGGGAAACAAGCGGAGTTTCGCTGCACTTGCAAGCGCAGTTTCACCGCCGCCCTAAGCCGTAGCGTCAGGGCTTGGCCTATCCTATTCAGCCGCGTTCAATTGGCCCGGTCTCACACAGATCGCTGACCACGCAGATCTCGCATTTGGGCAGGCGCGCTCGGCACACTTTCTTGCCGAACTGGATCAGCCAGAAATGCCCATCGGTGAGCGTCCATTCCGGGCTACGCTCCTCAAGCTGCTGCGCGGTCTTCTCCGCCGTCTTCGCCTCGGTCAGGCCGATCCGGTTGCATACCCTGTGAACATGGGTGTCGACTGCGATCACATCTTTGCCAAAGGTAAAGCTCATCACGATATCAGCGCATTTGCGGCCAATTCCGGGCAGGCTCATCAGGCCCTCGCGCGTGTCGGGCACCACGCCGCCGTGCTCCTCGATCAAAGCACCACAAAACTTGCGGATATTGCGGGTCTTATTGTTGTAGAGCCCGCACGGTTTGATCGCCTCGGCGATGACCTCATCCTCCAACGCGAGCATATCTTCAGGCGTCTTCGCAAGCCTAAACAGGGCTTTCGTCGCAGCGGCGGTGTTGCGATCCAGCGATTGTGCGGACAGCATGCAAGAGATGCAGGAAAGAAAGGCATCGGGCTGCCCCTTTGGACCTTTCGCATTCTTGGTCCGCCCCGGCATGGCCTCTGACAAGCGGCGATAGACGGTCTCAATCTCGGTTTCGCTCAGCATGCCGTATCAGCGAGCGGGCAGGCGCAAAGTTCCGTGCGGCTACTGATCGTGGGGTGCCGCCGCATTCAACGTTAGCGCAATGCCGCCCAAGATCAGCGCGCCGCCAATGACGACGCCCATTGTCAGCGCCTCTGCCAAGAACAGTGCCCCGCCTAGGGCCGCGACCACCGGTGTTGCCAATTGCACGCTGGCAACTGTTGCCAGGCCGAGCTGAGGCGCGACCTTGTACCAGACGACATAACCAAGGGCCGAGGTGACCACGCCTGAGATCACCGCCAGCAGCGCGCCGTCCCAGCGCGGCATGGTGCTATCGAGCAAGAGCATCGGCGCGACGATCACGCTGGCGATCAGGAAATACCGCGCGGTGCTGCCCGTCGCTCCGCCCGGCGCAGCACCAGAGCCGCGCCCGATCAGAGTGTATACGCCCCAGGCCATGCCCGCGCCCGCCATCAGCAGTCCGGGCAAGAGGCCCGCCGCGCTGCGCCCGGCCTCCCACGGCGCGAGTACGTAGATCAAGCCGCCCAGCGCAATCACCAGGCCGAGCCAGCCGCGCGCTATCAATCGCTCGCCGCGCATCACTCCGATTGTGATGATCGTCGCCTGCACAAAGCCGAAAAGGATCAGCGCGCCGATCCCTGCGCCCAGATGGAGATAGGCGAGCGAGAATCCGGCGACATAGGCCGCAAGCGCAAACGCACCGGGCAGATCGCTGCGAGATGGCCTCGCCCCCAGAAACGGCAGCAGCACCAGAGCGCCCGACGCCAGCCGGATCGCAGAATAAGCGCCCGCCTCAATCGCGCCATCAGCCAAAGCAGCGCGCGCCAGCAGCGAATTACCCGCAAAGGCGGCGACCGCCAACGCGGCGAGCAATGCTATCACCAGTGCGCTGCCCTTCATGGCCGCTCCGCCCGGCCCGTATCGCAATCTTCGCGCGCCGGGCAGCCGTCGCACGCGGCTTTGCGCGGACGGCAATGAGTCTGGCCCAATTTCTTGAGCAGCAGGTGATGCTCGTCCATATCCTCTGCCGACCACTCTGACGGCACAATCGGCATCAGCGCGTCATAGGTGCGCGCAGTGTCCGCCTTGGCTGGGACGATCCCCATCCGCTGCATGATCCGCCGATGATGCCCGTCAATCACCATCGCTTTGCGGTTGAAGGTGCTGGCGTTCATCACCCCGGCGCTGTTCTTGCGCGCGACACCGGGTAGCGTCTCCAGCCACGCCATCGCCTCCTTGGTTGGCAGGTTGGAGAGATGCCGCAGATCGACCGAACCGCGCTCTTCAATGATCGCGTTCAGGCATTGCTTGAGCCGTTTGGCCGCAACGCTGGGAAAGGTCTGGCGCTGCAACCGCGCCTCCAGCTCCGCTTCGCTTGCTTCGGCCACCGCTTCCCAAGATCCATATTCCGCGAGCAAAGCGTCAGTCGATGCGTTGGAGGCCGCCGTCTTGGTCTGCGCGCCGATGACCCCGTGCACCAACACCCAAACAGGATCGCGGCGCTTATCATCCGGGCGAATGATCCGGCCAAAAGTCGCGATCAGCCCCGCCTGCAAACGGCGCAGTGTTTCGGTGCGCGGATCAGAGCCAAGGTCGAGCTGCATTCCCCTTCCTTAGCGCGAAAAGCGGCCCTGCATAGCTGGCTCACAATTGCGACTCGCTGGCGCGCCTCATTCATGGCACGGTGACGTCGCTGGTCCAATATTGGGACCGCCCAATACTATGGCGCATAGGAGAATTGCCCGATGACATCCGCCCAAGCCCCCATCACCTCCCCTTTCGGATATCGCTCAACCGCACGCGAAGTTGCGGATGGGATCGACCTTTCCGGCAAAGTGGTGGTGGTAACGGGCGGCTATTCCGGGCTTGGTACCGAAACCGTGCGGGCGCTTGCCGGCACTGGGGCGAAGGTGATTGTCGGCGCGCGCCGGGTGGAACAAGCGCGCGAGGTCTTGGCCGAGATGCCGGGCGAGATTGCGATCCTGGAACTGGACCTATCCGCGCCCAGCTCAATCGACGCCTTTGCAATCGCTCTGGCCGAGCACACGGACCGCGTGGATATTCTGGTCAACAATGCCGCGATCATGGCCTGCCCATTGGCGCGCGATGAGCGAGGATATGAGGCGCAATTTGCGACCAATCACCTGGGCCATTTTCACATGACCGCGCGGCTCTGGCCGATGCTGAAGGCGGCGGGCAAGGCCCGCGTAGTCGCGCTCTCCTCGATCGGGCACCGGCTCCACGGGCTGGACCTCGATGACCTCAATTTTGAGCGGCGCGATTATGACAAATGGCTCGCCTATGGTCAGGCCAAGTCCGCCAATGCGCTGTTCGCGCTCCATCTCGACAAACTCGGCGAGCCGCACGGCGTGCGCGCCTTTGCCGTCCATCCCGGCGGCATCGCCACTCCGCTCCAGCGCCACCTGACGATGGAAGAGCAAGTCGCCATGGGTTGGTATGACGAGGAAGGAAACGTGCACGAGGCGTTCAAATCCACCGAAGAAGGCGCCGCGACCAGCACTTGGTGCGCCGTCTCACCGCTGCTCGAGGGAATGGGCGGCGTCTACTGCGAGGATTGCAATATTGGCGCGATGGCGAGCGAAGACACGCCGCGCGGATCCGGCGTCTATCCCCATATCCGCGATGAGGCCTTGGCCGAGGCCTTGTGGGCCAAATCAGAGGAGCTGACCGGCGTGGAATTCTCGATCTAAGCGCTCGCTTTAAGCCGAACAATCCAACCGCTCAGCGCCACAGCGATACAGGGCAGCCAGATCCACTTAAGCTCGGACACCAGCGTCACCACCCCGCGCGCGGAGAAGAAATCCGCCCCAATCGGCGAGACGCGTACCGGCGTGTAGGGCGCAAAGATGCGGGCATTATCGAACGGCCACCACAATGCCGAGCCCAGCCCGCCGCTGGTCAGCGTATCGAGCAAGCCGTGGCTGGTCATCGCCAAGGTGAGGAACGCCCAGGCGCCCAAACTTCGCGCCTCTTTCCAGATCAGCGCAGTGGCGGCGGCAAACAATGCGGCAAAGGCAAGCGAATGCGTCGCGCCGCGGTGGCCCCATTCATCCGCGTAATCGATCCCGAGCGGAAACCCGATGACATCAGCGTCTGGCAGGATCGCAAAGGCGGCCCCGGCAATGGCAAGCTTAGGCGAGATACGCCCGCGCCCAGCGGCAGCCGCAATGGCTAGCGGAACAATGGCGTGGGTGAAGATGGTGGGCATGGAGTTAGACTTTTCGATTTTCGAAAGATCAGCTTTCTGAATTTATCGGAGGCATCGGACGACGACCGAAAGCAATAAGTACCTCTTCACCGATTTGCCGTGCGGAAGCTGCGAGCTGACCAGTTTGCCATTCGAGGGTACCATCATCTGTCGAAAAAATTTCTCCTGTTTCAGCGTCTTGGACTGCGAACCCGCCCCAGCTGTTGGGTCCATCAATCTCGTCCAAAATAAGCGGAAAATCCTTTGCATCATGCGCACCAGCATGATTGCGGAGCATCGCAATTAACTCTCGCCGCTTGAGACAAGCTCTTTCATCAAAGGGGACTACAGGGCTCCCGTTCACGGGGACTAGACCCGGGGGCGCCCCCGGTGGAGCTGCGCCGGCTCGAAAGATGATCTCGTTCCACCAATGCTTGAATTTTTGAAGTCTTGGTGCAGACTTGCGGCCATCAAATTCATGCAAGAAGGTACCAAAATCTTTGGATGCTGTACTAGTCACCTGTGCTACGGTCAGCAGATAAAAAGGCATCAAATTTTTAGGAGAATTCTTCCTATCGGGCCCAGGGTAAGTAACTTTGGAACGCCGCTGTGTTGAGTGACGCCCACCTTCGGTAAGCATTTTATGTACTTCCACGGCAATAAGCAGAGCATAACTGGTTCTACCTTTGTCATAGTCGGAACAAAGATCGTCTAGCCTATCTAGATTGGCCTCGAAGCGCTTTTCTGCCTGTTCATCGGTAAATTCTCGTTTAGGTCCGAGATAACCCTTTCCTCTTCGAGACATAGCTTGAAATCACTCCCATTCGATCGTCAACGGCTTTGGCTTCTCATTGTAACTATTTGCCTTTCTGCTCGCGCTTCAATCCCATACCAACTGCGATACCACCATGCCAGAAGGGCAGCATTTGCGCGAGCGTCACCGCTTTTGCTCACTCCACAAACGATAGAGGCAACAATCACGCCGATTCAACAGCCATCCGAGCCGCCCGTCCCATCCATCGTTATGCCAAGCAATGCGCGCGGTGAGGTGTGTGGTCATGTGGCTCGCGCCTCTTCTTCGGGTTCTGTCACGACCTCAGTCAGGCGAAACTTCTTGAGTTCCTCAGAGTACGAGTTCCGGTCGAAAATGAACAGCAGCTCCGAGGGGCGAACCTCTTTGCCATTAATGTAGATGCGGCCCTCTTCCTGATCGTAGGTGATCGAAGTTGATGCATCCAAGACTTCATTGAAAGACGCAAGTTCAAGACGTTGTTCAATGAGATCGAAGCGGAGCTTTGTCAGGGTCAGGTCGATATTGAACCGGTTGAAGGCATGCCAGAGCAGGCTAATGACGCTTTCGAAGATCGATACAAAAATCCGGATGTCCGTTTGCGACGGCATATCTTGGCTATCGTGTTGGCCGTGTCCAGCGATGCCGGTGCGATTGCGAATTTCGGCCAGCGCGCCGACGATCCCGGATAGGTTCCCAGCAATCCCGTCATTGTCGAAGCCACACGCCGACAGGGCTTGCTTGACCAACTTCGGCAGTTTCAGATCGTCATAAGGAAGACCGCGCTCAGCGAGAATGTGTTTGCAGATGATCTCGATCACACATTTGCAGTAGTCAATCGCTTCCGGTTCGAGGGTCTTCAGCGCCCCCTCTGCCTTGTCTATCGTGGCCGCTAGCCTCGCTAGCCCCAAGACTTTCTGAAAATCGTGCGCGTGTTCCAGAGGCGATATGATCAAACCGATTCATCCTTGCCTTCTGGGTTGAAGAGCGCCGCTACTTCAAGCATGGCCGTTCCGACCGACATCTCTGTCAGTCCGAGTTTTTCGATCTTCGGATGCCACTCCGTATCGCTGGCGATGTATTGCAAGATTTGTTCGGCGTCGGGGTCGATGTCCAGCGACCGCAGGTGCTCCACGGCATAGTCGACCGTTGCCAGCGTTTCCCATTCGTCGTTCTTCTTGTAGCGAAAGTGGTCGGCCACCCAGCGAGCAGGCTCGCCATAGCCATAGGTTTCGATCCACTCGGCCGCGTCGGTGACCTCCGCTCCTGGTACATGACCGAAGCCGAAGCGGCCACGTGCTTCACGCAGCCAGCTCTTCCGCTTTGCGATGGCGATGCCGCCGGAGTACTTCATGGCCGGGTTATAGGGTCCGGCCGCTTTCTTGAGGTACGCCATCTCGCCCACATGCTCGCCCATTTTGCGGCGGGCGAAGTAGACGGCCTTCTGCAGGCGGAAATTGCCGATGGGTTCACCGCCAGTCTCGAAGAAGGTGTTGACGATGGCCGCGACCAGCACGGCTTCTTGGAACTTGGTATCGACGTTCAGTGGCCGAACCGGGGCGCCTTCGACTTCCGGCTCCGGGTTTGAGTGGACCAAGACACCTTTGTTCACTGGTGTTTTGGTCGTACCCTTGTCGGCTTGCTCTGGTGGGGCGGTTTCGGGCACACCCTCGAATAAACCCATGGCTTTCGTAGCGCCGCCACCATCCGGGTCGGTCTCGGTCAGGGCGTGGATCAGCGATGCCATCAGCTCAGCGTTTAACTGCTCGCCCTCACGCACCTGTTCCTCCAGCCGGTCACATAGAGCCATCAAATTGCTTGTACGATTGACTGTTGTGCATTGTGCCTGGCTGCTAACGATCGGTATGAGCGCTGACTTCACAACCTTTTGGTTGATCTTCGGCATGCTCCCCGACGTTCCAGTAGCATTTATCCGAAAGTGAGTTCTAAGTGAGGGTGATTGAAGACAATAAAGGATGTACTGCGGATCAAATCCTTCAAGCAACTGCATTTTCATAATTAGGTCAGGATAAATATAACGTCCGGACAATCCTTGCACGACTGTTGAAGAGCCAACATGTTCAAGAGAGTTCGCTCTTTGAATTAGCAGGTCATTCTCGGCGAGCCACAAATGACTTTCTTCTCCTATTACTTCATCAATATACTTGAACTTGGACTGATCAAATTTGCCTCGTGTAACGGCAGATAGAGTTATTGATCGTATATCTGTTGCGCTTCTCGCTGGTTTGGGAGAAAAACCATTTCTCGGTCCAAAAGCAAGGATTTCTTCTAATGGTGTGTAAGCCGGTTTCTCATCGTTGAAAGCACCTAAATAGGCTTGCTGAAGAACAGTACTTCGCAGCTCTTTGATATTCTCAACGTCGTCAAATAGCCGGCAAAAGTTTTCAGCGACTGTTGGCCAACCGTTGGTAATTTCCTGTGGGCCTTTGGCTTCCGTCAGGTTGTGCAAGGCGGAGGCGGCTGCGGCGCGCTTCAGTCCGGTTTCCTCAACCTGCCGTGCCTCCAATGCGTCGCACAACGCCATCAGCTCATCGACCTTGGCGACAATCCGCTTTTGCTCGGCAATGGGCGGAAGTAGGAGAACTGAATTTTCAATCTGTCCTCTTCGGACATGCTGAAGTCCGGCCGAGCCTACAGCGTCCGAAATTAGGTCATTCATTACAGCATCAACGGCAAGTCTAACGTACTGCGTGTGCAGCGCAGCCTCACTAAAATCCGCGCGGAAGATATGCTGGTTTAGTATCGCCTTTCCGCCATTCCAGATGAATGCTCCAAAGGATGTCCCAGGCGTGCCAGACCAACTGACCAATAGATTACCGTCTTCGATCAGGAAGCGATCGCGAACTTCGCCGTCGTAGCGATTGAACGGTGCAGTGGAGTTATTGAGATTCTGAATTCGAACGATTTTTAAGCCATTGCTCGTCCAGTCCGATGGCTTGAACGCCCTGCCATTTACCAGCTCGATGACATTGCCCAGTGGCGTGGCTATCCAACCTACCGGAAGCTCATTGAATGGCTCTGAGAGCGTTAGCTCCTTGTATCTGTTGGCACGTACTTGCTTGATGAACTCGGATGCCGTTTGAAGCTCTCCCTGCGAGAAGACCTCCCCCGCGATCTGCGGCACCAACTTCCCCCGTACTGCCAATTGCAGCACTAGCTCCCGCAGCTTCTGAACCGCGCCAGGACCGCTAGCGAGCGGTGCAAACTCTCTGAGAAAGGTCTCTGCGTGCATCAGGCGGCTGTCGTCTTGGTCAGTGCCTCGGCGAGCACGGCTTTGAGCTCTTCCTGCGTTTCGGCCAGCGCCTTGCGGTTCTGTTGCCATGCTGCAAGCAGCTCCGCCGGGTCCTTGTGGCCTTCGTCCTTGCGGTGCGGGTTGGTGATGTCGAGATTGTAGCCGTTGGCCTTGATCTCTTTCGCGCTAACCTTCCAGGCGCGGTCGTTCTCCTCTCGGCCTTCCCGCGTTTTTACGTCGCCCCACCAGGCCTTTTCGCTGCGCTCCCCCTCGAACTCCTCGATGCGCATGGGCTTGGTCTTGGAATAGCTCTTGTAGCCTTCCGGATAAGGATGCTCGTAGAACCAGACTTCCTCGGTCTGCTTGCCCTTTTCGAAGAACAGCAGGTTCGTCTTGATACCTGTATAGGGATTGAAGACGCCGTTCGGCAGGCGGACGATGGTGTGCAGATTGCACTCCGTCATCAGCTTTTCCTTGATGCGCGTCTTGATGCCTTCGCCGAACAGCGTGCCATCTGGCAGCACCACCGCAGCGCGCCCGCCCTCCTTCAAGAGTTCGATGATCAGCACCAAGAAGAGGTCCGCCGTTTCGCGGGTCTGGAAGGCCTGCGGTACGTTCTTCTCGATACCGTCCTCCTCTACCCCGCCGAAGGGTGGATTCGTGACGATCACATCGACCTTGCCGCGCCATCGGTGATCCTTGAGTGGTGAGGATAGCGTGTTGTCATGAGCAATGTTGGTCGGTGCTTCGATACCATGCAGCATCATGTTGGTGACGCAGAGCAGGTGCGGCAGGGCCTTCTTCTCGACGCCAAAAATAGTCTTCTGAACCGTTTCGGCATCATCGGTCGATTGAATGTAATGATCCGACTTGTGATCCATCACATGGGCCAAAAACCCGCCCGTTCCGCAGGCTGGATCAAGCACCATTTCGTCCAACTTAGGATCGAGCATATCGACCATAAACTGAGTGACGGAGCGAGGGGTGTAGAATTCGCCAGAGTTGCCCGCGCTTTGAAGGTCCTTCAGAATTTGCTCGTAGACATCGCCAAAAGCGTGCTTGTCACCCGTACTATTGAAGTCAATCTCATTGATCTTGTTGATCACCTGCCGGATCAACGTGCCGTTCTTCATGTAGTTGTAGGCGTCTTCGAAGGCGGCGCGGATGACGATGGCTCGACTGCGCTCTTCGCCTTCGATCGGCAGGTTCTTCAGCTTTGGGAACAACTGATTGTTGATGAAGTCGAGCAGCGCTTCGCCCGTAATTCCTTCCGGGTTCGCTGCCCAAGCGGACCAGCGCAAATGCGCGGGGATTGGGGATTTGTAATCGTCGCTGAGCAGGGAGAGCGACTCTTCCTGATCGTCCAGGATTTTAAGGAAGAACATCCAGACCAATTGGCCGATGCGCTGAGCGTCGCCGTCGACACCCGCATCCTTGCGCATGATGTCCTGAATGGACTTGATCACTCCCGATACATTCGACACGCCTTACACACCCTCCCGATACAATTCTTGCTGCAGCTCCATCACCGCAGCTTCATAGGCTGACTTGCCACCAAAGACGCCTCTCACGATCTCCACGGGTGTGCCGATCTCGTCGAAGGGCTTGAGATGCAAAACCTTGGCGTTCTCTAGCGGTCCGAAATCTTCGTCGGCGTATTTGTCGAGGAGCGCTTCCAGCACGATTCGTGCCTTGCCTTCGAACTTGGCAAAGTAGTCGCGCTTTTTGACCTGTTCGGCGCGTTCCTTGCGCGTCAGCGGCGGTTGGCCATAAGCCACATGGCAGAGGAGATCGAAAGCGCTGAAATTCTCACCGTTCTTTACTTCGTCACGCAGGCCATCCAGCGATACACCGAGAGCTTCCAGCTCCTCGATGATCGCCTGTTTCTTTGCAGCGTCGGTCCATCGGCGTAGAAATTCGTCTAGCGTTTTGTAATCCTTCTGGAGCGTCTTTTTGGCATAGGAGCGAAGCGACTCCGTGATCAGCTTGCCATCTGGCCCAAGATACTGGACGCGCTTGGACAGCACATTCACCTCGACGCCATCGACATAGAATTTTCGCGGTAGCGGATCGTCATCGAACGGATCACCCAGAACGCCGTCGGTGGTCTGCGGCTGGTCATCGTCGTCGAAGCCGCCTGAAGTGTTTGTTTCATCGTCATCGTCTGGCGGCAGCGGGGGATCATCAGCACCCGGCTCGTAAATCTGCACCGGATCGCCATCGAAGTCCGGATCGGCGAAGAGTTCCGTCGCGCGCTTGAAATCCATGATCGTAAAGTATTGCTTGCCGTGTTCTTCATCGATGCGTGTACCGCGCCCGATGATCTGCTTGAACTCGGTCATGGACTGAATGCGTTGATCCAGCGCGATCAGCTTGCAGGTCTTCGCGTCAACGCCAGTCGTCAGGAGTTTGGATGTTGTGGCGATGACCGGATAGCGCGCCTTAGGGTCGATGAAGTTGTCGAGTTCCGCCTTGCCTTGAGCATCATCGCCCGTAATCCGCATGACATATCGGTGATTTTCAGCAACGAGATCGGCGTTTGCATTGGCGAGCGCTTGGCGCATGCGTTCCGCGTGCTCCGTGTCCTCGCAGAAAACGATTGTCTTGTCGAAACGGTTTGTGGCCTTCAGGAATTCTGTGATCTTAGCCGCGACTAGCTTTGTGCGTTTCTCCAGGACCAACGAGCGGTCAAAATCGCGCTGATTATAGATGCGGTCCTCTACTTCATGGCCATATCGGTCGCGCGTTCCCGCTTCCGGCCGATAGCCGGTCAGGTCCTTATCAAGGTCGTAGCGGACGACCTTGTAGGGAGCCAGAAAGCCATCTTCGATGCCTTGCCGCAGCGAATAGGTGTAAACCGGCTCGCCAAAGTAATCGATATTGGAGACGTCTGTCGTCTCCTTCGGCGTGGCGGTCATGCCGACCTGCGTAGCGCTGGAGAAGTATCCGAGGACTTCGCGCCAGGCGGAGTCCGCTGCGGCACTCCCCCGATGGCATTCATCAATGATGACCAGATCGAAGAAGTCGCGTGAAAACTGCTTGTAGATATTTGCAGCTTCATCGGTTCCGGTCACAGCCTGGTAGAGCGAAAGATAAACCTCGTATGACTTGTCGGCTTGACGGTTGGTGATCTTCGTCATCGCGCCGCCGAACGGTTTGAAGTCGTTCGTCTTGGTCTGGTCGACGAGGATGTTGCGGTCGGCGAGGAAGAGGATGCGCTTCTTTGCACCTGCCTTCCAAAGCCGCCAGATGATCTGGAAAGCGGTGTAAGTCTTCCCGGTTCCTGTCGCCATGACGAGCAGCAGGCGGTCGCGGCCTTTCGTGGTTTCTTCGATCACTCGGTTGACTGCAAGCGTCTGATAGTAGCGCGGTGACTTGCTGGAACCGTCGTCGAAGTAGTCCTGATTGACGACCGGGTTTTCTGCGGAGGCGATGCCTTTCCAGGCCGCATAGCGTTGCCAGAGTTGATCCGGCGACGGCATTTCCTCGAATGCAATCTCGCGCTCAACCGTGTCCCCTGATGCCGATCTGTCGTGCATCAGGAGGCCTTTTCCGTTCGTCGAAAACGCAAAGGGAACATCGATCATCTCGGCATATTCGAGCGCTTGTTGCATACCCGAACCTACGGAATGCGTCGCATCTTTTGCCTCGACAACGGCGACTGGAATGTTCGGTTTGTGGTAGAGAACGTAGTCGGCTCGCTTCTGTTTTCCGCGCGAGGTGAGCTTTCCACGGACGATGATGCGGCCTGCCGTAAGGCTCACTTCCTCGCGAATTTGAGTGTGCAGATTCCATCCTGCGGCAGTTAGAGCGGGCGTGATGAACTTACTGCAAATGTCGCGTTCGCTAAGTCCCTGCATTCCCACCGCCCCCAAGCTCATTCGTCGTTCGGTTTGTGCGCTTCTCCCGTTCGGAAAGCCGCTCGTATTCTTCAACCGAGACGACGACCACTACGCCTCGTCCATGCTTCTCAATGCACACCGGCTCCGCGCGAGCGGTATCGATCATCAAGCCAAAGGCGTTTTTTGCCTCCCTCGCAGACATGGTCTTCATGACGAAATCCCGTGACATCAACTTGCGCCATTTAGGACAAAATGGCCCTTTTTGCCAAGGGAGTTCGGGGTAGGGAAATCTTACCTGCGCGGCGCCGCCGCGCGATGGCAGGCGACGCTACGATATGTGGGTCTCCGCGCCGCCCGCCATCGGTCACGCCTGGTCATGCCGTATGTGCGATGTGGTTGGCGCTCTTGTTTCTTGTTCCGTTGCGAACGCTTCCTTTCCCTTTCCGGCCCACAGTTCTCGCGCCCGTGCTCCGTCTTCGCTGTTAAGCTTATCGGCCATCCAGATCAGCGCACCATAGATCATGGCGCGGTCGTCATCAGTCAGGTCCACAATCCCCGCCTTGACGACGAGGCCGCCGAGTTCGATCAGATGCCGCGTTCGCTTGCGACGCTCGACCTGCCAGTTGCGCATGTCATGCCGCGCCCGCTCCGCCTGATGCCGATTGCGCGCTGCTCGGCTGCGTCTGAGCGCCGCTGCTGTCGCGGTCAGCCGCTTTCGCAGATCGCCGTGTCTTGCTGCGAAAGAACGCCGCGCCGCGCTTGGCCCATGCCTCCTTCTTTCCGGCGTCGGTGTTTTCCGTCAGCGCGACCAGCGCGCCCGCCAGTTCTTCGGCAGTGAGAGCATCGGCCCCGGTGGCGATGACCAGTTCGCCGAGCTGCTGCACTTTGCGGGTTTTCAGTTCCCTGGTCTTCTCCTCCAGAGCTTTCAGTTCCGCATCATAGTCTCGTGGCTTGCGCATCATCATCTCCATAAACTGTTGATGGATCGATGATAGTTGCGCAGGCGGCTGAACGCAGTATTGTTGCCGGGACGGTCTGGCACGGCCCGGTCCATCCCGAGATTTTTTCGAGGGAGGGCGCGCTTATACGTCGTTCCGACGGACGCGTCTTCGTGCCAATTCTAGACCGCGATGGCGATCTATCATCTTCACGTCAAAGTCATTGGCCGCAAGGCCGGGAGCAGTGCGGTGGCCTCTGCAGCCTACCGCTCAGCCTCACGGATGCGCGATGAGCGCATCGACCGCGTGCAGGATTTTTCGGGCAAGCGCGGCGTCGTCCATTCAGAGGTGCTTTTGCCCGACAATGCGCCGGAGCAGTGGTCCGACCGTGAACGGCTCTGGAACGACGTCGAAGCCTTCGAGGTCCGCAAGGACGCCCAGCTTGCCCGCGAAGTTGAGTTCGCCATTCCGCGCGAGATGACGCGTGCACAGGGCATCGCACTTGCCCGCGATTTCGCACAGTCGGAATTTGTCGATCAGGGCATGATCGCGGATATGAACGTGCATTGGGACATCGGTGAGGACGGTATGTCCAAACCCCACGCGCATGTCATGCTGACGATGCGGTCCGTGGACGAGGATGGTTTCGGCCCGAAGGTGCGGGAGTGGAACCGCACAAAAATGGTGGAGCGCTGGCGTGAACGCTGGGCCGAGCTTGCCAACGAGCGGCTGGCCGAACTCGATATAGACGCGCGGATCGACCATCGCAGCCTTGAGGCGCAAGGGATCGGGCTTGAGCCGCAAAGCCAGATCGGCGCACCCGCTCAACGGATCGAGGGTGAAGGGATCGAAGCCGCAGACCGTGCAGACATGCACCGCGAGATCGCCCGCAAAAACGGGGAACGGATCATCGCCGATCCTTCCGTCGCACTGGACGCAATCACCCGGCAACAATCGACCTTCACGCGGCGCGACATGGCGAAGTTCGCGCATCGGCACAGCGATGGCATCGATCAGTTCAACGCGGTGACTGGCGCGATGCGCCGCTCGCCCGAACTGATCGACCTTGGACTGGATGGACGGGGCGACGATCGGTTCACGACCCGCGACATGATCGAGGCCGAACAGCGCCTGCACCGCGCCGCTGAAGTGATGGCGGAACGGGAACGCCACGAGGTCAAAGACAGAAGCAGAGTCGATGCTTTTGCAAAAGCCGAACAGCGCGGCCTTGTCCTTTCCGGCGAGCAGGCGGATGCCCTCGCGCATGTGACGGACGGGCGCGATCTTGGCATCGTCGTGGGTTATGCCGGGACGGGAAAGAGCGCCATGTTGGGCGTGGCGCGCGAGGCTTGGGAAGCGGCAGGTTTTGAGGTTCGCGGTGTTGCGCTATCCGGCATCGCCGCCGAGAATCTGGAAGGTGGATCGGGCATTGCCTCGCGCACCACCGCCAGCATGGAACATGGCTGGAAACAAGGCCGCGACATGCTCACCAGCTGCGATGTGCTTGTCATCGATGAGGCGGGCATGGTCGGCACGCGGCAGTTGGAGCGTGTGCTGTCTCATGCCGCCGAGGCTGGCGCAAAGGTCGTGCTGGTTGGCGATCCGCAGCAATTGCAATCGATCGAGGCGGGCGCGGCTTTCCGATCAATCCACGAGCGTCATGGTGGCGCGGAGATCGGCACTGTCCGGCGCCAGCGCGAGGACTGGCAGCGCGCGGCCACCCGCGATCTGGCCATGGGCAGAACCGGTCATGCGATCCAGGCCTATGACAGTCATGGCATGGTCCATGCCGCTGGCACCCGCGAGCAGGCGCGCGGCGATCTGATCGACAGATGGGACCGCCAGCGGCAGGCGTCACCAGACAGCAGCAGGATCATCCTTACCCATACAAATGCGGAGGTGCGGGAACTCAATAAGGCCGCTCGCGACCGAATGCGGGAGGCTGGCGATCTGGGCGAGGACGTGCGCGTCACGATCGAACGCGGCGCTCGCAGCTTAGCCTCCGGGGACCGCGTCATGTTCCTGCAAAACGATCGCGGGCTTGGCGTGAAGAATGGAACGCTCGGCACCATCGAGCAAGTCAGCGCGCAAGCCATGACGGTGCAGGCCGATGATGGCCGGTCCATTGCCTTCGACCTCAAGGACTACAACCGCATCGACCACGGATATGCCGCGACGATTCACAAGGCGCAGGGCATGACGGTTGAACAGACGCATGTCCTGGCGACGCCGGGCATGGACACCCATGGCAGCTATGTCGCCTTGTCACGGCATCGCGATAGCATGGACCTGCACTACGGTCGCGACGACTTCGCCAATCGAGACCGCCTCATCAAAACCCTGTCGCGCGATCGCGCCAAGGACATGGCGTCGGACTACGAAAAGATCGACCCGGAGCAGAACTATGCCGCGCGGCGCGGCATCACCTTCCGCGCCCGCGTCGCCGAAATCGTCCGCGAGGTGCCCGAGAAAGTGCGCGGTCTACTCGAAGGATTGCGGCCTTCAGCAACGCCCGTTGACGGGTCAGGGGCGGACGTCGGCGAGGTTCGGCAAGCAGACGCGGCGCTGCGCAAGGCCCGCACCGACGCGCTAATCCGCCATGCCCGCGCATCCGATGCGATCCTTGAAGCCAAACGCCGTGGTCTTTCACCATCCGCCGAGCAGCGGCAGGAGCTTGGCGCGGCACGGCGTGCGTTCGATGAGGTCCGACCCTATGGCTGGCAGGATGCGGAATCGGCCTACGGCAAGGACAACAGCCTCGCCCGCGAAGCCGGATCGGGGCGCGTGAACCGCACCATTCAAGCGCTCCAGCTAGAAACCGAAATCCGTACCGGTCGCGGGGCCGATCCGGGCAGCCGCGCCGACCGCTTCGTCGAGCGGTGGCAGAAGCTCGACCGCACCAGCCACCGCCAATACCAGGCTGGCGACATGTCCGGTTACAAGGCCACGCGGTCGGCGATGAGTGACATGGCCAAGAGCCTCCAACGCGATCCGCAGCTTGAGTCCCTTTTAGCCAATCGTAAGGCCGCGCTCGGCATCAATATCGGGACAAGCCGCCGACTCGGCGCGGCCCTCGCCTTTTCTCACGGTCTCGACCTCGGAAGAGGAAGAGGGATCGGTCTTTGAAACCTATCCTATTTACGGCCGCTTGTACGCCATAGCGCTACGTCGGCTAAACATCTCTTGCAGAATGACAAATCTCTTCTCTGACTGGTCTCTGCAATCGTCAGAAACGACCAGTAGGAGGCAGCGCAGCCATGCATCAACCAGATCGTATCGTTCGTTTGAAGACCGTCCTTTCCCGGACTGGCCTGTCCCGGTCCACCATCTACAGGAAAATCGTAGAGGGTACGTTCCCAGCCCAAATCAAGATCAGCCTCAATGGTGCCGGTTGGCGGGAATCCGATATTGATCGCTGGGTTGCTGATCCGGTCAGATGGCGACCGCTGAACGAGTTCGACTTCGATGATTGACGGGCCGTTCATCGGCCAATGGCAGCAAAACGGTAGTCGGCCTTGCCGCTGAATCGTGACGACGAACGACAACTGCGAAAGGGCGGAACGGGAATTACGGTGAGCGACAGGTAATTCAGAGATCGTCATCCAGCTCGTCGTCATGAATCTCTGCGGCACGTCGCTTCGCGTCAGCGATTAGTCCCTTCGCGGACTCGCCTCTCATCCAAACGTCGAGCATATCGGCCCAACACTGCAGCATGATCTTTCGCTCGGCGAGATATCTATTCACGTTGTAGACGGAAGCGATCCGGTTCCGGGGCGCATGGGCCAAGCTCATCTCGATCCATCGATCATCGAACTTGGCCCGGTTCAGGCCGGTCGAGAACGTGCGGCGTAGGTCGTGAACGCCGAAGCTCTGAAAATCCGGGGCATTCTCGCGGACACGCTTTACAGCCGCATCGATTACGCGGTTGAGCGTGGCATTGCTGATGGGCGTTTCGGAGTCGTATCGACCCGGATGCAGGTATCGGCTCGCGCCGAACATAGTGCGGAACGCGGTTAGAATATCGAGCGCCTGATCGCTCAGCGGCACGATATGCGTCTTTACAGACTTCATTCGCTCGGCCGGAATTGTCCAGCGCGCACTTGCGAAGTCAATTTCCGTCCACGTAGCGTCGATGAACTCCGACTTCCGAACGCCGGTCAGCAAGACGAACTTCACGGCTAGGCGGAGCGTCGGTGCAGCCGAGACATGATCCAAAGCCGCTAGCGCCAAGCGGATTTCTGATGGCGATAGGGCGCGGTCGCGTGGCTCGAAGGTGGCGATAGCGCTCGTACGAATGGACTCAGCGGGATTGCTTACATCCAGTCCACAGGCCTGAGCGTGGCGGAACACCAGCAAGACGATCTCGCGAACATGCACGGCGACCGCTGGCCCGCGCTTTTCCTTGACCTCATCGCACAAACGTTTGAGGCGTTGCGGCGTGATTTCTTGCAGCTTGAGCTTCGACAGCTCTGACGCGATGGCACGATCATAAACTGATCGGCGCATCGCCAAAGTGCTGTCGGCCAGTCTCTCCGCTCCCGACTTCGGGTCGGCCTTGTGTTTGAAGTAAGCTTCGGCCCAGCTACCGAACGTAAACGCTGCGGCCGACGCCGTGCGCTTCTCCACCTTGGCTTTAGACGGTGACTCGCCGCGCTCGACCTGGCACCTAGCTCGCGCCAGCAGTGTCCTGGCCTCAGCGAGCGAAACTCTCATCCCGTATTCCAGCGCGTCGGGTTCGCGTGTCAGCTTGCGTGCAGCCTCGGCGCTGTATCGACCGATGGTCAACACCTCCTGCCGACCGTTCACACGGTACTGATACCGGAAAGAGATGACGCCTGTTGGCGTGACGGCCGCGTGCATCCCGTCTCCGTCCGTCACTTTGTAAAGCTTGGTCTTCGGCTTCAGGTTTTTCAGTTCTTTGTCAGTAAGATTACCCATAATTCTGCATCCGGTCTGGGGCGAACGGATACCAACAAGACGGGCTGTTGGTAGCGAAGGCCCGTTTCTTGACCATCCTGCGTCGTACCAACATCTCTGCCAACAGAGTGACTAGGTTGGGGTGACATGCAGCGATACGGGGTGGGAATAATTTTCCTTTGTAGTCAACTAGATCGAGCGACTTTCGGCACCGAGCGGGATGGTCTGAAACGACCTTAGATCATTCCCATTCAATCGTGCCCGGCGGTTTGCTGGTGTAATCATAGACCACGCGGTTGATGCCCTGCACTTCGTTGACGATGCGGGTCGCGCAGCCGGTTAGGAAGCTCGCGTCGAACGGATAGACATCCGCTGTCATGCCGTCGGTGCTGGTGACCGCGCGCAGGCCGCAGACATTGTCATAGGTGCGGTGGTCGCCCATCACGCCGACGGTTTTCACCGGCAGCAGCACGGCAAACGCCTGCCAGATCGCGTCGTACAATCCGGCGTTGCGGATCTCTTCGAGATAGATCGCATCCGCCTTGCGCAGGATGTCGCAGCGTTCTTTGTTCACCTCGCCCGGAATGCGGATCGCGAGGCCTGGCCCCGGGAAAGGATGGCGGCCCACGAATTGCTCGTCGAGGCCCAGTTCCCGGCCCAGCGCGCGCACTTCATCCTTGAACAATTCGCGCAGCGGCTCGACCAGTTCCATCTTCATCCGCTCTGGCAAGCCGCCCACATTGTGGTGGCTCTTGATCGTCACCGATGGTCCGCCAGTGAACGAGACGCTCTCAATCACATCGGGATAGAGCGTGCCCTGCGCGAGGAAATCGGCCCCGCCCAATTTGTTCGCCTCTTCCTCAAACACGGCGATAAACTCGCCGCCGATGAATTTGCGCTTCGCCTCTGGATCGGAGACGCCGTTAAGGCCCGCCATAAAGCGTTCCTCCGCGTCCACCACGACCAGCGGAATGTTGTAATGATCGCGGAACAGGCTCTCGACCTGTTCGCGTTCGTTGAGGCGCAGCAGGCCATGATCGACGAACACGCAGGTTAGCTGGTCGCCGATCGCCTCGTGGATCAGGATTGCGGCAACAGAGCTATCGACCCCGCCAGATAGGCCGCAGATTACCCGGCCAGAGCCAACCTGCTCGCGGATCTCGGCGATCTTTGTCTCGCGGTAGGCCGCCATGGTCCAATCGCCCGCCAGCCCGCAAACCTTATGCACGAAGTTTGCCAGCAGCTTGCCGCCATCGGGCGTGTGGACGACCTCTGGGTGAAATTGCGTGCCGTAATATTGGCGCTGCTCATCGGCGATGACAGCAAAGGGCGCGCCGTCGCTGGTCGCGACAATCTCAAAGCCGGGAGCAAATTTGGTGACCTTGTCGCCGTGGCTCATCCACACTTGGTGCCGCTCACCCTCGGCCCAGAGGCCATCGAACAGAGCGCAGGATTTCGTCACGGTCAGGAACGCGCGGCCAAACTCGCCGCCTTCGCCCGTCTCATGCCCGCGCCGCACTTCGCCGCCCAGCTGATGCGACATCACCTGCTGGCCATAACAAATGCCCAGGATCGGCACGCCTGCATCAAACAAGACCTGCGGCGCGCGCGGTGATCCCTCATCCGGAACGCCCGCTGGCGAGCCCGACAAGATAATGCCCTTCGGTTTCATCCGGTGAAAGGCTTCCTCCGCCTGGGTGAAGGGTGCGATCTCTGAGTACACCCCGGCCTCGCGCACGCGGCGCGCGATCAGCTGGGTCACTTGGCTGCCGAAATCGACGATCAGGATGGAATCGGGCGTATGGGTGTCTGACATGCGGGCCGGGTTAAGCAGCGGCTGCGGCCAAGTCCAGTGGCGCGCGAGCGGCTTTGCGCAATCATGCGAAGCGTGCATCAAATGTATTGCAAAAAACGCAAACGTTTTGCGAATTTTGGCATTTGTGTTCGATTGCATGAAACACCATTTGCCTCTTGCAGCAACGAACCGAGCCCTCTCTCCCGCTCCCTTCGTTGTCGCACAGGTGATGGCCAAGCTTCCCCCGCTAGCCATTGCTAGCCTGCTTATCGCCCCCGATCACGGGGCCATGCGAGCCAGCGGACGCGGAAAGCCTGAGGCGCGAGCAATCGCGCCGCTTGGCCCAGCCCGATCCGGCCCGCCCGCCAGCGCCCTACCCTGGGCGCATGATGCGGACCCTCCCTTCCCGTGCGAAGGGGCGATAAGCGCACAGGCATAAGAGACGCGGCCGGCTTGTCCTCCCTCCGGGCCTCCCCTCGGCCCAACTGGCGGCCGCGTCTCGATTGCCTGCGATCTGCATATTGAACGGGACGGCCTGACATTGCGGCGCATATGTGGCGCGATGCCCGCCTGCGCCTGACGCCCCGCGAAATATGTGATCGAGGGTACGTAATGAACGCATGTCATCATGTAACTTTATTGCGACCCTTGCGAACTAACCGCCGACACCAAGTTAAACACCCCATTTCAAGGAATTCAAAATGCGTATCATCTCTGAGAAAATTCTCGCCCTGACCGTTGCCCTCGCCGTAAGCGGCGCTTCGTTTCAGGCTATTCTCGTATAAAATCTGAAAATAATTTCCCATTCTTTTCAGTCCTCTGATCGAAAAGATACAGGAAATCAAAAAAGTCCGCAGGCGCTTGTAACCCAATCGGCAAACCCCGCGAACTTCATAGTGTAAGCTCAAGACCACCCTGACTTGAGCCAACACAATGCGCGGTCACCGGCTCACCCCCCTGACCCCCCTGAAAGGCTGGTGGCCGCGCATCCCCCCCTCTTCAAAGAAACGCTCTGAGTGAGCAGCGTTCAACCTATTCGGCGAGCGCCTCTGCCTGCTCGCGCAGCTGCGTCTTCAGCAGCTTGCCAATGTGGCTGCGCGGCATTTCCTCGATTGTGTGCAACGCTGATAATCGCTGGGTCTTGCCCAGACGCGCGTTCACCGCGCCGCATATCTCGGCGACATCGCGCGCTGCCCCGTCCAGAACCACAAAGCCGACCGGGGTCTCGCCCCATTGTTTTGACTCGATCCCGACCACGGCTGCTTCGATCACGTCCGCCTCTTTCTCCAGCTCCGCCTCCAGATCGCTGGGGTAGATGTTGAACCCGCCAGAGATGATCATGTCTTTGGCCCGGCCGACCAGCTCGACAAAGCCATCCTCATCAACGCGGCCAATATCGCCCATCCGCATCCACGCCTCGCCGCTCGCGGGATCGGTCCATTGGGCCTCGGCGGTTTTGCCAGGCTGGTTTTTATAGCCCGCCATCATGGTGTGGGATCGCCCGATCAGATTGCCCGGCGTGCCGGCGGGCACCGGCTGATCCTCGTCATCCAGCACTTTAAGTTCGCTGCCCGGTGCGGGCCGCCCGACCGTGTGCAGCTTGTCCGGAAATTCGTGACACGCCAGCAGGCACACGACCCCGCCTTCCGTCATCGAATAGATCTCAATCAGCCCGCCCGGCATGCGCGCGAGCACTTCGCGCTTTAGCTCAGCGGAAAACGGCGCAGAGGTGCAATATTTGAGCGCGAGCGAAGAGAGATCAAAATCATCAAACTGCGTAAAATCCATCAGCCGCTGATATTGCACCGGGACCAGCATGGTCACATTGGTGCGGTCCGCCTGAGCGTGGGTCAGCCAGCGCTCGCAATCAAATTTACCCATGACCCGCACGGTCCCGCCCGCCAGCAACGGCGGCAGGAATGCGACCATAGTCGTGTTCGAATAGAGCGGCGTACTGGCAAGCGAGCGGACCTCTAGTCCCGCCTCCAGATAAGAGGCGGCGGTCGTGGCAAATTGGCGCCAGCGCATTTGATGCGAATGGACGATCCCTTTGGGAATGCCGGTCGTCCCGCTGGAATAGATGATGTTGAAGGCGTCTTTGGGATCGGGCTCAAACGCGGGCGCAGGGGTGCCCGCAGGCGCCATCCAGCTGCGCACATCTTCGAGCGGCACGTGCTCAAGCTCTGGCAGGAACCCTGTGCCCAGCTCATCCGCCTTCGCGCCGTCGATAAACAGATGCCGCGCGCCGGAATCCTTCGCCATGCCCACCAATTGCTCTGGCGATGCGCTGGTCGTCAGCGGCGCAGCAACGCCGCCCGCGCGCACGGTGGCCAGAAAGACCAAAGCGTAGTTTATGCAGGACGTGCCAAGGATCGCAACCGATTGCCCACGCTCCAGCCCCGTCTCTACCAACCGCGCTGCGAGCCTTGCGGTCAGCTGATCCAGCTCGGCCCAAGTGACCGTCCCCTGCTCATCTAGTAAAGCAGGCTTATCGGGCTGGATCTCGGCCCATGCGCTGAGCATTTCAGGAAAGGAGCCATAGGGCTGCGTCAGACGGGCAAGCATTGTATCGGTTGTCATACCGGCGGACCTTAATGGCCAGTGCGCGCCGCGCAATGGTGAGAGGACCAGCGCAGCCTGTAAAGCCTCGCTTTTCTGTCTTTGGAAATACCGCATCCGCAGCGCCAAAACGCCAGCCTGATCCGCCCCACAAATCCGGCTTCAGGCGGACAGTGGAAAACCTCGAACTATACCCCGCATTCGCTTGGGGTTCGCCCGCAGAGCGCCTATATGATGGGCATGGACGACAACACCTCAGAAACACCCGAAAACACTCCTGAAACCGGCTCCAGGCCGGAAAAACAGCAGGGCGAATATGGCGCCGATTCGATCAAGGTTCTGAAAGGCCTTGATGCCGTGCGCAAACGCCCCGGCATGTATATCGGCGACACCGATGACGGATCGGGCCTGCACCACATGGTGTTTGAGGTATCAGACAACGCGATTGACGAAGCGCTCGCGGGGCATTGCGACCTCGTTCTAATCGAGATGAACGCCGATGGCAGCGTCAGCGTCGAAGACAATGGCCGCGGCATTCCCGTTGGCATGCACAAGGAAGAGGGCGTGTCCGCCGCAGAGGTTATCATGACCCAGCTGCACGCGGGCGGTAAGTTTGAAAACACCTCCGACGACAATGCCTATAAGGTTTCTGGCGGTCTGCACGGTGTGGGCGTGTCCGTGGTCAACGCTCTGTCCGAATGGTTGGAGCTGAAAATCTGG
Source organism: uncultured Erythrobacter sp. (assembly GCA_947499505.1). Taxonomy (GTDB): domain Bacteria; phylum Pseudomonadota; class Alphaproteobacteria; order Sphingomonadales; family Sphingomonadaceae; genus Erythrobacter. The sequence continues at coordinate 210,526 of CANMOQ010000002.1, forward strand.
CGCGACGGCAAAGAGCACTGGATGCGCTTTGAGCACGGCGATGCGGTGAACAGCCTCGAAGTGCTGGGCGATGCACCCAAGGTGGATCAGAACCCGGACGATAACGGGTTTAAAAAGGGGACGCGCGTCACCTTCCACCATTCGAACGACACGTTCAAAAACGTCACCGAATACGATTTCGACAAGTTGGAGCACCGCTACCGCGAGCTTGCCTTCCTTAACTCTGGCGTGCGCATCCTGCTGCGCGACAATCGCGGCGAAGAAGTTCTGGAGCATGATCTGTTCTACGAAGGCGGGATCGCCGCATTCGTTCGCTATCTTGACCGTAATAAAGAGGCGCTGATCACCAATCCAATCTCTGTTTCGGCGGAGAAAGAAGGCATTGGAATCGACGTCGCGCTCGAATGGAACGACAGCTATTACGAGAACGTCCTCACATTCACCAACAACATTCCTCAGCGCGATGGCGGCACGCACCTCGCCGCTTTCCGCGCGGCGCTGACCACCACGCTCAACAATTATGCTGCGTCCAGCGGCCTGCTCAAGAAAGAGAAGGTCACGCTGTCAGGGGAAGATATGCGCGAAGGCCTGACCGCTATCGTCAGCGTCAAATTGCCTGATCCGAAATTCTCCTCGCAGACCAAAGACAAGCTGGTAAGCTCTGAAGTGCGTCAACCGCTGCAATCTCTGATGGGCGAAAAGATGACCGAATGGCTGGAGGAGAACCCAGCCGAGGCGAAGATCATCATCCAGAAGATCATCGATGCCGCCGCCGCCCGCGAAGCCGCCAAGCGCGCCCGCGAAATGAGCCGCAAGGGCGCGATGTCTGTCGCTTCTCTCCCCGGCAAACTCGCCGACTGTCAGGAACGCGACCCGGCCAAATCCGAACTGTTCCTGGTGGAGGGCGATTCCGCTGGTGGCTCTGCAAAGCAGGGGCGCGACCGCAAGACCCAGGCGATCCTGCCGCTCAAAGGTAAGATCCTCAATGTGGAGCGCGCGCGGTTTGATCGGATCATCTCATCAAAAGAGGTCGGCACGCTGATCCAGGCGATGGGCACCGGCATTCGCGATGAGTTCAATCTTGAGAAGCTGCGCTATCACAAAATCGTGATCATGACCGATGCTGACGTCGACGGTGCGCACATCCGCACATTGCTGCTCACTTTCTTCCACCGGCAGATGCCGGAGATCGTGAAAGCCGGGCACCTCTTCATCGCTCAGCCACCACTGTATAAGGTCGCGAAGGGCCGCAGCGAGGTCTACCTCAAAGATGATCGCGAGCTCGATCGCTATCTAATCCAAGGCGGGTTGCAGGGACGCATCCTCGATAGCGGCAGCACACAGCGCAGCGGCAATGAGCTGGAGGCGCTGGTCGATCACGCTTTGCGCATGCGCAACCTCATCGCGTTTGCGCCGCGCCGTTATAACTCGGCCATTATCGAGGCGATGGCCCTCGCCGGGGTGTTTAATCCGAATGATCTGGGATCTGCCGAAGCGCTCGATAAAGCCGCCGCGCGCCTGCAATCAGGCGATGCCGATGCGAAATGGAGCGCGCGCCGCACCGAAGATGGCAGCATCGCCTTTGAACGCGTTTGGCGGGGGGTCACCGATGCGCATTTGTTTGAGGCGAAGTTCCTCGAAAGCGCCGAGGCCCGCAAAATGCACAGCGTCGCTGGCGAAGAGGCCGACGTTTACGAGACAGCTAATGTGCTGGTGAAATCCACCGCCAGCGATAGCGATGATGCAGGCGATGAGAGCAGCGATGACGCGCCGGGCGCCGCCAGCGGTGATGATGCGATCACCCGCCCGACAGAGCTGCTCGATGCGGTTCTGGCGGCTGGCCGCAAAGGCCTCTCGATCAGCCGTTACAAGGGGCTGGGCGAGATGAACGCGGAGCAGCTGTGGGAGACCACGCTTGATCCAGAGGCGCGCGTGCTGCTGCAAGTGAAGGTCGAAGATGCGGATGTAACGGACGAGATCTTCACCCGCCTGATGGGTGATGTGGTGGAGCCGCGCCGCGAATTTATTCAGGACAACGCTCTGAACGTCGCGAACCTGGACGTGTAGGGGGCTAGCGGGGCCGCTCGGCGGCTCCCAAACCCTTACCCATCCGTCATCGCTCGCGGGCCTTATGGCGCGGAGACTCTTGAAACCGCCCGTGTTTTAGCCGAGATGGGACGCTATGAGCGAAGCCCATCACAAAACCCCGCTAGAGCAGTCCAGTTTCCTATTGCTGGTCGCCGCTGTCACCCTCCTGCTGCTGGTGATCGTCTGGCCGTTTTTTAACCCGCTGCTGTGGGCTGCGCTGGCCGCGGTTATGTTTCGCCCGCTGCATCGCTGGGTGCTGGCGCGGGTTGGCGGGCGGATGAACCCGGCTGCCGGGATTACCATGCTGATCATCATCTTTGCGGTGCTTCTGCCTGCGTTTTTTATTGGCGGCCTAGTGATCGATGAAGCCGCCAGCGTCGTCAGCGCCTTTCAGACCGGAGAAATCGGTGTGATTGCCTGGTTTGAGACAGTCTACGGCGCGCTGCCTAAATCCGTTCAAGACGCGGTCGAGAATTCAGGTTGGACAGAGACAGGTGCAATACAGGAGCGAGTGAGAAACCTGGTCGGCGAAAGTGCCGGGATTATTGCACAACAAGCTGTCGCCGTGGGAAGCAGTGCGCTGGGCTTCTTCCTCAGCTTCACGATTGGGCTGTATGTGACATATTTCCTGATCCGCGATGGCAAGCGGGTGGGCGAGACGATCCTCTCCAGCCTGCCATTGGAGCGGCCGATCGCAGACCGTCTGGCAGAGCGTTTCCTCTCTATCGTCCGCGCCACAGTCAAAGGCTCACTGGTCGTCGGCGTAGTCCAAGGAGCATTGGGCGCGATCACATTTTGGATCGCAGGCATTCCCTCCGCCATCCTGTTCGGCGTGGTGATGGCGATCCTCTCGCTGATCCCGGCAGTGGGCACCGCGCTCGTATGGCTGCCTGCGGCGCTCTATCTGCTCGCTGTGGGCGAGATCTGGCAGGGCGTCTTCGTGCTGTTTTCCGGCGCATTGGTGATCGGCATGGCCGACAATGTGCTGCGCCCGATCCTGGTGGGCCGCGACACCGGCATTCCCGATTGGATCATTCTGGTCACGACGCTGGGCGGCATTGCCTTTGCGGGCTTTTCCGGCATCGTTCTGGGGCCACTGGTTGCGGGACTGTTCCTTGCCAGTTGGTCAATCCTGCAGGAGCAGCGCGCCGAGGGCGAGGCAAGCGTTCCCGCAGCACCCACATACTGACGCAATGCGCGGGCACACCGATCCGCTGGTGGATTGAAAAATCCTTTCGCCCTGCCCATGTTAGGCGGGTGAGAGACAGCCAAGCAACATCGGATAGCGCCCAGTAATGCAGTCTGTGGTCAAACCCGGCAGTCAGGCCGAGCAGGTCGGGCGGCTCATCCTGGCGGTGGTGGTGATCCTGTTCATCCCCGCCTTGCCGTTTGGCAATTACATCATCTATCCGTTCTCGATCCTAACGACATGGTTCCACGAAATGGGCCACGGGATGACCGCGATTTTAACCGGTCAGCACTTTGAGCGCCTGCTGATCTATGCCGATGGATCAGGCGTTGCCGAAAGCCGCCTCGACGGTGATGCCGGCCCCTTCACCAGAGCCGCGATTGCCGCTGGCGGTCCGCTGGCGCCTAGCGTGGTTGGGGCGGCGCTGATCCTGGCGAGCGCCAATGCGAGATATTGGCGCCCCGCCCTGTTTGCGCTGGCCGCCGCGATTGCGATCTCCACCGTGTTCTATGTCCGCTCCGGCGTGGGCCTGGCGATGCTGCCATTGGTCGGCGCGCTGATCGGCGTGATCGCGTGGCGCGCGCCGGATGGGCTCGCCCGCTTCGCGCTGCAATTTCTCGGCATGCTGGCGGCGATGAGCATGCTGCGCGATTTCGACTATCTGTTTACCGAGCGCGCGGTGATCGGCGGCAATTCCATGCTGTCGGATACAGGCGCGATTGAAGCGGCGTTGTGGCTGCCGCATTGGTTCTGGGCCGGGGCTCTGATTGCTACATCTACGCTCATGATCGGGGCGAGCCTGAAGTACGCTTTGTCTGACAAAAGCACACCGCGCCGCCCGCTGCCGCGTCCCAACAATGTGCTGCAATTTCGGGATCGCAAGGACTAGGCCGCGAGGCACGCCTCGCTTGATCCGGGCGCGCTAAGTCGCAATGCGCAAAGTGTTTACACCGCCAGCGCCAGATCCTGTTTCGCCTGACAATCCGGCAAAGATCGTGTCGATAATCCGCGCAAGCTTTTCCTCGGTCAGCTTATCGCCGAGATTAATGAGCGCGTCTGGCAGGGTGTAGGGTGCGACCATCTGATTGATCAGCGACAGCGCCTCATCGATCTCCAGCCCAGCAAAGAAGCCCTCGGCTTGGGCCTCTGCGATCAGTTCGCATAGATAGTGATCGGCAAGATCGATGCTTGAGCGGATGCGTTCAAAATTGTCCGCGCCCATCTCGCAGATAATCGCGAAATGAGCCGGATTTTCGCGGTAGCGATCACGCGAGATAACAAACCGGGTTCGGAAAAATTCATAGATCTTGCGGTTGGGTGGCAGGTCACTGGCCATCACCTCTTCCATCGCGGCGTTGTTCGGTCTTAGCCAATACGCCGCGACCACGTCATAGAAGTCGTCTTCATTCTCGAAAATTTCACCGAAGCGCGCACGCGATAACCCGCTCTCGGCGATAACGGTCTGCATTTCGACCACGCCGCCGCGCTGGTCCACCAGGTCAAGCGCAAGCTGCGCGATCCGCTCACGCTCGCTGTCGATTGCTTGTTTGCTCAACGGCATCTGGACTACCCTCCTAGTCGAGACGCTTATGTAGGGAAGCGGCGAGGCGTGTTAAAGGCATAATGCAGTGCTTTTGCAGCTCTGGCCCGACAAATTATGCGCCGAGCAGTTTCATCAGCCTGAATTTAGACGTCGTTCTTGCCGGCAATGATATCCTTGGCCTGCTGTTCCAACACTTTGTAGCGGTCAAGATCCGGGATTTTAGAGCGAAACCACTGAGCGATTTTGAGCAGATCCTCGCCATAATTCCCGCTGGGCATCATGGGCTGACTGAACCCAATCCTCCTCTTCTCGTTGTCGGCATAGGCCAGAACAATCGGCACACCCGCCGCCTTAGCGATGTTGTAAAAACCGGATTTCCATTTGCCGTCGGACTTGCGCGTGCCTTCACAGGCCATGACGAGATTCAATTCCTCGCGTGCGTCATATTCTGCTTTTAGCTGCTCAATGGTGCCGCCCGCCTTGCTCCGGTCGACGGCGATCCCGCCCATATCGAGCATAAAGTTGCGCATCATCCCTTCGAACAGAGTGTGTTTGCCCATAAAGTTGGGCTGCACCTTCTCCTCATGGGTCGCACCCGCGAAGAAGACAAAATCCCAGTTAGAGGTGTGCGGCGCGCCCGCGATGACGCATTTCGGCACATCTTTGGGAAAGCGCTCAACAATGGTCCAACCCTTCCATTTCCAGAAGAACAGGATGATCCGATTTACGATCCGCGTAAGCAGGCTGACGTTGCGGGTTTCGTTATGTTTCAAGCGTTGTCCCTCTCCACTGATCAGTGTGTGACCTTGCGCGCAGTTACGCAAGAGCGGGGATGAGGGTTTCAGTCAGGCTTCTGTCTATCTACTCGTCATGCTGAACTCGTTTCAGCATCCATCTTCAATCACTCAGCAAAGTTGGGAGTTGGGGATGGACCCTGAACCAAGTTCAGGGTGACAGAGTTGATGTCGTTGGCAGAACCCATCTCGGTTGCACCGCCATCACATCCTAAACACGCCAAAGCTTGGGCGCTCTGGGATCGGCGCTTCCAAGGTCGCCGCGAAGGCCAGGCCCAGCACGTCGCGGGTCTGCGCAGGATCGATTACCCCATCATCCCATAGCCGCGCGGTCGCGTAGTATGGATTGCCTTCGTCCTCATACTTTTGGCGGATCGGGGCTTTGAACGCCTCGGCTTCATCCTCCGACCATTTGTCGGCATCGCGGTGAACCGTGGCGAGCACGCTTGCGGCTTGCTCTCCGCCCATCACGCTGATCCGCGCATTCGGCCAGGTGAACAGGAAACGCGGGGAATAGGCCCGCCCGCACATGCCGTAATTGCCCGCGCCGAAGCTGCCGCCGATCACCACGGTGATCTTGGGCACAGTCGCGGTGGCGACCGCCGTCACCAACTTCGCGCCATGCTTGGCGATGCCTTCCGCCTCATATTTTCCGCCGACCATAAAGCCGGAGATATTCTGCAAAAACAGCAGCGGAATGCGGCGTTGCTGCGCCAGCTCAATGAAATGCGCGCCCTTTTGCGCGCTTTCCGAAAACAGCACGCCATTGTTCGCCAGGATCGCGACCGGCATGCCCCAAATATGCGCAAAGCCGCACACCAGAGTGCTGCCATAATGCGCTTTGAATTCGTGAAACTCAGATCCATCAACCAATCGCGCGATGATCTCTTTCACATCATACGGCGCGCGCACATCATCGGGTACGACGGAATATAGCTCGTCCGCGTCGAACTTTGGCGGGAGCGGGTCTTTGCTCGCAACATCGCTCGCGGCTCCCATGTTCTCGCCAAGGTGCGAGATGATGTCACGCACAATCGTTAGCGCGTGCTCATCATTCTCGGCCAGATGATCGACCACGCCCGATTTCTTCGCGTGCAGATCGCCTCCGCCCAGATCCTCTGCGGTGATTTCCTCGCCCGTTGCCGCCTTCACCAGCGGCGGCCCGGCAAGGAAGATCGTGCCCTGCTCGCGCACGATCACCGTCTCGTCTGACATCGCCGGTACATAGGCGCCGCCCGCGGTGCAGCTGCCCATGACGCAGGCGATTTGCGGAATGCCCTGCGCGCTCATATTGGCTTGGTTGAAGAATATCCGGCCAAAGTGATCGCGGTCCGGGAAGACCTCGGCCTGATGCGGTAGGTTAGCCCCGCCGCTATCGACCAGATAGATGCACGGCAGGCGGTTCTCCATCGCGATCTCTTGCGCGCGAAGGTGCTTCTTCACCGTCATCGGATAATAGGTGCCGCCTTTGACCGTCGCATCATTGCACACGATCATGACTTGGCGGCCCGACACGCGGCCGATCCCTGCGATCATGCCCGCGCCGGGAATGTCAGTATCGTAAAGACCATTGGCGGCGAGCTGGCCGATCTCAAGGAACGGCGAGCCGGGATCGAGTAAGCGCTCCACCCGCTCGCGGGGGAGGAGCTTGCCGCGCGAAACATGCCGCTCTCGGCTGCGCTCTGACCCGCCAAGGGCCGCCTCTGCGACCGTCGAACGCAGGTCAGCCGCGAGCGCCTTGTTATGCGCAGCGCGCGCCTTGGCCGCTGGGCTTTCAATGTCGAGCTTGCTGGTGAGTACAGGTGCGGTCATTTTCGTGTGGTTTCCCTCAATGACCAGATCAGGCCAATACATGATGTCACAAATGCCATGCCGATCAGCAGGGTCAAGAAGCCCAAGTCCATATTGCCGCTGTTTGCGCTTTCAGGATCAAAGATTTTCCCGAAGAAGCTGACATAAATCATCCCCGTGCACGCGGCCCAGCCAGCAACGAACAGATGGCTGCGAAACGGCGTGGGTCGGCCCATCAAAATGGCGCCTGCGAGCAGCAATCCGCCCGTCCAGTAATCGTCAAACCAAAAGGCAAATGGCCTGCCAGTGCCCCAAGTCCGGATTGCCTCACCAATCATCAAGGACAAGGCAAGCCCTGCCCCCAAGACGCGCAGTATGGTGAGTGGCAGCCCCGCTTGGATCACGCGTCCTCCGCGCCCTTCACGATGATCGATTCCGCCGTGCTGCCCGCATCGCGATATTTGCCGATCGCTTTGTACTCTGGCGAGAGGAGCCATTCGAACAGCTTCGGCTTATCCGGAAACTCGATCAGTACGCTGCGGGTCGCATTCCATTCCCCGCCGACAACTTGCGGTTCTTCATCAACGCTCAGCATTTTGCTGTCGAATTTCTCAAATATGTCCATGAACTGCGCTTCGTATTTGTCGTATTCGGCGCGGTCATGGATGGTCCTGCGGGAGATCATGTAAACGGGCATTGAGCGATCCAAATGCTGTTTTGAGTTGGCGTAGATGCGAGGATAGGTGCGGTCATGAGTCCAAGCTCCCGGGCTTTTCAATTGTGAGCTCGGTATCCTGATGTCGTAGTTTGTCGCTGAATCCCTCACAGATCTGAGCGAGTGCGTCGCTCTCAGCTAGCGACCAAGTCGTTGAGTAAGCCTTCGCGCTGTGGCGTGCCACATCGCCTAGGAACCTTCCGAATATGTAAGGGTCCTCTATTTGATAAGCCGCAATTTCGACACGTGAACGACCGTCATCTCCTATCCGAGCCTCGATCAGGTTAGCCCAATCCTCTTTCTCATTTTTTTTGAGAAACTTGCCCAGCCATCCAAACATCACCCCGCCGCCCCAATCAACTCACGCCCAATCAACATCCGCCTGATCTCATTCGTGCCAGCGCCAATATCCAGCAGCTTAGCATCGCGCATATAGCGCTCCACTGGCCAGTCCTTGGTGTAGCCTGCGCCGCCCAGCGCCTGCACGCTTTCGGCAGCAACGCGGAAGGCGTTTTCGCTCGCAAGCAGGATCACGCCCGCTGCATCAAACCGGGTGGTCTGATCGCCGTCACACGCTTTCGCCACGGCATAGGTGTAGGCGCGGGCCGATTGCAGCGCGACATACATGTCGGCGACCTTGGCCTGCATCAATTGGAAGCTGCCGATGGGCTTACCGAACTGCTTGCGTTCGCGAAGATAGGGAATGACGCAATCGAGGCAAGCCTGCATAATGCCGAGCTGAAGGCCCGCTAGCACCACGCGCTCATAATCCAGCCCGCTCATCAGCACGCCGACGCCGCCGTTGACCGGCCCCATCACGCGGTCTTCTGGAATGTGGCAATCGTCAAACACCAGCTCTGACGTGGGCGATCCGCGCATGCCAACCTTGTCGATCTTTTGACCGATGGAGAAGCCCTCGTCGTCCTTCTCGATCAGGAATGCCGTAATACCGCGCGAGCCCGCATTGCCGTCGGTCTTGGCATAGACCACCAGCGTGTCTGCTTCTGGCGCATTGGTGATCCAGAACTTCGTTCCATTCAGCACATAGCCGCCTTGCACTGCTTCGGCTTTAAGCTTCATCGAGACGACATCAGAGCCAGCGCTCGCCTCGCTCATCGCCAGCGACCCGACATGCTCCCCGCTGATAAGGCCGGGTAGATATTTCGCCTTTTGCTCTTCATTGCCCCAGCGGCGGATTTGATTGATGCAAAGGTTGGAATGCGCACCGTAGGACAGGCCAACGCTGGCCGATGCCCGGCTAACCTCTTCAACCGCAATCACATGCTCCAGATAGCCGAGCCCAAGGCCGCCATCAGCCTCATCCACGGTCAGACCGTGCAGGCCCAGCTCGCCCATCGGCTTCCACAATTCGCGCGGGAACCAGTCTTCGCGGTCGGCCCTTTCTGCCAGCGGCATGATCTGCTCATCGGCAAACCGGCCAACGCTGTCGCGGATCATCTCCGCCGCTTCGCCGAGCTGGAAATCAAAGTCTGGGGTAGCGCGCATTTTTCATTACCTTGCGTGAAATAATATGTTCCGCCTGCCATATCATTGCGCAGGCTAAGCGCAAACTTTCTAGGCGCAATTCCCTCGGTGCTCATCCTCGATTTGAGCTCAGACGCGTTTACTGTATGTGGGATCTGAAAGGACCAATTCCCTGACACTTTTGGACTCGCCCCCCTGGCCATCTGACCAGTCTCCCGCAAAAGAATTTTGCGACGAGCGCAGCCGCCTGCGCGTGCTGGCGAGCTTTGATCTCGACGGTGTGAGCGGCGATCCGGAATTGGTCCGGCTGGTCAAATTTGCGGCAAAATTGTGCGATGCGCCCTCGGCCTCGGTCAGCCTGGTCGAGGAAGAGCGACAGCGCTTTATCGCCAGCGAAGGGCTGGACATTGCCGAGACCCCGCGCTCGACCAGCTTTTGCGCGCAAACCATGCTCGGCGATGACCTGTTGGAAGTGCTCGATGCCGCAAGTGACGCGCGGTTTCAGGACTACGCCTTGGTGCGTGAAGCCTCGCACTTGCGCTTTTACGTTGGCGCGCCGTTGATCTCTTCCGAAGGCGCGCCGATGGGCGCCCTATGCGTGACCGACACAAAGGCCCGCACCCAGGGCCTGTCAGAGTTTCAGCGAGACGGGCTGATCGTGCTGGCGGATGCAGTAAAGCGCCGCTTGGAAGCGCACAGGCAGGCGCATCTGGCCGTATTTGAGCTGAAAGAGAGCGCCGAGCGGGTGCAGTTCATCCTCGACGGCGTGCCCGATATCGCCTGGTCGGCGGCGCCCGGCCCGGTGTTCGACAATTTCAACGCGCGCTTCACCGAAGTCACCGGGGGCGCGCCGCCCAGCAGCGTGGATGATTGGCGCGCGTTCATTCATCCTGACGACTTCGAGGCGTCCTTGGCCAAGTTTGAAAAAGCCATGATGAGCGCCAGCGAATTTGCCGATGAATGGCGGCTGCGCCAGGCCGATGGCTCCTATCGCTATGTCATCTCGCGCGCGGTTCCATCGACCGATGATCCAGCCACGGCGCGCTGGTTTGGCACGCTGACCGACATCGACGATCGCTATCGGATGTCGCAGGAACGCGAACTCTTGGCGGGCGAGCTCGCCCACCGGATCAAGAATATCTTTTCGGTGATCACCGGGCTGATCTCGCTGCGTTCGCGCGGAGACGAGGCCAATCAGAAATTCGCCGAAGAGCTTAACACCAATCTTCGCGCACTCGCCCGGGCTCAGGAATTCGCCATGCCGGTCAGCGGCAGCCGCGGCGAAACATTGGCCGATCTGCTGCGGGTGCTGATGGCTCCATATGGAGCAGACGGCTCTGACGTGGTCAGCATTGTTGGCGATAACGTGAATTTTGGCGGAGGCGCGGCGACCCCGCTGGCGCTGATATTCCACGAGCTCGCAACCAATGCGGCCAAATATGGCGCGCTGAGTGCGCCCGCCGGCCGGGTTGCGATTGATATCGCTGAGGCGGGCGATGACGTTGCGATCACATGGCGCGAAAGCGGCGGGCCAGAGACGGCCGAGCCGCAGGAAACAGGCTTTGGCTCGCGCTTGATCAGCATGGCCATCGATCATCAATTGGGCGGCACCATGACCCAGGACTGGCAGAAAAGCGGCCTGATCATCACCATAAGGGTTCCGCGAGAGCGCCTAACCCAGTAGGCTTCTCGCCATGCTCTTACGATCACGCCCACTCAGCCTTTTCCTTGGCGGCCTGTCTTTGACAATCGCCGCCTGCGCGCCAGCGGAAGAGGGCGGCTCCGATGGCGCCGACACTTCCTCCGAAACGCCGAGCGACAGCTCTGCATCGGCCGCGGCATCCGATGATGCGCCCATGGCGGAAACGGGCTGGGTCGCAATCGGAACAGACGGCGCGGTCTACACCACATTCTTCGATGCCGATGGCACCTACCGCGATTTTCGCAATGGCGATCAGGTTCAGCAAGGCAGCTGGGAACGGCGCGAGGATGCGCGGCTGTGCCTGATCCCTGCGGGCGAGCAAGTGCGCGGCGAATGCTGGTCAACCAGCGCGGTCGATGATGATGGCACCATGCGCAGCACCGATGGCACTGGCCGAGCGATTGAGCTGAAACGCGTGACCTACATCGCGCCAGCGGCAGCTGCTGAGGATAGCGACACGGCATCCACCGAGGGTGAGGGTTAAGCCATCACTTCACAGGCCTTGCTGAAATTTGAAGGCGCCAGTCGCCGATATGGCGATGTGATCGCGGTCGGCTCGGTCGATCTTGAGATCGCCAAAGGCAGCTTTGTCGCTTTGGTCGGGGCCTCCGGGTCCGGCAAATCGACACTCCTCAAAATGGTCAACACGTTGAAGGTGCCGAGCGCCGGCAAAGTGCTGTTCGCGGGCGATGATGTCGCCGCTCAGCCGCCCGCCGCTTTGCGCCGCCGGATCGGCTATGTCTTTCAAGGGATCGGCCTGTTCCCGCACTTGCGCGTGGGTGAGAATGTCGCAATCGGCCCGCGCCTTGCGGGCGAGACTTTGAGCGCTGAGCGCATCACCGAGCTGCTGGAGCTGGTCGAGCTGGAAGGCGAAATGGCGGACAGGATGCCGGACGAGTTATCGGGCGGTCAGCGCCAGCGGGTCGGCGTCGCCCGCGCGCTCGCGATTGAGCCGGAACTGCTGCTGATGGATGAGCCGTTTGGCGCGCTTGATCCGATCACGCGTGATGCCTTGGGCGAAACCGTCAGAGAGCTGCATGAACGCCTCGGCCTCACCACCATCATGGTCACCCACGATATGGCCGAGGCTCTGCTGTTGGCTGACCGAGTGCTAGTGATGGAAGCGGGTGCGATAGTCGCTGATGAAACACCGCATGCCCTGCTCGCAGGCAAAGGCGGAGACACTGCGCAAGGCCTGGTCGCTGTGCCGCGCGAGCAAGCGGAAAAGCTCGCGGCGATGGAGGCGAGCGGGCCAAAGTGAGCGAGTTCCTCGACATACTCTTCGGGCTTGGCGACAAGCTGACCGCCCATATCGTGCTCGCGGCCAGCGCTATTGGCCTTGGCATCGCGGTTGCCCTGCCGCTCGCAGTCTGGGCCAGCCGTTCACGCAATGTTGCCCGGGTCGCGCTAGGCTTTGCCAGCCTTGTCCAGACGATCCCGGCGCTGGCCCTGCTGGCGCTGTTCTTCCCAATCCTTCTGAGCCTGCGCGCCGTGTTTGGCGAGGGCCTACCCACGCTCGGCTTCCTGCCCGCGCTGCTCGCTCTTGCGCTCTATGCGCTGCTGCCGATCCTGCGCAATGCGGTGACCGCGCAGGCCAATCTCGACCCCGGCGTGCTGGAGGCCGCCGACGGCGTCGGCATGACCAGCTGGCAGAAATTGCACCTGGTTGAGACCCCGCTGTCTGCGCCCTTCATCATGGCGGGTATTCGAACCGCCAGCGTTTGGACCATTGGCGCGGCCACGCTCTCTACCACGATCGGCCAGCCGAGCCTGGGCGATCCGATCTTTGCCGGGCTGCAAACGCAGAACTGGGCGCTGGTGCTGGCGGGCTGTTTCGCCAGCGCGGCGCTCGCGCTGATCGCGGACAATTTGCTGGGCCTAATTGAGCGCGGCCTCGCCCGCCGATCAAAAATCATGTGGGGCAGCGGGCTGATCGCGGTTGCCGCCGGGATCATCGCCGCGCTCAGCGTGCAGTTTGGCGGGGAGGAAGAAGACACGATCATCATCGCCTCGAAGCAATTTTCCGAGCAATATATCCTCGCGCAATTGATTGGATCGCGGCTGGAGGCGGCGGGCTATGCCGTGGAATATCGCGATGGTCTCGGCTCGGCGGTGGTGCACAATGCGGTCGCCAGCTCAGCCATCGATATCTCGGTCGATTACACCGGCACGATCTGGACCAACAATCTAAAGCGCACCGACAACCCCGGACGCGAGGCGATGTACCAGACGATCAAGGAGTGGGAGGCTGAGGAAAACGGCGTGCTCGTGCTCGGGCGGCTCGGGTTTGAAAACGCCTATGCCTTTGCCATGCGCGAAGACCGCGCGGCGGAATTGGGCCTTATTTCGCTGGAAGATCTGGTGCGCGTCGCGCCGCAACTGACAGTCGGGGGCGACCCTGAATTCTTCGAACGGCCCGAATGGATCGCAGTGCGCGATGCTTACGGTATGCGCTTTGGCCAAACCCGCAATTTCTCCCCGACCTTCATGTACAATGCGCTGACTTCTGGCGAGGCCGATGTGATCAGCGCCTACACTTCCGACGGGCGCATTGCGGCAGACCGGCTTGTGGTGCTGGAGGACCCCCGCGAGGCTCTGCCCAGCTATGATGCGATGCTGATGATTTCACCCCGCCGGGCGAATGATGCGGCTTTGATCGCTGTTCTGGAGCCGCTGATCGGCGCGATCAGCGTGGACGCGATGCGTGAGGCGAATTTCGCGGTCGACCGGCAAGAGGGCAAGCTGAGCCCGAAAGAGGCGGCTGAGCAATTGGCTGATAATATCGGGCTTTAGTTCAGCCCTGAGAAACGAAACCTGCGCCCCGTTTTGGCCAGCCGCCACCCGAGAGGCCCATGACTTTAAACAACTCGCCCATTTGCTCAGGCTGGACCAACCGGTCCCGCTGCCGCTGAAGCTTCGCTGCATTGTCCGGCGATTGCCGCTGCAAGGCCTCCAGCCGCGCGTCGATCCCAAGTGCGCTCAGCCATTGCCCCTGCGTCGTCAGCCCCATGAGATTCGCGCCGTGCTGCGCCGCCGTCTCACTCAGCTGGCCAAAATCGACATGCGCGGTGAGGTCTGCCTCACCCGGCGAGGCAAAGACATCGACCTTTTGATGCGACCGGATCGCTTGCAGGGTTGAGCCAGGGCTGAGCCGAGCCGCGCCATAATCGACCACCAGCGCCGCGCCGCCCTTGCTCGCCAGCCGCTCAGCAATCTCGGCCATAACGCTCGCGGCGGCGGGACAGGTTTCAATCGATGTGCCTTCATCGGCGCCGCGCCACTGCTCTGGAACGGCGGCGTCCATCGGCTTGTCCCCGGCGACGAAGACGAGGTCGTCACCCTCCAGCCCGACCATCCGTTCGCGCCAGCCGCCCGGCGTGCGCAGCAATTGCCGGATCGGTAGTGCATCGAAAAACTCGTTCGCAACCAGCAGGATCGGCGCGTCATCAGGCAGGCTGCTGAGATCATCATAATGCGTGACGCCGGGCACTGCCCCGCGCTGGATCGCGCGCAGGCTCTCAGAGCCCTCAACAAAATGCACCTCAGGCTTGAGTCCAAAACGCGCCACTGTGCGCAAAGCATCAGCGGCCAAAGTTCCGCGCCCTGGGCCAAGCTCGACATAAAGAACCCGCTCTGGCGAGCCCATTTGCGACCACAGGTCCGCCAGCCACAGGCCGACAAGCTCACCAAACATCTGGCTGATCTCAGGCGCGGTGATGAAATCGCCAGCGCTGCCCAGAGGATCGCGGCTGGTGTAATAGCGCGCGTTGCTCTCACCCATGAATTGCAGCAGGCTGATCGGGCCGGTCTCGCGGATCAACCGGCGAAACATGGCCGTCAGCTCGCCAGTGGCGCACTCACTCATGCGGAGGCCGACGCGCTCCCGCCGGTGCCGACAGGCTTTTTCATGACCGCCATCAGGGTGACCGCCAGGCCAACCAGAATCACAGGGATCGTGAGCCATTGCCCTTGGCTAAGACCGGTCTCAGCGACCCGGTAGGCCAGCTGAGCATCGGGCTCGCGGAAGAACTCATTGATGAAACGCGCAGCGCCAATGCCGAGCAGGAAGACACCGACCAACAAGCCGCGGCGATAGCGCGCGCCGGTTTTCCAGAACAACAGCAGCAGGATAATCAGCAGCAGCAGACCTTCGAGCCCCGCCTGATAGAGCTGGCTAGGATGGCGAGCGACGTCGCCCCCGCCGGGAAAGACCATGCCCCAGGCCACATCCGTCGGGCGGCCCCACAGCTCGCCATTGTTGAAATTCGCTAGCCGGCCAAGGAACATGCCCATTGGCACTGTTGTGGCGACGTAATCCGTGACCCGAATAAAATCGAGCTTACCCGCCCAAGACACCCAGCCCATCGCCAGCATCACGCCCAGCAAGCCGCCGTGGAAGCTCATGCCGCCATCCCACAGCCTCAGCAGCTTCCAGCTGACAAACCCTTCGCCGCTGAAATCGGTAAACAGTTCAGGCTGATAGAACATCGCATAACCCAATCGCCCGCCCAGGATCACACCCAGCGTGCAATAGAAGAACAGGTCATCGGCATGCCGCTGAGCCATCGGCGCACCGGGTTGCTTTAGCATTTTTGAGACATGCCAATAGGCAAAGATCACGCCCAGCAGATAGGCCAGCGAGTAATATCGCAAGGTGAAGAAGCCCAGATCAATGCCCGGCGTAAATCCAAGCTCTGCCCAATAGATTGGGTCGGCGGCGCCGCTGGCGGCGAGTAGTGACAGCACGAAGCGAACCTCTTATTCACGCAAATGAGACGTCAAAGCGCAGATGACGCGCCCTTGATGCGCGGCTTTTGGCACAGCGGATGGTCCGGGGGAACCCTCCGTTATCAGCGCGCATTACAAGTGAGAGGAAAACGCACGTCGGTTTGCGCTTGCCGCACGCTGGCGCTCACCTAAAAAGAATAAAAAACTAAGGAGAGAGATTCGCATGCCCACACAGTTGGACACTGCACTAGAGGCGATCATTGGCGAGCTGACCAAAGAGGGCCAGCCATTTGTCACCAAACAGGTTGAACGCGGCGGGGTGGAAATGCCCGCGTTCCTCGGCGCGCCGCCAACTTTGGCGCATTATTTCGCGCATTTCTGCAACCAGCACAAAGACGTCGAGTTTCTGGTCGATGGCGATCTGCGCCTGACCTTTGGCGAATGCTGGCATGCCGCGACCCATGTCGCCCACGGCCTGGCGACCCAGCATGACGTGCAGAAAGGCGACCGGATCGGGATTGCTGCGCGCAACTCGGCCAATTGGATGATCGCCTATATGGGCATTGTCATGGCTGGCGGCTGCGCGACTTTGCTCAACGGTTTCTGGTCTGGTGATGAGCTCGCCTACGGTATTCGCCTGGCTGAATGCAAAGCGGTGGTGGTCGATGCAGGCCGGGCGAAACGTCTGGAAGGCACAGATCACAGCGCCAAGCTGATCATGATGGAGCATGACTGCGCCCCATCAGAAGGCCTCAAGGCTACTTGGGCCGAAGGGCAAACCGCCATGGCGATGCTCGGCCAGCTGGGCGCAGATGATCTCGCGACCATTCTCTACACCTCTGGATCGACCGGCCAGTCTAAAGGCGCCTGGTCCGATCACCTAGGCGTTGTCAGCGGCACGATGAACTATGTCGCGCAAAGCGCGATGGCCAAGCTGCTGCTTGAAAGCCAGGGTCAGGAGCTCACAGACCAGCCATGCGCGCTGATCGCTGTGCCGCTGTTCCACGTCACGGGCGAAGTTCCGCTGTTCCTCCAATCCTATGCGATTGGCCGCAAGCTGGTGCTGATGCCGAAATGGGACGCGGAAGAAGCGCTGCGCCTGATGGAGGCCGAAAAGGTCACTTATTTCGTCGGCGTTCCGCTGATGAGCTATGAAATTGCGACCCATCCGAACCGTAGCAGCTATGATCTTACCGCGTGTAAGAGCTTTGCCGCTGGCGGCGCGCCGCGCCCTGTTGAACACGTCAATAAGATCAAGGAGGCCTTCCCAGAGGGCTTCCCACTGCTCGGCTATGGCCTCACCGAAACCAATGCGGTGGGCTGCGGCAATTTCAACGAGAACTATATGGCAAAGCCCGGCTCAACCGGCAAAGCCAGCCAGCCACTGGTTGATCTGCGCATCCTCAATGATGACGGCGCTGAGCTGGCTCAAGGCGACATCGGCGAGGTGTGCATCCGTTCGGTCGCGAATTTCCGCGGCTATTGGAACAATGACGAGGCAACCGCCGCCGCCTTCACCGACGATCAATTCTTCCGCACCGGCGATCTCGGCTATCTCGATGAAGACGGCTATCTCTTCATCGTCGACCGCAAGAAAGACATCATCATTCGCGGCGGTGAGAACATCACCTGCATCGAAGTGGAAGATGCGATCTATGCCCATGCCGATATCGCGGAATGCTCTGTCTTCGGCCTGCCGGATGAGCGCATGGGTGAAGTGCCAGCGGCGATTTTCCGGGTGAAGGATGGCGCAGCGGCGATGAACCAGGCGCAGCTGCGTGAGTTCCTTCTCAGCCGGATTGCGCCGTTCAAGGTGCCGATGGAGGAGCATATCTTCGTCTCCACCGAAGTGCTGCCGCGCCTCGGCACGCAGAAGATCGACAAGAAGAGCCTGCGCGAGCAATTCACCGCGCAAATGGAACAAGCATGAGGGCGCCGGGCACGCTGCATAAACCATGACGGCCGTGCCCGGCCCCGCCAAGACGCCGCGCGTGCCTCGGCAGCGCGCGATCGTCGATCGCCGTCTTCTGGCGGAGCAGGTCACTGCTTTTGCTGAGGAGCACGGAGCCGATGCGCGCGCGCAAATTGTCGAGGCGCTGCGCAGCGCCTTGGACGCAGGGCGCGCAGAACTGGCTGAGCGGCTGAAGCAAAAACCCGCTGCCGGATATGAATGCGTTCACGGCCATTCGTTCCTGATCGATCAATTGGTGCGCGTGATCCATGATTACGTGACGGTCCATGTCTATCCGATAGCCAATCGCACGACCGCAGAGCGCCTCTCGATCCTGGCGGTTGGCGGTTATGGCCGCGCAGAAATGGCGCCGCATTCCGATGTGGACATTGCCTTTATCATCCCGATGAAACGCGCGCCCTGGTGCGAGCAGGTGATCGAGGCGATCCTCTATCTGATGTGGGATCTCGGCCTAAAGGTCGGTCATTCCAGCCGCACCATTTCCGACACGATGAGCATGGCGAAGGAGGATCTGACGATCCGCACCGCTCTGCTCGAAGGGCGCTTCATCTGGGGCGACCAACAGCTTTATGATGAGCTGAGCGCCCGTTTCTGGAGCGAGGTTGTCAGCGGCAGCGAGCGGCAGTTCCTCACGCAAAAGCTCAATGAACGCAATGAGCGGCACAAGCGGATGGGCAACAGCCGCTATGTCGTGGAACCAAACATCAAAGAGGGCAAAGGCGGCCTGCGCGATCTGCAAACGCTCTATTGGATCGGCAAATATATTCACCGCGCCCGCAACGCCGCCGATCTGGTCGATGTCGGCCTGCTGACCAGCCAAGAATACCGCAGTTTCCGACGCGCAGAGGGGTATCTGCTGGCAGTTCGATGCCACATGCACGATCTCACCGACCGGGCCGAGGACCGATTGACATTTGATCTGCAACGCCAAGTGGCGGAGCGGATGAATTTCGCCGATCGGCCGGGCAAGAGCGCGGTTGAACGCTTCATGCAGTTCTATTTCCTGCAGGCGAAACGCGTAGGCAGCCTGACCGGCGTCTTCCTCGCTCACCTCGACCAGAAGTTCGCGAAAAAGCGCGCCTCCAGCGGCTTCTTTGCCGGTTGGGGTCAAAAGTCTCGCACGCTCAAGGGCTACACCGTGTTTGGCGGCAAGATTAAGGCCCCGACCGACAAATGGTTCCGCGATGATCCGGTGCGCCTGATTGAGCTGTTTCAACTGGCGGAGGCCGAGGGGCTGGAAGTTCATCCCGAAACCATGCGCCAGGCCGACCGTGACAGCCGCCTGATCAACCGCGCGGTGCGCCGGGATAAACGCGCCAATGCTCTGTTCCTGTCGCTGCTCGGCGGGCGCAATGATCCTGAGACTGCACTGCGCTGGATGAATGAGGCGGGCGTTTTTGGCCGCTTCGTGCCCGATTTTGGCCGCGTGAACGCTCAGATGCAATTCGACATGTATCACCACTACACCGTCGACGAGCATACGATCCGCGCGATTGGGCTGCTCAACAAGATCGAAAAGGGTGAGCTGAAAGACGACCATCCACGCGCAACCCGGATCATTCACAAACTCAAATCGCGCCGCGCACTCTATGTCGCGGTGCTGCTGCATGACATTGCCAAGGGGCGCGGCGGCGATCACTCCGAGCTCGGCGCGGAAGTCGCCGAAGAGCTGTGCCCGCGCTTTGGCCTGGACGAAGAAGAGACCGAGCTGGTCGCATGGCTGGTGCTGCAACATCTGCTGATGAGCTCCACCGCGCAGAAGCGTGACCTCACCGACCCGCAGACCATCGAGACCTTCGTGGCCGAAGTGCAAAGCCTGGAGCGCCTGCGCAATCTCGCGATCCTGACCGCCGTCGACATTCGCGCGGTTGGGCCCGGTACCTGGAACAGCTGGAAGGGTCAGCTGCTGGGCGAATTGTTTGATGGTGCGCAAGAGCGGCTGCGGCTGGGCCATATGCGCCACGGCCGCAAGGAACGCGTCGCGGCCAAGAAAGCAGCGGCGAGCGAATTGCTCGGCGATAAATCGGCGCTGGTCGAGGAAGTCGGCGATCTGCTGGGCGATGCTTATTGGATTGCTGAGCCCGAAGACATCATCGCGCTCAACCTCGTGCAATATGATGTAGCCCGCAAAATCGAAGATCACCTCTCAATCCATTGCGAAGTCTATGAGAAGCGCGGCGCAACCCTCGTCAGCGTGATCGCGGCCGATGATGCAGGCTTGTTTTACCGCATTGCGGGCGGCATTCATCTGGCCGGGGCGAACATCATTGATGCCCGCATCCACACCGCGAAGAGCGGCTATGCGGTCGATAACTTCCTGGTCCAGGACCAGCATGGTCAGCCATTCAGTGAAGACACGCAGATTGCCCGCCTGAAGACAGCGATCACCGATGCGCTTACGGGCAAGACGTCGTTGGTGCCAAAACTCGCCGCCCGCCCGCTGCCGCATCGCCAATCAAAGGCGTTTTCTGTCGCCCCGCGCGTCAATTTCGACAACGAGGCCTCTGGCCGCTTCACCCTGATCGAGGTCACCGCACGCGATCGCCCGGCTTTGCTAAACCGCTTGGCCCATGCACTCTATCAGTCGAACCTGATCGTCCAATCTGCCCATATCACCGCCTATGGTGAGCGGGTGGCGGATACGTTCTACGTGACCGATTTGACCGGCGCGAAGGTGACAGCGAAAGAGCGTCTGGATGAAATTCGCAGCGCGCTGCTCGAGGCGGCAAGCGATGAGAAACAGCGCGAATTGGAGAAGGCGTGAGGGTGGAGGGCGCGGGTGGCTGCGCCTAAACAAACCAAACTAACCGCCCGCCATCACCAATAGCATTGCGATTTTGCGGCTATCAAAACCGACGAAAGCCCATTCAAAGGTCGCCTCAGAAATTGGGTTCCATAGCCCATCAAACCGATTGCTCAGGATCGTGCGCTGCGCTGGTTCAAAGGCGTCGATGAACGCGTTTGCGCAAGTTCCTGCTCGCTCTGCGCCCAGCCAGGTTTGCCGCTGAACCATTTCGCGCTCAAATGCATCTGACATCACTGTGGTCGCGGCTCTTGCTCCGCTGGCATCCGCGCTAGCATCGAGCATTTCCCAATTGAACCCGATTTGTTTGAAGCCAAATTGAGCGACGAACCTGTCCGCAATCACGCTCGGTGCATCGAAGCATTCCTCAAGCGATGCATATTCAAAACGGACCTCCGCCATCGCGCCAAGCGGCTCCAGCCAGTCGGCGCCAAAGGCCTTTAGTTCGGCAAGATCATCGGGCGCTGCGGCATTCATGGAGCTTAGCCCCCGCGCGCGCCGAACAGGGCCGTGCCGACCCGCACATGGGTCGCGCCCAATTGCACGGCGGTCTCATAATCGCCGCTCATCCCCATCGAAAGACCAACGAGGCCATTATCCTGCGCAAGCTTGTGCAGCAGCGCGAAAAACGGCGCTGGCTCAATGTCCGCTGGCGGCAGGCACATCAGGCCCGCGATCGGAATACCCGCCTCGCGCGCCTTGGCGAGCAGATTCGGGACATCGGCAATGGCGCAGCCGCCCTTTTGCTCCTCCGCGCCAATATTGACTTGGATAAAGCACGGCACCTTCCTGCCCGTCTTGTCCATCGCCTTGGCCAAAGCCTTCAGCAGGCTTGCCCGGTCGAGGCCGTGGATACAGTCGAAAAGCTCAACCGCGTCCTGAGCCTTGTTCGATTGCAATTGGCCGATCAGATGCAGCTCTACATCGGGATATTGCTCCCGCAGGGCGGGCCATTTGTCCTGCGCCTCTTGCACGCGGTTTTCGCCAAACACGCGCTGCCCCTCTTCAAGCAGCGGCACGATCCGCCCTGCCGGATGGGTCTTGCTGACCGCGATCACGGTCACATCCTCGGTCTCGCGCCGGGCGATCTTACGCATCTTGGCAATTTTGGCCTGCACTTCGCCAAGCGGTGTTTGAGCTATTTCCATATCGTCTTGTCCTTTGCCCGCGCTATAGCGGAGCCATGGCGTCACACCAGACCATCGCTGCCGGCTTGCCCAATTTGTGGCTCATTTCTGATGCGCGCAATGATGCTGGACTGGCGCAGGCCCTGCGCGCCTTGCCGCGCGGCAGCGGGTTTATCTATCGCCATTATCACTTGGATGATCCGGCTCGGTGGGAGCGGTTTCGCGCGCTGCGCGCAGTGGCAAAGGCGCGCGGGCATGTGGCTATTTTGGCCGATAGCGCGCTAACCGCGCGGGAATGGGGCGCGGATGGCATTTACGGCCCGCCCCGTTCATTGACCCCGCGCCGCTCAGACATGCTGCATCTTGCCACCGCACATGACCTCCATGAAATTGGCCTTGCGAACCGCTTTGGCGTGGACGCTGTGCTGCTTTCGCCGGTGTTCCCCACCCGATCCCATCCCGGCGGCAAGGTGCTTGGAACCGCTCGTTTTCAAAGCCTTAGCCAGTACTGCCAAGCGCCCGTCATCGCGCTCGGCGGCATGAATGCTCAGCGCGCAAAGCGGCTAACCTGCCGCAATCGTCCGGTTCGCTGGGCTGCGATCGACGGGCTTTCCTGACGCATTAGCCGTTGGCCGCCGACGCCCGCGCCCTCCACCAGTTTCACCGCACTATCGCTCTTGGCTTGACCCCGAGTCCTCGCTCTGCGATTCTTGGACCACCAATTCAAAGGACGCGAGAATATGGCGACACGGGCCATCAACACCAGAAAAGCCAATCCAGACTGGCGGGCCGCTTTCCGCCGGTCGATGCGCCGCTTTGCGCAGATGACTGGCGCGGCCGCGCTGATCGGGACGCTCGGCTTTCTCTCGCTCTCGCTCGCCAGCTACACGCAAACCGACCCTAGCCCATCCACCGCCGCCGCGGCCAATGAAGTCAGCAATTGGATGGGCGTATGGGGCGCATGGGCGGCCGACCGGGTGCTGTTCGCATTCGGCCTGACTGCGATCCTGCTCTTGCCGCTGCTCTATATCTCCGCCCGCAAATTGTGGCTTGATGTTGAAAACGGTGACGAAGAAGAGACCACGCGCTGGTGGCTGCCGACCGGGCTGCTCTTGATCGCAATGGTCCTGCTCTCGACCGTGCTCTCGCTCGCCTTTGACGGGACAGGCGGCACGTTGCCCGCGCAATTGGGCGGTGTTTCGGGGCTGCTTGGAGCCTCCGCGATCGAGGCGGTGGCCGCAAGATTTGGCGAAGGCGCAGAAGGCTGGGTTATCCTCGGCCTCGCGCTTGCCTCGCTCGCCGCCGGAGTTGCGCTGCTCACGCGTATCTTCGCGATTGATTGGCGGGCGCTGCTGACGTTGCCAGACTTTGTGCGCGGCAAATTGCTCGCGCGCGTGCCCGGCTTTGGTGCCCTGCCCGACGGGCCAGACCTGTCGCTGCCCAAGCTTTCTGGAGAGCCCAAAAAGGCCAAAGCCAAGGGTAAGGACAAGGCCGAGCCGGTCATTGAACCATCCCCGCGCCGCGCGCCGGAGATCACCGATCCATCCGCTCCGCCGAAGCGCGCGACTATGCCCAAGACGAAGCAGCGCGACATGTTCGCGACTTACGATCTGCCCAGTCTCGATCTGCTCACCCCGCCGCCAGAGGATTTCGCGCCCAAGCTCGACAAGCTGGCGCTGGAGCGCAATGCGCGCCTGCTCGAAAACGTGCTCGACGACTTCAATGTGAAGGGCGAGATCACCGCCGTTCGCACAGGGCCCGTCGTCACCATGTACGAGCTGGAACCTGCACCGGGCATCAAGGCGAGCCGCGTGGTTGGCCTGGCCGAAGATATCGCGCGCAACATGTCGGCCATTTCTGCGCGTGTTTCGCCTATCCCGGGTAAGACCGTGATGGGCATCGAGCTGCCGAATGCTGACCGCCAAATGGTGATGCTGAAAGAGCTTGCCGCCTGCGCCGACTTTGCCGAAAGCAAGGGCGCTTTGCCGATGATCCTGGGTAAGGATATCGCCGGTGAGCCGATCATCGCCGACCTTGCCGCCATGCCGCACCTGCTGGTCGCGGGCACCACCGGCTCTGGTAAGTCGGTTGGCCTCAACTGTATTCTCTTGTCGCTCCTGTACCGCTTCACACCGGCCGAATGCCGGATGATCCTGATCGACCCCAAAGTGCTGGAACTCGCAAGCTATGATGATATCCCGCACTTGCTATCCCCCGTGGTGACAGAGCCGCATAAGAGCGTGCGCGCGCTCAAATGGGCGGTTGAGGAGATGGAGCGGCGTTACCGCATGATGTCCTCGGTTAACTCGCGCAATATTGGCAATTTCAACGAGAAAGTGAGCGCGGCTGCCGCCAAGGGGACGCCGCTGGGCCGCCGCGTGCAGACCGGGTTTGACCCAGAAACCGGCGAAGAGCTGTACGAAGAAGAACAGCTCGATTACGAGCCATTGCCGCTGATCGTGCTGATCGTCGATGAGCTGGCGGACTTGATGGTCACCGTGGGCAAAGAGATCGAAGTTCTGATCCAGCGCCTCAGCCAGAAATCGCGCGCCGCCGGTATCCACCTGATCATGGCAACTCAGCGTCCATCGGTCGATGTTATCACCGGTGTGATCAAAGCCAACTTGCCGACCCGCATCAGCTTTAAGGTCACCAGCCGCATCGACAGCCGCACCATTCTGGGCGAGCAAGGCGCAGAGCAGCTGCTGGGCAAAGGCGACATGCTGTACAAGCCGAACACCGGCGCGATGATCCGGGTTCACGGTCCGTTCGTATCGGACGAAGAGGTCGAAGCAGTGGCCGATTTCTGGCGCGCTCAGGGCAAGCCTGACTATGTCGATGCGGTCACCGAAGAGCCGGAAGACGGCGGCGGATTTGCCTTTGAAGACGAAATGACCGCCAGCGATGATCCGGCCGAGCGCAAATATCGCCAAGCCTGCCAAGCGGTGTTTGAAGCGCAAAAGGCCAGCGGTTCGTGGCTGCAACGGCAAATGGGCGTCGGCTACAACACTGCGGCGAAATGGATCGAGCGGATGGAGAGCGAAGGCCTGGTCGGCCCGGCAAACCATGTCGGCCGCCGCGAGATTTACCGCGATCAGGACGGCAACCCGCTCTAAGGCGGCTGGCCATGCCCAATGAGACCATCCAGCAGGGCGAGCAGGACCACGCAATCATTCTGTTCGATGCCGAATGCGTGCTGTGCTCAGCCAATGCGCGATTTGTCCTAAAGTTCGACGACGCGGCTTATTTCCGCCTCGCCTCTATGCAGAGCGATGTTGGCGCCGATCTGTTTCGGCGCTTCGGCATTGACCCCGCCGATCCCGACACAATCATCGTGGTCGAGGGGGACACAGCCCGGCGTGACAGCGATGCGGTAATCGCCATTTACGAAGGGCTGGGCTGGCCGTGGAAAGCGGCCAAAGTGCTACGCATGTTCCCGCGCGCGCTGCGCGACCCAGTCTACCGCCTGACCGCGCGCAACCGCTATAAGATCTTTGGCAAGCGCGACACCTGCTGGCTGCCGCCGGAGCATTTGCGGGACCGCATGCTGTGAAAAGCACGCTGATAATCCGCCTTCCGTAGCTCCAAAAACAAAGGGCGCGGCCCGGCGTCATGCCAGACCGCGCCCCAAGCGCATATTGTGTCGCTGGATTACTCGCCTGCTGGCGCTTCCAGCTCAGCCTTGGTCAGTGTCAGAAGGTCGGTTACCCGTGCTTCGTTTGCGGCCATCACGTCGGCTGGCGATGCAACCAGGCCGATCTTGGCAAGCGGGCCGTCAGCCTTCCAGTTCTTGACCCACTCAGCGAGGTATAGATCGAGACCCGGGATCGCGTTCATGTGGTTTTTCTTCACGTACACATAGAGCGGACGCGCACCAGGATAAGCGAAGCTGGCGATGTTGTCGTAAGTTGGATCGACATTGTTCATCGGCAGGCCTTTGACCTTGTCGGCGTTCTCTTCGAGGTAAGAGAAGCCGAACACGCCAACCGCGCCCGGATCGTTTTCAATCTTTTGAACGATCAGATTGTCCTGCTCGCTCTGGTCAACATAGGCGCCGTCGCTGCGCACTTCGGTGCACACTTGTTGATGCTTGTCTTTGTCTTCTGCCTTCAGCGCTTCCATTTCTGGATTGCTGTCACAGCCAGCCTCAAGCACCAATTCCTTCAGCGCGTCGCGCGTGCCAGATGTTGATGGCGGGCCGTAGACCAAGATCGGTTCCGCTGGCAGCGATGGATCAACATCGGCCCAGGTCTTGGCGGTTTGCTCGCCGCCATATGGGTTTTTCGCCAGTGCTTCGTAGACGATCTTTGGCGTGAGGTTCAGCGAGATGCCGTCTTGCGCAGCGGCAAAAGCAATCCCGTCGAGGCCCACTTGCAATTCGATGATGTCAGCGACGCCGTTCGATACGCAGGTTTCAAACTCGCTGACCTTCATGCGGCGCGAGGCGTTGACCATGTCTGGTGTGCTGGCGCCTTCGCCGGTGCAGAACAGCTTGATGCCGCCGCCAGAGCCAGTGGATTCGATCAATGGTGATTTGTAGTCAGGGTTCGAGCGAGCGAAGCTCTCAGCCACTTGCTTGGCGAACGGATAAACCGTCGAAGAGCCAACGGCGCGGATCGAATCGCGGGAACCGCCAGCGCCGCCTCCGCTTTCGCTGCAACCAGCGACTGCGACCGAAGCCATAAGAGAGATTGCAATTGTTTTAGTGAGTTTCATCAGGATGGTCCTTGATAGAAGAATTCATCGGCGCGCTATGCGGCCTATGTGACATGCTTATGACAGCAGCAGGCAGGGCGCAGATGCACGCCGCGCCATGCCGCCGCCGCGAAATTAAAAGTCGATCTGAGCGCGAACGCCGAAGGAATCGACCCCGTAAGACGTATCGCCCGTTGCCGTTGGCAGAACCGCATCATTGTACTGCAGGCGGCCATAATTCGCCAGCAGCATGGTGTAATCGGTTGGCTTCCACACCAGCGACAGGAAGTATCCATCCTGCGTGCCGCCAAAGACACCGCCATCATTCAGATCAAGTCGGTCATAGCGGGCGTTAATCTGGAGCGAGCCCATGCCGCCTTCACCAACCGGATTGGCTGGCTTCGTGCGGTCAAACTTGCCGCCTTTATAGCCGCGCGTATCGCCCGAGGTGAGGAAGTAGCCGACTTCTGCATAGCCGCCGAAGAAGCTGGGATCATCCATGCCAACTGGCATTTCGAGGTTCTGCCAATAGCCCTCTGCTACTGCGTGGAAGCGGCCAGAGATAATGGCGCTTTCCAGGCCAAAGCCGGTTTCGCTCTCTGCGCCCAGATTGCCAGTGTTGATGAAGCGTTCGCTGGTAAAGCCAACGAGTGGACGCTGGCGATAGCGAACCGTGCTGCCATCTTCATAGGAGCGATAGTGCAGCGAGCCGCCAAGGTGCAGCTGAGCGTCGCCGAGCTTTGGTATATAGATCACGCGGCCATCGGCGCTCCAGTTTTGGTTGGAGAGGCGGTCCATATTGTCGGTGAACACGCCGCCTTGAACCAGAACATCGCCCGCGCCGTAGGTGACGCCAACGCCGACCCGGCGGATGAAGTTGAACGCATCGGTAAAGGCTGCACGCTCAATGAAAGAGGTGTGCAGGCTGCTGGTCAGCTCTTCCAGGCCTTGGAAATTGTTGAACTGGCCGACCTGAATATCAACGTCACCAGCTTCGTAAGAGATGATCGCGTCCGTGACAGCAAGGTCGCTGTTGGCGACATCGACTTCAAACTTATAGCCAAATCCGCCCGGCATATCGCCAGAAATGCCGAGGCGCGCGCGGCGCACATCATTGCCAAAGCCTTCTTCTGCTCCGGTGGAGTTCGGCGCGTTGATGAACCCCGCATCATATTGCAGGCGTCCGCGAGGCTTGAAGCTCCAGCCGCCATCTGCCTCAACTTGAGGCGTGCCTTTAAACTCGATGCTGGCGCTGTCTTGCTCTTTCTGGGTCTCTTGGACCGCAGCAATTGCTGTGCCGGCAGAAACTGCCTCGGCTTTCGCTGCGACGGCCTCGGCCTCGACATCTTCCAGCTCGCCTTCAAGCTGATCAATGCGAGCGGCCATTGCTGCCATCTGCTCGCGCATTTGCGCCATTTCTTCGCGTAAATCGCCGCTGTCTTGAGCGCTGGCGGGGGCGGAGACCGCCATAGCGCCAGCCAGTGCAATAAGTGAAACGTTACGTGTCATCGGATTCCCTAACCTTTACAGATTCGAGACGAATCTATGACCAGTATGCGACGGATTAGTGACAATCGCCGCGGTAACTTTTCAACAGGGCGAATGATGCAGGATAGCCGCACGGCTGACCGGCGCCAAGGGCCCCGCGCCGCCTGAGCGCAGGTCTGCTAAACCAATACTTGCGAATACTCGTGAGCGCGCAAAAGCGTCGGATTTTCTTACAAGGCTTTAACCTGCTCTAAGGGGTTTTACCGTAGTTAACATCTCGTGATGCGGGTCGATATTAACGATTTTTTCCTGGTGCTGATTTTCGCACTGGCCGCCGCGCTGGGCATATCACCTGCCGCAGCGGCAGAAACGCGCGCGCCCTGCATCGTTTCCGGTGTGTTGGTCGATGCGTCGGGCGAAACTCCAAAAGTTAACGCAGCAGCGCACATTGAGCAGAACTGGAATTGCAAACCCTTAACCAATGAGCCCGCTGGCGGCGATTGGACTTTGCGGTTCAATGTAGCGGAGGGAGAAAAAGCTCCGCAAGTGCTCTACACCCGTCTGGGCCATTTCGATCAGCTCGATCTGGCGGTGCAAGACGCCAATGGCCGCTGGACCTATGAGACCAAAACGATGGCCGACATGGAAAGCGCCATCGGCTCTCCTCACATCTACACCGACCTGCCCAGCAGCGCCGCGCCGCCGCGCCGAGTGCTCGCAGCCTTCACCGGCAATGGTCACGGCCCAACGCTGACCCGGGCCGAGCTGCTCGACGAAGCGCCGGGCCTTAGCGAGAGCGACGTTGCGGCCCTTCTCGCATTGGCCGCCTTGATCGGCGTACTGCTGATCCCAATCGCGCTCGACGGGGCGTTTTTGCTCGTTCTGCGGCAGTCTTTCCTCGCCTGGCACATTGCCCTTTCGGTGGTGTTCGCGGTGATGATCGCGACGCGGGCCAATCTGTTTGGCCTGCTAATGCCGATGAGCGCCGAAGTTTTGCGCGTCAGCCTGATCATGAGTATGGGCCTGGGCGTGGCGGTCGCGCTGATGTTCACCCGCAGCTTTATCGAGCCGGGCAAGATCTCGGCCAAGCTCTATCGCATCATTCCCTATGCTGCGATTTGGACCGTCGCGGTCAGCATCATCCATGCCGCATCCTTCGATGTGCTTCGCCCTCTCGGAGGAAACTTCCATTCTTTCAGCATGGCTGTGCCGATCATCGTGCTGGTCATGGCCTTGGTCGATGCCTGGCGCCGCGGCAGCCGTTCGGTAAAGTTCCAGCTGTTTGGTTGGGCGCCGATGTTCTTGGCGACCTTCATCCAGATCGTGACCCACGTCTTTCCGCTCGGCGTGCAGCAAGATGCATTGCCGATTTTCTACATTGGCATTCTGTCAGAGGGCATCGGCACGGCGCTGGGTGTGGCCGACCGCTTCCTGCAAATCCGCCGCGAGCGCGACCGGGCACTGCGCGATGCGCAAGAGCTCACACATTTGTCAGAGCATGACCCGCTCACCGGCCTGCTCAATCGTAGGGCGGTGGAATCGCGCTTTGATGATCTGCGCGAGCAGGGTTTTGACACGTTCGCTTTGCTTGATCTCGACCGTTTCAAACAGGTCAACGACAAATATGGTCACCAGATCGGCGATGCCGCTTTGATTGCTTGTGCGGATGCTATTCGCGGCGGCGAAAACCGCGATTCCATCGCAGTGCGCCTGGGCGGCGAGGAATTTGTGATCCTGCTGCGCGGCAAAAACACGCGCCAGCGCGCCGAGGCTTTCCGCGAAGCAGTGCCAGTGCGCATCATGCACGAGGTCGAGGGGCTAGATATGCCGGTCACCGCCAGCATGGGCCTGATCGAACTGCCGCGCCATGACACGACCATGATGACATTCCACGACATGTATGCCCGCGCCGACATGCTGCTGTATGAAGCGAAGGCCGCTGGCCGCAACCGCATGAATTATGAGCGTCTGACCCTGTTTGCAGGCTCGCCCAACAGGCGCACTCGAAAAAGCGCGGCCTAGCTCGCAGCTCGCCAGGCGCGGTATCGCTTGGCCCGCCGCGCCGCGCGCCATTGGTCGGCGAGCAAGGCCTTAACTGGCCAGCCGCCATCCCCCGGCGGCTTTCCTTTCGCCATGTTCTCCAATTGCGCCTTGGTCAGCGCCATTGTCGCGAGAGCTTTCAGCGAATCGTTTGACCAATTCGCCTCTGGCAATTTCACATCAGCGTTCTGTTTGCTTTCCCAGTGGCTAGGCAGTGCGGGATCGGCAGCCAGAGCCCGCGCAATGCCAAGCAGCTCAACACCAAAACCATTCTCGTCAAGCGCCAGCGCCGCCTCCGCCACTCCCAGCTGTGTGATCCCGCCCGTCACCATGATCGGCATGTCGGCGACCTTGGCAATATCGCGGGCGAAGTCGACGAAATAGGCCTCGCGTTTTTCACTTGAACTGCTGGGCGCTTCCTCTTGCGGATTGCCCTGCATCGCTGGGCTTTCATAAGAGCCGCCGGACAGTTCAACAAAATCGATGCCTCGCCCTTTCAGCCATTGGACAACCTGCCGCGCGTCTTCGAATTCAAATCCGCCGCGCTGAAAATCTGCGGAATTGAGTTTAATCCCGACGCCAAAGCCTTTGCTGACACGCGCGCGCACCGCATCCACGATTGCGAGCAGGAAACGCGCGCGGTTTTCCAGACTGCCGCCCCACTCATCGCTGCGCTGATTGGTCAGCGGCGAGAGAAACTGGCTGACCAAATAGCCGTGCGCGCCGTGAATCTGAACGCCGTCAATGCCCGCCGCCTCGGCCAGCTCTGCGGTGTCGGCAAAGCGGGTGATGATCGCCGTTATCTCATCCGCCTCGAGCGCGCGAACCGGCGCAAACAGCGACGAGAATTTACCCAGGTTCAGCTCCACGCCTGAGGGCGAGACAGCGGTTTCGCCGAGGCTTTTATACAGCTGGCGGCCCGGATGGCTGATCTGAAGCCAGAATTGACCGCCGCCTGATTTCGCCAGCTTTGCCCACTGCTTGAACGGGGCAAGATCGGTGCCCTTTTGCAGGACAACGCCGCCCGGCCCGGTCAGCGCAGATGGGTCGACCATGACATTGCCCGACAGGATCAGGCCCGCGCCGCCATCGGCCCATTGCTGGTACAGGCTGAACAGCTTCTCACCCGGCAATTGGCCGGGTTGGACAGCGAGGTTTTCCTCCATCGCCGCCTTGCAAATGCGATTGGGCAAGACCGTGCCATTGGGCAAGGTCAAAGGTTCAAAAAGCAGGTGGGTCATGAATTCTCACTGATTTGAAAAGGTGCGATCACTTCGGGGCGCACGCGGGCTAGGCGCTGGTTCGCGCGCTCCAGCATGGCCCATGTGGTGCGGGCCGCGACGATCACTTTGCCGCTGGCATCGCGAAACTCGACAAGGCGGTCAGACTTCGCGCCCTTGGGTGGATCGGGGATCCAAGTGGTGCCCTCGCACGCCTCGCCGCTGGCAATATTGCCGCGGTAATCGATCTCGTGCCTGATCACGACCCAGAAGAACGCCTCGACATGCGCAGGGTCAGCCGCGGCCTCCCAATGGGCGGTCGCAAGTTCCTGAATCCATTGGACCCAGACCGAATTGTTCACATGGCCGAGCTCGTCAATATGCTGCGGCTCAGCGGTAAAGGTGCGGGCAAACTTTCCGCGCGTCTGCTCGCTCAATTGCCCGCCTTTTCCGTTGCCTCATCCGTCATCCCCATCTGCCACAGGATGAAGGCAAACTCCTCCGCCGTCTCGCGCAGGGAATTCCACCGGCCCGATTGGCCGCCATGCCCCGCGCCCATATTGGTCTTCATCAGCAGGATGTTGTCATCGGTCTTCGTGTCGCGCAGCTTGGCGACCCATTTGGCTGGCTCCCAATAGGTGACGCGCGGATCGTTAAGGCCCGCTGTGACCAGCATTGGCGGGTAATCCTGAGCCGTCACCTGATCATAGGGGGAGTAGCTGAGGATATAGGCAAACGCCTGCTTGCTCTCGATCGGATTGCCCCATTCCTGCCATTCGCCCGGCGTCAGAGGCAGGCTCTCATCCAGCATCGTGTTCAGCACATCGACGAACGGCACGTGGGCGACAATGGCGCCATATTGCGCCGGGTCCTGATTGATGATCGCGCCCATCAACTCGCCGCCTGCGGACCCGCCGCTAGCGGTCACTTTGCCCTCTGCGGTGTAGCCCTGAGCGATCAGCCCGCGGCCGACATCGACAAAATCGTTGAAGGTGTTGGTGCGCTCATTGAGCTTGCCCTGAAGATACCAGCGCCGCCCCAGATCATCGCCGCCTCTGATATGCGCGATGGCATAGGCAAAGCCGCGGTCAACCAGGCTGAGGCGTGTGGTTGAGAAGCCGGGCGGCACGGCATAGCCATAGGCGCCGTAGGCATAGAGGTGGAGCGGGCCGGGGCCTTCTAAGCCTTGCGCAGAAAGTAAATCCTTGCGGTCTTTCCGGTAGACGATACTGACCGGCACCATCGTGCCATCGCGGGCCTCAACTTCCAGCCGCTCTGTTGCGTAAAGGCTGGCGTCATAGCCGCTTGGGATTTCCTGCTGCTTCAGCAGTGTTAGCCCGGCGCTCGCCACGTCATAATCATAGACAGAATCCGGCGTGATCATGCTCTCATATGACAGGCGCAGTTTCGACACATCATACTCAGGGTTGTTGGACAGCCCTGCGTTATAGCTCGCCTCGGGAAAGGCGATTGGCTTGACCACCGCCGGCGCGTCATATTGCCGCAGCTGGATCTGATCGAGCCCGTTCAAACGCCCCTCGGTCACGAAGAAGTCCTTAAACAGCTCAAAATCAGTGAGGTAAAACTCGTTTGAGCCCGCGATCACTGTTTCCCAATCGCCCGGCGCATCAATGCTCGCCTTGGCCAGACGGAAATTGATGTGCTCATCATTGGTCCAAATGAACAGCTCGCCATCGCGCACATCGACCGAATATTCGACGCCCTTTGTGCGCGCCTTCACGAGGATCTGCTCGCCGGTCGGATTGTCCGCGCGCACCAGCCGCACTTCGCTGGTCTCATTGTCGCCGCTGGCAATCACCAGCCAATCTTCTTGCGCGGTCAGACCGGTGCCGACAGAGAAGCTCTCATCGGGTTCCTTGTAGAGCACAACGTCCTCTTCCGATGGCGTGCCGATGACGTGCAATTTTGTCTCAAGCGTACGCCAATTCTCGCTCGATGGGCCGTAGACCAGTGCGCTGTCATTCGCGACCCAGGTCAGGCCGCTGCGCAGGTTGGGGATTTCATCGGCCAGTAGCTCGCCGGTCTGCAAATCCTTGATCCGCGCGGTGTAGCGTTCTGCCCCGCTGGTATCAGTGGAATAGGCAAGGAAGCGGCCATTCTGGCTGATCGAGGCGGCACCAAGGCGGAAATATTCCAGCCCCTCGGCCAGCACGTTTTCGTCCAGAATAAGCTGCGCTTCAGCCGCTTCCCCATCAGCCACCGTTTTGCGGTAATGCTTGCGGTACTGCGCGCCTTCTTCAAACTCTGACCAATAAAGGTAGTCGCCATCCTTTTGCGGAACCGTGCTGTCGTCTTCCTTGATGCGCGCACGCATCTCGGTGAAGAGCGCCTCGATCAGGCCCGCCTGCGAGCCCATATTTGCCTCAAACCAGGCGTTTTCCGCCTTCACATGATCCAGCACATCCTCATCATCGATCACCGGATAGGATTGGTCTTTGAGCCAGTGATAGGGATCAGAAACCGTAATCCCGTGATGGGTGAATGTATGTTCGCGCTTTTCCGCAATCGGCGGAGAGGTGGGGGCCGCCTGGCCCGTTTCACTGGTCACGTTGGATTGGTCCTCTTGGGTCATTGCCTGGACGGGTTGGATGGGCAGGACGGCCAGCGCGGTGGCTAGCGCAAGCCCGCAGGCTGAAACGCTCAAAAGCGAGGGCATACGCATTCTTGCCATGGGTTGAGCCGATCCTTTGCCAAATTATCGCAGCGCTTTAAACACCGCGCGCTGCAAACTATGTTATTGTCATAGCCGATCGATTGCGCGTCGCAAGCGCATGCCCTGTTAGGAAACGACCAAATGCTGATGCAAACCCACGAAGCCCGCCTGTCTGCCCTGCGCGAGGAATTGAAGCGCCGCGATCTCGCTGGCTTTGTCGTGCCCATTTCCGATGAGCATATGAGCGAATATGTCGGCGACTATGCTCAGCGGCTAGCCTGGCTTACCGGGTTCGGCGGATCGGCCGGTTTTGCCGTCGTCACTCTGGATCATGCCGCGATGTTTGTGGATGGCCGCTATACGGTGCAAGTCCGCGATCAGGTTGACGGCGCGCTCTATGAATATTGCAGCATTCCGGGCGATAGCTTCACCGCATGGCTGGCCAAGAACACAGCGCAAGGCGCGAAAATCGGCTATGACGCATGGCTGCATACGGCGGGCTGGGCGAAGCAGACCGGCGCGCAGCTGAAAGACAGCGGGCTCGAACTTGTCGCAACCAGTGGCAACCCGATTGATGCCGTGTGGCAGGACCAGCCAGAGTCCTCGCTGGCTCCCGCGATTGTCCATGAGGATGCCCATGCTGGTGCCAGTTCTGCGGAAAAGCGGGCGCAGATCGCCGATTGGCTGAAAGAAAACAGCCATGATGCACTGGTGGTATCCGCGCTCGATTCCATTGCCTGGCTGCTCAATATTCGCGGCCAGGATGTGACCCATACGCCGGTGGCCTTGTCCTATCTGGTCGCGCATGCGGACGGCCACGCGGAACTGTTTATTGCGCCTGAAAAGGTCACCCCAGAGCTGACCCA
Source organism: uncultured Erythrobacter sp. (assembly GCA_947499505.1). Taxonomy (GTDB): domain Bacteria; phylum Pseudomonadota; class Alphaproteobacteria; order Sphingomonadales; family Sphingomonadaceae; genus Erythrobacter. The sequence continues at coordinate 245,446 of CANMOQ010000002.1, forward strand.
GCATCTGGGCAACGCCGTGACGATCCGCGCGCGCGACGAATTCAGCGCGGCGCTCAGCGAAATGGGCGGCAAGAACGTGAGCGTGGATCCCAATTTCGGGGTGGCGGCCATTGCCCAGACCCTCACCAAAGCGGGCGCGAAAGTGGCGCTGAAAGCCGATCCGACGATCCTTGCCAAAGCGATCAAAAACCCGGTCGAACAGCAGGGGCACCGCGACGCTCAGGCGCGCGACGGTGCGGCGGTTGCCCGCTTCCTGCGGTGGCTGGAGGTGACCGCGCCAAGCGGCGAGGTGGATGAGCTGGGCGCGGCCGCAAAGCTGGAAGAGTTCCGCCGCCAGCATAGCGGTCTGCGTGATCTTTCCTTCGACACGATTTCTGCTGCCGCCGGCCATGCCGCTCTGCCGCATTACAAAGTCGATGAGGATAGCAATATCACCATCCCGCCGGGCAGCATTTACCTGGTCGATTCCGGCGGGCAATATTCCGACGGCACAACCGATATTACCCGCACGGTGTGGATCGGCACCGTCGATGGCAGCGCTCAGCCAAGCGAGGAAATGCGCGACCGCAACACGCGCGTTTTGAAAGGGCATATCCAGATCGCACAGGCCGTCTTCCCGCAGGGCACCAGCGGCGGACAATTGGACGTGCTCGCACGGCAATATCTGTGGCAGGCGGGAGTCGATTATGCCCACGGCACCGGCCACGGCGTCGGCAGCTTCCTCGCCGTGCATGAGGGGCCTCAGCGCATTGCCAAACCATTGGGCGGGCAAGCTGGCACCAATCATGAGCTGCACGCCGGAATGTTCCTCTCCAACGAGCCGGGCTATTACAAGCCTGATGCCTTTGGCATTCGGATTGAGAATCTGGTGCTGGTCGAGGAACGTGCAATTGAGCGCGCAGAGGGCACCTATCTGGGCTTTGAAACGCTCACCTTTGTGCCGCTCGATCGCAAGCTGATCGACAAGGCGCTGCTGACACAAAGCGAGATCGAATGGGTCGACAGCTATCACGATCAAGTGCGCGCTTTGCTCGGCCCCCAGCTCGATGGCGAAGACCTTGCATGGCTGGAACGGGAATGCGCGCCGCTCTAACTGGCGGTATGCAAAGGCGAATTTGGCGCGCTTGCGAGCGGCCTTTTGTTCCTATAATGTTCCATCCATCGAGTCGCATTGGCATAGAGCCGATGCGCGCACTTTTGAGGAGGAACAATTATGATCGGCTATGTAACCCTGGGCACCAATGATCTGCCGCGCGCGGCGGAGTTTTATGACGCCATTGCGGAGCAATTTGGCGTTGGCCGGATGATGGAATTTGAGACATTTATCGCCTGGGGTGCGATGGGCGGCGCACCGGGCGTGGCCGCGACCAAGCCGTTCGACGAGCAAGAAGCCACCCCTGGCAATGGCACAATGGTCGCATTGCAAGTCGACACGCCGGAGAAGGTCCAGGCCGTTTATGACGTGGCGATGGCGAAGGGCGGCAGCGACGAAGGCGCACCGGGGCCGCGGGGCGATGATGGCTTTTACGCGGGTTATTTCCGCGACCCTGACGGCAATAAACTCAACGTCTTTTGCATGACCCAAGGCGGCTAATTCCGACCAGAGGAGCACATCATGACCGCGCGCAAATTGAGCGATAGCTTTATCCATCTGGGACTGGGCGCAAGCGCTCATCCCCAGCCACCCTTTTCTGGGATGGAATGGTACGCCGATTACGGCGCGCGGCATGGCGAGGACGGGCCGGAGGGGCGGCTCGTCTCGCAGCACAGCTTTGCTGAAAGCTGGGACGTGTGGGAGATGCATCCCAAGGGCAGCGAAGTGGTGATCTGCACCGCGGGTGAGATGGTGCTGACCCAAGAATTTCCTGATGGAAAGGTCGCAAAAGTGCCGCTTGGCGCGGGCGATTATGCGATCAATCCACCGGGCGTCTGGCACACTGCAGACGTGGCCAGCGAAGCCACCGCGATCTTCATTACCGCCGGAGAGGGCACTGAGCACCGCCCTCGTTGAGGCAGCGGTTTGGACGCGACTTTCAACAAGATGAACGCCCATAGCTGCTTGATACAAAACGCGACAATTTAGGGCCGATCCGAGATAATCCTGCGACATGCGAGGCTTAGAAGGGGTCTTGTGAGTTGCGGTGGACGTGCAAAGCGACATACCCCCCGCGTGATAAGCCAGCCCCCTCAGGACTGGCTTATGGCTGGCCTTCGATTCCTCCCAATGAAGCAGCCAGCCAGCGCGCCGCCGCAGCTCTTTTGATAGACCTTTCAAAAGGAACAAAAGAAATGAAAAAGATCACCCTCACATTGTCCGCTGCGGCGCTGGCTCTCGGTATTGGCGGCGCAGGTGTTGCCATGGCTGACCAACACGGCGGCAAGGGCAACGCAGACGCCAACGGCGACGGTGTCGTCTCATTGCAAGAAATGAAGGCGAAGAGCGATGAGCGCTTTGCCCGGATGGACGCCAATTCAGACGGTGTTTTGAATGCCGAAGACCGCACGGCCAAACGCGCAGAGCGCTTCGCCGCCGCCGACACCAATAATGATGGCGAGCTATCACAGGCCGAAATGACCACCGCCCGTGAGGCGCGCAATGAAGAGCGCGCGGCACGCCGGGCAGAGCGCCAGGCACGCCGTTTCGAGCGTCTCGATACTGACAATAGCGGCGGTGTGAGCGAAGCCGAAATGGCAGCGGGCAGAGAAGCTCGCCAAGAGGCACGAGGTGAGCGCCGCGGTGGCGGGGAACGGGCAGGGCGCGGCGGCCGCCGGGGCGGGGACCGCATGATGCGGATGTTGCGCCAGGCCGACACCAATGGTGACCAGGCCGTAAGCCGGGCCGAATTTGATAACGCCATCGAAGAGCGCTTCGCGAGTATGGATGCTGACAATTCCGGGACGATCACTGCGGAGGAGCGCCAGGCGGCGCGCGAAGCACGCCGGGCAGAGCGGCAGGAGCGTCGCCAAGAGCGCAATGGATCGCGCTGATAACGCCTAACTCCATTGGAAACCGTAGCAGCCAGTTCGCTCGCTTCCCACTCACGGGTTGCGCTGTGAGCTGGCTCGCGCCATTCTTAAAGTACCAAAGGCAATGACCGATCCGTCCCAAACCTCGATCCTGCTCGTCGATGACGAGGCGACCCTGCGCGAGCCGCTGGCCGAATATCTGACCGGCCAAGGCTTTGCTATCACCGAGGCGCAAAGCGCCGCCGCCGCACGCACGGCGTTGCTCAAAGCCAAGCCCGACATCGTCTTGCTTGATATCATGATGCCGGGTGAAGACGGCCTGTCGCTGTGCCGCCATCTGGTCGAAACGCAGCAATTGCCCGTCATCCTGCTGACCGCGCGTGGAGAGCCGACCGACCGGATCGTCGGTCTGGAGCTGGGCGCCGATGATTATGTCGTCAAACCGTTCGAGCCGCGCGAGTTGGTCGCGCGGATCCGCTCCGTCCTACGCCGCGCTCAGCGAGGCCCCGCCGCCCCTACCGACGCTCAAGATCTCCACTATGGCTTTGAAGGCTGGTCGCTTGACCCGCTAAAGCGCAAGCTCATTGATCCAGAAGGCGTCACCGTGCCCATTTCAACCGCAGAGTTTCGACTGCTGCGCGCTCTGCTGGATCACCCGCGCAGCGTGCTGGACCGCGATCAATTGCTTGATATGGTCCAGGGGCGCGAGGCGCATTTGTTTGACCGGGCGGTCGATAACCAAGTGAGCCGCCTGCGCCGCAAGATTGAGGCTGACAGCCGCGATCCGCAATTGATCCTGACCGTGCGCGGCGGGGGATACCGCTTTGCCGCTCAGGTCACCCGCTTTGCGCCTGATACGCCTGCATGAAGCGCCTGCTGCCTCAAAGCCTGCTGGGCCAAGTGATGCTGGTGCTGGCGATTGGCCTGATGGCTGGACAGGCGATATCCGCCACTTTGCTCTACCGCGCGGCCGAGCAGCGCCGCGAGACCGGCCTTGTCAGCGCGCTAGCGTTTCAGCTGGTGGCCGAAAGCGGGCGATCAAATCTGGCGGAAAGAGAAGCCCGCCGGGCCGAGCGCCGCGAGGCGCGCAGAGCAGACCGAATCGCGCGCGGATTGCCGGTAAGGGACCGCCGCGCTGACGGCGAAGGCGGACCTGGAGGCAGGCCATTTGCACGGCCCTTCCGCCTGGGTGTTGAATACACCGAAGAGCTACCGATTGGCGTCAATGAGCCGCGACTGCCCAATTATGAAAGCGCGCTGCGCGAGGTTCTGACCCAGCAAGAGGTGGAGGCCGGATATATCATCATCGCGCGGCGGATTGCGGGCAATGACCCGTATGTAAAAGAGCGGATGCAAGACCGCCCGCGGCTGCGCTCACCCGGATGGGAGGAGCGCCCCATATTGGTCGCCGCGATTCAGCGCGCCGATGAAACCGGATGGCTGATCGCCCGCGTCGCAGAGCCGCGCGCGCCGCGCAATGCGATTGGCACCATCCTCCTTCAAACGGCTGTCATCTTCGCCATTCTATTTACGCTGCTCTATTTCGTGCTGCGGCGGATCACCCGGCCTTTGGCGGCGCTGACAACGCGGGTCACCGACTTCTCGCGCCAGCCTGATCAAGCGGTGAAACTGGAGGAACGAGGGCCCGGCGATATGCGGCGGCTGATCGCGGCGCATAATACGATGGAAGCGCGCATTGCCGCCTTGCTGGACGAGAAAGACGTGATGCTCGGCGCTATTGGTCATGATCTCAAGACACCTCTCGCCGCCCTTCGCGTGCGGATCGAAAGTGTGCCGGATGACACCCAGCGAGAGCGCATGGCGGACAGCATTGAAGACATCACCAAGACGCTGGATGACATTCTGGTGCTGGCCCGGGTGGGCCGCGTAAGTAATGGTTTTGAGGATGTCGATCTGGCCGCGCTGACGACCAGTGTGGCCGAAGAATTTGAGGATCTCGGCGAGCCGGTCACACTCGAAGATCCGCCCCGTCTGGTTGCCCGCGCGCAGGTCACTTGGCTCAAACGAGCGCTGCGCAATCTTATCGCCAATGCCTTGCGCTATGGCAAAAGCGCTAAGGTCTCGCTTCTCGAAGAAAGTGAGGCGATCATCTTGCGCGTCGATGACACGGGCCCCGGAATTCCGCCGAGCGATATTGAGGCGATGATGGAGCCCTTCACGCGCGGCGAAGCCTCACGCAACCGCGCAACAGGCGGCGCGGGTCTAGGCCTAACGCTGGCCCGCGCCATTGCTGAACAGCACGGCGGGACGCTGACACTTTCCAATTTGCGCGAGGGCGACGCGGTCACGGGCCTACGGGCGGAAATTGCGCTTCCAAAGGGGGAAGACACCGGGCAAGGGTAGCGCCAAGCACAACAATCGGAGTTCCCCCTTGCCCCACACTCTCTACGCCGCCCCGCTCTCGCTCTATTCCGGCAAGGCGCGCAGCTATCTCGATTGGAAGCAAGTGAATTACACGGAGGTGCTCTCCACTCCCGATGTCTATGCGAAGATCATCATCCCCAATGTCGGGCGCCCGGTCATCCCGGTGATGCAGAAAGATGATGGCTCGATCCTGCAAGACACAACGCTGATCATCGATCATTTTGAGGCCAGCGAAGGCGGACCGTCGGTCTATCCTGATACGCCGCGCCAGCGCTTAGCCGCGCTGCTGCTGGAGTGTTTTGGCGATGAATGGCTGGTGATCCCGGCGATGCATTACCGCTGGAATTACAACGAAGAGTGGGTTTACGGCGAATTTGGCAAAACCGCGCTGCCGGATGGCACGCCGGAGGAGCAATATGCGACCGGCAAAGAGCGCGGCAGCATGTTCCGCGGCTTCGTCCCCATGCTTGGCATCAATCAGGCGACAATCCCGGCGGTTGAGGCGAGCTATGAGGCTTTGCTGGCAGATCTGGACGCGCATTTCGCGGTGCATCCCTTCCTATTGGGATCGCGGCCCTCGATCGGTGATTTGGGCCTGATCGGGCCGCTCTATGCCCACCTTTACCGCGACCCGGCATCGGGCGAGATTATGGAGCGATTGGCTCCGCAAGTGGCCGAATGGGTCCGCCGTATGGTTGATGTGACGGCCCCGCTGTCGGGCGAGTTCCTGCCCGATGACGAAATTCCTGAGACTTTACTGCCGGTGCTGGCGCGGATGATGAGTGAGCAAGTGCCCTATCTTGCGAAAGTGGCGGACATGTTTGGCGAGTGGCTGGCCGCTAATCCGGACACGGAGATCCCGCGCGCGGTCGGCATGGCTGATTTCACGATTGAAAGCACCAATGGCCAGCGCATAGCCGCCCCGTTCAGCCTCTGGATGCTGCAGCGCGGGCTCGACTATCTCGCCTCGCTTGAAGGCGTCAACCGTGATGTCTGCAAAGCAATGCTGCGCTCAGTCGGCGGCGAAGCGCTGCTCGATTTCAAAATGCCCGCACGGCTGAAATTTGAAAATCACGTCTTGAGCGTTTGAGAACCGGCGCGCAGCGTGCTTGTAGCACGTGAGCACCGGAAGCGCAGATCGGTTCAATGTGCAGCAAGCATGCGGGCCAAAGCCCCGTGGTCACCGCATTAGGCCGCCGATGAGGTTCCTCACAAACCGCCCAGCCACTGGTCCGGCCAGATCAGTGGCGATGGAACCAGCCGCTGATGTGATTCCGGATTTCATCGGGTTTGCGCGCGATTTCTTGCCAAGGATCGCCGACGCTGCAGCGCCCGCCATTCCGCCTGCAGCCACTTTGGTGCCGCGCGACAAAGCCTTTTCCCACATGCTCTTGGTCTTGCGCGGGCGCTTGCGCACCTCTTCCTCGCCTTTCTCGTCGACCTCTTGCGCCGTCTCAGCGGCATCGGCGCTTTTCGCGGCAAGAATTTCCTCTGCGCTCTCGCGGTCGATCGCCTCGTCATATTTGTTTTCAAACGGGCTGATCGATTGAATGATCGCACGCTCTTTGGCGGTGACCGGGCCGAGGCGCGACCGCGGCGGCTTAATCAAAGTCCGCTGCACGATGGTCGGAGCGCCGTCTTCGTCGAGGGTCGAGACCAGCGCCTCGCCCACTTTCAGCTCTGTGATGGCTTCCTCGACATCAAGATCGGGGTTGATCCGGAAGGTTTCCGCCGCCGCCTTGATCGCGCGCTGATCGCGCGGGGTGAAGGCGCGCAAGGCATGCTGTACCCGGTTGCCGAGCTGGCCAGCGACTTCTTCGGGAATGTCGATCGGGTTTTGCGTGACGAAGAACACACCAACGCCTTTTGAACGGATCAGGCGAACGACCTGCTCAATCTTCTCCTCCAGCGCTTTGGGCGCATCGTCGAACAGCAAGTGCGCCTCATCAAAGAAGAACACGAGCTTGGGTTTCTCAGGATCACCCACCTCGGGCAGGCTCTCAAACAGCTCCGCCAGCAGCCACAACAGGAAGGTGGCGTACAGCTTCGGGCTGCGCATCAGCTTGTCGGCTGCGAGCACATTGACGATGCCGCGCCCGGTCTCATCGCATTGGAGAAAGTCGTCGATCTCGAGCGCAGGCTCGCCAAAGAAATAATCCGCGCCCTGCGCTTCGAAGCTCAGCAGTTGACGCTGGATCGCGCCGACCGATTGCTTCGACACATTGCCATATTTGCCCGAGAGCTCCGTGGCGTTCTCATTGGCCCATTGCAGCATGCTCTGCAGATCGCCGAAATCGAGCAGCAGCAGGCCATTGTCGTCCGCATGGCGGAAGATGATTTGCAGCACGCCTTCCTGTGTATCGTTAAGATCGAGCAGGCGGGCAAGCAGCAGCGGCCCCATTTCAGAAATGGTTGTGCGGATTGGATGGCCCTGCTCGCCGTACAGATCCCAGAAGACGACCGGATTATCGGAATAATCATAGTCGTCCATGCCGAGCTCTTTGGCGCGGCCTTCGAGCTTGTCCGCGTGCTTGAACTTCGCGCTGCCGGGCATCGCAATGCCGGACAGGTCGCCCTTCACATCGGCAACGAACACCGGCACACCATTGGCAGAAAAGCTCTCGGCCAGACCCTGCAAGGTGACCGTTTTACCCGTGCCGGTCGCGCCTGCGATCAACCCGTGACGGTTCGCCCGGCTGAGCGCGAGATGCTGGTTCTCGCCATTACTGCCCAGCCCCAGAAAGATTTCGCCCGGTTTATCGCTCATGTTCGCAAAACGCCCTTTTTTATCATTTTGTCTTGCCGAATGTGTGAAGTGACAGGGCCAAGCGGTCAAGGTGTCGCTTGCACGCGGCAACGTATGCAGCGACATAGGTGGTCGACTTGAGGCGTGGATGCTCTAAAGGCTGGGCATATGGGTGAGGTGACTGCGTTTATTCTGCTGGACGATGCGCGCGAGGAAAATGTAGACAGCGCCGCCGCCGCGCCTGCGCGCCTGTATGAAAACCCTAGACAAATCTTTGCCGCTCACCGCCCGGACGAGGTAGAACGCGCTCTGGCCGATGCGCGGGCTGCGCAGGCCGGGCATGGCGGCGAGCTTGCTGGTTATATCGCCTATGAAGCGGGCCTAGCGCTGGAACCAAAACTCGCAGAACTCGCCGCCAGCCGCAGCGGCGCGAACGGTCCGCTGGTGTGGCTCGGCTTGTTTGATGCAGTAGAGGAAATTCCCGCTGGCAATGTGCCCGGCTGGCTGGCTGCGCGCGCGGAGGATAGCGGCGCAGACGCAGGCGGCGCGGGCGCGTCTTCGATCGGTCCGCTCGACCCTCAGCTTTCGCCCGGCGGATACGCCAAAGCGTTCGAGGCCCTGCAAGAGGCGATCCGCGCTGGCGATATTTATCAGGCCAATCTCACCTATCCGCTAGCCGGGTCATATCGCGGCGATCCGCTGGCGATCTATGCCCAGCTGCGCAGCGCAGCGAGCGCTGGTTATGGCGGGATCGTGTTTGACGGCTCGCACTGGCTGCTGAGCTTCTCGCCAGAGCTGTTCGTCGCGCTCGATGGCAAAGATGCCAAAGCCAAACCGATGAAGGGCACACGTCCGCGCGGGGCTGATGCGGCCTCCGATGCGGCGCTGGCCGATGATCTGGCGACGTCGGAGAAGGACAAAGCAGAAAACCTGATGATCGTTGACCTAATGCGCAACGATCTCAGCCGAATTTCAGAACCCGGCAGCGTGCGCGTCGACAAGCCCTTTGCGGTTGAGAGCTACCCGACATTGCATCAAATGGTCTCCACGGTACGCGCCCGGCTGACCCCGGACAATGGCCCGGTTGATCTGGTACGCGCTTTGTTTCCCTGCGGTTCGATCACCGGCGCGCCGAAAATTCGCGCGATGGAGCTGATCGGCGATTATGAGCGCGATGCGCGCGGGCCCTATTGCGGCGCGATTGGCCGGATTGATGCGGACGGCTCGGCCGCCTTCAACGTCGCCATTCGGACCCTGCGCCTGACCCCGATTGAAAACGCGCAAGGCAATGCCGTGCTGGGCGTAGGTTCAGCGATTGTCGCCGATAGCGAGATGATCGCTGAGCGGCGCGAAAGCGAGGTCAAAGCCGGATTTGTAAGGCGCGCCTCGCCCGATCACACAGCCCCGCAAGTGGACCTGATTGAGACCATGCGGTTTGAACCGGAAAGCGGGATCGACCTGCTGGAGCTGCATCTAGGCCGCATGAAAGCAAGCGCGGCGACGCTTGGCTTTTCGTTTGATCGCCACGCGGCGCGCAATCAAATCCAGGCGCTGTGCTTTGATCTGGAGGCCGCATGCAAGGTTCGCTTGCTCGTCTCGCGGCTGGGCTCGCTCGCTTTGGAAACAGGCCCGCTGCCAGCGCCCAAAGACAATGGCTTTGAGTGCATCGCTCTGCCGCTGCCGCTCGACCCGTCCGATTGGCGGTTGTTGCACAAAACATCCGATCGCAGCTTTTACGAAGACGGGCTGTCTGCTGCACGCACTCACGGCGCGGATGAGGCCATCTTCGTGCGCGACGACGGCCTCGTGACAGAGGGCAGTTTCAGCAATATCTTTGCGGCGAAAGACCCAGGCGATAAGGATAGCGTGCTGCTGACCCCGCCCGCCACGCTCGGTCTGCTGCCCGGCATTCTGCGCCAACATCTCATCGCTGAAGGCCGAGCGGTCGAAGCGGAACTCACACTTGCCGACCTCGAAAATGGTTTTGTGCTAGGCAATGCCTTGCGCGGGCTAAACCCAGCCCGGCTCAAACTTTCATAAAGGCGCCCTGCCCAATGCTCCCGATATTGTTCGAAGATGGCGAGGCTCTCGTGATCGATAAGCCTGCCGGCCTGCCAGTGGATCGCCCGCGCCGGGGCGGCCCCTGCCTGTTCGATCACCTCGATGAGCTGAAGCTGGGATTTCAGCGGTTGCCGCATGCGGTTCACCGGCTGGATACAGACACCAGTGGATGCCTGCTGCTGGCTCGCAATCCCAAGGCGCTCAAACGCTTTAACAAGGCATTTGAAAACCGCGCAGTATCCAAGACCTATCTGGCCGTGCTCGACGCTGTGCCGGCGGAAACCTCTGGCACGATTGAACTGGCGCTCTCCAAGATCAGTTCAGCGGAAAAGGGCTGGCGCATGATCGCGGCGAAAAAGGGCAAGCCTGCGATCTCGCATTGGGAGGTGCTGCAGACCATTGGTGAGGGCGATAAGCAGCGCTCGCTGATCCGCTTTCGCCCAGAGACAGGACGCACGCACCAATTGCGCGTTCACGCGCTGCTGGGTCTAGGCGCGCCATTGCTGGGCGATCCGGTCTACGGCCCGGTGCGCGGTCAGAACAAAGGCGCAGGCCGCACCATGCTGCACGCTGAAACCATTGGCATCGCGCGTAGCACCAAGCCGACAATCACCGCCCATGCTCCATTCCCGGAGGATTTCGTGCGCGCTGGCCTGACCGCGCCGGAACCGCCCGAAGTTACGGAACCCACCATCAACGCCGAACAGGACGATGGATAAAGACCTGCTCGAACGCGCGCACACTCAGGCGCAGGAGAGCTTCCTCGCAGGCTCCGGCCCCGGTGGGCAGAACGCCAATAAGGTTGCGACCGAAGTGCAGCTGCGCGTGAATATCTACGCGCTGCGCCTGCCTCCGCCGGTGTTCGCGCGGCTGAGGACACTTGCGGGCAGCAAGCTGACAGCGGCAGGCGAACTGCTGATTACGGCGCGCGAACACCGCACACAGGAGGCCAATCGCGGCCTTGCTCGAGAGAAGCTGGAGAACCTGCTGGAGGAGGCCCATAAGCAGCCCAAACGCCGGGCGAAAACCCGGATCAACAGGGTGGGCAAGACCAAGCGCCTCAAATCGAAGAAAGCGCGCGGCACGGTGAAGGCCAATCGCAGCAAACCCAGCCGCTCTGATTGGTAGGTTCACGCCCGCGCCGAATAGTCAGATTTGCTTGACTCTGAGCGGTGAATCGATAAATGGCGCGGCTTGCAAGGCGATGCTCCGCGCGTCGCCTGATTTTTTTTCGGCTCAAACGCGCTTAGTTGGGTGGGCCCACCAGATAGAATTAGGATAACGCGATGGCGAAGCCCGCAACCGTCAAGATCAAGCTCGTCTCGACCGCCGACACGGGTTTTTATTACACGACCAAAAAGAACCCGCGCAACATCACCGAAAAGATGGTGTTCCGTAAGTACGATCCGGTTGTTCGTAAGCACGTCGAATTCAAAGAAGCCAAAATCAAGTAAGCTTCTGACCGCAGCTCTGCAGCGGGCCTTGGCCCAGCAGATCGCCTGCGGTGCTTTCAGATTTTCAGCGGATGCGCCCCGCATATGGCGTCCACTACCGCGCCTCGGCGCGGTTTTGCGTTGTATGGAGCAGGCGGCGCTGTAACTGGCGTGCTTAAGCGCTTGCAAAACGCTCAGTTCAGCCGCAGTTCAACGCCAACGCATTAATCGCACAGGTTATGAGCATGAACCTTTTTAGATTTTCAAAGCCGCTTGCCGCCACCGCCGCGAGCGCAGCCGCCATTGCGGCAGCCTTTGGCTTGCCAGCAGAAACCAGCTTTGCCCCCGCGCCGCCTGCTTATGCGCAGGCGAATGATCTGGACGTGGCCGCTGGCGCATTGCGAGCGATCTCGACCATGAAGGCGGATTTCTCGCAGATTGACCGGCAGGGTAACGTGATCGCGGGCGAAATGACGCTGAAACGGCCGGGCAAGATTCGCTTCGAATATGAGAAGGGGACCGATCTGCTCGTCGTATCCAATGGCAAATCGCTCTATTTGATCGATTACACCGTTGATCAGGTCGAACGCTGGCCGATCAAGAACTCGCCGCTTGGCGCACTGCTTGATCCCACGCGCGATGTGAAGAAATTCGGCAAGATGATGCCGACCGGTAATGACGATGTGATCAGCGTCGAAGTGCGCGATCCAAAGCGGCCCGAATTTGGCGTGATCAACATGATCTTTGTGCGCGATGGCACTGCGCCCGGCGGATGGCAGCTGACGCACTGGGTCGCGCTTGATTCGCAGAATCACCGCACCACCGTTCGGCTGAAGAATCATCGCTATGGAATGTCGGTCGCCGACAGCGCTTTCCGATTCAGAGATCCGCGCAAATCATCTCGTCGACCGGGTTGAACGGTTTAACCGCGTTTAGTTGTAGGAATACGACAAACCCCGGCACATATTCATTTACCTGTAAGGCGAATACGCGTAATTTTCTTTTGCAAGTCAGTTGAGGGCGGGTTTCCCCCCTGTTGCCCCAACCCTCGTTCAGACTGATTTGTACAAGCGTGACGAACGCTCACATGGAACCCTCGCCCCATTGCCCCCGGGGTGAGGGTTTTTTGTTGGGTGTTTGTTATGGCCCTCAAGCGCCGGGCGCAGGCCATCCGGCCTGCTTGGCTTTCCTCGCATAAGCTCAGGCGGCCAGTCGGCCTTGCGAACCCTATCGGGTTCGAACCAGCTCAACCTCACAGGCTTGGTCGCGGAGCACGGCGCGCAGCGCCGCAAGGCCCTTGTGGCCGCCCGCAGCGACGCGATCTCTGATCGCATGAGTGAGGATATCGCGCGCCGGATGGCGTGCGGAAAAGAAAATCAGGCGACCCGCGTGGCTTTATTCCCAGCCGAAGGCGCCGCGGATAATGTTGTAAATCACATTCTGCTCGATCACGCCGCGCGCTTTGTCAGCGCCGGGACCTTGAGCATAGAGCGCGACATCTTCACCGGCATGGGTCTCGCTGCGAAGCGGAATTGCCGCTTGTTGCTGCGCATTTACGCCCGTTTCCGGCGCAGGTCGCTCACTATGATCATGCAGCGCGCCGGGACCGTTCCAATATCCTAATGTGGTGTATGGCTGACCATCCTCTGCAAGAGTAGGCTCGTCTGGGTTGGAGATATCGCCCTCTGGCGGAACGACAAGGCCCAAAATGTCATTCCCGCGCCGGGGATAGCCAGCGATGGTGAAAACATGGCTGTGATCCGCTGTCACCATGATCAGCGTTTCTTCCGGGTCCGTATTGTCGATTGCGTATTGGATCGCATTGGCAAATTCGACCGTTTCCTCCAAAGCAAAGCCAGCCTTGCCTGCGTGGTGGCCGTGATCAATCCGGCCGCTTTCGACCATCAGATAATAGCCGTCCGGATCAGACCTTAGCCGCGCGATAGCTTGGCTGGTCATCTCGGTCAGGGTCGGCTCGCTCGCGCCCATCTCGCTGCCGTCCATCCGCTCTGCCATGTATGTCATATGGCTGGGCGAAAAGAGGCCAAGCACTGGCTTGTCGGTTGGAGCAGCGGCCAGGGCGTCCTTGTCGCGCACAAAAGTGCCGCCGGTGCGCGCGGCCCATAGACCCGGCAAATTGGCCGTGGCTTCCAACCGGCGACCGCCATCCTCCACCCCTTCGCCAAAGAACAAGGTGGAACCGCCGCCCAGCGCGACCTGAAAATCGAAGTCAATCAGCTGCGTCGCGACATCATCGCATCCAAGCCCGCGTTGACCCTCTGGGATGCCATTATCCGCTTCCCAATTGCGGTCGGCACTACGCGCATAAACACTAGCCGGTGTTGCATGGGTGATCCGCGCGGTGGAAACGATGCCCAACGCAAGGCCGCGCTGATTCACTTCTTCACCGAGCAGCGGCAGCGGATTGGCCAAGGCAGAGGCGCAGTCGGCCCGCTTGGCCTCCGGTCCCACGCCAAGCACACCAATGCTGGTCTTCTTGCCCGAATGCATTGCGGTGGCCGTGCCCGCGCTATCAGGCACCTGCGCATTGGTGTTGTAGGTCTTCACCAGCGCGACATTGTCAAATTTTTCAAAGGGAAGGACATATTCCTCGCCCGATTGCCCGCGCTTTTGACCCGCATAAATCCGCGCGGCAGTGATCGTTGAAACTCCCATGCCATCACCGATGAACAGGATGACGTTTTTGGCTTTCTTCTCAGTCGCGGCCGGAGCCGTCGCCGCTTCCTGAGCGGCCAAGTCAGAGGCATTCGGCACATATTTCTGGCCACCATTGTAAACGCAGCCGCCCAGCGGCAACGCCGCCCCAGCAAGGATCAAGCCGAAAGTGCGGGTGAGTGTCATAATTGGGCCTCCGAGAAATAATGCGTCTTCGCTATCCGCATCTGATGCTACAGGAAAGTGAAACTACAGCATGATCCATCGCTTTTCTCTCATCGCCGCTTGCTAAGGCGATATCTGCGAACCTAAAGCAATCGCATGATCTCTATCGCCACTTGGAATATCAATTCTGTCCGCCTGCGCCTGCCCCAGGTTGAGCGCTTTCTTACCGAGCATTCGCCCGACGTGCTGTGCCTGCAGGAAATCAAATGTCAGGAGCATCAGTTTCCCGCCGATGCGCTGGCGAAGCTGGGGTACGAACATGTCGCGGTGCACGGGCAAAAGGGCTATCACGGAGTGGCCACCATCAGCCGCGTGCCACTGCGCGAATATTCCCGGCACGATTGGCAGGCCAATGGCGAGGCGCGCCATGTCGGGGTTGAGCTGCTCGATGCACCAGAGGGCAACGCCATGATGCGCCTCGACAATGTCTATGTGCCCGCTGGCGGCGATGTGCCCGATCGCGATGTGAACGCCAAATTCGGCCAAAAGCTCGATTTTCTGGCCCGTATGACCGATTGGGCCGGCTCGATTGAGCAGCCGACAATGATCGTCGGCGATTTCAACATCGCTCCGCTGGAAAGCGACGTTTGGGGGCACAAACAGCTCTTGAAAGTCGTCAGCCACACCCCGCTGGAGGTGGACACCTTGGACAAGTTCAAGGCGGCCCATGATTGGGTCGATGTCGGGCGCGAGTTCATCAAAGACCCAGAGCGCTATTACAGCTGGTGGTCCTATCGCTCGCCCGATTACCGCAAGAATGATCGCGGGCGCAGGCTCGATCACATGTGGGCCAGCCCGGCACTCGCGGCCAAGGCATCCGGCCACCGCATCGTGGAAGATGCGCGCAGCTGGGAAAAGCCATCTGATCACATCCCGCTGATCACTGAGTTTTCGCTCTGAGCGAGGCGCACGTCTCCGATCCCTCACCCGCTAGGCGCGCGGCGCAAGCGGTCGATGCATTGCGCCATGGCTGGCCCTTGGCCTTTGCCGGTGGGCCGGTGCTGCTTCCGGTGGAAACCGCGATTGCGCGGGAGGCGACCGCGCCGCAAATGCTGATCTCGGCGGCAAGGGCTGCGACCTTAAAGCTCGCCAATCAGCGCGCCGCCGCTGTCCCGCATGCCCCGGTGCTGATCTGCGGCGGAGAGCCTTTTAGCCTGCGCGAGGCCCTGCCAATTGCGGACCCCGCGCTCGATCTGCGCAATCCGCTAAAGGGGCCATTTCGCGCGGAAAGCTTGGACTGGGAAGAGACCGCCGCTGCCGCGCTCGAACTGGCGCGGATCGCGGGGATACTACCCGCCTTTCTGGTCAACCCGAGCAATGCTGGCGAATCGCAAAGCATCGCCGCCTCCGACCTTGCCGATTATTCCGAAACGGGCGCGCTCAGCATTGCGACCCGGGCGCGCCTGCCGGTCAGTGCTAGCAAAACGGCGGAGATAGTCGCCTTCCGATCAAGCGCCGACACGCGCGAGCATGTAGCCCTGATCATTGGCGCGCAGAGCGGCGACAAACAGCCGTTGGTGCGGCTCCATTCGGAATGCCTCACTGGCGATATACTGAGCAGTCTCAAATGCGATTGCGGGCCTCAGCTCGACGCCGCGCTGGCCGCCATGGCTGACGAAGCAGCAGCTGGCGGTTGGGGCGTGCTGCTGTATTTGCGGCAAGAAGGCCGCGGCATTGGCCTCATCAACAAGCTGCGCGCCTACAGCCTGCAAGACGCCGGGTTCGACACGGTAGAGGCCAATGAGCGCCTGGGCCTGCCCGATGAAGCGCGCGATTTTCCTGTCGCCGCGCGGATGCTGGAGCTGCTGGGTGCGCGCACCATCCGCCTGATGACCAACAATCCGCGCAAGGTTGAGGCGCTGACCGCGGCAGGCGTGACAATCAGCGAGCGCGTGCAGCATCAGCTGCCTGACAACCCTTTCAACACGCGTTACCTCGCCACCAAGCGGGACAAATCAGGACATTTGCTGAAATGACCGCTATCACGATCCGGCCCGAGGCACCCGGCGATGAAGGCACGATTCATGCGATCACGGAGCAGGCCTTTCGCCCGATGCCGTTCAGCGACGGCGACGAACAGGATCTCATCGATCGCTTACGCGCGGATGGCGATCTGACGCTGTCTCTGGTCGCCGAGGATGCCACTCAGATCGTCGGCCATATTGCCTTTTCGCCGGTGACCATCACGGACGGCGCAGCGGGTTGGTATGGGCTTGGCCCGGTCGCCGTGCGGCCAGAATTGCAAGGGCAAGATATTGGCGGGCGGCTGATCCGGCGCGGCATTGCTGACATGCGAGAGCTCGGCGCGAGCGGCATCGTCCTGCTGGGCAGCACTGACTATTATCCGCGCTTTGGCTTCAAGCATGAGCCGCAGCTGACCTATTCTGGCGGACCAGCGGAATATTTCCAATGTCTGTTGCTGACAGGCGACCTGCCAAAAGGTGAGGTCCAATTCTCGCCTGCATTTGGGTAAGTCTGAGCGCCCTAGCGCTGTTGATATTGCGTCACGCCGTCCATCAAGCGGTTGCCGGACATCACCACTTTTGATCCGGTCCAATCAGCCAAAAACGTGCTGGAACGGCTGAGGCCGGGCACGAAGCGCGCCTCATTGTTCTGAACCCGCAAGCCGTCGGATGGATGGATCACCGTCTCTGCGCCTAGCGCGATAAAGGCGGAGTAATTCTCCTTATCGCGGCCTTGCACAAACCAATTGCCCGTGATCGTACCGCGCGCACCGGCGGGCAGGTCGATCATATAATTGGTGCCGCGTCCGCTCGCATCATCGAACGAATTGCCTCGGATCGTCACCTTGCCCGAGCGTGCCTTCACATAATGCCCGCCCGTTCCGCGTTCGAATCGGCTGTCGACCACCGAAAGCTCGCCATAATTGCCGACATAAATTGAATGCGCGCAGCCAGCCGAATGCTCGCACGTGCCGAGCCCGCTAAAGGTGGAGCGGGCGATATAGATAAATCCGCGCACATCATCGGCCGTGAGAATGCCTTGCTGGCTGTCTTCGAAGCGAGAATAGGCGATGTTGAGGCTGCCGCGTTCCAGCCGGATCCCGGCACCGTTGCCATCGCCGACAGAAATCCCGCGGAATGTGATCCCGCGAATCTCCGCACCCATACCGCGCAGCACCAGCGCCGCTTTGCCTTCGCAGGCGGTGCGCTCAAAGACCGCGCTGCCCGCCTTTTCTGCTGTGTAAGTGATCACGCCCACTTCCTGAACCGCGCATTGGCGATACGTGCCGGGTGCGACCGAAATAGTCGCCTTGCCTGACCCAACCGCGCTCACGGCGCTTTGCAGCGACCCATAGGAACGTCCAGTCTCGACAATGGTGAAGTCCCCGCGGCCCTGCTGAGCAACGGCTGAAGGGGCGCATAGAGCGAGAGCGAGGGCGGATGCAGCAAATTTGTAGTTCATGAATGCAGCAATAGCAGGACCTTGGCTCGCCTCCGCCGCACAATCGCCCAGCGTCCCTGCGCGGCACAACTATCGGACAGAATGTTGAATTGGCGCTTGGCGAGCAGGGGCACAGGCGGCTACACCATCGCCGGGCAAGGTGGGGATACGCCCTACCGAAACAAATCAGGGTCACTCAGGAGGAAAACCCATGAAGAAGTTAACAAGCATGATTGCGGTGGCTGGTGCCACTCTCGCGCTCGCCGCCTGCGGCAGCGCGGACGACGCATCGGTTGATGCAACCGCTGACACGGTTGAAATGCCAGCGGATGATGCGCTCGAGCCGATCGTAGAAGAGCCGGTTGAAGACGCCGCAGCGGTTGCTGAAGACGTTGATCCAGCCGACATCGCCGTTGACGAGGCAACCGCCACTGAAGCAGCAGACGCAGCCGCAGTGGTAGCCGACGAAGCAGCCGCCGCTGCTGAAGCCGCCGAGGCGGCCAGCTCGAACCTGGATGACGTTGTGGACGCAGCGGAAAATGCTGCTGAAGCTGCCAACTAAGAGCACGAACCAAATGACCGGGAAGCGGGCCTTGGCAACAAGCGGCGAAAGCCGCCAAGCCGCCGCCCGCTTCCCGTTTTGGCGCGCTGCGATAGGCGCGCCGCTTGTCTTGGCTCTGGCCGCTTGTGGCGGCGGAGGCAGTGATACGGGCCCCGGCGCGGTGAGCGAAGGCGAGGCCCAAGCGCTCGATGAAGCCGCTGAAATGCTGGATGAGCGGCGCCTGCCGCCAGAGGTGCTGCCCACGGCTGCGCCTGTCATTCCAGACCCATCCGAAACAACCGGCGAAAGTGCGGAAGAAAGCACAAGCGACAACCCGCAATAGCTCCCCTCGCATAAGCGCCAAAGGACGATACCGATGATGAGTGCAGGCCAAGCCAACGCTGGAATGGATCACGATACGTTTGAGCAATTTGCCGAGCAGCTCGACCGCTATGTCAAAGAGCGCCTGATCCCGGCGGAAAACGACGTCATCGAAAACGATGCGATCCCGCCAGAGATCGTTGATGAGATGCGCGACATGGGCCTGTTTGGGATTTCCGTGCCTGAAGAATATGGCGGCGCAGGACTTAACACCCGTCAATATGCCCGCGTCGTCAACGCGATGAGCTACGCCGCGCCCGCCTATCGATCGATCTTCTCAATCAATGTCGGCATGTTTGCGAGCGCGCTTAAAAACGGCGCCACCGAGGCGCAGCGGGCCGAATGGTATCCGAAACTGGTCGAAGGCAAGATCGCTTGCTTTGGCCTCACTGAGCCGGGCTCGGGCAGCGACAGCGCCGGCCTGCAAACCACCGCGACCCCTGATCCTGGTGGCAATGGCTGGGTGCTGAATGGCACCAAGCGTTACATCACCAATGCGCCGCATGCCGATGTCGCCCTGATCATGGCGCGGACCGAAAAAGAGAACCTACCCAAAAACGCCCATGTCAGCGCCTTTCTGGTGCCGATGGACACTCCGGGCATTTCCACCGGTTCGCCGGACAAGAAGATGGGGCAATCCGGCAGCCATATCTCAGACATCATGCTCGATGATGTGAAGGTGCCCGGCGATGCTTTGCTGGGCGAGGAAACTGGCAAGGGTTTCCGCTTTGCGATGCAGAGCCTGGACAATGGCCGCATTTCAGTGGGCGCGGCGGCAACCGGCTATGCCCGGCGCGCGCTCAATTCTGCCCTGCGCTATGCCAATGAACGCCAGGCCTTTGGCGAGCCGATTGCCCGCTTCCAATTGATCCAGGCGATGCTGGCCGACAGCGAGACCGAGATTTACGCGGCTGAATGCATGATGCGCGATGTGACCGAACGCGCGGATCGCGGCGAGAATATCATCACCAAGGCCGCCGCATTCAAAGTCTTCGCATCGGAAATGTGTGGCCGTGTGGTGGACAGGGTCGTGCAGATTTATGGCGGCGCGGGCTACCTCGCGGAATATGACGCAGAGCGCTTCTACCGTGATGCGCGAATTTACCGGATTTACGAGGGCACCACGCAAATTCTCCAGCTTCAAATAGCCAAGCATATGCTGCGCGAGTGGGAGAAGAATGTTTGAATAGGTGAGAGTTTGTTGTTTCCACACGCCGTCCGGCGCGCGATTTCCTCGCTCATGCGACCTGAAGGTCGCGTCGCTGCGGGCGGGCAGTCGCCCTTGCGGCTCGTTGCACGAGCCGATTTTATCTCATCACCCTCGCTAATGCGGGAGGGAGTGGGCGGCTTGGCAAAGGGCAGGATGGATATCCTGCCCGCACCGCGATAGGACACTCACATGTACCAACTCCTCAATGACCTCTCGATCGTCGAAGTCTCCAGCTTTGTCGCATCGCCAACCGCCGGCCTATATTGCGCGCAAATGGGCGCCGAGGTGATCCGCGTCGATCACAAGGCGGGCGGGCTCGATTACGACCGCTATATGCTGACCGAAGAAGGCCGCAGCCTCTCTTGGGAGAACCTCAACCGCGCCAAGAAATCGGTCGCGCTCGACCTGCGCTCTGGCGAGGGGCGCGAGCTGTGTGTCGAGCTGGCCGCGAAGACCGGGCAGTGCATCACCAACCTGCCGGAAAAGAGCTTCCTCAGCCACGCCGCGATGCAGGCCAAACGCGAAGATATGATTTCGGTCCGCATCATGGGCTGGCACGATGGCCGGCAAGCGATGGACTTTACCGTCAACGCAGCCGCTGGATACCCTCTGATGACGGGGCCGGAGGAATGGGACGCCACGATAGCGCCGCCGGTTAGTCAGCCGCTTCCTGCATGGGACTTTATCACCGGCGCTTATTCGGCATTTGCTTTGATGACCGCGCTCCACAACCGCACAGCAACCGGGCAAGGCGCAGAAATGCGCGTGCCCTTGGGCGATGTCGCGATTGGGACAATGGCGAATTCCGGCACGATGGCGGAAATGCTTTATCGCGGATCGGACCGAGAGCGGCTGGGCAATGCAATATGGGGTGCGTTTGGGCGCGATTTTCAGACCAAATGCGGCACCCGCTTTATGGTCGCCGCGCTCACGCCCAAGCAGTGGACCGGCCTGGTCAAGGCATTCGATGTGGCGGCGCAAATCACCGAACTGGAGCAAGAATTGGGCTTTGATTTCAATGCCGGTGACCGGCCCCGGTTCGAGAACCGCCACCGCCTGTTCGACCTGTTCCAGAGCGCAGCGGAAACCCAAGACTATGCAGCGCTTTCCGCCCGCATGGCGGCCGAGGGTTGCACCTTCGAGAAATACCGCTCTCACCATGAGGCTTCAACCGACCCCGTGCTGGTGGACGACAATCCGCTTTTCGGCCCCTCGCCTGCGAACCCATCGGGCTTCGAATATCCGGCGACCCGCAGTTTTGCGAACATACCCGAGCATGAGGCAGGAGACCCCGCGCCTGCGCCTTTCCTTGGGCAACATTCTGAAGAAGTGCTCGCTGAGCGCCTCGGCCTGTCATCAGGCACCATCGCTAAGCTGGTGGATGCAGGAACTGTGGCCCTTTCCGATAAAGACCGCGCCTAGAAACCGCATGTGCTGAGCTTGTCGAAGCACTGCACTTTCTTCTAGCTGCGTGCACAAAGTGAAGAGCAGCCCTTCGACAAGCTCAGGGCAAACGGAGATTTGAATGTCGAGAACAGCAGCCATCGTTTCCCCCCTTCGCACCCCCGTGGGCAAATTTTTGGGGGGGCTTTCCAGCCTGGACGCCGGGCAATTGGGCGCGGTCATTCTCAAGGCTTTGGTTGAACGCAGCGGGATTGATCCGGCCCGCGTCGACGATGTCGTCTTCTCGCAAGGATACGGCAATGGCGAAGCGCCCGCGATCGGGCATTGGGCCTGGCTGGCGGCGGGCCTGCCGCTGGAAGTGCCGGGATATCAGCTTGACCGTCGATGCGGATCAGGCCTGCAGGCTGTCGCCAATGCGGCGATGATGGTTGAGACCGGTATGGCCGACGTCGTGGTCGCGGGCGGGTGCGAGAGCATGTCGAACGTGGAGCATTACACCATCCAAGGGCGCGGCGGCGCGCGCATGGGCGACATCACCCTGCATGATCGCCTGTCTCGCGGGCGGCTGATGAGCCAGCCAATCGAACGCTTCGGCGTCATCACCGGGATGATCGAGACGGCGGAAAATCTCGCCAAGGATTATGAAATCACCCGCGAGCAGGCCGATGCCTATGCCGTGCGCAGCCACCAGAACGCCGCCGCCGCGTGGGGGGCTGGCAAGTTCGACGAGCAATTGGTGACGGTCGATGTGCCGCAGCGGCGCGGAGACCCTGTGACCGTCGCGCGCGACGAAGGCTTCCGCGCTGATGCGACTGAAGAGAGCCTCGCGAAATTGCGCGCGCTCGATCTGAAACGCGATCCCGACGCCATCGTCACCGCCGGCAATGCCAGCCAGCAAAACGACGCAGCGGCGGCATGCCTGGTCGTGGCCGAGGACAAGCTTGAGGAATTGGGCCTGGAGCCGAGCCTATGGTTTGGCGGATGGGCGGCGGCGGGCTGCGACCCGAGCCGCATGGGCATTGGCCCGGTTCCGGCAACCCAGCGCCTGTTCGAACGGCGGGGCTACAGCTGGGACGACATTGACCTCGTCGAGCTAAACGAGGCCTTTGCGCCGCAAGTGCTGGCGGTGCTCAAAGGCTGGGGCTGGTCCGAGGATGATAGCCGCCGCGAGATCCTAAACGTCAATGGTTCGGGCATTTCGCTGGGCCACCCAATCGGCGCGACCGGCGGACGCATTCTTGCCGACATGGCCGCAGAGATGCATCGGCGCGGCGCGCGGTACGGGCTAGAAACGATGTGCATCGGCGGCGGACAGGGGATTGCTGCCGTGTTTGAGCGAGCGGCCTGATGAGCGAATGGGACGCATGGATCGGGCGCGAACATAAGAGCGCAGACACACTAACGCCGCAAACGGCGATCCGGTGGTGCGGAACCTTCGATTTAAAAGTGCCAGAGAACTGGCTCATGCAGCAGGGCATACATTTTGCTTTGTGCACTCCTTATACTTCCACCTCAGCGCTCGGCGACGACGGGCATCCACTGCGCAACGAGAGCTCAAACAGCTTTCTGCCGCCTTTTCCCATGCCGCGCCGGATGTGGGCTTCAAGTGATATCCGTTTCATTATCCCCATAACCATGGGAGCCGTGGTGGATCGCATAAGCAAAGTGGTCTCCATAAGCGAAAAAGAGGGTGGCAGCGGGAAACTCGCCTTTGTCGGTATTCAGCATGAGACCCACGCGAATGGCACACTCGCCGTTAGCGAAACGCAGACCTTGGTTTTCCGCGAGGCAGCATCGGCCGATGCACCGCTCTCGCCGCCGCCGCTTGGCGAGGGCACGTTCGATCCATCGGAGTGGGACGCGCACCGGGAGCTAACGCCGGACCCGCGCCTGCTGTTTCGCTACTCAGCGCTGACCTTCAACTCGCACCGCATTCACTATGACGCGCCCTATGCCGAGGCGCAGGAGCGCTATCGCGGCTTGGTCGTGCATGGCCCGCTGACAGCATCCTTGCTCTTGCAATTGGCGGCCCGCGAACTGGGCGAAAACAAGCTGCGCAGTTTCAGCTTTCGCGGGGCCTCGCCAGCGGTCGCGGATGAGCCGCTGCACCTGGTGATGCGGCGGTCCGATGATGGCTTTGAAATGGGCGCTTTTGCCGCCGATGGCCGCCAAGTCACAAAGGCGAAGGCGAGCACCTAAGCCCGCCCTAGTCCTGCTTCGGCGGCCGCCCGCGGCGGGGCGGCTCGCTCTTTTTCAGCTTGATCCCGCGCGCTGACAAAGCCTCGCGCAGGAGCATTTCGATCTCGGCATTGGCCGAGCGCAATTCGGCGGCAGCGAGGCGTTCTATCGCCGCATGCACCGCCGGATCGAGTCTAAGCGCAAAAGCCTTTTTCTTCGGTGCAGCCATGGCTGCCTCCCGTTGTCACGGTTTACTGGTAAAGCGTGCCGGCGTTGACGACTGGCTGTGCTTCGCGGTCGCCACACAGGACAACCATCAGGTTGGAAACCATCGCCGCGCGGCGCTCATCATCCAGTTCGACGATGCCATCGCTAGAGAGCTTGGACAGCGCATCCTCGACCATGCCGACCGCACCGATCACCACTTTCTTGCGCGCAGCAATCACCGCATCGGCTTGCTGGCGGCGCAGCATGGCGCCCGCAATTTCCGGCGCATAGGCGAGGTGGGTTAGGCCCGCTTCATCGACGATAATCCCGGCAACGATCAGCCGCTCATTTAGCTCTTCGCGCAGTTCAGCGTTCACGATATCGGCGCTGCCGCGTAGGGTCGTTTCATCCTCATCCGACATATCGTCATAGGGGTGGCGCGCGCCTACGGTGCGCAATCCCGCCTCGATCTGGATGTTCACAAACTCCTTGTAATCATCAACATCAAACACCGCCTGCGCGCTGTCAGAGACACGCCACACTACATTGCAAGCGACCTCAATCGGGTTGCCGCGCAGATCGTTGATCTTGACCTTCTCAGAGTGAATGTTGTGCGCGCGAACGCTGACTTTCTTCTTGATCATCCACGGCCAGACCCATTGCAGGCCCTCATCGCGCACGGTGCCGCGATATTCGCCGAACAGGGTGATCACCGCCGCCTGGTTTGGCTGTATCATGAAAAAGCCGATTGAACCGATCAGTACAACGATGATCCCCAGCGCGATTGTGCCGACAAACGCCAGCTTTTCTGGCTTGGTCGCGCCGCTTTCTGGCACCGCGCCAAGGATGACGAAAAGTACCAAGGCCGTGACCGCAGCCAGCACCGCGAGCATAACGTAGCCATTATAGGCCGATCCCGCTCGCTCGCTGCTGCGGGTCATAATGTTGGGTGTGTCGGACATTCCACGCCTCCTTTGATATAATTATGATATCATATTTATATCATGAGGCGGTTTTGTCAATCTGGTATCGGAAAATTCGCAATCGGCTCGATCACGTCGTAGCTTTCCGCTTTGGGCGCGCTGCTCAGCTCTGGAAAGTCGATCTCTGGCGGCTCAACACGCATGTCTGGCAAACGGTCGAGCAGGTCGCGAATCAGTGTGAGCCGCCCGCGTCTTTGATCGTTGAAATCCACCAAGGTCCACGGGGCATGATCCGTGTGGGTCGCGCGCAGCATGGCCTCGCGGGCGCGCGTGTAATCATCGTATTTCTCGCGCGCGGCTAGATCGACAGGCGACAATTTCCAGCGTTTGAGCGGATCTTCGAGCCGCTCGGCCAGGCGCTCCTCCTGCCGCTCCTGATCCGTCGTCAGCCAATATTTGAACAATAGAATGCCATCATCGGTCAGCATTTTTTCAAACACGGGTGCCTGCTCCAGAAAGGCGGCGACCTGAGCCTTGTTGGCATAGCCCATCACATCTTCCACGCCCGCGCGGTTGTACCAGGATCGGTCGAACAGCACGATTTCGCCTGCGCAGGGCAGGTGCGCGATGTAGCGCTGAAAATACCACTGCGTCTGCTCTTCATCAGTCGGCTTGCTCAGCGCGACCGTGCGGCATTGGCGCGGGTTGAGTTTGTCTCGAACCGCCCGGATCGCGCCGCCCTTGCCGGCCGTATCGCGCCCCTCGAACAACACCACAATCCGCGAGCCTGTTGTGCGCGCCCAGCGCGCCATTCCAACCAGCTCCTCGGTCAGCGGCTCCAGCGCCTCGCGAAATTCCTTACCCTTCATGCGCCTGCCTCTCTTGAGCGATTTACCCTTGCACTATCGCGGTGGTAGTCCAAATCTGAAGGCTATGGCTACACTAAGCGAACCTGAGACCGATTTTGCGCGCCTCCCCGATCTGCCGGAGGATGTCTTTACTGCTCCGCTAAAGAAACCTGACCATTTGGGTGAGGATTGGATTGAGCCAGTGCAGGCGCATTACCGATCGGAAGATCACGCGATCTGGAATGATCTGTTTGCGCGCCAGATGAAGGTGCTACCCGGTCGCGCGGCAAGCGCCTTTATGGCGGGCCTTGAAAAGCTCGATCTGGGGCGCGGCGGCGTGCCAGAATTTGGCAAATTGTCAGAGGAACTGAATGCGCTGACCGGCTGGACAGTCGTGCCGGTCCCCATGCTGATCCCCGATCACGTGTTCTTCTGGCACCTTGCCAATCGCCGCTTTCCAGCGGGCAATTTCATCCGCACGCGCGAGACCTTTGACTATATCCAGGAACCCGACGTGTTCCACGATGTGTTCGGCCATGTCCCAATGCTGACCGACCCAGTGTTCGCCGATTACATGCAAGAATATGGCCGCGCCGGGTGGAAGGCGATGCGTTACAACCGCCTAAAGGCTCTGGGCGCGCTCTATTGGTACACGGTTGAGTTCGGCTTGCTCGAAGAGGCGGATGGCATCAAGGCGTATGGCGCAGGGATATTGTCCGGCCCCACAGAGGTGGTGTTTGCGACCGAGGCGAAGAGCCCCAACCGTATCATGCTCAATGTCGACCGGGCTATGCGCACCGATTATGTGATCAGCGATCTGCAACCGACCTATTTTGTGATTGAGAGCTTCGAAGACCTCTATCGCCAAACGGTGGAGCGCGATTTTGACCGGCTCTATCGCAGCTTAGCTGCCAGCTTCACCTATGCGAACAGCGCGGTGATCGATGTCGATAATGTGGTGAACCGGGGAAGCCAAGAATATCACTTGCGCGGCGGGCGCGGGAGCAACGCGGAGCCTGTGTGATACAGTCGCGACCTAGAAACTGGTTCGGCCCGGCTTCAGTCGGGCCGCAAGGGCAACCGCCTGCCCGCAGCGACGCGATCTTTGATCGCATGAGCGAGGAAATCGCGCGCCCGAATGGGCGTCGCGGATCAATAACGCTTTAGAACTTCACCACGAAGACGAGGTTGTAGGCCGCGAGCACGACCAGCGCCGCGAGCGCAGCCACGCCCAGCGCCAGCCAGCCGAGCGCCCCAAACAGCGCGCCGCCATTCATAACCAGTCCGCCAATCGCGCTCGCGATCAGGCCCAGCCCAATATTGCGAAAAATGCCGCCTGCATCCTCTGTGCGGGCCAGGATCGACGCGAACCAGCCGAGCAGCGCGCCCATCACGATCAGTATGAGAATTGCCATTAGTCGTTCTCTCTCCCTCCGGTCCGCTTAAAACAGCGCGAGCAATGCAACACCCATCGCGATGCGATAGATCACAAAGACCAGCATTGATGCCTTTTTCAGGAAGTTCATCAGGAACGCCATCGTCAAAAATGCCGCGATGAATGTGAGAACACCAGCAATCAGCGCGTCCCACGCTAGCGTTGCCCCAGCCTCAAAAATCTCAGGCACAATCAACACACCGGCTCCCGCAACCGCAGGGATCGAAAGCAGGAAGGAAAAGCGCGCCGATTCAAACCGGCTGTACCCCAGAGCGCGGGCCGCCGTCATGGTAACGCCCGACCGGCTCGTGCCCGGTATGATCGCCAGCGCCTGCGCGAGACCAACGAGCAAGCCGTCGCGCCACGTCATGTTTTCAAACACCTTATCCTCGCGCCCAAAAAAATCGGCCACGCCCAGCAGGATACCGTAGAAAATGAGGTTGAAGGCGATCAGATCGGTGAAGCGGATCGAGGCCATCAAATCACCATCAACAATGGTGACGCCAAACACGCTTTCCGCAAATCCGTTGAACAGACCCATCTTGATCGACAGGCCAAACACCACAGCC
Source organism: uncultured Erythrobacter sp. (assembly GCA_947499505.1). Classification (GTDB taxonomy): domain Bacteria; phylum Pseudomonadota; class Alphaproteobacteria; order Sphingomonadales; family Sphingomonadaceae; genus Erythrobacter. The sequence goes on from CANMOQ010000002.1 coordinate 273,040, forward strand.
GGGATCGTGCCGAGCACAATCCACCAGAACAATTTGCGCTCTGCCGGTGCTTTGCCAATCCCAACCGACGCAAATCCGCCGCGCGCGAGCACGACCACGTCCTTGAAGAAATAGACGATGATCGCAAGCAGAGAGCCGACATGCACCGCCACATCGATCAGCGGGCCTTGGTCTGAAAAGTCGGTTAGATAGGGGATCAGGATCAAATGGCCTGACGAGGAAATCGGCAGGAATTCCGTGATTCCCTGGACGACCGCGATCAGGAGTAATTGTAGGAAAGTCATGACGGCACTGCCTTGGCATGCGTCGGTGCCAAGTCAATTTTTTTGTTGAATTTCACGCTTAGAACCACGCCAGCCCGCACCCTCCACCCCTCCACCCGGATACGATCCGGGTGGAAGGGTGGAGGGTGCGGGCGGCTAGGTCGTCACAAACAAAAGGCCGCGTCGCTGCGGGCGGCCAGTCGACCTTGCGGGCTGCCCGAAGGCAGCCCGTTTCAGCTCAATTACCAGATTTTCACGCGCTCTTCTGGCGGGATGTACATCGCGTTGTCTTCCGTGACGCCAAAGGCTTCGTACCAAGCGTCCAGATTGCGCACGACGCCGTTCACCCGGTATTCCTCTGGGCTGTGCGCGCCAGTGCGCAGACGCAGGCGGTAGTTCTCTTCACGCTGCGCCGAGCGCCAGACCTGCGCCCAAGCGAGGAAGAACCGCTGATCGCCAGTAAAGCCGTCGATCACAGGCACATCTTTGCCTGCAGTGGCAATCTTATAGGCGCGGTAAGCAAGCGACAGCCCGCCAACATCGCCGATGTTCTCGCCCAAGGTCAAACGGCCATTCACACAGGTTTCTCCCTCGTCGAACGGGCAGAACGCGCTGTATTGCGCAACCAAAGCATCGCCGCGCTCATCAAAAGCGGCCCGGTCTTCGTCGGTCCACCAATTGCGCAGCTTGCCGGTGCCATCAGACTTGGAGCCCTGGTCGTCGAAACCATGGCCAATCTCGTGACCGATAACCCCGCCAATCGCGCCGTAATTGACCGCAATATCCGCGCTCACGCCAAAGAATGGCTGCTGCAAAATGGCGGCCGGGAATACGATCTCGTTCTTGGTCGGGTTGTAGTAAGCATTGACCGTCTGCGGGGTCATAAACCACTCGGTCCGGTCAATCGGCCCGCCCAGCTTGGAGATATTGTCAGCAAGGTTCCAAGCCCCAGCGGCAATCGCATTTTCCAGCGGATTGTCAGCGGTCATCTCAAGACCGGGATAGGTCTCCAGATTGTCGCGGTAGCCGATCTTAGGATCGAAACTGTCGAGCTTCGCCTTGGCCTCGACCTTGGTCTCCGCGCCCATCCAATCGATCTCTTCGATGGATTGCGCCATGGCGAGGCGCAGATTGGCCACCAGCTCGTCCATCGCGGCTTTGTTTTCAGCCGGGAAATAGCGCTCGACATAGCTTTTGCCGACGAGCTCGCCCAAGGCGCCCTCGGTGGCATCAATCGCACGCTTCCAACGTGGGCGCTGCTCTGGCGTGCCGCGCAGTTTCTTGCCAAAGAATTCAAAGCTCGCCGTGTCGAAACGCGTCGGCAGGACAGCGGAATTGTCCGAGAGGAATTCCTTGATCGTCCACGCCTGCAGGGTCGCCAAATCGGTTTCGGACAGCACTTCAAACATGCCGGGCAGGCCTTTACCGATCTTGGCGACGGTTGCCTCGTCCAGACCCAGCTCCTTGATCCGCTCTTCGCTCGGCGGAATGGTACCCACGACATAGATCGGCGATTTTGACAGGCCGATTTTGTCCATGATCGCGCCCACCGGAATATCGCCCGCCATGGCGGCCATTTCTTCCTTGGTCACGGCGTTATAGGTGAGGTCGCGGTTGCGGCTGACAGTGCGGTCCCACAGCACTTCTTTCGCGAGCCGTTCTTCAAACGCATAAACCGCCGCGGTTGCGCCCGCTGGATCGGCATAGCCCGCCTCGCCAAACAGGAAGGTGAGATAGTTCTTATAGAGCTTGATCGTCTCAAGCCCTTTCTCGCTGGTGTCGGTGTAATAATCGCGGTCTGGCAGACCAATTCCGCCCATGCCAATATAGGCAACATAGCGGTCAGGCTGCTTCGCATCGACGTTCACAAACCCACCGATTGGCGATGCATAGCCAGGCGATGCCCACAGCATTGCAAGCTCATCAATCGAGCTCGCCGCGATGATTTTGTTGAAATAGGGCTGCGCCGGAGCAAGGCCAGCGGCATCAATCGCTGCGGTGTCGAGGAAGGCGTTGTGCGCATTCACAATCCGCTGCTCATCATTGCTGAGCGTGGCCGGGTCTTTCGCGACCAGCTCGTCGATCAGAGCCTTCACATCGGTTGTGCTTTTCTCGCGCAGCAGATTGAACGCGCCGAAGCGGCTGAATTCTGCTGGCAGCGGGTTCGCATCGAGCCATTTCTGATTGACGTATTTGAAGAAGTCATCGCCGGGATCAACGTCGGTAGAGATCAGCTGAGGATCAACGCCCCAGGCGCCAAAGCTCATGGTCGGCGTGCTGGGCTCTTGCGCTGCATCGGCTGCGCCTTCAGCGGCTGTGTCGTCCAGCAGCGTTTCGATACCTGTGTCCGCATGTCCATCATGCGCGCCGCCTGCGAGCGCTGGGTTGGCGCACATCAAGGCAGAAAGCCCAGCGCTGAGAAGAGCTGTTCGTTTGATCATAATACCAGTCCCGTGGTTATCGTTGTTCAAAGTTGTCCTGCATTCTCTTTAAACCGCGTGGGCAAGCAGAGTCGACGTTTGTCCGATTGCGGTCGCAATTGGTCGATTAGTTGGGGGTGGGGGAGGAGTTTGCGTTCGCACCGCGCCGTGAAACAGAAATCGTGAAGGGCGCGGGTGGCTACGGCCTACTAGACATTACGCCGCTTGGTTGCTCGCAAACTGGAGCTTGGCGAGCCGCGCATAGAGACCGCCCGCCTTCACCAAAGCGTCATGCGTGCCTTGCTCGGCAATCTTGCCTTCATCTAGCACGATGATCCGGTCCGCTTTGCGCACGGTCGCCAGCCTGTGAGCGATGACCAACGTCGTGCGATCCACCATCAGCTGATCAAGCGCTTGCTGCACCAATTGTTCGCTTTCTGCATCGAGCGCGCTGGTCGCCTCGTCCAGCAACAAGATCGGCGCATCCCTTAGGAGGGCGCGCGCAATCGCCAAGCGTTGTTGCTGACCACCGGACAGCTGTGTTCCGCCTTCGCCCAAATCCGTGTCGAGACCCTTGGGCAGATCGCGTAAGAAGCTTTCCGCATTGGCGGCGCGCGCGGCCTCCCAAATCGCGTCATCATCGGCATCCCACCGGCCATAGCGCAGATTGTCGCGGGCATTGCCGCTGAACAGCACGCCGTCCTGCGGCACCAATGCCAGCCGCTCACGCAGGTCAGCGGGATCAGCCTTGGTCAGGGGAATCCCGTCTAAGCGGATGGTGCCGGATTGCGGATCGTAAAACCGCTCAACCAGCTGGAAAATGGTCGACTTGCCCGCACCCGATGGCCCGACAATCGCGACCGTCTCGCCCGGCTCAACCTCCAATGTAAAGTCATGCAGTGCGGCCACTTCCAGGCGGCTGGGATATCGGAACGTCACATTGCGAAACGACAGATTGCCGCGCGGCGGCACGGGCAGGGCCTGCGCGCGCTCTGGGCTGGCAATGATAGGCTTCGCATCAAGCAATTCGGCGAGACGGCTCGCCGCGCCAGCCCCGCGCAATAGGTCACCATACACCTCTGTCAGCGCGCCGAATGCACCGGCCACCAGACCGCCAGTGATTACAAAGGCGAAGATCGTACCGCCTGAAATAGAGCCATCGCTGACGGCAATTGCGCCGCGCCACATCAGCAAAGTGATCGCGCCAAAGATCAGCATGATGATGACCGACGTCATTGCCGCGCGGATCATAATCCGCCGCTTGGCCGTGCTGAACGTCGCCTCCACGGCCTCGCCAAACCGGTCCGCCTCGCGCGCCTCCTGGTTGAAGCTTTGCACGATTTTCATGCCCGCCAGCACTTCAGTCACCATCGCGCCGACATCAGCCACGCGGTCCTGGCTGGTGCGCGAGACATTGCGCAGTCGCCGTCCGAACACGGTGATGGGAATGATCACCGCTGGGATCACCAGCATTAGGCCGAGCGTCATTTGCGGCTGGAGGTAAAACAGCAGCGCCGTGCCGCCAATCGCCATCAGCGTATTGCGCAAGGCAATCGACACCGTGGTGCCGACAACCTGCTCAATCACCGCCGTATCCGACGTCATCCGGCTGGAGATTTCTTTCGGGCTATTCGCCTCATAGAAACTGGGCGCCTGACGCAGCAGATTGCGCTGAACCGCGCGGCGAATATCGGCCACCACGCGCTCGCCAATCCAGCTGACGAAGTAAAATCTCAGCGCCGTGCCAATGCCCAGAACAACGACAATCATCAGCAGATATTGGAACGCAGAATTGATCTGTTCGCTGGTCGCCCCACCGCTAAACGCCTCATCAATGATCACTTTGAAGCGCCACGGAATCGCCAGAGTCGCCCCTGCCGTGATCAGCAAAGCGATCAGCGCCAATGCGACTTGCGTAGGATATTGCGCCGCGGTGGAATAGATCATCCTCAGCGGACGCAGCGATTTTGCCGGTTTATCGGCGGGCTCGCCAGCCCCCTCATCCGCGCGCGCTTTGCGCCCACGGCCAAACAGCCCGCGCCTTTGCGGCTGGGCTTCGTCTGCTTGTGTGAGATCCCCGTCCATCGAACCGTTCATCTAGGGACAAACCAGCGGGTTTTCACGTGCAAAAATCGCACATTCCCACCGAAACCACCCAAAACCGGTGGAATCGTAAAATATTGTGCATTGCACAATTGTTCATAAAGGCCCACCTATACCAAGTTAGCGCCCAGCGAAGAGGCGCCTTCTTTATACGAGTTTTGGCTCGATACGGGTTCTGGACGGCCCGACGATCTCGGCAGCGACGCTCGCGCTGAGCCACAACAGGGGAACGACTTGCTTTACCACGCCTATGAATTGCAGCGCAGCTGGATGAATTCAGTGAGCTCAATCGCATCAATCAGCTCATCGGTTATGGCCAATCCGGCCAATCCCTTTGCCAAAATGGGCATGATGTCGATGACGGCCAATGCGCTCGACGTGTTCGCCCATGCGACGGCGGATTATGGCAAGCCTGCCTTTGGCATCACCGAGGTCGATGTGGACGGCACGGTCTGGCCGGTGATCGAGGCGACCGTGGTCAACCGCCCGTTTGGCGATCTCAAACGCTTTCGCCTCGATGGTGTGGATAATGCCGAAGAGAGCACACGCCCGAAAATGCTGATCGTTGCCCCGATGAGCGGCCATTACGCCACTCTGCTTCGCGGCACGGTGGAGCGGATGCTGCAGAAGTTTGAGGTCTACATCACCGATTGGGCCGATGCGAAGACCGTGCCCCTGCACGAGGGGCATTTCGACCTCGACACGTATATCGATTACCTCACCGAATTTCTGGAATACATCGAAGCGGTGAAGCCGGGCCAGCGCCCGCATATGCTCGCCGTGTGCCAGCCCTCGGTCCCCGCCTTTGCGACGACCGCGCTGATGAACCAGCACAAATCCCCCGCTGCGCCAGCCACACTCACCATGATGGGCGGGCCTATCGACACGCGCGAAAGCCCGACCAGCGTCAATGATCACGCGATGAAGCGACCGATCGAATGGTTCCGCAATTCTGTGATCGCCACCGTGCCGATGAAATATCGCGGTGCCGGGCGTAAGGTTTATCCCGGCTTTATGCAGCTGTCCGCGTTCATGAGCATGAACCTGCAAAGCCACATGATGAGCCATTACGAGATGTTCAAACATCTGACCGCTGGCGACGATGACAGCGCGAATGCGACCAAGGATTTCTACGACGAATACCGCGCCGTGTGCGATATGACGGCGGAGTTTTACCTCCAGACGGTCGAGGAAGTGTTCCAGAAGCACTCGATCCCGAACGGTACGTTTGAGCATAAAGGCGAAGTTGTCGATCTGACCCAGATTACTGACACCGCTTTGCTCGCCATCGAAGGCGAGCGCGATGACATTTCAGGGATCGGCCAGACCAAGGCTGCGCTGAAACTGGCGACTGGCCTGTCCGAGAAAAAGAAGCGCTACTACATGGCCGAGGGCGCCGGGCACTACGGCATCTTCAACGGCAGCCGCTGGCGCACAAAAGTCGCACCGGTGGTGGAAGAGTTTGTGGCGGCGCATAGTTGATAGAGTGGCGGACGGTCGTTGAGGAGAAACGTTCTCTGCTAATAAAGCTGCCGCGTTACGACTTGGGGCATCCCATTTGCACCGCGCTGGTCGCGATGGATTTTTCGGAGCGTTTCACCCGCTCGATAATCGCAGCGAGTGAAGAGGCGTCTGGTCCGCTGATTGAGCCCTGATTTTTCGGCTGCTGACTTTCCTTAGATAGCACCCAAAGCCATGAACGAAAAAGCCCCACTTCCATCTCCAACAGGTTGATACTGCTGCAATACAGCCTGCCCTTTGCTTTTCGCTCATCTGCCTTTTTCAGGCTTGCCTTTATGGATGGGAAGTACTCCTCCACTTTCTCTTTGCTATCAGCGCAGCAGCCAATGCGTCCGACCAAGCGGTTGTAAGACGCCTCAATGCTATCAATCTCCGCTGCAAGATCACTGATCCAATTGGCGCCAGCGACCTGCCGGTTTGAAGGCATAGGCTTGGCCGGCTCCCCTGCGGGAGTGCTGCTCTGCCCAGGTGCAGCAGTGAGCTTGCGAAACTCCTGCGGGGCGATCCGCGCGATATACTGCCCAGCAATCTCGGAACCGCCCCGATAGGCAATCTTAAACATCTGCAAGGGCTGGCGAATGGATCGCGGATTGCGGACGAGATTGACCCGACCCCACTGAAAAGCAAGCCGCGGATTGTCTTGATAGCTAGCGAATGCACGGTGGCAATAAACATAGGCGGCGTCGTTAGCGACCTCTGCATCCGAGGCGACACCTGTAACATTGTCTGGCTTCATCGGGTCCATTGGATGCGCCGCATACTTATCGCACCCGGCAACGGCCTCGTCAGGCTTTAGAGTTTGCCAATCAGGTACTTCAGGCGTCTGCGACGAGGCCGGTGAAGCAACGAATTGGGCTGATACGATCAGACCAAGCGCAAGAGTTCGAAAACGCAACATGTAGCTTTGGATATTAAGCTAAACTTTATCGATAACAACCGACTTTGCTGGAGTCCGCGAGCGACCACGCCTTATAGCGAACGGTTGTGCGATGCATGAGACAATCGCTTGCGTACGCATTCTCATTGCTTCGGCGTCCTGAAAAACAGCCGCTTGATCACCCGCCGCGCCCACAACAGTAGCAAGACGACCAGCACCAGCAGCACCAGCGCGATCCCGCCTGCCACCAGCGGATATTCGTACGCAACATAGAGCAAACCCACGGTCGCGACGTCCTCTGCGCTGGAGGCCATCACATTGCTGACCGGCTCGGGTGAAGTGTTGACCACGGCGCGCGCGCTCGCCTTGCCGCCATGCGCCAGAAAGCTCGCCCCGCCGCCCAGCAGAAACGCGACGACCTGCATCGCCGGGTCCGAGGGATCGACAATCGCCAGCGCCAGCAGTGCCCCGCCAACCGGTCGCACCAAGGTGTGAACCGTGTCCCAGATGCTATCGAGCCACATCACCTTGTCGGCGAAGAACTCCGCCAACGCACCAAGCGCGGCAATGCCCATCACCCAAGGGTTTTCGAGCACGCCAAGGCTTGAAAGATGCTCTGGGATCGGAATCGCATCGAGCCGCATCGCAAGCCCCGTTGCGAACACGCAAAGATAAAGCCGCCAGCCGCTCAAAAGGCTGACACTCCCCGCAATCCCGATGATTTCCATGATGCCCATGTTCGCAAGGATGCAATGTAAATATCCGCGCCGCAACCCCGCCATCGCGGGGATGGCAGGAAACGATGATACGGTGATCGAGAAACATCTCCACTTGGTCCTTTCGCAATGGATCGGACTTCGACACCATGCGAGCGTTCGGGAACACGGGAGAGCCGGATGAAACCGCCAATAATGATTTTCAGTGCATTGCTCGCCATCGCTTCGGCGGCCTGTACTCCCGAGCCAAAGACCGAACTTGCTCAGACCGAGGTCAAAGTAATGGGCCAAGCGCCACCCGGTGACGTTCCGGAATTGCTCGCACCTGGACTGGTTTCGACCAGCAATCTCGAAGGCCTTGCTGCGTTCTCTCCCGACCTGAAAGAACTCTATTTCATCCGGCAAGAGACGGGCAGCCGCCCAGGCTATGTTGTCTTGCAGAACAAAAGCGACCGCTTGGAGACCGCGCCTGTCGAAACTACAGACGGCCTTGGTGAAGTGTTCATCTCCACAGACGGCCAGACGATGTATCTCGGCAATGAGTATCGCACTCGAACGCCCGATGGCTGGTCGGAAAAGCAGAGTCTGGGGTCCGCTCTTGAACAATACCCCATCATGCGGCTCACAGCGTCTGACGCCGGGACCTACGTTTTCGACGAGCAGGATGAATTCGGCAAATTGCGCTATTCCCGCGTGATCGATGGCGTCCGCGAGGCGCCGCAGACCTTTAATGACAACATCAACAGTGGCACGTTCACGTCCCATCCGTTCATCGCCCCCGATGAGAGCTATTTGATCTTTGACAGCCAGCGCGATGGTGGCTTCGGATCCTCCGATCTCTACATCAGCTTCAGCGAGGAGGACGGATCGTGGGGCCCGGCGATGAACTTGGGCGACACTATCAATACCGAGTTCGACGACATCTTCGGAAGCGTCACCGCTGACGGGCGATATTTCGTCTTCCAGACCATCAACCTGGACGAGCCGCGATCGGATATCTTCTGGGTGGATGCCGCGTTTATCAAATCCCTCAGGCAGAGCCGCTAGGCCGGCGGACATTCTCCCAACCACCGAAAAAGGCGGCGCAGGATTTCTCCGACGCCGCCTTTCCTAATTTCAAAGCGCTCGAGGCTTAAAACACCTCAAACATGCCCGCTGCGCCCATGCCGCCGCCGACGCACATGGTGACGACGACATATTTCGCGCCGCGGCGCTTGCCTTCGATCAGTGCGTGGCCGGTGCAGCGTGCGCCGGTCATACCGTATGGGTGACCGATTGAGATCGAGCCGCCATTGACGTTGAGGATGTCGTTATCAATGCCGAGCTTGTCGCGGCAGTAGAGCACCTGAACGGCGAAGGCTTCGTTAAGCTCCCACAGGCCGACGTCTTCCATCTTGATGCCGGTTTGCTTGAGCAATTTCGGGATCGCATAGACCGGGCCAATGCCCATTTCGTCAGGCTCCGTACCCGCAACCGCCATGCCGACATAACGGCCGAGTGGTTGAAGACCCTTTTGCTCAGCGAGCTTGGCTTCCATCAGGACGCTGGCCGAAGAACCATCGGACAGCTGCGAGGCGTTACCGGCGGTGATCACCTTGTCTGGGCCCATCACTGGGTTCAGCGATTGCAGGCCTTCGATGGTGGTCGATGGGCGGTTGCCCTCGTCCTTGGTCAGCGTGTGCTCGACCTGGCTGATTTCACCGGTTGCCTTGTCCTTCACCATCATGGTGGTGGTGACAGGGACGATCTCGTCATCGAACTTGCCCGCTTCTTGTCCAGCGGCGGTGCGCATCTGCGATTGCAGCGCGTATTCGTCTTGCGCTTCGCGGCTGATGCCATAGCGCGCGGCAACCGTTTCAGCGGTGCCGAGCATCGGCATGTAAACGTCTTTGTGCATCGCGATCAGAGAGGGATCAGGCGCGACACGCATTTCCGGGGTCTGGACCATTGAGATGGAATCCTGACCGCCGCCGACGACGACATCCATATTGTCGACAATAATCTGTTTCGCCGCGGTGCTGATCGCCATCAGGCCTGAAGAACACTGACGGTCGATGGTTTGCGCAGCGACAGACACGGGTGCGCCGCCGCGAAGAGCGACCTGACGGCCAATATTGCCGGCCTGCGTGCCCTGGGTAAGGACTGCGCCCCACACGACGTCGTCGATTTCAGCGGCGTCAATGCCGGCGCGCTCAACGGCGGGTTTGAACGAAGCGGCACCAAGGGTGGCGCCAGGGGTGGCATTGAAGCCGCCCTTGTAAGCCCGGCCAATTGGGGTTCGGGCGGTGGAGACGATGACTGCGTCACGCATGGGAGATTCCTTAAATTATGATGTCAGTGCCGCCCGTGCTCGGGCCGCATCTTGGGGTGTTTGTGTCTGGGTCTGATCAGACGAAGAACTGAGTGATCCACTCACAGATCAGGGCGGGCTTTTCTTCGCCTTCGATCTCAATCGTAATCTCGCAGGTCTGTTGCCACTGGCCCGGACGCTTTTCGATCATCTCGGTCAGTTTCCAATGGCCGCGAATGCGCTTGCCCGAACGGACCGGGTTGATGAAGCGGGTTTTGTTGCCGCCATAGTTCACGCCCATTTTCACACCGTCGATTTTCGGCATGTCGCTGTTCGCAGACAGGTATGGAATCATCGAAAGCGTCATGAAACCATGCGCGATGGTGCCGCCGAACGGCGTCATCTTGGCGGCTTCTTCGTTGATGTGAATGAACTGGTGATCACCGGTCGCATCAGCGAACATGTTGATCTTTTCTTGGGTCATCTCGACCCATTCACTACTGCCGAGGTTTTCGCCGACCTTTGCGGCCAGATCTTGGGGGGTCATACTCGTGTCTCCTGCCAAAATTACGCGCTTCTCGCCCGAATCCGGGCGCGGCGCTTAGGCGGAGTAATGGCGCATCATTGCACGAAGCGCAATGAGGTTTCCGTAAACGTCAACTTGCCGTTACGGCATTGGCACCAGCCGCGCCGCTTTGCCCGCTAGCCCGCGCCTTGCGCCGCGCAGTGGCGCCGATTTCGCGCAGCTTTTCCGGGCCATTTTTGAAACGCTTCGAATCGAGCCTGCGACAATAGGAATAAAGAGCGATTTGAAGGCCGATCAGCTTATAGAACATCGGCTGATAGGCGATCCCTTGGAACAGAGCACCAGTGAGGTAGACCAGGCTGGCCAGCTGCAAAGCGACGGCCAAGGGCGCAATCCAGCCCTCGCGCTCGCTCGTCTGGTCTTTCCAACGGCTGCGAATGCGCTCCATCTGCCACACGCCCAGCCCCTGCAGCCACAGCCAGAGTATCAGGCCAGGCCAGCCCTGCTCGCCCAGCATTTCAAAGATCGAGGAATGGAAGGCGCGCGCCTCGTCCGTCACATCGCGGTATTGAACCGAGGTAGTGTTGCCGACCTCTTCGCGCACCGGCATTTCGTAGGTGAAGGAATTGCCAAGGTAGGAATTGAAGCCGCCGCCAAGCGGCTTTTTCGAGGCATATTCATAGGTCCAGGTCCACACCGCGACGCGGGTCGAGGCGCTTTCATCCCCGCCCGGCTGAGCGATAGTGGCCATCCGCTCGTAATAGCTTTGCGGCAGGAACGGCAGGGCAATAACGCCCAGCACACCGCCAGCGGCCATGAACAGCAAGCGCCGTTTGACATAGCGCAGCAGCAGCAAGGCCAGCACCGCAATACAGACCAGGCCGGTGCGCGCCTCTGTCCCGATTGGCACCAGCAACGCGGCGAAGGTGAGCGCCGCAGCGAAGACGTTGGCCGACCAATGTTTGGGCAGGATCGTTCCAAACCGCACCAGCCACCAGATCAGCGGGATCAGGCCGATAGCGACCGTCGCAAGAGTGGAGCTTTCATATAGGCCGCTGTTGTCATTGACGAAGAAATTAAGGTTCTCATACCCGCCGCCGCCCAGCACCGTTTTCATCCCCGTGCCGATCACAATGGTCGCCACCGATAGTACAATAACCAATGCCAGCGCCTCTAGCCGCAGCCGGGTGGTGATGGTCAGCGGCATGAAGATCGCAAACAGCAATGCCTTCCACACCCATTCCCATTTTTCCTGTGCCGCCTCAGGAAATTCGGCGTTTTGCGTCGTCCACCAGCAATAAATAAGCAGTGCCAGCATCAACGCCTGACGCAGAGAGAAACGCGCGCCTTCCTTGCGATCGAGCAGCAACCAGCCGCCAAAGGCCGCGCCAAAAGCAATGAACGACACCGGGATCGAGGTGATGATCGAATAGCCGATCCGCTGCGGCGCGAGAATGTCGATATAGACATAGAGCAGCACCCACAAATAGGGGCGCCAGAGGCCTAGCAGCAGAACAAAGCCGATAAAGGCGAGAAAGATGAGATCGAGCATTTAGGCCGCTGTGTCGCCGGGCGAAGATGGGGTGGGATTGGCTGCTTCACCGCGCGCGGCCTGCTTGCGGGCCGCCAGCGCGTCTTTGCGCCTCTGTTCTTCCGCCACCTGATTGTCGGCAATCGCCGGATCCACGTCCAGGTCATCGCGCCACACCAAGCGCAGCAGCACAATAGCGAGCAAGCCATGGCCGAGTGCAAGGGCGAAATAATCGATCATTCTACGCGTGGTCCCCGCATGACTTAAGGCAGGCACAATCGCCCGCATAATAGGCGCTCTAACCAAACGCAGTTGACGTCCCGTTAAGGACAATCAGGCATAGCGCCCTTATCATGCGCGTCCTTCACGTTCTCGACCATTCGCTGCCGCTGCATTCCGGCTACACCTTTCGCACGCGCGCGATACTGAAGGCGCAGACCGCGATGGGGATCGAAGTGCGCGGGATCACGGGCCTGCGCCACAATGATGAGGGCACTCTGACCGATCCAGAAGTGATTGATGGACTGACGTTCCACCGCAGCACAGGCTTGGCCGGCGGCCCGCCGGTGATCAACGAAATCCGCGAGATGACGCGTTTGTCGCTCTCCATTCAGGAACTTGCCAAGAAATGGCGGCCCGACATCATTCATGCCCATTCCCCGGCGCTGTGCGGCGGCGCGGCCTGGCGCGCATCACGCGCGCTGGATGTTCCGCTTGTCTATGAAATCCGCGCCTTTTGGGAAGACGCCGCAGTTGGCAATGGCACGGGGCGCGAGGGTTCAGTCAAATACCGCATGACCCGCGCGCTCGAGACCCAAATTGTGCGCCGCGCCGATGCGGTCTTCACCATTTGCGACGGCCTGCGCAGCGATCTGGTCCGGCGCGGGATCAATCCGGGCAAGCTTGGGATTATGCGCAATGGCGTGGATATGGCGATGTTCGGCGATCCGCCGGCGCGCGATGAGCGGCTGGCGAGTGAGCTGAATATCAGCGCTGATGCGCCGGTGATCGGCTTTATAGGCAGTTTCTACGCCTATGAGGGGCTGGACGATCTGATCGCCGCCATGCCCCGCCTGCGAGAGCAGCACCCTGGCACCAGGCTGCTGCTGGTGGGCGGCGGTGAAATGGAGGCGGAGTGGCGCGAGCAGGCTGCAAAGCTGCCTGATCCCGATGCAGTAATCTTCACCGGCCGGGTGCCGCATTCTGAGGTTGAGCGCTACTATTCGCTGATCGATGTGCTGGCCTATCCGCGCAAGCACAGCCGCCTCACTGATCTTGTCACGCCGCTAAAACCGCTGGAGGCCATGGCGCAGCAGCGCATTGTGGCCGCATCCGACGTGGGCGGCCACCGCGAGCTGATCACGCATAATGAGACCGGTTTTCTCTTCCCGCCCGACGATCCCGCCGCCTGCGCCGATGCGCTCGCCAATATGCTGAGCGCATGCGAGAGCTGGGACGGCGTGCGGATGCGCGGGCTGGAGCATGTCCGCAGCAGCCACGACTGGGCGCAAAATGCCAAACGTTATTGGGACGTTTACCAAAGCTTGCTAGCCAACCGGGACGAAGCGCCAAACACCATGGACGGCGTCGGCGCGAACAAACTTGGGGCGAATGGGTAAGATGGGCTTTCGCGAAGATTTGCACAGCAAGAGAGAAGCTGCGCGTGAACACGCTGGAATCGCCGCAGAGGATGCACGCGGTGAGGGCCAATCCCTGTTTGAGCGGCTGAAACCCAAAGCCCGCTCCACAAAAAAGCCTGCGAAGAAGCAGCGAGCCAAGAAGACTTCGATCGCTGCGCATAAGGCATTTGTCCCGCTGCTTGCCGGTTGGGGCGCGGCCCTTGCCGGCCTGATGGTCGCGGTTCTGCCCGCATCGAGTATCACGGGCATCATGCAAACCGCTCAGCTGACCGTTTTGGGAGAGGCTGGCCGGATCGTGCTCGCACTGTTTGCGGCTTTGTTTGGCGGCCTGATCGCCTTTGCGATTGCCCGCGTGTGGAGCAATTCAGCCTCATCCAACCGCTTTGACAGCGCCGCCGCGCTGGACAGCGATTACGACCGAGTTCGCCCGATTGATCCGATTGCAGAGCTGGGCAGCGAAAGCCTCGATGCGCCGATTGATCCAGAGCTTGCGGCAGAATTCGCCGCTGAGGCGGAAGAGTTTGAAGACGAGCTTGGCGAACCTGAGTTTGAGCCCGAGCCATTCGTAGCTGAAGCTGAGATTGAAGTTCCGACTGAAGAGTTCACTGCCGAGGACGCTCCGCTAGACGAACCGCTTGATCTGGCCATGATCGCTGAGGTTCTGCCAGAGGACGAATTGGTGCTGGACACCGAGGTTTTCGATCTCTCAGAAGAAGCCGACGAAGCACCAGAGCCAGTGGCCGAGACCGCGCCGCCTCTGCCTGCGGATGCGCCAGACTTCCTGCGCGGAGCTGCACTGGAAAGCCTGCGCCAGATCCCCAAGGACGAGCTTAGCCTAATGCAGATGGTGGAGCGCTTTGCCGCTGCCCTGCACGCGCACCAAGCGATCCACGGCGAAGGCGCTCAACCGCGCCGCGATGCGGCTCTTGCCGAGGCTTTGCGGGCACTGTCTCTCTTCACCGAAGGCGAAGCCAAGATGGCGCAAATCCCAGCCGCCGCCGCGGTGGCCGACGGCTCCAGCCTCGAAGGCACAGCCGCGCTTGGCGCGAACGGTTTTTCGGAGCGCGCCCAGCAAACCGAGCGCGAACTGCGCGATGCATTGGCGAAACTGCAAAAGCTCAGCGGCGCTGCTTAATTTGTTTTCCGCACGCCCATACGGGCGCGCGATTTCCTCACAGCTTGCGGACAAGTCCGCGCTGCTGCGGGCGGCCACAAGGGCCTTGCGGTCGGCTGGTCGCCGACCGAGCTCCGCGACCAAGCCAAATCGAGGGCGTTGGTTCGATGCCGCAGGCGTCGCAAGGGTCTTGTGCCCGCCCGCAGCGACGCGACCTTCAGGTCGCATGAGCGAGGAAAGCCAAGTGAGCGGATGCGAACGCCGGCGCTTGAGGCTAAACTAAAACGCAACAAAAAACCCCGCTTACTTGAGCGACGCGCAATCGCGCTAAAGCTCAGGCATAGCTATGCGAAAGAATGCTACGTTCTTCGCGGTTGCAAAATTGCGATTCTGTCGGCAAAAGGCTCCCAAGCGATGCAGATCGCGCCCCTGAGGGGCCGCTTTGCGTGCATTTCTGCCGGCCACAAGCCCACCGGGCCTGTCGCCAGTGCCGGCATCTGACAGAATGGATTTTTCGATGGGACAGCCCGCGGCCCAAGGCCTTTATGACGCTCGAAACGAACACGATGCCTGCGGCGTCGGCATGGTCGCGCATATTAAAGGTGAAAAGAGCCACTCCATCATTGAGCAATCGCTCGAGATTTTGAACCGGATCGACCACCGCGGCGCTGTGGGCGCGGACCCGCTGCTGGGCGATGGAGCCGGAATTTTGCTGCAAATTCCGGACCCTTTGTTCCGTAATTGGGCCGACAACGCGGGTCATGATCTGCCCGCAGCGGGCGATTATGCAGTCGCAATGTGCTTCATGCCGCAAGACGCCGCAGCGCGCGCGTTTGTGACCGAGCAATTTGAGAAATTCACCGCCAAAGAAGGCCAGCGTTTTGTCGGCTGGCGCGATGTCCCGACCACGCTCGATGGCCTGGGCAAAGCGGTGATCGATTCGATGCCGGTGATCCAGCAAGCGGTTATCGCGCGCGGCGAAAACTGCGCCGATCAAGACGCGTTTGAGCGCAAGCTGCTGGTGATTCGGAAGCAGGTGCAAAATCCGCTCGCCAAGCTGGCGGTAAAGCATGATCTGCCCGGCCTGACCGAGCTTTATCTGCCGAGCTTCTCCAGCCGCACTATCGTCTACAAAGGCCTGCTGCTGTGCGATCAGGTCGGCAGCTTCTACAACGATTTGCGCGATCCGGCATGCGTTTCCGCGCTCGGCCTGGTGCACCAGCGTTTCTCGACCAACACCTTCCCCAGCTGGCGGCTGGCCCACCCGTTCCGCTTGATCGCGCATAATGGCGAGATCAACACGGTGCGCGGCAATGTGAACTGGATGAACGCCCGCCGCCGCACGATGGAAAGCGATCTGCTGGGCGTTGACCTCGACAAGATGTGGCCGATCATTCCGCACGGCCAATCTGACACGGCCTGCCTCGACAATGCGCTCGAGCTGCTGCTCGCCGGCGGATATTCACTCGCGCACGCAATGATGATGCTGATCCCAGAGGCCTGGTCCAAGAACGAGCTGATGGATCCAGACCAGCGCGCGTTCTACGAATATCACGCCGCCTTGATGGAGCCGTGGGACGGACCCGCAGCCGTCGCCTTCACCGATGGCCGCCAGATCGGCGCGACGCTGGATCGCAACGGTCTGCGCCCGGCGCGTTTCTGCGTCACCAAAGACGACATCGTCTGCCTCGCCTCGGAAAGCGGCGTTTTGCCGTTCGCCGAAGAAGACATCACCCGCAAATGGCGCCTGCAACCGGGCAAGATGCTGCTGATCGATCTGGAGCAAGGCCGGATTATCGAAGATGACGAGTTGAAGGCGGAGCTGGCCGGCGCAGAGCCCTATGCCGATTGGCTCAAAAAGGCTCAGTTTAAGCTCGAAGATATCGCCGATATCGAGCCGGAACTGTCCGAAGTGGTTGAGCGCGATGAGGCGGACGGCAATTCGCTGCTGAAGCGTCAGCAGGCATTCGGCTACACTCAGGAAGACATCTCGCGCTTCCTTGAGCCAATGGCAGTGAAGGGCGATGACCCGCTGGGGTCAATGGGCACAGACACGCCGATTGCAGTACTATCGAACAAGTCGCGCCTGCTCTACGATTATTTCAAACAGAACTTTGCGCAGGTCACCAACCCGCCGATTGATCCAATCCGCGAAGAGCTGGTGATGAGCCTGCTGTCGATGATCGGTCCGCGCCCGAACCTGCTTGGCCGAGAAGCTGGCACGCATAAGCGGCTGGAGGTCGAACAGCCGATCCTGACCAATGATGATCTAGCCAAGATCCGCACCGTTGAAACCGCGCTGGACGGCGCGTTCCGCTGCGCCACTATCGATATGACTTGGGACGCTGAGGCTGGTGTCGAAGGCATTGAGCTAGCGATCAAGGAAATGTGCTGGGCCGCGACCGAGGCGGTGCTGCAAGATCACAATATTCTGGTGCTGTCGGACCGCGCTCAAAATGCGGACCGCATTCCCATGCCCGCTTTGCTCGCCACGGCTGCTGTGCATCATCATCTGGTGCGCCAAGGCCTGCGGATGCAGACCGGCCTGGTCGTGGAAACCGGCGAAGCGCGCGAAGTGCACCATTTCTGCGTGCTCGCAGGTTACGGCGCAGAGGCAATCAACCCTTACATGGCGTTTGAAACGCTGGAGGACATTCGCCGCAAGAAGCACCTTGAGCTGGACCCGCGCGAGGTGGAGCAAAACTACATCAAGGCGATCGGCAAGGGCATCCGCAAGGTCATGTCCAAAATGGGCATTTCGACCTATCAATCCTATTGCGGCGCGCAGATCTTTGATGCGGTTGGCCTGTCCACTCCGTTTGTTGAAAGCTATTTCACCGGCACCTCGACCACCATCGAAGGTGTGGGCTTGGCGCAGGTCGCCGAGGAAAGCGTGCGCCGCCACGCGCAGGCTTATGGCGACAACCCAATCTATGAAAACATGCTCGATGTGGGCGGCATGTACCAATACCGCCTGCGCGGCGAAGAGCATGCGTGGACGCCCAAGAACGTGGCCGATCTTCAGCACGCCGTGCGCGGCAACAATCCGTCAAACTACGAAGAGTTTGCCAAAAGCGTGAACGAGCAATCCGAACGCCTGCTGACCATTCGCGGGCTGATGGAATTCAAGAAAGCCGAAGAGGCGATCCCGCTCGATGAGGTTGAGCCAGCATCGGAAATCGTCAAACGTTTCAGCACCGGCGCGATGAGCTTTGGCTCGATCAGCCATGAGGCCCACTCGACCCTGGCGGTCGCGATGAACCGCATTGGCGGACGCTCCAACACCGGCGAAGGCGGCGAAGAACCGTTCCGTTTCAAGCCGCTGGACAATGGCGATTCCATGCGCAGCCGGATCAAGCAGGTGGCATCGGGACGCTTTGGCGTCACGACGGAATATCTCGCGAATTCCGACGATATCCAGATCAAGATGGCGCAAGGCGCAAAGCCCGGCGAAGGCGGCCAGCTGCCCGGTCACAAGGTCGACAAGCGGATCGGCGCAGTGCGCCATTCGACGCCCGGCGTCGGCCTGATCTCGCCGCCACCGCACCACGATATTTACTCGATCGAAGACCTCGCGCAGCTGATCCACGATTTGAAAAACGTGCAGCCAGAGGCGCGCATTTCGGTCAAGCTCGTGTCCGAAGTGGGCGTGGGCACGGTGGCCGCTGGCGTTTCAAAAGCGCGCGCGGACCATGTCACCATCTCTGGCTATGACGGCGGAACCGGCGCATCGCCGCTGACCAGCCTGACGCATGCGGGCAGCCCTTGGGAAATCGGCCTTGCTGAAACCCAGCAAACTCTGCTGCTCAATGATCTGCGCAGCCGCATCGCCGTGCAAGTCGACGGCGGCCTGCGCACTGGACGCGACGTTGCCATTGGCGCACTGCTAGGCGCGGACGAGTTCGGCTTTGCCACAGCGCCGCTGATCGCGGCAGGCTGTATCATGATGCGCAAGTGCCACCTCAACACCTGCCCCGTCGGCGTCGCCACGCAGGATCCAGAGCTGCGCAAGCGCTTCACCGGCCAGCCAGAGCATGTGGTCAATTACATGTTCTTCGTTGCCGAAGAGCTACGCCAAATCATGGCTAAAATGGGCTTCCGCACTGTTGATGAAATGGTTGGCCGCGCCGACCGTCTCGATATGAGCCGGATGCACCGCCATTGGAAGGCGAGCGGAATTGATCTCTCGCGTCTGCTCCACATGCCAGAGCTGCCGGAAGGCGCATCTTTGCAGCACACCGAGGGTCAAGATCACGGCCTGAGCGGTGCGCTGGACAATGCGCTGATCGCGGACTGCGCGGAGGCCATTCAGGCGAAAAAGCCGGTCCAACTAACCTATGAGATCGCCAATAAGAACCGCACCGTTGGCGCGATGCTGTCTGGCAAGATCGCTGCTGCGCATGGCCATGAAGGCCTGCCGCCAGAGACGATCCGCATCAACTTAAGCGGTGTGGCTGGCCAGAGCTTTGGCGCTTGGCTGGCGCACGGGGTCACGCTCGATCTGTCAGGCGATGCCAATGACTATGTCGGCAAGGGCCTATCAGGCGGGCGCATCATCGTGCGCCAACCGGATACGGCAAACCGCGATCCGAGCGAGAACATCATCGTCGGCAACACCGTTCTGTACGGCGCGATTGCGGGTGAGGCGTACTTTGGCGGTGTCGGGGGCGAGCGCTTTGCCGTGCGCAATTCTGGCGCGATTGCCGTGGTCGAGGGCGCGGGGGACCACGCCTGCGAATATATGACCGGCGGCGTTGTCGTTGTGCTGGGCAAGACGGGCCGCAACTTTGCCGCTGGGATGAGCGGCGGTGTGGCCTACGTCTATGACCCGGACGGCACATTCGAAAGTCTGGTGAACAAGGCGCAGGTCGACCTGTTGCCAATCTCCGCAGAGCCTGACGCCGAAGACGGCCCCGGACGCCCGGCGCAGCGCGCCAGCTCCGTACATGATTTCGGCATGGGCGACATGCTGCGCCATGATGCAGAGCGGCTCAAGATCCTGATCGAGCGCCACCAATTGCACACGGGCAGCACCAAGGCTGGCGAATTGCTTGGCAATTGGGAGCAATCGCTGAGCCAGTTCGTAAAGGTTATGCCGAGGGATTATGCACGCGCGCTAAAGGCTCTCGAAGCTGAGCGCGAAGAAGCCGCCTCGGTCGCAGCAGAATAGAAACAGAGTAGATACCATGGGCAAAGACACCGGATTTCTCGAAATCGAGCGGCGCGAGCGCGACTATCTCGACCCCAAGGAACGGCTGAGCAATTACCGCGAATTTGTGGTTCAGCCCGATGATGCGACGCTGTCTAATCAGGCCGCACGCTGCATGGATTGCGGCATCCCCTATTGTCACAATGGCTGTCCCGTAAACAATATGATCCCGGACTGGAATCATCTGGTTTACGAGAACGATTGGAAGAACGCGCTTTCCGTTCTGCACTCGACCAACAATTTCCCGGAATTCACCGGCCGCATCTGCCCCGCGCCATGCGAGGCGAGCTGTACGCTCAACATCGTCGACCAGCCTGTGACGATCAAATCGATCGAATGCGCGATTGTCGATCGCGGATGGAAAGAAGGCTGGATCGAGCCGCAGGTGCCCGCCAAGAAAACCGGCAAGACGGTCGCAGTGGTCGGATCAGGCCCCGCGGGCATGGCCTGCGCCCAGCAATTGGCGCGCGCTGGCCACACCGTCACCGTGTTTGAGAAAAGCGACCGGGTCGGCGGATTGCTGCGCTACGGGATCCCTGACTTCAAGATGGAAAAACAGCTGATCAACCGCCGCTGCGTCCAGATGGAGGCCGAAGGGGTTGAGTTCAAAACCAGCAAAGAGGTTGGCGTTGATGTCTCATTACAGAGCCTCAATGAAAATTACGATGCGATTGTCCTGTCCGGTGGCAGCGAAGACGCCCGCGCACTCTCCATTCCCGGTGCGGAGATGGACGGTGTGCGCCTGGCGATGGAATTCCTGACCCAGCAGAACAAGCGCAATGCCGGCGACGACGAATTGCGCGCCGCTCCGCGCGGCAGCCTGCTCGCGACCGGCAAAGACGTGGTCGTGATCGGCGGCGGTGACACCGGCTCTGACTGCGTCGGCACCTCCAACCGGCAGGGCGCGAAAAGCGTCACCCAGCTGGAGATCATGCCCAAGCCGCCAGAGAAGGAAGACAAGGCGCTGACCTGGCCCGATTGGCCGCTGAAGCTGCGCACATCCTCTAGTCACGAAGAAGGCGCAAACCGCGATTGGGCGGTTCTGACCAAGCGCGTAGTTGGCGACGGCGAGAAAGTGACCGGCATCGAATGCGCGCGGGTCGAATGGGTTGATGGCCAGATGCGCGAGATCGTCGGCAGCGAGTTCACAATCCCCGCTGATTTGATCCTGCTCGCGATGGGCTTTGTCGGTCCGAAAAAGACCGGCCTGCTCGATCAGGCAGCGGTCGAGCTGACGGAGCGCGGCAATGTTGCGGCGAACGAAGACGACTACGCCACCAGTGTGGAGAAGGTCTATGCCTGCGGCGATATGCGGCGCGGGCAAAGCCTGGTCGTCTGGGCAATCCGCGAAGGCCGCCAGTGTGCGCGCAGCGTCGATGAAGCTCTGATGGGTGCGAGCTCTTTGCCGCGTTAAGAAACGCTCTAATCTAACCCATAGCTGCCAAAATGCCTGCAGTTTGAACGATTAATTACGTCGGTAGCACCAGATGTTGCTGCCCGTTTGCCCAGTTAACTTCTTACCGCTGCAAACAATTGCGCAAGTCACAGGTACTATTATTGCGCAACTCCAAGTCGAAGCTAGGTGCTTGACCCGCCTGTTCTTGTCAGGCACCAAAGCATAATACGGCGGGAGAGAAGCGATTGGCGGCGCACTGGCGCGGCGAATTGCAAGAAAACACTATGCGGGTCGCACCGAAACGTTCGCACAAGCTTCAATTCGCGCGCCTCGCCGCTGTTACTGCGGCAATGAGCGCAGGACTGCTCGGCGCTACGCAGCCAGTGGCCGCTGAAACGACGCTTCAGGACGAGTTTGACGCGGTGTTTTCTGGCTCAGTTACTGCGACGCCCGCCGCTCATTCGGCGCAAGACAATCCAGGGGTCGATGTCGGAACCACATCCACGGGCGCATCGCAAAGCAGCGGCCCAGCACCCGCACCTCTCCCAGTCCTCGTTCCCGTCGCCGCCCCGCAGGCTCCGCCGCCTTCCAAGCCGGTTGAGACCAAGCTTTCAATCTCCCAATTTGTCGATGTACCCGTTGCAGGAGATGCGCCGGGCCCGTTTCGTTACAGCGGCCGGGCCGATGCTTATATCGACGTTCAAGGCAGCACCTTAGGCCTCGATGACAGCTGGACATTCACGCTGCGGCCCGAGTTCACCTGGGGCAAGGATTCAAACGGCGTCATTGGTTTGATCCCCAACAACACCGCCCTGTTCCGCGGCGAGGGTGCGGGCGATTTCGACCTCTCCGCCAGCGTCTCCAAACGCTGGAAATCGGGCACGAAGCTGACCGTGGGCAAGGTCAATGTGCTCGACCTCGGCGGTAAGCTGCCCGTGGTTGGCAGCAATGGGCATCACGGCTTTCAAAACCTCAGCGTCGCTCTGCCGCCGTCCGCGATCATTGCTAATACGATCACCGGGGCATTGCTGGAAGTGCCGACCGACAATGCGCTTTACCGTCTATGGGTGTTCGACCCGGATTCGCAATTTGAGCGCACCGGATTTGAAACCGCCTTTGGCAGCGGCGTCGGATTTCTCGGCTCTGTCACTGTGCCGTTGAAGATTGGCGGCAAGCCGGGCTATTACGCACTCAAACTGTCCGGATCGACCCGCAATGATATCAATGCGCGCTCTCTGCCAGCCGCATTGGTTCCAGCGCCGGGATCGAGCTTTGGCAATACGCGCGGAGAGTTTGCCGCCGTGTTTGCCGGCTATCAATTCCTGGGTGTCTATCCAGAGGCACCGGGCAAAGGTTGGGGCATTTTCGGCCAGGTTTACGGCTCGCTCGGCGATCCGACCTTCCTTGATTACAGCGGTTTTATCGGTGTCTCCGGCAATCCACGCGGTCGCCCGCAGGACCGATTTGGCGCGGCGGTGTTCCAATATTCCCTGACCGACGAGCTGGTGAGCGTGCTCGCCACAAGGCTCGGCTTAGAAGATGAGCGAGGCGTGGAGCTGTTCTACACAGTGGGCGTCGCTGATAAATTCGAGGTCACCGCCAACGCTCAGCTTATAGACAGCGCGGTCGCAGCACGCGATACAGGCGTGCTGTTGGGGATGAGGTTGAATGCTACGTTCTAAATTACGGCGCTTGAAACAGCGTCACGTTTTCGTGCTCGGTGCACTGGCGCTTGGCCTTTCCGCCTGTGCCAATGGCGGGTCTGCCCCCGGTGAGGCGCCGGTTCAGCCAAGCGCGATTTCGGCTGCGCAGGAAACTTCACCCTCCGCGCCGCCAGCTGCAAAACCGGCCAAACCCGACCCCAATTCCAAGTTTATCGGGCGGTACAATGGCGGCTCGTTCGAAACCGCGATGGGCATGGAACTTGCCGCTGACGGGACGTTCGGATGGGGCCTGTCTGTCGGCGCGCTCGACATGCGGGCGCGCGGCACGTGGGATCAGGAGGGCGAATTTGTCATCCTCACCTCCACCCCCAAGCCTGTGCCGCCCGAGTTTAACTGGCTCGGGCTTGAGAAAAATCCCGGCGCACCAATGGTGAAAGTGGTGTGGGCGAGCAATGCCAAGCCCTTTCAATACGCCACCGTTCTGGTCGATTGTGCGGATGGGGCGCGCCTGATTGATCAAGTCCCAGCAGAAGGTTGGTCACCGCCAAATGGGGAATGCCCAAAACCTGTCGCGTTGAGGCTGGAAGAGAGCATTTACGATGTGCAATCCGCGATGCATCGCGTGGATGACCTTGGCTGGACGCCGGGCAGCACGATCACCTTCGCGTTTGAGCGCAATGATCTGGGCGTGGCGGATTTCACCGGCATGATCGGCGTCTTGGAGGATAATGTCCTCAAATTTGCACCCAGCCCCAATTCAGACCCACGCTTGGGCCAGTTGGAGCTGCGCAAAATTGCGCCGCGACCGGAAGCAGCGCAGAGTGATTAATCCGCGCCGCCCGCACATTTGACGCAGGTCGGAACGCTGGGATCGTAGCGCAGGCGCGCCTCGGCGATGTCCTCGCCGCAGGTGGCGCAATAGCCCCATTCATCTTCGTCCAAGCGCTGAAGCGCGGAGGCAATACGCGTGCGCTCGCCTGCCCGGCGGCGTTCCTGCGCTTGAGCCATTGCCTGCTGCTGCATCGCATCCATCCGGCTTAGCCGGCCGACGCTGTCTTGCTGCAAGGTCACTGGCTCGCGGCTTTCGGTGCTGATGCGGTCTTCCTCTGCGAGCTCTTCCTGCCGTTTGAGCAGGGCGGTGCGGGCCTCATCCTGGGTCATAATCGGACTTTCCTACAGCACGCGGTTTGAGGCAAGTTTGAGGCATGATTTACACCGCTGCGCCGCGGCGCAATTCCAACATTTCAAAAGTCACACTTTGCCGCGCGTGGATCGCAGTAAGGCGCTCTAATTACGAGAGTTTCTGCCAAAAGTCACAGATTCGAAAATCACATCTGTGTTCCAAGCCGCTACAGCGCCCAATCAATCGGTGTGAGGCCGTGGCTTTCAAGGAAGGCGTTGATTTGGCTGAAGGGTTTGGAGCCAAAGAAGCCGCGGTAAGCCGACAGCGGACTGGGATGCGGGCTGGTGAGCACCAGGTGATGCGGGCCGCCGCCAAAGGCCTTCACCCGGCCCGCCTTCTTCGCCGCATGACTGCCCCACAGCACGAACACGCACGGGCCTGCGCGCTCCGCCACCGCCGCGACGCAGGCATCGGTGATCGCATCCCAACCGCGCCCCGCATGGCTGCCCGCTTGCGCAGCCTCAACCGTCAGCGTGTTGTTGAGCAGCAGCACGCCCTGCTTGGCCCAGGGGGTGAGATTGCCAGTGGCGGGCGGCGGAATGCCCAGATCGCTCTCCAGCTCTTTGAAGATGTTGGCAAGCGAGGGCGGCGGCTTCACCCCGTCTTGAACCGAGAACGACAGGCCATGCGCCTGACCCGGCCCGTGATAGGGATCCTGACCCAACACGACCACGCGCACATCCTCCAGCGGGGTCATGGCCAGCGCGGCAAGGCGTGTCCCGCGCGGAGGATAGATTACCTTGCCCGCGTCCTCCTGCGCGCGCAGCCATCCGCCCAGCTTACGTGCTTCGGCGCTGGCCAGCACCGGCTCCAGCGCGGCGCGCCAGCTTTCAGGGATGGGATCACTGCTCATCTGTCAAAAGCTACACTGCCCGCGCATCCCAGCGCCATGTCCCCTTCCCCTCTTTCCCCAATGCATCTAGGAGACTGAGCCTATGACAGTCCATTTCCATGAAGAAGACCTGCCCGCAGGCGTGCTCGCCGATGGCCCCGTGGCCGTTGATACTGAAACCATGGGCCTGATCACCCACCGTGATCGGCTGTGTGTGGTGCAGATCAGCGATGGCAAAAGGGATGAGCATTTGGTGCGCTTTGGCCCGGACAGCGACTATGCCGCGCCCAATTTGAAGGCGGTGCTGGCGGACCCTGCGCGGATAAAGCTCTATCACTATGCGCGCTTCGATCTGGCCGCGATCCATTACTACCTCGGTGTGATGGCCGCGCCAGTGTTCTGCACCAAGATCGCGAGCAAGCTGGTGCGGACCTACACTGATCGCCACGGTCTGAAGAACCTTGCGCATGAACTGCTCGGCGCGGAAATCTCCAAACAGCAGCAATCGAGCGATTGGGGCGGACCGGAGCTGAGCGAGGCTCAGCGCGAATATGCCGCCTCTGACGTGCGCTATCTCCACGCCATGCGCGAGGAGCTGATCAAGCGGCTCGAACGCGAAGGGCGGACCGAGATCGCGCAGGCCTGTTTCGACTTCCTGCCAACACGCGCCCTGCTCGACATGGCCGGTTGGTCAGAGCACGACATCTTCAGCCATATGTAAGGCAGGGCTAGGCAAAGCACTCTTATGGTCATCAAACGGCGCATC
Organism: uncultured Erythrobacter sp.; assembly: GCA_947499505.1. Lineage (GTDB taxonomy): Bacteria > Pseudomonadota > Alphaproteobacteria > Sphingomonadales > Sphingomonadaceae > Erythrobacter. Next base: position 299,091 of record CANMOQ010000002.1, read on the forward strand.
GAAACAAGCAAGGCACAGGCGCTTCGTGGCAAGCGCCAGGACTTTGCCGCGCCTGGTGGATCGCATGACAAGCTCGTCGGCTTCCTGGCTCGCGCTTTGCCGATGGGCGTTGGCATTATGGCGGCGCTCATGATCATCACTCCGTTGTCGCCGCGCGGCGAAATCTCGTTCCTGCTAGACCGCAACAAAGTGGCGATGATCAACGAGCGGCTGAGCGTGGATAACGCCATGTATCGCGGCCGCGATGCGCGGGGCCGGCCATTCTCAATCCAAGCGGGCGAGGCGGTGCAGCGGTCTAGCGCGGAAGGCATCGTGCGGATGGATGATCTGATCGCGCAGCTGCTATTGCCAGAGGGGCCTGCCCGGATCAGCGCAACCGGCGGGGCCTATGACATTGACGACGAGGTCGTCGCTATTGACGGCGCTGTGCGATTGCGCGCCGCCGATGGCTACATCATGACCGCGCGCGGGGTCTCCGTTGACCTTGAAGAACGCGCGATACGCGGCGATGACGGGGTCGAGGGCGCTGTGCCTGCCGGCACATTCAGTGCCGATACGCTGAGAGCGGACCTGTCGGCGCGCACCATCACGCTGGAAGGCAATGCCAAACTGTCCATGATACCGGGCGAATTGAGGATACCATGACGCACACCGCACCCCCTTCACTGATCCGCACTGCGGCCCGCTGGGCGCTCGGCGGATTGGTCGGCACCGCCGCCTTTATGGGCGCGATCCAGGTTGGCGCTCAGGGCATTGCTGCGCATAACAGCCGCGCTCCGGTCGACTTCGACGCAGGCCGGATTGAGCTTCAGGACCGGGAAAACCGCGTGGCGCTGTCAGGCAATGTGATCGTGCGTCAAGCTGGCCTCACCGTGCAATCGAACCGCATGCTGGTGAACTACAGCGACAGCGGATCACTCGATATCCAGCGCATAACTGCGACTGGCGGCGTTACCGTATCACGCGGCAATGAGCGCGCTAGCGGCGATGTCGCAATCTATGACTTTGGCCGCCGGATCATCACCATGTCGGGCAATGTCCGGCTCGCACGCGGCGGCGATAGGCTGAACGGCGGTCGCTTGGTGATTGACCTTAGAACCGGGCTGTCGAGCGTTGATGGCCGGGCATCGGGTGGTCCAGCCGGGGCAACTGAAGGCGCAGACGGGCGGGTCACGGGCAGCTTCTCCGTCCCGCAAGACGGCGAGTAAGCGGCTCTCAAAAGGCGCGGTCGTGGCGCAACACCGACAAGGTGCGCAAAGTGATCTCCACATCGCGGCGCAAGGTCCAGCCCGCGATATACTCAAGGTCGGATTGAAGGCGGTCGGTGAGGTCTGATTCCTGCTCTGTCGCGCCCCGATGCCCGCGCACTTGAGCCAAGCCGGTCAACCCAGGTTTGAGCGAATGACGCCGCCAATATTGGCCATCAACCTCCCAAAACAGCTTATCGCCCGCCTGACTGCCAAGCGCGTGGGGGCGCGGCCCCACAATCGACATTTCACCGCGTAGAACGTTCCAGAGCTGCGGCAGCTCATCAATACTGCTTGAACGGATGAAGCGGCCAATACGGGGACACGGTCATCATCGCGCGAGTTGATCGCTCGCCGCTCTCATCCCCGCTCTCCGCCCGCATGCTGCGAAATTTGAGCATGTTGAAGAACTCATTGCCGCGCCCAACGCGCCGCTGAGCGAACACCACAGGCCCGCCGTCCTCCAGCTTGATGAGCAGCGCAAACACAGCGAGCACTGGAGACAGAATGATGAGCCCAGCCAACGCCAGAGCGATGTCATAACACCGCTTCGTTGCACGCGCACGCAGGCCAAGCGGGCCGGTCGAGACAACCAGTGAGGTGACATCCTGCGCGTCATAGCGCTGCACGCCCATCGCCCCGATGCGCTGTGCAGGCTCGCTCAGAATCTCGCCGAACACTCCAACCGATTTAAGCAAGATCGCCCATGGCTGCCGCCGCAGTGAAGAGCTGGAAACAACCACATTGTCCTGATTGCGCAGCAATTGCCCAATCTTGTCGCGCATATGCGGATCATGGCTGCCAGGATCGAGACCCATCTCGCGCGCATCGATCACCGTCGCATCGCGCAGTGAGAAAGCCGGACCGCCATCATCAATCACGAGGTAATTGCGGATCTTCCCACCCCAGAAACGGGCAATAAACGCTACCAATCCGCGCCGCGCCAGCGCCATCAGGGCAAAGGACAAGATGAGCCCCAGCGACATGGCTACCCGCGAAAACTCCGCATTGGCTTTGGCGAAAAAGGCGAGAAAATTGAGCAATCCAACCGAAATCACCAAGGCAACCGCCAGCTTTCTGACCGCATACCCCCAATCGGTCAGCGACCTTGCGCAATAGCTCGTGTTGTAGAGCGCTATCGTAAAATAGATCGGCAGCAATATCGCTGTCGCCAACACTGCGCGCGGCTCCCACCACACATTTTCATAGGCAAAGGCAGCGAATACAAAACCGAAATGCAATAAAATCAGATCGATGAGCAGCATCGCAATATAGGCGCAAAGTCGCCGGCGCTCTAATGAGGGCGCCGATTGCAGCTGTGTCTTTTGCGACTGCGCGCTCGCGACAATCGATCCAGGCAGCTTATTCATGATCCCATCAGCAACATTTCTACGACCCCGGTATTACTACCTAGGCAAAGCCTAATACAATTGGTGCCGCAATGCGAATTTTCGGTGGAGCGCTTGGCCCCGAGAATTCACCGCTTGGCAGCAAATCTGGCAATTTCAGCCAGTCCTTGGGCCAGCAGCATCTCCGCCGCTTGGCTGTTGGACAGCAGCGATCTGTGCATCTCGATCAGGCGCGGGATCAGCCGGTCCAGCTTGCGCGCATGCCATTTTGTGAGTTGCTGGCGGATGTCGCGCTCTTCGCGCCAGAATATGCCGAGCTGCGCCTTTTCACCCTTGCCGAGATTGTCGAGCGAGCCGCGCGGGCCAAGCTTCGCGGTGATCTGAGCCAATTGCGCCGCGCGCCGTTCGATCGCCAGCAGCAAGCCCACAGGGTTCAGGCCCAGCTCTCGCATCCGGCGGATTTCGCGGTCGATCCGGGGTAGCTCGCCGCCCATCACGGCATTGACCAGCGGTTGGAACCCGTCTTCCTCGGTCGCTGCGCCAATCTCGCCGTAATCCTCGATCGAAGCGGTCTTGGGCTCCAGCGGATCAGCGCCGCAATAAAGCGCGAGCTTGGTCACTTCTGATTGCGCCAGCCGCACATCTAGGCCCGCGGCGCGCGCAATACGCTCGGCCAAATCACCGCCTAGCCTTAGTCCCGCTGCATCGGCCATCGCTCGCACAGACACCGCTACGGAAGACAAGTCCGGCGGCCAGAACATCGCGACCATGCCGTCTTTGCGTTTCTCGATCAGCTTGGCCGTGCGCGCTTTGTCCGTCGCGGAGGTGGCGACGATCAGCACCGGGGCCGCCTCGCCCGCGCCCGCGTCGGTTGTCTCAATCAGAGCTTTGACCGCGTCATGGGCCTCATCACCATTGGCACGGACAAACAAATGGCGCTTATCGCCGAACAAGGAGCCGGAGCGGGCCTCGTCGCCAAGCATCGCAGGATCTCGTTTGAGGTCGCCGCCGGATATTTCGATCCGCTCGCCCGCATCGGGCAGGCCTTCGATGATTTTGGTGGCTGCGGCAGACGCCCCTGCCTCGTCGGGTCCGCAGAAAAAGAAGATGGAGCAATTGGCCGCGCCGCTGGGGAGGCCGCGTGCGAAGTCGCGCTGGGTTGCCTTCATTGGCCAGCTGGCGCGCTGTCCGCCGCGCTGGCTTGCGTGCGCAGGGTGAGGGCGATTTGGGTCACCATCCGGTCTGCTACCTCTTTGGAGAGATTCTCAAGCGCGGTCTGCTCAGCTGCAATGGTCGCATATTCGGAGCTGACCACATCGATACCAGCGTCGGCCCCGGCGGTCGCATCAAGCAAGATTTCGCCGCTGGCGATATCAATCAATTGATAGCGCGCGCGCAAAATTCGGCGCTCGCGGCTGATGGTGTCATCATTGAGCACGCCCAGCGCCTCAAGCGCATCATCGAGCCGCACATCAAGCCGGTAGCGCGGGGCGATAGCGCCCGACACTTGCAAGCGGTCTTCAAGCTCTCCGCGCAGCAGCCAACCTCCGCGTCCGGGAATGGTCGGGATCTGTACGGCGGCCAATCCATTGGTCACCCCGGCATTGGTGCCATCGCTCGAATAGAGCGGTTGCAGCCCGCAGGACGCCAGAACCGGCGACAGCGCAAAACACGCGAGCAAGGCAAGCGCGCGGCGCATCACGTAACGATGTTCACCAGTCTATCGGGCACCACGATCACCTTGCGTATCTCCGCTCCATCAAGTGAACGCTGGACCTTCTCGCTCGCCAGCGCAAGCGCTTCGAGGTCTTCTTTCGCAGCCCCTTTGGGCGCAGTCAGCGTATCGCGCAGCTTGCCCTTGTGCTGGACAGCAATCGTGACTTCATCTTCGACCAGCATGGCTGGATCGTGGGCTGGCCAAGCAGCGTCGGCGATCAGGCCGCTCTCATTCTGCCTCGACCAGATCTCTTCGGCCAAATGCGGCATCATCGGGCTGACGAGATGCAGGATGGTGCGGATCGCAAAATTGCGACTTTCGCTCGGGGCCGCCTTTTCCGCCGCTCCGGTAAGCTCGTAAATGCGCGCCACCGCTTTGTTAAAGCTCAGCGCCTCAATGTCTTCAGCAACCGCGACGATGGCCTGGTGAGCCTTACGAGCGAGCGCTTTGTCTTCGCCTGAGGCGGCCGGATCGAGGCTTTCGAACAGGCGCCAAAGCCGCTGCACAAACCGTCCGCAACCTTCAATACCTGCCTCTGACCAGGGCAAATCGCGCTCTGGCGGGCTGTCGGACAGCATGAACCAGCGCACCGCGTCCGCGCCATATTCATCGATAATACCGTCTGGGTCGACAACGTTCTTCTTCGACTTCGACATTTTGACGACGCGGCCGACTTCGACGGGTTCACCACTCGCCTTCAGTGTTGCACCTTCAGAAGTGCGGTTTACCTCATCTGGGGATAGCCAAGTCCATTCACTAACTTCGACGTCCCTGCCATCGACCGATGATTTGCGAGTATAGTTCTCTCTTTTGCCATACGTCTCATGCGTCACCATGCCCTGAGTGAAGAGCGCAGCGAACGGCTCCGCCACATCGATCTTGCCGATATGCTTCAGCGCGCGGGTCCAGAACCGGGCGTAGAGCAAGTGCAGGATCGCGTGCTCGATCCCGCCAATATAATGCTCCACCGGCATCCATTTGGCGACTTCTTCCGCGTCGAAGGGCGCATCCACGGGCTGGCTGGCGAAGCGCAGGAAATACCAGGAGGAATTGGTGAAGGTATCGAGCGTATCGGTCTCGCGCCGCGCATCGCCGCCGCATTTGGGGCAGGCCGTTTTGCTCCAGGTCGGATGGCGCTCCAGCGGGTTGCCCGGCGTTTCAAAATCGACATCCTCAGGCAGAGTGACCGGCAGCTGACCTTTCGGCACCGGCACCACTCCGCACGCATCGCAGTGGATGAAGGGGATCGGTGTGCCCCAATAGCGCTGACGTGAGACACCCCAATCGCGCAGTCGCCAAACGGTCGTGCCCTCGCCCCAACCGTCTGCTTCGGCGCGGAAATTTACCTCGGCCTTGGCGTCTTCGACGCTCATGCCATTGAGGAAGTCAGAATTGACGATCACGCCATCACCAGTGGCCGCTTCGCCATCCAGCGGAGCGTCCGCTTCGCTCACATCGCTGGCAACGACGCGCGCGATTGGCAGTTTGTACTTAGTCGCAAATTCAAAGTCGCGCTGGTCATGACCGGGCACGCCCATCACCGCGCCTGTGCCGTAATCCATCAGCACGAAGTTGGCGATGAACACCGGCAAAGGCTCGCCCGTAAAGGGATGCTTTGCCGTGACGCCCGTATCAAAGCCGAGCTTCTCAGCGGTCTCCAGTTCAGCCGCGGTCGTCCCGCCGCGCTTGCATTCCTCGATAAAGCTCGCCGCCGCCGGATCGCTCGCGCCGACTTGCTGCACCAGTGGATGGTCGGCTGCGACTGCGCAGAAGCTCGCGCCGAAAATCGTGTCTGGACGGGTCGAATAGACCGGCAGCTTGTCGCCGTTTGAAAGTTCAAATGAAAACTCGAGACCTGTGGATTTGCCGATCCAGTTTTCCTGCATCAGGCGAACCTTCTCTGGCCAATCTTTGAGCTCACCCAAGCCATCGAGCAATTCGCCCGCGAAATCCGTGATCTTCAAAAACCACTGATCGAGCTTGCGCTTTTCAACCTCGGCGCCGCTGCGCCAGCCCTTGCCATCGATCACCTGCTCATTGGCGAGCACGGTCATGTCGACCGGATCCCAGTTCACCTCGCTGCTGCGGCGGTAAACCAGCCCGGCCTCATACATATCGATGAACAGCGATTGTTCGTGGCCGTAATATTCTGGATCGCAGGTCGCGAACTCTCGCGTCCAATCGAGCGCAAAGCCAATGCGCTGCAATTGCGCTTTCATCGCCTCGATATTGGCCCGGGTCCAGCTGCCGGGATGAACCTTCTTTTCCATCGCCGCGTTTTCAGCCGGCATGCCGAACGCGTCCCACCCCATCGGATGGAGCACTTCGTGGCCGCGCATTTTCTTATAGCGCGCCAGCACGTCGCCCATCGTGTAATTGCGCACATGCCCCATATGGATGCGGCCCGAGGGATAGGGGAACATCTCGAGGATGAAGCTCTTGGGCTTGGACGAAGAGCTGTCAGCGGTAAAAGTGCCCGCCTCGCTCCACGCACGTTGCCAGCGCCCGTCGGCACTGGACGGATCAAAACGCGTATCAGTCATGAAACCCCGCTAGGGAAATTTGGCTTAGCTGGCTACAGCTTTGCGGCGCAGATCGCGCGCTTTCGTCAGGATAATGTCTTCCAGTTTCTGAACGGTCGCGGCCTGCACCGGCGCATCGACCCATCCGCCGCCCTGAGCGAACTGACGGCTGGCAGCGACGCGAAGGGCGTCGGCCCGCAAATCCTGATCGAGAATGGTCACGGTCACTTTCACGCGCTCATTCGGATTGCCTGGGTTGGCATACCAATCGGTGACGATAACGCCGCCCGCGCTGTCCGCTTGAAGCAGCGGCGCGAAGCTGACGGTTTCGAGCGATGCACGCCAGAGATAGGAATTCACGCCAATCGTGTTGACCTGAGAGGCAGCCATATCCGCTTTAGGCCGATCGCTGCCGCCACATGCAGCAAGCGAAGCTGCTCCCAATCCAGCAAGCAGAACGCGGAACGAACGAGAAAGCGTAGTTTGAGCGCGGGTCACAGCGGTAAATTCCTTTTGCATCATCAAATGTCTCTATAGCCTCGCGTGCCAGCGCGGCAAGCGGTCACGCGGCCGGACGGGGCCAATTATCCGCGTATTCTAGCGCTGCACGCGCCTTTATGGCGGCTGAACTGCGGCATTGGACGGAAAAACATTCTGCAAATTCCATTGTGTGCACAATGCAACAGATTCGCGGGAGTCTTGCCAAAAACGCTAGGGTTCAGCGGGATTCAGCCTCCGGAGGATTGCCTAGTGCCGACTCATGGTTCTAATATTCTGATTGTTGCATAAATGCGGCGAGTCGTTTTGGGGCAAACTCAGCCAATGTTCAGGCAGGGGATGCTTTGATCAGAACGATAATGATCGAAGGATTTGAGTGAACGCCATGACAGGTAAGGCTAACCAGATTGGAAGTAAGGCGCAGCGCAAGCTGCCGCTGATGCTTGCCGCTGGCGCGCTGGCGCTTGGTGTTCCCTCGACTGGTCTCGCTTTGGTAAGCCTCACAGAGAGCGTGCCCGGGCTAGAGGGCTCTGCACTCGATATTTTCACGCCTGCCTCAGTTGATCCAGAACTTGCCGCGATGTTCGCAAGCAAGGCTGGTGGCGATGGCATGCGCTTTACGCCAGCTGGCGCTGCAAATGCTGGCAACGGTGATCGCACAGTGACCGTCGCTGTTCGAGTGGACAGCGATATTGCTGAAGCAATCTCCGTGCGCTCTGCAATTGACGCAGCGCCCGGCGTTAGCGGCGGCATCGCGGCCGTTCAGCCAACTCGCTACAATCTCGGTATTGCACGCGGCTACGATAGCTTCGCTCGGCCAGTTGCGCTGCCGGAGACGGTTCGCAATCTGTCGATGCCTGATCTTGCGATGTTTGAGCCTGCTGGCCCAACCGCCAAGGATAAGCCTAGCCGTCTTCAGCCGCGCATCGAGCTTGAAAGTGGCAAAGTCGCTGGCAGCTCGCCCAACACTCTGGGTTCACTTGAGCGGCAGACCCTTGATGTGGGCGGCGCTTACCGGATTTCGCGCAATCTCAATGTGACCGCCGGTGTGCGTCTGTCGCAAGAGCGCGATCGTTTGGATCCCCTGACCAATGCCGATCAAGACAATCAGGCCGTTTACGTCGGAACTCAATTTAAGTTCTGATTGTCCTCTCGCTCGCTTGGGCCAGAGAAATTCGTATGCAAGACCTCGCTTTCGCGGGGTTTTTTGTTGCCTGACGCTAGGGCAAGCGTATCCCTGAGAAGGATAAACGACTCACAGGGATGACAGACATATGAGCAAAGTAGCAATCGTCACCGGGGGCACGCGCGGCATCGGAGAGGCCATTTGCCAGCGCCTTAAGCGCCAAGGTCACACTGTCATCGCCAATTATGGCGGCAATGATGAAAGCGCAGCCGCCTTTACCGAGGCTACCGGCATCCCTTCCATGAAATGGGACGTGGGCGATCACGAAGCCTGCCTCGAAGGCTGCGCCAAAGTGGCCGAAGAGCATGGCCCGGTCGACATCGTCGTCAACAATGCCGGCATCACGCGCGATGGCACTTTGCACAAGATGAGCTTTGACGATTGGAACGACGTTATGCGCGTCAATCTGGGCGGGTGTTTCAACATGGCCAAGGCGACCTTTCCCGGCATGCGGGATCGCAAATGGGGCCGAATCGTCAATATCGGCTCAATCAACGGACAAGCAGGCCAATACGGTCAGGTAAACTACGCCGCCGCCAAATCTGGCATTCACGGGTTCACCAAAGCTCTCGCGCAGGAAGGCGCCAAGTTCGGCGTGACCGTCAATGCCATCGCGCCCGGCTATATCGACACCGATATGGTCGCCGCCGTGCCGGAACCGGTGCTGGAAAAGATCGTCGCCAAGATCCCCGTGGGCCGCCTGGGCCAAGCGGAAGAAATCGCGCGCGGCGTTGCCTTCTTCACCTCGGACAATGGCGCGTTCATGACCGGCTCCACCATGAGCATCAATGGCGGCCAGCATATGTATTAGGGACGGCCTGGATCAGGCGTCCGGTTCGGGATCGGGGTCGCGCGGAGTAAACTCTGCGAGCAGCGCCGCGCCGGTCCAGACTGCCAGGGTGATCACGAGCTTCTCATCTACGCCCTCAATCACTTTTTCGACCAAGCCCAGCCACGCATATCCGGCCATGAAGATCGTCAGTTGCACCGCTGACCATATCCGCCGCGTGGTCTTTGAGACCATCAGAATGAAGCCGATCAATGTGGCGGTAATAAACAGCAGGATCGCATAGTCGGCCGAGCTGAGATCGGTCAGCCCGGCAAAGTTGACCCCGACAATCGCCCCGAAAAACAGATTAAGCGCATCGACCGAGGCGCGATATTCTGATTCGCGCAGGCGGCCGGTATCGCTCAAGCCTTTTGCGATCTCCTTCGCGCTCTTTGTGATCACCCCTTTGCGATCAGCCATCAGCAATCCCCTATCCGACCTGGTGCACTTTAAGACTTAGCGCGCTGGCGCGAGATGGGAAGCCCACCGGGGACAATCAGCATGTTGAGGGCCCTGCTATTTCAAGTGAAACGTTGCGCGCGCATCCTCCACTTTGTCACGCGCCGCGCACCCTGGGGCGTGGTCATTCACCAGACCCATCGCTTGCATGAAGGCATAGGCCGTCGTCGGGCCAACAAACTTCCATCCGCGCTTCTTCAGATCTTTAGAAAGGGCAGTGGACGCATCGGTAAAGCCTGGCATGTGCGCGCCATCCCATAGTCGCTCGCGCGGCTCATACTGCCAGAAGTAGGCGGCGAGAGAGCCCTCGTCCTCGACCATTTCGAGCGCTCGCCGGGCATTGTTGATCGTCGCCTCGATCTTGCCGCGGTGCCGGATAATGCCTGCATCTTGGAGCAATCGCTCGACATCATCTTCGTGAAAATCAGAGACTTTGCGAAAGTCAAAATCATGAAAGGCAGCGCGAAAATTCTCGCGTTTCTCCAGGATCGTCCGCCAGCTTAACCCTGATTGGAACCCCTCCAGACAAATCTTCTCAAACAGGCGGCGATCATCGCCAACCGGATAGCCCCATTCGCTGTCGTGGTACTGCTCGTATTGCGGTGTCGCGCTCGACCATCCACAACGCGCAACTCCATCTTCGCCTGTGACGATCTCGACCATTTCACCCTCCAAATTACGACGCGAGAGCACCAGATCGCTCGGCGCACGTCAATCGCTAATGGGCAACGCACAGTCGGTGCGCTATCGCTGACGGCGCTATGGCGGACACACCCTACCATCCTCCGGTCAAACGTTCGGTCGAGATCGCCGGGCACAAGACCTCAATCAGCCTGGAGCCGGTGTTCTGGGACATGTTGCGACGCGCAGCGGAGGCAGAAGATGTTCCGATCAATGCGCTGGTCGGGCGGATCGACGAAGAGCGGATCAAGGCTGAGACTCCGCCGGGCCTCGCCGGAGCGATCCGGATTTGGCTGGTGAGTGGGAGGGATGACCATGAATTTAGAAGATAGTGGTTATTTGTACTTACCCGGATTGATCAAACAGAACCTATCGCAATGGCGTGAACTTACCCATGCCGAGTTCTCGATGCGCAAACCTGGCCACCGCATTTCATCCAACCCCCACCTCGCCTCAGCCATCGTGGAGTTGCTTCAGAAGCCCGATCTTCAAGCCGAAATGCGAGGGGAATGGCGATGTGTTCGAGCAATAGCCTTCAACAAAACTCCCACCCGGAACTGGGCTCTTGGATGGCATCAGGACCGCACAATCGCTGTCAAATCAAGAATGGACACCAATGGTTTTGGCCCATGGTCTGAGAAAGACGGCATAACGCATGTCGAGCCCCCATTCAGGTTGCTGGAACGCATGGTCACACTGAGGCTCCACCTTGATGATACAGGTAAAGACAATGGCGCGCTTCTCGTTGCACCCGGCAGCCACCTCAATGGGCGCATTGCTGAAGGGCAAATTTGTGAGACTGTTGCTAGCAGGCACAGGATAAGCTGTATCGCAGAAGCAGGTGACGGTTGGCTCTACGCGACCCCAATTCTCCATTCCTCTGGTCGTTCAGTCGGCAGCTCTGCTAGGCGAGTCCTCCATTTAGACTTTCCCAAAGACCATTTGCCTGCCCCCCTGGAATGGCACGGGATCGACTAGCTCATCCTCAATCGTCGACCCGCTCAATATCCGCGCCGACCAGCTGAAGCTTCTCCTCCAGCCGCTCATAGCCGCGATCAAGGTGATAGATGCGGCGCACTGTCGTCTCGCCCTCCGCTGCGAGCGCCGCGATAATCAGGCTCATTGAAGCGCGCAGATCGGTTGCCATCACCTCGGCACCGGTCAGCTCTGAGGGGCCTTTCACAATTGCCGTGCGGCCTTCGGTCGAAATATCCGCGCTCATCCGGGACAGCTCCGGCACGTGCATGAAACGGTTTTCGAAGATCGTCTCTTTCAGCACGCTGGTGCCATGCGCCTTGCACAGCAGGCTCATCAATTGCGCCTGCATGTCGGTGGCGAGGCCAGGGTAGGGCGCAGTGGTAAGATCAGTCGCTTTCAGCGGGCCGTCAGCGCGCACCGTCATGCCCCGCGCGTCCTCTTCGATCTCCACCCCGATATTGCGCAGCGCATTATTGGTCGCTGTCATCTCGCTGGCATTGGCACCTTCCAGCCGCACTTCGCCGCCCGTAATCGCCGCCGCGCAGGCATATGAACCTGCCTCAATCCGGTCGGCCATCACCTTGTAGGTGGCGCCGTTGAGACGCTTAACACCGTGAATGGTCAGATCGGATGTGCCGATACCCTCGATCTCTGCGCCCATCGCGGTGAGCAGATTGCACAGGTCGACAATCTCTGGCTCACGCGCGGCGTTGAACAATCGGCTTGTGCCATTGGCCAGCACAGCCGCCATCAATGCGTTTTCTGTCGCCCCAACAGACACCACTGGGAAATCAAAGTCCCCGCCCGGTAGTCCGCCATCAGGGGCAATCGCTTTGACGTAGCCCTGCGCCAGCTCAATCTCTGCGCCGAACGCTTCAAGCGCCTTAAGGTGCAGGTCAATCGGGCGATTGCCGATTGCGCAGCCGCCAGGCATCGAAACCGTCGCTTCGCCCGCGCGCGCCAGCATTGGCCCAAGCACAAGAATCGAGGCGCGCATTTTGCGGACCAGATCATACGGCGCGACATTTGAGGTCAGGCGCTGAGCCTCAAAAGTGACGACGCGTCCAAAATCCTCCGGACGCTTGCCCTGAATGCTCACTGAGACACCGAATTGCCCCATCAAATGTTGGAACCCGTCAATATCGGCAAGCCGCGGCAAATTGCGCAATGTCATCGGCTCTTCGGTGAGCAAAGCGCACGGTATCAGCGTGAGCGCCGCGTTCTTCGCGCCAGAGATCGGAAGGGTTCCTGAAAGGCGATTGCCGCCCCGAATAAGCAATTTGTCCATCGCTATGCCTTAGCCAAAAACACGTGGCGCGCAAACGGCATCTCCGCCCGCTATGCACGCGCCAGTTGACGCGGCTCGCCATGCGTCCGTATCCCTTGGCCCATGACCAATCACAATGCGACCACGCCAAAGCCGATTAAGAAGGCGGTTTTCCCCGTTGCCGGCCTTGGCACACGCTTCCTGCCCGCGACCAAAGCGATCCCGAAGGAATTGCTACCCATCGTTGATCGCCCGCTCATTCAATATGCGGTTGACGAGGCGCGCGAGGCGGGGATTGAGCAAATGATCTTCGTCACCGGCCGCGGCAAGACAGCGATCGTTGAGCATTTCGATGTCGCCTATGAGCTCGAAAGCACAATGAGCGAGCGCGGCAAGGATATGGCCGTGCTGGAGCCGACCCGCGCCACTCCCGGCGACATCATCACCGTGCGCCAGCAAGTGCCGATGGGGCTTGGCCATGCGATCTGGTGCGCGCGCGCGATTGTCGGTGATGAGCCCTTCGCGATCTTCCTCCCTGATGAGCTGATGATCGGCAAGCAAGGCGGCAGCGGTTGCATGAAGCAGATGGTCGATGCCTATCAGCAGACCGGCGGCAATCTGATCAGCGTGCTGGAGGTGCCGCGTGAGGAGGTTTCAAGTTACGGCGTGATCGATCCTGGGGCGGAGGACGGTGCGCTGACTGAAGTGCGCGGGCTGGTTGAGAAACCCCCGGTTGACGAAGCGCCGTCGAACAAGATCATCTCAGGCCGCTACATTCTCCAACCGGAGGTCATGCGCACGCTAGAAACGCAAGGCAAAGGCGCAGGAGGAGAGATCCAACTGACCGATGCGATGGCGAAGATGATCGGCTCACAGCCCTTCCATGCGGTGACCTTCGACGGTAAGCGCTATGATTGCGGCAGTAAATTGGGCTTTGTCGAAGCGACCCTGGCTCTCGCATTAGAGCGCGAAGATATGGGCGCGGAAGTGCGCGCCATGGCCGAGCGCTTGCTACGCTAATTCTGGACTTCGCAAGAGGCCCTGAACCCTAGACACCCCCAAACAAAACCTCCCGATCAGCGTGAAGTCAACCGGGAGGCGTTGCGAGTTATTGAAGACCAAGAGGCCTTCCTGATCGAGACTATTCAGCCGGCTCTGGATTTGCACCGCTGCCGTCAGCCGGAGAAGCTTTCGGCTTTGGCGCGTGGTTCGCCTCCGCTTCAATGACCTGCTTCTCAACATCGCTGAGAACTTCCGTCAGCGTTGGCGTACCCCCGTCGCCGGTTTCCTGCGCAGCCGCTTCGACAAGTGATCCGAGCGAGGAACCATTAAGGCCCAACTCTTTCATCAGCCCGTCAAGCACCGGAGCCTGAGCGCGGTAGGCGAGTGCGGCGGAGACCGCATCGGTGGCAAGGTTCCCAGAACCGCCGCCTGTGCCGCCGCCATCATTGGCCGCGCCATTGCCAGAGCCGCCATTGGTGAGCCCGTCGACCTGAACGATCTTGATCGAGTCGATCGCTTCCATCGGTTTCGCGCTTTCACGGATAACCTCAGGCAGCACTTTGAGCAGAGCCAGCTTAGTCTGCAGACTGATCTGATCCATCGAGAGGATGTTGGCCGCCTCGTTGATCGCTTCCTGACCGGCTGCTTCGACTTCAAAGCGGACCCGGTCAGCCTCAGCGCGCAGAATTTCAGCATCCGCGTCACCTTTCGCCTCAAGCCGGGCTGCTTCAGCGCGGTTGGTCGCCGCGTCTTTTTCAGCTTCAGCCTCGACCTTGATGCCGATGGCTTCGCGCTCAGCAACCTTCGCTGCTTCGATCAGTTCGATCTTCTTCTGACGCTCGGCAATCTCGCTCTCACGAGAGGTTGCAACCTGCTCTTCAGCAGCCACCGCTTTGGCGCGGGCCGCGTCGGCCTCTGCCTTAGCCTGGCTTTCCTCACGGCTCTTGTTTTGAACCGCGATCTGCTGCTCTTGCCGGGCAATTTCGAGCGCTCGGGTCTGATCGATCCGGGCTTCCTCAACCAAGCGATCCGCTTCAATCTGCTGCGCATCGACCTGCTTTTTCGCTTCGATCTTTGCCGCATCGGCTTCGCGTTGGCGCTCGGCCTGCTCGCGGGCGATTTCCGCCATTTGAGCCGCACGGCGCACTTCAACTTCGCGTTCCTGCGCAAGCCGCGCATATTCCTGATCACGGCTAATTTCGAAAGATTTTGTATCGGCTTCGAGGTTCTTCGTTTCCATCTGAACCCGCGTGTCCTGCTCAATATCGTTGCGCAGTTTTTTGCGCGCTTCGATTTGCTCAGTCAGCTTGGTGAGACCTTCAGCGTCAAAAGCGTTGTTGGCGTTGAAGTGTTCAATGCTCGTCTGGTCCAGGCCAGTCAGCGAGACCGATTCGAGTTCCAGACCGTTCATCGCCAGATCGTTTGAGGAGACTTGCTGCACCTTTTGAACGAAGTCCGCGCGCTGTTCGTGCAGCTCGTTCATGCTCATACCCGCCGCAACGGAGCGCAGCGCGTCGACGAATTTACCCTCGACGAGGTCTTTGAGCATTTCTGGCTGCATGGTGCGCTGACCCAGGGTCTGCGCCGCCATCGCGATCGCTTCGGAGTCCGGACGGACGCGGACATAGAATTCCGCCTTCACATCAATCCGCAAACGGTCGAGCGTGATCAGCGCCTCTCCATCGCGGCGAACCACGGCGAGCACCAAAGTGTTCATGTTGACCGGCATGGTCTCGTGAAAAATCGGTAGTACCAGCGCGCCGCCATTCATCACGACCTTCTCGCCGCCAACACCGGTCCGCACAAAGGCGATTTCCTTCGATGCCCTGCGGTAAAGCCGCATGAGGAAACCGATCACGATGATGAAGAACAACAGGCCTGCGCCTATCAGTATAGCTAAGTCTAAAAATTCTGGCATTTTCTCTCCTATGAGGTTCTAGATTCCTGGGCTGAGCCTAATTCAATTCGAGTAAGCGATTTTCATAGCGAATGGCGAAGAACGTTCCTTCTTCGCGGCGCACCAGCAGGACTGTTTCGCCTTCGCGCAATTCCGCGCTCGGATCATGGGGCTCAACCATGACAAAATGAGGTTGTTTGAAACGATCGAGCACTTTGGCCCGCGCAGGTGAACCGGCGCGGGCAGTGCCCGTCTGGATGATCGCATCGCGCCTGATCAAGCTGCTCAGCCCGACCGCGCTCGTCTCATCCTTCGGCAGCAGTGCCCCAACAGGCCTGACGAAAGCAGCATTGGTGGGCACGGCGGCAATACCGGCAAGCGGCGCAGCCAGCCATGCGGGCAGTGGTGCCCCGAGCAAACCTGCGATCACGGACTGACCAATCACGCCAATTGACGCGAAGACCAGCAGCAGGCCCGCAAGCCAGATCAGGAAAGGCACACGCCCAAACCCAAGTAGGCTGAGCAACCCGTCCATAAATCCGCCGGATGTGATGGCCTCGATCCCGTCAGCATCGACATCAACATCGAGGTCTAAATCGACGTCGACATCTGTCCCATCAAACATATCCGCCACGCCCACCACTTGCGCGATGGCAATGATTGCAAGCAGCATTAAAGCGACCGCAAATGGCAGGTTGTGTGTCTCAAGCAGGCTCAACGACCCGTCGCTGCACCAGTAGCAACGCCTCTGTTCCAAGTTTTTCCCATGAACGCAGTGTTAACACATGTTGCAAGCAAATAACAGGAAAATCGTAACGACTGTCCGAATAATGCGCCAATACCATCGATATTGTTATGCAAACCTTGTTTTATTGCGAATACTCCCCATATAAAGGGATTAGGAGGCCGCAATTCGCAGCGGCAATTCCTTTAAACCGCCCACAAATGTCGACTTGGCGCGTTTGGCCTCTCCTGCTGGCTCAACACTCTCAATCCGGTCGAGCAGTTCTTCAAACAGAATGCGCATTTCAAGGCGCGCGAGATGCAAACCGAGGCACTGATGCGCGCCCGCGCCAAAGGCGAGATGCCGATTGGGAGAGCGGCCCGCGTCAAAGCGCCGCGGATCAGGAAACTGCGCCGGATCATGATTGGCCGCGACATAATTGATCATCAGCCAATCGCCTTTACGGATCGTCTGCCCGCCCAGCTCCACATCCTCCGCCGCTGTGCGCATGAAATGCTGCACCGGAGAGGTCCAGCGAATCGCCTCCTCAACGATCCCGGGCAGCAGGCTGCGGTTCGCTTTTACCCGCGCAAATTGCTCTGGATCATGGGCCAGCGCCATCATTGCGCCCGCCGTTGAAGCGCTGGTCGTGTCGTGCCCAGCCGCCGCCAGAATGATGTAATAGCCCATCATATCGCGGTCGTTGAGCGGCGCGCCATCAACGGTCGCATTGGCAATTACGCTCGCGACATCACCTGTCGGCTTGGCCCGCTTCTGCGCGGTAATTCCGGCGAAATAGGCCTCAAAATCCCTCACCGCGCCAGCGACCAGCTGCGTGATCTGCTCCGGCGTCATATTCGCCATGCCTGACTGGTTAAGATCATCATCCTGCCCGCCAAACATCTGCTGGGTCAACATCAGCATGCGCGGCTCGTCCTCTTCCGGAACGCCGAGGATCTGCATCACGACATGCAGGGGATAGGGCGCGGAGACGAGCTTTACAAAGTCAGCCTCTGGTCCAGCCGCAATCAGCCGGTCGACCGTCCGCTTAGCCAGGCTACGGATCTCCGCCTCTACCGTTCGCAGGTTCTTCGGCATGAACCATTCCTGCGTCAGCTTGCGGTATTTCATGTGGATCGGCGCATCGAAGGTGACGAGGCTGGCGACCATATGTTCGCTGCCGCCGGTCATGGCCTTGGCAAACTCGATCCCCTCATTGAGCGAGAACACCACCGTTTGCGGATTGTTGAGAAAGGTCTGATTGTCTTTCGACACCTGCCTCACCGCGTCATAGCTGGTCACCAGCCAGAACGGCCGGTGGAAGCCCTCTTGCCCCTCAATCCAAACCACCGGCGCTTCCGCCCGGATCGTATCGAACCGGTCGAGCAGACTGTCCCATTCGGCATAGCTCGCCGGGTCAATAACGGCGCGGGCGAGCTCCGCGTCCAGAACCGGAGCGCTTGCCATCAGGCCGCGCCCGCTTTTGCCTTGGCCTCATATTCATCGCGCAGCTCCCGCTTATAGAGCTTACCATTGGCCTCGCGCGGCAGATCGGGGCGGAAATCGAACAGCTTGGGCATTTTGATGCGCGCAAGGTTGGGCGCGATAAATTCGCGCAATTCCGCCTCGAGCTCTTCGCCAGCATCGCCCATATCCACCGGCTGCACCACGGCGACAACCTTCTCGCCCAAATCAGGGCAAGGCGCGCCAATCACTGCGGCATCCATCACCTTCGCATGGGTTTGCAGCAGGTTTTCGACCTCCTGCGGATAGATATTAACCCCGCCAGAAATGATCATGTGGCTTTTCCTATCGGTCAGATAGAGGAAGCCGTCTGCATCTACATGGCCAATGTCGCCCAATGTCATCCACCCTTTGGGATGCATCGCCTCAGCGGTCTTGTCCGGATCGTTGTGATAGGTCGGCAGGATATCGTTCTCGAAATAGATCAGACCGTCCTCGCCAGGACCAACCTCCTCGCCATCCGGCCCGCAGACATGCAGCTTGCCATGGATTGCGCGGCCCACACTGCCCGGGTGTGTCAGCCAGTCGGGCGCCTTCACCAAAGTCATGCCGATGCCTTCGCTGCCAGCGTAATATTCGTTCACGATCGGCCCCCACCACTCGATCATCTCGCGCTTGATCGGCACTGGGCACGGGGCGGCGGCGTGGAGCGCACGCTGGTGGCTGGAGAGATCGTACTTCGATCGCGTCTGCTCATCCAATTTCAGGAAGCGCACAAAATGGGTCGGCACCCACTGGCTGTCAGTAATCTTGTATTTCTCGATCGCGGCAAGCGCATTTTCCGGATCGAACTTCTCCATCAACACAACCGTTCCGCCGAGCCGGTGGACTGTCGAGCACCAGCCGATGGGCGCGGCGTGATAGAGCGGCGCCGGCGAAAGATAGATCATCGAGCCATCCGCCGGCATACCAGCGCCCATCATGCCCAGCGCCATGAGCGGATTGGGCGCCTGCGGATCGGGATCTTCTGGCGGCGCAGGTCGCACGCCCTTGGGCCGTCCGGTCGTCCCGCTGGAGTACAGCATCACCAGGCCAGCTGTCTGCTCAGCCAGTGGCTCTGTGCTTTGCGCGCTCAAGGCCGCGCCGAAATCCTGCGCATCGCCGCTGTCCATGATCAGCATGTCGAGATCGGGGCATTCCGCGCGCACCGTCTCCAGCACATCGGCGAATGCACCAGACGTGATCAGCAGCTTGGTCTCGCTGTCCTGCAAGATATAGGCAATCTCTGGTCCTGTCAGCCGGGTGGAGATCGGCACCAGCATGGTGCCCGCGCGCTGCGAACCCCAGATGATGGTGAAGTACTCCATCCGGTTTTCCAGCAGAACCGCAAAGGCTTGATCTGGGTTCACACCGCGCGCGCGCAGCAAATGCGCAAACTGGTTGGCCTGGCCCTCCATCTCGCCATAGGTCATCGTCTCACCGCTGCTCGCCATGATCACGGCGGCTTGGTCAGGGCGGTTTTGCGCATGCGCAATTGGATGCAGGCTCATTGATATCTCTCCCATGCGGCGCATTGAGGCCGTCAGTTGCGAGACGAAACCTAGCCTGCGCGGCGCAGCCCGCAAGTCAATTCGAAGAAAATTAGATGCCGTTGAACGAGCAGGGAGCGTACCAAGAAAAAAGGCGGCGGGATAACCCGCCGCCTATGCTCGAACACCCTCTCCAATGTTCGATCCCGCCTTCAGCGGGGAAACTCTTAAAAGCGCGCTAAGCCGCCAAGGGCTTATTCGCCGCCGCGTCCTTCAAGGACGGCTTGGCGGTCAAACTGCTGCTGCGCCTGTGTCTCTACCATATAGGGAATAGGATTGACCGCAACCCCGTCGATCCGGACTTCATAATGAAGGTGCGGACCAGTGGAGCGGCCGGTCGAGCCGACATAACCGATGATGTCGCCCTTTTTCACACGCTCACCAGCGGCAACCGCCAGTTTCGACATGTGAGCATAGCGTGTTTCAAGGTCAGCGCCGTGATCGATGCGGATGTAAAGGCCGTAGCTGGAGAACCACTGCGCCTTGCCAACGATACCGTCAGCGGTTGCGAAAATTGGGGTGCCCGTTGGCGCAGCAAGATCGACGCCTTTGTGAGCGCGGCGTTGGCGCAGCACCGGGTGATTGCGCATGCCATAGCCGCTTGTCAGTTTGAATCCGTCCAAAGGCATGCGTGATGGGATAGCGATGCTGGGCTGCTCGGTTGGAGCGTTTGGCCCTGCGCTATCAAGCGCCTGCCAATTGGCGAACAGCTGCCGGAATTGCACGTCGCCGCTCGTCAGATTGTCATCCTGAGCCGCGCGGATCGGTTCGCTAATGTCAACAGCAGCGTTAGCTGAACTGTTAGCTGAAGCTGGCGTTGCCGCAGCGATCGCCGCCATGCCAAATGCGCTCAAAGCAGCTTTAGCAATGTGACGCTTCGTAAGCGTTGTCATCAAATGATGCCCTAAATTTCGGCGAAATGTCGCCCGATTTCGTGTCGAGAGGACTTATTCGGGCTCAAATCTTAAAGAGCAACTTAACTGTAGAACTCCCGCGATAAACCGGCTGCAAGACGGGCTGAGTCGTTAAATGGCGGCTTAACGGCGCCCCGAAAGTAAGTTTTTACTAACCTTTTCCACGTGGATTCGGGTGATTCCTGCGCCTTATCGGCCAGTGCGATAAAGTGTTTGGTGCCAAACGCGACATGGCGAATTTCGTCGTCAAGGATTCGCGTCAAAATTTTTGCGCCATTCTCATCGCCCGCCGCCCGTACCCGTTCCAAGGTTGCTGGCGTGACGTCCAATCCGCGCGCCTCCAGCACCATCGGGACAATCGCAAGACGGGCCAGGACATCATGCTTGGTTTCATCAGCCGCCTGCCACAATCCGCCATGGGCCGGCAGCGCGCCGTAATAGCTTCCCAGCGCCTTAAGCTTGCGGTCGAGCAGAGCGAAATGCATCGCCTCATCAGCGGCAACGCTCAGGAAGTCGGAGACGAATTCCTCGCCCATCTGCTCGCCAAAGCGCCCCGCCATATCGAGCGCGAGATCGATCGCGACGAATTCAATGTGCGCCAGGCTGTGCCACAAGGCGATCCGTCCGCGCTCCGATCCGCCTTTGCCGCGTTTGGGCATTTGGCTCGGCGCCAACAGCTCCGGCGCGCTGGGCCGCGCGGGCTCATCTGGCATCGTGACGTCAAACTGCCACGCCAGCGCGCCCTTGTTCCAGCGGCGCACGACATCGCGCGTCGCAAAGCACTTTGCGCGCGGATCAGCGGTCAGCAATGCGCCGCGAATGGCGCAGGCCAAGGATGGCATTGGCGATGGCATTTCGGCTTAGAGCGCCTTTGCGGCGGCCAGCACTTCTTCGGCGTGGCCCTTCACCTTCACCTTGTTCCAGACCTGCGCGATCTTGCCGTCTGCGCCGACCAGATAGGTGGTGCGGACCATGCCCATATAGGTTTTGCCGTACATCTGTTTCTCGGTCCAAACGCCGAGCGCATCGGACAATCCACCTTCTTCCGCATCGGTCGCCAGAGGCGTTGTGAGATCATGCTTGGCGATGAAGTTCTGATGCTTTTTCGCACTGTCCTTGCTGACACCAAGCAGCTCCGTTCCCGCGGCATCAAATTCGCTTTTGAGCGCGGTGAAGTCTTTTGCCTCGGTGGTGCAGCCCGGTGTGTTGTCCTTCGGATAGAAGAACAGCACCAGCTTCTTGCCGTGAAAATCCGATGGCTTCACCGTGCCGCCATCAGGCGTCCCCATTTCAATGTCGGGCAGGCCGTCACCAACGCTTGCAAAATCGCTCATTCGTCAATCTCCAATTGGTGCTCAAGAATCGTCTCCCAAGCTTTAGCGACCTCATGCCGCGCCTCGGTGAGGCTGCGCAAGAGGCCTTTGTAACTCTGGGCCTTACAGGCCCGCGCCAAAGCATCGGCTGCAGCGGGCGGAGGCTCCTCGCCATCGGGTGCAAGCAGGCGTCCGGCGACCAGAATGCGGGTCATCAAATCATAGGCCGCGATCAGCGGCCGCGGCAGAGCGCCCTCCTCCACCAGTATCGGAATGGCCGTACCAAGGTCCGGGTCGAGCCCCTTGCCATCACGCAATTGCAGGAAATGGATGAGGAATTCAAAATCTACCAAGCCGCCGCGCAGCAGCTTCACATCCAGCGGTCCGCGAGCAGGCTTATGCTGCGCCATTTCGCTGCGCATGGTCAGCACATTTGTGCGCAATTCCGCCGGATCCCGCGGCTTGCACAGAACCCCGGTGATGATGTCATTGAGCTGGCCGCGCGACGCCTCCGACCCGATCAAAACCCGCGCTCTCGCCAGCGCCATATGCTCCCAGGTCCAAGCCGCCTCGCGTTGGTATTTGGCGAAGGCTTCGAGCGATACCGCGAGCGGGCCTTGGTTGCCTTGCGGGCGCAGCCGGGTGTCGACTTCATAGAGCGCGCCCTGCGCCGTTGGGACAGATAGAGCTGCGCTAATGCGGCTGGCCAAGCGGTTGTAGTAAAGCGTTGCGCCCAGCGAGCGATCGCCATCGGACTGCGCATCAAAATCACCTGAAAACAGATAGATAATGTCCAAGTCAGAGGCATGGGTCAGGGCCCCGCCACCAAATCGGCCCAGCCCCAAGACGCAGACCTCGCTGCCCGCGATCTGTCCGTGCACACGCTCGAATTCGCGCGCGGCTGCATCCGCTGCCACGGTGAGCCCCGCCTCGGCCACGCGCGACAGGCCGCTCGCAATGTCGATCGGGTCGCTCAGCGCCTCAATCAGCTGCACGCCGAGAGCAAAGCGCTGCTCGCCAGTGACCACGCGAATGGCGTCCAGTTGCGCTTCGTAATCGTCGCGGGCGGCGATCCGCCTCATATCTTCGGCAATTTCAGAGGCAGAGCCGGGCAGCTCCAACGCGCTTTCGTCGATCAGAATGTCGAGCAATTCCGGACGCCGGCCAAGCTCATCGGCGAGCATCGGCGACAAAGTGAGCGCACCCACCAATTGCGCGAGCAACGCAGGGCGCGCAGACAGCAAGTGAAACAGATTGATCGCAGAGGGCGCATTGGCAAGCACGCTCTCCCACCGGGTCAGCGCGCGGTCCGGGTCATCCGCCCCAGCGAAAGCAGCGATCAATTCCGGCAGCAGCGCATCAAACGCCGCGAGCGCCTGCGGGGTGCGCAGACACTGATAGCGACTCTCGCGCCACCCTTTGATCCGCGCGGCCAGCGCATCGGGCTCAGCAAAGCCCAGATTGCTCAATTGCTCGGTCAAAGCCTCAGCTTGCGGCGGCTCTGGCACGGGCGGAGAGGCGCTGACATCATCGCCGATGAGCTTGTCATAGACCGCGCCTGCCGCCTGCGTCAGGCCGTCCAGCTCTGCGATCAGTGCCGCGCCATCTGCCAAGCCGTCCAGCCGGGCCACCGCATCGAGCGCTTCGCCGTCCGGTAGGATATGCGTCTGGCGATCGTTCACCATTTGCAATCGGTGCTCAATCACGCGCAGCCGGTCATAGGTCGAGCCCAGCAAAGCCGCCTCATCGCCATCCACGCGCCCAGCCGCGACCAAGGCATCTAGCGCCGCGCGCGTGCCCTTCACCCGCAGGCTGGGATCGCGCCCACCGTGAATAAGCTGATGCGTTTGCGCGAAGAACTCTATCTCGCGAATGCCGCCGCGCCCGCGCTTCACATCAAACCCTGGGCCGGGGCGGCGCGGACCATCATGATTGGCGCGAATTTGCGCGGTGAGCTGGCGGATTTCTTCGATCGCGCCAAAATCCAGGCTGGATCGCCATACGAAGGGCTGGATCCGCTGCAGAAACGCTTTGCCCGCCGCAATATCGCCGGCGCAGGCGCGCGACCGGATAAAGGCCGCCCGCTCCCATGCCAAAGCAGCGCTCTCATAATGCGAGAGGGCCGCGCCCTCCGACACGGCCAGCGGGCTTACCTCGCTAGCGGGTCGCAGCCGGAGATCGACCCTGAAGGCAAAGCCATCGGCGGTGTTTTCGGACAGCAACTGCACGATCTGACGCGCATAACGCGCGGCTGCTTCGCCCGGCTCATCCTTGGCGCGGCGCGGCAGCGTCTCTGGATCGTAAAGCAGGATCGGGTCGATATCGGAGGAGTAGTTGAGTTCCCTCGCGCCTTGTTTTCCCAGCGCCAAGGCATAGAGACCCTGAGCGGCCTCCCCGTCGGTGCGCTCTGCAATGACATGGGCAATCGCCCGGTCTAGCGCACGGTCGGCGCAATCGGACAGCTCCTGCATCACACGGGTGAGCGAGAAGGCTCCTGCCAGATCGCCGACACCGAGCGCCACCGACAACGCAATCCGTTCTCGCCGCAAGGCTGAACCCAGATCACCCGCGCCATCACCAGCCGATTTGGCCCATACGAGAGCACCCTCACCATCTCCGCTGCACAGCAATTCGGCGAGCGGCGGCATCCGCTCAAGTCCGCGCGCCAGAAACGGCGCCTCGGCCCGCGCCCGCGCCAATGCTCCATCCCAATCGTGCAAATTTGCCTGCGCCATCTCCGCCTCCATGGCGCGGCAGTGCTTGTCTCGCAAGCGCCCCGGCCATCAATCCGCCTTGCGGGCCGCGCTCCGCTCTGCAAAAGGTGCGCGCAATGATTTTGGATGAGAGGAATCACTGACAATGATCAAACAAGCATTGAAGCTTGGCGGATTGGCCGCTTGCGCACTCGCGCTGACGGCATGCGATGCGATGAGCTCGCTCGGCGGCGACACTGACGCGGACGCTTTGGACATTCCAGAAGTCGCGGCTGGCGAGCTTTCTGGAGAGACGATGGTCGACATCACGCGCACGCTTTCCAGCGATGAGTTTGAGGGCCGCATGCCCGGCACCAAAGGCGAAGAACTGACCGTTGCTCTGCTGACCGAACGGTTTGAGGCCGCTGGCCTTCAGCCCGGCAATGGCGAGAGCTGGGTGCAAGAAGTGCCGCTGGTGGAAATCACCGGTAAGAACTTCGCGCCGCTCACCATCACCAATGGCGAGACCGATCTGGTCTATGATTTCGGCAGCGAATGGGTCGGCGTGACCTACCGCGAAGATGCGCAAACGCAGCTGGCCAACAGCGAAATGGTGTTCGTCGGATATGGAATCAACGCGCCAGAGCGTGATTGGAACGATTACGAAGGCGTCGATGTCACAGGCAAGACGGTGGTCGTGCTGGTCAATGACCCTGACTATGAAACCACTGGCCTTGAAGGCAAATTTAACGGCCGCGCGATGACATTTTATGGGCGCTGGACCTACAAATATGAAGAGGCAGCTCGCCAAGGCGCAGCAGGCGTTCTGATCGTCCATGACACCGAACCGGCGAGCTATGGCTGGAACGTGGTTGAAAGCAGCTGGTCCGGCCCTCAGGCCTATCCTGCTCGCGGAGACAATCCTCCGCCGCTCACCACGATGAACGGCTGGATCCAGAAAGAGGCCGCGCGCGAATTGCTGGCCGCAGCGGGGCAGGATCTCGACGCGCTGACAGCGGCGGCGAAAACGGAGGAATTTGAAGCGGTTGAGTTGGGCATGTCCGCCTCCACCAGCTTTGAAAATGACATTCGCAAATTCCAATCGCAAAATGTGATCGGCATTCTGCCGGGCAGCGAAGCGCCTGACGAATACGTGATCCACACCGCGCACTGGGATCACCTTGGCCGCTGTAAAGCAGCGCCCGATGGCGATGACATTTGCAACGGCGCGGTCGACAATGCCACCGGCACTGCGGCTCTGGTCGCTTTGGCGGAGGCGCATGCGAAAGCTGGCGCGCCCAAGCGCAGCCTCGTGTTCCTGGCCGTAACGGCTGAGGAATCCGGCCTGCTGGGTGCGTATTATTACGCCTCAAACCCAGTGTTCCCGCTCGATCAAACGGTTGGCGGGATCAATATGGATGCATTCCAAGTGGCTGGCCCAGCGACAGACGTGACCGTGGTTGGCCCCGGCAAGTCTCAGCTCGATGCCTTTATGATGGGCGCGCTGGAAGCCGATGGCCGCACCATGACGCCAAACCCAAATCCAGAGGCCGGCTATTACTACCGCTCTGACCACTTCGCCTTTGCCAAGCAGGGCGTGCCAATGCTCTATATCAATGGCGGGCAAGATCTAGTGGAGGGTGGACGCGATACAGGCGCAGCCGTGTCCAAGGACTACCGTGACAATCGCTATCACGGGCCAAAGGACGAGTTCAACGAAGAGTGGGACTGGTCCGGCGTGATGAGCGATTTGCGATTGTTCTACCGCATTGGCCGGATGATGGCAGAAAGCAGCAGCTGGCCGAATTGGAACGAGGGCGATGAGTTCAAAGCCGCTCGCGACGAAAGCTGCGCCAGCGCCGAGACGGGCTGCTGATCCAGCATCCGTTTAGCTGACGAATTGGAAGCCGGTTCATGACCGTCCTGATGCCTCCTGAATGGGCGCCGCAGGATTGGTTGTGGATCGGCTTTCCACATCTGGTCGAGGAATGGCCAGGCTTTCTTGAGGCGGCGCAGGAGCAGATCGCGGCCTTTGCCAATGCTGTCGCTGATAGCGGGCAGCCTGTGCGCCTGCTCGTGCGCGATGAAATGAATCAAGCCCGCGCCCGCGCGCTGGTGAGCAGCGCAGTGACATTGGAGCGACGGGACTACGGCGATATCTGGCTGCGCGACACCGGGCCGCTGATCGTGTACGGCAATGGCAAGCGCGCCGCGCGCCGGTTTGGCTTTAATGGCTGGGGCGGCAAATATCAGATGGCGGGCGATGAGAGCATTGGCGCAGAGTTGGCGCGCGACGCCGATCTGCCGCTCGAAACCTCGCCAATGATACTGGAAGGCGGCGCGGTTGATGGCGATGGCACCGGACTGTGCGCAGTGACCGAGCAGTGCCTTCTCAATCCCAACCGGAATCCTGACATGTCGCGCGCTGCGATCGAGGCGGAGCTTAAGCACACGCTCGGCTTTGACCGGGTGCTGTGGCTCGGCGACGGCCTGATCAATGACCACACCGACGGCCATGTCGACAATCTGGCGCGCTTTGTTGGACCGAACAGGCTGGTTGTTCCTAAGGCCACGGGCGATGATGATCCCAATGCGGCGATCTATGCAGATGCAAAGCGCCGCGCCGAAGCATTTGGCGTGGAGGTGGTGACTATCCCTTCACCTGGATTGATCCAGCGCGATGGCGAGATCGAACCGGCAAGCTATGTGAATTTCGCCATCACCACGCATCTGGTGGCGGTGCCGACCTTTGGCTCAGTGTACGATGCGGCGGGCGTCGCGGCGATCGCGGCCCTCTTCCCGGATCGCCAGACCATCGGCCTTCCAGCGGATGCTGTTCTCGCTGGCGGCGGCGGATTTCACTGCGCCAGCCAGCAAATGCCCTCAGCGCTAATTTAGGCGATCCTGGTTAATCTTAACGACCTGTTAGCATTTGCCCGCGAACGTACGGATCATGGACAAAGCCATCGCCATCACTCGCAAGCCTTTTCAGCTTGCAGCGGCCCATCCGGCCGATATCGCCCGCTCAGTCATCGTGCTGGCATGCGGCGCAGCGTTGATCTTTGCCGGGCAACCACTCCCACTCTAAGCGCCCTTGCTGTAACCAAGCAGCGCTGTGACACGAATATCCCTGCAGTGCTCAGCGGATGTTTGTGAAGGACGCGCATGACAAAAACTCTACTCGGTCTGGCCATCGGTTCCGCTGCGCTGGCCATTGCCTCTGTCGCCGTGCCCGATTTCACCCAAGCGCAAAGCCCGCCCGAGCAAACCGGCACTTTGGGCGAGCCTGTGCTGCTCGAGCTCTTCACCAGTCAGGGCTGTTCTTCCTGCCCGCCAGCCGACCGACTTTCGGCCAAGCTTGCGCGTGAAGAGGGCCTCGTCGTGATCGCTCGCCCGGTCACCTATTGGGACCGTTTGGGCTGGAAAGACACGCTCGCACGCGAAGACAACACCAGCCTTCAGCGCGATTATGCGCGCCGCGGCCTCGCGGGGTATAACGGCGTCTATACCCCGCAATTGGTGGTCGATGGAGAGCTTGGCCAAGTCGGTTCCAACGAGCGCGTGAACCGCCGCCACATCGCTCTGGCGCGCGGATCACAAAGCGCCGCCATTCGTATCAAGCCAGCAGGCGGATTGGGCTATGGCATTGGCCTCAGCGGCATCGCGGAGAAACCCGCTGAGCTGGTTCTGATGGCGGTATCGAGCAAGGAAAGCGTTGCGATTGACCGTGGAGAGAACGGCGGACGCCGCATTGCCTACACCAATGTGCTGCTGGATGAAAAAGTGCTCGCGCGCTGGGACGGCGGCACGGCCAGTGTTGAACTGCGCCAACACAAGCTTACCACACCGGGCGCAGATGCGCATGCTCTGGTCCTGCGCGAGCCGAACGGTGGGCGGGTGCTCGCGGCGCGCTGGCTGCGCTAAAACAGGCGAGTGAGAGCCGCAAAGGCGGCGGCGAACAGCACCAGGCCGACGAAACTCCGCCAGACCGTGTCGCTGACACGGCCATAGGCGAGGCCGCCGAGCCAATTGCCGAGCAGCACAGCGGGAAACAGCCCGACCGAAAGCAGCACAACGCGCTGATCAATCACGCCGGTGAATAACCCGGAGACGATCGCTGCAATTGCAGCAATTGTGAAGATCAGCAGCATCGATGCCTTGGCCGTATCGCGTGAGATAGCTCGGCCGACATAATAGGGCACAACCGGCGGCCCCGGCATCCCGGCAAAGCCGGTGAGGATGCCGCTGGTCACACCAGTCAACCCGGTCTGGACCGGCCCCGGAACGCTGGCTGAACGTTGAGGTAAGACTACGAGCGCAAAGGCTGACAAGGCCACCATCGCGATAAGCAGCCGCGCGAGATCAGGCGGCGTCACAGACAGCAGCAGCAATCCCGGTGCAGTTGTGACCGCGACAAGGGCGCTGATCACCCAAGCGGATTTTTCAGCACCCAGGACCAGACGCCGGATCTCCAACATGCCGATAAACAGCATCAAGAAATTGGCGATCATCACCGCCTCAACCGGGGTCAAAGCGAGCGCCAGAACCGGCACCAGCAGGATCGCCATGCCGAACCCGGCCAGCCCGCGCACGAAAGATGCACCGATGGTCGCTGCGAACGCCGCCGCAATCTGCGCTGCGTTAAGCCCGGCCAGCCAGTCCATGATCTATTCGGTCAAATGCGATCAGGCGCGAAGATCAGGCGGTGTAGCCGCCTTTGTGATCAGCGCCAGCGCATCATCCAAAGACAGCACCTGCTGGTCCTTCTCGCCCAAAGTGCGAAGCGCAATCGTGCCCTCTTCTTCCTCGCGCTTGCCAACCACAAACAGATATGGAACCTTCGCCAGCGAGTGTTCACGCACCTTGTAGTTGATCTTCTCATTGCGAAGATCGCCTTCCACCCGGATGCCCGCCGCCTCCAGCTTGGCCATAACCTTGGTGGCATAGCCATCAACGTCCGACACAATCGGGGCGACCACGGCCTGAACCGGGGCGAGCCATGCTGGCAGGCGCCCGGCATAATGCTCAATCAGAATGCCGATAAAACGCTCGTAAGAACCGAAGATCGCGCGGTGCAGCATCACGGGGCGGTGCTTACCGCCATCCTCGCCAATATAGGTCGCATCCAAGCGATCGGGCAGCACACGGTCGCCCTGGATCGTGCCAACTTGCCATGTCCGGCCAATCGCATCGGTCAGGTGCCATTCGAGCTTTGGCGCATAAAACGCGCCTTCGCCGGGCAGCTCTTCCCAGCCGAACTCTTCATTCATCATGCCCGCATCTTTTACAGCGTCGCGCAATTCCTGTTCGGCCTTGTCCCAATCAGCATCAGTGCCCAGCCGTTT
This sequence comes from uncultured Erythrobacter sp., assembly GCA_947499505.1. GTDB lineage: Bacteria > Pseudomonadota > Alphaproteobacteria > Sphingomonadales > Sphingomonadaceae > Erythrobacter. Next base: position 328,765 of record CANMOQ010000002.1, read on the forward strand.
TTCCGGGCGCAGCGCGAGTTTGATCGAAAACTTGAAACCGAAATCCTCGTAAACATCCGCTGCTAGCTTACAGAATTTGCGCACCTCCTCGACCACTTGGTCTTCAGTACAGAAAATGTGTGCATCATCCTGAGTGAACTGACGCACCCGCATCAGGCCATGCAGCGCCCCGTGCGGCTCGTTGCGGTGGCAGCAGCCCATTTCGCCCAGACGGATCGGCAGATCGCGATAGGACGTGATGCCTTGCTTAAACACCAGCACGTGGGCCGGGCAGTTCATTGGCTTGATCGCCATCCAATCGGCGTCTTTTTCAACCGCAGGCTTAGCCGGGCCGTCGCCGTCTTCGTCCACTTCGGGCACCATGTCGGGCACGGCAAACATGTTCTCGGCATATTTACCCCAGTGGCCCGATTGCTCCCACTGGCGGATATCCATCAGCTGAGGCGTCTTGATCTCGCGGTAGCCCCCGCCGTCCATCTTGCGGCGCATATAGGCCTCCAGCTCGCGCCAGATCCGGTAGCCCTTAGGGTGCCAGAACACGCTGCCATGGGCTTCTTCCTGAAGGTGGAACAGGTCCATCTCGCGGCCCAGCTTGCGGTGGTCGCGCTTGGCAGCCTCTTCCAGCCGGTGCAGATGCTGTTTGAGCTGTTTCTTGTTGAGCCAGCCGGTGCCGTAAATCCGGGTCAGCTGGGCATTGCGCTGATCACCGCGCCAATATGCGCCCGCCACCCGCATCAGCTTAAACGCCGCCGGATCAAGCTTGCCGGTAGAGGCCAAATGCGGCCCTCGGCACATATCCAACCACGCACCGTCGCTGCGCGGTTCGCCCGACCAATAGACGGTCAGCTCTTCGTTTTCGGGCAGTTCTTTGGCCCATTCAGCCTTAAACGCCTCGCCGTCCGCTTCCCATTTCGCGATCAGATCAGCGCGCGACCAAACTTCGCGCACCAAAGGCTTATCGGCGGCGATGATCTCGCGCATTTTTTCTTCAATGGCGGGCAGATCATCCATGCTGAACGGCTCGCGATCAGCCGGGGCCATCACGTCATAGTAGAAGCCATCATCGGTCGCAGGGCCAAAGGTGATTTGTGTGCCGGGATAGAGCGCCTGCACCGCCTCAGCCAGGACGTGCGCAAAGTCATGCCGCGCCAGTTCCAGCGCATCGGCCTCATCACGGCTGGTAATCAGCTCAAGCTTCGCATCACCCTCAAACGGGCGGCCAATATCGCGCACCTCGCCGTTGACGCGCGCAGCCAGTGCGGCCTTGGCAAGGCCAGGGCCAATCGCGGCGGCCACATCGGCGGGCGTGCTGCCTTCGGGCATTTCACGCGTGGTGCCATCGGGCAGGCTGATCTTGAGCAGTTCGGTCATCGTTCTTCCGTCTCGTTTGCGTTCACGCCCATGACACACTCATGCGCGCGCTTGAAGAGCGGTGTCTTGGTATTTTCAGCTTTTTCAGGAGGCTGACACCGCGCCGCCCGAAACCGAAAGTTCGGGGCGCGGGTGTGGCTGGATCAGACCAACAGCAACCGGCCCCGGAAATCCGGGGTGGTGGTAGTGGTGGTGGTAGTCACACGGTTGGCCATGAGCGCAGATATAGGCGCGGCGAATGGTGATGTCATTACCCGTGTTTCGCAGGATCAATCGGAAAGCACCCGCTCCATTATGGAAAGTGTGCTTGACAAATACACGAATCAATGACAAGTATGCTTTCCATAGTTGAAAGGGAGCTTTACTAATGACAATTCGAAACAAAGCGATTCTATGGGCCGTGATCATCATCACCGCCGCGATATTCTTGGCCGCTAGCGAGCTAAGCAATGGCGCATCCTTCGGAATCATCGGCGGCCTGAGCGGCGCGGCGATGGGCATGCTCAATGGCGGCTGCAAGAGCAGCAAGAAGTGCATGCTATGACTGACGCTATCGAAGAAAAGCCGGAGGTCGCTGGGCGTAGTCCTGCCTTTTGGGGCGCAATGATGGGCATTTCCTATGCCTGCCTTGGTGGCCTAGCGGCGACAGGCGCGATCGAAGGCGTCGCGCTTTTGATGCTGATGATGGTTCCAACGGCGCTGATGATTCCGGCGATCAAATCCGCCAACCGGCGCGTAGATTCGGGCGGCAACGCCTGCTTTGCCAAAGGCGAGGCGCAAAAGCGCTACCTCAAGCGAGTGGCGATCTCGACCTCGATTTACATGGTTTCGATGGGGGCTCTCGTTTTCGTCGCCAAGACGCCGGATGTCGCATTCTTCTGGGTGGTACTGTCTGCTCTGGCTCCGGGATTGGCCATTCTGGGCGTGTTCTGGGCAATCGGACGCCTGATCGTGGAAGAGCAGGATGAATTCTTGCGCATGCTGATCATCAGGCAATCCCTGATCGCAACCGCCATCGCCTTGTCCGCCGCCACAATCTGGGGCTTCCTCGAATCCGCAGATGTCGTGATCCACCTCGATGCTTATTGGTGGGCAGTCCTATGGTTTGTCGGTCTTGCCATCGGAGCTGTGTCAAACCGCGTCGAATATGGCGCGTGGGGTGCGGTGTGAACAATCGCCTCAAAGTGCTGCGCGCAGAGCGCGATTGGAGCCAGCAAGACCTCGCGGATCAGCTGGATGTCAGCCGCCAGTCCGTCAATGCGATTGAGAAGGGCCGCTATGACCCGTCTTTGCCGCTCGCATTCAAGATCGCCGACGTGTTCGGCCTTGCAATCGAGGACATTTTTCAACGAGAAGGAGCGGAACAATGAAGCTTTGGACCAGCATTGTTACAGGTCTTTCATTCCTTGGGTCCACTGCCGCACTCGCGGATCAACCGCAGGAGGCTTGCCCGCCATACGAAACAGTCGGCGCGGGCCCTGATTTGATCCTTATACCAGGGCTTGGCTCATCACCCGCAACTTGGGACGGTATCAAAGACGCCCTCAGCGAGCGCTACACGGTCCATCTTGTGCATGTTGCAGGCTTCGCCAGTCGGGCTCCGAACGGGCCACCTGACACGATTATTGCTCGCGCCGCCCAAGAGATTGTCGACCATCTCGACTGCAACAAGATTGAAAGCGCACTATACGCGGGCCATTCACTTGGCGGGTTCCTTGGCCTCAAGCTGGCAAAGGATCATCCGGATCGGATCAAAAGGCTGGTGATCGTCGATGCCCTGCCGTTTTTTCCGCTTCTATTTTCACCCCAAGCGACCGCTGACACAGCCGCGGCGCAAGCCGAAGGGTTCAAGATGCAAATTCTCCGGCAATCCGCCGAGGAATTTGCGCAAACTCAGCAAGTCGGGGTCCGTTCACTGGTAAAGAACAGTGAGTACCACGGCACGATAGCCGATTGGTCGATAGCCAGTGATAGAGCGACCTTTGCGAGCGCCATACACTCGCTCATGACAACCGATTTGCGCCCTGCACTTAAAGACGTGAGCACGCCTACGACCATCATCGCAGCGAGTAATGCCTTCGCTCCGCGTTCGCGCATTGAGTCGCTTTATCAGAGTGCTTACGCATCGCTAGAAACTGCTGACATTCGAATAGTCGAAGACAGCTACCATTTCATCATGTTTGACCAACCCGAGATTTTCGAGACTGAGCTTCTCCGCGCTCTTGAAGAGCCCGCAGATTAAGGCTCGAACCAGTTTTAGCCCTCTTGCCCGCACCCGCCGCCTGCGGGCATGAGGGCGCGCATGAGCGAGATACAATTTCACGAATTTGACGATGGGCGCAAAATCGCCTTTCGTCATGCGGCGGGCGCAGGTCCGACCTTGGTCTTTCTGCCCGGCTATATGTCGGACATGGACGGCGGCAAGGCGACCGCCATGTTTGCCCGCGCGCAGGACATGGGGCGGGCTTGCCTGCTGCTCGATTATTCCGGCTGCGGGCGGAGCAATGGCGATTTTGCCGATGGCACGCTGTCCCGCTGGCGCGATGAAGTGCTCGCTTTGATCGAGGCTTATGTGGATAGCGACGTCCTCATGATCGGTTCGTCCATGGGCGGCTGGCTGATGCTGATGGTGGGCGAGGCTTTGGGCGAGCGGCTAAGCGGGATGATCGGCATCGCGCCCGCTCCCGACTTTACAACATGGGGCTTCACCGACGAGCAGCGCGCGCAGATGGCGGCGGGCGAGGTGCTGTATGAAGACAACCCTTACGGGCCTGAGCCAACGCCCACGCATCCGGGCTTTTTCGCCGATGGCGAGGCCAATCTGAAATTGGACAGCGAGGTCGCGATCACTTGCCCGGTTCGCCTGCTACACGGCCAAAAGGACGAGGATGTCCCGTGGGAAATCAGCCTGCGCCTGGCCAAAGCGATACGTTCGGACAATGTACAGGTGACCTTTGTCAAAGACGGCGATCACCGCTTGTCGCGCGAGAATGATATCGCGCTTCTACAAGCAACGGTCGATCAATTTTACTAGGCGAACATCCACGTGTCATTTTCCAGCGCGCTCATTCTCATGCTGCTTCAGGTCGGCCCCAACCCGAGCGCTGGCGCGATCCAGGGCGCACCGGACGAGCTGCTCAATCGTCCGCCGCGCACCACCAATGAAATTGCCCCGCCGCAGCCGACCGATCCGCTCAGCATTTGGCTGGCCGATTGCCTCGATCTGGTCGAAAGCGCCCCGTCCCGCGCGCACACAAAAGCCCAGATTGAGCGCAATCAGACAACCGGCGATGCAAGGGTCATCGCCAATCACTGCTTAGGGCTGGCCGCAACGAAGCTGAGCCTGTGGGACGATGCAATTGCCGCCTTCACTGCGGCGCGCGATGAGACGCCTGCTGACGAATCCAGGGCCCGCGCACGGTTCGGCGCGATGGCAGGCAATGCGGCCTTGGCTGCGGGAGATCCGGCCCAGGCAATCACTTTTTTGGTAAGGGCAGAGATCAATGCGCGCACCGCCAATGCTGGCGGTTTGGAGGCCATCGCAGCGATTGACCGCTCACGCGCTTTGGTGGCGCTGGATCAGCCAGATGGCGCCCTTGCCGCGCTGGACAATGCAACGCGCCTGATGCCCGACGATGCTGAGGCATGGCTGCTAAAAGCAACCCTGCTGCGGCGTGAAAACAGATTACCAGAGGCGCAAACCGCTATTGAAAAGGCCTCGGGTCTCGCCCCGCTCGATCCGCAAATCGGGCTGGAGGCGGGCGTTATCGCCGTACTGGATGCGCGCGATGATGCCGCCCGCGCCAGCTGGCAATCCGTGATCGACACTGCGCCTGATAGTCCGCAGGCAAAGACCGCTAGCGGCTATCTGAAACAGCTGGGGCCTGCTACGCCAGCCCAATAACATGAGGGCTGCCATGACCGAATTTTCCATGCTTGATCTGATCCCGGTTCGCGAAGGCGGGAGCGTGGCAGAGGCTTTGGCCGATGCGACAGAGCTGGCGCGCGCTGCGGAGCGAGTGGGCTGTAAACGCTTTTGGGTGGCGGAACATCACGCGATGGATGGCATTGCGGGCGGCGCAACATCGGTGGTGCTCGCTCATATCGGCAATGCGACCAGCCGGATACGGATCGGCTCTGGTGGCATCATGCTGCCCAATCACACGCCGTTCCAAATCGCGGAGCAATTCGGCACGCTGGATGCTTTGTTTCCCGGCCGAATTGACCTCGGGCTGGGTAGAGCGCCAGGCGCTGGTCCAGAATTGCAGCGCGCCCTGCGCAAAAACCTGCATCAGGCAGCTGAGTATTTCCCGCAGGATGTCGCGGAATTACGCGCGCTTCTGACTGGCGATCTCGACCTGCCCATCGCCGCCACACCCGGCCTCGGCGCAAAGCCGGAGATGTGGATGCTCGGCTCCAGCCTCTTTGGTGCTCAGCTCGCAGCAAGGCTCGGCCTGCCCTATGCCTTCGCTGCGCATTTCGCGCCCGATCATTTGGACGCCGCACTGGAAATGTACCGCAGAGACTTTGAGCCGTCAGACGCGCTTGACCGCCCGCATGTAATGGTGGCGATGAATGTCTTTGCGGCCGAAAGCGAAGCGGAAGCCCGCCTGCTTGCCTCCAGCCAGCAACAAAGCTTCGTCCGCCTGCGCTTCGGCAATCCGGGCAAGCTGCCGCCACCGATTAAGGGTTACACCTCTACCCTGCCTGCGCCCGCACGCGCGATGCTGGATCATATCGGCCAAGCCGCCGCCATCGGCACCGCCGATATGGTGGCAAGCCAAGTGAGCGATTTTATCAAGCGCACCGGCGCGGATGAGATCATGCTGTGCGGCGCGACCTATGATCCAGCGGCGCGAATTCGCTCGCTGGAGATCACCATGCAAGCGCTCACCGGTGCGCTGACCTCCTAACGCTGATTGGCACAAAAAAATCGCGCAGCTAGATAATGAACACGGTTGCGCAAACGTATCCACAAGGCGTATCGGCGACGCATAAGAACGCTCAAGAATAATATTGTTTCAAAGGGGCGAGGATGGTTTCGAAACCCGCTAAAAAGCTCGCAGGAAAAGCTTCAGCCAAGCTAAAATCGGTGCGCAACCCGCGCCGAAGCAAGCATCATACCGCTCTATCAAAGCGGCTGAGCGATGCGATCCTGCCCGGTGATACGCCCTTTGCAAAGCAAGCGCTGGAAGAGGCGACCGTCTTCCTACTGTCCGCTGCTGAGCAGCGCGAGACGGACCGCGCCTCGCTCGTCATGGAAACCGAGACCGATGAGCGGCGCATTATGCGCATCGCTTTGGTCAATGATGACATGCCGTTCTTGGTCGATTCGGTTGCCTCTGCGCTCGCCGCTCAAGGGGTCACGATTGACAGGCTGGTGCATCCGATCATTGCGGTGAAGCGCGACAAGTCGGGCAAGCTCACTGAGCTCGGCTCGGGCAAGCTCACTGAGCTCGGCTCGGGCAAGGCGCGCGAATCGATGATCTATATCGAGACGCCGCGGATTGATGCGCGCCAACGCCGCGAGTTGCTAAAAGAACTACGGCTGACGCTGGGCGATGTCCGCGCCGCCGTGAACGATTGGCCCAAGGTGCAATCCGCCATGGAAGCGGATATTGAACGGGTCGAAGAACCGGAATTCAAAGACCTGCTGACATGGCTCAACAGCGGGATGCTGACCCAGCTCGGCCATGTGACCCGCCGCCGCGATGGCAGCCAGTCTGGCCTACTGGGGATTTGCCGCAAGAGCGCGCGCTCTTTGCTGGCCGATGCGTCCTATGACAAGGCGTTTAAATGGTTTGGGCAGAAACGCCCCGATGGCCGCACGCGCGAGCTGCTGATCATCAAATCGAACCACACCGCCAAGGTTCACCGCCGCGTGCCGCTCGATCTGTTTATCGTGGCGATCCGCAAGCAAGGCAAAGTGGAGGCTCTATCAGTTCATGCAGGTGTTTGGACCAGCGCCGCGCTCGCGTCTGCGCCCGCCAATGTGCCGCATCTGCGCGAAAACCTCGATACGCTGACCAAAGAGCTGCGCTTCAACCCATCCGGGCACACCGGCAAAGCGCTAGTCCATGCATTTACCGCGCTGCCGCATGATCTGCTGATCGCGTTCAACCGCGCAGACATTGGCCGCCTCGCAACCACCATGATGAGCCTGGTTGATCGGCCGCGCCCGCGCTTGTCGCTCGCCGCTTCGCAGCTTGGTCGTCATGTGTTTGCGTTTGTCTGGCTGCCGCGCGACCTGCTCTCCACTCAAGTGCGCCTGCAAATTCAGGAGCTGCTGACCGCTGATGCGGATGCGAAAGTCCTTGATTGGAGCCTTGAGGTAGAAGGCGGCAATCTGGCGATGCTGCAATTCGTGCTTGATGTTCGCGAAGCCAAAGCCATGCCAGACGAGGCTGAGCTGGAAGGCCGCCTGGAGGATATGCTGCGCGGCTGGGGCGAGGGGGTCGAGCGCCACCTTGCCAAGAGCGAAGACCCGGCACGCGCCATGGCGATTGCCGCGCGTTTTGCAGGAGTCTTTCCGGCCAATTACCGGTTGCTCTATGGAACCGCAGAGGCGGCGATCGACATCCGCCGGATCCGCGCACTTAGCGCCCGAACCAGCGGCGATGATGACGCGGCCCTGCGCGATGTCCGCTTGTACCATCTCGACAGTGATGCAGCTGACAATCTGCGGCTCAAGGTCTATCAAAGCAGCGGCGCTTTGCCTTTGTCTGATGCGGTGCCAGCACTGGAGAATTTCGGCTTTCGCGTGATCACCGAAATCCCGACCGAGCTTGATGATGGCGCGCTTGGCTCAATCCATGATTTCACTCTCGCTCTGCCTGAAGGGGACGAGGCCGCGCCGCTGCTGGAGCGTGCAGGCGTTATCGAGCAAGCCATCGCCGCTGTGCTCAATGGCAATGCCGAGGATGATCCGTTCAACCGGCTGGTGATCGGTGCGGGACTGAGCGCGCAGGAAGCCAATTGGTTGCGCGCCTTCTATCGCTATCTGCGGCAGACCGGCATGGGCTTTACGATCTACACCGTGGTCGATGCGCTTGCCGCTGCTGTGCCAGTGACCAAGGCGATGATCGCGCTATTTAACGCGCGCCATGATCCGAAGTTTGAGGGGAACCGCGAAGAGGCAGAGAAGAAAGCTCGCGGCGATTTCTCACGCGGGTTGGCTAAGGTTTCCGCGATCAATGATGACCGGCTGCTGCGGCTCTACAATGCCGTTATAGGCGCGATACTGCGCACCAATGCGTTCGCCGATGCCGCCGATGAAGCGCTAGCGTTTAAGTTCGATTCTGCGCAGGTTCCCGACCTGCCAAAGCCGGTGCCATGGCGCGAGATTTTCGTCTATTCGCGCCGGGTGGAGGGCATTCACCTGCGCGCTGGCGTGATCGCGCGCGGCGGCCTCAGATGGTCGGACAGGCGTGATGACTTCCGCACCGAGATCCTTGGCCTGATGAAGGCGCAGCGGGTCAAAAACGCGGTGATCGTGCCGACCGGAGCGAAGGGCGGCTTTTATCCCAAGCAATTGCCATCGCCTGCTAAAGACCGCGATGCCTGGGCCGCAGAAGGCCAAGCGAGCTATGAGATTTTCATCCGCACCCTGCTGTCGATCACAGACAACATCGTGAAGGACAAGGTCGTCCATCCAGCAGATGTGGTGGTACACGACGGTGAAGACCCCTATTTCGTGGTCGCCGCCGATAAAGGCACGGCGCGCTTCTCTGACGTAGCCAATGGCATCGCGGAAAGCCGCGATTTCTGGCTTGATGATGCCTTCGCCAGCGGCGGCTCCAACGGCTATGACCACAAGGCCATGGGCATAACCGCGCGCGGCGCGTGGGTCTCTGTACAGCGGCACTTCCTCGAAATGGGGATCGACGTGCAGAGCGACAGCGTCCGCGTGGCGGGCTGCGGCGATATGTCTGGCGATGTGTTCGGCAATGGCATGCTGCTGTCGAAAGCGATCAAGCTGGTTGCGGCCTTTGACCACCGGCACATATTTATCGATCCCGATCCCGATCCGGCCAAAAGCTGGAAAGAGCGCAATCGTCTGTTCGAGCTTTCAAGCTCCAGCTGGGAGGAATACAATTCCAAGCTAATCTCCAGCGGCGGCGGTGTGTTCTCGCGCGATCAAAAGAGCATCAAACTGCCCAAAAAGGCGCGCGAGATCCTTGGGATTGAAGAGGCTGAGATTGCGCCCGATGATCTGGTGACGGCGATCCTAAAGGCGGAGCTTGATCTGATCTGGTTCGGCGGGATTGGCACTTACATCAAAGCCGAAAGCGAGAGCGATGCAGCTGTGGGCGATCCCGCCAATGATGCTCTGCGCGTCGCCGCAGCCGAAGTGCGCGCGAAAGTGATTGGCGAAGGCGCAAACTTGGGCGTTACGCAAGCGGGCCGGATCGCATTTTCGCTCAACGGCGGGCGCATAAACACCGATTTTATCGACAATTCAGCCGGCGTTGATTGCTCCGATAACGAGGTGAATATCAAGATCGCGCTGGCAGCGGCCAAGCGCGATGGCAAGCTGACTGAGAAAAAGCGCGTTGCCGTACTCGAGGCAATGACCGACGAGGTTGCGGCAATCGTGCTGGAAGACAACCGCCTGCAAGCGCTCGCGCTGTCGATTGCAGAGGCCGGCGGCTGCGAGGCAACCGCATCATACACGCGCCTGATCGAAACGCTCGAAGACATGGCCGATCTTGATCGCAAAACCGAAGGACTGGCATCGAGCGAAGCGCTGATCCGCCGTGCGGGCGAGGGCCACGGAATGACCCGGCCAGAGCTCGCCGTGCTGCTGTCATCAGCCAAGCTCGCTCTTCAAGATGCGATCGAGGACAGCCCGCTGTCCGCCGATGAGGCGATGGAGGACGCGCTGATCGCGATGTTCCCAGAGCCGATGCAAAAGGACTATGCGAAGCAGATCAAGCAGCACCGCTTGCGGCGCGAGCTGGTCGCGACCGAGCTTGCCAATCGCATCATCAACCGCATGGGCATTTTGCCGGCGTTCGAGCTCGCCGAAGAAGAAGGCGCATCGCTGGCTGCGGTGACCAACGCCTTTGTCGCAGCCGACCGCCTGTTTGGGACGCGCGCGATCTGGGAAGAGCTCGACACGGCCAAGATGAGCGAGACCACGCGGATCATGCTGTTTGAGCGGGTCGCCATCGCCCTAAGAGGCCATATGGCAGACCTGCTGCGCGCTGGCGCGGCCAAGCGACCGCCGGCGGAGCTGGTTGAGGAATTGCGCGGCGGGATCGAGGAATTGCACGATGCGACCGACGCGCTGCTGGCGGGCGAATCGCGCCAACAGGCCAACAAAATGCGCAGCGATCTGGTGGAAGCGGGCGCGCCCGAAGCGCTCGCAAAAAAGGTCGTGCATCTGTTCGAAATGGACGGCGCGATTGGCCTCGCAAAGCTCGCGCGGGATGCCGATGTGGCGGCACTGCAACTGACCGATGCCTTCACCGATATGGGCGTACGTCTGGGTCTCGATTGGGCGCAAGCTACTGCTGCACTGATGGAGCCATCGGATATTTGGGAACGCTTGCTGGTTGCAGGCCTTGCGCGCGATTATCAGCAGATGCGGCTCGATTTCCTCCGTCAGCTGGTGCGGCGCAAGAAAGGCAAGGCTGATCCGGCCAATGCGGTGGAGCAATGGGCGAGCGACAATGCGCCCGCGATCCGCCAGTTTAAGGCGATGGTAGGCAGGGCAAAAGCGCACACCCCTGTGGCGCCAGCAGTGCTCGCACAAATCGCCAGCCAAGCGCGCAATCTGCTTGATCCCTAAGACATCATCGCCCCGTACAAAGCGTGCAAGATGCTTGACCTAAGCCAATTTTGAGGCAAGCGTCCGCGCCATGAATAGCGCTGATATCGTAATCGTGGGCACCGGGCATGGCGGCGCGCAAGCGGCCATCGCTCTGCGCCAACAGGGGCATGAAGGTTCGATTGTGCTGGTTGGGCGCGACGCCGTTCCGCCATATGAACGCCCGCCTTTGTCGAAGGAATATCTGGCCGGGGACAAGCCGTTTGAACGGATCTTGATCCGGCCTGAGAAGTTCTGGGCCGACAAGGATATCGCTTTGAGGCTCGGCCAAGGGGTCACTGAAATTGACTCAATGGCGCATGAGATCGCGCTGATGGATGGCAGCCGGATTGGCTATCGCAAGCTGATCTGGGCGGGCGGCGGCGACCCGCGCAGGCTGCCATGCCCCGGCGCAAATCTACACGGCGTTTTCTATGTCCGGGACAAGCGCGATGCCGATGCGATGATGGCCGCGATTGAAGGCGGCGCGAAACGCGCGGTCGTGATCGGCGGCGGCTATATCGGGCTAGAGGCGGCCGCTGTGCTGCGCAAGCTTGGCGTCGAAGTTACCTTGGTAGAGGCTCAATCCCGCCTGCTGGCGCGTGTCGCTGGCGAGGAATTGTCCGACTTTTACGCCGCAGAGCACCGCAGTCACGGCGTCGACATTCGGCTTGGTGCGAATATCCAAGAAATATCCGGAACAGACGGCCAGGCCAGCGGCGTTTTGCTCGAGAGCGGCGAGACGCTCGAATGCGACATGGTGGTTGCCGGGATTGGCATCATCCCCTCGGTCGCGCCGCTCATCGCGGCGGGCGCAGCGGGATCAAACGGCGTTGATGTCGACGTCTATTGCCGCACGACCCTAGACGACATTTATGCGATTGGCGATTGCGCCGCCCATGCCAATGATTTTGCCGACAGCGCAGTGATCCGCCTGGAATCGGTCCAGAACGCGCATGATATGGCGAACACGACCGCGCGCGCGATCATGGGTGACAAGCAGCCCTATAACGCGCTGCCATGGTTCTGGTCGAACCAATATGATCTCAAGCTGCAAACCGCAGGCCTCAGCCTGGATTATGACGAGACGATCCTGCGGGGCGACCCTGCCGCGCGCAAATTCTCAATCGTGTATTTGAAAGAAGGCCGCCCGATTGCCTTCGACTGCGTCAATGCGATGAAGGACTATGTCCAAGGGCGCAAATTGCTCGAAAACGGCATTCAATCGGCTGACAAAGCTCTGCTCGCTGACCCTGAAACGCCGCTCAAAGAATTGCTCTAAAGTCTTGGCGGCAGTCGACGCGCGAATTCGGAAAGAGGCATTTTCATGCAAACAGACGATGGCGACTCCATGCTTCAGGGTCTAAAGGTCCTGGACCTGACCACGGTCGTGTTTGGACCCTATTGCACGCAAATTCTCGCTGATCTTGGTGCCGACGTCATCAAAGTTGAAGCACCGGGCGGAGATGCGCTGAGATATTCGGCCAAGCCTGCCAAGACAAACGGCATGGCGCCAAGCTTTCTCGCGCTCAATCGCGGCAAGAAATCGCTGTTGCTGGACTTGAAAGACGACGAGGCAAAAGCGCAATTGCGCAAGCTGGTCGCGGAGGCAGATATGCTGATCCACAATATTCGCGCCGAGGCGATGGAACGGCTCGGGTTCGGATATGAGGCGGCCAAATCGCTCAATCCCGAAATCATCTATGTCCACTGCGTCGGCTTCGGCTCCGATGGCCCTTATGGTGGGTTGCATGCCTATGACGATGTGATCCAAGCGGCGAGCGGCGCAGCCACCCTGTTGCCTCGCGTCGATGGCAATGCAAAGCCGCGCTATTTGCCTTCGCTGATCGCAGACAAAGTCGCCGGATTGCATGCCGCCTATGCTTCCATGGCGGCGATGATCCACAAACTGCGCACGGGCAAGGGTCAATTCCTTGAAGTGCCGATGTTTGAGGCGTTTTCAAACTTTATGCTGAAAGAGCATTTGGGCGGGCTGACATTCGATCCGCCGGTCGGTCCAGCCTGTTACAGCCGCCAGATTGATCCGGACCGTCAGCCTTTCCCGACCAGCGACGGCTATATCTCCATCGTCCCCTATCAGATCGACCATTTCCTGAAGGTTGTCGCGCTGCTGGGTGATGAGGAATTCGCGCGGGAGGCGCGGTTCCAAAGCGTCAAAGGGATCGTCGAAGGCAGCGCCGACATCTATCGCCGCATTGGCGAACTCACTGCGCAAAAGACGACCGATGAAGTGCTGTCGATCATGCGCGCGGCGCAAATGCCCGCCATGCCGGTGCGGGATATGCAGGATATGACAGCCGACCCACATTTGGACGCTGTTGGATTTTTCCAGCGCAGCGAGCATCCGACCGAGGGCACGGTGCTGAACCTGCGCGAACCGACGCGGTTCTCCGAATGGAGCCCGGCAAGCCCGCGACCAGCGCCGAATCTGGGCGATATTTCGGACGGCTTTGATAGTTAGGATTGGGCGCTAGCCAGCGGTAAGCCTGTGCAAGGCCCAGCGCGCGGCATCCGCCACCACTGGATCGGCATCGTTTAGCAAGGCTTCCACCGGAGCACGCAGGGCGGCATCCCCGCTGTTGCCCGCCGCATAGAGGCAATTGCGCACAAAGCGATTGCGGCCGATCCGCTTGATCGGAGAGCCGGAAAAAACGCTGCGAAAACCAGCGTCATCAAGCGCGAGCAATTCAGCGAGACGCGGCGCGGCGAGTTCAGCGCGCGGCAGAAACTCCCGCGCAGCATGGGAGGCTTGCGCAAATTTGTTCCAAGGACACACCGCCAAGCAATCATCGCAGCCATAAATTCTATTGCCCAGCGCCGCACGAAACTCCTCCGCAATCGGGCCTTTGTGCTCAATGGTGAGATAGGAAATGCAGCGCCGCGCATCGAGCCAATAGGGATTCGGAAAGGCGTCGGTCGGGCAGGCATCGAGGCACGCGCGGCACGATCCGCATTGGTCCCGCTGAGGCTCGGTCAAAGACAAGCCCAGCGTGGTGTAGATCGCGCCAAGGAAAAGCCAACTGCCATGCTCCGGACTGACCAGATTGGTGTGCTTGCCCTGCCAGCCGATCCCGGCCGCTTCGCCGAGCGGCTTTTCCATCACTGGGGCGGTGTCGACGAACACTTTGACCTCCGCCTGCGGCGCCTCAGCCACCAGCCAGCGCGCCAAGGCTTTGAGCCGCTTCTTGACCAGATCGTGATAGTCCTTGCCCTGCGCATAGACAGAGATGCGCGCTCGCGCGCCATGCGCTTCCAAAGCCAAGGGGTCGTGCGCGGGCGCATAGCTCATGCCCAGCGCAATCACGCGCTGCGCCTCTGGCCACAGCCCTTGAGGCGAACGGCGGTGATGCTGGCGGGTCTCCATCCACTCCATAGAGCCGTGATGCCCCTCGCCCAGCCATTGCTCCAGCCGCTCTGCACGCACCGGATCTTCCGCGGCGCTCGTCACTCCAAAGGCAGCAAAGCCAAGCTCACGCGCTTTGTTTTCAAGGCGTTTGCCAAGATCAAGTGTTGCGCCTGCGTTAACCACGCTTAGGGTTACTCCCGTTTAGGCCCGTCCACTAACGGTGCGGGCCATGGATATGGCGGTAAGCGATCAAACAATCTTGAGCAATGAGCAGAAACCTCTCGCAATCGAGGCGCGCGGGCTCGTCAAACGCTTTGACGGCACTTTGGCCGTGGGCGGGGTCGACCTCGAAGTGCCTGAAGGCGCGATCTATGGTGTGCTCGGCCCCAATGGCGCGGGCAAGACCACGACGCTGCGCATGCTGCTGGGCATTATTGACCCAGACGAAGGCCTGCGCCGCGTGTTCGGATATGATCAACCCCACGATATTGGCCGCTTGATCGGCTATCTGCCGGAAGAACGCGGGCTGTACCCGGCGATGAAATCGATCGAAGCGATTGCCTTTATGGGCGCATTGCGCGGCCTGCCATTGGCCGAGGGGCGCGTGCGCGGGCTTGAATTGCTTGAACGCCACGGGCTGGGCCATGCCGCTGAACGTCAAATTCGTCAGCTGTCGAAAGGCATGGCACAGACGGTACAATTGCTCGGCACGCTGGTGCATCAGCCGCGACTGGTCGTTCTGGATGAGCCGTTTTCCGGCCTTGATGCGATCAACCAAGGCAAGCTGGAAGGGATGATCCGCGCTCTGGCCGATGACGGCGTGACGGTGATTTTCTCCACCCATGTGATCCACCATGCAGAGCGCCTGTGCGAAGGCGTGGCGATCATCGCCGGGGGCGAAGTGCCCTATGCCGGCAGTGTTGAGGCCGCCCGCGACCGGATCCCGGCGCAAGTGCGACTAGAAACGCGCGCTCGCGAGGGTGGTTGGACCGCTGCCCTGCCAGAGGACACCAGGCGCACCGGTGATTTCTTCACGTTCTCTCTGCCCGACAGCGGGATTGAACCCCTGCTGCGAACATTGATCGAAGGCGATGCTGGCATTCTTTCGCTCTCGATTGAGCGGGCCGGTTTGCACGATGCCTTCGTCCATATCGCGGGCGAGGCGGCTGCGCGGCAGCTCGAAGTGGATGCCGCCGGCGGGGAGCCAAGCTGATGAGCAATTTTGATCAAGCAGCAATCGCCGCCAAACCTCGGCTAAGCTATTTTCAGGCCGCATGGGTTGTGGCCCGGCGCGATTTCGTCGCTGTCCTGTTCAGCCGCGCGTTCCTCTTCTTCCTGATCGGGCCGCTATTCCCAGTGCTGATCGGCGGATTGGCTGGCAGCATCGGCAAGACCACATCTCAGCAGGCCGTCAGCGTCGAAATCGGCCTAGCGATGAGCGCGGCAGACAATGCCGCGATGGAGGCCGCCGCCGAAACGCTCCGCCCGCAATTGGGCGGCGCGTCGCCTGTGCTCAATCGCGTGCCCGAGGCCGAAAGCGCCGGTGATTTTGACGCGCGCGCCTTCCTCGACAGCGGCGGACGCAGCTATGTCGCGATCCTGACCGGCACCTTAGAAGAGCCCAAGCTGGTCGGCACACAAAGCCAGGTCGACCGCTGGAAGGGCCGGATTGAACTGCTCGCGGCAACCGCCAGCGCCTCTGCGCCCAGCCGCTATCCCAATGCGGCGAGCGAGATTGTCGTCTCCAGCGGCGCCTCCGACCGGTATAGCCGCGTGCGAACCGCGCAGGCTGCGCAAATGGTATTGTTCCTGCTGACCATTTTGCTGGGCGGCATGGTGCTGTCGAACCTTGCCGAAGAAAAAGGCAATAAGATTATCGAAATCCTCGCCGCCGCCCTGCCGATGGATGCGGTGTTTATGGGCAAATTGTTCGCCATGCTGGGCGTTTCTTTTGTCGGAATTGCAGTGTGGGGTACAACCGGATGGGCATTCTGGGCGGTGGCCGAAGACGCCATTGTCACTGTGACGCAGACCAATTTCCGCGAGCTCCCCGGCCCGGCGATTGGCTGGCCGATGTTCGTCGCGCTCGGCATCATCTATTTCTCGATGGCCTATCTGCTTCTCGGATCTTTGTTCCTCACCATTGGCGCCATGGCCAGCAGCGTGCGCGAAGTGCAGACCATGTCGATGCCGGTCACCATGCTGCAGATCATGGTGTTCTTCCTTTCAGCTGCGAATATCGGGCAGACCGGCACACCGCTGGAGCTAACATCGGTTGTCTTCCCGCTGTCCTCGCCCTTCGCAATGATGGCCAGAGCCGCTTTGGAAGAAACGCTTTGGACGCATGCGGTCGCGCTCGTTTGGCAGGCATTTGCCGTGTTCATACTGATCAAAGGCGGCTCCACCCTGTTCCGCAAGCGCGTGATGAAGTCGGGGCCAGGCGGCGCGAAAAAGCGCCGGTTCTGGCAGCCCAAACCGCAAGCAGCTGAGCCTGCTGAATAGGTTCCTTATCGCAACCGACTATTGACACTGCTGTCAGTTAAGGCACCATGCGACTCACCAGAGCGGCCAAAGCCGCCGGATAGGAGAGAGACATGGCAACGATTGCGCCGCCAGCGAGCGATCAGAATTCCGCACCTGAATGGCGCACGTCGCCCACCGCGCATGACGCGCTCATGGAGCATTTTGCCAAGCATCCCGAAGAACGGCTGCAACATCCGCACAAATGGGACGTCAGCCGATCCGACATCTATTACGAAGATCGCTGGCAGCCGATCTTCAAGGAAATGCAGGACGCAGGCCCGCTGCATTACATCCCGGAAAGCCCCTATGGCCCCTATTGGGCGGTCGTTGGCCACAAGGCGATCCAGCATATCGAAGCCTTGCCAGAGGCGTTTTCCTCCAGCTGGGAATATGGCGGCATCACCATTCTGGAGCGGCCAGAAGAAGAAGAGGCGAAGCCGGAAGAAGAGCGATTTGAACTGCCGATGTTCATCGCCATGGACCGGCCCAAGCACACCGGACAGCGGCGCACGGTTGCCCCCAAATTCACGCCGAGCGCGATGACCGCAATGGAAGGCGACATCCGCGCGCGGACCGGCGAATTGCTCGATTCGCTACCGCGCGGCGAAGTGTTTGACTGGGTCGACAAGGTTTCGATCGAACTCACCACGGGCATGCTCGCGCTATTGTTCGATTTTCCCTGGGAAGACCGCCGATTGCTGACCTTCTGGTCGGATTGGTCAGGCGATACAGAGCTCGGCTCTATCCGCGAACTCGATGAGTTCCGGCGCGGCATCCTGCACGAAATGGCGGCCTATTTTCAGCAGCTCTGGGTCAGAAAAACGCAGGAAGAACACGGCGATGATCTGATCTCGATGATGATCCATTCCGATGCGATGAACCAGATGAGCCCGCAAGAATTCATGGGCAATCTGGTGCTGCTGATCGTTGGCGGGAACGACACCACCCGCAACACGATGAGCGGCATTGTCCATTCTTTCGACAAGTTTCCTGATCAGCGCAAATTGTTCGAGGAACAGCCCGAACTGATCCCCAATGCGGTGCAGGAATGCATCCGCTTCCAAACGCCGCTGGCACATATGCGCCGGACCTGCATCGAGGACACCGAAGTGTTCGGGCAAACCATCAAGCAGGGCGACAAAGTTGTCCTTTGGTATCTCGGCGCGAACCGCGAAGAAACGGTGTTTGAAAACCCGCACAAGCTCGACATCACCCGCGATAATGCACGGCGCCATATTGCCTTTGGCTACGGCATTCACCGCTGCGTCGGGGCGCGGCTCGCCGAATTGCAGCTAAAGGTTTTGCTGGAAGAAATGCACAAACGGCGCATGCGCGTGCATGTCGCCGGCGATGTTGAGCGGGTCCGCGCGAACTTCGTCCATGGCTTCCGCAAATTGGAAGTCGAAATCACGGAATTCTAGGCGCATTTAACGCGGATTTTTTCGCGAAAAATGTAACCTTTCGCCGCCTGCGTGCGTATCTAAGTATGACGCAATTCTTAGGACGGACGAGTTTAGCCATGACAGACATCAGACAAGACTTTGTCTCTCACCGCCGCACGTTTCTCGGCATGATCGGGCTCGGTGCGGCAATGCCTATGCTGGCCGCATGTGGTTCTGCGCCAGCGCAGGCCAAAAGCTTCCCCATCACGCGCAGCGATGCGCAATGGCGCAAGAGACTGACCCGTGAAGAATATCGCATTCTACGAAAAGCCGGCACGGAGCGCGCCTTCACCTCACCACTCGACAAGGAAAAGCGCAAGGGCACATTCGTTTGCGCCGGCTGTGGCAACAAGCTCTATTCCTCGGCCACCAAATACGACAGCAAGACCGGCTGGCCGAGCTTTTGGAAGGCCTTACCCGGTGCGGTGGGCACATCCACAGATTACAAGATCGGCTATCCGCGCACCGAAGTGCACTGCGCCGATTGCGGCGGGCATTTAGGCCATATCTTTGGTGATGGGCCGAAACCGACCGGTAAACGCCACTGCATCAATGGTGTCGCAATGGACTTTATTCCGGCCTGATATGAGCGCAGGATCCGCGCGGGAGTAGCGCCGTCTTATCCGTGATCGAGCAGAACAGGCGCTTGCAGTTCAGCGGCCAGCCGCGCGAATTCGCCCAGTGTGTAAGTGTCGTCAAACACCACGCCATAATGGTTGTCACGGCGCCAGCGCACTTTAGCGCGCACCTCTTTTAGGCCTTCGCCTACGAGGGTCACGGTCTGATCAATCGCGAACAAGCCATCGCATTCCAACCGCGCGCCTTGCTGAGATAGGTTCTCGACAAACGCCTCGTACTTGCCGGCAAGCGTCGCCACCTCGACCGGGAAGTACATGTTCAGCCGCATGCCTCGCTTTGGATATTCGCCAGCTTCGTCGATGAGCTTTGCCACATCCACTGAATGGGTGAACTCAAACCCGGCTTCATTGCCGCGCTCCCATACGCTGCGGATCTCATAGATCGCGCCGCTGGGCATGTGCAGCTCCATCGTTTCGCACGAGGGGAGCTTGTGAAACATGCGAACGCTGATGCCGACTTCAGAGACATCACGAATGACACAGACGAATTCGCCCTGACCTGAGATCAGTTTGGCCGCACGAATGAGAATGGTCACCCGCTCTGCGCGGCGCGCGTCATCGACCGCATCTGGTGCGGTGTCGTCAAATTCAGGCGTTCTTGCCGCGTGATCCATGCTGCACTTCCGACCTTGTTCGCCAAATCCCCTGGCGCGCCTGCCCATTCAACGGGCCGACTCTAAGGATGGGAATAAATCAGATTGGGTTAAGAGCAGGATAACGTTGTCATAGGGGCCTGAAAGAAGGCGACATTCTGTCGGCTCAAAGAGCCGCGTTGCATGGATGAGAGATGGTGCGGGTGGCGGGACTCGAACCCGCACGATCAAAAGATCAGGGGATTTTAAGTCCCCGGCGTCTACCATTCCGCCACACCCGCTCGGCCGCTGCCCTAGCGAGAGATTTGACGCGCTGCAATGCGCGAGCAGTCATGGACATCAGCGCCGTCTTGCGCCAGCAAAGCGCCGAGCATTCCGGCAGCGAACAGGCGAGGGCGCACAGTGGCAGATGCCAGCGAAGTCATTGAAACGATCCAACCTGCAGTCACGCTGTTGGGGCTGGGAATTGGCGCTGCGCTCGCTTCGCGTGCCTGCCGCCTTAATCCGATCGTTGGCTATCTGGGCCTAGGGCTCGCCATTGCCGCACTTGGATATAAGGACGCCTTCAGCGGACCGGTTGTCGTCACCCTGGCAGAGGCCGGGGTGATGTTTCTGCTGTTCAACCTCGGCTTGCACTTCTCGCTCGGCCGGATCAGGGCGGAGGCTCGCAACATCTTTGGTTTTGGCAGCCTCCAGATGCTGGTCGCTGGCGGCGGGTTTGCGCTGCTCTTTCTCGCCATTGGGCTGCCCACGGAATTCGCGGTCATTGGCGGGTTTGCGATGGGCCTGTCCTCCACCGCTGTGGTGATCGGCCTGGTGCGAGAACGCGACCAAGAGGATTGCCCGGTGGGCCGTGCCTCGCAATCGATCCTGATCTTTCAGGATATTGCTGCGATCTTGCTGCTCGTCGCCGCTGGCGCCTTGGGAACGGGCGGCGCGCTGGCGCCGCAATTGGGCATGGCCGGGGCAAAAGCGCTCGCCGCCTTTGCGATCGCCGTGCTGTTTGCACGCTATCTGACCGGACCATTGTTTCGCCTGATCGCGCGCGCGGGCAGCTCTGAGGTTTACACCGCAACGGCTTTGTTCATCGCGCTCGCCGCTGGATATGCGACCGGGATTGCCGGGCTGTCGCTCACGCTCGGGGCATTTCTGGGCGGCATGGCAGTGGCAGATTCGCGCTATCGGATCATGGTCCAGACAGAGATCGATGCCTTTCGCGGCCTGTTCCTCAGCTTCTTCTTCATCTCGGTTGGCTTGAGCATCGATCCGGTATTGCTGGCGGAAAACTGGGTGCTGGTGCTCGCCGCGGCGGCGGGCCTCATCACGCTTAAATGCCTTTTCAACGTGCTCGCAGGCCTAGCCAATCGCTGGTCCGTACCCGGCTCGATCCAGCTTGGCTTTCTATTGGGCCAGGGCAGCGAGTTTGCGTTGGTGTTATTCGCTCTGCCAGCGATCGCAGGACTGATTGAGCCGCGCATGCTGGCAATCTTGGTGACGGCCATTGCGATCAGCCTGGCGGTCACGCCGTTTATCTCCAATCTTGGCCGGACCTTTGCAGGCAAGCTGCGGACCGGGCCAGCTGATAAGAAACTAGCGGGTGATGATGCCCCAGTGGTTATCATCGGCCTTGGCCCATCAGGCCGGGCGGTAGCCGATGCCCTGACGCTCAATGGGATTGGCTACCTTGCGGTGGAATCGGAAACCGCGCGCTTCGAAATCGCGCTTGCTGACGGCTATCATGTGCATCATGCGATTGCCGCCGACCCGCGCAGTTGGGACGCGCTGGGCATGGCGAAGCGCGAGGTTGTGCTGGTATCGACCGGTAATGTTCAGATCACCCGCGAGCTCACCCCGCTGGTCGAAGAACGGCTGCCGGATGTACGCCGGGTCGTTTCCGCGCGCGGTGCGACAGAGGTTGCCGCACTCGGCGAGAGCACCGCGCACATTATCGATGTCACCGCGCAAGGCGGAATTGAGCAGATCGTTGATGCCGTGTTTTTAGCGCTCGGCGTGGACCGCAAACGGCAAATCGCACCTGGTGAAGACCAAGTGGAAACAATGCAGGACGCAGCATAACGTACAGCGCCGAAGCGCAGGCCATCACATTACCAATGTCGGTGAATGCTTACTCGCCGTTGAGGCGGCGGCGCATTTCCTTGCCTGCCTTAAAGTAAGGCACGCGTTTGGCGGGGACACTCACAGCCTCGCCAGTGCGCGGATTACGGCCCTGGCGTGCTTCGCGTTCGCGGGTGGAAAACGCCCCGAACCCGCGCAGTTCAACCCGGCCGCCTTCGGCCAGTCGCTGCGATATTTCGTCAAAGAAAATATCGACGACTTGCTCAATCTCTTCAGCGCGCAGCTCAGGGTTGTCCTTGTGCAGCGCCTGGAGCAATTCGGATCTGATCATGTCAAACTCCTGGCATACGTCTTTCAATGACGCCGCCCGCGGGGTCACCCCCAAATTATTACCTAACCCCGACCCGGTGGGTTGCGATCTATGCAACGCACACTGGCAGAGCGGAGCCATTCCTGCAAGTCAGCGCCGAAATATTACAGATCTGATTAGTCCATTCTGGCACAGTGAGCGAGTCCAAAGCGCTCAAAATATTGTATTTGCGTGCAAACACTAAGCCCGTATTTGCTTAATTTGCCTCTAAAGTGCCCGCGAGTTCCGCCAGATCAATGCCCAATCGCTCCATCCGGTTGCGGATTTCTGGCCATTCTTCACGCAAAAACTGTTCGCGTTCGCTTGTACATAGGCGGCCCGCAGCGCCAACAACAACATACATGCCTACCCCGCGCTGAACCTCGACAAGGCCGTCATTTTGAAATTGCTGATATGCTTTGGCGACCGTCAGCGGGTTAGCCCCCTGCTCCGCCGCGAGCGCTCTAACCGATGGCAACATCTCCCCTTCCGGGTATTTGCCTTCGATAATGGCGGCGGCGATTTGATCGCGCAGCTTAAGATAAACGGGTCGACTCTGGCTCATAGGTCCTCGCTAGGTGCGTCAGTGACATAATACACTCATGCGCGTCAAGTTCCCGAACAATCCGCTTTTGCTGTGATTTTGCGGCCAGCCGCGCCGCTTTTGCGTGCAACTAAGACTTCACAGGCGAGAAACAGGCGCTAGGGTGCGCGTCATTCTGGTTCCCTGGGGAGGGCGACCACACAAGAGGGATTACATACTCAAATGGCAACTCAGCAACTTGCTCATGGGGACAGCGCGGGGACTATCCTCGGCCACCCCAAGGGCCTCTTCGTCCTATTCTTTGCCGAAATGTGGGAGCGCTTTTCCTATTACGGCATGCGCGCTCTGCTTATTTTCTATCTGACCAAGCACTGGCTGTTTTCAGATAGCGATGCTGGCATCATCTACGGCGCTTACACCGCCTTGGTCTACATCACGCCGGTTGTCGGTGGATATATGGCAGACAAGGTGCTGGGACAGAGAAAGGCGGTGGCCTTTGGCGCTGTTCTGCTGACGCTGGGCCACTTCTTTATGGCCTTCGAGGGGGAGGCCGCTGCGGGCAACACCGACAATCCGGTGATCTATGTCTTCTGGCTGGCCCTGGCGCTGATCATCGTTGGCTCAGGCTTCCTGAAAGCGAATATCTCAGTAATCGTTGGACAGCTCTATCCGCGCACCGATGTGCGGCGTGATGGCGCTTACACGATCTTCTACATGGGCATTAACCTGGGTGCTGCGCTTGGCTCTTTGCTGTGCGGCTACATCGGTGAGACCTATGGCTGGGCTTACGGCTTTGGCCTCGCAGGGATCGGTATGCTGTTTGGCCTGCTCGTATTCACCTGGGGCAAGCCAATGCTGCTGGGCCGGGGCGAGCCGCCCAAGCCGTTGGCGAAAGCGACCGAGTGGAAAATGTATGGCATCGGCGCAGCGCTCGTCGCGATTTGCTGGGCACTCATCCAGTACCAGCAAGTTGTCGGCTGGCTGCTCGGCGTCTTTGGGCTTCTGCTGGTTTCCTATGTGATCTTCACATCCGTAACCAAGCTTGACCCAGAAGACCGCGACCGGATTTTCGCAGCGATGTTCTTGATCATCACTTCGATCATCTTCTGGGCATTGTTCGAACAAGCAGGCTCGTCGCTCAACTTGTTCACCGATCGCCATGTTGATCGCGGTGGTGTGCCGGCTTCGACATTCCAATCGATCAATGCGATCTACATCATCCTGCTCGCGCCGCTCTTTGCAACAGCATGGACATGGATGGGGCGCAAAGGTGTGGAACCGTCCTCGCCATTTAAGTTTGGCCTAGGCGTTATTCAGGTCGGTTTGGGCTTCTTAGTGCTGGTTTGGGGCGCAAGCTCGGTCGGCATAAATGTGCCAACGCCGGTGATCTTCATCTTCCTGATCTACCTGCTGCACACCACGGGTGAGCTTTGTCTCTCACCTGTTGGCCTATCCGCGATGAACCGCTTGGCGCCTGCACACATGGCATCGCTAATCATGGGCATGTGGTTCTTTGCTTCGGCAACGGGCAACTTCGCGGCAGGTCTGATCGCAGCCGCCACGGGCGCGGAAGGCGTCGGCGAAGAAGCTGGCAAGCAAGTCGTGCTCGATGTCTACTCGACCGTTGGTTGGGTGGCCGTTGCGGTTGGCATCGGCGTGCTGGTCATCAGCCCGCTGATCAAGAAGCTGATGCATCTCGACACGCTGACCGACGACGAAGGTCTGGCTGGCGCAGCGGAAGCCGGTCTTGAGGCACAAGAGGCAGGCATTCGTCCGGCCACGCGTCCAGCAGAATAATAGGAAAACGGGGTAATATGATGCGAGCAAAAGCGCTTCTCATGTGTGTGGGGGGCGCTTTTGCGCTCAGCGCCTGCACCGCGGCCGGATCGGGCGAGGGCTCGGTTAAATCGGCCTCTACCGCCAACACTGGCGATACGCGCACGGAGTTTCTGGGCGAAGACGGCAATGTGCCTTTCCCCTCAACCTACCGCGCCTATCCCGGTGCCGACACTTTGATCATCCCGACCACCGTTTTTGACGGTGCAGGCGGGCGGATTGACAATGGCTGGGTGCATTTTCGCGATGGCAAGATCGTGGCCGTTGGCGGGCCAAACACTGCTCCGCCAGACGTCGCCAATGTCGTGGATGGTTCGGACAAATTTGTAACCCCCGGCATCATCGATATTCATTCGCACCTAGGTGATTACCCCACCCCTTCCGTCCCGGCGCATAGCGATGGCAATGAAGCCACCTCGCCCACCACGCCCGACGTTTGGACCGAGCATTCGGTTTGGCCGCAAGATCCCGGCTTCAGCCGCGCGATGGCCAATGGCGGGATCACGTCACTCCAAATCCTGCCCGGCTCTGCCAATCTAATGGGCGGGCGCTCGGTTACGCTGAAAAATGTGCCGAGCCGCACAGTCCAGGGCATGAAGTTTCCCGGCGCGCCTTACGGCTTCAAAATGGCCTGCGGCGAGAACCCAAAGCGAGTTTACGGCGGACGCGGGCGTAAGCCGTCGACCCGGATGGGCAATTTCGCGGTCAACCGCCAGACCTGGCTCGACGCGATCGCTTACAGCGAAAACGACGATGCCAAACGCGATCTTGGCAAGGAAACATTGGTTGGCGTGCTCGACGGCGATATCCTGGTTCACAACCATTGCTACCGCGCGGATGAGATGGCGCTGGTGATGGATATGGCCAAGGAAATGGGCTATAAAGTCAGCGCATTTCACCACGCCGTTGAGGCCTATAAGATCGGCGATCTGCTGCGCGAAAACGGCGTGTGCAGCGCGATCTGGGCCGATTGGTACGGCTTTAAAATGGAAAGCTATGACGGCATTCCGCAAAACGCTGCCTATCTGCAACGCGAAGGTGCCTGCGTGGTCATCCACTCGGACGATGAAAACTCAATCCAGCGTTTGAACCAAGAGGCCGCGAAAGCGCAGGCCGCTGGCGCGCGCATGGGCGTCAACATCAGCGATGCTGACGTCATCAGCTGGATCACTCTCAACGCAGCTAAGGCGATGGGCATTGACGATATGACCGGCAGCCTTGAGCCCGGCAAAATGGCCGATGTGGTGCTGTGGAATGGCGATCCGCTGAGCGTCTATTCACGGCCAGAGAAAGTCTGGGTCGATGGCGCGCTGCTCTACGATGCGAATGATCCGAAACGCAGGCCGGTGAGCGATTTTGAACTTGGCCAGCCCGGTGCAGGAGATGTGAAATGATGAAGCGTCTTGTGACCAGCTCGGCCTGTGCCGCGATCGCCTGTGCCGTACCTGCCGCTGCGCAAGATGTGGCCATTGTCAATGCCACGGTCGCCAAAGGCGATGGCAGTGAGCCGGTGGCCGGAAGCCGAGTCATTGTGCGTAATGGCACGGTGTCGGTCGTTGGCCCCAATGCGCCAGTGCCAGCGAATATTCCGACTATCGATGCGCAGGGCGCGTTCGTCACACCCGGCATTGTCGCGGCGGTGACCGACCTTGGCCTGTATGATGTCGGCGCAGTTGGCGCGAGCAATGACAAGTCCGCTGGCGATGCGCGGTTTAACGCCGCGCTCGATGTGGCGCCCGCGATCAACCCCAGCTCGCAGCATGTAAAGGTCAGCCGCGCGGGCGGCGTTACCCGCGCGCTGGTGACCCCGTCACACGGTAATTCACTGTTCGCCGGACAAGGCGCGGTGATTGACTTGGGGGCAGACGCCAATGCGGTGATGGAGGCCAAGGCCTTCCAAATGGCGAACCTGGGCGAGCGCGGAGCGCGCCTGTCTGGCGGCAGCCGGACAGCCGCCTATGTGGAGCTCGAAAACGCGCTGCGTGAAGCCAGCGCCTTTGCCAGCGGATCGTGGGAGGGCGAGGAAGCTCTGCTAACCCGCGCCGATGCCGCCGCTCTGGTGCCGGTGATCAACGGATCGCAGGAGCTCTATGTCGAGGTCGAACGCGCGGCGGATATTCGCAATGTGCTGGGCCTAAAGCGGACCTATCCCAAGCTTGATTTGGTGCTGGTCGGCGTAAGTGAAGGCTGGCTGGTGGCGAGCGAGATTGCCGCCGCGCGCGTGCCGGTGATCGCTGATGCGCTCGACGATCTGCCTGCGAGCTTTGAACAATTGGGCGCCACCCAATCCAATGTCGGCCGCATGGCGGCAGCGGGCGTTAAGGTCGCAATTGGGCGCATGTCAGGTGGCACCGATGGCCATCCGCGCAGCGCCGCACAATTTGCAGGCAACCTAGTGGCCTTGGGCAAAGTGCCCGGCGCGAGCGGGCTGTCCTGGGGTCAGGCCTTCGCCACGATCAGCTCCATCCCGGCAGAAATCGCCGGGCACGGCGGCAAATTCGGTGTCCTGAAGGCAGGCGCAATCGGCGACGTCGTGATCTGGGACGGCGATCCGTTGGAGGTCGATTCTGTGCCGAGCCGAGTGTTCATCGCTGGTATCGAACAACCGCTGGACAACCATCAGAGCGAGCTGGCCAAGCGTTATCTCGATTTGGATGAGAGCCAGCTGCCAAAGGCGTATGACTGGTGAGCCGGGCTCTTGCTAGCGCCGCTCTGTGCGCCTCGTTCCTCACCACTTCACCAGCTTTTGCGCAAAGCGAAGCGCCGCAAACCAGCGCCGCTGACAATGCACAAAGCCTGTCATGGCACACCGCGCAGCAGACCTATCTGCTGGGCCTGAAGCCAGCCGATGGGTGGCGCTATATCGACGGCGGGATTCGCTGGCGGTGGCTGGAGTACAATGGCAGCGAAAACCGCCCGAGCGTATCAGACACTGTTACGGTGCACTACGAAGGCACACTGATCGATGGGACGGTGTTTGACAGCTCCTATCGGCGCGGCGAGCCAACGACATTCCCACTCGCGCGGCTGATACCGGCTTGGCAGCTAGCCATCCCGCAAATGGCTGTAGGTGAGACGATCGAAATCGCGGTGCCTGCGGACCTCGCCTATGGCCCTAGAGGCAATAGGGGCATTCCGGGCAATGCGACGCTGATCTTCAAAATAGAGCTGATCGCCATCGCCGAATAAGCGATTTCGTTCGGCTAAATCAGGCAGACGCAGTGGGCCATTGTCTCGCCGCTTCGCCATCATCAAACAGGTGCTCTGCGCCCCATTTGGCCATCTCGCCATAGAGCGGCACCAACGCGCAGGCGGTCTGGGTTAGCAAGTACCGTGCGCGCTTCCCTGTCGCGGGTTCGCGGGTGATCAGCCCCGCTTCTTGCAGTATGGTAAGGCGCGATGTCAGCGCGGCCCGGTTGATGCCAAGCCGGGCAACGAATTCTTCAAATCTTTCAGCGCCTAAAAACGCCTCTCGCAAGATCAGCAAGATCCAGCGGTCTCCCAACAGCCGCGCTGCACGGCCAATTGGGCATGGGGCGCGTGAGGCACGATATGTCTTCATACAGGCATTCCTGAAAGCCGGTGTCAGTGATGCGTCTGTATATCAGACTTGCGTGAAATCATAGCAAGTGGCACACAACATCTGTTTTACAGACTTAATGCTGGAGAAGCCCTATGAGCCGAAGCCGATTTGACAGCCCCGAAGCCGCCATCGCTTATATGAAAGCTGTCGCAGTCAAGAAATCAGGCTTCAGCAATTGGCTGGACGTAGAGCCGATCAAAGTGTGGCAGGGTGAAAGCGAGCTGACGCTCGAACTGCGCCCTGAAATGACTCAGCACCACGGCTTTGCCCACGGAGCCATCGTCGGTCTGATGGCAGACAATGCCTGCGCGTGGGCGGGGGCTTCTGTCGCCGGCGACGTTGTCACCGGAAGTTATACGATCAATTTCCTGCGCCCGGCCAAAGGCACAAGGCTGCGCGCGAAAGGCATGGTGATCAAGCCCGGCAAACGCCAAGTGGTTGTTCGCGCTGATGTTTGGAGCGAAGGCGGAGATGAGGCTCAGCACGTGGCCACAGCGCAGGCGACCATCATTCCAACCGGCATACCTTCGCAAACTGTTCCGTGACACTCACCGCATAGCTGAGGCGATTTGTCGCGCGCGCTGTTTCGATGTTAGGCTCCCGGGCATGAACAGCGCTCTGCTTGAACTCGCCGCCGCCAACACCGCCTTTGTCGGCACGCATTTTGCCATGTCGCACCCACTGCGCGCAGGGCTCGTGCGCATGACGGGCAAGGTCGGCTTTCAAATCCTCTATTCGCTGGTGAGCGCGGCGACACTCGCTTGGGTCTATTTCGCCTTTATCGACGCGCCGAGCGGCGATTTGCCCGGCTCCGGCGAGATCGGATGGGTCATCGCCACAGTGCTTACCTTGCCAGCGCTGGTCTTGCTCGCGGGCTCCTACATCGGCAATCCGGCCCTGCCGACACCCATGGCGGAAGAGCAAGCGCGCGCTGAGCCCAAGGGCGTTTTCGCGGTTACCCGCCATCCGATGATGTGGAGCTTTGCGCTGTGGGCACTTTCTCACATCATCCTCCTTTGGTCCTGGCGTACCATGATCGTCGCCGTCTCGATGGGGTTCTTGGCGCTGGTCGGCGCGAAGATGCAGGACCGCAAGAAGCAAATCCTAATGGGCGATGCCTGGGTCCAGTGGGAGAGCAAGACGAGCTATTGGCCGCGTTGGGGCAAGTTGCTGAGCGCGGGCGCATTGCCATGGACCGCCGGGCTGATCCTGTTTGTGTTCCTTAGCTGGCTGCACACGCCGCTGGGCGGAATTTCCGCCGGGATCTGGCGCTGGTTTTAAGGCAGCACTGGTTCCGCTTCAGCGTTTAAAGCCGTCAGTTCTGAAGCGAGGATCCAATCGGCCCGCGCCTCGCCAGAGCTGCGCACAAACGAAAGCTCGTGCCCCAACCCATCAAAGGATTGAAACTGCGCACTCTGCGCCGCCTCAGCCAATGCGCGCCCTTGGCTGTGCGGTATTAGGCCATCTCGCGTTCCGTGCTGCACCAGCACCGGCATGGTAAGCTGCGTGATCTTGTCGAGATTGCGGTATTGATCCCGAACCAATGGCTTTGCCGGGAGCCACCACAGATTCGCCGCTGCTGCCTCTGGCAGGGATGTGAACGGCGAAACCAGGATCAGCGCGGCGGGATCATGGCGCACAGCCATTTCCGTCGCCACGCCGCCGCCGATGGAATTGCCAACAATCACGGTTTGCGTGGCCGGTATACCGAGCGCGCTCAGCCAAGCGATGGCCGCATCACCGTCTTTATAGAGCCCTTCCTCTGATGGCTCACCCGGATTGCCGCCATAGCCGCGGTACTCAACCAGCAGCACGCCGAACCCGCGCTCTGCCAGCGCAGCATTGGCCACGCCCGCTCCGGTTAGCGAGCCGCCATTACCATGGAAATAGACCAATGTCGGCAGGTCTCCGCTCGCGGAACGATAAAACGCGCGAAGGGCCAAGCCATCCTCAGTGGTGAGCGAGACCTCTTCATAGCCGGGGATCAGCGGCGCGGCATCCTGAGGCGCGGGATAGATCATCTTGGCCTGCATGGTCCAAAGCAGGATGATCAGCGCCAGATAGAGCGCCGCGCCCACCACCAGCAAGCGGATCAGGATCGCAGTCATGGCGGGCTATTCGCCTTTAAACTCTGGCGCGCGCTTCTCAATCAAGGCCGCCACACCCTCTGCGTGATCCTGTGTCGTGTGCATCAAAGCCTGCGTGTTTGCCGCCATTTCGAGCGCGCTGTCATAACTGACCTGTTGGCCCTGGCGCAGCAGCATCTTGGCATGGCGCAGGGCGTGCGGCGGCATGGCCGTGACTTTGTTCGCCAGAGCGCGCGCCTCTTCCATCAAGGAATCGTGTTCAACCACGCGGCTGACTAGGCCCCATTCCTCCGCCTTGGCCGCACCGATCACATCGCCGGTGTAGAACAGTTCAGACGCGCGGCTTTGCCCGATAACGCGCGGTAGGATCCACGTGCCGCCATCGCCGGGAATGATGCCAAGCTTGAGGAAGGTGACGCCGAATTTCGCTTTGTCAGAGGCTATGCGGATATCGGCAAGGCATGCGACATCGCAGCCGAGCCCGATTGCCGGGCCATTGACCGCCGCGATCACAGGCACGCGCAGGCCGTACAGCGCGCGCAGGATGAGGTGGATATTGTCGCGATAACCGTCGGAGATGGCGGGCGCAGACCCGCCAAATGTGCCGGTCTTGCTTTGCATCGCCTTGATATCGCCGCCCGCCGAGAAGGCGCGGCCCGCCCCGGTCAGGATGATGCAGCGCACATCCATATCGCGGTTGATCGCATCGCAAGCGGCGCGAAATTCATCGCCATCGCCGGGCGCGCCAAGCGGGTTCATCGTATCCGCACGATTAATGGTGAGGGTGGTTATGGGGCCCGACTTTTCGACTTTGAGGAATGTCATTAGATTAGATCAAACCAATCTCGCTTGATGTCGACCTCTTCGACTAGCTCGACCCCAACACCCAGCCTAAGTTCCTTAAGCTTTTCACAAAGTCCGACTCCATCAATTAAGTCGATAGGAGGCGCACCATCTCGTGTAGCTTCTCTGCGTGCTTCTGAGGTGAATGTGCCGGTTGTAAGAAAGAGGCCTTTGTCCGTCCTTCCCATCATAGCCCCTCGAAAGTCGCGAATTGCGCCCGGCCCAACTGAACCTTGGTACCTCTTACATTGGAAAAGTACATGAAATGACATCAAACTAAGTTGCAGAATACCCGTTCCGTCAATCCCACCATCACCTGACTGACCAGTCACCTCCACTTTTACGAACCCTGATTCCCTCAGTATGCGCTTAGAAAGTCGTTCAAACGCATCAGGCGACATTCTCCTCAAAACATCAAGAAGTTCGTCGCGCCAATCGATATCTCGTCCCGAGCCTCCATCATCTTCTTCAGCGCCCTGAGACCGTTCGAGATACTTCTTGTGATCCACTGCTCTGAGCTCGCTGATGCGAGCTTTGAGTTCTTCGGGTGTGGCATTCTCGCCTGCTTCGGTAAGACTCCAAACTCCACGCGCGCTATTTTCAACGTAGCCACAGCGGCGAAGCGCGGTTCGGGCCCAAGCAAGCCGATACTCTAACTCCGAACGACCAGTTTTCCCGTGCGGAAGAGCAGCAATCTCTTCTGGCACTTCTTGCTCTTCGATGACTTGTGTGAGGTGCTCAGCAATTGAGCCAGAGCCACCCAAATTTCTAAGTGCAATGAGAGCAGGCCAGTTCAATTCATCGTAAGTGGGCACTCGTCCCGTGAACGGAGCTTCATTATAGTTTGGCACTACTAAGCCCGCACCTCGGTATCCCCGTCGGCCACGCCCGCGCTGTTGTGCTTCAGCGCTTTCAGCACGCAATCGACGATTTGCGGCGCGTTGAGGCCCGCCTCGTCATATTGCTTGTCCGGGGAGTCCTGATCGATGAAAATATCGGGCAGGCGCAACGTGCGGACCTTCAAGGCCGTGCCACTGTCGCCGTCCGTCAGGCCTTCATCGCTGGCATAGGTCAGCACATGCGCGCCGAGCCCACCAATCGCGCCCTCTTCCACCGTCACCACAACTTCGTGCGTGCGCATCAGCTTGGCGATCAAATCCTCATCCAGCGGCTTGGCAAAGCGCATATCGGCGATGGTGGTCGACAGTCCCTTCGCCTCCAGCTGATCGGCGGCCTTTTTGGCCTCTTCCAAGCGCGCGCCGAGCGAGAGGATCGCGACCTTGCTGCCTTCGCGCACGATCCGGCCTTTGCCGATCTCCAGCTTCTGCAGGGTCTCTGGCATCGGCACACCGACGCCATTGCCGCGCGGATAGCGGAAGGCGATCGGCCCTTCGTCATATTCCGCCGCAGTGTAGGTCATATGCGCCAGCTCAGCCTCATCAGCCGCAGCCATCACCACCATATTCGGCAGGGTGGCGAGATATGTGATGTCAAAGCTGCCCGCGTGGGTCGCGCCATCGGCCCCGACCAGACCGGCGCGGTCAATCGCGAAGCGCACCGGCAGGTTCTGGATCGCGACGTCATGCACCACTTGGTCATAGGCGCGCTGAAGGAAGGTTGAGTAAATCGCGGCGAAAGGCCGCATTCCCTGCGCCGCCAAACCAGCGGCAAAGGTGACGCCGTGCTGCTCGGCAATGCCGACGTCAAAGCTGCGCTCCGGATGGGCGGTGGCAAAGCGGTCTACCCCGGTACCCGATGGCATCGCAGCGGTGATTGCGCAGATGCGGTCGTCCGTCTCGGCCAGTTTCGCCAGAGTGTCACCAAACACGTTCTGGTACGCGGGCGGGCCAGCCGCGCCCTTCTTCTTCTCGCCGGTGACCACGTCAAACTTCGGCACGCCGTGATATTTGTCGGCGCTTTCCTCAGCGTATTTGTAGCCCTTGCCCTTGGTGGTCACGACATGGATCAGAACCGGGCCCTCGGATGTGTCGCGCACATTTTCCAGCACTGGGATCAGGTGGTCAAGATTGTGGCCATCGATCGGCCCCACATAATAAAAGCCGAGCTCTTCAAACAAAGTCCCGCCGGTCACCATGCCGCGCGTGTATTCCTCGGCCTTGCCGATGGCTTCATGCATCCGGCGGCTCATTTTCTTGACCGCGCGACTCGCAAGGCTGCGCAGGCCCAGGTATTCGCTGGAGGAGACCATCCGCGCGAGATAGGCCGACAGCCCGCCCACCGGCGGCGCAATCGACATGTCATTGTCATTCAGGATCACGACCAGCCGATTGCCTGCCTGAGCGGCATTGTTCATCGCCTCATAGGCCATGCCGGCGCTCATCGCACCATCGCCGATGACTGCAATCCCGCGTCCCGGCTCACCCTTCAGCTTGTTCGCCACGGCAAAGCCGAGCGCGGCTGAAATCGAGGTGGAGGAGTGCGCGGCGCCAAACGGATCATATTCGCTCTCCGCCCGCTTGGTGAAACCAGACAGGCCGCCGCCGCTGCGCAAGGTGCGGATCCGGTCACGCCGTTCGGTCAGGATTTTGTGCGGATAGCATTGGTGGCCCACGTCCCACACCAGCTTATCGTCCGGCGTGTTAAACACATAGTGGATCGCCACCGTCAGCTCGACCACGCCAAGACCTGAGCCCAAATGCCCGCCAGAGACACTGACCGCATCGATCATCTCTTCGCGCAATTCGTCAGAAAGTTGGCGGAGTTGCTCGGCCTTAAGCTCCCGAAGTTGTGCGGGATTGTTAACGGTATCGAGCAGCGGAGTGTCAGGCTTAGAAGTCATTCCTCAGGCTTTACACCGAGAAAACAAAACTGTCGATGAACGCTTTATCGTTTATGAGGCACGGCTCATCGTCGCCGAATGCGGGAAATGCAATGCTCTGCCGCCTAACTCCTGCTCAGGTGCATGCGCGGCACAGGCCGCGAATCTCCAACACGGGACGGCGCGTTTGAAAGTCTCGCGCGCTGGCAAGGCTGCGCACAGTGCGGCTGACCTCATCATCATCAATATGTGCTGTATCGCCGCATTCATCGCAAACGAGGAAGATGCAATCATGCGCGCAGCCTGGATGGGTGTTGGCCAGATAGGCGTTTGCGCTTTCCACCCGCAGCGCGAGATTGTTGCTCACAAACAGATCGAGGATGCGGTAAACGCTGTTGGGCGCCACCCGTTTTCCACGCGCAGCAGAAAGATTGTCGGCAATATCGTAAGCGGAGGCTGGCCGTTCATGCTTTGCGAGTTCGGTGAACACCGCCTCGCGCATACCGGTCCATTGCTCGCCTGCCGCGATCAACGCCGCCTTAGCGGCCTCAATCAGGTTTTCGCCAGAATGCTCTTCGTGTGAATGGTGATCGTGCGCTGTTGCCATGAACCGCAATATAGGCGCCTTTGACCTACGTTGCTAGTCAGCCATCGCTGAGGAACGATGCGCGATACTGTGATGGATACATGGATTTGAGCGCGCGCACCTTTGGCGCGTCCCAGCGCACGATATAGCCGTGTCGCGGGTTCTTGCGCATGAAGTCCTGATGATAGCGTTCGGCCGGATAGAACTTCTTATAGCTCTCAATCTTCGTCACGATGGGCCCGCGCCACTTGCCCGATGCACCCATCTGCTTGAGATAAGCACGCGCAACGCGGCGTTGCTCGGCATTTTGCGGGACGAGGGCAGAGCGATAATGCGCGCCCACATCGGGGCCCTGGCGGTTCTTTAGAGTCGGGTCAGCCACGACAGAAAAGAAAATCTGCAACAGCTCATCATAGCGCACGACATAGGGATCATAGGTGATCCGCACCGCTTCGGCGTGATTGGTCATACCAGATATGATGGTGTTGTATTTCGCCGTCGAAGCTTTGCCCCCGTGATAGCCGGAGACAGCCGATTTCACGCCTTTGACATGGCTGAACACGCCTTCCACGCCCCAGAAACAGCCGCCAGCAAAGACGGCGGTTTTCAGGCCCGCACCTTCTTTGGCGATAGTCTTGGAAGCGGGCGCATTGACCGGCTTTTCAAGCGCTTCGGCGGGAGAAGAACAACCAGCCAGAGCAAGGCCCGCGCTGGCAGCTAGAATGGCAAAAGACTTCATTATTCGCTCTCGATGATGAACTCACTCGAAGCTTGCACCGGATCAAATTCCTGCATTTCAGCCGCCTGAGCCGGGCTGGCGAAATCGCCGCTCAGCCCATCGGTCGCGGTCAAACCGACCAAAACAGCACCAACGGCGAAGCCGACGGCGAAGCTGCGATACAGGTCAGATTTGAACAGTCCCATGGGGCGTCTCTTACAGTTTGATTGTTGTTGGCGAGGGTCTTTAACACCCGGCGCTTTCCAACTGGTGAACGATGGCTTCAGACTGTGTTTCGCTGGACCACTCGCAAAAGTTACGCATGAGCGCGCAAAAAGTTGCTTCTTTGTTGGTCCGCACGCCATCCGGCGCGCGATATCCTCGGGATTTTTGTTTCGCCTCAAGCGCCAGCGTTCGCATCCGCTCACTTGGCTATCCTCCGCGCACAGCGCTCCGGGCGGGCAGTCGCCCTTGCGACGCTTCGCGCCGTGCTCCGCGACCAAGCCATCTGAATAGTACTGGTTCGACGCCGCAGGCGTCGCAAGCCCGACCGGGCGCCCGCAGGCGATCCGTAGCGAAGCGGAGGAGCATCGCCGAGGACGAGGGCGCGGATGCGCCCTCGCAAGAGATCAATGCCTGAAGTGGCGCATCCCGGTGAAGACCATGGCCAGACCCGCCTCGTCAGCGGCTGCGATCACTTCTTCATCGCGGATTGATCCGCCCGGTTGAATGACAGCAGTTGCGCCTGCTTCAGCGGCAGAGATCAAGCCATCGGCAAATGGGAAGAAGGCGTCTGAGGCCACGGCGCTGCCCTGAGTGCGGGGCGCATCCCATTCATAGGTCTCGGCCGCTTCCGCTGCTTTAATCGCGGCAATCCGAGCCGAATCGCGCCGGTTCATTTGACCTGCGCCAATGCCAGCGGTCGCGCCGTCTTTGGCGTAGACAATCGCGTTGGACTTCACATGCCGCGCGACGGTCCAGGCGAACAGGCAATCCTTTAGCTCTTGCTGCGTTGGGCCGCGCTTGGTCACCACCTTCAAATCATCCGGCAGCACCGCACCATTGTCACGCATTTGCAGCAACATTCCGCCCGCAATGGTCTTCATCATAAAGCCGCCCCGGCGCGGATCCGGCAGAGCGCCGCATTCGAGCACGCGCAGATTCTTCTTCTTGGCGAAGATTTCGCGCGCCTCGGCGCTCACTTTGGGCGCGATGATCACTTCGGTGAAGATGCTGGCGATCTGCTCTGCGGTTGCTCCGTCAAGCTCTGTGTTGACCGCCACGATCCCGCCAAAGGCAGAAACGCTGTCGCATTTGAGCGCCGCGTCCCATGCCTCGACCAGGCTGGACCCTTGGGCGACACCGCAAGGGTTGGCGTGTTTGACGATCACGACCGCCGGGTCACTACCCGCAAATTCCGCCGCCAATTCCAGCGCCGCATCGGCGTCGTTCAAATTGTTGTAGCTGAGCGCCTTGCCCTGTAATTGCTCCGCCTGCGGAACGCCCGCTGCACCGGCGGATTGCGGGACATAGACCGCCGCCTGCTGATGCGGGTTCTCGCCGTAACGCAAAGTGTCCGAGCGTTTGAACGCCATCGGCATGGTGTCGACAAATGGCGTCGCTTTCAGCGCCTCTGCCCCCAGCGGATTGGTGAAGGCATCGCCGAACGCAAACCAATTGGCGATGGCCGCGTCATAAGCCGCCGTGCGGGCATAGGCCTTGCCCGCCATACGGATGCGAAACGCATCTGACGTCGCGCCATCATTGGCGTCCAGCTCTTCCAACAGCTCTGGATAATCGGCGGCATCGGTCATGATCGTCACAAAACCGTGGTTCTTCGCCGCAGAGCGCACCATGCTTGGCCCGCCGATATCAATGTTCTCGATGATCTCGGCCCGGTCCGCGCCTTTCGCAACGGTCGCCTCAAACGGGTAGAGATTGACGACGACCAGATCGATCGCGCCAATGCTATGCTCTTTCATCGCGGCAACGTGTTCGTCATTGTCGCGCAGCGCGAGCAATCCGCCGTGCACCGTCGGATGCAGGGTTTTCACCCGGCCATCCATCATCTCCGGGAAACCGGTGAGCTCAGAAACATCGCGCACGTCCAGGCCGGCCTCGCGTAGCGCCTTTGCCGTGCCGCCAGTGCTGACCAGCTCAACCCCGCGCGCTGCCAGGGCCTTGCCCAGCTCCGCCAATCCGCTTTTGTCGGACACTGAAAGCAATGCCCGTTTGATCGTTTTATCAGCCATAGATGTCAGCCCTTGGGCCTTACCCCATTTTCTTTAGCAGCCAGGAGAACTCCCCTCCGCTGCGCGATGTCATACCTTCGATAACCAATTGCTCGGTCGCGTGCGGCGCGCCGGCGCCGTCAACCCACAGACTGTCTTCGCAGTTCAAAGTGGCCGTCTCGTCATCGCCCCGCATGCGGAATTGCCACAGGCCGCCATCCGGCAGCAGCAGGCTCGCCCCGCGCTTGTCATCAGACAGATGCACCTCAACCCCGCGCCCGAGGTGGAAACGGATCGCAAAGCTGATTTTTCCGCGCTTCGTCTTGCGCGATGCAGGTAGCAATACGTCTTGGCCAGACAGCTCAGTTCCGTCGCTGCGCAGCGCCAATGTGCGGCGATGCGTGAGGCCAAAGCGGGCGGCATAGCCATCGTGGCTGGCCTCAATCAACGTCGCCGCATGGCTGCCTTTGCCAGAGCTGCCCTCGCCGATCAGCCGCCGCTCAACCTCGACCAGCTCCGCGCCTTTGCCCAGCTTGCCGTGCAGTTTCACCGCCGTGGAATTGGCATCGTTCAGCACCAGAGTGGAATGCGCTGCTGTTGCGCGCAGGCCCTGGCGAATGCGGGCTGGGATTTGCCCGCCAGCCAGCGCAGAGCCGCCGCAATTGACGACCAGACGCTGAGGCCCATCAGACATTTCAAATGCCAAAGTGGAGGCGCAGCCGCAGCGGGTGTGGCGCGCGCGCGGCGGCGGGGCCGCGTCAAATTGCACCACCGTTTGGCCGCCGCGCAGCCGCTGATAGCCCCAGTGTTCGACATCTTTGAGCGGACGTGCGCGAATGCCGCTTGCCGCGATCAAAGCTGAGACCCGGTCCGCACTGATGGCGCCATTGCCCTGCCAATTGCCCAGTGCCCCGTCGCCATGGCGCAAAGTCAAAAGCGGCGGCACAAGCAATTCGCGCATCACGCCAAAGGCTTGCGGTGGCTCGATATTCGCCGCTTCATAGCAGGCACCAAGATCGATCAGCAGCCCCAGGCTGAGCATTTGGGCATCGGGACAGCGCGACAATACGCCGCCGTCTTCCGCGACCAGATCGCCGAGCGCACGGATCAGGCCAGCCTCTCCATAAAGGCGGCGAGGGCGGCCCTCTGGGAGCAGCAATCCTGCGGCGGTGATCGCAGACCAGCCGGCAAGCTGGCCCAGGCCGCTGACCCCGCCGTTTGAGACATTGCGGTCAAGCCAGCGCGCGGTGTCCTCGATCACGCTGAGCAGACGCGCCTTAAGTTTCGGATCGCCGCCTGCCAGCACCAGCGGCGCATGAACCAACCAAGCGAGCAGTCTTTGCCCGGTCAGCTCCACATCCCATGCCCGGCCTTTGCCGGTCGACGGGCAGGAATTGAGCCAGGCGCGAGTGATCCGCTCAGCCACAGGCACGCAGTCTTCGCGCGGTGCGCTGCAAGCGAGATCGCGCAGCCAGCCAAATCCGTGAACCAGCTGGTCAAACACTGGGCCGAGGCGATTGGAGGAATCAAATTCGACCCGGGCAATAGGCAATTTCGCGCCATTGATCAGGAAATGTCCCGCCCTCAGCGCAATGCCAGAGGACCGATCCCCTTTCAGAGGGCTGTCAACCGTCGCCAAAACGCGCGTCTTGCGCGGGCGGCGGAATGGAGCAGACAATGCATGGCCCGGCACACCGAGACGGTAAGCGAAGCGAAGCATCGCCTCGCCCGGGCTGGCCCGCGGGGCAATAACATCGGTTAGAGCAAGCGCGCGGTCAGCGGCCAAGGGTGCAGGCGTCTCGCCATATCTGGGTGCGCCATCAGGACTGTCACCCGCTGGCGCAATCAACCGCTCATCGCCATCGGGCAGCGGGATCGCGAGACTTGGCTGGCGCTCATCCATTTCTGTTTCGCTGGAGGGAGCAGGCGCATTGACCCCCGCTTCATCGCGGGCCTCCCCCTCAGTGTCGCGAAACAGCGAGTCCATCACCCCTCGCCCTTCAGCGCGGAAATGTTGGAGGCGTAATGATCTGGTCCGCCTTTAAACGTAGCGGACCCGGCGACCAGCACATCGGCCCCGGCATCAACGCACAGCCGCGCGGTTTCCGGGTTCACACCGCCATCCACCTCGAGGTGAATATCGCGGCCCGTTGCATCAATCATCGCACGAATGCGCTCAATTTTGGCCAATTGCGAATGGATGAAGCTCTGCCCGCCAAAGCCGGGATTGACGCTCATCACCAGGATCAGGTCAGCAAGGTCAATCAGATTGTCGAGCACATCAACCGGCGTGCCGGGGTTCAAGACCACACCCGCTTTTTTGCCGAGCGCTCGGATCGCCTGCAACGTCCGGTGGCAATGCGGCCCGGCCTCTGGGTGGATGGTGATGATATCCGCGCCCGCCTCAGCGAATGCCTCAAGATAGGGATCGACCGGCGAAATCATCAAATGCACGTCGAACGTCTTGGCCGTGTGCGGGCGCAGCGCCTTCACCACGTCAGGACCAATGGTGATATTGGGCACGTAATGCCCGTCCATCACATCAATGTGTATCCAGTCGGCGCCCCCCTCATCGATTGCGCGCACTTCTGCGCCGAGCTGCGAAAAATCAGCCGATAGAATAGAGGGAGAAATCAGCGGTGCTGCCATGACGGGTCCATTGCCGTGTGTCCTAGCGACACGAAATTTGCACTATGCCAGGTTAATGCCGAAGTAAGGGTCTGCGAATCGGCTAACAACCGCCGTTTCGCCCTTTTCCACGGGAGTTAAGCCGAGCTGCGCCTCTACCAAGCCTGAACGCATCAAATCAGACAAATTCAGCCGCAATTCAGCGCGGCACGGCCATAAGCATGGGTGTACAGGCCCAGCAATGGGCCCGAAACGCTGCGTGTCAAAACGGCGCAGCGGGGGCAAAAACAGAATTGAAGGTTAGTATGAAGACTATTTTCGCAGGATTGAGCGCGCTTGGACTGGCGCTGGCAGGCGCTGCTGCGCTGTCCGCACCGGCCGCTGCGCAGGGCGAATATCGCCAGAAAATCTCCAATGACATGCGCAAATGCGCGCCTGGCAAAGGGCCCGCCGTGCGCGTGACCGTGTCGGGCATCAAAAGCGCGACCGGCAAGGTTCGGGTGCAGCTGTATCGTGGCACCAAGGCCGAGTGGCTTGCGAAAGGGCGCTGGCTCAACCGGATCGAAGTGCCTGCGCGCAGGGGCAATATGACGTTCTGCGTCCCCGTGCCCGCTAGCGGCAGCTATGCGATTGCAGCGCGCCACGATGCCAATGGCAATGGCGAAACCGATATACGGCAGGACGGCGGCGCTATGTCGCGCAACCCATCGATCAATATCTTCAATCTGGGTAAGCCGAGCGTAAACAAGACACGCTTTAACGCCGGCGCGGGCGTCAGCTCAATTGCCATTCAGATGAAGTATTTCAGCTAAGGCTCAGCTCTGGCGGCGGTGCCGCCACAGCGCAAACAGCACGCTGGGCGCCGCCAAGAGAGGGTATTTCTCGCGAAACGGCGTCACGTCGACCGGCATTCCGGTGTGGCGCTCCACCTTCCACGCGGCATAGCGCGCTGCGCCCTCGAAGGTCGTGCTGGCTTTGATCAGCCGCAGAAAATTGAGCGGCTTGCCAAGCCGCCGGCGCTTGCTCCACCAGGCCAATATGCGCGCGCGCTCGACCTTCGAGAGATGCGGCGTTAACTGCTCACCATTTTGATCAAATTCAATGCCCTGCGCGCCAAGAGCGAGCGGTAGCAAGCCAGTAAAGTGCCCCGCATTAACCGAGAGAATATCGTTCTCGCGCCCTGCCTTTTCGACCCGGAACTCCGCCTTATAAGTCGCTTGAAACAGGGCGCGCCAATAATCCTCTGCGCTGCCAGTTTTGGGCCCTAGCGCCGCGGCCAGCTGTGCCGCCGTCATTGCTGCCTGGGCGGCAGCCGCCGTGACATCAGCCTGCGCGGCGTCATCGCTGGTCCAGATCAGCGTGCTCGGCTGAACGAAGCGCGCCCAAATTGTGGTGTCGGTGAGCTCTCCTGCGGCGGCTTTCGCAAAGGCCGCCAAAGACATGGTCGCGACCTTGGCCCTCAGAGTGATGCCGTCGGCAGTTTCCCGCTCATGGTAGCTGACGCGCGGCCAAATCCGCTCGATCTGATCACCGGGTAACAGCACGTAGAAATCGAGCACCCCTTCAAGTGATCCGGTGCGCAAGTTCGACCCGTAGAACAGCACCGCGCGCGCACCCGCCGCCTCACCCAAAGCCGCTGCAAAGCTGCGCACTTGATCGCCAATCGGCGCGGCCAATTGTTTGGTGATACGCGCCTCAAGCGCCGCTGGCGCCTGCTCCTGCGCGTTCACGGGGTTACGAATTCCAGCTCTTGGCTTTGCTCGATCCGGTATTTCCCAGCCGGAAATGCCTCACCGTCCAAAATCACCTGACCATCAATATCGAGCGTAAAGCTGGGCGCGCTGACCTGGTGAATGCCGCGCTCCCGCAGGTTCTTCGGCGTCCACCCGCGCGTCAAAATCGGCAGCAAAGCGGCGGTGCGGCGAGTAATTTGATCCAGAGCGACCAGCCGCAATCCCTTGGTGAGCTTGCCAAATGGCTTCAGGCCAGCAGGCAAGCGCTCCAAGGTGGAGGCAAACAACAATTGTCGCCGTTTGGGATCGCCGTGGCCGCTATGCTCCATAAGAGCGCCGTTTGGCCCCAGCCTTAACTCCATTTCAGCGCCTCGGCGCCAGACGTTGTTGCGCGAGCCGAGCAGCGATTGAAGGATCACCCACGCGGTCGCCACGGCAACAACCACTGAATCGAAAGCGCCCAGCCGGTGCGCACTTTGGCCAGTTTGTGTGGTCGCCCGGGCAAAAGCACCCGCGCCCATGATAAAGCCCAAAACTCGCGCCTTTGGTCCGGTCAGCGCGGTCAGCGCCATCGGACGGCGTTTAATCCGCCCGCCATTGTCGAGCGCATCAATCGTACCTTGGAGCGTCCAATCGAGTGGTACTTCCAGATCAACCGTCAGCGCATTGGTCTTACCCTTGGGCAAGACCGCAATCGGGGGCCAATCATCGCCAAAAATACTCTGTCCGCAGGTCAGCACATCGCGCACAGTTCCATCGCCGCCATTGATGACGAGCAGATCGATCCCGCGCTTGGCGAGGCTCGACAGAGCCTGAGGCAGCTGATTGCGATCGCCGGGCTGAACGATGTAAACATCCGGGCTGATCCCACAGTCAAAGTCTTGGCCTTTGTTGCGATGGCTGCGCGGATTGTAGATCACGCCAACGGTCGGCGCTTCACCCGGCGCGCGTGCACGGCGCGGCCCGGAACGGGGCGCAGACACGGCTCCGCGCACGGCGTCCGGCTGCGAACTCTGCGGAAATTCGTATATCGACGTGCCCATAATTGCGGCTCCTAGCGGCAAACGGGGTTAGTCTGCCAGAAATTTCTCACCCGGCTGACGTTACGGTTGGCGGGCGCCGCCGGTTACATCGGGGCTAAATCGCCCATGGCAAGCCCGGATGTGCGACCGGCGGAGGCACCTGTGCACCAGATACGGTGCGGCGCGCGCAATTCGGGCTGGCCCGCAGGGGGTGAGCGGGGTTAGACTGCGGCCCATGCTTACATCCGCGCTCATTTCGCCCGATCTTGCTGCCTCTGCCGAGGAGCTCGGCCCCAGCCTTATCGCGCTGCGCCGCGCGATCCACGCCGAACCGGAATTGGGCCTGGAGACGCCCAAGACGCTGGCTAAAGTGCGCGAGGCGCTGGCAGATATCGATCTTGAATGGCGGATCGGCACCTCTTGCACCGGAGCGGTCGCGACCTTGAAAGGCGCGAAACCGGGCACGGCGGGGCGCGAGAGGGTTGTCCTGCGCGGGGATATGGACGCTTTGCCGATGGCGGAGAAAACCGATCTCGAGTTTGCCTCCACTATCCCCGGGCGAATGCATGCCTGCGGGCATGATACACACACCGCCATGCTGGTAACAGCGGCCAAGCTGCTTGATGCGCGTCGCGCCGATATCGCAGGCGAGGTCGATTTCATGTTTCAGCCAGGCGAGGAGGGATATCACGGCGCGCGCTTTATGCTGGAAGATGGGTTGTTGGGCGGGGAGGACGACAGTGAACGCACGTTGCCCGATGCCGCCTTTGCGCTGCATATCATGCCGAACGCCGCTTACGGCGTGCTCGCAGGAAAGCCGGGGCCGCTGATGGCAGCGGCCGATCAATTCACGATCACCGTTACGGGCAAGGGCGGGCACGCCTCTATGCCGCATGATTGCGAAGACCCCGTGCCCGCCGCCGCAGCCATCGTCGGAGCGATACAAGCCATGGTGACGCGGCGCTTCAATGCCGCCAGCGCTGTCGTGGTGACCGTGACGCAAATCCACACGGGCACGGCGCATAATGTCATCCCAGATGACGCCATTGTGTCAGGCACGATCCGCACTTTAACCGCAGAAAACCGCGCAAAAGTGCACCGCCTTATGGCTGACGTTACGTCTAGTACGGCGGCGGCTTATGGCGTCACGGCGGCCTGCGAGATTGAACCTGGCTTTCCCGTGACGCTGTGCGATGGGCGCGCGGTGGAGCTGGGCCGCAAAGTTGCCGGCGCACTCAGTGGTAGCGGAACGGACGCCTGGCGCGACCTCGCCGACCCGATCATGGGCGCAGAGGATTTCTCTTACGTGCTGGAAAAGGTGCCG
Organism: uncultured Erythrobacter sp.; assembly: GCA_947499505.1. GTDB lineage: Bacteria > Pseudomonadota > Alphaproteobacteria > Sphingomonadales > Sphingomonadaceae > Erythrobacter. The sequence goes on from CANMOQ010000002.1 coordinate 372,849, forward strand.
GGCGCGATGTTCTTCCTCGGCGTGGCGCCAGATGGGGAAGACTGGAGCAGCTGCTGCGCCATTCACTCACCGCGCATGCATGTTGACGAAAGCGCACTGCCCAAAGGCGCAGCCATGCTCGCCGGCTGCGCGCTGGAGTTTCTGGAAAACGGTTGGGCGTGAGTTGTAGGGCCTTGGACTGGCCCTCCCGCGCCCTCCAACCTAGAATACGAACGGGAAGCGAACGACAGCGCGCATATCGGTGGCATCATCGGTGAGGCCCGCTTCGATCCCGAAATTCACGCTTGTCTTCGCATTGATCTTATAAGTCGTCCCAAACAGGAAGCGGCCAATCTGGAGATCGCGTGAGCTTTGAGTAACCGCTTCGGCACCTTCTGTTAGAGCCCGTGTGGTGGTCTCAGTCCCAAAGCCCCAACTGTGCGCATAGCCAAAGTTGAGCGACAGCCGCGGGTTGAGCGCCAGGCCGACACCGGCGCTGAAGGAAATGACGTCACCGGGATCCACACGCTCGATCTGCACGGGCGGCAGAACCGCATTGACGTCACGCGCGAAATTCTTGGTGTAGCTGAGGCTGCCGAACAGAACGCCCGGATCGCTTGGGATGATCGCGGTGATACCCGGCGTTACGCCCCAGAAACCTGACCCAGTTGCCGCCTCGCTTGCCTCACCGAATTGGTTACGAGTGAGTTCAAATGGGCCTTTTCCGGTTGGAACATCAACTTGCAGATTGCCGATCAGATAGGCACCAAAGCCCTTGGGAGCGTGCAATTGCTTACGCAGCAGCACTTCGACATCGCCGATGCCATAGCCGCTGGCGCTGTTGTCGATCTCGCGCGTCTCGCCGTTGGCGTTTGGCCCCGCGACCGGCGTTAGGACTGAGGTGTCCCAGCGCGCGACAACCGGCACATCGACGCCAATTTCGAGGTCATTGGTCAGACCATATTGCAGCCCGACCTTTTGGGTGAACACGTCCTGGCGGCTTTCATTGATGTCAAACACGCCAACAAGGACGGATTCGACCACTTCAACGCCGCGGAACAGCGCGCGGTTGCGGTCTGCGCGGGCATAGCTCCACTCAACCTCGCCGCTTAACTTGCCCTTTTTCGTGATCGCGCTGCCCTGACGGCCCAGCGCGGCAATTTCTGGTTGGCGATCGGCATCTTCCGGTGCGACGCCGACAGCGCCCTGTGGACGGCCCTGGGAACCGCCTGTTTGCGCGTTCTGAGCACCTTGTGGGGCCGCAATAGCAACACGGCGCGGCGCGGCACCAGGCTGAGCCTGAGATGGCGTAGCAGCGGCGCGGCGAACCACTGGCTCTTCGCCCAGAGCGAGCGACAGGCGCCGCTCCATCGCGTCCAATTGGCTTTGCTGAGCTTGAAGCGCGCTGATCTGCTGCGCGATCGAATCCCGCTGCACCGACACTTCAGCGCGCAATTGCGCCAGTTCAGCCGCATTTGTGGGTGTTTTAGACTGTGTGTCCGGTTTTGTAGCCACGCGCGTCGCTGGCTTGGCCGAGCGCACGCCAACAGGCTGCACCACGGGCCGCGAAACCATCTCGATTTCGCGCGTCTGCACGCCAGCGCCTTGCCCTGCGTCCTGGGCCACTGCGGGCCCTGCGAGCAAAGCGGCGCCCATAAGAGCGAGGCTCAGAAATGCGTTGCGCATTGTGTACTACCATCCGTCCGGACAGTCGCGACTAAGGTCAGTCGAAACTGAAGTTTGCTGCATCCTCAGCAAGCGAGCCCAGAGACGGAATAAGCGAACCAATTTGACCAGTCGCCATTCTCGAAAGGTCGAGATCAATGGTGGTGACGGTAGAAATGGTGCGATCATCGGCGGAATTGGTGATGATACTGCCGGTTGCCCGGCCTGCCAGGTGAACAACCTGAGTTTGAGGAACCGAAATGGTTATACGGCTGCCTGTATCGTCGCCATCGGTTTCCACCGAAACGTCCTGAGACACTTGCTCAATCGATACAACGGGTCCGCCCTCAGCCAGCACATAGGACGAGCGCAATACGAGCTCGCCATCAATGCTGGTTTCCTGGGTGATAGCCATGTCCAGATCGATGCCACCGGGAAGAATAAAACCGCCGCGCTCACCCGCCAAAGCAGCGTCATCCATCGCGGCAACCGCGCCAAACGGCGATTGCGCAGCGACAGGTGCAGCCACAAAGGCAAGTATCACAGCAAGAAAGCGAATAAATCGCATCGTTAAAATTCCCCGTAGCCCGGCGCGGTAAGGTTCAGCACTTGCTGACTCACCGGCTGGAACATGCCCTGGTCCGCCCCAAACGCTGCGACGCGGCCCCATTGCGCGTCTGCATTAAAGGTAAGATGGTTAATATTTGCTCCACCAGTCACGACAAAATAGACGCCGTTCCAGGTTTCTTCGAATTCTTCGCGGTCCATCCGGCGCAATCCCAGCGAGGGATCTCCGACCAGAACAAAACCGTCTTCAATACCCTTAACCACCACAAAATGGCGGTATCCATTCGGCGCGATCAGCGCGATGCCTGGGGTTTCAGCCTGGCGAACTTGGTCAAGCGAGACCTTATAGCCGTTTGCGTCAATTCCCTGAGCGCCAAGGTAACGTTTCATGTCGAGCAGCGAGAAACCCTGCTTCTGAATCGCGGCCTGATCGCCATCACGCCACATGCCGCGAAACACCAGGCCTTCGCCCTGCTCACGGCCGTAATGATAGGTCAGCAGCGTTGCCAGCGCGGCAGAGCCGCAGCTGAAATCAAATTGCTGACGAATAACCGTGTCATAGCGGGTCTCGACCATGCTGCGCGGCGCGGTTTCCAGCGCCAGCGAGCCGGCATGCGTTGTGAGCTGAAACCCGCCGTCATCGACCGGCACAGCGGCACAAGCTGGCAGGAGCATAGCCCCTGCCATTGCCGTGATCATTCGTGAGACGCCGCGAAATGCCATAGTGCAATACCGGCTTATTGCGCCGGAAGCGCGATGTTCACCTGGATAGAGGCGTTGATCGCTACGTTATTGCCGGTGTTGGCATTGAGAATGGTCATGCCATTCATGTTGTTAAAGGCATTGTCGCTGATCGAGATCGTGCCCGTGTTCGAATTGTCGCCGACGCTATTGCCGCCAACGCTGTTCGTCTGATCCGAATTGGTCAGCTGGGTGAGATCTTCTTTACCAGCGATTTTCGCCAGCTTACCTTCGTCCACCGGAGTGGCATCAGCAAACACTGACTTTGCCGCAGGCGCGCTTTGCTCTGCAGGCGCTGGTTTCGCGTCTTCGGCGAGTGCCGGAGACGCAACCGCAGCGGCAGCCAGTGCAAATGCCATGCTGATCTTAGTCATAGCTTAAACTCCTTATTTTCAGATGCCTGCGCCAGCCCGACCATGCGGGAAGGCGGCGCGAGGCACTTGAAAGAGGGCTTAGTTTCCGCCGAAACTGTCGCCTGAAACAGCGATGGTAACGCTGGCATTTTGCGACGCGCCCACACCAGTGTTCTGGTTCAGCGCATTGTTGCCTGCATAATTGCGGAAGGAGCTGCCACGGTTGACGAGATTGTTGCTGAGACGAGCTGTGTCTTGAAGATCACCGTAGTCAACGTCGACGCCGGTTACGACGTTCGAGAGAGCGGTGTCTGCAACGATTGCAGCGCCGTTGAAATTGTAGGTTTTGTTCGAACCTACGCCCTGAGCGATGTTGTCCGAATTGTCGTCGAAGCTGTCAACATAATCGCGGTTGTCATCAAAGCTGTCGTTGAACTCACGGTTTGAGTTGTCGTTGAAGCTGTTGTTGTCCGAGTTATCGTCGAAGCTATCGTTGAAGTTGTCGGTGTTGTCGTCGAAGCTGTCTTCAACAATGGTCACGTCGGTATCGACATCAACCAAATCGTTATCGACGGTCAGGTCGGTGTTCGATGCGGTCGCGTCCTGCGCGAAAGCTGAGGTGCTGGCCGAGAGTACGGCAACAGCGGCAATCAGTGCGGTTTTCATTACTTGGTCTCCTAAACGAATCGTGGACATCGATGTGCCCGTCGCTCAGCAACAATACGGAGGGACCCCGTTACAAAGGGGAAACCTTCGTACCTAAAAGGAAGTTAATTTTGGGGGCCTCACCCTCGGCAGAACGGATTTTGAACCCCTTAATTTTGGACTCGTGAACCGTGCTGCCGCCTCGTCTAGAAACGATAACCAATTCTCACGCCGACCCGGATCGCGTCGTCATCAAACCGCTCATCATTGGAAGATTTGAGGCGATATTCCGCGCTGGCATTGGCATAGAGACCACGCGATGCGCGTCCCCAGGCAAGCTCCACCGCGGGCGCGACATAGCTGTCTTCGCGCAGCGCGCCGTTCGGATCGCCCTGAGCCACGCGAGCATCATAATCCCACTGGCGATATTCGAGTGACGGGCGAAACCGCAGGCGCTTGGCAATCGGGAGGCTGTATTTTACCCGCGCGCTTTGCCGTTCAAAGCTGCGGCGCGGCTCGTTATCGCTTTGCATGTCTTCTTGGCGGACATCCAAGCGGATCCAGTGGTAGGGCCCGAGGCGGCGGTTGTATTGCGCGGTCACCTGATAGCCATCGCCATCACCGCCGACGGTGGTGTCATATTCGCGCTCGCGATATTCGGCGGTCGCGCGCACCCGGTCGTTGCCGCGCTGCCATTGAACGCGCGCGCCGATGCTGGTTTGATCGGCGCTAAACGCCTCCAAAACCGCGATATTTTCATAGCGTCGCAGATGCCCGCGCAGCTGAACTTCATCAGAAACCTGATGCGTCACTTGCAAACGGCCGACCGCCGTTTCCAGGCCGTCGCGGCCCTCATCGCGAAACTCAAACAGGCGTCCTTCCGCCTCGGCCCGGACGCTGGTCGTCTCGCTGAGGTCGAATGTCACGCCTAGCCGGGCACGTATCCCGACGCCGGAGCTGTCGATCGCATCGCCTTGGTCGAAATCCAGATCGGATTCGACACCGCGAATTTCGACCAGCCCGTCGAACTGGACGCGGTCTTCAGTTGCTGTCTTTTCAGTGGCCACGTCTTCTTGCGGGCCGGTTACCTGCGCGCCCGCTGGCGAGCCGAGAACGGCCAAAGCCAAAGCCGGGCCGAGCCATTTCATGCGTTGCGTCATAGCCATAACAAACGGAAACTTCACGGCTTGATCCTTTCTTTGAGGCTTTTCACAGCCTTCTGGAGGCGCTCTTGGAGCTCCTCCTCATTCATTTCTGCTTCGATCAACGCGTGCTCATGCGTGCGCGCCAACTCGCTCAGCTTGGGATCGCCAAACGTGGTTGCGGTCCCAGCGATTTGATGCAGCAAGTGCCTGATTTCATCGATGGTTGCCGCGCTGAAATCGGCATTTTTGATCGCCGTTTCGACCAGTTTCAGCGTGCGCATATTGCGGTCTCGAAATTGCTGCTCCAGCGCCTCCATCAGCGCTGGCTCAATCGTCGAAGCTGGTTTTGACGCGCGTTTGTCCGCCTTGTGACCCCAGGCCTCCAACGTGGCGCCCAAATCCTTGAGCGCGACTGGTTTGGCCAGGAAAGCCTGCATCCCGCAGGCGCGGTAAGAACGGATTTCGTCAAAGCTGGTGGCGGCGGTCACTGCGACAATCGGAAGCGCTTCGGCATCAAATCCGCGTGCGCGCAGCCGCTTGGTTGTCTCAACACCGTCCAAAATCGGCATCATCACATCGACCAGCATCAGCGAATAGGGCCGCCTTTCAGCTTGCGCGGCCTCGACCATCTCGATCGCTTCCAGCCCATTGGCGGCAATATCCATCTCGACCGAGAAATGCTCGGCCATGGCCCGCATCGCCTCAGCGCTGATCGGCGTGTCTTCAGCCAGCAGAACGCGCAGCGCTTTCGCGCTGGCACCGGCTTTGGCGGTCGCCCACTGGGTGTTTGATGCTTCTTTCACCCGGCGCTTATGTAAGAATATGATTAAGACGGAGCTAACGATGTTTACCTAAGCCGTGGGGCTGAAAACGCGTTCACTCCTTCGTGACGTCATTTTACATCTCGCACGCTCTGCGGCCGCCCTCCCCGCGCAGGCCGCACAGCGCCCTAATATACAAGCCTGTGATGATTAACGGTTAATTAGGGATAATTCCTTAGCGCCAGACCCTGAATAGTAACCATGAAAGGCAGCTTTGCTGGCTGCTTGGCCGGATTGCTCCGGCCGCGCCCACCAATTCATGGCCGATGAAACGGCCAGTTTGGGCGGGAAAACAAAGGGGGTCTGGGGCATATTGGCAGCTGGGTAGGCGTCGCCGTCATTCTCGTATCTGTCCGCATCGCGGCAGGGGTGAGAGAGGCCGCATCGCCCCATCATCTGCTGATCCCACAAACATCGTGACCGCGCTTTCGCCCACTCCTGCTCTGGAAGACAGCAAGCCATCAGGCTCCGCGTCTGCGCGCAAGAGTTCGCGCAGCTCGCGGCGCATGCGCGCTGTCCGGCGCGAGCTGCTGGGCCAATGGCTCGGCCCGCTGTTGATCGCGATTGCGCTCGCCGTCCTCCATCAGCTGGGCGCCTTTGCGCAGGTCGATGGACGTTTCTTCGATGCCGTCACCGTCAACCAAGCGGGCAGCCAGCCCAGCGTAGTGGTGATTGAGCGCGACCCCGGTTTCGCCGCGCAAGACCCGGCGCAATTTACCGCATTGGAGCGCTCGCTTGCCAATCTGGGCGTTGAACGGATCGGCTATCTCGGTGCTGATCGGGTCCCCTCAACCTCAGCCGCTGTTCCCGTCATTGTTGGCCTGCCAGCGCAGCAATTGCCCGAAAATGAAAGCTGGGAGCTGCAAGGCGCTGGCACTGCCGGATCGGCGATCCCAACCGCGCGAACCTTGGCCCCGGCGCAATACGGCATCAACCGCGCGCAATCGGCGGTTCTGCCCGGACGCAGCGAGAGCATTCCTGTGTTCGACGCTGCCCTCGCTGGCAAAAGCCCGGCGCGCGGCGAGTTTCTGGTGCCGATGCCAAGCCGTCAGAGCATTCCGATCCTCAAAGCCAGCCAGCTGACCAGCGGCGATATTCAGCCGGGCGAACTGGCCGGTCTGGTCGCAATGGTGGTTCGCCCTGATGCGCTGCGCGGTTCGCTCAGCACGCCGCTCAGCCCGAACAGCCATTCAACCAGCGAGGCGATTTTCCGCGCCCATGCGGTGAACGCGCTGAGGACAGATCAAATCAGCTATTACGCCCTTGATTGGCAAGTGTGGGTGATGTTGCTCGCGCTCGGCGCGCTGCTATCGCTGGTCTACCGAGAGACTGATCCCAAGCGGCTGGCGGTCTTGGTACCGATCAGTTTCAGCCTATTGATCGCCGCGGCCTGCTGGGCCGTTTTGCTGTTTACGAACACTCTGCTGCCCGTCGCCGCACTGATGCTGGCGCCGTGGATCATCACATTCCAGCGCGTGATTGAGCGCGAAACTTCGCAAGATCGCCGTCTTGAGCGCACCGCCTCTCGGGCGGTGCAGACCTCGTTCAACCGCTCGGCCTTGCGTGAAGGCGCGCGCCTGCCGCAGCTGCTCGGTTCCGCCGCCCAATATGCCGGGGTTGAGCGCAGCCTGCTGGTCGAATTGCTGCCCAACGGCCAGCTGGAGCCGGTCGCGGCCAACAACGCCTCGATCGAAGACATCGCCATTGCGCCCAAACAGCTCGCCGCGATCCTGAAAGACCTGCGCGCAACCTTTGCCGTGCGCGATGCCGCCGACATCGTCCCCAGCTGGGCGGGCGAGGCGCGGATCGGCTGGGTCGGTGCGGGCGATCAGCAATTGTTCTGGCTCCACACCCGCCCGGACACCGCCACACCGGGCAAATCAGCGCATCTGGTGCGCGCGATTGTCACAAGTTTCCGCGAGCTGTTCCGCTGGCGCGCTGACCTCAACGCGCGGGCCAGCCAGGAAAGCCGCTATCTGCCGCTTGATGACAAGGTCGCAAGCGCCATCGCGCTGGTCGCCAACGAATCTGAGCAAGTGCGCCGCGGGTTCGACACAATCGATACCGCTGTCATCATTTTCCACCTGATCGGCTCTCCCCTGCACGCCAATGAAGCGATGCAGGAGCTCTACCGTGAGGCTGGGCTGGGCCTGTTCGACACCTCGCTGTCGGAGGCTTTGCTGGCACTGACAGAGCTCGACGCAGAGCGGGTCGAGGCGTTGATCGAAGACCTGATGCTCAACGGCTCTGAAATGCGCATGCCGATGCGCGATCTGGGTGACGGCAATCGCCAAAGCGAGCGGATGCTGCGGCTCGCCGCGCCTGTCGGCCATGCCCACGGCGCGGACCGCATTCTGGTGCTCGAAGCGATTGATATGCGCGATGTGAACCGCGCCGCTGACCTGCGCAAAGCGGTGGCGAAATTCATCGATCTGCAATTGCGCAATGATTTTGAGGCGATCCTGCTCGGCTCTCAGCTCGCCAGTGACGAACGGCTAGCCAGCGAACAAGTGCGCAGCGTGGTGGACCGCATTAGCGAGACCGCCCGCCGCGCAACCAGCCGCCTGGACGAGGTTGCTGGCCTGATCCGTTCCGAAACGCGCGACCTTACCGAGGCCTGCTATCCAGTGGACGCCGCCGCCGTTGCCAAAGACGCAATCGCGCGCGCCTCCACCCTCGCCGACGAGCTTGGCGTTATCATCGAAGCGGAGCACCCGAGCGTCAGCGGCTTCACTCTGGCGGAGCCGAATGCGCTGGCCGATATGCTGGTCGCGATGCTGCGCGTGGTGATCGCGGATACGCCGCAGCACGGCGTGGTGAAGCTCAAGCTCGAGGAGCTGCAAGGGCGCACGCACATCCGAGTTTCTGGCGGTTTTGGGATCGGCTTTGACCGGCTGCTCTGGCTCATCGCCAACTACGAAGAGGGCGCAGTCGGCGAATACCGTGTGATCGGCGAGGGCATGGCCAAGGTCACGCGTTGGTCGGCCAGCGTTTCCTATTGGGGCAGCCAGTCAAATGGCTTTGGATTCAATGTAGATTTGCGGGGGGTCGGCTGATGGCGGCGCGTATTCTGGTGATCGATGACGATCCCATTCTGGCGGGGCTGTTGCAGTTGACTCTGCAGCTCGAAGGCTATGAAGTCGACGTCGCGAGCGATGGTGATGCGGGCCTGAAACAGGTGAAAGCAGCGCGCTTTGACCTGATCCTGCTCGACCTTGTCATGCCAAAAATTGATGGGATCAAATTCCTGCGTCTGCTGGCTGAAAGCGGCGCGCATCGGCCGCCAGTGATGATCGTATCCTCGGCCACCGAAGAGAAGCTGACCGAGCAGCACCATGCCCTCGGCGTGGTCGATATTGCTCGCAAGCCGGTGGAGCCTGCTGAGCTGGTCAAACGCGCGGCCCGCGCGCTGGCTGGTGGAAGCGCGCAGGTATCGGCTGAACCAGCGGCGGAGCAGGGCTGAGACAATACGCCGTGGACCTTTTTCCTCTCACCATATTTCCTGAAGGCGGATTGGCCGGATCGATCATCACGACCGTGTGGGTCGGTGTGTTTGTCATGTGCTTTTTCAACCTGCGCTATGGCTGGGTGCTGTCGGGTCTGGTGGTGCCGGGCTATCTCGTCCCGCTGATGATCGTGAAGCCGTTTGCGGCGCTCGTAATCAGCGTTGAGGCGGTCGTCGCTTACCTCATCGTCTGGGTGTTTTCGCAAAAGCTCGCGCCGGGCCGCTTCCCCAGCCTGTTTGGCCGCGACCGCTTCATGGGTCTGATCCTCGCCAGCATCGCAGTGCGCCTGTCGTTTGACGGCCTGCTGCTGCCGGAGTTTTCCGGCTGGCTGGAGGAGAATTTTGACCGGCGGATCGATTGGGAAAACAACCTACAAAGCTTCGGCCTCGTCATCATCTCATTGATGGCGAACCAGTTTTGGAAGCCGGGGCTTAAGCGCGGTCTGCCAATGGCCTGCGTCACCATCGGCCTCACCTATCTGATTGTGCGCTACGGCCTGATGGAGATCACCAATTTCCGCATCAGCGGCGTGTTCTACCTCTATGAAGGGCTCGCAAGCTCGATCCTCGCCAGCCCCAAAGCCTATATCATCCTGACGCTGACGGCGCTGATTGCGAGCCATTACAACGTCAAATATGGCTGGGATTTCTCCGGCATTCTGATCCCGGCGCTGATCGCGCTGCAATGGTATCAGCCGACCAAAATCCTGACCTCGTTCGGCGAGGCGATCCTGATCTATTGCATCGCGCGGATGATCCTGCAGCTGCCGTTTATGGCCAATGTCACATTGGAGGGTGGACGCAAACTGCTGCTCTTCTTCAACATCAGCTTCGCTTGGAAAATGGCGCTGGGCTGGTTCATCGTATGGCAGGGCATCGACGTAAAGACGACCGATTTCTTCGGCTTCGGCTATCTGCTCTCCACACTGATCGCGATCAAAGCGCACGATAAAGACATCTTCCCGCGCGTTGCCCGCTCCACCCTGCAGGTCAGCCTGGCCGGCGCGGTGATTGGCAACTTCGTCGGCTTTACGCTCACCGCTGCGACCGCGCGCGCACCGTGGAACGATGGCCCGGTACAGGCCGATGGCCTGCGCTTCGGCAATTCACCTCAACTCAACGCGCTGATCGTGAACGCGGTCGGCGATGCGCACACCCGCGTCATGCGCGGCGCGGCTCAGCCCTTGTCGAATGAGGGCCGCAGAACCCTCTCTCGGCTGGTCGAGCTGATCGAAGAAGGCGTGCCTGAAATCGCACCCGAATTTCATCAGCGCGCCAGCGGTTGGCGCTTGCTCAGGATCGAGGATGGTCGCCTCGCGATTATCCGCGATGACGATAAGGGCGCAGAATTGCTGGTGTTTGACCCGAATGCCGCGCGTGATCAGGCAATCATCCTGCCTGACCCGACAGCTATGCCGGGTCTTGCCAATGCCGCCCTCGCCCTGCAGCGCAATCAGGATGCACGCTGGCTTGTGCTCGCCGCTCCTGCGCCAGCCGGACGGAACAGCGACAGCAATGTCGCGCAGATCTTTATTGATTCAACACGGACCGCTCATATCGTGGTCAGCGCAGCGGTCCCGGGCTCTGGATCGCGCTTTGCCTTTGCCGATGGCGCAGCCGCCGCCGCGAATGTCGCGGCTTTGCGCCAAGTGGCGCCTGACCTCAAAGTCAGCCTGGCTGGCGAGGGACGCGGTCTGCGCGGCGATTATGCAACCTTGGAGCTGAGCGAGGCGTCTTTGCGCCATATCGCCGGCCTGACCGCACCGGCCCAGCCGGCGGAGCAGCCCAAAGTGTGTGCACTGTCTCGCAGTGCGGCAGAGGGCAGCCATTGGGACAGCCTGCCCCAACTCGCCTTTGCCCGGTTTGAAATCGCTGCGCCTATGATCGAGCGCGTGCGCGCTGGGGAAGCACCTCAAATTGCCAGCGCCGCGGCGCAGATGGCCGGAATGGACATCGCCCGCTGCCGCTTTGGCTCAAAAATGCACTGGAGCCTGTCTGCGGCTGGCCGCGACGAAGGCAATATCTTCCTCGCCGAAGAGCAAGAGCCGCAAAAGGCGGTGTTGACCTTTGAAAACTCGCGCGGCGTCCTGCCCGCCCGGATTGGCGTGGCGGTGCACCGCGAATGGGATTCCGGCGCCTTGTTTGTCGCCACCCGAAGCGACAGTTTCCTGCGCGATCCGCACACGATCTTTGATGTCACATGGCAGGAATGGGTCCGCAGCCAAGAGGGCGTGGAGGATCCCATGATCTTCCAATTGCGCGCTCGCCCACGCGAGGCGGTCGATTACCGGGGGGGCGTCGATGTGCTGGTCGCAAAAGACCGCATTGGGCCAGAACAGCCTGCGTTTGGCGAGGTTATCTCTGCCCTGCGCAGCGCCGGTCTGCGCGCTGAAACGGTCACTAACGCGCACAATCAAGCGGGCATGGAAGCGCGCCCGAGCATGTCGCTGCGCTATATCGAAAGCACCAGCGAGCGGCGCTATGCCTTTGGCTGGTTGATGTTCCCTGGCATCGGGGAGCGTGCAGAATGACTTTGTCCATGCTCACCAAGTCTTTGGTGTTTGCCGTGCTGGCGCTAGCGTCAGGCTGGGCCGGGCGCGAATACGCAATGCCGCTCGCCAGCTACCTTACCGATGTGCGCGATATCACCGCGCGCGATGCCCGCATTTCAAAGCGCTCCATCGTTTACCGCATCCCAGAAAATGACAAGCTGGCCTTCACCTTCTCCCAACCGGTGACCCAGGCCAAAATCCTGCTCGCCCCTTCGGTGACAGAGGAAGTTCGCGGGCTTGAGAAAGGCTTTGTCTACGGCCTGCGGATGCGCTGGATCGGGGCGGATGGCCAAGAGATTTCCGTCCATGACGCCTATCTGCAAGCGGATTCGCCCGACGTGGTTTTTGCCTCGGGCAACACCTGGCGGTTCTTCCGTACCCAGCCCGAATTGGTCGCCGAGCAAGACCAATTGCTGGTCGAAAGCCCCGTGCCCGCTGCTCGGCTGGAGCTGGAGATGTTCGACATTGATCGCGGCATTCTGGGTGTCGATGTGCAGGTGTTTGAACAGCGCACCTATCTCGGCTCCCAGTCTCTGGCTGCTTACCAACGGTTGAGCGATGAAACGCGCGACAGGCTGACAGAGGCCAATGCCTTTCCAGCCGACATGCTTACGCGCGAAGAGCGTTTCTATTTGGGCCGTAATCATTGGCGCGCGGTGGGTCCGCTGGGCATTAGCGGGCGCGATTACACCATGCTGGTGCTGTATGAGGCATCGCGCGACGATATCTCCGAGAGCTTTGGCGAAGGTGATGCGCCATGAGCCGCGCGAAGCCAATCCTAGCGGGCGGCGCTGCTGCCGCGATTTTCGCGGGCGCGGCCTATCTGTTCCCCCCATTTGGCGGGGTTCAAGGCACAGCCTTCGCCGATAATGCCGAGCTGGCCCGCGCGCAAAGCGCATTTGCAGAGCTGCTCGGCGGCAACAAGGATCGATTGGCTGACCTTTCAGAGCTGGGCCTTAAGGCATCGGCGATACCGGGCGCAGAGGACGCTGTTCTGCTGAGCGAAGGCGCTGGCGATTGTCAGGCACGCGGGATCTACTGGGTGCGCGAAGGGGCCACGCCCCCGCTGGCGATCACTGCGCCGCATCGCGGATCGGACCGCCACACCGGCAGCCTCGCCTCTGCTCTGTTCCTAGAGACCAGCGCGCAGGCCGCCGCCTGGAATTCTGCGCCGCGCCGCAAAACCAGCGGGTGCGAACACGCACTCGATCTGGCGCGCACCAAGGATCACCTGTTCAGCGCTTTCGCGCTTGGTTTTGCGCAAGCAGCACCAAACGGGCTCAATGTGCAGCTGCACGGCTTTGACGGAGATCGCCGGGACAGCGTGGCCGCGCAAACCGCCGGCATGATCCTCAGCAATGGCACCGAGCAGCCGAGCGAACGCCTGCTTGATCTGGCGGATTGCCTCAGCATGGCCTTCGCGCCCGTTCCCGTGCTCGTCTATCCCGGCGACACTGGCGAGCTGGGCGCGCTCTCCAACGCTCAAGGCCAATTGCTGCGCGAGGCCGGGTTCGACGGCTTCGTCCATATCGAGATCTCTGCCGACCTGCGCGCAGCCATGATCGAGGATGGCGCCCTGCGGGCAAAGCTGGCCGCGTGTCTAGTGGAGGCTGCGTCATGAGCGTCCACACCAAAATTGATGCCGGGCTCGCCGCGCCGCAGGAACGCCTGCTGGCCGACCGTTTGACCGCCGGGCTCGCGCCCAAAATGCGCCCCGTGTTCGAAGACGTTCACGCCGAAATTCTGGCGCTGGCCGACAAGCAAAGCGAATTCGCCGATCCCCGCGTTCACGCAGAGCTGCTGGCGAAATATTGCGCCGGGCAAAGCGACTCGATCGCCGCGCTGGCCACTGCCGAGCGCGAGTTTCAGACCCGCCACGCCAACGCCATCGACCAAGCCGAAGAGCGCGCCGCGATCCTCGATTTCGCCCGCGCATTGGGCGCGGACCGCAAGCAATTGAACAGCGACCGCAAGGCGTTTGATGTCTATTTCGATGCCGATGCGGCGGTCGAACGGTTCCACAAGCGCGTCGGTGAACGAGAGCGCGCTTTGGCCCATGCGGTTGAGCGGCTGGGCCTGATCGCCGCAGATGCCGTCGCCGCCGACCCGATGATGGTCCACACTGCGTTCTTCGTCGATCTGTTCGACGATCTGCTGGACGCCATGCGCAGCTGGCGCGGGGATGCGCGCATCCGCTGCGCCGCGCACACCTGCCTCGCAACCATCGCCAAGCAAATCGACCATTGGCCCTTTGGCGCGTGGCTGGAGGCTGTGCTCAGCGCAACGCGCCGGGTGTGCCTGGATGAAAGCGAAGATGTGTGGGTGCAATGCGCCGCCTTTGACGCATTGCTCGCGCTGTCGCCCAAATCCATCGCGACCGCTGTGAATGCGCGGCTGAAACAAACACTCTCAGCCAAGGCTGCGCGCGCGGCGGACAATGAGCTGTTCCTACGCCGCCATCTGGTGCGCCTGCTGAGCGCGAACTTCGCGCTGGATGAGGCGTTTGCGCGGCTATTTAAAAAGCTCGGCGACGACGAAAGCGGCGCGGTGCGCCAATCGCTCGCCGATACGCTGCACCTGCTGCCGAAACCGGTCGCAGCGGAGACATTTGTCGCCCTACGCGATGACAGCGACCGCCAGGTTCGCGCAGCGATCTTTGCCGATGTGCCGCGCATGCTGCGGGCCATAACGCCAGACGACTATGCGGCGCATATCGGCCATGTCCTGGCCAATGACAGCGACGAATTTGTGCTGCGCATCACATTGGACGCCGCCTCTGCGCTTGCCGCCTTCTGCCGCCAGTCCGGCGATCTGGGATCCGACCGGACCATCGCGCAAATCCGCCAGCACATCGCCGCGTTTCAGGCCCGCCGCCTCTCGCCCAAGCTGCTGCGCTGGGCCGATGAAGCGGCTGAGCGCGCATGGCTGATGTTCGACCTTGATGCGCTGGAAATTGCCGAAGCGATCCGCGAGGTGACGCGCGATCAGCGCGAGGCGGATATCCGCACGATCAAGGCGCTCAAACCATGGCTCGCCGAGAATAGCGAGCGGGTCGGCCGGGTGATGGCTGTGCTCGCGCAAAACGATTTTGGCCTCTCGCTCAAAACCGGTCGCCGCCCGCGCATTCAGCGCGGCGAGTGGATCAAGCGGCGGCTGTGGCGAGTCCTGTTCGAGGGGCGCAATTCCGCCACTGACAAACGCCAGGCGCATATCCACACCACCGGACGCCATTACTTCGGCACGATGCTCGCCCCAAGCGCGCGCATGGCGGAACTCGCCCCAACTAAAGTGCCCGGCGAACCTCTGTTTGAAAGCAGCGAGGGCGGCTGGCGCAATTACCTGCCACTGATCGATATGGTGCTGGCCGCGCTCGACCAAGGCCAGCCACTCGAGCTCTTCACTAGCGCCGGGATCACAACTCTGACCCCGCCTGCTGGTCTATACAGCCGCGCGCGCGCTTTCTGGCGTATCTCGCGCGAATTTGCGTCGCTCGCCAATCAGCGCAACCGCGAGCCTGCGGAATTCCTCGAGGCTCTGCGCGGTCATGGGATTGAGACAGCATTCCGCAGCTATGATGCTGACCAGCCAGCCAATCCTGAAATCGCTAAGTTCTTCGGAGCGGAGGAGCCAGCATGATCGACACGCTCGCCCCCCTTGCCGACAAGGCTCTGGTCTATGCCTCCACCGTTTATGAGAACAACCTCATTGAGCTGGCGATCTTCCTCGCCGCTGCCAGCCTATGGTTCTTCACCCGGCACATCGTGCTCGGCTGGTACGCCCGGCGGCTGCGCAAATCGCTAAGCCTCGTGCTGGGCGGTTGGGGCACGCGCGGCAAATCCGGCACAGAGCGGCTGAAGGCAGGCCTGATGAATGCGGTTGGTCCATCCATCGTCTCGAAGACCACGGGCTGCGAAGCCATGTTCCTGATCGGCACGCCGTTTGGCGGGCTTACGGAAATGTTCCTGTTCCGCCCTTATGACAAGGCGACGATCTGGGAACAGTTCAACCTGATGAAGACCTCCAAGGGCCTCAAAACCCGCGTGTTCCTGTGGGAATGCATGGGCCTCAACCCCGATTATGTCCGCGTTTTGCAGCAGGATTGGATGCGCGATGATATCGGCACCATCACCAACACCTATCCCGATCATGAGGACATCCAAGGCCCGGCTGGACGCAATATTCCAGAGGTCATGTGCGAGTTCATCCCGAACGGATCACAGCTGCTGACCACGGAAGAAGAAATGCTGCCCATCCTGCAAGAGGGCGCGGCCAAAGGTCAGACCGACATGCGCACTGTCGGCTGGAAAGAGGCCGGGCTGGTGCACCAGGATCTGCTCGACCGCTTCCCCTATGAAGAGCACCCCTATAACATCGCTCTGGTAACCGCGATGGGCGATGAGCTCGGCCTCGAACACGATTACTGCATGCGCGAAATGTCAGACCGGGTGGTGGCCGATTTGGGCGTGCTGAAAACCTATCCGCGCTCCACCATCAATGGCCGCACGCTGGAATTTATCATGGGCATGTCCGCCAATGAACGCTTTGGCGCGATGGGCAATTGGGACCGGATGGGCATGGCCGAGCATGACCTTGCTCACGATCCTGAGATCTTCATCAGCACCGTCGTCAACAACCGCGCCGACCGCGTCCCGCGCAGCCGCGTGTTTGCGCGCATGCTGGTGCATGATGTGGCGGCCGATCGCCACGTGCTGATCGGGTCGAATGTCGAGGGGCTGATCGGCTTCATCAACGAGGAATGGGAGGCCTATGCCGCCAACCTCACCCTGTTTGAAGAGGGCACCGAGCCTTTGGCGAAATTGGAGGCCCTGACCAAGCATCAGCGCATCGCTCAGGACCAAGCGAGCCTCGACGGGCTCCTCGCCGCTATGCTCGCCCCGCAAGCCGATTTGCTGAGCGCAGCGGACGCGATTGCCGCCGCCAAGTCTGGTCAGCTCGCCGAAACTCTCCGCAGCGCCGAGGTTCAAAACCACGAGGCCATTCTATCGCATTACGATGCAATGGCAGAGAGCACGCGCGCCCTCACCGAGCTCCAGCAAGCCGTCGCCAAAGGCGGCGATACCGCCGCGCTCGATGCGCAAATGCGCGCGCTGCTGGGCAAGGCCTTCAAGGCCAAGCTGCTGCCCGTGCGCGACACCTATACCAAGGGCGAGGCGATTGTCCGCCTGGTCGCTGACAGCACCCCGCCGGGCCTCACCAACCGCATCATGGGCATGCAGAACATCAAGGGCACCGGCCTTGATTGGGTGTACCGCTGGCAGGCGTGGGAGACCGTGGCCAAGGCGTGCGAACAGCTCGCCTCTGACGAGCCTGCCGAGATCGAGCGCGGTTACCGCGCGCTCGCCAGCTTCCAGGAATTCGGCATTTTGAGCGAGCGCGCGGTGCTGGAAAGCATCGCCTCCGCCCGCACACACCTCAATTCCGTGCCGAGCATTTCGCCGGCGCAATTGGACGCTCTCACCGCGCGGCTCGATAAACAAGTGCGCGCGCAGGATCCGGTTGATGCGAATGAAGACGGCAGCGATGATGAAACGCGTAGCGCCCTTAGAGAAGCCGCCGACCGCCTGATCGATATGGCCGAGGGCTTTATCGACCCAAGCGATGCCGTGCGCCGCCGCCGCATCTCTGACAAGATCTACAAGGCGCTGATCGCCGAACAAGTGTCCCTGCAACGCGCCGCGGCAGAGCTCAAAGAAATCACCTCACGACAAAAAGGCGGCTGGCTGTCCAAATCGATCAAACAGCGCGGCGGGAAGCTGCTGTCGTTTAAAAAGGCGGCGTAACCCGCAAGATTAATGTGGGTGCGTGCAGTCGCGCATGCCGAGAACTCAGGCCTCAAACCGCCACGCCCAAATGGCGCACCCGAGAGGATTCGAACCTCTGGCCTCTGCCTTCGGAGGGCAGAGTTTACGGACAATCCGGGAAAAGCTGAAACATTGAAACCATTGACTTAGCGTCATTTTGTATCCCCTCTTGTATCTTCTCATCCCCATATGTATTCCATACGCAT
Source organism: uncultured Erythrobacter sp. (assembly GCA_947499505.1). Classification (GTDB taxonomy): domain Bacteria; phylum Pseudomonadota; class Alphaproteobacteria; order Sphingomonadales; family Sphingomonadaceae; genus Erythrobacter. The sequence continues at coordinate 390,850 of CANMOQ010000002.1, forward strand.
TCCATACAAAACGGAATGGAGGAATTGGCAGTGGCATTGGACCTGAGCAAAGTCGGCAACCGGGAACGCTTAAAGGTGCAGCGCGAACCGCATTGGCAAAGGCTGCGCGCAGGATGCTTCCTTGGATTCCGTGCTTCCAAGCGCGGCGGCAAGGGAACTTGGATTGCTCGCGTCTATGACGAGGACACGAACAAGTATCAGGTCAAGTCTCTTGGCGATTTCGGGATGCTCCCCGGTAACGAGATGTTCGCGGCGGCAAAGAAGGAAGCCGAGAAGCTGGCCGAGCTTGTGGAGTCGGGCGGCGAAATCCGCTCCAAGATCGAGACAGTTGCCGATGCCTGCCGCGAGTATGCCAAGGACCGGCCAGAGGCCGAGCAGCGCTTCAAACGCTACGTCTATGAGGATTCAATCGCCAAGGTGAAGCTGGATAAGCTTCGCCGCCGTCACGTGAAGGAATGGCGCCAACGGCTGGCATCACAACCTGCACTTGTGAGCCGACGCAAGAAAGGCGCTCCTGTCGAGCGCGAGCGGGCACCGTCGACCGTCAATCGCGATATGGCCGTGCTGCGAGCAGCCTTGCGCAAGGTCCTGCCTCCCGGCGCTCCGAACAGCGAGGCAGCTTGGCAGGAAGCCTTGAAGGCCATCCCCAACGCAAACGGACGCCGTACGCTCTATCTGGACCGCACACAGCGCAAGAAGCTGATCCAAAGCACCGATGCCGAGGCAGCGCCCTTTGTCCGCGCCCTGTGCCTCTTGCCGCTTCGCCCCGGCGCTATGGCAGGGCTCACGGCTGGCGACTTCGACAGGCGCACGTCGGAATTGACAATCGGCAAGGATAAAACCGGCAAGCCGCGCCGGATTCAGTTGCCACGAGAAGCAGCGCAATTGCTCGCGAAGCAGGCCAAGAACAAGCTACCAAGCGCACCGCTGTTCATGCGCGCCAACGGCAAGGCATGGGACAAGGATAGCTGGAAACGCCCCATTTCAAGCGCCGTGGTCGCTGCCGAACTGCCCACCGATGCCACTGCCTACACCCTGCGGCACAGCACCATCACCGATCTCGTAAGCGCGGGACTGCCGCTACTCACCATCGCACAGATTTCCGGCACCAGCGCTGAAATGATCGAGCGCCACTATGGGCACCTTGCGAGCGATGCTGCGGTTAAAGCGCTCGGGGACCTGGCTTTGTGAGCGAAAGCGCGTGGCGACCTTCATCGCTGCTTGGTCTTGTAACTGGCTGCTGCACACTCTCGACAAATCGAGCGGATCAATCAATAAGGCCAACTTTAAGAATGGGGTAGTAGAATATGAACGATGGACGAAAGGCGCGATCGTTCTTTGGGTCTGAGTTACCAGCGTGTTGAACTGTGTTGATTTATTCGCTGGGGCTGGCGGTTTCACTTTGGGCGCACAGAAGGCGGGGCTGCAGGTTCGCTTAGCAATCGAAAACGACCCGCACGCAGTTGAGACCTATCGCGGCAATTTCTGCAAAGGGACCTACGCACCAAAACTGCTAACGGCCGACATCACGAACATAGATGAGTTTAAAGCGTTTCGCGATGCCATCCCGGCTGATGATCAGTGTGACCTCATTTTAGGCGGGCCGCCGTGCCAAGGATTTTCGACCCACAGGATCAACAATGCTGGCGTTGACGATCATCGGAACGATCTGATCCATACTTATTTCGACTTCGTCCGAGCCTTTTCTCCAACTGCCTTTCTGATGGAGAATGTGCCCGGAATGCTATGGGAAAGGCATTCATCTGCGCTGGAACGATTCTATCGCGAAGGGAAACTCGCAGGTTACGAAGTTCGCGACGCGGTAGTGGTCGACGCCCGTAATTACGGAATCGGTCAAAGGCGCAAACGCGTCTTCATTCTCGGAATTCGCAGAGGTTTGGACGCATCTGACATCAGCTGGCCACCCCGGCCTACGCATGGCAACGAAACTGCACGCCAGAGAGATCCGAGTCTTCTGCCCTGGGTTAATTGCACTTCGGCTTTCGAGGATGCGCCGCCGGGCGATGAAAACGATTGCCACATGAATCACGGCGAGGAGTTGATAGCGGCCTTTCGTAGAACACCAGCTAACGGAGGCAGCAGGAAAGATTCCGGGCGCGTGCTTCCTTGCCACCGAACGCATGACGGACACAAGGATGTTTATGGGCGGATTGACCCGCGGCACCCCGCACCGACAATGACGACTGCCTGCATCAACCCATCAAAGGGCCGTTTTGTTCATCCAGTCGAACATCATGGTATCACTGTTCGGCAAGCAGCGAGAATCCAAACATTTCCAGATAACTTTGTATTTAGCGGCGGTCTAATAGCCGCTGGCAAACAAGTGGGAAACGCAGTTCCAGTAGAACTGGGACGGCAATTGATTGTGCACCTGCTGCCGCTACTTCATCGCGGTCGCGTTGACGCAAAGCGCAGTGCGCCGCCAAACGATGCAAGCGTTTCAAGCGAACTAGAATCAGCATGATCACTGGTATCGCATTTCAAACCAAGGCCCGGACGGTCGACCATCTTGGTCGCGAACAAATCGCTGACACGCCGACCGCGATTTCTGAACTCTGGAAGAACGCTTTCGACGCGTACGCACGGAACGTCACTCTCGACATATTCGACGGTAAGAATCCAGTCGCCCTCATCGGTGATGACGGCCATGGGATGAACCGCGACGAGTTCATAAACCGCTGGCTGGTGGTCGGCACAGAATCCAAGGCGACGAACGAACGCACTGCAATCGAAGATCGGAACGGACTCTATCTGCGCCCGCGACAGGGGCAGAAGGGGATCGGGCGTCTGTCCTGCGCAAACCTGGGGCCCATCTTATTGTTGGTATCAAAGCGCCGCGACGAGCCCTTCGTCGCCGCGCTTGTCGATTGGCGTCTATTTGAAAACCCCTTCCTGAATTTGTCGGACGTCCACCTTCCCGTCGTCGAATTCAAAGCCAAGCAGGAGCTATTGGATCTGGTTCCGGATCTGATCGAGGGGCTGGCTCGAAATCTTTGCGACCCGGAAGACAAGGAGAGGTCAGCACGTCTAGAAGCCGCGTGGACAGCCTACGACAACCTTTACGAGGCAGGGAAGGCCGCTGGCACCAGCAATCAGATCGGCGCGCCTTCGTCGGAAATCCGTTCGTCGATTGAAGCCATAAACTTTGAAGCGCGTCACATTGCTCATTGGCCAGTTTGGTCAGGCGAATCCGAACACGGCACGGCGCTGCTCGTATCGGACATCAACTACGATCTGCAGGTGCAGCTCGAAACGGAGATTGCTGATTCCTCGGCGCGCGCCGCACGGGACCGCTTTTTTGAGACTCTATCGAGTTTCGTAGATCCGTTTGTCGATCCTAAGAACCCCGAGGCGCGCGCCGTTGATCTCGAATTTGCTTACTCGGTCAGGACATGGCGCGGCGAAGCTCGTGAATTGGTAGTCGGCAGCGAAAAGCAATTCGATCGCAGATTACTCGACGGGCTGGAGCACCAGATCTTGGGTACCGTGGATGCAAATGGCGTTTTCGTTGGTCGGATAAAGGCATTCGGACAATGGGTGGAAGAGCCCTGCCGCATCGAACCGCCTCGCGACCTAACGATTCCTAATCGAGCCGACACGGAGGTTGGTCCGTTCGATATGTACATCGCTTCGATGGAATTCGTTTCGGGCAGTTCAACACTGCCGAAGTTGGAATTTCAACGTTATCAAGAACTTGCTCAGAAGTATTCCGGTTTCATGATCTTTCGCGATGGGTTGCGAGTGCTTCCGTACGGACGGACTGACAACGACTTTTTTGAGATCGAGTCCCGGCGAAGCAAAAGCGCTGGACGTGAGTTTTGGAACCATCGTCAAATGTTTGGCCGCCTTGCTATCTCCCGCGGTTCAAATCCGAACTTGAAGGACAAGGCGGGACGTGAGGGCCTGCTTGATAATCGCGCGGCCAAAACTCTCAAACTCGTAGTTTCTAACATCCTTATGCAGTCTGCTCGGCGCTATTTTGGGTTGGATTCGTCCATTCGCAAAGAAGTGCTCCCGCAGGTGAAAGCTTCGAATAAGGCCGAGCGGGCCAAGGTCGACCGCAACAAGCTGCGCCAGCGACAGCGCAAGGAATTCCGTTCCAAACTTGTTTCTTACGTGAAGGAATTGCCAGCGCTCGTCCAAGAGATCGAGGAATTCGCGCAGGACCTTAATATTGCTGACGAAAGCGCGATTGCAGATGCCCAGGCGGCATTTGAGAGCTATAAGGACAGAGTCTTAGAATTCCGCCTGCCGGGCGCTCCGAAAAATCTCGGCTCACTCGGAGACAAATACGCCGACTACCGTGAGTCGATGCGTTCGGCGACCACACTGATAGACACCGCCGCGACTGAACTCGAACTGCAGATCGAAAAGATCAATCCCACTCAACCGCGCGAACTTCTAGAGAGGCAATTGGCGCGACATTCATCGCAGATCACACATCGCATCCAGCAATGGAAGAAAGTGATCGAAGGGCTTCAGCGAGCGGAGTTTGAGCGGGTCAAGGCTCTGGTCGCGGACCGAAATAAGCATTTTCATGCAGAAGCGAGTCCGCTTTTAGCGCGCTTCGATCGCGATGAGCTATCCTTCGCCGAGACTGCAAAGCTTATGGAACTTGAGAAGGTTCGCGTTGACCAGGAGAACGAGGATCTATTTTTGCCATATATTGGTGCGCTAGAGAGCCTTAAAGAAAGTATTGATCTCGAACATCTCGCTGCGTTTGGCATGGAAGAAGCGGGAGACATGCGCGCGGAGCTCGACCGGCTAAATAGCCTCGCGCAACTTGGGATCGCGGTCGAAATAGTCGGTCATGAACTGCAGTCTTATGACGACATAATCGGGGCTGCGTTGCGCCGCTTGCCTGCCGACGTGCGCGCCAGCAAAGCAGCGAAAGATATTGAATTTGGGTATGAGGGACTGACCGATCAGCTGCGTTTCTTATCGCCGCTGCGGCTTGCTGGTCAGAAAATCCAGCGCTGGATTTCTGGGCAGGAGATCGCTGACTACCTGTTAGAGTTTTTCAAGCTTCAGCTCTCCAATAACAGCATAAAACTATCTGCGAGCGAAGCATTCAAGTCCTTTAAGGTGTATGATCAGCAATCGCGTCTATTCCCAGTGTTCATCAATCTCGTGAACAATAGTCTCTACTGGGTTGGCACTTCGGAGTGCGAAGATAGGCAGATCGCTCTCGACGTGGTCGACGGCGCTGTGATCGTCTCGGACAGCGGCCCGGGCGTCGACGCCGAGGATGTCGACAATCTCTTCAGCCTCTTCTTCACACGCAAGGCCCGTGGAGGGAGGGGTGTCGGTCTGTACCTCTCACGCGCGAACCTCGCCGCGGGCGGACACCGCATTCACTATATGGCGCCGTCGAAAGAGTTGCCACTACCGGGCGCGACATTTCGGATAGAGTTCAGAGGGGCAGAATTCGATGGCGAATGAGCACTACGCCGAGTTCATTGCTGAGGCTTTCATCTCGCCGATCCGATCGGTTTTGATAGTCGATGACGATTATCCAACGCTGGATGAAATTTTGGACCAAGAAATCCGAAATAAGGAAGGCGATGAACCACGACCAACGAGCAAGAGGTGGTACGACAACCCGCACAGAATCAAGCGCGTCATTGACGGTTTTCGGAAACCCGAGCGCCCGCTTCTGGTCGACATCCATGACGGGGCCAATGTTGATGCGAAGGGTGACGCAAAAGTGGCTTCCCATCTGCATCAGTCCGACCTTTTGGTCCTCGATTACGAGCTTGATAAGCTTAAGAAGGGCGATGGTGGGCGTGCGATCGAAATCCTTCGGGGGCTGATCGAAAACGACCACTTCAATCTCGTCGTCGTTCACACAAGTGAGGACTTGGAGGTGGTGTATCGGGATATTATCCTCGGCTTACTAAATCCGATGGACGATCCTCTCACCGACGAAGAAATTCAGACTGTAGATGAACTTATCGCCACGCGGGAGAACGAGGAAGAAGATACGCTGCAGTTGTTGCAAGCGGCTGTTTCAGACGATCAATATCTCCACGCAAGATTGCACCCAGCAACGTATTTGAGCATCATGCGCAAGGGTCAACAACCCTATTCATCCTTCCACGACCTGGCTGCTGCAGCAGAATGGAGCAATGAAAACAAAAAGCTAGTGTTGCGACGACTGTTGTCGGACGCAGAAAGATCGGTGCAGGCTCGACTGGGAGAGCTCCCCACTCCAGGCCTGCAATGGGCGAAGGCTGGAGTTAAGTGGGTAAAATCGGAATCGGTCTTCATCGCCTTTTCAAAGAAGGCCGATCACGATGATCTCATTGCGGATCTGAAAGTCGCGCTTGAGGCGTGGAATCCGGCACCGTCACGTCTCTTCATGGCGAAGCTGCGCGCGGAAATGGATGAATACGGTGTCGTGGCACAGTCGGAAGCGTTCGAGCGGCAACACGCCTTAGCGCAATGGTATGCCCGCCTTTTGAGTTCTAAAGGCGACGAGCGTCGTTGGCGAATTGCAGAAAGCGTTGCGCGTCATTCGGATCAACTCCTAACCACGATCCATAGGCGAGTTGAGAAATTCGCCAGTGAATTGGTAGAAGCCGAGTCCAATGCTGCTGGCCAGGAGATAATCGCCCGCTGCCAACATCACTTCAGCGTCGATTTGAGTAAGGATCTCTCAAAAAAGAAGGCGGAGCGGGAACACAACGCATTCGTGTGTAGTAAAGCGCCGGAAGGATGGCATCTGACGACTGGTCACGTGTTTTTGATGAATGACCAGCATTGGATTTGCCTTTCGCCAGCTTGTGACCTTGTTCCTGGCCAGGGAGAAGATCGCAACGAAGGCCTAGGCGACCGTCAGCCTTTCATGGCAGTCAAACTGTTCTCGGTGTCGTCGGAGCGGAAGCACGACGTCAATACAAACCTCTTTGTCTTTCTCAATTTAGATGGTGATGTTGTCACCTTTCGGTTCAACCCGCCTGGCAATGATGCGGCTCCGCCGGTCTGGCGAACGCTATATGCAGAGAAGCGAGGGTTACTCGCTGATGACTTCAGCTTTAGAGTCTCGGCTACAGAGGCGGGCGCTCGCAGCCTTATTTCACCAGTGCATTCGGCGAAGGTGGTAGCTCAGTTGCGATACGAGTACGCCCTCAACCTGCTTCAGAAATTGGGCGTCTCGATGACGCGTATTGGGCTCGATTTCGTCTGATGGCTTCAGATTGATTGTCCAACTGGAAAGTATCCCCTTGGCCGAAAGCTGGAACGAAACGGAAATAGACCTGATTGTCGCCGATTACTTCTCAATGTTGATTGAAGAGCTTTCGGGGAAATCGTTTAACAAAGCGGAGCACAACCGCGTCTTGCGAGAGACTATCCCGCGCAGCCGTGGATCAATTGAGTTTAAGCATCAAAATATCAGCGCGATCCTACTTGGACTGGGGCAGCCTTGGATAGAGGGGTACAAGCCTGCCGCTAATTTCCAGAACGCGCTTGTCGACGGTGTGCTCCGCTGGCTGGAAGCACGACCGGCTTGGCTCGCCCCCAAAGAAGGGGCGATACAAGCTTCTCGTTTGCAAGAAGCGTCAACGCTCTGGATCGGGCCACCGCCGACGCAGCGCAATGAACCGCCGCCTGTAGACGCGGAATTCATGGCCGCCATTGGGCGCAAGTATAATGTTGCCGAACGGGACGCTCGGAATCGTGCTCTGGGCAAAGCTGGCGAAGAGCTCGTTCTTATCCACGAGCGGCGCAGCCTACGCCAAGTAGGCCGAGAGGACCTGGCCGGCAAGGTGCGATGGACTGCCTCTCAAGATGGCGACGGCTACGGCTATGATATTGCCAGCTTCGAGGCAGACGGGCGCGAGCGGTTGATAGAGGTTAAGACCACTAACGGCTGGGAACGCACGCCCTTTCAAATCTCGCGCAACGAATTGGCTGTTGCGGATGCTAGGCGCGATGACTGGCATTTAGTTCGCCTTTGGGATTTTGCCCGCGAGCCGAAGGCGTTCGCGATCAGGCCACCGATGGAGGCGCATGTCGACTTGATTGCAACAAGTTTTCTCGCCGGTCTTCGATAGCAGGAGTTGCCGCAGGCTCCATTCGGTAGGACTGCTCAATACCTTCGAGCCTTGAACGTGAGAGCAATCGAATCCTGCCCGGACAATTGGGAATTTGGCAAGCACACCCTACCCCGCGAATTCGGGACGTAAACCATTATAAATTCTGATGAAATCCAGTTTGGGCGGAATCAACCCGTCTTCGAGTAGAGCGGGTTTGCGCTGAGCCTCAGACAACTCATTGCGGGACAAGGCTATGAAATGACGATTGAAATTCGCCAATTTCCGCGAGTTGTCTGCGATCCATACAATTCGCCCGCCTTAAGGACGAACAACTACTCCCGCGTCAATCGTGGGAATGGACGCGGGAGTTCCCAGCACCAACTGCGGCTCAGAAGCCCATGCGCTCTAGCTGCTCGTCGGTCGGTGGATTGTCGATGTATTCGTGCATCGCTGCGCGGGCCGCTTGCCAGAAGTCTTGGTGGAAGCAAGCGAGCGCTGTCACCTCGATTGGCGCGAACTCCATCCAATACCGATACCGGATCGGTCCCAAGGTAAGATAGCTCTGGATTCTGGACGGCAGCTCTGTCTTGCGGTCCATGATTATGGCCAGCCCGCCATGCGCCGCGTAGGCGTGTTCCCCCGACACGGCAGACCAATCACGATAGTTGGGATCGCCATCAATTCCGAGAAACACGCGGTTGTGATCCAGTTCGCCGGTTGCGAACGCGCTGGCCGATACGGGGCGAGGGCCGTGGACGTCGCCCATGTGACAGCAAAGCAGCTTGGCGAAGTAGCGAAACACATTGAGGTAGGACGCTCCGCCCTCTGCATAACGCTTGTCCTTAAAGACGGTGATCGGTTCGGTTCCGGCGGCATGATGTGCCAATGTCAGCCTGTGCAGCCGGTCGAACTCCCTGTCCGCTGGCTGCGTGCGCGCTCCGTTGCAATCGGCGCAAAGCCCGGCGGAGTGGTGTAGCGCCTTGGACTTTGGTCCTTGCACGTTGCGATGCGCCTGCCCGCCTCCAAACTGGCCAATCACCATCTTGTCACTGCCGAACATGGCGCGGATGGCCGACGCCTTGACCTTGTGCTCACCGGTCAGCGGCGCGGCGACACCGCAAAGGCAGCAGCGCCCATCCTGATATGGCTCGAATAAGAAACCCATCCACCTGAACCTAGATAATCGTTCAGGATAGGTAGGAACGCACCCGCCGTAGGCAAGCGCGCTAAAATGGGAGCGGTGTGGTCTGTGAGGTAGGCTCCGCATGAGGTAAGCGGCCAAGGCGCCATTGCTCTAACTGTAACTTCTGACTGAAACTATTGCGCTGATGCAGAGCACCCAGAGAAAAAGCGGTCAGCTAGCGCTGAACGCTGAAGCAATCCGTAGGTAGGACCCGCGTAAATCTGGTTTGCCAGCCGTGTGCAAATTGGTGGATCGAGGGACAATTTCGACCGGCTTAGCCCGCATTGATAGGTGGTTCGCCAGTCCCCCTGTTTTCCATACTCATTCCATACGGAACGAATCGCACTTCGCTAAGACATTGAAAAGCTGGCGCACCCGAGAGGATTCGAACCTCTGGCCTCTGCCTTCGGAGGGCAGCGCTCTATCCAGCTGAGCTACGGGTGCCGTGACGCCTCATGGCATCTGGGGCGCGCCTCTAGCAAGCTCCTCAGCGCCGCACCACCCAAAAACGCGTGCTAGCGCGCATTTGCCCGCGCGCGGTTAACCGATCGGCAACTCGCCTGAGCTAGTCCTGATGGCCTTATGTCAGCATTCTATCCCGACCAAGCCCGCGCCATGCGCCGCACCGCCGCCGCGCCCAAACCACACGCCCAATTTGCGCAAAATTGGCAGCGTTTGCACGATCAGGCTGGCGAAGTGGCGGAGCTTGCCGGGCTGTCCCGCGAGAAGTTCGAGGGCGAGATTGCCGCATTCCCCGGTCACCTCTGTGATGCTGGTGAAGCCGCACAAGAACTCGCCTGGCAGGGGATTGAGGACATTGATGCGATGCTGCAGCCGGGGCTGACCGCTCTGCGCACGATCACCGCGCGCGGCCAGGATGCGTCGGTGCCGGCGCTGGCGCTGTGGCGTGAGTTTCACTGCGCGCGCGGCGCGATCCTGCGTCTGACTGGCGCGGATCACAGCGCCGCTATCGGGCGCAATGCCGCCTGAAAATTGAGCCGAATATGACGCAAGAGGCTTGACCAAGTTCTTGCTATGTTCCAGTTTCGCTGAATGACCAGTGAGACCTCCACAATTATCGATTCGCAGCGCCCCGGCGGCGCAGCAGCCAGCTCGCCCCCTGTGACCGCCAACGAAGCGGCGCGCGGGATCATGCGGCTGTTTGCCCGCAATGGCATTTGGTGCCTGCCGGAAATGCCGCTCAAAAATGGGCGGCGGGCGGACCTGATGGGGGTCGATGCCAAGGGGCAGATCGTGATCGTCGAGATCAAGGTCGCGCGCAGTGATTTGCTAGGCGATAGCAAATGGCCGGATTACCTCGATTTTTGCGACCGCTTTTTCTGGGGCCTTGCCCCCGGATTGGATCGCAGCCCGTTGGACAGTGAGGCCTATCAGCCCGATGCCTGCGGCGTGATCGTTGCCGATGGGTATGATGCGGAAATCCTGCGTCACGCGCCGCTGCAGCCACTCGCCCCGGCGCGCCGCAAAGCTCAAGTTGAGCGCCTGGCCAGAGCCGCAATGCGGCGGCACACTGCGATACTTGATCCTGACTGCAGTGATCTGGCGCTCGGCTAGACCTGCAAGCGACCGGGCGCAGAAGCCCATGGGCAAAGCGGCCATTCTCAGTCATACTCGCGCCAATGGGCACGGTTTATGATTGAAGGCTACAGCATCCCGGCCACGATTGCGCTGGGCAGTGCGGCGGTGACGGTGATCATTGCCCTGCGCTATCTGCTGACCAGCGGCTTGTTTGACCTCATAACCCGCAAGGTGCGGCCCGGATTGTATGACGGGCAAGGCAAGCAGATCGCGCGCGAGATACGCTGGTCGCTGCTCTCAGCTGGAATATTCGGCGTGCCCGCCGCCGCCGCGATTTGGAGCTGGCAGCATCACGGCCTTACCTTCCTTTACAGCGATGTGAGCGATTATCCGCTGTGGTATCTGCCGGTCTCAATGCTGCTCTATCTGCTGGCGCATGACACCTGGTTTTACTGGACCCACCGGCTGATGCACCGTCCGCGCTGGTTTAAGCTGGCGCACCGCGTCCACCATGACAGCCGCCCGCCGACAGCGTGGACCGCAATGAGCTTTCACCCGATTGAGGCGGTGAGCGGCGCGGTGATCATTCCGCTGCTGATGTTTATCATCCCAATCCATGTGGTGATGCTGGGCATCGTCCTGACTGTGATGACGGTGATGGGCGTGACCAATCACATGGGGTGGGAGATATTTCCGCGCTGGGTTGTTCACTCTGCGTTGGGGAATTGGGTGATAACAGCCAGCCATCACGAGCGACATCATGAGGATTATCGATGCAATTTCGGGCTTTATTTCAGAATATGGGACAGGATTTGCAAAACCGACACCGGATTGTCGCGCCGCATAGTCGAGCAGGCCGGACGCGCGCCGGGATGAGCCGCATCATCGCCGCCAGCCTGATCGCGGGCACTGCTGCGACCGGCATGGCCGCCCCGGCTCAGGCGAGCGAGGTGGAGATATCGGTCACCAATATTCGCTCAACCAAGGGCGTGGTGCGCGCCTGCCTGACCAAGCAGAAACAGAGCTTTCCCAATTGCCGCAAGGACCCAAACGCCCTGCGCGTCGTCGTGCCTGCCACCAAGAATGCGAAGATCCGCTTCACCGGCGTTGCCCCGGGCAGCTATGCGATTGCGCTGCTGCATGATGAGAATGACAATGGCAAAGCAGACCGCGCATTGGGTATGATGCCTAAGGAAGGGTTCGGCTTTTCGCGCGACGCCAAGGTTCGCATGGGCCCGCCCAAATATAAGGACGCCGTGTTTGAGCATGGCACCGCCAATCAGGCGATGACGATCAAGATGCGTTATATGCTGTAAGCCGCTGCGGCGCGGAAGATGGCTGGCTGACGCCAACGCGCCGAAGAGCCCTCTAGGCGGAGCGTGTTCTTAACCGCCAGACTAGGTAAAACCCCGCGACGTCAATCCAGCAAAGCGGCGGCGTACGAGCGCGAAGATGTCAAATTTTATGACGGCACAACTTTCCCGCGCAACTTAACGACATGTTTACCATGCACCTTCAAAACGCTTCCAAGAACCGTTTAACAAGGGGCAAATACGGGCCATGGACAATCTTCGGGGCGCTTTCGATTCTACGGAACCTGCCGACGACAATCAGGATTGGGATACCGGTGAAGAGCAGGACGCACGCGACCTGCCGCCGGATTCGATCGGCCAGGATGAGCGCCGCATGCAAGTGCGCGCCTATAATCACTGGGCCAGCCTGCTGGGCGAGCGCAACTTCCCCGCGATTGATTCGCTAGAGCCGGAAAATCTGCCCGATTTCGGGCCGTATTCGGTCGTGCTCGATTTCTCTAGCGGCATTGATGATCCCGCCGTGCGCTTTCTGGGCGGTCTGCTCGCCGAAGAATGCGGCGCAGAAGGCCATATCTCCCAGCTTTCCGATGTTCCGCCGCGCTCTTTGCTGAGCCGGATCACCGATCATTACATGCAAATTCTCGCCAATCAGGCCCCGATTGGTTTTGAAGCAGAATTTGTGAATCAGCGCGGCATTGCGATCCTGTATCGCGGCATCCTGCTGCCGTTTTCCAGCAATGATGACACCATCGATTTCATCTATGGCGTGATCAACTGGAAGGAAATGGCCGACCAAGTGACAGCCGATGAGCTGCTGCTTGAGATCGATCAGGCGCTGGAAAGCGAAGAAGAAATCGAAGCTGAAGCGGATGAACCGCAAAAGCATGCTGCCGACGCTCTGTCGGAGTGGGCCGATTCGCCTGCGACCGAGATGAGCGAAGCTGCAAACGCTGAAGCCCCTGAGCCAGAAGTGCTGGACTTGGATGTGGTGGCGGAAGAAAAAGAAAAATCTCTGCTCAACCTGGGCGAATTTGCCAGCATGGCTTCCATTGGCGGCCCGGCAGGTTCCGCTGACGGCTATGACGACGAAGACGAGGATTACGGCGAAGAGGACAGCGAAGATCTGCCCATGCCGACCTTTGGCGATTACGGTCTCGACGAGCCAGACGAAGAGGACGAGGAAGAAGATTCCTCAGCCGATTACGGCTTTGCCTCGCTAACTGATTACATTGAAGCGCCGACCAAAAAGGCCAAAGCGCTGGAAATGGATCCGGACGAACTTGAAAGCGAAAACGCTGAAATGGGATCGGGCGAGTACAATCCAGCCGATTACGATCCGAGCGATTTCTCTCCTGCAGAATACAATGCTGGCAATGATGATGCGGCAGATTACGCCGATGATCACGCAGAGCCAGAGCATAATGAGCCAGCCAATGACCTGCGCCCGCTCAACCCTGTTCCGGCTGAGCCCATTGTCAGCGATCCTGAGCCAGTGGCTGAAGAAGCTCCTGTGGAAGAGCCTGCCCCTAAAGAACCAGAGATCACTGCGCCTGAGCCAGCCGCCGAAACCCCTGCCCCAGTGGTAGAGGAAGCGCCCGCCGTTCCAGCAGTGTCGCAACCCGCGTCGCTCGACGAAGTGGCCGATGCGATCAGCCTCGCCGACGAACTGCCAGAGGACGCAGGCCTTTACGATTGCCTCGCCTCAGCGCGCGAACTCGCTGAAACCGCAAACGCCTCAGAAGATCGCAGCCGCCAGGCGCTCTATGCCGCTGTTGGCCGCGCCTATGACTTCTCGCTCGCCGCTAAGGATGCGCCAGAGGATTATGAGGAACTGATCGCGGAAAGCGGCCTCACCGTCCAAGAACGCGCGCCGATGACCCCGGTTGTGAAACTGGTATTCGGCAGCGACTATGACAAAACGCGTCTCACCGAATATGCCACCGTCCTGACCCACGCGCACCGCGTTGGTCTGAAGCGGGGCAGCCTCGCTGGCTTCCTGCGCGAAGCCGAAGGCGGCCTCAAAGGCGTCGTCAGCACAGAGCGCCGCCTGCGCCGCGAAGAAGCGGGCAAGCCAGTGGAAGACGCTGGCCAAGTCCGCGCTGAGCTGGCTAACAAGCTGCGCGAGCTTGAAGCTCTCACCTTGGAAGCTCTGGGACATGAAGGGCCGGAGTTTGGCTTGGTCATGGTCCGCCGCAATGAGCTCGGCGAAGTCGAGCTGCTGGGCGAGATTGAGCAAGACATTCCAATGATCGAGCGCGCTGCCCGCAAGCTGGTCGGCTAACACCGCCAGAGCGCATTTACAGCCTCGCGAAATTTTGACGCCTCCGGCCCTATACGCATGGGACCAGAGGCGTTATCGCGCGCGCTATTCAATCGAGAACCTCGCGGCGAACGCTGGCACTAGTGGGTGTGCCGCGCTGCGCTAGAGGCCTTTGGGGCATGCAATGAAGAGCAAGAAGGTGCGCGTTATGGTGTTAGTGCTTGGCGCGATCGTGGCGCTGGTTTTGGCAGGCGGATTGGCGCTGCAATTTGCGATTTCACGCAATGGCCCAGCCGTGCTGACTGCGATCGACCGGCTAACCGGCGGCACGCACAATGTGGCCCTGCTCACCGAAGCCTCTTTCGGCGAGAGCGAGGCGCAAAACCTGTTTGTCTGGGGCCCTGAAAATGCGGGCGATGACGCAGCGAAGCGCCCGGTCCTATTGTTCGTTCACGGCGGCAGCTGGCGCTCCGGCGATCCAGAAGACTATGGCTTTATGGGCCGCGCTTTCGTGCCCAAAGGCTTTGTCGTCGTGCTCGCCGGATACCGCATGCACCCGGACGTGGTTTATCCCGCCATGCTGGAAGACGCCGCTGGCGCGGTCGCCTGGACCAAGGCAGAGATTGAGCAGTTTGGCGGCGATCCAGAGCAGATCTTCGTCGCTGGCCATTCTGCGGGGGCGTACAATGTCATGATGGCCGCGCTGGAGGAGCAATGGCTCGGCGCGCGCGGGCTCGCCACCAGTGATATTGCCGGTGTGGTCGGTTTGTCCGGCCCTTATGATTTCTATCCCTTCGACAGCGATTCGACGATAAACTCCTTCGGCCCCGCTGAAGACCCTGAGGCAACCCAGCCCGTCAATCACATCCGCGGTGATGCTCCGCCGATGTTGCTGATCCACGGGGAGGCGGACACAGTGGTCTATCCGCGCAACACCCGCGAGCTGGAGAAGCGGATTACGGCGGCTGGCGGCAGCCTGCAGACCAAATTCTACTCGGAAATGGATCACTCAGACCCGCTGGTTTCGATGGCCGCGCCATGGCGAAATTCGCGCGATGTGGACGACACAATCGCGCAATTTGCGAAAGAAGTTGCCGCGCAGGCAAAGACTTCAGTTCCGGTTCAGGACGAATCGCGCTAGTCCTGCAGGCATGCGCGCGCTTTTGCACCCTTTCGCCCAGCCTTCCTCTCGCCTCGCGGCGGCAGCGTTTGCACTGATTGCCAGTTTTGCGCTGGCGGTAGAGACCGCCTCGGCGCAATCGATCCTGCGCGATGCTGAGACTGAGGCCTTGCTGGCCGATATGGCCGCACCGCTGATTGAAGCATCGGAGCTGGAGCCGGGCAATGTCGATATTGTCCTGATCAATGATCCTTCGATCAACGCCTTCGTCGCGGGCGGGCAAGTGGTCTACATCCATTCAGGCCTGATCGACGCAGCGGACACCGCCAATGAAGTGCAGGGCGTGATCGCGCACGAGCTCGGCCACATCACCGGCGGGCACATCGTGCGCTTTAATGAAGGCACCACCGCGGCGAGCAACATCTCCATCCTCTCGCTGCTGATCGGCGTTGGCGCGGCTCTGGCCGGGGCCGGCGATGCCGCGATCGGCGCAATTATGGCGGGCCAGCGCGCAGCTCTGGGCCGGTTCCTCGCCTTTAGCCGGGTTCAGGAAAGCGCAGCCGACGCCGCGGGTGCACGCTATCTCTCAGAGGCGGGCATTTCAGGCCGCGGCTCAATCGCATTCTTTGAAAAACTGCAAGGTCAGGCGCGCCGTTATGGCTATGCCCGCGATGACGAAGCGGAATTCACCCGCACCCACCCGCTTTCAAGCAACCGCATCGCCCGCTTGCGCGAAGTTTACACGGTTGATCCTGCATGGGACGCGCCCGATGATCCCGAGCTTCAGGCCCGGTTCGAGCGCGTAAAGGCCAAGCTTTATGGCTTTTTGCAAGATCCGAAGCGCACGCTCAACCGCTTCCCCGAAAGCGACACGAGCGTGGCCGCGCGCTATGCCCGCGCCTATGCGTTTCACAAGGATGCGCAAATCGAGCGCGCTTTGGCAGAGGCCGACGGCTTGCTCGCCATCAATGCGGACAACCCCTATTTCCTTGAAGTGAAGGGGCAAATTCTGCTCGAATCCGGCAAGCCGGAAGAGGCGCTGATCCCGCTGCGCCGCGCGACCGATATCACGCTCAACCAGCCACTGATCGCCTCCATGTTTGGCCACGCTCTGATCGCGACCGAGGACGAGGCGAACTTTGCCGAGGCGGAGCGCGTGCTGCGCGCCGCCGTCTCGCGCGACCGGCTCAACCCGTTCGCCTGGTATCAGCTCGGCGTGGTCTATGCCGCGAGGGGAGACATGCCGCGTGCGCGCCTCGCCAGCGCTGAACAGCAGGTGATGACCCGCCGCTATCCTGAGGCTTTGCGCAGCGCGCAGGCCGCCGAAGCAGGATTGCCAGTGGGCACGCCTGATTGGATCAGAGCGCAGGACATTTCTCTGCAAGCGCGCAGCGAACTGGAACGGCTGCGCGATAGCCGCTAAAGCGCGGCCAAGAGCAGCCATGCCTTTGCTGGCCGCGCAAAAATTGGGAACAGCATTTTGATCAAGACACTCGCAACCGCGTTTCTGGCGCTCGTCTTTGGCTTTTTGGGCGCGGCGACCTGGTCCTACACTGGCCTGGCTGACAATCGCACCCGCGCCTTCATGATGGAAAATCCTGAAATGCTGCCCGAAATGGTCGAGGCGCTGCGCAATAAGGAATCCGCCGAGCAATTGGCCGATGTCCGCGAGGAAGTGGTCACCCCCTTCCCCGGCGCGGTGATCGGCAATCCAAATGGCAGCAAGGTCCTGGTCGAGTTTACCGATTACAATTGCCCCTATTGCGAGGCGAGCCTTGAGGACGTGAACCGTCTGGTCGCGGAAGAACCCGAATTGAAGGTGGTCGTGCGCGAATGGTCGATCTTTGACGGCAGCGAAGGCGCCGCGCGCATGGCGCTGGCCGCTGCGATGCAGGGCAAATACGCCGCCTTTCACGAGGCGATGTTCCGCCTTGGCCCGGCAACCCCTGAAACGGTTGAAGCCGCCGCGCGCGAAGCAGGCCTAGACTGGGAAAAGGCACAGGCAGACGCCGTGTCCGATCCGGTCAGCGTAGAGCTGGCCCGCAATCTCTCGCTCGCTCAGCAGCTCGGCTTTTCCGGCACGCCTGCATGGGTCACCGGCAATCAAGTGATCGGCGGCGCAGTCGGGTATGACGGGCTGAAAGAAGCGCTGAGCGAGGCCGGCGCAGAAGCGCAATATACCTCTGGCGCCTAATGCTTAGGCAGGGTCAATTTCGGCGCTGGGCGCTAAGCGCAGCGATCGCCTGTTTGATAGGCACGCCGGGCTCAGCGCAGGGCGAGACAGCGCCCGCACCGCCGTCAGAGGCAAATTACGCCGCGATACTGACCGCACTGAAAGAACATCACGCGCTCGACCAAAGGCTGCAGGATGTCGGCTGGAAATTGGTGCGCGGCAATGCCGAATACTGCCCAAAAACTGTGCAATCAATCGGGCTGCAATTGCAGGATATGGTTGCTTTTGAAGAGCCAAGCGACCCGCGCGCCGCCCTTGGGTTATACGGTGATTTCGCGGTGCAGACGGTCGCTAGCGGATCACCCGCCTGGAACGCAGGCGACCTCAGCTTTCGCAGAGAAATCACGCAGCTGAACTCTGAGGAGATCAATCGATGGCCCGCAGAAGACCGCTCTCATTGGCAGCGCCTGACCCGGGCGCATGATTACATCGACAAGGCTTTGGCGAACGACGGGCGCGTTATCATAACCCTTGTCGGCGGAGCCCAGCTGATAGTCAGGTCAGAAAAAGTCTGCGCCACCCGCTTTGAACTTGCAGGCGGCAGCAAGCGAGCGCTGGCAGAGGGATCGCGCGTTGTGATCGGATCAAAATTTGTTGGCTTTGGCTATCCAGAAGACGAATTCGCCGCAGCGGTCGCGCATGAGCTCGCGCACAATCTGCTAGATCACCGGGCGTGGCTCGATGCCAATGGTCGGGGGCGCAAAAACGTCCGCCTGACGGAGCACGAGGCAGACCGGTTGATGCCGTGGCTGCTCGCCAATGCGGGCTACGCGCCGAGCGCGGCGCATCGTTTCATGACGAGATGGGGCCCAAAGCACGACGGCGGCCTGTTTCGCAGGCGCACGCATGATGGCTGGGACGAGCGCGCCGAATTCATTCAGGCCGAGGTGGAATTGATCGAAGCCCTTCAAAGATCGACCGAATTTGAAGGCGCCGATTGGCGCACAGGCTTTCGCCGCGAGATCAATCCCGAGGCCGCCCTCAAAAGATAAGCAGCGCAGAAGTGAGTGCAGCGCGCACCGTACTTCCACTCAAAGCGACTAACTGACTAACCTTTAGGCAAGCCAAACCGCTCAATTCTTTACGCAATCGGCAGTTTTCCGGGGCAGAAAGTGCGGCCCACGCGATCACCCGCAGGCAAAACTAGCTGCCATCCACCGCACAATTCGTCTACAAGGGTCGGCCATGGTCATGCTACCTATTCAGCCTACGCCGTTCTTTGCCAGTAAGAACAGAGCGTTCTGGACTCTCCAGCTCTCCGGCTGGGGCGGGTATTTTCTGCTGAGGACCGTTGTCGCGGTGGCCAATGATCAGCCGCTCGATCTGGTGGTACTACTGCTGCTCACGACCATAACCGGCTTTTCCATCACGCTGGTTCTATCGGTGATTTACCGCCAGCTGATTGGGCGCCAGCCGATTGTGACCTGGGGAACGACCGCTGCGGTGGTGCTCGCGGCGGTCATGATCCACGCCTCGATCGATGCCTGGGTGCAAAACCTCTATATCGGCGGCGCAAGCGAGACGAGCTTCGCGCAGCGCCTGATCGGCAGCTCCTTTATCCCGCTGACCCTGCTCGGCGGGTGGAGCGCGCTCTACTACGCGATCAGCTACTTCCTCACCGTCGAGGAGCAAGCCGACCGGCTTGAGCGGCTAGAGGCACAAGCGACCAGCGCTCAGTTGGCGATGCTGCGCTATCAGCTAAACCCGCATTTCCTGTTCAACACGTTGAATTCGATCAGCACTTTGGTGCTGCTGAAACAGACCGAGCCCGCCAATGCGATGCTAACCCGCCTCTCCAGCTTCCTGCGCCACACTTTGGTCAGCGAACCCGGCAGCCAGGTAACCCTGGCGCAAGAGGTCGAAACGCTGCAGCTCTATCTCGATATTGAGCGAATGCGGTTTGAAGAGCGGCTGCGCACCAAATTCGCCATCGAAGACGACGCGATGGATGCGCGCCTGCCCTCCATGCTGCTTCAGCCTTTGGTCGAAAACGCTGTGAAATACGCCGTGTCCGCCCAGGAAGAGGGCGCGCAGATCACCCTGTCCGCCCGGATCATGGCCGGACGCCTGCGCATCACTGTCGAAGACACCGGCCCCGGCGCGAATGCGCCCGCGCGGCATGAACTGCTCGATTATGAGCAAGACAAAGCGAACCAACCGGTCTCCACCGGCGTTGGCCTGGCCAATATTCGCAACCGCCTGATGCAGGCTTATGGTCCGGATCATAAGTTTGAGACCCGTTCTGATCCCGGCGGCGGCTTTGCCGTTACGATTGAAATCCCCTTCCAGATGGAAGACGAATTTGCACTTGGCCCTGATACTCAAGCTGCAAGCACAACCGGCTCCGACCCCGCGGATGCCAATTCTGCCGCCCCCGGCACCAACCCCCAGCCAGCGTCGGTGATTACCCTTAATCCCAGACGCGCCATTGGACCTGCTGCATGACCATACGCACAATCCTAGTCGACGATGAAAAACTGGCCATTCAAGGCCTGCAACTGAGGCTCGAGGCGTTTGACGATGTCGAAATTATCGACACCTGCTCAAACGGCCGCGAAGCCATTCGCAAAATCAAGACGCAAAAGCCCGATCTGGTGTTTCTCGACATCCAAATGCCCGGCTTCGACGGATTTTCTGTCGTCAAAGGCGTGATGGAAATCGAACCGCCCCTGTTCGTGTTCGTTACCGCTTTTGAAGAGCACGCGATCCGCGCGTTTGAGACCAATGCGGTGAATTACCTGATGAAGCCGGTCGACGAGGACAAACTCGCCGATACGCTGGAGCGGGTGCGCCAACGCATCACGGAGAAGAAATCGGCGGAAGAGGCCGAGAAGCTCAAAGACGTGCTGGCCGAAGTCGCGCCGGACAAGGCCGATGAGTTCTGCGAGGCTGCTGGTGAAACGTCCGAGCGGTTTGAGAAGCTGATCAATGTGAAGGATCGCGGACAAATCTTCCGCGTAGAGGTCGAGTCGATCGAACACATCGAGGCGGCTGGCGATTACATGTGCATCTACACCGGCGACAATTCGCTGATCCTGCGCGAGACGATGAAGGATCTGGAGCGCCGCCTTGACCCGCGCAAGTTCCAGCGTGTGCATCGCTCCACCATCGTCAATCTTGACCAGGTGCGCCAAGTGAAGCCGCACACCAATGGCGAATGCTTCCTGGTGCTGGATTCGGGCGCCGAGGTGAAGGTGAGCCGGTCTTATCGAGATGTCGTGGCGCGCTTTGTGCATTAGTTTGTGTTCGCCCATCCGGGCGAACTCCTCGGTGCAGTCCCTCCGCTTCGCTACGGTGCACCTGCGGGCGGCCAGTCGTGCTTGCGGTCCGCTGGTCGCGGACCGAGCGCTGCTGCTGGGCCTAGCTGTTAGGGCTGACTTCGGCGCGAGGTGCCACAAGGGCAGGTTTTAAGGCCCCTTTTTGCAAAACCGTTCGTGCTGAGCTTGTCGAAGCACTGCTTTTTAACTTAGCATCGTGCATAAGTTGAAAAACAGCCCTTCGACAGGCTCAGGGCGAACGGAGGTATCTAATGACGTTCACCATCCCTGGCTTCGATCTAGATCAATTCGTCCGCAGCACTTTGGCAGAGGACTTGGGCGAGGGACTGATCGGCGGTGGGCGCGATGTCACCTCGGAAAGCGTGATCCCCGCTGATGCGCGTTTTGCCGGAGTGATGGACAGCCGCGATGCGATCGTCGTCGCCGGCCTGCCCATTGCCGAGGCATTTTTCCGCGCGCTGGAGCCAGAGATCGAAATCGAGCTCCTCGTCGATGATGGCGATGCGGTCGAGCCCGGCACTGACCTCATGCGGCTTGCCGGCAATGCGCGCGGCCTCCTCACCGCAGAGCGCAGCGCGCTCAACACAGTCCAGCACCTCTCCGGCATTGCCACCATGGCTCGCGAATATGTGACCGCGATGGACAATCCCGATTGCACCCTGCTCGACACGCGCAAGACCATCCCCGGGATGCGCCATCTGGAGAAATACGCCACCCGCATGGGCGGGGCGAGCAATCACCGCATGGGCCTGTGGGATGCCGCGATGATCAAAGACAACCATGTCGCCGTCGCGGGCTCCGTCGGTGAAGCCGTGCGCCGCGCATGGGAAGCAGGGGTTGAGCACATCATCTGCGAGGTCGACCGGCTCGACCAGATCGGCCCTGCCCTGCAAGCGGGCGCGCATCACCTGCTGCTCGACAATATGTCGCCAGAGACCCTGCGCGAAGCGGTGGCGATGGTGGATGGCCGCGTACCGTGCGAGGCATCAGGCGGGATCAACCTCGACACGATCAAGGCAAAGGCCGCCACCGGGGTGCAATTCGTCTCGGTCGGGCGCCTGACACAAAGCGCACCCGCCGCAGACATAGGCCTCGATTTCAAGCCCGTATGACGTCGGCTTGTCTGGCCCGCATAAAAGCCGCAGCAATCAAGAGCGTCCCGGCATGATCGACCAAATACGTTTGCGGCCATGGCCAATCCACGGATTCGCGGTGATTTTTCTAGGCGTAGGTCTCTGGGCGCTGATTGGCGGCCTCAATGAGATTGACGGTTGGCTTGCCCAGTATCGCGAACTCATGCCTCAATTCCCTTGGGACCGTGACTGGGTCATCGTCGCCCTTTCAGCCCGGTTCTCGATCATCTGCATTCCTGTGATCGCGATCTGGGGCTTTCGCAGCGTGGTCGCTCGTGTGCTGGTCTGCGCATTCACGCTGATCCCGCTCATGGGCATGATCCGCCAATTTGGCGAAGCATTGGATGGCCTGGGTTGGGGCGCGTTTGCTGGAGGCGGCCTTCTGGTAGTAGGATGTGCTCCGTTATATTTACCATCAGCGCGCGCATGGTTCGCGCCAGAACCCCCTGATCAGGTGGCAGTATTCGAATGAGATTGATTGCGCTCCTCGCCATCACGGCCACGGCTGTGCCTACAGTTGCACACGCCCAGGCTTATCAGTGCCAAATACCCCGGATCAGCAGCGTGCCGCAGGTCTCGCCGAACGGACAGACGCGCAAATTGCCGATCACCGGCTACACTATGGCGCTGAGCTGGTCTCCGGCCTTTTGCCGCACGCGGCAGGACAGCCGCTCGCACGCAACCCAATGCAACGGTGACAACGGCAGTTTTGGTCTGATCGTCCACGGCCTGTGGCCGGAAAGCGGGCGGACATGGCCGCAATGGTGCCCCACGCAGGGCCGCCTGACGCCCACAGAAACACGCCGCAATATGTGCATGATGCCCAGCGCCCGGCTGGTCGCGCGGCAATGGGCCAAACACGGCAGCTGCATGACCAAGCGGCCCGATACCTATTTCAAGGTCACGCGGATTTTGTGGGAGAGCCTGCGCATCCCCGATTATGACCGGATCAGCCGCGAGGATGGCCTGACCGCCGGGCGCATCCGCCAGGCCTTTGCCGATGCCAATGGCGGGTGGAGCGCCAGCCAAGTCGGCGTGAAGCTAAACCGCCAAGGCTGGCTGGAGGAAAT
This sequence comes from uncultured Erythrobacter sp., assembly GCA_947499505.1. Taxonomy (GTDB): domain Bacteria; phylum Pseudomonadota; class Alphaproteobacteria; order Sphingomonadales; family Sphingomonadaceae; genus Erythrobacter. The sequence goes on from CANMOQ010000002.1 coordinate 414,039, forward strand.
CCGGCTGTGTTACAACAAACGCTTCCGCCCCACCCGCTGCACATCCAGCCGTTACGGCGCAAAGGACGGGGTCCGCGCGAAGATCTGGCGCGGCTTGTAAGAGTGCCCAGCAAAACGGAAACAAGCTATGACTAAGTTGCGAGCGATGGCCTTGCTTTTGGCGCTCTCGCTGGGAGCGTGCATGGCGCCGGCCCAATCGGGACGTCTGGATGAAAGCGCAGTGTACATCATCAGGCATTTGCAAAAGGCGAAAGGCGATGATCCAGCTCTCACCAGCGAGGGAGCCGCCAACGCTCAGCGCCTTGCCGCCATGCTGGCGGGCGCAAACATCACCGCGGTCTACGCCACCCGCACGCGCCGCGCGATGGAGACGGGTGCGCCGCTCGCAAGCCAAATCGGCGTTGCAATCACGCCGTACGATCCGCGCAATCCCGATGCTCTGGCCGCTGAGGTTGCTGGCAGCAAAGGATCAGTGCTGGTGGTCGGCCACAGCAACACCGTTGGCGACCTGGTGACGCGTTTCGGCGGCAACACTGCGCCGGAACTGACCGAGCAGGATTACGGCACGCTGTTTATGGTGGATGAGGCGGGGAATGTGAACGAATTCGGGGTCGAGTAGGGGGCTCGCTGCAACAAATGCGTCTCTATCGCGGCCAAAGCGTGCGCGTGAAGATCTGACGCGAGTATCTGAGCCACTGAGCCCAATCGGATCGAATGCGGCCCCCACACGTTTCTAAGGCACACTCCCACCCAAGGAGGCCTGAAAATGTCGAAGTTCGCTCTACTGCTAACGCTGTTCGCCGCCGCTATCACTCCTACGCACGCGATAGCTCAATCGTTCAGCGTGGAGCGCTTTGCTCAGGATGGTGATGGCTCGGTCAACACCTGGATACTCGAGAGCGAGAATGAAGTCGTCGTAATCGATACGCAAAGATCCCTCTCGGCCGGAGCTGCGGCCGCCGAGCAGGTAAAGGCGATTGGAAAGCCAGTTGCTGCGATACTTCTCACCCACCCACACCCAGATCATTTCGGCGGGCTGGCCTCGTTCATTGCTGCATTTCCTGAAGTGCCGGTTTACGCATCCCCCAAAACCGCTGAAATAATGAGGACCGATGGGAACGGCTTTATTGCGATGACAAAACAAGTGCTGGGCAGCGATGCCCCAGATCAGCAACCGCTACCGACCCTCCATTTTAGCGATGGAGACACTCTAACTTTTGGCGCTATCAAGCTGAAAGTCGAAAACATTGGGCAAGGCGAAGCGGATGCCATGACCGTGTTCTATTCGTTTCAGGAAAACGCGTTGTTCGCTGGAGATATCGTAGACAACAAAATGACCCCATTCCTGCTTGAGGGGCACACTGCCCAATGGCTCGAGCAATTGGAGCAGGTCAAGGGCGCATATGACGCTGCAAATCCACTGGTCTATCCCGGCCACGGTCAGCAAGCGACTATGGCTTTGTTCGACAAACAGATCGGGATGCTGCGATGGCTGAGGGCGCGGATCGGTTCTCTGGCGCAAAATGGGTTTTCCGAGGAAGAAGCTACCCAGATCGCAGCAGAGTATGACCGAAGGTATCCCAATCATCCGCCGGTCGCAGCGATCCCCGGCCTTGCCACATTAAACGTGCAAGCCGTCGCCGAGGAATTGAGTGCTGGCCAATAGCCTACTTTGATCCGGATCAATGACAGGCGGGCGCGAATCCGCGATCCTTGGTGCATGATCAATATCGAAAAAGTCTCGCCCAAGGCCCACCGCATCACCCTCATGGCCGAATTCCGACAGGAAGACGCTCAGGCCATCATCGACTTCGCCAAAGAGCGCAATAGCGCAGGCGGCGGGGGCAATGTGCTGTTCGATGCGACCTCGGTTGCCGGGTTCACCTTTGGCGCGGTCAGCATCGAACTGGCGCATATTCCTACCCTTACCAAATGGATCTACGGCTTGGATCATATTGCGATCATCTCTGACGAAGCATGGATACGCACTGGATCGCGGCTTGAGAGCGCGCTGCTGCCAGGCCTCACTTATCAGGTTTATGACGAAGACGAAGCGGGCGCAGCGCGCGCCTGGATCATGGAAGAGGCAGAGGGGCCGCACACTGGCGCATTCCGCGAAATGGGCATCGACAAGCCCGGCATCGCTGCATTCGAACTGGTCGGCCGGCTCGACCGAGAAGAATCGGAGCGCGGGATTGCAATGGTGCGCGCCCGGCTCGAAGATCCCAGCTGCTCGCGGCTGATGATCGTGGTACGCCACTGGCATGGCTTTGACCTCGACACGGTGTTTTCGAGCGAGGTTTTGCGCGGCAAACTTGATTTGATCGGCAAGCTCGAACGCTATGCGATCGTCGGCGGCCCGGGCTGGATCGGCGGCATGGCGGGCGCGATCGGCGCGCTGCTCAAGCCTGATATACGCGCTTTCGACCTCGAAGATGAGGATGAGGCGGTCGAATGGTTAGCCGAAACACAGGCAGTTACCGCCGCTCCTTGAGAAGGCGCGCGGTACATCAGTCCGCTAGGGTGCGCAGGACCACATGCGAGCAAAAAACTGGTGTAGGCTCTAGCGAGACGACGGGATTCGAACCCGCGAGGGGTCGATCGACCCCTGAGCGCTCCCTTTCGGGTGGCGCCCGCATTCAGCCACTCTGCCACGTCTCTCGAATGGCCTTACAACTTCGAAACTGAGAGTCACTCAAGAACGCTAGCGCCGCTCCTTAAAAAACGCGCGGAGCAGTTCCGCTGCCTCTGCCTCGCCCATGCCGGAATAGACCTCGGGCCGGTGCAAGCATTGCGGATGTTCAAACACGCGAGGCCCGTGCTCCACCGCGCCGCCTTTGGGATCGCTTGCGCCGTAATAGACCCGCGCAATTCGTGCGTGGCTGATCGCGCCTGCGCACATCGCGCAGGGCTCCAGAGTGACGTACAAATCGCATGTGCCCAGCCGGTCTTGCCCCAGCTTTGTGGCGGCCTCGCGCAAGGCTCTTATCTCTGCATGCCCGGTGGGATCAGGCGGCTGGCGCGTGGCATTGGCCGCCACCGCGATCACTGTGTCACCCTGCATCACCACCGCGCCGACCGGCACCTCGCCCGCGCGTGCGGCCTCGCGCGCGGCCTCTAGAGCGCGCATCATCGGTTGCGGAATGGGCCAGCGGGTCATAAGTGGTCGCTATACCGCGCGGCGAATAGGCGCAACTTTGCTTGACGATTCGCATTGTGAAGGCTATCCGCGCGCCTTTCCGGGAACACCCGAACTTTTTAGGCGGCCGAATCGCTTGGCCACCTGTCACTGTGAACAGACGAGAGATATCATGTCGCGCATTTGCGAACTGACCGGCAAAGGTCGTTTGACTGGCAACAACGTTAGCCACGCTAATAACAAGACAAAGCGCGTGTTCTTGCCGAACCTGCAGCACGTCACTCTGCTCAGCGAAACGCTGGAGCGGGGCTTTAAATTCCGCGTGTCGACCCACGGTCTGCGCTCGGTTGAGCACAATGGCGGTCTCGACAATTGGCTGCTGAAGACCAAGGACGACAAGCTGTCTGCCAATGCACGCAAAGTGAAGCGTGAATTGGTCAAGGCGCAAAAAACCGCCGCTTAAGGCTGGCAAGCGGGCCGGGTTTACCGGCTGCGTTTCCTTGACGGATTTTGAAAAAGGCGTGCGGGCGAAGGCCTTGCGCGCCTTTTCATTTGTTTGCTGAAGATTCGCTTTCGCCAGACTGCGGGCGGTCCGCTTTGCCTTGCGGTTCGTCGGGTGGCCAGCCCAATCGCAGCAGCAAGGTCCGCTGAAACGCGGAGACATTGTCATCGGCGATGAGATAGAGCGAACCGGATTGGGCTGCGCCCTCGTCCTCGGCACCTTCTGCAGGGGCAGGGCCCGGTACAAACTCGATTCCCTCAAAATTCTCGCCCCAATAGGCCCGGCCAAGCGTCGCCAGGACGCCGCCGCCCCACACTTCGCCCTCGGCAATCTCATTGGGGTCAGCGCGCACGAGGCGGGCGTAGAACTTGGCTGGGAAGGCATATTCGACCCGGCGCTCCAGAATAATCACATCGCCATCCGGCAGCAGCGCCGCATCGACCGGCGAATAGCCCCGCGTGGTGAAGAAGCGGAATTCGATCGCCTCAGACCCATCGACCGGATCGCCCGAAAACAGCAGACCGGGACGGTTTGTGCGCCCCTCGCCTTCAGGAGCCTCACCCAGAACCAGAAAGCGCCCATCGTCCAGACGGACAATGGTCTCTGGCCCGCTGTTGCGTGACCAACTGGCCATTTGCGGCGGTTTGGCGCGCTTGATGGCCCCATCGGGCATAATCCGCTCGATCACATTGCCATGCTCATAAGCGGCCCAGATCGTGCCGGTTTCTGGATCGCGGGTGAACCCCTCTAGATCGGCAATGCCGCGCCTCACCTCGCCGTGCCCGGGCGGGAAATCGAGCACTGTGCCATCAGAAACCGGGGTGCCGTCGACCATCCGCAAATGCATGACCCGGCCTCGGTCGCTGCCTGCATACAGGTCACCATTGCCCAACAGGATGAGCGCGGAATAGCCACCAAAATGCGCGTTTTGCGAATCAAGCTGCCACGCGCCGGTAATCCTCAGCGGCCCGGTCACACCGGAGCGCTGGTCAATCTCGATTACTTCAATCGGCGTATCGAACGAGGTCGACAGATTGGTGCGCAGCCACGTGCCCGGCGCAAGGCCAAGCGCGATGGCTAGAATCAGGAATTTGCGCCCCATTGTGGCTGGATGTCCTTGCTGTTTGAGCCGCTTTACTGCGGGCCGGTAAACAGCAGCGGGTCCAGACGGGTGTCATGCCATTTCAGGCCCCAGTGCAAATGCGGGCCCGTCGCGCGGCCGGTGGCGCCGACATTGCCGATATATTCGCCTTGCTTGACCGCTTGCCCCTCGCGCACGGCGATCTTGGAGGCGTGCAGAAACGCGCTGTTGAGCCCCGCGCCGTGGTCGATGATGATCAGGCCGCCCTCCAGGCTAAAGCCGGTGCGCGCCAGCACCACGACACCATCGGCGGGGGAGACGAACGGCACGCCGTTGCCCGGCGCGATATCGATCCCGGAGTGGTAAGAGCCCGGCTCACCGCGATAGATCCGCTGACGCCCGAACAGGCCCGAAATCCGCCCCTTCACCGGCCAGATAAAGTCCTGTTTCCACCCCTCAGCGTCGGTTACCTTCTCCCGCGCCGCCTTGATCGCCAGCCATTCCGGCTCGCGCTTTTTCCACCAGGCCTCACTCGATCGGCCAGTACCGCGCGCCACATTGACGCGCTGGATCTTCCATTCGCGCGGAGAGATCGCCAGCGTCTCGGTAACGGTCTCGCCGCTCTCCAAGGTCGCGGACAAGGTCAGATTGCCGGGGCTGTCGCGGTCAAAGGCGGCGAAGAAATTGCCGCTGCCCTCGCCAATGCTGAGCGTCTGATCACCCAATGTCGCCGACACCGTCCCGCGCGGCAAACGCCCGCGGATGTAGCCGCCTTGGGTAAGCTCGCCTGAAAAGCTGAGTTGCGGCTTGGTCTTCGCCATAACCGAGGCGGGCGCAGTGCCGATCCGCTCAGAGGCCGGTTTCGGCTGCGGCCGCGCGTCTTCGATGGTCGCGGTATGGGCCGGCTGCGTCCTGGCAGGCTCCGCGCCCGCCGTTTCAGGCGTGCTCGCCTCTCCCGAGGCGCAGCCAAGCAGGCCAAGCGCCGCAGCGAGGCCAGCGCCGCGAAGGCTGCCCAGCAGCGCGATCATATCTCGCCCAAAAGCCGCTTGGTTGAGATCTCGCAAGTCGCATAAGCCTCTTGCAGATCCGCGCTCCAATAGCGCAGCTCTTCGAGCGGAATGACCTCACCGCTCACCGCGCACAGCACGTGCTTGCCGGGTCTGAGAACCCGAAAAGTGGAGGGGCCGTAATGGAGTTTTGCGGCGTTATCGCCCGATGACATCAACATGGTTTTTTCTCTAACATGGCGAGTTAATCAAACAAATCCGTTTGCGCCGCGTTCCCGGGTTTAGACGGTTTCGCGCGCCGTTTCGCTGGTCTGGGCGCGGGCGCGGGCGCTGGAGGCGGCGCAGGTGGCGGTGCAGGTGGCGGTGCAGACTGCGCAGAGGGGTCAGCTTCACCGCCTGTGCTCACCTTTAGCTCGCCGTCCTTGAATTGAAGCTTAAGCGCCGTTTCCTGCTCCGCCTGCGCTTTGCCGGTCAGCGCGCGCCCGGCGCTATCGCGAACAATCGCATAGCCGCGTTCCAGCGGTTTTTCGGGATGAAACTGGCTGGCGAGCCGCGCGAGCGCATCCAAAGTCTCGCGCTTTCGCTGCAATGGCTGCTCCACCAAGGCTGGCACCAGCCGCACTTGATCGAGCCTCCGCCGCGCATCCTGCGCCCCGCGCCGCAAGATGGCAGGTGATAGCCGTGCCGACACCCCGGCCAGCGCCTCTCGCCCTTGGCCCGCGCTCATCGTCAGGCCGCGCCGCAGACGTTCGGCCAGATCATCGAGGCGCTGGATCTGAGGCTGAAGCAGGTTTTCCGGCAGAGGCAATCGCTGAACGCGCGCCTCCAGCCGTTCGCGCCCCAGCTCCACCGGGCGGTGCACCGCGCGGCGTTGACGCGTGGCAAAGTCGGCCAGGGTTGCGGCCAGATCAGCCCGCACCGGCACGGCCATTTCCGCCGCAGCCGTCGGGGTCGGCGCGCGCCGATCCGCTGCGTAGTCCACCAATGTCGTATCGGTCTCGTGCCCGACCGCCGAGATTACGGGGATCGAGCAGTCCGCGACCGCGCGCACCACCTCTTCCTCGTTAAAGCCCCATAGATCTTCTATTGAGCCGCCGCCGCGCGCCACAATCAGCAGGTCGGGACGCGGGGTTGGCCCGCCCGGCTCCATTTCGGAAAAGCCCCGGATTGCGTTCGCCACTTGCGCCGCAGAACCCTGCCCCTGAACCAGCACCGGCCACACCAGCACGTGGCTGGGAAACCGATCCGCCAGCCGGTGTAGAATATCGCGGATGACAGAGCCTGTGGGCGACGTCACCACGCCAATAACGCGGGGCAGATAGGGCAAAGGCCGTTTGCGCTCACTCGCAAACAGACCCTCTGCCGCCAGTTTCGCGCGGGTTTTCTCCAGCAGCGCCAGTAGCGCGCCCTCGCCCGCCAGCTCCAGATTGTCGATCACGATCTGATATTTTGAGCGGCCCGGATAGGTCGTCAGCTTGCCGCTGGCGATCACATCCAGCCCATCTTCCGGGTTAAACGCCAGCTTCGACGTATTGCCGCGCCACATCACCCCGTCGATCACGGCCTTTTCGTCTTTCAGCGCGCAGTACATATGGCCCGAGGCCGCACGCTTTACGCCCGACATTTCCCCGCGCAGCCGGACATAGCCAAAGCGATCCTCGACCGTGCGCTTCAGCAAGCCAGAAATCTCGGTGATCGACAGCGGCTGAGCGTTGTCGCCCTCCCGCTCTCGCGCTACGAGATTGGCCTGTTTGTCACTATCAATCGGCGGGGAAGCCATGAATATCCTTTTACTTGGGTCGGGCGGGCGCGAACATGCGTTAGCGTGGAAGCTGGCGCAATCCCCGTCATGCACAAAGCTATACGCTGCCCCCGGCAATCCCGGCATTGGCGAAGAAGCGCAGCTGGTCACTTTGGATGCCAGCGACCATTTGGCGGTCGCGGCGTTCTGCGCGGAAAAGGCGATTGATCTGGTTGTGATCGGGCCAGAGGCCCCGCTGGTCGATGGCCTGGCCGATAGCCTGCGCGAAGGCGGCACCGCCGTATTCGGTCCCTCTGCCGCCGCCGCGCAATTGGAGGGCAGCAAGGGCTTTACCAAGGAGCTGTGCGACCGGGCGAATATTCCCACCGCTGGCTATGTCCGCACGACCACGCTCGACGAAGCAGAAGCTGCGCTCGCCAAATTCGACGCGCCGTACGTGCTGAAGGCCGACGGGCTAGCGGCGGGCAAAGGCGTGGTGATCGCCGAAACTCGCGCAGAGGCCGAGGCGGCGCTGGCCGATATGTTCGGCGGACGCTTTGGCGCGGCGGGCGCAGAGGTGGTGATCGAGGAGTTTATGCGCGGCGAGGAGGCGAGCTTCTTCGCGATCACCGATGGCACCGCGATCCTGCCGTTTGGCACCGCTCAGGATCACAAGCGCGTGGGCGAAGGCGACACCGGGCCCAACACCGGCGGCATGGGCGCGTATTCGCCGGCCCCCGTGCTGACGTCAGAGCTTCAAGCGCGCGTGATGGACGAGGTCATCAAACCTACGGTTGAGACCATGCGCGCAGAGGGCATGCCCTATTCCGGCGTGCTCTATGCGGGCCTGATGCTGACCGAGGCAGGGCCAAAGCTGATCGAATACAATTGCCGCTTTGGCGATCCGGAATGCCAGGTGTTGATGACCCGGCTGACCAGCGATCTGGCCGAGATCATGCTGGCCTGCGCCAAGGGCGAGCTCGCGGGATGCAAGGCCAATTTCTCCCCCGCCACCGCGATGACCGTGGTGATGGCGGCAAAGGGTTATCCCGACACGCCAGAAAAGGGCGGAACGATCAATCTGGGCCTGGCAGAGGCGCTGCGCGATGGCGGCGCGGCCAAGGTCTTCCACGCTGGCACCGCGATGGTTGATGGTCAGCTCGTGGCAAATGGTGGGCGCGTGCTGAACGTCACGGCCAAAGGCATGAGCGCCACCGAAGCCCAGAAAACCGCCTACGGCGCGGTTGATGCGTTGGATTTTGAGAGCGGCTTTTGCCGGAGGGATATTGGCTGGCGCGAGGTTGAGCGGGAGGCGGGCTGAGGTGCCGATTTCGCGTCTCACTATTTGACATAGATCAATGCGGCAGCGCTGCTGCCATGCTGAATAGGTGGCATGGTCAAACACACATCTTTTGTCGCCCTTGGTCTCACCGCGCTCTCGCTCGCCGCCTGTCAAACCTCCGCTCCAACCGGCGGGCTTGCTTCGGCTGATACCTCACAGCCCGAGCAGAAAGCAGGGCCGCAAGATGCGGCGCTGACGTTCTCTCAGGCGGCGTGCGGGGGATGCCATGCGGTCGAATATCCCGGCGCATCGCCCAATCCCAACTCGCCAACATTTGCCGCCATCGCCAATCGCGAAGGGGTGAGCGATGAGACGCTCGCCGAGTGGCTGGCCAATGCTCACAATTATCCAGAGGTGATGGATTTTGACCTGACAGCGGAGCAGGTGGAACTGATCGCGCAGCACATGCGGACCCTGCGTCGGGATGATTACCGGCCAGAGATTTGAGTGATTTTGGTTTGGGAGAGCGCCGTGCGGCGGAGAATTTTCCTACTTGGACCGGCTTTGCTAGGAAGCGCGTGCTCTTTCACATCGTCAGACCCCAGCAGAACTTGATCGATAAATCCGATCATACGCGCCTGCATTAATCGAATGCACTTTCGACCCTAGACTGTGTTCCAGCCGTTCCAAGCGTGCCTCACCATCGATGAATGGAGTGAGGGTGATATGCTGGTTGTGCTCCGTGGCCACCCGCTAAGCGTACAGCCTACAACCTCTCTTCCATCATCGCCTTCATGTCCGCTTCAAGACGCGGGCCATAATGCGAGATCACCTCAGCGGCTGCAATCGCGCCGCGCTTAAGGCAGCGCGCCAGCGGCTCATCCTTGGCGTAGCCAGAGAGGAATCCGGCCGCGAACTGATCGCCAGCACCCGTGGTGTCGACGACCTTATCGACCGGCTCGGCTGCAACCTCGGCGCGCTCGCCATGGGCAACGGCAATCGCGCCGTGCTCTCCGCGCGTTGCGACCAGAACCGGCACCGTGCCAGCTACTGCGGCGACGCCCGCTTCAAAGTCATCCTCGCCTGTCAGCGTCGCCAGCTCGCTTTCGTTGACGAACAGGATGTCAATCAGGCCAGCGTCAATCATCGCACGGAAATCGTCGCCGTGGCGATCGATTACAAAGCTCTCACTAGCAGTAAAGGCGATCTTGCGGCCCGCTGCGCGCGCAAGCTCGATGGCACGGCGCATGGCGCGGCGCGGCTCCTCTGGATCCCATAGATAGCCTTCAAGATAGAGGATTGAACCGCTCGTAATCAGCTCTTCATCGAGGGCGGCGGCGGGCAAGAATTGGCCCGCGCCAAGAAAGGTGTTCATCGTGCGCTCGCCATCAGGCGTGACGAAGATGAGGCAGCGCCCGGTTGCAGGTTCGCTGCTGCGCGCAGGCGTATCAAAATCGATGCCTGTCGCGCGCATGTCATGGCGAAACACCTTGCCCAGCTGGTCATCCGCGACCTGGCCGATGAACGCGCATTGCATGCCCAACGTTGAAAGGCCCGCCAGTGTGTTCGCCGCTGACCCGCCAGACATCTCGCGCGCTGGCGGCATCGCCTTGTACAGCTCTTCCGCGCGGGGTTCGTCGAGCAGCATCATACCGCCGCGATTAAGATCAAGCTCTTCGATCAAATCGTCTTCGCAAGCGGCGATCACATCGACCAAGGCATTGCCAATGGCGATCACATCATAGCGCGGCTCGTTTACGGGTTCTGGCACAGCAAAGTCCTGTTTGGCTAAAAGTCTGAATTGCGCCGCAGCGCCTAGCCCGCTTGAGGGCGCAGGCCAAGCCCTGTGGAGCGCGCGATTGCCTCAGCATTTGACTTGATCGCACTGACACCGCATCGCAAAGGCGATGAGTCTTGTGATTGCGTCCCTTGCCAAAGCCTTCGCCCAGCTGAGCGATCCGGCCATTCTGCGTGTGCTGGTTAAAAGCCTATTCGTCACGCTGTTGATCTTCGGTGGCATCGGCGTTCTGATGTGGTCTTTCTTGATGGAGGCGTTGGAATGGGCGCTGCTGCCTATCTTGCCAGAGGGTTTTGAAGGCCCAGCTGCGGCATTCTTGGCCGTGGTTTTATGGCTTATCGCATTCTGGCTCACCTTCAGGATCGTCGCACTCGCTGTGCTGCAGTTCTTCGCCGATGAGATCGTGCGCGCAGTGGAGCAGCGCCACTATCCCGAGGTCGCGAGCAGCGCGCGCGATCTGCCGTTTCGCGAAGACCTCAGCAACAGTCTGCGCGGCATCGGCCGGGCCTTGGTCTTCAACCTGCTGGCTCTGCCCATCGCGATCATCCTGTTGTTCACAGCCATCGGTCCCGCCTTGGTTTTCCTAATCGTCAACGCGGTGCTATTGGGGCGCGAACTCACTGATATGGCGTGGCTTCGGCACCGTCAGCCGGATGACACCGGCACCCCGGTGAGCGCGTTTCAGCGATTGGCGCTGGGCGGTGTGATTGCGGGATTGATGCTGGTGCCTTTTGCAAATCTGCTTGCCCCGATCCTGGGCGCCGCTGCGGGAACGCATTTGACCCACCATGCGCGCGGCCGCTCGGGCCTTGATCAGAGAGGCGCATTTGATGCGTAAAGAGCTTGGGCTTGCGGCAACATTGCTGCTTGGCGCCTGTGCCAGCACCTCTGGCGGGGGAGCCACGCACACACCAGGCGTCACCCGCACCGGGCCGCTGACCACGACAGTGCGCAGCGAAGACTTGCCAGCCGGCGGCGGGTTCAGACCGCCGACGGTGCAAAATGCCGGCAATCTGGGCGGCGTAATCGGCGCGCGCGCAGAGCAGCTCACCGCCAGCTTTGGCGATGCCCGCATTGACCTGGTCGAAGGGGACGCCCGCAAGCTGCAATTCGCGGACGAAGGCTGTGTGCTCGATGTCTTCCTCTATCCGCTGGAGCCAGGACAAACGCCGACCGCGACCTATGTCGAGGCTCGCAATCCAGATGGTGGCACCAGCGTGGATGAGGCAAGCTGCGTGCGTGATCTGGCGCGCCGCTAAAGGCCCCTCGGCTGCGGGGCCGTACGCTATGGTAACCCGGCTTTAAGCACTTTTGCGGTAAGACTTGGCGCAATTGCGAAGGGACTTTGACACGCCATGACAACCCAATTTGCCGATCTCGCCCGCCGTGCCAGCGAAGACGGGCACATCTCCGCCGAGGAATTGCTCTCTCTGCGCCAGCTTGGCTGGGGCGATGGCATCATCCACCGCGCAGAAGCCGAAGCGATTTTCGCCATCAACAATGTGGTCGAAAACCCTAGCCCGGAATGGACCGACTTCTTCGTCGAAGCGATTGGTGAGTTTGTCCTCAATGGCACAGACCCGCGCCTGATGTGCGATGAAGACGAAGCCAAATGGCTGATCGCTCAGATCGATCATGACGGCAAAGTCGACAGCATGGCCGAGCTCGAAGCGATCGTTCGTATCGTTGAGCGCGCGCAAAACGTGCCAGACACGCTCAAGCATTACGCGCTGAAGCAGGTTGAAAACGAAGTGCTGACCGGCACCGGACCAACCCGCGATGGCGGCGAATTGTCGGATACGCATATCAGCGCTGCGGAATGCAAGATCCTGCGCCGCCTGATCGTTGCCAGCGGCGGCCATGGCACAGCCGCTGTCACCCGGTTTGACGCAGAAATGCTGTTCCGCCTGAAAGACGCGACCAAAGACGATGCGAATGCGCCGGAATGGGCCGATCTGTTCGTCGATGGTATCGCGAACTATCTCAAAGGTTTCCACCTCGCCCATGCTCAGATCAGCCATGAACGCGCGAAAGAGCTCGAAGCGTTTATCGCGGACAACAAAGCGAATGTCGGCCGCTTCATGGGCAAAATGGCGAAAGCAGCGCCGGACGTCGCCAACAATCTTGGCAAAGTGTTCGGCAAAAAGGGCTCGAATTCTCAGTTTGAAGAACGCGCCGCAGAAGGCAATATCGTGACCGAAAACGAGAACGCTTGGCTGCAAGACATGGTCGATGCGGACGGCGAACTGGATGCGCTTGAAGAGGCTCTGATCAAACGGCTCAGCGAAGAAGGCTAAGCACCAGCTCTGCGGGAAGCTCAGGCAAGCTGCTTTTGCAGCCGATCCTGGCGCAGCCTAGACCATAAAGCTCTCGCCGCAGCCGCAGGCGCCTTTGGCATTGGGGTTCTCAAAGGTGAACCCGGCGGTGAAATCGTCCTCGACCCAGTCCATGATCGAGCCGACCAGATAGAGCACGCTGGCGGCGTCGATGTAGAAGATGCCGCCCGGCGTCTCGATCTTCTCATCCATCGCGACCTCTTCAGTAACGTAATCAACTGAATAGGCGAGGCCGGAGCAGCCCCGGCGCGGGGTCGACAGCTTCACACCAATTGCATCCTTGGGCGCTTTGCTCATCAGCTCAGCCACACGCGCCTCTGCGCCATTGGTCAGGGTGACAGCCGCAGGGATTTTGCGCGTTTTGGTTTTGGTATCGGTCATCACAGCATTCCTAACTCAAGCCGCGCCTCATCCGTCATCTTGTCCGGGCCCCAAGGCGGATCCCATACCAGATCAACCTCGGCATCGCGAATGCCCGGCACACTGGCCGCGCGCAGCTCCACTTCACCCGGCATGGTTTCGGCAACCGGGCAATGCGGCGTTGTCAGCGTCATGGTGACGGTCACATCGGCTTCGTTATCGACCTCTACGCCGTAGATCAGTCCGAGGTCATAGATGTTGACGGGTATCTCGGGATCGTAAATTTCCTTGAGCGCATCGACCACCGCCTGCTGCAGATCGCTGCCCGCACCGCCGACGTCTCCGGTCGCCAGCGCTTTGGCCAAAAAGCCCTCTAGATAGTCGCGCTTGCGCGGTTCATCAGACGCGGCCTGAGCCGCAGCATCAGGGTCAATCGCATCATCCACCCGCGCGCGTTTCGGCTTATTGGCCACTACATCTTCATTCGGCGCAGGGGCCGCGACAAACTCGGTGTCATTTTCTGGCTTGTTCATTGCGAAGTTCCCAAAAACAAACGACGCGTCCGCGCAATCCCTTCGAGCAGCGCATCAACATCATCATCATTCGAATAGAGCGCGAAACTGGCCCGCGCTGTTGCTGGCACGCCCAGATGCTCCATCAGGGGCTGTGCGCAGTGGTGACCCGCCCGGATCGCCACATTGGCCTCATCCAGGATCGTGCCAAGATCATGCGGGTGAATATCGTCAATCGCAAAGCTGACGATGCCCGCGCTATCGGCAGGGCCGAACAGGCGCACATCATTCATCGCGCCCAGTTCTTTGCGCAGCCTCGCGACCAAAGCGCTCTCTCGCGCGTGGATCTGATCAAGGCCCACTTCGCTGACATAATCAGCCGCCGCCGCAAAGGCGATCGCTTCGGTAATGGCCGGCGTGCCCGCCTCAAACCGCTGCGGCGCAGGGGCGTAGGTGGTCTTTTCAAAGGTCACGCGGTCGATCATCGCGCCGCCGCCCTCCCACGGGGGCATGGCGTCTAGAATGTCCGCCCTCGCCCACAGCGCGCCGATCCCGGTCGGGCCATAAAGCTTGTGCGCAGAGAAAACGTAGAAGTCGCAAATCAGCGCGGCCACATCGACCGGCATATGCGGGGCCGACTGACAGCCATCCAGCAGCAGCTTCGCCCCGACTTTATGCGCCAGACTGGCCGCACGCTTTGCGTCCAGAACAGAGCCGAGAACGTTGGAGACATGACCAAAGGCGACGAGCTTGTGCCGCTCGGTCAGCATGGCTTCGGCGGCGTCCAGGTCAATCTGGTGATCATCGGTCAGCGGGCACACATCAATATGCGCGCCGACACGCTCGGCCAGCATTTGCCACGGCACAATATTGGAATGATGCTCCAGCTGGGACAGCAAAATCCGGTCGCCAGCGCCGATATTGGCCTGGCCCCAGGTATTCGCGACCAAGTTGATCGCCTCGGTCGCGCCGCGCGTGAAGACCAGCTCGGTTTCCTGCCCGCCAATGAAGCGCGCAATCGTGCGCCGCGCGCCTTCATAGGCCGCGGTCATTTCCGCAGAGCGCGCATAAACGCCGCGGTGAACGGTAGCATAATCCTCACCCATCGCGCGGGCCATCGCATCAATCACCGCCTGCGGCTTTTGCGAGGTCGCAGCGGTGTCGAGATAATGCCACGGCGCACCGTCCCGACCGACCAGACCGGGAAAGTCAGCGCGGCGCAGATCAGGCACTGCCGTTGCCGTATCGACCTTTGTGATTACGGACATGAGCCGACCTTCCACTCGTTCGCTTCAGGGCTCCGCGGGCAGCGGGATTCGAGCTTGTAGGCAGTCCTTTGCCAACCACCCGTAACCGGCGTCAGGCGGATTGTCAGCCGCTGCGCAGACGTCGAATCGTCTAGCATGTTTTCGAGCGTTATGATCACAACCAACCGGTTTGGATCCTGACCATCTTTGCGCGCTTCGACAGTGAGTTTCTGATCACCTTCAAGCGATTCTGGAAAAGCGCCCACAACAGCAGCAGCAGCCTCAATCGGCGTCGCAAAAACGGGAGCGCGGATCGCCACATCGGCAGTACCATACGCCTCGGTGTCGGCAGGCTTCGCGTCCTGCGCAGAGATTGCCGCGCCACTAACCAGAAGGCCTAACGCACAAAGAATGTGACCGGCAATCACAGCGCAAACCCTTCCAGATGCTCAAGCGCAGCGGTCAACAAAACATCTCGCTCTGCTTCATCCTGAAGCTCTACGAAGGCATCGCCGAGGAACGCCTGCACGAGAAGACGCTGCGCGGCATCAGGGGCGATTCCGCGTGCGGCCATATAATAGCGTGCGTTCTCGTCGAGCTGACCCATGGTTGCGCCGTGCGCGCATTTCACATCGTCGGCGAAGATCTCAAGCTGAGGGACCGCATTGGCACTTGCACCCTTTTCCAGCAGCAACGCTTTGAAGTCCTGTGCAGCGTCGGTCTTTTGCGCATGGCGCGCGACATTGATCTCGCCCAGGAAATTGCCAGAGGCAGTGCCCCAATGCACGCTGCGCACGGTTTGATTGCTGGTCCCGTCGGGCTCTGCATGCACGGTTTTGGTCACAAATTCGCGGGTGGCATCGCCGCCGCCAATCGTCACGCCGCCGAACTCGAAATGCGCAGCGCGGGCCAATGTCACTTCGATCTCTAGCCGGGCTGAGCCGCTTGCCGCGTTGACCGCGAAGAACTCTGCCCGCGCGCCTTCGCCCAGCGCCACGCGCAGCCGCGTAACCGCAGGCGCATCGCCGTCCAGCACAAAAGTCTCGCGGTGCGTCTCACCCGCAGCAACAGAAACCTCACGCCAGGTGTTCAGCGCCTCAGCGCCAATCGCCTCTGCCGCTGAAATATCGGCATAGCGCCAAGCCTCATCGTGCCGGGTTGGAAGAGTGGCCAGTTCGCTCACGCCGCCGCCCCGAGGTTTTCGGCCATGACCGCGTCATAGCCTTCATTCTCCAGCCGCAGAGCAAGCTCTGGACCGCCGGTTTCGATAATCCGGCCATCGGCCAGCACGCTGACAAGGTCAGGCTTCACGACGTCAAGCAGACGTTGGTAGTGGGTGATCAGCAGCACGCCCTTATCCGCTGCTCCGCCTTGTGGGCGCATAATGGCATTGATGCCCTCGCCCACCACGCGCAGCGCATCGATATCGAGTCCGCTATCGGTCTCGTCCAGCACCGCCAGAGACGGGGCGAGAATGCCCATTTGCACCATTTCCGCGCGCTTTTTCTCACCGCCGGAAAAGCCGACATTCACGTGCCGCTTCAGCATGTCCATATCCATGCCAAGCAGGCCCGCCTTTTCCTTGGCAAGCTTCAGAAACTCGCCGCCGGACAATGGCTCTTCGCCGCGCACTTTGCGCTGAGCGTTGAGCGCCTCGCGCAGGAATTGCACGTTGGAAACGCCGGGGATCTCAACCGGGTATTGAAAGCCGAGGAACAGGCCAGCGGCGGCGCGCTCATGCGGGTCTAGGTCCAGCAGATCTTGGCCCATGAACTCTACGCTACCGCCGGTCACTTCGTACCCCGGCTTTCCGCCCAGCACATTGGCGAGCGTCGATTTGCCCGCGCCATTGGGGCCCATAATCGCGTGCACCTGGCCGGGGCGAATCTCGAGGCTCAGCCCCTTCAGGATCGCTTTGCCGGCGGTTTCGGCGTGGAGGTTTTCGATCTTCAGCATTGGAATTGTACTCTTTGCAAAATGGTTGTCGCCAGCTCGGCTCAATCGCGGCGGCGGGGGTAATCTTGGTTGGGGTTCTCTTCGCGGTGGGCCCGCGCAGCGTCTTTCCTATCGCCAATGCGCATCCGCATGCCGATCGTGATGCGTTCCAGCACCTTGTCCATGTTTTCCAGGATGTGCTCCGCCTTGATCCGCATTACGCGAATGCCGACCGCCTCTAGGCTTTTGTCGCGGCGCTTCGAGATCGCCAGATCATCATCCTCTTCCTCGATGATGATCGCCATTCCCAGGTTGTGGCAGTTAAAGTCGACAATCGCGCTGCCGACAACGGCGAACCGTTTGAAGGTGTATTTGCCCATGTCGGCCTCGGCAAATCGCTTAGCGAGCGCCTTGTTGGCAGGCGAGGCGAAGCGCCGCATTTCGCGCGCACGGTCATGCAGCGCGTCGAGGCGCTTGTCCGAGATTTTCCACCCGCGACCCTTTTTGTTGAGGGTCTCAGGATCAATCGCCTCGTCAGAAGGCTTGAGGGCGAGTTTCTTGCGTTCGGTCATGCGCCCGTTCCCGTGAAATTGTAGATGTTCTTGTCAACGAATTCGGCCAGCAGCAGCATGACCACAATCACAGCCAAAGTGCGCCATAGAGGAAAGCCCTTTTTCTGCTTGGCGGCCTCTTGCGCACTCGTCTGTGCGACTAAAGCGGCATCAGCGTCTTCTCGTTCTTTTGCAGCAGCGTTGTCGGCCAGCTTGCGCTCGTACTCAATAATGCTCTCGGCATCATCAAGCAGCTCCTGCGCCCAGTCCATCCGCCCAAAAGATGGGCCCTGGCCCTCATAGCCATAACCACCAAAATCGCGCACCAAAGTTCCCATAAGCAGGCAATAGGGAGCAAAGTATTTTTGCGGAATGCTAGGGCCAAAGCCCACATTCATATTGTGATCGCCATCTTTGACGCGAAATTCAGAACCGATCTGTTCGAGATGTTCGTTGGTATCTTCAGTAATCCGGTGATCTGGAAATTTGGGCCCATAGGGCTGGCAGTAAACTTCCATCTCCTGAGATTCGCCCATGAACTCGACGTGGAAGCTCAGGAAGCCGTCAAATTCCTGCATCGGGTCATCAAGCTTTTGATCGCCTTGAAGCAGCACACGCAAAGGGTAGCCGCGCTGTTGCAGCGCGGCATTCATCTGGCCAAAGCTCGGCCAATTCCCTTTCGGTACAGCTACTTCATAGGTGAGACTCACCCCACGCTCCCCTCAAGCGAGATCGCCAGCAGCTTCTGCGCTTCCACCGCGAATTCCATCGGCAGCTCTTTCAGCACATCTTTCGCAAAGCCGTTGACGATCAGCGCCACCGCCTCTTCCTCGTCCAGCCCGCGTTGCTGCGCATAGAACATCTGCTCTTCGCTAATCTTGCTGGTGGTCGCCTCGTGCTCGATCTGGGCGCCGGGGTTCTTGACCTCGATATAGGGCACCGTGTGCGCGCCGCATTCATCGCCGAGCAGCAGGCTGTCACATTGCGTAAAATTGCGCACGCCGTCGGCGTTGGGGCCGACTCTCACAAGACCGCGATAGGTGTTGTTCGACTTGCCCGCCGAGATACCTTTGGAGATGATGGTCGAGCGCGAGCCCTTGCCATTGTGGATCATCTTCGTGCCGGTATCGGCCTGCTGGAAATTGTTGGTGACGGCGACCGAATAGAACTCGCCCACGCTGTCTTCGCCGTTGAGCACGCAGGATGGATATTTCCACGTCACAGCAGAGCCGGTTTCCACCTGCGTCCATCTGATCTTGGAGCGGTCGCCCTGGCACAGCCCGCGCTTGGTCACGAAATTATAGATCCCGCCCACGCCTTCGCTGTTGCCGGGATACCAGTTTTGCACGGTCGAATATTTGATCTCAGCATCTTCCATCGCGACCAATTCGACCACCGCGGCATGCAGTTGGTTCTCGTCGCGCATCGGCGCGGTGCAGCCTTCGAGATAGGAGACGTAAGAGCCCTTTTCGGCGATGATCAGGGTCCGCTCAAACTGGCCGGTGTTCTCCGCATTGATGCGGAAATAGGTGCTGAGCTCCATCGGGCAGCGCACACCCTCTGGCACATAGACGAAGGTGCCATCGGAAAAGACCGCGCAATTGAGCGTCGCAAAGTAATTGTCGCGCTGAGGCACGACCTTGCCGAGCCATTTTTTGACCAGCTCAGGATGTTCCTTGATCGCCTCGGAAATCGACAGGAAGATGACGCCCGCCTTTTTCAGCTCTTCGCGGAAGGTTGTCGCAACGCTGACGCTATCAAACACAGCGTCCACCGCGACCTTTTTCGCGCCTTTGACCCCGGCCAGCACTTCTTGCTCGCCCAGCGGAATGCCCAGCTTGTCATAAACTGCCTTGATATCGGGATCGAGATCATCGAGCGAATCCAGCTCAACCTTCTTCGTCGGCGCGGCGTAATAGTATGCGTCCTGATAATCGATCTTCGGATAACCAACCTTGGCCCAATCCGGCTCTTCCATCTGTTCCCACAGGCGGAACGCCTTCAGACGCCAATCGAGCATCCATTCCGGCTCGCCCTTTTTGCCCGAGATAAACCGCACGGTATCCTCGGTGAGGCCCTTTTCGGCAAATTCAGTGTCGATTTCCGCCGACCAGCCATGCTCATATTCCGCCGCATTCGCCGCAGCCTCTTTGGCCTCGGCGTCCATTTCAGGCGCATCGGACAGTGGGTTTTCCTGAATATCGAGATTATCGCTCATGCCAGTTCCTCTGCATGCACCAGCTGCGTCAGCGGGATATCCGCCAAGGCGCCGCGCAATGCGGTGTTGATGATCGGCCAATGCGGTTTCATTTCGCAAGCGGCCTCAAAGTCGCAATCGTTGGAATCAATACAGGCGGTCAGGGCAATCGGCCCCTCCACCGCTTCGATGATGTCGGCCACGCTGATCGCGGCGGCCGGGCGCGCCAATTGCAACCCGCCATGTGCGCCGCGAACCGAACGCAGCAGATGCGCAGCCGTCAGCTTTGATACGAGCCGCTGAACCGTTGGCACAGGCAGGCCCGTTTCCTTGGCCAGTTCAGCCGCGCTCACTCGCCCATCGCCGCAATGGCTGGCGGCCTGACGCATGATAATCACGGCATAATCGGCAAGGTTTGAAAGGCGCATGGCTCGCTACGTTTCTACAGAGTGATGACACAGCCAAAACTCTTAATCGGACAGATTTGTTCCGAATTGCAATTAAGAGCGAATCTGTCCGAATTCAACGCAAATGCGCCTGTTGCGAGTCGTTAGCGCCTGGCGCGCCATTCATCTCCGATCAGGACCCGTCTGTCATGATTGCCAAGCGTTTGTTGATGTAGCTCTCAACATTCTCTTCCAGAATATCGAGCGGAACCGGGCCGGACTCCAAGACCACATCGTGAAACTCGCGAATGTCGAATCGAACGCCGAGCCGGGTCTTGGCCTGCTCGCGCAGCTCCATGATCTTGAGCTTGCCGATGGTGTAAGCTGTCGCTTGGCCGGGATAGACGATGTAGCGTTCGATCGCCTTGCGAATATCGCCATCGGGGTTGGGCGTGTTGTCCGTGAGATATTGGATCGCCTTCTCGCGGCTCCAGCGTTTGTCATGAATGCCGGTGTCGACCACGAGGCGGCAGGCCCGCCACAGCTCCATGCCAAGCCGTCCAAAATCGGAATAGGGATCGGTGTAGAAACCCATCTCCTTCGGCAGTTCTTCGGAATACAGCCCCCACCCCTCGGTGTACGCCGTCACCCCGCCAAACCGGCGAAAAGGAGGCAGGTCGCCCATTTCGGTTTGCAACGCGCGCTGAAGATGGTGGCCGGGTGAGCCCTCGTGATAGGCCAGCGCCTCCAGCTCGTTCTTCGACATATCGCGCAGATTATAGAGGTTCACATAATAAGTGCCGGGCCGCGATCCGTCGGGCGCCGGGCTTTGATAGAAAGCCTTGCCCGCGCTCTTTTCGCGGAACGCCTCGACCGGCTTGATCACCATTGGAGCCTTGGGCAAACGGCCAAAATAGTCTGGCAGCTTGGCCTCCATTTTTCGCAGCACTGCATTGGCATCGGCGAGGTAATCCTCGCGGCTGGTGTAGAAAAAACGGTCGTCATTGCGGGTGAATTTGAAGAAGTCCTTCAGGCTGCCCTCAAACCCAACCTTGGCCATGATCGCTCGCATCTCGCCGTGGATCCGCTCGACTTCGCTGAGGCCGATATTGTGGATCTCATCCGCAGTCAGATCGGTGGTGGTGTAGTTTTTGAGCAGCGCGCTGTAATAATTGGCGCCATCCGGCAGGCGCCATACGCCGTCATGGGTTGGCGCGATGGTTTCTTGGCGCTTCATTTCAGCCAGCAGGCGCTGGAGTGCGAGTTCAGCAGAACCCTTCCACGCATCGCGGGCTTGTTCGTAGAGGATGGATGCCTCCGCTGCCTCAGCAGCGTTGTTTTTATCAACATCCGGCAGCCCTGCCGCCTTAGCCTTGAAATCGACCAAGACCGCATTTTCATCACCGGCATTCAGCAGGTTCTGGATATCCGAGATCACATAGGGATAGACCCATTTGGGCGGCATCACGCCATTTTCGGCCCGCTCCCGCGCCTCGGCGGTCAGCGTATCGAGCACAGCCCCCATGCCTTCAATCCGGTTGACATAAGCCGTTGCATGATCGTGCGATGAGACCCGGTGAATATTGATCAAGAACGCAGGCAGGCCGCTCTGCGCGCCGCGCATCTGATTGAACAGATAGACATTCTTGCGGTATTTATGCGTACGAGCGCTGCGCTGCGCCATCGCCTCAAACAGGCGGAATGAGAGTGCGTCGTCGCCTGACAAGCCTTCCCGATTGTAAGTGTCGAGCATTTCGTTGGCGGTGTCTTGCAGCAGCTGCTGCTGCGCCACCGCGCCTGCATCGCTGTAGTCATCCCACTCGCCATAAGATGCGTCGCGAATGCCGCGATAGGCCTTGCCCTCGGGCGAGAGCGCCAATTGCGCTGCATCATATTGCTCGAAAAACTCACCGAGCGTCGGCGCAGCCTCGACAGCCTGCGCTGGTGCATCCGCGCTGGCGAGCGATTGCTGAGCGGTGGGTGCGCAGGCGGCGACGGCCAAAGCAAGAGTGGAGCAAAAGGCAAGAGCGGAGCGGCGCATAGATATCCTCATCAGTAGTCATGTCATAGGTAAGCGACCGGACGCGAGTTCCGCGGTGCAAATCACCGCAGTTCCTAACCCAATTCGCGGAAATTCTTCAGGTCGATCATTTCATTCAGGAACGGACTTTCATCATCGCTCAGCCGCGCCGGGGTGCGCCCAGCGAACCGCTGAATCTCGCGGATCATATGCGATTGATCGAAAAATGCATCGGCCAATTGCGCCTCATATTCAGGCGTAAGCTGCGGGAAAGACAGCCACGCTGCGGCTCGCAAGGCGCGATATTTGCGCGCGAGCGCTTGCGGCGGAAGGCCAAAGTACCGTTCAACAAGGCGCTGAACCTGTCGTTCCGAATAAGATGCCGCCGCCATTAGGTCCGTGAGGTCAGGATTGAGCGATGCGCCCAGCCACTGATTGACCGTGCGGATCAGCTCATTGTGACGCGCGTTGAGCGGCCGCGCACGGCCTTCGATAAACGCGCCCAGTTCCAGCGCGCATTCGCGGCCGCTAAATTTGCCGGCGCGGTATCCCGCATTCAGGCGTTCACCCAAGGCCACGACCTCGCTGCCGAGCACAGTGCGCGCCTCGATCATACGGTCTCGATGCTCGCCCGCATGCAATCCGGTGAGCGCGCCCCAGCCCTGCGGCGTGAGCGCCGCGCCGATCACATGAAACGGTCCCTCGACCACAATCGGCGTCGCGGTTGATAGCGGGGTGAGCATCGCGATTTCCGGATTGGGGTCGCGGCGCCCGCTGGCAAAAAGCATTTCGCCCTTGCCATAGGGAAACAGCGAAAGATGCCCGATCGAGGCGGGCTGAATGTCGCGGATCTCCGCTTCTTCGCAGCGGAAATGATAGAGCGTCGTCACATAATCGCTGATCGCGGATGGCGGCGCGATATAGTCGATAGAGATGAGCGATGCCGGAGTGAGAGCAAACCCGGAATTGGGCTCGGCGAAATCCGGTTCGCTGTGATCCGTCGCTGAAAAGTGATGGTCAACCATTACGAGCGCCTCATGACCGCAGGCCTAGCCGCTTCCCCTATGATTTAACACAAAAAAAGGGCGGCTCTCAAATGAGAACCGCCCTATTGAAGTTGAGGAACTCTTCGCATTGCTGCTCCGAGCCCTTCGGGTCGCACGCACTATGTAGGATAGAAATGCGGCGAATAATTGTATGCAAACGACAAATTGCAGCCCTGCTCACAATTTTTCTGAATTCTATTGCGCAAGCGCCCTCGACAAGCACACGAATATTACGATAGCGCGCAGTTATGTTGTTTCGCCTTTTACGCCCCGCAATTTTCTCGCTTGATTCGGAAAAGGCTCACCGACTCGGTGTGGCAGCGCTCAAAGCATCACCGCTGCGCGCCACCGTACATAAGGGACCGGGCGCAATCGAAATTGCTGGGCTCCAATTCCCCAACCCTGTCGGTGTCGCGGCGGGCTTTGATAAAGATGCAGAGGTTCCCGATCAGCTGCTCGGTCTTGGCTTTGGCTTTACCGAAGTCGGCTCGATCACACCGCGCCCGCAGGCTGGCAATCCCAAGCCGCGCCTGTTCCGTCTGGTTGAAGACAAGGCCATCATCAATCGCATGGGCTTCAACAATGGCGGCGGAGCCGCGGCGCTTGCCCGGCTCGAGCGGCGCAAAGACAATCCCGGCATCGTTGGCATTAATATCGGCGCGAACAAGGACTCAGAGGACCGCATTGCCGACTATGCAGCGATGGCGCAGATGATGACCCCACTCGCCAGCTATCTGGCGGTGAATGTTTCCAGTCCCAACACCCCTGGCCTGCGCGCTCTGCAAGATGAAGGCGCGCTCAGCGAATTGATC
Organism: uncultured Erythrobacter sp.; assembly: GCA_947499505.1. Taxonomy (GTDB): domain Bacteria; phylum Pseudomonadota; class Alphaproteobacteria; order Sphingomonadales; family Sphingomonadaceae; genus Erythrobacter. Next base: position 437,991 of record CANMOQ010000002.1, read on the forward strand.
GACGCGGTGATCGAAGCCCGCAAAGAGGCGAGCGCAGGCCTCACCAAACTGCCGCCGATTTTCCTGAAGGTGGCTCCTGATCTGATGCAGGACGATATTGATGCGATCTCTCGTATTGCTCTCGACAAGCAGCTTGGCGCGCTGATCGTCTCGAATACGACCATCTCCCGGCCAGCGCTGCGTTCACACCATGCGGGCGAGACCGGTGGCCTGTCCGGCGCACCATTGCGCGACCTGGCGCTCAAACGCGTGCGCGATTTCCGCGCAGCGACGGGCGGCGCCATCCCACTGATCGGGGTCGGCGGAATTGCCAGCGCAGAGCACGCGTGGGAGCGCATTCGCGCAGGCGCCAGTCTGATCCAGCTTTATTCCGCTATGGTCTATGAAGGCCCCGGCCTGGGCGCTCAGATTGCGCGCGGAATTGAACGGCTTATGCAGCGCGATGGTTTCACACGGCTTGAAGAGGCGGTCGGAACCGAATAGCGAAGGCGCCATGATCAAACGCCTTTATGCAAGTCTCGCCGCCGCTGTTCTTCTCACCGGCTGCTCAGCCTACAGCTCTCAAAGCCCAGCCAGCAGCACTGCTGCACAAGCTGAACCCGTTCGCGCTGGTGCAGTGAGCAGCGCTGACCCGCGCGCCACCGCCGCTGGCGAAGCGATCCTGGCCAAAGGCGGCTCAGCCACCGATGCGGCGATCGCGGTGATGCTGGCTTTGACGGTCGTAGAACCACAGAGCTCAGGCATTGGCGGGGGCGGATTTCTCGTCCGGGCCGACGGCGAGGGCGGCGAATTGCTGACCTATGATGGGCGCGAAACCGCACCCGCTGCGGCAACGGGAACCCGCTTCCTCGATGAAAATGGCGAACGTCTGCCGCGCGAGTTACGCGTCCTTTCCGGCTTGAGCGTGGGTGTGCCGGGCAATCTGGCACTCGCGGCCAAAGCGCACGCGGCACACGGCAAATTGCCTTGGGCTGACCTGTTTGAGCCAGCAATTACGCTGGCCGAAGATGGCTTCCGCATGAATGTGCGGCTCAATGAGTCTCTATCTGGCCGCAACAAAGGCCGCGCCGGGCTGACTCCAGAAGCACGCGCTGTGTTCTTTGGCGCGGACGGCGAACCGCTGCCGGTTGGATCGATCGTACGGAATGAAGAGCTGGCGGAAACGCTCACAGATCTGGCCGAAACCGGCGCAGAGGCATTGTATGACCGCAAGGCAGAAGATTTGGCGGAATATATCGCCGAAAAAACCCCGCAAGATGGCAAGATGACCACGGGGGACTTCACCAGCTATCAGTCCAAACTGCGCGATCCGGTGTGCGCGCCGTACCGCGAATATCAAATTTGCGGCATGGGTCCGCCATCATCAGGCGGCGTTGCCGTTGCGCAGATGCTGGGGCAGCTAGAGCGCTTTGATATCGCCGCGCTTGGCCCGGAAAACCCGACATTCTGGCACCTGTTTCTGGAATCCCAACGCGTCGCCTATGCTGACCGCGAGCTGTATATTGGCGATAGCGATTTCGTGAGCGTTCCGGTGAAAGGCTTGGTTGATCCCGCCTATGTCGCGAGCCGCAGCGCGCTCATCAGCCCATCGGCAACCATCACTGACCTCAAACCAGGCACGCCTCCGGGGGCTCCGCTCGCCCGTGCAGATGGCGACGAACCGCTGGAGCAAGGCACGACCCATTTCTCCGTTGTTGACGGTGAGGGCAATGCCGTCAGCTACACCTCAACCGTGGAGGGCGCCTTTGGATCGGGCCTGTTCTTTGGCGGGTTCTATCTCAACAATGAACTCACCGATTTCAGCTCCACCCCGGTCGTTGATGGCAAGCCCGTCGCCAATGCGGTTGAGGGCGGAAAGCGGCCGCGCAGCTCCATGGCCCCGACAATCGTTTTGGATCAAAACGGCGAGATTGTTCTGGTGATCGGCGCGGCAGGCGGACCGACCATTCCGGTGCAGGTCGCACGCTCCATCATCGGCGTGGTGGATTTTGGACTGAGCGCGCAAGACGCACTGGCTTTGCCGCTGATCATGTCATTTGGCGAAACCGCCGTGATCGAACAGGGCACCATGCTGGAAGATATGCAGGACGAGCTGACCGCGCTGGGCCATTCGCAAATCCGCGCCTTTGGCCCGCCGCTTAAAGCCAATGCCTTACGCCGCACGGAGGATGGCTGGGAAGTGGCCACCGACCCGCGCATCGCGCCGAAGCTGGTCTACACCCGCTAGGGCATTCGCCCGGCTGGGGAACTCGGCTCACCGCCAGTGCATTACCTCTCCACACCCGCGAGCACCTTTGGCGCTTGCGCTAATGCTGGGCGCGCCTAATCTGCGCAAAACAAGAAAACTGGTGGGGGAGCCAAATTTCAGTGCCGCAAGACACGCATCTCAACGACATCGATAATGCGAACAATCTCGTAGAATTGTTCCTGAAACGCGCGGATGAAAAAGGCGATGCGCCGTTCCTGGGCCGCAAAGCCAATGGCGAATGGACCACGCAAAGCTGGCGCGAGGTGGCAGAGCAAGTCTGCTTGCTGGCAGAGGGGCTGCGCCGGATTGGCCTGAAAGACGGGGACCGCGTGGCGCTGGTTTCAGAAAACCGCCCCGAATGGTGCATTTCTGACCTCGCCGTGATGGCCGCAGGTTGCATCACCGTGCCGACCTACATCACCAACACCGAACGCGACCATTGCCACATTCTCGACAATTCCGGCGCGCGTGCGGTGATCGTCTCGACCGAAAAACTGCTCGCCCCCGTGCATGGCGCGATCCAGTCAACCGGCATTGCCGACCATGTGATCGGCATCGAAGACCTGCACCGCAAGCAAGCAAGCGGCTTTGAGTACCACAACTGGGACAGCATGGTTGCAGGCGATCCGATTGAGGCCCGCGCAGCCGTGGAAGAACGCCTGAAGGGCATTACGCGCGACACCACCGCCTGCCTGATCTATACCAGCGGCACCGGCGGCGCGCCGCGCGGGGTGAAGCAGCATCACGGCGCGATCCTGTGCAATGCGGGCGGCGCGGCTGAAATCCTGATCAGTGACTTTGGCATTTCCGACGAACGCTTTTTGTCGTTCCTGCCGCTCAGCCACGCTTATGAGCACACCGGCGGACAATATCTGCCGATCTCGGTCGGGGCAGAGATCTATTATTCGGAAGGTCTGGAGAAACTCGCCAGCAATATTGAGGAAGTGCGCCCGACCATCATGGTCGTGGTCCCGCGCCTGTTCGAGGTGCTGCGCAGCCGCATCCTCAAGCAGGTGCAAAAGCAGGGCAAGCTCGCCAATTACCTGATGGACCGCGCGCTAACGATCAGTGAGAAAGCCGCCGAGCGCGGGAACAAGCGCAAGCGTGATAAGCCAATGGACTTCATCGTGGAGCGCACTTTGCGCCCGAAAATCCGCGATAAATTTGGCGGCCGGATCAAGGCGATGGTATCTGGCGGAGCCCCGCTCAACCCGGACGTTGGCACATTCTTTGAGGCGATGGGCCTCACCATGCTGCAAGGCTATGGCCAGACCGAAAGCGGCCCCGTGATCAGCTGCAACCGCCCAGCGACCGGCCTGAAGATGGATACCGTTGGCCCGCCGATGCGCGGGGTGGAGATCAAGATCGCTGATGATGGCGAGATCCTGTGCCGCGGCGAGCTGGTGATGCATGGATATTGGCAGAATGACGCCGAAACCGCGCGCACTCTGATGAAAGATCCAGGTGATCCCGATGGTGCGCCGTGGCTGCACACCGGCGATATCGGGCATCTGGATGACGCGGGCCGGATCGTGATCACCGACCGTAAGAAGGACATGATCGTCAACGACAAAGGCGACAATGTCGCCCCGCAAAAGATTGAGGGCATGCTGACCCTGCAACCGGAGATCGCGCAAGCGATGGTGAGCGGGGACAAGCGGCCTTATGTCGTCGGCCTGATTGTGCCGGATGCGGAATGGGCAGTGGAATGGGCACGCGCCAATGACGAGAAGTTCGACATGGCCGCGCTGCAAGACCTGCCCGCCTTCAAGACCGCCGTTCGCGCAGCCGTTGACCGGGTGAACAAGGATTTATCCGTGATCGAGAAGGTGCGCCAATTCACCTTTGCCGACGAAGCGTTCTCAATCGAGAACGAGGAAATGACGCCGAGCATGAAAATTCGCCGTCACAAGATCCGCGACCGCTATCAGGATAAGATCAACGGGCTTTATCGGGGTTAGCTGGCGAGTCGTTTGCGAAAATGACCGAGCTGCCCTGAGAGAGCCTTAAACCGAGTTTCTAAAGTATCACGGAGATTCATGGCTTCCGACTTGCTGAGACACCATTGCGTTGGTGTGGATTTTCCTGTTTTGTAAATTTGCGCATCAAACCGAACATGCCAATCGCCCCGGCGGTCAATCAGTTCTTGGACAGTCCCATGCGCTAGTAAGAAACGCTCGCTCTCAACTCGGCGCCAGCTTGAAATGGCCAGCACCAGTGCCTCCCGCTGTTTCGTGGTAGCCGGTTCAGTTTCAGCTAATTCTTGAAGGGTATCGAAGCGCTGCCCGGCCAAGTGAGCTAGCTTCAGCTCTTTACCATTTGAGATAGCCTGTTCGAGCGTCTTTCCGACCGCCTGCTCCGTGCGAGCGTACAAATCGAGGCAGCACCCTCGCCACGCATCGATTTCAGCGCGAGCAATCTGATGCTGCGTCAGAGGGTCCTGTGTCAAATCATTCAAACCAGTTCAGCTTCCTCGACATATTCAGGATAGAAGCTCGGTGTTTCATCTGACCATGCTGGCGCGGTTGCTGCTGCTTCGCTCAAGGATTGCAGCAGCACCTTGCGGCGTTCCGGCTGAATTTGCGGCAGAGCGCTGGCTGCACAGAAGGCTGCGGGTAGAAACGGGCGCGCTTCTGCGCCGAGCAGGCGCTCGTAGAGGAAGCGAAACGCGGAAAAGCTGGTGATCGCATCGGCTTGCAGATCGAAAGTCGCCATACGGATCAACTTGCCGATAAAGACTTCGGTATCGGTCATGCCATGCCCCGCAGGGATCAGCGCGCGCAGCGACTTGAGGTCCTGATAGGCAACATATTGGCGGCGGATCGCGGCGTTTTCACGCGCATCGCGGGCCCACAGCTTAAAGGCGTCCTTGCGGCTCAGCCCAATGTCGAGGCTGCACTTGATATAGCGCTGCTCAGCGGCGCTAAAGCCTGCGAATTCGCGCATTTCGCCGATTGCCATTGATGTACTGCCCACGGTCGCCATGAAAGTCTCCTCTGCGTTGAAGACGGTCATCGCGGAACTTGGTTAATAGGTAGTAACCTGTAGGTAAAATTTGTTGATTTTGGTGCTTTGTTCTTTGGGACCATAGGCACGCTAAACCAAATCGGCGGTTCTTAGATCAATCCAGCCAAAGGTGAGCTGGGATCAGCATACTTACGCCGTCCCATGCGGCCTGCCAGATAGGCCTCGCGCCCGGCCTCCACCGCCAGCTTCATGGCGCGCGCCATGCGGATCGGATCTTTCGCCTCAGCAATCGCAGTGTTCATCAGCACCCCGTCACAGCCGAGCTCCATCGCCACCGCCGCATCAGACGCTGTACCAACCCCGGCATCGACCAGCACCGGCACACTCGCGCCTTCAACAATCAGACGAATAGTGACCTGGTTTTGAATGCCGAGGCCAGAGCCAATCGGCGCGCCGAGCGGCATGATCGCCACCGCGCCCGCTTCTTCCAATTGCTTGGCCGCAATCGGATCATCAACGCAGTAAACCATCGGGTGAAAGCCTTCTTTGGCCAGCACTTCAGTGGCCTTCAGAGTCTCGCGCATATCAGGGTAAAGCGTGCGCGCTTCACCCAGGACCTCCAGCTTCACCAGATCCCAGCCACCCGCCTCGCGCGCCAGGCGCAGCGTGCGGATCGCGTCGTCTGCGGTGAAGCAGCCTGCGGTGTTGGGGAGATAGGTGGTGACCTTTGGGTCGATAAAATCGGTCAGCATCGGCGCTTTTGGATCACTCACATTGACCCGGCGCACAGCAACCGTGACAATTTCCGCTCCGCTCGCCTGCAAGGCATCGGCGTTCTGCTGAAAGTCCTTGTATTTGCCCGTGCCAACAATCAGCCGCGAATTGAAGGTCCGGCCCGCCACGCTCCAGCTGTCATCGCCAGAGGTGCTTTGCTCACCACCGCCCACGAAATGCACAATTTCCAATGTGTCCCCATCGGCCAACGCCGCTTGCTCAAGGGTTGAGCGCGGCACGATTTCGCCATTGCGCTCCACAGCCACTTTTTCAGGCAAGAGCTCCAATTCGCGCACCAGGGTGGCGATTGTGTCGGCGCTGGTCTGGCGGGTGTCACCATTGAGGGTGATGCTTTTTTGTGCAGTCATGCGCGCCGAGATAATCGCATCGCCGCGCGGCGCAAGCATAAGCGCAAACTGGATCGTTGACGATGCAGTTGGCGAACGTGAATTTATAGAGAAATCAGCGTATTAATGCGCCGCTGCTCAATTAGTGAGCATGCCGCAAATTCAGCACATGGCCGCAGGTCACGAGCGAAACGCCGATAATCGTCAACACCGCTTCTTGAATGCCGTGCGGCACAGCCAGAGCGCCGCCCATGAATGTAAGACCCGTCATAGCGACGGCAAAGGGTGCGGCTTGGCGGTGCTTAAGCGCGCCCCAACCAATTGCTACAGCCGCGACGATCAGAGCGATCGCGAGGCCAAAACGGTGAAGCTCAGGTGCAAGCAAGAATTGTCCGCCTACACCTAGCCCCGACACGATCAGGATCGTTGCGACGCAATGCAGCGCGCACAGGCCCGAGAGCCAAATGCCGGCCCGGTCAAACCGGCCGCGAATCGAGGTGTTTGTGTCGTTCATGAGCAGCTGGCAGCTATGTATGTAACATTATACCATTCTGCAAGCACAACCTCGGACAAGAGCTCCACATGATCTTCAAGAACGGCGCTGCTCTAATTGCAACGCGCGCAAGGTCATTTGCGATCTACAGGCTTGCACTTCGCCGCCTCGCGGGACAGTTAGGCGCTCGAAATGGCATCCTCGCTTCATCCTGCGTCATCCGGAGTGACGCCCACCGCTGTGCTCGGTCGCCCGCTCGCGCTTGTCCGCTGGCTGATGGTCGTTGCTGCGATGGTGGTGATCATCGTGATGGTCGGGGGGATTACGCGCCTTACAGAAAGCGGTCTCTCGATCACCCAATGGGATTTGGTTTCCGGCGTGCTCCCACCGCTAAGCGAAGAGGCGTGGCAGGCAGAGTTCGATCTCTACCGGCAGACAGGTGAATACCGCTTTGAGAGCGGCCCTGCTGGAATGGATTTGGAGGCTTTCAAATTCATCTATTTCTGGGAGTGGTTCCACCGCAACCTCGGACGGTTGATTGGGCTGGCATTTGCGCTCCCACTCGCATGGTATTGGATCAAGGGGGCGATCCCCACCGGCTATAAGGGCCGCCTGTTCGCGCTGCTTTCCTTGATCGGATTTCAAGGGGCGCTCGGGTGGTACATGGTGTCCTCTGGCGTGGGCACAGACTTGACCGATGTAAGCCATTTTCGCCTCTCAGCCCATTTGCTCACCGCCTTCTTCTTGCTGGGCGGGTTAGTGTGGACGGCGCTTGATCTCAGAGCTTTGGCGCGCGACCCGCAGGCAAGGCCCGCTCCGCTGACCGGCCCAGCGATGATTGTTGCAGGTATATTGTTTGTGCAGTTGCTGCTCGGCGCATGGGTTGCGGGGCTCAATGCTGGGCACGCCGCCTATGATTGGCCGCTGATGAATGGGAAGCTCGTTCCTGAGGTCAATTTCTCGCAAGGCGTGCTCTGGACGCTGACCCATGATCCGTTCTTGCTGCATTGGCTCCACCGCTGGTGGGCCTGGATAGCCGTCGCAGCGCTGGTTTGGATCGCTCGGCGCGTGCGGAAGACGCACCGTATGGCATCTATCGCGGTACACAGCGCATTCGGCGTCATGGTGCTGCTAGGCATTGCCACTGTACTCAGCGAGGTTTCGCTATGGATAGCGGTCGCCCACCAGCTGACCGGAGCCTTGCTGGTCGCCAGTCTTGCCTGGGCTATGCACAGCGACGGGCGGAATGCGCTGGAAGCTGCGCGGGCATAGCGCCCGAAATTGCGCTACACTGGGTAAACGACTGACCCAGAGACCAATGCCAATGCCGACTGCTCATCCGCCCTCATATGGTGCCCATTTCCCGATCGCGAGACGGCGCGGGTTGCGGCGAGCATATTGCTAGAAGAGGAGTTGATTGGCTGCGTAAATGTGATCGGCGGGATCGAATCAATCTTCAAATGGCAAGACAAAGTCGAGACCAACGCTGAAGTAGCAGTGTTGCTAAAGACACGCAGCGGTTTGCTCAATCGCGCTATTAAGCGCCTAGTCGTATTGCATCCCTACGATAGCCCGGCAATACTTGGCTGGAACTGTGACGCGGCCCACGAAACAACAGAAACATGGCTGGCCGCGCTTAGGCCGCGTTAGGAAAACTTGAGGTAAGGGGTCATGACTAAATTCACTCGCCGGGCCGCTATCGGCTCGGCGCTTGGAGCATTTGTAGTGGGGGCGTCCGCGTTTCGCGTGCCGGCAATGGCGGCGGAGCGCTTGACGGTCCCAGAAAACTCTATGCAGCTCAGGCGGCGGATCGAACGAGAGCTGCGCGATGGCCGAATGCTCACCGTGACCCGCGAATGGCAGGTGGACTTTGCAACCCAAGGCCGCGGCATTGTAATCAATGGTCAGCAAGTTCTCGCCAAGGTCGACGCGCCTCAGCAGCTCGCTCGGCTTGCCGCGATCGAAGAAGCGCGCTCAACCGACAGCATGTTTCCCATTATGCTGGGCGAACATGGGGAAATCCTCGCAGCTGGCATCTCGACCAAGCAGGAAGACCTGGCTGCCGCAATTAGAGAAGCCGAGGCTATGATCAATCGGCATAGCAGCTCCGCCACGCAGCGAGCGCAGCGAATGGCGTATCTGGCGCAGTTGCAGCAGGCCGGTGGCACTTTGCTTGAACAAATGCCGCGCGATCTGTTCTATCCCAGCGAAGAAGAGGTTCATTCGATAAAGCCAGTCAATCTGCCCGATGGTTCGCGCGGCGAGTTTGAATTCAGCTTTCTGGCGCGCTGCGCGCCCGGCGAGCGCTGGCTTGCACATGCCGAGCGGCAAATAATCACCCGTGTTGGCGATGATGAGCGCCGCTCCAGCGAGACCTGGGCACTGAACGCTTAGCGTGCGGCCAAGCCCTTCTTAGGTGACGCAAAGTTACGGCGGTATTATTTTACCTCTCTTGAAACGCCCGGTTTTGCTTGACTTTGAGCCGTCTTAACGACAAATCGCGCCTCATATCGATGGGAATGCGCTGCAAGGTGCGCCTTTCGATTCGCAGCCGCGGCCCAAGCGCCCGGCTGTTTTGATTTTTCAGGCCTCTTTTCTCCCGAACGGCGGCCTTTGGTTTAAGGAACAGCCCATGAAGGCGCTCAGCAAGCAGACCCGGTCGATCAAACCGGCCGAGGTCGATAAGAAATGGCATATTATTGATGGCGAAGGACTGGTCGTTGGCCGTGTTGCTTCTCTCATTGCCAATATCCTGCGCGGCAAGCACAAGCCGAGCTACACCCCACACGTTGACTGCGGCGATCACGTGATCGTCATCAATGCCGACAAGGTGAAATTCACCGGCAATAAGATGGCCAACAAGATCTATTACAAGCACACCGGCCACCCTGGCGGCATTAAGGAAACGACCCCAAACAAGATTCTGGAAGGTCGATTTCCTGAGCGCGTGCTTGAAAAAGCTGTCGAGCGTATGATCCCGCGTGGTCCATTGGGCCGTGCGCAAATGCGTGCGCTACACCTCTACAACGGCACCGAGCACCCACATGATGGGCAAAACCCAGCTGTGCTCGACGTGGCATCCCTGAACCGCAAGAATAAGGTCTCTGCATAATGGCCGACGAAAAGAACACCGAAACCGAAACCGCGCCAGAAGTTGCGACTGAAACGCCAGCAACGGAAACCGCGACGGAAACCGTGTCTGATCTTGCAGATCTTAAAGACATTGCTGGCGATGCACCTGCAGCGGATGCTGCGGAAATCGCTCAAAACCCGGCTGCTCCTCTGCGTGAGCAAGAGCTCGACCAGTATGGCCGCGCTTATGCCACTGGTCGCCGTAAGGATGCGGTTGCCCGCGTTTGGCTAAAGCCTGGCACGGGCAAGGTAACGATCAATGGCCGCGAGCAGGAAGTGTATTTTGCGCGCCCGACTTTGCGTCTGATCATCAACCAGCCGTTCTCGATCACTGAGCGTGAAGGCCAGTATGACATTGTTGCTACCGTTCGCGGCGGCGGCCTGTCCGGCCAAGCTGGCGCGGTGAAGCACGGCATCAGTCAGGCTTTGACGAAATATGAGCCTGCGCTGCGTTCTACCGTGAAAGCTGCTGGCTTCCTCACCCGCGATAGCCGTGTGGTTGAGCGTAAGAAGTATGGCCGCGCGAAAGCCCGCCGGAGCTTCCAGTTCTCGAAACGCTAATCGCGTTCACTGCGAATCAAACACGAGAAGGGCGGCTCTCCGATGGGAAGGCCGCCCTTTCTCTTTGTGCTGTATGAAGCCTGTTCAGACCGCGATCTTGTCCGACCGCCGCCAGTCAGCAATCACTTATTCGGGTTGCAGCAGCGTCATCGCCCAGGCCAGACCGGTGCCAGCCAGGAACAGTGGCCAAGACCACATTACCGCGTAGTCGCCCATGCGCATATTGTGGATCGCCAGAAAGCCCCCACTAGACCCTTGTGAGCCAATCACCAGCGCCACAACATATGTCAGCACGCCGCCCAAAATCATCGCTTTGATAGCATTCATGACCAACACTCCTCTGCTAAATCACATACAATCCATAATGCCGCAAATCTGCGGTTCGGCGAGGGATTAGCGAGATATGCCTAACATCTGGTTTCCAACGCTTTCATCGGCAAAGCCAAGCGCAGCGCTCAGTTAGGCCGCTGGAGGTTCGCCGACCACGCGCAATTCAACCGTAATTGCTCTGCCCGGCTTGCATTCAATCACCTGATAGCATGGGGGTGCCCCGTGACGCAGGCGGGTCGAGAGCGTGCCAATACCGATCATCCGCATCGAATGCCCACCGCGAGAGCGGACCTCATCAAACGGCGTGTGCACATGCCCCGATATCACGGCATCGGCACCTGCAGAAGCGATTGCTGCAAACGCCTCATCTCCACCGATAGTCGGATTAGCGCCTGCACCCTCTGGCCCAAGCAGGGGATGGTGACACATGACAATCTTTGTGCGCGGATCGCCTCTCAATTCTTCGAGCTGCGCCACAGTGCGGGCCAAAGGCGGCTTGCGCACGAGACCATCCGACCAAGGAAATCGCGGCTGCGCGCGCACGGTGGATACAAGAGGGACCAGCACAACATCATCGGACTTCAGCTGTGCGCCAACCCGATCATTCAGCGCGCGATAGCGGCGATAGGGATCGGTAAAGCGCTCCCACAAATTGTAATACGGCATGTCGTGATTGCCGGCTTGCAATATTGTCGGCACGCCAAGCGACCCAAACCACTTCGCCGCATCGGCATATTCGCTGTGCTTGGCCCGCTGGGTTAAATCGCCGGTGCAAACAACCGCATTGGGGCGCTCTTGTTCTACCGCAGCGGCGACTGCGCTCAGCGCAGCGCGATCCTCAACACCAAAGTGCACATCGCTGATATGAAAGAGCCGCGTCGCCATAGTTTAAAGTGACAAGCGGGATTGCGGCAAAAGCGCAAGTCCAATCTGTCTGTGGCCTGCCCCTTAGATCTGATCCGACAGGATGAGCCAAGCCGCCAGCGCATTAAGCCCGCTATACCCCAGATAGACCCAGACGAGCACAGGCCAGCCATTGGCGGCCAGCATCATTGCGGCGAGCAAAACCATAAATTCGGTCGCAAGCGTTAGCTTTCCGCCGAGCATATGCACAAACCATGGCATTTGACCGAGCATTGGGTGCCCACTCTTCAGCACAGCCTGATGCAAAGCGAAATTTCCCACGCCAAGGGCAAAGATGATGATCACAGGCAGCACGGCGACACTATGGCGCAAACGCTGGTCCGCTGGAAAGGGTCATTCGTCCGGCAGTTTATCCCATCTGTCTGAAGTGCGCCGCGCCAGTCGAGCGAGATTCTGCGGCCAACGAGCGCCGAATGACCGCTACCCTCCATTCCCCTATTTCTAATTGTGCAAGGGCGGTCACGGCACCCCATTCGAACCCCCGCTCGAACCGAGCCGCTTCTTGCAAATGGAGGAATTTATGCTGAAAACAGTTTTGACCACTGCGGCGCTTGGGCTTGCAGTCATATCCACCCCCGCCCTTGCTGGACCCACCGATATTCCGAGCGTTGAAATCGCGATTGCGGATATCAATTTCGCGACACCTGAAGGCCAGGCACAGCTGGATCGCCGAGTGAAAAAAGCCGCGCAAACTATTTGCGGACTAGATAGCCGTCGCTCTGGCTCACGTATTCCGTCGATGGACAGTAAGCGTTGCTATGCCAAGGCGATGAAAAGCGCCGAACAGCAAGTCGCCACCCTAGTGGAAGCGCAACAACGCGGCGGTTGATCCGCAACACCCACAACAAGACCCCTATGAGCCTGAATTCAGGTCCATAGTTGACGGCTCGGACCCTATCCAGTCCCAGGGTTCGAGTCGTCTTTTCGCGCAAATTCGGGGACTGCCACGAGCATGTAAAGAACAGGCAAGGAGCTCCTTAGCGCCCCGCCATCCCTTTCACTTTTGAGAGATATGTCCGGCCAATCCGCAAGGCTTCGCCGTTCTGCAGTTCAGCAGACCAAACACCCAAACCATCATGACGCAAGCCGCGAATGTTATCGCGCCGCAAAATGGTCGAGCGGTGAATGCGGATGAATTCGTCGGGATCCAGCCGTTTCTCGAGCCCGGCAATGGTTTGCAGCAAAAGGTAAGACTGCGGCGCATCGTCGGTGCCGATGTGGAGCCGAACGTAGTCACGCTCAGCATCGATCTGATGCACTTCGCTGACCGCGACGCGCAGCAATTCGGAGCGATGCGGAACCCACAGCTCATCAAGCCATTTGCTGGTCTTCTTGCCCGTCTCGCCGTGGCGCGCAACGGCGCGCTCAATCGCGCGGCCCAATCGGTCAGCCGAAACAGGTTTCAGGACATAATCGATCGCCTCAAGGTCAAAAGCCTCGACCGCAAAGTCATCATGCGCCGTCACAAAGATGACCGCAGGCGGATTTTTCATTTTGCCAAGCTTCTTGGCAACCCCGAGGCCGTCAAGCTCTGGCATGGTCATATCGAGCAAAATCAAATCTGGGGTCAGGGCCTCGACCAGCCGCAAGGCCGCAGCTCCATCGCTGGCAGTGCCAACCACATTGATTGATCCGAGTTCAGCGCAAATCACCTGAATGCGCTCAACCGCAAGAGGCTCATCATCAACAATAAGGGTGCGCAATGCACCGCTGGTTTCTTCGGTGTCAGCCATTTTTGGTCAGGGGTATCCGCAATTCTGTCTTATATCCGCCCTCGATAGGGTTCGAACTTAGAACAATATCTGAACCAAAGCGCGCCTCCAACCGGTCACGCACATTGGCAAGGCCAATCCCGAAACCGTGGCTCGCATGTTCCGGAACACCCGGCCCATCATCGCTGACCGTCACAACCAGCCGATCAAACTCTTCGCGCGCTTTGACAGTGATGGTCACGGGGCGATTGACGGCAGACACGGCATATTTGACCGAATTTTCAACCAGAGGCTGCAGGATCATGCCTGGGACGCGTGCATCTGCAAGATCTTCTGGAAGGTCAAAATCGCAGACCAATCGCTCTGGAAAGCGCACTGCCTCAATGTCGAGATAGAGCTGCTGGAGGTCAAACTCGTCCCTAAGCTGAACGTCAGAGGTTGGCTCATCCGCTAGGCTATGGCGATAAAACCGCGACATAGTCTGGATCATGCGTTCTGCTCGCTCCGCCTTGCCGGTCATCACCAGAGCGGACAGCGAGTTTAGCGTGTTGAACAGGAAATGCGGGTTCACCTGATAGCGCAAAGATCGCAGCTCTGCCGCCTCCGCGGCCGATCTGAATTCTTGTCCGCGCCGCTCCGCCGCGCGTGCTTGATAGCCGGCAAGGATAGCGAAATAGAGCGACGCCCAGGCGAGCAGCAGAAAATAGCGGCCCAGCGCGATGTCGAACACGGCCTTCCACACATCCGCACTGGTTTGCGCAGGAACGAGGATGACGCTTTCAGAATCAAGGATTGTATCGGCGCCGTTCGCACCATCAGGCGCTGCGCGTGTCACCGGCACATCAACCAGGAGGTTGCCCGCCTCATCGCGGCGCAGATTGATGCCGTTCTTCTCAGCGTACTTTTGCTCTTCCACCGCTCGCATATCTTGAAAGACAAGATGATTGGTCTTGCCAATCGCCAAAGCCACTGGGACCGATAGGATTATCGCCGCCATCACCTTGATCCACACTGCCTTGTGATCGAACAGGCGCAGCATACCCCACAGTGCAATCGTCAAGGCAATGCCCACCATGGTCACGATGCCGCGTCTCCACGCCATTTCGACCTGAAGGTCAAATTCCATAACGAAACCGCGCATGGTGATGAGGACGAAATAGGTCGCCCACATCACGATCATCGACAGCAGCACCATACGGAAAGGCACGGTTGGCCGAGTTTCAGGGGTTTTCGAGATAATCATTAGACTTACGCAGATAGCGAGCGCGGGAAAGCATGGCCAATTTCTCGTCGGACATGGTCATGCTTTGGTCGAATGCCGGTCTAGGCATATCACCCCTTCAAACCGGCATTCGGACCAGAATTCCCGCGCTCATGCCCTTGGCTTGATCATTTCCGCAGGCACGATCCATTGCGCAAATTGCTCCTCGGTAAGCAGGCCAAGGTCCATACCCGCCTCTTTCAGAGTTGTGCCATCAGCATGCGCCTTTTTCGCGATTTTGGCTGCATTGTCATAGCCGATATGCGGGTTGAGCGCAGTGACGAGCATCAGGCTTTCGTTCATCAGCTTATCGATGCGGTCGGTGTTCGCGGTGATCCCGGTCACGCAATTGTCCGTGAAGCTGCGCGCCGAATCGGCCAGCAGGCGGATTGATTGCAGCACATTGTAGATCATCACCGGCTTGAAGACGTTGAGCTCCAAATGGCCGTTCGATCCAGCGATGCTAACCGTCGTGTGGTTGCCCATCACCTGAGCGCACACCATGGTCAGCGCCTCGCACTGGGTCGGATTGACCTTGCCCGGCATAATCGAAGAGCCTGGCTCATTCGCAGGCAGGGCAATTTCGCCAAGGCCGCTGCGCGGGCCAGAGCCCAGCAGGCGGATATCGTTGGCGATCTTCATCAGACTAACGCCGATGGAATTGAGCGCGCCCGACAATTCCACCAGCGCATCATGCGCCGCCAAAGCTTCGAATTTGTTAGCTGCCGTCACGAAATCATGTCCGGTCAATTTCGCTGCGTGAGCCGCGAATTTCTCAGCAAAGCCAGCCTTGGAGTTGATGCCGGTCCCGACCGCAGTCCCGCCCTGGGCCAGCTCCAACACACGCGGCAGAGCATTTTCGAGCCGGGCGATGCCATATTCGACCTGTTTCGCGTAGCCGGAGAACTCCTGACCCAAAGTCAGCGGGGTGGCATCTTGCAAGTGCGTACGGCCGATCTTGACGATATCCGCAAACGCCTGTGCTTTCGCGTCAAGCGCGGTGTGAAGCGCACTAAGGGCTGGGATGAGTTGCTCTACCGTTTCGCTCGCGGCGGCAATGTGCATTGCCGTGGGGAAGGTATCGTTCGAGGATTGGCCCATATTGCAATGGTCGTTGGGATGGACGGGTTCTTTGCCGCCATGCTGACCGGTCAGTATTTGGTTCGCGCGGCTGGCGATCACTTCATTAGCGTTCATATTGCTCTGCGTGCCAGAGCCGGTCTGCCACACGGACAGCGGGAATTGGTCGGCCAAAGTGCCGTCGATTACCTCATCGGCCGCCGCGACGATCGCCTCGCCCAATTTCGCATCGAGCACGCCTAGCTCCATATTGGCGAGCGCCGAGGATTTCTTCTGAATGCCCAACGCCTTTACGAGCGGCGCAGGCATGATCTCATCACCAATTGCGAAGTTTGCGAGGCTGCGCTGGGTTTGCGCGCCCCAATGGCTGTCAGCGGGAACAGAGACCTCGCCGAGCGAATCGGTCTCGATGCGCACCGCGCCTTCGCCTGCTGCACCCATATTTTTAACGTCGCTCATCGAAGACATACTCCATTCGGTCTATTTTAGGCTCCCATAAGCACTGCTAATCGTGAACGTCAAAGCCCTTGGCGCTAGCGGTGCGAACAGCTAAACGTCTTGACGCGCTGTATTGCTGGGGTAATACAGCTCTCGTGGAGTAAACATGACTGAGTTAAATGCACCTGTCGCTCGCAAGGCTATGATTGACAGTCAGCTGCGCACCAGCGGCGTGAATGAAGAATATGTGCTGGCACGCATGAACGCAGTACCGCGCGAGAATTTCGTGCCCGCTGAGGCGCGTCCTATTGCTTATATGGACCGCGCCGTACCGCTGGGCGATGGTCGCTATCTTTCATCGCCAGTGGTGCATGGGATGATGCTGACCGAGGCCGCGCCAACCAAGGACGATAGCGTCCTGGTGGTTGAAGGCGGAACACAGTATTTTGCGGAGCTAATCGGCCCGCTGGTGGCAGACGTGCAGCAAATCAGCGCCGAAGATGCTTTGGCCAAGAATTCTCGTAAGACATTCTCGCTGATCATAGTCGATGGGGCGATTGAGCATTTGCCCGATAGCCTTGCGAAGCGCCTCGAAGAAAATGGCCGGATCGTCACTGGCATCGTCGAGAGCGGCATCACTCGGATCGCATCAGGCCGCAAGGTGGCCGGTGCAGTCACCTTGCAAGCGGTGCACGATATCGGGATCCCGGTGCTGCACGAATTTGACCAAGCGAAAAGCTGGAGCTTTTAACGCATGACACGCGCGCCTCTGCCAAACATCCGCTGGATGACGTCTCTGGCCAGTATTGCTGCGGCGCTTGGTGCCGGGGTGATAGCTGAACCTGCACAGGCGGATACGCTGCGCGATGCCTTGGTTGAGGCCTATAACACCAATCCCACGCTGCAAGGCGCACGGGCTGATCAACGAGCAACCGATGAAGACGTGCCAATCAACCGCGCCAACGGGCTGCCGACTGCTACGGTAACAGCAACCCATATCGAGTTTGTGCGCCGCTCCGCCAACTCATTCACCGCGCCGGAACGCAACCTTGGCGTCAATGCGGCATTGCTGGTCCCGGTCTATTCCGGCGGGGCTGTACGCAATGCTGTGCGCGCCGCCAAAGAACGTGTCGCCGCTGGCCAAGCCACTTTGCGCAACACGGAAAGCACCGTGTTCAGCCAAGTCGTCGCCGCCTATATGGACGTGCTGCGCACGGAATCGCTGGTTGCGCTCAGCGCCAATCAGGTCGAAGTTCTCCGCATCAATCTGGAGGCGACCAGCGACCGTTTTGAGATCGGCGATCTGACCCGCACTGACGTCGCGCAATCGCAATCGCGCCTCGCCCTCGCTGAGGGTGATCTGAGGCTGGCAGAGGCCAATGTCATCTCAGCGCGCGAGGTCTATTTGCAATTGGTTGGAAAAGCGCCCGGCACTCTGATGGCGCCGCCGCCATTGCCCGGACTGCCCAAGAATGTTGGAGAGGCGATCGTAGCCTCGCTTGAGAACAACCCCAATTTGATCGCCGCGAAAGAACGCGCAGAGGCCGCCGGATACGACACAGAGGTTGCTGGCGCAGGGCGTCTTCCCACCGTCGGCCTGTTCGCCAATGGCGATTACAGCGATTTCTTCGGGACACTCGGCGGACCCGTTTCGTCCGACTTTTCACAAAGTGAGAAGACCGCGAATGTCGGCGTGCGCGTGACGATCCCGATTTTCCAAGGCGGGCAAACCGCCGCACGGCAACGCCAAGCAGGCGCACGCGAAACATCCGCCCTAGAGGCAGTGATCGCCTCGGAACGCAGCGTCATTCAGGAAACCCGCTCAACCTATTCCAATTGGCAGGCCGCCAATGCGGTGATCGAAAGCTCGCAAGTGGCCGTAGAGGCCGCTGAGCTCAGCCTGGAAGGCGTGAAAGCGGAGAATTCAATCGGCAATCGCTCGATCCTGGATGTGCTCAATGCGGAGCAGGAATTGCTCTCTGCCCGGGCACAATTGGTGACCGCGCGGCGCAATGCCTATGTCGCTGGCTTCTCCCTGCTCGCCTTGATGGGGCAGGCCGAAGCACGCGACCTCAACCTGGATACCGGCGGCGTTCTCTACGACCCGCAAGTTAATTATGAGCGGGTGCGCGGTAAGATTTGGGACTTTGATCGCGACCCGGAACCTTCGCCAAATTCGACCAGAACCGTTGACATTCCGGCGGCTGACGCGACAATCGGCCCAACCTTGGATTCAGACGAAGGCAATTGACACGCGGCTAACTATCCGTAACTGCGTCTGAAACTTAGTTAACAGTATCAGCGAGCTAAGAGCACAAAATGGCGCAAGATAACGAAGCTTCGGTCGAGGAAATCCTCGAATCAATCAAGAAGGTGATCGCCCGCGACAACCGCGAAGGGGCGCTGGAAGCGCGCCGTCGGCGCGAGGAAGAGGCTGAGCGCGCGGATACGACCATCGTCGCTGAAGACGCTGACGAAGTTCTCGATCTGGCAGAGATGGAATTTGCCGAAGACGTGGATGCCGATGATCAGGTGGGCGACGACGGAGAGTTTCTGCTGAGCGCCAGCCAAAGCGAAGATCACGATCCGCAGTTGACCAATGAGGCGGTGCGCGGCGCAATGCGCGAAAACCTGGAAGCTTTGGCGATGCTGGCGGAGCCCGGCGCGCAGCCGCAGATCGTTCGCTCTGGTGAGACCTCACTCGAGGGGCTGACCCGCGATCTGATGCGTCCGATGCTGGCCGAATGGCTTGAAAAGAACCTGCCCGGCATTGTTGAGAAACTCGTCCAAGCTGAAATCGCACGGATCGCTGGCAAGCGCGGCTGATTTGTGCATCTGTGTGCGCTTCGCCGCGTGTGAAACTCTAGCCAGAGACGAAGCGAGGCGTTAGGCCCCGTGTCCATGACGAAATTCATGCCCAGCAGCGCCGCTTTCGCTGTGCTTTGCATCGCTCTTTTCCAGCATTCGCCAGCCGCCGCTGATGACCATGCAAAGGTCATCCCGGGAGTGGAAACCACCCCAATGTCGGCGGAGGACTTAATCTCCACGCCGCGCCTTAGCGGGCCAATCGTTACGAATGATGGACGCTTTGCGATTTATCAGGTCACCCAGACGGATGCGGAGAGTTTTGAGCGCACGCCGAGCCTCTACCTGCTGGATCTAAAAGAGCCGGGCGAGGCTCCTGTTTCTCTGGACCTAGGGCTCTCGGCCAGTTCATTCGCCTTCGGCTCCGATGATTACCTCTATTTTCTCTCCTCTGAACACACCGACGACAGCCAGGAAGAGCGCAGCCGCGTATGGAAGGTCGCATTGGAGGCAGATGGCAATGTCACCGGCCCGATATTGGTCGCTGACATGCCGCTTGCCGATATTCACGGCTTCAAACTGTCGCCCGATGGCGGCCAGATCGCGCTGTGGGCGCCGATCGCTCGCGATTGTCCGACATTTGGCTGCGATGGCGATGGCGAAGCTCATCTGCCCGGACCGGGCACTGGTAGGCTCTATGAAGGCGATGACGGGTTCTTCCGCCATTGGGACACTTGGTCGACGCCGGGCACCTACAACCGCGTGTTTGTGTTCGATGTCCACCAGGGGGGGGTGATCGGCGGCGTTCCGATTGACGGTGTTGATCCGGAGACCGGCCTCACCGGCAATACGCCCACCATGCCATTTGGCGGGGGCGAGGATATTGTCTGGGCGCCGGACGGGTCGGGCATTTATTTCGTTGCCCGCGAGAGCAGCGCGACAGAGCCGACTTCGACCGATCTCGATATCTACTTCTCCGACCTTTCGGGCGGAGCGCCAAGCGAGCTGACCGTCGCAAACCAAGCGGTCGATACTGGCCCAGTGCCGTCGCCTGATGGCAAATATCTGGCCTATGTCGCGATGGCGCGGCCCGGTTACGAATCCGACCGCACGGTCGTGCATCTGCGCGATCTCAAGACCGGCGAAACCCGCGCGCTAACCGAAAATTATGATCGCAGCTTTGGCGGGCTGTCCTGGACACCAGACGGCAAAGCCATTCTGGCCACCGCTGCCGATGTTCTCGACACCCCCGTGTTCAAGATTGATCCAAAAACCGGCGCGGTGGAGAAGCTTGACCTTATGGCCGGCAATGAAGCGCATATTGGCAATGTCACATCATTGCCCGGTAACCGTTTGCTTTTCACGCGGGATTCGATTGGCGCGCCTGCGGAATTGTTCCTGTCGGACGGATATGAGCAGGCCCGGCCGCTGACCGATGTCGCCACCACCCGCACTGGTAAGATGGCATCAACGGTGACCACGCGCTTCAGCTTTCCCGGCGCAGGCGGTGAGACTGTCTGGGGCCAGATCACCCGGTTGGAGCAGCAGACCGGCCCAATTCCAGCAATCCTCTACATTCACGGCGGCCCGCAGGGCACTTTCCGCGATGGGTGGTCCAGCCGCTGGAACCCGCGCGTTCTTGCAAGCCAGGGCTACGCAGTAATCTCGGTCGATTTTCACGGCTCGGCTGGATACGGGCAGGACTTCATGGATGCGATCAACAAAGATTGGGGCGGCAAACCACTCGAAGACCTGCAACTCGGCTTCGAGGCGGCGCTGAAACTCGACCGTCAAATCGATGGCGGCAATGCCTGCGCCATGGGCGCGAGCTATGGCGGCTATATGGTCAATTGGATCGCAGGAAACTGGCCAGATCGCTTCAGCTGTCTGATCCAGCATGACGGCCTGTTCGACATGCGCAGCTTCTATTACGCGACCGAAGAACTGTGGTTCCCCCGCTGGGATTTCGGCGGATCATACAGCGAAGCGCGCGAAACCTATGAGCGCTGGAACCCCGTCAATCACGTCGACAAATGGAAAACGCCAATGCTCGTGATAACCGGTGAGAAGGACTACCGCGTGCCGTACAGCCAAGGCCTGCAGAGCTTCACCGCGCTGCAGGAACGCGGCATCCCCTCGCAATTGCTGGTGTTCCCGGATGAGAACCATTGGGTGCTGGGCGCGGAAAACTCGCTGCAATGGCACGGCACCGTGTTCAATTGGCTCGACCAATGGCTGGTGCAGAACGTCGAGACTGTCAAAGAATGATGGAAAGCTCCAACGAACTGAGCCTGCTCGCGGCGCAAACCGCATTGTCTAAGAAATATGGCGCAGAGACTGAGCGTCATATCTTCCTGTGCGCCCTTAGCGAGAAGCAAAAGTGCTGCTCACCAGAAGCAGGCGAGGAAGCCTGGACCTTCCTTAAGACGCGCATGAAGGAACTGGGCCTGATCGGGCCCAAACGTACATCAGAGCATCCGCGCGGGCCGGGCGGAGGCGTTCAGCGCAGCAAAGCCGATTGTTTGCAGATCTGCTCCCACGGGCCAATTGCCGTCGTTTGGCCGGATGAGGTCTGGTATCACTCCTGCTCGCCCGCCGTATTGGAGCGGATCATCACCGAACATTTGATCGGCGGAGAGCCAGTCGAAGAATTCCGCCTGCAACCAGCGCCGCGCGCTGGTTAGTCAGCTGAGCTAGCGCTCAATCCTCGTCGCGCTTGCCCCACAGCTCATCAGGGTCGGGCAGCTTGTTGTCGACCGATTCGTCATGGCCAGTGCCATTGGACAGGAACACCAGCCCCATCAGCCCGCCGCCGAGCAGCATCGTGAAGCTGATACCGAGCGCCACCGCGATATAGAAATGGACTGAAATCGCGCCGTTGAACTTATACAGAAGCGCCAGCGCGATCACTACGACGCCAATCGTCACCCCCATCAGCAAACGCATGATGCGGCGATAGCGCGCCCAAGCGTAAGCGGCGTTTTCTGGATCGTCGAGCGGGGATTTATTGACCATGCCCACCCACATGCGCCGGGGCAGGGGAGGATTCAATAGGCTTGCGTTGGGCCCGAAGGCTGTTTGAGGCGGCTTATGCCTGCCCCACGCCCTAAGTGACTCGCCAGATTCGCTTTTTTGCGCTTCGAGTGGCATGTTTTGCAAGTCGTCACAGGAGGCCGCGCAACATGACCATCGCCAAAATCATCGCCAAACGATCCGCTTCGGATATCATCGCCTGCAATGTCGATACGCCGGTCTCGCAAGCGGTGGCGATGCTGGCGGGTAAGAAGATTGGCGCCTTGCCGGTGCTCGACAATGGCGCGGTCGCAGGAATTCTGTCTGAAAGAGACGTGATTTACCGCCTGGCGGAAGAGGGCGCGAGCTGTCTCAACAAGACGGTTGGTCAAATTATGACCTCACCTGCGGTGACCGTTGAGCCCTCAACGACGATTGATGATGCCTTGGCGCTGATGACCCGGCGGCGGTTCCGCCATTTCCCCGTGATCGACAACGGTGCGCTGTGTGCCTTCATCTCCATCGGCGACCTGGTGAAGAGCAAAATTGACGAGGTCGAGCACGAAGCCGAGGCTCTGCGGACCTATATCCAAACCGGCTAATGTAGGGCCGGTGGCCCGGTAGTGCTTGAGGAATGGGGCAAGGCCGCCTAAATTGAGTTCATCATGGCCGAGACACTCAAACTCACACCCTCTGCTGCGAAGCGCGTTGCGCTGATCGCTCAGAAGCAGAAAGCGCCCGCTATTCTGCGCCTATCCGTCGAGGGTGGGGGATGCTCTGGCTTTCAGTACAAGTTTGATCTGGCCGATGCGCCCGACAATGATGACAGCGTGAGCGAGACCGACGGCGTGCAACTGGTGGTGGATCCAGTCAGCCTCGACCTCGTCGGCGGCAGCGTAGTCGATTTCGTCGAATCACTTGGCGGAGCGGCATTTAAGGTCGAAAACCCCAATGCGGCGGCCGGATGCGGCTGCGGCTCCAGCTTCGGTATTTGAGTTAGACCCGCGCGGCACTTTGGGCCATTACGGCTTTCATGAAAATCGCGACTTACAATATCAACGGGATCAAAGCCCGTCTGCCGCGCCTGAAGGAATGGCTCGCTGAAACGCGCCCGTCTGTGGCTTGTCTGCAAGAGATCAAAAGCCAGGATGAAGGCTTTCCAGCCAGCGAGTTTGAAGAGCTCGGCTACCACGCGATCTGGCATGGACAGAAGAGCTTCAACGGGGTCGCTATCTTGACCGATGGCAAAGCGGGCTATGAACCACCCAAAGAGGTTCAGCGCGGCCTGGGTATTGATGGCCCAAAGGAAGGCGAGGGCGAGCAATCGCGCTATCTTGAGGCCGACATCACGGACAAAGACGGAAGCACGACCCGGATCGTGTGCATCTATCTGCCAAACGGCAATCCGCTGCCCGGGCCGAAGTTCGACTATAAGCTCGCATGGATGGAGAAACTGCGCACTCGCATGAGCGCAATCTGGGCTGAAGAAGTGCCGGCGGCGGTGCTGGGCGATTACAACGTAATTCCAGAGGATGATGATGTGTTCGCGGTCAAAGCAATGGCCAGCGATGCTCTGATGCAGCCGGAATCGCGCGCCGCCTACGCCAGATTGCTGGGCGATGGCTGGACCGATGCGGTGCGCACGCTCAACCCGCGCGGCGGCGTGTGGACCTATTGGGACTATCAAGCCGGTGCATGGCAACGCGACCATGGCTTCCGGATCGACCATATCCTGCTCTCGCCGGAAATGGCGGATCGGCTAACCGCCGTTGGCGTGGACAAGGAACATCGCGGGCGCGAGAAGGCCAGCGATCACGCGCCTGTCTGGGCCAGCTTAAGAACTGAGACCTAGCCGCCCGCGCCCTTCACCGTTCCACCCGGAGCCTACCAAACACTAATCCGGGCGGAAGGGTGGAGGGCGCGGGTGGCGGAGGTTCTCCAAAACAAAAGCCCCCGCTGTTTCCAGCGAGGGCCTCTGCTAAACTTGCGAAGATCGACCTATCGGTAGAAGATATGGGTGTTGATTGAGGCGCGCTGCGTTTTTTTGCGACTCCATGACGGGCGCACATATTTCGCGTGGAAATAGAGCGAGTCGTCCACCTCGGATTCCCACATCGCGTCATGCGCGATTTGAGCGATCGCTTTGGCGCGCTTCCAAGCAGCGGTGCCGGTGCGAATGTTCGGCATCCGGCCGCCCTTTACGAAGGAGAATTGCGCGCGCTGGTAGACAACACCGCAATAGCTTGCCGGGAAACGGCGATCATCGGTGCGGTTCATCACAACCTTTGCGACGGCGAGCTGGCCGGCAAGCGGCTCACCGCGCGCTTCGAAGTATACTGCGCCAGCGAGGCAGCGCAGTTCTTCGGACAATGTACCAGAGGTATCGATTTGACCGACAAGCTGGCGCAGCGAATCTGCTGTTGGTGCGGCTTGAGGGATCAATGAAGCTTTATCGTCGTCTTCCAATGTTTCCGCGGCCAGCGGCTGAACCACTTCCTGCGAAATGAAGACGGTGTCGCTGCTCTCAGCGACCTCAGGAACGGACACCGCTTCGGCGTCGCTTTCCTGAGCGACAGCGCCGGACATGTCGGCGCTGGAGAAACTGATGGTGCCGATCGCGACAATCGCGGCTGCACTCAAAGAATAAGTCTTACGACTCATGAAAAATCACATTCTGTGCGGTGAGCAAGCTCCGACGCAGGCTTAGACCTGTTGCGAGTGTTTTCGCGGATTAAGAGAGGGGTCTAAATAGCCTACCGGCTGCCCCCCGTCTGCGTGCTAGTCTGCCGGCCTTATCGCCGCGTCAAACCGCCTACGCTCTTGGAAGCTGTGCAGCCAAATAGTCACAGCTGAAACTATGTCAAGTTAATGGAGGTTGGATGCGACGAAGCGTTCCGGGTCCGCGACGTCCACCTCCAGGATCCAATTATCGGGGTCTTGCGCGCCCCTGCGTTCCAGATATTCGGTAAATTCATATGGTTTTTCAGTATCTTGAGCCTTTGTCGCAACGAAAGAGCGCGACCCGTCTAGCTGCGGCATCCGCTCATAAAGTGTTGCGTTTTCACCGCGATACATGGTTACCACGAGGATCGTTCCGGCGTCCTTTTCACCCTTCGAAAGCACCATCGCCGTGCCGCCCTCAGCTTCAGCAGCGCGAATCAAACCGGTGATTTCGATATGGGCAGGCAGCCGCGCGTCCATTTTACTGGCCCGAGCTGTCCGGGTCTGACGTGTAGCCTGAGAGGCTGGATAGCGCGATCCGCGAACGCATGAATGTGCCCGTGCCGCGGCCAATCTCATCACCCTCGGCATCGACCAGCCGCGATTCGGCGACAAACACCCGGCGTTTTCCGCTGACCCAGCGCCCCTCGGCCACAACCTCTCCCGCCCGCACAGGCTTGGTGAAGTGCAGGTTGAAACTGGTCGTGAGCAGAAAGCGATCGGTTGCCAGCGTGTTGGCCGCGTAAAAGGCCGCATCGTCGAGCATTTTGAAATAGATCGTGCCGTGGGCCGCGCCAGCGGCGTGAAACACATCTTCGGTGATGGTGAAGGTCAGGCGCGAGCGCCCTTCCTCGACAATCGCGAGCTCAGAGGCGAATTTCGCGTTGATCGGTGCGGAGTTATACAGCCGCTCAAGCGCGCGGTAATGCCGCTCAGCGCCTCCGGAAGAGGCCTCTGCGCCCGAACCAGTCGCAGGCTCACTCATGTGATCCTCAGGCGGCATCACGCAGGAATTGATTGGTCAGAACCGAATAAAGCGCATCAGCATCCGGTGCCTCTAGCACCGCATCCAGAATCGCATCATCGCGCATCAGGCGCGATATGGTCGCCAAAGCGTGCAGATGAGTTGCGCCTGCATCTTCGGGCGAAACCAGGCCGAAAATCAGGCTGACAGGCATGGCGTCAGCCGCAGCGAAATCGACAGGCTGTTCCAGGCGGAGCAAAACCACAGTCGGGCGCTTTACCTCGCTTGAGCGGCAGTGCGGAATCGCGACAGCCCGGCCGAAGCCGGTGCTACCAAGCGCTTCACGCTCTTCTAAACGCTCAAGGATATCCGCGCGATCAAGTCCATGAACCTCCGAGAACATCTCGGCAATTCGGCTCAGGACTTCCTGGCGCGTTTCCAAACGAGCCGAGGCGACCGCCTCGGGCAGCAATCTCAGATTTACATCCATCGCAAAAATCGTGATCCTAATTCAGTCACTCGCATTTCATAACCACATCACTGGGGTTGCCGCTGTCCAGCGCGGCGTTTCTCCTGCGGTCATGAAGGGGCAATTCTGTCAGCGGGGGTGCTGCGCTGCCCTATCGCGGCTCAACCCAACCGATTGAACCATCTGAGCGGCGATAAACCATATTATGCCTGTCAGTGCCAGCATTTTTGAAGAACAATGCGTTCGTATCGCGCAAATCCAGCATCATCACAGCGTCCGCAACGCTGTAAGATGGGATGTCTGTGCTCGTCTCTGCGACCACCAGCGGAGCGTCCGCCACGACCTCTTCTTCGGGTTCCTCAGCGGCAGCAAAGATGGTGTAGGCCGCCTCTTCTTCACGCTTTGCGTGGTCGGCTTGTTCATGCCGGTCATTGAGGCGGCGTTTGTAGCGGCGCAGCTGCTTATCAATCTTGGCCGCCGCATTATCCAGCGCTTGGTGGGCGTCATGCGCATCCCCCCGAGCCTTCAGGATCAAGCCCTGCATCACATGCGTCACAATGTCGCATGAGAACGCGCCGCCCGGCGCTTTGCCAAAAGTCGCATGAGAGGAGATCGCTCGGTCGAAATATTTATCGACGATGCCGCCTAAACGGTCTTCGACATGCTCCTGCAATGCCGCGCCAGTTTCCACTTGATGCCCTGAAACCCGGATATCCATTGTGGCTGTCTCCTTTGTTGTGTTCG
Organism: uncultured Erythrobacter sp.; assembly: GCA_947499505.1. Taxonomy (GTDB): domain Bacteria; phylum Pseudomonadota; class Alphaproteobacteria; order Sphingomonadales; family Sphingomonadaceae; genus Erythrobacter. Next base: position 464,973 of record CANMOQ010000002.1, read on the forward strand.
ACCCAAATGCCCCAAATCCAATGCGCGCGTTATGATGTGAGAGAACTCAACGCGCCCAAATTGCCTTTTCAATTCCGTCTATGAACGCCTTGTGCCGCGCCAATTCCTCTGCCGTCGCGGCATGCGGGCGCGGTTCGCGTCGATCGCGCCGCTTTGCCGCTGCCGCCAATGCGGCCGCTGGCACGCTGACATCTTCCCGGCCGCTTGCTATGTCAGTGTCAGCGTCCGCTGCGAGCCCCAAGCCAATTTGGCGGCCACCGGTCAGCTCAACATAGACCTGCGCGAGCAATTCCGCATCGAGCAGCGCCCCGTGCTTCACCCGGTGGCTGCGATCAATACCATAACGTGTGCAAAGCGCATCCAATGACAGCTTGGATCCCGGATGTTTTTTGCGCGCGAGGGCGACTGTATCAACCATCCTCTCGAGCGAGATCGGCTCCATCCCGATCAGCACCAACTCATTGTTCAAAAAGCCAAAGTCAAAGCTGGCATTGTGCGCAACCAGCGGCGCATCACCCAAAAACTCTAGCAATTCATCGAACGTGTCCTTGAACAAGGGCTTTGTCTCGAGAAATGAGATCGACAGGCCGTGAACCGCCTCTGCGGCCTGCGGCATATCGCGCTGAGGATTGTAATAGGCGTGATAGCTGGCGCCTGTTGGCACCCGTCCCACCATCTCAATACAGCCAATCTCAACCATCCGGTCGCCTGTCTTAGGGTCGAGGCCGGTGGTTTCAGTATCGAAGACGATTTCGCGCATTGGCAGCACTATCGGACCAAGATTGCCAAGGCGCAAGAGGTCAATTGACACAGCTTAACCCAAATTGGTGCCATTAGCAGGCGGTTAGCCCAAACCCCGCAGCGCGTCAGGCGGCGTTAGTGGTGAGCTTTGCAATCAAATCGCTCACCGCCGCCTCAGTTTCCTCCAGCGAAGTGCCTGTATCAATCACAAAATCTGCGCGTTTGCGCTTTTCGCTATCGGGCACCTGCAGGCCGAGAATGTGCTCAAATTTTTCGGCCGTCATGCCGGGGCGAGCAAGCACCCGCTCGCGCTGGGTCTCTGCCGGGGCGGAGACGACCACAACCGCATCGACCGCTTCATTGCCGCCGCCTTCGAACAAGAGTGGTATGTCAAACACCAACAGTGGGGCGTCCGCATTGTACTGTAAGAACTCCACGCGTTTCTGACCAACCGCCGGGTGTACAATGCCCTCTAGCTGCCGCAGCTTTTCTGGCTCGGCGAACACCAGTTTGCCTAGCGCCTCTCGCTCAACGCCGTTTGGCCCAGTTGAACCGGGAAAGGCGGCCTCAATCGCGGGCAGCAAGGATCCGCCGGGACCTTGCATCGCCCGCACCTGCGCATCGGCATCAAAGACGGGAACGCCTTGCGCCTCAAACATGGCCGCAACGGTCGACTTACCCATGCCGATTGAGCCGGTAAGGCCGAGGATAAAGGGTTTGCTCACTGAGAGATCACCTCGCGCAGCTGTGCATCGTGATCGCGGGGCGGGGTCTGCCCGAAAAACTTCTCGAACGCCGCTGCTGCCTGACCAATCAACATCGATAGCCCATCAATTGTCGGAAAACCCGCCTTGGCCGCCTGCTGCAAAAACGGGGTCTCAACCGGGTCGGTGACAATATCATAGGCGATGCTTCCCGGCGGCGCGTGGCTCCAGTCAAACACCAGCTCTGGACTGCCCCGCATGCCCAAAGGCGATGCGTTCACCACCAGATCAAGGCATCTATCGCGGTCGTCAAAGGCAAAGTCAGTGGGCTTCGCGAAATGATCGAGAGGGGCGGTGTAATGCTCCCCTTCAGGGTGCAAGTCTTTCAGCAATTGCTTTGCCTTGGCTTGATTGCGCGCCGCAATCACGAGGGTGAAGCCATGCGCGGTGAGTGCTGTGATGATCGCCCGGGCGGCTCCGCCGGTCCCGATGATGCGCGCCATGCGAAACAGATGCTCACTGGCCAAGATATCCTGCAATGGCTCGGTAAAACCAGCCGCATCGGTGTTCGCACCGATCAGCTCGCCATTGTCGCCGCGATAGACCGTGTTAACCGCGCCGATTGTCTGCGCTTCGCCCTCTACTCTGTCGAGCAGCGGGATCACCTCTTGCTTTAGAGGCATGGTGATGTTGCAGCCGCGCCAAGTTGGGTCCTCGCGGCGCTTAGCGATGTAGCTGGCCAGATCAGCGCTGGTGACCCGGTGAGAGCGATAATCCGCCTTTATCCGGAGCTGTTTTAGCCAAAATCCATGGATCAGAGGCGATTTGGACTGCGCAATCGGATCGCCAATCACCTCGGCATAGGGTTTTGGCGCACTCATGAGGGCAGCACGTCCAGTTCGCGTAGTGCGCCAAGCACAGGCAGCAGCGGCATGCCCAGCACGGTGAATTGATCGCCTTCAATTTCCTCGAACAATTGCACGCCCATGGCCTCAATCCGGAAACACCCCACAGTGAAGCCGATCTCTGGCCATTCGCAGCTCAGATAATGCTCGATAAAGTCCTCTGACAGCTCGCGAGCGTGCAGCTTAGCCAGCGATGTCCCGCTCCATTCGCATGTCTTGGCCCGCACCAGCGCCGCCGCGCTGTGCAGCTCAATCGCTTTGCCAGAGAAAAACCGCAAATGCTCCGCCGCATTTGCGCGGTCGGTCGGCTTGTCGAAGCGTTTGCCGCCGGCAACAACCAGAGAATCGCTGCCCAAAACCAACGCATCAGGGTCTTCGGTCGCAATGGCCGCGGCTTTCGCGACCGCTAGTGCTTCGGCGATCTCATGCGGGGCGGCGCCCGCCATTTCATCCTCAAGCGCGCGCTCATCAATGGCGGCTGGACGCGCTTCATAGGTCACCCCGGCCGCATCGAGCATCGCGCGGCGAGAGGCCGATTTAGAAGCCAGTATGAGTTTCGGGGAGGGCGGTTTCATATCGGCTTGGAGGTCCCATCAACCGGGCGATCACGGCGCTCACGCTCTTGCACCAGGCGAATAATCGCCGCCGCGCTTTCCTCAATCGAGCGGCGCGTCACATCGATCACGGGCCAGCCATTGTCAGCAAACATCCGGCGCGCAAATTGCAGCTCATCCTTCACGCGGTCACCGTCAACATAGGAGGTCTCCGTGCCTTCATTGAGCGACAGCAGGCGGTTGCGACGAATTTGGACCAAGCGCTCTGGCGCGGTGGTAAGCCCGACGACCAGGGGATGCCGCAGGCCAAACAGAGCCTTGGGCGGAGGGCTTTCCACCACCAACGGGATATTTGCGACCTTATAACCGCGATTGGCGAGATAGATGCTGGTCGGTGTTTTTGAGCTGCGCGAAACCCCAGCAAGGACAATGTCCGCCTCTTCCCAATTCTCCCAGCCAATGCCGTCATCATGAGCGATGGTGAACTGGATCGCCTCAACGCGCTTGAAATAGGCTTCGTCCATCAAGTGCTGACGCCCTGGGCGCCCATGCGCCTCTTCGCCCAATTGCGCCTCTAGCGCCGCCGTGACACCATCCAACACTGGAACCGCTGGCAGGCCGAGCTGTCGGCAATGCTCCTCCAGCCGGGCGCGGGTGTCCGGATTGACGAGTGTGAACAGCACCAGACCAGGATTGTCGGCCAAATCAGGCACAATCCGGTCGAGATGCTGGCGCGAGCGCACCATAGGCCAAAAATGCCGGTTTACCTCGGGATCATCGAATTGCGCCAAAGCCGCCTTAGCGATCATTTCCAAGGTTTCGCCGGTCGAATCCGATACGAGATGCAGATTCAGCCGGTTCATAGCGTTTGGTGTTTGATCCTTAGGCGGCGCGGTGGCGTTTTATGCTACTTAGTGGCGGTGCTTTATCAGCGGCGCAGGCATGTTGATAGACATAGGTATAAACCACGGGAGAAACCGGTCGACAAGATCGGGGATGGGATTCATGCCCAGTGACAGGCCTTGGGCTGCCCATTTGTCGACACGGGACAGCGAGTTTAAACAGGCTGGGGAGAGCGGGGATAAGAATGGCTTGACCGCACAAACACCTAGATTCGCGTTCACCTTTGGGTCTGTTCAGAGCCGGAGAAATCAGGCAGAGGCTGGTAATTCCCGATTTCCACAGGGCCAACAAACTCCTACAAACCTTATATAAATATATATATTTATTGATTGGAGCCGTTCTATGCCGGGCATCTTGCTCGAAACTCTTAAAGGAACCAAACAAGAAAAGGTTCCCATTTGGCTGATGAGGCAAGCCGGTAGGTATTTACCCGAATACAGGGAGTTACGTGCCGAAAAGGGTGGTTTCCTGGAGCTTGTTTACGACAGCGAAGCGGCGGCTGAGATCACGGTTCAGCCCATTCGCCGGTTCGGCTTTGACGGGGCCATACTGTTTTCCGATATTCTGATCGTTCCCCATGCGATGGGCCAAGGCCTCGCATTTCTGGCGGGTGAGGGGCCCAAACTGAGCCCCACTTTGCTGGAGGCGAAGCTTGAGGATTTCACCGCGGCGCCGAAGCGATTTGATCCGATCTATGAGACCGTGCGGCTGACACGCGGCATGATCAGCGACGAGGTCACCATGCTCGGTTTTGCGGGCAGTCCGTGGACCGTTGCGACGTACATGATCGCTGGCGAGGGTAGCAAAGATCAGGGACCAGCGCGTTTGCTCGCGTACCGCGACCCGGCCCGTATGCAGGCAATCTTGGATGCGATCGTTGATGTGACCATCGGGTATCTGCGTGGTCAAATCGACGCCGGGGCAGAGGCGGTTCAATTGTTCGACAGCTGGGCGGGCAGTCTTGCGCCAGATGAATTTGAGCGCTGGGTTATCGCGCCCAATGCAAAGATCGTTGCAGCGGTGAAGCAATCCCATCCAGACACGCCGATCATTGGATTTCCGAAGGGTGCGGGCGCGAAACTGCCAAGCTATGCCCGCGAAACCAGGGTCGATGCGATCGGGATGGATGAGACGCTGGATCCAGACTGGGTCCATTCGGTTTTGCCCGACGGGATGCCGGTCCAGGGCAATTTTGATCCTCTGTTGCTGGAGGCGGGCGGTGAAGCCGTTGGCGCCCGTGCAAAACTGATCCTGCGCGCCTTTGCTGAGCGTCCGCATGTCTTCAATCTAGGGCATGGCATTGGCCAATTCACGCCGATCGAGAATGTCGAAAGCTTGCTTGAGACCATTCGGGGCTGATCAGGGGATGAAATTCACGCCAAGTCTCCCTACACAGACTGCATGCAGAATCCTCTTTCGTTGATGTACGTGTGGCTCAAGGCAGGCCATGTGATTTTCATGGTGTTTTGGCTGGCGGGGCTGTTCATGCTGCCGCGCCAATGCATCTACATTCTCGACCACGCCAGCGGCTCTGAGGGCGAGGCGAAATGGGCCGAGCGTATGGGCAAGCTGCGCAAAATCATCATGACGCCCAGCCTCATAATCGTTTGGGTTTTGGGCCTGACTTTGGCCTATTCCACCGGCGCATTCACACAAGGCTGGTTCCACGCAAAACTGGCCCTGGTGCTGGTGCTGACGGGCTATCACGGCTGGCTGGTGGGCCAAACGAAAAAGATGGCGCGCGGCGAGCGACCGCTCACCGAAAAGCAATTGCGCATGTTCGGTGAGGTGCCCGGTCTGATCCTCGTTGTGGTCGTGGTGCTGGTCTACACACGGCCGTTCTAAACGCGGCGATTGTTGCCCGGTCAGGTTTTCCTCAGACTTATCCTGCGCCTTACACCTGCCTTTCTCAGCCCAGCGGCAATTCGGTAATTGACCTGAGCGCGCGGCTCTCATATTTTGCAATCCATCAACCCGGCTTTGATGGCGCGGCAATCGCGTTATCAGGTCTGCTTTCTCCAAGCCCAAGCCTGCTCGCAAATCTGCGATCCGGCACCTCTTTTCAAAAGAGGCACTGACCCGCCGGCCATCTCCAAGACGGAAACTAAATTACTATGCATCTTAAAGACTTAAAACTGAAAACCCCCGCCGAACTCGTCCAGATGGCCGAAGAATTGGGCGTTGAAAGTGCCTCGACCATGCGGCGGCAAGATTTGCTGTTCAGCATTCTGCGCGAGCTGGCCGAAGACGAAGAATACAACGAAGACATCATGGGGATCGGTACGATTGAAGTGCTGCAGGACGGCTTTGGCTTCCTACGTTCGCCAGATGCGAACTATCTGGCTGGTCCTGGCGATATTTACGTCTCGCCTAACCAGATCCGCAAATGGGGCCTGCGCACGGGCGATACGGTCGAAGGGCAAATTCGCGCGCCGAAAGAGGGCGAACGTTATTTCGCGCTGACCGATCTCACCAGCGTAAACTTTGAAGACCCAGAAAAGGTGCGGATGCGCACCAATTTTGATAACCTGACACCGCTGTATCCGGATGAGAAGCTGACGCTCGATCAGGCCGATCCGACGGTCAAAGACAAATCCGCTCGGGTGATCGATATCATCTCACCCCAGGGTAAGGGACAGCGCGCATTGATCGTTGCGCCGCCGCGGACTGGTAAAACGGTTCTGCTGCAAAACATTGCCAAGGCGATCACGGACAATCACCCTGAAGTGCACCTTCTGGTGCTGCTCGTGGATGAGCGCCCGGAAGAAGTCACCGATATGCAGCGTAGTGTTAAGGGCGAGGTGATCTCCTCAACCTTTGATGAGCCCGCCAATCGCCACGTTCAAGTGGCTGAAATGGTTATTGAAAAAGCAAAACGCCTGGTCGAGCACAAGAACGATGTGGTGATCCTGCTCGATTCCATCACGCGCCTTGGCCGGGCCTACAACACGGTCGTGCCAAGCTCTGGTAAGGTTCTGACCGGCGGTGTTGATGCCAACGCTTTGCAGCGCCCTAAGCGCTTCTTTGGTGCTGCGCGGAACATTGAGGAGGGCGGCTCGCTTTCCATCATCGCAACGGCGCTGATCGACACCGGCAGCCGGATGGACGAAGTCATCTTTGAGGAATTCAAAGGCACTGGCAACTCTGAGATCGTGCTGGACCGGAAGGTTGCCGATAAGCGGATCTTCCCGGCGCTCGATGTTGGTAAATCAGGCACGCGTAAGGAAGAGCTGCTGGTCGAGAAGGACAAGCTCTCCAAAATGTGGGTACTGCGCCGGATCCTGATGCAAATGGGCACGGTCGACGCGATGGAATTCCTGCTCGACAAGATGAAGGATTCCAAGACCAACGAAGATTTCTTCGAAACGATGAACCAGTAGAAGCTGACTGGCGATATGCTGCGGCAATATCTCTATATCAGCACCGCGCCGAGCCTTTCGCGTGAGGAAGTGGAGTCGATTTTAAGCAGCAGCGCTCGTAACAATCCCGCACGTGGGGTGACGGGCCTGCTGCTGTATAATGGGCGAAACTTCCTCCAGCTGCTTGAGGGGGATGAGGCGGAGCTGGTCGATTTGATGCTGCGGATTTCCTATGATCCGCGCCATTCAGGCGTTTCCTTGCTTGATCGGCGCAATATCGCTGAACGGGCGTGCTCAGACTGGGCGATGAAGCGGATTTTGATCGCAGAACCGGTTGAAGAGCGGCAGCGCTTGCTCGAGGCCGAGCTTCCGCAAGGTTTGGACCCTGAAACACGCAAGTTGATTGTGAATTTTGCGGTCTTGAACTGAATTTGGCCGGTAAGTTGATGGTTTGGTAAAAGCTGCCGTCCACAATCTGATTAAGCCGCGTTAACCGATCGTTTTTACTCTGGCGATAATTCATCCTGAACAAAAGGACGAAAGCCATGCGCCAAATCATCTACACCAGCGTGCAAACGCCTGAGCTCGGCGAAGGCGGTGTGTTCGAAATTATCCAGACGTCTGTTCGCAATAACGCCGCAAACGAATTGCGTGGTTTTTTGATTTATTCAGGCCAATCGTTTTTTCAGGTGCTTGAAGGGCCGGACGATGCGGTCAGCACCATCTTCGAAACAATCTCCAAAGATCCACGCCATATGAATATCGAGGTCTTGCGTGACCAACCTGTTCAAAAGACGCATTTTGAACGCTGGGCCATGCAACGGATTGCTGTTCAAAGTGGAGACGATTGGGTAGCCAGTCTTGGCGCTTTCGAAGGTCCAGTTCGTGAAGCGGGAATTTTGCCTTTCGTAGGGAAGTTTCTCGGATCAAGCTCGGCCAAAGCCGCATAGCAGCGAGCTTTAACCTGTTTAACCCGCTGTCCTTTGTGCTTCCAACTGTTTGCCCATCATTTCCCAAACCTTGTTGACAGCTTTCAGCGGTCTCACCATGACTTTGAAATCTTTGATCTTTCCTTCTTCGTCGAAGGTGATCATGTCTATACCGTTCACTTTGATGCCGTCCATCTCGGTCTCAAATTCGAGCACAGCAGTGTTGTCGGCCACGACTTCGCGAATATAGTGAAAACTGGCGTTGCCGAGCGTCTGGCCCGCCGCGGAAAGATAGGCGACCACGATAGCGCGCCCCTCTTGTGGCGTGTGCACCACCGGGGAGTGAAAAACCGCGTCTTCGTGCATGATACTGGCCAATTCAGACGCTTTGCTGCCGTTTTCGGCGATTTGATGCCATCTTTTGAGGGCGTCATGGGCGGTCATGCTTGTCATATCGGAAGGCGTCCCTGAGTCATTAATTTCGTTTGGCGTCCGGTTGATACTATGCATTGCGCTTCGCCAATGCCAAACCAAATGTTACAGCGCAAAGCAGAGCATAAATGCCAGGGCGATGGGCCCCGTGAGGATGGAGAGTACACCCAATGAAGGTCAATATTGAGATTGATTGCACGCCAGAAGAAGCGCGCAGCTTCATGGGCCTGCCTGATGTGACGGAAGCCAACAACGCTTACGTAGACAACATCACCAAAGCGATGAAGGGCGTAAGCAGCCCTGACCAATTGCAGGAATATGCTCAGGCTTTGGCGCCCATGGGTCAGATGGGGCTGAAGATGTTCCAGAACTTTGTTGAGAATGGCATGCGGGCAGGGGCGATGGGCGGATCGCCGCGTTCCAAAAAAGACAAACCAGACGACTAAACCATTGAATACACTGTTTTACTCAGGCCTGCATTGAATGAGTGACACCATCTTTGCGACTTCCAGCGGTGCGCCTCCCGCTGCGATTGGTGTCATCAGGATTAGCGGCCCTGAAGCAGCGTCTGCGTTGCGAAGATTAGCTGGGCGAGACTTCATTCCGCGTCGCGCATCACTTGCGACATTGCGAGACGCGGATGGTGGGCCGCTCGATCAGGCTCTGGTTCTGTGGTTTCCCGGGCCTGCAACGGCAACTGGCGAGGATCTGGCGGAACTGCATTGCCACGGGGGCAGGGCGGTCTTGGCTGCTGTTTGCAATGCTTTGGAAGCGATTCCGGGCCTTCGAGCTGCGGAGGCTGGCGAATTCACCCGGCGTGCGTTTGCGAATGGACGAATTGATTTGGCCGAAGCGGAGGGGTTGGGAGAACTGCTCAGCGCTGAGACGGAGCTTCAGCGGACAGCTGCTATCCAAATGGCGGGCGGTGCGTTTTCGGCCCAAGTGGAGGGATGGCGCACATCCGTTTTGCGGCTTTCAGCGCAATTGGAGGCAGCGCTCGACTTTTCGGATGAGGACGATGTGTCAGAATTGCCCCCGCAGTTCGCGGAAGGCATCGGGGTGTTGTCGCAAGAGCTGGACAAATGGCTCAGCCGCCCGCGAGCAGAGAAATTGGGCGAGGGCTACCGAGTGGTGCTCGCCGGTCCGCCCAATTCCGGCAAATCCACGCTGTTTAACGCTCTGATTGAGAGCGAGGCGGCGATCACGTCCGACATCGCCGGTACGACGCGAGATGTTATTGAGCGGAACGTTGGAATTGGGAGCGTCCCATTTAGTTTCGTAGATACGGCGGGCCTTAGAGAAGAGAGCGAGGATGCAATCGAGCGGATCGGTATCGACCGCGCCCGTGAGCAGCTTGAGCGGGCGGATACAATCCTATGGCTTGGGCCAGAGGGCGAGGGACCCGATGGCGCTTGGGAAGTGGCGGCCAAGAGCGACGCGGATGATTATCAGGTGAAGCCCTCCGCCGATTACGTGTTGTCGGCGACCACAGGTGCGGGTGTCGACGAACTAAAGCAAGGTTTGGTCGCCGCGGCGAGGGCGGCTTTGCCGAAGCCCGGCGAAGCAGCGCTGAATGCAAGGCAACATTCAGTCTTATCGGACGCCGCTCAGGCACTGCGCGGGGCGATTGGTCAACATGATCCGCTATTGTGCGCAGAGGAGCTAAGACAGGCTCGAGGCGCGTTTGACAGGCTTGTTGGTCGCACGACCACGGAAGATATGCTGGACACGCTGTTTGGGCGTTTTTGCATCGGGAAATAGGCTTCTCGACAGAGAAAGACCTGCACTCTTCGCGCTTCGCTAGACGAATTGGTCAAACCGAGCGGTGTTTCACGTGAAACAGCTTTGACCCAAGCCGCGTGACACCCTATCTGGCGCAGCATGCATAGCTTTGATGTCCTGGTTATTGGCGGCGGTCACGCCGGTGTGGAGGCTGCCTGTGGGGCGGCCCGCATGGGTGCGCGCACTGGGCTGGTGAGTTTCGATCTCGGGGCTATCGGGGCGATGAGCTGCAATCCGGCAATTGGCGGGCTGGGCAAGGGCCATCTGGTCCGCGAAGTCGATGCGCTCGACGGCGTGATTGGCCGGGCAGCGGATGCGGGCGCAATTCACTATCGCATGCTCAACCGTTCCAAGGGTAGCGCCGTCTGGGGTCCGCGCGTTCAAGCGGACCGGGTGCTGTTCAAAGCTGAAGTTCAGCGGATCGTTAAAGCGCAATCCAACCTCACGCTGATCGCGGGGGAGGCTGCTGCACTCCGGTTAGAGGGCGGACATGTTGCTGGTTTAGAGCTTGCTGATGGCACGGCGCTGGATGCGCCGCGCGTTATCCTTTGCACCGGCACGTTTCTTGGCGGGACTTTGTTTCGGGGCGAAGAGCGGTTTACTGGCGGACGCATTGGTGAAAATTCCGCTCAGCGTTTGGCTGAGCAATTGCGCAGCGCGGATCTGCCTATGGCGCGGCTCAAGACGGGTACGCCGCCGCGAATTGACGGACGCACGATTGATTGGGCTGTTTTGCCCGAGCAAGCTTCCGATGATGAGAGCTGGACCATGTCCGCGCTCACCGAAAAGCGCGCGAACCCCCAGGTGTTTTGCGCGATCACGCGGACTACGGAAGCGGCGCATGACGCTATTCGCGCGAACCTGCACCGCTCTCCGCTGTTTTCGGGAGCAATTGACGCGGCGGGCCCGCGCTATTGCCCTTCCATTGAGGACAAGATTCACCGGTTCGGCGATCGCGATGGGCATCAGGTGTTCCTGGAGCCGGAAGGGCTGAACACGCATTTAGTCTATCCGAATGGGATCAGCACGTCCCTGCCGGTCGATGTTCAGCACGATATGGTTCGCGCAATGGCCGGTCTGTCTCAGGCGGAGATCGTTGAACCCGGCTATGCAGTGGAATATGACCACATTGACCCACGTGCGCTGACGCCTGACCTCCAGCTGCGAGCCATCCCAGGCCTTTATTGCGCTGGCCAAATCAACGGGACGACAGGTTATGAGGAAGCTGCTGCACAGGGGTTGATTGCAGGCCTTAATGCGGCTTCTGCCAAGACTGACCACGAGGCACCGGTTCTGGATCGCGCCAATTCTTACATTGCGGTGATGGTAGACGACCTCACTCTGCAAGGGGTAAGTGAGCCGTATCGGATGCTCACTTCGCGGGCAGAATACCGCTTACGTCTGAGGGCTAACAACGCTTCGACCCGTCTTACGACGTTGGGCATTGATGCTGGGTGCGTTGCGGCCGAGCGCTCCGAATGGTTCGAGCAGCGAGAGGCTGTTCGAAAGGTATTGGGGCCTCTGTTTGCGCAAAAGCTCCATTCGAAAGATCTGGCGGATGCGGGCCTTCCCGTTCGGCGTGATGGCGGTGAAAAGCCCGTCTCAGAGTGGCTTCGCCATGACGGTGTTGAATTTGCAGATCTGCTGCCATGGGTCGATGCGGAACTCGCCCAGGTGCTTCATACTAACGCTGATCTCGCTGATGAGATGGCCGAGGATTCGGCATATGAGCCTTACCTTGCGCGTCAGGACGCGGAGCTCCGAGATTTGCGTGCGAGTGAGAATCTGGCGCTCGCAGGGGATTTCCCATTTGCTGAGGTTCCGGGGCTCTCTTCAGAGATGATCGAACGGCTGACCTCTGCGAGCCCACCAACGCTGGCCGCTGCGGGTCGTGTGCCAGGTGTTACGCCCGCGGCTCTGTCGGCGTTGTTGGTTTATGCGCGTCGGTGGCAAACGGCCGCATGAGTGATCACGTCATTATCGAGACCGAAGAGCAGGCACGCGCGTTTGTTGGAGAGTGGGGCGATGCCGCGGCGATCGAGCGATTGGAGCGTTTCTCTGCCCTTCTTCTCGCTGAAAACAAACAACAAAACCTGATTTCGAAGCCTTCAGAAAGTCAGCTTTGGCAACGTCACATTGCTGACAGCGTTCAGCTTTTGCAGCATGTTTCACGTGAAACACGCGAAGATCGCACCGGAACTCCATGGCTCGATCTGGGAACAGGCGCAGGCTTTCCGGGGATAATTTTGGCTAGTTTGTTACCTAACATCCCGATGGTTTTGGTCGAATCTCGGGCCCGCCGTGTCGAGTTTCTGGAGCATGTAGTCAGTGAACTAGATCTCAAGCGATGCCGTGTGGTGGGTGAGCGTCTGGAAAAGATAAAACCATTTCCAGTCAATGTGATAACAGCACGTGCCTTCGCACCGCTTGATAAGCTTCTGCGCCTTTCGCAACCGTTTTGCACCGCGCATACGCGCTACGTTCTCCCCAAAGGCCGCTCCGCATCGGATGAGTTGGCTGGGCTAAAAGCTCGCAATCGGCGGAAGTTCCACGTGGAACAATCATTGACCGATCGCGACGCAGGCATCATCGTAAATTTGTAAGTTGAGATCGCCGCATCGAATAGCTTCGTTTGCGGCGGTTTTAGACTCACTTGAGCGCAAATCCTCCGCAATTGGCGGCTTTTGTGCTTAGAGTTTTGCTGGTTCGAGCACGAATAAGGAACGCGCTAAGATGCTGACAATCGCCATTGCAAACCAGAAGGGAGGGGTTGGGAAGACGACCACTGCCATCAATATTGCAACAGCGATGGCGGCAACGGGGTGGCGGACCCTACTGATTGACCTTGATCCCCAGGGCAATGCGTCGACCGGCATGGGCGTCGATGCCAGTGATCGCGGCCTCTCGAGCTATGACCTCTTGGTTGATGAAATTGCTTTGGAAGATGCAGTCGTTCCGACCAGCATTCCAGGCTTGGACTTGGTTCCGGCTACGGTTGATTTGAGCGGCGCGGAGGTTGAGCTCGTTTCTGTCGAAGAGCGGACCGGGCGGCTCAAAGCAGCGCTGGCCAATCACGGCGAGCACGATATTTGCTTTATCGACTGTCCGCCGTCCTTGGGTCTGCTGACTCTCAATGCTCTATGCGCGGCTGATACTCTGCTCGTCCCATTGCAATGTGAGTTCTTCGCGCTCGAAGGTCTCAGTCAATTGCTCCAGACGGTCGAACGCATCCAACAGCGTTTCAATCCTGACTTGGGCATTATTGGCGTGGCGCTCACGATGTTTGACCGCCGCAATCGGTTGACCGATCAAGTTGCTGACGATGTGCGTGATTGCCTTGGCAATTTGGTGTTTGAGACGGTCATTCCGCGCAACGTACGTTTGTCCGAAGCGCCCAGCCACGGGCTGCCCGCGCTTGTTTATGACCATTCTTGTACGGGCAGCCGCGCGTACATCGCGTTAGCTCGCGAATTAATCGGACGATTCCCGCCAGAAAGGAAAGCCGCATGAGCCGCAATGTGAAGCAAAACTCGAACCCATCTGGCGAGAAAATCGAATTCTCTGTACCGCATCGCGGACCTGGTGACCGGAAGAAGAAGCTCGGTAAGGGTCTGGGCGCGCTATTGGGCGAAACTCAGCGTGAGGAGCCGCTCGTCCGAGGTGATGCATCGCAAGGCTCTGATAAAAAATCGGAAAATGGGAATGCGAAGCCCGTTTCTGGACTAGCCGCTCTGCCAATTGCGTCGATTAGCCCCTTGCCAGGGCAACCACGCAAGCACTTTGATGATGCGGCGCTCGCAGAGCTGGCTGCCTCGATTGCCGCGCGCGGCGTTATTCAGCCAATCATCGTTCGGCCACGCGGCGAGGGCCGCTATCAATTGGTTGCGGGCGAACGCCGCTGGCGGGCTGCGCAAAAGGCGCGTCTGCATGAAATTCCAGCGCTTGTTCGTGAGCTCAACGACCGCGAAGTGATGGCGCTCGCGCTGATCGAGAATATTCAGCGTGAAGACCTCAATCCCGTAGAGGAAGCGCGCGCCTATCAGCGTCTTGCGGACAGTGAGGGCATGACCCAGGCGGAAATCGCGCGCATGGTCGACAAATCGCGCAGCCATGTGGCAAACTTTCAGCGCCTCTTGGGCCTACCCAGTGCTGTGCTTGATCTCGTGGAAAGCGGCAGGCTGTCGATGGGCCATGCGCGTGCCCTTATTGGACAAGAAAATGCGGCGAGCCTCGCTCAGCAGGCGGTGAACGACAATCTCTCTGTGCGGGAGATTGAGCGCATGGTGCGCAAGGTCGCTGGCAAAGTGGCGACCAAGGCTCCGAAAGCGCAAGTGGGTGGGCGCGATCCGGCGAATGATGCCGATATCGAAGCGGTGCAGCGCCACCTAGAAGAATTTCTGGGTCTGACTGTTCGGATTAAGGCGGATGCAGATCCGCGATCTGGCGCGGTTACGATCCGCTATCGGACGCTCGATCAATTGGATTTGGTGTGCCAGAGGCTGACAGGCGGCGATATTTAGGGCCGCTCCGCTCTCGGGCCTTTCTTGCGAAGCGTCTCTAAATCAATGGTTTGATCTGTTTTTGCAACGCAATTAGTGTGCGCTCAAAAGTCGCGCCGCGCAACTGCGTACCCTCTTCCGCTGAACGATGCCTTGTTTGTAGACAACGTAAACAAAAGCGCGCGAGACCGGCTAAAAGTCCCGCGCGCTGATATGTCGGTATGCTGCGGGGGCTGAGCCCGCTGAGTGACCTTAGTTCTTGATCATCTTGACCGGGCGTGGCGCTGGCACAACCCTTGTGGGTTGCTTGATCATTTGTGGCTCTGGAATTGTGCGCTCACGCACTGGCTCTGGCACAAATTCCTCACGGACATTCTCACGGACGATCACGCGTTGGCGCTGAGTGGTCTGAACCGGAACCAGGACCGTTTGCTGTACTGGCTGTGCCTGATAGCAATTGCAGCCCCCATAGCCATAGGCGGCGGGTGCCGGTGCATATTGCGGATAAGCATAAGCTGGCGCAGCAATCGTCCGGCTAGCAAAACGCTGGGGCGGTGCGGAGACTAGGCCGTTGTTCTGCTGAAGATAATCGGTAAGTGCCGCCTCGCAATCATAGCCATCATCGTCGTCGCCATCGCCGATTAACGTGCCAATCGCCAGGCCGGCCAAGCCGCCAGTGCCCGCACCGATCAAGGTGCCGGCCAAACGCTCGCCGCTCGAAACCCGGTTGCCGATTATGCCTCCGGTGATCGCGCCAAGCAGACTGCCAATGATGCCGCCTTTTTCCTTTCCATCGCGGCCGTCGGTGCGGCGGCGGCATTCTGCCAGCCATTGTTCGCGTTCAAACACCACTGGCTGAGCCGCTGGGTAATATTGAACCGGAGCGGGTTGGCCGAAACCACCATCCGCTGGCGGGATCGAGCGGGTTGCCGTGCGAGGTGTGATGTAGCGCGTGCGAATGACGGTTTCGACCCCATCTTCGCCCATGATGATCTCTTCAGTTTCACCTAGGGTCCGGCCGCCGGCCTGCGCAGGAGCGATCGAGGTTTCGGGCATTGGAGCTGGTGCGGTTTGAAGATCCGCTGGGAGCGATTGGATCTCTCCCTCGGTCATCACAACCTCCGCCTGTGCGAAAGCCGGTGCGGCGCTGGCCAAAGCCAGTCCAGCGACCGGAGCGCTGAGGCTGCGAAGCGCAAAATGGAGTGTCGACATCAAAAGTTTCCCCTGTGCTTATAGAGCGATCATGGGGCGCGATATTGTGCGATTCGCACGCCGAGCCCATGGCAGATTGTTAGCTACTATCGACTAACTCACCAAACCAGCCAAACAGGGGAACTGTCTCTTTTCGGGGCGATTGAGTGCGGTGCCTGAGCGACCAGGCGAATATTTTAGCTGAGAGGCAGCTAAATGCGCTCGCTCAATAAGGCGGCGAGAGCCTCTAACCCGCGAGCATCCTCTCCCGTGAAGCGGGCGGCTTCCGGACTGTCGCAATCGATCACTGCGATCACTTCGCCATCGCGCGTCACGGGCACGACAACTTCGGACTGGCTAGCGGCATCACAGGCAATGTGCCCAGGGAAGGCGTGAATATCCTCGACCAGCTGGGTTTCGCCAGTTGCCGCCGCGGCGCCGCACACACCTTGACCAAAAGGAATGCGAATGCAGGCCGGGCGGCCAACAAACGGCCCCAACACCAGCTCTTTTTCCGCCCCGTTTTGCACCACGCGGTAAAATCCTGCCCAATTAAGGCGGGGCACAAATTCCCAGATCAGCGCAGCCACATTCGCCATATTGGCAATGCCATCGCTCTCTCCGGCGGTAAGGGCGTCGGCGGCATCGCCCAATTGCCGATAGAGTTCGGCGGGTGTGAGGGTTTCGTCGGGTTTGAAATCATACATGGCACCTGGCTGTCTAATCGCTTCCCCCATTGCCGCAAGGCCAAGCCTCTTATATCGCGGGCACCTATGGCTATTATTCGCAAAATTCTCATCGCTTTGGTCGTCCTGGTTGTAATCTTGGGCATCGCTGGTTTCTTTTTGACTCGCGGCGACACCGCTGAGCTATCGGTTGACGAGGTTGCTGGCACGGATCCCACCTTGGAAGAGCCCGATCCGGAGAGTTTCCCGACGGTGCAGATCGCGAAGCCGGTCGGCTGGGAAGAGGGCGCCTTGCCAGTGGCGGCTGACGGGCTGACCGTGACGCGGTTCGCCGAAGGCCTGGACCACCCACGTGTCCTCTACGGCCTGCCGAATGGCGATGTGCTGGTCACTCTGACCCGCTCGCCCAAGGCGGAGGATGACGGCGAGGGCGGCATCATGGCCAGCATTCGCGGCTGGGTGGCCGAATATCTGTTCTCAGAAGCCGGTGCGGCAGGCGATTCGCCGAACCAAATCGTTCTGCTGGGCGATGAGGACGGCGACGGTGTCGCTGAAAAGCAGGTCGTGATCCTGTCGGAAGGGCTCGATTCCCCGTCCGGTATGAGCTGGAACGATGGCACGCTGTATGTTGCCAATCACAATGCCGTGCTGGCGTTCCCCTATGAGCTGGGCGCGGATGCTGTCACGGGCGAGCCGACCAAACTGATGGATCTGGCGCCGCGCGGTGGTCACTGGATGCGCAATATGGAGCTGCACCCAGATGGCAACCGCCTCTATGTCGCGGTCGGTTCGGTCAGCAATATCGGCGAAAGCGGGATGGAGGTCGAAGAAGGCCGGGCGATGATCTGGGAGTATGATCTGACGGCTGGCCGTCAACGCCAGTTTGCCGTCGGTCTGCGCAATCCCAATGGTCTCGACTTCAGCCCATGGTCGGGCGAGCTGTGGACTACGGTGAATGAGCGCGACATGCTCGGTTCTGACCTGGTTCCGGACTATCTGACGAACGTGCCAGTGGGCGCGCAATATGGCTGGCCGTGGCTGTATTATCGCACGAACATCGATCGCCGGGTTGAGGCGCCGATGCCGGCCTATCTGATGGAATATGCGCGCTATCCCGAATATGCGCTTGGCCCGCATGTCGCCGCGCTGGGTTTGGTCTTCACCAAGGAAGGCCACCGCATGGGAGATGGCTTTGCCAGCGGCGCATTCATCGCGCGGCACGGTTCGTGGAACCGCAAGCCGCCGTCCGGCTATGACGTGGTCTATGTCGCCTTTGACGAGCGCGGCAATCCAACCGGCAAGCCGGTGCCTGTGCTAACCGGCTTCTTGAACGAGGATGGCACGACAAACGGCCGCCCAACTTGGGTTGAATGGGGCGGTGATGGCTCTTTGCTGGTGTCAGACGACACCGCCGGGATCATCTGGCGTGCGATTGCGCCGGATGCAGAAGCGGGCGCAGGCATTGCGCGTTTGGAAGGTCGCCGCTTGGAGCCTCAACGCGAGCTCAGCGGTAGCCCCACGGCGAGCTTTGGCGAAGACGATTATGCGCGGGTTCAGCCTGCCGAGTAACGCCTAGGCATAGACCGGGCGTTTGCGTAAAAGTCGCACGGCGCAACTTTGCCGCGTGGACTTGCCGCTCGACTTAGCCCGCGAGTTTGTCTGCGCTCAATGCGTAGAGCAGGTCTGAGCCACTAATCGCGCTGGCCTTCAGCCCGGCAGCTTCCGATACGATATGATCAAGGAAGAAGCGCGTCGTCACCGGCTTGGTTTCTGCGAGAGCAGGTGCAGCCCCTTCGGCCACAGCGCGCGTCTGGCGCAGCATTTGCCACCCGGCGACCGCCACTGCAGCCATCGTGCAGAACGCCGTGCTACCAGCCAAGCGATCATCCAGGCTTGCCTCGTCGCGCATCCAGCGGGCGATGTTCGCGCAATCGCTGGCAAGCCCAGCCAGGCCCGCTTCGTTGCTTGCATCTTTGGCGATCTCTTCAAACAGGCCAATGACTGCTTCGCCGCTCGAAATGCCGAGCTTACGCGTCACTAGGTCTGCTGCCTGAATGCCATTGGTGCCTTCATAGATCGGGGCGATCTTGGAATCGCGCCAGTGTTGCGCAGCGCCTGTCTCTTCAACAAAGCCCATGCCGCCATGCACTTGGATGCCGATGCCTGACACCTCGACGCCGATATCTGTGCCCCAGGCTTTGACCAGCGGGACGAGCACTTCGGCCCTGTTGCCTGATTTTTCATCACCCAAGGTTCCGCGATCAACCTGCCCTGCACAATAATAGAGCAGGGCGCGAACACCCTCGGTCAGAGCCTTCATGCGTAGGATCATGCGCCGCACATCGGGATGCTCGATAATCGCAACTGGGGTTTTGTCAGGCGAGCCAGCGCGAGCCGATTGCACCCGGTCCATCGCATAATAGATCGCCTGCTGGGTTGCCCGCTCGGCGATTTGCGCGCCTTGATTGCCGACATTGATACGCGCATTGTTCATCATCGTGAACATAGCCATCAGACCGCGGTTTTCCGCACCGACCAGCTCGCCAATGCACTCGCCGTTGTCCCCGTAGCTCATAACGCAAGTGGGCGAGGCGTTGATGCCGAGCTTATGCTCCAGGTTGACACAGCGCACATCATTGCGATTGCCCAGAGATCCGTCGTCATTGACGTGGTATTTGGGGACAAGGAAAAGCGAGATACCGCGTGAACCCTCTGGCGCATCGGGCAGCCGTGCGAGCACCAGGTGAATGATGTTCTCAGCCAGATCGTGCTCACCCCAGGTGATATAGATCTTTTGGCCAGCGATCTTGTACTTCCCGGCGTGTTCACCCTCAGTTATCGGCTCTGCGGTGGAGCGCAGCGCGCCCACATCGCTTCCCGCGCCGGGCTCGGTGAGGTTCATGGTGCCAGACCATTTGCCGCTGACCAGATCGGGCATGTACTTAGCCTGCTGATCCTTGCTGCCATGGTGGCCAATCGCTTCAATCGCGCCGACCGACAGCATGGGGAGAAGGGTGAAGGCCATATTCGCCGATCCGAGGTTCTCCAGCACATTGCAAGAGAGAGTGAAGGGCAGGCCTTGGCCGCCGAATTCTTCCGGAGAGGCGATCGCGTTCCAGCCCTGCTCGACATAGGCGCTGTAGGCGGAATCAAATCCTTCTGGCAGACGCACCGCGCCGTTTTCGAGCTTCGCGCCTTCGAGGTCGCCTACGCGGTTGAGCGGCGCGAATTCTCCGGCTGCAAATTGGCCCACGCCGTCAACAATCGCCTCGACCAAATCAGCCTCTGCATTGGCAAAGCGCTCGCTTTGCGCCAGCTCTTCGATCCCGGCATTCACTCGGATGGCGAGCAATTGGTCTTGGGTAGGGGGCGTGTAAGGGGTCACGGGCGTTGGTCGTCCTTCTTGAGCAATTCTGTTGCAGCGGGGGAAGTCTGCCACTTGGCAGCGCTCGCACATGAATATAGCGCAGATCGCATGAGCGACAAGAACCTTACGGAAGTGCTGGATGCGGACGCCCATGGGATCGCTCGCGCGGCGGCGATTCTTGATTCGGGTGGGTTGGTCGCAGTACCGACAGAAACGGTTTACGGGCTAGCCGCGAGAGCTGACAGTCCAGAGGCAGTGGCTAAAATTTATGCAGCCAAGGGCCGGCCGGATTTCAATCCGCTGATCGTGCATGTGCGCGATGTGGAGCAAGCGCGCGGCCTGTCTAATTTTTCAGCAGCAGCTCAATCGCTGGCCGATCAGCACTGGCCGGGCCCGCTGACTTTGATTTTGCCATGCAGACCGGAGGCAAAGCTCGCTGGCGCAGTGACGGCAGGTCTACCAACGGTTGCGCTGCGAGCGCCCGCTCATCCTGTGATGCAGGCCCTTCTGGAGGCGGTGGACTTCCCGCTGGCCGCGCCCTCGGCCAATCGCAGCGGGTTTATCAGCCCGACGACCGCCCGCCATGTGCTTGCCTCGCTCGATGGCCGACTTGATTTGGTGCTCGATGGCGGACCGACCCAGGCCGGGGTAGAGTCGACGATTGTGGTCGTTCGCGCTGATGGCAGGCTGGAAGAACTGCGGCCCGGCCCTGTGGTGTTGGCAGGTGCGCATCGAGCCGAGGCGGGCGGTGTTGAGGCCCCTGGTCAGCTCGCCAGCCATTATGCGCCGGGCAAACCAGTACGCCTAAACGCTGCTCACGCCGAGACGGGCGAGTTTCTGATCGGGTTTGGCGCTGTATCGGGCGATTGCACTTTGTCAGCAGCGGGCGATCTAACTGAGGCCGCCTCCCGCCTTTATGATTGCCTGCATGTCGGCGCCGCGTCCGCAAAAGCTCGCATTGCCATTGCGCCTGTCCCAGAGGACGGCATTGGTATCGCCATCAATGATAGATTGCGCAGGGCGGCGACCCCGCCCGACTAATCGTCTTTCGGCTCTACCGGGACGGTTGGCAGGATCTCCTGCATTTCAGCATAGGTCGCCTGAGCCTCATCGCAGGCCGCATCATCGCCTTCACGGCATTCCTCGATCTGCTTATCGTATTTGCGCTCAAGCTTGCCCAGCTTTTCTTCGCGGCGACGGATCTCGCGGCCCCGGTTTTCGTCAGCCTCGGACTGGCTGGTGGTGGCCACATCCACCGCTTTTCCGGCGACCTTTACCGGCGCCGTCACTACGTCGAGCGCCGTGCGGGCAAGGCAGCCGCTCAAAGCGATGCTTGAAACAAGGGCGAGGGCCAAGGTTGAGGCAGGGGAAGGTGCGCGCATACAGTCCTTCTTGCGCGCATCCTGCCGCTTGGCAAGTGAGGGAAGCGCCGGATTAGCTCTCGTCAGTCTCGTCTTGCGGTGTTTCTGTTTCTGTTGCTGGCTCATCTGCAGCCGGTTCTGCGCCTGATCGCGGCGCGCAATTGAGGTCGCCTGAGCCAACCGAATTGAGCTCACACTTGGCGCTACCAAACACGTTGATATCGCCTGATCCAGCAATCGTTGCCTCAACTGTGCCATCAGAGGAGAAGGCCACATCGCCTGAACCACCGATCGTCACTTCAGCGCGCTCGGCCGTTAGCTCATCGAGATTTACGTTGCCGTTGCCACCAATCACCACTTCCAACCGGCTCGCAGAACCTGCGCCATTGACCGTGCCGGAGCCGCCAATGTTCACGTCCAGCCTGCTGGCATCGAATTCGGCGACAGTCACACTGCCGCTACCGCCGATATTGATCGATGCGCTATCCGCCATAACCGGGGTTTCGACATCTCCGCTGCCGCCGATATTGATATCGCGCGGGGCGGGCATGGTGATGCGAACGGTTGTCGAACCGCCGCCGTCCCAGCCGTCTTCACGGTAAATGGAGAGGTCGCTGCCATCGAGATCA
Organism: uncultured Erythrobacter sp.; assembly: GCA_947499505.1. Classification (GTDB taxonomy): domain Bacteria; phylum Pseudomonadota; class Alphaproteobacteria; order Sphingomonadales; family Sphingomonadaceae; genus Erythrobacter. Next base: position 487,015 of record CANMOQ010000002.1, read on the forward strand.
AAGCGCAGCGTTTCGACCGCTTCCTCATCGCCCTCAACCGTGATGTCGAGCGTCTCGCCCTCGGTGATGATGACTTTGTCTGGCCCGGCAATGGAAAGCGAATCAGGCGCTGCACCGGTCATTTCGAGTTCGGCCAATGGCACACCGTCCCCGCCGACATTGATGTCCATTTCACAGCCGGACAGTCCGACCCCCAGCATGAGGGCAGCGACGGGCGCGATGCGTTTCGAAATGGGTGTCAGCATGGGGGATCCTCCAAGAATATTTGAATAGCGTATTAGTGATATAATACACTACATGCGAAGGTTCAAGCTTTGGTTGGCTTCGGGTGCGCAAATGAAAAGGGCCGCCTTTGTCAGGCAGCCCCTTTTGAACGTTGCAATAGGATGGGAGGGCTTAGCCTTCCTCGTCCGGATTGTCGTAATATTGCGGCGCATGTTCGCGCAGAACGTCGAGAATCTTCTCAAGCGCCGTTGGCTCGTCGGTCTCTTCCATTGCGGCCAGCTCCCGTGCGAGGCGGCTGGAGGCCGCTTCAAAGATCTGCCGCTCAGAATAGCTCTGCTCTGGCTGGTCTTCTGGGCGGAACAGATCGCGAGTGACCTCAGCGATCAACACGATTTCGCCGGAATTGATCTTCGCTTCGTATTCTTGCGCGCGGCGCGACCACATGGTGCGCTTGACCTTTGGCTTGCCCTTGAGCGTTTCCATCGCTTCTTTCAGAGTCTTGTCGCTCGACAGCTTGCGCATGCCGATCGCTTCGACCTTATTGGTGGGCACCCGCAGGGTCATCCGCTCTTTTTCGAAGCGCAGCACATACAGTTCGAGCTGCATGCCGGCGATCTCTTCATTTTGAAGTTCGATCACGCGGCCAACGCCATGTTTGGGATAAACGACATAGTCGCCAACGGTAAAAGCAGGCACATTGCTTGCCATGCGAGTTCCTTTCAATTGGCTCAGTCCAATTGCAAATAGCCGACATGTCTTCCAGCGGCGCCGCGATGTGCAAACGCCGTCTAATCATTGCCGGATCTGTTGCTACTGGTCTGAAACCTTCCTGTTTTTCGACCCGGCGCTGGGACCAACCAGCGCGGTTGAACGATCATATAGCACAACCGCAACAAAATTGCGAATCGCAACTCTATTGGCCGCCTGTCAGCGATTCTAGCTATGGGAGTGGATGCCCGGGCAGGGTCTTTGTTACGCTTTTGCTGAGGCCAGGGTTCAGGCCTTAATCGCCTTCGCCGGGTGCCTCGCTAAAGTACTTCTCAAACTTACCTTCGACGCCTTTGAAATCATCGGCGTCTGCCGGTGCGTCCTTCTGGCTCGTGATATTGGGCCATTCGGCGGACAGCTTGGTGTTGAGCTCCAGCCACTTTTCCAGGCCGTCTTCAGTATCAGGCAGAATCGCTTCCGCTGGGCATTCTGGTTCACACACGCCGCAATCGATGCATTCGCTGGGGTTGATCACCAGCATGTTGTCGCCTTCATAGAAGCAATCGACCGGGCAAACTTCGACACAATCGGTGTATTTGCATTTGATACAGGCGTCGGTGACGACGTAAGTCATGAGGTAAGGCTTTCTTTCGATACCGTTTCGAGCGCTGCTAGTGCGCTTTACCCAGCGCGGTCAAGCTCGCGGTAGTGCGTGCGTGCTTCATCGGGCGACCCGCGCCGCTGTGGCAACGAGGTGATCTCAACTACGCGCACTTCATTACCGATTGCTAAAGTCAGCACGTCGCCTGCTACAACATCTTCGGATGCGCGCATCACATGCTTTCTATTGCAGCGTAAAGAGCGGCTTGCGATCATCTTTTGTGCGCGGGATCGGGTCCGCGCGAATCTGAGATAGACCAGCAGCCGGTCGAGCCGCATTAGCGCAAGAGATCCGCCAAAGCATCGAAGGCGCCGCTGGCCTTGGCTGGGCCAGTGTCGGGCTTCTTGCTGCGGTTTTGCGGTTTGCCCTGTGGCCGCCCTTGGGGTGAGCCTTTGCCCCCTTTGCCGTGTTTTGTGCTCTTATGCTTGCCGTCTTCACGCTTGTTATTGGTACCAGCGCCTTTGCCCTTGGGATTGGGGCGGCGTCGGCGCGGGTTGTCGTCGCCAGCGCGCTTGGGTCGCCAGGTCCAGCTGTCCGGTGCTGGCGGTCCAAATGCACCTTCGGCAAGTGAGCGGGCGCGCTGCACCCGGAAACCAGCCGCACTCAGCAGGCGGCGCGCATTGTCTTCTTCCAGACCAATCGAGATCGGCAGCGCCAGATCGAGCGCAAATTTCAGATTGCGCTGCTTGCCTGCTTTTTCCTGCGCTTTGCCGCGCGCATCAAAGGCCGCGCGGAAAATCTTCTCCGCCAGATCAATCCGGATCGCCTGAGTGCCAGCTGGGCGATATCCAGCAGGCAGGCCCTTGGCCTCAAGGATGACCGGCAACATAGAGGGGTTCAGCGGCCGCTTGTCGACGCCCAGCGCATGGAGCAATTGCCGCGGGGCTGGTTTCAGCAACGGCGCTGCGAAAATATCGAGCGCGCCAAAAGTCACGCCCAATTTACGCAGGAACGGGCGCATTTCCTTGGGCAGATGCTCCAAACCGGCCTTTTCGCGTGTCACAACCCCGCGCGCATCGATCAAGATATGCAGCAAAGCGCGCGCTTGCGATCCAGCCTCCGGATCGCGTGCGGCCTCGGTCAGCTTGCGCAATGGCTCAAGCGGTTCCAGCTGGCTTGTCAGCCACTGAGTCAGCCCGGCCTCGAGCGCGTTCCTGGGTGCCTCTGGCAAGGTCGAGATATCGCGCGCCAATATCAGGCGCGGCGCTGCAAAATCGTCTGGACCGGAGTTCGCCGAAAAGCTGATCTCGGCCAAGGGGCGATCCTGCCAGCGGATCGCACCGCGCGAGAGTTCCAATTCGCCAAGCCCCTCGGCCAGCAGCCAATTGGCCCGCTGGGTCAGGATCGTCGGCAGCGCCTTTTCACCAGCGGCGAGCAGCATTTTCCGGTCGGCCAAGGTCGCATTAGGGTCGACCACAAAGCGAAATCCATCAAGCCGGCCAATCGGCTCACCCTCAACGCACATTTGCCCATCAGGCTCCAGCGTTACTGGCAATGCATCGGCATCCTGTCCCAGCGACTTCATAAGTATTGTCGTCCTCCGATTGACGAACCTCTCGGTGAGCCGCCCATGCAGCGCATCCGATAATTTTGCTTCGACCGCGCGGGCGCGCGCAGCCATCTCATCCCGCGCCAGCACCCAATCGGGCCGCTGGCAGATATAGGCCCAGGATCGAATCGCGGCGATTCTACCCTGCAGTGTATCAATATCCCCGTGCGTGCGGTCCAGTTCTGCGATCCGCGCGGCAACAAAGTCTGCGCCGATATAGCCATCGGCCATGTCTTGCCAGAGCCGCGCGACGAAACGGGCGTGATTGTCGGGGCCGATTTGTCGGAAATCTGGAAGACAACACGCCTCCCAAAACCGCCGGACCTGCCCACTACCGCGAACGGTGCGGCCCAGATCATCCTCGGCCAGACGTTTTAGAACAGCGAGGTCAATCGCCCTGGGGGCTGCCGTCAAAACATCACTTTGCGGCTTGCTTTCCAGATCTCCGATCAAGGTGCCAATGCTGTCAAAGCGCGGCTCCGCCTCGCGCCAGAACAACTTGGTCAGCGGCGCGAACTGATGCTCCTCAATCGCGTAGATCTCTTCCTCAGCAAATTCGAGCGGGGCGCCATTGCGCGTGCCGCCACCGGTGAGTGTGCCGAAGCTGCCGTCTGTCTGGTGCCGCCCGGCACGGCCCGCGATCTGCGCCATCTCGGCAGGGGTAAGGCGGCGTTTGCGGCGGCCATCAAATTTGCTCAGCGCGGCGAAAGCGACATGATGCAAATCGAGGTTGAGGCCCATGCCAATCGCATCGGTGGCGACAATGTAGTCGACTTCGCCATTTTGGAACAATTCGACCTGCTTGTTGCGGGTTTGCGGCGAGAGCGCCCCCATCACCACCGCTGCGCCGCCTCTAAACCGGCGCAGCATCTCCGCCATCGCGTACACCTGCTCGACAGAGAAGGCGACGATTGCGCTCCGCGGGGGCAGGCGGGACAATTTCGTCTGACCGGCATGGGTCAGGGTGGAGAAACGTGGGCGCTCGATCAGTTCAGCGCGCGGGATCAGCTGTTTGACAATCGGCTCCAGCGTAGCCGAGCCCAGGATCATCGTCTCTTCGCGGCCGCGCGCATTGATCAGCCGGTCGGTGAAGATATGGCCGCGCTCCGGATCGGCACCAATCTGCGCCTCATCAATCGCGACAAACGCGTGGTTGCCGCCGGTGCGGTTCATCGCCTCCATCGTGCAGCAGAAATAGCGCGCGTTTTCCGGCTCAATCCGCTCTTCACCGGTGATCAGAGCGACTTGCGCATCACCCTTAATCGCGCGCACCCGGTCATAAACCTCCCGCGCCAGCAACCGCAGGGGAAATCCCATCATACCGCTGGAGTGGGCGCACATCCGCTCAATCGCCAAATGCGTCTTACCAGTGTTGGTCGGCCCGAGCACGGCTCGAACACGGCTGTCGCTGTGATTTTGGCTGGGGTTCCAAGAGGGTCGGGCAGTCACATCATCGCTTGTGTCACCGCGACCGGCCTGCTGCAATGTCCCACGGCCAATCCCTTAGACAGGTTCTCCACAAGTCACCGCTTGGACGAGTCCTTTGGTCGTGAGTTAAGGCAGCGTTTACTTTAATCGTGCAGGAAATCAGACAATAGAGGTGATGCGCCGCCGGATTCGGGCCAGGCGCAGGATTAGCAAGCCTTGCCAGTTTTAGGATGCGAGTTGGATCACGCACGCGACATTGCTGATGGCGAAATCGCCAGCTCTGCAGATTCTGCGGATCTAATGGGCGTGGCTGACGCGAACCTTGCATCCCCCGATGCGGGCGCATGCGAAGCGCATGATGACGCGGACCTGTTTAGCTATTTTGGCGATAACGCACCGGAAACCGGCGACACCGGCACTGCCGTTTCGACCAAAGTTTCGCTCACCCGCGCTGGCACCTGGCGGGATCGCTATGACGAATGGAGGCATTCGGTCGAGGATCGCCTCGCCGCGGTTGATCTTGCTCCTGATTTGGCGAGCAATATCGGAAGTCGCCGCTGGTTCCGCGGGTTCGGCACGATGGTGGGTCTTGCTGCGGTGGCGCTCGCTTTCTGGCCGGATATGAGCCCGCTTGAGGCCCGACCAGCCATGAAAATCGATGCGGCCGCCCATGATGAGCTGCGCAGTCAGATGATTATGCCGCTGGCTCTGGGCGCCGATTCCGGTCGCCGGATGAGCCCGACCCCTGAGGTTATTCCGCTCGCCAGCGCGCCTGAACGCCCTCAAATTGAGCTCGTTTCCACTTTAGCGGAAGGTGACAGCTTCCAAAGCATGCTCCGCCGCGCAGGCCTGTCCTCCAGCGACGTTAGCCGGGTGAGCGAGCTTGTTTCCGGCGCAATGCCGCTCAGCGAGATTGATGCTGGCACGCAAATGGACATCATTCTGGGTCGGCGCGAAGCGGATGGCGCGCCTCGCCCGCTCGATGAGCTGTCCTTCCGCGCTCGGTTCGACTTGGAACTGGCGATCACTCGGGAAAGCGGCGCTTTGGCGCTGGAACGCAAAATCATTCGCGTGGATGAGACACCGTTGCGCATTCGCGGGACTGTTGGCGATAGCCTGTACCGTTCCATGCGCGCAGCGGGCGCCCCGGCCGGCGCAGTGCAAGAATACATCAAGGCGATTGATGAGCAGATCGATATGGACCGCGAGGTTCGCTCGACCGACGAGTTCGACATGATCATCTCTTATCGCCGCGCCGCCACGGGTGAACGCCAGGCGGGCAAATTGCTCTATGCCGGTGTTGATCGCGGCGGAACGTCCAAGACGCAATTGATGCGCTGGGGCGAAGATGGCCGTTTTTATGAGGCCTCTGGAGTGGGCGAGCAGCGCGGCGGCTTGGTCGCTCCTGTACCCGGCCCGATTTCTTCACGCTTTGGCATGCGCCGTCACCCAATTCTCGGTTATCGCCGGATGCATTCGGGTATGGATTTCCGCGCACGCCATGGCACTCCAATCGTTGCCGTTACCGATGGGCGCGTGACCTCGGCTGGTCGCGCAGGCGGTTGCGGCAATGCGGTGAAGCTGGATCATGGCGGCAATCTGTCGACCCGCTATTGCCATATGAGCCGAATGTCGGTGAGCCGAGGGCAGAATGTCCGACGCGGGCAAGTGATTGGCTATGTTGGCTCAACTGGCCTCTCCACCGGACCGCACCTCCACTATGAAATGTACCGCGGCGGCCGCGCGATTAACCCGGCCAGTGTTAGATTCGTCACCCGGGCGCAATTGTCCGGTGAAGAGCTCAAGAAATTCCGTGCCGCCCTTGGTCGTTTGAAAACGGTTGAACCGGGGCTTGCGCTGAAAGACCTGACCCCGACCAGCGAAGAGGTGGAAGCGCCTCTGCGCGAGATCGAGAAGCTCGACAGCGTCAAAGAGGTGGAATAGCGCGCCTGCCCCAAGCTCCAGAATTTGCGGCGTGATTGCACGCGCTCCAAAATTGCGGCAACAGGTTGCCCATGACTGGCAGCTATCCAAACACCCGCCTTCGCCGTACCCGCTCCACCGGATGGAGCCGCGCCTTACACCGCGAAACCATGCTGACTTCGGCGGATTTGATCTGGCCCTTGTTCGTGACCGACGGCGAGGGCGTGGAAGAGCCGATTGCCACGCTGCCCGGCGTCTCACGCTGGTCAGTCGATGGCATTGTCGAGCGCGCGAAAGAGGCGATCGCTCTGGGTATTCCGGTCATCGCCCTGTTCCCCAATACTCAGGCGGACAAACGCAGCGATGACGGCGCAGAGGCGCATAATCCCGACAATTTGATGTGCCGCGCGATCCGCGCGATCAAGGCAGAGTGCGGCGACGAAATCGGCGTGCTCACCGATGTGGCGCTCGATCCTTACACCGCGCATGGGCAGGATGGCCTGCTCAATGATGCGGGCTATGTCGTGAATGATGAAACGGTCGCGATGCTGGTTGATCAGGCGCTGAATCAGGCGGAGGCGGGCGCGGACATCATCGCTCCATCAGATATGATGGACGGGCGCATTCACGCGATCCGCATGGCGCTGGAAATGGCCGGGCACACCAATGTCCAGATCATGAGCTATGCGGCAAAATATGCGAGCGCGTTTTATGGGCCGTTCCGCGATGCGGTTGGCTCTGGCGGCCTGCTGAAGGGCGATAAGAAAAGCTATCAGATGGATCCGGCCAACACTCTGGAGGCCTTGCGCGAGGTGGAATTTGACCTAGCCGAGGGTGCTGACAGTGTAATGGTGAAGCCTGGCCTCGCCTATTTAGATATCGCAACGCGCGTTAAGGACCAATTTAGCGTTCCTGTGTTCGCCTATCAGGTCAGCGGCGAATATGCGATGATCGAGGCTGCTGTGGCCGCCGGTGCGGGAGACCGCGATGCTTTGGTGCTGGAGACATTACTGGCCTTCAAACGCGCAGGATGCTCCGGGATACTCACCTACCATGCTGCACACGCTGCGCGTCTTCTCAATGGCTGACTTCCGCCACGAGACGGAGCGGCTCATTCTGCGCGATTGGCGGGAAGAGGACTGGCCTGAGTTCTGGGAAGGCACAAACACGCCAGCAGTGATGGAATGGCTGGGCGGTGTGATCGACGAAGCGGGTCAGGATAGCGCACGCCGCCGGTTAGAGGGGTATCATGCCGATCACGGCCACACTTTTTGGGTAGTGGAGCGCAAATCAGACGGAGCAATCCTGGGGTTTTGCGGCCTGAAACGTTGCAATGAACCCAGGGGCCCAATTGGCGATATGGAGGCCGGATGGCGCCTACGCGAAAGCGCATGGGGCCAGGGCTATGCCAAAGAAGCGGCTAAGGCGTCGCTTGAAATCGCCTTTCGCAAGTTTGGTGCTCCCCATGTCATCGCTCTTACGGTGGAGGGTAATGTTGCGAGCTGGGGCCTCATGAAAAAGCTCGGGATGCAGCGCCGGCCTGATATGGATTTCCCGGACACCGTCTCTTGGGCGGAAGGCGAAAACATAATCGTCTACCGTATCGAGAAGGACGAGTGGGAAGCGCAAAATGGGTGAGATTGTGCTGACGACCGAGCGATTGGAGCTGCGCCAGATTGGCGAAGATGACCTCGAAGCCCATCTTCACCACCTCAACTCCCCTGCTGTGATGGCTAAGCTAGGAGGTCCGCGCACCGCCCAGCAACTGGCGGAGAAGCACGAGGCCTCGCGCGCGGGGTTCGCGCAGGATGGGTTCGGCTTTATGTTCGCGTGTGACCGAAAAACCGGTGAGCTGGTCGCGCATTGCGGGATGAAACGCGTTTCCAACCCGCTTGCGCCCAATATTGGCGATCATGAGATCGGCTGGCTCGTGCGAGAGGATCGCTGGCGTCAGGGTCTGGCCGAAGAAGCCATGAGGGCTGTGATCGACTGGGCGTTTAACACGCATCGCGCGCCGCATTTGGTTGCGCTCACCAGTGAGAGTAATGTCGGCAGCTGGAGACTTATGGAAAAGCTCGGCATGCAGCGCCGCCCAGAGCTCGACTTTGGTGATCCGTTCTTTGCCCCAGAACACAATCCAACCATTCAATACTCGCTCACCTGCGAGCAATGGGAGAGTTAGCAATGTACCCACCTCCACACCACCGGGGTGTTAATGTCATCCCGTTTCACGGCAAGGCGCCCCGCATCCATGAGACGGCGTTCGTCGCGCCTGGTTCAACCATTATCGGCGATGTTGAGATCGGTGCGCACAGTTCAATCTGGTACAATTGCGTGCTGCGCGCGGATGTCGCGCCAATTCGCATTGGAGAACGCACCAATGTGCAAGACGGCAGCGTGCTGCATTGCGACGGGCCAAAGCCGGGCGATCCCGATGGCTGTCCGCTGATCATCGGGGATGACGTGCTGATCGGTCATATGGCCATGGTGCATGGTTGCACGATTGAGGATCGCGGCTTTGTCGGGTTGGGCGCGATTGCGATGAACAAATCGGTGATCGGCTCAGACGCCATGCTGGCAGCGGGCGCGATGCTGACCGAGGGCAAGGTGATGGAGCCTCGCATGCTGTGGGCCGGTCGCCCGGCCAAGCCGATGAGAGAGCTATCAGATGCCGCGATCGCCGGAATGAAGGCCGGGGTCGCGCATTACACTGAGAACGCGAGACACCATGCCGTTGCCGTATTTGAATGTGGCCTAACTTGAGGCCATGGTCAACCCCACCTAAACACCACTATTGAGATGTCGCAGCATGTGCGGCACCAGATCAGCCTTGCCGAGCTCTACACCCAAGCTGCGCATGATCGCGTAGGCGATGCTGGTGTGGAAATAGAAGTTCGGAAATGACCAGTCGGCCACATAATCGGCGACGGACAGGCGAAATTTCATCCCATTTGGCAGCTCCAGATCGACCATTGTGTCATCTGGCAGGAGTGTCTGCTCATCAAAGGCATCGAGCATGGCAAGAGTCTCAGCGACCCTTGCTTTTGCCTCGACAAGGGTGGTTGGATCATCTTCATTCGATGCGAGCTCGGCGGTTGAAATCGTGTTTAGCGATTGCCGCGGAAAGTTGGCCAGCATCCGGATTTGCGTTGCAAAGGGCAGCATATCCGGCGCGAGGCGGCCATCAATGATCGTGTCGGCGGCTTCGTGAGCAGCGGCTTTCTCCAGCATTCCAGACAGGGCGGCGAGCATATTGCGATAGGTAGTGATGGGCATTGTGACCTCCAGTTGCAATTTGCAACTTAGATGCTGGGCGCGATTGGTCAATCCCTGATGAGAGACCGTAAGTTGTCCAACCGGTCCGCTTCGTGCACTGGCTTGTCCCAGCGGATGCGGTGGATGCGTGGGAAACGCATGGCCAGGCCGCTTTTGTGGCGCTTGCTCGAGTGAACACTGTCAAACGCGACCTCGAACACCAACGTTCGCTCCACCTCGCGCACTGGGCCAAAGCGGTTGAGCGTCGTTTGGCGCACTAGCTTGTCGAGCTTCTTCAGTTCCGCATCGGTGAAACCCGAATAGGCCTTGCCCACGGGCAGCAATTCTGCGCCTGCGTCTGGATCGCCGTCCCAGCAGCCAAAGGTGTAATCCGAATAGAAGCTCGACCGCCTGCCAGAGCCGCGCTGCGCATACATCAACACGCAATCCACCAGCAGCGGATCGCGTTTCCACTTGTACCACAGCCCGACCTTGCGCCCGGCGATATAGGGCGCGTCCCTGCGCTTCAGCATCAGGCCCTCGATGGCATCTTCGCGCGCGCCTCCACGGATCTCAGCGAGATGCGAAAAGTCGCGCGCCGCAACTATTTGCGAGAGGTCAAAGTGACTATTGGGCAGACGCGGCATCACCGCCTCCAGAGCCGCGCGGCGCTGTTCCCAACCAAGCTCCCGCAGATCTTCACCCTCTAGCAGCAAGACGTCATAGAGCCTTACGAAGGCCGGCAGCTCGGCGAGCATCTTCTTACTCACCTTCTTGCGGCCCAGGCGCTGCTGCAAAGCGTTGAAGCTGGCCGCGCCGCCGATCTCGCCCCCTTGAACTGATCCGCGCACCATCAATTCGCCATCCACCACGGCATCAATCGGCAAGACATCGAGTAGCTCAGGAAAGGTTGCCGATATGTCGTCGCCAGAGCGGGAATAGAGCCGGGTTTGGCCGTTCACGCGCACCAATTGCACACGGATGCCGTCCCATTTCCACTCCGCCGCGTAATCGCTGAGATCCACCTCCTCGTCTTCGAGCGGGTGAGCGAGCATAAAAGGGCGGAACATGGGCCGATTCGTGACATCTGGCGGATCACCGCCATCGGCGGCCCAGGCGAACAGTTCCGCATAAGGCGGCTCCAGCGCGTGCCAATATTCCTCGACCTCTTCGACCGAGACATCAAAGCTTTGCGCAAAGGCCGTCTTCGCAAGCCGGGCAGACACGCCAATCCGCATGCCGCCGGTGGCGAATTTGATCAGGGCAAAGCGGCCATTCTCATCGAGCCGATCGAGCAGCTTTGGCAGTTCGGTGGGCGCGCTGGCTCGGGTCAGGGAGGAGAGTGTCTCTACCACTTCGGCAATGCTGGGTGAATTTTCCGATGACGTACTACCTTCTGGCCACAGCAGGCTTGCCGTTTCCGCCGTGTCGCCGACGAAATCGCGGCTGAGCGTCCATAACACCGGGTCGACGCGCTCCTTTAAGAGATTGCGGAAAGTGTTTGCCTTCACCGCCGGGAAATCGACTGATCCTGTCAGCGCCGCCAATGCCCAGCCGCGATCAGGATCGGGCGTCTCGCGCAAATAGGCGGCGATCAGCGCCAGCTTGCGGTTGCGGCTGGTCGTATAGACCAGCGCATTCAGGAGGGCGGCGAATTCTTCCACCTACTCCGCCTCTTCCTCGCGCCCGACCATTGCGAGCGCGCGGGCCTTTCGCTGGCCCAGCTCGCACCATCGAAGTAGTGCCTCTTCGCGGCCATGCGTGATCCAGGTTTCGCTCGGATTCACCTCGAGGATGGTGTTTGTCAGTTCATTCCAATCGGCGTGATCAGAGATGATCAGCGGCAATTCAACGCCGCGTTGCCGAGCTCGTCCGCGCACCCGCATCCAGCCGCTCGCCATGGCAGTGATCGGGTCGGGCAGCCGTCGCGACCACCGGTCATTGAGTGCCGCTGGTGTAGCGACGACGATGTGCCCGCGCATATCATCCTTGTTTGCATCCGCAACCAGCCGCAGTTCGCCTAGATCCACGCCGTGTTCCTCATAGAGGCGGCACATTTTCTCTATCGCGCCGTGAAGATAGATCGGCTGGTGATGGCCCGCGGCGCGCAATTCGGCGATCACCCGCTGCGCCTTGCCCAAGGCATAGGCGCCCACTGCGACGCATTGGTCCGGATTGGCGCTCAGCACGCCGAGCAATTTGGCCATTTCTTGTTCAATTGGTGGGTGAACGAAAACAGGTAGGCCAAAGGTCGCCTCGGTGATGAACACGTCGCAGGGGATCACCTCGAATGTAGCGCAGGTGGGGTCGTGACGCCGTTTATAATCTCCGGTGATCACCACCCGCTCTCCGGCGTGTTCCAGCAGGATCTGCGCGCTGCCGAGCACGTGGCCTGCGGGGAAAAAGCTCGCCTTCACGCCGCCGGCTAGGCTGATCGTCCCGCCATATTGCACTGGCGTGGCCTTGGAGGGCATCTCGCCCTCTCCATTTTCAATGCCAGTGCGATAGCGCAGGGCCATGATCGCCAATGTTTCCGGCGTGGCGATTGTCTCTCCGTGCCCGCCGCGTGCGTGGTCGGCATGGCCATGGGTGACCAGTGCGCAGTCGACGGCGCGCCCCGGATCGATCCAGCAATCGGCAGGGACGATTTGCATGCCCCAGGGCTCGGGCCGAATCCAGGAGAATGGGGCGCTCATGACTTAGATACGAAAAAGGGCGCGAACCGTATGCTGGCGCGCGCCCTCTTCTTTGGTTTGGTTGGCTTAGCTTTCGCTATCGCTGCCTCCCGTGTCGCTCCCGCCGGTATCGCTGCCAGAGGCCTCGGGCTTGGTATCGCCGCTATCCTTTGCAGGCGGCGTTTTTTTCGCGGCGGGCTTTTTCTTCGCCGGAGCTTTGCGTTTCGGCTTGGCCTTGGGCGGGGCGGGGGTGAGCTCGAAAGTCGGCTTACCGTCCTTGATCCCGACATGCACTTCGCCGCCATCGGCAAGTTTACCGAACAGCAGTTCCTCAGCGAGCGGCTGCTTGATCTTATCTTGCAGCAGCCGGCCCATTGGCCGCGCGCCATAGAGCTTGTCATAGCCCTTCTCGGCCAGCCAATCGCGCGCATCACCATCAAACTGAATGTGCACGTTTTGCTCGGCCAGTTGCAGTTCGAGCTGAAGGATGAACTTGTCGACCACGCGGGCCACAGTGCTCCTACCCAGATAGGCGAATGGCACGATTGCATCCAAGCGGTTGCGGAATTCCGGCGTGAACATCTTCTTCACAGCCTCGCTGCCAGCGTCTTCCTTGGACACGTCGCCAAAGCCGATGCCCTGGCTCGCCATATCGGATGCGCCGGCATTGGTCGTCATAATCAGCACGACATTGCGGAAATCGACCGTTTTGCCGTGGTGGTCGGTCAGACGGCCATTATCCATCACCTGCAGCAGGATATTGAACAGGTCCGGGTGGGCCTTCTCAATCTCATCCAGCAGCAGGACGCAATGAGGGTTCTGATCAACCGCATCGGTTAAAAGACCCCCTTGGTCGTAACCAACATAGCCTGGAGGTGCACCGATCAGCCGCGACACGCTGTGGCGTTCCATATACTCCGACATGTCAAAGCGCTTCAGCTCAATGCCCATGATCGAGGCGAGCTGACGCGCGACCTCGGTTTTACCAACACCGGTTGGGCCGCTGAACAGGAAGCTGCCGATTGGTTTGTCTGGATCGCGCAAACCAGCGCGGGACAGTTTCATCGCCGTCGACAGGCGGTGGATCGCCTCATCCTGGCCAAACACGACGTGCTTGAGATCGCGCTCGAGGTTCTCAAGCGCCTTCTTGTCGTCCTTGCTGACCGATTTCGGCGGGATGCGCGCCATGGTCGCGATGACTTGCTCAATCTCGCGGGCAGTGATCTTCTTTTTGCGGCGGCTGGGCGGCAGCAGCATTTGCATCGCACCAACCTCATCGATCACGTCAATCGCCTTATCCGGCAATTTGCGATCATTGATATAGCGTGCGGACAGTTCGACCGCGGTTTTCAAGGCATCGGGTGTATATTTCACATTGTGATGCTCTTCAAAGGCGCTGCGCAGGCCTTTGAGAATTTTCACGGTGTCCTCGACCGTTGGCTCATTCACATCGATTTTCTGGAACCGGCGCAGCAGCGCGCGATCCTTTTCGAAATGATTGCGGAATTCTTTGTAGGTCGTCGACCCGACACAGCGGATGGTGCCGCCAGACAGCGCCGGTTTGAGCAGGTTGGAGGCGTCCATCGCCCCGCCGCTGGTCGCGCCCGCGCCGATAACGGTGTGAATCTCATCAATGAAGAGCACCGCATGCGGCATCCCCTCAAGCTCGGTTACGACCTGCTTCAGTCGTTCTTCAAAATCGCCGCGATAGCGCGTGCCCGCCAGCAATGCGCCCATATCGAGCGAGTAGATCACCGCCTCGTTCAGCACTTCTGGCACTTCGCCTTCGACGATCTTGCGCGCGAGCCCTTCGGCGATTGCGGTTTTACCAACGCCGGGATCGCCGACATATAGCGGGTTGTTCTTGCTGCGGCGGCACAGGATTTGGATCGTCCGATCAACCTCGGGCCCGCGGCCGATCAGCGGATCGACTTTACCCGCCTCCGCCTTGGCGTTGAGATTGACGGTGAACTGATCGAGCGCTGTTTCCTTCTTCGCCGCCTCGGCAGGCTTCTCGCCGCCTTCGGGCTGCGGCTCGTCAGAGCCCTGTACGGATTTCGCCTCAAGCTGGCGGCCACCCTTGCCAATGCCGTGGCTGATATAGCTCACCGCATCGAGCCTGCTCATATCCTGTTGCTGCAGGAAGTAGACGGCATAGCTGTCACGCTCAGAGAACAGCGCGACCAGCACATTGGCGCCTGTGACTGTATCCTTGCCCGAGGATTGCACATGCAAAATGGCGCGCTGGATCACCCTCTGGAACCCAGCAGTTGGCTGCGGATCGGCCTCTTCCTCGGTCTTAAGCGATTGATATTCTTGATCGAGATACTGTTTTACGACCTCGCCAAGCTCTGCCAGATCGACCCCGCATGCGGCCATCACCTGAGCTGCGTCTTCATCATCGATGAGCGCGAGCAGCAAATGCTCCAGCGTGGCATATTCGTGGCGACGCTCCGACGCATGGCCAAGTGCGTGGTGCAGCGTTTTCTCTAGGTTCTGGGCAAAACTGGGCATGGGTCTGATTGTCTCTGGCTTTGGGCTTTAAAAGAGTGGGGTCTCTAAACGGTTTGGCTTGCTATTGGTCCGCGCGAATGCGCAGACCGGGGCGCTTGCAGCATATATGGGACGCCCTTTCTCAATTGCGACTCTGCACATGGGCTAAACCCACAAGACGGCATAAATCGGGCGGCGGGCTGTGGGATGGGACTATCCGCCCGGCTTCTTAAACAGGGCATCGGCCGCCTGCATGTGCGCAGCAGTTTTCACTGAATGCGAAGAAACTCGAGCGATTTCAGCCTCTAGCAGAGCAATTCGCTCGTCCAATTCGTCTTGCGAATAGGGCGCCAAATCCTCCGCCGCGAGCTTGCTCGCCGCATCTCCTTTTGCGCGTGGCTGATCGTCGTCTTCCATATTGGTTCACAACATCGCAAGCAGAACGGCTTGCTGTCAATCCGCGCCATCGTTAATCGCCACCACTACCGAAGTTTCTCGCGTCTGACCCCGGGGCAAGGGGAGGGCCAATGAAGCGTGGCAAGGGGCAACACGATGGTCGATCACAATTCGGCGGCACTTCCGCAGCATATGCAGGCGATTGGTTTCACTGCGCCGGGCGGGCCCGATGTTCTTGTTCTGGAGCAAGCGGGCGTTCCGCAGCCCGGCCCGCAAGATGTGCTGATCCGTGTGGCTTTTGCCGGGGTCAATCGGCCCGACTGCATTCAGCGCGCGGGCAATTATCCCGCGCCTGCCGGAGCCTCGCCAATCCTTGGGTTGGAAGTTGCGGGCGAAGTTGTGGCGGTGGGGACAGAGGTTCCGCCCGAGCTGCTCGGTAATCGTGTTGCGGCGCTGACGCCGGGCGGCGGATATGCGGAATATTGCATCGCCCCGTGGCAGCATTGCCTGCCTGTGCCCGATAACATGCCGCTCGAAAAAGCCGCGGCTTTGCCAGAGACGTTGTTCACCGTGTGGCACAACGTGTTTGAGCGCGGGCTGGCCTGCGATGGGGAGCGCTTGCTGGTTCACGGCGGCACCTCTGGCATTGGCACCATGGCGATCATGCTGGCCAAGGCGTTTGGCGCGGAAGTGATCGTGACTTGCGGCGATGATGAGAAATGCGCCGCCGCGCGCGAGATTGGCGCTGATCTGGCGATCAATTACCGCTCGCAAGATTTTGTCGAGGTGATCAAGCAGCATACCAATGGTGAGGGCGTGAACATCGTTCTCGACATGGTTTCTGGCGACTACGTTCCGCGCAATCTCAAATGCCTGGCTGAGGATGGGCGGCATGTGACCATTGCGATCCTTGGCGGCGCAAAGGCAGAGATCAACATGGCGTTTGTAATGATGCGCCGCTTGGTGCTGACCGGATCGACGCTTCGCCCGCGCTCCGATGCGTTGAAGTCGGCGCTCGCTGAAGAGATCACGCGCCATGCCTGGCCATTGTTCGTGAGCGAAGAACTTGCCCCGATTATGGATCAAACCTTCCCCTTGGCAGAGGCCGCCGCGGCCCATGCCCGGATGGAGGCCGGCAATCACATCGGCAAAATTGTTCTGGAGGTATGCGGTGGCTGAAACCTATCACTTGCACGAGGACCCTCGCAGCGGAAACTGTTATAAGATCAAGCTGACCGCAGCGCTGGTCGGGCACGAGATCACCGCCACTGAATATGATATTCTGCAAGGTGAAACGCGCACGCCAAGCTTTCTACAGAACATCAATGCCAACGGCCGCATCCCGGTTCTTCAAATCGACGGAGAACAGGGAACGCGCTTTCTGCCAGAGAGCAATGCGGCGTGCTGGTACTTGGCTTCCGGCTCACCGCTCATCCCGCAAGACCGTTTTGTGCAGGCCGATATGCTGCGTTGGATGTTCTTTGAGCAATACAACCACGAGCCCAATGTCGCGACTCTGCGATTTTGGCTGGCAATTGTGGGCGAAGCCAATCTGTCTTCAGAGCAATCCGCTCAAATTGAGGCCAAAAGGGCGGCTGGTGAGGCCGCGATTGCGCTGCTGGATCAGCAGCTGGGCGAGTCGGCATTTTTATGCGGCGATGAAGTGACTTTGGCGGACATTGCCTTGTTCCCATACACCCACGTTGCGGATCAGGGCGGGATCGACCTCGAAAGCTTTAGCAACGTTTGCGCTTGGATTGACCGCATCAAGGGATTGCCAGGCTTCACGCCAATGGTTTGAATCGCTGATGGGCGTGTTTTCGCGCTCAATCCGAACCCTATTTGCAAGAATTTCAGGCCGAATCGCGCGGTAAGCCACGTCATGTGCTGAACTCGCTTGCTCAATGCTGCGCAATTGCCTATCTACGGTCTCGCAACGGCCGCTCCGCAAGGGGCGGCCCTTTTAATTTTTAACGGAGTTTGCCTCATGGCCAAAGCGCCAAAGGAACAACCCAAGCCGCTCATGCCGCATGCGACCGCCACTTGGCTGGTCGATCACACGGGTTTGTCGTTTGAACAGATCGCTGAATTTTGCGGCCTGCACATTCTCGAAGTTCAAGCGATGGCTGATGATCTTGCGGGCAGCAAGTATACCGGCCGCGACCCGGTTCACGCCGGTGAGCTGAACCAGGAAGAGATCGACAAAGGTCAGGCGGACGCCAATTACGCATTGGTGATGCAGAAGGCTCCGGTTGAAGTGACCCGGACCAAGGGCCCGCGTTACACCCCAGTGTCTAAGCGTCAGGATAAACCTGATGGCATCGCTTGGATCCTGCGCAGCCACCCTGAGGTGTCCGATGCACAAATCTCAAAGCTGATCGGGACGACTCGCAACACGATCAGCGCGATTAAAGAGCGTTCGCACTGGAACATTCAGAACATCCAGCCGAAAGACCCGGTGACCCTGGGGCTTTGTTCGCAGCGTGAGCTTGACGCGGTTGTTGCCAAAGCGGCCAAGCGTGCCGGCGTGGTTGCGGAAGAAGTGCCAACCGACGGCGATGATCGCAGCGACAAGGAAAAGCTCATTGAAGAGTTGCGCGCAGAGCGCGACGCCAATGTGAAAGCCGCCGCAGAAGCCGCGCAAGAGGCGGAAGCCGAAGCATGGCTGGCGGCAAAACGCGAAGCGGAAGAGAACGGCGACGTTGCGGAGACCGTCCCTGGTTATGCTGAAGAGCCAGCAGCTGAGCCGGAAGCAGAGCCTGCTCCCGCAGCCGAGGACGAAGAGACCAAGGGCGACTGATCCCGCGCCATTTGGCGTTTCAGCCCAAGCCATAGTGAAAGGCCGCCTGCAGGATCACCTGTGTGGCGGCCTTTTCGTATTCGCGTCACCTTTCGTGCAGCAGCGACCAAAATGGCTCAAAAAGATACTAGGCGGCGCGCAGAATCGCTTGTGACTTGCGGTGGGATACGTCATGCTACTGACATGAATGTCAATAACGCGCCGTATCACCATCCCACCCCCTGGGATTCGCAATTTGAGCTGATGAGCCTGCCGGACTTGCTCGAACGCTCAGTCCGCAGCGATCCCGGCGCGCCTTTGTTGCATTTTCTGAGCCGCACGTTTTCCTATCGCGAGATTTTTAGCGAGGCTCAGCGCTTCGCAGCTGGCCTTCAAGCGATGGGAATCGAAAAGGGTGACCGGGTTGGACTGTTTCTGCCCAATGTCCCGATCTACGCCTCGGCCTATTACGGAGCGATGATGGCGGGCGCGATCGTTGTAAACTTCTCGCCGCTCTATTCGGTCGAAGAGCTTGCATGGCAGGTTGAGGATTCGGGTACACGAGCACTTGTAACGCTGGGCGTTCCAGAACTTTATGAAACCGCCTCCAAAGTGCTCAGCGGCTCTACGCTCGAAACGCTGATCGTTGGCTCACTGCCTGATATGCTGCCGCGTCTTAAGAGCTTTGCGCTAAAGACGCTTGGGCGTAGCAAGCTCGCGAAAGTCCAATTCAGTGCTAATGTGAAAAGCTGGGCCGAAACACTCGGTGATTGGGATTGGAACGGTTGGGAAGCGGGTGCGGCGTCTAGCCTGCCCGCGATTGACCCGGCTGAAGATCTGGCGCTGCTGCAATACACTGGCGGCACGACCGGGCGGCCCAAAGGCGCGATGCTGGGCCATTCGCAGCTCGTCACAAACGCTCAGCAAGTCGCCGCGATCAACCCATTCGGCAAAGGTTCCGATGAGGTGTTCATGGGCGCGCTGCCGTTCTTTCATGTCTTTGCCAACACGGCTTTGCTCAACCACGCGGTCGCGAGCGGGGCCTCGATTGCGATTGTGCCTCGGTTTGAGACCAAGCAGGTGCTGCAAACGATCCAGAAATATAAGACCACCGGCTTTCCCGGGGTTCCAACCATGTTTCAGGCGCTGCTCGATCATCCTGATCTTGCGAAGACCGATGTGTCCTCGCTCAAGGTCTGCATTTCCGGCGGCGCGCCTATGCCCGCCTCGGTGCACGCCAAGTTTGAAGAGGTTACGGGCGTGCGCCTAGTCGAGGGTTACGGTCTGACCGAGAGCTCTGGCGTGGTTTCGGCCAATCCCTATGCGGGCACGCGCAAACGCGGAACGATTGGCCAAGTCGTCGCAGGCACAGAGATACTTTTGCTCGACAAAGAAGACCCCGCCAAGCTGGCACCCGCGGGCCAACCCGGCGAACTCGCCATTGCTGGCCCGCAGATAATGCGCGGCTATTGGAACCGGCCAGAGGCAGCCGCGGATGTGTTCATTGAGCACAATGGCAAGAAATGGCTGCGCACCGGCGATGTCACGACTGTCGACGAGGACGGCTTTCTGCAGATCGTCGACCGGATCAAGGATATGATCGCGGTCGGCGGTTTTAAGGTGTTCCCGAGCCAGGTTGAGGACGTGATCCTCGAAAACGACGCGGTGAAGGAAGCACTCGTGATCGGCATGCCTGACGACTATAAAGGCGAGGTGCCGCGCGCCTTTGTGACGTTGGCGGACACGGGCGCTGATCGGGAGAAAGCGGCGGCGGAATTGCGCGATTGGCTGAATGGCCGGATCGGCAAGCACGAGCGGGTCGATAAAATCGTCATCCGCGATGAGCTCCCCAAGACGATGATTGGCAAGCTCGACCGCAAGGCTCTGCGGGCCGAAGTGATTACTTAATCCCGCGCCTGCCTGACGGTATCGGACCCTCAACTGCCCAAATGAAAAAGGCCCCGGAAAATCCGAGGCCTCTTGCCATGCTTTGAGTGTGTCGCTGTTCGCTTATTGGGCGATCTTCAGCTGCGGCTCTTCATCGCCATTTGGCTTGGCGCCGCTTGCTTTGGGAGCAGCTGGCTTAGCCTCAGGCTTGCGCCGATCGTTTGGGGCAAAACGGCCATCAACCTGCGCCCCTTGCTCGATGGTCAGCGCATCATAATGCACGTCGCCTTCGATCTGTGCGCTCTTCAGGATCACCAATTCGCGGACATTGATCGAGCCCGTCACGCGGCCGGAAAGGCGTGCGGTCTCTGCCATGATCCCGCCGGTTACCAGTGAGGTTTCGCCTTGGACCAGTGAGGTGCATTTGATGTCGCCTTCGACCGAACCATCAACATGCAGGTCGGCAGAGGCGGAAACATTCCCTTTGATCGAAACGTCAGAACCGATCACCGAGAAAGTTGAAGAATTGGATGGCATGGATTTTCCTCGGGGCTTGTCTTGGGGGTTAGTTTGAGGCGGTGCGGGCTGGTTCGGCTCCGCGGGCTTCTTTGAGAACATCGGGGGCGGTCTCCAGGAAAGGGCGCGGGTTCACCGCGCGGTCATTGATACGCACTTCAAAGTGCAGATGCGGTCCGGTCGAACGGCCAGTGCTGCCGATTGCGCCGATGGTTTCGCCAGCGGCAACTTGCTCGCCTTCGACTGCGTCAAACCGCGACATGTGAGCATAGCGCGTCGTCACGCCATTGCCATGGCTTACTTCAACGACTTTGCCATAGCCTGATTTGCGGCCCACAAATGTGACGACTCCTTTGGCCGCTGAATAGATCGGCGTTCCGGTTGGACCTTTGAAATCCAGGCCGCCGTGCATCGCGCCGCCGCCATTGAACGGATCGCGGCGATAGCCAAAGCCGGACGAAACAGTAGTTTTCGACAGATCGGTTGGCGTAAATTGTGGAACGGACTCAAGACCGCGCTCCAGCGCTGCCATGCGAGCGAGGCTGAGGCCGAGGCGCTCAAAGCGTGGATCAATGCTGCCATCGGAAGAGGTCGCGAGAATTTCCAGCGGACCACCAACGGCTGACATATCGGCGCTTTCCACCATGGATTTAGGGTCGAAGCCAAGTTTGCGCAGCGCACTTTCGGCGCGCTTGGCGCGGTCATCGGCAAAGCGGGTCACCCGCTCCACATAAGCGAGCTGCCGCGCTTCGATGCGGGCTAATGCTGCTGCTTCGGGGAACGAAGCACTGACTTTTTCGATCAGGTCGGCAGATTCTGACGACGAATCTGTAACTGTGCCGTTCGCGTCCTTGACGTCTTCCGGCAAAGCTTCGGTCATTTGCTCGATAAAATCTTGACGTTTTGACAAGTCATCAACGACGGCGTCCATTTCGTCGCCGTAAGCGTCAAGCCGTTCTTCAGCGCTGGCCACTTTTGCTGCGTTTTCGAGCAAGGAGAGCCGGTCCACATCCGCTTGATACTTGGACCACGCCATCGCCCCCATCGTCACCGCCCAGCCGACAACGAGCACGACAATCGCTGCCGCTGCAATCTTCTGCATGCGCGATGTGAATGTGATGAAGCGAACCTGACCCTGTGAGCGCATAAAAAACTCACGGTCAGGAAACCACTTCTCCAGCTGGTCACGCCAGCTGGCGGTGGAACCTGCATTTGGCAAGGCGAACCCTTTTATCTTTCTGCCCCAACTCAATTGACAGCCGCGCTACCAAGCGGGGTGCCTCAGGTCGAATCCAAAGGTTAACGGGCCGGGCGAAGTGTGAACATAACGCGATGAAACGTTCATCTGGGTGAAACATTACCGATAAGTAAACATTTTTTGCGGGTTTTCGCTTGGGGATTGAGGCTCAGAGAATCGCTCAAATTGGTCGATTTCGCTTCCTTTTTTACTTCCGATTCGCTTGGCCTTTGGCATTGACGTCATCGGGACTGACAGGGCTGTTTCGCGGTGCTATTGCCGTCAGATTATGACTGCAATCTCTCCCACAATGCCGCAGCAAGCCAGCGCTGCTGAAACTGTCACAGAGCTGGCCCATTCGGCCCGCGCGGCCCAGCGACAGCTCGCCTCTATGCCGAGCGAAGCGCGCGCCGCCGCGCTGCATCATGCAGCGGATCAATTGCGCCGTGACGTCAGTGTGATCCTGGATGCGAATGCGAAGGATCTTGCCGCCGGGAAAGCCGCAGGGCTGCCTGAGGCGATGCTTGACCGGCTGGCGCTGGATGAGGCGCGGATTGAAGGCATTGCGGCCGGGGTGGATGCGGTGGCACGCCTGTCTGATCCGGTGGGCCAGATCATTGACACCAGCGAGCGCCCCAATGGGCTGAAATTGTCACGGATACGCGTGCCGATTGGCGTCATTGGGCTGATTTACGAGAGCCGCCCCAACGTGACGGCTGATGCCGCGGCGCTGTGTGTGCGGGCTGGCAATGCTGCCCTGCTGCGCGGTGGGAGCGAGGCGGTTCATTCGAATCACGCGATCCACGCCGCAATGACGTCGGGCCTGGTCCAGGCCGGCGTGCCGGCGGCGTGTGTGCAGATCATGCCGACCCAAGACCGGGCCATGGTTGGCGCAATGCTCACAGCCAGCGGGCTGATTGACATGATCGTGCCGCGCGGCGGCAAAGGGCTGGTCGCGCGGGTTCAGGCCGATGCACGCGTTCCCGTGCTCGCCCATCTTGACGGCATTTGTCACACCTATGTTCACGCGGACGCAGACCCTGCGATGGCGCAAGAGATTGTTCTCAATGCCAAAATGCGGCGCACGGGGATTTGCGGCGCGATGGAGACGCTGCTGATCGACGCGCGCTTCCCTAAAGCGGCAGAGCTCGTCAAAGCTTTGCTTGCCTCAGGCTGCGAGGTGCGCGGCGACGGCCGGGCGCAGAGCCTTGATCCGCGTGTCGAACCCGCTGAGCCTGAGGATTGGGATACGGAATATCTTGATGCCGTCGTCTCCGCCGCAATCGTCGATAATATGGGTGAGGCGCTGGCGCATATTGCGAAGCATTCGAGCGCGCACACCGATGCGATCATCACCGAAGATCAGTCAGCGGCAGAACGGTTCTTTGCCAGCGTCGATAGTGCGATTGTGATGCACAATGCCTCCTCGCAATTTGCCGATGGGGCGGAATTCGGCCTGGGCGCAGAGATTGGCATTGCAACCGGGCGGCTGCATGCTCGCGGGCCCGTCGCGCTGGAGGGGCTGACCACTTACAAATGGCTGGTGCGCGGCACTGGCCAAGCGCGGCCTTGAGCCGATTGCACGCGTGATGCAGAGAGGCCTGCGAACGGGACTGCTAGGCGGCAGTTTCAATCCTGCGCATGGCGGGCACCGGCGAATCACCCTGTTTACGATTGATGCGCTGGGTCTGGATGAGGCCTGGTGGCTGGTTTCGCCCGGCAATCCGCTAAAGCCGCGCAAGGGCATGGCGCCGTTGTCGGCTCGCGTCCAATCGGCGCAAAAGCAGGCGCGCCGCGCGCGGATTGTGCCCACTGCTATCGAACAACAACTCGGCACGCGCTTCACGCTCGATACTCTGCGCGCGCTCAAACGCAGCTATCCCAAGCGCGAGTTTATCTGGCTGATGGGCTCGGACAATCTGGCTGAGTTCCACCGGTGGAAGGCCTGGCGCGATATAGCGCGCACAATGCCGATTGCGGTGATCGCCAGGCCCGGCTATACCGGTCAGGCTATGGCGAGCCCCGCTATGGCCTGGCTCAGGCGCTACCGAGTGCCCGCCGCCAGCTTTCAAAAACGGGGGCGATGGAGCGCACCTGCACTGGTGTTATTGCGTTTCGATCCTGACACGCGTTCGGCCACGGCAATTCGCCGTGCCAATGCGGATTGGGCGGCGCAATATTCGCAGACGGGCGTGCGAGACCGGCTGACGTTCAGACGGATTCAGACATCGGAGGGAGTATGAGGCGCATATTCAGCGTTTCAAATCCTGCATTTACCCACCCCAGTATCTGGAGTTCTATGGTCGCCTATGAATCAGGCACAAACTTCCGCGTCCAATGCCAATGTGGCCCCGCCAGCAGGCGGCGCAGCTGATATGGCTAGCCATGAATTGCACGATTTGGTGATGCGTCAGCTGGACGATGATCAGGCGCAAGAAATCGTCTCGATCCCGCTTGAGGGCAAGAGCTCGATTGCCGATCACATGGTGATCGCATCGGGTCGCTCGACCCGGCAAGTGGCTGCTATCGCTCAGAAATTGGCTGAAACGGTCAAACAGGCCGGGCATGGCCCCGTGCGGATCGAAGGTCTGCCGGCGGCCGATTGGGTGCTGGTCGATGTCGGCGATGTGGTGGTGCATCTGTTCCGCCCCGAGGTGCGCAGTTTCTACAACCTAGAGCGGATGTGGGCGTTCGACGGCGAAGTCGGCATGGGTAAGGCGTAGTTTTCTAGCTTCAAGCGCCAGCGGCGGCATCCGCCGCCTCGGCTATCCTCGCTCACGCGATCAAAGATCGCATCGCTGCGGGTGGCCACTTGGCCTTGTGGCCCGCTACACGGGCCGGACCAGTTCAACATCGCAGCGAACCGAAGCAGCGCTAGCAAATGGAGCTCTGACCATTCTCCTTCACGTCATCGCTCGCGGAAAAATTGCCCGTTCGCCCGAGGCGGAGCTGGTTGCGCGTTATGAAAAGCGGCTGACGTGGCCGGCCAAACTCACCGAATTACCGGAAACAGGCGGGAAAATTCCTGATCCTCAGGCGCCGCTGAAGACTGTGCTGCTCGATGAGCGCGGCAAAACCATGAGTTCGGAAGATTTTGCCGCGCTGCTTGGCCGCTGGCGCGATGACGGCATTCGCGAGGCCCGCTTCGTACTGGGCGCGGCGGATGGGCACAGCCGCGAAGAGCGCGCTGAGGCTGATCTCTTGCTCGCGTTTGGCCCCGCAACATGGCCGCATCTGCTGGCCCGCGCGATGCTGATGGAGCAGCTCTACCGCGCCTCCACCATTCTTGCAGGCCACCCCTATCATCGCTGGTAATCATCGGGCAAAAGGGCGGGCATGAAGAGGCAAATCCTAGCTACCGCAGGCGCTATGACCCTGGCGATTGCGGGCTTTGCGGCGCTTATCCCTGATGGCAATGCTCAGCGCGATATTGCGCTGCTCGATCCGGCTGAAGCGCGCCAGCAATTGGCCCGCGCTCAGCGTGCAGCGGCGGATGCGCAGAAACGCGCCGCTGAACTCACCGAAAGAGCGGAGAATTCGGAGCTTGCTGCAGAAAAGACCGCGAGCGAGGCGGCAGCCTTGGCGGCGCAGGTCCAGCAATCAGAGGCCGAGATTGCAGCGGCTCAGGCGCGTTATTCCTTGGCTCAGACACGGCGCGCAGAGCTGGGTGCACGCTTGGCGGAGCGGCAAGAGCCGTTGGTGCGTCTAACTGGCGCGCTGCAGGCAATGTCTCGCCGGCCGCTGGTGCTTTCTGCTTTGCAACCCGGCTCCTTACGAGAAACCGTCTATGTGCGCGCGGTTCTCGACAGCGCCGTGCCGCAAGTGCGCGCCCGGACCGCCGCCCTGCGCAGCGATCTGGACGAGGGGCGTGCGCTAGAGGATCAGGCACGCGAGTCGCTGGCTGACCTGCGCGGCAGCGAAGGCGCTTTGCAGGAACGCAGAGCCGCCTTGACCCAGCTCGAAGCAAGTCAACGACAGGCCTCCAGCGAAGCCCGCGCCATTGCTGCGCGCGAGAATGAGCGCGCACTTGCCCTCGCCGAGGATGCGCGCGATCTCGATGGACTGATCGGAGAGCTTGGCAATGCAAGCGAATTGCGCCGTGAGCTCGCGGCTTTATCTGGGCCCGTTCTGCGGCCTGCTCAGCCCAGCGCATCGCAAGTGTCAATCGAACCTTCACCTACCCCGTCACAGGCCGCGAATGAAGTGATCCCGCCAGCGGATTTTCAGCTTCCAGTTCAAGGCCGCACCGTCGTTGGATTTGGCGCACTTCGCGATAGCGGGTCGCGCAGCACTGGCGTGGTGATCGCGCCCGCTGCCGGAGCGCAAGTGATCGCGCCCGCTGCTGGCCGTGTGGCGTTTTCTGGGCCCTATCGCGGGTTCGGGCGAATCGTCATTATTGAGCACGAAAATGGCTGGACCAGCCTCGTCACAGGGCTTGCGACCAGCGATGCAGAGGTCGGCGATCAGCTCGTCAGCGGCAGTCCTTTGGGGGTCGCCGCAAATCAGAATCCGGCGATAACGATTGAGCTTCGCCGCGCTGGAAAGCCAGTTAACCCACTGCAATTCCTTTAGAAATTAGGGCGCGTCTGCCGACCTAAATACCGCCTTACAGATACCGCGTCCCGCGTGAAACGACCCACTCTGATGCACAAAACTCATGTGGTCGCTCTCATCTGGCATTCAGACAGTTTGCGCGATACACATGGCATATTACGCTAAAGGAGCCCTGCGTGCCCAAGAAGTTCATCGCATTGCTGCAAAGTGCAGCGCTCGTGACCACCATCGCGCTTATCCCAACCGCTACGGCCAGCATGGCCCAAGTGGAAGGCCGCGCCGGTCCGGAATTTTCGAAATTGTTCGCCACCTATCAACGGATCAAGGCGAGCTATGTCGAGGATGTCGAGGACGAGGTTCTGGTTCGCGGTGCGATTGACGGGATGCTCGCGGCGCTGGATCCGCATTCTGCCTATCTCGATGGTAGCAGCCTGCAGCGCCTCAACACCATGATCGATGGCAATTACTCTGGTCTTGGCCTGTCAGTGGTAATGGAAGATGGCGCGGTTAAGGTAATCTCGCCATTCCGCGGCAGTCCCGCAGAAGAAGCGGGCATCAAGGCGGGCGACTTCATCACGCACCTCGATGGCGACCTGATTTATGGCGGCGAATTGGACGATGCCGTTGCGCGCATGCGCGGCCAGGCTGGTACCGCGATCGAGTTGACGATTTTCAGGGCAGGGCGCGAAGAGCCGCTGGAAGTGTCGGTGACACGCGGCGTGATTGAGCTGGAGCCGGTTACGCATAAGCTGGAAGCAGGCAATGTTGGCGTAATTTCGGTCAACGAATTCTCCGCCGATGTCGGCCAGGACGTGTTCAATGCATGGCAAGCGATCCAAACAGAAGCGACGGGCCGGGTCAGCGGCCTGATCCTTGATCTTCGCTCTAATCCGGGTGGCAGCCTGGACGAGGCAGTCGCTCTGTCCGACTTGTTCCTCGACAAGGGCCGGATCGTATCGCAGCGCGGCCGCGCTCGCGGCGAAACTCTGCTGTATGATGCCGAAACCGTGTTCCGCGGCGATATGGCAGAGGGCACTCCGGTAATTGTGCTGATCGATGCGGGCTCTGCCTCAGCCTCTGAGATTGTCGCAGGCGCTTTGCAGGATCACCGCCGCGCGCTGGTGATGGGTGATCGCAGCTTTGGCAAAGGCAGCGTGCAATCGCTGTTGCCGTTGGGCCGTGACACCGCGCTCAAGCTGACGACGGCGCGTTATTACACGCCGTCGGGCCATTCGGTGCAAGAAGGCGGGATCAAGCCCGATATCACCGTGCCGCAATTGTCCGATCCGGATTACGCGCTGCGCAGCAAATATGTGACGCGCGAAAGCGATCTGCGCGGGCATTTGGTGAACGAGCTGGGCCTCAAGGACGATGAGCTTGAGGGCGACAAGATCGATGATCCACGCTTCAAACTGACCGCTGAACAGCTGGAAGAGCAGGGCGTTGAGGATTTCCAATTGCACTATGCGTTGGAAACTCTGCGCCGCACGACAGCAAGTTCGGTGGCGCTGCGCGATTAAGCCGCCTAGAGCGGGCGCGTTATGGCTGATTTCTCGCGGTTGAAGGCCGCTCAAACCTTGGCACTTGCGCTCCCGGCGGGCCTGCTGGGCGGTGCGTACGTGTCGCAATATGGCTTTGACCTGTTCCCGTGCGAAATGTGCTGGTGGCAACGCTGGCCGCATTTTGCCGCGCTTGGGTTTGCTGTTCTGGCACTTTTTGCCGCGCCAAAGCGCCTGTGGCTCGGCCTCGCCGGACTGGCTATGATCGTCTCAGGGCTCATCGGCGGATTTCACGCGGGCGTCGAATATGGTTGGTGGGAAGGCATCACCGGCTGCGCGACCATTCCCTCGGGGCCGGGCGCGGCGGCGTCCGTTATGGACACCAGCACGCCGCTGGTGCGCTGTGATGTCGCGCCATGGAGCCTGTTTGGCATTTCGCTGGCGGGTTGGAATTTCCTCTTTTCATGTCTCGGTGGGATCACCATCTTGGGACTGACAGCCAAGCAGGAGCGAGCATGAAACGCGAAGACATCCACCGCATGATCCGGGTCGATCAGGCCGGCGAATTTGGCGCGACGCGGATTTATGAAGGTCAGCTGGCAGTGATGGGCGATCGCGGACCGCACAGCCAAGAAATCGCGCATATGGCCGAGCAAGAGAAGGTTCACCGCGAGAAATTCGACGCTTTGATGGCAAAGCGGGGCGTGCGCCCAACGGCGCTGCAACCCTTTTGGTCCATGGCCGGATATGCCTTGGGCGCTGGCACAGCCTTGCTCGGCCCAGAGGCGGCGATGGCGTGCACTGCAGCTGTCGAAACAGAGATCGACAAGCATTACTCCGATCAGCTCGACGAACTTGAGGCCGACAATGCCGATCCAGAGCTCGCTGAAATGATTGAGAAATTCCGCGAGGAAGAGCGCGAGCATCACGATGCAGCGATTGCCCACGGCGCGGAAAAAGCGCCCGCTTATGGTCTGCTCTCCGGCGCGATCCGGCTGGGATGCCGCGCCGCGATTAAGATCAGCGAGCGGATTTAGGCGGCCGCCTGACGCGCCGCGGCCTTCTTCAGCCATGGTTCACGGCCGATGGTGTGATATAATGCTCAGAAATTCATGTGAGGAACATCCGATGACGTCGCTGCCCCGTAAAACCCTGATCGCAAGTCTCGCGCTTGGTGTGTCCGCCATGCTTGCTGCTGCGCCTGCCTTGGCTCAGGAAGACGAGGCGCTGCCTGATGACGTGCAAACCGCCTATGTTTACGGCGATGATGATGCGCCGCCGTGCCCAGAGGGCACGATTTGCGTGATCGCGCGCCTGCCAGAAGACGACCGTTTCCGTATTCCGCCAGCTTTGCGTTTTTCGGATAATCCGCAAAACACCGCATGGTCACGCCGGGTCGAAAGCCTTGAATTGGTTGGTGCTTTTGGCACTCTGTCATGCGATCCAGCGGGCGCAGGAGGGCTAACCGGTTGCACCCAGAAGCTGATCAACGATGCCTACAAAGACCGGGCGGAAGGTCAGGATATCCGCTTTAGCGAGTTGATCGAGCAAGCGCGCCAAGAGCGCCTGTCGAACATTGACGTCGATGCCGCCGCTGAACAGCGCCGGGTCGAACAAATCGAGCGCGAATATTTGGAGCGGCTTGAGCGGGAGCGCTCGCAGGCGCTGCCAGGCGAAGACGGACCACCCGCTTTGACCGAGCCGGACCCAAGCGAAGCGGACGCGGCAGAGCCTGCTGAAGCACCTGCCGAGGAAACACCGCAGGGCTGAGTTTCTAAGTGAGAGGTTAGTGCGCCGGAGCCCTAGATTTTGTAATAGTCTCGGTACCAGTCGACAAATTGTTTTACGCCGTCACGCACATCCGTTTGCGGCACATATCCGGTTAGCTCTTTGAGCAAAGTTGCATCCGCCCAGGTGGCGGGAACATCGCCCTTTTGCATTGGCATAAAGTTCTTGATCGCCTCACGCCCGCATGCGCTCTCAATAGCCTCGACGAAGTCCATCAGACGAACCTTATCGTTGTTGCCGATGTTGACGACGCGGTAAGGCGCGGCAGGTGACAGGTTGTCGTAATCAGCGATGTCCTCTGGAGTATCCGGACGGAGCGGCGCGGCATCAATGAGCAAGCGGATCCCTCGCACAAGATCGGTCACGAATGTGAAATCACGAAACATGTCACCGTTGTTGTAAATGTCGATCGGAGTGCCCTCAAGGATCCCTTTGGTAAACTTGAACAGCGCCATATCCGGCCGGCCCCACGGCCCGTAGACCGTGAAGAAACGGAACATTGTCGTCGGCAGGTTCCATAGGTGGGCATAGGAGTGGCCCATGCTTTCGTTGGCTTTTTTCGTAGCGGCATAAAAGGTCAGCGGCGTATCGACCTTCTCGCGCTCATCGAACGGCATGTCCTCATTCGCGCCATAAACAGAGCTGGTGGAGGCCATCAGCAGGTGGTCGACCTCAAGCTCGCGCGCGAGCTCCATCACATTGAACGTGCCTGTGACGTTTGCTTCTAAATAGGCGCGCGGGTTTTCCAGGCTGTAGCGAACGCCAGCCTGAGCAGCGAGGTGCACAATCACATCCGGCTGCTCTTTCATCGCCAGTTCGCGCAAAGTGTCGAAGTCTTCCAGCATCCCGACTGTGCAGCTGAAGTGCTGATTTTGCAGCAGCATCTGATGCCGCCGCTCTTTGATGTGCACATCGTAATAGTCGGTCATTGCGTCATATCCGACGACCGCGAAGCCTTCTTCCAGCAACAGCTTTGAAAGGTGGAAGCCAATGAAGCCGGCGGTGCCGGTAACGAGAATTTTGCGCATGATACTTGGTCCCTAGGCCTCGATTGCAGCCATCTAGAAAAGAATGGACTATGCAGCAAAGCTGGGTAACGCAATTACCGGGAATTTGGAGGCCTTTTTCAGTGCACCTCATTTTTCGTGTCGATGGTGATGCTCAGATTGGGGCAGGACACCTCTATCGGTGTTTGACTTTGGCCAATGCGATGAAGGCCGCTGGGCACTCTTGCGTATTTCTTTGCTCTCGAGTGCCGGATGGCTTCGGCGAAAAGGTGACGGAGGCCGGCCATCGTCTGCATCTTATTCAGTCGAATGTGATTGGGGCAGATCTCACTTACGGGTGGGAGAATAGTCCAGCAGTTCATGCAGATCAGCTCGCGGACTGGGAGGCTTGTCAAAATGCACTGTCGGAATTTTCAGTCGATTTGGTAATCGTAGACCATTATTTGCTCGATCAAACGTGGGAGAGCCAGTGGGCGGGCGTTCCGTTGATGGTTATCGACGATCTTGCCAATCGGGAACACGAGTGCAGCTACTTGCTCGACCAGAATTTTGGTTGTTCAGCGCTCGACTATCAAGGTCTCGTTCCCGCAGAGTGTGAGTTGCTGCTTGGCGCATCATACAGCTTGCTGCGAGATGAGTTCGCGCGAGCTAGTGACCAAGCGATCCGCGCGCGTGAAACCCGAAAAGCCGAGCGCATTTTGATCAATTTTGGGGCAGCGGATGCAGGGGGACTTACTCTCCCTGTTTCAGAAGCTCTGGCGCAGGCCTTTCCCGACTATCTGCTCCGGGTCATATGCGGCCGCCAGGCCGAAGCGGCAAAGCAATTGTCAAAATTGCCTAGCCGCTTCGAGAATGTTGAGGTCCAATTTGATGCGATCAATATGGCCGCTTCGATGGCTTGGGCGGATATCGCGGTTGGTAGCGGCGGTGTGACGGCACTCGAGCGGTGCTGCTCTGGTTTGCCTGCGGTTGTGCTGACCACCGCCAGGAACCAACAGGTCGTCAACGAACGGCTTATGGAAGCTGGAGCAATCATAATGACGGACGGCGTGGGGCAAACAGTTTCCGCCGTGGGGCAATTTTTGGACAGCACTTGCGACTTGCAAGCGAGCGCTGCGATGGCCGCAGCTGTTACAGATGGTCGGGGCATTGACCGTGTGGTTCGCGTTATAAGTCACTTAGAACAAGCCGATCAGCTCACGCTTCGGAAAGCCACTGATTTGGATGCAGTCCAGCTTTGGCGTTGGCGAAACGATCTCACAGTACGAAAAATGGCCCGCAATACCGCCCCTGTTCGGCTATCAGATCACCTAGTATGGCTCAATCAGGTGCTGCGTTCTCGCGATCAGATATTGCTGATCGCGGAGCAAGCGGAACAGCAAGTTGGAATGCTGCGATTTGATCTTGAAGGTCAAGCTGCCGAGGTTTCAATTACGGTCGCTCCAAGCGCGCGCGGGCGTTCACTTGGCAAGGCGTTGTTAGGTGCTGGCCATCGCGCCTTGCGCGAAGATTATGGCATCAGTTTGATCATCGCCTTTGTTCGTGAGGAAAACGCGCCCTCCCTCGCCTTGTTTGAGCGCTGCGGTTATTCTCGAACGGGTAAGAGCGAAGAGGGTCTGGTACAGTTTAATTTGCAGATCACCTGACCCAATGCCCAATCCGCAAATCCGTCTTGCATTCCTAGGCTGACATTTTCGATACTTGCCTTTCTTGGGCGGGCTAGAAAGGCGTGCGTTTGGCGATCAAGAGACTATAGGTACCGCCAAGTGCTATTCTGCACAGCTAGAGAGCTTGGCTGGGCATGGCTACGCGAGCAACAAGATTAGTAGGCAGACTATGAAGATAATTGAAATCGACGGCAGGAAAATTGGTCCAGATCATGCACCCTACGTAATCTGTGAGATATCGGGCAACCACAATGGCTCGTTCGAGCGCGCAATTACCCTTCTAGAAGCGGCTGCAGCCACGGGCGCGGATGCGATCAAAATACAAAGCTACACGCCTGATACGATGACCATCGATCACGATAGTGATCAATTCAAAATAAGCGGCACGCCATGGGACGGATACACTCTTTACGACCTCTACAAAGAGGCTCAAACACCGTTTGAGTGGCACGAAGGGCTGTTCAAGAGGGCCTGCGAGCTTGGCGTGACTCTGTTTTCAAGCCCGTTTGACGAAACAGCCGTCGATCTTCTGGACGATCTTGGCGCTCCAGCCTTCAAGATTGCTTCATTCGAAGCCATCGACTTGCCTTTGATCCGCTACACCGCGGCCAAGGGCAAACCTATGATCATTTCGACTGGCATGGCCAATTTGAGCGAAATTCACGATGCCGTTCGGGCGGCGCGCGAGGGTGGGTGTGAGGATCTGATATTGCTGCATTGCGTCAGTTCATATCCTGCTCCTGACGAGCAAACCAACCTGCGCACCTTGCCGCATTTAGGCGAAGCCTTCGATTGCGTCGCTGGCTTGTCTGATCACACTATGGGCAGTGCCGTTGCGGTTGCATCGATCGCGCTTGGAGCCTCGGTGATCGAGAAACACTTCACTCTGGCCCGCGCAGATGGCGGCCCAGACGCTGATTTTAGTTTAGAACCAGATGAGTTCTCAAGCCTGGTTACAGATTGCAAGCGCGCATGGGTCGCGCTCGGCGATGTCGCTTACAGCTTAAAGGGTGCAGAGGAAGGCTCTGCCCAATTCAGGCGATCACTTTACGTCGTCAAAGATGTTGAAGAGGGGGACGTTCTGTCTGCACAAAACATCAGATCGATCCGACCTGGCTTCGGTATGGCACCAAAGCATCTTGATGCGGTCTTGGGCTCCAAAGCCAGCCGGGTTCTAAAAAGAGGCGAGCCGTTAAGTTGGGATATGGTTGCCTCATCCAACTAAGTGCAGAGTGGTGCTTGGCTTCGATGGCTGATTTAATCCGCTTGTTTGATGGGCTGAGTTTGGTAATGACGCGCGCATCAAGAAGGGTGACCATCGTCTAAGGTTCGGTCACTGGGAGTCGTACTACAAATGACTAAAAGGGTGTTCGATGTGGCACTGGCATTGACACTCTTGGTTTGCCTTGCCCCGGTCTTGCTCATCGTATCTTGCGCGATTGCGTTCTCGCTTGGCCTGCCCGTTATCTTTGTGCAGCGAAGGTCAGGATTGGCGGGCAAACCATTCAATATGTTCAAGTTCCGCACGATGACAAATGAGGTCGATGCGAGCGGCAAGCTGCTTCCTAATGCCGAGCGTATGACAAAGCTTGGAAATTTCTTGCGTGCGACGAGCTTGGACGAGCTTCCGGAATTGATCAACATACTGCGAGGAGAGATGAGCCTTGTCGGCCCGCGACCACTGCTTCCAGCATATGATGAATTGTATTCCGATGAGCATGCCAGGCGGTTAGATGTACGACCTGGTCTTACGGGCTGGGCGCAAGTTAATGGTCGTAGCTCCAGTAACTGGGCAAGCCGGTTCGACTTGGACGTTTGGTATACGGACAACCAAAGCCTGCTTTTGGATCTGAAAATATTGTTTTTAACGGTCGGTAAGGTGCTTTCCCGCTCCGACGTAACGACACCCGATCAGAACGAGCGCTTCAAGGGCTATGATGAATGAATAGCAGCAAAATACGTGTCCTGGTGACTTGCGCTGGAAGCGGCGTCGCGCAATCGGTAATCGACTCGCTGCGGTATTACAAAGAAACTTACTTTGTTGTTACCTCAGATCAGGGTCGCCTCAAATACTCGGTCCCCGATTGCGATGCTTTCGTGGATTTGCCGCAGATTACAGATGCGGGCTATGCTGCCGCTATCCGTGATATCTGCAAGCGACTTGCTATTGATGTTTTGATACCCGGTCACGATCTTGAATTGGAGCTGTTTTCGCGTGAGCGTAATCAATTCAATGCCATCGGCACCGAAGTAGCTGTTAGTGGTCTTGCCTTAACCAAATTGCTCCGCAACAAGCTTGATTGGGCAAGAGCGTTTCGTGAGAAAACGAAAGTTATCGCTCCATCGTATTCTGTCGAAGAAGTGAGGAAAGGTGCGGCAGACGGCGAGTTTCCCATGATTGCGAAACCTGCCGGCGGATCGGCATCTTCCGATCTTCACATCTTGCACTCGGTGGACGATGCTGAAGGTTTGCCCGATGACCTAGTGGTCCAGGCTTTTCTCTATCCGAAACGATCTGCCCCAGAATTCGAGGCAGTGCAAAGTGCTGTTCAAGCTGGCAAAGTCGTTCAAATATCTGAAGTCTCCGTGCAACTGGTGTATTCCGCTACGGGGGCATTGATTGGACGCTTTGCTTCGCTCAATCGTTTAAAGGGAGGGGTGCCCGTCGAAATTGTGCCGATCGAAGACGAGGGTTTATGGGCGGCTGTCAAACAGATTGAAGACGTGCTTGCGGATATGGATCCGGTCGGACCCATTAACATCCAGGGCCGAATAACTGACGAGGGCGTCAGATTCTTTGAAATGAACCCTCGTTTCACCGGAATTACTGGGAACCGAGCGCAGTTTGGCTTCAATGAAGTTGACGCGGTTTGCAAAGATCTGACCCGCCAAAATGTGCCTGAATTGAAAGTGAATCTCTCGAAGGTTGGCGTCCGCCAAGTGGCTTGCAGAGTTTGGCCAGATGAGAATTTTGGATTTAGGCGCTCCGCTCGTAAGCTTGCGACTGTAGCGGTCTCAGGCGGCACAAGCTGGTTGGGACGCACTTTTATTGATCGATGCGAAGGCGCTGGGCTGCAGATTGCCGTGTTGTCTCGTGCAGCCTCAGTCGAGAAAACGAAAAGCCAATTTTCGCACCTACCATTTGTCAAAGTAATAGACAGTGCTGGCCCTGATGCGATGAACTGTCTCGCCTCAGCAGATGCATTGGTTAATTTGGCGTCTGCGAGGCCGCCAGATGGCGTCGACGCGATACGCTCTTCCTACGAATTCCAGGTCGATTTGATGACTAAGGCGGTTGCTTCGCAAATACCATTCATCCTGAATGTATCGTCTCAATCGGTCTATGGCCCTTCCAACAAGGCGTGGGTTGAGGGCTCTGGAATCCGTACCACTACGCCATATGCATTTTCGAAGTACGCCATTGAAACCCACCTGCGTGAGTTGAGTTTTCTGAATCCCCAAATGGCAGCAATTTCGCTTCGTGTGGCCCGGTTGTTCGGCGCGGCAGATGGCTTGCGCGACAATGAGTTTCCGCACAAATTTGTAAAAAGTGCGGTCACTGGTGGAGAAATTGTCGTCACTGCTCCTAATGACACGTTAGATTTGTTGGACGTCCATGACGCGTCAGAATCGATAATGCACTTTTTGCAGGCCCCGCCTGAAGC
Source organism: uncultured Erythrobacter sp. (assembly GCA_947499505.1). Lineage (GTDB taxonomy): Bacteria > Pseudomonadota > Alphaproteobacteria > Sphingomonadales > Sphingomonadaceae > Erythrobacter. The sequence continues at coordinate 522,927 of CANMOQ010000002.1, forward strand.
GGGGTCCATGGTCTATAATGTTGGGGCAGGACGAGGCACGACGATTAAGGAGTACGTTGATGCGGTCGGCGCCATTAGTCAGGAGCTTGGCCTACCTGGGCCGACGGTATCAATAAACGCGAGTGAAGGCACGCAAATTATCAGCGGCGGTTTTATGGATTGCGGTCTCGCAAACGAGGCTGGGTGGTCGCCCAATTACTCCATTGCTAAATCAATTAAATCGTTGGTGTCACATTTCCAAAGATAGCCTTCGGTCCGCCACGCGGACTTTGAGAGATTTTCCTGTATGTCAGTGAGCCGAAACTTTCTTGTTTCAATCTTCGCCGCCCTAGCAGTGTGGTGCGTGACTTTGACGTTTCTTTCCCCCATTTTTTGGGCTGGAGGGGTGTTGTTCCTCGCTGCTCTTTTTATGGTTGGTGGTAATCAAGTTGGATCGATTAATAAGCGCGATACAACGCTGTTGTTCCTTATATTCCTTTTGTTAATGATTCAATTTTCCTGGGGATACTTCAATGAATACTACAATCTAAGGCAGCTTTTGTTTGTCGCGTTTAGCGCAGTTCTCGCCATGGCGATCAGTAAGATAAGGTCATCGGTCGAAGTCGCTTGGTTGCCTTTTTATATAACTGGAGGCTTGCTTTTACTGTTGATCCTATCTGGGATTGACCCGGAGAGGGTGTTGGTTCGCAACTCACGTAACTTCCTTTCAGTCGTTATGCTTGGGTTATTTGCTTCTGCGGTCGTGCTCTCGAAGCCGCCACAAGTGAGCAAAAATCATATTTTGGCCGCCTTCCTGACGATCGTGATTTCAGTCCTGAGCGAAGGACGAGCGGGCATCATCGCTTCTGTATTATTGATGGTACTCGTTCTAGCTAAAGGAGCGTTGGATGAACGCCGCGTGGTCTCCAGCGTCATCCGGAATGCCATTCTGGTAACCGTTTTGATGATATTGCTAGCGGCAGTGGCTGACTCCTTGCTGGAACTGGTACCTAGATTGCGTAATCGCGGCCTGCATGACTTTTCTCGTATGACGATTAACTTGATGTACTTCCAAGGGATATCGTTTTCGGAGTTCATTTTTGGCCGGAATTATTTCGAGATATTTTTTCTGCAGAAATTTGGCTACAATCTGCACAACTCGTATTTGGCAGCGTGGGCGAACCTCGGCATTGCGTACCTTGGTCTAATTGCCTTTTGCTTACTTAAATCCGTCCTAAAAAGGCGCGAATGGCCATTTTTTTGGATTGTTTTGTTTTGCCTAGGCCTCCGAGCTATTACCGACGTTCAAATGCTCGGCGCAAAATACGACTACCTATTTTTGACTATGCTCTTTCTGGGACATCGGCATGTGCCAAATCTAATGCGATCGAAAGCGAAGCCTGACCATGCCGCATAAGCCAATAGACTTTTTCATCCTAGGTGCGCCGAAGTGTGCGACGACCGCTTTAGCCAGCTACTTGGATCACCACTCACAGGTCGAAATCTCTAAGCCGAAGGAGCCACATTTCTTCGATGCAGACTACACCGAAGACAAGCAGGCTTATGAGGCAAGATATTTCGCCAGTTCTAACAATGTAATAGCCCGAGGGGAAGCCACTCCAAGTTATTTGATGGTGCCATGGGTGGCGAAAAGGATCGCGCAGTACAATCCGCGGGCCAAGCTTATTGTCTGTTTAAGAGATCCAGTTGGCCGAGCATTTTCCTCATGGTGGATGCTGTATTCGCGAGGTCTCGAAAAATTGGATTTTGCTGAAGCGATCCGCGCGGAGCATGATCAAGGCAGCATATTTGATAAACCAGCAGCTCAGGAACTATGGACTGCACAGATTGATGCGATTGCCAAAGGTGAAGAGTTGCCAGTTAGAACTTATTTGGCAGCAGGCGATTACGCCAAACATTTGGCGCGTTACATGGATCTGTTTCCGCGGGAACAGATCCATGTGGTTCTAAGCTCTCGGCTAAAGTCCCAAAGGCAATGTGAACTTGAGCAGGCCTATCGCTTTCTATCAGTAGATCCACCGTCTGCTCCTTTGCAAGGCGAGGGTCCAGTCAATGCAGCTTACGGCGCGAACGCTGGAAAAGTCTTACGCCTCGCTCAGAAGCTGAATTTGATGCAGTTTCGCTCAATAGTGCCCAATGCTCTCAGGGAACCGATCAAAGCGCGCTTGTCGAAAATGGGCAAGGCGCCGCATATCGATGATCAGACACGATCTTACCTTAAGGGCCACTTTGAAGGTGGAATCTCTGCGCTCGAGGCGCAATGGCAGTTGGACCTTGCTGAATGGCGGAAATAGTCTTGCCTTGTGCGGCTTCACGTGTTTGCTCTTCACCTAGAGGCTTTTTCAGTGGGGTGCTTGTTTGGAGTTTTCTGGGCGCCCCGGCACGTGTAATGATTGCGTTGACCTGGGTAGGCTTAACACATTCCTCGCCAGATTCAGCAAGGCAAAATTGTCAAAAGAATAGGGTTCACAAATGGTCGATTGGCTAAAGTCTCTATCGACTCTGAACCGGCGCAGTAAGGTCGCTCTACAGGTTCTTGTCGATTTATTCCTGATTGTTTTGTCGTTTAATGTAGGCATGCTCATTCGCCTGGAGAGCTTTGAATATCTGGCGAATGACCGGCTCTGGCTGCCCCTAGCCTTCGCAACTGTCGCCACTATCGCGACGTTTCGTATCACTGGTCTCTACAAGTCATTGGTTAGATTTGTAACCAGCCAAATAATGGTCTCGATTAGCAAGGGTGCGCTGGTTTTCGCCGCAGTCATATTGATAACCAACTACCTGACAGTCGCGGGCCTCCCGCGTTCAGTGCCAATCATTTCTATCGGTCTCATTGTCTTAACCGTTGGTGGTCTGCGCTTTTTCGTCAGACAGATTATTCGCATGCCAATGCAAGTCATTAAGCAGCCTGTTGTCATTTATGGCGCGCGCGACGCAGGCCTTGAGGTGCTTAACTCCCTGACTTACGGACGCGATTACGTCCCAGTCGCGTTTGTGGATGATGATCCGAACTTGCAAGGTCTAACGGTGGGCGGATTGCGCGTCCATGCGCCGTCAAAGATGCCGAAACTGGGAGAGAAGTATCCACTGCAGGCGATTTTGCTTGCGATGCCAAATCTTAGCAATGCTCGCCGCCGTGAGATATTTCGTGAGCTGGAAGACCTCCATTTGGAGGTCAAGACGGTACCTGGTTTGTCTGATATTATCAGTGGCAAGGCGCAGGTATCGGATTTGCGCAATGTGACCGCTGAAGATTTGTTGGGACGCGACCCTGTCGCTCCAGATAAAGAACTTCTCTCTCAGAACGTTGCTGGAAAAGTGGTTATGGTTACGGGCGGTGGAGGCTCAATTGGTAGTGAGCTTTGCCGGCAAATACTTCTGCAGAACCCCAAGACGTTGATCATCTACGAGATGTCCGAGTTTGCACTTTATGCGATAGACGCTGAGCTCGCCGACAACGCTAAACGTAACGACATAAGCGCCAAAATCGTGCCAGTGCTCGGGTCTGTTCAGCATGCGAAGCGGCTGCAAGCAGTGATCGAGCAATTTGATGTGCAAACTGTCTATCACGCAGCGGCCTACAAGCACGTCCCTCTTGTAGAAGACAACATCGTCGAGGGCATCCGGAACAACGTTTTCGGAACTTTGGCCATTGCCACGATTGCACAAGATTCCGGTGTTGAGAACTTCATCCTGATTTCGACTGATAAAGCGGTGCGGCCCACCAACGTCATGGGCGCGACCAAACGAATTGCTGAGCTAATTTGCCAAGCATTGTCGGAAAAAGGTGGCGCGACCACCTACTCAATGGTTCGCTTTGGTAATGTATTGGGCTCTTCTGGCTCGGTGATACCACGCTTTCAATCTCAGATTGATAATGGTGGTCCAGTGACGGTGACGCACCGCGATATTAACCGCTATTTCATGACCATCTCTGAGGCGTCCCAGCTGGTCATTCAGGCTGGAGCTTTGGCTAAAGGCGGGGACGTTTTTGTCTTGGACATGGGTGAGCCTATTAAGATCGTCGACCTCGCCATAAGTATGATCAAGCTACATGGGCTTTCGCATTACTTCATCGAAAGCCCTTCTGATGTTCAGACTGGCGAAGGTGAAATTCCCATCTGTTTTACGGGTCTGCGGAAGGGGGAAAAATTGTACGAGGAATTGCTCATCGGCAATGATCCTAAGCCGACACAGCATTCCCGAATAATGACCGCATCAGAAGTCAGTCTACCTCGTGAAAAGCTGGATCTTATGCTCGACAAGCTGTTGGCGGCCTGCGAGGCTTTTTCTCAGCAAGAGATTATCGATATATTATTGGAACTGCCGTTGGACTATCAACCGTGCAATGCTAATAGTCGCGGTGCAGTAACAGATGCTCTCGCCAAAGAAGCGAAAAACGCGCCAGCAAAATAAGACGAGTAGCCTCCATGTAGGGAAGCTGATACGTTTAAGCTGATGATCTTAGGAAAATAAGCTGAGAGTTCTATCAATCACCTCGGTGAATTCTGCATCAGTCATGTCACTCCCTGAGGGCAGGCATAGGCCGGTTTCGAACAGCTTCTCATCAAATCCTATACCGTGGTATGTCGTACCACGGTAAATCGGTTGCATGTGCATGGGCTTCCATAAGGGTCGCGACTCGATGTCGTGCTCAAGAAGCATCAACCGGACCTCTTCTCGGGTGACGCCTGTTACATCGGGGTCAATCGTTAAAGTTGTCAGCCAGCGAGTTCCTCGATAACCCTCTGGTTCTGGCAGGAACTGCACACCGCTTCTTGTTAGTGCCCGTTGGTATTGATCAAAAATCTCCCGTCGGCGCGCCACACGTTTATCGAGAACCTCAACCTGCCCCAAGCCGATCGCTGCGGATATGTTAGAAAGCCTGTAGTTGTATCCCACACTGGAGTGCTCGTAGTGCGGCGCAGGATCCCTGGCTTGTGTCGCAAGGAAGCGTGCCCGCTCCGCCCATTCTGGGTGCCGGGTTACGAGCATGCCGCCACCGGACGTGGTAATTATCTTATTGCCGTTGAATGATAAAATCGCGGCGTCGCCGCCGGTGCCAGCCTTTCTAGATCCATCGAGCTCAGCACCAAAACTCTCTGCAGAATCGACAATAAGGCGAACGCCGTATTTGGCAGATAGGGCCTCCAAAGCTGTTAGATTTACGCTTTGTCCGTAAAGGTCGGTGGGAACGATAGCTTTTGGGAGGCGACCTTCCATGGCGGCCAATTCCAACTCATTTGCCAAAATATCGCAGTTTATTGTCCATGTTGCTGGGTCCAAATCAAAAAAGCGCGGCTTTGCTCCGAGATAGGTAATGGGGAATACTCCGCCGGCGAAGGTCATCGAAGACACCCAAACTTCGTCGTCAGGCCCAACTCCAGCAACCATCAACGCGAGGTGCAGCGCTGCTGTACCTGAAGACAGGCCAACACAGGATAGCCCGCCGCCGAGATATTCCGATACGGCGGCCTCAAATTGATCCAATTGCGGGCCGAGCGGCGCTACAAAATTAGAGGCAAACGCCTCTTTCACATATATCTCTTCCTTCCCTGACATGTGAGGGCGAGATAGGAAAATTCGCATCGAACTGGTGTACTCCAATTGCCTATATACCGCGCCGGCGCTAGCTGCCCTCGATAAAGGAGCGGCAGTCACGAAGTCCCTCGATCCTTGGACCTCATATTCGCAGGCTGACCAAGTTTGGGTGCCGTTATTGCCAATCGGCGGTTTCCGCCTTCGGCTACTACCATCTTTGGCCCAAAACAATGGTCAGCTTTAACGCAAGCTGCGGACGAAGAGTTGCAATGTGACGCCAGCCGGGGTCGCAATGCTCAAGGTTGGTTGAGAATAAGGTCGCTTTTCAGGTCTGATACAGCATTGTGCGGTGAAACGTCTGTTTTCAGTCAAGCTGGGGAAGCGTGGAGCGCTAGGATGAGCCGTTGTCTTTAAAAACTTCGAGAAAATTTGCTTTCCCCAATGTCGCCCTAGGGATTGCTAGTACTTTGAGCGGTGAGCACTTTGCCGTTGCTGCTGACCAAGGCATGATGATTCTATACCTCAACGAGCGAGGCACGGCTTTGCCATGCAAAGAAATATGCTCCAGCCCAGCGCTTCATAAAACCGCTGCCCCGCCCATTATCTTGCAAAAATTCTCAGAGCTGGCGTCCCGCCTTTCCTATGCCGCCGACTTGAGCCATCATTTGCAGGTTGCCGAAGGAGATATCGTCACGATCCCTGACGTCGGTACTTACCGCGTGCTTTCACCAAATTCGAAATTTCAGCACTTGGCACATATCGGTGCGGATGTGTCGCTTGAGGTGCTGCCCACTGACGGTGTTCACGACATTAGAGCCTTTGGCGGTGTAGGCGACTATGACAATCTGAAGGAAAGCCCTGGGAAAGTTGCAGTTAAGGCCACGGACAATTTCCCAGCAATTCTTGCAGCTGCACAAGCATTCGAAAAACACTTGAAGCGCGGCATACTCGCTTTCACTGATGGCGGAGATTACTGGGCGTCTAACATGCCGCGGTTCCGTGTATCGGACTTCACGTTATGGATTGCGAAAGGCGCCACCATACGCACGACCACACCAACATCTTTTGGGACAACAATCTACGCAGGCCAGACTGGCAAGACTAGAAACGTCAAAATTATGGGCGGAGGGTCGGTACGCAATTACCTGCCCAATCTCGATACCCTAATGGCTTGGCAGCCGAATACACCGGTGGCCGCAGGGTCTTATGTCAAAACATCGGCAAATCACGCTTATTGGACGAGAGATGGCGGGATCACAGGTGCAACTGAGCCAACTGTAATTGCTGGATCTGAGCGTGATGGAGCAGTTGATTGGCGTGACGCACTAAACGAGAATGGCATAAGTGTTCACGGCGAACAGGTGGAAGTCGTGGGCATGATCGTGCCTGAGGCATCGAACAAGGGGATTACCTGCCAGTCTCCGCCTTGGAGCAATATCTGGTTCGAGGACAATATTGTAGGCAGGACTCATCATGACGGTATCGAACTCAAAGGCAACCAAGGGGTGGCAGGGCAAGAGGCATTATTTGGGCAGCGGGGTGCGATAATTAACAATGTTGTCGAAGATGCGGGGCGTCATGGTATTCATGTGCAGCAGCCAGCGGCCGGTACAAATAAGAACCGGCACGTAACGATCCGAGACAACACAGTGCTAAGGAATGGCTACCGACATAGTGACCGGCGCCATACTGCATTTCGGATAAATCGATGCATTGAACCAGTCGTATTCGGAAATCGAGCGATGGACTCATCGGGCAACGGCTTCCATTTTCGCAAATGCGATTCCATTGTTGGTGATGTGTTTGTTGAGCGCTGCGGAATTTACGGACTGCATTTGCAAGAGTGTGATGGATTTAGATTTGAAAGAATTTCCATCAATGGGGGGTCCGGAAAATTTGCCGCAATTAGGGAAATGAAAGCCCGAGGGTTTGGAAGTTATGGCAAAGTAGAAGTGCATGGAGGCAATTACACTTATGCGTTCGAAGAAATAGGGCGGTTGGGCCGGGTCCAGGCTTCTAGTGTCTCATTTGACGCTGGGGAACTTGGCGAAATAAGAGGCGCTGTACCCAAAATCGCGTCTTGATTGATCCGATTTGGGTCTGTTGGCGTGAAGTGCTCGGAAAAAGTCTCTATGAGCGCGAGTGCCAGGCTCAATTCTGTCGCAGGGCTTCGGCCTCTTGGCTGTGGCTGAGTGTGCCGCCGTTTTGTGCGATTGAGCGAGGGCTGCAGGTCGGACGAAGGTCACCCTCTTACTGGCTTGACTGCCGCAAATTTGTCCTTACCGCCGCGCCTAGCATACTCAGGTGCAACATTTCAAAATTGGATATTTCGGGACGAGCGACTATGGGAACCAACTGTTATGGTTCGCAGCACGTTAGCACCATCTTCACGACGTAATTTCTAGGTTAAAAAGGCCATTTCGATGCTCGAGAATTCCACCATCCTTCTTACCGGCGGCACCGGGTCCTTTGGGCATGCCTTTGTCCCGCTAGCTTTAGAAAAATACAACCCCAAGAAACTGATCATTTTGTCGCGTGACGAGATGAAACAGTGGGAAATGGCGAAGAAGTTTCAGGGCGATTCTCGTCTTCGGTTCTTTATTGGCGATGTGCGCGATCGCGAGCGGATGTATCGTGCGCTTGATGGTGTGGATTATGTGGTGCACGCGGCGGCGACCAAGATCGTGCCGACGGCAGAATATAACCCGTTCGAGTGCATCAAAACCAACATAAATGGCGCAATGAATTTGATCGACGCCTGTATCGATCAAGGCGTGAAGCGCGTCGTAGCTCTCTCGACTGACAAAGCCTCAAGCCCAATTAATCTGTATGGCGCAACCAAGCTTGCGTCAGACAAATTGTTTGTCGCTGGCAATTCATATGCTGGAGAACACAATACGCGGTTTGCTGTTGTTCGTTATGGCAACGTCATGGGGTCACGCGGGTCCGTCATTCCATTCTTTATGTCGATCAAGGACTCTGGCGAGTTGCCCATCACGGATGACCGAATGACTCGTTTCATGATCTCTCTGGAAGAAGGGGTGGAATTGGTATTTCACGCTTTTCAAGACATGGTGGGCGGAGAGGTCTATGTGAAAAAGATCCCGTCGATGAAGGTGACTGAAGTCGCAGGGGTGATCGCACCAGACGCAAATCAGAAAATCGTTGGGATCAGGCCCGGCGAGAAGGTACATGAGCAGATGATCGGTGTGGAGGATGCTCCCTACACATTTGAGTATCCTGAGCATTTCAAAATTCTACCCGCTATCCATGAGTGGTCTGAGGATCCTTATCGCATCAAAGATGGAGTGCGGGTGCCAGATGGATTTTCATACACGAGCGACAACAATTCGGACTGGATGAGTCGTGAGGCATTGGCCGAGTGGATCGCTGCTAATCGCGACAGAATTGGGGCAATCTGATGATCCCTTATGGGCGGCAAGACATCCGCAAAGAAGATATCGATGCGGTTGTAGATGTCCTAAAGTCTGATTTCCTCACGCAAGGACCAGCAGTCCCGCGTTTTGAAGAAGCCATAGCTACGGCGGCTTCAGCACCTCATGCTGTCGCTATGAACAGTGCTACTTCGGCATTACATGTGGCTTGCGCTGCTCTCGATCTGGGTCCAGGTGATAGCCTTTGGACATCGCCCAACACTTTTGTCGCATCTGCGAATTGCGCTAGATATTGCGGCGCAGACGTTGATTTCGTTGATCTTGATCCGAGCACAGGAAACATGTGCGCGCAAAGCTTTGCGGACAAGCTCGAATTGGCAGAACGCGATGGCAAGCTTCCTAAAATCGTCGTGCCAGTTCACCTCGCCGGCCAGTCATGCGAGATGGACCGCATTGGCCAGCTTGCGAAGCGATATGGCATCCGCGTTATCGAAGATGCTTCCCATGCGATTGGCGGTGCCTACCAAGGTAAACCCGTTGGTGCTTGTGAGCACAGCGATATCACGATCTTTAGCTTTCATCCGGTGAAAATTGTTACATCCGCAGAAGGCGGGGCAGCGGTCACTCGTGACGCTCAATTGGCCAATCGCATGGCCCGGTTGAGAAGCCATGGCATTACTCGTGATCCCTTGGAAATGACACACGAACCTGATGGACCTTGGTACTATCAGCAAATCGAGCTTGGATGGAATTACCGGATAACCGATGTCCAGGCGGCCTTGGGGACGCAACAAATGGCGCGTCTAGACCAGTATGTGGCAAGGCGAAATGCGCTGGCTGACCGCTATGACAAGCTCTTGTCGGACACTTCAGTGGGGCTTCCTGGCAGGCAGGATGACGCTCTTTCTGCCTTCCATCTTTACGTGGTCAGAGTGGAGGCAGACGCGCATCGGCGTATTTTCGAGGGACTTCGGCAGCGCGGGGTTGGCGTAAATCTGCACTACATTCCAGTGCATCTACAACCCTACTATCGGCAGCTTGGGTTTGGGGATGGAGATTTCCCTAATGCAGAGCGCTATTATGCTGAAGCGATTAGTATTCCGCTGTTCCCTACTATGATGGAAGAGATGCAAGACGAAGTCGTCCGGGCATTGCTTTCGGAGCTCGAATAGTGTCCTTGTGCGTCATACCTGCGCGAGGAGGAAGCAAGCGCATCCCCCACAAGAACATTAAAGAGTTTTGTGGGCGACCAATGATTGCTTGGTCTATTGCGGCGGCCTTAGCGAGCCGCTGTTTTGAACGCGTCATCGTGTCAACTGACGACCAGGAAATTGCAGCGATTGCTAGCGGCGCAGGGGCAGAAGTTCCGTTTCTGAGGTCGGGCGAACTTGCGGATGACTATACTCCGACCCGTCCGGTAATGGCCGATGCTATCCAATCTTTGGGTTTTCAGGGTTATGTATGTTGTCTCTATGCTACCGCGCCGTTTGTTACGCCTGAAGATTTGCGGCGAGGCAAAGAGCTGGTCCAAGCAGCCGGGGTGTCATACGCGATGTCCGTCACCAAGTTCGCGTTTCCGATACAGCGCGCCTTGCTTATGCAGCCGGACAATAGCGTAACGATGATGCAGCCAGAGCACGTTGAAACACGCTCTCAAGACTTGGTCGAGGCATGGCATGATGCAGGCCAATTTTATTGGGCGAGCGCGGAGCAGTGGTGCACCCCCTCACCAATATTTGCTTCCGGGGCAGTCGGCGTCTCTATACCAAGGTCTCGTGCTCAAGATATCGACACGCAGGAGGACTGGCAGTTCGCAGAACTGCTGTTTCGAGCCCAATCACTTGATGGGTGTGGAAGTGCCTCACCTGCCTGAAATCGCACTCCTCAACAACGGCTTGGGGTATCACCTTCAACTGCTGACGTTGGCTTTGAAATGGTGCCTGTATAATGCAGGCTAAACTACGCGTAGCTTCGCTTCTGTTTCGATCCGCGGCATTGGGAGCGAAATTTGGTCTATTCTTTGTTTTGGCCATTTTTCTTGCCCCGGAGGAAGTCGGTGTCTTTGGCCTAGTCGCCGCAACCGTGAATTTCAGCCTCTACTTTCTCGGTATGGATTTTTATATCCACGCCAATCGCGAGTTTCGAGTAGGGGACCAAAACAAGCGAAAATTCGTCCTCGCACAGACCGCTCGGCTATTTGTCGTAACACATGCTGTGATGCTGCCCACATTTTTCCTATTGTTTCATTTCGAGGTTTTGCCCTGGAGGCTACTCCCTTTCGTCATTGCCTTGTCGGTATTGGAGCATATTTCGACCGAATTGTACCGGCTCTTGATCGCCTTTGGCCGACCCGTTTTGGCCAGTTTTGGCTTTTTCCTAAGACTAGGTCTTTGGCCATTTGTCGCTGCGTCAGGATTCTTCCTGTTCCCGCATATCCGCACTCTGGAAACAGTGATGTTTTTTTGGCTGATCGGAACGGCATTGTCGATCATTGCGCCAGCGATGTTTGTGCTGAGGTGGCCGCGGAGCCTGCAAATCCCGGGCTTTGACTGGGGTTGGATTAAAGCGGGGCTCTACATCGCTTTGCCATTCCTGCTCGGCACGCTTTGTTTGAGGGGAATGCAGACCGTTGACCGCTACTTGTTTGATCTTCTCGTAGGGCCTGAAATTCTGGGCGCTTTCGTGCTTTTCTTAGGCTTGGCGGGTGTTGTACCGGCGATGCTTCAGGCGGGCGTCTATTCGTTTGCACTGCCCGTTTTGCTATCGAGCGCTCATGATAAAGAGTGGGTGAAGTTTTCTAGCCAACTCAAAGAGCTTCGTACTGGCCTCCTCATAGGCTCCGTGATCTTGTCAGTTGGAGTTCTCATTGGAGCGAGACTGATGCTCATTTTGATCGATAAGCCGGTCTATCTGGAAAATTTCTCTCTGCTGTTTTTCGCATTAGCGGCCAATCTGCTGTTTGCGTTTTCAATGTACTTTCACTTGGCATTATATGCTTGTAAGAAAGACAACTTGCTGGCGCTTAGCCACGTGACTGGACTTGTAGCGTTTGGGCTGGGCACTATTGCATTCAGCCCTATTTCGATCTTTTACGCAGTGCCGTTTGGGTTGGTCTTTGGCAATTTCGCCATTCTGCTCACGAAATATCTGTCATTCCGCAAGCACGATCCTCGTAAGCCAATTGCGAATGCAGAACCGGGCCATGCAGCCAATCAGAGAGGGCTATAATTGTGCCGCCAAACCCCGGGGCATTAGCGCGCGAGTATTCCGATATACTGCGCTGGGAAATGGATAGCGGAGTTTACGACGCCTTGGTCGATGGGCTCCCCATTTGGCGCTTGATCCGCAATAGCTTCATCGTCAATCACACTGTCCGACTTGGGTTTGATGAGCCACATAGACGCGGCGCCGCCGGCGTTAGCGGCGCTGCTGCTTTAGCCTTCGGGTCTTTGGCTTCACTGTGGGACTTAAAGAGTGTGCCAGCAGCTGAGGTGGCTTTCTGGGGCTTTGGCAGAAGACAGCTCACTGAGGCCGGTTATGTCGATCCATTTACTGATCCAGTCAGTGATTTCTTTGCACAGAAAGGCCTAAGCACTCTCTCTTTCGAACGCCCGCTCGAGGGCTGGCATCTAGAACCCGCTGTCACGAGCGACCTACGCAAATATGATGCTCCTAAGATCCTCTCCCGTGTCGCGGGTTGGGTACCGAGCAAAATTTCGCCAAAGGAAAAGGAAACAATCGCAGCCTTGGCGAAATTACTGAGCGACAAGTTTGATCGCCCATCGGCCAACGCACAAACGCTTCTTAGCCGAGAATTGAGGGCATTTCGTAGCGAGAAAAAGTCTGCTTTGCGTCTCTTAGCGAAGGTCCGACCAAAAGCAGTATTTGTGGTCAACCGTTGGATCAACAGCGGTGTCTTGGCTGCTTGTCACGACATGGACATCCCATCTTACGAGTTTCAGCACGGAGTGGTTGGTTCGATCGGTTTTAAGTATGAAACGCCCTATTGCGCGGGCATCGATCCTAGCGGCTTTTTGACCTTCGGGTCGGAGTGGTTGGACAAGGGCTGGGGACTTCCGAAAGGGCGAGTGCTCAATGCTGGGGCGCCGAATATCTGGACCCAGCGCGCTCAGCGCGCGGCAATGCCCAGTGGGCGAAAAATCTTGCTGGTCTCTCAGCCTAATTTGGCTGACCAACTCAATCAGGCATTTGTTGAGATTTGCTCCAATATGCCTGCACAGGAATTCGTTTTGCGAGTTCACCCGCAGGACAGACGCGACCTCAACAAGCGTTATTCTTGCCTCGCTTTGCCGAATGTTTCTGCTGGCTCGGCTGGCCTCGCGCTATACGATCAGTTTGCCGACTGTCAGGCTGTTGTGGGCCAAGATTCTACCGTCCTTTTTGAAGCGTCATTCTTCAATCTCAAGGTGGGCCTGCTGTCGCTACCGGGTGCGCTGCAAAATGGACTGCGCGAGCGAATAGGCGATCATAACTTCTTCGACGCAAGCAATGCCCAGCTTGTCTCAGAAATGCTTAATTCGCCTCGCGAAGCGGAGGCGCGGGATGGCAATGGCTTCTTTGACCCCTTGCAAAGCGCGATTTTGATGCAGCTGGTCAACAAGGAAAAACCGCAGGGAGGTTCGCTTGTCTAGCCATGAAAGCACTCGTATCTGGGCGCCAGATGACGATTTCGAGGACAGCCCCAATTTAGGCAGTGGTCTCACGCACCTTGCGCTGCATCAAAAGCGGGGTATTGCTGAACGGCGTTGGCCAGAACTGCTCGGTCGGCTTACATTGTTTGATCCTTCCGCAACTCATTTTAGATCTGAGACCTTTTGATGCGTGCCGTTTGTCTATGACTTCTAACATGAATTGCTGGTTTTCGTGATCGACTATCGACGCAACGCTATGGCGCTTCCCGTCGTGACACTTGCGCTGTTCGCGATGACTTTGGCCGTGCTCGGTGGCAGCTCTCGCACAGATCCAGTGCAATTAATCGCACTGCGCCCTCTTGCCGCCCTCTTCTTGATCCCTGCCCTCTATTGGTTTGAACGGGGCGAGATCAAGCGAGTGAGGGTATTGGCGACATTGCTCGTCGCTTTGATCGGTTGGACTCTCTTGCAGCTTATCCCTCTTCCTCCGGGGCTCTGGACTGCTCTTGCCGGGCGTGGAGAAGTAGCCGCATTGGATGCTGCCTTGGGGCTGGAGGATAACTGGCGGCCCATATCAATGGCACCTGCGAGGGGATGGAATGCCGCAGCCGGCCTGATTGTCCCATTTGCAGCGCTGATTGTGGCTCTTGCGGCTAAGGCGAATTCGCGGCTTCTGTTGGTCGTCATTGGGAGCCTAGGTGTTCTTGATGCGATTCTCGGCGTCGCTCAAGTGATTGATGGATCCAATAGCGCGCTTTATTTTTATCAATATAGCAACAGAGGAGCGCCAGTCGGGATTTTCGCCAACGAAAACCATTCCGCGGCTTTTTCTGCTTGCGCATTGTTAGTGGTCACTAAACTGGCTCTTGATGAGCCGAACGCAAGGCGGCGAGGGCTTGCCAGGGTAGGCTATCCTGCCGCAGCGCTGATCATAGTGTTGGCGGCCCTGATTAGTGGGTCGAGAGGCGGGATCATCTTTGTGTTCTTCGCAGGTGTAACAGCAGCTGCGATGATCTTTTTTGCGAGTTGGCAGCCTGGCAAAGGTAGGCGGTCGCGCCGCAAGCCGCACCAGGAAAGTATCGCTCGCAAGCGCCGGTTGTTTGTGGGCGTCGGCATCTTGATGATGGCATTCGTGCCGGTCATTTTTCTGCTTTTTGATCGCGTTCCAGCGTTCTCGGATATTCTGAGTAAGGACCCGTTCGAAGATCTTCGTTGGGAAATATGGCCGGCTCTGACTGAGATGATCAACACCTATTGGCTGTTTGGTGCTGGCTTTGGCGCATTTGAACAACTCTATCACATCTACGAACCCACCAGCCTATTGATGCCAAAATATGTCAATCAGGCGCACAATGATTGGGCGCAGCTTGTAATCGAAGGCGGTGTGCCGACGATTGTTATTCTCGTTTTGGCCCTCCGTTGGGTTTTTCAGTCCATTATCCAAATCTTGGAGAACCAGCGAACCGGCATTTCATCGGCTATTTTCTGGGTAGCCATCTTCTCGATCATTGCGTTCGCGTCTTTGTTCGACTACCCGTTGCGCGCCCCTGCGTTCCAGGCAATTGGGGTTTGGTTCTTAATGGCCATCGGGTTCGAGCGCGAGTGGGCTGACAAAGGAAAATCGCCTTCTAAGAATGGTGACGTCTGATGAACTGCGCTTCACATGAATATTTGGAAATTGACTAATGAATACAGGTAGTCGTCTTGCGGTTGCGCTCTGTCTCGCAATTCTTCTGCCCGGCTGTGCGGTAGATCGATCGTACGGCACCGCGCCTGACATCGAAGTAACCGATTTGCAGACATTGCCTGAGCCTAGAGGCGATTTCATTTACCGGATTGGTCCACAGCAAGTCTTGGAGGTCGAGGTCATCGGAGCGGAGCTGTTAAGTGGCAAATTCCTGACTGATGAGCTGGGTCGGCTTCAGTTTCCTTTGGTCGGGATGGTCGATGTTGACGGCAAGTCTCCGAACGAGGTGGCACGATTACTCGCTGAATCATTGCGCGGTACATACGTCGTTGATCCTCAGGTCCGTGTGGTCCCTGATAATTTTCCGGTCCCAACGATTTCTGTTGGCGGCGAAGTAGAGCGGCCCGGCAGTTATCCTGCGGCAGGTGCCCAGACTTTGCTGCGCATTATCAATGCTGCGGGTGGACTGGATGACTTTGCCAAATTGGATGACATTTTGGTGTTGCGCGAAGTCAATGGCCAAAACTATGTCGGTCTCTATAACATGCAGGCAATCCAACGAGGAAACTACGAGGATCCCGTCCTATATCCCAATGACATCGTGATGGTGGGTGACTCTCCGGCTAGGCGGCGATTCCAAACGATCCTTCAGTTGGTTCCAATTGCCACAGCAGCATCTGTCATAATTGACCGCACGACGAGATAGAAAAATCGATGGCTGAT
Organism: uncultured Erythrobacter sp.; assembly: GCA_947499505.1. GTDB lineage: Bacteria > Pseudomonadota > Alphaproteobacteria > Sphingomonadales > Sphingomonadaceae > Erythrobacter. The sequence continues at coordinate 538,925 of CANMOQ010000002.1, forward strand.
CAATCCAGTATGACAGAGGCTCAACCCTCATATCCTGCCGGTGCCGGTGGCACCGAAAACGATATCTTTCACCTCAATCTTGATCGTTACATTAACGAGGCCCGCTCGCTGCGCTATTGGCTTGGGGGCATCATAACCTTCATGATCCTAGCGGGTCTCATGGTGACCTTGCTTGCGACGGAATTGTTCCGCGCCAACGCTCGTCTGGAGATCAATCAGCTGGCCGCCAACGTCACCGACATCGCGATGTTGGAAACGGACAGCACGGTCAACGAACTCCAATATTTGAATACGCAATACGAGCTCTTGGAATCTCGTTTCATGACGTCGCGAGTGATCGAGGCAGGGAACCTGATGCGCAATCCCGACTTCCTGGCCGCAGTGGGCGTGGAAGATGAGACTGAGGTCACGCAGCAAGGCCTAGAAGACACCTTACTTGATAATTTGACCATCGAACCAATCGCTCAATCGAGTCTCGTGGATATTGGTTTTTCAAGCGCGGACCCAGAGGTCTCGGCAACTATTGCCAATCTTTGGGCGGATGAGTTTATTGCGGCCAACTATGAGAAGCGTTTCGGGACCAACATTGAGGCTCGCAACTTTCTTGAGCAACAAATTGAAGAATTGCGCATTCGCCTGGCGGAATCCGAAACTGAACTAGTCGAATATGCCAACGCGAATGGGATTCTGGTGCTCGAGAGCGGGGCGTCAGAAGATGGTGGTTCCAGCACTGCTAGCCAATCCTTGATTGCCTCTGACCTATCCGCGATCAACTCGGCTCTGGCGAAAGCGGTAACTGATCGCATTGTGGCCGAGGCAAACTTACGCGCTGGTGCTGTTGAAGGCGGTAGCTCACAAGATGCCTTGGCAAACAGGCTCGCGGTTGCAGAGGGCGAACTCGCGTCCCTCAAAGCCAATTTTGGGGAAGGTTATCCGCTCCTTATCCAAAAGGATGCTGAGGTGGCCTCCTTGCGTAAAGCGGTTGATGATCTTCGCGGCTCGAAACTATCGGACCTGCAAGCGAATTTAAACGCCTCAGTGCTACGCGAGCGAGAACTGCGAGGAGAGCTTCAGGCTGCAAAATCGAACTTCCTTGGTCAGCAAGGCCAAGGCATCCAGTATGGTATTTTGAAGCGTGAGGCAGATACGAACCGGGAGCTCTATGAGGCGCTGCTCCAGCGTTACAAAGAGCTTGAAGCAGCTGGGGCAGGCCAGAATAACATCAAGCTGATTGATGAAGCATATGTGCCGGACGAGCCTTACTCACCTTCGTTGTTGCTCAATCTTGCTGCAGCACTCGCGCTCGGGCTGGGGGCATGCGTTGCTATCGTATATCTCAGAACGGCACTCAGTCAGACCCTGAGGGATCCTCATGACGTGAAACGCCGTCTTGGACTGACTTTGCTCGGCGCTATACCTGACGCAAGAACAGACGATATTGTGCCGGAAATCATCCATCGGGCATCTGAAACCAATGAAGCCTATGCTTCCATACGGACGAATTTGAGCTTCCTGACGTCGGATGGGGCGCCCGATACGATAATGGTAACCTCGTCTGTGCCAAGCGAAGGTAAGAGCGTCTCTGCAACGGCTCTCGCCACAAGCTTCTCTCAGCTTGGCAAGAGAACTCTGCTTATCGACGCCGATTTGAGGAACACGCGGCTGGTAGAAATGCTGGATATTGACGCGCCTCCGAAGCTCGGTTTGTCGTCACTTTTGACGAACAAGAACCTTCGTGTGGACGAGGTTGTTCACCCTCAAGAGCGGTTTGGCTTTGACTTTCTCCCTGTTGGGCAGACGCCGCCTAATCCGGTTGAATTGCTTGCTAGCGAGCGCTTGAAGGAAGTAATCGATGAGGCGAAAGGCCAATATGATCAAATCATCGTTGATAGTGCTCCGATGCTTGCGTTGGCTGACGCAATTGAACTCTCCAAGGCCGTCGAAGGCGTCATATACGTGATCGAAGCGGATCGTATTAAACTGCGAGGGATTGAGAATGCCCTCACTCGCTTGCGGACTGCTGATGCGACAATCCTTGGCGCGATTGTGACTAAGATTAACGAAGGGGACTCCGCGTACGGCTACGGATATGGCTACGGATACGGCTACGGTTATGGCTATGGGAGTAGCGCTCGCGACGATGATGGCGACGACAAAGCGTAATGGGACTTTTGGAGTAATATCATAAAGATCACCCACCCCATGCGTTTGGCCTTAGCCGTTTTCTTCGGCCTACTGCTTGCTTGCCTTCTAACGCTTCAGGCGATCAGTATGGTCGCTATCCGTAGCGCACCAGAAACAGCAGTATCCGTGATGCCAATGAACGGAAAGGCATACGAGCGCTTGGCATTCAATAGAATGACACGCGGGGTTGCTGACCCAGCAGACCCTGGGCTCGTCGAAGAAGCTGCAATTTCTGTTGCTCCTTTGGCGCTTAAGGCGGTCGCGGCAGAGCCGCTGACGCCAAAGGCTCATGCAATCTTGTTGATGGCAGAGCGTGACAATACGACCCAAGCTCGGATCATGGAGGCGGTTAATGCGCTGGATCGCCGGGACCCCGCATTGCAGGGGGTAGTTTTGCAATCACAGCTCAACGCTACCGACTACAACGGAGCTTTTGAAACCATTGATCGACTGCTGAGGGTCAATCCTGAGTTAACTAGCCAGTTCTTTCCAGTTCTCTTAGTCGTTTTGCAAGACGGAGATGGAGCAGTACTGCTCGCCGATCTTTTTCGTGGCGAGCCTGGTTGGATGACACCTTTCTTAAGGTTCGCTGCTCTTGAAGAAACTGCCCTGCCAGACCTCCTTCAGCTGCGACAACTAATCCAAATCGAAGATCCTACCTTTCATGGCCGATTGATCGAAAGTCTGTTTAAAGAAGGTGAGTTTCAAGAAGCCTACGATGTGCATCAAGAGTTTTTCATTACCGACACCTCTTCCGACAATAGCCTCGGGGATTGGCAAGCGGGGCATCCTCCATTCAGCTGGTCTTTGGCAGATCAGGCCGGTTTCAGGGCACAGATAAAACGTAATGGTAGGGGTCTTGATATTTCCGTGGACTCCGGAAGAAGCGGATTCTTGGCCAAGAAGGTCGTGCGGGTGGCAAATGAAGAGCCATTCCAAATAGCCGTAGCGCACTCTCTGTCGCCTGCAGATCAAATTCCAAGCACGAAACTCCAATTGCGCTGCGGTAACGAAAAGGAGGCCTTCTTCGACGCGCCTCTCAAAGCGGGAACAGCGGTCTTTCGTATTGCACGACGGCCGACAGACTGTGAATTCATGGAAGTCGGTTTGTACTTGAGGGTCTTTTCAGGAGAACGAGCCGTTGCGGGTGCCATTGAATCTATCGAATTTTCAGAGACGTGATGGATGCGCTGGAGTTTCGCTCTGCAAACGCTCACCCAAAGCCCGACAGGATATTTAAGCAAATCGATCGCTTCGCGAGTCGCAGCTTTTTCAGATGGATTTCTGCACCAGGCTACTGAGGTACAACATTTTCAATTGGCTTGTCTGAAGTCGCTTAGCGCTCCAGAATAGAAGCGTAACACCGACCTCCGCCTCCTCAAACATGGCAAAGCAAAGAGCACTGATTTGGCCCAAGAAACTGCCCCTAAGGTTCTCGTCATTTTCGGCACGCGGCCAGAGGCCATTAAGCTGTTTCCGGTCGTGCAGGCTTTGTCAGCAACCGACGGCTTGGAGCCGATTGTGTGCGTGACAGCGCAGCATCGCGCTATCCTTGATCAAGTGCTGGAGATTGGGCAGATCACGCCCGACTTTGATCTCGATATCATGCAGCCTGATCAAACGCTCGATGCGCTAACATCGCGGCTTTTGCTGAAAATTGGCGCTGTGATGGATGAGGTCAAACCTGACCGCGTGCTTGTCCAGGGAGACACGGCAACCGCGATGGTGGGTGCGCTGGCCGCCTATTACCGAAAAATCCCTGTTGGCCATGTCGAGGCCGGCCTGCGCAGCTACAACATCTATCACCCATGGCCGGAAGAGGTGAATCGCAAGATCATCGGCACCATCGCCGATTTGCATTTTGCTCCAACGCAGACCTCGGCTGAGGCCTTGATGCGAGAGGCTGTCCCCAAGGAGCAGGTCCACATTACAGGCAATACTGTGATCGACGCCTTGCACTGGGTGACGCAGCGCATCGCTGATAATCCGGGCCTCGCCCGCGGTTTGGATGAGCTTAAGCAGCGATTTGCTGGCAAGCGTATCATTGGAGTGACCAGCCACCGGCGGGAAAACTTTGGCGGAGGATTGGAGAATATCGCCAAGGCTATCGCTGACTTAGCCACGCGCGATGACACCGCGCTGATCTTTCCGGTCCACCCTAACCCCAATGTGCGAGCGGTTATGGACCAGGAGCTAAAGGGGTTGAGCAATGTCGCGATGATCGAACCGCTCGATTACCCGCACTTCGTACATTTGCTTGAGCTGGCAGACATCATGCTGACCGATAGCGGCGGGGTCCAAGAAGAGGCCCCTGCGCTGGGTAAGCCGGTGCTGGTGATGCGCGAGACCACCGAACGTCCTGAGGGCGTTGCCGCAGGGACCGCAAAGCTGGTGGGGACCGATCGTAAGGCTATCGTCGGGGCGTCCACGGCCTTGCTTGATGATCCCGCTGCTTATGCGGCAATGGCGCAGGCGCATAACCCGTTTGGCGACGGACACAGCAGCGCACGGATCGCAAAACTGCTCTTTGATCAGCACTCATAAACCAGCGGCGCGGCCCGCCCACAGTATCGTTACCGCTAAATTTACCTGTTTGCCCCAATGACCTCAGACTGTTTTGGTTTTGAGGCAAACTCTTTCATGCGCGGCGATGATCAACCCACTGTCTGTGTTATTGGCCTAGGATACATCGGGCTGCCCACTGCGGCCGTGATCGCCCGCACAGGTATGCGAGTGCACGGGGTGGATGTGTCCTCGGAAGTGGTCGACACGATCAACCGCGGCGAAATTCACATTGAAGAAGTCGATCTCGATGGCTTGGTCCAAGGCGTGGTGCAGCGCGGATTTCTGAAGGCATCGACCGAGGTTGCAAGTTCAGACGTGTTCGTGATTGCGGTGCCAACACCATTTGAGAAAGATGGATCGCACACGCCCGACATTTCTTATGTCCTTGCGGCTGCGGAAGAAGTGGCAAAGGTGCTCAAGAGCGGCGACACGATCATTCTTGAATCCACCTCGCCAGTAAAGACGACTGAGAAAATCCGCGATTCTATCGCCGCGAAACGCCCTGATCTGGCAATGCCGGGGCTAAGCGAGGGCACGCCGGATGTCGCGATTGCCTATTGTCCCGAACGTGTCTTGCCCGGGCGTATTCTAGAAGAATTGATCAACAATGATCGCTCAATCGGCGGAATTACGCCGCGCTGTGCGCGCAAGGCGCTGGCCTTCTACAAACGTTTCGTACGCGGAGCATGTGTCACAACCGATGCGCGCTCTGCTGAAATGACGAAGCTTGTCGAGAACGCTTACCGCGATGTGAACATTGCCTTTGCCAATGAGCTTTCGATGATTTCTGATGCGATGCAATTGGATGTTTGGGAAGTCATCAAGCTCGCCAATCGCCATCCGCGCGTCAATATCCTGCAGCCAGGGCCCGGCGTGGGCGGGCATTGCATTGCGGTCGATCCATGGTTCATCGTGAACGGCGCACCTGATGAAAGTCCGCTCATCCGAACCGCGCGGCAGGTCAATGATGGCAAGATCCATCACGTGATCGCTCAAGCGCAAGCTCTTGTTAAGTCCAACCCGGACGCGAAAATCGCCTGCCTAGGCTTGGCGTTCAAGGCCAATATCGATGATCTGCGAGAGAGCCCCGCTCGGCTGGTGGCCTCGACTTTAGCGCGCGAGCACCGGGAGCGCATTCACATCGTCGAACCCTACATTGCCGATCTACCACTTGAGCTAAAGGGTACTGGCGCGCGGCTGTGTGACATCGATACCGCGATTGAAGAATGCGAAGTGATGATCGTGCTCGTCGACCACGACCTCTTCAAATCCGTGCCTTTGGCGGAACGCGCTGACAAACAGGTTTATGACACCCGCGGGATTTGGCCTGACCAGCCTTAGCGGCCATTACCAATCACACTACATCGCAGCCCTACGACACAGTAATGTCAGGCGCGTCTTCCTGTTTCATCCCGACCACGTGATAGCCCGCGTCCACGTGCTGGACCTCGCCGGTTACGCCGCTGGAGAGGTTGGAAAGGAAATAGAGCGCTGATCCGCCCACCTCATCTATGGTGACATTGCGACGCATTGGTGCGTTGTATTCATTCCATTTGAGGATGTAGCGGAAATCGCCAATTCCGCTTGCCGCCAAAGTCTTGATCGGCCCCGCGCTGATCGCGTTCACCCGGATGCCTGCTGGCCCCAGATCATTGGCGAGATATTGCACACTGGTCTCCAATGCGGCCTTGGCCACGCCCATCACGTTGTAATGCGGGATGACTTTTTCCGCGCCATAATAGGTCAGCGTCAGAATGCTGCCGCCACCAGAGCCATCCTCTTGCAATGGCGGCATCATTTCCGCCGCGCGCTTGGTCACCGCGACCAGAGAATAGGCCGAGATGTTCATCGTCATCAGGAAATTATCGAGGCTGGTGTCGACATATTTGCCGCGCAGTTCCGATTTGTCGGAAAAGCCAATCGCGTGGACCACAAAGTCCAGCGTGTCCCAGCGTGATTTCAGCGTATCAAACGCGCTATCGAGCGACGCCATATCCGACACATCGCATTCGAACACAAAATCGCTGCCGAGCTGCTCTGCGAGTGGTTTGACCCGCTTGGCTAGCGCATCGCCCTGATAGGAAAACGCCAGCTCAGCGCCTTGCTCCGCCAGCTGCTTGGCAATGCCCCAGGCGATCGACTTGTCATTCGCGAGGCCCATAATCAGCCCGCGCTTGCCCTGCATTAGACCCTGACCAGCCGTACCCATCGCATCCTCCTCGTCACTCTTTACCTGCGTCTTGCGCGTCGCCGTCTTCGCTCGCTTGCCTGCTATCACTGTCAGGCTCTGCGAGCGCAGCGTTCAATTCCGCGCCGATCACCAGCCCTAGCCCCACCAGCCAGAAAAAGAAAAGCGCGATCATGATCCCGGCAAAACTGCCGTAGGTGAGATTGTAGGTAAAAAAGCTGCGCAGGATCGGCGGCAGCGCGCTGGAGACCCCCAGCCACCAGGCAGCGGTGAACAAAGCGCCCGGCCATTTGGGATAGGCCTTTGTGCGGTAATCCGCTGGGGTTAGCGTGTAGAACAGCATGTAGAGCGAGCCAAACAGGCCAAAGGCCGGGATAATGCGCGAGAGGCGCAAGGTGCCGACCGCTTCGGTCAATTGCGGGAAGCGCGCATCGATCAGCTGCTGAGCCGCGCCAATGGCAACCTGCGCAAACAATGATCCCATCAGCAGCACAACCGCGCCCAGGATCAGCCCTGCGGACAGCAGGCGGTATTTCCAGAACGCATGGCTGGCGACGGTGCCATAGGCGCGGCGTAGAATATCGCGAATGGTCTCAACCAGGCTGGAGACCGTCCACAGCGCGACGCCTGCGCCAACCCAGAGCAGCCAGCCGCTGCGTGCGCCCATTGTGTTGTTGGCCACCGGTGCGATGGTGTCAGCTACGATCGGTGGCATCGCGGTGAGCACTGTCGCGATCAGCTCAGCGCTGTTTTCCTTGCCTCCGACCAGCTCAAACAAAGCCGCGCCAAGGATAAAGAACGGGAAGATCGCCAGCATCGACAGATAGGCCAGATTGCCGGCGTGGATGAAGCCATCGTTATAGGTGCCGATTGCGGCGCGCTTCACCACGGTAAAGGCGCGCGAGCCCGGCCCCAGCGCGCTCAGCATTTTGCCGCGCACGGAGAGCGGCGCTTCGCCTGTGCTCATCAGCCCTTGCGGGCTGGCCTGCGCGTTCAGCCGGGCGCGGCGCGCCTCTGGCGAGTGCGAGCGCACCTCGCGAAGATTGTCATTGGGAAGTCCTGTCGGCGCGCCCATCGGTTAGAAAGCCCTAATGATCACAGGCCAAATTTCTCGCGCGGTTTACCCGGATCGCTCCAGTCGCCGAGCTTTTCGGACAGGGCATCAAGGTCTTCGGGCAATTGGATCTCCAGCGTCACCAATTGATCACCGCGTTTGCCGCCCTTTTTGGTCCAGCCTTTGCCGCCCAGGCGCATGACTGTGCCGCCATTGGTGCCGGGTTTAATGGTCAGCATCACCGGACCATCAACGGTCGGGCATTTGACCTTTGCGCCGCGGATCGCCTCATCCAGGGTCAGCGGCAAATCCATGCGGATGTGATCGCCGTCGCGGCGGAAGAACGGATGGCTGCCAACTTCGACAATCACCAGGCCGTCACCTTTGCCGCCGGGGCCATCATGGCCCTTGCCCCTCAGGCGCATTTGCGTGCCGTCCTCGACGCCAGCGGGCAATTTCAGATCGATGGTCTTGCCATCGGCCAGAGTGATGCGTTGGTCTACGCCCGCTGCGGCATCGATGAACGGCACTGCCAGGCGGTATTGAATGTCTGCGCCCTTTTTGGGCGGAGGTGAGGGGCGCGCATCAAATCCGCCGCGCCTTTGCCCGCCGCCCATTCCGCCCCTGGCGCCGCCGCGCGGTTTGCCGCCGCCGAACAGGCCCTCAAATAGATCGCCAAGGTCCATATCGTCTGGACTGAAGCCGCCAAGGTCATCCGCGCTGTAGCTGCGCCGTGCGCCGGCTCCACCGCCAAATCCGCCTCCCGGGCCCCCGCTGAACCCGCCGAACGGATTGGTGGGATTGCCCTCCATATCAATTTCACCGCGATCAAACTGGGCGCGCTTGGCGCTGTCAGATAGCAGATCATAAGCTTTGGTCGCATCCGAAAAGCGCTCTGAGGCTTTGGGGTTGTCCTTATTACGGTCCGGGTGCAGCTCTTTGGCGAGCTTGCGATACGCGCTCTTGATCTCCTTTTCGGAGGCGGTGCGGGCAATGCCAAGGGTGCTATACGGGTCAGCCATAGCGTATTAGCTAAGTGTAACAGTCCCCCGGCGCAAGCGTGCACATGCGCTTGTCCTGTGTGGCGGGTCGCGAAACCGATGATGCGCGCTGAAATCGGAGAAATACCCCGCTTCAGAAATGAACCGTGTATTAGTTGCGATAAGTTGCTTAAAAAAATTCGTTGCTTCAATAATTCTTAACCACTATTCACGATGGGGCAATGTAAGATGCGCGAATGTCGGCTCGATAATTTTGAATGAGGGATACTTAAATGATTAAGAAGAATGTTTTTGCAGCTTTGGCCGTTCTCGGTCTCGCAAGCGCGCCAGTCATGGCGCAGGTTGCTGCACCTGTTGAAGCTGAAAGCGAACTGGGCGGCGGTAGTGCTGGCATCATCGCAGCTGGCCTGATCGCTGGTATCATCGCAATTGGCGTTTTCGCTTTTGCTGATGGTGACGACGATGATGCGCCAGTTAGCCCATAATACGCTTTAGCGTTTTGAGGCGATTTGCGGCCCGGCCTCCATTGCGGAAGCCGGGCCGTTTTCATTTGAGCGCTAGCAACGATCCCGCGCCGTGTGCTTTCCTACTTGCATGCGGGACTGTAATTCTCGTTGCATGATGGCTCAAACCTCCCACATGGCTGGTATGCAAAGTGGCGCTGGTTACCACGGCGGTGACACTGAGGGTTTTGCCTCTGGACAGTGTTCCAAGTGTTCCAAGCGTGGCTGACGCGCGGTGAAGCGAGTGGGAAATGACATGAGTGATACAGGCCTGAATGCGGCGCAATTGGCGGATAGCGCGATCCCCACTGGCGCGGATCCCTATGCCCTGTTTGATGAGTGGTTTGCCCTTGCCAAAGACAGCGAGCCGAACGATCCCAACGCGGTAGCAATTGCGACCGCAACCGCTGATGCGGCTCCATCCGTGCGCATGGTCTTGCTCAAAGAGCATGGGCCGCAGGACGCGCCCGCCGAGATTGGCGGAGGGGGCTTCACCTTCTACACCAATGCCCAAAGCCGCAAGGGCGGCGAGATTCTGGCCAATGCGCAGGCGAGTATGCTGTTTCATTGGAAGAGCCTGCGCCGCCAGATCCGGATCGAAGGGCGTCTTTACGAGGTGACGCCGGAGCGCGCCGATGCCTACTTCCACTCGCGCCCGTTCAAGAGCCAGGTTGGCTCTGCGGCCAGCGAACAATCGCGCCCGCTTCCCAATCGGCAGGCCTATGTCGACCGCGTCGAGCAAGTTCGCATGGAGCATGAGGAGACAGGCAAAGTGCCGCGCCCGGCGCATTGGACTGGGTTCACACTGGAGCCCAGCCGGATCGAGTTTTGGCTAGACCGCGATAACCGCCTTCACGACCGCCGCCTGTTTGAGCGCACGCCTGCAGGTGGCTGGTCCGATACACTGCTCTATCCGTAAGGGAGCGCGCTATGACGCAGACAATACCCTATTGGCATGTTGATGCCTTCGCCGCTCAGGCCTTCGGCGGAAATCAAGCAGCGGTTATGGTGCTTGATGAGTGGCTACCCGATGATGTGCTCGTCAAAATCGGCGGTGAGAACATGTTCGCGGAGACCGCCTTTGTGATTCGCGATGAGACCGGCGAAGCCGATTGGGACCTGCGCTGGTGCACGCCGACCTACGAGATCGCGCTGTGCGGTCATGCGACCTTGGCGGCTGGCCATGTGCTGCTGTCTCATCACGAATGGGGCGGTGAGAACGGCGGGCGCGATGCGGTCACCTTCCGCACGCGCAAATCAGGCATTCTTGAGGTGAAGCGGTTGGGCGAGGGCTATGAAGTTGGTCTGCCAGCAATCCGGACCGAGCCTCGAGCTCATCCAGAAGCGGTGAAGCTGCTCGGGGCTGAGCCGTTGCTCGTCCACCGCAATGACACGCTTTACAACATCTTCCTCTATGAAAACGAAGCGCAAGTGCGCGCGCTTAAGCCTGATCTGAAGGCGCTTGGCGCACTGGGTGTTGACCAGTTCGATTGCACCGCTCCGGGCGACAACAGCGATATAGTCAGCCGTGTGTTCGTGCCCGGTGCGGGCGTGGATGAGGACAGCGTGACCGGCTCTGCGCACGCAGCGCTCACGCCGTTTTGGGCTGAGCGGCTGGGCCGCGACAGCTTCACCGCGCATCAGGCATCGGAGCGCGGCGGCGACCTAACCTGCCGTCTGGACGGAGAGCGTGTCTGGCTCGGCGGACCATGCGTGACTGTGGTTGAAGGCGTGTTCTACGTTTGAGTGTTCTGTTTGCGTGCGGGTGCCCGGGTCCGCGCACTTACCTCACGGGATAGAGCGCTAGGACATCGGCGGCTTGCTCAAGCATTGGTGGGCGTTCCTCTGAAGTGGAATGGCCCAGGCGCACCAGGGTCACGCGCTGCTCTGGTGAAACCAGCACATATTGGCCCATATGCCCGATCAGTGAGAACAGACTGGCTGGCGCACGGTCTGGGAACAGCGGATGGGGACGATTGCTTCCCGCTTCGCCAAATGGCCGGTTGAGCCAAGTTTGCAGGCCGTAATGCGGGCTCGCTGGGCTCGGCGTGACCATCGCCTCGACATAGCGGCGCGGGACCAGGCGCTCGCCATTGGGCGCGCGGCCTTTGGCGCGCAGGAACTCGCCGAACTTGGCCCAATCGCGCGCGGTGGCATGCATCAAACTGCCTCCGATCATCGTGCCTGAGGCGTCGAACTCCAGCACCATGGAGTCCATGCCAAGCGGATCAAACAAACGCTCGCTCAAATACTCGCTCACTGCTGTGCGCCGCCGATCCGGATCATCGCTCTCGGTCAGGGCGCGGGTCGCTATATCAGCGAGGATCACAGTTGTGTTGGAGGAATATTCAAAGGTCTCGCCTGGCTCCGACTCAAGCGGTTGCTCCTTCGCCCAGCGCGCCATGTCGTCGCGCCCATCGAGGAACAGCATGCGCACCTCGGAGGATTCGTAAGGCGGATCGCCAGCCTCGGTATGGCGCAGCCCGCTGCGCATCTGAAGCAATTGCCGCAAGGTGATCTCTGCGCGCGGATCACCGGGACGCTGCCACATGGCCACTGGCGCAGCCTCGTCGAGGCGCAAACGTCCATCCGCGACCAACATGCCGACCATCACCGCCGTCACCGTCTTGGCCATGGACCAGCTGATATGCCGGGTATCCGCGTCATAGCCCTCGCCATAGCGTTCAGCGGCGAGCTCTCCGTCTGCCATCACCAGGACGGCGCGGGTCTCACCGATCCCCTCGGCATTGAACAATTCGTCGACTTCGCGGGCCAGTTCTTCGCGCGGGGCGCCAGCCTTCTCAGTCACGGCGGCCAGCGCCTCTTCGCTGAGCGGTGCAGGCCCAGCGGGCGGGGCTTCGCCGCATGCGGAAACCAGCATCAAAGGGGCTGACAGAAGAGCAAGAGCAGCGTTAGAGGGGATGTGACGCACAGACATTTGACACTCAATTCCCCAAGGATCACGGTTTAGCAATGGCAAATTCAAAGCGGCCGCGCGCATCGCGATCATCGCGAGTGGGACTGTGGCTTTTCCTCCTCATCCTGATTGCTTTGGCGGCGACGGCATGGGTCTACCGCGAGCCGGTGCGCGGCTATGCAAATGTGGGCACGACCTATTCTGCGCGGGTTGCCTGCTCGTGCCGGTTTGTCGCCGGGCGCAGTCTGGAAGACTGCAAGAAAGACAAGCTTGCCGGGATGGAGCTGATCACACTGGTCGACAATGTGAAGGCGAAAAGTGTAACTGCGCGCTTCCCATTGATTACTGATGCGACCGCGACTTACCGCGAGGGCTATGGCTGCGTGATGGAGAAGTGGGAGGGTTGAGCGCAGCCCTATGCCGCTTAAGCCGCAGCGGTCGTCCCGTCGATCCAGCCGCCGCCGACCACCCGTTCTCCGCAATAGATCACGGCGGCCTGTCCAGGCGCGACGCCAAATTCTGGTTCAGCAAAGCGGATGGAGCAGGTCGCTCCATCACCCAGCTCACCGATCAGCTCGATCGGCACAGGCTTGGCAAGGCTGCGCACTTTCGCGGTCAGCGGAGCGTCGGGCAGCGGGCCAATGCGGTTGGTCTCAATGACTTTCGCCTCGCTCACTGCAAGCATGACTTTCGGGCCAACGCGAACCTCGCGGCTGTTAGCGTCGAGGCCCACGACATAGAGCGGCTCTGGCTGTCCGCCGATATCCAGCCCCTTGCGCTGACCAACGGTGAAATGGACGATGCCCTTATGTGTGCCCAAAGTCTCGCCCGTTTGCGCGTGCACGATGTCGCCCGGAATTCCGCCTTCGGGTCGAAGGGATTTCACGATCTTGGCGTAATTGCCATCGGGCACAAAGCAGATGTCTTGGCTGTCGGGCTTTGCCGCATTGCGCAGCGCGGCCGCTTCAGCCAGCTCGCGCACCTGCGTCTTAGGCAGGCCGCCTAGCGGGAAGCGGATGTAGTCTAGCTGTTCCTGCGTGGTTGCATAAAGGAAATAGGATTGATCGCGCGAAGGATCGACCGCGCGGTAAAGCTCTGGCCCTGCGTCCGCCATTACCCGCCGGACATAATGGCCGGTGGCGAGGCAGTCCGCGCCCAGCTCGCGCGCCATGCGGAACAGATCGGTGAACTTGGGTCCCATATTGCAGCGGATGCAGGGCACGGGCGTGCGGCCCGCAAGATATTCGTCAGCGAATTGCTCGACAACGTCTTCGCGAAAGGCGCTCTCATGGTCGAACACATAATGCGCAATGCCCAGGCGGTCGCACACCGCGCGGGCATCCTGAATGTCATCGCCGGCGCAGCATGCGCCCTTGCGGCCCGTCGCAGCGCCATAATCATAAAGCTGCAGCGTTATCCCGATCACTTCCGCGCCCGTATCCGCCGCCAAGGCCGCGACCACGGAGGAATCGACCCCGCCGCTCATCGCGACAACAATGCGCGATTCGCTCGCCGGTTTGGGCAAGTCGAATAGGGCGGCGCTATCGAGCCCGAAGGTAGGGCTGGCATCGAGAAGTGTGTTGTCAGTCATTGCAGAGGGCGCCTTTACACCCGCTTTGCCGCGGGTTCCAGTGCTTTGCGAGACGCGCGTTAAGGCCCGTCTTTGGGTGGCCATATGCTGCGTGAGAACTTGCGAATACTTGAAGGCGCGTCCGCCAATAGTCCTAAGACCAGGTAAATGTGAGTTTTACCTCATGTTGACATGCTCGCCTTAGAGACGAGCGAATGTTCGAAAACGTTTCACCGATTCACAACACTCAGATGCAGGCTGAACTGGCCGCAGCTGGTATCGCTGTACCGACATCGCTGACCCAGATCGACGTTAGTGCCAATGGCATGGACGATGATCGAGCCGGCAACGCTCTGCGCGCAATCGGATGGAGTGAACTGACTGCACGGATCAACGCAGCGCAAGACCTTCGCGCCGTATTGCGCCGTGATGCGGTCCAAGGATCTGTTAGTGTCGCGAGCTTCGGAGATGCGGCAGCAAGTTATTTTGCTGCGATTAGCGAAAGCGAACGGCCTGTTAACCCTATTGATTTAGAGGGTCGCAAAGCCTCAGCCACTAAAAGGCTTCAATACGAAGAGAACGCGGTAAGAGGCGATCGAGAGACGATAAATGATTGAAAATCAGGACATCCGCCCCGCGCAGGTCATTGGCCCACTTGGTGAGCCACTGACGATTGACGACTTGCCGTCGCCCAAGACGAAACGCTGGGTTGTGCGCCGCAAGGCTGAAGTCGTGGCTGCGGTTAACGGCGGTCTCTTGACCATTGACGAAGTGCTTGAACGCTATGGGCTGACCCTTGAGGAGTTTGCATCGTGGCAGCGCGCGGTCGATCGTTCAGGCATGCAAGGCCTGCGTGTGACCCGCATTCAGCATTATCGCGATCTCTATGAGCGCCAGCTTAAATACTGACGCCTTAGGCATGTGAATACGGGCATTTCTCGGGCCCAGATTCGCACAAACTCGTAAAACACCCTAGCATCCTGTGGTTCTCGCGCTCTAAAGGGCGCGGGACGCAGTGGATTCGCGCCTTGGCGGGCTCCTCTGCAGATAAAGAAAACCTCAGGAGGGATCATTATGGGTTGGATTATTGCTCTTATCGTCGGCGGCGTGGCCGGTTGGCTCGCTAGCTTGGTTATGAACCGCGATGCTTCAATGGGCATTTTTTGGAACATTGTCGTGGGCTGTATTGGCTCGGTTGTCGGCAATGCAATCGTTGGCCCACTGCTCGGTATCAGCGGCAGCGTGCAAGAGTTTTCATTGACCGGTTTGGGCGTTGCTGTTGTCGGCGCTGTGGTGTTGCTCGGCATCGTTAACCTGATCAAGCGTGGCAGCGTGCGCTAAAACGCCGCGAACACATACGCATTTTAGGGCGGGGCAGTGGTGAGCTGCCTCGCCCTTTTTCGTGCGCGCTTAGGAACTTATGCGCCATGCCGCTCGTCTATGCTCAAAGTCATCAGTCGAACCGCGCATTGCCCGATGGCTTACGGCGGCGTATGAGGGATTGCACAAGGTGACTTATGAGTATAACACACCTGTGCGATACACCTGAGGTTTAGCCATGAATTACGAAAGTTCCATCACTGCAGAGGCCGCTGATAGCGTGCCGACTGACTTGTCAGGCACAGCCGCTGACAAGTCGCGCGTCTCGCGCCCTGTGGTGCTGATCGGTATAGGAATCATTGGCGCGCTGCTGGCGATTGCTGCCTATGTGGTGCTCACCTCGGATGACGGTGTCGGCGCAGGCGATGACAATGCTCAGGCGCCGGTCGTAACCGTGGTTGCCCCCGGCAAAACCACTGTCGAAGGAGTGATTACCGCGCCCGGCACTTTGGCCGCGCGGCGCGAAATGCCGGTTGGCGTGGTTGGCGAGGGCGGCCGAGTTGTCTCCGTTCCCGTGGATGCGGGCGATTGGGTGCGTCAGGGCCAGGTGCTGGCCGTGATCGACCGTTCGGTTCAATCACAGCAGGCTCAGGCGCAAGCGGCTCAGATCGGCGTTGCCAAGGCGGACGCGCAATTGGCGCAGGCCAACCTCGACCGCGCGCTGCAATTGGTTGAACGAGGATTCGTCTCCAAGGCCGACGTTGATCGCCTGACTGCGACGCGCGATTCTGCGAACGCCCGGGTCCAGGTGGCTGAGGCGCAGTTGCGTGAATTGCGCGCACGCGCGGCGCGCCTCAATATCGTCGCTCCGGCGGCGGGCCTGCTGCTTGAGCGTAATGTTGAGCCGGGGCAAACGGTCTCTGGTGGCACGCCAAGCCTGTTCCGAATTGCGCGCGGCGGCGAAATGGAAATGCTCGCGCAGCTGAGCCAAGAACAAATCGCGGTTTTGGGCCAGGGCGTAGCGGCCACCGTCGTACCGACCGGATCAAACAAAAGCTTTAGCGGCCAAGTGTGGCAAGTCTCGCCGGTTATCGATCCGCAAAACCGCCAGGGCATTGCGCGCGTGGCGCTTGCCTACGCGCCGGAATTGCGGCCCGGCGGCTTTGCCACGGCTGAAATCAAAAGCGGCACTGTTGTCGCCACCATCCTGCCAGAAAGCTCAGTCTTGGCTGATAGCGAAGGCAGCTATGTCTACATCGTCAGCGACGAGAAGAAAGCGGAGAGGCGCGCGGTCAAGACCGGCATGGTCACGCCTGACGGTATCGTCGTAACCGAGGGCCTCGACGGCAGCGAGCAGATTGTGCTGCGCGCTGGCGGCTTCCTGACTGAAGGCGAAGCGGTCTCGCCCAAGATGCTAGAGGATAGCTAATCGCCATGGGTTTTCGGAACATCTCTGCCTGGTCAATCCGCAATCCAGTGATCCCGCTGGTTGCGTTCACCGCCATGTTCTTGGCGGGCCTGCTCAGCTTCAACAAAATGGATGTGGTGAACAACCCGGACATTGAGTTTCCGGGCGTGAACGTCACCATTTCTCAGCCCGGTGCAGCCCCAACCGAGATTGAAAACCAAATCACGCAACAGGTCGAATCGGCTGTGCGTTCGCTCAGCGGTGTGCGCAACATTTCCTCTACTGCTAGCGAAGGTAATTCCAATACATTTGTCGAGTTTGAGCTGGGCATTGATCCCAATGTGGCGGTTGCCGAAGTAAAGAATGCGGTCGACAGCACGCGCGGGAACCTGCCTGACGGGATTTTGGAACCGCGGGTTAGCAAGGTCGACATTGCCGGTGGTTTCCTGGGCATTTACGCCGTTGAAGCCGACGATATGACGATTGAGCAGCTTAGCTGGTTCATCGATGACACCGTTTCAAAACAATTGCTGTCTGTCGAAGGCATGGCCGAAGCTGGCCGGTGGGGCGGGGTAAACCGCGAGATTGAGGTGATTCTTGATCCGGCGCGGCTTTCTGCGCTCGGCGTCACAGCCAGCCAAATCAATCAGGTCCTGCGCCTCGACAATGTTGATGCCGCTGGCGGCATGGCCGAAATTGGCGGTGCGCGGCAATCGGTGCGCGTTCTGGGCAATACAGAAACTGCGTTTGAATTGTCGCAGCGCCAAATTCGCCTGAACAATGGCACTTCGATCAAATTGGCTGATGTTGCCCGGGTGCGGGATGGCTTTTCGGAGCGCACATCGATCAGCAAGGTGCGCGATAAAGAAGTCGTGAATTTCTTCATGTCGCGCGCAAAGGGCGCATCGGATGTCACGGTCTACGAAGAAGCGCTGACCATCATTGACCAGATTGAGGCGGAAAACCCCGGGGTCAAATTCATCCCGCTGTTCAACACCGTCAAATACACCAAAGACCAATACACCAGCTCGATCTCCGCCATGGTGGAGGGCGCGGTTCTGGCTGTTGTGGTGGTGTTCTTCTTCCTGCGCGATTGGCGCGCAACGATGATTTCATCGATTGCCATTCCGCTCTCGGCGATCCCGACTTTCTGGTTCATGGATCTGATCGGCTTCAACCTCAACCAAATGTCTTTGTTGGCACTGGGCCTAGTCGCGGGGGTGCTGGTTGATGATGCCATTGTTGAAATTGAAAACATCGTCAGACACATGCGAATGGGCAAGTCTGCCTATGAAGCGTCGATTGACGCGGCGGATGAAATTGGTCTGCCGGTTGTCGCGACCAGCTTTTGCATCATCGCGGTGTTCTTCCCCGTAGGCTTGATGCCGGGCATTACGGGTCAGTTCTTCAAAAACTTCGGCCTGACGGTCGTGATTGCGGTTTTGATGAGCCTGGCTGTGGCGCGGATGATCACGCCGATGCTTGCTGCATATTTCCTGCGCGCCGAAGGGCACGCCGCGCATGGTGAGGGCAAGTGGATGGATCGCTACATGCGGGTCCTCAACTGGTCGCTTGATAAGACCAAGATGCTGGAGCGCCGCGAGGGTGTGGACGCCCCGCATTATCGCTGGCTCTATGTTCTCTCCCTGTTGCTAACCGTCTTTGCATTGCTTGCAGCGTCAGCGGCCGGTTTGTTCATGAGCTTTGGCCTTGTTTCGGGCTATGAAATTCCAGCTAAGGTCGGCGCGCTCGTTTCCAGCGATCCAAACTCCTTCGTATTTGGCCTGGTCTCGAAAGTCTTTGAACTTCTGTTCCTCACCTTGGGTCTCGCAGTCGGCTTTTTTGCCGGTTGGCTGGTCTTCAAGTGCATCCAATTGCTCAGCCGTGTCAGCAGCGGACAGTTCTCGCACAGCGTAAAATACATGACCGCGCGCTTTTTCGACCACCGGGTCTGGATGCTGGGCGTTGGCTATTTCGCCCTTCTGCTGACTATCCTGTTGATGCAGCAAACGCCGTTTCAGGCGTTTCCAGACATTGATGACGAGAATGTTCGGGTTGAGATCGAGATGGTCCCCGGCACCACGCTGGCGGATACCGAACGCGTTACCGATCAGGTTTCGGCCTTGATGTACGCGCAAGATGACGTGGAACTGGCGCTGGAGCGGGTGCGCGAAGGCGCGGCGACCATGTTCGTCACCCTGAAGGAAGATCGCTCGAAAACCTCGGTCGAATTCACCCGCGATCTGGCCCCAGAGCTGGCGCGCATTGCGGATGCGCGTGTTCGCTTCCAAAACGACAATGGACCTGGCGGCGGCGGCAGTGGGCGTGACTTCACGATCATGTTGGCGGGTTCTGACCCGGCCTTGCTCAATGCGACAGCGGCGAAGGTTGTTGAGGACATGAGCCGTCTCGATTCCGTCGTTGCGCCGCGTGTCAGCGCCGATATCCCGCGTCCGGAAATCATCATCCGTCCGCGCCAAGAACTGCTCGCAGATCTCGGTGTTTCAACCGTTGCGCTCAGCCAAACGATCCGCATCGCGACGATGGGCGAGATTGAGCAAAACTCGGCCAAATTCTCACTGTCTGATCGCCAGGTGCCGATTTCTGTTAGGCTGCCAACCTCTTCCCGCGAAGATATGACGACGCTGGAAAATCTGCCTGTCCCGACAGCTAGCGGCGGTTCGGTGCCGCTTGGCACAATCGCTGATATCTCGTTCGGCTCGGGGCCAACTTCGATTCAGCGCTACAACCAAAATCGCCGTGTTTTCATCGGCGCCGACTTGGCCTCTGGCTTCCTGCGCGGTGATGTGAATGCGCAAATTGAACAATTGCCGACCCTGCTGGACCTGCCAACTGGCGTCATCCGCGATTCCATTGGCGCAGCGGACGTTGAGAATGAACTTGCTGCAAACTTCAGTACGGCCATTCTCGCTGGCGTTCTGCTCGTTTTCGCTGTTCTGGTTCTGCTCTATAAGCGCTTGATGAGCCCGCTAGTGAATATGACGTCGCTAGCGCTTGCGCCATTGGGCGGAATTTTCCTCGTTTGGATCGTGGGTCAGCCGCTTTCTATGCCGGTGATGATCGGCATCCTGCTCTTGCTTGGGATCGTGTCCAAAAACTCGATTCTCTTGATAGACTTTGCGATTGAGGAAATGGCCGACGGCACGGATCAATTCAAAGCGATCATGGAAGCAGGCCATAAGCGTGCTCAGCCGATTGTGATGACCACAGTCGCGATGACCGCTGGCATGGTGCCAACCGCTCTGTCGCTGTCGGGTGATGGTGCATGGCGCCAACCCATGGGCGTTGTGGTGATTGGCGGTCTGATCCTGTCAACTGTGCTCACCTTGCTAATCGTTCCGGCTGGTTTCAGCCTGGCCGATAGCTTTGAGCGCCGCGCTGGTCCGTGGATGCGTCAACGCTTCCTCACCTATCGTCCCGGCGATGAAAACAGCAGCAACACCCCAGGGGCGACTGATGTGCCTGAAGCGGGCGGCGAGCCTAAGCCTTCGGCCACTCCGGCAACTCGTTTGCCGCCAGGGGCAGAGCCCGCCGAGTGAGTGATCTCGCACTAGTACGAGCCAACGTGTTGCAAATCCCAGCGGTATGCTAGGCGCGGGGCCATGTCTGATGCTCAGCCAATTCCACTAAAGTTCGGCGGTGAAGCGCTGACGGCGGACCGTGCGCGCCGCATGCGTTGGACGGCGACCGGGCTGCTGGCGGCGATGGGGCTGCTGTTCTTTACAACGCATCCCTATGTCGAGCTGCATCCGGCATGGGGCTATGTGAACGCCTTTGCTGAGGCGGCAATGGTTGGCGGTCTGGCCGATTGGTTCGCGGTCACCGCGCTGTTTCGTCACCCTCTGGGCCTACCGATCCCGCACACGGCGATCATCCCCGAAAACAAAGACCGTATCGCCGACACCATGGCGCAGTTTCTGCAGGAGAATTTCCTGACTCCGGCGGTTGTGGCGCGGCGCATGGCAGGCATGAATGTTGCGCGCGCGGTCGGCGATTTTCTGGTCGCCCCGGCGCGTACGCAGGATGGCCCAGATCCACGCTCCCGCATCACAGGCGGGGCGGCAGAATTGCTGGCCGAAGTGCTCGAATCGCTCGATCCTGATCGGCTTGGCAATCAAGTGCGGAGCGGGCTGGGCAATCAATTTGCCAAGATTGATATCTCGCCGCTGGTGGGGCGAATGCTGGAAAGCGCGATCGCCGATGGGCGGCACATGCCTTTGATGGATGGCTTCATCCGCTGGGCGGGCCTGACGCTGGAAGACAATGAAGAGACGGTTCGCGAAGTGATCCACGCGCGCGCCAATGCGGTGCTGCGCTGGACTGGCCTTGATGAGCGGATCTCCGGCTCTGTGCTGGACGGCCTCTACAAATTGCTGGCGGAGGTTCTGGTCGATCCTGAGCACCCGCTGCGCAGCAAGATTGAAGAGGGGCTGGCCAAACTCTCACAAGACTTGCAGCATGATCCCGACACGCGCGAACGCGTTGAAAGCATGAAGCGCGACCTCATCGAAAATCCGGCAGTGGCGGAATGGTGGATGGGCGTGTGGGAGCGCATCCGCAGGTCATTAATCCGGCGCGCGCGTGAAGCCGACAGCGAGCTGGGCAACAAAATGCGCAAAGGCCTGTCCGAGCTGGGCAGCGCGCTCAAACAGGATGAGCGTTTGCAGCTCCAGATCAACCGTTTTGCGCGGCGCACTCTGGTGGGAGTTGCGACCCGCTATGGCGGCGAGATTGTGACCCTGGTCTCCGACACGGTGAAGCGCTGGGATGCGACGACCATCACCGGCCGGATCGAAAGCGCGGTCGGGCGCGACCTCCAGTTCATCCGCATCAATGGCACATTGGTGGGCGGGCTCGTCGGCATGACGATCCATTTCATCATCGGCTTTATGTAGCTGGATCCGTGCCAACCTGCGGGGAAGTACGCAGGCGCTTTGCAGCCCTCAGTTTGGCAATAGCCGCTAGCAGCAGGGCATGCCCACCAAACAGCCAGTTCCTGCCCCGAAGACGATCTCCCTAGCCGCTGGCGCGCAGGCGGTGATCAATGGCGCGTTGGTAACCGCGCTGGAGTCATGCCAGTTTGAGGTTGGCTCTGGCGCCTATGTGCTTACCGGCCGGGCGCTGTGGCGCAGCCAGCGGGACCGCTCCAGCAGCGCCGATGCGCTGTATTTTGAGATGATGAAGGCTTGTGCGGCGCCAGAAAATTTTGAGCCAGCGCGTTCTCGCTTGTTTGCTGCCCTCAGCGAGGTTGTGGCGCAGGACCGGACGCACCAGTCGCAAAAGGAATGCGCTGCCTGTGCCGCCGCCCTGGTTGCTGGCGATGCAGAGGCCGCGCTAGGAAGCGCACGCCGACTGGCTGAGGCGAATGCTGCGAAAGCAAAACGCACACCGAGCTCTCGCGGTGCGCCCGCTCAGCGGCGAGCGCAGATTGTTTCTAGCGGGACGGTTTAGTCGTTCACTTTGTATGTGATCGCGGTGAGGTAATAGGATGCCATTGGCAGGCCATTGGCATCTAACGCTGGCTCAAACTCGGCTTTGGCCATCTCTCTGCATGCGGGAGACTTTAGAGATTTGTTGATTGTCGTCTGATTGATCACGCAGTCTGTCATCTTGCCGGTTTCATCGATTTTCAGCCGCATTCGCATGATTCCTTGCTCTCCCTTACGCAGCGCTGCACGCGGATAAGTTTCTACAAGTCGCTGGCCGATTGCCTGCTCATTTGTCCATTTCACAGCCTTCGTGGCGCTCTTGTGCTTTTCGACATCAACACCCCAGTCGCTGATAAGGCTCTGTGTGCATTGATTGAGCACTTTGAAGGCCTCGCCAAGTTCGCCCGTTTTGAAGGTCACGCTGCGGTTGCGCTGCTTGAACTCTACGAATTCTGCAAAGCTCGCTCTCGCAGTGTTCAATTGATGCAGGATACCAAGTTTTTGGCCTTGATTCGGTTCTTCAAGTGCTAGCTTGCTGTAAATGATGGCCTCGCCAAAGCTGGCGATTGTGCCCATGAATGGCTGTGTTTCCATCGGCTCTTGGTCCCGGAAAAACCTCACGCTTACTGGTTTGTTAGCGCGGAAACGGTCAAAACCTCGCCCTGATGCGGTGAAACCAAAGCTCGCCTTCGGTCCCCACTGCTCAAAAAACAGAACATGGCGGTTCTCCCCCTCTCCAAACACTCGGACAAGGCGGCATTTCTCTTCGCCAAAATCGACATTCCATTTGGAGCTAGGCTCAAGCATAACCGGCTCGGCCTTTGCAGACGCTGGGCTCGCAGCGCCTATGCCCAAAATGGCCGCCGCCAGCATTCCCAATCCAAACCGCATATGTGCCCCCAACAAAGCAAAACCCCCGCCTCATAATAACGAGGCGAGGGTCTGCTTCAACCTTGAGTCTTTATGCAGGGCAGCGGCTTAGCCGAGCTTTTGCGTCAGCTCTGGCACTGCATTGAACAGATCAGCCACCAGGCCAATATCTGCCACTTGGAAGATCGGCGCATCTTCATCCTTGTTGATCGCGATGATCACTTTGGAATCTTTCATGCCCGCAAGGTGCTGAATCGCGCCGGAAATGCCGATCGCGATATAGACCTCAGGAGCGACGATCTTGCCGGTTTGGCCGACTTGATAATCGTTCGGGACATAGCCCGCATCCACTGCCGCGCGCGATGCGCCGATGGCCGCGCCCAGCTTGTCAGCCAGCGGGGTGATGACGCTCTCGAAGGTTTCGCCGTCTTTGAGTGCGCGTCCGCCGGACACGATCACGCCAGCGCTAGCGAGTTCTGGACGGTCGCCGCCATCCGCGATTTCTGCGCTTACAAAGCTGGAGATGCCTGCATCACCCGGACCGCTTGCGTCTTCGATCGAGGCTGATCCGCCAGTGGTCTCCGCCTTTTCAAAGGCCGTGCCGCGAACGGTGATCACCAGCTTGGGATCGGCGCTTTCGACGGTGGCGATGGCATTGCCGGCATAGATCGGACGGGTGAAGGTCTTGCCGCCTTCGACCGAAAGAATGTCGGATATCTGCATCACATCAAGGTGCGCGGCAACGCGCGGAGCGATGTTCTTGCCGCTCGTGGTCGCCGGGGCGAGGAAAGCGTCATAGCTGTCCATTAGGCCAGCCACCAATGGGGCGACGTTTTCCGCAAGGCCATTTGCATAAGCGGCATCGTCCGCCTTCAGCACTTTTGAAACGCCCGCAATTTGCGCCGCGCCATCGGCGACAGCGCCGCAATTGTGGCCAGCGACCAGCGCGGTCACTTCGCCCAGCTTGCCCGCTGCGGTGACGACAGCCAGTGTGGCGTCATTGACGGATGAATTGTCGTGTTCGACGAGAACCAGAGTGTTCATGGTCTTTGTTCCTTATCCTGCTCAGGCGCGCCTCAGGCGATGCCCAGAGCCTTGATCTTCTCAACCAGCGCATCGACGTCGGCGACCTTTTCGCCGGCCTGACGAACGGGCGGCTCAGCGACGTTGGTGGTCGTGAGGCGAGGAGCCACATCGACCCCGAAATCGGCCGGGGTCTTACTGTCGAGCGGCTTCTTCTTTGCCTTCATGATGTTCGGCAGAGAAGCGTAGCGCGGCTCATTCAAACGCAGGTCAGTGGTGACAATCGCGGGCAGCGTCAGCTTGACGGTTTCAAGACCGCCATCAACTTCGCGCTTTACTTCGACGCTGTCGCCGTCAACCGCGACGGTGTTTGCAAACGTACCCTGCGGGCGGCCCATCAGAGCAGCGAGCATTTGGCCGGTTTGGTTCGAATCGTCAGAGATCGATTGCTTGCCGAGCAGCACGAGACCGGGCTGTTCTTCGTCTGCAATTGCTTTCAGAATTTTCGCAACGGCGAGCGGCTCAACTTCCTCATCGGTTTCGACCAGGATCGCGCGGTCTGCACCCATGGCGAGCGCGGTGCGCAGCGTTTCCTGAGCCTTTGTAGGGCCGATCGATACGGCGACGATTTCTTCGGCTTTGCCCGCCTCTTTGATGCGAATCGCCTCTTCGACAGCGATTTCATCAAATGGGTTCATGCTCATTTTGACATTGGCCAGATCAACGCCTGTGCCGTCGGCCTTAACGCGCGGTTTCACGTTATAATCAATCACCCGTTTGACGGGGACGAGGATTTTCATCGCAGTTCCTTCCTTATGGCGCCCAGGCGCAAATCTACTGAAAACCGTCCTAGCTTGCGTTTACGTAAACGTCAAGCAGCGCCGGAGTCCCAAGTGCATGTTTCGCAGGCAGTCCTCGCGCGCTGATCGCTCAAGGTCAAGCCTGCCTTTTTGAGAGCTTTGCAGGTAAGGTTGCACGCAATGAAACAGGTGAAGCCGGGGGGTGGGCAAGAATGGCAATTGGATATGGAATCTCGATGGCGATCGCAATTGTCGCGGTAGCAACACCTAGTGCGATATCTGCGCACGAGAAGCCGGTCGGAGATGCAGCCTTAGAAGCGCAGTCGCCCCCGACCGCATCAGACTGCTCGGATGCCCACACGACCCTCGCAATGAACGATTGTTTGAGTGGGCTTTTGACGAAGGCGGATCAACGCCGCAATGCCTATCTTGACGAAGCCATGCGCCGATATGAGGGCGAAACGGAGCTTCGCGATCAGATTATGCGCAGTGATGCGGCCTTCACCGCCTACCGCGATGCTGAATGCCGGGCAGTGTATGAGTATTGGAAAGAAGGCTCAATTCGCGGCGTGATGCACCTGACCTGCCAAATTGAAATGACGGACGAGCGGACGCATACAATATGGCGCAACTGGCTGACCTATGCAGATAGCACGCCGCCCATTCTGCCGGAGCCGAAACCGACGCGGTAGGTCCGACGCTTTAAACGAAAGACCGCGCCAACTTGAGCTGACGCGGCTTTCTAAAGTCCAAATATGCGCAGCGCGTTTAAGCCGCCTGTTTAACCTCAGCGACGATCTTCTTCGCAGCATCGCCCAGGTCATCCGCGGCCACAATCGGCAGTCCGGAATTGGCAAGGATGTCCTTGCCCTGCTGGACGTTGGTGCCTTCGAGGCGGACCACCAGCGGGACAGAGAGGTTCACGTCCTTCGCCGCTTGCACGATGCCGTCGGCGATAATGTCGCATTTCATTATCCCGCCGAAAATATTGACGAGGATACCCTCAACCGCTGGATCTTTCAGAATGATCTTGAACGCGGCAGTCACTTTCTCAGTGGTTGCGCCGCCGCCTACGTCGAGGAAGTTGGCCGGGAACGCGCCGTTCAGCTTGATGATATCCATCGTTGCCATGGCAAGGCCCGCGCCATTGACCATGCAGCCAATGTTTCCGTCGAGCTTGATGTAAGCGAGGTCATATTCTGACGCTTCAACTTCGGCTGGATCTTCCTCGGTCTCGTCACGCATCGCCTCGATGTCTTTGTGACGATAGAGCGCATTGCCATCAAAGCTCATCTTGGTATCGAGCACCAGCAGATCGGCTTTACCCTCAGCGTTTGGCTTGGTCTCAACCAGCGGGTTGATTTCCAGCATTTCGCAATCGCTCGCCATGAAGGCGGCATAAAGCTTGGCGGCGAGTTTTTGGCACTGCTTGTTGAGATCGCCTGAGAGTTTCAGCGCAAACGCCACCGCGCGGCCATGATGCGGCATGAAACCTTGCGCGGGGTCGATCGTGATCGTCGTGATCAGCTCTGGCGTGTTGTGCGCCACGTCTTCGATATCCATGCCGCCTTCGGTGGAGGCGACCATCGCAACCTGGCCGCTGGCCCGGTCGACCAACATGGCGAGGTAATATTCGCTCTCGATATCAACGCCGTCGGTCACATACAGGCGGTTGACCTGCTTGCCTTCGGCACCGGTTTGAATGGTGACGAGCGTGTTGCCGAGCATTTCCTTCGCGTGGCTTTCCACTTCATCAAGCGAGAAGGCGAGCCGCACGCCGCCTTTTGCGTCTTCTGGCAGTTCCTTAAACTTGCCCTTGCCGCGTCCGCCAGCGTGAATTTGCGCCTTTACGACATAGAGCGGCCCGGGCAGCTGCTTGGCACCGGCGAGGGCTTCTTCCACACTCATCGCGGCATGGCCTGCTGGCACGGCGATCCCGTGTTCTTTGAGCAATTCCTTGGCCTGATACTCGTGAATGTTCATCGCTGGCTGTCCTTAATTCGTAAATGCGGGGAGATAATGTTGGTGCGTGCCTAAGCATGGATTCACCGGCTTGAAAAGTGTGGTTTGTACGGCCACGACTAAACCATCACATGATTGATCGAATTCGCCTTCAAGAAATCGTCCGCGAAGCGGGCCGGATAGCGCATTCGCGCTGGCCGGGTGATGGCCATGCGCTGAGCACTTGGGAGAAAACTCCGGGCGATCCTGTGAGCGAGGCGGACCTTGAGGTTGATGCCTTTCTGAAGCGAGAGCTCGGCGCGCTGCTTCCCTCGGCGGGCTGGCTGTCCGAAGAGACCGTGGATGATCCCGGACGGCTCGATAATGACCTGATTTGGCTGGTCGATCCAATTGACGGCACGCGCGATTTCATTCGCGGGCGGCCGGGATGGGCGGTGTCTGTCGCTTTGATCAGCGCCGGGCGTCCCTTGATCGGAATGCTGGCCGCGCCTTCACGCGGGGAGGAATGGATCGCCGAGGCGGGCAAGGGCGCGACCCTCAATGACCAAGCCATCACCGCTTCACGGCGGACCGAATTTTCCGGCGCGCGCATTCCGATCGATCAATTGCCCAGCCGCGATTCTGATTTGGTGATTGTTGAGAAGCCCAATTCGATCGCACTGCGCATTGCGATGGTGGCGGCGGATATGGCGGATTTGGTCGCAACCTTGCGCTGGGGCTATGAGTGGGACGTGGGCGCCGCGACACTGATCGCGCGGGAGGCCGGCGCGCAAGTCTCTGACGCGTTTGGCGCGCCACTTGGCTATAATAAGCTGGATCCCCGCGCTTTTGGGGTGCTGGTGAGCTCGCCAGAGATTCACGGCGCCGCGGTGGAGCGGATTGCCGAGCGGGCCAGGGATTTGTCCAAGTAGGCTTTTGTTTGGCAATTGTATACTTGACAAAGCAAGGGTGTCTGCTATCCATAAGCCATGGAAAACGCAGTCGATATTTTTGCACCACGCTTTCAAAGCGAAGACGCAGCACGTGAGCACCTAGAGTCCATCCATTGGGCGGATGGCCCTGTGTGCCCACATTGTCAGTCGAGCGATGCGAAACGGCTTCCACCACAAAAACGTAAGCCAACCAAGGCCCACCCCGGCGGAACAACCCGCAAGGGCGTGATCCAGTGCAACAATTGCCGCAAGCAATACACCGTCACTGTCGGCACCGTTTTCGAGCGCTCTAAGGTTCCTCTCAACAAGTGGCTGCTCGCCACACATATGCTCTGCGCCTCAAAGAAGGGCATTAGCGGCCACCAGATGGCCCGTATGCTTGGTGTTACCTACAAGACCGCTTGGTTCATGATGCACCGCATTCGCGAAGCTATGACCGACACTGATGGCGGTCCAATTGGCGGCTACGGTAAAACCGTGGAAGCCGATGAAACCTATGTTGGCGGCAAAGTCACCAACCGCCATGCAAGCAAGCGCTTCGGCGACAAGAAAAGCAGCCCCTTTCGTGACAAACAACCTGTCGTCTCGCTGGTTGAGCGCGATGGCAAGGTTCGCTCATTCCATGTTGCCAAGGTCAACGCCAACACTCTGCGTGAGGTTCTGGTTACCAACGTGGATCGCGGCAGCTGGCTCATGACCGATGAACTCCAAGCCTACAAAACAGTTGGCAAGGAATATGTCGGCCACGGTGTGGTTTCTCACTCACGCGGTGAATATGGTCGCGATGGCGTGTTCCACTCCAACACCGTTGAAAATTTCTTCTCCATTCTCAAGCGCGGGATCACTGGTGTTTACCACCATGTCAGCGAGCAACACCTCAAGCGTTACGTTACTGAATTCGACTTCCGCTACAATACTCGCAAGCTAAACGACTTTGAGCGCTCCAATGAGGCACTAAAAGGCATCGCTGGTAAGCGTCTAACCTATCGGCGGACTAGCACAGTCCCAGCCTGATCCGTTCAAACCTCGTCGTTTTATTGGCGAGAAACGGAAGCGTTGGACGCTTTAGCACGGTTCGACTCGCATTTTGCACGGTTTATCCCCGCATGAATCAGCCGTTCGCCCTCGACTCTCGAGAGCTGCTTCCTCAAACTAGTAAACGATTGTCCTGAAATGACGAAAGCCCAGCGTCCTACCGCTGGGCTTTCCGATCAGGATAGCCTCGCAAAAACTGTTCTAAGAGCGCGAGGTTGGTAAAACCTGATTTTTGACGACTACGTCAACCCGGAGTCTCCAGTCAAGCTCTTAGATCGTGCCAACCCAAAGGTGATATATCATGGCACATCGCAACGGGCGCTTTCGCGCTAAACTAACCGACGAAACTATCCGCATTATTTGGGGCCGCCTGCAACTAGGCGATCTCCAACATGATATTGCAGCAGACCTCGGGCTAAATCCAGGGCGCGTTTCTGAAGTTAACACTGGCCTGCGCGGCAGTCATATAACAGGCATTAGGCCCGCGGCTTAACGTTGTTGGGGCGGACCTTCGGGTCCGCCCCGCTTTTCGACTCATGCGGTTTTGGCGGCGTCCGCAGCATCCGCTTGAGCACTTCATCTTCTTTTTGATTGGTTTCTGTCATGACCCGACATGGTTCCTTTAAAATTCCTCCAGAACCCAAACTTCCTTATAGGCTCACGTGGCCCCCACTGGAGCACCACGCAACAGCTTTGGGGTATATTTGCATGAACTACTCAATGATAGAGTCTGGCATCAATAGATTCATCGAGGCGGCTCTGCAATGTCACCCAGATCAGAGGCGAGCCATTATTGACGCGACAGGCTCTCGTTTGGAAACACGCTGCCAACTGCTACTCAAACTTGTTTCATTGAGAAAACCTAATGATGACTTTTTTGAAGAGCTCGAAACAATATCGTCCTGCATAACGCAAGACATTGCGCCACTACGAAATCGGTTAGTGCATGACCCATGGGTGATGGGAGCTAAAACCTATCAATCGGACGAGCGCGCCAAACTGAAGCAGCCACTCGCCGGGCAGCCTAAAGCAATTTCACCAACCGAAACTCATGAGCGAAGCCTCGAAAGTCTATGGTCTCTGGTGGAACTCATGCAATTCGCGGGTGCGTCAGTGACACTAGCCTTCACAGATTACCATATTTGGCTGACTGAAGGGACGCTTCCAAAATCAGTCGAATCACCACTTCGTCGTCATAAGCGACTTGATCCATCAAAAAAGAAGGGACGACCGAGTTAAGCGCGGACCTACCCGCCTCAATCATTTCCTTACTAATCTGCACCGGCCTGTCACGCCCAGATTCTTTACCATCGATTCTTTGCTTTGTCATGTATACTATTGCCTTTTGTTTGTTTGCGACCTAGCCACCCGCGCCCTCCACCCTTCCACCCGGATGGTATCCCGGTAGGCTCCGGGTGGAAGGGTGGAGGGCGCGGGTGGCTAGGTCACCGTTCAAGAAACTTTGGGCGGCCGAAGGCGCAGCCCGCAAGGGCCTCTTGCCCGCCCGCAGCGATGCGATCTTTGATCGCATGAGCGAGGATAGCCCAGCGAGCGGATGCGAGCGCCGGTGCTTGAGGCGAAAACAAAAAAAGGGCCAGGTTTCCCCGGCCCTCCTCGATACTCACAAGAACAAGCGCTTATGAACCAGCGCGCGCTGCGTTCACATCGTCTTGGCTGATCGGTACGATCTTGATCTCGACCCGGCGGTTGAGCGGCTCGTTTACGTTGTCGCCGGTCTTCACGCGCAGATAATCATAGCTTTCGCCAAAGCCCTGGGTTGCCATCCGGCTGCGCGCGACGCCGCGCGACGCGAGATAATCCGCAACCACTTGAGCGCGCTGTTCTGACAGGCGCTGGTTCAGCGCATCAGAGCCCGTGGTGTCGGTAAAGCCGTACACATCGACCAGGCTGTTGGGGTATTTGATCAGGCTGTCGGCCACGGTGTTGAGCGTGTCGTAGAACCCAGGATTGATGTCGGCTGATCCGCTGGCAAAGGTCACGCCGTCGGGCAGGCGCACCAGAATCGCATCTTGGTCGCCAATTTCTTCGACATCCACGCCGCTGCCTGCGGTCTGCTCGTCGAGTTCCTTGATCTGGTCGTCAAATTGCTTGCCGATCACCGCGCCGGCAGAGCCGCCGATGCCTGCGCCAATGATGCGGGCCGTATCGCCGCCCACCACGCCGCCGAGCAGATAGCCCAAAGTGCCGCCCAGAACCGCGCCGATCCCTGTGCGTGAGACTTTCTGCTGTCCGGTGTTAGGGTCCGTGACACAGGCGCTGGTGCCTAGCAGCGCGATGGCCGCTGTGCTCGATAGGAAAATTCTTGCTGTTTTCATTGTCGTTGTCCTCCTCGACGGCTCAAAGCTCGCACAGATCGTACTTTGCGCGCAAGTGTCAGCGCGCAAAGCTGCGCTGATCTGGCGTGCATGTGCCTTGGCCTGCTTTTCGGCAAGCTGAATATAGTTAATTTATGCAAACCATAATTCAGAGCCGCGGTTTTTGAGCTTATGGATGCGAGACCGGCTGGCAAGGCTGAACAATTGTGCTAGCGGATAGGGTGTGACCCCCTTTCCTTGGCCAGACCTGTTCATCATTTTCGGATTGATCGTGCTCAATGGCGTGTTCGCCATGTCAGAGCTTGCGATCGTTTCGGCGAAAACCGCGCGTCTTAAGGCGAAAGCAGAGGACGGTTCCGCTGCGGCGAAGACCGCGCTGGAGCTGGCCGCTGATCCGGGCAAATTCCTCTCTACCGTTCAGATCGGCATCACGTTGGTGGCGATCATCACTGGCGCTTATTCGGGCGCCAGCCTTGAGGAGCCGCTGGGCGAGCGCCTGATCCCGTTGGGCGTCCCTGCAGACATGGCCAGTGATGTCGGATTTGGCATTGCGATTGCGCTGACCACCTATCTCAGTCTGGTTATTGGCGAATTGGTGCCAAAGCAGCTGGCGCTGCGTTCCTCGGTGCCAATCGCTTTGGTGATGGCGCGGCCGATGGCCTATATTGCCCAGATCGCCGCTCCGCTAGTGTGGCTGCTTGATAAATCTTCCGCCGGGATCATCCGCCTGTTCGGCATTCGCAAAGGCAGCTCCAATTCGGTGACCGCCGAGGAATTGCAGATGATTTTCGCTGATGCGACCCGGTCCGGCGTGATCGAGGCCGAGCAGCATCAGATCCTGACCGGCGTTGTGCGCCTGGCAGAGCGGCCCGTGCGCGAGATGATGACGCCGCGCACAGAGCTCGACTGGATTGATATTGGCGCCGATGAAAAGGCGATTCGGGCCGCGATTGAAGACAGCCCGCACTCGCTGCTGCCGGTGGCCGATGGCTCGCCCGACAATGTGCTGGGCGTGGTCAAAGTGCGCGAAGTTCTCGCCCACATGGTGGCCGGAGAAGAGGTCTCGCTCAAAGACATGATGCGCAAGGCCGAGGTCGTCCCGGATCAGCTTGACGCGATGGATGCGCTGCGGGTGCTGCAGCAGGCCGATATCGCGCTCGCCATGGTGCATGACGAATATGGCCATCTCGACGGGATCGTGACGCCGGTCGACTTGCTGACCGCAATGGCGGGCAATTTTGTGAGCGATAAGGATGAAGGAGATGAGCCTGATCTGATCGAGCGCCCGGATGGCTCTCTGATCATCTCTGGCGCAATCTCAGCGGATGCTTTGGCAGACCGGCTCGGCCTCGATTACGACGACAGCCGAGAATTCGGTACGGCCGCTGGCTATGTCCTGTCCGTGCTTAAACGCCTGCCTGTCGCAGGCGACACGTTCAGCGACCAGGGCTGGCGTTTCGAAGTTGTTACAATGCACCGCCGCCGGATCAGCAAGATCCTGGTGCGGAAGTTGCCGGAGCCAACCGAAGGGTGAATTTCTCGGAAGGGCGGATCAACGACGCCGAAGGCGTCGCAAGGCCAAGCGGCCGCCCGCAGCGACGCGACCTTTAGGTCGCGTGAGCGAGGATATCGCAAGCGCGGATGCGCGTGCGCAAACTAACCAGGTACGACCGTCTGAGCCGATGCGCCGTCGCCCTCTGGCGCGGCGATAATATCCCGCGTTACCCGGCCCTTGGCCACCGTATTGGTGCCTTCATCGCCCACTTGTGAGCGAATGCCAGGTGCCGCGGCGCCAGCACGGTCAAGCGCGCTGGTTTCCACTTGGCTGCGCTCAGCAGGACCGCCAAAGATAGCGTCCAATGCTTGCTCAGAGGCGGTGCCATCGGCCGGACGCGGTGCGCCCGGTGCAGGCGGCGCGAGGTTGAAATCTGGCGGAACCACGAGGGGTGCCTGGCGCTGAACGGCGAATTCGTCAGGCCGTTCGCGGTTGAAAATGCCCGAGCCTCCGCATGCGCCCAGCATGGCGCTGGTCGAAATCAGAAGGATGGCAGTTTTGTAGGCACGCATTGCAAATTCTCCGAGTCAATTCTCAGCTGGCCGCTCAGCGTTAAGCTCGCTGGCTGGCTCTTCAGCGGTTTCTGTATCACTCTTATCGCTCGCAAAAAAGCTGCGAATAAGGATTACGACCACGCCGATGGTGATAGCGGCATCGGCGACGTTGAAAACAAGGAAGGGGCGAAACGTGCCGATGTGCAAATCGGCATAATCGATCACATAGCCAAATTCATAGCGGTCACGGATGTTGCCGATGGCTCCGCCCAGGATCATGGCGAGGCCAATGATGTCACCCATCAGCCGCTCTCGCATGATCCAGACCAGCACGACCAGCGCGATCAGCGCGGTCATACCGACCAGTGCCCAGCGCATTTCCATGCTGTCGGCCTGCAGCATCCCGAGCGAAACGCCGCGGTTCTCGACATAGGTGAGGTCGAAAAACGGCAGCAGCTCAATATTGCGCACCTCGCGCAGGGCCAGCGGGCCGATCACATACCATTTGATCAGCTGATCCACGCCCGCGATGATGATCGCCAGCACCAGGCCGATTATCCGGCTGCAGGTGAACAGGCCGCTCATGATTTTTTCTCGTCATGCTGAACTTGTTTCAGCATCCATCGCCGACTCGACCTGAGTGAAATAGCGCTGGGGATGGGCCCTGAAACGAGTTCAGGGTGACGGGTCTGTTCGTTATTCACCGAGCACCTCCGCACAGCGTCCGCACAGTGCGCCTTCCTCAGGCACGTCAGGCAGCAAGCGCCAGCAGCGCCCGCATTTCGCATGAGATGTTTTGACGACGGTCACCTCGTCCCCTTGGCCGCGACTGACTGTCGCAGTGATGAACAATTCGGCGAGCTGTTCGTCGCTCACGCCTTCTGGCACGGCGCTGGCGGGCACAGTGACCTCGGCCTCCAGGCTGGAGCGGATGGTCTTTTCGCGCCGCAAGGGCTCGATTGCTTCGGTCACGCGCTCGCGCAAAGCCCGCAGGGCTTCCCACTTGCCGGTGTCGGCAGGCACGGTCGGAATGCTTGGCCATTCGAGCAAATGCACGCTGCCGCCTTGTTCGCCGTCCTCGGGATAGCGGCTTTGCCACACTTCTTCGGCAGTGTAGACCAGCACCGGCGCGACGTAGCGGACGAGCGCGTGGAACAGCAGGTCGAGCACAGTGCGATAGGCGGTCCGGCTAACCGAATTCTCACCATCGCAATAGAGCGTGTCTTTGCGAATATCGAAGAAGAAGGCCGAGAGGTCTTCGTTGCAGAAATCGACCAGCAGACGGGTGTAGCTGTTAAAGTCGTATTCCTCGGCGGCCTTGCGAAGCTTGGCGTCGAGATCACCCAGCAGCGAGAGAACATAGATCTCCAGCTCAGGAATTTCTCCGCCGTCCGACATGTCGCCGACAAAGCCATCGAGCGCGCCGAGCATATAGCGGAATGTGTTGCGCAGGCGGCGGTATTGATCGCCCACGCCTTTCAGGATTTCATCGCCGATCCGGTGGTCTTCGGTGAAGTCCACGCTGAGCGCCCATAGCCGGATGATATCCGCACCATATTGCTCCATGACCTTCAGCGGATCGATGGTGTTGCCGAGCGATTTCGACATTTTCTTACCCGCGCTGTCCATGGTGAAGCCATGGGTCAGCACTTCGTCATAGGGCGCGCGGCCGCGCGTCGCGCAGCTTTCCAGCAGGGATGATTGGAACCACCCGCGATGCTGGTCGCTGCCTTCGAGATAGAGGTTCGCGGGCCAGGTCAGGTCCGGCCAACGGTCCGATTCCAGAACGAATGCGTGGGTACAGCCGCTGTCGAACCACACGTCTAGGATATCGGTGACCATTTCATAGTCATCCGGATTGTGTTCGGGTCCGAGGAATTCGGCTTTGCGGGCCTCTTCCCAGGCATCGACGCCCTCTGCGGTGACGGCGGCGACAATGCGAGCGTTTACTTCCGGGTCTTGCAGATAGGTGCCATCGGGGCGCACGAAGAGTGTGATCGGCACGCCCCAGGCACGCTGGCGGCTGAGCACCCAGTCGGGCCGCCCCTCGACCATGGAGCCGATGCGGTTCTGGCCCTTGGGCGGGACGAAGTTCACCCGCTCAATTTCTGACATGGCGCGGGCGCGCAGAGTGTCGCCTTCGCCCTTGGGCAGTGCGCTGCCCACGGCCGCGTCCAAGTCTTCCAAAGGCGCGGAATGCAGCGAGGACAATGGCTCCAGCGGCTTGTCCATCGGCACAAACCATTGCGGCGTGCAGCGATAGATCACCTTGGCTTTGGAGCGCCAGGAATGCGGATAGGAATGCGCGTAATCGGCAGAGGCGCTGAGCAAAGCACCCGCTTCGCGCAGGTCGTTGCAGATCGGGCCATCGGGCGCGTTAAACAGCTTGTTGATGACGGCGCGGCGGCGCGCCTTGCCGTCCGCATCCATGTCATCCGCGCCAAGCCATGGCCAGTCATCACGGTACCGGCCATCATCCATCACCGCGAAGACCGGATTGATGCCGTTCGCTTTGCACAGCTCAAAGTCGTCCTCACCGTGATCGGGCGACATGTGGACGAGACCTGTGCCGCTGTCGGTGGTGACGAAATCGCCTTCGAGGAAGGGGCGCGGCTTGGTGTAGAATTCGCTGTCCGGGAACTTGTCCGCCATTGGGTGCTTGGCGATGGTTCCGGCTAGGTCGGAGCCTTTGAAGCGATTGCACTCATAGATGTCGTCGACAGTGAGGTTACTTAAGCCAAGATCATCACCGACACGATCAAATGCACTTTGCAGCCGCTTGCGGAAAGGTTCGACCAATGGCTCGGCAATAAGCAACGAGCAATTGCGCCCCATTACATCACGGAATCGATCAACAAAAATGCGCCGAGGGTCTCCTTCTGGAAACGGCTCGTCATCCGGCCAATCATCGTCCCAGTCTAATCCAACGTGAACTGCAACATACTCAACATCCGCCCCATAGGCGATCGCCTGGTTCACCGGGATCGTCCAAGGGGTCGTTGTCCAGATCACTGCGTGCGCGCCGACCAGTTCGGGCACATTCGGGCATTCCGTGATCTCAAACGCCACATCGATCTGCGGGCTGTCGGTCAGGTCTTCATATTCGACCTCGGCCTCGGCCAGAGCAGTCTTTTCGACCGGGCTCCACATGATCGGTTTTGACCCGCGATAGAGGTTGCCCGCCTCCACAAACTTCATCAGCTCGGCAACAATCGTGCCCTCTGCCTGAGGGTCCATGGTGAGGTACGGATTGTCCCAATCGCCCATGATACCAAGGCGTTTCAGCTGCTCACGCTGAGCATCGACCCATTTCTGCGCATAGGCGCGGCATTCGGCGCGGAATTCCTTCGGCGGAACCTCGTCCTTGTTCTTCTTTTTCTTGCGGTAAAGCTCCTCAACCTTCCACTCGATCGGAAGGCCGTGGCAATCCCAGCCCGGCACATAGGGAGCATCCTTGCCCATCAAGTTTTGCGTGCGGCACACCATGTCTTTGAGGATATGGTTCAGCGCATGGCCGATATGCATGTCGCCATTGGCATAGGGCGGGCCGTCATGCAGGATGAACTTCTCGCGCCCGGCACGGGTGTCGCGCATGGTGCGGTACAGATTCGCATCCTGCCACCGCGCGAGAATGCCCGGCTCCTTCTGCGGCAGGCCGGCTTTCATCGGAAACGCGGTCTTCGGCAGGAAGACGGTGTCCTTGTAATCTCGCTTTTGGGTTTCTTCGGTCATTGTGGGCCTAATCTACGCTTTCGGCGCGCTTAGAAGCCTTCGCGCTTCCTCGCAATCCTTGTCCATCTGCGCGATGAGATCATCGAGCGAGTCGAACTTCGCCTCGCCGCGCAGGAAGTGGTGAAAGGCGATCTCGATTTCCTGGCCATAAAGGTCGCCGGAGAAATCAAAGAAATGCGGCTCCAGCAATTCCTTGGGCGGCTCAAACTGAGGGCGGATGCCCATGTTTGCCGCGCCTTTCAGCTCTTCACCAGTGGCCAGCACTTTGCCGGTCACGGCGTAGACACCGTATTTGGGCCGCAAGTAGCTCTCGACATGGAGATTGGCGGTGGGATAGCCGAGCTCGCGCCCGTTTTTGTCCCCGTGCTCAACAATGCCGCGGATCGCAAAGGGGCGGGTTAGCAGCTCTGCAGCGAGTTCTGGCTGGCCCTCACGCAGTGCTTCGCGAATGCGGCTGGAGGAGACGATCGCGCCCTCTCCTTCGACCGGGGAGACCACCCGGCTTTCCAGACCATGTTCGCCGCCAAACCCGCGCAGCAGATCGACATTGCCCTTCGCGCCTTTGCCAAAGGTAAAGTCCCCGCCGGTCACGACGCCATGCGCGCCGAAGCGCTTGATCAGGATCTCGGTGATGAAATCCTCCGCGCTGGTGCCGGACAGCTCAGCGTCGAAATGAAACACCAGCATCGCGGTCGCGCCTGCGCCCAGGTACAGCTCTTGGCGCTGCTCCAGCGTGGTCAGGCGAAACGGAGGGGCATCAGGGCGGAAAAAGCGCACCGGATGCGGATCAAATGTGGCGATGATCGAGGGACGACCTTCGGCATGCGCCCAGTCTATCGCCTCACCCGCCACGGCCTGATGCCCGCGGTGGAAGCCATCGAAATTGCCCAGCGCGATGATCGCACCGCGCAGCGCCTCTGAAACGGGTTCACGGTGATCGAGCCAGCGCATTATGCGTCCGAGCCTTGCGTATCTGTGCGTCCTTGCCGGTGGTAGGTGAGGAAGGAGTAGGCGGGGTGTTCGCCCTCGGCTGGATAGTCTTCGCGCGCGGTGACTTCCCATTCATCGCCAATCGGTCTCATGAATGTGTCGCCAGCATATTCTGCGTGGATTTCGGTCACTTCGATCCGGTCGGCATGCGGGCGAAAGACGTCGTATATCGCTGCGCCGCCAACCACCGCGATCTCGCCGGTTTCATTGCCATCGCGGGCCAGCTCCAGCGCTTCGTCGATGGAATGCACCACCTCTGCGCCGCTACTGTCCCAGCGATCGCGCCGGGTCAGAACGATATGGCGGCGGCCGGGCAGCAGGCCGGGCAGACTTTCAAAGGTCTTGCGCCCCATGATCATCGGGCGGTTCATGGTCAGCGCCTTGAACCGCTTTAGGTCCGCGGGCAGGTGCCAGGGCAGCTTGCCATCCTTGCCAATCGTGCCGTTTTCGGCGCGGGCATAAATCAGGAATATCTCTTCGCTCACGCGCTGGCCGGTCCTGCTTCATGGCTTACCCGAGTGACATGGCCCATCTTGCGGCCCTCGCGGGCCTCAGCCTTGCCATAGAGGTGCAGATGCGGCTCGCCGTCCTCGGCCAGCAGCCTGTGCGCCTCCAGCGCGTCTTTGCCTATAATGTTGCGCATTTCGATGCTGGCAAAGCGGGTTTCGGTGCCGCCCAGCGGCAGGCCGCAGATCGCGCGAATGTGATTCTCAAACTGGCTGGTGGCCGCGCCCTCGATGCTCCAATGCCCGGAATTGTGCACCCGCGGGGCCATCTCATTGAAGACCGGGCCAGCCTTTGTCGCGAAAAATTCGAGCGTTAGGACGCCGACGTAATTCAGCGCATCGGCGACCTGCCCGGCGATGCCGCGCGCGGCCTCAACCTGCGCCTCGACCAGCGGGCCTGCGGGCAAGACAGAGCTGCTGAGCATACCGCTGTCATGGGTGTTGGCGGTGGAATCCCAGAAGCGGATCTCGCCATCATATCCGCGCACGAGGATCACGGAAAATTCGGTTTCGAAATCGACCATGCCTTCATAGACGCAGGCGACGCCGGGGAAGCGGATGCCATCGGCGTCATGCGCGGAGGCGACGCGCCATTGGCCCTTACCATCATAGCCGTCGCGTGCGGTTTTAAGGATGCCGGGCGCGCCGACCATTTCCAGCGCTCTGGCAAAATCGGCGTCATCTTCCACGCGCTTATAGGGCGCGGGCTGTGCGCCGAACCCTTCGACGAAGCTCTTTTCATTGAGGCGGTCTTGCGCCACCTCCAGTGCCTTCGGCCCCGGCGCCAGAATTGTTTCTGGCAGAGCGTGCACCGTGGAGAGCGGGACGTTCTCAAATTCCCACGTCACCACATCGCATTTGGCCGCAAAGGCGGCGAGTGCGGCGGTGTCGCTCCAATCATTCTCGAAGAAATCAGTGCAGACGTCGCGCGCGATATTGTCGCCCTTGGGCGCATAGCCAATGCAGCGATAGCCAAGTTGCAGCGCGGCAACCGCCAACATTCGGCCCAGCTGACCGCCGCCCAAAATGCCAATTGTCGAGCCGGGAGGAAGCGTTCTCATGGCGCCCCTTTAGTCCTGCGGCGTTTCTGTGACGGCGGCGCTGCGCGCGGCGCGCCAATCTTGCAGCCGCTGTGACAGGCCTTCGTCCGACAGCGCCAGAATGCTGGCAGCAAGCAGGCCGGAATTGGTTGCGCCCGCCTCGCCAATCGCCAAAGTTCCGGTTGGCACACCTGCGGGCATTTGCACGATTGAGAGCAGGCTGTCCCAGCCCGACAGAGCCTTGGACTGAACCGGTACGCCGAGCACGGGCAGATGCGTCATCGCCGCGATCATGCCGGGCAAATGGGCCGCTCCGCCAGCGCCTGCGATAATTACGTCAAAGCCCTCGCCCTCGGCGCCTTTGGCAAAGGCGGCCATCCGATCGGGCGTGCGGTGGGCCGAGACGATCCGCGCCTCATGCTCCACTTCCAGTTCTTCGAGAACGTCAGCCGCGCGCTTCATGGTTGGCCAATCCGATTGGCTGCCCATGACGATGGCGACTTTGCCGGTATTATCCTTGGCCATATGCGCCTCAGCTGTCCTTCAAATAGTACCGCTCGCCCGGGACCATGGCATCATCGAAATCATAGATGATTGGCTGGCCGGTGGGAATCTCGAGCCCGGTGATGTCCTCATCTGAAATGTTCGACAGATGCTTCACCAGCGCGCGCAGCGAATTGCCATGGGCGGAAATGATTACCGTCTCGCCGCTGGCCAGCACTGGCAGGATCGCGCTTTCCCAATAGGGCAGCACGCGCTCAATCGTCAGTTTCAGGCTCTCGGTCTGAGGCACATTAATCCCG
This sequence comes from uncultured Erythrobacter sp., assembly GCA_947499505.1. GTDB lineage: Bacteria > Pseudomonadota > Alphaproteobacteria > Sphingomonadales > Sphingomonadaceae > Erythrobacter. The sequence goes on from CANMOQ010000002.1 coordinate 579,163, forward strand.
TCATAACGCGGGTCTGCGCCGGGATCATATTCGCTGCCCGGTTCAATCGGCGGGGGCGGCGTGTCAAAGCTGCGGCGCCAGATATGCACCTGCTCATCGCCGTGCTTATCGCGCGTTTCTTGTTTGTTGAGACCGGTCAGCCCGCCATAATGGCGCTCGTTTAAATGCCAGTCTTTGGTGACCGGCAGCCACAACAGACCCGCTTCTTCAAGTGCGAGGTTGAGCGTTTTGATCGCGCGAGTTTGCAGCGAGGTGAAGCAGGTGGTTGGCACCACGCCTTTCTTGCGCATCAGCGCACCTGCGGCCTTGGCCTCGGCAACGCCTTGCTCTGTAAGGTCAACGTCCCACCATCCGGTGAAACGGTTCTCCAGGTTCCACTGGCTCTGGCCGTGGCGCACGAGAATAAGCTTAGGGATGGTGTTTCTCCGGATTTCCGCTTTGCTGTTCAGAGCCACCCGCTCCCTCCGCCCTTCCACCCGGACACTTTCGGATACGATCCGGGTGGAAGGGCGGAGGGAGCGGGTGGCTCTGGTTGCCTACAAATTTAATGCAAACCCACTAGCCCCCAGCGTCGTCCTTGGAAACCCTGCTTTCGCCCGATTCGCTCGCGGGGTTGGCAAGATCGCGACCTTGCGCTTTGCGGCGGCGCAGATTCTCTCGCAATTTCGCGGCCAAACGCTCCTCGCGCGACAGATTATTGCTTTTGGTGTTACTCATGCGAAACGCCTTGCCGATATCGGGCCTCAGGTTCAAGCGCCGCTTGACATTGGCGCCACACCCAACGATAGGCGCGCGTCTTGAACAGGCGCCGCGGTAGCTCAGTGGTAGAGCGCGTCATTGGTAATGACGAGGCCGAGAGTTCAATTCTCTCTCGTGGCACCATTCTTCTCTGTTTTATGGAAATTGGCAGCACCTGCGCTTGACGCGGGCCTACAAACTCTGCCCGTCATCCAGGACGAAATCCGCGCCCGTGATAAACTGCGCCGCGTCTGAGCAGAGCATCAATATTACTGGGTCCAAGCCCTCTTCGCCCATCAGACGCTGCTTTGGAAAGCGTTTCACCTGACGTTTGCCCGCATCGGTTTCGAACCAGTCGTTGTTGATGTCTGTGCGGATATAGCCGGGCGAGATTGTGTTTACGCAGATTCCGGTGCGCGCCCATTCCTTTGCCATGCTACGTGCGGCTTGCACGACGCCCGCTTTGCTAGCTGAGTAAGCGACGAGCCCCGGAGAGGCTTCAAATGCGGTGATCGAACCGATCATCACGATCCGGCCATTGGGCACGCCCGCCTCAATCATGCGCTTTGCCCCTTCGCGGGCGGTCAGGATTGCGCCTTTTAGATTGATGCTCAGCGTTCGCTCTATCTCTTCTTCGCTGGTCTCGGTCGCCATGCCCTGACCATCAATACCGGCATTGGCGATCACAGTATCAACAGTACCAAACGCTGCTTCCGCCGCGTCGAACCCTGCGACAATGTCCGCCTCTCGGCCGACATCCATCGTTATCGCTGATGCCTGTGCGCCGATTTCTTTGGCCAAAGCTTCCAGCCTGTCCTTGCGCCGGGCACCCAGCGCCACATTCGCCCCGCTCGCGGCCAAGATGCTGCCAAAGCGCGTGCCTAGACCCGACGACGCGCCAGTGATCAGCGCATTGCGCCCGCTCAAATCAACAGAAATGCTCATACAGCGGACTATGGCGATGGAGGTGGATGGTCGTCTACAGATTTCTTTAGCGTGACCGCCTGTTTGCGAGGCTGCCCTTGCGCAAGACCCGCTCTCATGCGCTAGGAAGCCGCAAACGCGAACACCGCCTTTTGAGGACAGCCATGGACTTTAATCTGACCGAACAGCAGCGCGAGCTGCAGGAAACTGCGCGCAAATTTGCCCGCGCTGAATTGCCAGAGCTGGCCCGCGATATGGAGGCCAATGATTATCCCGTACCGCCGGAAATGCTGCGGACATTTGGCGAGATGGGGTTCCTGGGCGTCAATCTGCCGGAGGAATATGGCGGGCTGGGCCTTGGCCATATTGAGGCACTGATCGTGCTGGAGGAGTTCGCGCAGGTTTCCAACGCGGTCGCCTTTCCAGTGTTTGAGGCGCTGACCGGGCCGGTGCGTACGATTGACCGGTTTGGCTCGCCAGAGATGAAGGCGCGCATCCTGCCAGAGGTGATCAAGGGCGAGAAGATTGTCGCGGTTTCAATGTCAGAGCCGGACGCAGGCACGGCTCTCACGGACCTCACCACTAAGGCCGTTCCGGACGGCAATGGCTACATCGTCAATGGCTACAAACGCTGGACCAGCGGCGGCGGGCATTCAGATTATTACGTCACCTATTGCCGCTTCACCGATGATCCGGGCGCAAAAGGGATCGGCGCCATTCTGCTCGAAAAAGACATGCCGGGCCTGCAATTTGGCAAGCGCGAGGAGCTGATGGGTTTTCGTGGCATCCCAACCGCTGACTATGCGATTGAAGATGTGAAAGTACCTGGCGAGAACGTGATTATCGGCGCGGGCGGGTTCGGCAAATTGATGAGCGCGTTCGGGCTGGAGCGCTGTGGCAATGCGACCCAGAGCCTGGGCGTTGCGGCGGCGGCGCTGGAACAAGCGCTCGCCTACACGCAGGAGCGCGAGGCGTTCGGCAAACCAATCGTCGATTTTCAAGCCGTACAGATGAAGCTGGCCGAAATGGCGATGAAGGTCGATGCGGCGCGTCTGCTGATCCACCGTGCGGCGGTGAACGCTTCTAGCAATCCCGATGGCCTGCCCAGCGTGTATGAAAGCAGTCTCGCCAAATGCTACGCCAACGAAATAGTCCGCGATGTCGCTGCGCTCGGCATGCAGGTTATGGGTGGTTACGGCTATCACAAGGATTACGGAATGGAGCAGCGGCTGCGCGATGCCTATGCTTGGGGGATCGCGGGCGGCGCGATCGATGTGCAAAAGACCAACATCGCCAGCGCCATGGTCGGCCGCCGATTCAATCAAAGGGCGTAATTGGGACTTGTGCGGCGCGGCTGTATTGCGCATCTAAGGCACTATGGACACACCCGATACAATTCCGACCCCGGCTACGCCTGCATCGGCCGCCAATCCTGCTGCGCCCGCTGCCGCGCAAGAGGTCGCTCCGCATGATGATGCGGCGCTGACGCAGCTGCACCCGAATTACGTTCATTCCCTGCGTTTAACCGCGCTCCTGACGTCGATTCCGGTGCTGATCGGTGGGCTGGTGTTTGAGGCGGTGATTGTGGAGGAAACGCCAATTCCGGCTGGCGTTGTGATGAGCGTTTTGCTGATCCTTTCGCTCATCTTCATCATTCGCGTGCCGATGCGCCGCTTTCAGGCGCGTGGATACAATATGAGCGCCGACCGGTTGCGCGTAGTGCGCGGCATCTTATGGAATTCTGACACCGTCGTGCCGTTTGGCCGGGTCCAGCATATTGATGTGGATCAAGGCCCGATTGAGCGGTTCTTCGATCTCGCGACCCTCACCGTGCACACGGCGGGCAGCCACAATGCCTCGGTGCATTTGCCAGGGCTCAACAAGGCGCTGGCCGACAACATGCGCGAGGATATTCGCGCGCATATCAAGCGGGATACAATGTGAGCGGCGAGTTGGTCAGCGAGGTGAGCACTGAGGGCGGCGGCGCTTCTGCAGCTGCGCCAAGCGCGCCGCCAGTGGATGCGCAATCTGCCGGTGTAGTGCCTCAGCGCACAGCCCCGCTCAGCGTTGCCTTCGGCGTGGTCAGCGGGCTCAAGAACGCGGTTCTGCCAGCGGCCTTTGTCGCTTTCAGCAGTAGCAGCAATTACGCCATTCTTATCGCGCTCGGTATCGCCGCGCTGATCTTCGCGGTCAGTTTCGTGCTGGGCTATATCCGCTGGCGCAAGCTGACTTACACCGTCGGCGTGGAAGACATTCGGGTCGAAAGCGGGCTGGTGTCGCGCACGGCGCGCTCGGTCCCGTTTGAGCGCATTCAAGACGTCAGCCTGGAGCAGAAATTGCTGCCCCGCCTGTTTGGTCTTGTCTCAGTCAAGTTTGAAACTGGCGCAGGCGGCGGCGAAGACTTATCGCTATCCTTCCTCACCGAAGATGAAGGCGAAAGATTGCGCCAAGTGGTGCGCGAACGCCGCGCCGCTGAAACCGCCCCGGTGGCGGCGGAAGGCGTGAGCGAAACCGCAGCCACCCAAGTGACCCCGCAGGAGGAAGCCGCTGAGGCGCTCTTCACAATGGGGCCGCGCCGCATTTTCATCTTCGGATTGTTCAGTTTTTCGCTCGCCGTGGTTGCCGTCCTGTTCGGTTTGACCCAGCAGTTTGAGTTCCTCCTGCCGTTTGATCTGTGGGATTTTGAGGCCTGGGAAGAGCGGCTGATCGGGCAGAGCGATGCGCTCTCCAGCCTTGGGCGCAGTGCCCAGATCGTTGGGGGCATTATCGCGGTTCTGTCGCTGATCATCTTGGGCATTGCGACTGGCCTGATCCGCACGGCTTTGCGCGAATGGGATTTCCTGCTGGAGAAGACGCCGCGCGGGTTTCGTCGCCGTCGCGGACTGCTGACCAAAACTGACGTCGTGATGCCGGTGCACCGGGTGCAGGGCATCAAAATCGGCACGCGTTTCATCCGCTATCGGTTCGGCTGGCATGGCCTCAAATTCATCAGCCTCGCGCAGGATGCGGGCGCATCGAACCACGATGTTGCGCCGTTCGCGCAGCTGGATGAGATCGCGCCAATCGTGGAGGCCTCCGGTTTTCATCTGCCGAGCGAGAATACAGAATGGCACCGGGCGGCGAAGAAATACCGCTTTGACGGCGCGCTGATCGATGGCGGTGTGTTTTTGCTTATCGCTGTACCAGTGGCGATTTTTGCGCCGCCGTTCTTCGTACTGATTCCGCTGGTGATGGCGGCTGTGTTTGCCTTTGCCGCGCTCTATTCCTGGCAGTTTAAACGCCATGCGCTTGATGACAGCCAGATCATGTCGGTCAGTGGGCTGTTCTCACCTAGCAGCATGATCGCGAACCGCGTGAAATTGCATTCGGTCGAGATCAGCCAAGGCCCGATTGCTCGCAAACGCGGCTATGCCAGCTTGGATTTCGGCTTGGCCGGCGGCAGTTTTTCGATCTCTGGCGTGCCTTTGGAGCGAGCCCGCGAGGTCCGCGCCGCCGTGCTCGAAACAATCGTCAGCAAGGACTTCTCCCAACTCGAGAACGCATAGTTATCCGGTCCTAGCCACCTACTTCCAAAACTACGCGAGCAAGTCACTCCAATTGGGGTTTTTCTCAAACTTGGCGGCTACATAGGAGCATTGCGGTACGATCTTGAAGCCTTGTTCTCGTGCATCGGCGATCAAGCGCTTCACCAATTCGCCCGCCACACCGCGCCCGCCAATTGCGCGCGGAACGACCGTGTGGGTGGCGATGCGCACATTTTCTCCGCGGGGCTCCCACTCAAGATATCCGGTCGCGGACTTGCCTTTTAGCTCAGCGACATACTTCCCGCCGGTGTCTGTATCGTGGTGATCAATGGTGAGATCATCGGTGATGTCAGTCATTCGCCATGCTCCTTCTTGCCAAGACCGCTGCTCGCACTAAAGCCGCTTTGTAATGACGAGCCTCAAGCCTTTCCTGTCCGACAATGCCGCGCCGGTCCACCCCAATGTGTGGGAGGCGATGCGCGCGGCGGATCATGCCGACAACCCTTATGATGGCGACGCGCTCTCGGCGCAGCTGGACGAGCGATTTAGCGATCTGTTTGGGCGCGAATGCGCGGCGGAATGGGTCGCCACGGGCACGGCGGCCAATTGTCTGGCGCTGGCCACCATGTGCCAGCCGCATGGCGGCGTCGTGTGCCATGAAGAAGCGCATATTGAGGTCGATGAGGGCGGCGCGCCCGGCTTTTACCTGCATGGCGCGAAGCTGATGCTGGCGGGCGGCGAAGGCGCGAAGCTGACACCGGAAGGCATCGCCGCTCTGATCGATCCGATTCGCGATGATGTGCATCAGGTACAAGCCCACGTCATCGCGATCACACAGGCGAGCGAATATGGCACGACCTATTCCGCCGAAGAACTCTCCGCGCTCAAAGACTTCGCGGCGGCGCACAAGCTCGGCCTGCATATGGACGGCGCGCGTTTTGCCAATGCTGCGGCCACTGCTGGTGGCTCGGCTCAGGAAGCCGCGCGGGCGGCGTGCGGCCCGGTCGATAGCCTGGCCTTTGGCTTCATCAAGAATGGCGGCATGGGCGCAGAAGCGGTTGTGCTGTTTGATAAGAGCCAAGCCGATCTGGTGCGCTATCGCCGCAAACGCGCAGGGCATCTGCAATGCAAGGGTCGCTATTTGGCGGCGCAAATTCTCGCGATGCTCGATGGCGATTTGTGGCTGGCGAATGCGAACCACGCGAACGCCGCGGCAGCGGAGATCGCCGGGGCTTGCGGTGACCGCTTAATGCACGCCGTCGAGGCCAATGAGCTGTTCGTGCGTCTGACCGAGGCTGAGCGAGACGCGCTGCGCGCGCAGGACTTTGCCTTTTACGATTGGGGCGCAGATGCCGCCCGGTTTGTGACCGCGTGGAACACCCGCGATGAGGATGCGAGCGCACTGGCCAAAGCGATCGCTGCACTATGAGCCGGTTCCCTTGAGCGCGACCCAAACGCCGATGCTGAGCTGGCGTGTCATCTTACCGTTTGTTCTCACTGGATCGATTTGGGGATCGACCTGGTTTGTGATCACCGGGCAGATCGACGGCGTGCCCGCAGCATGGTCGGTGTTTTACCGCTTTGCTCTGGCGACCCCGGCTCTGTTTCTGGTCGCATTTCTGATGAAGCGGCGGCTGAAGCTAACCCGGCCAGAGCATATGCTCGCCGTGATTGTCGGCATTTTCCAATTCAGCGGTAACTTCCTGTTCGTCTATCACGCCGAGCTTTATGTGACCTCTGGCATTGTCGCGATGATGTTTGGCTTGCTGATGGTGCCCAACGCCTTGTTCGGCAGGCTTTTTCTGGGCGAGAAGGTCCGACTTGGGTTTGTGCTGGGCAGTATGATTGCGATCATCGGCGTCTCGTTCCTGCTCATGCATGAATGGCGCGCAAACCCGGATGCGGGGGTTGTGGGCGGCAATGTCGGGCTAGGCATTGTGCTGGCTTTGTTTGGAATTCTGGCCGCTTCTGTGGCCAATGTGATCCAGGCGAACCCAACCGGCCGCGCGGTGCCGATGGTCAGCCTGCTTGCATGGGCAATGCTGTACGGGACGGTGTTCGATCTTGGCTTTGCCGCGCTAACCGCAGGCCCGCCGCCATTTCCGACAGACACCGGATATTGGCTCGGCATCGTCTATCTGGCGGTGATCGGATCGGTGGTGACTTTCCCGCTGCATTACAATCTGGTGCGCGAGATTGGGGCCGGGCGGGCCGCCTACAATTCGATCCTCACGATCTCGGTCGCGATGCTGATCTCGACTGTGTTCGAGGACTATCAGTGGACGTGGCTGACCGCTGGCGGAATGGTGCTAGCGGTGGTGGGGATGGTCTTGGCGCTAAGGGCGAAGATTCGTTGATTTGCGCGGCGCATCCGCGCTGCGATTTCCTCGCTCATGCGATCAAAGATCGCGTCGCTGCGGGCGGGTAGTCGCCCTTGCGGTCCGTCCGACGGCGGACCGTTACCGCTCTAGACCAAACCGCAATGTAAGTTTCCTAGCCCCTCCACGTAAGTAGGATACTCCGGCTGCCATCCCAGCACGCGCTTGGCCTTGCCATTCGCGACCCGGCGGTTCTCTGCGTAAAAACCGCGCGCCATCTCCGATAGGTTCGCCTCCTCAAGCGTTTCCAAAGGGGGCGGCTCAATCCCGAGCAATTGGCAGGCATGTTCGGTTACCGCATTGCCGCTCGCGGGCAGATCATCGGCAAGGTTGTATGCCCCCGCTGGCGCGTCGCTGGTGAGCGCGGCAACCACGCCGCTGACGATATCATCGACATGCACCCGGCTGAAAACCTGGTTCGGCATATCAATCCGGCGCGCGCGGCCATCGCGCACGCGTTCCAGCGCGCTGCGGCCCGGCCCATAGATGCCGGGCAAGCGGAACACTCTCGCGCCCAGCTTCATCCATAAAGCATCGGCTTCGGCGCGAGCATTGCGGCGGCCTGCGCCGGTTTCGGTTATCGTCGGCGTGCTTTCATCGACCCATGCGCCCTGCTGATCGCCGTAAACGCCGGTGGAGGAGAGGTAGCCATACCAGGAATTGCCAAAATCGCGGCCATAGCTGTCCAGAACAGGATCCAGCCCGGCCTTCCGATCCGGCGGGACGGAGGAGAGCACATGGCTTGCGCGCTCCAGCGCTGCTTTCACAGCATCGCGGTCGGCAAAATCCACATTGCCCGCGCTGCCTGTGGCATCCACTTGCCAGCCGCGCGTTCGCATTTCCTCAGCGATGCGTTTCGCGGTGTAGCCAAGCCCAAAGATCAGCAAATTTGTCATGCGCGCCACCTAATCGCTGGACGCTGAGGCAAATCAACCTAAATCTGAGCCTATGGATATTGCAACAACCCCCTCGACCCCAGATGGCAACCCTCAATTGGCCGATGCGCCGCCGGTCCCGGCGGAACCGCCGGTGATCCTGCGCGAAGATTATAAGCCGTTTCCATGGCTGCTCCCTGAAACCAAGCTCGTGTTCAACCTTGGTCTCGAAAAGACGCGGGTGCAGGCCAGCTTTAAGGTGGAGCGCAATCCTGCTGCTGAGGCCTCCAACGAGCTGCGGCTCAATGGTGACAGCCTGACGCCGGCGCGCGTTACCGTCGACGATGTGACGGTGGAAGATTACGTGATGGACGGGCCGGACCTGATCCTGACCCTACCGGGTGACAGCCACACAATCATGATCGAGACTGAAATCGATCCGAGCGCGAACACCACCCTGATGGGCCTCTACGCCTCGAACGGGATGCTGTGCACTCAATGCGAGGCGGAGGGCTTTCGCCGGATCACTTTCTTCCCAGACCGGCCTGATGTGCTGTCGACATACTGGGTGCATATGAGCGGACCAAAGGAGCTGTTCCCGGTTCTGCTGTGCAATGGCAACAAAGTGGCCGAGGGCGAAAGCGACAATGGCCAGCATTTTGCAGAATGGCACGATCCATGGCCCAAACCGAGCTATCTGTTTGCTCTCGTCGCGGGTGATCTGGTTGCCAATTCCGCGCCGTTCACGACGATGTCTGGCCGCGAAGTTGAGTGCAACATCTGGGTCCGCGCTGAAGACCTAAGCCGCACGGACCATGCGCTCGCATCGCTCCACCATTCGATGAAATGGGACGAGGAGACCTTTGGCCGCGAGTATGACCTCGACCTTTACAACATCGTCGCCGTGTCAAATTTCAACATGGGCGCAATGGAGAACAAGGGCCTCAACGTCTTCAACACCAAATATGTTTTGGCCGATCCTGATACGGCCACGGATGCCGATTATGACGGCGTTGAGGGCGTGATCGCGCATGAATATTTCCACAATTGGTCGGGCAATCGCATCACCTGCCGCGACTGGTTCCAGCTCTCCTTGAAAGAGGGCTTTACCGTGCTGCGCGATCAATTGTTTAGCCAGGATATGCGCGGAAAAGCTGTGAAGCGGATTGAAGATGTGCGCATCCTGCGCGCGGCGCAGTTCCCGGAGGATGCAGGGCCACTCGCGCACCCAATCCGCCCTGACAGCTACCGCGAAATCAGCAATTTCTACACCGCCACCGTCTATAACAAAGGCGCCGAAGTCATCCGCATGATGCGCAATATGGCGGGCTTGGAGCGGTTCCGCGCCGGGACTGACCTCTACTTTGATCGCCATGATGGCGAGGCGGCGACTTGCGAGGATTTCATCAAATCGATCGAGGACGGGGCTGGGCTCGATCTGGAGCAGTTCCGCTTGTGGTATCGCCAAGCAGGCACGCCGCGCGTGACAGTTCGCCAAGAGGCGGCGAGCGACGGCCTTACCCTGACGCTCTCACAAACCGTGCCACCTACGCCGGGCCAGCCTAACAAGCAGCCGATGCCGATCCCTCTGCGGGTCGCGGTGCACAGCCGCGAGACAGGTCAGCTCGGCGGTGAGCAGCTGATTCTGCTTACCGAGGGTGAGCAGAGCTTTACCTTGCCAATGGTCGGGCCAGATCCCGTGGTCTCGATCAACCGCGGCTACACCGCGCCTGTGGTGATCGAGCATGATGTACCGCTCGAAGACCTCGGTTTTCTGGCCGCGCATGATGATGATCCCTTTGCGCGTTATGAGGCGATGCAGCAGCTTAGCGTCGGCCATTTGGTCGCAGCGGCCTCTGGCGAGCTAGATGAGGCGCAGCGCGCAGCGAGCAAGACAGCGATTGGCGATGCGCTGGCCGCAATCCTGAGCGACGAGGCGCTGGACGATAATATGCGCGGTGAGCTGATGCTGCTGCCGAGCGAGACCTATCTGTTTGAGCAAATGGCGAGCGGCGCGCGGCTGGCGGATCCCGGCGCGATCCATGCCGAGCGTGAGGCGCTGAAAACTGCGCTAGGCACCGTGCTGAAACGCGAGCTGGAAGGGCTCTATGCGCGCACGGCCTCGATTGGCTTTGACGATCCCGCTGGGCGCGGCGCGCGCAAAGTGAAGACTCAGGTGCTCGCGCTGCTCGCGGCGAGCGATCCAGAGCAAGCGGCTGGCATGGCGGCGCAGCAATTTGATGTGGCGGACAATATGACCGACCGTCAAGGCGCGCTGATGGTGCTTTGCGGTATCGAAAGCCCGCAGCGGGCCGATGCGCTAAAGGCCTTTTATGATCGCTACATTGGCAATGATCTGGTGATCGACAAATGGTTCACGCTGCAAGCGCTGGCGCCGCATGCGGATGTGATTGATCATGTGAAGGCGCTCGCCGAGCATGATGACTTTACGATCAAGAACCCTAACCGTGTGCGCTCGCTCTACATGGCCTTTGCTGGCAATCCGGCGGGCTTCCACGATCCGAGCGGTGATGGCTACCGCCTGATCGCCGACCTCATTCTGGCGCTTGATCCGATCAATCCCCACACGGCGGCGCGGTTTGTCTCGCCGCTGGGCAAATGGCGGCGGATCGAGCCTAAACGCGCGGCTATGATGAAGGCTGAGCTGGAGCGGATTGCCGCCGCACCTGGCCTGTCACGCGACACATCCGAACAGGTCACGCGCAGTCTGGAAGGCTAAGCGTGGGCGCGTTCGATATAACGCGCGCAGATGCGCTTGGGCATTTTCCACACGGCTTTTTCGGACATTCAGGCGGTGCGCACCAATTCGGCTATGGTGGGGATGGTGACAGCACGGTGATCGCGCAGGACAGGTTGGAAGCAGCGCAAGCTCTGGTGGAAAGTGGCACGCTCGCCGCCCCGCATCAGGTCCATTCGCCCGATGTTATCACTGTCGATCACGCCTGGGCGGATGACCCCACTGGCCGCCCAGTGCGTGACGCTGTCGTGACGTCAACGCCCGGCATTGTGCTCGGCATTGTGACGGCAGATTGCGCGCCAGTCCTGTTTGCGGACCAGCAAGCCGGTGTCGTCGGTGCGGCCCATGCGGGATGGCGCGGTGCCGTCGGCGGCGTGCTGGAAAACACGCTCATTGCAATGGAGGCAATGGGAGCCTCGCGCCGGCACATCGCAGCTGCGATCGGCCCTACTATCGCTCAGGCGAGTTATGAGGTCGATGCGCCGTTTAAGGCCAATTTCAAGCATGAGGATGAGCGGCATTTTTCCGCCGGGCGCGACAATCATTGGCAGTTTGATTTGCCCGGTTTTGTAGCCGCGCGGCTTGCCAAATCTGGGCTCAAAACCGTCCAATTGCTCGATTTGGACACTTTTTCGCTATCTGAGCGTTACTATTCCTATCGCCGTGCGTGTCAGCGCGGCGAAGCAAATTATGGGCGTCAAATCAGTATGATCGCTGCGCCCTGAGTCCGTTTGGTCATAGGCTTGCAGGAAAGCGAACAAGCAATGCTGAAAACAGTGTTGGAATCCCCGGCTATTGGGGCTAGGAGCGCGCACGAGTTGTAATCCGGCATGGGGTGAATGCAGGTTTGGGCTTTCGCTGACTGCGTAAATCTCCGCTGGATTGGCTAGACAAACAATCAACGTTACCGCCGCAAGGGCACATATCCAATGCGGCAAAGAAGACAGGGTTTTTGAACGATGGCTGATGCAAACGAAGCAAATGAGGGCGTACGGCGGCGTGATTTTATTCACGTAGCAGCGCTTTCAACCGCGGGCGTTGGTGCTGCGGCTAGCGCGCTGCCGCTGGTTTCCCAAATGGCTCCATCGGCCGACGTGCTCGCTGAAAGCACCACCGATGTCGATGTCTCCGCAATCGAAGCGGGCCAGAGCATCAAAACGGTGTTCCGCAAGCAGCCGCTGTTTGTGAAGCGCCTGACGCCTGAGGAAATTGCCGAGGCCAACGAAGTCGATGTCGCTGACCTGCGTGATCAGGAAAGTCTGACTGACCGTCTTGGCGAGGGTAATGAAGATATCCTCGTCACCATGGGCGTTTGCACCCACCTTGGCTGTGTGCCGCTGGGCGCGGCTGAAGGTGAAAACAAAGGCGAATACGGCGGCTATTTCTGCCCATGCCATGGTTCGCATTACGACACCGCTGGCCGCATCCGCAAAGGCCCTGCGCCAACCAATCTGGTCGTCCCGGATTTCGCATTTACCTCTGAATCGGTCATCCGCGTCGGGTAATCCTGCGTAACTGATCTATCTGTTGAACAAACACGAGAGAACGCCATGAGCTTCGCCTGGGCAAAACCATACGAACCGCAAACCGGTTTCACGAAATGGATTGATGAAAAGCTGCCATTGCCGCGGCTGGTCTATAATGCGGTGGGCGCCGGTTACCCGGTGCCGCGCAATCTCAATTACATGTGGAATTTTGGCGTACTTGCCGGGTTCTGTCTGATGATCCAGATTGTCACCGGTGTGATTTTGGCGATGCACTACGCCGCCAACACCGAGGTCGCTTTTGCGACGACTGAGCACATCATGCGCAACGTCAACTCTGGCTGGCTTATGCGCTATGCGCACGCCAACGGGGCAAGCTTCTTCTTCATCGTGATCTACCTGCACATCTTCCGCGGGCTGTTCTACTCCTCTTATAAAGCGCCGCGCGAGATGATCTGGCTGCTGGGCGTTGTCATCTTCCTGCTCATGATGGCAACTGCCTTCATGGGTTACGTCCTGCCGTGGGGCCAAATGAGCTTCTGGGGCGCGAAAGTGATCACCGGTCTGTTCGGGGCGATCCCATTGGTCGGCGAATCGCTGCAAGTGTGGCTGGTTGGTGGATTTGCGCCAGATAACGCCGCGCTCAACCGCTTCTTCTCGTTGCACTTCCTGTTGCCATTCGTGATTGCCGGTGTTGTCATCCTGCACATCTGGGCGCTGCACATCCCAGGCTCTTCGAACCCGACGGGTATCGAAGTGAAGCAGGAAAGCGACACCGTACCATTCCACCCGTATTACACGGCGAAGGACGGCTTTGGCCTCGGCATCTTCCTGCTGGCGTTCACCTTCATGGTGTTCTTCCTGCCGAACATGCTGGGTCACCCGGATAACTACATCGAGGCAAACCCGCTTTCGACGCCTGCTCTGATTGTTCCTGAATGGTACTTCCTGCCATTCTACGCGATTTTGCGCGCCTTCACCGACGATCTGACCATCCCGTTCACCGGTATCGTTCTGATCCAAGCGAAGCTGCTGGGCGTGATCGCGATGTTCGGTTCGATCCTGCTGTGGTTCTTCCTGCCATGGCTCGATAAGAGCCCGGTTCGCTCCGGCCATTATCGCCCGATGTTCAAGAAGTTTTTCTGGTTCGGTTTCATCCCCTGCATGATCGCATTGTTCATTGCAGGCGGCGCCCCGGCAGAGCAGCCATATGTGCTGCTAAGCCAGATCGCGACGGCCTATTACTTCCTGCACTTCCTGGTGATCCTGCCGATCGTCAGTCAGATCGAAGTGCCCAAGCCGCTGCCTTATTCGATCACCGAATCGGTGCTCGGATCGGATGATGCGGCTCCTGGAAAAACCGCAAGTTCGGGCGCGAAGGGTGCTGATGACATCGGCTCCTTGCAGCCTGCCGAATAGTCCGCCATTGGCAACGTCACCCGTTGGGCCCCAGTGAACTCTAGTTTAAGTTGAAAGTCTAAGCGTATGAGCATTCGTCTCGGAGCGATCATTGCAGGTTTAGGGATCGTGGGGATCCTGTTTTTCTGGTCCCTGCTGCCAGGCGCGATCAATTATGCGCCGCCTGAAAAGCCTGACTATTATGCCTTCAAAGAAAAGCCCATCGCGCCTGAGGGCGGGTTCTCGTTCGAGGGTCCGTTCGGCAAGTGGGACAATGCTCAGCTGCAGCGCGGCTATCAGGTTTACAAAGAGGTTTGCGCGGCCTGCCACGGTCTGAAGTTTGTCGCTTTCCGCAACTTGAGCGAGCTTGGCTATTCCGAAGCGGAAGTTCAGGCGGAAGCGGCCAATTGGACGGTCCCAGGCATTGATCCGAACACGGGTGAGACCACAACGCGTCCGGGTAAGCCGACCGATCAATTCCCATCACCGTTTGCCAACGATGTGGCTGCGGCTGCTGCCAACAACAATGCGATCCCGCCTGATCTCTCACTGATGACCAAGGCGCGCAAGGACGGCACGAACTACCTCTATTCGCTGCTTTCGGGTTATGGCGAGCCCGATCCAGAAATCGCGGCGACCGTGCCAGAGTTTGAAACCCCGGCGGGCCTGTACTTCAACAAGTACTTTTCCAATGTGAACATTGCGATGGCGCCGCCAATCGTGATCGATGGCCAGGTAACCTATGCCGACGGCACCGAGGCGACAGTCAATCAGATGTCAGCTGACGTTGCGGCGTTCCTGACCTGGACTGCTGAGCCGACCCTTGTGAAGCGTAAGCAGACCGGTTGGCCAGTGCTTGGTTTCCTGCTGTTCGCGACGATCCTAGCCTATCTCTCGAAGAAGCAGATCTGGGCCGGGCTCAAGCCGAAAAAGAAATAAGCAGACGGGCACAATTGCCCCATGTTTGAAACAGCGCCTCTCCATCCACATGCGATGGCGGGGCGCTTTTCGTTTAAGGCCTATGCCAAACGGGCGCGGCGCATGATGAGGAACTGGACATGACCCCCGAAGAACTGCGCGCGCTGATCCGAACGGTTCCAGACTTTCCCAAGCCCGGCATCCAGTTTCGCGACATCACCACGCTGATCGGCCACCCTCAGGGTTTGGCGGCCAGCGTACGGCACTTGGCGGACATGGCGCGTGCCTGCGGGGCTCAGAAAATCGCCGGGATGGAGGCGCGCGGCTTCATCTTTGGTGCAGCGGTGGCGGTCGAGCTCGGCGTTGGCTTTGTGCCGGTGCGCAAGCCGGGTAAGCTGCCGATTGCAACCATCGGCGTCGACTACGCGCTCGAATATGGCACCGACCGGTTGGAGATGGATCCCGCCGCCGTCAGCGAGGGCGAGCATGTGGTGATCGTCGATGATTTGATCGCGACCGGCGGCACCGCCATCGCAGCAGCCAAGCTGCTGCGCATGGCGGGTGCGCGGATTGATCATGCGCTGTTCGTGATTGATTTGCCGGACCTTGGCGGGGCGGCGAAACTCGCCTCGGCGGGCCTGGAAGTGCGCACGTTGCTCGATTTCGAGGGTGATTGAGGCACGGAGGCGAAGCGGTTTCGAGTTATAAGTATTTGTCTCAAGGCTTGATTTTGAGCGATTTAGCGCGCACCCGAAACCCGTGATGGACTCGCAAGCTCTTGTAATCGCCACTGTCGGCGCGCTGGGTATCGGCGCGCAATGGGTCGCTTGGCGAACGGGCTGGCCCGCGATTGTCCTGATGCTGGCGGCGGGCTTTATCGCTGGCCCGATCACCGGATTGATCGACCCTGAGGCAGCCTTTGGCGATTTGCTCGACCCGATGGTCAGCATTGGCGTTGCGCTGATCCTGTTCGAAGGGGGGCTCAGCCTCGACTACCGAGAGCTTAGGCATTCCGGCCAAGCGGTGATCCGTCTGGCCACCATTGGCGTGTTTATCGGTTGGGCGCTGGGCGCCGCTGCAGGATATTACATCGCAGGGCTCGTGTGGCCGGTCGCGGTGCTGTTTGGCGGTATCTTGATCGTCACCGGGCCGACAGTGGTGATACCGCTGCTGAGGCAATCCAACATCCAGACGCGGCCCGCTTCGATCCTCAAATGGGAGGGGATCGTCAACGATCCCACCGGGGCGCTGTGCGCGGTCATCGCCTATGAATATTTCCGCAAGGTCGCTGACAGTCCCGGCGCATCGCTGATCGAAGTGGTGCCGCCGCTGATCATCGCGGCGATCATGGCGGGTCTCATCGGCTATGCGGCTGCGCGCTTGATCGCCTTCCTGTTCCCTCGCGGCGCGATCCCGGAATATCTCAAAGTGCCCGTGCTGTTCAGCGCGGTGATCGGCGTGTTCGTGCTGTCCAACAAGATTGAGCACGAAGCGGGCCTCGTCGCGGTGACGGTGATGGGCATTACGCTCGCCAACCTCGGCGTCTCAAGCTTGCGCTCGATCCACCCGTTCAAAGAGAACATTGCGGTTCTGCTCGTCTCGGGCATCTTCATCCTGCTCTCAGCCTCGCTGAAATGGGAGGAGCTGACCTATCTGCAGACGAGCTGGCGCCCGCTCGCCTTCCTGCTCGCGCTGCTGTTCCTTGTGCGCCCGGCCACCGTCCTGCTCAGCCTGCTTGGCACTGCTGTGCCGTGGAACGAGCGATTGTTCATTGCCTGGATCGCACCGCGCGGCATTGTGCTGGTGGCGATCTCTGGCCTGTTCGCCCTGCGGCTTGATGAGCTCGGGATTGAAGGCGGGCAATTGCTCACCGGGCTCAGCTTTGCCGTGGTGGTCATCACCGTCATCGCCCACGGCTTTACCGTCGAATGGGCGGCCAAATTGCTGGGCGTAAAAGGCGAATCGCGGCCCGGACTGCTGATCGTCGGGGCCACCCCGTGGACCATTGCGCTCGCACGCGAGATGAAGGCGCTCAAGACCCCGGTGATGATCGTCGATCCCAGCTGGCAGAGGCTTGGCGCGGCGCGGCGCGAGGGTTTGCCGTTTTACCACGGCGAGATCCTGAACGAGGCGACTGAGCACAATCTCGACCTCGCCCCGTTCCAAGTGCTGGTCGCGGCCACTGATAACGAGGCGTATAATGCGCTCGTCTGCAATGAATTTGCGCATGAGGTGGGGCGCGATTCTGTCTATCAGCTGGGCGAAAGTGCGGATGAGGATGATAAGCACGCGCTGCCAGAGAGCATTCGCGGCCGTGCTCTGTTTGAATCCGGGTTTGGCGTGTCGGACACTAATGAGCGCCAGGAGCAAGGCTGGGTCTTCCGCAAGACCAAGCTGTCTGACGAGTTCAATTTCGAAGACGCGCAGGAGGTGTTGCCTGATAGTGCCAACATGCTGATGCTGGTGCGTAAGAGCGGCACGCTGAGGTTTTTCACTCACGCCGCCCGGCCAGAGCCGCGTGCGGGCGATACGATCATCTCCTTCACCCCGCCTTCATTGAAGAGCGCGGAAGATCACGCGGCCAAACGCGCCAATAAAGAGAGCGGAAAAGAGCGGGCGAAAGAAAATTCCAAGCCGAGCGGCGAGGGCGATGCGGGCCCGCAAACGGCCTGATCCGGACGGGCAAAGGTACACGAGGAAGTGATGAGAACGACGACAGTCTTGATCGCAGCGTCATTGATGATGGGCCTATCCGCCTGCGGTTCTGAGCGCGGCGACACGGATGCGGGCGAGGACGTCAGCATAGCTGATGGCTCCGGTGGTGAGAATGCCGAAGGCGGCGCCAGCGAAGAAGAACCCGTCTCAATCCTGCGCAGCGATATTGAACAACCGGAAGTGGAGGCTCCGCTGGAGCCGCTCAACGCCACGATTGGCTTTCCCAATGGCGGAGCGGATCTCAGCGAAGAAGCTTTGGCTGCGCTCAAAGAAGTGCTCGCCTCAGAGCAAGTGGCGCGGGGCTTGCCGATTGTCCTGCGTGCGCACAGCGATGCTGGCGGCAGCGATGCGGTGAACGAGCGCGCTTCGCAGGCGCGCGGGCTGGCAGTCGCCGCCTGGCTGATCGAAAATGGCATTGCCGATGACCGCATTCGTGTGATCGTGTTTGGCGAGCAAAACCCGATAGAGCCCAACGCTCTGCCCAATGGCGCCCCAAATGAAGCGGGCCGTGCGGCCAATCGCAGGGTGGAGGTACTGGTTGGCTCCGCACGCCGCGCGCCGCCGCCAGAAGCCGCGGCGGACTGATCAGTCGAGGCTAGCGACTAGCTCCAGCGCGGCCTGCGCATATTCCGGACGGCAAATCAGCAGGTCGGGCAGATACGTGTCCGCTTGGTTATAGACCATCGGCGAGCCATCGATCCGGCTGCAATGCAGACCGTGCGCCGCCGCTACCGCAATTGGTGCGCAGCTGTCCCATTCATATTGCCCGCCAGAATGCAGGTAAATCTCTGCCTCGCCGCGCACGATTGCCATGGCCTTTGCGCCCGCGCTGCCCATGGGCAGCAATTCGCCGCCAATCGCCTCGGCCAATGCGACCGCTTCCTTAGCGGGCCGGGTGCGGCTGACGACCAAACGCGGTTTTGCCGCTGGTTCTGGTAGGGTTGCTGGCTGATCAGAGCGCAGCACGATGCCGCCGTCTAACCCGGGCAGAGCAACCGCGCCGACGCTGGCGGTACCGTCCACTGACAGGCCGACATGCACAGCCCAATCGCTGCGCTCCTCGCCATATTCGCGCGTGCCATCCACCGGGTCGACGATCCACACGCGGCTCATGGAGCAGCGGGCGGTGTCGTCCTTTTCCTCTTCGGACAGCAGACCATCGTCAGGCCGTGCGGCGCGGATCGCATGGCATAGGAATTGGTTGGCTGTGGCATCGCCTGCCGCGCCCAGCGCCTTGCCGGTGAACATGCCGCTGCTGCGGACATCCAGCAGGATGCGGCCAGCCACCTCGGCGAGGCGCGCGGCCAATTCCGCGTCGGACATTGCGGCCGGATCAGCGTTCATTCCCTCGCCTGTCATTTCAGCGGCAGGATCGCGGCAATGATGTGGTCGGCGGCTTCTTCAATCGTCATCTCCACCGTGTTCACGCGGATTTCCGGGCTCTCTGGCGCTTCATAGGGACTGTCGATCCCGGTGAAGTTCTTAAGCTCCCCATCGCGCGCCTTTTTGTAAAGGCCCTTCACATCGCGCTGTTCGGCGACTTCCAATGGCGTGTCCACGAAGATTTCGATGAACTCGCCCTCCGGCATCATTTCGCGCACCATTTGGCGCTCGGCCCGGAATGGCGAGATAAACGCGGTCATCACGATCAGCCCGGCATCCGTCATCAGCTTGGCCACCTCGCCTATGCGGCGAATGTTCTCAATCCGGTCGGCCTCGGTAAAGCCCAGATCCTTGTTCAGCCCGTGGCGCACATTGTCCCCGTCGAGCAGGAAGGTGTGGCGGTTCATGAGCGCCAGGCGCTTTTCCACCTCATTGGCGATTGTGCTTTTGCCCGAGCCAGAAAGCCCGGTGAACCACAGCACGCGCGGGCGCTGGTTCTTCAGGCTAGAGTGATCATCGCGGGTGATCGTGGTTGGCTGCCAATGCACGTTTTGTGCGCGGCGCAGGCTGAAGTGCAGCATGCCAGCGCCAACGGTCGCATTGGTGAACTTGTCGATCAGGATGAACCCGCCAAGCGCGCGGCTCGTCTCATAGGATTCGAACGTGATCGGCCGATCCGTGCGCAGCTCCGCCACGCCGATGCTGTTGAGCTCCAGCGTTTTGGCCGCCAGATGCTCAAACCGGTTGATGCAAATCTCATATTTCGGCTCAGCGATGGTCGCGCTGACCATTTGGCTGCCGATTTTGAGCCAATAGGCCCGGCCAGGCTTCAGCGCCGCCTCGTCCATCCACACCAACGTGGTCTCAAACTGGTCCGATGCCTCAGGCGGATTGTCCGCCGCCGCGATCACGTCACCGCGGCTGCAATCAACCTCATCCGCCAAAGTGATAGTGACCGATTGACCGGCGACGGCCTCATCCAGCTCTCCATCAAAGGTCAGGATGGATTTGACCGTGCTGGTCTTGCCGGCGGGCACGATGCGCACCTTATCGCCGGGCTTGATTGTGCCGCTTGCGATCAGGCCGGTGAACCCGCGAAAATCCAAATTGGGCCGGTTCACCCATTGCACCGGCATGCGGAAACTGCGCTCCTGCGCAGCGGTGTTGGCCAGCTCAACCGTCTCCAAATGCTGGATGAGGGAGGGGCCGCCATACCATTGTGTATTGCCCGAAGGGGCAGCGGTAATGTTGTCGCCCTTAAAGCCGGAGATTGGGATCGCCGTGAAGCCTTCAATCCCAATCTGCTCGGCAAACTGGCTGTAATCGGCGAGGATTTCCTCAAACCGGGCCTGATCATAATTGACCAGATCCATCTTGTTCACCGCCAGCACCAAATGCTTGATGCCCAGCAGGTGGACCAGGAAAGAGTGCCGCCGCGTCTGTTCGAGCACGCCTTTGCGCGCATCCACCAGGATCACCGCCAGATCGGCGGTTGAGGCCCCGGTGACCATATTGCGGGTGTATTGCTCGTGCCCCGGCGTGTCGGCGACGATGAACTTGCGTTTCTCGGTCGTGAAGAAGCGATAGGCGACATCGATGGTGATGCCCTGTTCGCGCTCTGCGGCGAGGCCATCGACCAGCAGCGCAAAGTCAATTTCGTCGCCCTGAGTGCCAACCTTCTTGCTGTCGCTTTCCAGCGCGGTCAGCTGATCTTCAAAGATCATTTTAGAATCGTAGAGCAACCGCCCGATCAGGGTCGATTTGCCATCATCCACGCTGCCGCAGGTGATGAAGCGCAGCAGGCTCTTATGCTGATGCTGGTCTAGATAGGCGTCAATATCCTCCGCGATCAGCGCGTCGGTTTGGAAGCTGGAGTCTTGCGTGTTCATCAGAAGTACCCCTCCTGCTTCTTATCTTCCATCGATGCGGATTGCCCCTTGTCGATCGCGCGGCCTTGCCGCTCAGATCCGGTGGCGAGCAGCATTTCCTGAATGATCAGGTTCATGTCCGTCGCATCGCTCTCCGTCGCGCCGGTTAGCGGATAGCAGCCCAGCGTGCGGAAACGGACGGACCGCTCCACCGGCTCTTCGCCGTCCTCCAGACGGAAACGGTCATCATCCACGACCAACAGCATGCCGTCACGCTCCACCGTTGGGCGCTTTTGCGACATGTAAAGGGGGACGATATCGATCTTTTCCAGCGCAATATATTGCCAGATATCGAGCTCGGTCCAATTGCTGATCGGGAACACGCGAATGCTCTCATCATCGGCTTTTTTGGTGTTGTAGAGATTCCACAGCTCTGGCCGCTGGTTCTTGGGATCCCAGCGGTGCGATGCGGTGCGGAACGAGAACACGCGCTCTTTCGCGCGGGCCTTTTCCTCATCGCGCCGACCGCCGCCAAAGGCTGCATCGAACCCGTGCTTGGTCAGCGCCGCCTTCAGAGGATCGGTTAGCTGCGCCTGTGAATAGAGCGCGCTGCCGGTATCGAACGGATTGATTCCTTGTTCCTCGGCATGCTCGTTCTCAGCCACGATCAGGTCGAGGTCATATTCCTTCACCGTCTTGTCACGGTGATCGAGCAGGGCCTGAAAATCCCACCCGCTGGCGACATGCAGCATCGGGAAGGGCGGCGGCGCAGGATAAAACGCCTTGCGCGCAAGGTGCAGCATGACCGAGGAATCCTTGCCGACCGAATACAGCATCACCGGTTTTTCGGTTTCGGCCACGACTTCGCGGAAGATATGGATGCTTTCGGCTTCGAGCCGCTCAAGATGCGTAAGGCTTTTCATGGTTCTGGGCAGCTAAAGGTTCGGTGCAGCAAAACAAGCTTAGTTTTGTTTGTTGGGCAAGAAGCGCAGCCTGTATTGCCGCTCAACTACGGGGCTTTCGTGGCGGTTCTTTCAAGAGCTGTTCTTGAAGAGATCTGGAGCGGGTAAGGGGAATCGAACCCCTCTAGCTAGCTTGGAAGGCTAGAGCATTACCACTATGCTATACCCGCCCGCTCGGCAGCGCCATTGCCACGGGTGGGTAGCATAGGTCAACGCGAAATCCGCATCGGTGAAATCACCCATCATGCATATTTTGCAACATTAAGCTGCAAACTTCGCGTTTGACCCATTGCTGGCATCAGCACATAACCAGCGTAGACAGTTGGGGAGTCCAATTGCCGTTTACATCAATCGAGGGAGTCTCGATCATGGCAAAACTATCCGCCCGCAGCGGAGCCAAACAGGCAAAAGCTTCTTTTGGCGTCTTCATTGGACGCTTCCAACCCCTTCACATTGGCCACGAACATGTAATCCGGCAATCGCTGGAGCAGGTTGACCGCGTTATCGTGCTGGTCGGCTCGGCCAATATTGCGCGCGATCCGCGCAACCCCTTCACCTTTGAAGAGCGCGAGCACATGATCCGCTCAGCCTTTGCATATGAAATTGCGCAAGGCCGCGTGATTATCGAGCCGCTGGACGACCATCTGTATTCCGACACCGCTTGGGTGGCTGAGGTTCAGCGGCGCGTGCACGACATTGTCTTGAAAGAAGGCAATAACGGCTTTGCATCAAGCGGCCTCGAGGATTTCGAGATTTCGCTTGCTGGATTTGGCAAAGACAATTCGTCGTTTTACCTCAAACTGTTCCCGTCCTGGGGCAATATCCAGATCGACAGCCAATTCGGCACATTCAGCAGTTCTGACATTCGCGAACGCTATTTTGCGCGGCTGTCCGATGTGCCCGCTCAAGTGCTGTCGCCAGGGGTTGCAGAGCAGCTCAAAGAATTTCAGCTGTCAGAAGAATTCAAGGCGCTGCTGGCGGAACGCGAATATCTCGATGCTTATCCGCAGGAATGGGGCCCTGGGCCATTTGTCACTGCGGATGCGGTGGTAATCCAAGCGGGTCATATCTTGCTGGTTGAGCGCGGCCGCTTGCCTGGCAAGGGCTTGCTGGCGCTACCGGGCGGCTTTGTCGATCACGGCGAAAGACTGCGCGATGCGGCCATTCGGGAGCTGCGGGAAGAGACCGAAATCTCTGATGCGAAGGGGCAGATCCCCCCCGCCATGCTCGCGAGCTTTATCGAGGACAGCCGGACCCAGGTGTTTGACGCGCCGCAGCGTTCCTTGCGCGGGCGGATCATCACCCATGCGTTCCTGTTTCGCCTGCCGGCACGGCGCAAGCTGTTCAAAGTGAAGGGCGGCGATGATGCGGCCCATGCGCGCTGGTATCAGCTGGGCGAATTGGCCCCGGAAATGCTGTTTGAAGATCACTGGTCCATCATCGAGCAGATGGCGGACCTTTGAAACCGCCGGCGGGGGAGCCCCGCCGGTCCATAGGCCTCAAAATACCGAGGCAAATCCATGTGAGGAGTTCACATTATGACCAATATCATTCTGGCGACTGACAGTTACAAACAGAGCCACTTTCTCCAATATCCACCTCAGGCCCGAGCGATCAGTGCCTACGGCGAAAGTCGGCCCAATGGCTTCTCAGACGAAGTCGTGTTCTTTGGCCTCCAGCCGTTTCTGATGGACTATCTCGGCAAGCCGATATCTCAGGCAGATATCGAGGAAGCTGAGGCGATTTGCGAGGCCCACGGCGTGCCGTTTAATCGCGCTGGCTGGGATGCCATTCTTGCCGATTATGGCGGCTATCTGCCAATTGAAATCAGCGCATTGCCAGAGGGCGTGGTCGCCCCAGCAGGTGTGCCATTGTTTCAAGTGGTGAACACTGATGACCGCATGCCATGGCTCACCACTTTCATCGAAACTGCCCTGCTCAGAGCGATCTGGTACCCGACCACGGTTGCAACCCTGAGCTGGAAATGCGCGCAGGTAATTGGTGCGGGGCTGGAGCGCAGCTCTGATGATCCTGCGGGTCAATTGCCTTTCAAACTGCACGATTTTGGGGCTCGCGGGGTCAGCTCTGGCGAGAGCGCTGCGCTGGGCGGAATGGCGCACCTG
Organism: uncultured Erythrobacter sp.; assembly: GCA_947499505.1. Taxonomy (GTDB): domain Bacteria; phylum Pseudomonadota; class Alphaproteobacteria; order Sphingomonadales; family Sphingomonadaceae; genus Erythrobacter. Next base: position 603,211 of record CANMOQ010000002.1, read on the forward strand.
GTGAACTTCGCCGGGACCGACACTTTGGAGGGGATCATGGCCGCGCGCCGCTATTACGGCGCGGACATGCCCGGATTTTCGATCCCTGCTGCAGAGCACAGCACGATGACCAGCTGGGGCCAAGAGGGCGAGGCGGATGCCTATGAAAACATGCTCAATGCGTTCGAGGGTGAAGGCAAAATCGTCGCCGTCGTCTCGGACAGCTATGACCTCGACAATGCGGTCGAGAACATCTGGGGCGGCAACCTCAAAGACAAAGTGCTGGCACGCAAAGGCACTTTGGTTGTGCGCCCGGACAGCGGCGATCCGGTTGAGACCCCCGCGCGTGTTTTGGCCAAATTGTGGGACATCTTTGGCGGATCAATCAATGCCAAAGGCTACCGCGTGCTGCACTCCAATGTCCGGGTGATCCAGGGCGATGGGATGAACATCTCCAGCATTGGCCGGTTGGTCGACCGCGTGATTCAGGATGGCTTCGCGATCGACAATATCGCGTTCGGAATGGGCGGAGGACTGCTGCAATCGGTCAATCGCGACACCTTGCGATTTGCGATGAAGGCCAATGCGATGCGCGGTGCCGATAGCCAGTGGCACGATGTCTCAAAGCGGCCTGCAACCGATCCGAGCAAAGCCAGCAAGGCTGGACGTCAGGCAGTGGTGCTCGAAAACGGGCAGATGGTTGCCCGGCGCGCAGACGCGCTGGACGGCTCAGAAGACTTGCTTGAGCCGGTCTGGCGCGATGGCAAGATGCTGGTTCGCCGCAGCTTTGATGAGGTGCGGACACGCGCCAAGCGTTGATTGAAGGGCGTGTGGCGGGGTCTGACGACTCCGCCATTCGCTGCGCCGCGATCAATCCACCGACATATTGTCGATCAGCCGCGTGCCGCCAATTCGTGCTGCGACCAGCAGGCGGGCTGGGCCGCCGCCTAGGGCAGTGATCTCCGCTAAGGTGCTCGCATCTGCAAGCGACGCGTAATCCACGCTGGAGAAGCCCGCATCCAGCAGGGCGGATTTGAGCGTGCTTAGCGCCGCATCCACCGGCCCGCCGCTCTCGATCTGTGCGATCGCCGTCTTCATCGCCGCGGGCAAGGTCGCGGCGGCCGTGCGGTCGCTGGGTGAGAGGTAGCGGTTGCGGCTGCTCATCGCGAGGCCATCGGCCTCTCGCACGGTTGGTACGCCAATGATCTGCTGTGCCGGCGGCTGGGTCAGATCCAGGTCGCGGGCCATGGTGCGGATCACGGCGAGCTGCTGAAAATCCTTCTCGCCAAAGAACGCCATATCGGGCTGAACCTGATTGAAGAGCTTGCACACGACCGTGGCGACCCCGTCAAAATGGCCCGGCCTGTCCGCGCCGCAAAAGCCAGCGCTCACCCCGCTCACCGAAATGCTGCTGGCGAAGCTTTGCGGTCCGCCGGGATACATGGCCTCGACCGTCGGCGCCCACAGCAGGGATACGCCGACGCTTTCCAGCATGGCGGAATCCTCGGCCAATTGCCGGGGATAGGCGTCCAGATCTTCTCCCTCGCCAAATTGCGTTGGATTGACGAAGATCGACGCCACGACATGGTCGCATTGATCGCGAGCCGCCCGCATCAACGTGAGATGCCCCTCATGCAGCGCGCCCATGGTCGGGACCAGGCCAATGCTGGCGGGCGCGCTGATGCTGCCCTCTGCCACCGGGTCCCGGCGCAGCGCCGCGATGGATTTTCTCAACATCTCGAGTGTGCTTACGGTTTGCAGTGGTTTGCCCTTTCGGTATGCGCTGTGACACATCTCTAGCCGCTCACGGCGAGCGGAGACAAGATCGCCCGTTCGCCCAGACGTTCGCAATGAAGGACCCGGCCCATGGCCCAGAAAAGCGCACACCGCATCGTCTTTGCGAATGAAAAAGGCGGTACGGGCAAATCCACCACGGCGGTGCATATTGCCGTGGCCCTGTCCTATTTGGGCGCGCGGGTCGTGGCGATCGACCTCGATCCGCGCCAGCGCACGATGGACCGCTATATGGAAAACCGCAGAGACACGGCGGAGCGGCGCGGGATTACACTGCCCACGCCCCGGTGCGAGGTCTATGAAGGTGATATTGCGGGATTGGGCGTGCGCATCGAAGAGCTTGGGCAAAGTGCCGATTTCATCCTGTTCGATACGCCGGGCCGCGATGATCCGCTCGCCCGCTTCGCCGCAACCGAAGCCGACACTTTGGTCACACCGATGAATGACAGTTTCGTCGACTTCGATCTGATCGGTCAGGTCGAAGGCGAGACCTTCAAGGTGAAGAAGCTGAGTTTTTATGCAGAGCTGATCTGGGAGGCGCGGATGAAGCGCAGCCGCGCTACTTTGGCGGACAAGCGCCCCGAAATGGACTGGATCGTGGTGCGCAACCGCACTGGGCATGTTGAGGCGCGCAATATGGCGCGGATCGAGCAGGCGCTCACCGAAATGTCGAAACGTGTCGGCTTTCGGGTCGCCCACGGCCTGTCCGAACGGGTGATTTATCGGGAACTGTTTCCCTCCGGGCTCACTTTGCTTGATAAGGGGCACTTGGGTGAGCTGGGCACCAGCCATCTGATTGCGCGGCAAGAGCTGCGTTCGCTGTTAAAAGCCCTCAACCTGCCCGATTTTGAACGTGGGCAATCGCAGATGGAGCTCGCCTGAGCCATGCTAAAGATCGCGGTTATTCTTGTGCTGATTTGCGTCTTGTTCCGCTGGGGGCTGGGCAAATGGCCGTGGGAGCTGGCGAAGGGCCCCTCCGGCAGGGAGCAAGAGCTGTCCAAAGCGCGGCAATTGCTGCGCGTGGCTGAAGACGCCGATTGCGCCGAGATTGCCGCTGCGCATAAGCGCCTTATCGCGGTCGTGCATCCCGACAAAGGCGGCTCAGCCGAGCAAGTGTATGAGGCGAATGCAGCGCGCGACCTGCTGTATGAAGAATTGCCTGGCCCCGTGCCGGTGAAGGCGCGTGACGACGATGATAATGCTGAGACCCCTCCCGAGTGATGCACGCGGATGATGGAGCCGTGCCATAGGATAACAGGCTTTGGAGCGCCCTCCTGGCCATCGCTCAATCAACCACCCCAAACCCAATTCAGGACGACCTTCTCATGAACCACCAATTTCATTCCACGGTCCTGCGTGAATATGACATTCGCGGGATCATTGGCGAGACGCTGGGCGCGGATGATGCGCGGGCCATCGGGCGCAGCTTTGGCACCATGCTGCGCGAGGCGGGCGGCAAAACGGTGGCGATGGGCTACGATGGTAGGGTCAGCTCACCCATGCTCGAACACGCCCTTTCCGAAGGGCTCACAGCCAGCGGCTGCGACGTTGTAAAGATCGGGATGAGCGCCACCCCAATGCTTTACTATGCTGAGGCGTCATCCGAGCAGATTGATGGCGGCATACAGATAACTGGCAGCCACAATCCCGCCAATTACAATGGCTTCAAAATGGTATTTCAAGGGCGTCCGTTCTTTGGAAAGGACATCCTGGCGATCGGCGAAATGGCCGCCGCTGGCCGGTGGGCCGACGGAAACGGGGAGGTCAGCAAGAGCGATATCCTCAGCGAGTATGTCGAGCGTTTGCTCGAGGCTGTCACCGGGATTGAGGGGGAAACCCTCGCTGACCTCAAGGTCGGATGGGACGCTGGTAATGGCGCCGCTGGCCCCGCCTTGGAGGCGCTGGCCGCGCGGCTGCCCGGGGAACATCATCTGCTGTTTACTGACGTTGATGGACATTTTCCCAATCATCACCCTGATCCGACTGTGGAGGCCAATCTGGCTGATCTTCGCGCGCTGGTCGCGGAGAAGAACCTCGACTTTGGTGTGGCTTTCGATGGCGATGGGGACCGGATCGGCGCAATTGACGGTTCGGGCCGGGTGATCTGGGGCGATCAATTGCTGATGATCTATGCTGAGGATGTTCTCAAAACCCACCAAAACGCGACGATTATTGCCGATGTGAAGGCCAGCCGCGCTTTGTTTGATCACGTCGCGGCGCATGGCGGACAGCCGCTGATGTGGAAGACCGGACACAGCCTGATTAAGTCCAAAATGAAGGAGACGGGCTCTCCTCTGGCCGGAGAAATGAGCGGCCATGTGTTCTTTGCCGACACATATTACGGGTTTGATGACGCGCTTTATGCGGGATTGCGGCTGATCGCGGCCTCTGCGCGACTCGGCAAATCAGTGACGGAGCTGCGCAGCGCGATGCCCGATATGCTGAACACGCCAGAGATGCGGTTCCAAGTTGATGAAGCGCGCAAATTCCCCGCCATGTCCGAAATCAGCGAGCGTATGACAACCAATCCCGGCCCCGGCGTGGAAGAGGTCAATGCAACCGATGGCGTGCGCGTCAACACCGCCGATGGCTGGTGGTTGCTGCGTGCCTCAAACACGCAGGACGTTCTGGTCGCCCGCGCAGAAAGCGACACCGAGCAAGGCCTCGAGCGCCTGATTGCGCAGATTGATGAGCAATTGGCCCTGTCCGGCCTTGAGCGCGGCGAAAGCGTGGGGCATTAGAGCTGCGACCACACGACTTTGGCACTATCAGACGCACAAGGACAAACCCATGAAGCGCCCGTTTAAGCACATTGCCCTCTCACTCAGCGCAGCCAGCCTAGCTTTCGCCGCCCCGCTCGCGGCTCAGGATACCACCTCGTCAGAGCCGACGGTTGAGGAGCTGGAGCAGGTCATGGGCGCGCTGACGGGCATGTTCCAGGCAGAGCCGCTGACAGCGGAACAAGAGGCGCGTTTGCCCGCGGCGGAGGCGATTGTCGCGACCATGATGCCGGAGGGTTTCTACGCGGAACTGATGAGCGACATGATGGGCGACACTTTTGCTCCGATCATGGCGATGTTCAGCGGCGAGACGGGCGCGCAGATGATGCTGTCTACCCGGCTAGCAACCGATCCGGCCAAGGTCGAGGCCTTGAGCGCGGAGGAGCGCAGCGAGCTGGTGGCTTTGCTCGATCCCGGATTTGAGCAGCGCGGCGAGGCGATGGGCGGCGTGTTTGGCGAGATGATGACCGAGGTTGCAACCTTGATCGAGCCAGGCTTCCGCCAAGGCATGGCGCGCGCCTATGCGGTGCGCTTCACCGCCGATCAGCTGGCCGATATCTCGGCCTTTTATGCAACGCCAACCGGCGAGATTTACGCGCAGCAGACCATGGCATTGTTCACCGATCCGCAGGTGATGTCGGCCAGCATGGAGGCGATGCCCGCGATGATGGGGCAATTTGCCGATATGGAAACGCGCGTTTCTGAGAAAATGGCGGAGCTTCCCGCAGAGCGCTCTTACGAAGACCTAAGCGCTGATGAGCGGGCACGCATGGCGCAATTGCTCGGTCTGTCTGAAAGCGAGCTGTCAGACACCGTGCAGCCACCACGCGCGGGCGGCGGCTCGCCGTTCTGATCCGCGCTTGCGAGAGGGCGCGCTGATCTCCATTGTGTGAAGCGTGACAGCCAGCGCGCCTTCCCCACCACTTCCAACTGAGATCCAGGCGTGGTTCGATGCGCGCGGATGGCGTGTGCGGCGGCATCAGCTCGATATGCTGGCTCAGGCTGGGGCGGGCAATCACGCGCTGTTGGTGGCGGATACGGGCGCGGGTAAGACGCTGGCCGGGTTTCTTCCGACGCTGGCGGCCTTCGCGCCTTCAGCCCTGAATGGCGCCAAGCCGCCAGAGGGGCTGCACACGCTCTATGTCTCGCCGCTCAAGGCGCTGGCGCATGATGTGCAGCGCAATCTGCTGACCCCGGTGGAGGAGATTGGCCTCGACATCGTGGTTGAGACGCGCAGCGGCGATACGTCGTCGGATAAGAAGAAGCGCCAGCGCACCAAGCCCCCGCATGTGATGCTGACAACGCCGGAGAGCCTTTCTCTGCTGCTGTCCTATCCGGAAAGTCTGGAGCTGTTTCGCGGCCTCAAACGGGTGGTGATAGACGAGGTCCATGCCTTCGCTACCGGCAAACGCGGCGACTTGCTCGCATTGGCGCTCGCGCGGCTTCAGACGCTCGCTCCTGATATGCAGCGGGTGGCTTTGTCGGCCACGCTCGCAAATCCGCTGGCCTTTCGTGAATGGCTGGCGCCGCAAGTGGATGATGGCACGGGCGAGATTGCGGCGGCGGAGCTGGTGCTGGGCGAGGACGGCGCGCCGGCGGAGGTTGAAATCTTGCTGCCGATTGATGCGCGGGTCCCGTGGGGCGGGCATGCCGGGCGCTGGGCGGTGGATCAGCTGTACGAGCAGATCAAAGCCAATAAGACGACGCTGGTTTTCACCAACACGCGTTTTCTGGCCGAGTTCATTTTCCAATGTTTGTGGGATGTGAACGAGGACAATCTGCCGATTGGCGTGCACCACGGCAGCCTGTCGAAAGAGGCACGGCGCAAGGTTGAGGACGCGATGGCCGAGGGGCGCTTACGCGGCCTCGTGTGCACCGCCAGCCTCGATCTGGGCGTCGACTGGGGGGATATTGATTGCGTGGTGCAGATGGGCGCACCCAAAGGCAGCTCCCGCCTGCTGCAGCGCATTGGCCGCGCCAATCACCGTCTGGATGCGCCGAGCCGCGCGATCCTGGTCCCGGGCAATCGGTTTGAATTTTTGGAAGCGACGGCGGCCAAGGATGCGGTGGATGAGGGGCAGCGAGACGGCGAGGATTTTCGCAGCGGCGGCCTCGACGTGCTGGCGCAGCATGTGATGGCCTGCGCCTGTGCGGGCGATTTTCGCGAGGACGAATTGCTCGCCGAAATCCGCAGCAGTCTCGCCTATGCCTGGGTCGATGAGGCCGCGCTTGGCCGCGTGCTGAGTTTTGTCGAGAACGGCGGCTATGCGCTCAAAGCCTATGACAAGTTCAAGCGGATCACGCGCGACCGCCCGCTGGCGAAACTGCCCTTTGGCGAAGGGACATGGCGGCTGACTCATCCCAGTCATGCGCCGCGCCACCGAATGAACGCCGGGATCATCGTCGACAGTGAAATGTTGATGGTGCGGTTCAAGAATGGCCGCAAGCTCGGCAAGGTGGAGGAGCGCTTTGCCGCTCAGCTTTCACCCGGCGACACGTTCTTCTTTGCGGGCATGAGCCTGGAGGTGGAGAGCCTCAAGGATATGGATGTGATCGTGCGCGCGGCGAAGAAAAGCGCGACCATCCCGAGCTATGGCGGCCTGCGCCTGCCGCTCACCACCCATTTGGCGAGCCGGGTGCAGCAAATGCTGACCGACCGGGTCAGCTGGGCACGCTTTCCCGATGATGTACGCGAATGGCTGGAGGTGCAGGATTGGCGCAGCGAAATGCCGGGGCCGGGCAAGCTGCTGGTCGAGAGCTTTCCCCACGCGAAGAAGCACTACAGCGTCTATTATACGTTTGAGGGGTGGAACGCGAACCAGAGCCTGGGCATGCTGATCACGCGGCGGATGGAGGATTTGGGGCTATCACCGGGCGGATTTGTGGCGAATGATTATTCGCTCGGTGTGTGGGGCTTGAAACCAGTGAAAAACCCTGTGCCGCTGCTCTCGCCCGATATTCTGACCGATGAGTTTGTGGATTGGGTGCAGGAATCGCACCTGCTGCGCCGCGCCTTTCGCGAAGTGGCCGTGATCAGCGGCCTGGTGGAGCGCCAACATCCCGGCAAGCGCAAGACCGGCAAGCAGGTCACCTTCTCGACCGACCTCATTTACGATGTGCTCAAGAAATATGAGCCGGACCACGTGCTGCTGGAGGCGGCCTGGGCCGATGCCCGCGCGCGGATGACGGATGTTGGGCGGCTCGCGGATTTGCTGGAGCGCTCAGAGCGAGAATTGGTGCATGTCGAGCTCGACCGGGTCAGCCCGCTGGCCGTGCCGGTGATGACAATGATCGGGCGCGAAGCTGTGCCTCAGGGGGCGGTGGATGACGAACTGCTGCTGGAGGCAGAGACGCTGGCGGGCGAGGCTATGAGGGTGGATGAGCCGCTGGAGGATTAGGGGGCCTGGATTGGTGAGCCGCAAAAGCGGCATGTCAAAACCCGACCCAATTGCGGTCGATCAATCGTCTGACCGATGCAATCGGCTGAACCTCGGGTCTTCCATCAACTCGACCAACACTTTTGCAATGCGCTCCTGAAGAGAATCGCGTTGCTTGATAAGGCCCCGCATCGCCGTCGCCTTTTTCAGCCCCATAGGATCATCGCTTGTTATGTCGTCACGTGCTTCGAGCTGACCAATTTTGCCGTAAACAACCGCGACCTCAGCCAACGCCTCGGCGTAGTCTTTAGGAGTGAGCATTTTGGACAGATTGAAATTGCATAAATCGCATCTAGTGATTTTTTTGCAATTTTCAATTCAAGCCTGGGCGTAAGGTAGAGATTGAGCTGCTGCGGGACTAGGAAGTTGGCGCAGCTGGGCAGATCTCATCAAATTCGGGTAAGGGTATTGAATGGGGGTCAGGCGCAGCAAGGGAGAGTGAGATCTGTAAGCTTGTCGCGCGCTGTGAATAGTCGCCATTGGTGAACCAGCAGTGCTGCTCCAATCCGCCGAACTCGAATTTGACGATACCCATCCTCTTGACGGTCGCGATGACCTGCGCTGCCAGATCATAACTGGCCAGTGGATCAGGCTCGAACACGAGGCGGGGTTCAGGTGCTATCGTAATGCTCTCATGCAGTAGTGTGATGAGCTGTCCCTGAGTGATCCTCTCGCCATTCCAGAGCACAATATCTTCATCGGTGATACGAAGCTCGTTGGTAACGGGAGTGACGCCAAAGCTCTCGCGATAGGCCTGCTGGCGCTCGGCCTCACTCGGATCGAACCGTTGGAAAAACGGGGTGTTGGCCAGGTCCACAACAACTGCATGGGTTGTGGCTGGTGCTGTGAAGACCACGAGAACCGGCAATAACCAAAAGAACAGCACGGCGGGGCGTAGATCGATCTTCGCAATCGGCGCTCCATGATCAAAGCGCTTCGTACGGCGGGAGCGCCGCCTTTGCTGTAGTGTTTGCAAGTGCCGCGCCCCCATGCCGCTCACCGCATAAAATCCTTGTGCCGTTCATTGCCGACGAAGGCGAATTTGGTCGCGCCGCTATCTTTGATCAGCGCGATGGTGCGCGAGGATTGGTCATAGCTGGCATAGGCATCCGGATCGAAGCGCAGCTGCGGTTCCTCTGGCATAGCATTGGCCAGCTCCAGCGATGCGCGCAGTCTCTTGCGGTCCACGGCCTCACCGTTCCAGAACAATTGGTCCGAGGCGTCGATATGGACGATGTTAATTTTCGGATAGGCGGTGCAATCCACACATGGTCCCGCTGGCAGATCGACCTCAGTGGTGTTGGTCTGAATGGGAATCGCCAGCATCAGCATGATCAGCAAGACCAAGAGCACATCGATAAAGGGAGTGACGTTCATCTCGCCCATGGTTTCTTTGCGGCTCGCAAATCCATTCGGGCGGCGCAGTGTCATTGGCATGGTCTCATCTCCTTTGTGATGATGGCTTGGGATTGATTATATGTGCGTTGCAGTGGGTGCTTTCTGTTCAATATCTGCGTTAAGAATATGACTATATATCATAACAATCAGGTTGCCAAATGCATACCTTGTTTGGTGTTTTCATTGGGTCCTGCCTGGAGGTGTTGAGGGTTCGCGCTCGTGTCAGGCCGCGTGGATTTGCGCTCGGCCCGCATCGATGGGAATTCGCGCGTCCGGGCCGGTGCACCACTGCGCCTCTGCGTCCCGATGCTGTCTTGGCAGCCGCCCAAAAGAAAAGGGCGGGTCCGCATATGCAGCCCGCCCTCTTCGAGTTTCTGTATGATCGCTTGATCGTTACTGCGATCCGCCAACCGGCGGTCCGCCAGTGCCAAATGTGCGGTATTTCTCGTTGCCGACAAAACCGAATTTGGTGATCCCTGAGCCTTTGATGATCTGCAGCACGCGTGCTGTCAGGTCATAGCCGGCAAGCGGTTCTGGTTCGAACTGCAGCTCTGGCTCAACCGCAAAGGTCAGCGATTGCTGCAGATTGGCAACCAACTCGCCTTGCGAGATCGGAATCGCATTCCAAAGAATCTGGCCGTCCTGTGTCAGGATCAACTTGTTCTTCACCGGATCGACCGGTGGCGGATTATCCGTCTCAGAAGGTTGCGGCAGATCAATATCAACCGAGTGGGTTGCCACCGGAATGGTGATGATGAACATAATCAGCAGCACGAGCAAAACGTCGATAAGCGGCGTCATGTTCATTGCGATCATCGGTTCGCCGTCGTCTGCGCCTCCAGACAATGCCATAGGTTTTCTCCTAGTTCTTTCTGGTCAGCTTAGCCGTTTGGATCGACCGGGTTCGAGATGAAGCCGACCGTTGGGTAACCAGCAGCCTGCACGTTATAGATCGCCCCTGCGATACAGCGCCACGGTGCATTCACGTCGCCGCGAATGTGAACCTGTGGGATCTGATCCGGGTCATCCATAATCGCTTCCACGCCGCCAGCGCGCTGAACGATTGCGTCAAGGCGTTCAAACGCCCGGTCGTACAGCTCTTCTGAGGTCACTGGAGTGATGTTGTTGAAATAGACCCGGCACTCACCCTGACGGGCAGCGCCTTCAAACCCAGGCTCACCTGCACTGTTGCCAGCGCCGTCGGTCGTGCTGACCGTCAGCAGCAGGTTTTCCACCTTGTCATCGGATTCGAGCGACTCGAAAACTGGAATTTCGAGTTTTTCGATCGTCTGAATCGCCACTGGAACCGCGATAAGGAAGATGATCAGAAGAACCAGCATCACGTCCACGAGGGGCGTGGTGTTGATCTCTGACATGGGGGTCTCACCCCCTCCCATCGAAATCGCCATTGTGTATTCCTATCCTAAACTTCGCCCGAAAATCCGGGCTGGTAATCGTATCTTGCCCTTAGCAGAGCGGTTAGCGCGGGGCGGCCGGTTCTTGGCACGATGGCCAGAGAGAAAGGCCGCCCGTCACGCGATACGATTAGGACCGGGCAGCGGCAGGCTTCGCAGCAGGCTTAGCCGCCGCAGGAGCTGGCTTCTTAGCAGCCGGTGCAACACTTGGCTTAACCGCGCCATCTGAGCTGATGTAGGCCAGAATGTCGGTTGAGAAGCTGTTGAGCAGCTCAGCAATGCGGCGGTTACGGCTTTGGAGCCAGTTAAACGCAAGCACGGCAGGCACAGCCACGAGCAGACCAATCGCGGTCATGATCAGGGCTTCACCAACTGGACCGGCAACCTTATCGATCGATGCCGAACCAGCGATACCGATGTTGATCAGTGCGCGGTAAATACCGATCACCGTACCGAGCAGACCGATAAACGGTGCGGTTGCACCAACGGATGCGAGAAATGGCAGGCCGCCAGCAAGCTTCGAGTTGATCGAATCTTCTGAGCGCTGCAGCGAACCATGCATGTAGTCGTGCGCTTCGAGGCTGTCGGTCATTTTGGCGTGCTTTTCTTCAGCAGTGATCGCATCGTCTGCGACCTGGCGCCATGCACTGTTCTTCTCAAGTTTGGTCGCGCCTTCTTTCAGCGAGTTAGTGCGCCAGAAGTTTTGTAGGCCCTTGGCTTGCTTCATCACTTTGTTCTGCTCGAGCAGCTTTGTGATGAGGATGTAGAATGAGCCAACGCTCATAATGATCATCACAGTCAGAATGAACCAAGCGACAGGGCCGCCTTCTTCCATGGCTTTCATGAAGCCAAACTGGTTTTCCGGAGCCGCTTCACCAGCGGCGGTAAGGAGTTGAATAATCATTGCGAAAAGTCCTCTTTAAAAGTCCCCGAACCATGTCTTTGTGCCGGACATGGCCGAATTATAAATCTTAGTTCAAACGGTAGGTAATCCGTGTCGAATAGCGGCCAGTTGTGGGATTGCCTGCAGCATCAAGTGCTGGATTGAAGCGCGCATAGCGTTCCATCCCGCGGCAGGCAGCCTGATCGAGCACGCTCGATCCGCTGGAAGCGGTTACAGAGCATCCGGTCGCCCGGCCATCAGCCGTGACAGTAACAGCGACACCCACGGTTCCTTCAACTTCTTCACGCAAAGCACGCGAAGGATAGTTTTCCTGGATCCGCCGTGCCCAGCGTCCTTCGTTCCGGGTCGTCGCTCCGCGCGCTTGTGAAGGCGGCGGCGGCGGCGCTGGAGGCGCGACCGGTGCTGGCGGCGGAATTACACGCGCTGGCGGTGCCGGCGGCGGGATATTCTGCTGCGTTTGAACATCCGGCGGCGATGTTGCCACGCTGATTGGCGGCGGCGGTGCCACCGGTGGAGGAGGCGCGACATCCTGAGGCTCAGGGGGTGGCGGCTCGTCTTCTGGTTCTGGGGGTGGTGGTTCCTCAATGTCGATTGTGGTCACACGCTCAACAACGTTCTTGACCGCCGAAATGGCCAAGCCCGTTACCAGCATGTAGCCGACAGCCACATGAATTATCGCCACGATGATCAGAGCAATAATCCTGTTATTGCTCATCTGTTGGTCAGCGTAGGCCATCCAGTTGCTTTCTCTCCGTCATTTCAACCGGCAAAAACCGGTCCGCTCCTCATGCGCAGTCTGCACTGCGAATGAAACTCGTTATCTCATACCATCCCAATATGGGAACAGGTTTTTTCACCCGACTGGCTGCTAATGTGAATTCTCCCGCACATTACAGCCGTGACCAAAAGCGACTATGTCCCCATCCTCGCTTTGGGTGATCGCAGGCTTTAACGGTCATGCGTTGGGCAATCAAACCCTTTATCCATTCAGGGCCGATTCAGTGTCGCGGGGGTGGAACAGCCTGGCGCAATTGGCTCGCGATTTAACGCGTTTTAGGTATACGGACTGAGCAAATGTTTAACCAATTTTTAACAAACAAAATCAGTGCTCTGGCGGTTTCGCTGGGTCTTATTGTAAGCTCCGTTCCGGCGCTGGCGCAAGAAGCTGTCGCGCCGCAAAGCGAAATTGCAACTTTTGCTGACCTAACCACGCTGGCGGACCGATCTGACCTGGTCATTCGCGCGAAGATTCGCCGTCAAATCGCCGTTGAGGCGGAACGCGCACCGGGTCTCGTACCCGGATTCGCGCGCCTCTATATAGAGGCAGAGACAATTGCCTTGCTGTCTGGCCGCACCTCCATTGGCGAATCGCTCAATTATCTTGTCGATGTGCCGCTGAACGCCAAAGGTAAGCCGCCGAAACTAAAAAAGCGCGAGATGCTGCTGTTCGCACGCGGCGTGCCGGGGCGTCCCGGCGCGGTGCAATTGGTGGGCGAGGGCGCTCAGCTTGATTACACCCCGGCATTGGAGGCGCGCCTGCGCCCGATCTTGACGCAATTGGTCGCTGCCAATGCGCCTGCGACAGTCACCGGCGTGCGCGATGCGCTGGCGGTGGCGGGCAATCTGGTGGGCGAATCGGAAACACAGATTTTCCTTGAAACTACCGATCGCTCGCCGGTCTCGCTCACCGTGCTGCGCCGACCGGGTCAAACCCCGGTCTGGGGCGTGTCATGGGGTGAGATCATCGATTCGTCCGCGCGTGCGCCTCAGCCGAACACTTTGCGCTGGTACCGGCTCGCCTGCGCCCTGCCGCGCGAATTGCCAAGCTCGGCCAATCTGTCGCGCGATCCCACCGCCCGGCGGCTGGCTGCGGCGGATTATGGATTTGTCCTGTCACAGCTCGGACCGTGCAATCGGCAAATCACGGCCAGCTAAAGCCTAGGCTGACCCTGCCCAAGACAAACTGCTTTCAGCTTGCGTTTCGCGGCGGCTACAGCGATGCGCGACGCAAATGCTTAACCGAAGGGGTCGGTGGGCGCGCGAATTTTGAAGGGAAGCGTTGAGCATGGCGCAGACACAGCAGCCATTACGCATTGCAATCGCCGGTTTGGGCACAGTGGGCGCGGGCGTGATTCGTCTGCTTGAAACCAATCGCGATTTGATCGCGGCGCGCGCCGGGCGCGGTATCGAAGTGACCAGCGTGAGTGCGCGCGACCGGCACAAGGACCGCTGCATTGATCTGTCAGCCTACAGCTGGACCGACGATATGATGACGATGAGCAGCGCGGCTGACGTTGATGTCGTGGTCGAACTCATCGGCGGCTCTGACGGCCCGGCCTTGGCGCTGGCGAAATCCGCGCTTGAAGGCGGCAAAGGCTTTGTGACCGCGAACAAGGCGATGATTGCGCATCATGGCATGGCACTCGCTACTTTGGCCGATGACAACGCTGCTGCGCTCAAGTTTGAAGCAGCCGTGGCGGGCGGCATTCCGGTGGTGAAGGGCCTGCGCGAGGGCGCGGCGGCCAATGTAATCACCCGGATTTACGGCATTCTCAACGGCACCTGCAATTACATCCTGTCAGAGATGGAGCAGACCGGCGCTGACTTTGGCGAGACCTTGGCCGAGGCGCAAAAGCTGGGTTATGCGGAAGCCGACCCGACCTTCGACATTGAAGGCGTGGACGCGGCGCATAAGCTCGCGATCCTGGCCGGTATTGGCTTTGGCGCTGAGGTTGATTTTGATGCGGTGCGCACGACCGGCATCACTCAAGTGCGCAGCGCCGACATCGCTCAGGCCGATGCGCTTGGCTATGTGATCCGCTTGATCGCTCAGGCCGATGTCGATGGCGGTGAGGCGGATGCCCCGCATTTGCTCCAGCGGGTTCGCCCATGCCTCGTGCCTAAGGACCATCCGCTCGCCCCAGTCGATGGGCCAACCAATGCGGTGGTTGCGGAAGGCAATTTCTCTGGCCGGCTGCTGTTCCAGGGCGCAGGCGCAGGCGATGGCCCCACGGCGAGCGCTGTGGTGGCTGACCTTATTGATATCGCACGCGGCGACACTGGCGCGCCGTTCTCTGTGCCCGCAGGTCAGCTTAAGAAGCTCGCGCCAGCGGAGCCCGGCCACCGCATGGAGCGGACCTATCTGCGCTTCACCGTGGCCGACCGTCCCGGCGTGCTGGCCGAAATCACAGCGGCGATGCGCGACGGCGCTGTCTCGATTGAGAGCCTCATTCAAAAGGGACGGCCTTCGCAGGGCGATGATGTGCTGGTCGCGATGGTCACGCATGAGGGGCAGGAGCGCTGCGTGCACAAGGCGCTCGATCTGCTGGAGGGCTCAGACAGCCTCACCGCGCCGCCATTGGTGATGCCGATCCTGAAGAGTTAGTGGAGCGCGGGCTGGCTTAGTCCGGCCCAAACCCTCTACTCAGGCCCATCCAGACTGGAGCTGGGAGCACCCAGCGCCGCGCGGCGGGCTTTTTCTTCTTCTTCGGTCAGCTCGCGGTCGCCCAGCGGCGGAAGGCCGCGCGCAATCCGATCCGCATCCGATCCCTCGGGCGCTTCTGGCAGGGCCTCGACGTCGATGAGCAGCGCGGCCTCAGGCGGGCATGGCGGGATCAGGCACAATCCGCCGACCGTCGCTGGCCCGCGAAATATTCCCGCCCCCGCCACATCGGGCGGCGGCAAGGTGCCTGCGTTCTGCGTCTCTTGCGCATAGCGCCGCTGGGCATCCTCGCGGCTGCCGCTGTAAAAATTGGAATTGTCCTCACCGATCTGGCGGCAAACGATGATATCGCCCGATATGCTGGCTGCATCGGCCTCTTCCTCGCAGGCGCGCACATTGCTTTGGTTCACCTCGCCGCGCGGGACCGTGACCGTGAGGTCGATCCGAAACGGCTCATCCTCGCCTTCCGGCTCCTCATCTGCCTGATCCGTTTCAGAAGCCTCCGCGTCCGACGCGGGGCTGTCATCTTGGGCATGCACAGGAGCGGTGAGGAAAAGCAGCGCGGCGGCAGCAGGAGAAATCGCCAAGAGATGCGGGCAATTGCGCACAACCTTTGCCGGTTCGCTCGACCTGCTGCTCGACAAGGCTTGCTCCTATTGTCTAAGCGCTTGACCCAAGGCCACAGCGCTCCACCTGCTTGGCGGCCACACACCCTGTAAGGAATGAATTCGTCATGAACACCCCCGCTGAAACAGATATGCTCGCCAGCAAGGATGAGGGCCAGGAAAACGCGCTCGACCGGGTTTTGGTGCTGGAAATGGTGCGTGTGACAGAGGCAGCCGCCGTGGCTGCTGCGCAATTGGTGGGACGTGGCGATGAGAAAGCCGCTGATGCCGCCGCGGTGGAGGCCATGCGCCGCGCGTTCGACACGCTGTATATGGACGGCACCGTGGTGATCGGCGAGGGTGAACGTGACGAAGCCCCGATGCTCTATATTGGCGAGAAGGTCGGCGGCGCGCCGGGCAAGGGCCCCAAGATCGACATCGCGCTCGATCCGCTGGAAGGCACCACCATCACCGCAAAAGCTGGCCCGAATGCGCTGGCCGTCTTGGCGGCGGCGGAGGAAGGCTGCCTGCTCAACGCGCCTGACACTTACATGGACAAGATCGCTGTTGGGCCGGGCTATCCCGAGGGCGTGATTGATCTAGCCAAATCGCCAACCGAGAATGTGAAAGCGGTCGCTGCGGCCAAAGGGGTGGAGCCGGGCGATATTATCATTTGCGTGCTCGACCGTCCGCGCCATGCAGACCTGATCGCCGAATTGCGCTCCATCGGTTGCGGCGTGGTACTGATCGGGGATGGCGACGTTGCTGGCGTGATCGCTGTCACGGACGAGGACACCACGATCGACATGTATATGGGCCAGGGCGGCGCGCCAGAGGGCGTGCTGGCCGCTGCCGCATTGCGCTGCGTCGGGGGTCAGTTCAACGGCCGCCTGGTGTTCCGCAACGAAGATGAAAAGGCCCGCGCCCGCAAATGGGGCATCACCGAATTTGACCGCATTTATAAGCTGGAAGAGCTGGCGAGCGGCGATTGCATCTTTGCCGCAACCGGCGTGACCCAGGGCTCGCTGCTCGACGGAGTAAAGCGCCGCCGCAAACCAACCGGCGAGACAATTATGACCACCGACAGCGTAGTGATGCGCGCTTCATCAGGCACCGTGCGCTGGATCCGAGGCGAGCATAAGGTTTGAGGGAGCAGTGAGGAGCCTCTGAGAACCATAGGGTGAGCAGAGAACGTGAAGCTGAGCGGATCGTAGAAGCCGCCTGTGCTCAAGGTATCGACGATCGAGTTTCAGACGTCTCCTGGACCAGAAATGCTATCTCTTGCTTATTTTCCTCATTGAGCGATCTGACTGATACACAACGTCGTGCTCTAACTCTTTTGACAGATTCTGATCGAGACAAAGCGACGACAGAATCCGTGTTGAAGGCACTTTGGACCGAAATTGAATCTGGCGAAGAACGCATAGGCACCATTGGCAGAATTCTCGTGTGCGGCATCAAAGGTGAAGTCGCTAACGAAGTGCTTGTTTTGGAAGATATCATCTACGGAGCTGCAGAGGTCGGGATTGCCGATGTGCATATTCGCTCATGCCTTGGCATTAAAGTCTGAAGCTGACTTGCTCTGTCTGATCGCGCTATTGCTCAAGAAGCTCGGACCGGACAGGGTCTCCAAATGAGCCCGCGATAGCTGCGGATCGCCCCTTGCAGCAATCAGCCCCCCAGGTCTGGCAATTTTGCAAAGTCCGGCGCCTCCACAACAATCCGGTTTGATGTGGCCGCTTCGCCGCGCATGAAAACATGCATCGCCTCGCCAACTTGCGGGGAGGTCATGAACAGATTGTGGCCTGCGTTCTCGACCATGATCTGCTCGACATTGCTTAAGCCTGCGGTCGCCTCGGCATGCCCTTCGGGATAGGTTCGACCATCCAAAGTTCCGGTCAGCATCAAGACTGGCGTGTCGCCGAACGGGCCATCGCGAAAATCGGGACCGGCGTCGATCTCTGGCAGCTCGGCGAGGATCTGCGGCATCGGAAAGTTCAGAAAAGCGCCGACGGGAGAGGCCGCAGTTTGCTGCTCAAATGCCTTAAGCCGGGCGGGCGTGATGCCGGATGCGCGGTCCATCGCCAGTGACATGGCCGACAATGTGATCGGCTCATCCGGGGTCCAGAAACGCTGCAGCACAAAGGTGATCAAGGTCGGGTCGCCTTCGTCGATCTGCCGGTACATCATCAGCATCACAGCCGCGTATTGCGGATCAGAAATCAGACCGCCCATGAATTGCTGCAAATGCCGTTTTTGCAGGAGCAGGTCATAGGTCGTGCCATCGCGCTTCGGCACGGTGACCGTCATCGGTTCGGCGTCGAGCTTGGCGTGAACGCGGCTGATCAGGCCCAATATGTCGGGATAGAGCTGCGCTGCTTCAGGCTGCTGATCGACGGCGGCTTGCAAGCGTTCAAAATAGCTGAGCGTGCGCGATGGCAGCTTCACCGTCTGATCAAGGCCCTCGGTCGCTGCCATGATCACGCGGTCGAGCTCGTCCGGAATTGCGGCCAGCGTCGCCAGCGCCAAATGGCTGCCATAGGAAATCGACCACAGCGAAATTTGCTCCGCCCCAAGATGCTGGCGAAGGTCGGAGAGGTCCTGCGCGCTTTCGGCGGTGTTGAAGCCGCGCAGATCAACGCCTTGCTCAGCCCAGCTCGCCGCGCATTCGCGCACCGCCAGCCGGTAACGCAGGGCATGCTCTGCATCGCTGATCCGCTCCATTTCACCGATCGTGAGGCTGGAGGTGCAGCGCTCTGGTTGCTGAGACTGGCCGGTGCCGCGCTGGTCAAATGCGATCACATCGCCGTGCTGGCGCATCGCCATAAACAGCGGGAAGCGCGGCCCTGTCGCGGTGCCAATTCCAGAGCCGCCGGGACCGCCTGAGAGATAGACAATCGGGCTGCCGGGCGTGTCTGTCGTGGCTGGGAAGCGGACATAGGCGAGCTCTGTCGTCCCGCTGGCCAGATCGCTGCGGTTCATCGGCACGGTCAGTGTGCCTTGAAACGCCTCCACGCTCTCGCCGCTGCGCGCCTCAAAGGTGATGGCTTCTTCATTGGGTGCAGCGTGCGCCGCGCTGGGCGTGAAGACGAGGGCGGGGGCAGCCAGCACGAGTGCAAGGGCGCTGATCAGGTGTGGTTTTTTCATTGCGGCTCTTTCCGATTGGTTGATCGTGGATTGAGCCTGAAACTGGCGGAAATCGGCGCTTTGAATAGGGGCCGATCTGTTAACGGGGGGTTCTAATCGGTGAGCGGGGGGACTTCCCGTTTATCGGAAGCTATAGGAATTGCAGTGCTGCGTTTTGCCATCCTCTTGCTGTCATTCCTGACGCTTTCTGCCCCCGCACAGGTGCATGCGCAGGCGCAGGATTATCAGAGCTTTATCGATTCCCCCGCGCGCGTTTGTGATGCGGATCCAGCCTCTGATGCGGCCCCGGATTTTGCGGGCACGAATTGCCGATCCGTCCTGTTTTATCAGGCCGATCCGCAGGACCGGATGCTGTGGGCGCAAATCGTGTTTGAGGCAGAGCCAGCCCTGCTCGAAGGCGGCAGGCCGCTTGGCCTGTTTGTGAGCGCAAAGGCCTCTAGCGAGGCGACCCTCAATGGCGTGCCGATTGGCACGAACGGCAGGCCAGGCGCATCGCAAGGCAGCGAAGAGCCCGGTGATATGGACGCGGTGTTCTTTGTGCCGGAAGGCACGCTGAAGCCGGGCAAGAACCGGCTGGTCTTGCGGCTGTCCTCCATGAACGGCGGTATCACGCTCAATTCGCCGATCCACAATATTGCCCTCGCGCCCTATCGCGATCCGCGCAAGCCAGGGCCTGCAACATGGTTTGCGCTGATCACATTGGGCCTGTTTGTCGCGGGCTTTGTATTTTTCGGTATGCGGTCCCTTCGCGGCGATGATCGTGAGGGGTCCGCGCTGATCGCCGCTCTATCGCTGGCCGCTGCATTGCAACTCGCGGCTGAGGCGGCGCGCGATATCGTGCCCTATCCCTATCCCCTGCATGATTTGCGGCTGTCGCTGATCCTCACCTTCGCGATTGCTCTGGGCCTCAGCTTTACCGCTTATGTGCTGCTGCGGCTGTTCCGGGCATATCCGCGGCGGCGTCTGCTGGCTTTGGCGGCGGTGCTTGCTGTGATGCTGGGGATCAGCGCGTTTCAGCCCGGCTTTGACCTCAAAACCAGCTTTGTCTTTATTACCGCCTTGCTGGTGGCTGGCATAGCCGGCGCCACCGCATATTTCGCGCAAGGCAATCGCGGCGGCGCGTGGCTTGCGCTGGCCAGCGCGGCACTAGCGGCGGCGATCTATTGGCTTGGCGGGTTCTTTCTCGACACCGTGCTCTATCTGGTGGTCGCGGCAGGCCTGCTGTGGCTGTTTTTTAAGCAAGCGCGCGGCGGCGATTTGACCGATATCCCGGTGGCCGAAGACAGCGCGCCAAAACGGATTGAGCTCACCAGCAATGGCAAGGTCGAATTTGTCGATGCCAGCGACATCGTGCGCTTCAGCGGGGCGGGCGATTATGTCGAGGTTTTCCTGCGCAGCGGGCGCAGCGCCTTGTACAATGCGAGCCTGGCTGCGCTGGAGCGAGAGCTGTCGGACGGCTTTATCCGTGTGCACCGCTCCCACATAGTCAACGCAGCCTGCGTCAAATCGCTAACCCGCGAGAGCGCGGGCACAGGAAAACTGGAAATGTCCGACGGCAGCACAGTCCCCGTCAGCCGCCGCAATATGGCGAGCGTGCGGGACGCATTGACGCAAGGGTAGGCGGAGAGCTTCTAAAGCCATCGCCCAACCCAATTGCGGACAAATGGGCGGCGGCCACTGTTGCGTTGGTGCGAGTCTGGGCTAGGTGAACCGCCATCAACTGCACGCGGGGATTCGCATCCATGAAAATCATGTCCGGCAATTCAAACCTGCCGCTCGCCCGGGCGATCGCCGCCTATCTCGAAATGCCTCTGACCGATGCCAGCGTGCGCCGGTTCGCCGATGAGGAAATCTTCGTCGAGATCCACGAGAACGTGCGCGGCGAGGATGTGTTTGTCGTCCAGTCGACCGGTTTTCCGGCGAACGACAATCTCATGGAGCTGCTGATCTGCATCGATGCGCTGAAACGCGCCTCGGCCAAGCGGATCACGGCGGTGGTGCCGTACTTCGGCTATGCCCGGCAGGACCGGAAACCCGGCCCGCGCACACCGATCTCGGCCAAGCTGGTGGCAAACCTCATCACCGAGGCGGGCGCTGACCGCGTGCTGGCGGTGGATTTGCACGCCGGGCAGATCCAGGGCTTCTTCGACATCCCGACCGACAACCTTTACGCAGCCCCTGTGATGGCGGCTGATATTCAGGCGCGCTACGGCGATCAGGATCTGATGGTTGTCTCCCCCGATGTGGGCGGCGTGGTGCGCGCCCGCGCGCTGGCCAAACGGCTCGACAATGCGCCGCTGGCAATTGTCGATAAACGCCGCGACCGCCCTGGGGAATCGGAGGTTATGAATATCATTGGTGATGTTTCTGGGCGCCATTGCATCATGATCGATGACATCGTCGATTCCGGCGGCACGCTGTGCAATGCGGCGGAGGCTTTGCTGGCGGGCGGAGCGAAATCGGTCGCGGCCTATATAACCCACGGCGTTCTGTCGGGCGGCGCAGTGGCGCGGATCGACGGGTCAAAGCTGAAAGAGCTGGTGATCACCGATTCGATCCTGCCGACCGAGGCCTGCGCGGCTTCTGACCGGATCCGGGTGCTGACCATGGCGCCGCTGGTCGGCGAGGCGATCCGCCGGATCGCGGATGAGAGCAGCGTGAGCAGCTTGTTTGATTAAGGCGGGCTGCGCCGTCCTCACTCAGCGCGCCATGGCGGCTCTGCGCCTGGCTTAATCCGGTCGAGCTCGGCCAAGCGCCGGGCTTGCCGCGTCTCCACATTGATCCGCAAAAATAGTCGCGGTTGAGAGCGGAAAGCGGCCGGGGTCGTCCCGAAAAACGCCTTAAAATCGCGGATCAAATGCGATTGGTCGAAATAGCGCAGCAGCAGCTCGCTTTCTTCCTCTTCATCCGCCACCCCGCACAGCTGCGCCGCCAGATCGAGCGCTTTTGCCCGGCGCAGAACCGTGCTCGCCGTCATGCCGAAATCGCGCCGCACCAGCCGCTCCAGCTTGCGTGAGGACATGCCGTGCTGCGCCGCGAAATCGCCGGGCGTAATGGTCGGATCGGCAAAGCTGGCATGCTCGAAAGCGGCGGCCAGCGGATCAGGCTTTTCCGGCTGGACCCGCGCGATAAAGGCGCGCATCGCCGCTTCAACGGTTTGCAGCCAGTCCTCTGGCTCGGCATCGAGCGGATAGTCCTGCGCCGCGCCGTCTGTGATCAGGCCAAAGGGATCGGAGCGTTCGATCCGGTCGACCAGCGGCGCCAATTCACGCCCGAGCAGACACGGGATTGCACCGGGGCGAAAGCCAATGCCGATTGCGATCACATGGCCGCTGCATCCCACCGGCATATGGCGCGATTGCGGGCCAAACAGGATGGCCTCATCACGAAATTCCATCGGCCCATCGGCGGTTTGCGCGTCCCATGTGCCGCCCACCACGATCCGGGCAAAGGCCAGATCATTGCAAATGCCGCAGGCGATGTGAGTGGCTTCGTCCGCCACCAGCTTGGAGGCGACCAGCCGCCCAATCCACGGGTCGAGATCTTTGGCGGGGGCACGGCTGGCGGCGAGCGGCATGCCGCTGCGATTGACCCCAGAGCGGGGCGCAAATTGTACCGGCGCATCTGCGCGTGCCTGTTTGCCCATGTCC
Source organism: uncultured Erythrobacter sp. (assembly GCA_947499505.1). Taxonomy (GTDB): domain Bacteria; phylum Pseudomonadota; class Alphaproteobacteria; order Sphingomonadales; family Sphingomonadaceae; genus Erythrobacter. Next base: position 625,762 of record CANMOQ010000002.1, read on the forward strand.
GACCCGTTTAAAAGACTTGCGACGCTTCAATGGGTCGCTGGTTGAACTGGATCAACCCGCACCGCTCACACGGCATGTAACCCACCCTTCGGCTGATCCTCTAAGAGGACCGCCCCGTTTCATTAACCATAAGGCATTGCTCCAAACTTGTGCCAATTGCAACATACTGGGTCAGCGGTCAGCGGAGCCTCCTCCAACACGCCCCTTGCATTGCCGCGCCTGTGATGAGACTGCGCGCCGATTATGACGAACAAAGACTTAGCAATCGCTCAGCGCCTGGCCGATGCGGCTGGCAATGCCATCCGCCCCCTGTTTCGCGGAGACTGGTCGCAGGAGCGCAAGGCCGATGCCTCGCCCGTGACAGAGGCCGACCGCGCAGCAGAAGCCGCGATGCGTGCGATTATCGAGGCTGAGTGTCCCGATGACGGGATCATCGGCGAGGAATATGGCACCCGTAATGAGGGCGCAGGCCGGCAATGGGTGCTCGATCCGATTGATGGCACGATCAGCTTTATGGCGGGCCGCCCGATCTTTGGCACGCTGATCGCTTTGCTGCAGGATGGCTGGCCAGTGCTTGGCGTGATTGATCAGCCGATCGCCGCAGAACGCTGGGTCGGCCGCATTGGCGAGGGCACGACCTTCAACGGTCTGCCGGTGCGCACGCGCGCTTGCAAAGAACTGTCAGAGGCAACCATCGCCTCCTCCGGCCCGCAATATTTCACCGATGACCAAGGCGGTGCGTTCATGTCGCTCGCCGCGCAAACATCGCAAATCGTGGTGTGGGGCGGGGACTGCTACAATTACGGCCTGCTAGCCAGCGGCCATTTGGACGTCGTGTGCGAGGCGGGGCTGAAGCTCTATGATTACGCCGCGCTGGTGCCAATCGTAGAGGGCGCCGGCGGGATGATGAGCGACTGGCAAGGCAACCCGCTGGACGCGAATTCCGATGGCACGGTGTTAGCGCTAGGCGAACCCGCGCGGCTGGAAGAAGCGCTTGAGGCGATGGGGTAGGGGTTTAAGTAGCCGGTACGCTCCATTCGGAGACGTTATCAGAATCATCGTCACCCTGAACTCGTTTCACGGTCCATCTCCTGCGCGACATACTTGGAATTGAACTGGCGATGGATGCTGAACTGAATTCAGCATGACGTGTTTGTCGGAGCAGCTCTCAAACTCCGTAGCGAGTGGGGCTGCGACGGTGCTGATTGAGGATGCAAAAACACGATGCGAAAGTAGGGCGGGTTTGGCGAGTAGGAAGACGATGCGTAGCAGTTCGTGGACGACCTTCGTTCTTGCTTCATTTCGAGTTTCAGTTGGTCCCAGTGAGAGGATAAGCATTTGATTGAGTTGAACGGGCCTTTTGCAGTGAGCAATTGTATTGTTCATGGATCGACAGCGTTCGATCCTGTGAGCCGGATCAGGACATCAGTCTCAGAGAGTTTTTACGGTGGCTCGGGTGATGTGGTTTCGTACACAATACGAGTTAATTTTGATGAAGGGATGACCGAAGATAATATTCGGCGGGTCGATCCTGAAAGCGGCCGTGCCACCTATCGTACTATGATTTCAGGTCAGCAGCCTCTTTGCAAATTCTCGTTGAAGGGTAGGGACAATGAAGGTCACCTAGACCTGACTTTGAAAACATCTCTCACCCCGGATCAAATCATATTCCCTAACTTTTTAAAAACGGCGGTTTCAGAACCCGCCGCAGTCCTGAGGTATATATTGAGCACCGCTCATTTCTTGTTTGGTCAGTTAGCCAAAGAGAGGGGCTTTGCGGGCGCCTCGCTTTATCTTCCTTCCGGTGTCGCACGTCTTATTGGTCATCCACCCTCAGAATTGACTGGAGAGACCTTGGTTATTCGCTTTGATCCGCAAGGAGATGTGTAATGAGTCGGGGCCAATCCATCCGCATCAATCGTGCAGCGTGACAGTTGGGGCTCGCCAGTTTTCCTACTCGGCGCGCGCTGGCTAAGGATAGCGTATGCTTTTGCTCCCCGTTCTCCACCTTCTCGTTAATCGACTAAATCGATCAGTCAGCGCGTCTGTGATCGATTGGTTTTTTGGCCCTGTACTGTGTTCCAGCCGTTCCAAGCGTGCTTCAGCAGCGATGAATGGAGTGGGGAGGGAAGAGGAGTTGTTTGTGGTTCCGCAGCACATCCGTGCTGCGATGTCCTCGCTCATGCGGCTTGCAGCCGCATCGCTGCGGGCGGGCGGGCGCCCTTGCGAGGCCTGCGGCCTTGGGCCATTCCACGCCATCGGACAGGCACCAAGCGCCCTCGCGCATTCTCGATGGCTTGGTCGCGGAGCACGGTCGGCGATCAGCCGACCGCAAGGCCCTTGCGGCCGCCCGCAGGCCCGGCAGGGCCGAGGACATCGCACACCGGATGGTGTGCGGAACACTAAGACTCCCTTCCCATCCCACCAAAACGCTTGCCTACACGCGCCGTGGCCCTTATGTGGCGCGACTTCAACGACACGAATCAACCGATTGGCCTGGCTCATTAGGGCTGCCAGGGCCGATTAGAACGTGTCTCTGATAAAGGAGAACGAAATGCCCAAGCTGAAGACCAAAAGCGGTGTGAAGAAACGCTTCAAAATCACCGCAACTGGCAAGGTCAAGCACGGCGTAGCTGGTAAGCGGCACCGTCTGATGAGCCACAATGCGAAGTATATCCGCCAAAACCGTGGCACCTCGGTCGCTTCAGACCCGGATGCACGGACGATCAAGAAATGGGCGCCCTACGGGCTCGATTGATTTGATGGGCTAGACCGCCCACTCCCTCCACCCACACGCCCGGAACCTACCGGGTGATCATCCGGGTGGAAGGGTGGAGGGAGCGGGCTGGCGCAGAACTCTACAAAGGATACTACATATGCCTCGCATTAAACGCGGCGTCACCACACGCCAAAAGCACAAGCGTCTACTCGAACAAGCCAAGGGCTATCGCGGTCGCCGCAAGAACACCATTCGCGTTGCGCGCCAAGCGGTCGAGAAGGCCGGTCAATACGCTTACCGCGACCGTAAAGCGAAAAAGCGCAGCTTCCGCGCGATCTGGATCCAGCGCATCAACGCGGCTGTTCGCGCTGAAGGCCTGACCTACTCTCAGTTCATGCACGGCGTGAAGCTGGCGGGTATTGAGCTTGACCGCAAAGTCATGGCGGACCTGGCCATGAACGAAGAAGCCGCGTTCAAGTCGATCATCACTCAGGCGAAGGCGGCATTGCCAGCTTAAGCCAGCGCTCCACGCAAGGCATGCGCAGCCGCGCAGAGCCATGTAGGAAACGCGAAACGGATAGGGCGCTGGCCATAGAGGCTGGCGCCTTTTCGTTTGTAGAAACGCGCCAAACTTGTAAAAACGCGACATATCGGCCAAAGCCAACTGATGGGTGGGCAGAGGACGAGACACGTAGGTCAAAAGGATGCGGACTTCACCGTTCGCAGCCAGTTCTACTCGCCTTCACCAGAGTTCGATGGCTGCTTCACGACCTTCTACCAATTGGTGTTAGAGGTTGAAGATGGCAAAACTGTCAAAGACCACTTGCAGCCGGAATGGGCCAATATCCGCTTCTTCGGCGGCAGCCGTCCAAACGCCAGCATTGGCACATCGCAGCTTTCCGGAGCGCGCTTCACTGCCACTGGGCCAAGTTCGCTTCCATGCCAGTTTGAGCTCGGCGCATCACGCATGTGGGGCATCGGCTTCTTGCCGCTGGGCTGGGCACGGTTCATCGATGTCGACGCGCGCGAGCTCGCGAATGTTGGCTGTGACGGCGCGGCGCATCCCGCCTTTGCGAAGTTCGAAAGGCTGGCTGACGCCTTGTGCGATGAAAGCGCGAGCGACGAGCAGCAATTGGCCGCGATTGAAGACACGATGCGCGCGCTGATGCGGCCCAACCGCGATGAGCCCAAGATCGCCCGCGTGCACAAGGCGCTGGTGGAACCCGAGCTCAATACGGTCGACGACTTGGCGCAGGCGAGCGGGATCAGCGTACGCACACTTGAGCGCGTGTGCCGGCGGTATTTCGGCTTTGCTCCAAAGCTCCTGATCCGGCGCCAGCGCTTCATGCGCAGCCTGTCGGACTGGATGCTGCATGATAAGCGGCTGTGGACCGAGGCGATGGACGATCACTATCATGATCAAGCCCAATTCACCCGCGAGTTCCGCGAGTTCATGACCATGAACCCAAGCGATTATGCCGCTCTGGAGCATCCCATTCTGGCCTCTTTCATGGAGGCCCGCGCGCGGGTTTGGGGCAGCGCTGCGCAAACGCTAGACAAGCCGCTGCGATAGACGTGGCGCAAGTGATGCGCCGATCTTCGCAGCAATGCGCAATTCGCGCTTTGCCAAGGCGGCGAAATCCCGCTAGCGGACCGGCTCAAACCTTTGGGCTAGACCATGACTGAATTGACATCACAAAAAGACGCCGCGCTCGCGGCAATCTCTGCCGCTGATACGCTCGATGCGCTGGAAGAACAGCGCGTTGGCGCACTGGGCAAAAAGGGCTGGGTGAGCCTGGCGCTCAAGACTTTGGGCCAGTTGAGCCCGGAAGAGCGCAGCGAAGCGGCACCCGCGATCCAGGCGATCCGCGCTGAGGTGGCCGATGCAATTGCGGCGAAAAGGCAAGCGCTGGAGGCCGCTGAGCTCGAAGCGCAGCTGGCCAGCGAAACGCTCGACCTCACTCTGCCCGCACCGGACACCGTCATGGGTTCGGTCCACCCGGTTAGTCAGGTGATGGACGAGCTGGCGGAGATCTTTGCCGATCTCGGCTTTGCGGTCGCAACCGGCCCAGAGATCGAAGACGACTGGCACAACTTCACTGCGCTCAACATGGATGAGAGCCATCCTGCGCGCGCGATGCACGATACGTTCTACTTCCCGGATAAGGCAGCGGATGGTGGCCAATCGGCCTCAAGTAGCGAAGCGGTAGGCCAGAAGAAAATGCTGCTCAGGACGCACACTTCGCCGGTTCAGATCCGCAGCATGAAAGAACAAGGCGCGCCGATCCGCTTGATCGCACCGGGCCGTGTCTATCGCAGCGATAGCGACGCGACCCACACGCCGATGTTCCATCAGGTCGAGGGCCTGGTGATCGACAAGAACATTCACCTCGGCCATCTCAAATGGACGCTGGAGACGTTCTTCAAGGCGTTCTTTGAGCGCGAAGACATCACCCTGCGTCTGCGCCCATCATACTTCCCGTTCACTGAGCCCAGCGTTGAGGTCGATGTTGGCTACTCCAACGAAGGGGATCGCCGCGTGGTTGGCGGTCACGGTGATGAGCCGGGCTATGACTGGATGGAACTGGGCGGCAGCGGGATGGTGAACCGCCGCGTGCTCGAGTTTGCCGGGATCGACCCGGACGAATATCAAGGCTTTGCCTTTGGCCTCGGGATCGACCGCATCGCCATGCTCAAATACGGCATGAACGACCTGCGCGCCTTCTTCGATGGCGATCCGCGCTGGCTGGCGCATTATGGCTTCTCGCCGTTTGATCAGCCAACCCTTTCCGCTGGTGTAGGAGCGCGCGCATGAAGTTCTCCGTCACATGGCTCAAAGACCATCTCGAAACCGTCGCAACGCTCGGCGAGATCACCAATGCGCTGACCGCAATCGGGCTTGAGGTTGAAGGCGTTGAAGACCCGGCCGAGAGGCTCGCGGGCTTCAAGGTTGCGAAAGTCCTGACCGCTGAAAAGCATCCCGATGCTGACAAGCTGCAAGTGCTAAGCGTCGACACGGGCGAGGGTGATCCGCTGCAGGTTGTGTGCGGCGCGCCCAATGCGCGAGCGGGAATGAAGGGCGTGCTGGGTCTGCCCGGCGCGGTGGTGCCCGCCAATGGTATGCAGCTTCGCAAGAGCGCGATCCGCGGCGTGGAGAGCAACGGCATGATGTGCTCCGTGCGCGAGCTGGAGCTGGGCGATGAGCATGGCGGCATTATCGAATTGCCGGACGATGCCAGCGTCGGCCATGCCTTTGCCGACTACCAAGGTTCCTCGCCGATCATTGATGTGGCGATCACGCCAAACCGCCCCGATTGCATGGGCGTATACGGAATTGCGCGCGATCTGACCGCGGCGGGTCTTGGCACGCTGAAGCCGATTGCTTTTCCGAAATTTGAGGCATCCGGCGCGTGCCCGGTTGAAATCCGCACGGATGATCCGGAAGGCTGCCCCGCATTCCACGGCCGGGTGGTAAAGGGCGTGAAAAACGGCCCATCGCCAGACTGGCTGCAGCAGCGCCTGATCAGTGCCGGTCAGCGTCCGATCTCGCTGCTGGTCGATCTGACCAATTACCTGATGCTGGCCTTTGGCCGTCCGGCGCACGCCTATGATCTGGCAAAGCTGTCTGGCGCGGTTGTGGCGCGCCGCGCGAAGGCGGGCGAGCAAGTGTTGGCGCTCAATGAGAAAACCTACACGCTTGATGAAAGCATGGTGGTGATCGCGGATGATGCGCAGGTTCACGACATTGCTGGGATTATGGGCGGTGAGCACTCCGGCGTGTCGGATGACACCACCGATCTGCTGCTTGAAATTGCCTACTTCGATCCGGCCCGCATCGGTGTCACCGGGCGCAAGCTGGGTCTTGCATCGGACGCGCGCACCCGCTTTGAGCGTGGCGTCGATCCTGAATTTCTCGACGATGGTCTCGACCTGCTCACTGGCTTGATTGTCGAGCTGGCAGGCGGCGAAGCAAGCGAGAGCGTGCGCGCTGGCACTGCGCCCAGCGAGCCATTGGTCGTTGCCTTTGATACGGGTCTAACCTCGCGGCTTGGCGGCGTTGACGTGCCGGATGATGAGCAGCGCGGCATCCTGGAAAGTCTTGGTTTCGCGGTCGATGACAAATGGAACGTCACGTGCCCGCTGCGCCGCAATGATATCGAAGGCGCAGCCGATCTCGTCGAAGAAGTTGTGCGTATTCACGGCCTCGACAAGGTGGAAAGCGTGGCCTTGCCGCGCATGGACGGGGTGGCCCGGCCAACGGCGACACCGGCGCAGCTGCTCGAGCGTAAATTGCGCCGCGCAGCGGCGGCCAGCGGCTTTGACGAAGCGATCACCTGGTCGTTCCTGCCAAGCGATGCAGCTGAGCATTTCGCGCCTGAGGGTGAACAGCTGTGGGTGCTCGACAACCCGATCAGCGAAGACATGAAGGCCATGCGGCCATCGCTGATCCCTGGCCTGCTCATGGCGGCTCAGCGCAATGCGGACCACGGGGCCAGCACCACTCGCTTGTTTGAGCTGGGACGGCGCTATTTCCGCGGAGCAAGCGGCATGAGCGACGAGCGGCCAACGCTTGGCCTCGTGCTCGCGGGTGACAAGACGCAGCGCGGCTGGGCGGTGGGCAAGGCCGCGCAGTTCGATGCCTTTGATGCGAAAGCGGCGGCGATCCAATTGCTCGAAGCTGCCGGCGCCCCTGCGGACCGATTGATGGTAATGGAGCCGGTGGCAGAGGGAACGGGGGGTCAATTCCACCCGGGGCAATCGGCGACCTTGCGGCTTGGGCCAAAGAAGGTTCTGGCGCGCTTTGGCATGCTTCATCCCGCGACGCTCAAGGCGTTTGACATGGCTGGCCCGGTTGCTGCGGTTGAGATCTTCCTCGATGCGATCCCAGCGAAGAAGGCGGGCAAAGGCCCGGTCAGCTTCGCGCGGCCAAGCTTTGCCCCGCCAGCCTTGCAATCGGTGACGCGCGATTTTGCGTTTCTGGTGCCAGAGGCGCTTGTGGCGGGTGATCTGCTGCGCGCGGTTCAGGGTGCGGATAAGGCGAATATCGTGAGCGCGCGGGTGTTCGATCTGTTCACCGGCGGCAATGTCCCCGAGGGCCAGAAGTCACTCGCGATCGAGGTAACTCTGCAGCCCGGCGAAAAGAGCTTCAAGGACGCGGAATTGGCCGAGATTTCGGACAAGATCGTCGCAGCCGCAGCCAAGCAAGGAGCGGAGCTGCGCGGCTAAGCCCCGCGCGGTCTGAAACTGGGCGGCTGAGCAATAGTGACCGGGTCTAATCGCCCCAGCCGTCGTCTGCGGCTGAGCCGCTTGCGCCCCAGTCTTCGCCGTATTCCTTCTCAAACTTCTCGCGCTTTTCTTGTGCGGCCATCTCGCGTTCCATCTCACTGAACGCGACCATAGTCTCATTGGCGGCGTTGATCCGTTCTTGAACTTTTCCGCCCTGCGCGCTTAGTACGGCTTTGGCGGCAGGGGAAGTGGCGAACATCATATCGAAAGCGCGCCCTTCGATGGTCGAGGCGATCTGTTCTTCGGCCGCTTTCTGGGCCATGGAATTGTCCTGGCTTCCTACTGTCTTGTGGAGCTGCTCAAACTTCGAAGTTACGCGCGTACCATCGCCATCTGGCACAATGGTCGCGACGATCCGAAAGATATCGCCGCCCAGTTCATCGTTTGCAGTGATCACAAACGTATTGGGGCTAGGATTCGTGACTGTCTCGCCAACGACATTGCGCCCGAGGATCGCTATTGGCAGCTTCGCGCCTTTCAGTGCTTTCGCCACTTCTTCCGGAGATTTCTCGAAGTACTGACCCGATGCGCCGCATGCAGTCAGCAAGACGGCAAAGAAACCGGAAAGAAGAATTCTGTAAATCGACATTGGCACCCCCTATTCGTGGGCCTGATTTCGCAGATCGATATTACCAGTCGGTAAATTGAAGGCACAGCGCTGTGCACGCTGAGGGGGATGTAGACGGGTTCAGCGCTTGCGGCTAAGGCGCCCGCTCCATGTCCAACGGTGCTTTAAGCTAAACCTATGTCCAATCGCCGCACATTTGCGATCATCTCTCACCCCGATGCGGGTAAGACCACGCTGACGGAGAAGCTGTTGCTGCAAGGCGGCGCCATTCACTTGGCGGGCGAGGTGAAGGCGCGCGGGCAAGCGCGGCGGGCGCGCTCTGACTGGATGAAGATCGAGCAGCAGCGCGGCATCTCAGTCACGTCCTCAGTGATGACGTTTGAAAAAGAGTATGACGGTGAGAAGATCACCTTCAACCTTCTCGATACGCCGGGTCACGAAGATTTTTCCGAGGACACCTATCGGACGCTGACCGCCGTCGACAGTGCGGTGATGGTGATTGATGCGGCCAAGGGTATTGAGCCGCAAACCCGCAAATTGTTCGAAGTGTGCCGCCTTCGCAGCGTGCCGATCATCACCTTTATCAACAAGGTTGACCGCGAAGGGCGCCCAGGCTTTGAATTGATGGACGAGGTCGCCGAGATGCTTGCGCTCGACGTCAGCCCGCAAGGCTGGCCAATCGGCATGGGTGGGCAATTTGAAGGCGTGCTCGATTTTGAAAGCGGCGCTGTCAGCCGCCCGGAAGGCCCGTCGAAGGAATTCCTCGGTACCCGTGATGCCAATCCAGACATTCCCGCCGAATGGGCCGAAGAGGCTGAGCTGGCGCAAGTGGGCTATCCCGAGTTTGACCTTGAGGCTTACCGTAGTGGCGATTTGACCCCGGTCTATTTCGGATCGGCGCTTAAGAATTTCGGCGTCACCGAACTGATCGATGCGATTGCGAAGCACGCCCCGCCGCCGCGTCCGCAGCCAGCAGGCGATGAGCAGATCACGCCTGAGCATGATGAGGTCACCGGCTTCATCTTCAAGGTGCAGGCGAATATGGACCCCAATCACCGGGACCGGATTGCGTTCATGCGTCAGGTGTCTGGCACTTTTAAGCGCGGCATGAAGCTGACCCCTTCCGGGCTGGGTAAGCCGATTGCGATCCATTCCCCGATCTTGTTCTTCGCGCAGGACCGCGAGATTGCCGACACCGCCGAGGCGGGCGACATTATTGGTATTCCAAACCACGGCACTTTGCGCGTGGGCGACACGCTGAGCGAGCAGAACAAAGTCCGCTTCACCGGCCTGCCCAATTTTGCGCCTGAGATCCTGCGGCGGGTCCAGCTCAAAGATCCGACCAAGACCAAGCAGCTGCGCAAGGCCTTGGATGACCTCAGCGAAGAGGGCGTGATCCAGGTGTTCTACCCGGAGCTTGGCGCTCAGCATATTGTCGGTGTGGTTGGTCAGCTTCAGCTAGAGGTGCTGATCTCGCGGCTGTCTGCGGAATATAAGGTGGAAGCGGGGCTAGAGGCCGCGCCGTTCGCCACCGCCCGCTGGGTCAAAGGTGAAGGCCAGGCGCTTGCTGATTTTGAGAGTTTCAACCGCGCCAACCTCGCCAAAGACCGCGACGGCGACCTGGTGTTCATGGCCAAGAGCCCGTGGGACGTGAATTATCAGGAAGAGAAGAACCCAGGGCTCAAATTCTCGGCCACCAAAGAACGCTAGTCACTCACGCGAGTGTTGCAGCGCAGCAATGTTCGCGGCATGGGACATTGCATGACTGTATCAGGCCCAACCTCCCAGACGTTTTTCTCTCAGCGCATCAAGCTCAATTACTTTGATTGGGCGCAAAGCGATGCCGACCGCGCAAAGCCTAAGCTGGTGCTGGTGCATGGCGGGCGCGACCACGCGCGCAGCTGGGACTGGACGGCGGAGCAGCTGTGCGCCGATTATCATGTGGTGGCGATGGATCACCGCGGGCACGGCGACAGCGATTGGGTGTCTGATGGCAATTATCAATCGGGCGACATGGTCTATGATCTGGCTCAGCTGATCCACCAATTGGGCAGCGGCCCTGTGACCATTGTCAGTCATTCCATGGGCGGCAATGTCGCCCTTCGCTATGCGGGCACCTTCCCCGACATGGTGACAAAGCTGGTCGCGATCGAAGGCCTTGGCCCAAGCCCGGAATGGCGAGCTGAGCAGCGTGCAACGCCTTATCCCGAGCGCCTGGCCGAATGGATCGGGAAGAAGCGCAAGGCGGCTGGGCGAAGCCCGCGCAAATACGACAGCATCGAGGCGGCATTCGCGCGCATGATCGAGGAAAACTCCTACCTAACGGAAGAGCAGGCGCGGCACCTGACCGTGCACGGGGTCAACCGTAATGAGGACGGCACCTATAGCTGGAAATTCGATCCGCATCTCAATGTTTGGGGCGTCGAAGACGTGGCCGATGAGTTTATCGAGCAGACTTGGGGCGCGATCACATGCCCCACTTTGCTGCTCTACGGCGCGGACAGCTGGGCCTCCAATCCTGAGAAGGACGGACGGCTCAAGCATTTCAACACCGCTCAAGTCATCGAATTTGAAAAGGCCGGGCATTGGCTGCACCATGACCAGTTCGACAAGTTTATGAGCGTGCTGAGAGACTTTCTTTGAGAGCCGTGTTCTGATCCATAAGGAGAACCAAAATGGCTGAGTTTTTTGATGCGCTGAATGACAAGCACACCGCGATGATCGAAGCGCAGCCAGTGTTCTTCGTGGCGACCTCTGCGCCGATTGGGCGGATCAATCTCAGTCCAAAGGGCTATGATGCCTTTCGCATTCTTAACCCCAAACGTGTCGCTTATCTCGATCTCGGCGGGTCAGGCAACGAAACGCACGCGCATCTGGGAGCGGACGGGCGCATCACGATCATGTTTTGCAATTTTCAGCAGCCCGCCAATATCCTGCGGATTTATGGGCGCGGTGTCCCCGTGCTGCCGCAGGATGACGGCTGGGACAAACTGGCGAGCCATTTCACGATGCTGCCGGGTACGCGCCAAATCTTTACGATCGATATTGAGAGTGTGCAGACCAGCTGCGGCTGGGGTGTCCCGATAATGACGCTGGAGACAGAGCGAGAGACGCTGAAGAAAGCGCATCGGCAATCGGACCCGGCGGAATGGGAGGCAAAAATGGCGACCCGCATCAGCAGCATTGATGGCCTGCCAACGCGCCCAACCGATCGCTATATCGCGGGCAAATAACTGCGTTGCAAGCGCCCTGGCTGCCTAAAAAATAAACAAGAGGTTAAAAATTAGGCAGATCACTCTAGGTGGTTAACCCTAGAACCCGCGCTTCTGCGCGATTCCCCTCTCTTACCGAAACTGGCACGCCTTTTGCTGCTCTATGAGGGCCGGGGCTGACCGGCGGAAATTGAGGGGGCACGGATGAAGTTCATCATCGCCATCATAAAACCATTCAAACTCGATGAAGTCCGCGAAGCGCTGGGCAGCATCGGTGTCGCCGGGATGACCGTTTCTGAGGTCAAGGGATTTGGCCGCCAAAAAGGTCAGACCGAAATTTACCGCGGCGCAGAATATTCGACCAACATGCTGCCAAAGGTAAAGCTCGAGATTGCCGCCAGCGACGAGATCGCTGCGCAAGTCGTCGAGACCATCCAGCAAACCGCTAACACTGACGCGATCGGTGACGGCAAGATTTTCGTGCTCGATCTCGCATCGGCAACCCGGATTCGCACAGGCGAAGCTGGCGAAACAGCGCTTTAAGGGGGCAATCTAATGAAGCGAACTCTCCTATCCTTTGCGGCCCTTACTGCAGGCAGCCTGACGCTGGCATCGCCTGCTCTGGCTGCTGTTCCTGACGCTGAGGTTGTTTCACCTGGCGCGGCCTACATCTTTAATACGCTGCTGTTTTTGATCGGCGGCTTTTTGGTCATGTGGATGGCCGCTGGTTTTGCCATGCTTGAGGCGGGCCTCGTGCGCTCGAAAAACACCTCGACTCAGTGCATCAAAAACATTGGTCTCTATTCGATCGCCGGCCTCATGTTCTGGATCATCGGCTACTCTATCGCTTATCCTGGCTTCGCCGAGGGTTCGCTGGGCCTGTTTGGGATTGGTGATTTCCCTTACGCCATGCAGGGCGTAGGAGAAGCGGATACCGAGACGGGTTATTCTGTCGCTTCTGACTGGTTTTTCCAGATGGTTTTCTGCGCTACCACGGCTTCGATTGTATCGGGCACAGTGGCCGAGCGCGTGAAAATTGTGCCTTTCTTTATCTTTGTGGTTGTCCTTACCGGCTTCATTTACCCGGTCGTGGTCAGTTGGGAATGGGGCGCTGGTTATCTTGATAGTGTTCACGGTTTTAGCGACTTTGCCGGTTCCACCTTGGTGCACTCGACCGGTGGTTGGGCAGCCCTCGTTGGCGCTCTAATCATTGGGCCGCGTCTTGGGCGCTATGCTGATGGCAAGGTCAATGTCTTCCCGGGCTCGAACATCCCATTGGCTACACTGGGTACGTTTATCCTGTGGCTAGGTTGGTTCGGCTTTAATGGTGCTTCGCAGCTCGCCATGGGCACCGTTGGTGATGTTTCCGACGTGTCGAAGATCTTCGTTAACACCAATATGGCCGCTGCGGCTGGTGTGGTTGTGGCGATTGTTGCGACGCTGATCCGCTACAAGAAAGCCGACATTACCATGGCTCTGAACGGCGCGCTGGCTGGTCTTGTTGCAATCACTGCTGAACCGCTTGCGCCAACAGTTGGTCAAGCGATCATCATCGGCGGCATTGGCGGCATCTTGCCAGTGATCTTTGTACCACTGCTCGACAAGTTGAAAATTGACGATGTGGTTGGCGCTATCCCGGTTCACCTGGTGGCCGGTATCTGGGGCACGATGATCGTTCCTTGGACTGGCGATGCAACTTTCGTGGGTCAATTCATCGGCGTTGTTCTCACCGCTGTCTTTGTCAGCATCGCCTCGGCCATTGTCTGGCTTGCTCTGAAGTACACCATTGGTGTCCGTCCGAGCGAGGAAGACGAAATGAACGGGCTCGATAAGGCAGAGATTGGTGTCGAAGCCTATCCAGAATTCGCGCGAGGCTAAATCGCGCAACCCAGTTTAGCGGGGGGCGTACTCTCCTCTCCCACGCCCTCCGCTAACCTTTGTTCCTCCTGCGAACAAACAACTTTTGATAGGCCGGGGCGTTCAATGCGCTCCGGCCTCTTTTTTGTCTTAGCTTGCAGCTCTAGTTTGCGAGTGGCCTTGCTTGGCCCGCGTCGCTCAGGCGGTCGCAGCCTTCACAAAGTCAGCGCAGCGTTCGCCGATCATGATGCTCGGCGCATTGGTGTTGCCGCTGACGATTTTGGGCATCACGCTGGCATCCGCGATCCATAGTCCCTCGAGCCCGCGCACTTTGAGCGTAGGGTCAACCACGCTGTCCTTGTCGCTGCCCATCCGGCAGGTGCCGACTGGGTGATAGACGGTGTCGGCGCGTTCTCTGATGAGATTGTCGAGCTCTTCGTCATTGTCGAGGTCGATCGGGTGCCGATCAGTTGGGCCATATTCCTGTAGTGCAGGGGCATCCACAATCCGGTGAGAGAGGCGCACGCCTGCTCTTAGGACCGCGAGATCGCGCTCATCATCCAGGAAATTGGGATCGATCACTGGCGCATCTGTGGCGCGCCGCGATGCAAGTCGCACCGTCCCCCGGCTTTCCGGGCGCAGGACGCAGGCGTGTAGAGAAAAGCCGTGCTCTTTGATCTTCTCGCGACCGTGATCCTCTAGAACGGCGGGCACGAAATGCCACTGCACGTCGGGCGCGGGGCTGTCTGGCATAACCGTCCAGAACCCGCCCGCCTCAGCATAGCAGGTGGTCATTGCGCCGGTGCGGCTGCGGCGATGCTCGAGCATGGCGGCGGCCATTCGCAATGTGCCTTTCAGCGTCCCGCCAATCGGCACATCGCTCTCAGTTTCCCAGCCGGACACATAGTCCAAATGGTCCTGCAAATTGGCACCAACCTCTGGCCGGTCGAGCGCCACGGGAATGCCGCGCTCTTGCAAATGCGCGCCCGGGCCAACGCCGGATAACATCAGGATTTGCGGGCTGTTAAATGCCCCGGCGGACAGGATCACGCCGCGCTTCGCATAGAGCATTTCGTTACGGCGACCGCGCTTGACCCGAACGCCGGTGACCCGGCCTTGCTCAATCACCAGCTTCTCAACCACTGTGCCGGTGCGGATCGCGAAATTGCCCTGCTCGCGAATGGGCTCGACATAGGCGCGCGCAGCGGACCAACGCTCGCCATTGCGCTGCGTCACTTGGTAGAGGCCAAAGCCCTCTTGGGTCTCGTCATTGAAATCATCATTGCGGCGCAGCTGCATCTCGCCAGCCGCCTCGACGAACGCATGGCTGGTCGGATTGGGCGAGATCAGGTCGGAGACAAACAGCGGTCCGCCAGCGCCGTGATAATCATCCGCGCCGCGCTCATTCGCCTCTGCCTTTTTGAAATAGGGCAGCACGTCCTCATAGGCCCAGCCGGTGCAGCCCATCGCCGCCCAGTTGTCGTAATCCCAGGCGTTGCCGCGAATATAGACCATCGCGTTGATCGCCGAAGACCCGCCGAGGCCCTTGCCGCGCGGTTGGTAACCGATCCGGCCGTTCAACCCCTTTTGCGGGACCGTGTCGAACTTGTAATTCGACGAATTGCGGATGAAGGGCATGAAGCCAGGGGTTTTGATCAGGACGTTGTCATTGCGCCCGCCTGCCTCGATCAAGCAAACGCGCTTGGTCCCATCGACGGCGAGCCGTCCCGCCGCTGCGCTGCCGCCGCTACCACCGCCGATGACGATGTAATCGAAGCTTTCCATGATCTCTCCTCTTGGAAGAGACAGGCTTAGGCAGCTTCGTGCGGGCTTTCAATCGGGTTTCGATCCGCCACCGGATTTTGTGCAGATTGGCCAGTGCGCTCGCACCAGCGTTCGCGGATCATATCGGAGGTCTCGCGGCTGCCATCATGGGTCCAACCTGGCTCGCGCAGCAAGTAAGACAGCTTGTGCCGCCACGGCGCGCGGGCGATATCGCTGAGCATGCCGATCCATTCATGGAACACCGCCCACAGCAGGTTGAAGCTGCCGAGCTGTTTGATGATGCCATAGCGGATGGGTTCATCGTCTTGCTCTGCCTCAAATGTGCCGAACATTCTGTCCCAGACAATGAAAACGCCCGCATAATTGCGATCAAGATAGCGCGGATTGGTGGCGTGATGGACCCGGTGGTGACTGGGTGTGTTCATCACTGCCTCGAACCAGCGCGGCATTTTTCCGATCGCCTCGGTGTGGATCCAGAACTGGTAGACCAGATTGATGCCGCCGCACACGGCGATCATTCCCGGGTGAAATCCAATAAAGACCAGAGGCAAGGTAAAGATGAAGCCGAACGTAAACGAGCCTGTCCATGTCTGCCTAAGGGCCGTCGAGAGATTGTAATGCTGGCTGGAATGATGGTTCACATGGGCGGCCCACATCCATCTGATACGGTGCCCTGCGCGGTGAACCCAATAATATTTCAGATCATCGAGCACAAAGACGACTGGCCATGCCCAAAGCGGGCCCCACCAATTCTCGCTGATATCGAACAAGCGGTATTCATAGGCGGCGATAAAGATTGCGAGGAAGAAGCCGCCGAACAGCGCGCCTGCGACCGTGGAGCCGAGCCCAAAGCCAAGGCTGACGAGCGTGTCTTTGGGTTCATAGGCGCTTTGCCTGCGCAGCTTTGCCCAGGTCATCTCGGCGAGAATTGCCGCGATAAACAGCGGCACAGCCAGCTCAGTGACAGAGAAATCAGGCAGGACAATCATGCGAGCACCTGCCTAGCTGATTGATGGCTACGACCCAACTGTCCACGTCATCGAGTGCTAGCTGAGCCGAGCCAAAGCGCGCTTCGCCCGTGTTAATGATCAGCATGCCGTCTGAGGCGGTGGCGCTGGCTTCTCCGCTAAGAATGCGTCCGGCAAAATGCACACCATGCGTCTTGAGCAGCATGATCTGACCGTTTGCGTCCTTAAGGAGCGCCCCGGCTCCATCATGCGCAATCGCGCTTTCGATAGGCGTAAAGCCATCTGCCACCTCGCCAGCCGCGCGCGCTGCCTCGCTGTGGCTCGCCAACTTTGGCTTATCGCCCAGCTTCAAAGCAGAGGCGAACCACGCCAGCAGCACAATCGCCACCAGCGAACCGCCAAATTGCAAAAGAAGCGGATCAATTTCCATGCGCAAAGGATTGGCACGGCGGCAGCTTTGCGGCAAGCAGAGCGCAAGGGAGATTGCTCATGAAGTTCGTTGCTCGCACCGTTTTGGCTGGACTGCTGCTTGGCGCGGTGCCGCTCAGCGCTCAGGCTCAAGACCCAGCCGCCAATGTTGAGGCGCAGCAAGAGCGCACCGCCAGAGTGGCGCAGCAATTGTGGGATCTGGCCGAGGTTGGCTATCTTGAAACGCAGTCAAGCGGGCTTTTGCAATCGGAGCTTACGGGCGAAGGGTTTGAGATAAAGGCCGGTATCGCAGAAATCCCGACCGCCTTTGTCGCGGAATGGGGCGAAGGTGGCCCGATTATTGCGATCCTTGCCGAAATGGATGCCCTGCCCGGGATCAACCAGTCTGCGCTGGCAACGCGCGATATGGTCGACGGCAAGCATGCTGGGCACGCTTGCGGGCACAATCTGTTTGGCGCCGCCTCACTCACGGCCGCGATCGCGGTAAAGCAATGGCTCGAGGCGACCGGCACGCCGGGCCGCATCCGATTCTATGGTACGCCCGCGGAAGAGGGCGGTTCTGGCAAGGTCTATATGACGCGGGCCGGATTGTTCGATGATGTCGACATTGCGATCCACTGGCACGCGGACGATGAAAACAGCGCAGCGGCCCAGACGAGCCTCGCCAATCGCTCGGCCAAGTTTCGCTTCAAAGGCATTTCTGCGCATGCGGCTGGCGCGCCAGAGCGGGGCCGGTCTGCTCTGGACGGCGCAGAGGCGATGAACATGATGGCCAACATGCTGCATGAGCATATGCCGCAAGATGCACGCATGCACTACGTCATCACCAGCGGCGGCAATGCGCCCAATGTGGTGCCGGACTTTGCAGAGGTGTTTTATTATGTCCGCCATCCCGATCCTGACGGCGTCGATGAAATTTGGGAGCGACTGGAGAATGCGGCCAAGGGCGCCGCGCTCGGCACTGGGACTGATGTCGAGTGGGAAGTGATCCACGGGAACAATCCGCTGCTGGTCAATGAGACCCTCGCCAAGATGATGGATGCGAAATTGCGGATGGTTGGCGGCGTTGAATACACCGCTGAAGAGCGTGCATGGGCCGAAGAAATTCAAAAATCGCTCGGCGATGCGGCCAAACCGCTCAGCAGTGCGGGCGAAATCGGCGAATACAATAAGAGCCTGGGCTATGGTTCAACCGATGTCGGCGATGTCTCTTGGGCTACGCCAACGGTCGGCGTGCGCACGGCCACTTGGGTGCCCGGCACCAGCGCGCACACCTGGCAAGCGGTTGCCGCCAGCGGTCATTCGATTGGCCATAAGGGCGCTCAGGTCGCGGCTAAGGCAATGGCTTTGATGGCGGCGGAGCTATACACAAATCCTGGACTGCGCAGCGCGGCGAAGGCCGAATTCGATGCGGCACGCGGGCCGGATTACACTTACAAATCGCTGCTGGGCGACCGTGAACCGCCGCTCGATTACCGCAAGTAGCTAAGCGCGCAGGTTTACTCGCCTGCTTGGCCAGAGAGCATATCGAGCATGGGGCGCACTGGGCTGACATCATAGCCAGCCTTGGCCGCCGCATGGACGATGCCAGCGGGGGTGTGGCCCGATTTTGCTTGGGCGAGCGCCCATAGGAACGTGGAGCGTGTGCCAGAACGGCAATAGGCGAGGACCTTGCCCTCAGCCTTGGCCATCGCGCCAGCCATCTCGTCAATCTGCGGCTGGCTGAACCCGGAATGCCCGATTGGGATCGCGCAATAATCCAGGCCCGCTTCCTTGGCCGCCGCTTCGATCGCATCACCCTGAGGCGCGTCAGGCTCTTCGCCATCTGGCCGGTTGTTGATGATCAAGGTGACGCCCGCTTCCTTGGCCGCAGCGACGTCATCCAATGTGATTTGCGGGCTGGCAAAAATGGCGGGTGAGAGTTCGCGAAAATCGCTCATGGTTTTAATCGCCTTTATGCTGCGAAAGCCTGCTGGAATGCTCACAATATCTGCGTGCGCGTGCATTTCATGGCCAACACTTTGATGCGAAGCAAGTATTGGACTTGTTCGAAAGTGTCACAATTCTCAGTGATAACAGCGGGGATCGGTTAAATCATTCGCAAAGCAATGGTTTGTGCGCTATGCACCGATTCTACGAGGTGGGACTCCGAACAATTTCGGCGTTCTGCCTGTGTCAGTGGCGGCTTGCTGTCCCCGCTCTGATGCATAGGAGGATGGGCAGTCTTGTAAGGTACGTTTTGAGTTATGGGTTACGATAGAGGACGTCGGCGCGGCCGGGACAAGCGCGACGGATTCGGCGAGGACAGCTACGATCCTTTTGGCGGCGGCGGCGACGGATTCCCGCCTCCAGGCAATTACGGAAATGACCGGAGCGGTGGCGGTGGTGATCGCTATGGCGGCGGCGGTGGACGTGGCGGCCCAGGTGGCGGCGGCGATCGTTACGGCGGCGGAGGCGGTGGTGACCGTTTCAGCGGCGGTGATCGCAGCGGCGGCGGTGGCGGTCGTGGTGGCCCTGGCGGCGGCGGTGGTGGAGGCGGCGGTTTCAACCGCATGCCCGCTCAAGTCGTAGGCACCGGCAAAGGTACTGTGAAATTCTTCAACAGCCAGAAGGGCTTCGGCTTTGTCGCTCAAGAAGGCGGCGGCGAAGACGTGTTCATTCACATCAGCGCAGTTGAGCGTGCTGGACTGGAAGGTCTGGCCGAAGGTCAAGAACTTGAGTTCAACCTGGTTGATCGCGGCGGCAAGATCTCCGCTCAGGATCTCCAAGTCGTTGGCGATGTGATCGCGGTTGAGAAAAAAGAAGCAGCGCCTCAGCGTGAGCTGACCGGCGAGAAAGCTACGGGAACCGTGAAGTTCTTCAATTCCATGAAGGGCTTTGGCTTCCTAGTACGCGACGATGGCCAGCCGGACGCATTCGTGCACATCAGCGCGGTTGAGCGTTCTGGGCTGCAGGGCATCAATGAAGGCGAACGCTACGAGTTTGACATTGAAGTCGACCGACGAGGCAAGCATTCTGCTGTCAACTTGGTGCCTGCGCAGGGATAAATCTCCCCAGCACATATCAGGGCCGTTTGACCGGAAACATGAGCGGCCTTATCAATTCGGGAAATGGCGGCTCTGTTTAGGGTCGCCTTTTCCATTCCTGAATTCAATTTTCGACTTCACTCAGTTTTTAAGGATCAAACCATGTCGATCACACCGCTTATGCCTGTCTACCCTCGCTGCGGTGTCCGTCCGGTCCGAGGCGAGCACTGCCACCTGATTGACGAGGATGGTACGCGCTATCTCGATTTCGCCAGCGGCATCGCGGTGAACTTGTTGGGCCACTCACACGAGGGGCTGATCAAGGCGATCCAAGAGCAAGCCGCGACCTTGATGCATGTCTCCAATCTCTATGGCAGCCCGCAGGGTGAAAAGCTGGCGCAAATGCTAGTCGACAACACCTTTGCCGACACGGTGTTCTTCACCAATTCAGGCGCGGAAGCGGTGGAAACCGCGATCAAGACCGCGCGCGCCTACCACCAGAACGCAGGCGATGCCGGTGATGCCAGCAAGCATGAGCTGATCACATTCTCCAACGCCTTTCACGGCCGCACAATGGCCACTATCAGCGCGTCGAACCAGACCAAGATGCACCACGGCTTCTCGCCGATGCTCGATGGTTTCAAATATGCTGAGTTTGACGATTTGGAATCGGCCAAGGCGTTGATGGGCCCGAACACAGCAGGCTTCCTCGTCGAGCCGATCCAAGGAGAGGGCGGCATTCGCCCCGCTTCCCAGGAGTTTATGCAAGGGTTGAGAGACCTAGCCGATGAGCATGACTTGATGCTTGTTCTGGATGAGGTGCAATGCGGGGTCGCGCGCACCGGCACCCTTTACGCCTATGAGCAATATGGCATCACGCCCGATATTGTCGCGACCGCAAAGGGCATTGGTGGCGGCTTTCCATTCGGCGCCTGCCTAGCGACGGAAAAGGCCGCGCGGGGCATGACCTTTGGGACGCATGGCTCAACCTATGGCGGCAATCCGCTGGCGATGGCGGCGGGCTGCGCCGTCATGGAGGCTGTGGCCAATGAGGAGTTTTTAAGCTCGGTTCGCGAGAAGGGTGAGCGCATTCGCACCCGGCTTGAGCAATTCATCGGCAATTACCCAGAGCTGTTTGAACTGGTGCGCGGCATGGGCCTGATGCTGGGCATTAAGATGAAGGTAGAAAGCCGCCCGTTCTTCGTGCACCTGCGCGAAAATCACGATTTGCTGACCGTTGCGGCGGGCGACAACACTTTGCGTGTGCTTCCGCCGCTTGTGATTGGCGACGCGGAGATTGATGAGTTTTTCGACAAGCTTTCCGCCGGTGCGGCGAGCTATAAAATTCCAGAGCCAGCCTGATGACGCATCAACATTTTCTCGATCTCAGCGATGCTGGGGCCAATGCAGTGGCCGCGATGATCGGCGATGCGATTGATCGCAAAGCAGCGCGCAAAGGCTGGGGTAAGGGGCAGGCTGATGCCGACGCTCCGCTGGCGGGCAAAGTTCTGGCTTTGGTGTTTGAGAAGAACTCCACACGGACCCGCGTGAGCTTTGACATTGCGATGCGGCAGCTGGGCGGCTCTGTTCTGATCCTGGACAGCGCATCGAGCCAATTGGGGCGCGGCGAGACCATTGCAGATACTGCCCGCGTCCTGAGCAAAATGGTCGATGCAATTATGCTGCGGACCGATGACCATGCGAAGATCGAGGAGATGGCGCGTCATGCGACCGTTCCCGTGATTAATGGACTGACCGATCGCTCGCACCCATGTCAGATCGTGGCCGACCTGCTCACAGTGATTGAACATGGCAAGGCTCTGCCGGGTTTGGAGGTCGCCTGGTTTGGGGATGGCAACAATGTGCTGCATTCCATCTTGGAAGCGGCGAGTCTGATGAAGTTCAATGTTCGGGTGGCGACGCCATCTGGCTACGAGCCTGACAGTGAATTTGTCGAAATGGCCCGGGCTGGAGGGGCTGAGGTCACTCTGATCCAGGACGCCTCAGTTGCGGCTCGCGGCGCAGATGTGCTGGTGACCGACACTTGGATTTCGATGGGACAAGCAGATGCGGATGAGAAGCGCCGCGCGATGGAGCCCCTTCAGGTCAACGCCTCGCTTATCGCCGAGGCCAAACCTGACGCATTGTTCCTTCATTGCCTACCCGCCCACGTCGGAGAAGAGGTAAGCGAAGAAGTGTTTGAAGGGCCGCAATCGGTCGTCTTTGACGAGGCGGAAAACCGCATTCATGCACAAAAATCTGTTCTGCTGTGGAGCTTTGGCCTGCTTGCGTGAGGCTTGCCCCGCGATTGGGGCTTACCTCCCGCGCTAGAGCCACCATATAGCTCGCTATGACACAGGCCCAATCTCCCGCAGCGCAAGAGCCCGAGACTTTCGCTGATAAACTGCTTGGCTTCACTCTGCCTTCGCGCAGCGCTCGTGGCCGCGTGGTTCGTCTTGACGCAGTGCTGAACGATGTTCTGGCTGTGCATGATTACCCGGCTCCCATTCAGCACCTGCTTGGCGAAGCGCTGGTGCTGGGCGCCCTGATGGGCGGCTTGCTCAAGGGCGAGGATGGCCAGCTGACCATGCAGGCGCAGACGAAGGCTGGACCGGTGCAATTGCTCGTATGCGATTATCGCGGCGGGACAATGCGCGGCTATGCTGAGTTTGACGGCGCTCAGGTTGAGGGCCTTGGCGCCAATCCAGCGCTCGCAGCTTTGTTTGGGGAGGGGTATCTTGCGATCACCTTCGAAACAGGTGCGGGCAAGCGTTATCAGGGCATCGTGCCGCTGGAAGGGGACAATCTGTCTGAGGCGTGCGAGAACTACTTCGTCCAGTCTGAGCAAGTGCCCACACTCATCAGGGTCGCCAGCCGATCCAGCGCTGACGGCCATCATGCTGCCGGTGTGCTGATCCAGCATCTCGCCGATGGCGAGGAGGGGCGTGAGCGTTTGCACGTTCGCCTCGACCATCCGGATTGGGAACACATCGTCGCGCTCGCCGGCACGATCAGTCATGAAGAATTGCTCGATCCCAAGCTATCCATGGAGAGCATCGTGTGGCGTTTGTTCCACGAAGAGGATCAGATTCGGGTTCAGCCCGGCAAGGGGCTGAAGCGCGGTTGCCGCTGCAGTGCGGACTATTATCATAGCGTCATCGCCCGTTTTCCAGCCGATGAGCAGGATGCAATGCGTGATGATGAAGGGCGGATTGTGGTCGATTGCCAGTTTTGCGCTCAGCAATATATCTTGGCAATTTAACAGTTCATCGCTATTCAGGAACGGCTCATCGTGGGTTGTCCAATACGTACAACTCAGTGCAGCAAATATGTGGCGAGGTATGCTGATGAAAAAACGTAGCGCACCAATTGGGAGGCGAAAGCTGATGGCCTTGGCGCTATTTGCTGTCGTTGGGGCCGTGCCTGTTGCCGCACAGTCCGATGGGCTTGCGATGCTATCTGGGCTGGCAAAGGGCGAATGGACCGTGAAGCCGCGTGACGGCTCTCCATCGCGTAAGATTTGCGTGCGCAGTGGACGCGAATTGATCCAGCTTCGCCATACTCAAGACAATTGCAGCCGGTTCGTGGTGGAGGATGGGGCGTCTGAAGTGTCGGTCCAATACACCTGTCCGGGTGATGGATATGGGCGGACAAACATTCGCCGTGAAACGGCCTCTTTGGTGCAGGTCGAGAGCCAAGGGATTGTTGGTGGCTTGCCATTCCAGGTGACCGCGGAGGCCCGCCGCACAGGCAAGTGCTGATTGCGTAGGAATTGGCTACGGTGGATTGCTTAATATTATAAGCCCGCTAATTTAGTGACGATGAGTTTCGAACAAGAGCAAAAGAAGCCCACCGCCGTGGTCCTGTTGTCAGGCGGGCTCGACTCAATGGTCTCAGCTGGAATTGCGAAAGAGCGCGGCTTTGCCGTCCAAGCGCTCACGATCGACTATGGCCAGCGCCATCGCCGGGAATTGCAATCAGCCAAGGATATCGCTGAGAAACTTGGTCTTGAGCGACAGGTGCAAATGTCACTCGATCTGCGCTCATTTGGCGGATCGGCGCTGACCGCTGATATCGAAGTGCCCAAGACAGGTGTCGCGGATGATATTCCCGTCACCTATGTGCCTGCTCGCAATCTGGTATTTCTCGCACTGACAATCGCGTTCGCCGAAGCGGCGGGTGCGAAGGATGTTTTCATAGGAGTAAACGCGCTCGATTATTCTGGCTATCCGGATTGCCGCCCGGAATTCATTGCCAGCTTTGCTGAGACCGCTCGCCTTGGGACGAAGGCTGGTGTGGAAGGGTTTCCGTTTGAGATTCACGCGCCTCTTCAGCACATGACGAAAGCCGATATCGCTAGCGAATGCGCTCGCTTGGATCTCGACCCTGCCTGGAGCTGGTCTTGCTATGACCCTTCGCCCGATGGAGCGGCATGCGGTGAGTGCGATTCATGCCGGCTCAGGCGCAAGGGTTTTACCGAGGCGGATCTAACCGACAACACGCAATACGCAGCATAAGAAATGCCTGCTCCAACTGGGGAACTGACTTGAGCGACACGAAAAGCCAGCCAGTGGTCGATACCGACCAGCCAGTACCCGCCTATTCCTGGTACGCATTGAGCGTCTTGGTGGTGGTCTATGTGCTCAACTTTATTGACCGGCAAATCTTGTCGATCCTCGCTAATGACATCAAAGCGGATCTGGGTGTCGATGATGCCTATCTTGGCTTTTTGTACGGTACTGCGTTTGCGATCTTTTATGCGCTCTTCGGCATCCCGCTTGGGAAGTTAGCCGATAGTTGGAAGCGGGTGCGGCTTATGACCATTGGCCTTGCCCTCTGGTCGGCAATGACCGCGGTGTCAGGTTTTGCACGAGATGCCGCGACGTTGACGGTCGCAAGAATCGGCGTTGGTGTTGGCGAGGCGACTGCAAGTCCCTCGGCCTACTCACTAATTTCGGATTGGTTCCCGGCGAGACTGAGGGCAACCGCACTCGCGATATACAGTTCGGGCATCTATATCGGCGGGGGAATTTCGCTCGCGATTGGCGGGCTGGTTGTGGACCGCTGGAACGCAGCGTTTCCGCAAGGCGATCCAGTGCTGGGCCTAGCGGGCTGGCAGGCGGCCTTTATTGCGGTTGGGGTACCAGGTTTGCTTTTGGCAATTTGGGTCGTGACCCTGCGGGAGCCGGTTCGCGGGGCAATTGATGGCCTGGAGACTGCCGAGGATCCGCATCCGTTCAAAGGCTTCGTGCGAGAGCTCTACACCGTTATCCCAGGCTTTACCTTTTTTGGTGCTGCCGCCCGAGGCGGAAAGGCTTTGGCAATTAACATTGCGGTATTCATTGGTGCTCTTGCGGTCGCTTATGGTCTGACAAGCATCCTAAGCTCGGGCCCTGGGTTCATCTTTGCGCCGATCACGGATCAATGGTTGTTGCTCGCAATCGGGTATTATGCAGTCTTTTGCTGGGCGAGCGCTCTTCGAGAGCGCGACTATCCCACGTTTGCTCTGACGTGGGGGTCTCCGGCCTTTCTGTGCACGATCCTCGGGTACGGAACCGTGGCATTTATGGCCTATGCAGCCTCTTATTGGGGCGCGCCATATGCCGAAAGAACGTTCGACGTTTCCAAGGCTGAGCTCGGCTTTTGGCTCGGTGGTGGTGGCGCAGCTGGCGGATTTTTGGGCGTGATTCTCGGCGGTAGAATGGCCGATGCATTGTTTACGCGTTTCTCATCCGGCCGGATCTGGGTCATCCTATTTGGGCTCGTCAGCCCGATCCCCTTTGCACTCGTCCAATATACAACGGACAGCTTCACTCTGTTTCTTATTCTAAATGTGATCACTAGCGCATTGGCCGCATCGGCACTTGGCGCCGCAGCGGCCAGCAGCCAGGCGCTGGTCCTCCCTAGGATGCGGGGAACCGCGACTGCGACGTTCTTTTTGGCGACAACCCTTGTCGGCCTGGCGCTTGGTCCATACACTGCTGGCTATGTTTCAGCACAAGATGATGCGGGCTTGAGCGTTGGGGTGCTTTCAACACTTTGGATTACACCGATCGGCCTGCTCTTGCTAATCACGGCCATTCGTCTTGTCCCGCGCGCGAATGCAACGGTGCTTGAGCGCGCGCAGGCTGCCGGGGAGCCAAAGCCGGACAGTTAAAGCTGCCAAGCTCCTAATTCTTGGCGAGAACGCCGCAAGCAATGCGTGGTCCAGCCGCACCTGCTGGGTCGCTGACATAATCGTCTGGGCCAGCATGAAGTATAACGGCCGTGCCATCCTCATCGAAGATGAGCGGAAGCAATTCGTCCGCGGTTCCGGATAGCTCAAACGATGTTTCGAATGGTGATCGCGCTTCGATGACTAGGTTAGGGAGATCACCAAGATGTGCTCCACCCTCACTTTGCGAGCCATGAGTTTTCTCGAATGGATTGAGGTGCCCGCCGGCCGTTTTGAAATCGGGGCCATCGCAGATGCCCGCTGTGTGGAGGTGAAAAGCTCGCTCTCCAAGCTCAAGGCCTTCTACGACCGCCTCAACAGAGAGAGTGTCAGATTGTTTGATCAGCTGAACTGAACCGATTTCATCACCGCCTGCATTGAGTAGCTTCGCGGCGGCAACTGCCTCTGATTGAGTGCCTTCAGTAGCAGGGGTCGTTTGAGTATTCTCTAGGTCAGGGCCACAAGCGCTCAGCGTAAGACATGAGAAAAGTAGAGTAGTTGAGATGATGCGCGGCATAACAGCTTCCAGACCAGAAATTTTGGCAAAAAAAGGGGTCGGACTGTGCCGACCCCTCTTCTCAATTTATCGACGTTAGTCGCGATTACATGCCCGAACCTGGGCCGTAAGTCACTTCTACGCGGCGGTTTTGCAGTTCGCGAACACCGTCTGCGGTAGGCACGCGAGGCTGTGATTCGCCGAAGGCTTCACCAGTGATGCGACCTTCAGGAACACCGCGGCCAGCAAGGTAACCGCGAACCGAAGCGTTACGACGCTCAGCCAAGGCCATGTTGTAAGTCACGCTGCCCGAACGGTCAGTGTGGCCTGCGAGCATGACATTCGCCGAACCACAATCTGCATAGGCAGTAACCGCGCTATCCAAGATTGTTGCTGCCTCAGGTGTAATCACTGATTCATCCCAATCGAAAAACACGATGTATGGGCCAGTGTTACATGGAGCCGCAACAGGTGCTGGCGGTGCAGGTGGCGGTGGTGGTGGTGGTGGTGCTGGCGGTGCTGGCGGTGGTGGTGGTGGCGGTGGTGCTACGTCGCCGCCAAAGTTGTAAGTGATCGAACCGAGGATCGAGTGCGTGCTTACATCAGTCTCATATTGCGAGCCGAGCGTGTCAACAATGTCGACACCGACAGCATTGAAGTACCGATACTTCAAGCCGATGTCCCAACTATCGTTGAGCGGCGCCCGGATCCCAGCAAGAGCTTGCCAAGCGAGCCCAGTGTCGGAGTCATTAAATGCGTCAGGTGCAGTTGAATCGATCGTTCCATCGAGATCTACACGGGCAACTCCTACGCCCCCGCCGACGAAAGCTTGCAAGCCGTCGTCATCGCCAAAATCGAGCAAACCATTTAGCATAAAGCTAAGAGCGTTCATCTCGCCCGCAGCCGGAAGATTTCTCGAGAGGCCGGAGCCGTTGGCCGAAATAACAGTTCCAGCTGAGGTTGAGAGGCTGTCTAGATTAGCGGCCCGATAACTCGCTTCAGCTTCCAAGCGAAAGGCGCCGAAGTCGTAACCCACAGCAGCGCCAAAGTCATAACCGGAGTCATAATCTGTGCCTATCGCATCTGAAGTTCCATTCACGTCGAATTCGATATCTTCGACAAGCATGGCTCCACCATCGCCTTGGATGTACCACTGCCCATCACGAGCTGTAGCAGGCGCTGCGAGCGCCGTTGAAGCCATCGCCAATCCTATGACGAGTTTGCGCATTCCAATAATCCCCTTTTTAGCGTTATTTGGAGCAGCGCACTCTCTAACTTTTCCCTTTACCCGTGGCAAGCAATCAATCGGTCAAACTGTTGCATTAAAGTCGCTATTGACGGAGCTGGTCCCAAAAAAGGCAGGCTTCGTCATATCTTGTGGTGGTTGCATACCGTGCAAGAGCGCCGTTTGAGCCTCATGCAAGAATACCTACCGCTTTCAAAGTGTCGACAAGTTCAGCGAGCATGATTCGAGCCTCTGCATCCACAACGCTGCCACCTTGAGGCAAGATCGGTTCGGCTGCGCTCGCCCAGCCGGACGTGAAGAACATGATTTGGTTGGTATTTCGGTTGAAAACCGCCATGCCGGGCATCGGCGCCGCAAAACGCCAAGAACTTTCTATGAAGGTGGCCAAACCATCATCTTGGCCGCTCCATTCACCTGAACCAGCACCGACCACATAGACGTCGCCTACATTAGGTAGAGTTGGAGGCGTATCCTGAACGCCGAGGATGGTTTTTGGCAAAAGGCTATCAATCAAAGAGAACGCTTCATTGACGAAGAACTCCTTTTGCGATTGGCCGGCGAAAAGTAATGGCAATGAGTAGTTTGAGGTCGTTGCCGGAAAAGAAGCGGCTGTCGGCATAGTTAGGACTCCATCAATTTTAGGAAAGTGTTGCCAGATGGATTGCTGGCGAGCTTGAAAACGTTCCGACTTGTTTGACCCAGAGTTCCTGTGGGCCGAAATTTGCGAGTAGATCGCTTCGCTCAGCTTCAGAAAGGCTGATCTCGGGTTTAGTGGCCTCCCAAGAGATGAACGGATTATCAGTTGGACCAAACCCAACACAATAAGCCTCTCGTTCCTCGACCAGTGGAGTGTCGACCAGATCCTCCCAAAGCCACTGGCCCCGAGCGCGCCGGGTCCAGCAAAAGTGCCAGGAGCCATCAGTCAATAATGATCTGCGTGGATGGACGGGCATCAAAGGACGCCTTGAAAGCCCTGAATTGGAGAGGTCTGCAAACACTGGCTCATCGTCACCTAGGCCAATCGCAGCGATCCTGGCGCTGGCGTTCGATGGGACCTCAGAAGGGTCAAGTGCGTTTAGCCTGTCATCGAGCAAGATCACTGGAGTGCCGAGCACATGACCGTTTTGCGCAGAATGCTCTGTCCCGCCCCTGCCTCGCAGTAACCCTGAGAGCTGCCATCTTCTTGGGCTCACGACTTCTGCAGACAGGAATTGAATGACTTCGTCACCTACAAGGATACGGTTCTCGCCAAGCGCCAGCCCGGCAATTGTTGTTTCAGAAAAAGATAGGCCATTATCGGGAAGATCAATCAGCATCGATGAGCCGGCTTCGAAATGGGTTGCTTTGGATGGCCCGAGGCTGTCGACGATGACTCCGGAAACAGCACGCCGTGAACCCGTCGAGCCGACTGGTACAAGACCTCCTGCGCGTTCAACGTACAAAGCTGCGCCCTTCCAACTCGAAGTTGCTGAGGAGGCCGCTGCAAGTATCAGTGGTTCAGTAGAAGAACTCATTCCATCCGAGGGCACTTCAAACAGGCTCAGTAGTGTCGGGCCAATCAGCTCATCATAGGGAGTGTTCGCGGTGCCTGCGTCTGATGAAATGTTTCCAGCCAGCCCCGGAGCAAGTCTCTCCAAATTCAGTTCAACGCCCCGATCGAACCATTCCCAACCCTTGACGAGCCATCGTCCAGGCATATCGGGGACTTTGACGAGTGACCCAGGTTCCACCGCAGGATTAAGATCAGCCATGTGCCAAGTAATCTGCTCGTGTTGCCACCTTACCCGGTTAGCATTCATATTCGCGAGTTCGCGAGCGCCATCAGCTTGCATGGTCGCTGGGATGTCGATCATTGCCTCACGACCATTCGGTCTTGAACCGATCGCCCGTTGGACGCCAGGCTGGTAGTCGCGGTTTTCGTCGTAATAACGCAGCGCGAACGGTTCTTGCGCAAACCTCTCGGCCCTTCGCCTGTTTCGCTGCTCTTCGTCTGAATGGCTCACCTCTGGAGGAAGAGTTAGAAGCTCGGGATCGGAGTTATTGACTTGGCTGAGGCTAAATCCGCTGGCCCTCGTCACGCAAGAAAGCGGAAAAATCCGATCCAGCGCCGATAGAGATGATGCCAGCGGTCCCCCTTCATCGGCAAACCCACGCAAATAAGACAGGGTTTGAGTTGATCCGCCAGAGATCGCCTGAGGGACAATGTCGTTAAGTGCAACGGACGTGGGGCTCTCCGCCATAATCTCAAAAGTGAGCGCCGGAATACGATTGCCAAAGTCAGCCAATTGCAGATCTTCGAAAACCACATAGGCGCAGTCTCTAAAAGCTGGGGCAGAGCTGCCTTTGTCAGCGGCAATGATAGGGTCGACAGGATCATCCTCGTGGCCATCATAGAACCTGAGAATACCCTCAGTTTTCAAGTCCCCTGCTGCGCCCCTTAGCAATTCACCATCAGCCCAAATTCGTCCGAGCGAGGATATTGGCAAGCTGCTCAAGGCCACAGCAAATGAGGCAGAATAGCTGAAGGTCTTAGTCGAAGGCCGGCCTTTGCCTCCGCCGCTTTTCTCAGAGCTTTCGATTAAGTCGGTGGACCAAATTACCGTTCCGGGCACTCGCATGCGACTAAAGATCTGAGCAATGGGTTGGCCATAGCTCGACATCCGCTTCAGCAAGCTAGTCAATTGGTGGAAGGTGAGGCTGAGGGCCCATCGCGGAGCGATGGGTCCGGACGCCAGACCGTTATCTTACTTTAGGGCAGGTCCAGAGCTGCGCTAGATTGAAAAGCTCCACGCTGGACCTGCCTCCTTAAACGAGTCAGCCAATACGACATCCTGGTGTCACACAAGCTCGGAGGCCTGAGTCAAAAGAATTGGCGTCAGCAAACCCCGACGAGGCCTACACTCCGCAAACCTACGCCCTGAGTTATGCCCAAATGTTCTGACGACGGACGTGCTCGAATACAGTGCCCACCTTCATGGTGAACTGCCTGCAGCACTCACCACACTTTTTGAGGCCGAAAAACGCTCTTTATCTTCAGGGTGCTTCTTAGATGGGTTTGTGGGCACGCCCGTCAGGTCATACACCTGACCATCGACCGAACCACACTTCGGGCACACAATTCCGCCAGCCCAGACGATGTTCTCTAAGTATTCAAAAGCCTTCGCTTCGTCATGAAAATTGGGAGATAAAGGTACCGACACGGTGATAAGTTTTTTTGTTGAGCATTATCTAGTACTTAGCCGAGAGTTTGTAGAGTACATGACCATCCTCTTTTTACCAATAACGCTGACAATGTCAATATAAAAGTACCAAATAGGTTATTTAATCTCAGTTGCGTCCTGTCTAGGGCGCGTCTAAGCGCTGGTGATCAATCGGGCGCGAACTGGCGAAAGACACCCAAGCTCATGATGAAATTGCTGCGCGGTCTCTACAATTGGACCATGGACAAGGCCGCTCACCCAAAGGCGGTGTGGTGGCTGGCGTTCTTCTGCTTCATCGAATCGAGTTTCTTCCCCATTCCGCCGCACCCGCTGCTTGGCCTGATGTGTCTTGCCGAGCCGAAGAAAGCGATCCGCTTTGCGATTGTCGCCACGATCTCATCGGTGCTTGGCGGGCTGTTCGGTTACGCGATCGGATACTTTCTGTACGACGCTGTGGGTTCCTGGGTGATCGGCGTGCTTGGCCTCACAGAGAGCTTCCCGGTCGCGGCTTGCTACATTCGCGAGCAAGGCGGCCTGGCTGTCTTCTTTGCCGCTGGCACCCCAGTCCCGTTCAAATTGATGACAATCACGGCTGGCTTTATCGAGATGAACCTAATGACGTTCACGCTCGCCGCCATCGCTGGGCGCGCGCTCATCTTTATGATCGTCGGCGTGCTGTTCCAGCTGTTCGGCGCGCCGATCAAGGCGGTCATCGACAAATACCTTGGCTGGGTCACCACGGCCTTTGTTATTCTGGTGGTCGGCGGCTTCGTGGTGTTCACGCAGCTCGCGGGCAGCGAGAACGAAGGCGAAGTGAACGCCTGCGACAACGCAACCGAAGTGCGCGCTTAGTGCTTAGATAATACCCATCGCCTTGCCGGCGCGTTCGAACATGCCGAGGACCGTCTCGACTTCCTCCGCCGAATGCTCAGCGCATAGCGAGCAGCGCAGCAAAGTCATGTTCGCCGGTGTTGCCGGTGGGCGCGCCAGATTGACGTAGAGCCCTTCTTTGAGCAGCGCTTCCCACATTGCCGCGCCGCGCTCCAGATCCGGCATGATGACGGCCACGATCGCGCTTTGCGGCTCGCTGGTGCCAAGCTGAAAGCCGAGCTCAGTCAAACCGCCATGGAGCCGTTTGGAATTTTCCCAAAGGTGCGCGCGTTTGTTCGCGCCATGCATCAGCTTGCGAATGGAGGTCGCCGCCGTCGCCACCACGCTGGGCGGCAGACTGGCTGTGAAGACATAGGGGCGGCAGACAAGCCGCATAATGTCGAATTTGGGGTGGTTGGAAACACAAAACCCGCCAACCGTCCCAACGCTTTTCGAGAAAGTGCCGATGACAAAATCGACATCGTCGATCACGCCTTGCTCTTCGCACACGCCGCGGCCGTTTTCGCCGATGAAACCCATCGAATGCGCTTCGTCGACCAGCACCATCGCGCCATATTTCTTCGCGATCGCGACCATTTCTTTTAGCGGGGCAACGTCACCCAGCATCGAATAGACGCCTTCGAGAATGACGAGTTTGCCAGCGCCTTCTGGAATGCGGCGCAGGCGTTTTTCCATCGCTTCAACGTCATTGTGCTTGAACGGAACAACCTCTGCATTGCCCATTGCGCAGCCATCCCAAATCGACGCGTGGCTATCGATATCGAGGACGATGTAGTCGCCCTTGCCGGCAAGAGTAGCGATGATCCCGAGGTTGGCTTGGTAGCCCGTTGAGAACACCATCGCGTGATCCATCGCGTAAAAATCACGCAATGCATCTTCGCATTCCCGGTGCCCTTGATAAGTGCCGTTGAGAACCCGGCTGCCCGTGGTGCCTGAGCCGTAATCGGACAAGGCCTGCTTGCCCGCATCGATCACATCCGGATCGAACGTCATGCCCATGTAATTGTAGGTGCCGAGCAAGATCGTCTCGCGCCCATTGCAGATCGCGGTCGTTGGCGAGAGCACCTTTTCCATGACGAGATTGAAGGGGTCTTCAATACCGCTCGCGAGCAGGGTTTCGCGCGTTTGGATGAGGTCGTCGAATTTGGACAGCAGATCGCCAGTTGGCGCGATATCGGTAAGGGTCTCAGTCATGGGCAAAGCCTATATCAGCTATCCTGCATTTTGTGCACAGCAGCGACCAACTGACCGTAATTTTCGATTTCGGCCTGTTGGTTCATGCTGATGATGATGTCGAATTCGTCTTCGATCTCCGCGACAAAATCCATCACGGTCAGGCTGTCAAACTCCAGATCACCTGCAAATGTGGTTGCGTCTTCGATGGTGACACCCTTTTTGTTGAAGGGCTCGATCAAGGCGCGGATACGCTCATCAACTGCGGCAGAATCCATGGTGTTGGCGCTCACTTTCTCGGTGCAATTTCAGCTTCAAAAACGAGGTCTAGAGGTATTTGGAATCGCAGACCAGCCCATATGAAACCATTTCTCGGGGGCAAACGGCTCAAATCATTGCCGCTTCACCGCCATTTGGCCTTCAATTTCGAGAATTCAAGCTGAGGACGCTAATGGCGCGCGGCCCACGTTTTTGCGTCAAACCAGAGCTTTGACCGCATTCATAAACGGCATGATCGAAACGGGCTTTGCGAGGTAACCGGCGGCACCCGCCGAGCGGATTCGTTCCTCGTCACCCTTTCCGGCAAAGGCCGTGACCGC
The DNA here is from genome assembly GCA_947499505.1 of uncultured Erythrobacter sp. Taxonomy (GTDB): domain Bacteria; phylum Pseudomonadota; class Alphaproteobacteria; order Sphingomonadales; family Sphingomonadaceae; genus Erythrobacter. Next base: position 659,431 of record CANMOQ010000002.1, read on the forward strand.
CAAAACCGGGATCTCGCACAGCGAAGTGTCACGCTTGGCCGCTTCGATCAGGTCCACACCGGATATGCCGGGCAGCTGAATATCCATAATGATCAAATCAGGAGCGGTTCCGCGCGCCATTTCAAGCACCTGATCACCATCTGCGACAGGCTCGACTTCAAAGCCGTTTGCCTTCAACACGTCGCAGAACAGTTTTCGATTGAGGTCATTATCCTCGACAACCAAGATTCGCTTTGCCACTGACCGATGCTCCCCCGAAGTGGGCTGATTACCCCGACAAAGAGGTTACGACAATTCAAAATCCAAATAATTACGATGCCGGAGCAAAGCAGCTCAGCCCGCAAACCCTCGCCTTGGCGGTGCTGGGGTGGGTGCTGGAGGACAGCGAGCGCGCGGAGCGCTACCTCGATTTGACCGGGCTTGATGCGGATACTTTACGCGGCGGATTGAATGATCCCACAGTCCTTGCCTCGGTTTTTGACTTTCTCGCGAACCACGAACCGGACCTGATCAGAGCGGCAGAAGCGCTCGCGGTGACGCCCGAAGAACTGATCGCTGCCCGCCAGGAGCTTGCATCATGAGCCGGCCTCTTATCATCAGCGATTGTGACGAAGTGATCCTCCACATGGTCGCGCCGTTCAAGCAATGGCTTGAGAGCAGCCAAGGCGTGGATTTCGAGCTGGAAGGCAACAGCTTCGCGACCGCTTTGCGTTGGCAGGAAACCGGTGATGTCTTGGACCAAAAGGATATTTGGCGGTTTCTTGGCGGCTTTTTCGACACCGAAATGGACAGCCAAATGCCGATTGCGGGCGCGGTCGAGGGCCTCAATCATTTGTCAGAGCAAGCCGATGTCGTGATCCTGACCAATCTGGTCGATGAGCGGCGCGATCACCGCGCTCAGCAATTGGCGGAGCACGGCCTCAATGCCCGCGTGTTCACCAATCAGGGCCCGAAAGGCCCTGCGCTGCAATCTATTTTGGCCGAATATTCGCCGAGCCGGGCAATTTTCATTGATGATTTGGCGCAGCATCACGCATCCGCTTCTGAAGTGGTGCCGGATACGGTGCGGCTGCACTTGTGCGGAGAACCTATGATCGCGCCGCACATCGATTGCGCGCACAAGGCTGGTCACGCCAATGCGAGGATCGATGAGTGGTCGCGCGCGTTACCGTGGTTGTTAGAGCGTTTGGAAGAGGAAGCACGATGAGTATCGAAGCCCGCCTGAAGGAACTGGATATCACTTTACCAGAGGCCGCCGCGCCCGTTGCAAGCTATGTTCCGGTCGTGTTGCAGAACGGGTTTGCGCATGTCTCCGGTCAATTGCCTTTTATTGACGGAGAGCTTGCGACAGGTCGGTTGGGCGATAATGTTTCGCTTGAAGATGGCCAGGCGGCGGCGCGAGCATGCGGGCTGATGATTTTGGCGCAGCTAAGGGCGGCCGGGATCGATCTCGACCGCGTGACGCGGGTCGTAAAGCTCGGCGCGTTCGTCAATTGCACGCCAGAATACACCGACCAACCTAAGGTCGCCAATGGCGCTTCTGATCTGATGCAAGAGGTGTTCGGGGACATCGGCCGCCACGCACGTGCTGCCGTCGGCGTGCCAGCCTTGCCGCTAGGCGCTGCGGTTGAGGTGGACGCGATTATCGCCATTGCCAGTGAGTGAGCGTCGCGCTCCTTATTGGCTGACTGAGTGGGCCTATGCCCACCGCGGACTGCATGGGCCTGGTGTTCCTGAAAACTCGGTCGCTGCAGCGGAGGCGGCCATAGCGGCAGGCATGGGCATTGAATGCGATATCCAGCGCAGCCGCGACAATGAACCCATGGTCTTCCATGACTGGGAGCTTGCCCGGCTGACGGGTCAAGAGGGCGAAACAGGTGCGCTCAAGATGGGCGAGTTCGCTCAGCTGCGCTTGTTAGGCACGCAAGAGCATCCCGTCCCGCTTGTTGAATTTCTGGCGATCATTGGCGGCCAAGTGCCGCTGCTGATCGAGGTGAAATCAAAGCCTGGGTATGAAGTGGATCTGACATGCGAATGTGTCAGTGCTGCACTGGCTCGTTATGCGGGCGATCATGCGGTTATGAGCTTCGATCCGCGCGCCCTGCAATGGTTTGCCGAATATGATCCTCAAAAGACCCGAGGCTTGGTCTGCACAGACACGCTGGACCTCGGATTTCTGGGCGTCTGGCGGCAACCCGGCGCGCTTGAGAAGGCTCAGCCAGATTTTCTCGCGATGGATATTCGCGATTTGCCCAATGCGCTTTGCGAGACTTGGCGCGCCGCGAAACGGCCTCTTCTGAGCTGGACCATTCGCAGCAAGGAATTGCGCGAGCGATCGCGAGGGCTGATCGACGCGCCGATCGCTGAAGGTGAGGGGATCGCGTGAGCGGCGATGAGCTGACTGTGCGGCTGGCGCCAAGCGTTGGCTCATTCGATGCGGCCGAATGGAATGCGCTTGATCCGAGCGGGAATCCTTTCGTCAGCTATGAATTCCTGACCGCGATGGAGGATTCTGGCAGCGTGGGTGAAGGCACAGGTTGGGACCCTTTGCCAATCGCCATCACTGGCGAGAATGGCAAACTGCTCGCTGCTATGCCGAGCTATGCCAAAGGCCACAGCCAGGGCGAATATGTGTTCGACCACTCCTGGGCCGATGCCTATCAGCGCGCTGGTGGGCGCTATTATCCGAAGCTTCAGATCGCCTCGCCCTTTACCCCTGCAACCGGGCCGCGCCTGCTGCTGTCTGACCCATCATTGGCTCTACACCTGCTAAAGGGCGCAGAATTGGTGTGCGAGCAAAACGGGCTCTCATCAGCGCACGCGACTTTCATCGATGAAGCGCAAATGCCTCTATTTGAGGATGCCGGCTGGTTGAAGCGAAGCGATCTGCAATTTCATTGGATCAACCGCGGCTACAACACTTTTGATGATTTTCTGGATGCTCTCTCGTCCCGTAAGCGCAAAAATCTGCGAAAAGAACGGGCCGCTGCGCAGAAAGACCTGCAAATCTCTCGCCTTTCGGGAGACGACATAAAAGCGGAGCATTGGGATGCCTTCTGGGTGTTCTACCAAGACACGGGTGCGCGCAAATGGGGTACACCTTATCTGACCCGCGAAGCATTTACGTTGCTGCACGAGCGGATGGGTGACAGCCTGATTATGATCCTCGCGCTGGACGAGGGGATGCCGATTGCTGGCGCGCTTAATTTTGTCGGCCAGGATGCGCTTTATGGCCGCTATTGGGGATGCGCGCGCGATGTGCGGTTCCTGCACTTTGAGCTGTGCTATTACCAAGCCATAGAGATCGCGATTGAGCGCGGTCTGGACCGGGTAGAAGCGGGCGCGCAAGGCGGCCATAAGCTCGCCCGTGGCTATGAACCCGTGCAAACCTGGTCGTCGCATTGGATTGCCGACCCTGGTTTTCGTGACGCGGTAGCGGACTTTTTAGAACGCGAGCGCGAGGGCGTGGCGACCGATCAAGTCCTGTTGGACCGACGCACGCCCTTCAAGCAGAATTAGGCAGCTTGGCGGCGGGTTTCGGAAAGCCATTGGCGCGCACGGCGCTGAGCTTCTGCGATTTCGCGAGCGGTCATCTCGTCAGAAATGTCGGCGCGGCACCAAGCGGCCTCTTCGTGACCTTGCGCAGCAGCCAGATTAAACCATTTGTGCGCCTCGATAAGGTCGCATTCAGCGCCATTGCTGCCGGTTGAAAAAGACACGCCCAGATCAAAATGCGCTGAAATCTCGCCTTGAGATGCAGCTGCCAGATATTCGGCAATGATCTCATTGTTCAGGTTCGTGCCCAGTTCGGTGGCTGCGCCGCCAGTGATTGGTTTAAGTTCCATAGTTTGGTTACCCCGTTAATCACGAAACCAACGCCCCCCGGCTGGTCCGCTTAGCCATGTCCTCGCCACTCGTGGTCAACAATTGGTTAACGGCGACGTTAATTTTTATGATTTGTCGGCACGGATGGTCCGAGTTCCAGTGTTTTGGACCTCGAGATTGCACTGGGTTGGGGAAAGCTGCTTGTGCGTCTCAGACTGCGAGCCTATAGGCGCGCTCAACGCGTTGACTTAGGGGGCCAGCGAAGCGTTTGGAATTTCCGCGCTAAGCGAATTGGGCAGTCTCGCCGAATGCGATTGGGGTAAGAGGACCACATGGCCACTGCGTCGACTGACGATATTGATATTCTAGCAAAAGCGAAGAGTATGCTCGAGCCGGGCTATGTGCCCAGCGACGACGAAGAGTATATGAATGAGCAGCAGCAGAACTATTTTCGTATGCTCTTGCTCGAGTGGAAACGATCAATCCGTGATGCGGCTGATCAAACGCTCCAATCCTTGCAAGACGGCCCGATCAGAGAAGCTGATCTCAATGATCGCGCGTCGAGCGAAACCGATTGGGGCATTGAACTGCGCACGCGCGACCGCCAGCGTAAGCTTGTGGCGAAGATTGAATCTGCCCTGCGCCGTATCGACGAGGGTGAATATGGCTATTGCGAGGTGACCGGCGATCCCATCGGCTTGAAACGGCTGATTGCCCGACCTGTCGCGACTATGACCGTTGAGGCGCAAGAAGCGCACGAGCGCAAAGAGAAAATCTCCCGCGACGACTAGAGACTGGGCTAACGAACGGCCTAGAACAAGTGCCAGATTGGGACGCATGCGTTTTCAGGGCTGCTCCTGCGCGTGTGTTAAACAATCATTAGGCACTGCGGCATAGCCCGCGAGTTCAATGAACAAATCTCTGCGTGTTGTTTTGGCAGCGCTGCAGGAAAAGAAATGGCAGTTTTGGTTGTGGTGGGCACAGGAGACTTCTTGGAATGACTGGTGTTGAAACAAGGAGTGTGTCGCGAGACAGTCTCTTTTTGCTCGCCGGTATTCGCGTGGAGCAGGCTGGAGATACCCACCGCGTGCGCGTGCGCAATCTGTCGGATGGCGGCATGATGGGCGAAGGCAATTTGCGCGTTCAGCCTGGCAATCGGCTGGATATTGAACTGAAGAATATTGGTTCAGTGGCGGGAACCGTTGCTTGGGTGCAAGATGACCGGTTCGGCATCGCCTTCGATGAAGAGATCGATTCTCAGGCAGCTCGCAAACCAGCCAGCGATGCTGCTCAATCAGATACAGCAAGTCTCAGTGTTCCTCATACACGCAAAGCACCCGCTGCTCCTGATCCACGAGATTTTCGCAAGGTCTGAGGATTTCCGTCAGCTTCAACGCTGACCGAATGGAAACAACCTGATAGGCTCGCGACGATGACACGAGTCTTGCTGCTCTTACCTCTCTTTTATGCGCTTTTGGCCTGTGGTCCTTCGGCAGACGACGGGCCTGTAAAAGTGGTGATCATTGGCGAGCCGGAAAGCTTGCTGCAACAAGGCGTCCGCCTGTCACCTGCCGCCCAGCATTTGCGCGCATCGACCCATGAGGGCTTGGTTGCTCTCGATCCAACTGGCCAAATTCTCCCGGCAATTGCAGAGCGATGGATCGTCACTGACGATGGGCTGAGCTATATTTTCCGCTTGCGAGAAGCGACCTGGCCGGATGGTGAGGCGATAACAGCTCAGGATATCAGGCTCCAGCTGCGCGATCTTTTGCGCCGCCTCGAGGGCACCTCACTTGGCCTTGACCTAGCGAAAGTTACCGAAATCCGGGCCATGACTGGCCGGGTGATCGAAGTACGATTGAGCAGTCCTATGCCCGAGTTTCTAAGGCTTATGGCGCAGCCAGAACTTGGCTTTGTGCGCGATGGCAGTGGAACCGGGCCGATGATCCTCTCCAGCGATGAAGATACCCCGCTGCTCGCTCGCCTGAATGCTTTACCCCCTCAAGAGCGGGGACTGCCCGCGCGCCAAGATTGGGAGGAAAACGCTCGGCCCATCCTTGTTCGTGCCATGTCAGAAGATCGTGCAGTAGACGCGTTTTCCAATGGCGACGTTGATATTTTGCTGAATGGACAATTGGTCAGCTTCCCATTGGCGCAACTCGGCCCGCTGTCGCGTGGTAATATTCGGGTCGATCCGGCGGCTGGCCTGTTTGGGTTCGCGATCCGTAATGATGATGGTGTCTTGGCAACGCCCGCCTTGCGAGAGGCTTTGTCGATGTCGATTGATCGAGATGCGCTGATCGAGCCGTTCAGTCTGGGCGGATGGCAATCAACCAGCTGGGTTGTGCCATTGGATTTGCTGGAGCCTGTCACCACGGGCGATGAGCGGTGGCAAGACCTCTCGCTCGCTCAGCGCCGCAGTGTTGCGTCGCGCCGGATTACCAGTTGGGAAACCGAGAACGGCGCAGAGGCGGTGCTGAGAGTCGGGCTTCCGCCTGGCCCAGGCGGTGATTTGCTGTTCAATCAATTGGCGGCCGATTGGGAGACGGTGGGCCTTCGGCTGATTAAGATGGAGCCCGGCACAGGCGCCGATCTGGAGTTACGCGACCGACTGGCGCGCTATTCCTCGCCGCGCTGGTATCTCAATCAGTTCAACTGCGAGCTTGAAATCGGGCTATGCTCTGAGGCAGCCGACCAATTGGTGGCGCAGTCGCTGACCGCGCGCGACCCGCGCGAGAAGGCGCTGCTATTGGCGCAAGCGCATGCGACCATGGTGGCAGAGGAGGTGTTTATTCCGCTAGGCGTGCCCGTGCGTTGGTCCTTGGTTCGGGGCACCGTCAACGCATACCAACCTAACCAATGGGGCGTGCACCCCTTGTTCCCGCTCTCACAACCCACCATTTAGGGGGTAAGGAGAGACACTATGGATGGGCCTGAACGACCACAGGCGATGAATTTCGCCCTGCCAACTGGCACGGATCCTGAGTCCGTTCGGCAACGCGTGGTCGCGATGGAAAACCTTCTGGAGCGCACTTTTCGCGTGCCAGGCGTCAATATGCCCATCGGGCTGGACGCGCTGGTTGGACTGATCCCAGTGGTCGGTGATCTCGTCACCACGGCGCTTGGTGCCTACATCATTTGGGAAGCGCGCAACCTTAAAATTCCTAAGTGGAAGCTTTGGCGCATGGGCGCCAATGTCGCATTCGATACCGCTATTGGCTTGCTGCCAGTCGTCGGGGATGCGGCCGATTTCCTGTACCGCTCGAATTCGAAGAATTTGCGCATCATTATCAAGCATCTTGATGCGCATCACCCTGAGACCCGGGTGATCGAGGGCTAACAGACTACAGCGCTATCGGAGTTCCGAACCAGGCCGTTAGGCTTCCAGCTCGATGTCCCAATAGAGCCAATCTCGCCACGTCTCATGCAGATAGTTGGGCGGGAACATTTTGCCATATTGCTGCAAATGCCAGCTGGTCGGGCGAATTGGCTTCATCATCAGGCTCATATGCGCCTGCTTAGGCGTGCGGCCGCCCTTCTTCATATTACATGGTGCACAGGCAGTGGTGATGTTTTCCCACGTCGTCTTACCGCCTAGCCGGCGCGGAATGACATGATCGAACGTCAGGTTCTGTCCGGATCCCTGGCCCTGACCGCAATATTGGCACTGAAATCGGTCGCGTAGGAACAGATTGAACCGTGTGAAGGCGGGAAACTCGCTTTGCTTCACATATTGCCTGAGCGCGATGACGCTTGGGATTTTCATGTCCAGCGAAGGGGAATGAACCTCGCGGTCATAGCTCGCGACAATGTCTACCCGGTCGAGAAACACCGCCTTGATCGCGGTTTGCCAAGGCCATAGGCTCAGCGGGTAATAAGACAGCGGGGTGTAATCTGCGTTGAGCACGAGCGCAGGGCATGCCGACGGATTGCATGTCGGGTCTTCATCGGCGCTGCGAAAACGCGCCACTCGCTCCATCAATTCGGCTTTGAACACGTTTGTGATCCTTTCCGATTGCCAAGAGAATGCCGTGGCAGGCCAAATAGTCAAACCCATGACGTGCCGGGTTTCCACAAGGATTTTGTGCGGTATCGCGCTTCTGCCGCCACTGTGGCAGTGAATTGCAGCGATGATTGTCACACGATTTGCCCCTAGCCCCAATGGACACTTGCACCTTGGCCATGCCTATTCTGCGATCACCGCGCATGATTTGGCAAAGGAAGCCGGGGGCACATTTTTGCTCAGGATTGAGGATATCGACGGTGCCCGATCGCGGCCAGACCTGGCGGATGAATTTCGCCGTGATCTCGACTGGCTTGGACTGGAATGGCAGGAAGTAGCACCGCAGTCGCAGCGCATTGAAAGCTACCAAGCCGCTGCGCAGAAATTGAAGGACGTAGGGCTGCTCTACCCGTGCACATGCACGCGATCAGAGATTCAGCGCGCTCAGCAGGCGGCTGGGATAGAAGGCGGACTTTATCCCGGAACGTGCAAAGGGCGAGACGATCTCGACTTGGAGAAGCCGCATTGTCTGCGGCTCGATCTGGACAAAGCAATGGCCGGCGTCGGCGAATTGATCTGGACGGATGAGCATGCCGGATCGGTAATGGTCGATCCGCGCGATTTTGGTGACGTCGTGATTATGCGCAAGGATGAGCCTGCGAGCTATCATTTAGCCGCCACGCTCGATGATGCAGCGGATGGGGTGACTTTGGTAACCCGCGGCTCTGACCTCTTTCCTGCGACGCATATTCACCGCCTGTTGCAAGAGCTGCTGGGCCTGCCGGTACCGCATTGGCACCATCACCAACTTCTGCTCGACGAGCAAGGCAAGAAGCTTGCGAAACGGCGCGGTTCGCCTTCGCTTGCGAACATGCGAGAGCAGAGTGAGGACGGTCTCTTGCTGGCAGAGCAATTGCGGTTGCAACGTTTGCCGGGTGGCATCTCACTGGAAAGCGCCTAAATACTGCGTATGACATATTTTCTTATAGCCGTTCTGGCCGTCCTCAGCGTTCTGGTGCTTGTGTCACTCGTTCGCGGTATTATCGCTTTCCTGAAGACGACGAAGATCGATCTGGAGACGGGTGAGGGCGAAACCGCCACCGATATGCAATTGCTCCAAAACAAAGCGATGTTTGCGCGGATCAAATATCAGGCGCTGGCCATTTTGGTTGTTGCGATCATTTTGGTCGTGGCCCGCTAGGTCAGTCCAGCGGCGCAAAGAGACATGGTAAAACTCAACAAGATTTATACCCGCACAGGGGACGATGGCACCACCGGCCTAGTTGATGGCTCCCGTGCGGCAAAGCACTCGTCACGAATCTCGGCCATTGGCCGCGTGGATGAAACCAACAGCGCGATTGGCCTTGCGGCCTGCCAGTTGGCTCAGGGACCGCATAAGCGGCTCCTTACTCGGGCTCAGAACGATCTGTTTGATCTCGGCGCTGACCTCGCCACTCCGAGCGAAGACGGTGATTTTACGCCGTCAGAAATGGTTCTTCGTATTGTCCCTGCTCAAGTGACTTGGCTCGAAGATCAGATTGATGGTCTCAATGAAAAGCTTGAGCCGCTGACAAGCTTCGTGCTCCCCGGTGGCAGCGAAGCCGCCGCGCGCACCCATGTTGCCCGCGCTTCGGCTCGTGCGGCTGAGCGGGCGATGACCCGGCTTTCAGAGCATAATGCCGTGAACCCCTCAGCGCTCGCTTATATTAACCGTCTGTCCGATTGCTTGTTCGTGCTGGCCCGCGTGCTCAACGACAACGGCCGCGCTGATGTTAAATGGGTGCCAGGAGCTAATCGCTAGCCAAGCGTGAATTGCGCCGCTAACACGCGCTCTTTGCTGCACTTGCGAAGGGATCATTCATGCGGACAATAGCGGTCATCGGAGCCGGGCAGATGGGCACCGGCATTGCTCAAACCATTGCTCAGCATGGCATGCCGGTGATGCTGTCTGACGTGGATTTGGCCCGCGCTGAAGCTGGCAAGGCCGCGATTGAAAAGGCTCTTGTTAAGCTCGTTGGGCGCGGAAAGATCGAAGCGGACGCAGCCGAAACTTTGCTTACCAAGGTCACCCCAATTGGCGAATATGAGCCTATGAGCGATGCGGGTCTGATTATTGAGGCCGCGACAGAGCAAGAAGCGATCAAGCAAGCGATTTTCGAGCGCGCGGCCAAAGTCCTTGCAAGCGACGCGATCATGGCCAGCAACACCAGTTCTATCCCGATTACACGCATGGCGAATTACTCGCCCGATCCAGCGCGCTTTATCGGGCTGCACTTCTTCAACCCTGTGCCGGTAATGGGCCTGATTGAGGTTATCCCTGGTCTTGCGACCTCAAAGGATACGACCGATCAAATCACGGCATTTGCCGAAGGTTTGGGCAAGGAAGTGGTCCTGAGCCAGGACGAGCCTGGCTTTGTCGTCAATCGCATCTTGCTGCCCATGATCAACGAAGCGGTGTTTGTTCTGGGTCAGTCAACGGCTGGTATCGAAGACATCGACAAAGGGTGTCGTTTGGGTCTCAACCACCCGATGGGTCCCTTGCAACTTGCGGACTTTGTTGGGCTCGATACCTGTCTTGATATCATCAAGGTGCTCTACAAGACGACGCGGGATACGAAATATCGCCCTGCGCCTTTGCTCGTGAAATATGTAGAGGCGGGCTGGCTGGGCCGCAAAACCGGTCGCGGTTTCTATGACTATTCAGGCGAAGCGCCAGTTCCTACGCGGTAGGTGCCGAGGGCGAAATTACTCTTCTTCCGTTCCGATTCGAACGTTTTCGCTTACTCGGATTGGCAGTCCACCATTTGGCGGCGATGGATTGCCGCTTATCTTCACAGAACCACTATTGATACTGTTGGATGCACGGCTAGGTCGTCTCGCTGATGGCCCTTCTTCGGCTGTAGCTTCAAAGCTGACCCCGCCAGCTGCATCATCGCTGCTCGGCGAGGGATCAAAACCGTTCGTATCATCGATAAGCTCTTCATCCGGTGCGAAATCAGCAATTACAGGCTGTTCATTCTGCGCAACCTGCTTTTCGCCTTTCTCGCTATCTTCGCTCGCCTGTTGCTCGCTCGCGCCTTCATCAACATTGGTAGGTGCAGACAGAGAGCCAGCAAAAATGGCGACACCGAGAATGACCGCGCCAGCAAAGCCGAGTGCAACCTTGTGATTTTGGAATGGAGATACCGACATAGCGCTAAAGCATTACCGAAGCTTGGTTAAGGTTTGGTGGACGTCAACTCGCGCTTCAAATTGTATAGAAAATCTAACGCTTCTCGCGGTGACAAAGCATCAAGATCCGCGCTTTCCAATTTCTCTTGCAGGATATCGCCGGGTTCGAGCATTTTGGGTTCGTCGGCTTGCGCGGCGTTCGCGAACAGCGGCAGCTCGCCCAGACCCGCGGCTATGCCCCCCGTTTCTGCACGGGCCGCCTCCAGTTTTTGCAGCACTTGCTTGGCTCGCTTCACAACCGGAGCAGGGACGCCCGCCAGTTTAGCGACGGCAAGACCGTAAGAGCGGTCGGCCGGACCTTCAGATACCTCGTGGAGCAGCACCAGATCGCCCTTCCACTCCCGCGCCTTTACATGGTGCAAGGACAGAGCTTCGCAGCTATCGGCAAGGCGAGCGAGTTCGTGATAATGGGTGGCGAACAAGCAGCGGCAAGCAATCTTGGAATGCACCGCCTCGACGACTGACCAGGCGAGAGCCAAGCCATCGTAGGTCGATGTTCCGCGGCCCACCTCATCCAGAATAACAAAGCTGCGCTCGGTCGCCTGCGAGAGGATTGCGGCAGTTTCGACCATCTCCACCATAAACGTAGAGCGGCCTCTTGCGAGATTGTCTGACGCGCCAACACGACTGAAGAGCCTATCGACTAGGCCAATTCTGGCTGCTTGTGCTGGAACATATCCGCCCGATTGCGCTATCAACACGATCAGCGCGTTTTGTCTCAGGAAGGTCGATTTACCACCCATATTCGGACCGCCAATAAGCCATAGGCGGTCTTGCTGGGTCAGATTGCAATCGTTCGCGACAAAGCGGTCATTGGTCCTAGCCAAGGCGGCCTCAACCACGGGGTGGCGGCCAGCGGTGATTGCAAGTTCGGTCGTATCGACGATCTCAGGCTTGCACCAATCACCCTCAGTCGCTCGCTCCGCTTGACCGGCTGCAACGTCAATCCGGGCCAGCGCTGCTGCCGTTTGCGCAATCGTTTGTTGCGACGCAATCACGGCACTGGTCAATTCTTCAAAATGCGCTTCTTCAGCGGTTAATGCGCGGCCGCCAGCCTCAGCAATCCGGGTTGCTTCTTCGTGCAGAGACACCGAATTGAACCGCACGGCACCTTTCATCGTCTGCCGGTGGGTGAAACCGCTGTCCTGCTCCATCAGAAGGTCGCCATGGCGGCTGGGCACCTCAATGAAATAGCCAAGAACACCGTTGTGCTTGATCTTGAGCGACGCAATTCCAGTCTCTTCGCGGTATCGTGCTTCCATTGCGGCGATCGCTTTGCGCGCATTGCCAGAGACTTGTCGCAGCTCGTCCAATCCGGCGTCATAGCCATCAGCGATATAGCCGCCACCAGAACGCTCTGTCGGAGGGGCGGCAACAAGCGCGCTGGTGAGCAAATCCACCAGGGCGCTGTGGCCAGTGAGATGTGGCATGAGCTGCTTAAGCAGGCCCGGGTGATCGCTTTGTCTCTTCAGCGTCTCATGAAGCAGCCGGGCATCCCTTAGACCATCGCGCACCTGACCCAGATCACGCGGACTTCCTCTGCCAGCAACCACTCGGCCTAAGGCACGGCCAATATCGGGCAGGGCGCGCAGAGCCCCACGTAGGTCCGCGCGGTCAATAGGCTGGCTGTGCCAGAACTCAACTAGGGACAGCCGCTCTTCAATCGCGGATTTGTCAAGCAAAGGTGAGCCCAAGTCTTCCGCCAATTGCCGAGCGCCAGCTCCGGTTACGCAGCGATCTATTGCCGCGATTAGGCTGCCGCTGCGCGAGCCGTCTTGGGACTGCAAGATCTCGAGGCTCGCACGGGTTGCCTCATCCATCACCATGCCCTCAGCACCGCGCCGCGAGACTGGCGGGAGGAGCATGGGCAGATTGCCGCGGCCTACATGTTCAAGATAGCTAACCAGACCGGCTGCCGCTGCCAGCATGGCGCGCGAAAAATCGCCAAACCCATCCAATGTCGCAACGCCGTGCAGCTTGCGCAGCCGTTCCGAGCCATCGTCGCTTGAAAAACCACCTTTTGGCCGAGATGTGAATTCATCCGGGCCATGCGCCCAGTCTTCTGGCGCAACGATTTCGTTCGCGCCAAGTCGGGCCAAATATGCACCCAGCATATCTGGCGTGCATTCCTCTAGCACCACTATGCCTGTAGAAATGTCGCAGCTGGCCAAACCAATCGCGCCGCGTACGTCCGCCAGAGCAACGAGCAGATTTGCATTGCGCGGTTCCAGCAAGGCCTCTTCGGTAAGCGTCCCAGCGGTGACAAAACGCACAATGTCGCGCTTCACGAGCGCTTTAGAAGAAGGAGTGCCTTCCTTCTTGGCCCGAATTTTGGCCTCTTCGGGCGTTTCCACCTGCTCTGCAATGGCGACCCGGCAGCCGCCTTTGATCAAGCGTGCGAGGTAACTGTCTGCAGAGTGAACCGGAACGCCGCACATTGGCACTGGCTCACCGCCATGCTCTCCTCGCGTGGTGAGGGCGATATCGAGAATGGTCGATGCGGTCTTGGCGTCATCGAAGAACAGCTCGAAAAAATCGCCCATCCGATAGAACAGCAAGCAGTCTCCCGCCTCTTGTTTGAGGGAGAGAAATTGCTCCATCATTGGTGTCGTTTTTCCAGCCATGGATAAGGCCTAGCTACCCCTGCAGCGATTCGGAACGGTTCCTAGGTCCCTTTCCCCTATCGTTTGCATCGTTAGGTCGCTAAGCGCAGCGTAGAAATCGATTTGGGAGACCTCCAGATGGCCGATGATCGGCAAGTCACATTCACGACCCGCGAAGCCCTGTTTTATCACGAGACAATCCGCCCGGGCAAAATTGAAATTGTGGCGTCAAAGCCGATGGCGTCTCAGCGCGATCTCAGTCTCGCTTATTCACCAGGAGTTGCTGCGCCGGTTGAAGCGATTGCCGCTGATCCCAGTCTCGCGGCCCGCTACACTGCTCGGTCAAATCTCGTTGCGGTCATTTCTAATGGCACCGCGATCCTCGGGCTCGGCAATCTTGGTGCGCTGGCTTCAAAGCCGGTGATGGAGGGCAAGGCGGTCCTGTTTAAACGTTTTGCTGATGTGGATTCGATTGATATCGAACTCGCGACCGAAGACCCTCAGGCGTTCGTCGATGCCGTTGCATTGATGGAACCTACCTTTGGCGGGATCAATCTCGAAGATATCAAGGCGCCTGAGTGCTTTATCATCGAGCAGGCGCTGCGCGAGCGGATGAACATCCCTGTGATGCATGATGACCAGCACGGCACCGCGATTATTGCTGCGGCTGGTCTGATCAATGCCTGTCATTTGACCGGACGAGACCTCAAAGACACCCGAATGGTTGTGAACGGGGCCGGCGCCTCAGCACTTGCCTGCACGGCGCTGATCAAGGCGATGGGAATTCCGCATGAAAACGTGATCGTATGCGATCGCAGCGGTCCGATCACTCCCGGCCGCGAGAAAGTGGACCAGTGGAAGAGCGCACACGCGGTTGAAACGGATGCGACTAATCTGGAAGAGGCTTTGGTCGGAGCTGACATTTTCCTCGGTTTGTCGGCAGCTGGCGCTTTGAAGCCGGAATGGGTGAAGAGGATGGCGGACAAGCCCATCATCTTTGCCATGGCGAACCCAACGCCCGAGATTATGCCAGATGAGGCGCAAGCGGTGCGTCCAGATGCGATTATCGCAACAGGCCGGTCTGACTTTCCGAACCAGGTGAACAATGTGCTCGGCTTCCCATTCATTTTCCGCGGCGCCCTCGACGTGCAGGCCACCACAATCAACGAGGAAATGAAAATCGCTGCGGCCAATGCGATTGCTGAACTGGCGCGCAAGCAAGTGCCCGAAGAGGTGTCTAGCGCCTATGGCAAGAACCAGAAGTTCGGCAAAGACTACATTATTCCGGCGCCGTTTGATCCGCGTCTGATTGAGGTGGTCTCGTCCGCGGTCGCAAAGGCCGCAATGGATTCTGGTGTCGCGCAGGCTAGGATTGAAGACCTTGACGCCTATCGCCATGCGCTGAAATCGCGCCTCAATCCAACAACCGCTGTCCTCACGGGAACTTACAACGAGGCGAAAGCCAATCCGAAGCGGATGGTGTTCGCCGAGGCGGAAGAGGATGTGGTTCTGCGCGCGGCCATTCAGTTCCGCGATTTCGGATATGGCACCCCGGTCTTGGTGGGCCGTACGAAAGCGGTAGTCGACAAGCTGCATCAATTGTCGGTGTCTGATCCGGGTAGCTTTGAAATTCAGAACTCCGCGGCCTCCGAACATGTCCCGGCGATGGTAGACTATCTCTACAAGCGCCTTCAGCGTAAAGGCTACACAGAGCGCGATGTCCGCCGGATGGTGAATCAAGAACGTAACGTCTTTGCGGCTCTGCTCGTCGCGTTGGGGCACGGGGATGGGATGATCTCTGGCCTAACCCGGACATTCGCGCAGACGGCCCGTGAAGTGAACCTGGTGCTCGACAAAAAGCCGGGTGCATTGCCGTTTGGCGTGCATATGATGATCGGCAAGAACCACACGACGTTCCTCGCCGACACGACTATCAATGAGCGACCGGGCGCGGAAGAACTGGCGCATATCGCCAAGGAAACGGCCGCAGTGGCGCGGCGCATGGGGCATGAGCCTCGGGTCGCCTTCCTTTCCTATTCGACATTCGGGAACCCGTCTGGCCAGTGGCTTGGCAATATTCGCGAAGCTGTTGCGATCCTCGACCGTGAAGACCCTGGCTTTGAGTATGAGGGCGAGATGGCGCCGGATGCGGCGCTCAATCCGAAGGTGATGGAGCTTTATCCGTTCAGCCGCCTATCTGCGCCTGCCAATGTGCTGATCATGCCAGGTCTGCAATCGGCCAATCTTTCCGCCAAATTGCTGAGAGAGCTGGCCGGCAATGACACGATCGGGCCAATGCTGATCGGCATGGAAAAGCCGGTGCAGATCGTGCCGATGACCGCCATTGCGCCGGATGTTCTGACATTGGCCGTGCTCGCGAGTGCGGGTGTGGTGGGCTAGACTCACATATGTCTAGTATCGCCTGCCAGCGAGATCGTTTCTCGATCCCGAGCGATGTGCATTATCTCAATTGCGCTTACATGGCGCCGCTATCGCACGAAGTGGTCCGAGCGATGGAGGATGCTTCACACCAAAAGGCAACGCCTTGGAGCATTAGTCCGGCGGACTTTTTCACACATAGCGAACATTTTCGGACGCGCGCGGCGCAGCTGGCAGACGTCAGCGCAGACAATGTGGCGATTGTGCCATCGGTCAGTTACGCTTTGGCAGTCGCGGCAAAGAATCTACCGCTTTCAAACGGGCAAGAGATCGTAACTTTAGCCGATCAATTCCCGTCGAACATCTATATCTGGCGGGAATTGGCCAAGCAGTGTGGGGGAACGATCGTAACGGTGCAGCGCGATCAAGACGCCGCTTGGACTGATGCTGTTCTCGGCGCCATTGGACCAGATACCGCCATTGTCGCAGTGCCGAATTGCCATTGGGTCGACGGGCGCATCGTCGATCTAGAAGCCGTTGGCGCGAAATGCCGTTCGGTCGGTGCGGCTTTGGTCCTCGACCTGACTCAATCGCTGGGCGCGATGCCGATCGACTTTGCCAAGGTGCAGCCGGATTTCGCCGTCGCGGCCTGCTACAAATGGCTAATGGGACCTTACGGCATCGGCATGCTGTATGTTGATCCGCGCCATCATGAAGGGGCGCTGCTGGAGCACAATTGGATCAACCGAGGCGGTTCGGAAGACTTTAACCGATTGGTTGACTACCGCGACGATTTTCAGCCTGGCGCGCGCCGTTTCGACATGGGTGAGAAATCCAATCCGCCTCAGCTTTTAGGGGCCAGTGCGGGCCTCGATTTTCTACTGGAGTTCGGTGTGGGTAGGATTGCTGAAACGCTTAGTGAGCTGACCAATGCCATTGCGGATGAGTCCAATAAGGCTGGGCTTACGGCAGCGCCAATCGGCGTGCGCGCCCCGCATTTCCTCTCCCTTGGCTTTCCTCAGGGCATTCCAGATGGTTTGCCTGAAAGGCTTGCGGCCAATCAGATCTTCGTTTCGCAGCGCGGAGATTCGCTGAGAGTGACGCCGCACCTTTACAACGATGAGGCTGATATCGCCGCATTGTTGGCAGCGCTTTAGTCAATCAAATTTTCGATCGGAACATAGTCCAGATCATAACCGAAATAGCGCGGACTGAAGACCGCCAGACCCGCTTCGCCGCGCCAGATCGGATCGCTTCTAAAGCCCAGCACAGCAATAGATTGCCCATTCTCATAGCCCGGGTTGACCACTCCATCGCCGCTTTCGAGGTCGATCAGGCTGATAAGATCGGGGCATGTTGCGACGACGACGCCATCCCGGCGGGCGACGAGATGTTCGTTCTTTACGTCAGTTTCGAAGGATTGGCCTGCGAAATCGCCGGTTCCGGTCAGCATCACTTTGCCTTGGAGGAATCCGTCCTCATCGACCCATTCGGTGCCTGCGACCACGCCTGTGAACAGCAAGTAACCATCACCAGCGGCGCGCGCGGCTTCGATAGGGTCATTACCGGCGGCCTTAGCCTCGCGCACCGCTTTGCCGATCGAAATCGCTAACGAGAGGCTGCCAGTCACCAGCGTGCCTTCCGTTTTGGCTTGCTTACCTGTGATGGGCGAATCTGCGACGCCGCAGGCGCGGCTGACAACGGCCACACTTCGCAAGATGTCCTCCGCACGCGTGGGATCGCCTAGAGTGCCGATCACCATCTGATCGCCAAATGGGGTGGCCGCGCCAATTGGTGTGAGCGGAACGCCTGCAACCTTTACCGAGTGCTGATTGATCTCTGGAACCGCGCGGCCAACCGTGTCGGCGTCCAGCGCGGGCACGCCCAGCCGCGCTGCGATTGAAAGACCTTCGGCCAGGCTTAGTGGGCCGATCTCTCCAAGGATGACGCCTGCAAACTTTTGATCCAGATGCCGCTCCAGTGCTTCGAACGCAGCTTGCACGGGCTCTTCGACCTGATTTTCGATGGCATCGAGCCGCGCCTGCATGTCTTCACTTGTTGGCGCGAGGCTGGCCAAGCCATAGGGGCAGGCGACCCTGTCATCATCAGATAGTCCAGAAACGGGAATCGCGCTGAACTTGTGGCCAGCCGCTAGGTCCGAGGCGATCAACTCGCGTGCTTCGGAGAGACTACCGCCGCCACCCGTGCCGAGATAGGAGCTGCCGACCAGCGCATCTTCAAGCGCTTCCGCGTCTAGCAGCCTGCCGCCTTGATCGAGCGCAGCGGCGATCCGGTCACCGCCCGAATTGCTCGAGATCTCACTGCAAGCCGAAAGCGCTCCCGCGCCGATTGCCACTCCTGCCAGAAATTGTCGCCGCGCTACCATTTTGCCCCCTTAGGTTATGATCCAAGTCTGGCTCAGTGGAGCTATGAAAGCAAATTCAGCGTTTGCGGTAACGGAAATACCAAACTTCGTGCTCGAACACTTCGCGCGCTTTCTTTTCATAGCGCGTTTCTGGCCAGCCAGATGGTCGGTTTTGGAAGCTCTCCGGGCCCTCGGTCACCCATTCAAGCCGATCCGAAAACCGCTGCATCACCATGAGGGCATGGCGCAGGTAAATCGCATGGTCCGTCCCGAAGCGAAATTCGCCGCCGGGTTTGAGCTTGTCCGCGATCATGGCGATCGGGCCGTCATTGACCATGCGTCGCTTTGCATGGCGTGCCTTTGGCCAGGGATCGGGGTGCAGCAGATACACCATGGTCAGAGCGCCATCAGGAATGCGGCTGAGCACATCGAGTGCATCGCCGGCATGCAGGCGGACATTGGTCAGCCCTTGATCATCGACATGCCCAAGCGCGGCTGCCACGCCGTTCATGAATGGCTCTGCGCCAATTAAGCCGTGATTGGGCAGCAGGTCCGCGCGGTAGGCAAGGTGCTCTCCGCTGCCAAAGCCGATTTCAAAGTGCATCGGACAATCCTGGCCGAACAGCCGCTCAGCAGTGACTGGACCGTCGGTGGGCACGGCAATGCGAGGTAGCAGATCATCGACCAGGCCTTGCTGACGCGCGCGCAGGGGTTTGCCGATGCTGCGGCCGTACAAACGGTTGAGTGTCGTGGGATCGCCTTCTTTGTGCGCAGTCATGCGCCCCCGCTAGAAAGAGCACGGCTCTATGTCCAGTGCTCAGTCCGCGACGGTAACTTCCATCGGCGCATTGTTATAGTCCATCGGGAATACCGAGGCCGTGAATTGGCCCTCGACATAGAAGACAATACCGCCGGTGCGTTTGGCGATTTGCATCTGGCCATACTCATCAATCCGCTGCCAGCGGTCAGCCGCCTCGAGCTTTGCCCGGTCCATAAAGCTGGGGCTCAATGCCGAGCACGTCTCGTCGAACCACAGTATTTCCTGTGCGGGATAGCCTGGATAGGTGAAATTGATTTGGCAGGCAGAGCGCTCCCCACGTTGCACGTCGTTTAGGGAAACGATCCGGGCTTCGCTCTCGATTGGTGCGTCCGCCCGGTCTGGCGGCGGCAGAGCTGGCGAGCCTGTCCGCTTGATCTTTTTCGAATTTTGCTCGTCCGGCGGAGTTTCGGCCAAGGGCGCTGCATCGGCAGACGCAGTTTGCTTAGCGCTCTCATCCTTCGTCAGAGCGCCTGCATCTGAGCATGCAGCCACAATCAATGGCAGCGCCGCGAGCGCGAGATATCGAAGGCTATTTTGACGCGTCATCGCGGTAGCTTAGTCTGGATCAAATTCGATATGAAGGTGGTTGTTGGCCGGATTGTTTGGAAAGACCTCAAACAGAACATCATAATCTGGCCCTACAGCTTCACTCACGGCATCTCGCAAGGCCCTTCCTTGAGCAATGGTCAGATTGTTGCCTCGGAAATCGAGCGCCTTGTTTTCATAGTGCAGGGAATTCTCGCTATGCCGCGAGTCATTGCCGCTTGTAATGACAGGCTGAGGCAAGCCGAGCTGCTGCGCTGCCGCGGCCACAGCACGGATCGCTGGGTCCATCGATGAGTGCAGCTGGGATAGGTTCACACTGTTACTCTTGATGGCAACGCCCACTTCGGCGGCAAGCATTCTACCGTTGAAGGGGCCAGTGACAGGTTCAGGTGTGGGCTGCGTTATGCTGGCTGAACCCGGCAGGCCCACTCTGAATTCGCCTGGGCGAAAGCGTTCCAGATCTGGTGTAGTGCCATGGCGATGAATGGCGTCGCCTCGTCCTAGCACGGGTCCGTCAAGAGCATTGATCCAGCCCAAATTGACGGAATCGGAATAGTTCGGGTTCGCGTAATTTAAATGCGATCCGATTGAGGACTCTCTGCCCTGAGCGCGCTCAGCGAGATAGCTGTCCACCAATTGGTCAACCCGCGCGCTCACCTGAGCCATGGGGATTTGTTCGACAGAGGTACGCCCGTCCGGCCAAGACACAGGTCCGTTGATGTCCGAGAATTGATACGGCGCGTTCGCCACATCGGCGACTGTGTCGCCCCAGCGCCCTGAGGCGGTGCGATTAAGTAGCGTGTCGATGATCCCATGCGCCTGGGCATCTCCAGCCGATTGCACCCACTCGGTCTGAAGGACGCGCTTCAAATTGTTGACGTCCGCCCGAGACAGGCTGAGGGTCGCTCCGTTGAAGTTCGTCTCGCCAACGGCTCCAACATCGCTCGGCCCAGTGACGGCTGGTGTCCCATTGCCAGAGCCTTCGACTCCAGATTGCGGTGCTGCCAGAGTAGCAGTCCTTGCCGCCGGCAGAGTAATCTCTTGGCCCGGGTAAATAAGGTTGGCATTGCGAATTTGAAGATTGGCATTCAGCACAGCTTGCAAGGATAGGCCAGCACTTCTGGCGATGACCGCCAAGGTGTCACCTCTTACAACAGTGTGAGTGCTGGTACCTGCGCCAGGGACGTTAAGAGTGTCGCCAACATATATCCGGTTAGGGTTGGAGATCCCATTCGCTCTCGCGAGCGTCGCCACGTCGGTTCCAAACCGCTGCGCAATGCTGCTGAGCGTGTCACCGCTGCGTATCGTGTAGCTGCTCTGAGCGCTCGCGCTTTGCATCGCTGCAGCGAGACGGCTGGTGTCATTAGAAATATGCTGAGTGGCTGCGTTTACCATGACAATACCTCCATGGCTGAGATTGTTCTCATAGCGATCACGCGCTGTATCTATACGTTTCGTAGAGATTGCGGCGGGGCGAGCTCAGAACACGGCAAGCAAAGAAAAACGCCCGGAGCATTGCTGCCCCGCGCGTTTCTCGTTCCCGTCCCAAAAGACTGGAGAATTCGTCTAGACGCTTAAGCGGCCTCTGCTTCCGCATCCGGATCGCGCAGTACATAGCCGCGGCCCCAGACCGTTTCGATGTAGTTTTCACCACCGCAAGCATGGCTCAATTTTTTGCGCAGCTTACAGATGAAAACATCGATGATCTTAAGTTCAGGCTCATCCATTCCGCCATAAAGGTGGTTGAGGAACATTTCCTTGGTGAGCGTCGTGCCTTTGCGCAGGCTGAGCAGCTCAAGCATGGCGTATTCTTTGCCGGTCAGGTGAACGCGGGCGCTATCGACTTCAACAGTCTTAGCATCCAAGTTCACGGCAAGCTTGCCAGTGCGGATGATCGATTGGCTGTGGCCCTTAGAGCGGCGCACAACTGCATGGATGCGAGCAACCAGTTCTTCGCGGTGGAATGGTTTGGTGACATAGTCATCAGCGCCAAATCCGAAGCTGCGGATCTTGCTGTCCATTTCGGCAATGCCAGAAAGGATCAAAACCGGCGTCTGCACCTTCGCGACACGCAGTTTCTTCAGCACGTCATATCCGTGCATATCTGGGAGGTTCAGGTCGAGCAGGATGATATCGTAATCATACAGCTTACCTAGATCCAAGCCTTCTTCGCCGAGGTCGGTCGAATAGACATTGAAGCCCTCTGTCGTGAGCATAAGCTCAATTGCTTTGGCCGTTGTTGGCTCGTCCTCAATCAAGAGCACACGCATTGCTGGTCCCCTATATACCCAGATCATCGTAACAAAGTGTCACGGTAACTCCTCGCTAAGAGGTGTTGCCATGTATTAACCACATAAGTTCTGAACGGAAAAGGTTAATTTACCGTAAAGCATTAGAAACTCGCGAGTCGCAGGGGTTCATACCTATGCTTCGGATTGCCCAAATCCCGGCGCTTCTGAGGTGCTTAGGCCCGCTCGGGTGCAGCAAAACTCTGGTTTAGAGGTTGGCGAGCTTCTTTTGCCGGCGGCGTTCTGCGCTGGAGCCGATGCCTATGGCTTCACGATATTTGGCAACGGTTCTCCGCGCAAGATCGAAGCCTTCTTCTTTCAAAAGGTCTGCGAGTTTCTGGTCGGACAGGATCTTTTTGGGCTCTTCTGCATCGGTCAAAGCTTTGATGCGGGCTTTGATCGCTTCAGATGATGCGCCTTCGCCATCGCTGGATGAAACGCCGCTGGTGAAGAAGTATTTGAGCTCAAAGCAACCGCGCTCGCAATGCAGGAACTTGTTGCTGGTCACACGGCTGACCGTGCTTTCGTGCATATCAATTTCTTCGGCGACCTCGCGCAAGGTTAGCGGGCGAAGCTCCGACACGCCATTGCGAAAGAAGCCTTCCTGTTTCTTCACGATCTCAGCCGCCGTTTTGAGAATGGTCTTTTGTCGTTGGTCCAGTGCCCGGATGAGCCAATGCGCGTCCGCCAGCTTTTCTTTCAGCCAGCTTTGCGCGTCGGGATCCGGCGCGCCATCGCGCAGTTCGACGAAATAAGATCGGTTGACGATGAGGCGCGGCAACGTCTCCTCGTTAAGTGCAACATCCCAACCGCCTTCACCATTATCACTTAGCAGAATGTCCGGTACAACCGCGCTCGCAGTGCTTGCACCATAGGCCAGCCCGGGTTTTGGGTCATAGCCGCGCAGTTCGGCGAGCATGTCGGCAAAGTCTTCTTCATCCACTCCGCACACGCGCTTCAGCCGGGCAATTTCGCCGCGTGCTACCCATTCCAGATGGTCAATCAATTGCGCCATGCACGGGTCATAGCGATCCGCCTCACGCGCTTGGATTGCCAGGCATTCTGACAGACTGCGCGCGCCAACTCCGCTGGGGTCAAGTGTTTGCACTGCTTTGAGCGCGCCCTCAGCATCGCTCAGTTCCACCCCGAGATCATAGGCAACATCGCGCAGATCAAAGGAGAGGTAGCCTGCCTCGTCGAGCAATCCGATCAAGTGACGCGCAATGAAAGCTTCGCGTTCGTCTTTGGCCGCTGCGCCAATTTGTTCGTTAAGATGCTCCGCGAGCGTGATTTGCGCGGCGCTTGTTTGCTCAAGGTCGGGCAGCAGGTCGGAGCCGCCACCGCTGCTCGCGGCTGCTCCCCATTCCGCATCGCCTGCAGCAGGCCCGCTTGCGCCGTCGCCCGTGTCACGGTCGCGGTCGAGCGCGCCCGTGTCCAGATCGAGCGGAGCTTCGCTTTCGCCTTGTGCTTGGCCGATCAGTTGGTCGGCGGTGAATTCCTCGCGCGGGATGTCATCGCTTTCCCCGCTGGGCCCGCTGTCTTCAGTGGATAGCACCCCGGCCTCGAGCAGCGGATTGGCTTCCAATGCGTCGGAGATGAAGGTTTCGATTTCGAGGTTTGATGCCGCCAGCAGTTTGATCGCCTGCTGCAATTGCGGCGTCATGACCAAGGATTGCGACTGGCGTAGGTCTAGCCTTGGGCCGAGCGCCATGATTTAACTCCGCCGCCTCGTCACAAAGTGAAGCCTTCGCCGAGATAAAGCCGCTTGACGTTCTCGTCTGCGACAAGGGCCTGCGGCGTGCCGGCGAAGAGCACCTGTCCGCCATATATAATGCACGCGCGGTCCACGATATCGAGTGTTTCTCGAACATTGTGATCAGTGATCAGCACGCCAATGCCGCGCCCTTTGAGATCTTTTACAAGGTCGCGAATGTCGCTGATCGACAGCGGGTCGATGCCGGCAAACGGTTCATCGAGCAGCATGATGGACGGCTTTGCGGCCAGCGCCCGGGCAATTTCGCAGCGTCGACGTTCACCGCCCGACAAGGCCATGGCTGGCGAACTGCGCAGCTCAGTGAGGCCAAACTCACCGAGCAGGCGTTCCAGTTCTTGAGCGCGGGTATCGCTGTCTGGCTCGACCATCTCAAGCACGCAGTTGATATTCTGCTCAACGGTCATGCCGCGAAAAATGCTTGTTTCCTGGGGCAGATACCCAAGCCCCAAGATCGCGCGGCGGTACATCGGCAGCTTGGTGACATCTTCGCCGTCCATCAGGATCCGGCCGGAATCCGGGCGAACAAGACCCATTATCGAGTAGAAGCAGGTCGTCTTGCCCGCGCCATTGGGGCCAAGCAGGCCCAGAACCTCGCCCTTACCAACGGTCAATGAAATGTCGCTCAGGACCGAGCGCTTGTCATAACTCTTGGCAATGGAAATGACTTCAAGGCCGCCGTCAGGCAGCGGCGCTGTAGCATCGGCGGTGCTGCTTTCAGGCGTATCGGCCAGGGCGTTTGTCTCACTCATCGGATAACCCTTAGCACCGCAATCCAGACATAAAAGAGCAGTATTGCCCAATTTGGCAGGATTTTTGCGTGTCGCGATGTCCGCGCTCAAAAATTGCAAGATCTGCAACAAAGTTGCGGATTGGTCACCGAGCTTGCAAGATTTGCCGCAATTTGAGATACTCGAAGCTTGGGGAACGAATCCGTTGGAGAGCGGCACAATGAAAAATATCGCGCATCGCTATGACGCAGACCATCAGTCTGACCGTAAGGCTGAGGGCGACGTCCTCGACTGGCGTAAATCGATGAGCGATCACGTTGCCTACGCGCTGCTCGTTTACACGGGGCTTCAAATCTTTGTGACGATTAAAGCACTCAACACCGGCGGTGCGTCGATTTTGCCTTACATCGCACTCGTTGTTTTGGTCGCGGCCATCATCCCGGCGTGTCGCTGGTTCGAGAAACGCTGGACTGGCCTGTCAGACAGCGAAGCGGCAGACCAAGCGTATCGCCCGGCTTTCCGGCGCGATCTTGCTGGCCTTTGGGTGATGGCTATTGGCCTGCCGTTCATTCTGACTTTTTGTTTTAAAGGTATCTCTTCGCTCTTGTGGGCCTAATAAGAGATTAGGCCTTAGCCCGCTCAATCGCTTCCAGAACAATGCGCCGAGCTTCTGCGCGGTCGCCCCATTTTCCGATCCGGACCCACTTTTCCGCTTCAAGATCTTTGTAGTGGGTGAAGAAGTGCTCGATCTGTTGAAAAATGATCGACGGCAAATCCTTGGTCTCACCCACATCTGAGTAATATGGAAAAGTCGTGTCGACTGGCACGCAGATCAGCTTTTCATCGCCGCCGTGCTCGTCTTCTAGGTTCAAAACACCAATTGGGCGGGCGTGCACAACGCAGCCAGCCATGAAGGGCGTGCGCGCAATCACCAAAGCATCCAAGGGATCGCCATCGGGGCTGAGCGTGTGCGGCACAAAGCCGTAGTTCGCTGGGTAGCGCATCGGAGTGTGCAGAATGCGGTCGACGAACAACGCGCCGCTTTCCTTGTCAAATTCGTACTTCACCGGCTCTCCGCCCGTGGGCACTTCAATGATAACATTGAGGTCGTCAGGTGGATTATTACCGGTCGGGATTTTGTCGATACGCATGCTGCTATCCTGTTAGTGTAAACGCCCTCTCCCTGAGCTCGAGTGCCCCCTAGCTGCGCGGCTCTATTGCGGCAAGATGATCTTGCCCCTAATCGCTCAAGTGCAATGTCGAAAAACACTCCAAAAGCCATCCGTGGGACGCAAGATATCTTTGGCGCTGATGCCGAAGCCTTTGCGTTCGTGGTCGAAACCTTTGAGCGCGTGCGGCGGCTCTACCGGTTTCGCCGAATTGAAATGCCGGTGTTTGAGAAGACGGAAGTGTTTGCACGCTCCCTCGGCGAGACGACGGATGTTGTCTCCAAAGAAATGTACTCGTTTGAGGATCGCGGCGGGGACTCGCTCACGCTTAGGCCAGAGTTCACCGCTGGCATTGCTCGTGCGTATCTGACCAATGGCTGGCAGCAGCACGCGCCGCTGAAGGCGGCGACCCATGGACCGCTGTTCCGCTACGAACGCCCGCAAAAGGGCCGCTACAGGCAGTTTCACCAGATCGATGCCGAGATCATCGGGGCGGCAGAACCGCAGGCCGATGTAGAGCTGCTCGCGATGGCCGACCAGCTTTTGAAAGAGCTGGGTATCGAAGGGGTGAGGCTGCACCTCAACACCTTGGGCGATGGGACAAGCCGCGAAGCCTGGCGTGCGGCGTTGATCGACTATTTCAGCGCGGTGAAAGATCAGCTGTCGGAAGATTCGCAGGAGCGGCTGGAGAAAAACCCGCTGCGTATTCTCGACAGCAAGGATGGCCGGGACAGACCGTTCCTAGTCGACGCGCCGAAAATCGATGATTTTCTCTCTGATGAGGCACGGGCGTTCTTTAAGGCTGTGACCGACGGTCTGGACGCGGCAGGCGTCAAATGGGTGCGGGCAGAGGCGCTGGTGCGCGGGCTCGATTATTATCGCCACACTGCGTTTGAATTCATTCCGGACGAAGGTTCAGCCGCGGCGGACGCTCTGGGTGCACAAAGCACAGTGTTGGGCGGTGGGCGCTATGACGGTTTGATGGAAAGCCTGGGTGGACCGGCCACACCAGCTGTCGGTTGGGCGGCGGGAATTGAGCGGTTGGCGATGCTGGTTGGTGAGATAGCGGAGCCAGCCGTCGATGCAGCCGTGATACCCCTTGGCGAGAGTGCCCTCGGCAATGCGATGGCATTGCTGAACCGTCTGCGCCGTGAACACATTTCTGCTGAAATTTTCGCCAGTGGGAAGATCAAAAAACGCATGTCGCGAGCCAACGAATCTGGCGCTCTTGCGGCCCTGATCATCGGGGAAGATGAGATCAGCTCGGGCAAAGTGCAATTCAAAACCTTGGCAACTGGGGAGCAGAAATTGCTCGATCCGGCTGTAGTCCCATTGAGAGTTCTCGATCTAAAAATGGAACGAGATATGGAAAATGTGGCAGACCTGTTTGCGGACTTCGAAGATGACATGGCAGTGATCGATCCAGAAGGGCGATATACGTAGCAGTACAGTAGCCTTTGTCTTTCTTCTATAATCGTGAGAAAACCTTGCAAATTCCCGCAGAACGCCTTGATCAAATCGCTCACCGCTTCGCCGAGCTGGAAGCCCGCATGGCATCTGGCACGCTGGAGGGGGACGAGTTCGTGCGCGCCTCGCGTGACTATTCGGAGCTTGAGCCGGTTGCGAAGCTGTCGCTGCAGGTAAAGGCCATGCGAGATGAAATTACTGGCCTCGAAGACATGCTGGTTGACCCCGAGATGAAGGCAATGGCCGAGGAAGAGCTCGGCGAACTCCGCGAGCAATTGCCGTTGGCCGAGCGTCAGCTTGCGATCGCCTTGCTGCCCCGTGATGCCGCCGACAGCAAGCCAGCCATGCTGGAAATCCGCGCAGGCACGGGCGGCGATGAAGCGGCACTGTTCGCTGGCGATCTTTACCGAATGTATGAGCGCTTTGCATCTGAGCAGGGGTGGAAGGTCGAACCTGTCAGCATGAACGCTTCAGAAGTTGGGGGCTTTAAGGAAATCGTCGCGAATGTGCGCGGGGCCGATGTGTTCGCGAAGCTCAAATTTGAGAGCGGTGTGCACCGGGTGCAGCGCGTGCCTGAAACCGAGAGCGGAGGGCGGATTCACACGTCAGCGGCCACCGTTGCGGTGCTGCCAGAGCCGGACGAGGTGGATATCCGGATCGACCCAGGTGATCTCAAAATCGACACGTACCGGGCCAGTGGTGCCGGGGGGCAGCACGTCAACACAACCGACAGCGCAATCCGCATTACCCACGAACCAAGCGGTCTGGTGGTTACCTGCCAGGACGGACGCAGCCAGCATAAGAACCGCGAGAAAGCGATGCAGGTGCTACGCGCGCGTCTGTTTGAGAAAACTCGCGATGAAGCGCAGGGTGCAGAGGCGGAAGCTCGCAAAGCTATGGTGGGCTCGGGCGACCGTTCCGAACGGATTCGGACTTACAATTTCCCTCAGGGTCGGGTGACGGACCACCGCATCGGGCTGACTTTGCACAAGCTTGAAGATGTGCTCGCAGGCCCAGGCCTTAATGAATTGGTCGATGCATTGACGGCGGAAGACGAAGGCAAGCGGCTGGCTGCGCTGAGCGAATGACCATTGCCGAGGTTTTGCGCGAGGCGGCTCAGAAGCTCTCGAGCACCAGTGACACCGCGCGTCTTGATGCCGAAATTCTGATGGCTCATGCTCTTGGCAAAAGCCGATCTGACATGCTCCTGATGCATATGAAGGATGAAGCGCCAGATGGGTTTGAGGCCTTGCTTGGTCGCCGTGTAGCGCGCGAGCCAGTGGCGTACATAACCGGCGTGCAAGAGTTCTACGGGCGTGAATTTCGCGTCACGCCCGATGTCTTGATCCCGCGCGGTGATAGCGAAAGCGTGGTTGAAGCGGCGCTTTCGAGAGTTCCTAACCCCACCCAGATTCTCGATCTCGGCGCTGGGAGCGGTGCTCTCCTACTCACTCTGCTAGCTGAAACCAAAGCATCCGGCTTGGGCATCGACCAATCATTCAGGGCGATTGATGTGGCAAACGCTAATGCGGAAAAATTAGGAGTCGCTGACCGAGCGCAGCTTTGCGTCGCAGACTGGAGCGTGCCCGGCTGGAGCGAAAGCCTTGGTCTTTATGATCTGATCATTTCCAATCCGCCCTACGTGGAGAGCGACGCGTCGCTAGACCTAGATGTGCGCGAATTTGAGCCTGCGACCGCGCTGTTCGCGGGCGAAGAAGGTCTCGATGATTATCAGCGTATCATCCCGCAATTGCGATGCCTGCTGACGCCGGATGGTATCGCAGTGCTCGAAATTGGGGCGGAACAAGCGTCCGATGTTAGCTCAATCGCTGAGAATGAAGGCTTTAACGTGGAGACTACTCGCGATCTCGCAGGCCGCGACCGCGCATTGATCCTCACATGATTAGCGATTCGGGGTTGACGAAATTTCGACAGGGCTTGGCAAACGCGGCCAGCCTCGCTAACCCCGAATCAGGCAATTGATCGGCACGGGCTGCAAATCAATTGGTCTAGCTCCGTATGAAAGCATGGATTTGCCGCGTG
The DNA here is from genome assembly GCA_947499505.1 of uncultured Erythrobacter sp. Taxonomy (GTDB): domain Bacteria; phylum Pseudomonadota; class Alphaproteobacteria; order Sphingomonadales; family Sphingomonadaceae; genus Erythrobacter. Next base: position 688,672 of record CANMOQ010000002.1, read on the forward strand.
GATACCCCCGGCTCGTACAGCGCGGAGCGCGCGCCAATATTAGAACTGGCGTTTGGACGAGGGGTCTACTGGTCATGGTGCAATGAGAATTTGCCCGAAGGCCGTAAATGAGGATGAATTTCCTTGAATAACAATCGTAACAATCGTCGCCGCGGTCGCGGTAATCGCAATCAAGGCGGCGGCAATCAGCTAAACCGGATCGACAGCAGGGCGCGCGGCAACGCGCCGCAATTGCTCGATAAATACAAGAAGCTGGCACAGGATGCTCAGCATCACGGCGACCGGGTGCAGGCTGAATATTATTTGCAGTTTGCCGACCACTATCTGCGCGTAATCGCCGATAATAAGGCCCGCCAAGACGAAGCGCGGGCCAAGCGCCAGGAAGAGCGCGGCCAATCAGGTGAAGATGGCGATGAGGATGAAGACGGTGAAAACCGTCGCCGCTCTCGGCGCCCGCGTTCACGCCGCGATGAACAGGCCAATGACCAGCAATCTGACAGCGACAACGGCGCCGAAACGGATGCTAATGATTCAAGTTCGGATGATGCAGGCGAAGAAGAGCCAAAGCGCCGTGCGCGCAAGCCGCGTGGTGACAGCCAGTCGGAAGAACGCACCACGCGCCGAAAGCCTCGTGCACCGCGCAAGCCCAAGAGCGACAACAAGGTTGCTGATGAAATCGACGCTTCTGTTCTGCCGCCAGCAATTGGCGGGGACGCACCGGGCCAAGATGATAGCGGCGACAATCTGGAAACCGTAGACTAACAGCGCCTCCGGGCAGGGATAATCGCGGGATAGACAGCCAATATGCGAGCAATCTTTGATCGCTGGATTGGCATAGCCCGCGCGCATCCCAATTGGACCACATTATTGCTGGGCGCATTGGCCGCCCTCGGCTTCCCTCCGCTTGGATGGTGGCCGGTGACCTTGGCTGTTGTTTCGGCCTTCGTCGTTTTGCTCAGCTATGCGGACAATTGGCGCAGGGCCGCTTTACTTGGCTGGTTGTTCGGGTGGTCGCATCTGACATTGGCCAACAATTGGATTGCGACGGCGTTCACATATCAAGCCGAGATGCCGCAATTCCTGGGCTGGTTCGCCGTGCCATTGCTGTGCGTTTATCTGGCAATCTATCCAGCATTAGCGGCTGTGATTGCTCATATTACTGCGAGACGCCCGGGATTGCCCGCGTTCGGAATGGTGCTTGCCGCCGCGTGGATTGTGACGGAGTGGCTGCGCAGCTGGGTCTTCACCGGCTATCCATGGCCGCCACTCGGCCTGTCTTTGCTGGGATCTTGGGAGCGGCCGGGGCTGGCGATATTGCTGCCTTGGCTTGGCACCTATGCGCTTTCGGGATTCGTGGTTTTACTCGCGACAGGCCTTGCCTATCTCGCGCTTAACAAGGCGCGGATTAGCCTCGCTGTTTTGGCCGTGCTGATTTCGGCCGGAATGCTCTTTCCTTTGTCGAGCGTTCTCGATCGCGAAGACAGCACAGTCCGCTACGCGCTAATCCAGCCGCTGATCCCGCAACCAGAGATCAATGACCCGAGTAAGTTTGAAGAACAGTTTGCGCGTATCACTCAGCTGACTTTGCCGGGTCGTGAGCAGCCGCGACTGGTGCTGTGGCCAGAGAGCGGGGTGCCTGACTATCTCGAGGATGGCTATCCGCAGCGATATTATGACCGAATGACAGCAGCAGGCGATCCAGAGTTTGCGCGCAACCGGATCGCATCGGTCATTGGCTCAGACTCGCTGTTGCTAACTGGCGTTGTGAACCTCGACCTTGCTGAGAAGAATGGCTTTATCCGTGCAGTCAGTGCGAGAAACTCTGTCATAGCTTTGGACGGCGCAGGCGATATCACGCAGCAATATGCCAAGGCGCATTTGGTGCCATATGGCGAATATCTGCCGATGCGCGGTTTACTAGAACCCCTCGGCCTCAGCCGCTTGGTGGCAGGCTCGATCGACTATCTGCCCGGCCCCGGTCCGCGTACGCTCGAAACGGGGGCGTTTGGCAAAGTGGGCGTCCAAATTTGCTATGAGATCGTCTTTTCCGGCCAAGTGGCCGATACCGCTAATCGTCCTGACTATCTCTTCAATCCGTCCAATGATGGGTGGTTTGGCGCTTGGGGCCCGCCGCAGCATTTGGCTCAGGCGAGATTGCGGGCCATCGAAGAAGGCTTGCCCGTCCTTCGCTCGACCACAACCGGGATCAGCGCGGTGATCGATGCCGAGGGTATTGTGCGGCAAAGCATTGCGACCGGCAAATCGGATAGGCTCGATGGCTATGTGCCGAGCGCCAAGCCGCCGACCCTGTTTGCGCGTTTGGGTAACGCTCTCCCGCTCATCTGGGCCGCGTTATTGAGCTTACTGGCGCTGGGCGTGTCCAGACTGGTTGCGCAACGCCGCGCTGCGAGTTAGGGCCTAATAGACATAAAGAATTCCTTATATCCAGCGGTTCTAACGCAGAGGTATCATGCGTAGCGAATATTTGTTCACATCAGAAAGCGTCTCTGAGGGTCATCCGGATAAGGTCTCTGACCAAATTTCCGACGCCATTGTTGATCTGTTTCTGTCGAAAGATCCCGAAGCCCGGGTGGCTTGCGAAACTCTGACCACGACGCAGCGCGTTGTGCTAGCAGGCGAAATTCGCGCGAAGGGCATCTACGAGAACGGCGAGTGGGCCGAAGGCGCGCTTGATGAAATTGAACGAACGGTACGCAATACGGTAAAAGAGATTGGCTACGCTCAACCCGGCTTTCACCACGAGACATTGACGTTTGAGAACCATTTGCATGGCCAGTCAGCTGAAATCGCCATGGGCGTTGATGCGGGTTCTGAAGGATCGAACAAAGACGAGGGCGCAGGTGACCAAGGCATCATGTTTGGCTTTGCCTGCGATGAGACCCCCGATCTGATGCCTGCGACGCTCGACTACAGCCACAAGATTTTGCAGCGCCTTGCGCGTGACCGCAAATTGGGTGCTGCCCCGTTTCTTGAACCGGATGCAAAAAGCCAGGTGACCTTGCGTTACCGCGACGGGAAGCCCGTGGCTTGCACGGCGATTGTGGTCTCAACCCAGCATGCGCCGGGTTATCACGAAGGCGAGAAAGAGGCGGAACTCAAGGCATACGTCAAAGGCGCGGTTGGTGATGTCCTGCCGGATGGCTTCATCAGTGATGAGACGGTCTGGCATATCAACCCGACCGGGGCCTTTGAGATTGGCGGTCCGGATGGGGACGCCGGACTGACCGGGCGCAAGATTATTGTCGACACCTATGGCGGCGCTAGCCTGCATGGCGGCGGCGCTTTTAGCGGCAAAGACCCGACAAAGGTTGACCGCAGCGCCGCCTATATCACCCGCTATCTGGCGAAGAATATCGTCGCCGCCGGCTTGGCAAAGCGCTGCACCATTCAGCTTGCCTATGCGATCGGTGTGTCAAAACCATTGTCGCTCTATGTCGACACCTTCGGGACAGGCGCAGTTGGCGATGACCGCATTGAAGAGGCGATCCTCGGCATCGAAAGCCTGGGCGGATTGACGCCGCGCGGCATCCGTACGCACCTAGGCCTGAACAAGCCGATCTATCTCAGAAGCGCGGCCTATGGCCATTTCGGGCGTCAGGCGAAGGGCGATTTCTTCCCGTGGGAGCGGACGGATCTGGTCGATACGCTGAAGGCAGCGCTGACTTAGTCAGACGAGTTGTTCGCGGCCTGGCGTGTCCTCTCCAAGCTTTGGCGATGGGCGATCCAGTGCCAGCTCTGCGTCTGAGAACGCAATTGGGCTGCGCACGCCCGGCTGCCCGTCTAGTTCTACCTTGAGGCCGCGGGCCTGCACTTGCGGGTCCGAAAAGACCTGATCAAGATCATTGATCGGACCTGCGGGCACACCGGCGGCTGCGCAGGCTTTTAGCAAGTCCTCGCGCGCCCAATTCGTGGTTTCTTGTGCGATCATGTCGTCAACCAGTTCTCGGTTGGCGATCCGCGCTTCATTGGTCGCGAACCTCTGATCACTCAGCAGATCCTCTCGCTTGAGCACGCTCAGCAGCTTGCGGAAGAGGCCATCATTGGCGGGTGCAAGAACGACCGGACCATCGCGTGTGGGGAAGACGCCATAGGCGCTCACCTGAGCATGCGCATTGCCCATGCGCGGCGGCACTTGGCCCGCCGTGAAATAGCTCGTCGCTTGATTGGCGAGCAAGGCGACAGAGCAATCGAGCAGGCTCATGTCTATCCATTGCCCTTTGCCCGTGCGCTCTCGCATCAGCAGAGCGGCTTGGATCGCGTTGGCGGCATAGAGGCCGCAGGCCAGGTCAGAGATTGACACCCCATGCTTCATGGGCTCGCCGTCGGGTTTACCGGTCAGCGACATAAAACCGCTCATCGCTTGAATAACGAAGTCGTATCCGGGCTCATCGCGCCTTGGCCCATCTTGGCCAAAACCGCTGATGGAGCAATATGCGACCCTGGAGTTGGAGTGCGCGATACTCTCATAATCCAAGGCGAACTTTGTGAGCGTACCGGGTTTGAAATTTTCCAGCACCACGTCCGCTTCGCCGCAAAGCTTGCGGACGAATTGCAGATCATGCTCGACCGTAAAGTCGGCTTTAACCGACCGCTTTCCGCGATTGCAGGCGTGGTAATAGGCGGCTTCGCGTTCGGTCGCGCCGTCCCGGCCTTCTCGCTCGATCCAGGGCGGACCCCACAGCCGGGTGCCATCGCCTTGAGGGCTCTCAATCTTGATGACATCAGCGCCAAGATCGGCAAGAATCTGCCCCGCCCATGGTCCCGCGAGCACACGCGCGAGCTCCACCACGCGCAGGCCGGCGAGCGGTGCATTCGGATTGCGCGGATTTTCGAGCCACATTGTCTTTGGGCCTTAGGCTAGAGCCACTTCGTACTTTGCGCTTGTCTTCGCGGCGATGTCCGCTTCGGTGATGCCTGGTGCCAGCTCTATCAGGCGAAACGGGCTATCGTGGTTCTCTCGGTGAAATACGCCCAAATTCGTGATGACCATATCTACCACGTTTTTGCCCGTTAGCGGCAATGTGCATTCGGGAATGAGCTTCGGATCGCCCGCTTTGCTGTTGTGATCCATAACCACGATGATTTTTTTGACGCCCGCGACCAGATCCATTGCGCCGCCCATGCCCTTGATCATCTTGCCCGGGATCATCCAATTGGCAATGTCGCCATTCTCGGCAACTTCCATGGCACCAAGCACGGTCAGGTCAATGTGACCGCCACGGATCATCGAAAAGCTGGTGGCGCTGTCGAAATAGGCTGAGTGGGGCAGCTCGCTGATCGTTTGCTTGCCAGCATTGATCAGGTCGGGGTCGACTTCATCATCGTAAGGGAACGGCCCAATCCCAAGCATGCCGTTCTCGCTTTGCAACGTTACATGCATGCCCTCTGGAATGTGATTGGCGACCAGTGTCGGAATGCCAATGCCAAGATTGACGTAATAACCATCTTGCAATTCCTGAGCAGCGCGCGCTGCCATTTCGTCGCGAGACCATCCGGTTTTTTCATCTGACATGTGTGTTGCTTTCAATTTTGACCAAGCACTGGGGGAATAAGGAACCAGCCATTGCCGATTATCGGCTCGAGGGCAAAGGCGGCTTCGGGTTTCAAAAGATAATCGTAGAGTTCGTCAAAGTCGCTGCGCGTGTCGCCGGCAATCGCAACGATGCAATGGGTCTCCGACAGTTCGCCGCGCCGCGTTTGTTTGCGGTCCGCTTGGTATCGCATGAGCAGCAGGTTGTCTGACTTTTCAGGATCAAGACCAGAGGCATGCAGCGCGCGCCGCACTTTGCCAGCGTCTGCTGCCGAATTGGCGGAGAGCCAGGTTATCTCAAGGCCAAGTGCTCGAAGGTTCGCCAACCCCTCAGCGAGAATTGGCTGAGCGGTCGGAGCGCTTGGCGGCGTAAACAGACCATCGCCTGGGTCCAAGTCGATCAGCACAGTGGGCGTGCGTTCTCCGCACTCATCTCGCTTGCCATCCAATGCTGCAGGGTTGCTCAGAACGGCAGTGCTGGCGGGCGGAGCATTCTCGCCAGTTTGCAACAATATTTGTCCTGCTTGCTCGCGCGAATAAGTGAGTAAATCGGTGAATTCACCAGCATTCGAACCCGGAGCGATAAGCGCACCTTCGCGTATGGACGCAGGCACTTGGCTTCCCGTGGTCGCTAGTCCAGTTTGGTTTGTGACAACTTCACCTTGGCTTGCCTCCAACTCGGCGTTGGCTGCCAGGTCCCTAGCTTCCCGTCTCTCGCGGCTAATGTCCGCTCCGGCAAGCGCTCCGCCCGCAACCACTGGAATAAAACCCGCAACGCAGCCATTGAGCGCGAATGCTGCGACGAGCAGTCCAGCTATCAATGGCGAGCGGTGGGGGAGCATATGTCAGCCTTTAACGCCAGCTTCCGAGATTCAGGCGGTGACGCGTTCGCGCGTGGTGCGGAACTCAATTTGTTTGTCGTAGGGCGCGCCCAGTACAAGACGCTGGACGAATACGCCGGGCAAGTGGATTTCATCAGGACTCAGCTTCCCGACAGGCACGATTTCCTCGACCTCGGCGATGCAGACCTTGCCGCAAGTCGCGGCTGGCTGGTTGAAATTGCGCGCCGTTTTGCGGAACACAAGATTTCCGGTCTCGTCCGCTTTCCACGCCTTAACGATGGCCAGATCGGCGAAAATTCCGTGCTCAAGGATGTAGGTTTCCCCATCAAAGTCCTTATGCTCTTTGTCCTTGGCAACTTCGGTGCCGACGCCGGTTTTGGTATAGAAACCCGGAATGCCCGCACCGCCTGCGCGCATCCGTTCGGCCAGCGTGCCTTGGGGGCAGAACTCGACCTCAAGCTCACCAGCAAGAAACTGCCGCTCGAACTCTTTGTTTTCGCCAACATAGGAACTGATCATCTTGGCGACCTGCTTGGTCCGCAGCAGTTTGCCTATGCCTTCGTTATCGATCCCAGCATTGTTGCTGGCAAAGGTCAGCCCAGTCACGCCGCTGTCGCGGATTGCATCGAGAAGGCGTTCTGGAATGCCGCATAGGCCAAAGCCGCCTGCGGCGATCAGCATATCATTTGCGATCACACCTTCAAGAGCGGTCGCTGCATCTGGGAAAAGTTTGATCATGGATGGGGCTGCCTTGGCTGGGGTTGATTGGTGGTCTGTCAATTAGTCGTTTGAGGATTGGCTGTCACCACCTCACCATGCGTCTTGGTCAGGTCGTCCCGTGCAGACCCAATGCTTGGCGCGGTGTGATGGCCTGGCGGCTATTTGCATGAATATCGCATACGTATGCGGATAATGCGCTGCAACATTTTTGGCGATGAACAAAGCACAAAGCAACGCCAGAACATGACACTTTTGCGACAATTGCAACTTGTATAATTAATAATATCAGTATGTTGACGTGCATGCGCACGCCTAATGCTGCGATTCATGCAACTTTAAATGCGCCTTTCGCACTTGCACAAAATGCCCGATCTCCGCATATGTCCCGAGTGCCTAACAGGCATCCTCTCCCAAACTTTTAAGCCCGGTCTTTCGACCGGGCTTTTTTCTTTTGGCTTGCACTTTCCTCCTCTGAAGCCCGTCGCGTCCTGCATATCTGCTTACGCTAAGCCTGATGCTGTACACGCCGCCGCGCGTGTACATTTGCATTCCCATGCCAGTCTTCCTAGCTACAAGGGCCCGTGATTAGAAAACCGCCCAAAGAGGAAGTGATGAATGGCTGATGCCGAGGCTGCGCCGCCAACCCGAACAACAAGGCTGCAAGTGGCGCCAGCCCGGCAGGAGGAATCGGGCCAGGGCATCGCGCGCATGCCGCGCTCAGCGTTCCAAGCGCTCGGCATCACTGAGGGCGACATCGTTGAGATCGCTGGCAAACGCACAACCGCTGCGATCGCTATGGCTGCATACGCTGAGGACGACACTCTTGACGTGGTGCGGCTCGACGGGCTGCAACGCGGCAATGCAGAGGCAGGCTCCGGCGAGAAGGTCGAAATCAGTGCGGCTGAATCTCGTCCAGCGACACGCGTGGTTTTCGCACCGGCTCAGCGTGAGATGCGCCTTCAAGGGCCGACGCAGGCCCTGAAGCGAAACTTTTTCCGCCGTCCTTTGGTCGCAGGCGATTTGGTCGCAACCACCGGCCAACAGCCGGTCCAAAACATGCCATCAGATGTGCGCCAGATGCTTCGCGCGCCCGCCTACGCGCTGACACAAATTCGGCTGTCTGTTTTCGGCACTGTGCCCAAGGGCATCGTGCACATCGATGAAAACACCGAAGTGGAATTGCGGACGGAATTTGAAGAACCGCGCGATGCTCGCGCCGCTGTGAATTACGACGATGTCGGCGGCATGTCCGACACGATCAAGGCTCTTCGCGAAATGGTTGAATTGCCGCTGCGCTATCCTGAGCTGTTCACGCGCCTTGGCGTCGATCCGCCCAAGGGTGTCCTGCTGCATGGCCCTCCCGGTACGGGTAAAACGCGGCTGGCGCAGGCGGTTGCCAACGAATCTGATGCCGAATTCTTCACCATCAATGGCCCAGAGATCATGGGTTCCGGTTATGGTGAGAGCGAAAAGCGTCTGCGCGAGGTGTTTGAAGAAGCGACCCGCGCCGCCCCTGCAATTGTCTTTATCGACGAGATCGATTCGATCGCGCCAAAGCGCCAGAATGTCCCTGGCGAGGCGGAGAAGCGCCTGGTTGCGCAATTACTGACACTGATGGACGGGCTGGAAGCGCGCGCAAACCTTGTCGTGATCGCCGCAACCAATCGGCCTGATGCGATTGATGAAGCCTTGCGGCGTCCTGGCCGGTTCGACCGCGAAATCGTTATCGGTGTTCCGGATCAAGGGGGACGACGCGAAATCCTCTCAATCCATACTCGCGGGATGCCTCTCGAGAGCGCAGTCGATCTGGACGAGTTGTCCCGCGTCACCCACGGCTTTGTAGGCGCAGATCTCGCTGCACTGGCGCGCGAAGCTGCGATTGATGCCGTCCGCCGGATTATGCCTAAGCTGGACCTTGATGCGCGGACAGTCCCGCCGGAGGTTCTCGAAGAGCTTTGTGTGACCCGAGAGGACTTCTTAGGCGCGCTGAAACGGATCCAGCCGAGCGCGATGCGCGAGGTCATGGTGCAAGTGCCCAATGTCAAATGGGATGACATTGGCGGCGTCGGCGATGCCATTGAGAAGCTCAAAGAAGGCATTGAGTTGCCGCTGAAGAAGCCCGATGCGTTCCGGCGTCTGGGTATCCGCCCGGCGAAAGGTTTCTTGCTCTACGGCCCACCCGGGACGGGTAAAACCCTGCTCGCGAAGGCGGTCGCAAAAGAGGCTGAGGCGAATTTCATTTCGATGAAGAGCTCTGACCTCTTGTCCAAATGGTATGGTGAGAGCGAGCAGCAAATCACGCGCATGTTCGCGCGCGCTCGCGCGGTTGCCCCGTGCGTCATCTTCATCGACGAGATTGATAGCCTGGTGCCGGCACGCGGGTCTGGCCAAGGTGAGCCGCAAGTGACTGGCCGTGTGGTGAACACCATTCTGGCAGAAATGGACGGCATGGAGGATTTGCAGTCGGTCGTTGTGATCGGGGCTACCAATCGTCCGACCTTGGTCGATCCCGCGCTGCTACGCCCGGGGCGTTTTGACGAACTCGTTTATGTCGGCACACCTGATCCCGAAGGCCGGGAGCACATCTTGCGGATCCACACGTCGAAGATGCCATTGGCGAGCGACGTCGATCTATCTGTGGTGGCTGGCAAAACAGAACGCTTCACGGGCGCGGACCTCGAGGATGTCGTGCGCAGAGCGGGTCTCAATGCGCTTCACCGCATGGGTAACGACGTTGAAGAGGTGACAGCGCAGGACTTCGAAGAGGCGCTGAAGGATTCGCGCGCGACGGTTACCGGCAAGATGGAAGCTGAATATCGCAAGATGCGCGGTGAGCTCAAAAAGCGCGCGGCAGACGTCAATCCGATTGGATTCTTGCAGCCTGAGAAGCTGGAGCCTACCCGCGCTAAAAAGCACGAGTAAGCTTGTTAAGGCGCTGGCGCTTCGCCTGCCTTTGGGTGGCCGCCAGGTAGTTCAAGACGGTGTCGGATGAGCGCGTCGGGCTGGTTGACCTGAAGCCAGGAAATCATGTGCTCGCGCGTCTCACAGCGCAGGTTCCACAGATCGCCAATGGTTGCGGCACTCATCGAGAGACGCAGCTCCAGGCTTTCTGGGTAGGCTTCTGTCATCAACATAGCGCAAGTGCGCCCATCAAACAGCTCATGTGAGCCGACGAAACGCTCAAATTCGGCGCGGATTGGCGGGACCTCAGCGATTGGATCGAGGTGCAGGAAGACCGGACCTGTCAGCATTTCGCTCTTACGTGACCAGTTTTCAAAACTGTTGTCGAGGAAGCGAGTGGTCGGGACGATCAGCGCTCTTTCGTCCCATGTGCGAACTTTAACAAAGCTCATATGGATTTCTTCGACGCGGCCGACTTCGCCGTCCACTTTGACCATATCGCCCAGCCGCATCGGCTCGGTCAAAGCGACCTGAAGTCCGGCGATCAAAGACTTGAGCGCAGGCTGCGCGGCTGCACCAACCGCCAAAGCAGCGAGGCCAGCAGACGCCAACAGCGTTGTGCCGATGTCGCGAACGGCTGGTATGCCGAGCAGCATCAGGCCAATCGTGATGAAGATGATCGTGAAAGTCGCCGTCCGGCTCAAAATCGCGATCCGGGTTTTGCGGCTGCGCATGGCCACGGGATCGTCGGATGCCTCCAGCCTCAGCTCGAGTGCAGCGGTAAAGCCCTTCACCAAAGTGTAAGCAATCCAGCCCAGCAAAGCAGGGCGCAGGAATTTGCCGAGTGGTTCCCAGATCGATTGTAGCTCTGCGTTCATTTGCGCTGCGATCGTTATGCCGATGGCAATGAAAGACCATTTGATCGGAAGGCGAATGCGCTCAACGATCATCTCGTCCGAGGTTGTTTCGGACATCTTGGTCAGCTTGCTGACCGCCGCGTAGACGAGCCGGTAGACGAGATAAGCAATCCCGATTGCGAGCAACAGCGCGAGGCCCGCAACGCCCCATGCGAACCAGTCGATGGTGAGATGGGCAGGATTGAATTGATCAAGCATGCTGCGCACCTATGCAGCCGGGCCTGCGAATACAACCATGGATGCGCCTGCGTACCCGCCGCACTGAGGTTTGCGAGCAGTCAATTAGTGCGCTGCGTCCCAGCTTGGCCCGGTCCCGATTTCGATCTGCAATGGCACATCGAGCTTAACCGCGGGCAGCGCCGCTTCCGCCATCACGCGCTCGATAACCGGGCTGGCCTTAGCCACATCGCCTTCTGGGAGCTCGAACACCAATTCATCATGGACCTGCAAAAGCATGCGAACATTGGGCAGGCCTGCTTCTTCTAAGGCCGGCAGCATGCGCACCATCGCGCGCTTGATAATGTCGGCGCTGGTGCCTTGGATCGGCGCGTTGATGGCGGCGCGCTCGGAACCCTGACGTTCGGCTTGGTTCTTTGATTTGATCCGGGGGAACCAGGTCTTTCGCCCGAACAAGGTCTCTGAATATCCGCGCTCGCGTACTGTCTCCAGCGTTTCCATGATGTATCTCTGGATGCCGGGAAAGCGCTTGAAATAGGTGTCGATCATGGCCTGCGCCTCGTCCGGCTCGACTTCCAAGCGCCCCGCGAGTCCCCAGCGCGAAATGCCGTAGAGGATAGCAAAGTTGATCGTCTTCGCCTGCGCGCGCGTGTCTCTGGTGACTTCGCCGAACATCTCATTCGCTGTGCGTGAGTGGATGTCTTCGCCTGAGGCAAAGGCTTCTTTGAGCGTGCCAACATCGGCCATATGTGCGGCCAGTCGTAATTCGATTTGCGAATAGTCAGCCGCGAGCAGGACATTGCCGGGTTCGGGCACAAAGGCCTCGCGGATCTGGCGACCAATCGCGGTTCTGATTGGGATATTCTGCAGGTTTGGATCGGTTGACGACAGCCGGCCCGTTTGCGCGCCGACCAGACTGTAGCTTGTGTGCACGCGGTCCGTCTTTGGATTGATCGCCTCTTGCAAAGCGTCAGTGTAGGTCGATTTGAGCTTCGCCAACTGGCGCCATTCGAGCACCTTATTGGCGATCTCTGCGCCTTCGCCAGCCAGCTTTTCCAGCGTGCTGTGATCGGTTGAGTATTGCCCGCTCTTGCCTTTGCGGCCGCCTTTGTAACCGAGTTTATCAAACAGAATTTCGCCGAGCTGCTTGGGGCTGCCGATGGTGAATTCTTGCCCGGCGTCCGCATGAATCTGCTTCTCAAGCGAGGCAATTTCGGTTGCGAATTCCTCGGACAGTTTTGCGAGCCGCGCCCGGTCGACCTTGATTCCCTTGCGCTCGATCGCCGCGACGACCGGGATCAATGGCCGGTCAACGCGCTCATAAATTTGCGAGCCGCTTTCTGATGAGAGGCGCGGTTTGAGGTGCTGATAGAGCCGCCATGTTACATCGGCATCTTCAGCGGCATATTCGGTCGCCCGGTCGAGCGGAACCTCGCCAAACGGGATTTGCTTCTTGCCGGTTCCGCAGACTTCCTTGAAAGACAATGGCGTATGGCCAAGGTGACGCACGGAAAGATCATCCATCCCATGCCCGCCGCCAAGGCCTTGCTCCCCGCGTCCTGCATCCAGCGCAAAGCTCATGACCATTGTGTCTTCGATCGGGCTGACGGTCAGGCCGTATTGGGCCAGCACGTTGAGATCGTATTTCCCGTTCTGAAAGATTTTCAGAACCGCATCATCTTCAAACAATGGCTTCAGGGCGACAAGTGCAGCATCGCGCGCCACCTGCTCTGGCTTTTCAGAAAGCAGATCAACCCCGCCATGCGCGAGCGGGATGTAGCAGGCATCGTTTGGACCCAGCGCGAGGCTGACACCGACCAGCTCCGCCTGCATCGCATCGAGTGAGGATGTTTCGGTGTCGACCGCCACCCTTCGCGCGGCAAACGCGCGGGCGACCCAGTCTTCCAGCCGCTCCATGGTCTGCACCGTTTCGTAGGCGCTGCGATCGATGGCTGGCATCTCTGGAAGCGCTTGGCTGCTGCCTTCTTGCGTACCGGCATCACCTGCCGTCTCAGCTCTGGCTGGGTTCAGGTTAGTTGCGCGTTCAGGGCTGCCACTGCCCGCTCCAAGGCGTTTCAGCAGACTGGTAAAGCCATGCTTTTGGAGGAATGCCGCGAGCGGTTCTGCAGGCACACTTTCAAGCTTAAAGTCTTCAAGCGGCTGCGGCAGATCGGCATCTTCTTTGAGCGCCACCAGAACGCGGCTCAGCTCTGCCTCTTCGCGCCCGCCTAGCAAGCGCTCCTGCAGTTTTGACTTCTTCATGTCTGGCGCGGAGTCGAGAGCCGCGCCGAGCGAGCCGTGCTCCGCAATCAGCTTGCTCGCCGTCTTTGGGCCGACGCCATAAATGCCGGGAATATTGTCAACGCTGTCGCCCATCAGAGCGAGAACATCGCCGACCAGTTCCGGCACCACGCCGAACTTCTCTTCGACCTCTGGGATGTAGATGCGCTGGTTCTTCATGGTGTCGAGCATGTCGACCCGCCCACCGCTGCGCTCACCCACCAATTGCATCAAATCCTTGTCGGACGAGACAATGGTCACATTCCAGCCCTGCGCCTGTGCAGCGCGGGCATAGGAAGCGATCAAGTCGTCGGCCTCCAATCCCATTTGCTCAATGCAAGGCAGGCTAAACGCCTTCGTCGCATCCCGGATCAGCGGGAATTGCGGCACCAAGTCTTCTGGCGGAGGAGGGCGGTTCGCCTTATATTCAGGGTAGATATCGTTGCGGAATGATTTGGAGGAGGCGTCCAGAATGACCGCCATATGTGTTGGGCCATCAGCCTGGTCGAGGTCCTCGGCCAGTTTCCACAGCATGGTGGTGTAGCCATAGACAGCGCCGACTGGCGTGCCCTCGGGATCGGTCAGCGGAGGCAGGCGGTGATACGCCCTGAAGATATAAGATGAACCATCGACGAGATAGAGGTGTTGTTGCTCGGCCATGATGCGGTGCTAGCACCGCGCAGGGCAGGTGATAAGCCGGTTTGACCGAGGCATCGCGGCTATCCCCACGCAATAGCGAGCAACGATAGAGCGAGCGGCAAATAAGGCGGAAAAATGGCAAAAAAGGCGATTGGGCCTTGCGCTGCCACAAAGTTGCCACTATTTAAGACCCCGAAGCCGGGCATTTTAGACTTGGCTTTGGCATTCTCCGGGGGGACCGGATGTGCTTAACACACTCGCTGGATAAGGAATTGAATCCTATGCGTAAAATTATTCTTGCTGCCGCTGTTGCTGGCTCGGCTCTTGGCCTTGCTGCATGCTCTGAAACCGCTGAACAAGCTGGTGAAACCGTTGACGCGATGGCCGCTGACGCGACTTCTGTTGCTGAAGAAGGCGCCGAAGCCGTTGACGGCGCTGCTGATGCGACTGCCGAAGCTGCTGGTGACGCTGTTGACGCAACCGGCGAAGCTGCCGAAGGCGCTGCTGCTGACGTAACTGAAGCTGCTGAAGGCGCGGCCGAAGCTGCTGAAGACGCAATGACTGGCGAAGCTGCTGAGTAATTCAGCCTTTTAGCTTTAGCTAATCAGATTGAGGGCGGTGCCAAGCTTGGTGCCGCCCTTTTTCTATGCGCTACGCTTTCTAACAGCGAAGAGTATAGCCTTCTTAGTTTAGCCGCCGCTGTGCGGAGCGTTTGTCCAATTAGGCTGATTGCGAGCCTTCGCTCCGAAGCCATCATAAAGCGCGCGCGCAATTGCGGCGATCCGGCGTTCGCGCGCCAATCGTGACCCTTGTCCCGTGACATAAATTGCGACCGCAATCGCCCGGCCATCTGGCGCCTCGATAATTCCAACATCACTGGACGTGTTGTTTAGCGAGCCAGTCTTGTGGCTGACCCGTGCATCCGCTGGCATGTTAGCGACAATGCGGCGCTTGCCAGTGCGAGTGCGGCTCATTGCGCCAAGCAGAACCCGGCGGCTCTGGGCGGACAGGAAGTCACCGCGATAGAGTCCCTGAAGCAATTGGATCATTGCTTTTGGTGTCGCGGAATCGCGCGGATCAATCCAAGCTGCGGGATCATACTCCCCATCATCGCGCACCAGAGTCGCGATATCGCGGTCAATGCTGAAGTTCTCAATGCCCTGGCGGCGCACCCAGTCATTGACGCGCTCTGGCCCGCCAACTGCGGCGAGCAACGCATCGGTTGCTGGGTTGCTGGAACGCGTGATCATGATCTCGATGAGATCGATCGCCTGCATGTAGTTGCCTTTGCGCACGGGCGCTGCGGCACTTGAGTATTTGGCCGAGCGGATCGGAATGAGCAGCGGAAACTCGCTTGTGAGCGAATAGCGTCCTTGCTCCACCATCTCGAGATAGGCACCAGCGACCGCAATCTTGCTGGTCGATGCCATCGGGAAAAGCTGGTCCCCCAGAACATAGAGCTGGTCACCCGTTGCCAGATCAACTGCAGCGACGCCGATGCGCCCTTTGTCGCCATCCGCGAGCTCAGCAATCCGCTGCTCAAAGCCAGAGGCATAGACGGCCTCAAAACTCTGCGGGTCGCGAACATCCGTGCCCAGCGCATTGTCAAAGCTGGCAAGCAGCTCATTGCCTTGCGCAGATGCTGGACTGGAGATGAGTAGGGTGGCCGCTAAGCCTGCGAAAAGTGGTGCGAGACGACGTTTGAACATGAAGCAAATGTACTCAACTAGGGTTATCGGCGGCTTAACAATGAGCGATTCGCCGCGGCAAGCTTTAGTTTCATCGCTCGCGATGAACGGTGTGTCGCAAGCGACCGGATTCGCTGGACACCAGCGCAGCCCGTGCTGGTTATCAATCCATGGACTAATCAAGAGTTACAGCTTGTCGCATTTGAGCTTTGGCAGCGCGCTGATTGATCTTGACTGTAGCGAGCGCCCCGGCAGGGTGATCGTCAAGCTTTGGAACAGGGTAAATTTCTAATGATTCGGACTAAACAGATCGTCAAAACCTCAAGCTTCGCGATTACCGGGCTTTTGCTCGGAACTTCCAGCCTCGCGTTTGCGCAAAATGCTCCGATTGTGCAGCCTGGTGCGCCTGGCCAAGAAGGCCGCGTGCTGAGCGCCGATGAAGCAACCCAGATTGCCGCAACCACGCATTCCCCAGCCGATGTTGCCTTCATGCAGGGCATGATTGTGCACCACCAACAGGCGGTCGATATGGCGGTCTTGGTGAAAGACCGGACGAACCGCGAAGAAGTGGTGGCACTCGCTGGCCGGATTGAAGCGAGCCAGGCCGATGAAATTGAATTCATGGAAGGCTGGCTGAAAGATCGCGGCGAGCCCACTCATATGCGGGGTCATGCCGGCCATGCTGCCCACATGCACCATATGATGGTTGGCATGGCCAGTCCGGAACAAATGGCTGCTTTAGCGGCGGCCTCTGGCGTTGAATTTGATCGCCTGTTCCTCACATTGATGATCGCTCACCACGAAGGTGCGATTGATATGGTCGAAGAATTGCTCGGCCAGCCGGGCAGTGCGGCAGACCCGGTCTTGTTCAAATTCGCAGGCGACGTTGATGCCGACCAGACCAGCGAAATTGACAAGATGAACACCGTTTTGGCCAGCCTCTCAGCTGACCCGCGCGCAACACTGAAGGCGGGCTTTGCGGATGCCGGCGAAGCAATTCTCAACCTGCGCAAGGTCGCGAGCCTTTCCAAACCCGCTGGCTTTTTCGATCCGGCTAACCCGGCCGATTTGCGTCCAGCCATTCCGGATGAGGAAGAGGACGAAGCAGACGAAGCAGTAGACGCGGCTGAGCCCGCAGAAGACACGCCGCTTCGTGAAGAGGAAGAAGACCTCACCAAATTTGCTGAGCGCTCACCGCTGCTCGATTTCGCCAACACCGACATGGCCTTCTTCGACGATATCATGGTCGCTGGTAGCTACCACGGTTTCAACATCTACAAGCTGAGCGACGATGGTACGCCCAATCTGATGAGCTCGGTCGTCTGTCCAGGCGGCCAAGGGGATGTCTCGGTCGTCGGCGACATCCTGGTGATGAGCGTCGAGCAAACTCGTGGCCGCGTCGATTGCGGTCTGCAGGGCGTTACTGAAGATGTAAGTGAAGATCGCTTCCGCGGGCTTCGCATTTTCGATATTTCAGACCTGACCCGTCCGCGCCAAGTCGGCGGAGTGCAGACCTGCCGAGGCAGTCACACGCACTCCATTGTCAGCGCGGATGATACGAAAATCATCGTCTACAATTCTGGCACGTCCAGCATTCGTGAAGAAGATGAGCTGGCCGGATGTGTTGGCGACATCGCGGGTGATACGCGAACGGCATTGTTCAGCATTGACGTGATCGAAATCCCACTGGCTGATCCATCTCAGTCGCGCATCGTAAAATCGCCGCGCGTCTTTGCTGACCCAGAAACCGGCAGCATTGCGGGCCTTTGGACCGGCGGTGACAGCGGTGAGGGCACGCAGGACACTCGCCCAACCGACGAATGCCACGATATCACGGTCTTCCCGAGCAAGAATATCGCGGCGGGCGCATGCTCTGGCAATGGCATCTTGTTCGACATTTCCGATCCGATGAACCCAGTGCGGATCGATGCGGTGTTCGACAAAGGTTTTGCCTATTGGCACTCCGCGACATTCAACAATGACGGCACGAAAGTGATCTTCACCGATGAATGGGGCGGCGGCGGCCGCGCGCGCTGCCGCGCATCTGATCCGATGACGTGGGGCGCGAATGCGATCTACGATATCACCGAGGGCAAGCTAGAATTCCGCAGCCATTACAAAATGCCTGCGCCGCAGGGCGACAAGGAAAACTGCGTCGCGCATAATGGCTCGATTGTGCCGGTTCCTGGCCGCGATCTGTTCGTCCAATCTTGGTATCAGGGCGGAATCAGCGTGATGGATTTCACCGACAGCTCGAACCCGGTTGAGATCGCTTACTTTGATCGCGGTCCGATTGATGCTGAGCAATTGGTCGTCGGCGGTTACTGGTCATCCTATTGGTACAATGGCCGAATTTATGGGACCGAGATCACGCGCGGTATTGACGTGTTCGCGCTTGAGCCCAGCGAGTTTCTCACCGCTGAGGAAATCGCTGCAGCAGAAGCCGCAAGTTATGCCAACACCCGGTTTAATCCGCAGACTCAAACGGAAGTCACTTGGGATGCAGATGTGATTGAAGCCGCAGCGAACAGCCGCAGAGGCGGTTAACTCCCGGTGTCACAACACATCTGGTGCGAGCAAAAAAGGGCGGGACGGCAAGTAAGCCATCCCGCCCTTTTGTATTTAAACGCGGAGGGCTCAGCTTTCTTTTGATTGAGCGATCCACTGATCAACCCGTTTTTCTAGGATGCTGAGCGGGACTGAGCCGCCGCCAAGAACCGTGTCGTGGAACCCGCGAATATCGAAGCTCTCGCCGAGTTCCTTCTCGGCTTTGGCGCGCAGCTCCTGGATGCGGATCATGCCGATTTTGTAAGCGGTCGCTTGGCCTGGCATGACGATGTAGCGGCGCACTTCGGAGCGCACCGTTGTCTCTGGCATTGGCGAATTTTCCAGGAAGTAGTCGATCGCCTGCTGTTCGCTCCAGCCCTTGGAATGGATACCTGTGTCGACAACCAGCCGGATCGCCCGCCACATCTCCGTGGTCAGCCTGCCGAAGTCAGAATAGGGGTCCTCATACGCACCCATTTCCTTCGCCAGAAGCTCTGAATAGAGCGCCCAGCCTTCGCCGAACGCAGGTATGTAGCCGCCTTGTGCGCGGAACTTTGGAATGCCGGTCAGCTCCTGCGCAATAGAGCTCTGCATGTGGTGGCCAGGATTGCCCTCATGATAGGCGATCACTTCCAGCGGCGGGATCGGCATGGCGCGCATGTCTGAAAGGTGCGCATAATAGACGCCGGGCCTTGAACCATCGGGCGTGCCAACGCGGTAGTGCTGCGCCGCCCCATCTTGTTCGCGGAAAGGCTCAACCCGTTTTACGACCAGATCGGCCTTGGGCAGAGTGCCAAAGAACTCAGGCAATTTGGTTTTTATGAAGGCGAGGTGTTCCTCGGCCTGATCAATATATTGCTGCGCGCCAGCATCGGTGTTGGGGTAATAGAACTGGTCGTCTTCGCGCATGAAGGCAAAGAAGGCCTGCAGATCGCCATCAAACTCGACCTGATCCTTGATCGCCTCCATCTCGGTGCGGATGCGGGTGACCTCGGCGAGACCTGTCTCGTGAATTTCATCCGCCGTCAGCTCAGTAGTGGTCATCAGCCCCAAGCGGTAATTGTAGAAGTCTGCGCCGTTGGGCAGAGCGCCAACGCCTTGTGCTTGCTCATCGGCATTCGGACGATCTTCGGTGAACCAATCGATTACGCGCTGATACGCGGGGGCCATCTGATCGGTGAGAGCCGTGCGGGCTTCCTTGCGCAATTCACCGGCGCGTTCTTCGGTAATTGTGCCCGCTTCAACCAGACCGGTAAGGCGCTCTTCACTCGCCGCCCAAAGCGCTGATGGCTCACCATCATCGAACGGTGCGCCGCTGATGAGCTTGCCCGATTCTTCGATGACCGCGTCATAGGAAAAGCGCGGTGGACGGGTGCCGGCCTCCGCATTGGCTTGCGCGCGCTCCAGCAATTGATCCATCGCCGTGCCGATCCCGCCAAGCCGCGCGATGAATGCGGTCATATCGCTTTCATCTTCGACCTTATGCTGGCCGATCACAAAGCTGGGCAGCGAGGTGTGCGTGCCATTCATCTGGTGAAGGATGTATTCTTGGCTGTTGAACTCAGCCGCTGCTTCAGCCTGGTCCTTGCGAAACTGCCACATGTCCCATGACAGCTTGGCCTCGTCGGACAGCTCATCATAGTCGAAGTTTGCTTCCATCTCGGCGGTTGCAGCTTGCCACCATTCGATCTGAGCGGCTTGCGCGGCGAGGCTCAGATCGTCGATCTTGTCATAATCCGTTTTACGGCCAAGCGCGGTCTGCCGGATGGGGCTGAATTTCAGCTCCTCTTCAAACTTCTCGTCAAACCAAGCGTTGATGCATTCGGTTTGCGTGGTGGCGCATTCGATGGTTGGGACAGGAGCGCTCATCATGTCGCATCCGGTCACAGCAACAGAGGCCAGGAGTAGGGCAGCGTATTTTTTCATCACGAGACAGTCCGTCATTGTTTGAGTTACGCATTATCCATGCGTTAACCCTGATAGAATGGAAAGATGCGATTTGCGATTGTAATAACGAAAAAGCCCCGGCGGATCGCTCCACCGGGGCCCTTTTTGTAAGCGTTAGAAGGGGATGAGGGCTTAGAAGCCGCCCATGCCTCCCATACCGCCCATCCCGCCCATATCGGGCATTGCAGGGGCGCCGGCGCCTTCTTTTTCCGGAGCGTCGGTGATCGCCGCTTCGGTAGTGATCAGCAAGCCAGCAACCGAAGCTGCATCTTGCAACGCAGTGCGAACAACCTTGGTTGGGTCGATCACGCCAGCTTCGACGA
Source organism: uncultured Erythrobacter sp. (assembly GCA_947499505.1). Taxonomy (GTDB): domain Bacteria; phylum Pseudomonadota; class Alphaproteobacteria; order Sphingomonadales; family Sphingomonadaceae; genus Erythrobacter. The sequence continues at coordinate 709,204 of CANMOQ010000002.1, forward strand.
GATTTTCATAGGTGTCGGTCGCAGCGTTGAAACCTTGGGTCTCATCGCCTTCACGCAGCAGGTTGCCAGAAACAACCGCGCCATCATGGCCAGCGTTTGCAGCAATCTGACGAACCGGCGCCAGGATCGCGCGGCGAACGATGTCGATACCGCGGGTCTGGTCGTCGTTTTCGCCCTTGAGGCCTTCGAGAACCTTCGAGGCGTAAAGCAGCGCAGTACCGCCGCCAGGGACGATGCCTTCTTCAACAGCGGCGCGGGTCGCGTGGAGCGCGTCATCAACGCGGTCCTTGCGTTCCTTCACTTCGACTTCTGAAGCGCCGCCAACCTTGATCACAGCAACACCGCCAGCGAGTTTCGCCAGACGCTCTTGCAGTTTCTCGCGGTCATAATCGCTGGTCGTGGCTTCCATCTGAGCCTTGATCTCACCGACGCGGGCCTTGATGTCTTGTTCAGCGCCAGCGCCGTCGACGATCGTGGTGTTGTCCTTGTCGATGGTGACGCGCTTGGCTTCACCCAGCATGCCGAGCGTAACGTTCTCGAGCTTGATGCCGAGATCTTCGCTGACCATTTCGCCCTTGGTAAGGATCGAGATGTCTTGCAGCATTGCTTTGCGGCGATCACCAAAGCCAGGAGCTTTGACCGCAGCAACCTTGAGGCCGCCGCGCAGCTTGTTGACCACGAGGGTCGCCAGCGCTTCGCCTTCAATGTCTTCAGCGATGATCAGCAGTGGACGGCCGCTTTGAACAGCCGCTTCGAGCACTGGCAGCATAGCTTGCAGGTTCGACAGTTTGGCTTCGTGGATCAGGATGTACGGGTTTTCGAGTTCAACCGTCATCTTGTCCGGGTTGGTGATGAAGTACGGCGACAGATAGCCGCGGTCGAACTGCATGCCTTCAACCACGTCGAGCTCGAATTCGAGGCCCTTGGCTTCTTCAACGGTGATGACGCCTTCTTTGCCGACCTTTTCCATGGCTTCAGCGATTTTTTCGCCAACTTCTCTGTCGCCATTGGCAGAGATCACGCCAACTTGGGCGACTTCAGATGAGCCAGCAACTTCTTTGGAGCGACCCACAAGGTCTTCGACGATCTTTGAAGTGGCGGTGTCAATGCCGCGCTTCAGATCCATCGGGTTCATGCCGGCTGCAACTGCGGTCATGCCTTCACGAATGATGGCCTGGCCCAGTACGGTTGCAGTGGTGGTGCCGTCACCGGCGAGGTCGTTGGTCTTCGACGCAACTTCCTTGAGCATTTGCGCGCCCATGTTTTCAAACTTGTCAGCAAGTTCGATTTCCTTGGCGACAGTTACGCCGTCCTTGGTGATGCGCGGTGCGCCAAAGCTCTTGTCGATCACAACGTTGCGACCTTTCGGGCCGAGCGTCACTTTTACGGCGTTGGCGAGCGTGTCTACGCCCTTGAGGATGCCTTCACGGGCATCGCGGCCGAACTTTACGTCCTTAGCAGCCATGATTGTTTCTCCTGAAAAATTGGATTGATTGAAAAGCTATCGGGATCGCTCGGCTCAGCCGATCACGCCCATGATGTCGCTTTCCTTCATGATCAACAGGTCTTCGCCGTCGATCTTGACTTCGGTGCCGGACCATTTGCCGAACAGAACGCGGTCGCCAGCTTTGACGTCGAGCGCGATACGCGCACCGCTGTCATCGCGTGCACCTTCACCAACGGAGACGACTTCGCCTTCGCTTGGCTTTTCTTGCGCGCTATCAGGGATGATAATGCCGCCAGCGGTTTTCTGGTCGGCTTCGATGCGGCGCACGACAACGCGGTCGTGCAGCGGACGAAATGCCATAATGATGACCTTTCTTCTTAGGTTGATAAATAGATTGGCACTCTCCGCTTGAGAGTGCCAGCGAAGGGCAAATGGGGATGGGGGGATGCGGAGTCAACAGCGCGCGATGCACTTTTTTGCATGCGGCAATCCGGATGGATCACAGCGGACGCGCGGTTAAACCCAATCGTTCCCGCAGCATCCACCGCCACGTTAGAAGAATGGCTGCACAGGCGAGGCCGACGGCGAGACCAATCCAGACGCCTACGCCCTGCAAAGGCGTGAAGAAACCCAGCCCCAATGCTAGTCCAAAGCCGGGCACCCAATAGCTGAAGATGGCGATCCACATTGGCACGCGCGTATCTTGCACGCCGCGCAAAGCGCCTGCCGCGACAGCCTGCACACCGTCGACCAGCTGGAAAGCTGCAGCCAGCACGAGAAACTGCAATGCAAAGCCAACCAGAGCCGCATTTTTTGGATCAGCCGTATCGACAAAGATCAGCAGTAGGTATTCAGGCACCAGAACCATCGCGGTTGCCGTGAGAGCCATAAAGCCTGTGCCGATGATCAGCGCGACCCATCCGGCGAGCCGGATGCCTTCAATCTCGCGTGCACCATAATGATAGCCGACACGGATGGTCGCCGCTTGGCCGACTCCGAACGGCACTTGAAAAGCCAAGGCCGCAATATTCAGCGCGACGATATGCCCAGCGAGCTCTGCTGCGCCGATGCGTCCCATAAGGAAGGCAGCTGCGCTAAATACGCCAGCCTCGGCAGTCACGGTCAGCGCAATCGGAGTGCCAAGGCGAATGATAATGCCAAGCCGGTTCCAATCGGGCCGCCAGAAGCGGTAGAATATGTGATAGCGGGCGAGCGCTGGGTTGATCAGAATGATCGCCACATAGGCGCTCAGGGTCACCAGGGCCGTGATGATCGTCGCCACCGCAGCGCCCGTCAGGCCGAGCTCTGGCGCGCCGAAGTTACCGAAGATAAAGGCATAATTCGCCAGCGCGTTCACAGGTATGCCCAGCGCGGTGATGGCTGTGGCCACAACCGGGCGGCCCAATGCGGAGACGTAATTACGCAAGGCAGCCGATAACAGCATTGGGATCAGGGAGAAGATGATCACCTGATTGTATTCATTCGCGAGCCCGATGATCGCCGGTTCTTGTCCCGTCAGGCGCATCGCTGGGTCGAGCAGCAGGGCAAATCCCATCCCGCCAATCCCGGCGATCACGGCCAGCCACAGCGCCATTCTGGTTGCGCGGCGCACCGGCCTGAACGAGGTGGAGCGCGAGCCAATCGCCTCTGCAATGAGTGGGGCTACAGCGCCAACCAGTGACGCGAGGGTCCAGACAACAAGGCCGAACAGACCAGCCGCCAGACCCGATGCCGCCAGCGGCTCTTCACCCAGTCGAGCGATAAAAATGACATCGACGATATAGATCGCGGCCTGCAACAAATTGGCGAGCGCAAGCGGCGCGGCAAGCAGGGTCGTCGCGCGCAGTTCCTTGCCCCATGTGGGCAAATTATGAGTTGCAATCTCGCTCATACAGCCGGCCCGGATAGGCCTGCGGCGGCTCTGGTCAAAGGCGGTTTTTGATCATCGCTGCCCTACGGCATAAAATGCGTTAAATGCGCCACACCTCAAGTATGCACTATTGCCGTGGTTTTAGCGCAAGGGGGCGGGCGCGAAGACAGCCTAACCTGCGGCCTTTTCTCGCTGATAATGCTCAAGGTAGTTGTCGAGATAGCCTTCGCCCTCGGCATCCCAAAGACCTTCGAGGCGTTTTGCCTTATCCTTGAAATCGAACCGATATTTACCCGGATGCTCAATCCGAAGGACAAATCCCGCAATGTCCTCGCCAGCGTCTTGTTTGCGCTGAAGGAACAATTGCGTGCAAGCCTCACGGGCCGTTCGATCGAGGTAAAACTGATCCTGCGTCAGAGCGCCATCGGAGCCGCGGATCAGCACCACTCCGACATAGTCAGAATCGAACCCGTCGTAGACCTGCTGAATTTCGTAATCCAGTATCGCCGCCTGCCAGTCTGCGGCAGGAAAACTGCCGGCTACGGCTCTTACGACTTCTATTTGAGCTTGAGTGAAATCCATATGGTCCGACTTACTTATTGATGAAGGGCTCGCCGTTGTTCGCAGTTCTCCACTGCCCACCATTGACCCTGTATTGAGCGCCAAAGCTATCAGGACGGGTCGTAGCGTTTGTCGGATCATAGTTTGCCGTTATCCTGACTTCAACGGTGTTTCCAGGTTGCGCGGCTATATCAGCAACGCGGTTTTCGAAACGCTTAAATGCGCCCTGGTTGAGGTTGGCGACACCATCGCCAATGGGTTTACCGTTGCCAGCAACTACATTCAGTCGGTTGGTTTGCCCACCAAAACGATCAGCAATCATGTGAAAGCCAACATCCGTTGAACGGCCTTCCCGGCCAATATCCGCCTGCAACGTCGGATCGTTCCGTCCAGCAGGGGTGAGGTCAATTTGCCCCTCGGCTACGGACACTCGCCCATTGGCATCGGTGGTGTAGCTGTAATTGCCATATTCATAGCGGGTGTTGGGGGCCGCATTATTGGCGGCGCGGTTGAAATCGGCCGCATTGTCGAACTGCCGCACCGGAACGTTGTCGGCGGCCCTTGCGCCCGCACCGAAGAACTCATCAAGCTGAGATTTCATGCGCTCCAGAGATTCGCGAGCGCCCGCTGGCAGGCTGTCGATCGCGCCTTGCGGAATTCGGTTCACAAGGTTCTGAATCTCTTTCAGCGGAGCTTCCATCGTAGCCCGTAGAGCTGGATTGCGAGCCGCCATGGACACGGCATCAGCAACGGTTTGCGCCCATTTGCCCACTTTACCAGCTTTCGCCGCATCGCCGAGATATGGAATGATGCCTACCGCCGAAAGCGTGCCGTTTAGCAGGTGCCCGCCCGCATCGCCCCAATTGCCATTCCACGCTGAGCCGATCGAGCGGCCGAGTGAAATGATCGCATTGCTACCATCGGCAAACGGAGTCGGTTCAACGATGCCAACCAGATCCAGTGTGAGCTGCGTCAGATCTGCAACAACAGTCGCGGTGGAGGGACCGGAATCATTGGCAGCCACGGGCGTTTGCGCCGTTCCTGAGCGCATAAACTCGCCCTGTTCGCGCGGAGACATTTGCGCAAGGACGACTTGCTCCATCGCATTGGCTTTCGCTGGAAAGGCAGATTGAAGTGCTGCCAGGTCGCTGCGCAGTCCAGCCGTATTGAGAACAGGATCGCGGTTTTGATTTACCAAGCTTGCCGCGACGCTGAGCGGGCTCACGTCATTCTGAGATTGCGATTGCAACGCCGTTTGGCTGCGACTCACTTCGGTCATTAGATCTCTCCAACCACTACGCCGATCAGCATATGTTGGCGCGCAGTTGGGCGGTATCTGCAGATCGTATAGATTGGCGCGGTTCGCCGTATCTCGGCGCTAGTCCAGCGGGTGGAACAGCAAGCCTGCGAGCGCTACCAGCCCGCGCATCCCATCAAGCTCCAATTTGCGCACCGCGCTGTTGAGGTGTGTGCGAGCGGTGCCCTCACTGATCGCCAGCAAAGTCGCAATATCCGCGTTGGAGCGTCCCCATCCTGCGAACCTCAGGGCAGCTGCTTCCGTCCGGGTCAGCTGCTGCAGCGGATCAACCAGAGACAGCGGAACCCGCGCTCCATCGACCAAGAATTCGCCAACGGTGACCTCACGCTTGCGCGATGGATCACGCTTGGCGGCGCTGCGCATCTCCTCAATCAGCGCGAGCAATTCGGTATCAACCTCTGAGCCGCTACGCGGGTTGCCTTGCGAGCTGGCGCGAGTGGCAAGGCCCTCAGCCGAAGGATGGTTGGGGCGCTGTGTCACTGCGGTGTTCCTGTGCGGTCAAGCATGCCCTGAGCAACGGCATCGCGCGACATCAGATCGTTCACGACCAGATTGCCGAGCAAGGGTAAGATCAAGACGAGCACAAAGATCGCAGCGGTGGCTTTGATCGATAGTGAAAGCATGAACACGTTGAAGTTCTGCGCAAAGCGATTGAGCAATCCCATACCAAGGTCGATCATAAACAAGACCATAAGCGCAGGGGTAGCGAGAATGAAGGCAATCATAAAGTATCGGCCAAATTCACCCTCGAACAGGATGACCGACGACATGTCGAGCTCAACCCCGCCCGGCCCCATTGGCCAAAGGGCATAGCTCATCATCAGGGTTCCAATGAGCAGCGTCAGGCCGCCTGCGGTTACGAAGGTTACCTGCGCAAACCGGCCCAGCAGAGTGGCGGAAAGTGACTGCGTGTTACCGGAAATCGGATCGACGACTTGCGCGATGGTTGCACCCGTTTTGCTGTCAATGATCTCGCCTGCCGAGGCCATTGCCCAGAGGAATGTGGCGTAGAACAGGCCAATCACAACGCCTGCTGCCGCTTCCCGCCCGAACAGCGCCAGCCACTGTGCTGCGGTCAAGGTACTGGGCGCGAAGGAGACTGGTAGTGATAGAGCGACCAAACCAAAGGCGATGATCAGGGAATTGCGTACCAGCGGCGGGATCAGTTGCGGCGAAAACAAAGGCAGCATGACGAAGGCCATGGCAAACCGCGCAGATGCGGCACCGACTAGCAGCGCCTGCTCAGTCCAAGGGGCGGCTGAAATCAGGGATTGGCCAAGTGCACCCCCTACGCTCATCCAACCAGCCCGTTGAGATTGCTAAATATCTTGTCGCTAAAGGCGAACAGGCTACCAACCATCAGGCTGGCCGTGATGAACAGGGTCAGCACGATTGCGAAGAACTTAAGGGTGAACTGAAGCGTCTGCTCTTGGATTTGCGTTGCTGCTTGCACCACAGCGACCATCAGGCCGACCACCGATGCGGCGATAATCGGCGGGGCTGAAAGCAGCAGCACCAGCCACAATGCCTCAAGCGTGATGTCGGTCAGGTTCATGGCCAATGCCTAGCCTTGCTACATCGCATAGGACAGCACCAATCCATGGCTGAGTTTGGCCCACCCATCGATCACCACAAACAGCAATATCTTGAACGGTAGCGAGATGGTGACCGGACTGAGCATCATCATGTTGAGCGCGAGCAAAATGTTCGAGATCACCAAATCAATGATCAGGAAGGGCAGGAATATTAGAAACCCGATCTGAAAGGCTGTTGTTAGCTCGCGCACCGCGAATGCCGGGACAATGATGACAAAATCGCTGTCGCTAATTTCGGCCGCGCGTTCCGGGCCGCTGATCCGCCGTTGTGTCGCCAAGAAGAAGGCCCGGTCTTCCGCATCCGTATTGGCGAGCAAAAACTTGCGCAGGGGCTCTTTCGCTTTGTCGGCGGTTGAAATGATCTCTTGGGTGTCGCCAAGTTGGGACGGGCCGGCTGGACTATCGCCTGGCATAGTGGCTTCGGTTTCGGTCCCCATTCCGGCGGCAGCCGACATGTCCTGAAGCGTCGGGTACATGACATAGACGGACAGGATGAGCGCTAGTCCATTGAGAACGATGTTGGGCGGGGTTTGTTGCAGGCCAAGAGCACTGCGCACGATGGCCAGGACAACGACGATTTTGGTGAAGCTGGTGACCATCACAGCCAGGAACGGCGCCAGCGCGATCAGCAATACTGTGATCAGTGCAGAGCCGGGGGTGAATGTCCCGAGTTCCATCATTCTGTTTCTGCCGCCAGCTCGCCGGTATCGCTCGAGGGCTCGCCGGGCGATGCTTCTTCAGCGGCGGGCGTGGCAGTGTCGGCGCTCTGATCGCCCGGCTGGTTCGCGGCGGGTGAGGGGCTCTCGACCAGCACTGCAAACCGGTCACCCACGCGGACAATCTCGCCTTTACCAACCGGCAATCCGCCGACGCTGACGGTGACTTGGAGGCCCTCCGTCACGGGGCCGAGGTCAATCGATCCAGCATCAGCAAGGGCGGCCAGATCCTCTTGCGATAGGATTGCATCGGGCAATTGCAGAGCCACTGGCACGGTCATTTGACTGGTGTCTGTTGGGTCACTCATCGGAGCTGCCTCAAAGTTGTTGGGGGTGTTTGTAAACGCGCTGATCAGCCGCCCTGATTGCGGATCGAATGCTACGCCGCCGCCCACTGGGCTGGCCGCGTTTTCGACGACGGGCCAAGGCGATCCGGAGAGCAGCAGCAGATCGCCCCCTCCCAATGCTTCGGCCTCATCCAGAGTGAGCCGTGTCGCCGCGAGAGATAGCGGCACCGGCACCGGAGTGGCTGCGGGACAGGGTATGGGCGGCGGTGCAAGCGGCGCGATCTCGCCCAAAGGCTCACCGGCGCGAGTGAGGCGTACGCAGGCAAGGTCAGCATCCAGCTCGCCGTGATTGTTGAACTCAGCAGCGAGGCCGGTTGCCTGCTCAATCTCATCGAGCGACGAATTGTGCAAAGCCAAGGCGTTCACCAATGCGTCAGCCGCAGCGCCCAACGGCGCGCGCGTCTCTGGCGGCGGGCGAAACGCAAGCCCATCGGCCTTGTACCAGTCTGCTCCTGCCGACTGAGCTGGCACAACTAATGCCGTCATACCCCGGCGGGCGAGCAATCGGGCCGCTTGATGTGCCCACGCGCATTGATCGGCGTTCAGGCTGGGCAGACTGCTGGCCACGCCCTCGGGCATCTTTTGATAAGCGCTCATATCTGCCCCTCATCAGACATACGCAGGCGAAAGCGCGGTCGCTCCTTTACGGTATCGCTTGGCGCTTGATCGGCATCGTGCTCCGCAGCGGCCATGGCCATTTCGGCAGGGCCAGGAGCGGGCCATTCTCTCAGCCGAGAGATGGAATGCGCGGTCACTCCCAGCAGCATCTCCTCGCCCTCAATCTCAATCAGAACCAGGCGTTCGCGCGGTCCAATTGGCAGCGCCCGGATAAAGCGCAAATTGCGCGTATCTTGCTGGCCTCCAAGCTTCCCGAAGCTCCCGTCCTGAAACCGCCGCATAAGGTATAGCCCGCCCCATGCGAGAGCGATGACGAAGGCCAGAGACAAGATGATTGCGAGCAGGGACGAAAGCACCGTTCCGATGGTCATGACGGTTCTAACTCCATTGGTTTTGCATCATTTGGTTCGCGGGTCGGCGCACGGCCATGGTCGAGCTCACATTCCATTGGAGCCTTCCCAGCCCGGGCACGCTTGGCCCACAAGATCACCTCAGCAATGGCATCGAACAATTCCTCTGGAACCATCTCGCCAACCTCGCCGCGTGCCCACAGTTTGCGCGCTGTCGGGATGTGACGGATGATTGGCACCTCGGCGTCGATCGCTGCCTGTCGCATCGCCTGAGCGATTTCGCCGTCGCCGCGCGCCAAGATCACGGGGACCGGGGCGCGGTCCGGATCATAGTCGAGCGCGATGGCCAAATGGGTGGGATTGACGAGCAGTGCGGATGCGTCATGCGTGGCTGAAATAGCGCCCGATTGCGCCCATTCCTGACCCAGCTGTCGGCGGTGGTCCTTCACATGAGGGTCGCCTTCGTCCTGCTTCACCTCTTGTTTGATGTCGCGCCGGCTCATCATCATCTTTTTCAGGAAGCGCTGCTTGGTCCAGACGTTGTCGATGAGCGCGATCCCAACGAATAGCCCGCCGACCCAAGCAAGGATCTCAAGCGTTATGCTATAGGTAAGAGCCGCATCGCGCGATCCGGCCTGTGCGCCAAGCCCGTCACGCCAAACGGCCTCTGAAGCTGGCAGCAGCATCGAGCCCATCTTCTCAATATGTCCGTAAGCGACCAGCCAAATGACGGCGAGAACGGCGAGCACTTTCGCCAGCGTTTTGACGAGCTGAACCAGCCCGTCCTTACCGAACAACCGCTTCAATCCCTTGACCGGATTAATGTTCTCAAATTTCGGCTCAAGGCGCTTCGGTGCGAACAGGCCGCGAGTTTGGAAGACTTCCGACAAACCGCCGAGCGCAGATAGGGGGATAAGCACCACAGCGCTCAACATGAGCAGCAACATGGCTCCTTCACCAGCGAGGCCATCGAATGCCAAATTGAAATCGCTGCTGGCCGCTTGGGTCACGACCCGATCACCAAAATCGGCAATGTTGCGAGCGATCCAGGCGCCCGCAACCACTAACAGTAGAATTGCTCCGAAAGTGCCGAGCATGGACGTGATGTCCTGAGCCTTGGCGATGTCACCCTTTTCGCGTGCATCTCTTAGCTTTTTGGGGGTCGGCAGCTCTGTCTTGTCGCCGCCTTTATCTTCATCCGCCATTTGGCCTGCCACTCACCTCATAAGACGCCTGTTAGAAACGGGCTTTTGATGCGTACACGGGAGATGATTTTTCGCCCCGCGCGACTCCGGATGGCAGGCCCGGAAATCACGTTATTTGCACCCTCGTTAGTAAAGTCAACGGGCTCTGAAGTCGTTACCAGTGAAACTTGTGGCGACTCGAGTCGGTTGCAGTAATCACTTCACAAATGTGTCACAGACGAATTGCTCCAATTTTACGGTGAACTGAAAACGCGAAAAGCACTCGATTCGTCGCACAACGCACGCATTTCCGGGCAATTGAGCAAGTTTTCCCAAGGTTTACGTGGGCCCTTCAAACTTACCAAATATCCTTTACCATCATGGTTGCTGGCGTGGTGGGGCCAAAGGCAGGATTCCCGACCCGTTGGCAATTAGCTAGGTTACTTGATTGGTTTAGAACTGAGTTCTGAACAGGAGGTCGCGTGTCAAGTAAAACACAAAACAGTTGTGTCTTAATTCTTCATAACTTGAAGTCTTATGGAGCGAAGCTTACTTTAATCGGTGCTGGTTTAACTGTGATTGGCGGCGCGGGGGTTGCTGCCAAAGAGCAGGATCCCGATCCAATCGAAAAGCCCGGTGAATGCCAGGTCGACGCGCCCATTCGTGTGGCGAGCGTTGATTCGCTTAGACATTTTGAGGGTTTACTTGGCCATTGCCCCGAAACTACGGTTATTGAGTCGCCAGCTTTCAGGGCCAACCGTCCGCGTCAAAATGTGCGCGGCACGACGATCTCTGAAGAGACCGAGCCAATGCTCCGCGGCCCCGGTTACAATGACGAGGCCACTGACGATCCCAGGTTCATTTTGGCGGCCAAGGCGGACACACAGGGCCGAGATAGAACATCAGAAAAAGCGAGCGCAAAACCGAGCTTGGAGGCTGAGACTTTCAAGCTGGGCGACGGGTCTATTGTCGCAATCATCCCTCCCGAAAGCGCACGCCGCCCGATCGAAGCCAATGGTTTGGGCGGACAGGGATTGATCGGCGATCAGGATGTTGAAGCGGTTTTGGCGCTCAGCCCGCAAAGTTATGGCACACGCTTCGACGCGATCATCGAGCAAGCGGCGCGGGTCCACCGTGTCGATCCTCTGCTTCTCCACGCCGTCATCAAGCAAGAATCCCGCTACCGCGACCGTGCGGTCAGCCATGCCGGCGCCCGGGGGCTGATGCAGGTGATGCCAGGTACGGGCCGCGATCTGGGGGTGAGAAATTCGCAGCATCTGTTTGACCCCACCACCAACATCAATGCGGGCGCGAAACTGCTCAGCCGTTTGTGGCAAACATTCGACGGGGATTTGGAGCTTGTGCTCGCCGCTTACAACGCAGGCGAAGGCGCCGTTCGCAAGCACGGCATGAAGATCCCGCCTTATCGTGAAACTCAAGATTATGTTGCCAAAGTGAAGGCGAATTACGTCTCACTTGCGGGCGAGAACGGGATTGCGGTGAACTTCTGATGGCGCTCAGCGCGAAGCTCAAAAACGCCGCATCGGCAGTGCCGACGGCCCAGCTGATTGTTATCGGCGGCTTGGTCGCAATCTTCGCAATGCTCATTTTGCCAATACCTCCAGTGATGCTGGATGTGTTCATTGCCTTCAATTTAACTGCCGCTGCATTGCTGCTGATCGCTGTGATTGGCGCCCGCCATCCGCTCGAATTCTCCACCTTCCCATCGATCCTGCTGTTCACCACCGTCGCGCGGCTCGCGATCAGTATCGCAACGACGCGGATGATCCTTACTGAAATGGATGGCGGCCAAATCATCTCTGAATTTGGTGAAACGGCCGCTGGGGGCAATATCATTGTTGGTCTTGTCGTCTTCCTGATCATCACAGTGGTTCAGTTTATTGTGATTTCCAAAGGTTCAGAGCGGGTCGCCGAGGTGTGCGCGCGCTTCAGCCTCGACGCGATGCCGGGCAAGCAGCTTTCCATCGACAGCGATCTGCGATCGGGCATGCTGACCAAGGATGAAGCGCGTAAAAAGCGAAGCGAGCTCGAGCAAGAAAGTCGACTCTACGGCAGCCTCGATGGCGCGATGAAGTTCGTGAAAGGCGATGCGATTGCGACAATCGTGATCGTGGTCATCAATCTCATTGGCGGCATCGCGGTTGGGATGCTCACCTTTGGCCTCTCACTGGGAGAGGCTGCGGCAACCTTTTCGATCCTGACGGTTGGCGACGGGCTGGTCGCGCAAATCCCTGCGTTTCTTTGCGCGCTCGCCGCCGGATTGCTGGTGACACGCAGCAACGATCCAAGCACGAAGCCTGATCTGGCCCCAGCGATCTTCTCTGAAATCGGTGCGCGTCCGGGAACGTTGGTTGCTGCGGGCGCGATTGCTCTGGCGCTTGGTTTGATACCGGGTTTCCCTTGGGCCGTATTCTGCGCTCTTGGGCTCACGTTGATGTTGGTTGGCGCTTGGCGTGACCCGGTCGTTGGCGGAAAGATGCGTGAATTCGCTGCGCGCGGGCAAAGCGATGATGCACCTGTTGCAGAAGAGATCATCCTGAAAGCGCGTCCCGCTCCGCAGGTTGAACCGCTTGTGCTGTCGCTCCAGTGGGGCACCATGAATGCCAGCAAGATGGCGCTGCTGACCAGTGAGCTTGAGGCTGCCAAAGACGATCTGCAGATGGTGTCTGGCGTGGCTCTTCCCGCGCTGCGGGTGCAGCGGATGTCAGACCATGCGCCAGAGGGAAGCTGGGAGCTGCTAGCCTATGACGCTCCGCTTGGCGCGGCGCGTGAAAAGCCGGAGCAAATTCAGGAGCGAGTGCCTGCGTTCATGCGTGAGCTGCTGCGCCGCAATCTGACCCTGTTCCTTGGTCTGCAAGAGGTCACAGATCAGCTCGATGTGCTGGGCGAGAGCCACCCAGAAGTGGTGAAAGAGGCGGTTCGCGCTGTGCCGATCCAGACCATCGTCGAAGTTCTGAGAATTCTGGCCGATGAGCAGGTGTCGCTGCGCAATATGCGCGATTGCATCGCCGCGATCAGCGAGGCGGGCCAGACTGAACGCGAGGCGCACATGATTGCAGCGCGGGTCCGCATCGCCTTGCGGCGGAATATCGTCGCGCCGCTGTGTCAGGACGGGCGCCTCAAAGTGATGATGATCGGCCCGCGCGCAGAAGATGCGATCCGGGCGACATTGACGAGCATTGATGGTCAGCCGCGCCTGGCCGTTGATCCTCTGAGGATGCGCGATCTTGTGAAGTTGATCGGGCAGGAAGTGGAGACTGGCGGCGCCCGCGCCATCCTGACCGCGCAAGACCTGCGCAGGCCGCTGCGTCTCGTGTGCGCGGCCGATCTGTTTGATGTGCCAGTTCTGAGTTTCAACGAATTAAACCCCGCCGTTCCGCTTGATGTGGTGCGGCAACTCGACATCGCTCCGGATTTGGTTGCCCATGCAGCCGAGCCGGACGAAATTTATGCGGAGGCTGCGGAGTGAACCCCCTTAACACCCGTTCGATTTTCCCTGTTTTGAAGAGCGTCATGCGCAGGCCGATGATTGCCGGTCTCGGCTTGGCGGTCATGCTGTCTCCAGTGGCGGCGAGCGCTGGCGAAGTGCCGTTTCAGGAGACCCCGATATCGATCAGCGCGCGCGGTCAGGACGTGCGCGATTTTGTGGCTGACCTGTTCAGCGAGGCCGGCCTTCGAGCCAAAGTCAGCACCGGTGTAAAGGGCAAGGTTCAGGGCGTCTTCAAAGACGATCCCTCGACCATTTGGGGCACAATCTCGCGCGCTTACGGCCTCGTGGTTTACTGGGATGGCGCAGTTGCTCGGGTCTACAGCAACAATGAAATTTCCAGTCGATCAATCCCGACTTACGATGGCGAGAAAGTTCGCGCTCAAGTCGAGAACATGGGCCTGACTGATGCAGTCAACACGGTCCAGAGCAGGAACGGAATGCTCTTGGCAACGGGCGTGCCGTCCTTCCTCGACAAGGTCGAGCATATGACTGGCCAATTGCACGCTCTGGCTTTGTCAGCCCCTGCGCAAGTTGCCCCGACCACAAAAGCGCCTCCTCTTGTTGCCTCGCCATTGCTCCGCGCACCGCTCGCGCGCGCCAGTGTGCGTTCCGAGGTGATCCGGCAGGCGGGCCTTCGCAATCCGTTTGAGGTGCGCATTTTCTATCTGAAATATCGCAGCGCAGCGGATCGCCCTGTGCGCAATGCTGACTTGCTCACGATTATCCCGGGTGTCGCAACCCTGCTTCAGGAGCAGATGGGCGATGGTCGGCAAGTCGGCAGCGTCACTTCAAATTCCGCAAATGAATACAGCACCACTGGGCTACGCAGCCTGCGCGATCGACCATTCGATGATCGAAATCGGGAATTCAGCCAGCGCGACGAGGACGACCGGCGCGGCATTGAACGCGATTTGAATGGACCGCGAATTTCGGCTGATACGACCGTTAATGCGGTGATCGTGCGAGATCGGCCAGAAACGATGGGCGTCTATGAGAAGCTGATCGCAAACCTCGATATCGAGCCGCTGAGTATTGAGACTCAGGTGACGATTCTCGAGCTCAATGTCACCAAGCTCAAAGAGCTTGGTCTTGATTTCGGCTTCGGAATCGAGAGCCTGGGTTTGCTGTTCGGTGGCGGCCCAAATTTCGGACCTGGCGGGATTACGGGCGGCTACCTAAGCGGTGATGGCAGTGTGTTCTTGGCCCGCGCTAAGGCACTGGAAGAACGCGGTGCTGTTCGGGTAACAACTCGGCAATTGCTCACCTCATTGAATAATGAAGTCGCCTCTTTCGGAGACAGCACCCAGCAAGTGATCAAACTGGAGGGTGAGCGCGAAGTTGATGCCGTTACCGTTGATTACGGCCTGACAATGCGAGTGCGGCCATCCGCCATCGAAGATGGCGGCGATATGCGGATTCGCATGCAGATCGAGATTGATGACACACAGCTCAACGGCATGGTCGTTGACGGTGTTCCCGTGACCGGCGGAGCCAATTTGGCAACACATATGATCGTGCGCCAGGGTGAGAGTGTGATGCTGGGCGGTATGACCCGGACGACCACATATGACCGGAAGCGCAAGACGCCGGTTCTAGGCGATATCCCAGGCCTTGGTCAGCTTTTTCGGAAGCGCAAGAAGGGCGAGGATCACTATGAGCGCCTCTTCCTGCTGACACCAAGGATCAGCAATCTTGGCACGGCTCAATTGTCGGCGAATGAGGTTGAGCCTCTGTCGATGGAGCAATTGCGCGGTGAAGAGCCGATTACCCCGAGACAGCGCCGATGAATGCGCATTCTTCAGTTGCCGAGGTGCAAGAGGCTGGCGAAAGCATAGCGCTGACGCTGCGGGTGCTGAACGGGCGCTCGCAAGGGGCCGAGCATCGCTTGCCGCCGGGGCGTTCGCTGGCGATTGGCCATAGCTTTGAAAACGATATCGTTCTGCGCGATCGTTCGACCAAAGGCTGCGCCTTAAAGCTCGCCACCTGCGGCAAACGACCGATGCTCGAGATCATCTCTGGCGAGGCGGTGGTGCTGGGCCGAGATATGGGTGCGGGCGAAAAGCTGGTGCTCGAGCCCTATCTCCCGGTTCAGATTGGCGATCTGCAATTTGCCATTGGCGGCGATGATGAAGAACGCTGGTCGGATGCGAGCGAAGCCGCCAGTGAGACCATGGTCGTCGCCTTAAGCGAGGCAGACGCTCTGCCCGCGACAGATATGGGCGAGCGCTTGGCGCTGCGTTCTCAGCCGGCCCGCACCAGGATCGCTGGGATCGAATGGACCGCTGGAAAGCTGGGCCTGATCGGTGCGGCGCTGCTAGTGATCGCCGGCGGCGCGTTCTTTGGGAACACCGCGCTTAGCCCCGAAGCTGATGATCCCACCGCCATTGAGCTGGCGCTGGTCGATCAAGGGTTTCGAGGCCTTGAGGTTGGACGCGCCGCAGACACGGGCGCGCTGGCGGTAACAGGGCTGGTTCCTAATGAGAGCGCTTTGCTGCAATTGCGCGAATGGGTGGCGGCACAGCACCCATCTTTGTTCGTTGGTGTGGAAACACTTTCACAAGCGGCGGAAACTGCAACTGACCTGCTCTCAGCGCAGAAAATCGATGCGCGGGCCCTGCCAGCTGGGGCGAGCGGTTTGATCATCGAAGGACCATTTCTGCCCAAGGATAAGCAAGGCGAACTGACGGCTTTGGTCCAGAAAGACCTGCCGCATGTCCGCTCAGTTGAGTTTCGTCCAGATCCCAATCGTGGCGGCAGTGATCTCGCCTATTTCTTCAATGCACCGGGATATGGCGCGGCCAGCTTTGTGGCCGGAGACCCTGGCTATTTGGTGACCGAAGACGGGACGCGCTGGTTCGTAGGTGCCAGCCTGCCGACCGGGCACAAAATCGTAGAGATTGGCGAAGGCCAAGTGACCGTTGAGCGCGAAGGGATGCGCGATACTTTAGTGATGTGAAATGCAAGAATTGAACCGAGCACGAAAGGAAGTGACATGACGGATATTAGTGGACGGGTATTAGCGAATTTGAGCTCCAGCCCATCGATGTTTACCAGCAGCCGCAACCGCAATTGGTTCGAAGCCTTTGCCGGGGCTTGGGGATCTGCACTGGACAATCAGGCGTCCAAGATTGAACAGCAAGCGAATGTGATCAGCGGCGAAGACGGGGCTGATAGCCCGTCTGAAATCACGAAGCTGACCGCCGAATCCATGCGTATGAGCTTCATGGCGCAAAGCAGCCACACCTCGCTCGACAGCGTTTCCAAAGCGCTGGAGACCATGGCTCGGAAGAACTGATCCATGAGTATCGAGCTACTCACAGCAGCCATGCTCCCTGGCGGCGCGCAGCAGCCGAGCGGAGGAGCAGACCGCACCATTTCGCTTGGTCCGTCGACCACCGCCTCAGGGGCGCAGGGCACGGAAGCAGCGCGTTTTGCGCAAGCGATCGACAAAGCCTCCAGCGCGAGCGGGGTCAATCGAGCCGATCTTCCCGCGCCGCTTGGCAATATGCTGCGTGCGCTTGACGGGATCGATGTGCAAGCGCGCTCAGTGACGGATTTTGCGCAGTCGGCGCAGGCCAGCAATGGCGAGCTGACACCGGGCGAGATCGTGCAGCTGACGATGAAATGCCAGGAGTTCATGTTCCAGTGTCAGCTGACCTCGAACATCGCCAATCGCAGCGCAGACGGACTGCAACAATTGTTCCGGCAACAAGGGTAAGGTGACTATGGGCAGCGGACAAAGTGGATCAATCGGCTCAGGTCTGCAGCGGCGACTGCGGGGCTTGGCCGCACTGGTTTTGATGGTCGCTATGGCGGCTTGCAGCGGGCAAGAATTGTACCGCGATGTGGCTGAGCGCGAAGCGAATGAGATGGTCGCCGTGCTCGAGCGAGCGGGCATTGAAAGTGGCAAGAGCCCTGGCGAGAAGGGCGTCTTCACCGTCACTGTTGCCCAAGGGGACTTCGCCCGCTCGGTCGAGGTCCTGCGCCAAAATGGCCTGCCGCGCGATCAGTACGAGTCGCTTGGCACTGTGTTCAAAAAAGAGGGCTTCACCTCGTCCTCTTTGGCTGAGCGCGCCCGACTGGTTTACGGCCTGAGCCAAGAGCTGTCCCATACGATCAGCGAGTTTGATGGGGTAGTTGAAGCCCGCGTGCACCTCGCGTTGCCCGAAGCAGATGTGATGACCGGGGTCGCCAATCCGCCATCGGCATCGGTTTTTGTGAAATATCGCGAAGGCTTTGACCTCAGAGCGCAGACAGCTGCGATCAAGGCCTTGGTTACAAACAGCATCGAAGGCCTTGAGTATGAGAAGGTCAGCGTTGCTATGACAGAGGCCAAGCCGCTGCCTGTCGTGACGATAAATGCGCCAACCTATCAGTTGAGTGAAATTCTCGTTACGCTCGCAGCCATTATGGGCGTCGGCCTGCTCGGGCTGTGCGCATTGCAATTGTGGCGCGGTCGCCGCCGCCGGTCAAAATCAAGAGCAGTCGAACAGCCCATTGGGATGACCCATGGTGGCTGAGGCGCGAAGCGAAGGCCTCCCAGCGCGTGCGCAAAGATTTGCCGCGCGGCTGCGGGGGGAAAGCCTACCGACATTTAACGATTTGGCTAGTCCGCCCGATTGGAGTGTTGCGGAGCAAGAACGCCACAGTGAGCTGGTAACGATTGTTGGCCTACTCCATGCGCGGCCAGCAATCGATGCTGAGCTCAACGGCGGCAGGCTCGGCGCCTTGGCGGCTTTCGTTGGTGAAGACCTCTTCGATGTGGTCTGCGATGCGGATATCGGTCAGCTTCGTGCAGAATTTCTGACTGACGATTTGCCAACGCCAGTTGAGCTGTTGGAACAAGGCGAGGAGTTGGTCGAAAGGGCGCGGCGGCACCGCGAATTCGCGCCATTGGCTGAGCTAGCTGCGGAAATTTTAGCGCACGCTCAAACACCTGAAATGGAGCCGGCAGAGTGAGTGAATTCGTGATGTGCGGCGATGTCTTGGTGCGCCCGTCATCCTCTCGGATCGCGAGCGAGCATGTGGGCGATTTTCGCGAAAGTGCCGCTCTGCTTGCTGAAGCGAAAGCGGTTGCGGAGCAAGCGCGGGCTGAGGCTGTCGCTGCGCGGGCGCAAGGCTATGCTGCGGGCCGCGAAGAAGCGCTGGCAGAAATGCGCGATGCGCTCGCCAAATGCACGGCGCAATTGCAGGAAGGCATGGCTCGCGAGGATGCGCGGCGTGAACGCGCTGCTGCTATCGCGGCGATGGAAGCGGTCGAGCATTTGATTGGCGCGCGAGATGAAGCATCCATCGTCACGGGATTGGTCGAGCAAACTCTCAGTCGCTCCGGCGCAAAGGCATCACGAATTGTCGTTGCTGACCAGTGGGTCGAGGCGGTGCGCAGCCAACTGCCCGAAAGCAGCGCACGCTTGGTCGAGGGGGATCCCGAGCTGCAAGATATGGGATGCCGAATAGAGGCCGACGGCGGGCGGATTATCGCTGATCTTGAGACGCAGATGGAGGCCCTGCGCACGCGCTGGGATATTGGCGCG
The DNA here is from genome assembly GCA_947499505.1 of uncultured Erythrobacter sp. Classification (GTDB taxonomy): domain Bacteria; phylum Pseudomonadota; class Alphaproteobacteria; order Sphingomonadales; family Sphingomonadaceae; genus Erythrobacter. The sequence goes on from CANMOQ010000002.1 coordinate 728,255, forward strand.
GCTAACCTCGATGGCTAATTCTGACGTCTCCTCTTTGCTCGATAGCCTTCGTTCGCCACTCTATGAGCAGCGCGGGCGGCTGGTCGGAGCGGTGGGAACAACGCTTCGAGTGCGCGGCGCGCGTGGCCGCATCGGCGATGTGATGGAAATCGCGACAACCGAAGGCGAAGAGGCGCTGCGTGCAGAGATCGTCGGATTTGATGGCGAGATCATGCTGCTAACGCCGCTGGGCGAATTGCGCGGGTTATATGCTGATGCCGAGGTCATCTTGCGAGAGATGGCCGACCGAGTACCGGCCAATGACAGTCTGCTGGGCAGGGTGCTGGACGCGCAAGGCGCGCCAATCGATGGTGCAGGCCCAATCGCTCCTACACCTGACCGACCTCTGGTCGCCCCCTCGCCTGCCCCGATGGAGCGCCCTCCGATCGATATACCGCTGGAGAGCGGAGTTAGGGCTGTCGACGGTTTGCTCACGCTCGGCATCGGGCAGCGCATGGGAATTTTCGCGGCGGCTGGCGGCGGGAAATCGACCCTGCTCGCGATGCTGGCACGCCGCGCGAAAGCCGATGCGATTGTGATTGGCTTGATCGGTGAACGCGGCCGCGAAGTGCGCGAGTTTATCGCCGATACGCTGGGTGAGGAGGGGCTCGCGCGCTCTGTCGTCGTGGTTGCGACCTCGGATCGCCCGGCAATGGAGCGCGTCCGGGCTGCGCGCGCGGCAACCGCAATTGCGGAGGGCTTCAGAGCGCAGGGCAAGCATGTCCTGCTGCTAATGGATAGCGTTACCCGCTATGCCCGAGCGCTTAGAGAAATCGGCCTTGCTGCAGGCGAACCGGCTGTTCGGCGTGGCCTCCCCCCTTCCGTGTTTGCTGAGCTTCCGCGACTGTTTGAGCGCGCGGGGACGGATGGCGAGGGCGCGATCACCGCGCTTTATACCGTGCTTACTGAGGGCGAGGAGGAAGATCCGGTGGGCGAAGAAGTCCGCTCCTTGCTCGATGGTCATATTCATTTGTCGCGCAAGCTTGCCGCGCGTGGGCATTTCCCCGCAATCGATATCGCCACCAGCCAATCCCGCCTATTCCGCAAGCTCTCTGGTCCGGGCCAAATTGCCTCTGCAGAAGCGGTAAGAGCAATGCTCGCCAAATTGTCCGAGATCGAATTGCTGCTGCAAATGGGCGAGTATCAGTCTGGGCAGGATCCGCTGGCCGATGTGGCTTTGGAACAGCGCGATGCGATTGAGGCGTTCTTATGCCAGCGTTCTGAAGATGCCTCCGATCAAGCAACTACGCTCGCGCGGTTGCGGGCCATTGGAGAGGCGATCCTATGACCCAGCAATTGCAGCAGGCAAACCGAATTGCTCAGCTCAGAGAACGGCGCGCGCAGCGCGTTCGGCGCGAGGCCAAGGCTGCTGAGCTCAAAAGCGCAGCCGCCGCGCAGCAAGCGCATAATGTCTACAAGCTGGAGCGCGAGCAGCGCGAAAATGCGGAGTTTATGCTGCGCTCCAATCCCGCTGATCCTCAGGCCCTGCTCTGGCGCCAAGTCTCCGACCAAAAGTGCGAAAGCGCCAGCATGCAGCGCGCCGATGCCTATGATGCGCTGAGCGAAGCGCGCGAGCATTTGCTTACCGCCCGCACTCAGCATGAGCGCGCCGCAGAAAGGGCTGATCTGATCACTGAAAAAGCTATGGCAGAGCGAAAGGCAGACGCTCTGCGACGCGAGATCATTGCCGATGAAGCAGCGGAGGAGTGCCGCCAATGACGCAGGCGCCCCGAGCAGCACATGATCCCAGTGCCTCGCGCGCGCCGCGACATGCGCCGGAGGCATCCAAGAACAATGAGCCCCCGCGCCGACAAGCGGAGGTTAAAACGCTGAGCGAGCGGTTCTCAGCGAAAGTCGAAAGAGCGGGTGATGACGCGGGTCGATCATCGGAGCAGAGCGCAGAGCGGGCAGGGCAGAACTCGTCCGCGCGCTCGCGCTCCGGCGAGTTCGACAGCATGTCCGGCGAGAATGGGCATCAGAGCGAAGGCGAATTTGCGCGGGCGGATATGGCCCGCATTCTTGCTGGCAAAGACCCGCAGGCGATTGCTGCTCAATCCGCGCTTTCACCGGCAGATAAAGCCGTGTTCGAGCGGATGGCGGCGCAGATTGCAGAAAGCTGGCCAAGCGCCTCTCAGCCATCTGCAGAGATTGAATTTCCGCCCGGCTTTTTGGCGCAAGGCGCGCATTTGCAAAGGCAGGCAGATGGCGGCATCGCCATTCGCATTGCGGGACTTGATCCGAAATTGAATGCGCTGCGGGCTGGCTATGCGCAACTGGCTTTACTGCATGGCCTAGGTAGGCGGCGCCTGAGTATTGCGTCTTTGCAGTTTGAGCGGGCCAGCAAGAGTGCCGATGGCGCTCAGCCAGGCCGGCTCTCTGATATGCCCAAGGCTGTCTGATCAATCTGATTGAAAGCGCGCTCAATCGTCTCGCCATCAGCAGGCTGTTCATGCGCGGCAATCACGCGCGCTATGGTGTCGAGTGAAGCCGCTTCTGGCCGCGCCGCGAGGAGAGACGCGCTTTCCGCCGCAAATGCTCCTAGGCTGCGCGCCAATCGCCCTTCGTCAGTTGGCCTCGCCTGCAGGTCACTGGCAAGTTCGCGAGCAACGGCGCGGATCTCGTAAAGGTCTTCGCCATCGCGCAGCGGAGCTTCCTCTTGATAGTCGCGCTCATCCTCAGACATCCGAAATTCTCGGACGACGCGGCCTGCGATTTGCTTGGCCAGTTTCCGGAGTGCGCCGCCAGTACGCCCGCCGTTTTTGCCAGAGCCAGCAGAAACGGCTGACACCGCGCTGACGCCGGTCGGGCGGATTGAATTCACCATCTCTCGCCCTCCCTACTTTTGCGCTCGGTCGGCCAGCCGCATGGATGCCATCGCCTGCTCGGTTGCGACAAATCCGGCCTCTTTCATCGCCGCATTGGGCCAATCACCATGGAGGAACCCCTTGATCACCTCAGCTGGGGCGGGGGGTGGCCAAATCGGGCTGCGAGCTTGCACCATTTCAAGCAGCTTTAGCCGGTGCGGCTCGTCACTGCTTTGCTCGGCTGGCTTGGTCAGCATAGCCGCTGGCAGAGCGCCCTTATTGCCCGCTTGCCACGGATTTGCGCCGGCTTTGAGCAAAACTTCCGCTGATCGAAAATCCTGAAACATCAATGCCAGCTCAAGAGGGCTGGCGCCCAGCTCATCGGGACGGTTGGCGTCTGCTCCGGCGCGCAGCAGCAGGTCAACCGCATCGGGCCGTTCAAAATAGAGGATTTCCTTCAGCGGTGTTGATCGGCCCGGCGTCTGGGCATCGGGCGAGGCGCCCGCTTGCAGCAGCATTGTCGCCATTAAAGGATCATCGGCGAGCGACGCGTAAGTGAGCGCCAGGCCCGCCGGGACGCCATCGGGATCGGCCCCAAGCTCTAGCAAAGCGCCGAGCATACGCGGATCGCAATTGCCAATCGCAAAGCTGAGAAGACCGCCGCTATTGCCGCTGGCCGCGCGTTCATTGTCTCGCAGCACTCGGTGGGTGGAAAGCAGGCGCGGGTTGGTGCGCACCATTTCTTCGACCCGGCCAATATTGCCGTCCATTACCGCGTCAAACAGCTGCCGGCCCTCCTCGCCATTGCTGAGGTGGGCTCGCACTTTTTGACGATCAGGAAGCTTAGGCTGCGACCGTGTGTAACAGGATGAGGTTTCGCTCAACGCAGAGCAGCTCCCAGAAAGACCAGCGAGTGCTAGAATAGCAGGTGATATGGCTAGCGCATAGCGCATCGTAGATACCAGGCTATAGGCAAGCTAAGGTCGCGCGCCAAGTCAGCCTCCGGGCAGACTGGCATTCACATAGCTCATGAAGTGGCGGTTCACCGCGTGGTCTTGATACCACTTCATGCCCTCTGGGCGGACCGGATCGAGCTCAATCCGTGTGCCGATCGCCTCTGGCATGTCGACAACGCTCGCGCCCAGTGCGCCGCCCAGGATTGCGCCGATCATGCGGTCACCGCCATCCTGCAGAGTCGATAAGATCTCACCGCGCACGTAAAAGGCGCTGATGTCTGGGACATCCAAGCGCCCGTCGGCTGCCGCTATACTGCGCGCTTGGGTCAGCGTGGGTTCTGAGAGGCCAGCGGCGTTGAATGTGGTCGCGTCAAGCTCTGCTGCGGTTGCCGCCGCTGAGGCCAGTCCGCCGCCAAGCGAATGGCCTGTGAGTATTACTCTTGCGCCCTCTGGCACGGTCAGCCGCTCGCCGATTTCCAAGGCGCGATTATAATAATCGGTGCGCAGACCAATGCCCTGACCAAAATTACCACGCCAATCGGCGGCGCTCTGCGTGCCTCTAAAGGCGACTACATAGCTCGTCTGTCCGGCAATTTCGCGGGTGTAGACCTCGGCCTGGAAGTCGGTTGTGGGCGAGGAGAGCATGGACTCGCTTAGCCCAATCTCGGCGAGCTGCGCACCTGAGGCGAGATCCCAGCCAGCGGGCGGCGCTGCACCTGGGGTGTAGACGTCGGTTGCCATCGCGGCGAGTTCGCGGGTGGTTGGCGGCGGCGGAGCGCCCGTTGCGACAGTGTCAGCGGGGCCAGCTTGACCCACGGCAATCTGATCCGGCACGGCCTGCGTGCGATTGAACTGCACCGCATTGCTTGGCCCGCCGATTGTTATTGTATTGCGGGCGGCCTCAATTCGCGCGTCGCTGGCGGCTGCTAGCGGGGAGGTTTGGACGCCAACGCCGATCTCACTGCGTCTGTCCGCAGCAAAATCATTTATGCGATTGGTTTCCATTGCCCGCTCCGTCTCGCCGTTTGGCGCTCCTGCTTATCTGACAGCTAATGCCAAATATAGCTTCGAGCGTCTCTATACGTTTCGTATAGACGGCGCAGGCGGCGGCGTGCTGGGCCCCTAGCTTAGAAGCGCTCCCACATCGACTCGAGTAGATTGTCATTCAAATCGAGTGCCTCGAGGCGGGGAAAGTCGCCGCTCGCTGAGCAACCCTCGATCCTGGCTGCGCCTTCTTCGCGCACTTCAGTGCTTTGTCCGGCAAAACTGAGCAGTGGTTCCTGCATGATTGGCGCGGCTCTGCGGCGGCGCGGTTTGCGGGCAAAGTTCAAGGTGCCGTCCGCATCATCGTAGGCCAGTCCGTCGACTTCAAAATAGCAGCCGCCAACCGCTACGCCCTTGGCGCTGGCCCAGCCTGAGCCGTCCGTCTTCACAATCACAGCTGCGACCGCGGAATCGAGCAGGATCGGCAAGATCCGGCCATACAGGCCTGGCTGACCTTCCGCGGTTGGATAGGCCGCTTCGCTCGATACAAACAAGCGATAGCCGGAGCCTGACACCCAAGATGGCGCGCCAGTGCTAGAGCGCAGATCGGCTTGACGCGCTTCGTATGCAGCGATGACGCAGCTAACCTGCTGATCTTCGGTTTCCAGATTGATGCAGCCATCACGTCCCGATGCCCAAGCCGCGCGGCGCGATGCATAACCCTTCTTAGAGGTGCTCTGGCGCTCAAGTTCCATCACCGAGCTTAGCAATGCGCGCGTGCTGCTGCCGGGAACATCGCAGGCCAATTGCAGGGCGGGAACAAGCCGAGCATTGCCGCATGGATCAGTGTCATTGGCTTGCTCGCTTGAGCCCTCGACCAGCTGCTCCACCTCTCCGGGAAACAGCATGATCGCGCGGCGCGGCGAGCGCAGGACCACCGGGCCGACGAGGCGCGCGCCCTTCAAGCTAGGCAGATGATCCAGTGCCAGCTCAGTCTGGTCAATTTGTGCGCCGCTAAGGTCTATGTCCGGCCAAAAGAAGCCGTAGAAACTGGCCCGGCGCAAATTGGCATTCTTAAGCGATATGCCTTCCCGCTCAGTCGGACAGCCATCGGCCGCGCCGCTGCCGCAAGCGATACGGAAGTTGGTAAGGTTCGCACCTGAGAGGTCGAGATTACGCATCGACCCGCTCCAGCCGCCATCAAGACGGCCATTTTGCCAATCGACCTGCCGCGCGTCGACTTGAGCCAGTTTTGCATCGCGCATCAGGACATAGGGCAGCTTTGCCCCAGCCATCATCGCGCCGGACAGATCGACATTCACAAAGCCGAGCCCCGATCCGGAAAAGCCGGTCCAATCTGTCTGGCTGAAGTCCGTGCCGAAGAAGCACATATTATAGAGCCGCGCCTTTTGCATCTTAGCGCCGACGAACGAGCCGCCCTTGATGTAGATCGTGCCTGCGCGCGTTTTCTTGCGAATTCTGGTAAGATCCCGGACGCGCTTCATGCCGGTCGCATCGATCGCAAAACCTGGCTCGTTGGTGCCGATTGGCGGAGCATTGGCCAGGCAGGAATCCTCCGGCACATCGACTTGTTCAAACAGATTGTCGCCAAGCCGCTTACCAGTGACGATAATCGCGCCGGTGTCGCGCGCAAAATCATCGCCAAGGATGCTTTCTTCTACTTCGGTTTCGGAGGATTGGGCGAGCGCGGCGTTCATGCCCAAGGACCCAGAGAGGCTGATCGCACAGGTCAGTCCAGTGATCGCGCTTAGCAGCTTGCCCATATATACCCCTGATTTGACGATTTTGCCTGAATTATCATTCAACTAGTCAAATGCGATTGGCCGATATCTGGCCGTGAATGACAAGCACATGGCGACCAGCTGTTACGTAGCTGCGTCAGACGCTTAAGAATCAGCTGATTGGTGCCGCCTATGCGTTTTGCAGAGGCGATCTATGCATTCTGCCGATACTGCGACTCGGTGAATTCGATCAGAAGGATTGAGACGGTGACAGATCGTCACGACAGTTTCTCAATCGCTAGGGAGAATTTATTATGAACATCGGTGGTCTTCTTCGTTCGGTTATTAACCCTGTAAACCTTGTGCAGATTGCAATGGGGCCGGCCGGTTGGGCTGGTCTAGCCATGCGCACTATCGGTGCTCAAATTGGGATGAACTTGATTCAACAGTTGGGACAAAAAATTGGTTTGCCTCAGCCGATGATCGATATGGCGCAGTCAGCATTCGCTTCAAGCGCCGGCATGCCTGGCCTCGCCAGACAGAATATGCAGGAAGCCATCCAGGGAATTGCGCAGCAATTCGGCCTCGGTTTCCGCGATATAGCATCGTTGGAACGTGCTGCGAGAGAAGACGTGGACAATGGTCTCAACAGTCTACTCGCGGCGAATTCTGAATCGCAAGAGCAACGCGAAGCCCGTGCAAGCCGAGGCGGCAGCTGGCTCATGGCAATCGCTGAAACGCTGGGTCGTAAGCTTGATGCGAAAGCGTCCAAGCTTGAGGGCATGGCCAGCAAGCTAGATGACGATAAGCCAAGCGCTACCGCCAAGTTCAGCGCTGAATCGCAGCGTTTCTCTATGCTCTTCAACAGCACCAACACAGCGATCAAAACCATCGGTGAAGCGATGAGCCGGAGCGCTAACAAGCAATAATTAGGACTCGCAATGACCTGCGCCCCGGTGGTACTAATGCCACCGGGGCGTTTTCTTATGGGAGACAAAGAATGAAGCGAATTGTTTCAATAGTTTGTGCTCTGGGTCTGGGGATCGCGGCTCATGGCTCGGCTTTAGCTCAAGATTTTTCCTTACCACCGATAATGGATGGTAGCTTTTCGGTTGGCCTAGCCGCGCAAAGCCATATTCAGAAGTCGGAAGAGCAGCGCGCGCAATTGACAGCACCCAACCGCCCGAACGCGGAAGGGTTCGGGGCGAACCTCGACTTTGACTACACTCCTAATCGCGCGCGCACAGAGCAAAACTTGCGCAACTTTATCGCTCGGACTCCAGATCCTGCGGCTCGTGAAAACTTAGAACAGATGTTCGCGACCCAACCAAACATCATTGAGGACATCCGGGCAGGCATTCGCCCGTACGGTCTCGATTCGCACAACACCGCTGATGCATATGCGATGTGGTGGATCAATGCTTGGTTGGCTTCGGAAAAGCGCAATGTTGATACGGACCGCGGCACTGTAGCAATGGTGAAGCAGCAGGTTCGTTCAGCATTTGCCGCGACGCCCGATTTTGCGACTACAGATGACGCTCAGCGTCAGGAATATGCCGAGGCGTTGTTGATTCAAGGCCTGATCCTTGCTGCGGCGCTTGATCAGTTTGATGGCAATCCTGAGATGCTTGAACAGCTTTCTCAAGCCGCCCGACAAGGCGCAAAGGCGAGCGGCCTCGACTTATCCTTGATGACGCTCACAGCGAATGGATTTGTCCCTCGGACAGGTGCTGACGCAAGTGACGCGGTCGAAGGTGAGGCCGCGCACGCATTGGCGAAGGACAGTTCGTCGGAGCAAGGCAGTGACAGCGATTCCTCAATGGGAATTGCCTTGGCTGCAGGCGCTGGTCTCGGCCTGGTGCTGCTCGCTGGCGGGGCAATCCTGCGTAAAGGCTAAGGTGCTTCACCTAAACCCAAACGAGATCGAACGGCGGCGTCATTGATTTGGCGTCGCCGTTTGTTTTGGAACTCGCAAATCTAGCGCGCGGACGAAACGCCTAAACCTTACAGACAAACAAAAAGGGCGGCACCTTGCGGTACCGCCCTCCTATCTGCGGGCGCTTCAAGACACCCACAAAACTCTGGTCAAGATTACTTGAGCGAGCCCGTTACTTAAGTTCAACGGTGCCGCCAGCAGCTTCGATCTTGCCTTTGATTTCTTCAGCTTCAGCCTTAGCAACGCCTTCTTTAAGCGGCTTCGGTGCGCCTTCGACGAGGCCCTTGGCTTCGGTGAGGCCCAGGCCGGTGATGGCGCGGACTTCTTTGATAACCTGGATTTTCTTGCCGCCGTCGCCGGTGAGAATGACGTCGAATTCGTCTTTCTCTTCAGCAGCCGGTGCGTCGCCGCCAGCAGCAGGGCCAGCAACAGCAACAGCAGCAGCAGCGCTAACGCCCCACTCTTCTTCAAGTGCGGTTGCGAGTTCAGCTGCCTCAAGGACGGTCAGCTTCGAAAGTTCTTCAACAAGCTTGGCAATATCAGCCATGATGTTCACTCCAAAAATTTGGCGGGGCGGATGGGTTCATCCCAAGGCCCCAGTATGTTTCGTCTCTAATAAGAGCGTCTCTTAAGCAGCTTCGCTGGCGCCATAGGCACCAAATACACGAGCAAGCTTGTTGGCGGGCGCGTTGACGACCTGAGCAACCTTGGTTGCTGGTGCGTTGACGAGACCCACAAGTTTGCCGCGCAGCTCGTCGAGGCTTGGCATCGAGGCGAGTGCCTTGACCCCAGCTTCGTCGAGCACCTGCGTGCCCATCGATCCACCGACGATTTCCAGCTTGTCGTTCGACTTTGCGAATTCGACGGCTGTTTTAGCTGCGGCAACTGGGTCTTCTGACCAAGCCAGCGCAGTCGGGCCGGAGAGAAACTCTTCGAGCCCGGTGTAATCGGTGTCTTTCAGGGCGAGCTTAGCAAGACGGTTCTTCGCAACCTTATAGGAAGCACCGGCTTCACGCATTTTTCCGCGCAGTTCAGTGGACTGGTCCACCGTCAGGCCGAGGTTGCGGGTGACAACCACCACACCAACATCTTGGAAAGCTGCATTGAGCTGGGCAACCGCATCGGCTTTTTGCGAACGATCCATGCTTTTGCTCCTTCACTAATGATCGCCCAGCATATGCCAGACGACCGGCTCACAATTGGCCTTGCCGCTAACCGACAAGACCGAATGTCCATTGATGGGGAAGGAGGATGCCCATAAGGCATCAAAGGGGCCGCCAAATAAGGAGGCCTGAAATCTCTTTTCCCCGTCTAGGCTGGAAATTAAGAAAGCCAGATTGCTTTCACCAACTGTCTTGGACGGATGGCTGCCGAAACAGCCGAGGCGCGCAATTAGCCTACGCGCCCCGAATGTCAAGCTATTGTGGTTCGAATGAGAGCAGGTCGCCCGGCTGGCATTCGAGTTCGCGGCAGATTGCCTCAAGCGTTGAGAAGCGGATCGCCTTGGCTTTGCCGGTCTTCAGGATCGACAGGTTGGCGAGGGTCAGGCCAACACGTTCCGCGAGCTCTGTGAGGGTCATGCGGCGGTCGTGCAGCAGATCGTCGAGTTTGACCATGATATTGGTTCCTTCTTCGGCTGGCATCAGACGGTCCCTTCCAGATCATCGCGCATTGCGGCGCCATGCTTGAAAACACGGGCGAGAATGAAGAGCACCACGACCATAATGATGCCTGTCAGGTCGAATCCGGAATCAACATTGAAGCTCGCATCTTCCATGGGCTCGGCCCATTGCGCCAGAAGCAAAGCGCATGCAGCCAATGGGATCGCCATCACTTGGACAGCGAGCAGCATCCACGCCATTATATTTAGGCGGTCAGCATTCTCAGGAACGAATGGGTCACCTTCGCCAACGGTCGAAATGATCGCTCGCAATTTGCTAAAAAACAGGAAAATCAAAGCGACACATGCCATCGCAAAGGCCATCATGCCCAGTGTGGGCAATAGTGGCAATGCGCCAACCGATCCTTCAAATTCCGCAACGATTTCGGCGTTGATTGTGTCTTGCATGAACACCACGGCGATAAGGCCAATGAGCAGGGCTCCCGCACCGATTGCCATGAAGATCTGCATCAAAATAGTGAGTACTTTGCCAGCGAGCAGCAAAAGGTCGTTGGGTTTGTCTGTCATCGAAAAAGCTCCCTTCTATGCTCAATCAAGCCAGTTCTGGCATGGCCGAGTGGACTTGGCCGTGTGCATTGGCCTGAGCTGGCGGAACGGTGACGATCGCGCCGATGGACGAAAAGGCGATGAGGATCGCTGCGAAAGCGGCGAGTGATTGGGCGCCAAAGTTTGTCATATATCGATCTCCTTGATGGTGCATATTGATATTCAATAATTTCGATCTAAGCGCGAGTCGATTTATTGTCAATCAATAATATTGATAAACAATATGTGATGCATCGAATAGCGAGGTGTGGTGACCGAACGTCGGGGGCGAAATAGGCGTATCGACCGTGCAGTTGGCGCAAGCCCATGCGTGTTCCGGGCTGCTGCATCGCCGACTCGGTGGAGTGCGGGGCGTTGCGCGGCGAAACTGATGTTTGACTCGGGGCCTACGAATTCGTACAAGCACGTCAACCGCTCGCTTCGAGCAAAGCCGATTCATACGCGGGAATTGGCTTAGGAATGGAAGCGGCGAGTTTCATATTCGCGACGTTATATTGAGCTGCTGCAAAGCGATCCTTCTTTTAGGTCACTTTGCGTGCGGCCTTTTTCGCGTCTGATATGAGGCTGATTTCGCGCGGTGCAGAAATCAATTTTGAGCGACCGGGGGTACTCTCCGGCGACAGATAAAGAGGCAACTTACCTCCATGGCTACTAAGGCAAAGCCCATCAAATCCAAGGGCGCGGCGCAAGGCACGGCCAAGCGGCGCATTCGTAAGATCTTCGGTGACATTCACGAAGTCGTGCAAATGCCAAACCTTATTGAGGTTCAGCGCGAAAGCTACGAGCAGTTCCTGCGCTCGGACAAGGACACAGGCTATGTTTCCGGTCTCGAAAAGACTCTGCGCTCGGTTTTCCCGATCCGCGATTTTGCTGGCTCTGCCGAGCTTGATTTCGTTCACTACGAACTCGAACCGCCGAAGTACGACACAACTGAGTGCCGCCAGCGCGGCATCACTTATGCAGCACCTATGAAGGTCACGCTGCGTCTGATCGTGTTCGAAGTCGACCAAGAAACGGAAACCCGCTCCGTTCTCGATATTAAAGAGCAAGACGTCTATATGGGCGACATGCCGCTGATGACGGAGAATGGCACGTTCATCATCAATGGCACAGAACGCGTCATCGTATCGCAAATGCACCGCTCGCCTGGCGTGCTGTTCGATCACGATCGCGGTAAAACGCACTCCTCTGGCAAGCTGCTGTTCGCGGCCCGCGTTATTCCATATCGCGGTTCGTGGCTCGATTTTGAGTTTGACGCGAAAGACATCGTCAACGTCCGGATCGACCGCAAGCGTAAGCTGCCTGTCACCGCTCTGCTTTATGCGCTGGGTCAAGACAGCGAAGAAATTCTGCACTTCTTCTATGACACCGTTACCTGGGAGCGTGCCAAAGACGGCTGGAAAATGCCGTTTGTGGCTGACCAATGGCGCGGCCAGAAGCCTGCCTTCCCGCTGGTTGATGCGAAGACTGGCGAAGAAGTGTTCGCCGCGAACCAGAAGATTTCGCCGCGCGCCGCCAATAAGGCTGCGAAAGACGGCCTCACGGACCTGTTGCTTCCTACCGAGGAAGTGGTCAGCCGCTATGCTGCGCGCGACATGATTGATGAGGCGACCGGCCGCATCTATGTTGAAGCCGGTGATGAGCTTACGCTGGAGCATGTCGAGACGCTCGACAATGCCAGCATCGACAGCCTCGAACTGCTCGACATTGACGAGATCAACACCGGGCCGTGGATCCGCAACACGCTGAAGGTCGATAAGGCTGAAAACCGTGATGAAGGTCTTGAGGCCATCTATAAGGTGATGCGTCCGGGCGAGCCACCTACCAAGGAAACCGCAGAAGCTCTGTTCGAGGGCCTGTTCTTCGATGGTGAGCGCTATGACCTTTCCGCGGTTGGCCGCGTGAAGCTCAACATGCGTCTCGAGCTTGATGCAGAAGACACTGTTACGACCCTGCGCAAGGAAGACATCCTCGCCGTGGTCAAGGAACTGGTCGATCTGAAGGACGGCAAGGGTGAGGTCGATGATATCGATAACCTCGGCAACCGCCGTGTCCGCTCGGTCGGCGAATTGCTGGAAAACCAGTACCGCGTTGGTCTGCTGCGCATGGAGCGCGCGGTTAAAGAACGCATGAGCAGCGTCGATGTATCGACTGTCATGCCGAATGACCTCATCAACGCGAAGCCAGCGGTCGCTGCGGTGCGTGAATTCTTCGGCTCTTCGCAGCTGTCGCAGTTCATGGACCAAACCAACCCGCTGTCCGAAGTGACGCACAAGCGCCGCGTATCGGCGCTTGGCCCAGGCGGTCTGACGCGTGAGCGCGCTGGCTTTGAAGTGCGTGACGTTCACCCGACCCACTATGGCCGGATCTGTCCGATTGAAACGCCGGAAGGCCCGAACATCGGCCTTATCAACTCGCTTGCCTCGTTCAGCCGCGTCAACAAATATGGCTTTATCGAAACGCCGTATCGCCGGGTTGAAGGCAATAAGGTCACCGGTGATGTGGTCTATCTCTCAGCGATGGAAGAGCAGAAGCACACCGTTGCCCAGGCATCGGCTGAGCTGAATGAAGACGGCTCTTTTGTTGAAGAGCTGATCTCAGCGCGCCAAAGCGGTGACAACCTGATGGCGCCGAATGAGCAGATCACGCTCATGGATGTGTCGCCTAAGCAGCTCGTCTCGGTCGCAGCATCGCTCATTCCATTCTTGGAAAACGATGACGCCAACCGGGCGCTGATGGGCTCGAACATGCAGCGTCAGGCTGTGCCATTGGTCAAGGCGGAAGCGCCTTGGGTCGGTACCGGCATGGAAGAAACCGTGGCGCGCGATTCGGGCGCTGCGATTGCGGCCAAGCGCGGCGGGATTGTCGACCAAGTCGATGCGACCCGTATCGTTATCCGCGCAATCGGCGATGTTGAGTCTGGTCAATCAGGCGTCGACATCTACACGCTGCAAAAATTCCAACGCTCAAACCAGAACACCTGCATCAACCAGCGTCCGCTGGTAAAGGTTGGTGAAACGATTGAGCCAGGCGATATCATCGCCGATGGTCCTTCGACCGATCTGGGTGAGTTGGCGCTGGGTAAGAACAGCCTCGTCGCCTTTATGCCTTGGAATGGCTACAACTACGAAGACAGTATCCTGATTTCAGAGCGCATCGTGAAGGACGACGTGTTCACATCGATCCACATCGATGAGTTTGAGGTCATGGCCCGCGACACCAAGCTTGGCCCAGAGGACATCACGCGCGACATTCCAAATGTCGGCGAAGAGGCTCTGCGCAACTTGGATGAGGCAGGCATCGTCTACATCGGTGCAGAAGTGCATCCGGGCGATATTCTGGCTGGTAAGATCACGCCAAAGGGCGAAAGCCCGATGACACCGGAAGAGAAGCTCTTGCGGGCGATCTTCGGTGAGAAGGCCAGCGACGTGCGTGACACCTCGCTGCGTCTGCCGCCAGGTGTTGCTGGCACGGTCGTCGAAGTTCGCGTGTTCAACCGTCACGGCATCGAGATCGATGACCGCACCCGGGCGATCCAGAACGAAGAGATCGAGCGTCTGCGCAAGGACGCGGCTGACGAACGCGGCATTTTGAACCGGGCGACTTATAACCGCCTGCGCGATATGCTGGTGGGGCAAGCCATCGCTGCAGGTCCAAAGGGCGTGAAGAAAGGTGACAAGATCACCGCTGATATGCTCGAGGGCATTGAGCGTCACGAATGGTTCAAATTCGCTGTTGCGGCGGATAAGCGCCAGACCCAAATCGAAGCGGTTAAGTCGCAATATGACGAAGCCGTTGGTGGGATCGACGCGAAGTTTGAAGACCGTAAAGAGAAGCTGGAGCGCGGTGACGAACTCGCGCCGGGCGTGCTCAAGATGGTCAAGGTCTTCGTTGCCGTGAAGCGCAAGCTTCAGCCGGGCGATAAGATGGCCGGTCGCCACGGGAACAAGGGTGTGATCTCTCGCATCCTGCCGGTAGAAGACATGCCATTCCTCGAAGACGGTACTGCGGTTGACGTCGTGCTGAACCCGCTGGGCGTGCCATCGCGTATGAATGTCGGTCAGATCTTCGAAACCCATCTTGGTTTCGCAGCTCGCGGCCTCGGCATGGACATCGCTGAGAAGCTCGAAGATTGGAAAGCGGCCAATCCGAATGCGCGTCAAGATTATGCCAAGGCGAAGCCGCCAGAGGCCGTGCTTGACCGTCTGAAGGATGTCTACGGCGAAGCGTATCACGAAGATCTCAACAGCCGTTCAACCGAACAGATCGTTGATCTGGCGGGCAACCTCGCCGCTGGCGTGCCAATGGGTACCCCCGTGTTCGATGGTGCGCGTGAGCCGGATGTTTCGGAGATGCTCGTAAAGGCCGGTATCGACAGCTCTGGTCAGTCGGTCCTGTTTGATGGCCGTACGGGTGAAGCATTCGACCGTAAGGTCACTGTGGGCATTATCTACATGCTCAAACTGCACCACTTGGTCGATGACAAAATCCACGCTCGCTCAATCGGTCCATACTCGCTCGTCACTCAGCAGCCGCTGGGCGGTAAAGCGCAGTTCGGCGGACAGCGCTTTGGTGAGATGGAGGTTTGGGCACTGCAAGCATACGGCGCTGCCTACACCTTGCAGGAAATGCTCACCGTTAAGTCGGATGACGTCGTTGGCCGGACCAAGGTCTATGAAGCCATCGTTAAGGGCGATGATACCTTTGAGGCAGGCATTCCAGAGAGCTTCAATGTTCTCGTGAAGGAAATGCGCAGCCTGGGTCTCAACGTTGAGCTCAAGTCTTTGTCTGACGGCGAAGATGGCGATGATGATCAGTGGCCGGAGGCAGCGGAATAGAGGGAGCGGCTGTTTAGCCCTCCCAACCCGCTCCTAGGATTCACCCGCAAGGGAATGTGAAAAATGAACGAACTTACCAAATTCACCAACCAGCTGGCCAAGCCGGAGACTTTTGACCAAATCCAGATTGGCATTGCCTCGCCAGAGCGCATTCGCAGCTGGTCATTTGGCGAAATCAAAAAGCCGGAAACGATCAACTATCGTACGTTCAAGCCAGAGCGTGACGGCCTGTTCTGTGCCCGTATCTTCGGTCCGGTAAAGGACTACGAATGCCTGTGCGGCAAGTACAAGCGCATGAAGTACAAAGGCGTCGTCTGCGAGAAGTGCGGCGTTGAGGTTACTGTTACCAAGGTTCGCCGTGAGCGGATGGGCCACATTGAGCTGGCCGCGCCGGTTGCGCACATCTGGTTCCTGAAGTCGCTGCCATCGCGCATCGGCTTGCTGCTCGACATTCAGCTGAAACAGCTTGAGCGCATCCTCTACTTCGAAAGCTATGTGGTGATCGAGCCGGGCCTTACCCCGCTGGAGAAATTCCAACTGCTCACTGAAGACGAGCTGCTCGAAGCGCAGGACGAGTACGGTGAAGACGCGTTCTCTGCCGATATCGGCGCTGAGGCGGTAAAGCACATGCTGATGGATCTCGATCTTGAGCAAGAGCGCGATGATCTGATGGAAGAGCTGGCGACGACCAAGTCGACGCTCAAGCCGAAGAAGATTATCAAGCGTCTTAAGGTTGTTGAGAGCTTCATTGACTCGGGCAACCGCCCTGAGTGGATGATCCTCGAAGTGATCCCTGTGATCCCGCCAGAGCTGCGCCCACTGGTGCCGCTGGATGGTGGCCGTTTCGCGACTTCCGATCTCAACGATCTTTATCGCCGCGTGATCAACCGGAACAACCGTTTGAAGCGTCTGATTGAGCTGCGCGCGCCGGACATCATCGTCCGTAACGAGAAGCGTATGCTGCAAGAGGCCGTCGATGCGCTGTTCGACAACGGCCGCCGCGGCCGCGTCATCACCGGCGCGAACAAGCGTCCTCTGAAGTCGCTATCCGACATGCTGAAGGGTAAGCAAGGCCGCTTCCGTCAGAACCTGCTTGGTAAGCGTGTCGATTACTCTGGCCGTTCGGTCATCGTGACCGGTCCAGAGCTGAAACTGCACCAGTGCGGTCTGCCGAAGAAGATGGCGCTCGAGCTGTTCAAGCCGTTCATCTACGCCCGTCTCGATGCGAAGGGTCTGTCGATGACCCTGAAGCAAGCGAAGAAGTGGGTTGAGAAAGAGCGCAAGGAAGTCTGGGACATCCTCGACGAAGTGATTCGCGAGCACCCGGTTCTTTTGAACCGCGCGCCTACGCTTCACCGTCTTGGCATCCAGGCGTTCGAGCCGGTTCTGATCGAAGGTAAGGCGATCCAGCTTCACCCGCTGGTCTGCTCGGCGTTTAACGCTGACTTTGATGGCGACCAAATGGCCGTTCACGTTCCGCTGAGCCTTGAGGCTCAATTGGAAGCGCGCGTCCTGATGATGTCGACCAACAACATCCTCTCGCCTGCCAATGGGAAGCCAATCATCGTTCCTTCGCAGGATATGGTGCTCGGCCTCTATTATCTCTCGATGGAGCGCCAAGAACATGCTCCGGAATTTATCGAAGAGAAAGACGGCACCAAGATCGAGAAGTTGCCGCGCTTTGCAGATATGGCTGAAGTGCACCAGGCGCTCGAAACCAAGTCTGTCACGCTCCACACCAAGATCATCGCCCGCGTCCCGCAGGCAGATGAAAAGGGCAAGGTCGTGCTGAAGCGTTTCGTGACCACGCCTGGCCGGATGCTGATCGGTGAGTGCATGCCGAAGAACCACAAGGTTCCCTTCGACATCGTCAACCGTCTGCTGACCAAGAAAGACATCGGCGATGTGATCGATGAGGTCTATCGCCACACCGGCCAGAAGGACACAGTCCTGTTTGCCGATGCGATCATGGTTCTGGGCTTCCGTCACGCGTTTAAGGCCGGCATCAGCTTCGGCAAGGACGACATGATCATTCCTGACAGCAAGGAAGGCATGATCGAAGAAACCAAGTCGCTGGTCGCTGACTATGAGCAGCAATACCAAGACGGCCTGATCACTCAGCAAGAGAAGTACAACAAGGTCATCGACGCTTGGAGTCGCTGCGGTGACCAAGTGGCCGATGCCATGATGGACGAGATTAAGGCTCAGCCGATCGATAAGGATGGCCGCGAGGCTCAGATCAACTCGATCTATATGATGGCTCACTCTGGTGCGCGTGGTTCACCCGCTCAGATGAAGCAGCTGGCTGGTATGCGTGGTCTGATGGCCAAGCCTTCGGGTGAGATTATCGAGACCCCGATTATCTCGAACTTTAAGGAAGGCCTGACCGTCCTTGAGTACTTCAACTCCACCCACGGTGCGCGTAAAGGCCTCGCCGATACCGCGCTTAAGACGGCAAACTCAGGTTACCTGACCCGCCGTCTGGTTGACGTGTCGCAAGACTGCGTCATTGTTGAGCTGGATTGTAAAACCGAAAACGCGCTGGAAATGCGCGCTATCGTTCAAGGTGGTTCAGTTATCGCATCGCTTGGCGAG
Source organism: uncultured Erythrobacter sp. (assembly GCA_947499505.1). Classification (GTDB taxonomy): domain Bacteria; phylum Pseudomonadota; class Alphaproteobacteria; order Sphingomonadales; family Sphingomonadaceae; genus Erythrobacter. The sequence goes on from CANMOQ010000002.1 coordinate 746,376, forward strand.
CGTATTCTTGGCCGGACAACGGCGGAAGACATCGTCAACGCAGCAACTGGTGAAGTCATCGTGAAGTCTGGCACTCTGCTCGACGAAGCGATGGTGAAGGAAATCGAAGCGGCTGAAACTCAGTCTGCCAAGATCCGCTCACCGCTGGTTTGTGAAGCCGAGCAAGGCGTTTGCGGTAAGTGCTACGGGCGTGATCTCGCTCGCGGTACGCCGGTGAACATTGGTGAGGCTGTCGGCGTTATCGCGGCTCAGTCCATCGGTGAGCCGGGTACGCAGCTGACCATGCGGACCTTCCACATTGGCGGCGCGGCTCAGCTGAATGAAACCTCGCACCTTGAGGCGATTTCGGATGGTAAGGTCGAACTTCGCGACATGCCGACAATCACCGACAAGAAGGGCCGGATCCTCTCGCTTGCTCGTAACGGTGAGATTGCCGTGATCGATGCCGAGGGCCGTGAGCGTGAAATGCACAAGGTTCCTTACGGTACCGTGCTGATGTTCAAGAACGGCGCAAACGTGAAGGTGGGTGACCGCCTCGCTGAGTGGGACCCGTTCACTCTGCCAATCATCACCGAGCAATCGGGCGTGGTGAAGTACCAAGACCTTGTCGAAGGTACGACTCTGGAAGAGCGCACTGACGATGCCACCGGTATCGCTCAGCGTGTTGTGACGGAGAACCGCGCGACTGGCCGCAAGAAGAAAGAGGAACTGCGCCCGCGCATGATCCTTCAGGGCGAAGGCCAGACCATCGAGGACGAAACCGATGCACAGCGCTACATGCTGGCACCGGGCACAACCCTCTCGGTTGAAGACGGTCAAACGGTTGAGGCCGGCGACATCCTCGCACGTGCCAGCCGCGAAGCTGCCAAGACCCGCGACATCACCGGCGGTCTGCCGCGTGTGGCGGAACTGTTCGAGGCGCGTCTGCCGAAGGACATGTCCGTCATCGCCAAGATCTCAGGCAAGATCGAATTCGTTCGCGAATACAAGGCGAAGCGTAAAATCGCGATCGTGCCGGAAGAAGGTGATGCAGTCGAATATCTGATCCCCAAGACCAAGGTGATCGATGTGCAGGAAGGCGACTTTGTGAAGAAGGGCGATACGCTCATCTCCGGTTCGCCTAACCCGCATGACATCCTTGAGGTGATGGGTGTTGAAGCGCTGGCCGAATATCTCGTCAATGAGATCCAAGAGGTCTACCGTTTGCAGGGCGTGAAGATCAACGACAAGCACATCGAAACGATCGTTCGTCAGATGCTTCAGAAGGTTGAGATCACCGATGGCGGGGACACCACGCTGTTGCCGGGTGAACAGGTCGATCTTGAGGAAATGAACGAGTACAACTCCAAGCTGACCAAGAGCAAGAAGCCTGCCACTGGCACGCCGATCCTGCTCGGGATCACCAAGGCGTCGTTGCAAACGCGTTCGTTCATCTCTGCCGCTTCGTTCCAGGAAACCACGCGTGTTCTCACGCAGGCTTCGGTTGAAGGTAAGAAGGACACGCTGATCGGTCTCAAAGAGAACGTCATCGTGGGCCGCCTGATCCCAGCTGGTACCGGTGCGGGCATGAACCGCATGCGGGTGACAGCATCAAGCCGCGATGCGGCGCTGAAAGCTCAGTGGAAGAAGCAGCAAGACGCGCTGGCTGCGGCTGGTGCGGCGGAAGCTGAACCAGAAGCCGATCCAGTGTCGAGCGAAGAAGCCATGAAGGCGGCCATGGCCGCTGCGGCTCCGGCGCCTGCACCGGAAGAAGGCGGCGCTGAATAAGCGCAAGCAGTTTGGCTGCGATTGCAGCTTAACAGACAAGGCCCCGCTGGAGCTTAAGTGCTTCGGCGGGGCTTTTTGCATTTGAAGTCGCTTGCCGTAATTGTCGCTCATGATACGCTCAACGTGTCAAATAGAGAGGGGCGAGGGGTTTAAAATGAAAAGGGTTTTTCTGACGGCTGTAGCAGTATCCGGCCTTTTGGTGCCGGCCGGGGCGTGGGCACAGGATGGGGCGGAGACGATCATCGTCACAGGCTCGCGCTCGGATCGCGGAGATTTCGACGAGTATTACGATGATGAGCAATCCGCGATTGGCCTCACTCGCAAGGCGGACTATTTCGTCAAACCAATCTACGTGAACTCGGATTCGCGCGAAGAAGAAGTCCGTCGCAGCGAGGTCGACGCTATGCTTCGCGCCGTTATCGAGCGGGCAGAGGCAGAAGGCATCACTCTGGTTGCGGGTCGATACAAGCTCTCGCCCCTTACCCTTGATACAATGGAAGATTTGCTGGTCTATGGCCGCGGTAACAGGCCAGATACAACGCGGGTCAGACTTTATGCTCGTCTTCCGGTTGGCGGCAAGTTTAAGGGCCAGGACGAGGTCGATGAAACAATCCAGGCCTTCCGTAAGAATGTGCCGACAACGGGACGGTCATATATCGAAACGGGAACCACCGATCTTGCGATAGACAATCCCGATCAATATCGCGGTGCGGTGGTTAAGGCGATCGCGGACGAGTCCAAGAGGTATGCCGCACTGTTCGGAAGCGATTACGGAATCGAAATTCGCGGTCTTGATTCGGAACTCTTCTTCAAACAGGCAAGCCAGACCGAGGTGTTCCTGTTCATCGAGCATAGCTTCATGATTAAACCGAAGTAGACCACCAAAACTCATTATATAGCTATTGCGAATCAATCTCAATAAAGGTAATGGCTTGATTATAGCGAGTCGCTATGCAGCATTGCCGAGGTCTCTATGAAAACGCCGCGTTCCAACATGCCATCCGCCAATTCTAAGGCGGGGATGAGCAATTGGATCGCGGCGCTGGCGGAGCCGGCGAAGATGGAAACGCTCGGCCCGATTGCTGCGCGCTTTATCTATTCGCTGCGGCTGATCGCTTTGCATGAGCGGGCTAGGCAAGATCCCGTGCCGGAGCTCGCCGTTCGTCTTGGCAATGTGAGCGCGGCGGGCCAATCACTGTGTCTCGCCCAGGCGATCTCGCGAACATGGCCTGAGAATATTCACGTCTCGCGCTTTTGCTGCCGCATGCTAAGCCATGATGAGGCTTGTATTGGCGCGATGATTGACCACGCCACGGCGCGGTCCCGTATCGAATTTGCCCGAGAGCTTGGTGGGTTGGTCCGACCAGAGCGGATCGCCGAGCTGTGGGAAAGTACGCAGGCGCTGATTCTGGCGGAATCGCACGGGTAGACCGCTGCAACAATGCTTGCCCGAAGGGCGCGCGCTGGCTACCGCTGAGCGCATGACCATTACACGTTTTGCGCCCGCTCCGACGGGCCGCCTCCATGTTGGCAATATCCGCACCGCGCTCCACAATTGGATGCTCGCGCGCAAGGCTGGCGGCAAGTTTCTGCTGCGGATCGACGACACCGATGCTGCGCGGTCGAAAGAGGAATATGTGGATGCGATCCACGAGGACCTCGCGTGGCTGGGCATAGCGCCAGATATGGTGGAGCGTCAGTCCTTGCGGCTCGAGCGGTACGATGCGGCTTTTGACGTTCTGAAGGCTGCTGGGCGGATATATCCCGCCTATGAGACCAGTCAGGAGCTGGAGCTTAAGCGTAAGGTCTTGCTCGGTCGCGGCCTGCCGCCGATCTATGATCGCGGCGCGTTGACGATGACTGACGAAGAACGCGCAGCCAAGGAGGCTGAAGGCATTCAGCCGCACTGGCGCTTTAAGCTCAATCATGATGAGCCGATTGAGTGGGAAGATGGCGTTCGCGGCACGGCGAAATTCGATCCGGCGCAGCTATCCGATCCGGTTATCCGGCGCGCCGATGGGTCTTGGCTCTATATGCTGCCAAGCACAGTTGATGATGTCGAAATGGGTGTCACTCAAGTGCTTCGCGGCGAGGATCATGTTTCCAATACTGCCGTTCAAATTCAGATGTTTACCGCGCTTTATGCTGCACAATTTTCTGCAGCATCAGGGGCGTCTAATGAGCTGCCAAAATTCGCGCATGAGGCCTTGCTGGTCGGGCGCGAGGGCAAGCTCTCCAAACGGCTGGGCTCGCTTGGCTGCGATGCGTTTAGGGAGCGCGGGATTGAGCCAGAGGCGCTGATCGCTTTACTAGCCCGGCTTGGCACGTCGCTCTCGGTCGAGCCGATTGCGAACATGAAGGATTTGCTGGAGACTTTTGATCTGTCGACCTTTGGCCGCGCGCCTGCAAAGTTTGACGACGCCGATTTGGAGCGGGTAAACACCGCTATCGTCCATCAACTGGAATTCGCCGAGGTTGAAGATCGCCTGCCAGAAGGTATGGGCGAAGACGCATGGCACGCCGTGCGCCCCAATCTGGAAACCGTCGGCGGGGCGCATGATTATTGGCGGATCGTCACCGGCCCGATTGACCTACCAGAGTTTTCTGACGAAGACCGTGCCTATTTGGCCGATGCGGCAAGCACGCTGGAATGGGGAGATGATCCTTGGGCTGCGCTCACGTCCACGCTGAAGGAAAAGACCGGACGCAAGGGAAAAGCTCTGTTCCTGCCTCTGCGGCAAGCGCTGACCGGCATGAACCACGGACCGGATATGGGCGAATTGCTGCCCGTGCTCGGCGAAGAGGTTGCACGCCGCCGTTTGGAGCGCGCCTCTAACTAGGCTTCACTAGCCCTCGTGGCGTTCAAGCTCATTGCCGGACAGCGTTACGACATGGAGCAGATTGGTGCTGCCCGGCGTCCCGAAGGGTACGCCCGCGAGCGCGATGAGCCGACTGCCCGCTTCGCCAAAACCGTGGCGCAAGGCCATCCGCTTGCCCTTGGCAATCATCTCTTCAAAGCTGCCGATGTCCTTGGTCGCGACCGCATGCGCGCCCCACAGCAAGCACACACGGCGAGCGGTCCGGTTTGATGGGGTGAGCACCAACACCGGCGTATCAGGCCGCTCGCGCGACACGCGCCGCGCGGTTGAACCCGATGCCGTGAACACGGTGATCGCGCTGATCGGAACGGTGTCCGCGATGGTCATGCAGGCATGGGCCAACGCATCAGACGTTGTCGCGTCTGGCGGCGTCTCGAGGAAACGCACGCGCTCTTTGTAGCCTTCATCGCGCTCCACTTGGCCTGCGATCTTATCCATCATGGCAACGGATTCCTCGGGCCATTCACCCGCGGCACTTTCCGCTGAGAGCATCACCGCGTCCGCGCCATCATAAACCGCATTGGCCACGTCAGAGACCTCCGCGCGGGTTGGCATCGGGCTTTCGATCATACTTTCGAGCATTTGCGTGGCGACAATCACGGGCTTGCCCGCGCGCCGCGTCGCATTGACGATCTTCTTTTGCAGCGGCGGGACCTCGAACGGCTCCAGCTCCACGCCCAAATCGCCGCGCGCAACCATAATGCCATCTGACAGCTCAATGATCTCTTCCAAGCGGTGCACCGCCATAGGCTTTTCGATCTTTGCGCATAGAGCAGTGTCATTGCCGATCAGCCGGCGTGCCTCCGCAAGGTCTTCTGGCCGCTGAACAAAGGATAATGCAATCCAGTCCGCCTCTTGCTGAACCGCAAAGGCGAGATCGCGGCGGTCTTTGTCGGTGAGCGCGGGAATGGGGACCTCAGCGTCAGGCACGTTGACGCCCTTGCGGTCAGAGATAACCCCGCCCACTTCAGCAGTGCAGAGGATATCATCGTCGCTCGCCTTGATCACCTTCAGCTTGATCTTGCCGTCATTGATCAGCAGGCGCTGACCCTTTTCCAGGATGCCGAAGAGCTCTGGATGAGGCAGGCAGACGCGGTTTTCATCACCCGGCTCTGGATTGCGGTCGAGCGTGAAATGGCCAGAATGGCGGATCACCGCGCTACCATCTTTGAACGTGCCCACGCGCAGTTTCGGGCCCTGCAAGTCGGCCAGGATCGCGACGGGGCGGGCAAATTCCCGCTCCATCTCCCGGATCGCGGCAATCGAGGCGGCATGATCAGCGTGTTCGCCGTGGCTCATATTCACCCGAAACGCATCGGCGCCTGCGCGAAACAATTTGCGTAGCATCTCTGGAGAGCGGCTGGCTGGCCCGATTGTCGCCAAGATTTTGACCTTGCGGCCGCGAGGGTTCATCCGATTGAGATCGCTCTTTTTCATGCTGCCAGCTATGGCACAGGTGAATTTCAACTCAAGGACAAGCTTCACATGGATACGAATGCGCCCGATCAATTGGACAACTTAGATGATGCGGTGGCTGCTGCGGCGTTTCGGCGGTTGGTGCGGCATCTGCAGCACCGTCATGACGCGCAGAACATTGATTTAATGGGGCTATCAGGCTTCTGCCGCAATTGCTTGGCGGATTGGATCCGAGATGCTGGCTTTGAAGGCGACAAGGCGGCGGCACGCGAGCTGATCCACGGCATGCCGATGGACGAGTGGAAGGCGACCCGTCAATCTCCGGCAACCGAAGAGCAATTGGCGGCCATGCAAGCCAGCATTGCCAAAAATCGCGTGGATTAGCGACGAGCCCGGTTCACGGCCGAGCGCCCTTTGGCTATCGCAGCGCTCAACTGATTCTCAAATTTTGGAGCACATAGAATATGGCTGACGCCACAGATGACCGCCTGCGCCTTTTGATCGAGCGCATTGAGCGTCTTGAAGAAGAGAAAAAGGGCATCGCCGATGATATTCGCGATGTCTATGCCGAAGCAAAGGCGGTCGGCTATGACCCGAAGATCATGCGCCAAGTGGTCCGTCTGCGTAAGATGAAGCCAGACGACCGTAATGAAATGGAAATGGTTCTCGATACCTATAAGGCTGCGCTGGGCCTCGGCTGATTTCGCGGCTGACTGGTAGTGTTCCTGCCTTGAAAACTCCCGTTTGTGTATTATCTATATAATACAGCATTCATTGGAGGAAATATGGCCGGACAGTACAAAGACGCACGCGGGATTATCGTCAGCACAACACCGACGATCGAAGGGCGTCCGATCCAAGAATACCACGGTATCGTGGTCGGCGAGGTCATTGTCGGGGCAAACCTTTTCCGCGACCTGTTCGCCAACATTCGCGATATCGTTGGCGGTAGGTCAGGCTCGTACGAACGCATCCTGTCCGATGCCCGCAATGAAGCGATTGCTGAGTTGCAGGCAGAATGTGCGTCACGCGGAGGCAATGCCGTCGTCGGGGTTGATCTCGATTACGAAGTAGTGGGCGACAAAGGATCAATGCTGATGGTGTCGGCCAGCGGCACGGCGGTCAAAATCTGATCTCGCTTACAGCAGGTAGATTATCAGCAAATAGACTGCGTTGAACGCCGCGTGATGCAGCATGGCCGCGCGCAGCCCGAAACGCACGCGGGTATATGCCAGCAGAAGCCCGCCAATGGTTTGAGGCAGGACAACCACCAGATCGATTGCTCCGGTGATTGCCTGATAATTGGCGAGATGCACCAAGCCGAAGGCGAGCGAGCTGCCCCAAACCAGCCAGGTGAAATTCTGCGTAAACCAAGCCGGAATGCGCGTGTCGGTGAAACGGGTTTGGCTCCATTGCCAAAGGCCAAATGCAAGCACCGCAAAGCCAGCGAGAACGAACACGCTGCTCGGCCCTTCGCCGACATAGCCCGCGGCAATGAACAGCACGGCTGATGCAGCTCCAAACACGGCAAAGCGCAGCGACGCCCATTTCCCCGTCAACCACCCGCGAAACAGCGCCTCTTCGGTCAGCGGAGCGAATAGAAGAAAACCGATCAGGTCTTCTTCAAGCGTTGTCTCAAAATCAATCGCATCGGGAAGCGCTGAAACGCTCGCGTCGATCCAATACAATAAAGACCATGTGCCAAGGCCAAGGGTCAAATCGATCAGGAACACAAAGCCGACTGCGGCCAGCAAATCCCGGCCCCAAGGATAGGGCACCCGAAACGGGGATGGCTGGCGAAGGAACTTCCAAAGGTCGCCAGCACGCTGGCGAAGGGTAATATCCGCTACAGCTGGTCTTGCCTCAATATCAGGCATCGGAGTAAGGCCACCCTTCATACATTTGCAGCGGTAGTGATTCAAAGACCATGGCAGGCCATTCCAAATTTAAGAACATCATGCACCGTAAAGGTGCGCAGGACAAAAAGCGTTCTAATCTGTTTTCCAAGCTTTCCCGCGAAATTACCGTGGCAGCGAAAATGGGCACGCCCGATCCGGACATGAACCCGCGCCTACGGCTGGCGGTCAACACCGCTAAAGGCCAATCGATGCCGAAGGACAATATCCAGCGCGCAATCGACAAGGCAAGCGCGGGCGATGACGAGAATTACGAAGAGGTCCGCTACGAAGGCTATGGCCCCGGCGGCAGCGCGATCATCGTTGAGACACTGACCGACAATCGCAACCGCACGGCAACAGCGGTGCGGACCGCGTTCAGCAAGAATGGCGGCAATCTGGGCACAGAAGGCTCAGTTGCGCATGGCTTTGAACGGCTTGGCTATATCGAATATTCTGCGGAGGCCGGAAGCGAGGACAAGGTTCTGGAGGCGGCGATGGAAGCGGGCGCAGAGGACATTGCCTCTAGCGATGATGGCCATGAGATTTGGACCGCAGCCGATGACCTTCACGAGGTCGCCTCTGCGCTTGAGAAGGCTTTGGGCGAGGCCAAGGAAGTCAAGCTCGCATGGAAGCCGAACCTAACGGTTGAGCTGGATGAGAAGGGTGCGGGCACGTTGCTGAAACTGATCGATACGCTCGATGATGATGACGATGTGCAGACCGTTTGGGGCAATTACGAAATCTCTGATGAGGTGATGGCGAAGCTTGACGCGTGACGCGGCTGGAATGGCTGCTGGCGCTATCGCTAGGGGCTGCGTTTCTGCTCGCGATCGCTTGGCGGCTTGGCTGGATGGTAGGATTGTGAGCCCTTTGTCTCTCGACCGTTCGTGCTGAGCCTGTCGAAGCACTGCACTTTTGCTCGAGCGGCCAATTGAGGCAAAACAACCCTTCGACAAGCTCAGGGTGAGCGGATTATTTTGAATTGACCATTATCCTCGGCCTTGACCCTTCGCTCAGCTGCACCGGCTGGGGCGTGCTGCGCAGTGAAGGCAGCCGGATCAGCCACATCGCCAATGGCCAGATCAAGACGGATGCCAAAGCGCCGATTGCGGTCCGCTTGTCACATTTGATCACCGCGCTGGATGCGGTGATTGCGGAGCATGATCCGGACCGAGCGGCGGCGGAAGAGATCTTCGTCAACAAGAACCCGCAATCCACTTTGAAGCTGGCGCAGGCGCGCGGCGCGGTGCTGGCCGCATGCGGGGCGCGGGGTCTCGAGGTGCGCGAGCATGCGGCGCGCTCGGTCAAAAAGGCTGTTGTCGGGACGGGCGCGGCGGATAAAGAGCAGGTTCAGGCTATGCTCAAGGTCTTGCTCCCAAGTGCGGTTTTGGCGGGTGCGGATGCAGCCGATGCGCTGGCGGTGGCGATTGCCGATGCGCATCTGTCCTACACGCCAACTGGGCGATAAGAGTGCGAACCATGATGCGACATTGGGCCAGCAATTGTGTTTGTGATGATGCGGAACGCGCGCCAAATGGACGTTTTCCAAAACGTGAAATGTGTTCCAAGATTATGGGTAAGGATTGGGCATGAAACTGCAGATTTACGGGATTCCGAACTGCGATACGGTCAAGAAAGCGCGCAAATGGCTCGATGCCAAAGGTCACACTTTCGACTTCCATGATTACAAGAAGGTTGGCGCTGATCCGGCCAAGCTGGAGGCATGGATCGCTGACAAGGGCGTAGATGTGGTGCTCAACCGGCGCGGCACGACGTTCCGCAAACTGTCCGATGCTGACAAGGCGGACATCACGCCTGCGAAGGCTGTCACATTGCTGCAAGAGCACCCGTCCATGATCAAGCGACCCGTCGCCGAGTATGAGGGCGGTTTGCTGGTTGGGTTTAAGGAGGAAGAATGGTCCGCAGTTCTGTCTTAGGTCTGCTCGCATGCGCGCTCACAGTGATTACGCCGGTCTTGATGCCTGCCTCTGCGGCGGCGCAGTCAGGGGTAACGCGCGTGGCTGATCGGCCGCTCGTCATCGCCCATCGCGGGGCAAGCGGCGACCGTCCGGAACATACGCTCGCCGCCTATGAGCTCGCGATAGAGCTGGGCGCTGACTACATCGAACCAGATCTGGTCGCGACCAAGGACCTGGTGCTGGTTGCGCGGCATGAAAACGAACTCTCCGGCACCACGGATGTGGCGAGCCGCGAGGAGTTTGAGGATCGCCGCCGCGACAAGATGATCGATGGTCAATTGGTCGCTGGCTGGTTTGCAGAGGACTTCACCCTGGCTGAAATCCGCACTCTGCGCGCGCGTGAACGCGTGCCGAGCGCGCGACCTAGCAATACGGCTTACAACGGGCTCTATCAGGTGCCGACGTTTGAAGAAGTGGTGCAGCTGGTGCGGGCCAAAGAGGCTGAGACCGGACGCAGCATTGGTCTCTATCCAGAGCTCAAGCACCCGACCTTCCTGCTGCAAGAGGCCGGCATTGATATGGTCGATCTGCTCGTGCGCGATCTGCGAGCTTTGGGTCTGGATAAGGCGGACAGCCGCATATTTGTACAGATCTTTGAGGTCGGTCCGCTTCAACGGCTCAATCAGAGGGTCGATGTGCCGCTTGTGCTGCTGATCCATCCGCAAGGTGGCCCCTATGACGAGCCGCAGCTGCGTTGGGCGGACATGGTTACGCCATCTGGTCTGGCGGAGATCGCGGAATACGCCGACGGGATTGGTCCGGGGCTGAGCTACATCGTCAATGAAGATGGCTCGCTCACCGACCTGGTTGCCAATGCTCATGCGGCGGGCCTTACGGTGCATCCCTGGACTCTGCGCAAGGAGAACGGCTTCCTGCCTGCCGCTTTGAAGGGGACCGGCGGACCAGCGGGTGATGGCCGCTACCAATGGCTATGGAGCCGCGCGATTGAGAGTGGGGCAGACGGGTTCTTCACCGACAATGTTGGTGAGTTAGTGGAAGTGCTTGAGCAGCAGAAACGCTAGATCCGGCGCGCAGAGAGGATGTAGTTGAGCGCCTCATCATCGGACAAGTGCAAGCCTTTGCCTGGCCGGTAGGCGATGCCTTGCTGATCGATCAGCTCCAGTCCGACGTCTGAGAGCAAGTCTGCGAGCTCTTCGGGCGTGACGAAGTCAGACCAATTGTGCGTGCCCTTGGGCACATAGCCGATGGCTTCAGCAGCACCGACGAGCAGCAAGCGGCTCGCAGCGGTGCGGTTGGGTGTCGACATGACCAGCAATCCGCCTGCCGCAATCCGGTCGGCAACATTGGCGAGAAAAGCGGGCTTGTCCGCAACGTGCTCAACAACCTCGAGGCAGGTCACGAGGTCGAACTGGCCAATATCAAGCCCCGCCAGCTCGCCAGCCATATAGCGAATGTCGAGCCCGACAGCCTCGGCGTGTGCGGCGGCGGCTGAGACGTTCTCAGCGGCAGCATCAACGCCAGTAACTGCCGCGCCCAATCGGGCCATGGGTTCGCAAACGAGGCCAGCGCCGCAACCGATGTCGAGCGCACTCTTGCCTGCAAGAGGTTTGGCGCTGCTGGCTGAGCCGCTCCAATGCGCATCGATTGCGCCGCGAATGAACTCCAGCCTTACCGGGTTCACTTGGTGCAAAGAGGCCATCGGCCCTTTCGGGTTCCACCAGTCGCGCGCCAAAGAGGCGAAGTGTTCGGCCTCCTCTGCGCGGATAGTTACACTTGTGACATTTGCCTTTGTCATTCACCGCCCTTAACAGCGCGCAGCACAGTGAACCAGCAGGAGCGAAAATAAATTGGCCAAGAGCGGGCCCAAGAGCGGGCAACGGATCGTGATGAAGTTTGGCGGCACATCAATGGCCGGCACCGAGCGCATTCGCCGCGTCGCCAATCTCGTGCGGGCGCAGGCCGCTGCTGGCAATCAGGTGGCCGTGGTTGTGTCAGCCATGGCCGGCGAGACTGACCGGTTGATCAATTTCTGCCGCGAGGCCAATGCGCTGTACGATCCTGCTGAATTTGACGTGGTTGTCTCCAGCGGAGAACAAGTGACCAGCGGGCTGCTCGCGCTCACGCTCCAATCCTTGGGTGCCAAGGCGCGCAGCTGGCTCGGCTGGCAATTGCCGGTGCGTACGATTGAGGCACACTCAAAGGCACGGATCAACACGATCGACGCGCCCGGCCTGATCGAAGCCTTGGAAGATGGTGAGATCGCTGTCATTCCAGGTTTTCAAGGCGTCTCTGAGGAGGGCCGCATCACCACTATGGGGCGCGGCGGATCAGACACCTCTGCGGTAGGCATTGCTGCTGCGATCGACGCTGATCGCTGCGACATCTACACTGATGTTGACGGCGTCTACACCACCGACCCGCGCATTGTGGCCAAGGCGCGCAAGCTTAAGGCGGTCACGTACGAAGAAATGCTCGAGCTGGCCTCAGTCGGTGCTAAAGTGCTGCAAACTAGGTCAGTCGGGTTGGCGATGAAATCTGGGGTTCGCATTCAAGTGCTCTCCAGTTTTGGCGATGACGATGCAGCGAGCGCAGATGAACTGCCGGGAACGCTGATCGTCTCGGATACGGAAATGGATCAATTGGTGGAGAACGGCGATATGGAACGCCAGCTGGTAACCGGTATTGCGCATGATAAGAATGAGGCGAAAATCATCCTCACCCGTGTGCCTGATAAGCCCGGCGCTGTGGCCCATATTTTTGAGCCGCTGGCCGATGCCAGCATCAATGTCGACATGATCATTCAAAACGTTGGCCGCGATAAGGGTGAGACCGACGTTACTTTCACTGTGCCTCAGGCGGATCTGGCCCGCGCGCAGGCAATGTTGGAAGACCGGCTCGAGGATATTGGGTTCAACCGGATCATCACGGACAGCCATATCGCGAAGATCAGTGTCGTTGGCGTTGGCATGAAAAGCCACGCCGGTGTGGCCAGTACCATGTTCCGCGCTCTGTCAGATCGCGGGATTAACATTCAGGCGATCTCAACCTCAGAAATTAAGGTCAGCGTGCTGATCGATGAGGATGAAACAGAGCTTGCTGTGCGCGTTTTGCACACTGCCTATGGGCTTGATGCGGTGGAAGAAGCCGTCTGATCACGCGCTTTTGCGGCGTCCAACCGGTTAAGGTCTCGCTTCGTCGGGTTAGGCGTTAGCTGCTAACTACTTCTTAACTCTACTCGGCAAGATTTGCGGCTCGCAAAGGAGTCGCGATTATGGTGTTAAGAGCGCATCTGGGCCCAATTGAGCCTGTCTACAGTTCTGATGGACAACGCGATCAGCCAAGGCGCGAGCTGCGCCTGGAGACCAGCGGCGTGCTGCCCGGCGGCGTGAACGCAAATGTCACCGTCCACAATATTTCGGCTACGGGCTTGCTGGTCGAAACCGGCCTGCCCGTCGAGCGTGGAGAGACGCTGGCTGTGGAGCTGCCACAGATTGGCGAAGTGGTCGCTGAAATCGTCTGGGTCAGCGGTTCTTTGTTTGGATGCGCCTTCGCGAAAGCCCTTAGTCCAGCCGCTTTGGCTGCCGCTGAATTGCGCTCTGATGCACCGCTGCCAGAGGTCATAGGGACGACCCCCGCAATTCCCGCAATGACCCCAATTACAAGTGAGACCCTTGGTCTCAAATTGTCGCGTTTGCGCAAAGAGCGTAGCCTCACCCTTGCTCAAGTTGCTGAATACCTTGGCGTTAGCAAGCCAACCGTGTGGGCATGGGAAAAAGGCAAGGCGCGCCCGCTGCCAGATCGGCTTGATGCGATCGCTCAGGTGTTGGGTGTTTCAACCGATGATTTGTCTGGCGCAGCTACTCCAGATGACAGCACTGCGATCATCAATGAGAGCCGTTTACGTATTGCTACCAGCCTCGGAACGACACCGGATAAGGTGCGTATCATGATCGAGCTTTGAGAATATTGTTTTACAAACACAAGGTGCAGATTGCGGTAGAAGAAGCTCAACATTGATTCGCACACGGCTTGCCGAGTGACGGATAGTTGAAAATCTTGCGAGCGCATATGAATAGGTATGAATATGATTCTCAATAAATTTTCAGATTATGGTAAGTATATCTGAGGTTGATTCGTTTTTTAGGTAAGTTAATTTACTAAACTAACAAAACTTCAGAAAAGTAATGCAAGTCTTGGCTTTTAAATGGCGATTACTAGCATTTGTTAGTTTATTTGTTGATTTTAACTAGAGAACGGTTTGACCCGGGGGGTGTCAAGCCGGGGGCAATACGGCAATGGAAATTGGTTTAAGCGCGACAGAGGGTGCCGAGCTGCACGGTCTACTGGCCGAAGCTGCCGGTGACATCGTCGTCAAATTGGATGCGAATGGCTTCATTCAGCACGCATCACCGAACATCAAGGCAATGGGGCTTGAGCTGAGCCAGCTCTTGTTCTTGCCGCATATTGCGGACCTAGCCTGCGCCAATTACGTGGACGGCCTGCGCTTTTTTGTCGCGGCATCCATGAGCAGTGATGCTCCAGAGGGACCATTCGAATTCCCAATTGCGATACCCGGCGAAACCGGCTTGGCCGACCAAGGCAAATGGCATTCGCTGAGCCTTCGTCCTGTCCTCAATGATGATGGAACGGCCTGCGGCGCTCTGGGCCTGCTGCGCTCGATCGAACATCGCCGCATGCTCGAAGGCGAGCTTTATGCCAGCGCCACCACCGACCATTTGACGGGCCTGTGCAACGGCAAAGTTTTTGCCGCAAAATTGCGGCGCGCGAAGAAGAGCGATGAGGGCGGGGCACTCGCTTTGTTCGAACTCGACCGGTTCCGCGCGATCTTCATGCAATATGGGCAGAGCGCAGCCGAAGAAGTGCTTTGGGCCTTCGCACAATTCCTCGAAGCGATGTCACAGCCGGATTATGATCTCGCGCATCTCGATGGCGGCCGCTTTGCTGTGTGCCTGCCAGGCCTGTCGTCCGAAGACGCTCGGGTCTGGTGCGAGGATGTGCTCGAAACCTTCGCAGCGCTTGCGATTGGCGCTACGCCGGGCGAGCCGCGCCTTTCAGCCAGCGTTGGCCTGACCACACTCAGCTCCAGCGTTAATGAGGCGTTTAAGCAGGCTGAGCTTGCGTTAGTGATGGCGCGAGCCAGCGGCGGTATGCGTGTCGGTGTGAGCGGGGATGCCCGCGGGCCAATCGTCTTTCGGGAACGGCCAATGGTCGGCGAGCTTGGAGTCAGCTTCGCAGCCCGCTAAGGGCTAGCCATGGCGTTTACAGCAACAATACTTCTGCTTGGCTCAGGCGAATTGGGCCGCGAGTTTGTCATCTCAGCAAAAAGATTGGGTGCGCACGTGATTGCTTGCGATGCCTATGACAATGCGCCAGCGATGCAGGTCGCAGACGAGCGCGAGGTGTTCTCCATGCTGGATGGAGAAACACTGAGAGAAGTGGCGGTCCGGCACAATCCCGACTTTATCGTCCCAGAAATCGAAGCGATCCGAACCGAGGTGTTGGCCGAATTGGAGGCCGATGGCTTTAACATCGTGCCCTCGGCGCGGGCCGCGCTGCTGACTATGAACCGCGATGCCATCCGGGATCTGGCCACTGACCAGCTTGGCCTCACAACCTCGCGCTATCGCTACGCTGAAAGCCTTGACGAAGTGCGCGAAGGAGCGGCCTATGCGGGCTTCCCTTGTGTAATTAAGCCAGTGATGTCTTCCTCCGGTAAGGGGCAGAGCAAGGTCGATGATGCGGCTGGGCTGGAGGCAGCTTGGAACTATGCAGTGGACAATATGCGCGGCGACAGGCGGCGCGTGATTGTCGAGCAATTCATCGACTTCGACTATGAAATCACTTTGTTGACCGTGCGCCATGCTGGCGGGATCAGCTTCTGCCCACCCATCGGCCACCGTCAGGAACGCGGCGACTATCAGGAAAGCTGGCAGCCTGCTGCGATGAGCGCGACTGCGCTCGCTACAGCGCAAGAGATGGCATCAAGGGTGGTGACAGAGCTTGGCGGCAAGGGGCGCGGCCTTGGCCTGTTCGGGGTCGAGTTCTTTGTACGCGGGGAAGAAGTGATCTTCTCAGAGCTGAGCCCGCGCCCGCATGACACCGGCATGGTGACACTGATCTCACAGGATCTAAGCGAGTTTGATTTGCATGCCCGGGCGATTTTGGGCTTGCCGGTTCCGCAAGAGATCACCGCGCGTCCCTCCGCCTCTGCGGTGGTTTTGGCCGACCGCGACAGCTCAGATTTTCGCTTTGAGGACGTTGATGATGCACTTGCGCTAAGCGAAGAGAATGTGGACGTTCGCATCTTTGGAAAGCCTGTTACGCGGCCCTACCGCCGGATGGCGGTTGCGCTCGCCAAAGCGGACGACACCGATGCTGCGCGCAAGCTAGCCGGTGCGGCCGCGAGCAAGGTGCGCATTGCCTATCGCGATTGAGGCCTCTAATCGCCTCAAACATGAGTGATCATTCAAAGAGCGCCGCCCTGATGCAGCGCGGAACCGATTTTCTTGGCTGCGAAACTGCGATCCTTTGCGGCGCGATGAGCTGGGTGTCTGAGCGCAATCTCGTTTCAGCAATTTCGAACGCTGGTGGATTCGGCGTGATCGCGTGCGGCGCGATGACGCCTGATCTGCTCGATGCTGAAATCGCAGCGACGAAAGCGATGACCAGCAAGCCTTTCGGCGTAAACCTGATCACGATGCATCCGCAATTGTTCGATCTGATCGCAGTGTGCGGCAAGCATGGCGTCACGCACGTCGTGCTGGCTGGCGGCATCCCGCCCAAGGGCAGCGTAGAGGCGATTAAGGAATTCGGCGCGAAGGTGATCGTTTTCGCCCCGACTTTGGCTCTGGCGAAGAAGCTGCTGCGTTCGGGCGGCGATGCTCTGGTGATCGAAGGCATGGAGGCAGGCGGCCATATCGGCCCCGTTTCAACCAGCGTTCTGGCGCAGGAATTCCTGCCTGAGCTGGCCGATGATCACCTGGTTTTTGTCGCAGGCGGTATTGGCCGGGGCGAGGCGATTGCCAGCTATCTTGAGATGGGCGCTTGCGGTGTCCAACTGGGCACGCGCTTCGCTTGCGCAACCGAGAGCATTGCGCATCCCGATTTCAAGAAAGCCTTCTTCCGCGCCAAGGCGCGCGATGCCGATGCCAGCGTTCAGGTCGATCCGCGCTTGCCCGTGATCCCGGTGCGAGCGCTCAAGAACAAGGGCACGGAAGAATTCACCGCCAAGCAGATCGAAGTTGCCGGGATGCTGGACCGGGAAGAGGTCGATATGGGCGAGGCGCAATTGCAGATCGAGCATTATTGGGCCGGCGCATTGCGCCGCGCCGTGATCGACGGCGATGTCGAGAATGGCAGCCTTATGGCCGGCCAGAGCGTCGGCATGGTGAAGGCAGAGGAACCCGCTGCAGATATCATCGCGTCCCTGATGCGCGAATGCGAGGCCGCGCTGGAGGGCAGATAGAATGGCTGCTGCAGGCGATCAGTCTGGCGGTAACGCTTTGATCCTTACGCTTGATTGCGCTGACCAGCCCGGCATCACTGCGCGGGTAACGGCGTTCCTGTTTGAGCGCGGCTGCAATATCCTCGAAGCGCAGCAGTTCAACGACCGCACTAGCGATCGTTTTTTCATGCGTGTCGCGTTTGATCCGGCTGCTCGCTCGAGTGATGCACTACGTGAAGAATTCAGCGCGTTTGCTAGCGAGTATGGCATGCGTTGGAAGCTTGCCTTGCGCGATCGACCGCGCCGCGTGCTCATCATGGTCAGCAAGTTTGATCATTGCCTCGCCGACCTGCTCTATCGCTGGCGCACGGGCGAGCTGAACATCGAGCCGGTTACGATTGTCTCGAACCACCCGCGCGAAGCAGTCTCGCATAGTGAAATCGGCGATGTGCCGTTTTTCCATCTGCCGATCACTAAAGAGACCAAGCCTGAGCAAGAAGCGCAGATGCGCCAGATTGCTGACGATGTGGGCGCTGAATTGGTGGTCTTGGCGCGCTACATGCAAATCTTCTCGGATGAACAGTCGCTGCATTTTGCCGGGCGCTGCATCAATATCCATCACAGCTTCCTACCTGGATTCAAGGGAGCGCGGCCCTATCATCAGGCGCATGCGCGCGGCGTGAAGATGATTGGGGCGACAGCGCATTTCGTCACGCCAGACCTCGATGAGGGACCGATCATTCACCAGGATGTAGAGCCGATCAGTCATGCTGATCAGCCCGATGATCTGGTGCGTAAGGGACGCGATATCGAGCGCCGCGTTCTGGCCGAGGCCATCCGCTTGTTCGTAGAGGAGCGGGTGCTGCTAAACGACAGCCGGACGGTGGTGTTTAGGGGCTAAATTGGATGGAGTTGAATGATGATTGTAGAGCGCCTTGATCACATAAACATTATCACTGACAAGCTGTCTGAGACGGCGCAATTCTATGCCAACATACTGGACTTAGAGGAGCGCGACGGACCGCCGCCGATGAAGCGGGATCAAGTGCGCTGGATGTATGATCGCAATGATATTGCCATCCTGCATCTCAATTCAGTTGAGTTCCCGCGCCTCTATGACCGCGCGGTTGCCCCGGGGCGGGACACCGGTTCAATCCATCATGTCGCGCTGAGGTGCAGCGACTTTGACGAGGTGAAGGCCCGGCTCGACACGAACGGCGCCGACTATCAGATCAACGAAGTCCCCTCGATTGGGTTGCGGCAGATATTCACCTCCGATCCAAACAACGTCCTGCTAGAGCTCAATTTCTTCAGCAAATGAGCAGGACGAGTTTGGACAGACTATTGCAGACCTCCTGCCTTATCCTCGTTAGCGCGGTGGATCACATAGGCTCGGACGGCTTCGATCTCTTCGGGTGAAAGCGATTCGGCAAAGCTCACCATGCCGTTGTCTTTCAATATCCCGTCACCAACGACCGCCATCCAGCTTTGCTTGTTGCCGAGCGTACCCGAGCGCCTGAGATCAGGCAGCACGGTAGAGCCGACGGCTGCGGGCGCGTGGCACACAGCGCAATAACGAGCGTATTTCTCCGCACCCAGAGCAATAGTCTGCTCGTCCGCGCGGCTTGCAGGAGGATCAAGCGGCAAGGCTGCTAGCTCAGGTTCTGGCGGCAATTCCGCTTCACCGCCAAGCTTGAAAACTAAGAGGCGGCTGATGTTTCGCACAGGCGCAAGATCATTGAGGAGCCCGCCATCAACTGTGATCGCATAGGCACCGCCCCAACCGGCCAGCACGGCCACATATTGCTCACCATCGACGGTGTAGGTGATGGGCGGGGCGACCACGCCAGTCTGCGCGCCAAAGCTCCAGACTTTGTCGCCCGTCGCCGCGCTATAGGCGTTGAGCTCGCTGCCAGCCGTGCCTTGAAAAACGAGGCCGCCGCCCGTTGCAAGTAGGCCGCCGTTCCAGGGGCCGGGATGATCGACGGTCCATTTCGCCTCTTGGCTAACCGGATCCCAAGCGACCAGCTTACCCTTGAGCGTGCCGACGACTTCGCGGCGAATGCCCAGATCTGGCGGCAGGTCTCCTGCACCTAGATTAAAGCCGACGTTGAAACCGCGCGCGCGGTCTGGCTTCCAATTTGCCTCGGGCGCGTAGACCATCGCGGCCTCAAACGCAGGGATGTAAACCAGATTTTCGCCCGGGTGATAAGCCATTGGATGCCAATTATGCCCTCCCAGTGCGCCCGGCGTAACAATCGCCGGCTTACCCGTTTTATCGACGCGGGTTTCGGGGTTCTCAATCGGACGGCCATCTTCACCAATGCCGCTTGCCCAGTTCACCGCAACATAGGGCTTGGCCGAGATAAACTCCCCGGTTGCCCGGTCGATGACGTAGAAAAACCCGTTTTTTGGCGCTTGCATCAGAACCTGACGCTCACTGCCATCTATCTCCATATCGGCCAGAATGATGTGCTGGGTCGCGGTGTAGTCCCAGGTTTCACCCGGCGTGGTCTGATAGTGCCAGACATATTCACCAGTGCTCGGGCGGATCGCCACGATTGAGGATAGGTAAAGGTTGTCGCCTTCGCCCGTCCCGTCTTCGCCGGGTGAGCGATAGGCCCGGTTCCAGGGCGAGCCATTGCCCACGCCAATATAGAGCAGGTCTAAATCCGGGTCATACGCCATCGAGTCCCAGACTGTGCCGCCGCCGCCAATCGCGTCTTCACCGACCAGTGCATCGCCGCTCCAGGTTTCAGCCGCTGCTTTCAGATATTCGGGCGAAGCCTCGTCCTCATTGCCTTCCGGGACGGTATAGAAGCGCCACAGCTCCTTGCCATCCGCCACATCATAGGCCGCGACATATCCGCGCACCCCAAATTCTGCGCCGCCATTGCCGATGATGATCTTGCCATCGATGATCCGCGGTGCGCCTGTGACGGTGTAAGACTGGGACTGATCAACGGTCACAGTCTCCCATTCAACCTCGCCGCTGTCGCGGTTGAGCGCGATCAGGCGTCCATCCAGCGTGCCTAGGAACAGTTTGTCTCCCCAGGCAGCAAGGCCCCGGTTCACTACATCACAGCAGGCTTTGACCGCTGTCTCGCCGGGCACTTCGGGATCATAATCCCACAAAGGCTCACCAGAAGCGGCATCAAAGGCGCGCACTTTGCTCCAAGCGGTAGTGAGGTAAAGCTTGCCATCCATCACCAGCGGGGTGGCTTCCTGGCCGCGCGCGGTGTCCATATCGGCAAACCATTCAAGCCCCAGATCGCCTACAGTCTCTGCATTGATTTGCTGAAGCGGGGAGAAGCGCTGTTCTGAATAGGTGCGGCCATGTGTGATCCAATCCGCATCATTATCGCTGGCGTTGACCAATGCGGCGTGCGTAATCCCGCCTTCTGCCTCGCCCTCTTCGAGCATCCCGCAACTCGCCAAAGCGATCGATGCCGCTAGCGCAAACCCTGTTCTTATCATTGTCCTGCCTCTCCCTCAGTGCAGCATGTTGCCGCGCATTCCTCCACTTGTCCATCTTGGGAGTATGCTGGGGCAGGTTCGGTTGGGGATGCGGGCCTTTGCTATTGCGCATAGCTGGGTTAGGCTGTGGCACAGGTAATCCAATGGTTGCCAAGATCAGAGCTGAGGGGAGTTTGAGCTCATGGAATTCGTGCTCATTGCACTTGTATTGGTGCTCGTCGTGTTTTTGGTGCTCGCTGTTCGAGTGGTCAAACAAGGCTATGTCTACACAGTCGAGCGGCTCGGCAAATTTCACTTGGCCGCTGAGCCTGGCCTGCACATTATCTATCCGTTTATCGATCGTGTCGGCCACAAAGTGAATATGATGGAGCAAGTGCTCGATATTCCAGGGCAGGAAATCATCACCGCAGATAACGCGATGGTTGGCGTGGATGCTGTTGTGTTCTTCCAGGTGCTCGATGCGGGCAAAGCCGCCTATGAGGTGTCCAATTTGTACGGGGCCATAATGGCTCTTACCACCACTAACCTGCGGACAGTGATGGGCTCGATGGACTTGGATGGCACCTTGTCAAAGCGTGATGAAATCAACGCTCGTCTGCTGAGTGTTGTTGACCATGCGACCTCGCCTTGGGGCGTCAAGATCACGCGGGTGGAGATCAAGGATATTCGGCCACCGCGCGACATTTCCGAGGCGATGGCCCGGCAAATGAAGGCGGAGCGCCTCAAGCGTGCGGAAATTCTCGAGGCAGAAGGCGACCGTGCATCGAACATCCTGCGCGCTGAAGGTGACAAGCAATCCGCCATCCTGAAAGCGGAAGGCACGAAAGAAGCCGCATTCCGCGATGCCGAAGCGCGCGAACGTGCCGCAGAGGCCGAGGCGAAAGCAACGCAGATGGTTTCGGACGCCATTGCCTCATCAGGCAGCCAGGCAATCAATTACTTCGTCGCGCAAGAATATACGAAAGCCGTCGGCAAGTTTGCGGACAGCCCCAATGCCAAGACGATCTTGTTCCCAGTTGAAGCGACCCAGCTCATCGGTTCACTTGGCGGGATCGGCGAATTGGTACGCGAGGCCGTAACCCCTGCCGAAGGCGATGTTACCACCAGTGCGGGAGCGCCTTTGCCGCAATCGCGCGCTCGCACCAGCGTGCCGCGCACAGGCGACACATGATGGACGATTGGGGCTCCTTCGATCCGCATTGGATATGGGTCGCTTTCGGTCTGGTCTTGGCCGCGCTCGAAATGCTGGTGCCGGGCGTCTATCTCATCTGGCTTGCCGTTGCCGCGATCATCACAGGCCTGCTGACATTCGGTCTCGATCTCGGTCTACCCAGTCAAGTTGTGATCTTCGTATCGCTGTCTCTGATCGCCGTATTCAGCGCGCCGCGCTTTCTGCGGGATCAACCTATCGTGAGCGCTGATCCGATGCTCAATCATCGCGGCGCGCAATTGGTTGGGCAGAGCGCAGTCGTGACGCAAGCGTTTGAGGGCGGCTCTGGCCGGATAAAGCACGGCGACAGCGAATGGCTAGCTCGCGGACCCGACTTGGATGTCGGGCAGCGTGTCCGCATCTCTGGCAGCGAAGGGGCGGTGCTGCTCGTTGAGATCGCTCATGCAATCGAAAACGGGCCGCCATCTGCAGACGATGGAGAGCCCAGCTGACTAGCTTGAGGCGCGCTCATTGCTGAGGCCAAATCGGCCAAACTTGCGATATCGAACCATCCATTTGTCCAGAAATAGCCCAAGTGGCTTGGGTTCGATGCCCAGCTCTTTGAAACCTGGATAATCGCCAGAGGCAACAGATCCCAGCTTGAGCAGTGTCCATTGGTCGCGGCTCATTGGTGTGCCGGGCAGGGCCGCAAACAGCGCCGAGGCGCCATCGGGCATGGCGATGAATTTGCGCGTGCGGCCCTGAGCGGCGGCAATCCGCTGATTAATTTCCATCATGCTGAGTTGTTCCGGACCGCCAAGCTCAAAAGTCTTGCCGCCATGCTTTGCTGGATCCTCAAGCGCGCGCAGAACCGCCTCGGCCACGTCATCGACGAACACCAGTTGCAGCTTTGCCTCAGGCGCAAATACCGGCAGCGCCGGTAGGTTCGCAATCATCGAACCGAACATGTTGAGAAAGTTGTCGTCTTTACCGAACACAATCGATGGGCGCAGGATTGTCGCTTTGGGAAAAGCGGCTGTCACACTCTCTTCACCCAGCGCCTTGGCCCGCGCATATTCAGCGCTGGAATTAGCATCAGGGCCAATTGCGCTGACATGCACAAACGCTTTTACGCCTGCCTGTTTCGCGAGCCTCGCCATTGTGCCAGGCGCTTCACCCATGATCTTGGATTGGTCGCCATCAAACGTACCAACCAAATTGACCACATAGCTCGCGCCGTCAATTGCGGCGGCCACGCTGGCCTCATTGGTAATGTCGCACCGGGCGAATTGAAGCTGACCAAGATTGGCGAGCGGTTTCAGCGAAAACCCATTTTCAGGATTGCGGCTCGCAATGCGCAGACGCGCGCCGCGCTCCAGCAGACTTTGCGCGACGTAATTGCCGATAAAACCGCCGCCACCAAATACGGTGACGAGCTGATCTTGAAAGAGGTCTGATTTGGCCATTTGCCTGTGCTTTCCCAGCCTTGAATAGTTTCGCTTCCCCATGTCCTAAGCCGCGCACCACTGCAAGCGTCACGATTACTAACGTACCCCGGTATGCGTATTGGCGTTGACAGCAGGGCGCGCACATCGCTATTGGCCCGCCCTCACCGCGAGCACGCTGATGCAGCGCCGCGCGCAGGTGTGCCCAGATGGCGGAATTGGTAGACGCGCTAGCTTCAGGTGCTAGTATTCGCAAGGATGTGGAGGTTCGAGTCCTCTTCTGGGCACCATTTGTTCTTCCCTTGTTCTCTCAGATAATCTATAAAAACCGCAGAAATCCAAGGGGTTTGGCCCTTGGATCGTTCCGGATCGTCCCACCTGTTCTCGGCCGTTCCAGACATTTTTGCGGGCCTTTTGTGGGCCTTTTGCAAAAGGCCCAAATGAAAAGGCCCACACATGCCTCTGACGGATACCAGACTCCGAGCCCTCAAACCGAAGGCAAAGCCGTACAAGGTCGCTGACGAGCGTGGCCTATATATCGAGGTCACACCCGCTGGTGGCAAACATTGGCGGTTTCGATATCGAATTGGAAAAGCGCAAAAGAAGGTGTCGCTCGGCAGCTACCCTGTGGTTAGCCTCAAGGATGCGCGAGAGTTAGCAATGGAAGCGAGGCAGACCATAGCTTCTGGCGGCGACCCAGCGGTCGAGAAGCGCAAACAGAAGATTAGGGATGAGTTTCTTTCGGCGAGTACTTTCGAAGCGGTCGCCCGCGAGTACATAGAGCAGATCATGGTTCAGAATGGCCGCGCTGAAGCGACTATCGTCAAGGCGAACTACTTTCTTGATAAGCTGGCACCAGCGATCGGAAATCGGCCGATCCACGAGATCGAACCTTTCGAAGTGCTCGCGCCTTTGAAGCGTCTTGAAGCTACTGGGAAGCACGAGACGGCAAAAAAATGTCGATCATTTGCAGGACGGGTATTTCGGTACGGGGTGGCGACAACTCGGTGCAAATCTGATCCAACTTCGCTGTTGAAGGGAGCGCTCATCACGCCAAAGCCGACGCACTACGCCGCCATTCTTGATCCAGAGAAGCTAGGCGGGCTGTTGAGAGCTATCGACGATTTTGAAGGTTACACTCTCACAAAGTTTGCGTTGAAGATTGCCCCGCATGTTTTTGTGCGTCCTGGTGAACTGAGGCATGCTGATTGGGCGGAGTTTGACCTTGATGAAGGCGTCTGGCGGATCCCAGCAGGCAAGATGAAAGCACGGCGCGCGCACGCGGTTCCGCTCTCAAAGCAGGTCATCAGCCTTTTCGAAGAGCTCGGCACCATGATGGGTAAATCAGGTTATGTGTTTCCATCAGCCCGGTCCGGTCTACGTCCCATGAGTGAAAACGCTTTGAACGCAGCCTTTAGAAGGATGGGGTTTAGCAAGGAGGAGGTCACCGCGCATGGGTTGAGGGCGACCGCATCTACCCTGCTCAATGAAAGCGGAAAATGGAGCTCAGACGCGATTGAGCGCGCGCTCGCGCATGGAGACAGTAATGCGATCCGTGGTGTTTATCATCGAGGTAAGCACTGGTCTGAGCGCGTAAAGATGTCGCAGTGGTGGAGTGACTATCTTGATAGCCTCAAGTTGGGCGGTGACTTGGTATTGCTGAAAGCGAGCTAACTCTTGAGCTTCTTCAAGATCGCGCTCATTGTTTGGCGTATGCCATCCATCGCCGGATAACGTTTCTCACATATCCTGGGGTTTCTCGATTTTTCGGAATGCCTCCTGCTCGCGATACGGCACCTGGGCCAGCATTGTAGGCTGCCAATGCGAGATGGATCGCACCGAACTGATCGAGCATCTGCCGCAAATATCTTGCGCCGCCATCGATGTTTTGAGCGGGGTCATGCCGATTGGTAACCCCGAGCTCCCGTGCTGTTGCTGGCATGAGCTGGGCTAATCCAGCTGCCCCTGCTGGGCTGATTGCCATCGGATTGAACCGTGATTCTTGCCAGACTAACGCTTGGAGGAGCCTTGGCGGCAAGCGGTGACGAGCTTCTGCTTGACGGATCAGAGGCTCGTAGAGCGCCTCTTTGAAGCTTCGTTCAATCTGCGAATTCTGACTTCTAGGATCGTGTTGAACGTCCGCTCGTCGGTCTGACGCGCTTTCAACTGACCCCATATCGTGATCGAAAATCTGGAATTCTTGCGCGATTGCGCAGCTTGGGACTGCCAGTCCTAGCGTACCTATCCCGATCGCTATTTTCGAACTTTTCACTGCGCAATCTCTCAATCTTGATAATTCTGGCATGAGAACATATTATGAACTCATGGGTGTAGGAAACCATATGATTGGTTGCACCAACAAGAGGAGAGGGAAGCGACAGAAGGGGCAATTGAGCAACTAAGGAGCTCGCATGTCCTTTTCGAATTCCCATCAGTCTCGCGCGTCGTTTGAGGAAACCGCTCGCAAGCTCTGCGAGAGCCGCGGCGGGAAGTGGTCTGGCACCAGGGGCATGGCCCGTTGTCCAGCGCACGATGACCGCACGCCTTCGCTCGGTGTCACGCTTGGCCGAAAGGCGATCCTCCTGCATTGTTTCGCAGGGTGTGATCAGGCGAGCGTGCTCGCTGCCCTCGCCCGTGAAGGGATCGAGACCTCAGCTCTATTCTCAGGCTCTTCTGACCAATTTCCGTTCCAGCCGAGCTATTCCAGCAAGCCATCAGCTGCAGCACTCCGCATCTGGCGCGATGCCCGACCGCTGCAGCGAAGTCCTGCCAAGGCATATCTCGAAGAGCGCGGCATCCTCGCAACGTCCCATGCGCTGAGGTTTCATCCGCGCACACCGCTTGGACCGAAAGGTCGCGCGCGCTTTCTGCCGGCGATGATCGCTTCGGTCAGCCTCGACGAGGGGCCGATTGCCGTTCACCGGACTTTCCTGTCGCATTCCGGCAATACGCAGGCATCGTTTGCCAAGCCGAAACGCGCGCTGGGGTCTCTCGGCGAGGCGGCGGTACGTCTGTTCGCACCTGCCGAGGGAAAGCTCGGTCTCGCCGAAGGCATTGAAAGCGCAATGTCGGCCTATGCGCTCACCGGTATCCCAACCTGGGCAACGCTGGGCAATGAACGCTTCGGCCTGGTTGCCATCCCGGAGAGCGTGAGCGAACTCCATCTATTCGTCGATCACGATGCGGGCGGCGACCTCGCAGCCGACCGAGGGCGCGATGCCTATCTGCGTGAAGGGCGACACATCCAAGTCCGGAGGCCCAAATCGCGCGGGACCGACTGGAACGACGAACTCCAGTCATGGCTGAGCCGAAAGGCGGGTCGATAAGAGGAGAGAGAGCTTCTCGAATTCCTGACCCGGCAGAGGGCGCATGTCCCGATGCCTCAATCAGGAGGACGACAAGCCATGTTCCAGTCAGACTTTTTCCCCGACCGTCAAACATCAAGCACGGTTCCGCTCGCCTTCGCAATCGGAGAGCAAATTGCCCGGCGACTTGCGAATGGATGCCATCTCACCCGAGCGGATAACGCCGAATTCTTCGCCGCTCAAACCGGCGCGCAGGACTGGGGCAGTGCCTGGACCATCGACGACTATAACAACGCGGTCGAAATAGGGGCCTTGCTTTGGCTTCGCGAATTCTCACGCGTCGATCTCGATACCGGCTTCCACGAGGCCGCAGCGCGGTTCGATTGGCTCGAGGCAGCCTTACCGCCTCGCCACGTGCGCAGCGAGGGCCAGGTCGAACTGCAGCAGTTCTCAACACCGCCGATCCTTGCCTGGCTGATGGCCAAGGCCGCGTCCCTTGGCACGCGCGATCACATTCTTGAACCGTCAGCCGGGAATGGCGCGCTTGCTCTCTGGGGTGACGTTCGAGGGTGCTCGTTGACGCTGAACGAGATCGATCGCGCGCGGCGTGATGCGCTGGCACTTATCTTCCCAGATGCCCGGCTATCCGCACATGATGGGGAGTTGATCGCCGAACTCGCCAATGGACCAACCCCTAGCGTCATCCTGATGAACCCTCCCTTCGCCCGAAGCCGCGAGCGGGGCGTCGATGGCCGTACGGCAATGCGCCACTTGCGCAGTGCGCTGAGGGTTTGCGCGGTAGGAGGCCGCCTTGTTGCAATTCTCCCGGACGGCTTTGATGCCACGGCTTTTGTCGAAGATCAGGAAAACGCTTCGCTGCTGCTCAATATCCGGTTGTCGGGCACATTCTCGCGAAGCGGAACCGGGATCGCGGTCAGAATGGTCGTGATCGAGAAGACGGCTCTTCAGGACGCCTCAATGATCACGGGGGAGTTCGCCGATCTCACCGAACTCCATTCCTGCCTGGCGGATTTGCCCGATCGCGCGCCGTTGCAGACGAACATCGATCGCCTTCCGGTACGCTCGATTGCGACCTCGGTTAGCGGTGCCGCCTCGCGCAAGCCGGTCGCTCCTTTCGTGACTGGAGTCGCCCAAGAAAGCGCGGCAGTCGCGATCGACTATCAAGCCCTGGACGAGCCTGCACCCGTTCCCGAACAGGCGGGTATCTACCTGCCTTACCGGCCAAGCCGCGTCATCATGCAGGATGCACCGGTCCACCCGACGCCGCTCGTAGAATCGGTTGCGATGGGCTCGGTCGCGGCACCGGCGCCCAGAGCGCGCCCCTTGCTTCCCGCGAATTGGCAGGAGGGCAAACTGCTCTCGGCCGCCCAATGCGAGACACTGATCTACGCTTGCGAGGCATTCGCCCGCGACCTTCCTGGGCAGTTTCGACCGAGCCAACAAGGAACGACGGTTGAACTCGCGGAGGACGGTCACTCCTACCGCCAGGGCTTTTTTCTCGGTGACGGCACGGGCGCAGGTAAGGGCCGCCAGATCGCGGGCGTCATGATGGACCGCTGGCTCTCGGGCGAACGCCGTCACATCTGGATCACCAAGAACGAGGCCCTGCTCGAAGATGCGCGCCGCGATTGGGAAGCGCTCGGGGGGCTCCCGCTCGATATCCAGCCGCTCTCCCGATGGAAGCTCGGAAATCCGGTGACGATGCCCGAGGGTATCCTGTTCGCAACCTATCCGACCCTTCGTTCGGGACGCGCCGAAGACACGAGGCTTGCTCAGATCCTCGCCTGGGCCGCCGAGCAATTCGAGGGGGTGATCGCCTTCGACGAAGCGCATGCCATGGCGAACGCGCTCGGCTCTTCGTCCACCCGCGGCAAGGTCAAAGGCTCCGAGCAAGGGATGGCAGGGCTCAGGCTTCAGAACCATCTGCCGCGAGCCCGCGTTCTCTACGCCTCGGCCACCGGCGCCTCGGACATTGCCAATCTCGGCTACACAGCCCGCCTTGGACTGTGGGGGCCAGAAACCGCGTTTCCAACGCATGAGGCATTCATGACCGAAATCCGCGCTGGCGGCGTCGCGGCGATGGAACTCGTCGCCCGCGATCTCAAGGCACAGGGGCTGTATCTTGCCCGCGCGTTGTCCTTTGCGGGGGTCGAATACGAGATTCTGGAACATCAGCTCACTGAAGCGCAGGTGCGGATCTACGATGCCTACGCAGATGCCTGGGCGATCATCCACCGCAATCTCGACGAAGCGCTCGAAGCCACAAGGGTGGTCGACGAGGACAGCGGTGATACGCTCAATCGCAACGCCAAGGCTGCGGCGCTCTCGATGTTCGAAGGCACCAAGCAGCGGTTCTTTGCGCAGCTCCTGCTTTCGATGAAACTGCCGAACCTGATCCCGGCGATGGAAGAGGCGCTCAGTGATGACCATTCGGTGGTCGTGCAGCTGGTCTCGACAGCCGAGGCGATGCTCGACCGTCGCTTGGCCGATCTCTCGGACGAGGAGCGAGAAGCGCTCGATATCGATCTCTCTCCGCGCGAATATGTCATCGACTATCTCGCGAAGAGCTTCCCCGTGCGGCTGATGCAGGTCTTCACTGACGAGGAGGGCAATCTGCGTTCCGAAGCAATGAGCGACGAGCACGGCAATCCCGTTCTTTGCTCGGGTGCCATCGCTGCGCGCGACGCGCTGATCGAGCAGCTTTGCGCCCTCCCGCCAATCGCCACTGCACTCGATGCAATCATCGAGCACTTCGGGACCGAGGCCGTGGCGGAAGTCACAGGCCGCACGCGCAGGTTGGTCTTGGGACGCGACGGTCAGCAGCGGCTTGAACGTCGAAGCGCAAGCGCCAACGTCGCTGAAGCACAGTGCTTCATGGACGCAGCGAAACGTATTCTGGTCTTCTCGGATGCAGGGGGTACGGGCCGCTCCTACCATGCCGATCTCGATGCCCAAAACCAGCAGCGCCGTGTCCATTTCCTCCTCGAACCGGGGTGGCGCGCCGACAATGCGATCCAGGGCCTCGGTCGCACCAATCGCACCAACCAGGCTTCTGCGCCGCTGTTCCGCCCGGTCACTACCGATGTGAAGGGCGAACGCCGCTTCATCTCGACCATCGCGCGAAGGCTCGACGCATTGGGCGCTCTCACACGCGGCCAGCGTCAGACAGGGGGACAGAACCTGTTCGACCCTGCCGACAATCTCGAAAGCGATTATGCGAAGGACGCGCTCTCGCGCTGGTTCCACCTGCTTTACGATGGCAAGCTCGAAGCGGTCGGCTTTGGGGACTTCGTGGAGCGAACCGGCCTCAAACTCGAGAGTCCCGATGGCGGTCTTTCCGATAATTTGCCCACTATCCAGCGCTGGCTCAATCGCATCCTTGCGCTCCCGATCGCACTGCAGAACGGCATCTTCGAAGAGTATCTCGGTCTTGTCGAAGCGCGCATCGAGGCCGCGCGCGAGGCTGGCACACTCGATCTGGGTCTGGAAACGGTCCGCGTCGACAGCTTCGCGGTGCTCTCTGATGAAGTTCTCCGCACCGATCCTGTTTCGGGGGCCGAAACCCGCCTCGTTTCGCTCGAGGTGAAACGCCAACTGCGTCCGCTGCGCTTCAAACGCCTCGTGAGGATGCATGAGATCGGGTCACCCCAGGCCATTCCCCTGCGCAATGCGCGCTCGGGCAAGGTGGCCCTGTCAGTTCCCGCGCGGCGCCTAATTGCCGATGATGGCGCGGTGATCGAACGCCGTCGCCTTCTCCGGCCGCTTCAATCGGTCAATTGGACGCTCGAAGCGCTTGGAGAAAGCTTGTGGGAAGATGTCGGCGTGATCGAGTTCTCCCGGCTCTGGGCACAGGCAGAAAACGCCGCAACTACCTCGCCGGTGACCGAACGAGTGCATCTGGCGACGGGGCTTCTGCTTCCGGTCTGGAAGCGGCTGCCTGGCGACCATGTCCGGGTGACGCGGCTTGCCGCCGAGGACGGGAGCTCGATTATCGGACGCGAAGTCCTCGATATCGACCTTGCCAAGATCTCCGAAACGTTCGGCTTGAAGGGTGTGACCGGTCCGGCTGCGGCCGAGCTCGGAAGACTGGTCCTGGCAAGCGGAACGCCCCAGCCGCTTGCCAGTCATGACGCGCTGACCATCAAGCGGTCATTGGTTGGCGGCGAGCAGCGCCTCGAACTCACCGGCTACGCGCCTGAGCGCCTCGACTGGTACAAGACCAAGGGCTGTTTCACCGAGATCATTCGCTACCGTACGCGCCTTTTCGTCCCGGTATCCAAGGCATCCTCCATTCTCCCGGCAATTGCGGCCTGAGGAGCAAATCCAAGCTCAAGCATGAGAGAGGGGAGGGAGCGGGTGGCTTGTCGGGCCATGCATCTTCGCGTGGCTCTTCAATCCATCAGGAGACACTCCATGATCCAGTCTATTCCCTTGAAGAAGCTCGTCCCAAGCCCGCGCAATGTGCGCAAGTCGAGCGATGTCCTTGCCGACCTGCAGCTGCGAGCGGACATTGCCGCGCGCGGCCTCTTGCAGAACCTCGTCGTGCGAAAAGCCAAGCGCGGCAAATTCGAAGTCGAAGCCGGCGGTCGCCGTCTTGCTCAGCTCCAGGCTCTGGCCGAAGAAGGCACACTTCCCAAGAACCACGAAGTCACTTGCCTTGTCATCGAAGGCGAGGAAAGCGAAGTGCGCGAAGCGAGCCTCGCCGAGAACTTCCAGCGGCTTGCGATGAACCCTGCCGACGAAGCGCAGGCTTTCGCTGCGATCATCGAGGCGGGAGCCAGCACTGAAGACGTTGCCCGCCGATTCGGTCTTACAGTCCGCTTCGTTGAGGGCCGTCTGCGTTTGGCTGGCCTCGCACCATGTGTCTTCGAAGCGCTCGCCCAAGGCGCGATCACGCTCGACATGGCCCAGGCCTATGGAGCGATCTCCGACATTGATCGTCAGGCACACGTCTATGCCGAGCTGCAGGATGCCTGGTACCAAGTCACGCCAGAGACGATCCGCCGCATGGTGCTCGATGCCACTGTTCGTGGCTCCGATCCGCGCGCGGTTCTGGTCGGGCGCGATGCGTACCTCGCTGCAGGTGGCCGCATCGAACGCGAACTCTTCGACGACGAAGCCAGCGAGAGTTGGATCGATGTCGTGCTGCTCGAAGACCTTGCCCAGAAAGCGATGGATGATGCTGCGAAAAGGGTCGCTGAAGAACACGGACTTGCCTGGGTGCGACCCACGCTTGGGAACTATGTCAGCCACGACCTCGTCGAGGGTCTCAACCGGCTTCCATGCGAACCGGCTCCGCTCACCGAAGAGGAGGCCCGCGAGCTCAGCGAACTTGAAGCGGACTACGACCGGACGGCGGCCATCCTCGAAGATGAGGACAGCGACGAAAGCGAGGTCGCGAAGGCGGAAGAAGAACTTGTCTCGATCGACCGCGCGATGCGCGATCTCAACGATTGTCCGCCGGTCCTTGCCGACGAGCTCAAGTCGGAGGCTGGAGCCTTCCTTGTGCTTTCTCGCAATGGTGAACCGGCATTGGTGCCGCAGTACTACACGGAGACAGAAATCGTCGACGAGGATGAGGGAGTAGTCGAATCGGTGGATGCAGGTGCCGAATCCAAGCGCAAGAGCGGTGCGCTTTCGCAGCGCCTGCTCGACGAGCTCGCGATGCAGCGTCGCGATATCCTGGCAATCCACTTGGCCAACGATCCTGCGCTTGCGCTCGACTTCATGGTCTTCACGCTCGCAGATGCCGATGGGCATGACTGGCGCGCGAAGAAGGCATCGACGCTGGTCGGCTCGGTAGCATCCGGACCGGTGACCGGTTTCGAGGCCAAGGATGCGCCCGCAAGCGCAGCGCTTGCTGAATTCGCCGCTACGCTCGACGAGAGCTGGCGCGCCGGTGAGACCGATGTCGAGCGGTTCGAACGCTTCCGCGCATTGAGCGATGAAGCACGTTCCGCCTGGCTCGGCCACGTCGTATCCCGCACCCTGGTCGCGAGCCTTGCCTGTGTAGGCGATCGCTCGGCACCGCTGCACGAGATCCTCGGGTCGCTGCTTGAGATCGAAACCGCGCATTGGTGGCGGCCAACGGCGGCGAACTTCTTCGATCGTGTGGCCAAGGCGCGCACACTCGAAGCGCTCGATGCAGCAGGCGGCGCTGAACTCGTCAGCCGCTATGCAGGTTCGAAGAAAGCAGAACTGGCGAGCGCAGCTGAACGCATCTTCTCCGGCAATTTCATCGGAGAGGCGGATGTGAAGACGCGAGCGGGAGCGTGGGTGCCGGAGATCATGCGCTTCGGTTCACCTGAGGAACCGGTCGAGGATGAAACTGCGGACCCGGCTGAGGACGAGACCGTGAACGAAATTGCCGAGCAGGCTGCCTGACCCCTCCTGACAGGTCCAGGTCACTCGGCGGGCGGTTCGTCCCTCTCGGGACGGGCCGCCTTTCTTCATGTCAGTTTTTGGGCCGGTAACAGACTGTCTGCTTCTAGGTAGGATGATCCAGTAACCGGACACTCTGCAATGGCACTCAAAAAGCACAAGTCAAAGGTCAGACGGAACAAGTGGATAGACTATCCCGCAGGTTTGGCTCATTGCTCATTCTTTATGGTCAAGAAACACAAGATCCTTACGGGCATGACAGTTGGCGCACTGGCTACCGTAGCACTGATCTTCTCCGGGCCAGTGTTCAATCTTCTGCCATTTCAAGCGCAGACGATGGCCGACCGCGCTTCGATATGGGCCATTGCGTCGAGCATCACTTTGGTGTCGCTTGCTGTTTCTATCGGACGTCTTGCGCGACACCGCTTCGTAGAGCCAAGGGACATGGAACCTGTAAGTCGCAAGCAGACTCCCCGAGCGTTAACTCTAAGCCAACAACTTCAGAACACTCTTGAGCAAGCCGTTCTAGCGATCGGTGTCTACTCGGTCTGGACGGCGCTCACACCAGCCTCTTGGGGAATAATGCCGATTGCCGGGGCGATGCTGTTTTCGGTCGGCAGGCTGTTGTTTTTCCTGGGCTACTCTAAGGGCGCGGGAGAGAGAGCTTTAGGGTTCGCCTTGACGTTCTATCCCTCGCTCGCGATGCTCGGATGCAGCATTTTTGCGGTCTTCGTCTCAGGTTCTGCCTAAACTTCAAGTGAGCATCGCTGATCGATTGACCAGCGCAAGTGACTGTTGATCTGAGCCGATGTACATTTGTTCGCCCGGATCAGCGAGGTGAAAATCCGCTATCGGTTAGCTTGTACGCTCGAGCGTCCACACCGAATCCAAGCAAAGTCTTCTGTGCTTGATCAGATAGGGCGGTTATCTTCGCGGGATCATTTTAGGCGGCGGTGCGTGCGCCGATTGAGAACATCGTCTGATAAACCACTATCTCGGCGATCATCTGGCGCTGCTTTGGATCCAAGCGCCCTATGGCGTCCGACATCCCGGTTGCAGTGTTGTTGCGGACGGCGGTGACGGCCTTGGCTTCTGGTATGCCGGTCTGATTGGCGATCATCCAGCTTGCGACAATGAAGGCGGCAAACACGTCAGCGAGACCTTCAGATGAGAGGCTAAATGGGCGCATGTCCCGATCGAACATGCCGATGATGTCGTTTTCCCGCAGAGTTTTCTTGAGTTGCCCGACCACGGCCGGGTTAGACTTCTCGACGATACCGATGAGCGCAAGTTCGGCTTTGCGGCTGACCTCTGGATCACGCTGATAAGTCAGCAATGTAGGGCTTGTTCCTTCCCTGCCGTTCCCTTTGCTCGCTGACTTCACAGCACTGTTCATGACATTGGTGAGGCCGGCCTGAACGGACCAGTTTCCGAATGCTCCGATATCCTGAGCTGAGGCTGCGGAGGCGGCAAACAGAGAAGCTAGAGCGAGAATCCGATTGCGCATGGTACTCGCCGTCATTGCATACTTAAGTTGTCATCACCATCTCCTAGCAGACTACGCTGGAGTGGTCAGCGCTGCAGCGCAGGAATCGACCGCATGCAGCACACAATTGGGCCGGTAGCGGACCGTCCGGCTTTGGGTGATTAGGCGCGTCAATGCGGACATTTAGTTGGCGACCCTCCTAGCAATTGCCTCCGTGATCGAAGATTGGTTGCTCAGAGCCGAACTCGCGCGGGATTGCTATTCGGTAGCGAAAATGGGGCTAGTATCGCCGTAGATGCGAACGCTCTTAACCTGGCCATCGTTGTCCCTGTCAGTAAACGCCACGGCACGAACGGTAACATGCTTTCCATCGTGCCGTTCGTAGTGGTTATCGGCTTCGAGGACGTAGTTCTTGTCGGTACCGTAAATGTTGATGAGATCATGCTCGATCGAAGCGAACGACTGCCAGTAGTCCGCCAACATGGCCTTGACCGTCGCCTTTCCGACTACCGGCTCTGCATTGCCGAACTGTATCGATACGTCGTCGGCAAGAAATTCGCCGTAGGCCTCGACGTCGCGCGCATCGAGCGCGCTCAGATAGGCGAGATAGGTTTCATAGGCTTCGGGCGAGAGCTGGTTCATGCGTAGGTTCTTGGTAATCATCCTTCGTCTCCTTCAGGGTAGCGCTTGATGCGCTGACCACTTTGTTATCGGAACTCGAAGCGATAAGTTCCAATCGACAATTTTTAGTACTGTGATAAGAAGGACAGATGAAGCACGGGGAAGATTCGGAGTCGGAGGAAGACCCGGTGCAGCCTATCGGGCACTTGGATCTAAATCTGCTCGCAACTTTCGACGCGGTCATGGTGGAGCGAAATTTGCGACGTGCTGCCGAACGGCTCGGCCGCTCGCAGCCCGCCGTCAGTCAGGCAGTAGCTCGACTGCGCGACCTTATCGGAGACCAACTCTTCGACAAGGTTCCGACCGGCGTTGCACCGACGCCACGCGCCGAGAGTCTATGGCAGGAGATTCGCGAGCCCTTGCTCACAATCGCGCGGGCTGTCGACCACCGTGATTTCGATCCTATGACCGCGCGCGGCGAGTTTGTCTTGGGACTGGCCGACGATGTTCATGAGCTGTGTTTCCCGGAAATTGCTGCGTCAATTATGTCAGCCGCACCTTCGCTTCAGCTTCAGGTGGTCCAGACCGACCACATCGTCGTTTGGGATCAAATATCGACCGGGCTGGTCGATCTCGCCGTTAGTGTCGCCCCGCCGAGCCCTCGAAGCGCCAGCTCGCAAATTCTAGGCGAACAACGCTTTGTCCTCTTGCATCGGTCAGACCAGGAATGCCCCATCACACTCGACCAGTATCTAGGCCGATCGCATGTAACTGTGGGATTTGCCGACAAGACACCGGGCTACATTGACACGCGGCTTTCGGCTATGGGCCATGCCCGGCGCATTGCTGCGGTGACGCCGCGCTTTGCCTCGATCCCCGATCTTGTTCGGCGCACGGGGGCGATCGCAACGATGCCCGAACCTATTGCGTGGGCTTACGCGAAGGATCGTGCGCTGGCCGTGGCCGCGCTGCCCTTCCGTGTCGATCCCGTACCTGTCCGCATGGGCTGGCATCAGCGCAGGCTTGCAGATCCGTTGAATGTCTGGGCGCGAGCACATGTTGCAGGAGTAGTTTTTCGATTACTCTCCACAGTTCAAAGATGAGAGCGGGTGTTCCGCGCCCGACCCCCATGCTTTCGAAGCGCGTCGGTCAGAATTTGGGCCGGTGCTGACCGTCCGCTTTGGACTCGGAAACGTTGAAATCAGACGCGAGACAAGTTTGCCTAGCCGGACTTTTATCGTAAGCTCGGTCGCTCGAAAACACCCAGTAAAATTCCCGCTGCTTTCTCGCGGCGTCCTCTCACAGGGCCAGCTGCAATGATTTCCACGTCGATCGTCAAAGGATAACGCGCGTTATAAGGCTCACTTGGACTTTGCCATAGGGACATGTTTGTCTCGCACGGTGCGAAAACCGACGTGGCTCGCTGAAAAATCCTTGTCCATTGCTTGCCAAGCGGCAGGTCGGAAGCGGCGGCAGTAGCTGTCGGAACACAGGTAAGAGCCACCCTTGATTACCGCTTGTTCCGGCCCAACGGGCGAGGTCGTCCATTCCCAGACATTGCCGATCAGGTCGTGAACGCCAGTTCTGTCCGCCGGAAAGCAGCCGACAGGGGCTGGTCCGGCAAAGCCATCGCGAGCTTCATCAACAACAGGGAAAACACCTTGCCAGGTGTTCGAGCGTGGCTCACCTTCGGGGCCGTAAGCCCCCGACTGGGCGTCGCGAGGATCTGGCAGGCCTCTTGCGGCTGCATATTCCCACTCCTCGGCCGTCGGAAGCCTAGCACCTGCCCATTCCGCGTAAGCCATGGCGTCGCGAAGCGACACATGGACGACCGGGAAGTTCTCTAAGCCAGCCAGCGAGCTTCCTGGACCGTCAGGTTCACGCCAGGTTGCCCCGGCGACCAGTTGCCAGGGTGAAGATGAGTTGTCGCCGTTAAAGACGGCTGAGCCCGCACCCTTGTCGCCAAGCTTTGCGGAGCGCTCAGCGTCGGTGACAAAGCCGGTTTGTGAAACGAAGCGTTCGAACTCCGCATTGGTCACTTCGTGAGCGAGGAGCGCAAACTCATCGATGTGCAGGGTGACCGGGGGCCCTTCATTGGCATAGAGCGCGCCATCACCAAAAGTGAAACTACCCGAAGGAAGGGCGACATAGGTTCCAAGCGCCACTCCATCTGAAAAACACTCTGCAGATGCTTGGGGCACTGGGTCAGGCGAACTACAACTCACGGAGGCAGACGCCGCAGCGAGCAAGACAGTGCTAGTTCGGAAAATAGATATACTCGTCATCCGCGGCGATTTCCTCAACTTGTGTCTTGTCGACGGGGAGTGGGATTTCGAGATAGTGTGGATAGAGGGGCTCTCGACCGCCAGCAGCGTGCTCGTCGAGCAGAGCTTGCAATTCTGCAACCTTATCCGGTCGTGCAGCGCTTAGATTGGTCTGTTCGGTGGGATCGGAAGCGAGGTCGAACAGCCAAGTCTTGTCCGGACGATCGCTGACTTGCAGCTTCCAATCGCCATGGCGCACAACCCGGTAATAGGCTGTCTGCCAGAACATGGTTTCGTGCGGGCGCTCACGATTAGCGTTGCCCATCGCGAAGGGGATCAAATCTACGCCGTCGATTTCGACATCCTGAGGCAGGTTAGCTCCGGCTGCAGACGCAAGCGTGGGCATAATGTCGATATGACCTGCCGGCCCATTTATCGTGGTTCCGGGATCGATCTGGCTAGGCCATTTCATGAAGAGCGGGACCCTTACGCCCCCTTCGAAAAAGGTTGCTTTCCAACCTCGATAGGGAGCGTTCAGATCCTCCAGTCCGACATAGGCTGCACCGCCATTGTCACTCGAGAAAACGATGAGTGTATTCTCGGTCAATCCTTCGCGCTCCAATGCCTCCACGATCCTCCCAACGCTGCGATCAACTGCATGGATCATGGCAGCATAAACGCGCGTCCTGTGATCTTCTATATGTGCGAAGCGATTATAGTCTTCACGGGTGGCTTGGAGCGGTGTGTGGACACCCCAATGAGCGAGATATAGAAAGAAGGGACGGTTCTTGTTGGCTTCGATCACTCGGATGGATTCGTCCGTCCAGTAGTCGGTCAAGTATCCACCCGGCTCGAAATACGGGCCGTCATTGAACTGCGTTGCAAATTGCAGCCTCGCCCAGAGGAAACGGTCAAGCGAGCTATGTTCGAGACGTTCGTTGACGACATCAGGGTGGTCGATCGGCAAGAACAGGCCGCTCGACATCAAAAGACTTTCGTCGAAGCCTTGAGCGTTGGCTCCGAATTCTTCCCCTTCGCCAAGGTGCCATTTCCCAATGTGCACCGTGTGGTATCCGGCGTCTTTTAAGACTTCGGCGACCGTGACCTCAGACGATGGCAGGCCTTGTTCGCGGAAAGCAGGCGCGTTGTCGTATTCAGCATCATGGTAGATTGTTGGATGGAGTCGGTCTTCGGCATTGTCGAACATGGCAATAATACGAGGCGCGCCGGTCGGGATCGGGGTAAACTCGAAACCAGTTCGCGTGGGGTATCGCCCTGTAACTATCATGGCTCGCGACGGGGCGCAGGTTGAGCTGCCAGCGTATGCTTGCGAGAAGACGGCTCCAGATGCTGCGAGTGCATCAATGTTCGGCGTTTTCACGTTTCCACCCGCGGCTCCGCCACCAAAAGTGCTTATGTCGTTTATGCCGAGATCGTCCGCCAGAATGAAAATGATGTTGGGCGGACGATCGCCTCCAACAGACTCTTCGGGACCTTGTTGCCATTCCACTGCCTTGTAGGGTGCGATATCCTCGATCTTCCCTGAGTTTGCGGCAATGTGGAGAACAATAGCTTCACGGTTGAACCAACCGATTGTCGCCAACACAAGCGCAAGAAC
Organism: uncultured Erythrobacter sp.; assembly: GCA_947499505.1. Taxonomy (GTDB): domain Bacteria; phylum Pseudomonadota; class Alphaproteobacteria; order Sphingomonadales; family Sphingomonadaceae; genus Erythrobacter. The sequence goes on from CANMOQ010000002.1 coordinate 785,509, forward strand.
CGGAACGCCTATCAGTATCTTTTTGAGCATGGAGGCCTCCCCGTTACCCGATTAGAAACAGCATCATCTACTATATTCTCAAATATGAGAAGAATGTCAATTTTGGCACTCGATCAATGTGCCTACCTCAATCGACAGACTTCAGAATGTGCCTGCCGGTGCTTTGAGGCACGACGAGAAATCCGGTGACTGAGATGATCTGCGAAGCGCCTAAGGCGTACGAATTTGCCTGGACGAGCGACCGGAACTGACCGTCAATCTCGTACTTAAACTGGCGACGCTTATGCGCGCTGATCAACCTAACGAATGAAAGGCACAAGGGATGACGATGAGGAAAATGCGCCCGGGCGTTGCTGTACTGGCCCTGATGGGCGCTGTGAGTATCTCTGCTTGCGCCACCGCGCAGCCAGGCGGCCGTATGGGCAATTTCAGCCCGTTGATGATGTTCGATCTCGACAGGAATGGCGAAGTCGATGAAGCCGAGTTTCAAGCCGCAAAGGAGCGACGCTTCGCACAACGCGACGCGGATGGTGACGATTCCATAACGCGGGCCGAATTCGACGCGGCAAACGAGCGTATGCGCCAGCGTATGGCGCGTTTCGGACGAGGACGAAGCCCGGGCGGTGCGGGCTTTCCGGGTGGCCGAGATCCGTTTGAGCGGCTTGACGGAAATGCCGATGGCGTGGTCTCGAAAGCCGAATTTCTAGAAAATGACGGCCAATTTATCCTCCTTGCGGACAGCAATGAGGATGGCGTGACAACGCGGGCGGAAATGGATGAGCTGATGTCCCAGGTGCGCAATTATGCAGGTCAGCGCAACTGACCGGCCGCGATGAGCGAAAGAGGAGCCCGCTTGTCGCTCAGACCGGTGGGCTCCTCTTTTATACGGCAAGTCCATTCAGCTGCGGATCAGCCCTTCGAGCGGGCGAACAGAAGAACTGTCGGTAAAGACCTGGCTCTCGATATGGCTGGTTGGAATGCCAAGGTGATCCCGCAACACACCTTTGAAGATCGCCCGCATGTCGAGGGTCGGCCTGAGATCACGCCCTTCGTAAAGATCCGCTGAGCGAAGGCCGGGCCAATCGGCATGCATCTTCCCGCCGTCCACCGCCCCGCCCAGCACGAAAGCTGCGCCGGCCGTACCGTGATCGGTCCCGTTCGACCCGTTCATGGCAACGGTCCGCCCAAATTCAGTGACGAACACTATCGCGGTCTTACTCCAGACTTCATCGCCGATTTCCGCACGGAACGTTGCAAGTCCCTCGTTCAGCGCGGTCATTGCCTGCCACAGCGGCCCGTTAAAGGCCGACTGCCCGGCGTGGGTGTCCCAGCCCCCGGACTCGGTGAAGGCGATACGCGGTCCCTCCGGTTCGCGAAGGAAGCGCGCAGCTCCAGCCATGAGGGCCGCAAATCCGCTTGCATCGGACCCGTTCCCCATCCCCGTATTGGCTGCCTTCGCGCTCTCGAAATACTCATGGAGCTGTTCGTTGTCGCGGTAGAGAAAGCCAGCTCTTGCCACGAGATCGTCGCTCGGAGGCGGCAGGCTCGAGGGCGACCACGACGAAACCCTGGTCGGCCCCTGCATTATAACCGGTACGGAAGGTGTAATGGCCACACCCTTGTCGCCGGCGATCGGCAGGTCGACGATGGCGCGATTGAGCCATCCCGAAGCCAGGCCATAGGGCTCCGTCGAGCCGTTCTCGATCAGGTTCTGTGCGTCGAAATGCGAGCGCTCGCGATAAGAACTGGCGACGGCATGGACGACCGCCATTTCTTTGCGCCCCCATGCCGCGTGGAATTCAGGCAACCAGTGATGGAGCCCAAAAAAGCCGTCGAGCGGCAAGGCCCCGTTTTCCTGGCCGACGGGCGCGAGGGCGATGCCTTCGCGCGCGGTCTCGAAGTTCGGATCGCCGAGAGCTGGAACTGCAGCGAGGCCATCCATCGCTCCACGCAGGAACACGACGACGAGACGGTTGTCCGTATTCCCGCCACCCTGAGCAAAAGCCAAACGGGCGGGCGCGGCCGCGACTAGCGATCCTGCACCGATCATCCCGAGCGTCTGTCTGCGATTGAAATTCATGTCGGTTCTCCCGGATTAGCGGCGCAGGAATTCAGGGCTGACGAGCAACAGAGCGAAGCCCTGTGCGGGGCTGGCCGACCCTTCGAGCACGCGTTTCGTTGGTTCTGAAAGCACGGGACCGAGCACAAGTTCGCCAAGCCGCGTGGGCGCCAGCTCGGTCTGAGCGGTTTCGATACTTGCGTCATTGGCCCATTCGAGGCGCTTCCAGATTGGGTCCGGCCCGATCCATTCGGCGGCGACATCGTGCCAGCCATCGGGTCCAGGTTGCATATAGGTCGGCTGTCCCATCTGCGAGAGGACCTGTTCCAGTTCCTCCCCGCTGATGTCGGGTCCACCGAGTGCTCGCACGCCTGAAATCAGATACTCCTCGGGCTGCTTGACCTTCGCCAGAGGCTCTTCCCACGCTTCGGGCGAGCGCACCAGCGCGGTGGCTGTCGCCTTGAGATCGCCATCGCTAGCCAGAAACGCATCAGCGACGCGTTTTACCGCAGCAGGTGGAGGATCATCGCCAATGAAATAGCGAACGAGCTTGGTGGCGATAAACTCGGCGGTCTTGGGATGTCTCGAGAGATCGAGCAGAACGGCCTCGCCTTGTTCCACACCGTCTTGAGCGTAGACTTTGCCCATCACCGTCTGCGGACCGGGTTCATGCGCGTTCGGATTGAATTCGAACAATTCTGCTGCGCTCTGACCGCGCAGCCCACGGTTCGCAAAAACGGACCGTCCGCGTTTGACCATCCAGCCAGTTATGACCTTGGCAAAGTTGCGCACATCGGTCTGCGAATAGCCACCGTTCACGCCAACCGTATGAAGTTCGAGGATCTCGCGCGCGAGATTTTCATTGAGCCCTTCCATCCGCCCAATCACAGGCAATGTGGGCGCCTCCGAGGGATTCTTCCCCCAGCGCGAATTGGGCCCGACCGAATAGGAATTGTCGAGATAGTGAAGCATTGCCGGATGCTTCGAGGATGCCATCAACATATCGAGGAAGCGTCCCGTCACATGCGAGCGAGCGACATCGCGTTCGTACGACGGCGGCATAGGAAAGGCCGAAATCTTCTTTGAGGACACGACGAAATGGTTCGACCAGAAATGGACCAAACGTTCGCGAAATGGCGTCTCACTCTGAACGGCGGCATCGAAACGGGCTCTCACCGCAGTTCGGTAGCGGTCCTTGAAAGTAGCATATACCGACTCTTCGGCTCCCAACTGCGCGCCATTTTTATCCTTGAGCACAGCCGGGACTTGCCGACGTAAGCGGTTGAGCACGAATGGGGGAACGTTGCGGTCAGCACTCTGTGCAGCATACTGGATCGCCCAGCGACCAAAGGCCTGAAAATCGTCCGCCGTGGAGGGTAGCGCCGCAATTGGAGCGGGGTCGGCTTGCGCACCGTCAAGCTGAGCAAGCAACCAGCCCTGCGGATCGGACTTTATCGATGCAAGGTCGCCCGGCTTTGCGCCAAGACCGAAACGGTTGGCGGCGATAGCAGCCGTCATCATGGACATCGCAACTCTCCTGAATTCACCGTAATGGCTTTCCCAAGCATACGAACGGCGCGCGCGAACCCGTCGCAAAAAAGAGCGCGCCCGGCGGGGAGAGAAAGCCGCCGGGCGCTAACAGTGGAGTGAAACCGTGAAATCTAGAAAGAGTAGGTCATTTCCACACCCCATCGGCGTGGGAGATTGCGCACAACATTGTTGCCTGGAAACTGTTCGTTGTCATTTGTGAGCAGGAACTCATCCTGCGTCAGATTTTCGACAAATCCGATCAACCTGAAATCGCCAAAAGTGACGCCGGCTCTGACATTGATGAGATTGCGGTCATCCTCGGCTGTTGCCAGATTGTTGGTAATGGTCTGGAAACCGCCAGTCTGTCCGGTGTAGCTGACGTTTAAGACGCCCTCGACGCCGCTGGTGATCGGATGAAGCAGCGTGACCGCCGCGGAATACTGCCATTCGCTCAGAAAACGCAGTCGATTTCCCTCGATATCGAGCGCAAAGGGATCGATAGACGCGATTGCCGGATCAACCTCGTTGTATTCGCCGTCAGCATAGGCAAGGGATAGGTTGAAGATAGCCTGACCATCGGTCCCGAGCCGCATCACACCTCCAAGCTGCGCCTCGACTCCGAATTGTTCTGCCTTTTGGACATTTGCAACGAACACTCCAGCTCCTCGCTGGCCTTGCGCGTTGATGGCGACAAAGTTCTCCTGCATGTCCTCGCGCTCGGAATAGAAGGCAGCAACGTCATAGGACCAGATGCCGAGACCTGCATTTCTGAGGTTAATCCGACCCTTGAGCCCGGCTTCCACGTTCCAGACGGTTTCCCAGTCAAAGGTTTGTGGGATGAGATCGAGAGTGCAGTTCGGCGCGCCACCGGTGCCGCATTGCTGCGCCACGAGGTTGAAGCCGCCCGGGCGATATCCTTCCGAATACCGCGCGTAGACTATGTCTTCATCACCCCAATCGTAGGAAATCGCCGCAGTCGGCGTGAAGATCGTTTCTGCGATCGTTGTGTCGAAGCCCGTGCCCGGATCGAAATCGACAAAGCCTGTCCCGGTAAAAGCCGTGTTGCGTGGGTCGGACGAAGCGCGAATCTCGTCGCGCGCTATCCTCGCTTCGAGATCGATCGACAGTCGTTCATCGGTCCCGGGGACCTTCCACGTGACAGCACCAAACCCGGCATAGGAATCAATTGTCCGCGACACATCGGTGAAAGCGCGCAGGCTCGCTGCGACATTGCTCAGAAAGCCGAATGCTGGTGGAGGCAGCATGAATCCATAAGGGTTGGCCGGATTGTTCGGGCAGAACTCCGGAACGTCTGCCAGCGCGCCTTCGGAGCAGGGCGTGAGTTGTGCCGCAAATTCAAGCGTATCGGTTCGCAGGTATTCCGCCCCAAAGAGCCAGGTGAGCGGGCCGTCACCATTGCTTTGCAGCCGGATTTCCTGGGTAAATCGTTCGAAATCATTGTCCTGCGCAAACACCCAGCCAACGTTTTGACCAAGGATAAAGGTCTGTTCGGGTGTGAGCGGTCCGATACCAACCCCGAATACTAGGTTGCCCCCGAATTGGTTGAGGAGCTGGTCGAGATCATCTCGCGCTTGCGATTGATCGTCGGTGTACGAGGAGACCCAGACAAGCGAAGCATCGCCAAAATCGACCTCGAAGTCGAACTGGCCTGTAAAGTTCTCCTGGGTGAACCGGCTCGGTGTATCGATTGTACGAACGAAGGGGTCTTCGCCTTGAAGTGCGGAGTGCCGGAAACAGCCGGTGCTGCATTGTTCGCTATCGAAATATTGCAGCATGAGGTTGGCCGTGAACTCGTCGGATGGATCGGCCCGAAGCGTTCCGCGAACTCCGAAAAATTCCGAAGTGTCGAGGACGGTGCCTTCGCCAACCTCTCCTGCAGTCACGTCCTGTGCTTGGGCATTAAGAGCGTTGGTGTAAAATCCGTCGCTCTGGTCGACGAAAACCGCGCCCAGGCGCAAAGCGAACGCGTCTCCCAAAGGCGCGTTAAGAACGCCCTCGAACTCGACCCGATCGTTGGTGCTGTACTCGGCGTGCACGCGGCCTTCAAAGTCTGCCCTCGGACGCGCCGTGATGACGTTGACGGATCCACCGACCGAGTTGCGTCCAAAAAGGGCGCCTTGAGGACCGCGGAAAACTTCCACCCGATCTATGTCGAAGAAGTCCATCCTACCAAGGCTTTGGCCGGGGGCCTGCGCACCGCCACCGCGTCCGGTGAACACACCATTCAAGTAGAACCCAACTCCTGCCTCTTGCCGGGAGCCGCGCAAGCGTGCGTTGTTGCCGCGCAAAATGATGTTGGAATTGAAATCTGCGCCAGTGCCCTGAAGGTCGGCGCCGGGAACGGTGCGAATGAACTCTTCCGAGCTGTCGATGCCGCGGGTTTCAAGCTGCTCACCGGTCAGGATCGTGCCCGTAACCGGGATGCTGCCAAGCGATTCCTGCCGCTTGCGCGCTGTGACGATAATCGTCGGAATGGTCGGACCAGACGGTGGCTGCGAGGCCGCTTCATCTTCATTCTCGACTTCTTGCGCCCATGCCGCACTCGGCTGAGCGATCATGGCAGCGGCAATGGCAGCAAAGCTCACGCCTAGTCTATCGAACCGCATCACAGTTCCTCCCCTTTCCCATCTGAGCGAGCTGTTTCTTGGAGCACTGCGGTCCGGATTTCGGTCGCAATGACGCTCGCCTCAGTCAGACCTTAGGCTTAATTGAGAATATTCTCAAGTTTGATCTTATCCCCAATAATTGCCATGCCGGATTTCCGGACTTTTGTGGAAGCATCCGATCGAGGATCGGGCGGCCTTTCAGTGAGTGAAAAGCGACCGCGCCGAGGTGCAACGCCATAAGCAGCCCAAGAACCATACAGGCGGTGGAATGCGCGTCGTGCACGAGCGTCCGGCTCGCTTCGCTGAGAGAAACGGGTTGAAGAGTGAACAAACCAAAGATTGAGGTGGACTTTTCGACCGTGAATATCCCCGAGAGGAGAACGATCAGTGTTGTGACATACAATGCAATCTGAGCGGTCAAACTTATGCGTTTTTCAAGCCTCGGAACCGGAAGGTATTCAGGATCGCGCGTCGTCGTTCTGACTATAATGCGCAAGACAAATACGGGTACGAAGACTGTGGTGAGCGCGACATTAAATGCCGCGATTTTGGCTGTCGCGGCGCTCGGCTCTGCATCCGCCGCCCAGAAACCCGTGATCGTCGCCCAGATTATCACGAGCGCCGAGACCCAATGCAGAGCCTGAACGAATGGGTGATAGCGTTGCGGGCGCGAAGTGCGATCCGGTCCCGATTTTTGGTCAGCCATTAAACCTCTCCGGCAAAAAACCTGGTAGGCCTGCGCAGGCGACGATGCCGATTGATACGCAGCTGAAGAGGCAACCTGTCGCGACTGAATGCGTGTGCAAAGTTGACGGGAGGCCTAAGATTGAGGACTTCCTCTAATCAGGTGCGGCCGGATTCGGTCATATTGCGAGGAGGCGAAGTGGTGAGCAGTTCAGAGAATCAACCTGCGATGAACCGGCATTCGAGGCGTAGGATGGCCACACGCCAGGCGTTGCTGGATGCTGCGCGCAAGATCATGGCCGAAAAAGGCCTCGAAGGCGCAACAATCATGGAAATCACGGAGGCTGCCGACGTGGCCAACGGGTCATTCTACAACAACTTCGCCTCCAAGGAAGAGATCATGGAAGCGGTCGCGGTCGAGACGATGACGAGGCTTGGAGAACGGGTTGATGCATCGATCAGGGATATCGAAGACCCGGCAGAAGCCTTTGCCATGGCGCATCGCCAAGCCTTCGAATTCGGGAACGAGAATCCCGACATCGGGCTTTTTGTGATCAGGAACAGCCTGAGTTCCTCAATACTGGAACAATCGATCTTTGAGCGTGTGGAGCGCGACCTCTCCAATGGGCTTGCGGCAGGGCGTTTTTCATTTGGCGACGTACGACTGGCCGCTCGTGCGGTCGTCGGGGCCCTCAATGCTGTATCGGCGGAGGTGCTTGACGGATCGCTTGATGAATCGGCGATCGATGAGACTCTTTTCATCATCCTTTCAATGGTTGGTGTTGCTGAGAAAGACGCACGGCGGATTTCGGGGTTCTCTCTCTAGCGCATAAATTTGAGATTATTCTCAATATTGACAAATGTGTCGTTTATGGCATCGTTCTCGGCGAGAGGACGGTGAGGCATGGCAATGCAATCGGCGGAACCAAACGCGGCGAGGGCCGCGCTTTATCCTGGTTCCGACGCCTACACAGAAGAAGAGCTGCGGGAGGTCGGCGCAGAAGCATTGGTGCAACCTGAGGGTCTTTCGCGACCAGACCGGACCGCTTTCATTCGGTTTGGGCGGCCTGATCTCGATCTCGCCGAACGCTTTCTCAACGATTTCGGTCTCGTCACCGCTTGCCGAACCACCGAGGCTCTTTATCTGCGCGGGACTTCCGCTGAGCCGTTCGTCTGCCTGATCGAACGGCGGCCCCAACCATCCTTTATCGGCGTCGCATTCCATCTCAACACGGTGGAGGAACTTGAGCGCCTGGCAGCAGATTTGGCGCTCGCGGTCACGCCATCGACCCATCCTGGCCGCGGGAAGTCTTTGACTCTGATAGATCCCGCTGGCTTCGAGGTGACCTTGCTTGCGGAACAGAATTCGGTCGAACCGCTCAATGCCCGAAAGGAGCCGTTCGCCTACAATACTCCAGACAAGAAGGCGCGTGTCAATGAACCGGTCCGGCCCGATCTTGAGCCCACACCTCTGGTGCGTTTCGGCCATGTCGTGATGAGAACGTCCAAGTTCCTCGAGACGTTGCAATGGTACATGAGCCGCTTGGGTATGATCGCAACCGACGTATTCTGCCTCTCCGACGGCATACCGCAGATGGCGTTCCTTCGGCTCGACCGCGGATCCAAACCTGCTGATCACCACAGCCTGGTTCTTTTCGGCGCTCCAGGACCGCCGGCCTTTCTCCACTGTGCTTTCGAGGCCGTCGATATCGACGCCTTGGGACAAGGGCAGCAAATCCTCAAAAGCAATGGCTGGACGCATCATTGGGGCATCGGTCGCCATATCTTCGGTAGCCAACTTTTTGACTATTGGAAGGATCCATGGGGTGACGAGTGGGAGCACTATGCGGATGGAGACGTGTTCGACGCGTCCTATCCGACCCAATATCATATCCTCGATCGTGGCGGCCTGTGGATGTGGGGGGATGATCTCCCGCCGTCCATGCGCCCGAAGCCCTCGCTTGGCGAAATTGCAAGCACTGTGTGGGGAACTTTGAGCGGGCAGATCGATGCCGCCGAACTCAAGCAGTTGCAGAAAGCCATGGGCCGCCGTCCGCGGCCTTGGCTGAAATAGGGTCGAAGGGGACTGAAGAATGGCTCGATCAATAGTCCGTTTTAGAAACCAAGCCGACGGCGGAGCTCCACGTTGGGGGGAGATGAAGGGCGAACATGTTTTCCCGCTCGGTGGTAATTGGCAGACGACAGCAGAGCTGATTGCCGCGGGCGAATTGTCGGCAGACACCAGGCCTGCAGGATTGCTTTCTGAACTCGAGGTGCTGGCGCCGGTGACGCGCGACGGGCGACTATATTGCCAGGGCCTCAACTACTCCGAGCACCGCGCTGAGTCGGGCGTTCGCGAAACGAACGACGGCGATGGCCTCTTTTTTCTGAAGGATAGCGGATCGCTGTGCGGCCCGCGCGATCCGATCTTCAGGCCGCCGGGCGTGCAATTGCTCGACTACGAGATAGAGCTTGGTCTTGTTTTGAGGAAGGACATAAACTCACCGGTCGCACTTAGGCGCGAAGATCTCAGCGCTCACGTTGCTGGTCTCGTCATTTGCAACGATATATCCGCCCGCGACCAAATGTTCGGCGCTCCGATGATGCAATGGTTTCTCGGCAAAAGCGCGCGTAATTTCTGTCCTTGCGGACCAACACTTCTGCTGCTCGAGGATGGCGACGTTGATCTTATTTTCGATCTGCAACTCGAACTCCGCCTGAACGGAGAAGTTCGCCAGCGCGCCCATACGTCGCAACTGATGCATCTTCCGCACGACGCGATCTCGGCACTTTCGCGCCACGTCGCGCTCAGATCGGGTGATTGTCTCTTAACAGGCACGCCGGGCGGGGTGCTCGCTCAGGCTTCCCCCGAGAGCTTTCTCGCAATTCGAGACAATCTCATGGACGACGATGCTCGTCGCGCCGCCTTCGTAACCGCACAACGGGCGAACGGCGCCTTTCTCAACCCGGGCGATCTTCTCGAGCTGACCATCCGTAGCCCCGACGGCGCCATCGATCTCGGAGCGCAGCGCAACGTGGTCGAAGCTCAGCAAATTCTTCAGGAGCAAACCGCATGAACGACATGGCCACGCTGCCACCGCTCGAGAGCCTCGACTTCAGGCAGCCACCCTCAAATCCCGAGCCTCCGATCAACCCCTTCAAGCTGATCGGAGAGGTCGCGAAGGTGAATGTTGCGTCATGGTTTGCAAAAGACCGGAGCACCAACCAGGACGGCGAAAAAGAAACAATCCACGGGGTGACCTTCACTCATCGTTTTGTCGAAGCGCCGGCCGATGGAGCCACGATCACTTGGCACTACGTTGAAGTAGGCATTGCCCGGAAAGACCGGCCAACGCTCGTATTCCTTCATGGGATGCCTGAGAGCTGGTACATGTGGAATCACCAGATGGCGGCTTTTTCGAAAGACTGGCACTGCATAGCGCCAGACCTGCGCGGATATGGGCAGTCGGACAAGCGATCGGGCGACTACCGCCAGGAAGGTGTCGCCGACCAGCTTCGTGACCTTCTCAAGGAAATCGGAATCGAGCGGGCCGTGTTCATCACACACGATCGGGGGACCGTGATTGCGGATTACCTGATCGCGAACCATCCCGATGTTGCCGCGGGATACATCCGCGGTGAACAGCACCTTGTGCATTTTCATCCGTCGCTCGCCCCGCAAGAGCAGATGTTTCTCGATCCCAAAGCTTCGCGAAAGCTGGGCTGGACCTGGCTCGCGATCCCGATGACCTACGTGATGCTGACCAAAAAAAACATTTCTCTCGAGGATAAGGTCAGGGCACTGCAGGAATGGAAGAACCCTGAGATCGCGAGCACAGTTCTTCGCTATTTCTATTCGTCGAGCTTTGTGAAAGAGTGGCGCGACAGGCGCACCCGGCTGATCTCAAACTGGCGCTGCCCTGTATTGATCCTGCAAGGCGAGCAGGACGACCGCCAGCCCAAGGAGAATTACCTAGGTATCGAAGGCTATTTTCACGATGCTGAGGTCCGCTTCGTCGACGCCGGGCACTTCTACGTCACTGAAAACCCTAGCGGAACGACCGAAGCGATGAGAGATTTTCTCGCGCGTAAGATACTCGGCTCGGATGGAGGCATCTGATGGATCGCCGGAGACTTTTGCTTGGCGGCGTGGCTGCAGCGGGTTTAGGAGCAGCCGCGTGGTACGGTCTTGGCCGAACTCCACAGGCGCCCAGGCCGCGCGCGGACTTCGCCGGACAAACCAAAGGCCAGCTCAACATCCTGTTTGTCCTGACCGATCAAGAACGTGCGTGGGCCGATTATCCAGAAGGCTTCATCGAAGCGCACTGTCCGGGTCGAAGCAAGCTCCTTGAACGAGGCGTGCACTTCACACACGCCTACACGCCGACCCAGCTGTGTTCGATGGCGCGCGGCGTGGTCTATTCGGGACTTCATTCACAGAACAACGAGGTCTGGGAGAATGTCCCAATCCCGCTCGGAAAGAGCCTCAACCCGGGCGTGCCGACGCTCGGTACGATGATGCAGGATGCTGGCTATCGCACAGGCTATGCGGGCAAATGGCACCTTTCGAAGCTGGCGGATGGGCAGACACCTCTCCCGCCTGATCAGGCGCGTGCTGAAGTGCAGAGCTATGGCTTTGAAGATACCGAGTTCGACGGCGAAATTGATGGCCCGTACCTCGGTTGGCAGACCGACGGACGAACGGTCGAGCGGGCATTGCGTTTCATCGAACGCAACAAGCAAGGCGAAAAACCGTGGTTCCTTGCAGTGAACCTACTGAACCCTCACGACATCATGTACTATACATCCGGTCCGGAAATGACCGCATCGCGTGTGATGGAATTTCCTGATCGCTCGACTCCGCCACCGCCCGATCCGTTCTATCAGCAAGATCTTGGCTACGACGTCCTGGGTCATTGGGGTCCGGACACGCGCAAAGCGCGTCCTCCCGCGATCGAGGAATATGCCAAATCGCTCGAGGCTGCACTGGGCTACATGGAATTCGACGACGTCGATATCGCTCGCGAGTTCCAGAACTACTATTGGAACTGCACGCGCGATTGCGATCGCCATCTGGCGGCCCTTCTTGCCGGTCTCGAAGCGTCCGGCGAAGCCGACCGCACGATCATCGTTTTCACGTCCGATCATGGTGAATTTCTGGGTGTGCACGGACTACGCGGCAAGGGAGTGTCTGGCTATCGCGAAGGTAGCAACGTACCGGCGCTGGTTGTGCATCCGGACGTCGAAGGCGGCACTAGCAATCCCGCGCTCGTTTCGCATCTGGATTGGGCGCCGACCTTGCTTGGTCTTGCGGGAATCGATGAGCAATCGCGGGGCGAACAATTGCCGATGCTTAAGGGACACGACATAAGCGGGGCCGTGGGAGGCGAAGAAATCGACCGTTTCGATGACGGAGTTTTGCTCCATTGGACAAGCCTTGCATTTGTTGATCACGCGTCTGCTTCAGCTTTCAAGCCGGTATTCGAGGCCGACGGGCTCGAGCGGTACTATCGCCAATTTCAGGCCGTTCGCGAGGTGAACTGGCAAAAACGCGGGCAGATGCGCGGCATGTATGACGGGCGCTGGAAGTTCGCGCGCTACTTTAGTCCGGGCGAGCACCACATTCCGACAGACTGGGAGAACCTCTCAGGTCGGAACGATCTTGAACTCTATGACACGAAGGATGACCCCGACGAGCTCGTTAATCTCGCATACCAGCCCGAGCAGCGCGATGAAGTGCTGAGGGCAAACGCCAAAACCAACGCGTTGATCGCGCGAGAAATCGGTACCGACGATGGAGCATTCTTGCCCGGATTTGCCCAAGGCTGACGATTCCTACTCTCGCCGCAAGGTCGGTTGGCGACAGGATCAGCTATCGAGCACGTATATCGTGCATGTACAAGAAAGGCAGACGCTTTCCTGATGGGGATCGATCCAGACCATGGCGACATGGAGGAAGTGGTGGCACGCGACCAAAGGGCACTGGCGCGGCTCTACGATCGTCATGCTCCATGGGTTCATGCGTTCATTTATCGGATGCTGCGTGATGCAAGCATGGCCGAGGATGTCACTCAGGAAGCATTTGTAAGGGTTTGGCGCAACGCACATCGCTGGGATGGCGGGCGCGCCAGCTTTCGTTCTTGGCTAGGCACGATCGCTGCAAACCTTGCCCGTGACGCGCTGAGAAAGCGACGCGATGTCACCAGCGACCAGACCGATTTGAGAGCCGACCCTTCACCTTGGGCAAATCCGGGCCGCGCTCTGGAAATGACCAGAGCACAACAGATATTGCATGATGCGATTGGCGATCTACCCGAACGACAGCGGTGCGCGTTATTGCTGACATGGGAAGTTGGGTTGAGCAATGCAGAGGCAGGGCGGTCGATGAGCATTAGCGAGCAGGCGATGGAGTCTCTTCTCGCGCGTGCTCGCAGATCACTGCGTGCAAAGCTCGCGGGATGTGGCGAAGATCTGATAGGGAGTATCGGTGATGATTAGAGCTCTGTTGCACAGGAGAAGGGTCAAGCAAGTCGTTGCCGCTTTCGATCGTTTTGGCCCGCAGCTCAGCAACTGGCCTCAACAATGGCGAGACCGTTATTCTTTGGTGGCTAGGGAACCCCAGGTAGTGGCAGCCGAGATTGAGGCTCAAAAACTGGAATCCGCACTCGCGTCTCTACCGTTGCCGGAGCTTCCCGCGACTGTACGCGCGGGCGTGCTTTCGACGATCGCAAGCGAGCGGATGAATGATACCCGCACGAGGCGCCACATCAGTTGGCCCGCTTCGGGAAATGCCGTTAGATTCGCGGCTATGGCCGTCGCGCTCGTGTTGGGAGCTACGGTCGGCCTCGTAAGGGAGCCGATCGTGCCGCCCGAGCAGGCTTTCTTCGCCTACGCCAAAGAAGGCAGTGTTGTCCCGGGTCTCAGCCTATGAGGATACCTCAGTGGTTGGCGTGGCCGCTCCTCGCATTGGTGATCGGGATGGGCGCATATATCAGTGTCACCGAAATGCGTTGGCGTGCGGATCGCGCCGCTATCGCTGCGGCAAGCCCGGATGGCCGCGGGGCGCCTTTCGCCCTTTTGATGAATCTTGACAGTCTCTCGGTGAGGGATCGGATTCGTCTTCGCCGGCAGCTTATTGCACGCCTCCCGGATATGCGCCGCGCCGCAAGCGATACGCGTGAGGCAGGGCTGGAATTTGCCAAGACATTCGAAGCCGAGACGTTCGATCCTGTCGAGGCCGACGCAGCGGCCTATCGTTTCGGCGAGGCGCGCCAACGCCAATGGGCGCTGACATCTTCTGTGGTCATCCAGCTGATCGAAAGCCTTCCCGACGATGCAAGACTTGAGCTCGCCAGAAGACGAGCTGACTTGCGCAATTCAGGAACGGGATTCAACGAACGTATTCCAGAACTGCAGTCCGATATCCGCGGCACAGAACCGACCGACTAGATTCCGCGACAGGTTTTCCGATCCTTTGCGTATTCGCTTCGACAAGACCGTCGATCGGGTTCGCAAATCGGGAGATTTCATGTTCGTTAAAAGTCCGTGTGGCCGCTCCATGCGCGCTGCTGCAGCGGCGCTATGCTGCGCTATTTCGCTGTCCTCATGCGGCGGAGGCGACTCAGGTAGCCCTCCTCCGGTACAGACGCCGGCGCCAACACCGACCGCGACGCCAGTGGATCTTGTCGCGTTGGCCACAGAGGTCATGACGAACAATCCTTCGCCGATGGTCTGGGAGCGTGCTCCCACACGCAATGGTACGCCCGCGCATAATCCGGGCAAGAGCCGGTATTTTGGAGCCCCCGTCGACGATCCCTTCTTCTGGCCGTTTTTGGACATCATCGCTGGCCTCAGAGGGGGCGTCGACGTTTTCATGACCGTTCGCACCGAAGAGGCACGTCCGGGAGCGGGTGAAGTGGACGGGTGGTCAGGAACTGATTGGGAGGTGCCCGAACGAGAATATGGTGTCGGTGCGGGCGATCAGCCTGGCGACTATTTCGTACTCGGAGATTCCGAGCGGCCATATTACGCTGGTAAAACCGATCCTGGAGATACCGATCGCGACCTCGTATACATAGTCAATCAAGGGCGGGAATGGCGCGGCTCGGTCTTTCGTTTGCATGGCTCGCCGCAGGATTACGAACTCGTCGCAGTACGCGATCCGGGCGCACCGCCTGACCCGTCACTCAACCCTGATCAGCCTTCGCCCTATGACGGCGTGGCCCTGTTCTTCACGCGCGGCGGGATCAATGACATGATTGCGCATTTCGACGAGTCGTCCCTCGCCGATTTCGACCTCAACGACACCGATCAGTTCGTGTTCGACAGCGGCGTCAACCCCAATCCGGTAGTGACGACCGGCGCTGTTGCCCAGTTGGGCGGTCCCGGCGCGGAAGGCTGGGGTGGTTGGACCACGACAGCGCCCGACGGTTCAGTTTACCAGATTGGTCTCACATCGTCTGACGATCTCGGCCAACCTTCGACCGATAGCGGGTCATTCTATCTCGCGAAGTTTAATGCCGCCGGCAATCGCGTCTGGATCCGCAAGCATGGCTCCGACATCAACCCGCCCTTTGTCGGTGAATTGCCCTATGCGATCTATGCGACCAACGATGCCGTATTCGTGAGTGGAGGGACCAAGGGCGCTTATGGCGGTCCGGCACCCGAAGCGACACTCGAGAATGGACAACACCCGTTCGTCGCAAAGTTCGATGCCTCCACTGGCGACGAGCTTGCTGTCAGGCAACTCTATTCCGGGCCTGAGGTGAACGCCAACGCTTGGCAACTCAACGGCGCGGGCGATGAATTCATTATCGTGGTCGGCGGCGTAAGCGCGCCGGGTATCGCCCGCGTAGCAGGCCTGCCTGACACTTCGCCCTTCCTCCACAAGTTGCGCGCTAGCGATCTTTCCGAAGTGTGGTCCACGATCCTCGAGGATGGCCCGGTATTCGCACCGGGAACGACCGATCTCGGACTCGCGCAAGTCAGCAACGAAGCGATCGGCGGGGTGGTCTACGTCGAAGGCTCGACCCCTGGAACAGGTACTGTCTATGTCAGTGGGTATTCTTCAGCCGGGCCGCTTTGCGGTAACAAGCCGAGCGTCGTCGGTGCTTTCATGGCTCGCTATGATGACAACGGCATCTCACCCAGCCTTCAGTGGTGCGACGCCTATGGTGCTGAGTTCGACCATCAATATCCTTGGCGTACGCGTATCGACAGCAGCGGCGACATCTATGCGATCGGACAAACCAACGGATCGATCGATGGCCAGTCCTATGCGGGTGGCGGCGACACGTTCATCCGAAAGTATTCACCTGACGGTACGGTCCGATGGACCCGCTTGTTCGGAGGAAGCGGCTCAGATGGCGGATATTCGATGGATATCCGCAACGACGTATTGTTCGTCACTGGCGGCACGTGGAGCCCGAATTGGATCTCGCCAGGACGAGGCCTCGCTGACGTCTTCTTGCTCAAACTCGATACCGATGGAAACCTTCTTCAATCATTGCGTTTCGGCACCGAGTGGTACGACTTCGCTGTCGACGTGACCGCTGGGGATCGCGCCATCCATATCGGCGGCATGACCGAGGGAAGCATGGCGGGGCCCCATCAGGGGCCAGGCGGACCCGACGCTTTCCTCGTCAGGCTATGTGGCAATGACTTCTCCTTCGCTGCTTCCGAAAGCGCCTGCGCACCAATTGCGCCCTGAAAACGTGCCGAGGGTTGGCTAGCTCCTCTTTTTTTGGGGAGCTGGCGGCCTCACTCCCAGACTTCGAGATGGTTGTTGCGCACAACACGGCGACTGACGCGCTCACTCAAAAGCGCACTTAGGCCTGAGCGATCGAACATGTGGTCGATCGCTTCCTTATCCTCAACGGAGGCCCCGTCATACGTCTCCTGTAGTTTTTGCAGCAGGTAGAAGCGATACATCATCACCGAGGTGATGATCTGATGCCCACGCCACGCGAAGCTCGTAAAGCCCATCACTCGTGCGCCGGGATGTCTTAGTCCGTTTGTTCCCGGTTCAATCGAGGCATTCTTTTGAAGCCAGTCATTTGCAAATCCGACATGAGCGCGAATTTCCGGCACGAAGTCTTGCGCGACAAGACCGAGGAGCGGTATCAAATCCTCTTTGCTTGACGCAATCTCAGAAACCTCTTTCACTGACACCGGTCGCAGCATTCGTTCGATCCAATGCCAGACTCGGGGAGCCCGCGATTTCAGAATTGACGAAGGATGCGGATCGCGCCCCAGATGCGCGTAGAGCGGCCCCATCAAAGCGTAGTCAGCTAGCGTGGGCCAACATCCCAGTATGAACGGACGATTGGTAAATAGCTCTTCCAGAACGTCCAGCAAGTCGATGTATGACTGCTCGACGGCAGCTGCTGTTTGCTCATTCACGCCGAACCGTGTTGTCGCCTTGCGCATTCTCCGCGACATTTGCAGAACGCGCTCTTCCGATCCTGCATGTTGCGATACGAGCCCTATCTCATCACGCGGCGCAAAATCAGTCGCTATGAAGTGTAAATTGTCGTCATCAAAGTTCCAGCGGTAGTGCATTGCGGGCCGCAAGAGCCCTTCGCTAGCGAACAGGTCCAAAGCGAAGGAGAGCGCCAATTCCGGAGCGTTGGGTGGGAGAAGGGGATGGGGGTGCTCCGAGCTTCCATCGAGCCAATGCAGAATGTCACTGCTGTCCTGACAGATCGTGCCGTCCGGCCACTCGACGACGGGGATGATCCATCGCCCGATCTGCGGTACAATCCGGCGTTCAAACTCCTGAGTCTGCGCGGATTTGAGATCGAACGGCACTGAATTCACAAAGCAGTAGGACAAGACCTTCGCTGTGTAGAGCGATGCATCCATACCCCAAAGTGTGAGCCTTCCCGCGCTCTCCGGATCGTCCATCATGTCACCCCTCAAAGCAGCATATTGAATTAATCCTCATATTTGGAGTATTCGTCAATTGATGAGTTTGCACGGATGGGAGACAAGAGAAATGAGCGATAGTGTTTCGATCCTGACGGTCTGCGGAAGCCTGCGCGCGGCATCGTTCAATCGACAGCTTGAGGAAGCCCTGCCCAGTTTCGCATCGGATAGCGACCTCAAATGCCAAGACGATAATGAATGAGGCCCAGCGCCTTGGTGCTGGGCCCCTATCTGCATCAGTCGAGGAGTTGTGTTCTAGGCTGCCTGCGATTTGCCCGCCGCCATGTCATGCACATCGGACGCGAAGAGCATATGCCCACCTATGGCCCAATCACCTTGCTCGAATTCGTTGATCCGAACCCACGTCACCGATCTTAGCGCTTCACCTTCAAGCGCAACCATCGTTTCCGTTACCTTCTCGATCATCTCCGCTTTCTGGGCGGACGTGAATACGTCTTTGATCACGTCGATTGTTACCATTGGCATTGTTGTTCTCCAGTTGTCTCCCGGACCATTCCGGTAATCGGAGGACAATCGAGGATCGGCACACGGGGCACTAGTCCGCAAAGCGGAGCAGGCTGCTATGTCTCGCGTAGAAGCCCACTACGTTTTGTGTAGTAACTGCTTCTTACCTTCGTAAGTTGCCGTGTATCGGGTATCGCTGGTTAGCGCTTCAAGCCTGAAGGGGATATCGATGAGCACGTCCGGGAGCCTCTGCCCTGCCATCAAGGCGGCAGACATGATCGGTGATCGCTGGGTCTTGCTGATTTTGCGCGAGTTCCTTTCGGGTGCAACTCGCTACAAGAATTTCCAGCGCGCGCTCCCTCGGATTTCTCCTACTGTGCTGAGCAACCGCTTGAAACAGATGGAAGCGAACGGTCTGATCATCAAAAAAATCCAGTGCCGGCCAGAACACCGAATATCATTTGACCAGATGCGGCCGCGAGCTTGCGCCTCTGATCGATCAGATGAGCAAGTGGGGGCTGCGTTGGGCGCGACGCAGAATTCGCGACGAAGACCTCGATGCAGGGAGTTTCATGTGGGATTTCCATCGGTCGCTTAGGACTGACGAGTTGCCGGACGGCGAAACAGTGATCAGCGTGACGCTTGATGATGTCGAGAAACACGGACGTTGGTGGGTCATAGCTGAAGGAGGCGAAGTGGACCTGTGCACGGATGATCCTGGTAAAGAAGTGGATCTCTATCTGCATTCCAGGATAGCTGACATTGCAGAAATATGGATGGGCGATGTCGATGTGAGAGACGCCATTTCTCAGGACGCCCTCAAGGCGACTGGCTCTCAGCATCTGCTACTTACTATTGCGAGCTGGTTCCCGCAGTCTCGCTATTCGAATGTCCGCCCGAAGAGAATGCTGGAGGGGAGCTAAGCGTCCGTTTGCCCCAGCTTGGCCACGGATTTGCGGCTCAATGTGGGCCGAAAGTGGACTGTCCGCTTCCAGTCAGGATGGCTCAGCAAGCAGACATGCGGCGAGCAATTCGAAAGGCGTTGGCTTCCCGTCGGGTCGTAAAGTTGGAATAGACTATCGCTGGGCTTTGGCTCATTAATCGTCCTTGATGGGTAAGAGGCACGAGATTTTGATGGGCATGTCGGGCAGCGCACTGGCGGCGCTCGCACTTATCTTGTCGGGGCCGGTGTTAAACCTACTGCCGTACCAGGCACAGACAATGACGCACAGGGCTTCTGTTTGGGCCATCGCGTCGTGCATCATCTTGATTTGGCTTGTTATTTCTATCGCGCGTCTGGCGAGGCACCGCTTCGTAGATCCGAGAGACACAGAACCAGTAGGAAGTGAACAAACACCCAGAGCGCTTGCGTTAAGCCAGCAACTTCAGAACACTCTGGAACAAACAGCACTAGCAGTCGGTGCCTATTCAGTATGGACAGTGCTTTCTCCCGTATCTTGGGGGGTGATGCCGATTGCCGGGGCAATTCTGTTTTCGCTCGGCCGCTCCCTTTTTTTCTTGGGTTATGCTGGAGGCGCGGCAAAGAGAGCCTTGGGTTTCGCCCTGACGTTCTATCCCACGATCGCAATCTTAGGATGCAGCATACTTGCAATCCTCGTTGATTGCTCGGCCTAGGAAACCGGAAAGGGCCTTCAAACCAGCTTTCAATCCGACATCGAAGTTAGCTCAACTAAGCCGCTCCAAAAGGGTCTGCGCAAGTTGCCTATCATGGGTCGTTTGCAGTCGGTCCGATTTTTGGGCCTGCGAGCCGTGAAACCGGATGCCTGCCACAGAAGTTTCGACCGCAGTCGCCTCGGCGAGCTCCAGCGCACTCTCGATACCGACGCTGAGGTACGGTACTGTCGTTTCGATATTCGTGTGCCCCAACAGGTTGTGCACCGCTCGCAGATGCCAAGTCCACTTGTATATCAGCGCAGCCTAGGTCCGTCTCAGGGAGTGCGAGCCATCATCTCGCGGTTGCGATCCTATAACACTCTCTATCAGATGCTGATAGCTTTGGTTGCCATTTGCTTTCCAGCCTTGCGCACCGTCCGGCTTAAGAACTCAAGCAAGTTGACCCGATGGCGAGAGGCCATGACCACACTACTCGGTTTTTCCTTCGCCGCCAGCGACTTCGCTAACACGTCCCGACCGTCATAGCTGATCGATGAAGTGGACGTAGGCATCACAATTGCGGAGCCGACGTCCGCACGCGACCATGCCGCTGGTCATCTCGAAGGTAGAAGAACGGAACATGACATCGAGTCTATTTCCCCGCCAGCGCAAAACGTTCTCCAGCCGTTTGCACTCTCCCGCTCTGTAGCTGAATTCATCGGCTCCCTGGCCAAATCTTCCGGCCCGAGCTCAGCTTTTTTGTAAGTGGATGATCGGCTGCCGGAACGGTATAGGGCTCCAATCGCGCAATCTGTTGCTTTTCCAGATCCTCGGTTAGCCCATAATCATAAAGCAGCACAATCTGGATCGGTAGGCTTCGTCAAGCCGCTTGTCGCTGCCTTCCAAAGGACTCCAAATTGTTGTATCTACTGGTCTTTCTTGTTCCAGCTCAATCTATTAGCCGTTCAATTCTCTGAGTCTTGGATCCTCCCGGAACATCTTGGGCGAGAATTTCTTCGGGCCTTTTAGAAGGCCATATTGAAAAGAACGCATCGTTCTCGCCATGAAGAAACCCTCGGTCGCCGGTGAGTGTCGCATTGCGTGGTCTGTTAAGATCGCTGTCGATCATATGGTGCTACGAATTGGGTCATTTGGAGATGGTCTGCTTTGAGGTTCTCACAGCTGATCGGAGATAATGCCAAAAACGCATGAACTGGTCGCTACTTGGCGGCGCCGTAGACGCGGAGAAAGAACTCCGTTGCCTGCTGCGCCTCTGCATCAATCTCATTGTCCTCGAACTTTTCCTGCAATCCAAATAGCGCCTTGTTGAAAAGGGTTGCTTTGCACAATTGGTCGAGGTGTTGCGCTGCAACGAGAGGCTCTTCGATGGCCAGCTTTCCGTCCTCGGCCGCTGCCTTCAGAACCTGCGCAATTTGACTGAACGCGAAAGAGGGGCCTTTTTCGAAGAATGCCTGCGTGAGCTCAGGGAACCGGCGAGCCTCAGCGATGCATACCCTGTAAATATCGACGATCACAGCGGTCGTCACGACACTGACGATTTCGCGTGCCAGTTTGAAGACAACCTCTTCAATCTCGCTGTCTGAAGAATAGTCGACCACGATGCGGGAGGCGTTTGCGCTGCTCTCGCGCTCGACGAATGCTCGGAAAAGATCGGTCTTGGATGAGTAATATTTGTACATCGTTGCTTTGGAAACGCCCGCTCGCGCTGCGATTTCGTCCGCGCTTGCACCCTCGAAGCCGAGTTCGAAAAACGCGCTCGCGGCACCATCCAAGACCTGTCGGCGCTTTGCCTCTCTATTTTTCTCACGCGAGATGATCGTTTCCTTTCTGAACCAAGCAGTTCGTTTTCTTAGGCCGCAAAAAAAGTTTTGCAATTACGGAACTAAACCGTTTCGTTTAGATTTGTTCCCGTGTAAGTCCGCTGCACCGTAATGATTCGATGCAGGGATTGAGGTTCAAAGGAGAAGAGATTGTTTGCGGTGAGATCATGCAACTTGCAGCCCGCCGATGCTGACCACGAACAAGGTGACCGCAGCACTCGATCAGTGAAGGCCGCTTCCGCCACCCTGAGAAGTAAACCTTTGCGTTTCATCAGAATGGCAAAGCTTGGCTGGAGTGGCATGGCTCTTCTGCTTGCAGCGGCCTGCACAAGTGTCGGACCGGACTATGAGCGGCCAGAGATGGAAATCGGGTCGGGCTGGATGGACCGGACCGATATCGCAGCCGCAGATGGCGCATTCATTGCGTGGTGGCGTGAACTCGGTGATCCTGAATTGACGAGGCTTGTCGAAACCGCGCTCGATAATAATCTTTCCGTGCGCCAGGCGCTTTCAAGGATCGACGAAGCGAGAGCGAGAAGGGGATCTGCGCGGGCCAGTCGCCTGCCGAGTGTTTCTGCGGACGCCTCGGTCAATGTGATCGAACAAAGTCTAAATGCGAGCCCGGGTGTTGATCAGATACCCGGCTTCGAACGCGGTTTCGAGCAGTACGATGTCGGAGGCTCGCTTTCATGGCAGCTTGATCTGTGGGGGCAGGTAAGCCGCCAGATCGAAAGCGCAGATGCGCGTATCGCCGCCAGCATCGCATCCGCTAGTGGCGCGCGGCTATCGGTGGCGATTGAAACCGCATCGACATACCTCTCCATGCGCGGATTTCAGGCTGAACTTATCGCTTTGGAAGAGAGCATTGCTGCACAACGCCGCCTCGTAGCACTCTCACAAGATCAACTGGAATTCGGGCAGATCTCGCGTGCAGATCTCGTGTTGATCGAAAGCGAGCTCGCCAATCTGCAAGCGCAGGTTCCCGCGCTTGAGATCGAAATCGCAGCCGCATCCCTGTCACTCGGAGTGCTGACCGGACGCTTGCCAGAAGCGGAAGCGGAGCTTGCCACCGGTCAGAGTCCCATGATCGAACTTCGGGATATACCGGTGGGGATGCGGGCAGACCTTCTTCAAAGGCGGCCCGATATCCTGCGGCTTGAACGTGAACTGGCCTCTCAGACAGCGGATATCGGCGTTGCTCGAGGAGAGCTGTTTCCAAAGCTCTCGCTCAACCTTACTGGAGCCTTCACGTCGATCTCCCCCGACACGCTTCTTGACGGGGCAAGCCGCAACACGTCCATCCTGCCATTCATTTCTTGGCGCATATTCGACGGGGGGCGCGTCCGGGCGGAAATCAGGCTGGCTGAGGCCGAAGCCCGGACCGCCGCACTTGCATATGAAGAGGCTGTGCTTACCGGACTGACCGAAGCCGAAACTGCGATAGCCCGGTACGAACACTCTCGTGAGACACTTCGCCGAACTGGTCTGTCAGTAGCCCTCGCAAGGGAAAACGCCACTCTGGCCCGAATTCGTTTCGACGAGGGTGAGATAAGTCAGCTCCGCCTGCAGGACAGCTTGCGAAATCTTGCAAACGCCAAGCGCAACCGAGCGCAAGCCTATCGCAATGCAGCGCTCTCAATGACCCAGCTCTATGCGGCACTTGGCGGCGGCTGGCAGGCAACAGATTCCGCCGCTTCAGTTCAGCAACAAGTTACACAGGAGCAAGAAGGATGAAGCTTCTTCTTCGCCTTATCCCCGTTACATGCGCCGCCGCGCTCGCCGCCTGCAGTGCCGCCGATCAATCCCAACCCGCGCCCAAGCCTGTCGCCTGGATCGAAGTCGGTGCAAGAGGAGAAAGTTCAATTACATCAGGTACTTTGCCGGGCCGGGTTCAGGCCGCAGATCGTTCGGTTCTAAGCTTTGAAGTCGGAGGAACGATCACGCGCATGAATGCCGATATCGGCGAGAGTTTTGGCCGCGGTTCTGTGCTGGCGGCTCTCGACAGTTCCGACTATCGTCTTCAGGTAGCTCAGGCGTCCGCCACACTGGCTGAAACCAACGCCCGGCTCGAGCGAGCAAAGCTCGATGAAAACCGGCAGAAGTCACTGTTTGAACGTGGCGCAGCATCAGAGACGCGCCTTGAGCAGGCGCAGGCAGAAGCAAGAAGTCTTGCCTCCATCGCCGCTGCCAATCGCGCACAGCTGGGACTTGCGCGTGAAGCGGTGTCAGACAGCGCGTTGCGGGCACCCTTCAGCGGGCGCATCGCACGCCGCCTGGTGGAGCCGGGCACGCAGGTGAGCCCGGGGCAGCCAATTTTCGAAATCGACGGGACACAGCTGGAAGTCGCATTCTCGGTCAATGCCCGCCAGAGGGAACGGCTGAGTCTTGGCGATACAGTTACCGTGATCGTCGATGGCGGAGGCAGCTTGGAAAGCGCTGCAACCATCACCGAAATCTCGAGCCGCGCGAGCGGCCCGGGCGCGTTCGAAGTTGTGGCACGCTTGGCTGCTTCTGACGATCAAGTCAGGTCAGGACAGGTCGTCGATGTGCTGCTGCCGGAATTTGAAGCGCAGGGCACTGAAAGCTCAAATTTGAGCGTCCTGGTGCCGCTGACAGCAATCATGCCAGAGGGCGAGAACAAGGGCTCGATTTGGCGCATAGAGGGTGAAAGCGGCGCGACAAAGCGCGTATCTGTCACGCTCGGGTCGTCATCAGAGGATTTCGTCGAAATCCTGGAAGGGCTGGAGGTTGGCGACATGATTGTCAGCCGAGGCGTTGCGTTTCTTTCTGAGGGACAGAGCGTCGAACGCATCGGCGCCGCCGCGCGGAGGTATGCGGAATGAACGGCCTTTCTGAATTCGGATACAGGTTCCGCCCTGCCATCTTTCTCGTTCTGATCCTTGCGATGTTATTTGGCGTGGTAAGCTACTTTACGCTGCCCGCCCGCGAAGACCCCGAGACGGTGATCCGCCAAGCAGTCGTCAGCACTGCGCACCCCGGAATGGATGCGAGCCGTGTCGAACGGCTCATCACCACTCCTCTGGCCGAGGCGCTCAAGACCATTCCCGAACTCAAGGAGGTGCGTGCCACCTCGGTGGAGGGGCAATCAATCATCCATGTCGAAGCGAAGTTCTCGACGCCCGACTTGCAATCGACCTGGACCGAAGTCGCGTCAAAAGTGGAGGAAGTGCGCCCCTCGCTGCCTGCCGGGACGCGGCCTCCCTTCGTCAACGATGAATTTGGTGATGTGGCGGTCATCACCATGGCGCTTCAGTCCAAGGACTTTCCGATGGACGAACTCGGCGACCTTGCCGAGCATATCCGGCATCAGCTTTATGCCATCTCCGGGACCCGGAAAGTGGACATTCTGGGACGCCCGCAGGAGCGTGTATATGTCGAAATGTCCAATGCGACGTTGGCGGAGCTGGGCACTTCCATGGCGGCGATAGCGGCGGCAATTTCCGATCAGAACATCGTTTCCCCGGGCGGCGCAATCGAGACCGAAAGTCGGCGACTTGCGATCGAGCCTACGGGTGCCTTCGATACGATTGAGGAGGTGGAAAACTTGAACCTCGCACTTGGTGAGGGTGTCGGCACAATTCGGCTGGGAGACTATGCGAACGTATCGAAAGCCTCACTCGATCCGCCAAACCAGCGTGCCTATTTTAATGGCGAGCCAGCGATCGTTTTCGCAATTTCAATGGATAGCAGCGACAGCGTCATCAATTATGCTGGCCGCGCGCAAAGCGCGATCGACGATTTGCGCGCATCGATGCCCGCAGGTGTCGAACTCAACATCATGACATGGCAGGCCAATCAGGTCGAAAACGCGGTCTACGGCGTGAGTCTCAATGTGTTGCAGACGCTGGCCATTGTGCTCGGCGTGGTGATCCTGTTCCTGGGAGTGCGCACAGGTTTGATCGTCGGTTCCATCGTCCCCGCGGTCGTGCTCGTAACGCTCGCGGTGATGGGCTTTTTCGAGATTAAACTCGAACGCATGAGTCTTGCGACCATAGTGATCGCGCTGGGCTTGCTGGTCGATAATGGGATCGTGATCGCGGAGGATTTCAAGACTCGCCTGTCTGACGGGGTCGATCGCCGAGACGCGATCGGGCAAACCGGGAACGAGCTCGCGCTACCGCTGCTCGCATCCACGATTACGACTATCCTCGTTTTCCTTCCGCTGATACTCGCACAGCACGGATCCGGAGAATACACGCGCAACATTTCGGTGGTGGTCCTGATTACGCTGTCCGTCTCATGGCTGATCGCGATGACTGTGACGCCGACACTCTGCTATTGGTTTGCGCGCGCCGACGAGCAAGAGGAAACAGGCAAGATCCGCGAGAAGGTCGATCAGGCGTTCGCTGTCGCCAATAGGCACTATGAAAAGCGGTTGCGGTTCCTGCTCGGCCATCGAAAGGTCTTTATGGGTGCAATGGCAGCTTTATTCGTGGCCGCCGCCGCTTCGCTCAGCTTTGTTCCACAGCAGTTTTTCCCGTCTTCGGACCGCGCACAAATCCTGATTTATGCCGACATGTCTGTTGGCACATCGAGCGCGGCGATGGACAAGCGAGTTCAGGAGATCGCGCAGGCGATCAATGACAAGGAGCGTTATCCCGGCTTCGAATCCGTCGCGAGCTATTCCGGTTTCGGCGGCCCGCGCTTCGTTCTATCGCTCGCGCCCGCCGACCCCGCGCCCAATCGCGGCTTCATGGTCGTCAACACGACCGGTCCCGACGCGCGTGATGCCGGTGTGATCCAGCTGCGCGAAGACTTGGCGCGAGAATTTCCAGACACCCGGCTGCGCATCGCAGGCATGTTTTTGGGGCCAAGCGATCCCAATATCATCCAAGTCCAAGCCAAGGGTCCGGACCGTGATGTTTTGCGTGAGACTGGCGACAAGCTCGCCGCAATCTTTGCGAGCGTGGATGGCACTATCGATATCTTCTCCGACTGGGAGCAGCCATCAATGCAGTATCGCGTCGAAATCGATCAGGCGGCGGCACGCACAACTGGCGTTTCTTCTGCGCAAATCTCGCAAGCGCTCTCAGGCTTTTTCTCAGGGCAGCCTGCCGGTGATTTTCGCGATGGCGATGATCTTGTGCCTATTGTCCTCAGAGCGCAGGACGCGGAGCGTTCCGATCCCGCGCGGATAGAGGCTGTTACGGTGTATTCTGGCCGCGGGAAGCCGGTGCAGGTGGGTGAAGTCGCACGTGTTTCGCTTGTTCCGCAATTGGGCCGCATTCAGACCGAAGACCTCGTTCAGACGCTCACCATCGAAGGCCGCCCGACCGAAGTCACACCGCAAGACATGGTTCCAATGGTGCAGGATCAGCTGGACGAACTGGAGGCGACATTGCCGCCCGGCCATTCGATCGAATGGGACGGGATCATCGCAGACAGCGCAGAGGGCAGTGGGGCGTTGTTTGCCAACCTGCCGGTCATGGTCGGACTGATCGTCATCATGATGGTCGCGCAATTTCAGGGCTACCGGCGCGCGGGTATTATCCTGCTGACTATTCCGCTTTCGCTGATAGGTGCCGCCATTGGCCTGCACATTATGCGAGCCGATTTCGGTTTCATGGTCATTCTCGGCCTGTTTTCGCTGGTCGGCATCATTATCAATAATGCCATCGTGCTGGTCGACAGGATTGATATCGAGCGCAAGGTGTCCGCGAAAGCCAATGATGGCGAGGAAGACCTGACGGCAGCGATTATCGCCGCGGCGCTCAGACGTTTTCGCCCGATCCTGATGACCACGATTACGACGATCCTTGGCCTGCTCCCGCTCATCATCGCGCAGGATGTCCTGTTTTACGGTATGGCGAGCGCAATCGCGTTCGGTCTGTTGATCGGAACCATTCTCACATTGGGCGTAGTTCCTGTGCTGTATGCTTGGTTCTTCGGAGCCGATGCGGATCGGGCAAGCAACGCCGAGGTTAGCGCGCAAGATGATCTACCTTCTAGCGGTGACAGAGATCCCGGACCGGCGGTACAGCCCACATGATCGCACCGCACGATGGGGCTCATTGTGAAGGATATGGCGATGAATGAGGTCATCGCTTTGCCCGTTGTGCTTTGCACCACCGCGCTGGTCGCTGTGCTCCACTACATCGGGCTTGAGCTTGTTTCGCAGCGCTTGATCCCGGCCTTGCACAGTTTAGGCAAGCGGCGACTGCCTCTGGTAATTGTCTCGCTCGTCCCAATCCACCTAGTCGGAATCGCTGTATTCGCAGGTGTAATGCTCTTGCTGATTGCGGGCGGCTACGGTGATCTTGCCGGGCGAGATATCACCTTCGGCGCGCTGCTCTATTTTTCAGGTGTCTGCTATACATCGCTCGGTTTTGGAGATGTCGTGCCCTTGGGTGCGCTAGAACTGGTTTCGATCGTCGAATGTGTGGCTGGGCTTGTACTGATTGGCTGGTCAGCCTCGTTTACGTATCTTGAAATGATCGCGGTCTGGGATGCCGACGATTCTTAGAAAGCGCTAGCCAAAGTCACTGAGGTTTTCGGGCCGGAAGCGGAATGTCGGCCTTTTGATATGGCCGATTCAAGAGCTGCCATTTTGTATCCAACTCTTATTTTGGACGGGATATCCAATTTTGATCCTGGCCGAAAGCCGCCATAGGCACGACAATGTAGACTGTTGTAAGGAGTGGCAATGCCGTCTCGGACAACTGTTGCCCAAGACGGCTCGCGCTTGATCGAAATTCCTATTCTTGCGATGCGTAGAAAGCTGGGTCGCGATCCATTGCGAACGCTTCGACGAACACGGTCGGATCGAAGTATTCCCGGAACAACGCAATCTTACCGTCTTCGTCGATCTGAAACACACCGATATACCGTTGATCATATGTTCGATTAGTCCGTACGATCTCGGTCACACCGCGATATTCGATAATGACCAGGTCGGGATCGGAACTCGGCAGAAAGCGCAGCTCGCTCGTATAGTCGGGGTTGCGCGCATTGTCCGGCCAACCTGCATATTGTCGGATCAGCGCTTCGCGCCCCTCGACCCGTGTCGGGAAATCGACCTCTCGCGGCGCAAAAGGCATTTCTTGCACCGCATCGTCGGCCCACACAGCGTTCACGCGCTCCATGTCCTTGGCTTCGAGACCTTCGAGGAACTGGCGAACGATCGCCTGCGAACGTTGGCGCCGCAGATAGGGTGCAGGATCGGCTGCGACCGCCTCAGTTGCAGGGTCGAATATTTCCCGACTGCCTTCTTCATCGATAACCTCGAGACGGTGGGACGTGATGACCCACCCATCGTCGGCGCGGTCGAACCTGTAAATGTAAGTGCCCGACACCTGCCAATGCTTTTCACCAATCCAATGATCGGCAACCACGGCTGCAGTGGCTCTGGCGGTGTTTCCTTCGAGCGACACATCGATATCCGATATCTGGTGCCTAGTGCGGTCGAAACCGGGAAGGACCCTCGCCCAGCGCGTCATCAACTCGATATTGCTGACCGTTTCCGGCTCGCCACCTGACAGCGACGTGTAGTCGAGCGCGATTTCGGGCGCGTAGAGCTTTTCGAGCGCTGCAAAATTGCCCGTGTCGGCGAGTGTCCCGACGCTTTCGATAGTGGTTGCAATAGCCGCTTCGTCACGTTGGGTTGCGATCTCGCTCTGCGTAGCCGGTCCATCGATCGGTTGTGCGGATGTTGTCGCGGGTGTCATAGCAACGGCTCCTGCGAGGATGAGTGTGCGTAGAGCGGTCATCACAGTGTCTCCGAAAAATGGGTTGCAACCGCGTCGGCGGAGGTCGTGACTGGCCCGATCCGATCATAAAAGTCGAATTGGCTAACATCTTCGAGCCAGAGTTCGCTTTTCTGACCTGGCACTAGATCATAGAAACGATGAGCACCTTCGGGAATGGCAGCTGCTTCGCTGTGGACCATGAAGAATGGCTGCGAGAGAAGTGGGGCGGTCTGGATGGCGTTGAAGGTCAGCCAGTCGCGCCAGAAGGCGGGATCGGCCTCGTTGCGCCATTCGGCGATCATCCCGCGATCCGTTTCCGTATAGTATGGCGCTTGGAACATGACCGCGCTGTCGTCGGTGATGCTCGCCGCTGGCACGAATCGCGACTCGCCGGTGGCTACATATGCAGCTTGTGCCGCGTCTCCGGCAGACGCCATGCTCGCCATTCCTTCGGTGCCGCCATAGATGCCGGCAAGGATCTGAGTGTCGTGGAGCCAGGGCGCAACCAGCGATACTGATTTGATGTTCGGGGAGGTCAGCGCAGCGGTCACCATGTAGCCAGCGCTAGCGCAAATGCCGAGCCCGCCGATCCGGTTGGGATCGGTTTCGGAGCGCGACGCAAGGAAGGCCGCCGCCGCCTCGATATCGGCAATCTTGAACTGCGGGTTTTCGAATTGGCGGCGATCACCGCCACTCTCACCCCAATTTCGGAAATCGAAGGCAAGCGCTGCATAGCCGCGATCGGCCAGTTCCGATGCATAGCGCGAGGCCATCTGCTGGCGCACGGTCATCCACGCGCCCGTTACGACGATCGCCGGCAGTCGGTCGCCTGCTTCGTAATCATCCGGCAGGTAAAGATCGCCAACCATCGTCTCACCGCCGCTTTCAAAAGTGACAGGAACCTTGGTCGCGGCGTTGGCCGTACCAGCGAGAGCAGTGGTTGCGAGTGCTGCTGCTACTGCAAGAGTTTTCATTGTAAATCTCCGTTGATGCGTTCATTCGATGAACAGCTGTCTAAGAGATCGGTTCGACATCCTCTTGCGCCTACGTCGGAAGTTTTTGAACCAAACTGCTATTCGCGATTGCGGAATTGGCGGGGCGTCAGTCCGGTCGCTTGCTTGAAGCTGCGCGAAAAATGCGCCTGATCCGAGAAACCGCAGCTTAGTGCGATATCGATGAGCGCCTTCGAGCGACTGTCTAGCATCCGGCGGGCCTGTTCCAGTCGATAGGTCATCACGAAGCGGTGTGGAGTCTGGCCGATAGTGGCCTTGAACAGCCGCGAGAAATGCGCGGGGCTCAATCCTGCGGCATCGGCAAGGTGTTCAACTGTGATGGTACATTCATACCTATCGGCAATGTGGTTGAGCACGCGGCCGTATTGTGCCGGGGTAAATCCATTCGAAAAATCGATGCCCTCGGCGCGTTTCTGACCATAGCGATCGAGCAGCTGGACGAGAAAAACGCGGCACAAGGACTCGTACACTACCTCGAAGCCGAGCGGGCGGTCGGACAGCGCATTTTTCATTTGCCAGGCGGAGGCGCACAGATCGGGATCCGATACCTGCGGAACGTCATCAAGTTGCTGCTTTGTTAGCAAGATGCCGAGTTCGGTTTCGGCAAAAGTGCCGAGCCGGTCGGGATCGAGCGTAATAACGATGCAATGCGATTTGGCGTGCCAATACCAACCGTTTTCGGTCCCGGCAGGAGTGAGCACCATCTCGTCGATATGATAGGTAAAGTCGCGATGCTCGCCATTTCGCCAATTCTCGACCCGATGCGGCTTTTCCTGGTAGTTCAGCAACAGGTGATGTTGTTCGAAGATTTCGATCGGCATACCAGCCGGTTCTGCCTCGAAATACTCGAGGTTGAGGAGATGGGCGGCGCGCGGGCGCAGGACAGCTTGACCTCGTAGAAGAGGCTCGGAAGGATATATGTCTTTGTAGCGCATACATTTCTGATTTAGAGTAGTGAGGTCTTCGGATCATGGAGACCGCGCGTGGAATTGGGAAGTCTTCGCTCGCTCAATCGCAAAATCTATCTGAATGAAGTGACAGATGATTGAAAGTGGCGCCGGTTTCCCTTTGTTCAAAGCGTCAGCTAGTGAGTCCGCTTTCCAACCCGAAGACCATCGATTGGCGGTGGGCTAGATTGGGCTGGATAGCGGACCTTTCGAGCTCGAGCGGGAGAGCAGAAATGATGGTCAGGACGGTAACGCCCTATCAATTTTTTGTCCGGGATACGGATGACGTTGGCTGAACGCCGATATTGGGTATTCAGCATTGCGAGGCTTCCCAGCCATTGGACCTCGCTCTCATTCACCACTCATTATGCCGACATCGCCTTCGGACCACAGATTACTTATGAGCATTTTTGTTATCTGCCAGTTATTACCGACTAACACCAAGGAGACGTCATAGCGGTTTTTCATGAGAAAATGCCGTTTGCCGTCACCGCCTTCAGGGAAATGCTGGGCCTCCACTAGGGCGTAAAGACAAGCAATATCTCCATCGAACGAGACCCGAGCATTGGTCACACTATGGGAGGTGATGAATGCCTTAGCAAAGGGGCCAAGCACTTTCTTGGCCGCATCCCTCCCTTCAACAACAGGAAATGTCATTCCCACCTTTGCCCCAGCAGGTGTGAAATCGATGATGGCATCTTTCGCAAACGCGGAGGCGATGAGCTCGTCGTCGTTCGTGTCCATTCCGTTCGCAAAACGAAGCAGAGCATCAATCACAGCGATATGCTTATTCGAGTCGACCATAATATTTCCTTCCAGTTATCATTATCTTGCTGGGCGAGGCGCAAGAACGCTTTCACGGATCAAGCACGATGCATCTGCGCGAATACGGCGGTGGTGAAGCCCTACTTATGCACACTTCCTCGATTCGATTGTCGCAACGATCCGAGCAAAACAAGCGCATACTGGCTTAGGTCTACAGAGCCATCGCAAAAGTCTCCAGAAATTGCGCTGCGGGCGCGCCATTGTTGACGCGGTGATCAAAGCCAAAGCTCACCGGGAGCATTTTTGTCGGATTGCCTTCGCCGTCAAAACCCCAATGAACGGCTCCTATCGCGAGAAGGGCGCCTTGCCCTGCCGGAATGATGGGCGTGCCGTGCCGGATGTTGCTGAACATGCCGATATTGCTCACGGTCATCGCCGCGCCACCAAACTCCTCCTGACGAAGCTTCTTCGCCCGCGCGCGCTCGGCCAGGTCGCGGCGGAGCTTGTCGATCTCGGAAGTCGTCAGGCGGTCCGCATTGCGGATCACAGGCACGCTCAGCGAGCCGTCATTGCCCGCCACCGCGAACCCAATATCGACCTGCGAATAGGTGCGCTTTTGACCGTCCGCATAGATCGAATTGAAATTTGGGTATCGGCTCACGGATGTGGCGACTGCATGGATGATCGATCCGGTGAGCGTTGGCGCATCGGATTTCTCAAGGCGTTCGAGCAGCGCGCCTACTTCGATCTCGGCAAACAAGGTGGCGTGGACGTTTTCGGCATAGCTCGCCGACAGCGCCTTGATCGCCATGCGCTGCATCGCCGGGAATTTGGCATCGGTGTAGGGGGGCTGCGTATCGCTCACGGGGCGGCTTCGGCGGACTGGAATGTGGAGCGGACTGCCGCTTCGATCTCCGCCGCGCCTGGGACGTAGATTTTCTCCAGATCGCGGTGGAAAGGTACCGGCACATCCGGCGCGGCGACCCGGCGGATCGGTGCCTTGAGGCTGGCGTAGGCGCGGTCGGCGGCGAGCGCGATCACATCGTTCGCACTGCTGCCTCGGCCGATTGCCTCGCAAGCGACCACCAGCCGCCCGGTCTTGTGCACCGAGGCGAGCACTGTGTCCTCATCGAGCGGGGCGATGGTCCTCAGATCGACGACCTCCGCCGAAATTCCCTCGTCGGCCAGCACCTTCGCGGCCTGCTGCGCGCGCTTCACCATCATCGCGGAGGCGACGATGGTCACGTCGCGGCCTTCGCGCACCACGGCCGCCTTGCCCAACGGCACGATCCAGTCCGGATCGTCCGGCACATCGCCGCGCACGCCGTGATAAAGCGCCATGTGCTCGACCATCAGCACCGGATTGTCGTCCCGGATCGCGGCTTTCATCAGCCCCTTGGCATCTTCTGCCGAGGCTGGCGCGACGACCTTTACGCCGGGGATGTTCGTAGCCCAGCTGTGGAGGTCATACTGATGGCCATGGTGCGGGCCGACGCCGTATTTCGCGCGTACGACCAGCGGTACGCGCGCCGCACCGGCGGAGTAATAGTGCATTGCGCCCGCATCGATCAGCTGCTGCATCACGAGGCCGAGAAATTCCAGGAACATGAGATCGACGACCGGCCGCTTGCCCTGCATCGCCGCGCCGACCGCCGCGCCTACGATCGTCCCTTCGGAAATCGGCATGTCGATGACGCGCCCTGCACCGAACTCGGCAAACAGCCCCTCGGTCGATTTAAGCGGCCCCCCGAACAGGCCCACGTCCTCGCCAAGCACGAAGACGTCCGGGTCGCAGCGCATTTCCTCGGCGATGCCGGCGACGAGAGCCTGCTGGAATGTCATCCGGGTCATGCGCTTGCCTCGGCTGCGTATACGGTGTCGAAGCCGAGATCGTCCTCGTCGGGATTGGGGTCGGCGAGCGCGGCTGCGAAGGCCGCCTTGATCTGCTCGGTGGCTGTGTCTTCGATCGCCTGCAGCTCTGCGGCGCTGGCGATGCCCTGATCGGTCAGGAAAGCCGCAAATGCCGCGATCGGATCGCGCGAGCGCCAGCTTTGCACCACATCCTGATCGCGGTAGTCCTCGGCGTCCGAATAGAAATGACCCGCCACGCGGTAGGTCTTCGCTTCGATCAGGCTTGGCCCCTCACCGGCGCGTGCGCGGGCAATTGCGGTCTGCATCGCGTCCTTGACCGCGAGCACGTCGTTCCCGTCGACTTCGACGCCCGGCATACCGAAGCCCTGACCGCGCGCGGCAACGCTGCCCGCGACCCCGGTTTCCAGCGGCGTCGAAATCGCGAACTGGTTGTTCTGGCACACGAAGACGACGCCCAGCTTCTGCACGGCGGCGAGGTTCATCGCTTCGTGGATGTCGCCCCGGCTCGATCCGCCATCG
The DNA here is from genome assembly GCA_947499505.1 of uncultured Erythrobacter sp. GTDB lineage: Bacteria > Pseudomonadota > Alphaproteobacteria > Sphingomonadales > Sphingomonadaceae > Erythrobacter. The sequence continues at coordinate 820,077 of CANMOQ010000002.1, forward strand.
CCGAACACCGCGACCGCGATATCGTCGCGCCCGTCAATCTTCGCGGCGAGCGCGGCGCCGGTGGCGTAGCCGACCGGTGGGCCGAGCGATCCGGTGTAAAGTCCGATCAGATTGAATTCGGGCGGTCCGCAGATATCGTTGCGGTGCCTTCCGCGATTGTAGCCGGTCTTCTTGGCCAGCATGCCGGCAAACAGCCGCCGCAGGTCCGCACCCTTGGCGTAGGAAGCAATCGGCATGCCGCGATAATGCGGTGCCAGAATATCGGTCGGCCTGAGACCGTGATAGACGCCTGCGGCCACCGCCTCCTCGCCTTCTAGCCCGTGCCAATGCCCGTCATGCTCGCCGTATATGCGGTCCAGCGTACGCGAGAAGACCATCAGCCGGTGAAGCTCGAGCGAGGTATCGTTGCGCAAGGGCCCGTCAGACATCGATCCGCCCCAGAACTGTGCCGACGGCGATCTCCTCATCGGGTTCGACTAAGATTTCCGACAGCGTCCCGGAAGCCGGGCTCTCGACTTCGAATGCCGCCTTGTCGGTCATCAGTTCGACGATGACTTCGCCTTCAGCCACAGTGTCACCAACGGCTTTCAGCCACTCGGTAAGTGTAACCTGCGTCACCCCTTCGCCCACATCGGGGGCCAGGACATCGGTCTTCATCGGGCAAACTCCATTGATTGGTCTTGTGGGGGTGCCGCGCGCCGAAGCGCCCGGGCAGCGAGCAGCCAGAAGATGGCGGCCAAGGTGAAGGCGAGCGGCACAACGAGCAGCGCGTAGCGCAGCGATTCCGCACCGTACCTGTCTGCGAGAAGATCGCTCGATATGCCCACCAGTAGCGGGCCAAGGCCGAGGCCAATCAGATTGAGCACGAACATGGCAAGTGCCGCTGCAAGCGCACGCATATCCGGTAGCGCTACATTCTGGATCGCCGCGAGTGCAGGCGCCTGCCAGGCCGACATCATCATGATCGGCAGCACGAGCAGCGCCATCGCGGACGTAATGGTCGAGGCGAGGAAGCCCGCCACCGACAGCGGTACGGCAATGATCATCATGATGGCAGGCGCACTCGCATGTGCTCCCGCATCGGATTTCCGCGCGCGGTCGGCGACAAACCCCGCGAGCAGCACCGCGACCGCGCCTAGCACGCCAAATGCCGTGCCGAGAAGCAGGCCCACATGCTCGATTGGCAGTTCGAAAGACCGGATCAGAAAAGAAGGGGCCCAGATGATCGTCGCGTAGAGGCCCATGCCTGCAAAGGCGATGCCGAGGACGAGGTGGACGAAGGCAGGACTGGCAGCGAGCGTACGCGTCGATTGCCAGAAGGGAAGCCGTGCATCGCGCTCAGCCTTCTGCTTGCGGCGCGGCTCGGGCATCAGCCACCACAAAACCGGTGCTAGCAGAAGGCCCAACACCCCAGCGGCATAAAACACCATTCGCCAGTCAAAGGCGGCGACCAGATATCCGCCACCGAGGAAGGCAACCAGAACGCCCAGCGGTCCGCCCAATTGCATGATAGAAAAAGCACGCGCGCGGCTTTCTTCGGCGAACAGGTCGGCAAGCAGCGAATGGAGCGGCGGTATCCCGCCTGCCTCCCCTGCAGCCACGCCCATGCGCGCCAGCAGCATCGCTGCGAAGGAGGATGTGAGACCCGTGACCATCGTCATTCCGCTCCACACGGCGGTCGCGGCGGACAGGATCTTCACCCGGTCGAAGCGATCGGCCAGCCGAGCCAGCGGGATGCCGAGTGTGGAATAGAGCAGCGAAAAGCCGAGACCCGTCAGCAGACCGATCTGCGTATCCGAAAAGCCAAGCTCGGCTTTGATCGGCTCTGCCAGAATAGCCATGATCTGGCGGTCGATTAGGTGAAAGAACAGCACCATCATCGCCAATCCCAGCGCAAGGCTGCCTTGCGGCGAGCCAAGCGCGAGATGGCCACCATCCGCTTCGTTTTTTGCACTACTCATACCAGCGGATCCCAGCACCATTCAGCGGTTGAGGCACCGGACCTCAGAACGCGCGCCGGACCGACACGCCCCATTCGCGCGGCCGCCCCACCACGGCTTCGGAAATACCGAATGCCCCTGCGCTCACCCCGTTGACCAGATAGGTTTCATCGGTGAGGTTGCGCCCGAAAACGCTGAAGGTCCAGTCGCCGTCGAAGGTTTCAAGCGCGATGCGGGCGCCAAGCAGGCTGTATCCGTCCTGCGCGATTTCCGGGCTGTTCTGCACATCGTTGAAGATGCTGCTGCGATAGGACCAGTCGCCCTGCAGAACGAGGTCGCCCCAGTCCCCGAGCGGCGCGCGGTAGCGGGCTACGAGATTTGAGGTGAATTCCGGAGCTTTCACGAAATCGCTGTCTAGCGTGATCGTAGTCGCCGTCCCGATATCGGTGTATTCGGCATCGAGTATGCCGATGGCACCGAACAGTTCAAACCCATCGAAGGGTCGCAGCTCCATCTCTAGCTCCGCACCCAGCACTTCGGCTGCACCGGCATTGTCGACCGACACCACGAGGCTGCCATCCGGCGCTTCCACCACCGCAGTCAGCTGGATGTCGGTATAGTCGTTGTAGAATACCGACCCGTTTAGCACGAGAGCGCCGTCAAGCCACACGGTCTTCAAGCCGAATTCGTAGGCATCGAGCTCTTCGGGATCGAAGGACGTCAGCTCGTTTGCCAGCAGCGCACGGCCATTGAAGCCGCCTGCCTTGAAGCCTTGCGAGAAGGATACGTAGGCAAGGATGTCTTCGGTGACCTGGAAATCCAGCCCGATCTTGCCGGAGAAGTTCTCATAGGTTTCTGACCGCTCCTCATCGATCAGCAAGGCACCCGAATTGATCCGCTGGCCGAAAGAGTCGACGGCTTTCTCGTCCCGTGTGTAGCGTCCGCCCAGCGAGAGGCTCAGGCGGTCGGTGAGATCGAAAGTGGTGTGGGCAAAGGCTGCGATGCTCTCATTGTCGACAGCCAAATCCTGGTCGAATTCGAGGTCCAGCCCCACATTGATCGGGTTGCCAGCACAGCCCGGCGCGAGGAACGGGGCGGCGCAGGTTGCGCCCGGCGGTCCGAAGGGCGCTGGCAAGCGCTCGAGCGCCCCGAACAGGCCCGACACGAGGCGAACTTCGTTGAAGTCTTCGGCATGCTCGTCGAAATAGAACAGGCCAGCGACCCATTCGAGCCGCCCGTCGAGGCTCGTGCCCAGCAGCTGGAACTCCTGGCTGAACTGGTGCTGCGAGCTGTCGTTATTGGTCTCGCGAATTGTAAGCGGCGAATTGTCGCCGTCACGCCCGAAAGCCACGTCCTGCGCGCGATAAGCCGTTATGGAGCGCAGTGAGATATCGTCGCTTAGATCCCAGTCGATCGTCGCGCTAACGCCCCAGACATCGGACTCGTTGCGGTTCGGCCCGGTAGCGTTGGTGGTGAACAGGCTGTCGGTAGACGGGTCGGTAAAGGGGGCGGTGCCGAGAAAACCGGGAACGTTGGCCGGTCCGTTGTACAGCCCGACAAGACCGGCACCCGGGTTGAAATCCCCAACCGAAGTCACCGCCGCGCTGTTTTCACGCGCGCGGCTGTAGTCGCCGCTGAGCGTGATTTCGACGGTATCACTCGGCAGGAACAGCACCGTGCCCTTTACCGAGGTGGAGTTCTCGTCGCCGAGGTCCTCGCCGGTCAGAAGCCGCGTTCCATGGCCGTCGGCATTGCGCGATACGAAGGAAAAGGACGAAAGTACGCGGTCCTCGACGATCGGCATATCGAACGTGCCGCGTACATCGATGCGGTCGAAATTGCCGACCGCGACTTCGGCAAAGCCGCCGCCGTCATTGCTTGGCCTGCGGGAAACGAGGCTGATCGCCCCGCCGATGGTATTGCGCCCGAACAGCGTGCCCTGCGGTCCGCGGAGCACTTCGGCGCGTTCGAGGCCGACAAGGTCCAGCACGCCGCCCGTCGAACGCGCGAAATACACGCCGTCGATGTAGACGCCGACGCCGGGGTCGGTGGTGATCAGGAAGTCCTGCTGGCCCACCCCGCGAATGGTAATCTGCGAATTGCCGCCGCCGCCAGCGCCCGACGGGCTCGAGGAAATGTCCACATTCGGCGCGAAGGCCGCGATATCGGTCAGATCTGCCGCGCCGCGATTGGCCAGCTCATCGCCGGTGATCGCGGTGATGGCGATCGGGGTATCCTGCAGGTTCTCCTCACGCTTGCGCGCGGTTACGATGATGACGTTCGGATCGGACCCTTGCGAAGCCTCGTCCTGTCCGGACCCGACGCTGTCCTGCGCGAAGGCAGGCGTGGCGGTGCTTGCTACCGCGATGGCTGCGGCACTTGCCAACCATTTGCCTGCGTGATTTCCCAAACGGCATGCGACCGCACCGGTCTTGCGCGAATTATTCCTCATCTCACTCTCCCCGAATCGTAACGTTCGTTACAACTAAGAGGGCCTAATCGACGCAATATGTCAAGTATACTGGATGTTTTCCGTCAGTTTGCTTGCGCATTTATGTAACTACCGATACGGTATTTAGCGATAGATCCGCGATGTGTTGAGACGATTGGCGATGAATCAGGTGACGAAAAGCTCTAGTGACAAAACCGGCATTCGACCCACCGAGGTCGATTTCGATCTCTCCAACTCGCTTGCATTCCGCATGGTGAAGCTCGTCAACGTCCTGACCCGCGAATTCCAGCGAGAATTCGAGGCCGACCTCGATCTCGGCCTGCCGGAATGGCGAGTGATTGCCGCGTTGCATCGCAAGCCGGGTCTTGCTGCCGCGGATATCGCGCGGTTGACAGGGCAAAACCCGATGATCATTAGCCGCGCTGTCAAACGCCTGCTTTCAATGGGCCGCATCGAAAGGCGAGCCATGCGCGGCGACGGAAGGCGGTTCCAACTTTTCCTGACAGCTGCAGGCGCTGAGGTGTTCAAACATATCTCGCCGCTAGCAATCAGGTGGGAAAAGGCATTAGTGGACGAGATGCTGCCGCAGGACATCATCTCGATCAGCAACCTCATCGATGGGGCAATCGAACGGTTCGACAGTTGACGGAAAAGGTCTTCCAACAAAAGAGACACGGCCAGCGTGGCACATCTGATAAATGATTGTCTCCTCTGTGTCAGAGTAGCTTCTGTTAATGGGCCGTGAGCGGACTGTCCGCTTCTCGGTTCGGGCCGCACAAAAGCGGTCGGTCCGCAATCGACCCAATTGCGGCGATAAACAGGGAAGCACATTTATCGCCAAATGCGGACGCAGTTTGCGCTGGTTCGGTATGTCGTAGTCTGGGAGTGAAAGCGGACCAGCTGATTTTTTTTGATTCTAGTGTGGCAGTCGTGAAGCTCTGGTCATGCAATAAGCCGCGAGCAGCCGATCATTTGATCAGTCATCTCATCTACCGTGCTACTCGCCCCGCCAGCGAGCCAACTTCGGAGCATAGCAATTTGCGCTGCCGCCACACCTGTCGCCTTGATTGATGGCGCGATATCATCGCCGCTAATTCGTTCAACATGAGGCTGAATCAAAGTCGCCAATTGACGCTGTATAATCGGAGCTGCGGCAGAATTGAGGATCGTTCTTCCCCTAGATCGGCTGTCCCAAAGATGGCTGACTATGCCTCTAATGTATGGCCGCGCTGCTCGGCCTGACGCGGCGGTCGAAAGCGCAATTAGGACCGGTTCCATCGCAGTTTGCAGCACATCATCTTTGCTTCTGAAATGTTCGTAGAATGTAGCTCTGCCGATCCCCGCAGCGGCGACTATTTCAGCGATCCGGATCGAATCGTATCTGCATTCTAGGGCGAGTCCATTGAACGCCCTTATGATCGCCGCGCGAGTTCGCAAGGCACGCTTGCCTGCAGTTGGAGATGGGTCGGACACGTTCGCGATATACCGCATCGTCGCGACATTTGCGATGTTGCTGTAGCATCCGTTTTCGGACAATTGGTTGTGATTGTCCGGCGCTGGGCCTTCGATTGAGAATTGCTCTGGCAACTGGGATTAATGTGGGCCAACTCGTGCGAGCGAGACAATAATTGAGGGCATAGCCATGGATCACCAAACGGTAGCGATCATACCCAGCAGCAAACTCGATGATAGCGAGGCTTTCTACAATCGGCTCGGCTTCGAAGTTATCAGCGACTACGGCCATTATCGCATTCTTGCCGACGGAAAGGGTTGGCATCTACACCTGACCCATGCACCAGGATGGCCCAAAAACATCGAGGAAAATCCCTTTGGCCTTTACCTATATGTCGACGATGTCGATGCGGTGGCCAAGCGTGTGAGCGAACTCATAATCGAGGAAGGTGCCCCGCACACGAAGCCATGGGGAACCTACGAGTTTTCGGTTAGCGATCCGAGCGGTTTGCTCGTCCGTGTCGGTCGAACCATCGATTAGTAGAAATTTGCTGTCACCTTCATGCAGAACCCGCGATGTACTTAGCGTCCGTAGTTGGGTCGTGAACGGACATAAGGCCTTCGGCTGGAAAGCGTACGCTATCTCCGTCTTCATTTCCAAAAGCAGACAGTCGCGAAACCATCCAAAAAGCGACAATTAGGCTTGACCTAAACTGGGCCGAGAGCTGCCTTCAGCTAACGACCTCAATAGTGGACGTTCACGGCTCCTACGGTTGAGCCCTATTTCGGTGCAACTCAGCTGGTCTATAGATTCTTCAGCAGCATTGATACGTAAGTCGGTGAGGAGAATACCAATGCCTCTAAAAAAGATATTCGGTCAGCTGAACTGCACCGATATGGAGCGAAGCACTGCTTGGTTCGCAAAGCTATTCGACCGTTCGCCGGATGAAGCCCCGATGGATGGATTGAAAGAATGGCATCATGGAGAAAGCGCTGGTTTTCAACTCTTCCTAAATGAGGCCGACGCGGGACATGGATGTCTTACGCTCATCGTTAGCGACATCGAGGCCGAGCTGACGCGCTTGGCCGACTCTGGAATAAGCGTCGGCGAGACAATGGCTGGAGACACGATAACAATATCTCAGATAACCGATCCTGATGGGAACACGGTGGTCCTAGCTCAGCCGAACACCGCATAATCCCCGGAACAGACAGTCTGCTCCCCACCTCAGAAACGGACCTTCGTGTGACGACCCAAACGCTGACAGACGGTTCGATGTTCTGCGGACCCAGGAGCGGACTTTTGGCTAGATCTGAATGCATGTCTGACGGTGATTGATCCCGGCGCGGTGTGCACTTGTAGCCGGTCGACGCACTCTTCATCATATCCTAACCTAGTTGCCTGAAATCCGGCACGTTCATGCCCTTTAGAGGTAAGCGATTCAAGATGATCAGCACACTTGACCTCTGCACCGTCTTTGACCTCAATAAGGCCGAAAAAGATCTCCGCTTTGGGCGTGAGCCCAGCATCCAGTTCGATAAACCCGTCGGAGACACGCTTCTGGTCGTTGATCCGAGCCAAGCTGATTTCGAGAAATGGCGGCAGGTGCCAAGCGGACCCTATCTCGAACACTTGGATGCGCTGTGCGCCAAATGGGGCCACAAGCTGAAGGTTCGTTTTTACGGTCACTATGGCCAAGTCTTTGATGGAGCAGTGCTTAAACGCCTGCCGAACATTGGTTCTCTCTCAGTTGATTGCCTTCAGGAGGCGATCAACCTCGAAGCGATTGCCGAGCTTGAGCATCTTCGGAAACTGCATTTGGGTGTGTTTGAGCTCGAAGATAAATCCATTCTCAGTACGCTTCCTCTGAAGCAACTTCGCGAACTGATGCTTTCGCAGACCAACACCAGAGCGCTTGATCTCGCCCCGCTAGCCGAGGCCGCGAATCTCGAGAGGCTTTACCTTGAAGGTCACAGCAAGGGGATTGCAGCTCTGGCGGAGCTCAAAGGCTTGGAGTCCTTCACATTCAACCCCAAAAAGGGGAGCGATCTCAGCTTCATCAATGGGATGCGCGGTCTTCGTGCACTGAAGTTCAATCTTGGCGGAACTGAGACGATTGAGGCGATTGCGCTTCCCGAGTTGCAGGACATGGCCTTCACACGAACGCGCGGCCTCAGCGAACTAGGTGATATGCAACGCTTCCCCAAGCTGCGCCGATTTATGATGCAAGATCAGCCGCATGTTGAAAGTGCGCGCTTTGGTGCAGAGAACACCGATCTCGAGCATCTTTGGTTCGACAATTGTAAGAAGCTGTCCACGCTTTATGGTGTCGAGGAATGCCCCAAGCTCGAAAGCCTGCGGTGGCTTTTTACAGAAAAAGCCCCCGCATCGCTCGCACTGCCAAGAAGCGTCACGCACCTCTTTATGTTGTCGGGCAAACGCGGGGAAGAAGCCGCAGAAAAGGCAGTCATAGAAAAGCTTGGCTACACAGCAGCACTTCATCGCGAAGCGATGTTCTCGTACAAATAGGTTGATCCACTTCCGCTACCTTGGCCCTTGCCCCAGAAACAAGACTTTCCGCTTCCACCCCCAAATTTGGACGATCAGTGATAGCTGGAATGGGCCGAATACGGGATGTCGGATCCCGGCTGATGGAGTCTAAAATGCTGCCATTCAACAATCGACCCAAGAACAGCTGAATCACTTGATCGCGATCGGATTAATCCACGAAGATGAGGCTCCGACGATAGGAAGCGGGGTCGCGACAAACAGGAACTCGGACCAGCCTTTCTCCGCCAAGCGCTCACTTGCGATATTCTCCAGGATGTAGACGCCGTGCTGCGCGAGCAGGATCTGATGGACTGGAAACAGCACGCCTTCGCGCTCATGCGGCATCGCTTCCATTGAACCGGAATCGCCGCCTACCGCAATGACCCCACGCGCCGCCAGCCATTGCGCAGCTTCGATACCAGGCCCTGGTTGCCCGGAGAGAAACTCGGAGACCTTGCCCTCGTCCAGCAGCGTGCGATGCCCGGTGTGGAAGATGACAACATCGCCCTGTTTGACTTGATCGATATTCTGGCGCGCCAAGGCTGCCTCTATGTCGTCCGGAGTGATCACATAGCCGATCTCAAGACGCTCCACGCCCTTCAACGCCGCAACGTCGAGCAGGATGCCGCGGGTCACAATCGGCCCGGCATTCTCGATTCCCAACTCGGAGAGCCCGGCGACCCTCTGGATATCCTCGCCGTCTCGCCCGCCGTGGAAATGCCCGTTTACCCCCATATGAGCGAGACCATCGATCTGCGTGCCGGTATTGATTGGCGCAATAACGACGTCCTCGTTGTTCGAATGGCCCGTGCCTTCGTTCTGCGCGACGACCAGATCGAAGCGCCGCCAGCCATATGCGGGGGTCTTTCTCTCTAGCGGGATGGCTAGACTAACGACTTCGCCCGTCTCGACCAGTTCAAGCGCGGCACGAACGGTCTCGGGAGTTTGAAGGTTAAGCGCTCCACGCTCGTCGTCCTCGCCATAAGTGGAAGCGAGCGTTTCAAGATCAACGACCCAGCGCGGATCGGTGTCTTGAGCCGACACAGCGGCGGTCAATGCGAGGGCAGAGGCGCCGAGGATAGGAAAGAGTTTCATTGATCATTCTCCTTTGAGTTTGTTTCGGGAAGCGGTGCGTAGAGTTCGACAAAGCGACCGCTAGGTTCGCGAATGAGGACGATTTCAACGCCATAGTCTGCCCGGGTGACGCGGTACTCGGGCGTCACTCCGAAACGTGCCATATGGGTCAGCACGGGCTCGAGATCGGCGACGAGGAAGCCGACATGTTTGTAGCCGGCGCTTTGGTAGTCGGCAGAGATGTCGTCAGGTCCGCCGTTATCAGATGGGGCTCCGCCGCCGACGAGTTCGATATGGAACCCGCCCGATATGTGGAGGAAGACAATCTCGATGTTAGAATCGAGATTAGGTACCCTTGACCGGCGCACTTCGCGCGCACCGAACACACCCTTCCACCACTGCACCGAAGCTTCCAGATCGGCGACGCGTAGCGCGACATGGTTACCGCGAAACATCAGGGCGGTGGCGCCTTCAGGTGGGGTTGCCGGGGGCTGTGCAGCCCCCAGCGATTCCAGCGAAAGTGCGAGCAAGGTGGCAAGGGCGAATGCGGGGAGCTTCATTTCCGCCTCCTACTCGCTCAGCCCGGCGGCCTTTTCAAAGACGTACCAATTGCCTTCGTTCCAGGTGATGTGCTGGACCATCTTGCGGATCTTCCAGCCATCCTGAGTGCGCACAAGCCAGTTGTCGTAATAGCCGACCATCGTTTGTACCGATCCGCCGCGGGCATTGGGCAAGTGATGCGAGGCGTTAAGCAGCGAACGCACATAAGCCTCATCGCCCTCGATCCGGATGATCAGCGGCATCGCGATATGCTGGGTGCCTTCGAGATTGGCGAAGAACGGTTTGACCCCTTCGACCCAATCATCGGCCTGCATCGTCACCAGTCCGTCGCCAATCGACGCGGTGAAATCCATCTCTATCTCATCGGTGAAGACCGAGCGGTGCAGATTCCAGTCCTGCATATCAAAGGCGAGGCCGTAATTGACGATCAACTGGCCGATCTCCTCGCGGTCCTGCAGAAGCTGGACGCGCTCCTCGAGGCTCGCTTGCGAAGGGGGGGTGAGCGTTGACTGAGCCAGGGCGGGCGAAGCCGCAGCCAGCGCGGAGCCGACTGCGATGGCGGTAAGTGTGTTCTTCATTGTGGTTCTCCGTGGGATTGAATCTTGGCTTTGAGCGAGCCGATCACTTGGCGGCGTCGGCGAAAACCACCGAAGCTGCTAGGTCGCTCCAGCGATCCACGTCACCGCGCACCTGATCGAGTTTCTTGCCAACGACACCGAGCGCATCCTGTCCAAGCGGCAGGTGCAGTGGCGGTTCGTCCGCTTCGACGATCTCGATAATCGCCTGCGCTGCCTTTTCAGGGTCGTTGGGCTGCTTGCCGTCGAGGCCTCCGATGAAGCCGCGAAATTTCCCGGCCGGGGTCTCGGCGTACTCAGCCATTCCGGTCTTGGTGAAGCGCAGCGAACCGCTGGCAAACTTCGTGCGGAAGATGCCGAGCGTCAGGATCGTCGTCCTGATACCGAAGCTGGCAACTTCCTGCGCCAGCGCTTCGCTCATGACGTCAGCCGCCGCCTTGGCCGCCGAATAGACGCCAAGCCCTGGAAAGCCTGTGAACCCGCCGATTGCCGAAAAGGTGAGGATGTGGCCCGACTGCTGGCGACGCAGGATTGGCAACGCGGCCTGAACTACGTTGAACTGGCCGAAGAAGTTGAGGTCGAAGATCGCGTGGGCCTCAGCCTCGCTCGTTTCTTCGATTGCGCCGACCGTCCCTGCTCCGGCATTGTTGGCCACCACATCGATACGACCGAACACGTCGACGGCATCCTTGATCGCGATTTCAACTTGTTCGCGATCGGTCACATCGGCGATGAGAGCCTTGGCGCGGCCCGGAGCAAGCGCTTCGAACTCGCCAACTTGGTCACGGTTGCGCAGCGTCCCTGCAACATTGCCGCCACTGGCAAGCACGGCTTCGGCCAGAGCGCGGCCGATGCCGCTCGAAACGCCGGTGATGAAGAAAGTCTTGGTCGTCATTGTCTGACTCCTATTGATGGGAACGGCGGAATGCCGCCCGTGTGAGTGGACAGGTAGATGATGCACTTTCGATCAGGTATGGATTGATATTGCATCTTATAAATGCGAAATTCGCATCTATGAGCACGGACCTCAGAGATCTTCAGCTGTTTTGCCGTATCGTGGAAATCGGGAGCCTGCGCGCTGCGGCGCAAGAGATTGGCACTGATCCCTCCAATGTGTCTCGCCGCCTGAGCGGGCTTGAGGAACGGCTTGGCGCAAGGCTTATCGCGCGCTCGAGGGTTCGTTCAGCCCCGACAGATGCGGGGCTAGCCTATTATGATGAAGTAAGGCGGATCCTTGAGCGCCTCGATGCGATCGAGGACGCGGTTTCGGGCAATGCGGAAGAGCCTCGCGGTGTGCTCAGAGTCAGCGCTCCCATCGATTTCGGCACACGCTATATCGGCCCCTGGCTTCATGAGTTGGCCAGTCAGGCGCCGCTCCTCTCGGTCGATCTGCGCGTTTCCGACAGGTTCGTCGACTTCGAGGGCGAAGGCCTCGATGTCGCCATCCGGATCGGCGAGTTGTCCGACAGCGCCCTCATTGCTCGCCGGATCGGCGCGATGCCTCTCGCGTTGGTGGGCTCGCCCGCTTATCTTGAGCGTAATGAAATCCCGGACCAGCCTGACGATCTCGCAGACTACGATTTTGTGCTGTATTCGGGGATGATGACGGGCGAGGCCCTTACGCTAGCCCACAAGACTGGCGAGACAGTGACGGTGCCGACGCGCTCGCGCTTCAGCGTCAACAATCTCGGCGGCGTCGGTAGAATTGTTCTGGCGGGTGGTGGATTGCATGCCGGACCGCTCTGGTACTTTGCCGAAGCACTCGAACGTGGCGATCTGATGAGGGTTTTGCCTGAGTGGTCTCCACCAACCTATCCGGTTCATGCTCTGTTTGCCGGTGGGCCTTACGTCCCTGCCAAGGTCCGCCGCTTCGTCGACCTGGCATTCGCCCGTATGCGCGGGACAAAGGGGATCATCGCTTGAACAAAGGCAAGGACATGCTGTGCAGTTACTGAAGCACCTTGTGTCAAGAAATCTCCGCGCCATCACACTCCAATGCCAAGACTGGAAAGACCGTTTTCACCCCCAATCGCGGACAGATCTCGGTCTTCTCGGCGAAAGTGAGAGCGTCTTCTATGTCGACGCCAAGATAACGCACCGTGTTTTCGATCTTGGAGTGACCGAGCAATATCTGGATTGCCCGGATGTTGCCCTTGGCTTTGCAAATAGTCGAAGCCTTCGTCCGGCGCAGTGAGTGGGTGCCGTACTCCTCATGCCGCAAGCCGATTGCCGCAACACACTCATCAACAAGCCGAGCGTATTGTCGTGTACTCAAGTGACGATAGGGATCAACTCGGCTTGGAAAGTCAAAGCCCTCGACGTCGCCACCTCTGAGCTCCAGCCAAGCGAACAGACTTGCACGCGCGTCTGCCGCAATCTCGAACTGAACAGGTCGACCTGTCTTGCGCTGCGTGATTGTCGCTCGAGTCCTGATTTCTGGCCCACTGACCAGATCACCGATCTTCAACTCAACAAGGTCACAGCCTCGTAGCTTGCTATCAATCGCCAGATCAAACAGCGCGCGATCTCGAATGCGCTCCTCGCGATCAAGGAAGAAACGGATCGCCCAAATCTGCTTTTGATTGAATGGCCGCTTGGGGCCAATCTTCGCTCCAAAGTTCCAAGGCACCCTGTCCTGCGCAACGGGATCGAAGTGTGAGTAGGTCATTGATATTCTCCTTGGCCGGAATGGCCTCAGAGAATGTCCGCTTTCGGGAACTAAGTTCTCGGATGGCTACGTCTTGGACTAGGGCGCATATCCGACATAACTGAAGGAGAGGAGAGAGAGCTTCGTCTTTCCTGAGCCGGGAAATCTGTGTCCCGGTCATCAGGAGATCTCCAATGATTAAGTCCCGCCGCACAGCTTCGACATCGCCAGCTCAGCGCATCACTGCCGCCATTATTGAAAAGCTTGAAGAGGGAACCAAGCCCTGGGTCAAGCCGTGGCGCGGCGTGCCGCTTTCTCGCCCGCTGCGATCCTGCGGGACGCCGTATCGCGGCATGAATACATTCTGGCTCTGGATGGTGGCCGATGCCTGCGCATACGTCTCTCCATACTGGATGACATACCGCCAGTGCCAGAAGCTTGGTGGTCAGGTCCGAAAAGGCGAAAAATCGACCATCGCGATTTTCTACAAAAGCTACACCAAGGAAGTCGAAAACGCTGAAGGTAGGCAGGATACGGAGAGCCGGCGCGTGCTGAAAGCCTATTCAGTCTTCAATGCCGACCAGTGCGATGGCCTCCCCGAATTCTACCATCCCAAGCCATTGGTTGCCGCGCTTGAGCCCGAAGGCCGCGAGGAGCGGCTAGATGCCTTCTTCGCTGAGATCGACGCAGAGCTACGCCATCATGGCGCGCAAGCCTACTACGAGCCACTGCGTGATCGCGTCACCATGCCGCCAGCCGAACTCTTCGAAGCCTATGACCATTACTATGCAACACTTGCGCATGAGCTGTCGCACTGGACTGGACATTCTTCGCGCCTCGATCGAGGCCTCAAGAACCGCTTCGGCAGTGATGCCTATGCCGTCGAAGAACTTATTGCCGAGCTGTCCTCCGCCATTCTTGGTGCCGAACTGGGATTGCCCGTCTCGCATCTCGATCATCATGCTAGCTACATCGCGTCCTGGCTCAAGATTCTTAAACAGGACGAGCGTGCAATCCTGACCGCGGCCGCAAAGGCCGAGGAGGCAGCCACTTTGCTACTCGAAAAGGGCGGTCACCAATCGAGTGCCACTGAGGCTGATGTCGAACTTTCTGACGCGGCCTGAATAGGAGACTGAACTTGAGCAACTCCGTCAACCAGCCCGCACGTACTGGCACTTGCCTTCACACCGAGTCAGTTCGGTCTAGCGGAGCGCTCCCGAACCGATCCTGGATCACTCCCAGACAACTCCTGCGCCACTCCGACACGATCCCGCACAGCCTGTTCGCTGGTCCTCGTGCCCTGGACCGGTCAGGTCCCACAGCAACCCGCGCAAGGCTGCGGCCCGTGTGGCCCGCGCCAGCCTTGCCTTGCGGGGTTCCCCGCTGACGCGGTGCGGTGGTCCCTTGTCCCGGTCCTTTTCGGACACGGCGAACAGGCCCGCGCGGGAATTCCTCCGTCGGCATTCGCCGGTCTCAGGAGGACTAAAGATATGTATGACAGTTTCGCCACCCAGCTTGCCGGCCTCGATCTATCCGGCTTCTCGATCACGCCTGCCCCATTCAACGAATCCGACTTCCCTTGCGAGGACGCCATGTCTCACACGCTCGGAGCAGTCTGGTCCGATCTGTTCGCGCTGTTTGCCGACACCGCGCTCGAGGCCGACGCCGAGGATCTCGCTTGGGGCTTCGTCAATCTCTTTCACCGTGCAGCCAGCCGCAAGTCGACCCAAGTAGATCGGGCCTCGGATGAAATCCGCGCCCTATTGGCATCCGCCGACGGGTCCGAAGTGCATTCGTCAAACCTCGAGGAACAGACCCTGCGTGCCCAGTCTGCTGAAGCCAGCATGCAGGTGTTCGAGCAGATGCGTGAGGTTGCAGCAGGTCTCTATCGCGACGAAATCGGTTCCTCGTGGAAGCCCGTATCGGGATCGCGTGCGCGCCACTCGAAGAACATGACATCGGCCGTGATTGATGCCCGCGACTTTTTGCGCGTACGCAAGGAGCGTCGTCAGGCTGCACATTCTCCCGAGGGTACTCCGGTGGTCTTTGCCGGTGGTCGCAACCGTTTCGAATGCGAGGCCGACGCCAAGACTTACGCGGCAAACATCTGGGCTACACTCGACAGGGTGCGCGAGTTCGTTCCTGACATGTTTCTCGTACACGGCGGCGACGGTAAGGGAGCCGACAGACTGGCCGCATCCTGGGCCGAGCGCAATGAGGTGCAGCAGCTGACATTCGGGCTTGAGCGTCGTCTGGGTGCTCGTGCAGGGTTCAAGCGCAACGAGCAAATGCTCGGTCTTAACCCTCGCTACGTGGTGGCATTTCTAGGTAATGGCGTGACAGAGCGCTTGGTGATCGAGGCCAAGAAGCAGCGTATCACGGTTGTTGATCGTCGCGGGCCGTTGGGCAGCTGTCCCGGGTGAGCGTGCAAGGTGGGCTCGGCGTTTTCGCGATTGCTTCCGTTCACCCGAAAAAAGGGCGGCCTCATTTGGAGCCGCCCATAAGGAGAGAACTCATTGCATCGCTGCTCTAAGCCCTTCGGGTCGCAATGGCTAAATAGCACCGAACGCAATCAAGTCGATTGTAGGGTTACGACAGGCTCGAATAGATACGCTTTGGAACAAGGCTATTGCTCATCCCAAATGACCTGGGCGCCTGTGCAACCTTGTCGTTGGGGAGGGACACTTTTGCTGGTTTCTGGGGTGCGGCACTTATCGTTCCCGCATCAGGTTTTCCATTGTACAATAGCGGTCATGCAACTCGATGATCTCCTCCTTCGCTACTTTGCCTCGACAAATCTGGCTGAGATAGCACCCGACACTTTGTCAGCCGGGATTGAGCATTGCCGGGTCGACCTTGGCCTCGAAGAGGACAAGGGCAAGCGCTTTGCACTGTGGTCGTTCCTGCACATGTTCGGGTCCGCCCCCGACCTCGACGTAGCGTTCGAGAACGAGGAAGACCGGGAAGCAGCCCGCAACTTCATGGATCTCCTGACAGCATCGGAAAGCGACGGCGAAAGCTGATTGCAGCGGGTTAATCTGATCCTTCAGACCCGCACCCGATACCGATCCGGCTTTCTTCGCGAACAGTCCTGAACCAGGTCAGCTGAGGAGCCGCAACCCGTTCCTTTGACGGCCGTGTTGTCGCGCCCCCTTTTCGCGATTGCGGACGCAAAACTGGTACCCACTTTTGCTGCAATCGCTGGCGCGCGCCTGCCCGCACCACCCGTCATGAACAGGTTTCCCTTCGGCCCTTCAGGCCTGCGGTGCAGTCCTCCCATGCCCTGCTTCTTTCAGATGTTCGCAAGCCGGAGATGGTCTTCGGTTTGAGGAACTGAAGGAACTTACATCATGACCAATATCGCAATCCTCACCGGCCGCATCGCCCGCGATCCGGACACCCGCGAGACCAAGGGTGGCACCTGTGTCACCGGCATCACCGTCGTCACCGATCGCCCCGCACGCGACAAGGACGGCAAGACCTACAAGGACGAGAACGGCTACACCGCCAAGGAGAGCGAGTTCCACCGGGTGACCTGTTTCAACGGCCTCGCCAAGACCGTCGGCCAGTTCTGCTCCAAGGGCCAGCTGGTCAGCGTCCAGGGCCGCATCCACTACACCCAGTGGGAAGACAAGGACGGGGTCACCCGCTACGGCACCGAGATCCTCGCCGACATGGTCGACTTCCTCTCAAGGGGCAATGGCTCCAGCGAGAACGACGAGAACAAGGATGCTCCCGAAATCGACTGATCTCAGCCATCCAGCCTCCAAAGAAAGGGCTCTGTCCAAATCGGATAGGGCCCTTTCTCGTATTCGCTATCAGTGGCTTTGAGCTGTGCGTGATGCGGAGGCTGGCTTTTGAACCAGCCGCTTTATGGCTTCTTCTTCGCCTAGTTTTCCGAGCTCATTTGCAACTTTGGATAGGCCCCTCTTTGAGAAGGTCTCTAACCCCGTTCCAAGAATAACCTGGCCCAGTTCAATGGCGGCCTGTTTCTCGAGTTCTTTCTGACGTTGGTCGAGTGCCAGCCTGTCGGCCTCCAGTTTCTGGAGTGCGGCTACAGCGCTTCGTTTCGATGGCATTGAGGATACTTCTTTCTTCCCCTCCGATGACCCTCTCCTCGGCTGACGTGGACTATCACCCGTCCTGTAGGAAAGCGATTTCCCCTTGGTTTTCGCGAACACCTGAGATCAAAAGGGAGGGGAGTTTGGCTCACGGACTTTCAAGGATGATGGGCGTGCAGCTGGCGCGTCAAGGACGGCGGGGCCCCACCATTTTGCCGTCCCTTCGCTTCGCTGCAGTCCGACAAAATCGTTGCCCCCACCGCCGCTTGGCGGTCGCCCAGCCGGGCGATCCCTGACCCGCCAGCCACACTCCCATCTGCCTTCCTCTCGTCGTCTTACCGACAGATATCAGGAGGATTTCATGACTGCACTTGCATCTCTTCAATCAAACTCGAACAGCTACTTCGAAGCACTGGCCACTGCCGAACGCCGGGCCTTGCACAGCTTCTTCGACCAGCACGTCGTGGAAGATAATGACCTAGGATACTTCGCCCTGGACGAGGGTGACTACAACGCCTTGCCGGCGCATCTGGCCAGCCGGGTGGTGCACACGGTGCACGGCGCAATGCTCGACGAGTTCTGAACGTCCGATGGGGCGGGAGCCGGTGACGGTTCCTGCCCCTTTTTTTTGTTCGCCGGTGAAACAAGAGAGAGTGGTAAGGAGCGGTGCTGGTGACGCGCTCGGTCCCGCACCACCTGCGGCGGCGCTCCTGCGGGCGCGGCGTATTTGGTCCGGGCCCCGCATGCACTCCTGAGCGCCAACGGGTCGAAGCGGCGCGAGGTTGACGGGAGCGACAAACCCCGCTCCCTTATCTCGCACGCGCTTCTTTTGCCGTCAGCTTATCAGGGGTGCGTCTTGGTTGGGATGCTTGCTTCCGAACTGGCGCTTGCGGTTCGCTTCAGCGTCCCGGGCTGTTGCTTTCGCTCGATTGGCACGGATGCCAATGCCCGTTCAAAACCCATTCTCTGTCGTTTCTGGACTTAGACCTCGCAGTGGGAAAACGGTAGCACACCGAATATCGCGTCCTCGCTAGCTACGCGCAAATCGCACATAATGGCCAGCTCAAGACCACCTGCTACGGCATGCCCTTCGACAGCCGCGATGGACGGTTTCTTGAGCTCCAACCAAGTCGGTCCCATGGGAGTGTGCCCTTCGAAGTCTGCTTGCCTCGATACCGCCTTGAGATCGGCACCGGCACAAAAATGGCCGTTAGCACCAGTCAAGATATGGACTTTGACTGTGTCATTAGCTTCCGCGGCTTCGAACGTCGCTTTCAATGCTTGAGCTGTTTCGGGATCGACAGCATTGCGGGCCCCTACGCGGTTGATAGTTATGATCTGAGCTGATCCTTCGACCCTCGTCAGCACTGTGTTCGACATCTCTTAACCCTCACACTCGTCGTAATAGCTCTTTGGGCGACAAGCCAAGCCACCGATTTCAGCTAAAGGCAATGCCTGCCTCTGGGGCGCTCGCAGACGGGCGGGAAGCAAGTCCTTAAGAGGGCGCGAAGCGGACATCGATTTGATGCCCGAAAAAGCTACCAACTTGCGTAACTAAGTCCGTGCGATCGCTGATCGATTCATGGCTGATTTCTTGATGAGCCCGCAAACAGCCCCCGAACAAACATCTGAACCCGTCTCCATTTTTGGGCAGTAGCCCATCGCGCAGACGTCCGCCTCACTGTTTGGCACTCTGATCCGAAAACTGAGTCAGGTGTCTTAGAGCTTCTCGAGCAGGCGCTCTGGGATACAAAGCGGCTGATGCTTGGAAAGCGGAGCCGGGGATAGCCCGCCAGCTAGGCATTGCGATTATCGCGCAGCGCGGAGCCTATCAGACGAGATCACACTTGGTTCGAGTGCCCAGCTTCGCACTTTCGGCTTCCGCAACGCTTGATACCACCACGCACAAAACTGCCTCAACCTGCACTTGGCCGCCTTCGCTCGCCTCAAGGCCGGTGACGATCCCTTCGAACGGTGCGGTGAGCGCGTGCTCCATCTTCATCGCTTCGAGCACAATCAGGCGCTGGCCTGCGGTGACGGCATCGCCATCCACGACATCAACCGCGATGACCTTGCCCGGCATAGGCGCGAGGATCGCGCCATCTCCGGCGGATACTGCGCTCGATGCGCCAGAGAGTCCGTATGAAAATGCGTAGGTAAAACCGACTTCGGGGACGATAGCGTAGGGTCCGACGCGATGCACAAAGGCAGGGTCGATCCCTGCGCCGATCTCGAACGTGTGCGATGCGCCCGTTTCGTCGCTCAGGACGCCCTTACTGGCGTGCGGAGCGTTTAGACGAAATCTGGCAAGATCATTCTCGAACGGGAAATCACAACCTCAAATCTGTGCCATAGGCGCTGACGGGGGACACTTGTTGGCGATCAGTTTTGCTGGAACGCCAGCGATGATCGAATTGGGCGGGAACTTCGCACCTTCGCTAACGATAGCATGGCCTGCCACGATTGAGTGATCGCCTATTTCTGCGCCATCCATTACGGTTGCGTTGATTCCTATCAGGCAGCGATCGCCTATGCGATAGCCATGCAGGGTCGGGTGTGTGTAATGGAGCACTCTTCGCCAACGATTGTCGTCGAGTCATAACCGATATGGATTATCACCAAGTCTTGCAAATTGGTCCGCGCGCCCTGCTGGACTGCCTTACGCTACGCTTCAGGCTGCCCAGCAGGGTGACCATAACCGCCGGAACTCGAACTTGACCGATGGACCACTTTGATTGGGGCAGGTCGGCTTTCTTCGTTTCAATAGCTCACCGCAGCAGCACAGGTGACATACACCATCGACCTGAAGCCAAGTGGGTTTCCGGCTTTGGGCAGGCGGGCGCCGTCGACGTCTGCATCGAGCCGTCGCCGCTGGAACCCCGCTAGTTGGCGAGACCGTCACAAGCGATACGTAAGAACGATATCGCCCCAGCGACGACCATCTATCGTAACCGGAACCAAGGCAATTCGAATAACCTGATATGTGCCCTCATCCATGTACTGACGGGCGACACCCATGGTGTACGCCGCATCGCTGGCCTTGGCCTTCTGATCAAGTCGGCCGAAGATGAAAAGACCATTGCGGCAGTGCTTTATGTCGTGCGCGGGATCGCCAGTCGGTTGGCGGGAGTTTTCGGTGAGATGCGTCGGCAGAAAACCCCGTTGATCCGAAGCCACGCACATCATGATCTCAGTGTGCTCGGCAACAACGCGATCAAGCAAGGGGCGCCAGTGCTGATCGGCCCAATCGCTTAGCTTGGTCCGGAAACGGGGCGGATTGCTGTTCTCGATTTCGCGATAATTCGCATCGAAGAGCATATCGTGATCGAGCGATCCGGCCTTCATCGCTTCTTCTGTCAGCTGGACGAATTCCTGCGCAGTGTTCTGCGCGGTTGCCACGATTTCTTCGTCCTTGGGGCTCAATCCAGATTTTACTAGCCTATCGAACATATCGTTCGCCGTGCCTTCTAGCTCACCGGTCATCTCTTGGGCCGATCGCAACTTTTCTTCGTTTTCCTGCGCGGCGGATTCAAAATTCTGCAAGACCTCTCTCACCCGGCCGACATGGCCGCTGATTGTTGCTGTGGATCTGGTGATCTGGTCGTTGTGCTGGTCCACCTCGCGCACCAATTCGACCACTTGGCCTATACTTGTCTCGATCTTCGAGACCGAGAGTTTGGCTGATCCGCTCGCTTGGGCACCTGCTTCGATCCGGGAAATGACGACATTCGCGGTTTCGCCCAGCGCATCGATCGTGGACGTGATTTCCTCGGTGGCCCGCCTCGCCTCGCCAGCGAGGCTCTTCACTTCCTGAGCAACGACCGCGAAAGTGCGTCCGGATTCGCCGGCGCGCATTGCCTCGATCGTGGCATTGAGTGCGAGAATGTTGGTCGTCTCGGCAATCTCGTGGATGTCTTGCGAACTGCGTCGGACCTGGTCCATGGCCGCGGCAAAGCCAGTCACATGCTGAGTGAGCGTTTCAACGAGATCGAGCAAGGAACTGATTTCTCCGAGCGATGAACGAATAAGCTCCGTCCCTTCGCCAAGTCGGTCGATTGCCTTTTCGGACAGTAGCCGCGCTTCGTCGCTCGCTTCGGCGACCCGGTTTTGATCAATCTCAAGTTCGGTTGCTGTTGCCTGAAGTGCGGAGTGCTCCGAACGCAGCCGTTCGGAAGATTTGATAACTGTCTCGACTATCCCCGCGATATCGCTGCAGCCGACTGCAACTTCGCCGCAGCTATCGGGCAATGTGTCGATATAGCCTTGGTCTATCTTATCCATAGGTCGCGCCTCCAGGTCTGAAGCGACAAACCGCTCCATCGTGGCGATAAAGAATGTCCTGGCGTCGCGGGGCGCGCGATGGTCGTCCGGCGCGAGGGTGTCAGGGCGATCAATTGGTCAATTCCATGCCGCCGTCCACCACGATCCTCTGACCGGTCATGTGGGCGGATTCTCTCGACCCAAGATAGACAGCGGCAGCTGCAATATCCGCTGGAGTGCCGAAATTACCTGTCGGAATGCGGGCCAGAAAGGCGTCTTCCGCATCCTTGATGGGGATCGAGTTGAAGCGGGCTGTCCGCTCGATCAGGTCATCGTGCATGGGTGTCCGGATCTGGCCGGGGTGGATGGTGTTGCAGCGGATAGGGTCGCCATTCATCGCGCAATGGAGCGCGACCGAACGGGAGAATTGATAGACCGCCGCCTTGCTGGCGCCATAGGCGGTGATGAAAGGCGTTGGCACCAGAGCGGCGATCGAAGACATGTTGATGATGCTGCCACGGCCTGCGCGGCGCATTGACGGGATGACTGATCGGCAGCCCAGGAAAGTGCCCTCGACATTGATCTGAAACACTGTTCGCCAATGATCGAGCGTCGTGTTCTCAGGCGACTCTTGCTCGGCGGGCGCACCGATCCCGGCATTGTTGACGAGCACCGTGATTGGGCCTTCCTGGGCTTCGATTTCGGCCACTACGTCTTGCCAGCGGTTCTCGTCGGTGACGTCCAGTTCGCTGAATCCGGCATCAAGGCTGTCTGCGACTTCTCGACCCTTCTCCGTTTCCCGGTCGGCGATAATGACGCGGCCACCTTCTACGACGAAGGCTCGCGCAATCGCTTCGCCAAGGCCCATAGCGCCGCCCGTGACGAGACATACCTCGCCGTGCATGCGCTGGCCGGTCACGAGGCGGCCCGTTCGGTCGGCTCCGATTTCTGTTCGAGCAACACCGCCATTTCCTTGCGCATCTCGAACTTCTGGATCTTACCCGTAACGGTCATCGGGTATTCCGAAACGAAGCGGATGTGTTTCGGGATCTTGTAATGCGCGATCTGCCCTTGGCAGAACGAGCGGATGTCGTCGGCATTAACACTCTTGTCCTTGAGCTGAATCCAGGCGCAAACTTCCTCGCCGTACTTCTCGTCCGGCACCCCGAATACCTGGACTTCCTGAATGGCCTCGTGCCGGTAGAGAAACTCCTCGATCTCGCGCGGATAGATGTTCTCCCCGCCGCGGATGATCATGTCTTTTACCCGCCCCGTGATTGCGACATAGCCATCCGCGTCCATGGTCGCGAGGTCGCCCGAATGCATCCAGCCGGCGCTATCGATGGCCTCGGCAGTGCGCTCGGTATCGTCCCAATACCCCTGCATCACCGAATAGCCTCGAAAGAGAATCTCCCCTTGCTCGCCGCGCGGCAGAACGCGGCTTTCGGGGTCGATGATCTTGGCTTCGACGAAGGGATGGGCCGTGCCCACGGTCGAGACACGGCGGTCGAGATCGTCTTCCGGAAGGCTCTGGAAACTCAAGGGGCTAACCTCGGTCATGCCATAGCCGATGGTGACCTCGCCCATATTCATGCGCGCGATCACTTGCTTCATCACCTCGATCGGGCAGGGTGATCCGGCCATGACCCCTGTACGCAGGCTCGACAGGTTGAAGCTCGCGAAATCGGGATGATCCAGCTCGGCGATGAACATTGTCGGGACGCCGTGGAGTGCGGTGCAGCGCTCTTCCGATACGGCCGCCAGCACGCTTTCGGGCTCGAAGGCCTCGCCGGGAAAGACCATCGTCGCGCCATGCGTTATGCAGGTCAGCACGCCCAACACCATTCCGAAGCAATGGTAGAGCGGAACGGGAATGCAGAGCCTGTCGGCGGCGCTGAACCCCATGCGTACACCGCAGAAGTAGCCATTGTTGAGAATGTTGTGATGGGTCAGCGTTGCGCCTTTGGGGAAGCCCGTCGTGCCGCTGGTGAACTGAATGTTGATCGGTTCTTCGGGCTGAAGTGTGGAGGCGATATCTTCAAGGGGCACGGCGTTATGTGTCGCACCGGAGAGATCGGCAAAGCGGATGAAACCCTCGATGTCTTCGTCGGCGATGACGATCAAATGTTCGAGCGTGGTGACGGGCTTGGTGCCATCCCCTCCTGCCTGCAATCTGCGCACCATGTCGACATAGTCGCTCGACTTGAATCGCTCAGCGAGCACCAGTGCGCGGCACCCTACCTTGTGGAGAGCGTATTCCAGTTCGCTGAGCCGGTAGGCGGGATTGATATTGACGAGGATCAGGCCGAGTTTGGCGGTCGCGATCTGTGTCACGATCCATTCCGCGCAATTTGGCGCCCAGATGCCGATCCGGTCGCCCTTGTTGAGGCCCAGCGCATGGAGACCCACTGCGGCGCGTTCCACCTCTGCGGCAAGCTTGCCGTAGCTCCAACGCACATCTTGATGCCTTACGACCAGGGCAAGGTGGTCGGGATCTTGGGCGACGGTCGCGTCGAAGGCCTCGCCGATGGTGCGATACATCAGCGGCGCGTCGCTCGTGCCGCTGGAGTAACTGGGCAATGGCTTACTCGGCATCGATAATGCTCCTATTGAGGCGGTCCGAGCCGGCGCACCGGGTCGCTGCCGTCCCAGAGCCTGCTTTCGTGGTGGATCATGGCGAACAGCTCTTCGACCTCGGGGGTCATTTCGATCAGCTCGATCATGCCGCCGAGCGTATCGTAGGTATCCACATAAGCGGCCCGGCCTCCGACCGTGACGGCAGCCTCTAGCGCCAGTTCGAAACCGTCCGCAGCGTAGGCTTCGCAAATCGAGTCGTATTCGCCCTGAGGGCACGTCCGTGCCCAATGGTGGAAGCCATGACCGCGCTTTTCGACCGTCTCGCGATAGGGGCTGGGGCTGTCGCAGGTCTGCTCGATCAGTTCGAACATCATATGTCCGTTAAAGCCCATTGCGAGGTCGATCCCGAGCGAAGTCTCGTCACCCCGGAAACGGCACCATTGGAACTCGAACCCCTCGAACAGGAACCACGGGCCAATACCCAGCTGCCGGGTAAAGCGGTCCATGTCGCGGCGGATGTCGTCGGTGGTGTAGGCGACCTGTACGATGCCGTTCATGGGTTGACCGAAATTCCAGACGGGCATGCTAGTGTTCCTTCCAATCCTTCGGTCGTCAGGCAAAATGCGCGGCTGGCGGACCGGCAAGCTGGGCGCCATCGACCACGATCGCCGAACCGCTGATCATGGCAGCATCGTCGGATGCCGCGAACACCACCGCCTTGGCCACATCGTGCGGCGTCGCCACCCGCTTCATCGGCACCAGGGTCGACATCCCCGCGACCAATTCGCTGCGTGTCGTTCCGGAGGCCTCAGCGACAGGGTCGAGCATTTCGCTGTCGACGAAGGTGGGGTGGATCGAAACGCAGCGGATGGGATAGCCGCGCTCGGCGCAATGCATGGCGACCGATTTGGTAAGCGTCGTCACACCGCCTTTGGTCGCGCAATAGCCCGCAATATCGGAAGGGCCGACGATGCCACCGATCGAAGACATGTTGACAATCGCCCCGTCTCCCCCGGACGAGGTGATTGTCTTCACTCCATACTTGCAGCCCAGCACAACACCGGTGAGATTCACCGCAACCATCGCATGCCAATCGTCCAGTTCGATATCCTCGATCGATCCGCCCGTGCCTATGCCGGCGATGTTGCACACGATGTCGAGCCTGCCGAATTGGATGACAACCTCCTGGCAGACGCGCTGCCAGTCGACTTCGCTGCTGACGTCGAGGGAAAACGACGAAGCTCCATCTCCGATCATTTCGGCAGTGGCAATAGCGCCGTCGGCATTGATATCGGCGACGGCCAACGAGCCACCCTCCGCAGCGATCTCAAGACAGGTGGCACGACCGATTCCGGATGCTCCTCCGGTGACCAGCGCCACCTTTCCCGCAAGTCTTCCGCGGGACATCAGAAGTTGAACCGGACCGAGCCCCCGAACCAGCGCGGCTCTCCGTAAACCTGCTCGACCAGACCGACGCCGGGTACGGTGATGTCGAAAGCATAGAGCAACCGGTCGTCATTGAAGAGATTGCGAACGAAGACGGCCGCTTCCCATCGTTCGTTTGGGTCGGTGAAAGAGATCCTGCCATTAACGAGCCAGTTGTCACCGACCTCGGTGACCTCGGCATTGGTGAGCTGCGAGAAGTAGCTCGACACATAGTTGCCATCGATTCCGAAACGCAGGTCGCCTGCGTCGAATTCGAAGGTCTTGCCGAGCGCGAAGTTGAAAGTGAAGTCGGCAGCCTGTGGCGCCTCGCGGTCGAGCAGTGAACCCGCAATATTGATATCCTCGACCGTCGTGCCGAGCACGGTAGCGGCGAGAAACGCGTCGAAACCACCGCCGGGTCTCAACGTCAGTTCGGCTTCGGCACCAGTGATTTTGGCATCGGTATTCGACAGGATGAAACTGACACCGCGCTGATCGAACGCTTGGTAGTCGCTGTAGTCGTAATGGAAGACCGCTGCGTTGATCCGCGCAATCCGATCCGGGGTGTCAAATTTCATGCCGATTTCGAATGCGTTCAGCTCCTCGCCATCAAACTTCACATCAGCGACCTGTGCGGCGCCGGCAAAGCCGGCATTGTAGTTAAACGCCTTGTAGCCGCGATTGTAGCTTGCATAGAACAACAGGTTGTCGGTCGGCTTGTAGTCGAGCTGCAAACGGGCCGAGACGCCGCCTTCCGAAGAGTCATCCGTAACCAAGCCCGCTCCGGCCAACGTTGCGGGGTCGAACGGTGGGCAGGCAGGCGCGGCGAGCAGGCTTTCGCACGTATTCAAATAGGCATACTCTTTGCTGTCGTGCGTATAGCGAAGGCCCGCCGTCAATGTGAACTTATCGCCGAGATCCACTTCACCTTGCCCGAATACCGACCAGCTATCGGTCTCCAGCGAGTAATTGGCGAATTGGTTCTGCCCTACCGGAAACAGCAGGACCGGTATTGGGGCCAGAATGCCGTTGAAATTGCCAACATTGTTGACCTGGAAATTCTGGAAATAGTCACCGTCGATATTGAGGTAGAACCCGCCCGCGGTCAGACGAACATTGTCGAAATCGGCGTTGAGACGCAGTTCCTGGCTGAACGAGGTTTGTTCAGTGTCCTGTCGGAAGATCGTCACATCGAACGGGGTAAGGTCGTTGTCTTCGGCGTAGGTACTGGTGACATCGCTATAGGCCGAGATTGCGGTCAGGCTCAGCGTTTCGCTGAGCGCATAATTGATCTCGCCGATAAGCGTGTATTGCTCGCGCCCGAAATTGCCGGCGAAGTCGAATTCGCCTGTGAAGACATCGCCATCGGCATCTACATAGCCTGTATCGACAAAAGCGGGATCTGGCCGGAAGCGGCCCAGTCCGTCGGGCCCGGCGAAGCCGCCGGTGGGGAAAGCACCGCCCGCCGGGTTGTCGAAATTCTTGAGCCATTCAGCCTGGAGCTTGATCGAGAAGTCACTACTCGGTTCGAACAACAGCTTGCCTCTGAAGCTCAACACCTCGCTCGGTGATTGGTCCGGGCCGATAGCGTTTTCAATGAAGCCGTCCGATTGGCTGGCCAATCCTGAGACACGCAAGGCGACCGTGTCACCGAACGGAATGTTGATCGCGCCTTCGGCAGCGAGACGTCCGTACTCGCCGGCCGTCACTTGCCCGTAACCACCAAACTCAAAGGTTGGATCTGCGGTCTTGATGTGGATCAGGCCGCCGGTTGCATTGCGACCGAAGAGCGTTCCTTGCGGCCCTTTGAGCACTTCGACCCGCTCGATATCGTAGAGCGACTGCAAGCTTCCCGCATTGGACGGACGATAGACATCGTCAATGTAAAGAACGTTCGAGGATTCAAGATGAGCTGCGAAATCGTTTTGCGCCACGCCCCTGATCGCGAGAAGCCCAGCGATTGGAACCGCGCCAGGCTGGATTAGCGAAAGCCCCGGCGTGATATTGGTGAGATCTTCGGTGCTGACGACGTTGCGAGTTCGCAGGGTCTCTCCAGTGAACGCAGTGACCGCTATTCCGATATCCTGCGCGCCTGCTTCCCTGCGGGTGGCAGTAACGACAATGGTCTGGACGCCGTCCTCGTTCGCCGACATTTCTTCGGTTTCGTCTTGCTGCTGCGCAAATAGCGGCGCGGCGGTCAAGCAAGCGGCCATGCTTCCGGCGGCAATGCCGGAGCGCAGCAAACTCGCGAGCCTGCGTTTGTTCAGATTGTCCATGATCTCTCTCCCCTTACGTTCTTTTGCTTGCTGAATAGGCCCGGGGAAGCCGATCGCCCTATAGTGCTTTCCCACTACAGCGCTGGAAGCGTGTCTTGGCTAGAACCGTCGCCAGCAAAGCACGGGAGAAGACAAGATGGCATCGCAAATCAAGGCAGTCGGTTCGGTCCAAGACACGGCGAAGATACGCCCCGCATTTTTCGATCCCGGCACGCTCGAATGGGCTCCCTGGGTGATGGAGGGCACTTATTTCAAGCTCCTCAATATCAACCCTCAATCGGGCGGATTCACGATGATGCTGAAAGTTGATCCAGATAACCAGGCGCCGATCCATGGGCACCTCGGCACGGTGGAGGGCATCATCTACAAGGGTGGCTTCGGCTATGGCGATGATCGCGGGCGCGAGTTGCACTACGTCATTGAGGAAGGCGGCATCGCCCACACTCCCGACACCGATGATGACGGGATGGAGATGTTTGCAGTCGTCTATGCCCCATTAGTGGGATATGAGGAGGATGGCAGCATCGCAGGGATCATCGATGCCAAGATGATGTACCAGCTGGCTACGGAACACGGCGTTGCGGCACACCTCGAAAAGCCGGCGCATTGGGCTGACATCTAAGGCACACCGGAGCTGGCCTTAGTGCAGTCGGTCACCGGCCATCTTGATAGCAAGCTCAGTACGTCCGCTAACGCCGGTCCGGTCGTAAATTGCGGAAAGGTGGTTGACCACAGTGTTCTCGCTAATCCTTAGAATCTCGGCAATCTGCCAATTACGATAGCCTTGAGAGATTAATGCACTCACTTGGCGCTGGCGGGGAGTGAGCAACGATAACTCGCACCCGCTTTTGGGGAAATCCTGGGTTGAAAGCCTTGCTAACCAAAGGTCAGGTTCTGTGCCGAGCCGTTCAAGCGATGCAAGGTGCAAAACTTGTGACCGTGCCATCATCGAACCATCGGCGACATTGCTTTCGCGTGCTTCGATAACCGACCGAAGCTCCGCGATCAGGGCGGGATCGCGCGACAGCAGCGGCGGATAGCACGAATGGTTTTGTGCAACCGACGTTGCGGCCACCGGCTGGAGCTCTTCGTCGAGAACGACAAGCGCGTGGTCCTTGCAACTGCGAAGGAATGTGCGGGCCGCGTCAAGGACCTCCTGGCGCGGCTCCGATCTCCCGATACCTCTGATGATCTGGCGAAGGATGGGTGCGATAGCGGCCGCATCCTCGCACTCTCGCGATGAGAAATCTGGAAGTTCCTTGCGCCGTTGAAGGGCGAGAAGGATCGTCTCGCCGGGAGCGCCATTCCGAGCCGCCTGTAGACAAATGTTGAAAACAAGGATGTGCCCGACATCGACTGTCTTCAGAAATCCGTCGTAACGACGATTGATGGATTGATTGAGCGATCGACGCGCGTCCGAAAGGCGAAAGATCGAACACTCCCTGTGCGACTGTGTCATCCAATAGTTGATGACCGGGTCGATCGAATGGTAGTCCTTGAGGTAGGCTTCGACGCGGGTCGGTTGCTGGTTCACGATTGCCATTGCCTTGGGGCGAGTCTGACCGGCGAAGGAGCGGTGGTGGAGACCGACGATGCTGGTCGCTTCGAAAGCATCCAGGAACGGTTGCAGATGGGCGCTGGAAATCGAGCTTAGTGCGTCGACCGAACTCATGAGTGACAGCGCTGCCGTCAGGCTCTCGGCCCTCGTGGTGATAGCGTTCAAGACATCTCTCCATTTGCCGATATCCTGCAGCATTTGCAGCTTCGACTTGGTGAGATGCTACTCGAGAAATCCCAATAAGTGAATAGTTGGTCGATTATTCTTGGCTCGTGGCTGAGTGCCACACTCAAGTTATTCCCCGCTGGACAACATTGTCTCGACAACAGTCCTCGCCAGCTCGTCCCGGCTGATCCTTCCTTGCGGATCGAACCATGTGTGTGACCAGTTGAGCATCCCGAAATAGAGCATCACGGTGACGCGCAATCTCGCCGGATCCTTGGCCAAAAGAGCGCGAGCATCGGCGAGCGCGCCCTCCACATAATCGATGAGGCGACGCTGGCCACCGACGATCTCCGTTTTCTCGGCAGGCGACAGCGAGTCCAGTTCATAGAGCAACACCTTCTGAGCATTGGCGGCGCCCGCATAACGGCTGAGTAGCGATCTGGTGATCGCCAAGAACCGGTCTCGCGCCGGTGCGACCGTCCGGCACTCCGCCCTGACTTCGAGCAGGTCGCCGATATGCGCTTGCATCACAGCAAAGAGGATCGCCTCCTTAGACGGGAAATAGTGATAAAGAAGCGATTTGGAAATCTCACAGGTCTCCGCGATGTCCGAAACCGACGCCCCGGCGAACCCGTTTCGCGCGAATATGCGCGCTGCGCCGACCATTATGTGTTCGCGCTTCTCGCCGAAATCTGCCGCTTGTGTTCTAGCCATTCAGGCTTGTTAGGTTTCGCAGATCAAAACGTCCACCAGCCCTTCAGCAAAATTTGCCAGATCCTTGCCGGTGGCTCGGTTTTCAGGTGATCGCATCGCGGCATCGAAGCTTTCGGCATCGGCAAAGTGCATTTCGGCGATCAGGAAATAGGGCGGCTCCCCGCCAGTGGCTGAACCCTTCACCCTGTTGACGACTGTCGCCTGAAGTCCGGGGATTTTCTCTACCAGCGGCATGTGGGTAGAGGTATAATAGCTCATGAAAGCGTCGACATCGTCCGGCCGCCTGTACATCGCCATAAGTTTCATCATGTCTGCGTTCCTTCCTTGCGCTCATCGAGTACGCGCTGCGCTTTCCCTTGCGATCTCGGTAACGTGCCCGGCGTCGCGATCTCGATCGATGCGGTAACCCCGCAGCGGTCCTTGACCTGCTGCTTCAGAAGATCGGCTAGCCTGCCGAAGTCATCGAAGGCCGTCTTGATCCCTGCCTCGACCACGCATGCCAGCTCATCCATTTGACCAGGCCGTGAAATCCGCAGCTGGTAGTGCGGTGACAATCCCTCGATCGCCAGAACCTGCTCCTCGATCTGGCTCGGGAACAGGTTGACACCGCGGATAATCAGCATGTCGTCCGTACGCCCGGAAATCCTTTCAATACGCCGCATGACGCGTGCCGTACCGGGCAGGAGCCGCGTCAGATCGCGGGTGCGGTAGCGGATGACGGGCATCGCCTGCTTAGTCAGCGAAGTGAACACAAGCTCCCCCATTTCGCCATCGGGTAGGGGTTCGCCCGTCTCGGGATCGACGATCTCGGGAAGGAAATGGTCTTCCCAGATCGTCGGGCCGTCCTTGGTCTCGACGCATTCATTGGCTACGCCTGGGCCAATCACTTCGGACAGACCGTAGATATCGACCGCATCGATCGCGAACGCCCTTTCGATATCGGCACGCATCGCATCGGTCCAAGGCTCAGCACCGAAAATACCGATCTTGAGAGAGGTAGCGCGCGGGTCGATTCCCTGGCGGTGAAACTCGTCGAGGATCGCCAGCATGTAGCTGGGTGTGACCATGATGATGTCGGGTTCGAAATCGCAGATCAGCTGCACCTGCTTCTGCGTCTGGCCGCCCGACATGGGAATGACAGTACAGCCGAGCGCCTCTGCCCCATAATGCGCGCCCAAACCTCCTGTGAACAGACCATAGCCATAGGCAACGTGGACCTTCATGCCGGGCCTGCCACCCGCAGCTCTGATGGACCGCGCGACAAGCGCAGACCATGTCTCGAGATCTTCCTTGGTGTAACCAACGACGGTAGGCTGGCCGGTGGTACCGGAGGACGCATGGACGCGCGCGACCCGATCGGTCGGAACGGCGAAGAAGCCGAACGGATAGGCCTCGCGCAAATCGGACTTGTCGGTGAATGGGAAGCGGGCGAGGTCATCAAGGCTGCGCAGATCGTCCGGGTTGACGCCTGCCGCATCGAACTTTCGCCGATAGGCGGCATTGCCCCGATAAGCGTGCACGAGAGTCGATCTGAGCCGGTCGAGTTGCAGCGCCTTCAATTCCTCCAAGGTCAGCCGTTCGCCCCTATCGAGCATTGCCTCGTAAGCCATTGCCTCAACCCTCGTTCATGGTCAGCAACTCGTATGTGGCGACCATCTCGTCGTCCTGATTGGTGACCTCCACCGACCAGCGGACCTGACCCATTGTCGGACCCCGGCGGGATATGGACTTCACCGTCAGCCTGACCTGGATGCTTTCGCCGGGTTTGAGCGGCTTGACGAAACGCAGGTTGTCGAGGCCTGTATTGGCAAGCACCGGGCCAGGGTCCGGATCGACGAACAGACCTGCAGCGAAGCTCAGGATGAGATAGCCGTGCGCAACCCGTCCGCCAAAAATGGGGCTGGCCTTGGCCGCCTCTTCGTCCATATGCGCGTAGAAATTGTCTCCAGTGAACTGCGCGAAATGCTCGATATCTTCGAGAGTAACCTTCCTCGATGCCGTGGTCATGGAATATCCCGGCTCAAGTTCGCTTAGTTTCTTGCGGAAAGGGTGTTCATCGGCGGCAATGCGCGGAGCGCCCGCTACATATTCGCCAATGATCGCGGCGATCATCTCCGGTGTGCCCTGTATCGCTGTGCGCTGCATGTAATGCTTCACTGCGCGGACGCCGCCCAGTTCTTCGCCGCCGCCGGCACGCCCGGGGCCGCCGTGTATAAGTGAGGGAAGGGGGGAGCCATGCCCAGTGGACTCGGCTGCGTTGCCGGCATTGATGATGGCAAGGCGACCGTGAAAGGAAGCAGCCTCGATCGTGACCTTGCGCGCAATCGCCGGATCGGCTGTGAACAGCGACATGACGAGCGAACCCATTCCCCGGCGGGCGAGGGCAATGGCATGATCGATATCGCGATACGGCATCAGGGTCGCGACCGGGCCGAAGGGTTCGATTTCATGGATCGCAGCGGCATCGTCAGGCTTGTCGGCCCTCAGGAGCACAGGCATTGCGAATGCGCCATCCTTTGGTGCTTCGGATGGACCCTCCCCGCCCGCAGGTACGCGTGTCGCAGCTTTCTCCAAGCGCTCGATATTGCTTTCCAGCCGCGCGCGTTGCTCACGGCTGACCAAAGCGCCCATCGTCGTCTCTTTGTCACTCGGATTGCCCATGCGCACGCCGGAAAGCCGCTCCATGATCGCGTCCTGCGCCAAGTCCATCAATGCCGCAGGGACGAACGCACGACGAATGGCGGTACATTTCTGCCCTGCCTTGACTGTCATCTCGGAGGCGACTTCCTTGACGAAAAGCTCGAACTCTTCGCTGTCCGAGTCGCAGTCCGGTCCCAGGACGGCGGCGTTGAGCGAATCCTGTTCCGCGATGAAGCGCACGCTTTCGCGGATGATCGCTGGACGGCTCTTGAGGCTGGCCGCCGTCGCCGCCGAACCGGTAAACGAAACGACATCTTGTCCATTCAAGTGGTCGAGCAAATCACCCGGCGGTCCGGCGAGGAACTGCAGTGCCCCTTTCGGCAGCGCGCCGGTATCCAGCATGATGCGGACGGCCTGCTCAGCGACGTAACTTGTCTGCGGCGCGGGCTTGACGATCACTGGCATACCGGCAAGCAGCGCTGGCCCCAGCTTTTCGAGCATCCCCCAGACAGGGAAATTGAAGGCATTGATATGGACCGCCGCGCCCTGCATCGGCGTGTAGACATGCTGGCCGACCCAGCTGCCGTGTTTCGAAAGCTTCTCCAGCTTGCCATCAGGAATGATGTGGCCATCCGGGAGTTCGCGGCGTCCTGCCGAGGAGAGCGCAAACAACGTTCCGGCGCCGCCTTCGATGTCGATCCAGCCGTCGCGCCGCGTGGCGCCCGTGTTGGCGCTGAGCGCGTAGAGCTCTTCTTTCCGATCAATAATGGCGCTCGCAAGCGCCTTGAGCATCGCTGCTCGCTGATGCACCGTCATTGCTCGCAGCGCGGGCCCGCCGACATGACGTGCGTGATCAAGCATGGCAGCGCAGTCCATTTCGCCAAGGCCGTACTCCGCCACTGCTTCGCCGTTGATGGCAGATGCCACGGCCTCGCGTGGACCTGGCAGGATAAGCCACTTGTCGAGTGCGTAGCTTTCGATCGGCTGCAAAGGCATCGGCATTGTCTCCTATCGGCCCTTGAAGACCGGCTTGCGTTTTTCGGTGAAGGCCGCGACCCCTTCCCGGTAATCTGCGGTTTGTCCGAGCATGCGCATCGCGTCCCGCTCGGCATCGAGTTCTGCGTCGAGAGACATGGACCAGGCCTCGCGAACTCGTCGCTTGGTTTCGCCAAGGCCTCGCGTAGGCCCCGATGCGAAGCGCTGGGCCAGCGCATTGGCCTCGGCCCGCAGTTGATCGTCAGGTACCGACTTCCAGATCAGTCCCCAACGCTCAGCTTCTTCGGCACTGATCGGATCCCCCGTCAGCGCCAGACCCATGGCGCGCGCATGCCCCACCAGTCGGGGGAGGTGCCAGGTCCCCCCGCTGTCGGGGATAAGCCCGATATGCGCAAAGGATTGGATGAACTTCGCGCTATGTGCGGCGATCACCATGTCGCAAGCGAACGCAATGTTGGCGCCCGCACCGGCGGCCACGCCGTTAACTGCGCAGATGACGGGCACAGGAAGCGCGGCGATTGTACGGATCAGCGGGTTATAGAATTCTTCTACCGACCGGCCGAGATCGACCGGCTCGTCTCCTGGATCCACGCCGCGATCTGATAAATCCTGCCCCGCGCAAAAGGCACGTCCGCTTCCGGTCAGCACGATGCAGCGAATGCTCTCGTCGTCATTCGCGTCAGCCAGGCCGTGACGCAATTCCCGATGCATCTGTGCAGTGAAGCTGTTGAGCCGTTCCGGCCGGTTGAGAGAGATGGTCGCAAAGCCACTCGCCTTCTCGACCTTGATGGTTTCGTATCTCACCGCCGTCTCTCCCGCGCGATCACCTTGACTGTCGGGCGCTCTAAAACATGAATGGTTAGTCGGTCAATGAAAAGTGCGAAATGAGACAAATATAATGGGATACTGCTTGCCAACCGCCTTATAGTTGACCAAATGGTCTGCTTTAGATAATGGTCGATGGAATGCTGGAGTGAAGCGTAATGTATGCTCAGGAAGTGAAAACACCATCGTCACGGCTGCGGTCGCGCAGCGACATGTGCGAACAGGAGTGCGCTTTCCAGGACAAGCTTGATGCGGGTACGAAGATCGAACCCAAAGACTGGATGCCGGACGCCTACCGCAAGACGCTCGTGCGGCAGATCTCGCAGCACGCGCATTCCGAAATCGTCGGGCAATTGCCCGAAGGGAACTGGATCACCCGCGCGCCGACGCTTGAGCGCAAGGCCATCCTTCTTGCGAAAGTACAGGACGAGGCAGGGCACGGGCTCTATCTCTACTGCGCTGCCGAAACCCTTGGCGTGTCGCGCGACGATATGACTGCCGACCTCCTTTCGGGGCGAGCCAAATATTCGTCGATCTTCAACTATCCGACCCTGACATGGGCGGATGTCGGGGCCATCGGCTGGCTCGTCGATGGGGCCGCTATCATGAACCAGGTCCCGCTCCAGCGCTGCTCCTATGGACCCTATGCACGCGCTATGGTCAGGGTTTGCAAGGAGGAGAGCTTTCACCAGCGGCAGGGCTTCGACATCATGCGGGTGCTCGCAAACGGGACAGAAGCGCAGCGCGCGATGGCGCAGGACGCGCTCGATAGGTGGTGGTGGCCCTCCCTCATGATGTTCGGCCCGCCTGATGACGCGTCGGTTCACAGCGCGCAATCGATGGCGTGGGGCATCAAGCAGGATTCGAACGACGAGCTGCGGCAGAAGTTCGTGGACCAGACCGTACCTCAATCCGATTTCCTGGGTCTGAAGATCCCCGATCCCGACCTGATCTGGAATGACGACGAACAGCACTACGATTTCGGTGCGATCGATTGGCACGAGTTCTACGACGTCATCGCCGGTAACGGGCCGTGCAATGCCGAGCGTCTCGGCGCACGTTGCAACGCCTGGTCAGAAGGGGCATGGTACCGGGAAGGGCTGAAGGCCCATTCCGATAAGCAGCGACTGGACCGCAAGGCGGCATGAGCGGCGCGTCCTCCTCCGCTTCGCCATGGCCGCTATGGGAGGTGTTCATCCGCGGTCAGGCCGGCATCAGCCATCGCCATGTCGGCAGTCTTCATGCCGCCGACGCAGAGACCGCGCTATGCAATGCCCGCGACGTCTACACGAGACGCGGCGAGGGCGTATCAATCTGGGTGGTGCCCTCGGCCGCGATCCTGGCGACCGATCCCGATGACCACGACCAGCTGTTCGATGCGGCTCAAAGCAAGATCTACCGGCATCCCAGCTTTTTCGAGGTGCCCGAAGAGATCGGGCATATGTGATGATGAGCGAAACGATGGTTCTTGCGGACCCTGCGCTTGTCGGCGTGCTTGGTCTTCGCATGGGGGATAATGCCTTGATCCTCGGTCAGCGTCTGAGCGAATGGTGCGGTCATGCCCCTGTGCTCGAAGAAGATATCGCGACGGCCAATATCGCCCTCGACCTGATCGGGCAGGCGAGCAACTGGCTGAAACTGGCTGGAGAAGTGGAGGGGGGCGGTCGCTCCGCTGATGACCTCGCTTTCCTGCGCGATGCGCGAGAATTTACCAACGTATTGCTGGTCGAGCAGCCCGATCCCGATTTCGCGCACACTCTGATGCGGCAGTATCTGTTCGATTCCTGGCATGCGGAGATGCTCGACCGACTTGTGGATTCAACCGAGGCGCGGATCGCCGAGGTCGCTGCCAAGAGCGCGAAGGAGGCCGCCTATCACCGCCGCAGGTCCGCCGATCTGATCGTGCGCCTGGGGGATGGTTCCGAGGAAAGCCATGCCCGCATGCAGGCAGCACTCGATGCGCTGTACCCGTTCGCCGGAGAACTCGATCAACCGGACGATTGCGATAAGGCGCTCGCGGCAGCCGCGATTGCGCCCGATCTCGGAGAGCTGGCCGGTGAGGTGGCATCGGCGAGAACGATTGTTTTCGGCCGGGCCGGGCTAAGCGTCCCGACCGATGTGCCCGTGCGAAGCGGCGGCAAGAGCGGGCTCCACAGCGAAGCACTGGGCTATCTTCTTGCCGAGATGCAGATCTTGCAGCGCTCGCATCCCGGAGCAAAATGGTGAGCAAGGCGATGCAGGCATTGCAGTGTCCGGATATCGACACGGTCTGGGAGTGGCTGGACGCCATACCGGACCCCGAAATTCCGGCGGTGTCGCTTGTCGAGATGGGGATCGTGCGCGATGCGCAATGGGATTGCGACCTACTGCGCGTCGTCCTGACCCCGACCTATTCGGGTTGTCCTGCAACTTCGGTCATCAGGCTCGATGTCGAGAATACGCTGCGCGAACGCGGCATCGAGCATATCGAGATTAAAACGCGATTGAGACCAGCGTGGACCACCGACTGGATCAGCGAGGCCGGGCGCCAAAAGCTCCGCGCGTATGGCATTGCACCACCGGCAGGCGCTGCTTCATGCGCCGGAATGATGGCGGTTGGGTCAATCGACTGTCCCCGTTGCGGCAGCTGCGAAGTCGAGCGCATCAGCGAATTCGGCTCGACCCCATGCAAGGCGCATTATCGCTGTACCGCCTGTCTCGAACCTTTCGACTACTTCAAGCCGATCTGAGCCGATATGTCCGAGAACCTACAGAACGCGGAAGGGGCAGGGCGATTCTATCCTCTCGAAGTGATTGCCATAGAGCGCTCGACGAGTGACAGTGCGATGATAGCCCTGCGCCCTCGCGAAGCCGACAAGGCCAGGTTTCGATTTCTTCCCGGTCAGTATCTAACTTTTCGCCGAACAATAAACGGCGAAGAGCTGCGGCGCTCCTATTCCATCTGTTCGGGGCCGCAGGACGATAGCCTTAAGGTTGGAGTGAAGAAGGTCGAGGACGGATGGTTTTCCGGCTTCGTGAACGATCAGCTTTGCGTTGGCGAAACGCTGGAGGCCATGGTTCCCGCCGGGCGGTTTGTGTCGGAGGCGTCCGATCCCGATCCGCGACACGTCCTCGCTTTTGCGGGGGGGAGCGGGATCACGCCCATTCTGGCGATCATGAAGTCGGTGTTGGTGACGGAGCCGGCATCGCGGTTCACCCTGTTCTATGCCAATCGCTCGATCGCATCGATCATGTTCAGAGCTGAAATTGCGGACCTGAAAAACCGCTACATGGACCGGTTGGCTCTTATCCATATCCTGGAGGAGGGTGCTGCCGACGCCGATCTGCTGCAAGGTCGCCTCGATGCGGCCCGCTGCGCCCGGTTGCTGGATTCCTGGATAGCGGTCGAAACGGTAAACGAGACCTTTATCTGCGGCCCGCAACCAATGATGATCGCCGTCCGCGACACTTTGGTCGATCGCGGTGTGTCCGAGGGCACCATCCGCATAGAGCTTTTCGCCAACGCACCTCGCCGAGGGCCTGCCAAAACCAAGCGATCACTTCGTCCTGATCGGAAGGCACAATCGGTCGACGTGACGCTCGATCTCGACGGGGCGCGCCACCGGTTCGCCATGGCCGCAGAGTCGGGGGCAGTCCTGGACGCGGCACTCGAAGCAGGCATCGACGTACCATATTCGTGCCAGGCAGGCGTCTGCGCGACCTGCCGCGCCCGGATCGTCAGCGGCGCAGCACGGATGGCGACGAACCATGTATTGGATGACGACGAAGTGGCCCGCGGGTTCATCCTGACCTGCCAGGCTATTCCCGAAAGCCAACGGCTTGAGATCGATTACGACATTGGCTGACTTAGTGGCTCGTAGGGGCGAGCCGGCATTGCACTGAAAAGGAACACACGAATGGAAGGCTTTTCGAAGATCGAAGCAGAGGTGTCGGACGATGTCGTAGTCGCCAAGCTCAATCGGCCCGACAAGCGCAACGCGCTCGATGAGGATTTTGTCGATCAGATCGAGGCTTTCTTCCGCTCGGTCGCGCGGTCGTCGGCAAAGGCTGTCGTGCTTGGTGCCAACGGTAAGGATTACTGCGCCGGCCTCGATCTCGTCGAGCATTACCTGGAGGACCGATCGGCCGAGGATTTTATGCTGATCTGCCGCAAGTGGCACAAGGCTTTCGAAGCCATGCAGTTTTGCGGCGTGCCCGTCGTGGCGGCGCTAAAGGGTGCTGTCGTCGGTGGCGGGCTCGAGCTGGCATCGGCGGCACATATCCGGGTCGCAGATGCGACCACCTATTTCGCCTTGCCTGAAGGACAGCGCGGAATCTTTACCGGCGGCGGGGCAACAGTGCGCGTCGCAAAGCTCGTGGGAGAGGCGCGCATGATGGACATGATGCTTACCGGCCGTGTCTATCAGGGTGAAGAGGCAGTCAGGGTGGGCCTTTGCCAATACGCACTCGATGAAGATGACAGCCTGCCAAAAGCGATCGAGATTGCACGTCGAGCGAGCGAGAATCCGCCCCTCTCCAACCTTGCCATCACCTCGGGCATATCCCATATTGGCAATATGCCTTCGACAGATGCCTTCTTCGCCGAAGCCTTCATTGCCGGCATCACCAACACGCAGCCCGCTTCGCGCGAGCGTCTCGCGGCCTTCGCCAACAAGACGGCACCGAAGACGCTTGCCACCTAATGCACGGCCTCGCGCAATAACGCCTCGCGCGCGTCGTTTCCGATCTTGGCGTTCACGCGGTGGCGATAGGTCTTGGCACTTCCTTCACCGATGCCGAGATCGGAGGCGATCTCGCGAATGGTGCGCCCTGCCAATGAGCGTGCCGCCACTTGGGTCTCGCGCTGTGAAAGCGCTGGAAACGAGCGGCGCAGCCGGCGCTCGATCGTTTCGACGAGGTCCGCGCGCGTTATCGGCGCATGGTGCCCCACCATGCCGGCCAGGCCGAGATTGGCGAGTCCTGCCAGCTGCGTCTGTGCCGATGATCCCTCTTCAGAAGTGCAATACAGGCTGAGCACGATGATGTAGGCCTTGCCACGCCAGCCATATGTCAATTTCTCGGCGAAACCCGGTCTTGCAAAACAGGTCCGGCGATAGTCCGGTGCGCTGATCTGCTGCGCTTTGACGCGCTGCGCGAAGCCGTGATCCCGGGGAAGGGCGAGCATGTCGTGGACAGCAGGATCCATTCGAAAGTAGCGATGGATGTACTCCGCAACCCGGGCAGCAGAGCCGGAGACGAGGCTGGCCGAGACGATCGCGATAGGCTCGCGCCCGTCCGGCACGATGTAGCCGAACACCTCCACGACCGAGGATAGTGCGCTTGCTTGTCGCAAAAGCACTTTGGCAAATTCGGGGGTTCCGGCCAGTTCAACCAACCGCGCGCCGATTTCGGGATTGACCGGTTCCAAAGCAAAGGCCTCCATTCCTGTATACCATTCGATAGACAAACTGAGAGCGTGCTTCAACCTATGCTTGGTGAAACCGGATGTCGCTGTTCGTCGGCATCGGGAGCTTGGGAGAAAATGATGGCCAAACCTTTCGCATCGTCCGCCGACCTGTCGGAGAAGACCGAGACGCTCGAGATTCTCGATAAAGGGGTATATGCGCTCACCGCGGAAGGCGACCCCAATGTCGGGGCGATCGAGGGCGAGGATTTCCTTGTCTGTATCGAGGCGCGCGCGACCCCTGCGGCAGCGCGCGACTGGCTAGCGAAACTGCGCGAACACACCGACAAACCCGTCAAGTATCTGGTCTTAACCCACTACCATGCTGTCCGGGTTCTCGGCGCGAGCGCCTTCGAAGCGGATAGCATCATCACCTCAAGCGCGACGCGCAAGCTCATCGAGGAGCGGGGCAAGGAGGACTGGGACAGCGAATTCGGCCGCATGCCGCGCTTGTTCAAGCAGCCCGAGGAGATACCCGGCCTGACCTGGCCGGACATCACCTTCGACGATCATATGACCATCGAGCTTGGTGGCGAACGCGGGCATCTCGACCTGCAATTCTGCGGTAGAGGTCACACTGCGGGCGATATCGCCGTGTGGCACGAAAGGTCGAAGACGCTGTTCGCCGGCGATCTGGTCGAGGCGCAGGCCGCACTATATACCGGTGACGCGTTTCACATGGACTGGTCGAGAGACACACTCGACCGCGTAAAGGCGTTCGGTGCCGAAAAGCTGGTTGGGGGACGCGGCGCGGTCGCCATGGGCACTGAACAATGCGAGGCCGCGATCGAGCAGACGCGGTCCTTTCTCACCGGAATGATCGAGCATGTCAGTGCCGCCCATAAGCGGGGCGGCACGCTGAAAGAAGCCTTCGAAGCAACCCATGCGGCGCTCGAACCGAAGTTTGGTCGCTGGCCGATTTTCGAGCATTGCCTTCCCTTCAACGTCCAGCGTCTGTGGGACGAATTCGACGGGATCGACTGGCCGCGCGTCTGGACCATGGAGCGCGACCGCGAGGTCTGGGACCAGCTTCAGGACTAGCCGCGGATCGGAACAGAAGGTGGCGAACATCCCCGTCTACAAGCCGCTTGGCACCACTCCAGCAGCAAATGGTTCTCATCGCACCGAGGTGTTGATCGTCGGCGGTGGTCCAGTGGGTCTGACGCTGGCGCTCGATTTGGCGCAGAAAGGCCGCAAGGTGGTCCTCGCCTCAAAGCTCGACTTCATTGCCGCGGGATCGAAGGCAATCTGTTTTGCCAAGCGTACGCTCGACATCTGGGACCGGCTTGAAGTGGCGGAGCCAATGGTCGAGAAAGGCGTCGTCTGGAATGTCGGCAAGGTGTTCTGCGGGTCCAGCGAAGAGCCACTCTATCAGTTCGACATGCTCCCGGTGAAAGGTCAGAAGCACCCCGGCTTCATCAACCTGCAGCAATATTACGTCGAGGAAATCCTGGTCGACGCGATCGAAGCGGACGGCCGGGTAGACGCACGGTGGGGGCATGAAGTGACGAGGGTCGACCCGTACCCTGATGGCGTCCGCGCCAAGATGCGCTGCGGGGATGAGACCTATCACGTCGAGGCCGAGTGGCTGATTGCCTGCGACGGCTCCAAGAGCCCCACCAGAGAAATGCTCGACCTCGATTTCGAAGGCCGCGTGTTCGAGGACAATTTCCTCATCGCCGATGTCAAATTTGCCGAGGAGAGACCGTCCGAGCGCTGGTTCTGGTTCGATCCACCCTTCAATCCCGGTGGGTCTGCTCTGCTGCACAAACAGCCCGACGATGTGTGGCGGCTCGACTTCCAGCTTGGTTGGGACGTTGATCGGGAAGCCTGCATACGTCCGGAAAATGTCGAGCCCTTCGTGCGCGGGATGATCGGAGCCGACGCTGAATTCACGGAGGAATGGTACAGCGTGTACACCTTCCAATGTCGCCGGATGCGCGATTTCGTGCATGGCCGGATCGTCTTCGCCGGTGACAGCGCGCATCTCGTCTCGCCTTTCGGTGCGCGCGGCTGCAATGGCGGCATCGCTGATGCCGACAATCTGGCCTGGAAGCTCGATCTGGTGCTGCGCGGCGAGGCTGGCCCAGCGCTGATTGACAGCTACGACTATGAAGCGAAAGTCACCGCTGACGAAAATATCCTCAACTCCTCCCGCTCGACTGATTTCATGACGCCAAAGAGCGCCGTCAGCGCCGCTTTCCGTGACGCAGTACTCGAACTTGCGCGCGACCACGCTTTCGCGCGACCATTCGTCAATAGCGGACGCCTCTCCACTCCGGTAAGCTATCCGGACAGCGTCCTCAACACACCCGACCGAGACGAATGGAGCGGAGGCGTCGCGCCAGGGTCGCCAGCCCTCGACGCGGCGATGGGTTTCGATGCGGACAAGCAGTGGTTACTCGACCAATTGGGCGGCGAGTTCGTGCTCTTGAAATATGGCGGCAACGCGTTGATCGACGGCGTTAAGACCATCGATTTAGCGCAGGCGGCTGAGTCCGAAGCCGTAATTAAGCGCTACGCCATGGAGCCTGGGAGCGCCTATCTGTTCCGGCCCGACCAATACATTGCTGCGCGATGGCAGGATCCGACCCCGGTTGATTGCAGCACGGCTCTCAGCACAGCGAAAGGGCATTCAAGTGATGCCACACATTAATACGTCGCCGCGCATCGCGCACCCTGATGACCTCTATCAGATGCTGATCGATGCCCACGAAGGTCTCGGCGATGCCGCCAGCATGAAACTCAATGCGAAACTCGTACTCCTGTTCGCCAATCACATCGGCGACATGAAGGTGATTGCGGAGGCAATCAAACTAGCGAGAGAAGCGAGTTTGCCGGACTCGGGCACGGAGGCCGCAAGATGACGAGCGACCCTTCCATGTCTCCCGTATCTCTAAACGGCATCCATCACGCTGCCTATCGTTGCAAGGATGCTCAGCAAACAGTCGAGTGGTACGGTCGTGTGCTCGGCATGAGCTACACCACCGCCTTCGCCGAGGACCATGTTCCATCGACCGGAGCATATGATCCCTACATGCATGTCTTCCTCGATGCCGGAAATGGCAATATTCTCGCCTTCTTCGAGCTGCCCAGCCAGCCTGAAATGGGGCGTGACGAAAACACTCCGGCATGGGTCCAGCATCTCGCCTTTCGGGTTTCATCCGAAGACGAGCTGATCGCGGCCAAGGAGCATATCGAAGCCCTTGGAATAAATGTCCTCGGCCCAACCCACCATGGCATATTCACGTCGATCTACTTTTTTGATCCAAACGGTCATCGGTTAGAATTGGCGGCCGATATCGGAACAGACGAACAATATGCCGAGTTAAAGCGCGTCGCGCCCTTGATGCTGGAGGAGTGGAGCGAAACCAAGAAAGCACCCCGTCACGCCGATTGGCTGCATGAGTTGGCCAGAAAAGACCACGGCAAATGAAACTCGTCGGCTACTTTCGAGCCCACCTCTTCACACTCGCTCTTGTCCACACGCCCACGATTGAGCGCATCGAACGCGCTTCTCTGGCACTTTTCGAATTTCAATGGGCACATTCCGACGCCCAGCCAGATAATGCGCAGAAAGGCTAAACCATGAAACTTGCCACACTCAAGGATGGAAGCCGCGATGGACGGTTGATCGTCGTCTCGAAGGACCTCAGCCGGTACTGCCTGGCGGAGAATGTTGCTTCCACGATGCAATTGGCGCTCGATTACTGGAGTGAGGTGGCACCCAATCTCGAAGCCGTTGCGCGGAAGCTCGAGAACAGGAATATTGAGAGCTTTCCGTTCGATCCCACCAAAGTTCGCTCGCCGCTTCCACGAGCCTTTCAATGGGCCGACGGATCTGCCTACATCAATCACGTCGAACTTGTCAGGCGCGCCCGTGGTGCAAGCCTTCCCGACAGCTTCTATAATGACCCGCTCATGTATCAGGGCGGGAGCGACGGGTTCTTAGCGCCGACCGAAGATATCCCATTGGGCGACCCTGCTTGGGGCTGTGACATGGAAGGCGAGGTAGCGTGCGTCACCGATGATGTACCCATGGGCATCAGCAGCAAAGCTGCAGAAGGTCACATAAAATTGCTGATGCTTGTCAATGACGTAAGTCTGCGCGACCTCATCCCTGATGAGCTTGCCAAGGGGTTCGGGTTTTTCCAGTCAAAACCGGCCAGCGCCTTTTCGCCGGTCGCCGTGACACCGGACGAACTTGGCGCGTCCTGGCAGGATGGATTAATCCATCTGCCTCTCCGCGTCGATTACAATGGCTCGCCTTTCGGCCGGGCAGAAGCGGCCAAAGACGCGACTTTCACGTTGCCGGATCTCGTCGCACATGCAGCGAAGACTCGCGATCTGGCAGCTGGCACGATCATCGGGTCTGGGACAATTTCAAACAGCAGCTCAGATGGTGGTCCTGGTAGGCCAGTCTCCAAAGGCGGGCTCGGTTATAGCTGCATTGCTGAAATCAGAATGATTGAGACGATCGTTGATGGGAAGCCGAAGACTGCATTCATGAAACCCGGCGATCGCGTTCGGATCGAAATGCTCGACGAGCAGGGCAAAACGATTTTCGGCGCAATCGATCAGAAGGTCGTGGCAGCTTAGCGA
This sequence comes from uncultured Erythrobacter sp., assembly GCA_947499505.1. Taxonomy (GTDB): domain Bacteria; phylum Pseudomonadota; class Alphaproteobacteria; order Sphingomonadales; family Sphingomonadaceae; genus Erythrobacter. The sequence continues at coordinate 864,871 of CANMOQ010000002.1, forward strand.
GCTGCACTGGTAAGGTGTGGGAAAACACCGCTCAGGCGATTATGTGCAAATGACCTATACCATGGAGGAGTTTTCGAGATAGTCAGCGATGCGTTGCGCAGCGGCGATTCTTGCTCATTCATGCCATAGACGCAGAGACTGTAGCAATCGCCGACAAGCAAGTGCTTGCGCGCTCAATATTCATCCAGAGCAGGTCAGTATGGCGTATGTAACGCATGACGGTCGTTAAACTCCGAACCGAAGGTGACGTACCATCGCGAAGGGCGGCTGGAAATGCGGGACGCGTCCGGTGAGCGAAGCCCGCTTTGGTCCCCCAAGCTTGTTGCGCTGTCTCCATCCATCAGCCGGGGTTTTACCCGGATTGTCCTTTTCCGACCCAATAGAGCCGTTGATCGCTGCTCGCTTGATCGGCGCGGCAGCCTCTATCCATCAACTAATCGAAGTCCACCCTTCCTAAGGCATGCGCGTTGGCGCGCATTCCGACTTCGCAGGAGGCGCGCTATGCTTACTCCTGTCGCTCAAGAGCAAGAGTTTTGTCGCTTCTGCGAAAGCGGGCATTCTCGGCTTACATTAATTGCATGCCTCACAATTAAACGCGTGAGGGAGATGGACTGTGAGCAAGCGGATTACGAAGGTTTTATCTCTGCTCTTGGCCAGCGCCGCGACGATCAGCGGATCCGGAGCCATTGCACAAGATCAAGCCGAAAGCAGCGCGGATGAAGATGTCGGCTTAAATGTCATTGTCGTCACCGCACAAAAGCGGTCGGAGAATATTCAGGATGTGCCGATCGCGATATCGGCCTTCACATCTGAGACACTAGCAGAGAAAAACGTCAACTCGGTACAGGGTCTCACGAGCTTTGCTCCGAACGTCACTTTGGACGCCGGGTCACCCTTTTCCGGAACGTCGGCGGTTCTGACAGCATTCATTCGCGGGATCGGCCAGGATGACTTCGCGTTTAATCTGGATCCGGGTGTCGGGGTCTATGTCGACGGGGTCTATCTTGCGCGTACCGTCGGCGCCAATGCGGATTTGCTCGACGTCGAACGAGTCGAAATCTTGAAGGGCCCGCAAGGCACCTTGTTCGGCCGGAACACCATCGGAGGCGCCATTTCAATTGTTACGCGCGCACCCTCGGACGAATTTGGGGTCAGGGCCGAGATTATCACGGGTAGCTATGATCGTCTCGACATTCGCGCCAACGTCGATTTGCCAATCGTCGAAGGCACGCTTCTCTCTAGCCTAAGTGTTTCGAGCACGAGCAGGGACGGCTATCTCCGCCGGGTTCCCTTTCCAGGTTCTGGGACTGTAAGGACGGAGAACGAGGCCGCTTTCCCGAACGTCGGATTTGCTCGGAACGAACGCGAGGGCGGTGACGATCAATGGACCGTGCGCGGCAAACTCCTATGGCGGGCGAGCGACACCATTGATGTTACGCTGGCCGGTGACTACCAGCGTGTTGATCAGCCAGGCTTGGCCAACGTTCTATTGGACACGTTCCCTTTCGAAGGTGTGCCCGGCGAATTGTTTGGCACTGCTTATAATCTATGCATCAACACGCTCGCAGCTGACCTGCCTAGCGCACCTGGCGGCAATTTGAGCGCCCTTTGTGGTTCCCCACTTGGAGGCACGGGCGAAATCCTTGCTGGTGTCAATCTTGATGCCGATCCGACGAACGATCGCTTGCCCTTCGATGACCGCTTCGTTTCTGACGATATCGACGAAAGCTTTGCTACAGGACCTAGCTTTGCAAAACTGACGAGTTTTGGGTTCTCCGGAACAATCGATGCGGATCTCAACGTCGCCGCCCTGAAGTCGATTACAGCCTATCGCGAACTTGAATGGCGGGCAGGTCTCGATGCCGACGGTTCGCCTACGATTGCGAACCACGCCGCGTTCGAGATGAATCAGAGCCAGTTCTCACAAGAGCTGCAGCTCTCCGGCCAAGCCTTCAACGACGCACTCGATTTCGTGGTCGGCGGCTACTACTTCGAAGAGGAAGGCAATCTGCATGATTTCGTGACAATCGGATCGGGATTGCTGCAGATCGATGGGAACAACCTGCTCGACACATCGACCTGGGCGGTCTTTACACATCTCAACTATGCGATTTCAGATTCGCTAGGACTCACTCTCGGCGCGCGCTACACGGAGGAAGATAAGCAGTTCGAGGGCTTTCAGCGTGATCTCAACGGATTTCTTTACAAGCTGGCAGCGGGGGTTCCGCTCGACTCGATCACGCCTGGCGTACAGGCGGCAATCGGCTTCCCAGATCCGAACGATCCACTGCGTTTCTTCCCACCCGGTGTCCAAGAGCAGAGTTTTTCGGACTTCTCTCCGCGTATCGGGCTTGAATACACATTCCCGGATGACACACTTCTTTATGCGTCATACTCCCAAGGGTACAAATCCGGTGGTTGGACGACGCGACTATCGGTTCCATTGAGCGAAGCTCCCACCTTCGAGGAAGAAGAAGCCGACAGCTATGAGGTCGGCCTGAAATCCGAACTTTTTAACCGGCGGCTCCGTTTCAACGCAGCGCTATTCTTCACCGAATACAGCGGAATACAGCTAAATCAGGTTGAAGGCATCTCACCGACGGTACGAAATGCCGGGAACGCCGAAATTTATGGCTTCGAGGCCGACTGGAATGCAGTTCTAACAGATGCATTCCGCGTAACGGGCAGCGTTGGATACATACATGACGAGTACACTTTCAAGGCGCCTGGAGTAACTGCGGGGGACCGCCTGCCAAAAACGGCGCGCTGGAAGGTCAACGTCAGTCCCTATTATCGCTTTGAGTTCGCAAATGGTGGGCGACTACGGTTCAATGCCGACTACACGTACACTTCCTCGCTGTTCAACGACACCGAGAACTCTCTGATCCTCAAGCGCGACCCGGTTCACATGGTCAATGGCTCGATTAGCTACGAAGAGCCCAGTGGGCGCTTCGACCTTAGCGTGGGTGTGACAAATCTCCTGGACGAGCGCTATCTTGCTTCGGGCTTTGTCCAAGCGGGCGGCGCACTGGCCTACGGTACCTATAGCAGACCTACCGAATGGTTTGCCAGATTGAGCCTGGATTTCTGAGCCCATCATGATTGAGACACGCTTTACCGCTCGGTTTGGTTGCGACCACCCCTTCGCTGCCGCTGGAATGGCCTTCGCGGGAGAAAAGCCTGAATTTGCTGCGGCGGTTTCCAACGCCGGAGGTATCGGAGCTCTTGGTGTCGGGTTCATGGATGCGGAGGAGCTTCGGCGCCGCATCGCGCTTGTCCGCGAGCTGACCCGTTCGCCGTTCAATATCAACTTCATCACCTGTTTTGACAATGATGCGCAGATTCGAATTTGCGCAGAAGAAAAGCCGCCGATTGTCTCATTCCATTGGGGACATCCTTCAGCGGAGCATCTCAAGTTGCTGACCGATGCGGGCATCTCCGTTTGGGAGCAGGTCGGATCCGTCGAAGACGCTCGGCGGGCGCTTGGCGATGGGGTCGAAGTCATTGTTGCGCAGGGATACGAGGCTGGGGGTCACAATTATCAGGCATTGCCGACCTTCGTCCTGGTGCCTGAGTTGGTGGATGCTCTAGATGGCGCAATGATCCTGGCTGCCGGCGGCGTTAGTGACGGGCGCGGCGTTGCGGCTGCCCTTGCGCTGGGCGCAGACGGTGTCTGGGTCGGCACGCGCCTCGTGGCAAGCGAAGAAGCTTATGTCCATCCAGAGCATTTGCGAAGACTGATCGCCGCAGAGGGAAAAGATACCGTCCTTTCTGCGATCTTCGGACCGGAATGGCCGCACTTCAATCCCATGCGTCTCATTGAAAACCGGGTCGTTCGGGAATTCAATCACCGACTCGACGAAGTGCCTCTGGAGAGGCATGACCTCGAAGTGATTGGTCAAACGACTGACCGCGGGCAAGAGATGGAGCTTAGAAAGTTCAACGTGGTCCTGCCGACACCTGAGATGGAGGCAGATTGGGAGGAAATTCCATTTCTCGCCGGTCAAGGAGTGTCGGCGGTGAAGGAAGTTTTGCCAGCAGGGCGGATTGTTAAAAACATGATGGCAGAGGCGGAGGCGATCGTTGCAAGGATCGCCGCCTCCACTCGCAGCTAGTATCGTGGAGGATATTCCGGGCTACCGATCACGCCTTGTTACCGGTGACGGCTCGCCAGTTTCATTTGTCGAGGATGCGCTTGCGAGGGCAATTGGTTGCTCGGATCTGAACCTTTTATGTCATTTGGACGAGCGCGGCGCGCGCCAGCTCGCGAAAAAAGTCGACAGTGAGCGCTCAGACGGCCGCAATATCGAGGGGCTGCCACCGCTTGCCGGAATACCATTCCTGGTCAAAGACAACATCGCGGTAGCAGGCATGCCGTTGACCGGAGGTGGGTGCGCAATCGGCGGCGGCGATGCTGCTGCTGACGCTCCGGTCGTCGCTGCGCTTCGAAAGGCGGGCGCCATCCCGATTGGCAAGGCGAACCTGCACGAATTCGCGTTCGGGGTGACGAGCGACAACCCCATATTCGGCCCCGTCCGAAATCCAGCGAACAGGGATTTCTCGACCGGGGGATCAAGTGGCGGTTCCGCTGCTGCCGTTGCTGCAGGCGTAGTACCTTTTGCGCTTGGAACGGACACGGGCGGATCGGGCCGTATCCCTGCGGCATTTTGTGGATGCGTTGGCTTCCGGCCATCCGCCGGTCGCTACCCTGCAGGCGGTGTGCTGACACTTAGCTGGACGCTTGACACCATTTCGCTGGCAGCCAGAACGGTCAGTGATGTCGCTCTGCTCGACACGATAATCGTACCCGATGGGCGCTCGCCTCCCGACATCGCTCGACCTCTCCGACTTGGTGTTCCGCGAAGCAGTTTTGCTGCACAACTTGAAGGCCAGGTCGACGAGGCATTTGATGCAGTTCTTGCCCGCTTGGCAGCATCGGGCGTCATTTTGGTTGACGTGGATTGTCGCGAGATACTGAAACACGATGAGGCAGCATCTTTCCCGATTGCCATCCATGAGGCCGGCATTGTTTGGCGACGGTTTCTGGAAGATCGTGACATCGCGCTCCGAGCATTCCTTGACGCGATAGCCAGTCCAGACGTTCGGGCTGGCTTCCAACAGGCTCTCGAAAGCGCAGTCGTGGATAGCGAGTATGGAAAAGCCATGCATCTCGAACTGCTCGCACTGAGGGATCGCTATGCGAGTTGCTTTCTGACGAGCCGGATCGATGGGCTGGTTTTCCCCACAGTGCCGGTCGCGCCTCCGCCGCTTGGCGAAAACGAAACTGTATCGATCGGCGACCGGAAGTTACCGCTCTTTCCGACGATCATTAGAAACACCAGTCCAGGCTCTCTCGGAGGGCTACCTGGAATTTCAATTCCTGCCGGTAAGTTGGCAAATGGCCTGCCATTTGGCGTCGAAATCGATGGCCCGGTACATGAGGATCGCGCGCTCTTGAAGGTCGCAGAACGGATTGAGGAGGTGTTGGCTTGATCACTCATATGTATAAATACCCGGTGAAAGGGATGAGCGGAGCGGCGCTCCAGCGAGTAGAACTCACCGTCGAAGATGGATTGAAGGGCGATCGTGCGATTGCGATAGCGCGTAAGCCAGGCACGTTTGACCGGAACAACCCGGAAGCGCTTCCAAAATCCAGATTTCTCATGCTGATGCGAGACGAACGGCTTGCCCTGCTCGACACGAAATATGACGAGGAGACCGGCCGTTTGTCAATCAGACAAGACGGCGCGACAAGGCTTGAAGCATCGCTAGACGATGGAGCAGATGTTCAACGCGTCGAGCGATTCTTTGCGGACTATCTTCACGATGACCGTCTTGATCCGGAGATTATCCGAACCTCCGATCACAAATTCACCGACATCAGCGTCGTGTCCGAAGAGAAAGCACGCGCGATTTCCTTGATCAACCTCAATTCGGTTCGTGCATTGGCTGAATCGTTGGGTGTGCCGGTTCATCATATGCGGTTTCGGGCGAATGTTTACTTTGAGGGTGTTCCGGCATGGCAAGAGTTCGACTGGATCGAGCAGGATATTAAGATCGGATCGTGTGTTGTGCGCGGCGTTCTGAGAACACGGCGGTGTGCCGCAACGCAGGTAAATCCAGAGACTGGCGAGCGGGACATCAACATTCCGGCGGAGCTCAAAGCACGTTTTGGTCATCTCGACATGGGTATCTATGCCGAGGTGACACAAGCGGGTGCAATTGAAATTGGTGATCAATTGCAGGTTTTGAGTGCGGACTAGGTGCACATGTTCGACCCATAAACGGGCCTGCTTGTCCTTGACTGAATAGTCTTCCCAACCAACCGGCTCCGGACTTCACTTGGCACTGGTCATGAGATGACCGGTCGATCCGCTCCTGAATTCGCGAGGGGTCAATCCATAGTGCGTCCTGAATGCTCGCGAAAAATGCGCGGAGTCAGAGAAGCCCCAGTCGAGACATAATTCTGTAATGGTCTTGCGCTGCCCCGGATCTGCAAGTTCGGCGGCACAATGTTCGAGGCGACGCTTCGTTATGAATCGCGATAATGTTTCATCACCTGTTGCTTTGAACAAGCGGTGCAGGGCGCGTATGCTTAACCCTGTCCGCGAGCTGATCATTGCCACGCTGAGATCCGCGTTCTTCAGGTTCTTCGCTATAAAGGCGTCTATTCGCGCACGAGTAGCGACCCGATTACTCGGCTCCTTCTCCATCTGCATCGCGTCGAATTTTCCGATTGTCACGGCTAAAAGGTCGAGCAAGGAATTGCTTAGATTGGCGCGTTCGCTTGGTTCGAAGTTGGCTGCGCCGTCGATGTAGTGCCTGATTGTACTTCCCAGCAGCGCTCCAAGCGAAAAAGTGCCCGATATCCGCCTCGCCACGGCGTCATTCATTCCGGGAATGGCCGACAGCAGCATGTCACGGGGGACACGCAAAATATGTTGGCGCATGTCATGTTCGAACACCAACATATAGGGACGCTTGGTGTCGTATAGAACGCCGTCACCCGGCGCCAACCGAACGTGGCGGCCGTCTTGCGCAATCGTTGCCATTCCTTCCACCTGGACACTCAGCAGAAAATAGTCGGTCGAGCTGCCGCCAATGTGCTTGTTTGAACGCTGCACGTCCTGAGGGGACAAGGATAGATCGGTGAGAGAAATGTCGCCGAAATCGGTATCGTACATATCCCAACGGAAGGGGTCTTTGCCCATCGGATCGATTTGTAAGGGAACGAACAGATCACAAGCAATATCGCGCCAGACTTTGAGGCTGTCTTCTGTAAATCCGGAACTTCCGAGTTGTAGGTCCATTCGCCAATTCCCCTACGGAATTTGTAGAACCGCTGTCACACAAGGTCAATAAAACCGTCCTTGTCATGCAATCGCGGAGCCCCCGAAATGCCTAGGGTTTCCAATCATGCAGGTGTTTGGGAGAGCAGATCATGGCAGGTGCATTCAAGGCCGCGGCCGTGCAGGCCGCGCCAGTGTACATGGACCTCGACGGAACCGTCGAGAAAACCGTTCGGATCATAGAGGATGCCGCAAGAAGCGGCATTGAGATGATTACATTCCCGGAAGCATGGCTACCGGGCTATCCCTTTTGGGCGTGGCTCGATTCACCAGCCTGGGGCATGCAGTTTGTCCAGCGCTATCACGCCGCGTCGATTGATCGAATCGGCCCTGAAATTTCGCGCATCGCCGAGGCCGCGCGAGATGCAAGTATGCTTGTCGGGTTGGGAACGAGCGAGCGGTATCATGGCACGCTGTTCTTGGGGCAGACCATCATCGACACGGATGGCAGCGTCTTGAAACACCGGCGTAAACTTAAGCCGACCCATGTCGAACGGTCAGTGTTCGGAGAGGGAGATGGCAGCGACATCGAAGTCCTCGAAACCCGCCTTGGCAGAGTCGGAGGCCTTTGCTGTTGGGAGCACCTTCAGCCGCTCGTAAAGGCCGCCATGTTTTTTCAGCATGAGCAGATCCATATGGCGGCATGGCCGAGCTTTGCCGTCTACCGCGACAAAGCTTACGCGCTGGGAGCGGACGCAAATGCTGCAGCAAGCCAGGTCTATGCCCTCGAAGGTGGGTGTTTTGTGATTGCTGCGACGGCGATTGTGGACAAACCAACGCAAGACATACTGTGTGATAGCGACCAAAAGCGCGATCTGCTGCCCCTCGGAGGCGGGAAGAGTATGATCTACGGGCCAGACGGTCGACCACTTGCCGAGTTCATTCCCGAGCACGAAGAGGGACTTGTGATCGCAGAGATCGATCTTGCTGAAATAGCATTGGCTAAGGCAGCGACGGATCCTGCTGGCCACTATGCCCGGGGTGACGTCCTCAGACTGTTGTTCAACTCTTCTGAGCGCAGGGTGCTCGAACCCAAGCCGGATTTCGGGGACGGTTGGGACACCGAACTTGAGGGGGCTTCACCCGATCAAGAAGCTGCCGCGTTTGAGCAGAGCACTGAGAGGGAGATATGATAAAGCGCAACATGCCGGACGGTTGGAAGCCACCTTATCCGGCTTGGTCAGCTAAGGCGAAGCGCGATGTCGTCATCCTTCATCTTGGCGTGCAAAGCCGCGAAGCAGATTTCAGCGGTTTCGTAGAACCGCATCCCATTTCCGCCGCACACCTCGACGAGGCCACTTTCAAAAACGCAAGCGGAGACAATAGCCGACTTACAATCGCCTATTTTAGCAATACTGATGAGCTCGATTGCTATCTCGATAGCGATGGTTTCAAGGCATGGTGGACTGACGCCATCCAACGACCGCATATCGGCGTGTGGCATGAAGCTTATGTCATACCACCTGACCGCTTCGAAACGCTGTATTCCTTCGCGACGCAAAGCCAGGTCGGCATCCTGAGTCTGGCCCCCTCTACCGGGCCCATTGCAGAGCATGGATATGACGGTGCGATGCGCGACCGCCTCGGCATCGCTGGCAACGACCCACTCGATACCGATCTAGGCTCGATACCCGGTCGAGAAACGGACGTAGTCAGGGGTTTGGTCCGGGTCGCTCCGCCAGCAAATCTCGCAGTGATCCGTTCGGGCCAGGATTGGTCGCAGTGCGGCGAGGAGGAGCGCGAATGCTATCTGACGACGGTCGCCCCGCTCTTGGCACGCGCAATGCACGATCTCAGAGACAGGCCTGTGGAAACCGGCGCGATCAGCTGCAACTTGATGCGTGAACATCACCGCAGCGGCGCGCCGCTTGATCGTACCTTCGGACTGGCTCAGTTTCGGTCGCTTGCGGAACTCGAGAAATGGGCGAAATCGCATCCTAAACATGTCGCGGTTTTGCAGTCCTTTTTTGGGTTCCTTGACCAATTCGGACCTGAATCTGGCTTGCGTCTTTACCATGAGGTCTTTGTAACCCCAACGGCAGCAAAGCCGTTCGAGTATGTCAATTGCCGGAAATCAACCGGCATATTGTCGATAGTTTGAATGCATGGACTCAAGGATGGGTGACCTCGCCGGCGCGGAACATGGGTGCCGTACGCTCATCGTCAGCGAGATCGAGGCCGAGTTGACGCGGTTGGCCGAGGCTGGAGTACATGTGGGTCATACAAAAACGGGAGATGTCGCAAAAACACCCAGTTGACCGATCCGGATAGAGGCACGTAATTCCAGCTCGGCCAAATGCAGCGTACGGTCAGCGCGTTCGCTATGCTTTGTGCCTTCAGGCGGGTCGCCGCGCAGCCCTTCAAGCACGATCCTGATCTTGTCTTCTGCTGAGAAGTGACGCCGCGTCCGACGGCAGATGTCCTTCATAACCTGCTCAGCAGGCTGCTTCGACTTCGATTTTTTGGTTCTCATCTTCGTTCCATAGTCACTACGACGAGAACCAAAACTCTCCTAAACCTCAACCGCTAATCAGTGCCATAGGTGCTGACGGGGAGCAATCGAGGCGCACCGACGCCTGGCACTTTAGGTCTCTATAGTGACAGTCCGGCAATTAAATCGCCGAGATGATGCAGGTCAGTCGAACGCTTTAGCCAGGCAGTTTGCCAACAACATGTCCACGCCGATTCTCGCTATATTGCGAGCTCCTGTTAGCGCCATGTCGAGGGCAAGTTCTTCAGATATGATATCTAAGACACGTTTGACGCCCAGGTAGCCTCCTGCCGACAGTCCATAGAGATACGGCCTCGCAAAGCTCACGGCTGTAGCGCCAAGAGCGATAGCCTTAATAATGTCAGTGCCTCGTCTGATCCCGCCATCCAGTATCAGTGGATAGTCGGGCCCTGCCGCTTTTCGGGCGGGAAGCAGCGCGTCCAGAGGCGCAGCTTCCGCATCCAGCTGACGACCGCCATGGTTCGAAAGGATCACCCCGGCAAAGCCTGCGGACTGAGCCCGCTTGACATCATTCGGGTGCAGGACGCCTTTTAGAAGCACGTCGCCTTGCCATTGCTCGATCAACCAGGCCGCATCGTCCCAATCGAAATCCGCATCCAGTTGTTCCGCGACGAACTGCGCGAGCGACACCGCCGGAGTCTCGGTGGATAGGTTGGCGTAGGAAATGGACGCGCCTGTCAGATAGTCCCACGTCCAGCGCGGCTTGCGGACCGCTTCGATGGCCTGACCCAGGCTGATGGTCGGTGGTATGGTGAAGCCATTCCTCACGTCACGTTCGCGCTTTCCGGCAAGCGGGAAATCTGCCGTCAGAACGAGTTTCGTATATCCTGCGTCTTTGGCGCGCCGTAGCATTTGTGAGACCAATTCCCGGTCTTTCCAGACATAAAGTTGAAACCACCGCGGGCCGTCGCCGATCGCCGCGATGTCCTCCATAGAGACGCTGGACAATGTCGAGAGCGTATAGGGCACGCCATGATCCGCCGCCGCATGGGCGACGGCGCGTTCCCCATCGATGTGAAATAGGCGGTTACCCGCTGCGGGAGAGAGGCAGAACGGCTTCGCCCATGTCTCGCCAAGGATCTCGACCGAGGTGTCTACGCGCGCGACTCCCTTCAGAACGCGGTGGACGAGCGGGTATTCTGAAAACGCCCCGCTGTTGCGCGCAAGCGTGATCTCGTCTCCGGAACCGCCGTCGATATAGTCGAACACCATCTTGTGCGCTCGCCGCTTCGCCAGCACCCGCATGTCCGCGATGTTCAGGCACCGTTCGATCGCGCGTTTGTTCGCCATCACCTTTTCCCGGGAAGCCGTGCCAAACGGCTACTGGACCAACTCATTCAGCAGATTTTCCAGCCGCTCCTGACGGCCCGACGCCGGCGATGGTGACAGGTTTCGCTCCATCGCATCGTCGGCGAGGTCCTGAAGGCTAGTATTGCCGGACATGATTTCCTGACCCTTCTCGGTCTGCCATCCGGAATAGCGCTCGTCCCGTGCTTCCAAGAGGCGGCCGTCCTCGATTACCTTTTCGGCCAGCAGCAGCGCGCGAGCCAGAGTATCCATGCCTCCGATATGGGCATGAAACATGTCATGAGGATCAATTGACTGGCGCCGAAGTTTGGTATCGAAATTGAAACCACCCGTCGTGAAGCCGCCAGCTTCCAAGATCAGGACCATCGGTAGGACGAGATCGAGCGCGTTGTTCGGATACTGATCGGTATCCCATCCAAGTTGCGGATCGCCACGATTGATGTCGATCGACCCGAACGCGTCGTTTGCGAGGGCGCTTGCAATTTCATGTTCGAAACTGTGACCCGCTAGCGTCGCGTGGTTTGTTTCGATGTTGACGGCGAACTCATTCTCCAACCCGTATTTGCGCAGGAAGCCTGCTACTGTGGCAACGTCATAGTCGTACTGATGTTTCGTTGGCTCTTGCGGTTTCGGCTCAATCAGCAGAAGTCCGTCGAAGCCGATCTTGTGCTTGTGTTCGGCCACTAGATTCAGAAATCTGCCGAGTTGGTCGAGTTCGCGGGTCATGTCGGTATTGAGCAAACTCTCATATCCTTCCCGCCCACCCCACAAGACGTAGTTTTCGCCCCCAAGGCGATGCGTAGTTTCCAAGGCGAGGCGCACCTGAGCGGCGGCATAGGTGAATATTTCGGGATCGGGATTGGTAGCGGCGCCTGCGAGATACCGTCGATGGCCAAAGAGATTGGCAGTACCCCATAGGAGCTTGATCCCGGTTTCCTCCATTCTGCTCGAAAGTCTATCTTCAGCCTTCGCGAGCTTCGAGGCATGGTCGCGCAAGTCGTCCGGTGTTTCCATGACATCGAGATCATGGAACGTGTAGAACGGGGCGCCGAGACGTTTGATGAAATCGAACGCGGCATCAATGCGCATGGCGTTGCTCGCTTCGTCCCACTGACCGGTCAGCCAAGGCCGTTCGAACGCTGGATCGCCGAATATGTCGTGGCCGCCCCAAGCAAAATTATGCCACATACACACCGCCATCCGCAGATGATCGCGCATCGGCTTGCCGAGGACGATCCGGTCGGCGTCATAGACCCGGAAGGATAACCCATCAGGCGATCCCTCTGATGCGAACTGGATGGGCGAAATATCTTCGAAGTATGTGCTCACGGATTAAGCTCCCGGATAGCAGGGTGGATTGCGGACCATCCCAACCGACGCTCGGCGAGATCGTCGGTGGGTTCGATAACGTGTGTAACGCTGGGCTTGCGGCAAAGGTCGGTGCTGGCATTTCCGGCCGCGATCGCGCCCAGTCTCGCTGCTCCTGACGCAGCGCCTGCTTGTCCGGTTTCGACCAGAGCGACGCTTGAGCCGAGCGCGTTTGCGAGCATTTGTGCCCAAAATTGCGAGCGTGCGCCGCCTCCGACGAGCGCAAGCGGTTCAGAGGGTTTGTGTCCAATGGCGCGCTGACAATCTGCGATTGCCAGCGATACGCCTTCGATGATTGCGCGCATCATCGCGCCGCGGTCCGTATTTGCATCGAGACCGGTGAAGGCACCGCGCAGCGCGCCGTCATTGTGCGGTGTTCGCTCCCCGGCCAGATACGGCGCGAAATAGGGGCCAGGCCGAGCAGCTTCGGCATCTGTCAGCGCCTCCTCGATGCTCGCATAGCCAAGCGCCTTCACGCCCCAGTCGGCAGAGGCGGCGGCGGACAATATGACTCCCATGCGATGCCACCTGTCCGGAACCGCGTGGCAATAGCAGTGCACGGCCTTCTTAGGGTTTGGCATGGGTTTGGCATCGACGACAAAATAGACGCCCGAAGTGCCGATGGAGACGAAACTGTCGCCCGGCTCTATTGCCCCCAACCCAACCGCGCTTGCGGCATTGTCTCCGCCGCCAGCGGCAATGGGGACTTGCTCCATGCCCCACGAAGCCGCCAACGCCGCGCGCAGCGTCCCGGTGATCTGGTTTCCCTCGAACAAGTTCGGCATGTGCCCAATACGCAGTCCGGTAGCTTCGAGGAGGCCGGGTGACCATTGCCGAGCTGCGACATCAAGCCAGCTAGTGCCTGCTGCATCGCTGGCATCGGTTGCTTTGTCGCCTGATAAATGAAGGCGGACATAGTCCTTGGGCAGCAGTACGCTTCGAACCGAACGAAAGGTCTCGGCTTCATGGTTGCGCAGCCACAGCAGCTTCGGCGCGGTAAAGCCCGGCATCACCAGGTTCGCCGACACCTCCTCCGCTTTGGGAAAGGCCCGGGTCAATTCCTGACATTCCGCTGCAGCGCGCGTATCGTTCCACAAGATTGCGGTTCTCAATGGCCGGTCGTCAGCGCCAAGTACAGTCGCTCCGTGCATCTGACCGCTCAGCCCGATGCCGCGTGTAGCGGCGCGAAGATCGGAGGGAAGCGAGAGTACCGCTTGCTCTACGGCGACGAGCCAATCGGACGGGTCCTGCTCTGCCCAACCGGACTGGGGCCGCGAGATCGACAAGTCTGCGCTTGCCTCGGAAATTATCTCACCGTTGTCCTCGATCAGCACGACCTTGACCGAGGAGGTACCCAGATCGATGCCCATCCACATCAGCGGGCCCGCTCCGTCACAGCAAAGCGGGTTAAAGTGTCCCAGCGCTCATCAGGACTAAGCATGCGTAGCCCGGTCTCGTAATCCGCACCGCTTCGATTGACGCTGTCGGGCATGTGGCTGACAGGTTCGATGCAAAAGAAATCGGCATCTGGCGGGCTATAGAAATGCGTGAATGCGAAAGCGGGGTCCGGCTCGATCGTCAGCACGTGTTGAGGCCATTCGATGCGGATGGAGCCTTGCAAGCCCGCAAAAGTGTTGTCCCAGTTCGCGCCGCAAAGAGTATCGAAGTCGCCCGGCTCGAAACTGTCTGGAATGCCCGCACTGTCATTGTGCCACACGCCGCAGGTTCGCAGGGACACGGCGGCTTGGTTGCGGGGAAGATAAGGGTGTAGCCCCAGCCCAGCGGGCATGTCCCTATCCCCGAGATTGATGAGTGACAGGCGGTGGAGATAGCCATGCTCCGACAACTCGAAGCGCTGCTCGGCACGGTAGGGCCAGGGCCATCGCCCCGTTTCACGGCTCGAGGCTGGCGTATGTTCATACACTAGCCACACCTCGGTTTGGGATAAGGCTTCTACTTCCCAGCGGGCCAGCCAACCCCAGCCATGCAGTGCGTTGCGTGCGTCGATGTCCGGGTGATTGGGTGGCAGTGTTATCGCATGTCCTTCGTGCTCGAAGTTTCCATCGGCGATGCGTCCGGCAAATGGAACGAGCGGAAAACACGCGCTCTCGATCGGATCACCCGTTTCCTTGCCGAGCCGAAATACTGGCCGTTCTAGCCACGAGAAAAGCTCGACCGCGCCTCCCCGTTCAGGGTCGATGCGCAATCGACTTTCCTGGGTGCGAAGCTCCAGCATGGTTAGAGAACAAGCGACGTTTCGATCAGGTCTGCTGAGCTTCCGCCACAGAGCACCCAGTATTCGCCTGGTTCAAAACGCCAGTCGTGCGTGGCAGGATCGCGGTAGCGCAGGTCCGCCAAGGCAATGTTGAGCGAAACCGTGCGCCGCTCACCCGGCTGGAGCGACACCCGCGCAAAGCCCTTGAGCAACTTCTTCTGTCGTTCGAGTGCCTTGCCCGGTGCGCCCACATAGAACTGTACGACCTCTTCGGCGGCGACATCGCCTGCATTGACCACCGTCACCTCGGCATGAAGATCGTTGCCATCGCTTCGCACCTTCAACGCGCGATAGTCGAATTGCGTGTAAGAGAGACCATGTCCGAAGGGATAACGCGGTTCTATCTCCTCGCGGTCGAACTTCGTGTAGCCGTGCCACAGGTCGTAGGTGATGCTATCTGCGTCCTTGTCGAAGAACGGATAGTCGTCTTGCGACTTTGCAACAATGAACGGCAACTTGCCTGAAGGCGATGCCTCGCCGAACAGCAGCTTCGCGAGCGCAGTTCCACCTTCCATACCCGAATAGAAGGTCTGGAGGATCGCACCCACGCTTTCGTGCCATTCCTCGACCATTATGGCCGAGCCCGAGACGATAACGACGACGACGGGCTTGCCGGAAGCTGCGGCAGCGGCGATCAGCTCCTGCTGGTCCGCCCGCACGCCCAGATCATCGCGATCCCCGCCCACGGTCGAGGCTTGTGCCGCGGAACGAAGTTCCTCCGGCACATCGGCGCCCAGAGCAATGTCACCGGGGATGAACTCGCCTTCGTCTTCCGAGGTATTGCCGACTACCACGACCACCGCATCGGATGCTTCGGCCGCTTGGCGCGCCGCGTCTAAATCGGCCTCGTCACCGGTCAGGATTTCCTTCACACCCAATCTGTCGCTGGCGCGCTGCAACCCTTCTAGCGGAGAGACCACATAAGGCGGCCGGACCTTGCTCGAGCCTTCGTCGCCGGTATTCTCCAGCGCTGCCAACCGGCCCAACACCGCGAGTTTTCCGATCTTGCCTGGTGCCAGCGGTAGCACATCATCATTCTTGAGCAGGACCGCAGACTTCTCCGCCGCCTCTAGGGCCAATGCGGTATGTGCTGGAGCCGCCGCAAAAGACCCGTCATAAGTCTCCTGTGGGTCCTGCCGGGTGGCGAAGCGATAAGTGACGCGAAGGATCCGGCGGCAAGCACGGTCAATGACTTCCGGCTCGATCGTCCCGTTTTCAACTCCTGCGACAAGCTTCTGGCCAAAATGGATTGGTTCAGGATTTTCGACATCTAGGCCAG
The DNA here is from genome assembly GCA_947499505.1 of uncultured Erythrobacter sp. Classification (GTDB taxonomy): domain Bacteria; phylum Pseudomonadota; class Alphaproteobacteria; order Sphingomonadales; family Sphingomonadaceae; genus Erythrobacter. The sequence goes on from CANMOQ010000002.1 coordinate 880,962, forward strand.
CTGCCGCACCATAGGGTTGATAGACTCCCATCACCCAGTCCGAATGCACGAAGCCGTCGAAGCCCCATTCACCGCGCAAGATGTCGGTGAGGAGAACACGATCCTGCCCGCAATACTCGCCATTTATCTTGTTGTAGGCGCTCATCACGCTTGCACAGCCTGCATCGATGGCGCGCTTGAAGTGCGGTAGGTAGACTTCGTGCAGCGCGCGATCGTCTATCTGCACGTCAACCTTGAAGCGCGCATTCTCCATCGAATTGAGTGCAAAATGCTTGACCGTGGCGACGACATTGTGCGTCTGGATACCCGTTGCCAGCGCAGCGCCCATCTCTCCCAAATGGTGCGGATCCTCGCCATAAGTCTCCTGCGCCCGGCCCCAAGCTGGATGACGCAACAGGTTGAAGCAGACGGCGCCGGACAGCGTGCAGCCATTCACCCGGCTCTCGATCCCCATAACCTCTCCGATCCGCCGCTCCAGATCGACGTCGAAGCTAGCGCCCCGCGCCATCGAGCAGGGAAAGCAGGTCGAATTACCGCCGGCCACGCCGCGCGGCCCATCGGTGAAATAGAGCGCAGGCACATTTAGCCGATCAACCCCGCCTCCGGCGCGATAGGGGCGCGCGCACCATACGCGGTCGTCTTCGGCCATTGCCTGGAAAAAGCCCTGGCCGCTCATCATGCCGACCTTCTCTTCCAACGTAGCCTCAGCCAGGATCGCGTCGATCGTCTCGTCAATCTCGGCATTACTCATGCCTTTCTTGGGGCCAAAATCGGTCATCTAATGCTCCTTAATCGAGGTGGTTCGCGCAGGCGGAAATGTTTGGGAGGTGCGCAGGGAAAGCGCCCTCGCAGTTGATCGGGTCAAAGCGCGACATCGACTGTCTGCATTTCGCCGCCGATCAGGGTTACTTTGCGCGGCTCTCCGCCGCGCACTGTCAGTTCGAAACTCGCGTCATTCGCGCAGAGGAGCTTCGCAACCAACCGCCCGTCACTCACCATGAGCGAAACGATTTCAATAGCACCGTCGGCCTTGAAACCCTTCAGCTGTGCAGATGTCCATGCCTCTGGCCAGGCCATCAGGAGGTCGAGGCGTCCCGGACGGCTTTGCACAAACATGTCCTGAATGCCGGCCAGCGCAAGGCTGTTGCCCTCGAACGTAAAGCAGTCAAAAGGCAGCGCCATATAACCCTTGCCGGAAATATCGCCATTGGTGTGAAAGCCATTGGGGTAGCGGAAACCATCATCGAAAATATGCAGGGCTTTCAATGCCTTTTCGTGATCGCCCATTCTTGCGTACATGCAGGATAGCCAGCTGTAAGTGTACCCCATCCACGCCCCTGTGCCAGCGTCTTCGATGCGCTTGATCGTTGCGTCGATCACGCGCCGATCTTCGGTGTCGAGGGGGTCGAGCTGATGGAGAGGCATGATCGACAGGGAATTGGAGAAATGTCTGTGTGGCTGGTTCCACGGCTCACCTTCGGCGATCAGGAGGCTGTTATCGTCGCCGACCAGCAGATCGGGACATTCGGCCAATGCCTTGCGCCACCGCTCGGCCTCTTCGCCATCGCCAAGCGCCTCGCATACGTCTGCCGCAGCGAAGAATGTAAACCGGGTAAGCGCCAGATCGTAGTTGGTCCAATCCCAGAAAAAGGCTTCGCGCCGGTTGTCGTTCCATTCGGGCGAAGTTGCGATCGGCGGCTTTCGCTGACCCGTTTGCGGATCTATCTCCATGATCGCTTCCAGAAAGACAGCAACATCGCAGATCCACGGGGCGATCTTTTCCTTCAGCAATTCCCTGTCGCCGCCATGGCGCCAATCGAGCCAAACATTATGGACGAGCCACGACCCCGATGTCAGGGAATGCGTGTAAGGTGCCCATCCACCAAGCTGCTGATTTTCGATGTCGCAAGTCATCGGAACGCACAGGCCCGGCTTGTCAAAAAACCTGCGAGTCCATTCGCGGCAATTGTCTGCGGTTTCCCAAAGCCAGTCGACCATTACTCGTGACGCATCAAGCCTGCCGGCTGTGTAGAGAGGCGCGTAAGTCATTTGGGTGTTGAGATTGTGGTGGTAGTCGCCTTTCCACGGAGGCAAATACCCGGCATCGACGGTCCATGGGCCCTGCAGTGCCACCGGTGGAGCCTCGGGCTGCGCTGCGGCCACAAGCAGGTAAGTATCGACAACCCACCACTTTTCCCGAACGGCATCGTCTGGGAGTGCGAGCCAAGAACGGCTCCATTGGTCGAGCCACCATTCGCGATGAGCGGAAAGCAAATCATCCAGAGATTGGGCAGCGAGTGAATTCAATTGCTCGCAAACGAGGTCTTTTGCTTGCTGCGTGGTCTCCGCAGACACGACATGGACATAGGCAATGTGGAGATCGCCTTCCTGCTTGCGCAAGATCGCCGCAGCAAAAGCGGCGTCATACGTTTTTTGTACATACCCTTCGATTGCACCCTCTGTGAAAAGCTCGGGCTTGTCGTAGTCAAGATCTTGTGGGCGGCCTTGGGCAATAAACGCAATAAACGATTCTTCTTTCGGTGGCGCAGGCTCGCCGAATGCGGGAGGTTCAAGCTCTATTCCCTCAACAATTTTTGGCTCGGTGCTCCACAGTGCGCCGCAACCCGTGCCTGCCAGTGCTGCCATTTCGAGCGTGCCGGCATCGAGCGTAATGCGCGCGATAGCCTCGCTCAGCGACAGTCGCCCTGAGTGAAGCTGACCTGAAGCTCCGGGGAGCCGCAGCCGGCCTACGGGCAATTTGGTAGGAGCAGGTCGTTGATAAGGTGCTTCAAACTCGACCTGCACGAGGTCCATTCGGTCGGTTTTCACAAGTTCAACGAGCCGGTCGAACCGATACGTTTCGGCTTGATATTCCGGGATTGGGCGGGTGTCCCAGACATCCGATCGATCAAGCGAAACAACCAGATCGTCTGGCGAGCACCAGGCCATCATGCCGAGCAATCCATTGGCGAGGGGCAATCCTGAGGACCACCCCTGCTTCTCAAGGTCCAGCTCGAGATTGTGCCGGGGGGCCGGGTGGCCATTTGGGAATTTCATACTTTGCCTCTCGTAAAGCGCCTGCCTATTGGCAATCCGTCCATTCATATATAATCACAGGGTTTATATAGAGACAGGGTCTAGTGCAAGCGGGGATACGGAATGCAAGACGAAATATCGCTACGAGGCATCGCCTGGGATCATGTCCGGGGGTACGATCCGATGGTTGCGGCCTCCAAGGCTTTTCGTTTGCGGCATCCGCATGTCACAATACGCTGGGACAGAAGGCCGCTTCAGGCTTTTGCAGACCGTCCCATCGAAATAATGGCCCGAGAGTACGATTTGATCGTCGTCGACCACCCTCATGTCGGCGCGGTAGCGAATAGCGGCGTGCTTGCACCGCTTGGCCGGAAGGATCGCGAAGCCGAGCTGACTGCGCTTGCCGCCGCATCGATCGGCGGATCTCACGAATCGTACCAGTTCGACGAACAACAATGGGCGCTGGCGATCGATGCCGCTAGCCCCGTATCGGCGTTTCGCGAAGGCGTTTCGCTTACGGCTCCGCGGACATGGGACGATGTTATGGAAATCGCCCGTTCCGGTGATGCCTGTTTGGCGCTTGCTCCGATCAACGCTGCGATGACCTTCTTCGGCCTCGCACGAAATCTGGGCTTTGACATCGCTGCAACAGAAGACGAGCTGATTGCGGCTGCGGATGCCGAATTGACCCTGGAGCGCTTGCGCGAACTGTCGGACCAGGTCGACCGAAGGTGCCTGGGCTTGGATCCTATCCAGATCTACGACTGGATGAGCACTGACGAGACCGCCCCGTCATATTCTGTTTTCGGCTACGGCTACACCAACTATAGCCGCGACGGGTTTCGCAGGTTCGCGCTTGTTTTCAGCGATGCGCCTGGATTTGGATCCAATGGACCCAGAGGAACCGTGCTTGGCGGTGCAGGAATCTCAGTTTCGCAATACTCACAGCATCTCGAGGAAGCAGTCGACTTCGCCTATTTTGTTGCGAGCGGGCCGTGTCAATCGACGATCTATTTCGACGCCGGTGGGCAGCCGGCTCACGCAGATGCGTGGGAAAGCGAAAATTGCAACCGGGCTTCGCGTGATTTCTTCCGTAACACTCGCCTGACCCTCGATACTGCCTGGATCAGGCCTCGCTATCACGGATACATGGAACTGCAGGCGCGCGCGGGCGACACTATCCACGCCTGCATCAGTGGGGATACCTCTGTACCGACGGCAGTCGAGCAGTTGAACGCCGCTTATCGCGAGACTCGAAAATGAATACTGGCATGATGCAGATGCTTGTTGAAAGGGTGCATCCGTGAGACTGATCGATACACACCAGCATTTCATCAACCATCAGGAATTCGGCTACGAATGGACGCAGCCGATACCCCAGTTGGCTGGCGAAGATTTTGTGGCCGAAGACTACAAGACGGCGGCAACGGTAACGACCATTGAAAAGACTGTGTTCGTCGAAACTGCAGTGGATGATGTTCACTACCGCGATGAGACCCGCTTCATGTCTGCACTTGCACGAGAGGCGGACAATGCAGTGGCAGCTGTCGTGGCATCGTGTCGCCCGGAAATGGAAAACGAGTTCGATGTTTGGTTAGCGGAGTGCGAGCAGTTGGAAGTTTGCGGCTTTCGCCGTGTCCTGCATGTCATGCCGGACGAGCTGTCTACGACTTCCACCTTCCGCAAAAATGTGCGCGAAATTGGTGCGCGCGGCTATCCATTCGATCTATGCATTCTCCAGCGGCAGCTGGCTATCGGGGAAGCTCTTGTTTCGGATTGTGAGAGTGTCCAGTTCGTTCTCGACCACTGCGGTGTGCCCGACATTGCCGGTGGCGACTTCGATACATGGAAGGCGGGTGTCTCCGCCCTAGCGTCTCATCCCAATGTCAATTGCAAGCTGTCCGGCTTACCGTCCTATTGCAGCGAAGAGCACGACAAGGTCGAGGCGATACGGCCATACTTCGACCATGTGCTGGATGCCTTCGGCAAGGACCGGATTCTTTGGGGTGGCGACTGGCCCGTTATCAATCTTGGTGGCGGGCTGGCGTCGTGGATCAATATCACCAAGACTCTGCTTGCGCCCCTGTCCGATGACGAAATCAACGCTATTGCAGCAGACAATGCAGTCCGCATTTACGGTCTGAAAAACGCCGCGTAGATTTACCGCTAAAACTTGCGATACTTCAAATACGCTTCATGCGGGTCTTCTCCGGCAAGTATCGCATCGCGCACCTTGTTTTCGGATTCGAAGGCATCGCGGATACCTACTTTGACTATTTCCAGATGATCAAAGCCGAAAACCACTGCGCCATCGCGGTCACCGACGATCACTTCGGCGTTCGCGATCAACTCCCCGGCGACCGTCACCGGTTGTTCGAATCGCGTAGGTCTCCACGCGCCGACAACATCGCTTGGAACGGTTCCCTTGCAAATCACGGGAAATCGCTGAGCCTCGATCTGGGCGAGGTCTCGGCAGGGGCCGTCGACGATAGCGCCCCGACAACCTTTGAGTGACAAGGCATGCGCGCTCAACTCTCCCATGTAGGCTCGGCGAGTGTCTCCAGGCGCGATCACCAGAACACTGTTAGCCGGAGTTCGCGACAACATGCGCGTCCACAAGGTCAGGCTCTCATCGGCGGAAAGGCTGAGATCCTCTGTGCCCTCTACCGTGAATGCGCGGCCGACAAACATCGAGATGCCGTAACCGGCGGCAAGAGGCTCGCCAATTGCACGCGGAGATGCTCCGACCTGCTTAGCAACGTCGAAACAGAGCGCAGCCGTCGCGCCCTCCGGCAATTCGATAGGATCAAAAGGTGTTTTGTCAGTTTCCATGTCGAGCCTCCGACCCGTCTAGCTTTCGCTGTAGATTTCTTATATGAATACCTCTTTCATATTTAAACGTCATCTTCAATCACGATGGGACTCGGTATGGACCGGAAAATCGACACGGATCTGGAAAATTGTCGAGCGGGCCGCGTTCTGCTGCTTCATCCCGACGACAATGTCGTCACGGCATGCCGAGATCTGGCAGCAGGGTTCTCGTTCGTTCACCATGACCGGCAAATCACACTAGCCCGCGGCATAAAGCTGGGATTCAAGATCGCCGTTTGCCCAATCCGCTGTGGCGATTGCGTGACCAAGCACGGTGCCCCGATAGGATCTGCGATCAGAGATATTGCCGTAGGTGACCGGGTCCATCTGAACAATATGAAGAGCGACTATCTCCCTACCTACACGTTGGCCCCATCGTCGGCGGGCAAGGGCTAATATGATGCGTGGTTGGGAGCGAGCGGACGGCCGCAAAGGCATCAGGAACATTGTCATTGTCGCCTATTTGGTCGAATGCGCGCACCACGTAGCGAAGCAGATTGCAGCACCATTCGAGGATAGCGATGTCCACGTCATCGGCTTTCCGGGATGCTACCCAAATGCCTATGCCGAACGGATGATGACGGCTCTATGCACACACCCCAATGTAGGCGCCGTGCTTTTGGTCTCGCTTGGCTGCGAAGGCTTCAACAAGGGAGCTATTGAGAGCAAAATTCGCGAGAGTGGCCGCCCGGTTGCCCTCGCTACGATACAGAATGACGGTGGTTCTATCGAAGCAATCAATGCGGGCCGAATGCAGGTCGCGACTATGTGCGAAGCGCTGAAAATGCAGCAGACAGTAGAACTCGCTCCCGGCGAGCTCGTAATCGGAACCATTTGTGGCGGATCCGACGGCACCAGCGCGCTGACTGCTAACCCTGCGATAGGACGAGCATTCGATACGCTGGTTGAAGCGGGTGCGACCTGCATATTTGAAGAAACCGGCGAGCTTATCGGCTGTGAGAAGCACATGGCTACGCGCGCCTTGATCCCCGAACTAGGCGACGCGATTGTTGCGTGTGTCGCCAAGGCTGCAAGCTATTACACCAAACTGGGGCATGGCAGCTTTGCCCCCGGAAATGCCGATGGCGGTCTTACAACTCAGGAAGAAAAGAGCTTGGGAGCTTACTCGAAGTCCGGGAGTGCGCCGATTTCCGGACTGATCAAACCCGCCGACAATCCTGTGGTGCCTGGATTATATCTGCTCGATGTGGTGCCCGACGGCGAAGTGAGATTCGGCTTTCCAAACATTAATGACGTGGTCGAAATCTCTGAATTGATCGCATGCGGTGCCCACGTCATACTCTTCTCCACCGGTCGGGGCTCTGTGGTGGGGTCAGCTATTGCTCCGGTTGTGAAGGTCTGTGCGAACCCTGAAACCTTTCGCAAGATGCCGGGTGACATGGACATCGATGCAGGCAAAATTCTGGAAGGTCGCGAGAGCCTCGACAAGTTGGGTGAGGAGATCGTCGCGCTCGTTTACGAGGTGGCTTCGGGTCGGCAAACTGTTTCGGAAGCGCTTGGGCACCGGGAATTTGGCCTGACCTACAAGTCTTTTGAGCCAACCGGACCATCGTGTCTCCCAATACCACCGAGCAGGGCATCGGCATAGCGCAGAGCAGTACCGCTGCCAGTACGGGTCGTCATGCGGCATGCTTTACATTTGAATTTGCCATCCCATCTTTGTCCAAATATGAATGGCTTATTCGCACCTGCCTGAAAGCGCCTTATGTCCTCATCACAAAACAAATACCGTGCGCCCGCGCTCGAAAAAGGGCTCGAAATACTCGAATACCTCTCGCAGCAGGGCGAGCCACAGACAGTCCCGCAAATCACTGCGGCCATTGCGAAGACACGCAGCGAAATCTATCGGATGCTCATGGTGCTGGAAGGCCGCGGCTATCTGGTCCGCACGGAGGATGGTGACCGCTTGATGGTCACTAACAAGTTGTTCGAACTGGGCATCAAGAACCCTCCGCTCGCTAACTTGCACGACGCAGCCATGCCGCAGATGCACCGGCTGTCAGAGGAACTTTTTCAAGCCTGCCATCTGGCTGTTCGCAGCGAGATGCAGATTGTGTGCGTTGCTCGTGTCGAGAGCCCGGGGCAGCTTGGCTTCAGCGTGCGGCTCGGATTCTCTCACCCGATGCTTCACTCTACGTCTGGCGTAGTTCTGTATGCCTTCGCCCCGAGCGAGCAACAGCAGCGATGGAAAGACGATATGATCGCCACCGCTACCAAACGAAGGGACGTGGACAACTTCCTTAGCAAGGCGGAGGAGGCACGCAGCAAGGGCCATATCGTCTTGCCCTCCGATGTAGTCGAGGGCATTCAGGACATCGGTGCGCCGATCTTTGCGCCTAATGCTGTTGCGCCACTAGCGTCGCTGACCATGCCGTTCGTAAGCGGTCGCGGGGCAAAGACCTCGCTCGAGACGGCAGCCAGACACGTGACACTTGCCGCGCAGCGAATATCAGCTGCGCTTTCGGGTGAGTCGCAGTTGCCGTCATAGTTTTGCTTGCCGATCACCTGGAAACAATTCATTCGTATATAAACGCGAGTGAGTGCAACAATGTCCATTGATTCAATCAAGCAAAGCTGGCCCACAGCTGGTTCGCCGAAACCCATAGTGATCATCGGGACAGGCGGAATTGTGCGTGACGCGCATATTCCGGCCTATCGCAAAGCGGGGTTCGGCATTGCCGGTGTGTTCGACATCGATATGGAAGCCGCACGGAGGACCAGTGACATCGCCGGCGGGGTGCCCGTTTTCGAGACGCTCGCTCAATGTGCAGCGATGGAAGATGTGGTTTTTGACCTTGCAACACCGCCGGGCGCGCATGCGGAAATACTGCGGCAGCTTCCCCAAGGCTCTGCCGTGCTGATGCAGAAGCCGATGGGTGCCAACCTCGACGAAGGGCTTGAAATATTGAGCATTTGCCGGGAGCGCCGACATGTCGCAGCGGTCAATTTCCAGCTGCGTTTCGCGCCAATGGCAATCGCGCTCAAGGGCATTATCGATCGAGGCATGATCGGAACTGTGACCGACGTCAGCATAAATGTCGCCGTGCATACTCCGTGGGAGCTGTTTCCTTTCCTGGAATCTCTCGATCGGGTCGAGATTGCGGTCCATTCTATTCACTATCTCGATTTGCTGCGGCATCTGCTCGGTGAGCCCGAAGGCGTTTATGCTAGGTCAATCGCTCACCCCGATAGTCGGCTTGAGCAGACGCGGACCTCGGCCATACTGAACTACGGTGAGACCGTACGCTGCTCGCTTGCCGTGAACCATCATCACGACTTTGGGCCCGAATTCGAAGCAGCGGATATCAAGATTGAAGGGCTCAAAGGCGCTGCCGTTGCCCGGATCGGTGTGCTGCGCGACTATCCGAATGGCATGGACGATGCCTTGAAGCTCAATCTCGGTGATCGCTGGGAAGATGTACCGCTCTGCGGCAACTGGTTTATCGAAGCATTTACCGGTCCCATGGCTAACCTCCAGCGGGTGATTGCCAAGCAAGATGATCATCTTGTGTCCGGCGTCGAAGACGCAATTTCCACCATGGCGCTTGTCGAAGCTGCCTATCGTTCGAGTGAAAGCGGTGGCGAGCCCATTCCTTCGTTCAACAGGGATGGCGCCTGAGCCGTCGGTTATAGGCGGAACGTCGGCACGGTCACCTGTCAGCAGCAGCCCAACCAGTTGTGTTGCCGATCGCGGGCGGCCCTACGTCTGACAAGATGATCTCACCGTCCAGCCTGATTGGGCAGCGTGTGGTGACACTTGACCCAAGCGATGATGCCACCTTTTGGGTGAGAGAGAGCACCTCAACAACCTGATCCAGCATGGCGCGATGGTCCAGTACCTGGGCACACCAGATGTCGCGCTCCTCCAACCGCGGCAGAGTATCTGCAAGTTCTGCGGTGCGCAGTCGAGCGGCAATTAGTGCCTTTATCCTGTCACGCTCGACATAGGCGCTTTTCGGATCGTCAAACTGAAGCAGTTCTTGCAGATCCAAGGCCTCCGAAAGTCCCTCAAGCGGCATCATTGCCAAGGCCAACCAGCCGTCAGCAAGCTCGTACACGCCGTAAGGTGCAGGCAGCAGCGGATGTCCATTGTGTGCACTGGACCGTTCCATTCTCGGCGATGGCTCGTTCAAGAGGGCGCCAAGCTCCTGAAACTGCAGGTCGACTGCCGCCTCCATCAGACTGGTCTCGACATGTCCGCCCAGACCGTGCCTGAACTTGCGCAACAGGGCAGCGAGAATTCCCTGGGCAAGGATGGCGCCGCCATAGACGTCAACGATTGAGATTCCGATCGGTATGGGTGGCATTGAGCCATCACCAGACATCCACATCAAGCCCGACCTCGCTTGCACAAGCAGGTCCTGCCCAGGCAAATGTCGCCAGGGACCCTCGGTGCCGTAGCCGGTGAAGCTGGCGTATATGATATCGGGCTTAAGCGCCTTAACTTGCTTGAAGCCGAAGCCGAGCCGTTCGGCCACGCCCGGCCGAAAATTCTGCACGACGACATCGGCCGAGCGAATGAGTTCTTTTACACGCTCCTGATCGGCAGGATCCTTGAGGTCTGCGGCGAAGCTGGATTTGTTGCGATTAATGGATTTGAATGGCGCTCCGGGATGCGAGGCGTCCAATCCGGCGTAGTCCAGCGATCGGGAAAGCTCGCCCGAGTGCGGCTTTTCGACCTTGATGACCTGCGCTCCCAGATCGGCAAGGCGAAGGGTTGCCATTGGCCCGGCGAGAAACTGCGAGAAATCAAGCACTTTGATGCCTTCGAGCGGTGCCATCAGGATGCGTCCTGCCTCTCTACCAGATACAGGTGTTCGCACACCATGAGGAGGGCGTCATCCTGGTTGCGCACCTCGCATTTCTCCACCACGCGCCCCATACCGGGCCTCTTCTTGTCAGGCTCAGCCGCGCTGATTGTCGTCACGGTATGGATTGTATCGCCGATGAAGGCAGGCTTCACAAAGCGAACCCGGTCATATCCATAGCTGAAGGAATGCGGATTGATCTCGGTCGCTGTCAGCCCGATACCGATCGTGAGAATCATCGTGCCATGCGCGATACGGCGCTTGAACTGCGTGTTCTTTGCAAACTCGGCATCAACATGGTGAGGGAAAAAGTCCCCCGAATGGCCTGCATGGACGATGAAATCCGTTTCGCCGATCGTCCGTCCGAATGACTTTCGACTTTCACCAATGACATAATCTTCAAAGTATCGCGGCTTGACTAACACTTTCAGTCCCTATCCTGATTAAAGAAATCCTGAACTTCATCCGACTTCTGGGGGCAATGGCGGTGACACTATTTGCCTCGCCTGACCGAGCTCCTCGGCCAACAACATCGTGAATGCGGTGTCGGAGGATGTCTATGCATGCTGCTCACTGCACATCTGCGGACGAAATTCGATGACGCAATTCCTCTTGGACTGCGCGCGACAAGGGGTATCGCCACACGAGGAGGGCAGCAAACAGCAAGAACGGCAGGCCGGAAAAGGCGTAGACCAAGCTCAAATTCTCGAGCACCTCAGGGGCGTGGTTCGCATCCGACGGCTGGAATCCAATCGCTGCCGGCACCGCCGTCCCAACCAAAACGCCGATGGCTACGGCCATCTTCGTGCCCATGCCGAGAAATGCGAAGAACGTTGCGGTGCGCTCTTGCCCTGTCTCGACAATATCCTGATCGACGATGTCCGCGACCATTGAGGGTGGTAGAAAAATTACGCCGCCAAGGGCGAAACCCAGCAGGACTAGACACGCCCCAAAGCCAACGGCCTGCCCCTCACCGAAAAATATTGTTGCAGCCAGACACCCAGCCACCATTAGCGAGCAGAATGCCAGGATCGAATGCTTCTCAAAGCGCTGGGCAAGCAGGCCCCAAAAAGGAATGCCGAGTAGGAGTGCGATGTTCTGCAGAAAAATGATCGGAGGAAAGGCATCTTCTGCCTTGATCATATGGGTCAACACCAGAAGGTTGAGTGTCGCTCCGATTACCATCCCTGCAGTTGCCAGGCTGACTGCGGCTAATAGCCGAACGAATGATGCATTCCGGAATACAAGCCTCAACCCTTGCCAGAAGGATGGGTGCTGGCGGTTGATTATCTCGGGTTTCGGTTCCTTGACCACGATAAGCATGATCGCGAAAGCGAGTGGCTGGCAGACTACAAAGAACACCGCGATCCAGAACAGCATTTCTCCTGTACCGGGTCGACCCAGCAGCTGGAGCACCAGCGGAATTGAGAGAGCCGCGAGCGTTCCGATCGCGCCGAAGGCACCCCGCCACCCGGTGATCTTTGAACGTTCGTCGTAGTCATTCGAAAGGTCCGCGCCCCAGCTTGCATAGGGCAGGTCCACGAGCGTGAAGCCAAGATACATGGCGAACAAACAAGCGAAGAGCCATCCCAGCCGTGCGTCTTCGGGCGGCACGAACAATAGCCATGCCGCGATGCACAGTATCGGCAACCCAACCAAGATGAAGGGGCGGCGCCTCCCGATCGGCGTTCGGGCGCGGTCACTTGCGATACCGACAAAAGGATCAGTGATGACATCCGTCAATCGCGTGAGCATTAGCATCAGGCCAACCATGGCGATTGGCAGTCCCAGATTGTCGGAATAGTACGCTGGTATGAAGTTCACGACCGGCAGAAGCGCCAGTGAATGGGGTATCTGCGGCAGCGAATAGAGGACGAGGATCCGATTGGTTATGGGCGCGGTCATGCAGGTCCTTCGCCTGAGAGGAAGCGGCGGCTCGTAACGTGGCGAGCCGCCGACTTGGAGATGTTGTTGTCAGATTAGAAGGAGACCCTTGCTTCTACGCCCCATCGACGGCCTTGCGCCGGGACGCCGACATATGACCCAGCCTGAACAGGCGCATCGAAGATCGCTCCGAAGTATTCCTCGTCGGTAACGTTGCGCACGAAACCGCTGAATTCCCACCCCTGGACTGGCGAACCCAATGCAAGCCGTAGATTGAGCAGGTCGACCGAACCGATCTTTGCGTTGGGATCGAGGTCGTCACTGGCATTGTAGGCATCCGATATCAGATAGTCAGCTCTCAGCGTCGCAAGCAGCGACCCGATCGGTTGCTCATATTGTGCCGAAAGGGAGGCATTGAGAGGCGGCCGCCCAAACTGTCGGCCGCTGAGATCCTGGCTGCCGTTCACACAAGCGGGAGCCGTCTGGCCAACCGAGCAAGGAGCATCGGGATAGCTCTCATACTCGGAGAACGTGTAGCCCACAGTCATTGCCAGATCGAGACCCTCGACCGGAGAGATGCCACCTTCGAATTCGAAACCCGTATTCTTGGCGGTGGCAGCATTTGCGGTAGTGAGGAAAGTCGCGCCACCGATTTGATTGTTGGTCTCCACTTGCAAGTCCTCAAACTCGGTGTGGAACGCCGCCACGTTGAGAAAGCCGCGGAATCGAGGCCAGCTGAATTTGGCCCCAATCTCGTAATTGGTAGAGGTCTCGGGCTCGAAGGTAAGGAATGGGAGGCGAGATGCGGACAAAACACGGCTATTGAAACCGCCGGGTTTGTAGCCCCTGCTGAAGGTTGCATATGCGACGGGCCCGGAGTCGAAAAAATACTGAGCGGTCAAGGTACCCGTCAGCCGGGTTTCGTCCCGCGATTGAGTCGGCAGGGTCCCATCGACGCCCAATGGCGGGCCGTCGAGAAAATATCCGGCAAGAAGGCCAGGCTGAAACCTGTCGTGCTCTTGATCTTCATAGTTGAGACGCAAGCCACCAATCAGATCGAGATTAGGGGCGACGCGATAGGTTACTTGACCGAACGCTGCCAAGCTGGTGGCTCGCGTTTCGTTTACCTGTCCGCTCGCTCGGGTGTCAGCCAGGGCAGTGGATGTGAAACCGGTAAAGACCAAGGAGCCGGTCGCCCCGTCAACGAAGAGAAAGCCCTCATTGCCGACGATCTGATGAGCTGCGAAAACTCCGAACACGTAATCCAGATCATTGTCGCCATTGGATACCAGTCGGATTTCCTGGGAAAAAGATTCGAGGTCGCGAAATTCACCAGCCGTAAGGATGGGAATTGCCGTAAAATCTGCGTCGGTATCATTGAATCCATCATATTTCTGGTAGGCCGAAACAGAAACGAGTGACGCAGCGCCCAAGTCTATCGCTGCTTTCAGCGACACGCCCCAGACTTCATTCACATCTCGCGAAACAATGTTTTGTTGTATGTTGTAGTCGAACGGGTCGGTAGGAAGCTCGCTCAGCAGACCGAAAGCTGCATGCAAGCCGACCGTTGCCGGCCCAACGGTCGAGAAATCGAACGCATTGAAACTTTCATCCTGCTTCTGATAAAAGCCCCGCAGCTCAATCTCGACCCGATCGCTTGGCCTAAACCCAAGTTTGCCGCGGACGCTCCATTGGTCGAGATTGCGCGCCTCATCGTCATTGAGCGTAGTGTTCGTGAACTGCCCATCGCCTTTCGCCAGACTCCCCGATAGACGCAAAGCCACTTGGCCCGGCACGAGCGGTGCGGAAACCGATCCTCGAAGTCTGATTTCATTAAACGACCCGTAGCGCCCGTCAGCGATCATTGAGAAGTCATCGTAGTCGGGAGCATTGGTGACGATGTTGATTGCGCCAGCCGACGTATTGCGACCGTAGAGCGTGCCCTGAGGTCCGCGCAAAACTTCTACCCGCTCTATATCGATAAGATCAGTCGAGATCCCGAATAGTCGAGCCTGAAAAACGTCATCAATGAAAACGCCGACAGATGGCTCGATTCCTGCGCTATTGCCGGGAGAACCGATGCCGCGGATGAATACCGATGCCTGGGAATTACCGAGGCCAGGGGCAATGCTGAGATTGGGCGTGAAACTCTCGAGTTGAATCAGAGTGTCGGTCGCAGTGTCCTGAAGGAACTCACCTTCGAAAGCCGTGATCGCGATAGGTACATCCTGGAGGATTTGTTCGCGCTTTTGCGCGGTAACCACAATCACGTTGTCGGAAACGTCTTCATCGGTCTCCGGCGGAGACGATTGCGCAAAGGCAGCGTTCGCTGTGAGAAACACCGAACAGGTTACTCCGATCCGCAGACTGTCTTTCAATTTTAAGAACATGCTTACTCCCCTCCCTGGCAGAGTTGCGCTTAGCATCGACGTCCGACGCATTTGCTCCGGAGCGTCAAGACGCACTTGTCGCAACTGTCACACCAAAATCTCACACCTTGATTAGTGTTTGTAAGTGATCTTGCTGTTCGTATATAAATGTCGCATAGAGGTGCGGTCGTGTCAATCGATTGCTCGACATGACCAGACGGAAGGCCTCACACCCATTGGTGCGGAGGCTGATCGATCTAAGAGGAAGTGCTAAGTTGATGAACACACAGCCCAGGCCAAAACGCGCATTTGTTACAGCTGCCGGGGCGGGTATCGGCAAAGCATGCGCGGAGAGACTCGCTGCTGATGGCTTTCATGTGGTTGCAACTGACATCGATCGGCAAGCCATTGCAAATCTCGAGGGAGTGGCAGAATCCGGCATTCTCGATGTCACGAATCCTACTGCTATCGAAGAATTTGTCAGTGACCAGGAGGCCTTCGATGTGGTCATCTCGGTAGCCGGCATCGTGCATCACGGAACTATCCTCGATTGCTCGCCGGAAGAATGGCAGCGTTCTATCGATGTCAACCTCACCTCGATGTATCGCGTCCTGCGTGCAGTCTTGCCTGGCATGGTCGCCAATGGTGGTGGAGCGCTTGTCACAGTGGCATCGGTCGCATCTTCAATAGCAGGCGTTAAATCGCGCTTCGCCTATGGAACGACTAAGGCTGGTGTAATCGGCTTGACGAAATCCATTGCCGCCGATTTCGTCGAACGAAATATCCGCGCGAACGCGATCTGCCCCGGGACCATCGAGACACCGTCATTGCACGGCCGGATGCAAGCGACTGGCAACGCGGATGAGGCGCGCTCCGCATTTGTCGCGAGACAACCCATGGGGCGTCTTGGAAAGCCGGAGGAGGTTGCCGCGCTGGCTGCATATCTCGCTTCGGACCAGGCAGCTTTCGTAACGGGAACAACAAGCATCATTGATGGCGGATGGACGAATTAGGGATGGGATTGGTATGAAGCTATTTCGCTGGGGTAGTCCGGGCCTGGAAAAGCCGGGCATTGTCGACAGTGATGGGAGCCTGCGGGATCTCTCTGCGCATATCGATGACTTGGGTCCATCTACGATCTCGCCTGACCTTTTTGAGCGGATTGGGATGCTCGAACTGGCGAGCCTGCCGCAATTGAACTCGTCAGTGCGGATGGGCTCTTGCGTAAATCGACCAAGCAAGTTCATCTGTATCGGATTGAACTACTCCGACCACGCTGCTGAAACCGGCGCTGAAATTCCGGCCGAGCCAATTCTCTTCGGTAAGGCTGCAAGCGCTGTCGCTGGGCCCAACGATGATCTGCGACTGCCACCCGGCAGCAAGGCGACCGACTGGGAAGTAGAGTTGGGTGTCGTGATCGGTCGAACCGCGAAGCTCGTCTCTGAAGAGAACGTGAGCGATTACATCGCGGGCTATTGCGTGGTGAACGACTATTCCGAGCGCGACTATCAATTGTCAGGCACGGGCCAGTGGATCAAAGGCAAGAGCTATGACGGCTTTGGCCCTATCGGACCATGGCTGGTCACCCCTGACGAGATCGGCGATGTCCATAACCTTCCCATGTGGCTGGAAGTGAACGGCCGGCGGTATCAAGACGGGAACACGCAAACGATGATATTCAAGGTGCCGGAGCTACTGGCGTACGTCAGCCGCTTCATGACACTGGAACCCGGAGATGTCATATCTACCGGGACCCCGCCGGGAGTTGGGCTTGGACAGAAACCTCCAACCTATTTGCGTGATGGGGATGTTGTGGAGCTATCGATATCGGGATTGGGGAAACAACGTCAAGAAATCATTGGCACCTAAAGCAGATCGAGTTGGGTTGTCACCTCCGGCATTATCTGCCGCAAGGTAGCGTCGAGGCCCTGCATTATAGCGAATCACGAAACTTAAAGGCGCTGTTCTAGCCTTCTTAGTGCCAAACAGCTTGGGTTGTCCGGTACTGGTAGTTTGTCGAACCCTATTTATGTCGCACTTTTAACAAGACCGCGAAAAAGGTACCGTCAGAGCAAATGCACCGGCTATCGGGATCGGGAGATCGGGTAGGGGAGGGGGATGCTCAGACTCAAAAAGCAAGCCAGTCCGTTCAGCTATTTCAATTCATCTCGTGAGGTGATCCGGGTCGTCGTGATAGTGTATGCGCGCTTTCCGCTGAGCCTTCGCAGTGTCGAGGATTTTCTGGCCGAGCGCGCGATCGACATCCGCCATGAGACAGTGCAACACTGGCGGAACCGGTTTGATCCGCTGTTTGCCGTCGATGTCCAGCTTTTCAGACATCGCAGTTCGGTATCCCTAGCGTCAAGCTTCAAGGCTCTCTGGATTGGATGCTAGCGTCCTTCAGTAATTCGTCGGCCACGGCCTTAGTATTGAGACGCATAAAATCTGGAATCGGCGCAACAGGTTCCTGACCGGGATGTAGCAGTTCGAACTCCTCGGCGACTTCGGTCGCTTCTTCATCCGTAAATACACCATCTTCAATACGAACGCGAACGAGGCCATGCATATCCGTGATCCATACAGCCTGTTCTTCCGCCAATTTAGAGAGAGCAGCTTGGTCACCGTGACCCGGGTACGCAATGGTATGATCGCGTCCATATTGCTGGGTGACGTAATCCAGTTGCCGGAGCCACTGGGTTGTGCGTTGCTCGAGCAGAAAGCCTTTCTTGTCATTATCCGTTAAGTCACCCACGAAGGCTGCGCCGTTCTGCTGATCGTAGAAGATCGTCATGGCGATGGACTCGCCCGCTCCGATATCGTCAACCGTGAGCGCAATATCTCCAAAGCGTAGAACCTCCCCATCGACCACCACTCGAGTGACTGCGGCAAGCTGTGTTGGATAAGCGTCGCCATTCACGCGGCGCGCAAAGGCAAACATCCCAAGGCTATCGCTTTGCATCTCATCGGCGGTGGCTTGGAGCGCAACGACTGGGGTGTCGGGAAAGGCTTGCAGTATTGATGGGACCCCTCCGACATGGTCTGGATGCGGATGGGTGATGAGGATGGCGAGAAGCGGCTTGCCGGTCGCCTTGATGCGCTCCGCCACGTCCTGGCCGGCTTGAATTGTTCGCTGGCCATCGATCAAAACGACACCGTCCTCGCCTTCGAGTATCCAAGTGTTCACACTGCCGGGTCCCGGCTCGTGAAACCGCTCGATCTCATACGCCCATGCGGGAATGGCCAGCGTCATGATCAATGTGACTGTTCCGACGAAGCGGGCTGCGAATGGCGAGGTCTTCATGGTCTATTTCCTTTCGAAAAAGTTTCGGCCAGTTGTTCTTTCATTTAGATCGCTTCCGACGGTGATTTGGCGGCCGCGCGCGATGCATCAGACATCCATCGTGGTAGGGCCGATAAGAGTGTGCGGTAGATCGGTGGGTCGTGATGCCGTCGATTGAGCCTTCTTCCGCCCTGCGCCAATCCAGTGGACCACACGCGGTTCACTCTCTTCTTGCAAGGTCGCACGAAGCATCTGCTCTAACTCAACCGCTTCAGCTGACTGCCGACTGCGTTGTCTCAGGTGGTCGTCCCAGGTTGCTACCAGGTTCACTTCCATGAAGCGTCTTGGCTCGCCGCCGTGTTCGAACAAGTCCCAGGTCACTGTCCCGCTGGCACGGCGCGTGCTTGCGATGCGGCAAATGATTTCGTGGAATCGGTCCTCCATGCCTTGCCGAACAGCATATTGCACTGTCACGAGGACCGGGCCGTCAGTAGGGACGATGTCGGCATTGATGTTGGGTTCTGGCCAAACGGCGGCTCGGGTCGTGCTTGACGGCGCCTTGGCTTTCGGCATGGGCCACGCAAACATTACGGCGGTTCCGACAAGCTGCAAAACGCCGGCCGAGACAAGAGCTGCGGTGAGGTCGATAATATCGGCCAAGGCGCCCCACAGCAGGCTTCCCGCGCCCATACCGACAGCGAAAACCATCATGAACAAAGAGGTTGCGCGGCCTCTGATCCAACCAGGAACCGCGACCTGCACCCCCGCCGTTAGCAGCGCCATGCAGATCATCCAGCCCATTCCAGCCAAGATCATGGCGGGAACCGCTAAAGCAGGCGCGAGTGCGAGGAGGCCAATCGCAGCGCCGAGGAATACGCCAGCCATCCCGACCAGATGCGCATCATCGGCCCGCTTACGCATGGCCGCCAGCGCAACACCAGCGATGAGTGAGCCGATCCCGACAGCGGCCAGAAGCAAACCATACACTTCAGGCCCAGCTTGCAGGTCACGCCGGGCGACCAGTGGCAAAAGCGCCCAAAGCGCGCTAGCCGGAACGGAAAAGAGGGCTGTACGCACGAGCAGGCTACGCAGGCTGGGTGCGTTGCGAGCATAGCGCAGGCCAGCACGCAGCGCCGCCAAAGCCCGTTCGCGTCCGATCTGGAGTTCTTCCAGAGCAGCTTGCGCGCTCGCAGCTTTCGCAAAGAAGAGTACGCCAACGACACCAGCGAAGCTTACCGCGTTGAGCAGGAAAACCGCGCCCGGACCTATCACAGCGACCAGGACGCCGCCGAGCGCTGGACCAACGGCGCGGGCGAGGTTGAAGGAGATGCCGTTGAGAACGAGCGCCTGCGTTAAATCATCCTCGCCGACAATGTCAGCAATCATGGCTTGAAAGGTAGGCAGCGAAAATGCGGCAGCAGCCGCTAGCGCGAAGGTCAGCCCCAAGAGGAGGGTAGGCGTCATCGCGCCCGATATCGTCACCACGCCGAGCACGACCGTGACCAGCAGCATCGCTATCTGAGCGCCGAGCAGCAGCCGCCGCCGATCATAGAGGTCCGCCATCACTCCGGCGGGCAAAACCAGGAGCGCCATTGCTGCCATCGCAGCAGATTGCACGAGTGCGACAAGAGTGGCACTCGGCGTAAGTTCGGTCATGAGCCAGGCGCGCCCGACATCTTGAACCCAGGTTCCAAAATTCGAGACCGTGGTGGCGATGAAGAGGGCCAAAAAGAGGCGGTTGCGCAGCGGAGCGAGCGCTGAACCCGTCTCGCGTTCCGTAGGCTCTAATTCGGTCGGTGTATGAGACCCGGTGCCGACCGGCGACGCTTCGTCCGCACTTGCTTGATCGGCTTCGTCAGGCATTCTACGGGGTCCGCGCTGCAGCTACAGTGAAGGTGTTCTCGAAGAACTGACCGCCCGCAATCCGCCCACCATTCATATCGAAGCGGGCGCACCAATCGCTGTCGGCAAGCTTGCCTGTTTGCTTATGACGGAATAGGAAATGCCCTTCGACGTAGACCAGCTCTCCCGCTTCGGCGAAGGAATGCGGCGTGAATTCCTCGACCTCGAAATCACCGAAGAGCTTGCTGTATAGTTCGGCGTAACCTTCTTCACCTTCATGGACGTATCCGGCCCAGGGGATTGCGGCGCGCAACTCATCGTTCCCAGCTGAGCCCGTCACGAAGCGAAAGTCGTCGTGACCGTAAAGCCGGAACCCTTCATCCGCTCTGCCAGCATATTGCAGTTCGAAGAAATGCCGGACCTTCTCAACATTTGATTGCTCACTGCCGCTCATTGGTCCGTTTCCATATGATGCCGGACCAGCGCCCAGTCACGTCCAGTCCGGCCAGTCCCTGCAAGGTTGATCCAGATCATCGCGAAGGCCTCAAGCAGGTGGGATTGCCGCATGGAGCCGAGGTATTGTGGATCGAAGCCAGCATCACTGACGACCTGCTCGGCGATGCTGCGGCTTTCGCCATCAGGGCCGGCAATGAGCATGAAGGGCTTGGCTCCGCCGAAGGAGTCTGGCTCGGCCAGCACCTCGACGCCCACCTGATTGAAGCTCTTATAGACATCGGCTGCTTCAGCCCATGTAGCGATATTCTCACCTGCAGACTGTCCCGGCTTCAAAGCAATGCGCGGACCCTCGTCGCCCATGTCGACGGCGTTGGTTGCATCGATGAGAACCTTGCCGGTCAGATCGCCCGCCGCCGCGATGACCGGCTCGGCTGCGGAGTACGGGACCGCAAGAAGTACGACAGCTGCATCCGATACGGCATCAGCGAACGACATCTCGCCATTCTTCAGTGCACGCCCGCCATAGACGACCTCGTGTCCGGCTGCGGCAAGTATGCCGCCAATACCTCGTCCGACGCCGCCAGCGCCCAAAACTGCAATCTTCATGACGCTACCTCCGTTTGGAATTCTTGCGCGAAATCCCCGGCGAAGTCTCTGAATGATCGTGCAGGACGACCGGTCAAACGTTTCACACTGTCGCTAACTGTGCCCAGTTCTCCCGCCTTCAGCTCGGCGTCGAGTTCGAGCTCCGCGTCGGCATAGGCTTCGCTCTGTCCAAAGGAGAGCAGTCGCCGCTTGTGCTCTTCAGGCGTAATATCCTCATGGTGTATCGAGCGACCTAGAACGTCAGATAAAACGTCGGCTTGCTGCTGGAACGACAGGGCCTCCGGGCCAGTCAAGAGATAGGCCTGACCGTCATGGCCGTCTTCGGACAACACGGCCGCCGCACAGGCGGCGATATCTCGCGTGTCGATAACGCTGACATTCGCGTCGCCCAACGGGAGGCCGAATACGCCGTCCGACTTTATCGGTTCGGTGAACCAGAACAGATTCTGCATGAACACGTTTGGTCTCAGGAAGGTCCAGGCAAGGCCCGATGCGCGGATCGCATCCTCGACCGGTCGATGCCAATGTCCGAAGCCGAAGGTGGGCTCCTGATCAGCTGCAATGACCGAGAACTTGACGATCCGCTTGATGCCTGCCGCCATGGCGGCTTCGACCGCTGCCAACTCGCGAGTGGGCAACGCCGGATCGGCAGAAGAAATCAGCATCAGCGTCCGTGCGCCGCGCATCGCAGGCGCGAGCGTTTCGGGCGCGTCGAAGTCGCCCCGAACCAGTTCGACACTATCAGGGAGCCGTCCGCGTGCCCGATCGGGATCGCGTACCATGCCGCGCACTGCGGCACCGCGTTCGGCCAGAAGACGAACGATTTCCGATCCGTTACCGCCTGTGGCTCCTGTCACAACAATCATTGCACCGCCTCCTCTTCGTTTCGGTTGAATTGCAATCGAACGAGTGTCGCCTCACCTGTGCCGCCGATGAACACCCCGCCCGTGCCCAGGGCGTAGAGCGTGCGCCCATCCGGCGACAGTTCGACGGCAGTCGCGCCGTTGACATCCTGATCGAGGACCGGTTCCACGCTGCCATCGCGATTGCGGACCAGCACGACGTCCGTGTGCGGCGCAAAGAACAAACGTCCGTCGGAGGCGTGCTTGAAATCGTCGATCGCGGGTAGGTTCGCGACCAATTCGAGGTCGCCGGAGGGCGCATCGTCTTCACCGATGCCGAGCCGGTAGAGCGACGCATTTGCGGAATTCGCGAGATAGAGCGCGCCTTTATACATTTGGAGGCCGTTGAGCCCAAAGCCCGATGGATCGCTTGGCGCAAGCCCCGCGTCCTCGAACCAGATCGATGCATCGCCCGATTGCAGATCGACGCGCCAGATTCGGCCGTTCGCGGAATCGCCGAGAAGAACGACACTGCCGGACAACAATGCCATGCCATTCAGTGCTACTGCCTGCGAAATTTCGATCGCTTCTAGAACGTCTCCATCGGGCGTGACGATCATCAGGACGTTGCCGAGACCCTCTTCGGTCGGGGCCGCCATCGATCTGCGATGCGCGAGAACGACGAAGTCTGTGTCGCGGGCGACGACATTCATCGCGTGAGCGCCCAGATCGATAGGTGGCCGCAGGCCTTCGTCCGGTCGCCATATCTCCAAACGCTTCGCAGTGTAATTGGTGAACACCACATCGCCATTCGGCGCGATCTCGAGGTTCTCCAGAAAGGTCCCCGGCTCAAAACGGGCAAGCGTCTCCGCACCAGCACCGGTTTCTGCCTGGGAGACCCCGCCGGAACAGGCGACGATCAGTACGAGCGATGCCGCAAGGCCAGCCGCGCGCATCTGCCCGATCGCTCGCAGGGCATGGTTCAGATCGAGGCTCATCCGACCATCCCCGTGATTTCAGAGCCATCCACGTCGCGCATAAGCCGCGGCCAGACGAGCCACTGCCACCAAGTGTGGGCTATCGAAAAAAGGCTCGCATGATGTTTGCCGCCGTCCGCAATTCGCTCGTCGGCCGGATCGGTCGGCAGGACAAGCGTGTAGGCGTCGGTCTCTTCAATCGCACGAACGTCGAGATCCGGGTGGAACGTCCCCCCCATCTCGCTCTCCAGCGTCCTGCGCGGATCGGACAACAGGGCCGCGCGCCAGTCGGGATCGGTCCAGCTCCGCCCAATAATCTGGACGTTGAGCGCGCCGAGAAAGGGGTCGACCACCTCGCCGTGCTCGCGGCGCATCCACCAGTAAAAGCCGTGCGCAAGCATCCACCAGTCGGAGATTTGCTCATAGCGATACCAGAGCTCAGTTTTGGGTGGGATACGCGGAACGACGAAGATGAATTCGTCAGTCGCCTTGTCAACAATCCGAAGGTCCATGCCTTCAGGTTCTGGCAGCCCTGTCAGCTCGAAATAGGTCTTCGGGCTCTCGGCCAACTTCTGCCGAAGCGCGGCATCCTTCCAAGTGAGATGACCCAATTCAGCTGCGAGAGACTCGCGGTAGGGACCGAAGGGGCGAACATCAATGCCGCTCCAAGTGCGCTTGGTTTGCAGTTGCTGGGTCATGGCAATTCAGTTCCTTTTCCATTTGCGGCCGATCGCACCATCGCCGCAGCCGCACGATCTCCGGCTTGGGCGCTGGTAACGACGGCACTGGCATCCGCGACGCTTATGCGCCGTTCTCCGGCACGGTCCGCGGCGGCGCGCCAGGCGCCCCATTGTCGATTGTCCACGATCCAGCCGTCCGAAAGGCATTGGCGATAGCGAAAGTGTCCTCGTAGAAGTGATAGGATGCGATCTTTCCCTCGCGCACCACAGCATGCATGGCGAAGTCGCTATCGGCGGCGTGCCCGGTGGATTTCGCCACAAAGCGGAGAGTGCCGAACACCGCCACTTGGTCGCCGTCGACAATGAACGTATGATCATCGAAGCCGCGAACTTCAAAGTTCGCATTCAGAAGTTCCTGAAAGGCGATGATCTCGGCGATCCCGGTCCACGTCCCGGCCCAGGGAATGGCCTGTTTGGTTTCGGCTGACATCTGCTCGCTGGCAAAGTTCAGATAGACCGCATCTTCCGTGAAGAGGTCGGGAATGAGGTCGCGCCAGTTGGCCTCGCGAAAGCTGGCATAATACGCGCGTACGGTCGCTTCGGGGGAGCGTGTCATCTCGTAATCCCCTTCATATCCGTCTGCTTCTGTTGCGGGCTCCTGAAGGCTGGTCGTATCACCATGGCAGCGTGCCTTCCCTGTTGCGAAAACTTCCATCCGGCGCATCGACGCCGCCGGTCGCAATGCCGAGCGCGAGGTCTGCCGCATCCTCAGGCGTATTGGGAGCATCCGGCCCGCCAATGTCGGTTTGCGTCCAACCCGGGCACATGGCGTGTACGGTAACGGACGTGTCTTTCAGTGCCTTTGAAAGAAGCGCAGTGACCCCGTTCAACGCCATCTTCGATAGTCGATACGAGCCCGCCTTCATCGAAGCATAATCGTTTTCCGGATCGAGGGTCGCGGCGATCGACCCGGCTTCGGAAGAGACGTTGATGATGCTGGCACCATCCTTCGATGCTTCCAGCAGAGGCAGCAAGGCCCGCGATATGCGCAAGGGGCCAATCGCGTTGATCGCAAGAGAGGCGTCTATATTCTCATAAGAAGCGGCAATGATGTCGTGCTCTTGGCCAACATTTATTCCGGCATTGTTGACCAGAACGGATATGCTCGAATGGGCCTTGGCGAGCGCATCTGCCGCAGCGTCTATTGATGCAGGGGCGGTCACATCGAGTGGCATAGCTTCGGCGCTACCGCCCTTCGCTGCTATAGCTTCCCGGACCTCTTCGGCTTGCGCCGCGTCGCGCGCACCGATCACGACGTGGTAGCCCGCGTCCGCGAACCGGAGCGCGGTGGCACGGCCGATGCCGCGATTGGCGCCGGTGATGACTGCAATCTTCGCCCCGCTCATGATGCGGTCTCCGCGATGGAAGGTAGCCAGATGGATTTGGTCTGGGTGTAATTCTCCAGCGCCTGTCGTCCGCACTCGCGACCAAAGCCGGATTGCTTGACACCGCCGAAAGGCACGGAAACGTCGAAATAATTGTAACTGTTGATCCAGCAAGTCCCGGCTTTAAGGGCGTTCGCGACGCGTAGGGCCTTGGCCATGTCCGTCGTCTGCACGCCCGAGGCGAGGCCGAACGTGGTATCATTGGCGATGCGGATCGCTTCGGCCTCGTCATCGAAAGGAATGACAGTCAGGACCGGCCCGAAGATTTCCTCTTGAGCGATGGCCATGTCGTTTGTGCCAAGAAAAATCGTCGGTTGGTGGAACCAGCCTTTGCCGCCCAATCCTTCAGGCTCTGCCCGCTCGCCGCCATAGCGCAGGTCAGCACCGGCCTCGCGGCCCTTGCGGACATAGCTCTCGACCTTCTTCAACTGACCTTCATCCGCCATCGGGCCGAGGAATGTAGCGGCATCAAGCGGATCGCCGATGACGAGTGCACCCGCAGCTGCGACCAGTGCCGCGAGAACCTCTTCAAGAGCCGAACGCTCCACCAGAAGACGCGATCCTGCGGTGCAAATTTCGCCCTTGTTGTAGAAAATGCCGAAGATCGCGTTTTGTATTGCGTTATTCATGTCTGCATCGGCGAAGATGATATGGGCTGACTTGCCGCCCAGCTCCATCGTCACTTTCTTCACTGTGTCGGCGCTCTTCGCGATGATCCCTTTGCCGACACCGGTTGAGCCGGTGAAGGCGATCTTGTCGACATCAGAGTGTGTCACCAGCGTATCGCCAATATCCGATCCAGGTCCGGTCACGAGGTTGTAGACCCCTGCGGGTACGCCCGCTTCCTCGAACGCCATGGCGAGGCGCACAGCTGATAGCGGTGTGCCGGAAGCGGGCTTGTGGATGATCGTGTTCCCGGCCGCCATGGCAGGTGCGATCTTGGTCGCCGAGAGCAGCAACGGGAAATTGAAAGGTGTGATTGCCGCCACAACGCCGACCGGCTCGCGCACTGACATGACCTGACGTGCGGCATGGTCGGGGGGCGGTGAGACGGTGCGCGCGTCACCATCCGGATCAGCTGCCGCTGCGCCAAAGAAACGGAACAAATCCGCGAGGAGGACGGCATCGATGCTGCGGGCGAACTGGATGGGCTTGCCCATATCGAGCGTCTCGCACCGCGCGAACTCGTCAGCATGGCGCTCGACGATGTCGGCGACCGTGATCATCAGACCTTGGCGCTCCGGCGCCGGCATGCGGGCCCACTCTGCATCGTCAGCGCGTCGCCGCGCGGCTGCGATGGCCGCTTCAACATCATCCTTGCCGCCCTTGGCGACGGTGGTGATGACAGACTCGGTCGTCGGGTCGCCTGTTTCCATGCGATCACCTGAGGCACTCTCGCGCCAAGTGCCGCCGACATAGAGTTGACAGTCCTCGACTGGAGAAGTCCTGTTGCCGGTTGCGCACGCTGTTTCAGTTTGCATGGTCAGTCGTCCTCCATTGCACGACCGATATGCGATCGCTTAGGAAGCTTAGCGGACGGAATCGGTTGCGTTTTCTACACTTCGGACGCGCTTTTGCATGATTCGAACGAAACGTCGCTCATGCTCAGAGAAGGCGATCGCTCCGGCGCGCGAATGCCGGTGTGACGCCAAATGCTTCTTTGAAACACCGTGTCAGGTGGCCTTGGTTGGCGAAGCCGCAACGATACGCGACTTCGGCGATCGAGACGTTTGCCATACGCAGTAGTTCCTTTGCCCGCTCGCAGCGGCGGCGGGTGACGTAGTTCCAGACTGGCTCACCCACCGTTGCCTTGAACGTCCGAGAAAAGTGGCCCGACGACAGGCAGGATATAGCAGCCAGGTCGGCGATGGTCAGCGACTCTCCGTAGTGCGCCTCGATGTAATCGATCACCCGAGCGATGCGCTCATCCTCCGGGCGCGCGCCACCTAATGGTGCGAGATTACCAGCTCCGGAAAGTTCGGCAAGAAGCTGCAGCGTCAGACCGTCAAGGAGGAGATGATTGGCTTGCAACGGATCCTGCAGAACCTGCCACATCCGATCCATTAGCCGAGACGTCGAGATCGGCGCAGCTCTGACACGCCCGATCCAATGGCCGAAATTTGATCCATCTGGCGTTATGCCCGCGCTTTGCATTTCTTCGGTTAGGGAGGTGACCGGAAGCGTCAAGGCCATAATCGAATGGCGATGGTTCACCCGCGTCCGGATCGCGGTATTCGCCGGATAAACCGTAAACCCAGTGGGAGATTTTTCGTTGATTGTCAGGCCGTCGCCGCAATCGATTAACACCTCTTTCAAAGCGTTGTTGCCACGACAGAACACGATCTCAGGCACAGCCGAATCTATGAAATCTATCGGCCCCTGATCAACGTTTACTATGCTCACGCCAAACGATCCGCCGGCGCGGTGGTCCTGCGGAAAAGCGGAATAAGCCGACTCAAGATAAAATTCGGCGTATGTTGAAAAGGCCCTGTCTGGATCGGCTGCGTGCTGAGGAACGCTCATGATAGCCCGCTCTGCCTGATCGCACCCGGTGTGGTGCCGAAATGCTCATTACACAGTCTTGTCAGGTGGCCCTGATTGGCAAAGCCACAGCGATAGGCGATCTCGGTGAGGGGTAACCGTGTCGTCAGCAGCATCTCCTTTGCCCGCTCGCAGCGACGGCAGGTGACGTAGGTCCAGACCGGTGCGCCCACCGTGGCTTTAAACGTGCGTGAGAAATGGCCAGGTGACAGGCAAGCGACAGCCGCTAACTCGCCGATACTGAGCGCCTCCCCGTAGTGCGCCTCAATGTAGTCAATCACCCGAACGATGCGCTCGTCCTCCGGGTGCGCGCCACCCAATGGTGCGAGATCGCCCGCACCTGAAAGTTCGGCCAGGAACTGTAGAGTCAGCCCATCGAGGAGGAGATGATCGGTTTTTGATGGATCCTGCAGAACCTGCCACATCCGATCCATTAGCCGGGAGGTCGAGAGCGGCTGGGGCCTGAGGCGGCCCAACCAAGGGCCGAAGCTTGATCCATCCTGAGTAATGCCAGCGCTATGTATTTCTTCAGTGAGGGAGGCGACAGGAAGCGCCAGCTGTGTGAGGGCATGGGAATGCTGGACCTGGGTTCGGTTTGCGGTATTCGCTGGATAGATCGCAAGGCCGCGAGAGAAGCGTCCGCTGATGTCCGGACCATCTCCGCAATCAATCATCACGCCGAGTGATTCAGTATCGCCACGGCAAAACACAAGATCGGGCACCGGCGCGTCGATAAAGTCAATCGGCTCTTGATCGACCTTCATCATCGTCACACCAAAGGACCCACCAGTGCGGTGGTCCTGCGGAAAGACAGAATAGGCCGACTTGCGATAAAAGTCGGCGAAATTCGAGAAGCTCTGGTCCGGATCGGCTGCGTGCTGCGGGCCCGTCATCTAAGAATACTCTGCGGTCAAGCGCTCACGCGCTTGCGCATGTCGAAATCGGGCGTGTCGCCATTCTAGAGAGGTTCCAAATCCGAACATGTCTAGAAAGTATAGCATCTTGAGCGACCCTGGCAAAATCGCAACCCAGAACGGTGACTGCATGTTAACATCGAAGTGTTTCACTTTTCTGATCTGACTTACGCCTAAAAGTTCGGTTCGACGTAAGCAACGCGACAGGACGCGACGTAGATGCAAAGCACTGAACTAAAAAAAGGAATGGCAACCGAGAGGATTCGAACGTTTGGCTTGCCTTCGAAGAGTGAACCGGACATCCACTCCGCCCATTGTTTTGTCGATTTCTTTTTGCAGTGCCGTTTGCAATTGCCGGGTTTGGCTTACTCCTCCGGCACTCATTTCTGACGGAAAGTGAGTCCGGGGCGCTGGAATAGAAATTGCTATATTCGTCATGGTGCCAGCGCGAGGCCTGCTTTCCGGGCAGTGGTACTAAGTCAAGACCTCGATCACGCTCCCCATGGTGCCGCCACTTGATCGGCCACCTTTGGCAATAGTTGGACAGCTAGCGGTTGGTTCCGTTTTTGGTACTGACTTCGAAAAAGCTGCCATTCAGCTCCCGGGCTGGGAAGCAGTCGGTCCGGTTCTGGTCGCGGGAGTGCGATAAGCGGTCATTCGCCCTGAACGACTTCCTCACGTAACCGAGCAAAGGCTGCTTCGATAGTCGGCGGTTACGATCTCGCGGTCGAGCTCGAGTTCGTTGATGAGCCAGATCGCTCGGATCGCACGCTTGGACGCAGTGCCGTAGAGCTTCATCAAGCCGGTTCCTTTGCCGCCGCCTCGATTGCAGCGATATCGATCTTGCGCATCTGCATCATCGCCTCCTGCACGCGTTTTCCTGCCTCTTTGTCCTCCTGGTTGATCAGGAGCGGAAGCATTTCGGGCACGATCTGCCAGGAGAGGCCGAAGCGATCGACCAGCCACCCGCACATACTTTCCTCCCCGCCATCGGCAAGCAGAGCGTACCAGAGCGCATCGGTCTCCGCCTGATCTTTGGTAAGCACACTGATCGATGCAGCCGGCGTGAGCTTGAAGTGCGGACCGGCTGTGAGGATCATCATCGGCGCGCCTGCGAGCGTGAACTCGACCACCATGGGATCGTCCGGCTCTCCGTGATCGAGCACGTTGTCGATGGCGCTCTCGGGGAGCAGCGAGACATAGAACTCAGCCGCCTCGCGGCCGCCTTTCTCGAACCATAAACAGGTGCGGACTTTCGACTTGAGTTCCATAATTTGTTCTCCTTCCGCTTATTCGGCCCCGCGAAGGACGAAATCCGCGTAGTTGTCGAGAATGGCTTGCCATCCCGCCTTCTGCATACCAGTGGGAGCAGCCGGATCGGCGTCGAACACGGTGCGCACGAGTGTGCCACCACCCGAGGGCTGGAAAGTGGTCGTAACCTGGCGTCCGTCTGTCAGCCGCAGAACCAAGCGTCTTTCGAGGTCGACCGCCTCGTAAACACCTTCGTAGTCGAAGCCTATCGAGCCGTCCTTGGCCTCCATTCGGGCGAAGTGACGACCACCCGGTCTCAGATCGACCTTAGCGGAAGGGCATTGCCAGTCGGGGCTGGCAAAATTCCATCCCGTAATTGCTTCAGCAGCGGTGAAGGCGTGCCATGCCTCCGACGCCGCAACATCAACATGTGTCTCGACTGTGATCTTACCAGTCATCAATCACGCTTCCAGAATCGCTTCGAAACCGCCGAAGATCATGCGGCTGCCGTCGAATGGCATGTCGCGGGCCATATCGGGGTCCTCCATGATCTTTGGCCAGGCGGCATCGCGCGCCACCTTGTCGGGCCATTCGATGAACGACATGACGACGACCTCGTCATGCTTGCGCTGCACGGCAGTGTGCATCGAGTTGATCTTGCCTTCGGGGACATCATCGCCCCAGCACTCGGTGATGCCGGTCGCGCCATATTTGCGAAAGACATTCGCTGCCTGCTCGGCGTGAGCGATATAGGCTTCCTTGTTGGTGGCGGGCACGGCGGCCAGCACTCCGTCGAAATAGGTCATGATGGAGTCACTCCTTTGGTTGTGAATCAGATTGTGAACTTAACAATTCAAAAAAACAACTAGTAAGTTTTGAATGGCGCTCTATATCGGGCGAATGGCACGCAAGAAGCCCTATGACGATGGCTGCGCGACCGCCCACGCGCTCGACCTGATCGGCGAGCGGTGGGCGCTGCTGATCGTGCGCGAGTTAGTTCCAGGCCCGAAGCGCTTTAGCGACATCAAGGCGGCGCTTCCTGGGATCAGCACCAACATCCTCACCACACGCCTTGCCGAGTTGGAGGCAGGACACATTCTCGTGCGGCGCCAATTGCCGCCTCCTGCTGCTTCGCAGGTTTACCAGCTCACCGAATGGGGCGCGGATCTGGAGCCTCTGATCAAGAGTATCGGGCGTTGGGCGGCGCGTTCGCCGTCGCTCGAACCAGGCAAGCCGATGAGCGCGGCCTCGGTGCTGTTGTCATTTCGAACGATGTTTTCGCCCGAACTGGTGAGCGATACAGACATGACGCTTTCGCTCGTATTTGATGGCGTCCCGCACTTCGCGCAGATCGAAAACGGCGAATTGACTGCCGAGGTAGGCGAGATTGCCTCGCCCGATGTGGCGCTCGAAGGCAACCCCAACCTTCTTGCCGGGATCGTCTATGGCGGGATGAGTATTCAGGAAGCCGAGCGAGCCGGCCTTTCGATCGTCGGTGACCGCGATCGGCTCGCTCGATTTGCGACCTTGTTCCCTCTGCCAGCCAAAGCCGAAGTGACGGTCTGACTTTGGCCAGCATGGCGTCTTTCACATGATCCCAATCGCATGCCCCTAGTATGCCATCGGCTGCCGCGATCCAACATTGGTCAGAGCGCCCACGGTTCGACTCGCTGCAGAGACCGAGATTGGGTCGTAAGTGGCCTGTCCACTTTAGTGTTCGCATGTGCGCAAAGCTGCCATTCAGCTTGCGACCCAATTTCGGACGTCCCTTATTCTCTTCATATATAACACAATCGATTGGCTTGCGACCTGTGCGGCGCAGAAAATTCGAGCTGCCAACCCTGATCTGCGCGAAAACCAGCCTCCACAATTTTCCTTAACTTTCCAGGGTTACACCGATGGTTAGATGACTGGTCAAGGTGGGGGAGCCAAAGGTTGACTAGGTTCAAAACTATACTGGGAGTTGCATTGTTCTTTGGAACACTGTCGTTCTGTGCCGCGTTAAATATTCCTCAAGGGCTGTTCGAAGGCGAGATGACACGCTCTGTGTCAGTGCTCGATTGGCTCGTCCATACGGTTGCAACTGATAACTTCGGCCAGATTGGCGGAGCGGTGTTCTACGGCGTGCTGGGCTTGTTCGCTGTCGCATTCACTTTGGTAGCGACGAGCAAACCGAAATCCGTCAAAACGGAGACGAAGATCGAGAGAAGGGATCGCAGTAGCAAGGAGCAGTCCATTCCTAACGGAGCGAGTTCGGCCCCGGATAAAGAGCGGTCGCGTCGTCGAAACTTGGTTGCCGCTACCATCATCGCGAACGAAGCTATCAAGCCAGCACGGGACAAGAGCGCAAGTGTAGAAACCGGCGGATCGAGCCACTCGGATGCCGCATCGGTCAATCCGGCTGAAAGCACAGAGCTTGATGAGCTAACGAAGGTAAGCAATCTCTATTCGGAAGCCCTGAACTCCGGTCTTATACCAAGTTTGGCAGCCGACCCAGCAGAGCAACCTTTACCCGCATGGGGCCTCATTCTTGCCTCTCCGTGGGAGGATGTCTCCGGCCACACTTCATGGCTCGGCGGAATTCCTTGCGCACCGGATGGCTTCGAATGGCCCCGTGACCCGAGCAACAACAAACCCATGCACTTTTATGCGCAGATTGATCTTTCTGAACTAGAAGCAGAGAGCGAAACAGGTGCCGGTGCGCCGGGCCTGCCGAAAGAGGGCGCATTGCTAGTGTTCATTGGCTTGGAAAGCGCTGTGCGCGTTATCTCGGCGGATGACATGAAGAGCGCCAATGTCCTTGTTCCGCCGGATGATCTGCCCACGCTAGAAGAATACGGTTATTGGACCGAAGCCAAGACTTTTCCCGCATGGCCAATCACACCGCGCGCGTTCCTTGATCATCCTTATGACGAAGATGCGTATTGGGAAGAATTTGATGGAGAACTCATCCCTGAGGCCTTTCGCCAAGGTTCGAAGGAACCGGCCGATTGGATCAACAATTGGGGCATGGCTGCATTCGAAGCGGAACAGGTGATCAAGGGCTTACGCTTTCCGGTCGAAGACGCGCATCGGCGGTTCGAAGCGGAGTTGCAGAAGATTACCGCGCAGGATGAAGCTGCAAAAGACGACGATGGCGCGGAGACTGATCAGGTCAGTGCCGAAGACCGAGCTCTGGAGGCGATCGGTGCCTATGCTGCCAAGTTTCTGACTGACGGGCCGACAATGGTTCAGGAATTAAAAGATTGGAAGGAACGGGCGGAAGGCGAGGATCCACTTCAACCTATCGATGCGGAACTCTTAGACAGGCTTTTTCAGAGGCGTTTGGCGTTTTGCGAGAACCTAAACGAGACCGGACCTGTTTTGTATCTTAAGGGGCGTGAGTACGATGTGTGGCAGCAGATTTGGTTCGGATATCGAAGCGATGACCCCATGGTATCCTTACGCGACATGCCCGAAGCCTTTCAGGGCTTTATGGAACAGCGTATCACTGGTTGGCGCAAGCATCGCCTGTTCGGCATCGAACCTCCATTCTCTAACAATACGGATGATCTTAGGGGCAAAGCATGCCTGATCAGCATTAATGCTGATCCCTTACTCTACACTCAAACCGAACATGAATACGGAATATCGGTCTGGATACCGGTTGAAGATATGAAAGCCGGGAATTTTGACAACACTCAGGTCGTCCGCCACTGCGCTGTTTGATCATATCTGTGAGATTGACATTGGCAGTTTCTGACTTCCGCTCCCACCCCCATCTCAGACGTTTGGGTGAGAGTTTTTCGGCGTTGAGACCTGCCGTCTTCCGGTTAGCAACTTAGCGGCAATTTTTGGGCCGTTTGCAGACTGTCTGGTTCTAGCTGATCAGCATTGAAAGCAGCCGTTCCACTTACGACCCAAATCCTGACTAATGCATAACCGGCCGAAGAGTGGTTACCTCACCAGCTCGAGAAGCGCGATCTTGCGCTCTGTGGGAAACGCTAATGCGCCATTGGTCACAACCATCTCGTCCCCGTGATAGGCGTCTCTTACCCGTTCACCGTCTGCGAACACTCCGTAGGTGTTGATCGAGCCGAATGCCTCATCAGCAAGGCCAACCAGCACCTTGTCTTGGGCACTCGGTTCATTAATCACTCGGGAAAAGACATAGGGTGACCAGGCATGCTCCTCGTGACGGCCAGCGCCCACCGCAAAATGGTTCTTCCTGAAGTTTGCAAGCCTTTGCCAGTGCAGCAGGCTCGCCTGCCCTGCCTCGGTCTCCAGAACTTCCCAGTTCATAAAGGAGCGGAGGGTTGCATCGCCAGTCGTGCCTTCGACCACTAGGCTTCGATCGAGCTCATCGCCGTAATAGATTTGGACACCACCGGGCGCGAGCAACAGCTTGATCGCATTTTCGTAGCCGTTCTCACGCAGAGGATCGAGCGGCGACTGATCATCATGCGAGGCAATGTAATTTAGCACACCGACACCATCAAAAGTGCTGTCCATCTGGTCGGAGTAGAACTGGAACAGATCAGGTGCTGGTAGCCGGGCGTGGGTCGCAAAACCCATATTGATCAGGGCATCGAAGCCAAAGTCGTAGAAGTCCACTTCGATATCGCCGAAGTCGTAGGCCCTTGTTCCGGCGACCGCATTCTGGAAGCCGTTGATCCCGAAATTGTAAACCTCGCCCATCATGTAGAAATCGCGATCGTCGAGCACCTTATCCGGATTGGCCGCTTTCCAATCCGCAAAGGCTATCTCTGCCTCAGACTTCAAAATGGCCCACACGTCTGGATCGACGTGTTTGGCCGTATCGATCCGGAAGCCGTCCACACCGTATTCTCGCACCCAGTCGGTCTGCCATTTGATAAGGTAGTATTTGGGCGCACGCGGAAATCCGGTCCGCTCGAAGAAGGCATCTAGTTCAGCCATCTCCGTTTCTAGCCGCCCTTCTGACTGCCACTTCTCGATTAGGTGAGGGGGCAGCGCTACGGGCTCTTCAGACTCGGTTCTGATATCCTGCAGTGCAGGCACGATTTGGCACGTTGCAACCCCGGCAAAGCTTGCCCAGTCGCAGTCCGGCCCCTCGCGGACCCAGTCATTTGGCCAACGCGGATCGGTTGCGTTGATGGGCGGCCCTGCATGATTGACGATAACATCGACCAGAATGCGGATGCCTTGCTCATGGGCCAGTTCAACCATGCGAGCGAATTCAGCTTCGGTGCCGAAAGCTTCATCCACGCCAGTCCAGTCGCGCGGCCAATAGCCATGAAACGGATAGGACCGGCCATATTCCTCAAACGGCCGGTGAATTTGCTCGATTACTGGCGTGTGCCAGATGGCAGTGACGCCGAGGTCGGCAAAGTATCCCTCTTCCAATTTCTGGATTATGCCCGCCAGATCACCGCCCATGAAGGAGCGCAGCTTGTCGCCATCTGGTTGGCGTCCATAAGCGTTGTCGTTTGATGGATCACCATTGGCGAAGCGGTCAGTCAGCAGGAAGTAGACGGTCGCGTTGCGCCAGAACGGATCGACGGTGTGGCTTGATGTTTGCGGTTGGACTTCAGAAACAGTCCGCTCTTCCGACGGAGCAGGAGTATTGGCTCCGACCGCGTATGAGGCATTTACCAGCGCCGCTGACAGCATCAGCGCGGCTACGTTCCGTTTGTTCATCGCGGACATCCTCTCTTCGAATAGAGGTAGCAACACCAATGGCCGTAGTCACTGCAAAAAGATGCAAAAATACTGGGCGAATGATGGAATACCTTTTAATCTCAAGATGTTGATCTATCATAATTTTGAAAAAGGTGGTGCACCTGCTCGCCCAACGCTCAAATCTGCACGCCAGCGAGGCGATTTTGGATCGTGTCGATCTTCGCTGCGATCAATCAAACGGCCAGTTGCCATCTATTGTTCTTCGCCAGCATTGCGGGCAACCGATGAGCACTGCTCCCGGATCGCATTTGGGCGCAATCTGTAGGTAGAAAGCCGTTCACTTTTCAATTGGCCGCGGAGTCTGCTTCCACCTCCAGGAGCTGACTAACTTCTCGGAGCCTTTACCGCCGAAGAGCGGTCTGTCGGCTTAGTCAGGTCATCACCCAAAAGCCGACCGGCTGGTCACGACCCTAATTTCGGTCGTAGCCGCAAATTCAAACCGCTCCTGAAACCGGACGTTAAAAAGCATTGAAACTCGGTCGACTACAAGATTGCCTACCTGCGAGCATCCTTCTGGCCGGTCGCGTGCGCTGGCAATATTTACAAGCGGCGAATTATTTCGCGTTAGCGATTTCGACATCCCAGTACGGCTCTGACCCGAACGTCTCGCTTAAGAAGTCGATGAGCGCGCCGACCCGCTGCGGAATGCCAACGCGCTTGATATAGGCGATCTGGAGGGGATCGGCCTCGACATCGGCGCCGATATCGACTTGGCGCAGCCGACCGGAAACGATGCTGTCAGCCACGATGAAACTTGGCAGGAGAGCGACGCCGAGCCCGGCTTCCGCCGCATCGCACATGACGTCGCCGTTGTTGACCCGCAGTGTCGCCTTTGGCTTCACCACCACGGGTTTGCCCTCCACCGAGAACTGCCAGTCGTCCCCGCCACGCAGGGTATAGAGGATGGCAGCGTGTTCCCGCAGGTCGTCGAGCGTTTGCGGAGTCCCGTGTGTATCGAGATAGTCCGGACTCGCGACCAGCAAGCGCCGGCTCGGAGCAAGGAATTTTGCGATCAGTCGCCGATCCGCGATACGGCCGATCCGGATAACCGCGTCGAATCCGTCCGCCGTCGGATCGACGAAGCGGTCGTCGAGTTCGAGCGTGATCTCAACCTTGGGGTGCTCTTGCATGAAGCGGTAGAGTGCCGGACCAAGATGCAGCATGCCGAAACTGATCGCCGCGGAGATACGCAACGGTCCCGCCAACCCTCCACGGCGCTCAGCAAGTTCGGTCCGTGCGTCCTCAACCTCGCCGAGAATGCTTCGTGCACGCTTGAGAAAGGTCGTCCCGTCCTCGGTCAGCGTCAGCTTGCGCGTCGTGCGCTGCATCAATGCGATACCGAGTTCCTCCTCAAGCCTTGAGAGCCGCTCGCTCACGACGGAGGTCGACATATCGAGGCGCCGCGCCGCCGCGCTGATCGAGCCGGCTTCGGCAATGGCGACGAACGCCTGGACACCTTCGAGCTTCATCATTCGGATTTCCGTAAGACTGAATCGTATTCCACCCTCTAATCCGAAAGGCCAGCTCCCGCTATCTCTTTCCCAACGAAGGAGATGAATTGTGGGATTACTTGTAGACGGAACTTGGCATGACCAGTGGTACGATACCAAGGCGAGCGATGGGCGGTTCGTGCGCAAGGACAGCGCATTCCGCAACTGGGTGACGCCCGACGGCGGCGCAGGCCCCACCGGCACCGAGGGCTTCACCGCTGAATCCGGCCGCTACCACCTCTATGTTTCGCTTGCCTGCCCGTGGGCGCACCGCACGCTCATCATGCGCTCGCTCAAGGGACTCGACGAACATATTAGCCTGTCGGTGGTCCACTGGCTGATGCTGGAGAATGGCTGGACCTTCGAAGACGCCCCCGGGGTCATCCCCGATCCAATCCACGGCGCGCGCTACATGCACGAAGTCTACACCGCCGCCAACGCAACCTACACCGGGCGTGTCACAGTGCCAGTCCTGTGGGACAAGCAGCGCGGAACGATCGCGAGCAACGAATCCTCCGAAATTATGCGGATGCTCAATTCCGCTTTTGACGGCGTCGGCGCGAAAGCGGGCGACTATTTCCCCGAAGAACTGCGCGACGAGATCGAAACGAGCAATACGCGCATCTACGATACGCTGAACAACGGCGTCTACAAGGCAGGCTTTGCAACCACGCAGGTGGCTTACGACGAGGCCGTCGCGTCGCTGTTCGATACGCTCGACTGGCTGGAAGAGCGGCTGACCGACCGGCGTTACCTGACAGGTGACCGCCTGACCGAAGCCGACATCCGTCTCTGGACCACGCTGGTGCGATTCGATCCGGTCTATTACGGTCACTTCAAGTGCAATCTGCGCCGCATCGCCGACTACCCGGCGCTGTGGGCCTACGCGCGCGATCTCTACCAGACGCCCGGCTTCGGCAGTACCACCGACTTCGCACACGCCAAGCAGCATTATTACGAAAGTCATGCCAGCATCAATCCGTCGGGCGTCGTGCCCGCCGGACCGCTCATCGACTGGGACGCGCCGCATGGACGCGAGCGCCTAGCCGATAGCGCATCCTCCACCCCCATTACGCAATCAAGGATCTGACCATGACCGATATTCGCATCGCCGTCGTCTACCACTCCGGCTACGGTCACACCGCCCGGCAGGCGAAAGCCGTCGCTGCGGGCGCAGAATCGGTCGACGGGGCGAGCGTCGAATTCGTCGCCGTCGAGGGTGCCGACGCGCCGTGGGAGCTGCTCGAGAGCTGCGACGCGATCATCTTCGGATCGCCAACCTATATGGGTGGGCCTTCCGCCGCCTTCAAAGCTTTCCAGGACGCGACATCCAGCGCCGTCTTCGCCGCTGGGAACAAGTGGAAAGACAAGATTGCCGCCGGGTTCACCAATTCGGCTTCGCGTTCGGGCGACAAGCTCGCCACGCTGATGCAGTTCGCGATCTTCGCTGCGCAGCTCGGCATGCACTGGGTCAATCTCGGCCTGCCCCCCGCGAATAATTCCTCCACTGGCAGTGAGGCCGACCTCAACCGGCTCGGCTTCTTCATGGGGGCCGGCGCGCAATCGAACGCCGACGAAGGTGCAGATGTCGCGCCGCCGGAAGCAGACCTGCGCACCGCCGAACATCTCGGCCGCCGTGTCGCCGAAACCACACTCCAGTTCGTCCGGGGCCGCCGCGCCTCCGGCGATGCCTGACATCCTCCACTCCCCCACGAAAGGAACCTTACGATGAAATTCTACTATC
Source organism: uncultured Erythrobacter sp. (assembly GCA_947499505.1). Taxonomy (GTDB): domain Bacteria; phylum Pseudomonadota; class Alphaproteobacteria; order Sphingomonadales; family Sphingomonadaceae; genus Erythrobacter. The sequence goes on from CANMOQ010000002.1 coordinate 919,719, forward strand.
ACCCCTCGCCAAACCCGTTGAAGACCGCGCTGCTACTCGAAGAACTCGGCCTCGATTACGATCTCATTCCCGTCGACACCTTCAAAGGCGAGCAGCACGCCGCCGACTTCCTGGCGATCAACCCCAACGCCAAGGTGCCGGCGCTGGTCGAGGGCGACGGAACGACAGTGTTCGATTCCAATGCCATCCTGCTCTATCTCGCCGACAAGGCGGGCCGTTTCACTGGCGCACCCTCGGACCGCGGCGAGCTCATCAGCTGGCTGTTCTTCATCGCCACCGGGCTTTCGCCCTTCTCCGGCCAGGCGGTGCATTTCCTCGCGATGGCGCCCGAAGACCTGCCCTATGCGAAGAACCGCTACCTGAAGGAAGTCGAGCGGCATTACCGCATTCTCGACGAGCGTTTGGCGACCCGCGAGTATCTCGTTGGTGATGACTATTCGATCGCCGATATGGCGCTGTGGGGTTGGGGCAATTTTGCCCCTTACATCTTCGGCGACGCGGGTCTGTCCGCTTATCCTAACGTCCAGCGCCTCTTCGATGCGATCTCGGCGCGTCCCGCGGCCGCGCGGGTTCATGCGCTGAAGGAGAGCCTGACGCTGAAGCAGGATCTCGATGCGGACGCGCAGAAGGCGCTCTTCCCGCAGAACGCCGCGGCCTGACATGGCATCGCGTCCAACCAGGATGATCGTGGGATCGGCGCTTGCGTCGATCCTCGGTCTCGCCGTGGCGGCCCTCCTCCCCCGGTTCGCCGCCACGGCGCAAACCTATCCCCACGGTTTGGCGCTCAACAATATCGCCATCGCGGTCGACGATCCCGAAGCGATGGCCGATTGGTACGGTCGCTATCTCGGCTTCACCGTGGCCTCTAGCGGGAGGTTCGACGCGGTCGGTGCCGACTATATCATGATGCAAGCCCCCGGCTTCCAGATTGAACTGATCACGCGGGATTCCCCGAAGGTGCCAGTCGATCGCGCCGATCCACCTGACCATCTCGACACGCTCGGCCTCAAGGCGCTGGTCTTCGATGTCGATAGCCTGCCCGAAATGACCGAAACTTTGCAGGGCGCCGGGGTCGAGATCGTTTGGGCGCTTGAACCACTCTTTCCCGATCGCCGATCGACGCTGATCCGCGATCCGGAAGGCAATCTCGTCAATCTCGTCGAGCGCCCGGCCTCGATGACAATCTGCAACGCGCCGGGCGAGGAATGAACGATGACCCGACATAAGAAACCATTCGCCATGGCCGCGACGGCCCTCGCGCTCGTTCTCGCTGCGTGCGGATCGGCGCAGCCGCAGGCACCGACCGAGCCCGAACAGTCCGTCGCGCAGGAGAACACCGGCGTCAGCCTAGAAGCCGATGCGCCGTACCTTACCATGATCAACGTGCTCACGCCGACCGAGGGCACGCAGGAGGAGGTCGCCGCTTCGCTCCAGGACGGACTGGAGAATTACGTCAGCAAGATGCCCGGTTTCATCACGGCGAGCGTCCATCAGAGCCTCGATAACGACTATGTCGTCGTCTACGCGCAGTGGGACGATCAGGCATCGGTCGATGGCGCGGTGCAGAAAATCCAAGGCGGAGAGGCGCCGCCGATGCTGGAAGCCTTCACCAAGGCTTCGCCCGAATTTCACCCCTATCGTGTGCGCTCGGTGCACCTCGCCAAATGAGCGAAGCCAGTCCCGATCTATGCAAGAAACCGCGGCAGGTAAGCGAGCATGGCTGACTTCGCTTCGCTAACCCGCCGCGGTTTCCTCGCCCATTCGGCGGTCGGCACCGCAGCGATGTCGGCGGGCTCTTGGCCGACGCTCGCCCATCCGTCCAGCGCCGATCTCGTACTCCTCAATGGCGACATCATCACGCAGGATCCGCAGCGCCCTCGCGCCAGCGCACTCGCGGTCGGCGATGGTCTGATCCTCGCGACCGGCAGCGACAGCAACATCCGTGCGCTCGCGGGTGGCGATACGCTCATCATCGACGCTGGAGGCCGCACGGTCATCCCCGGCCTCAACGACAGCCACCAGCATCCCACCCGCGCGGGGCGGTTCTACGCCGCCGAATTGCGCTGGGACGGCGTGCGCTCGCTGGAACGCGGATTGAACATGATCCGCGAAGCCGCCGCGGTGACGCCCGCAGGCCAGTGGGTCCGCATCGTCGGCGGCTGGTCGCCCTTCCAGTTCGCCGAGCGGCGGATGCTGACTCCTGCGGAACTGACCGCCGCCGCGCCGGACACGCCGGTCTTCGTACTCTATCTCTACAGCCGCGGCTTCCTCAACCGGGCCGCAGTGCGGGCGCGCGGTCTGACGCCGGAGACCAAAGCACCGGCCGGAACCCGCTACGAGTTCACGCCCGATGGTGGCGCGATCCTCCATGCCGAACCGAACCCCGATTTGCTCTATCAGGCGATCGGCGCGCTACCCGTACTCTCGGAAGATGAGCAGGCACTCTCGACGCGTCACTACTACCGCGAACTCAATCGCTTCGGGCTGACCTCGGTCATCGACGTGGGCGGAGGCGGGCATCGCTTCCCGGAAGACTATGCGGGCTCCGATGCTCTCGCGTCGAGCGGCGACTTGAGCGTCCGCGTCTCGAAATCTCTCTTCCCGCAGGACAAGGGTGGCGAATTGGCCGAGTTCCAGCGATGGACATCGCGATGGCAGGCTGGCGTCAATCGCGCCGAGCACCTGCTACACGGCTACGAGGTCGAGGGCGCCGGCGAATTTCTGGTCTGGTCGGCGGGCGACTACGAGAATTTCCTGTCCGACCGACCCGATATCCGCGAGCGCCCCAACTGGGATAGCGAATTGCTCGATGTCACGCGGCACCTACTGCGAAATCGCTGGCCGCTGCGCATTCACGTGACCTACGACCAATCGGCCAACCTGATCCTCGACGTGTTTGATCGCGCGCACGCCCTTGAGATCGCCGATGGACGTGACGGGTTCGGCGGTATCCGGTGGGCCATCGACCACGGAGAGACGTTGCAGCGGCCTACTTTGCAACGCATCAAGACACTCGGCGGCGGCATCGCAATGCAAGCGAGGATGGCTTATGCTGGAGAGTATTTTCTTGAACGTTACGGAGAAGAGGCGACGCGCAACGCACCGCCGATGCGCGACGTTATCGACGCAAGCATCCCGCTTGGTCTCGGCAGCGACGGCACCCGCGTCGCTAGCTACAATCCTTGGCCCGCGATTGCCTGGGCCGTTACCGGTCGCTCGGTTGGCGGGACGGAACTGCACGGCCCGGACCAGCGCCTGACGCGCGAGGAAGCTCTATTCCACTACACCGTCGGCTCAGCCTGGTTCAGTCAGGAGGAAATAGTGAAAGGTCGGCTTCGGCCAGGTCAATATGCCGACTTTGCGCTGCTGAACGCGCCGTATCTGGAAGTCGCGGATGACGATCTCCCCGCGATTGAGGCTGATCTTACAGTAGTTGCCGGAAAGCCAGTTTATGGAACCGGCGATTTCGCTGCGTTGGTCGAGCCGTTGCCGATCACCGCTCCCGAATGGGTTCCGATCCGATTATTTGGTGGGTTTGCGAGTTAATGCGGAGCGGTTTTCTAAATAAGAGCTGAATGAGCAACGGAAGCTTTGCGGTCCTGCCGAGCAAAAACCGAACCGACTGTTTTTGGCTCAGGACAAGTAAGGGGTGCCCAAGAACCCATCGGGGATATCAAGTCCGCTTTGTGAGTCGGCTTGCCAAAAGCTGCCTGTCGCAAAACCACCCCAATTTCGGACGTTGGCGAGTAGGTATGCAGCTCCTGAAAGCTGACATTCGGCTCTTGGGTTATTGAAAGCTAACCTCGAACGTCTGGGATTGGCGCTCCAAGCGGTCATTGGAGTTTCGAACCTTCCGCAGATTGTGCTTGGTTAAAATACTGTTCGATATCAGATGGTTGTGGGGTTGGATCGGAAGTGAGCGGGCCTTTTTGTGGGCCTTTCGATTAGGCCGGAACAATTAGGTCAATGGAAACACAAATGTAGGCCGCCAGTACGAGTCCTCTTCTGGCACCAACGACTTAAGCTATTGAAATATAAAGCGAAAATGGCAAATTTTGAGGACTCGCATTGGTTCTCCAAACCATTGTCTCGGCTCGTCTTTTCCGTTCTCTTTCAGGGCTTCGCGAGCCCGAATCCTCGGATCTCGACTGGTCTCTGATTATCCCGGCCACAAGTTTTTGCGGGCCTTTTTGTGGGCTTTTGAGAAAACCTCATTTCGAGGCCCCCAACTGCTGGCTTCGGCGACCCATTTTTGAGTGTCGACCGGATGGTATATCAACTGAGTGAATCTGTCGTGTGTCGCGCGAAGCCTCAAAAATCTCGATCTGGTGACCTACAGCGTCAACGAAGACGGCCTTCGGGGTAAGGTCCGATACCTTGCCGCGGGTGCAGACAGCCTATGAACTTGCACAAGCGCGAGCGCATGAGGACGATATCAAGGTCAGGAAGTTCGCAGAGGCAGCTTGAAAGCCGCCGGCCATGGTCAGCGCAATACGAAGCAGAAAGTCAACAAGCTCTAAGTACGCGTTGACCGCCGCTGGTGTGTTGAACGGCAGAAACTGGGCCGAAAGCGGTCGGTTCGCTTTCGGTGATGAGACGCGGTTACCTGACAGCCTGAAAGTGAGCCAAATTGCGATACTCAGAGCACCAAGAATAGCTGCATGAGCGCATCTGCGTTGTCCCCGCACTCAGGTTAGGACTGACTTGGCCGAGCGACTGGTCTTCAAAAGACAATCGTGCCCTGTCGGCGCGTGCCCCCGAATCGATGGTCACTCGCAGAGCAGCGCACGGACGCGGTCAGTGCTCTGGCAAGTCTGGAATAGCACCAAGTTGACGTCTTTAGCGGCGCTCAGGAAACCTATAATGGTCGTTAAGGACGGCCAAGCTTTTCGATGATCTCGCGGTGCGCTGCGCTGTCTAGATTGTATCCGCGCATTATTGCCCATATCCCAATGCTACCTGCCGCTGGCACGAGGGCCATAATCGCTTTCATTGCGGTAAGAGTTGCGTCCGATTGCGCGGCATTGGCCTCAAAGCCCGACCAGGTAAGCAAGGTTCCCAACAGCAAGGCATTGATCCCCACGGCAGCCTTTTGCGCGAACGTGGCGAATCCGAAAGTCCTTGCCTCGGCGCGAAGCCCGGTCTTGAGCTCGCCATATTCAATCGTGTCGGGCAGCATGGCCCAGAACATGACCGGTAATGCCGCAGTGCCAAATGCGATCAGGGCAATCGCGAAGAACGAGCCGGGAAGAAACTGAGACGGATTGAAAAAGAAGAGGATATAACCGACTAGGGCCATCAGCATACCTGCGTCGAGCGCGTCGCGTTTGCTCCTGCGCTTTGACACCGCAACCCAGAAGGGCGCTGCAGCAATCAGAATGAGAGCAGGAAGAACGAGTGCGATGGACGTGAGGTCTTCGCGTCCGATGTCGTATTTGAAATGGTAGAGGACGCTCTTGCCGAACATGCCGATGCAGATTGAACCGACGATTATCACTCCGAAAACCCGAATGAGTGGTCCGTTCGAACGGAACAGACCGGGTATCGCGGCGATGTCCTGGATTAGGGACGTTTCGTGCCGATCGTCATTGTCTTCGGCCGGTTCGCGCATCGCTGCCGCACAGTACAACAGACCGAGCATCGCAAGCGTGCCAGCCACGATCGCCGCAATCCAATAGCCATAGGCTTCACCTTCGGCAGCAAAGGCGGCAACGATCATTGGCGTGATTACGACGATAGCCAAGCCGCCGCAGGCGGCGCCGATCATGCGGAAGGCGGCAAGCACAGATCTTTCGTCGGTGTCTTGCGTAAGTCGCGCTTGCATCGAATTGAACGGCATTGAGACAACGGTATATGCCGTCCGCAAGATAAGATGAGTGGCAAGCGCCCAAACCCATGCCTCTACCGCCAGAAAACCGGGCGTGGAAAATGCTAAAGCGTATGATATGCCAAACGGGACGGCACCGAGCGCAATCCATGGACGATAGCGACCCCACCGGGTTCGCGTTCGCTCCGCCATGGCAGCGATAACCGGATCGATAATCGCGTCCCAGACCATTGCCACCAGATAGATGGTGCCAGCAACAACCGGGCTGATCCCCAGCACATCGGTGTAAAAATACATGAGAAACAGGGTCGTACCCTGCCAAACGAGCAGAAAGCCGAAGTCGCCGACACCGAACCCGATCCGTGTCCCCAGCGGTACAGACTTGGGCGCTGGCGAGGTGCTGGCGGAGGTCATTTCACGATCTCGATATCGTGCCGAAGCGGAAGGTCACGTGAACTTGTGCCGCCGTGAATGCGATATCGGCCGGGTGACACTGTCCAACGACCAGCGTCGACATCGTACCAAGCGAATGCTCGACCGGTCAGTGATAACTTCACAGCCTCGGCCTGCCCCGCCTGAACTTCAATCTTGGCGAATGCCTTCAACTGACGCAGCGGCATGGTTTCGACTGGTTCCAGATGCTCAATATATAGCTGGACCGTTTCCTGTCCGTCCCGCTCACCAATATTATGCAGCGTGCATTCGACAACCAGATCCTCGAACTGTGATGCGCTTGCGGGAGCGGTCAAATCTGCAAGCTCGAACCGGGTGTAGCTCAGCCCATGGCCAAACCCGAACATGGGCTCGATAGTCATGGCATCATAGTGCCGATATCCCACGAACAGACCTTCCCCGTAATCGACATGGCTACCGCCAGGATAATGAAGGAAGGTCGGATTGTCCTCGTACCGCACGGGAAAGGTTACCGGCAGTTTGCCAGAGGGATTGGCGGTACCGGAAAGAATGTCAGCAAGCGCATGCCCCCCTTCCTGGCCAGGAAGCCAGCATTGCACTATTGCTTTTACCTTAGAGGCCCACGGCATTTCGACAGGTCCGCCGCAGTTTACGCACACAATGGTATTCGGGTTTATTGCGACAACATCTTCTACCAGTTGATTTTGTGCGTCCGGCAAACGGATGGACTCCCGGTCCAGCCCTTCCGTTTCCGCCGTCGACCCTGGCCCGACGAATACCAACGCGACATCGGCATCAGCTGCGGCAGCAATTGCCCTCGTGCGATCGGGCTCTGGTTCACGGAGTGTCACGTTAAAAATGTTGAACGCGCGGATGCTGCCTTGCGCTGGCTGAGCGTATTTAATGCGGATGGGATATTCTCTTCCCGCCTCGAGCTCGATCGTCGCTTGCCTGCGATTGAGCGGCAGGATCATGAACAGCATCTCAATCTCGCGTGGGGTCTCCTCGCCAACAAGGCGTTGCCCATCGACTTCGAGAACGACCTCCGGGTTGGAATGCAAAATTTCGAAGCTGTGCGAGCCGGAGAACCGCGGTCTAAGCACCCCCTCCCAATCGGCACTGAAGGCAAGATCATCGGCTGTTTGCGCTGTCTCTCCGAAGCCAAGCTTGGAAAACCAACATTCGGACCGTTCGGAAACAGGCTCCCCCGCGAATTCGGAATTGCTGTAGTAGCGCGCGGATAGCCCCATTTCACCATTCGCGGAGGAAAGGAGGCGAGGATTAAGCGTTGCTGGGCGCGGTTCGGAGTCGATCCCCCGCTCGAAGACGATCGATGCGGTGTTACCCAACCTTTCGCGCAGGCCGTCGAGTGGAGTCACAATTCGATCAGGTGTGACCTGAGAGCTACCGCCACCCTGGATCGCGGGCATATCAGCAAGCCCGCCGATAACCGCTATCCTCTTGCTGCCCGTAAGCGGCAGGATGCCGTCCTTGTTCTGAAGCAGCACCATCGCTTCGCTGGCGGCTCGTCGCGCCAGTTCACGGTGTGCATCGCTGGAGAGCTCTGCCCGGTCTGCTTTGGGGTTGCCATCAAGCAGGCCGCACCGTTCAATGAGCCGCAGGATGCGCAAGGCATGATCGTCAATAGTCGACTCCGCGACTTCGCCCGCTTTGACAGCGTCAAGCAGTGCCTCTCCGTAGAAACGCGCCGGACCTGGCATTTCAAGGTCCAAACCACTATTGGCCGAATCAGCAGTTGTTTTTGCAGCGCCCCAATCGGATACCACGACGCCGTCGTAGTCCCATTCGCCCTTTAGCACGCGATTGAGCAACCAGTCGTTTTCGGAGCAAAACGTACCGTTGATCCGGTTATAGGCCGACATGATCGTCCAGGGGCTGGCTTCGCGAACAACCTGTTCAAAAGCGGAGAGGTAGACTTCCCGCAGCACTCGCTCGCCGACATTGGATGATCCATCCATGCGGCGATGCTCCTGATTGTTAGCGGCAAAGTGTTTGAGCGACGTACCCACACCTTCGCTCTGCACCCCTTGGACATAGGCAGTAGCCATGGTTCCCGTAAGCACAGGATCTTCGGAGTAATATTCGAAATTTCGCCCGCCAAGCGGAGTGCGCTGGATGTTGACTCCCGGGGCCAGAAGAACATCCACACCATGCGCGATGGCTTCTCTACCGATGGCTGCGGCAATTTCGCCCACGAGATCTGGATTCCAGGTTGCCGCGAGAGCCGTACCGACAGGAAACACGGTTGCCGGTTGAGAATCGGTCGAGCGAAGACCTGTTGGCCCGTCAGACATTTTGAGAGATGGGATGCCAAGCCGCTCGACAGCTGGCAGCGACCAGAAGTCCTCCCCTGAAAGGAGTGCTATTTTTTCCTCAAGCGATAGGTTGGAAAGGAGCCGCTCTTCCCGGCTCATATCATCCTCTTCGGCACCTTCGTTCAGCGCACTTTTGTCTCTAGCCAAAACCAACTCCCTGTAAGACGCTCAACATCCTTTCCAAATGGAAAGTTTTTGTGCAAGTCTTTTCGGTCTATTGGCTTGAGATTAAGGCCACTGATGAAAGGAAACAGCGTTGGCACAAGACAATGCACATGCAAAAAACCCGGCACGCCAGAAACGGTCTCAGCGGTCACGGCGAGATATTCTGCGCTCGGCACGGATGGCTTTTGCAAGGCATGGTTTCGAAGGGGCAAACATCCGCGACATAGCCACCGAGGTCGGCGTAACTCACACCCTTATCCGTTACCACTTCGGCAACAAGTCAGATCTCTGGAAGGCTGTGATCGACGATATGTATGCCCGGCTCAATGCAGCCATGAGCAAGGATCAAGCCGGCGGCTTCGATCTGAGGACGAAAGAAGGACTTCGGGCCTGGCTTCGCTTTTACATCGGTTACTGCGCGAAGAACCCGGAACAGGCGAGGATCATGATCAACGAATCAATGGTCCGAAGTGAGAGGCTTGACTACATGGTAGGCCATATCAGGCGCAGTCACCGCGCGCTGATCCCCGTGTTCAGACACTTGATGAAAGATGGTGTTGTTCCGGACATGTGGCTCGTCTCTTTCTTCTACATTATCTCCACGATGTGCCAGATGCCCTTCGTGCTCTCGACGACCATTGAACGGCTGTACGGTGTGGATATGACATCCGAACCGGCAATTGAGGCACATTACGAAGCGGTTGTCGCCTTCATGCTTGGAGAGCCGCCGAGACATCAATTGCAGTGGCCTGCTTTGCCGGACTGGGCAAAGCAAGCCCAAGCGAGCTGATGAACCGTTCATTCCAATCTCCCCTTGACAAGCTTTCCAACCGTCTAAATTAGACGTATGTAAAGTTTTGGGAGAATACAATGAGACGCACTATTTTTGCGGGCGCGAGCCTGCTCGCCATGGCTTCGCCAGCGGCTCTGGCGGCACAGGAGGCCGATACTGACGAGCAGGAGTTCGGCAATGTGATCGTCGTAACCGCGCAAAAGGTCGAACAAGACCTTCAGGACGTACCAGTCTCGGTGACGGCAATTGGGGGCGACGCTCTTCAGGTACGGCAGATCGATAGCTTTGATCAGCTGCAATATGTGGCACCTGGCATTGCCTTTAATGCCGGCGTCAACGCCCGTCAGTCCGCAACAACCATCCGCGGCATTGGCACAAGTCTGTTCAATATCGGCATCGAAGCCTCGACCGCCATTGTGATTGATGGTGTCGTGATGGGGCGGGAAGGTGCCGGTCTCTTCGATTTTGCCGATGTTCAACGAGTTGAGGTTTTGCGCGGCCCGCAAGGCACCCTGTTTGGCAAAAACGCGTCGGCCGGGGTCGTCTCGGTGGTCACCAAAGGCCCGACAGACACTTTCGAGGCGGAAGGAAACATTTCCTACGGCTCGTTTGACGAATTGAACCTCTCGGGAGCCGTCAGCGGCCCCATCGCCGACACTGTGTCGGCGCGCTTTTCGGGCTATCGCAACACGCGTGATGGGTATGTCCGCAATGTCAATCCGGCTGCGGAGCAGGACCGCCTGAATGATCGCGATGAATGGGGCGTACGCGGCAAGGTCAAGTTTGAGATTGGCGGGGCCAGCGACCTTTTGCTGAGTGCAGACTATGTAAAGCGTGATCAGGCTTCGGGTGCCTTGACCTTGAGGCAAGCATCGCCAGGCGGACCGGGCACTGGCTTGCTCGGTTTTGGCGTGCCCGTCACTGGGCCGGTTAGCTCTTCATTTGGCATTGTGCCTGGTCCCGACAACCTCGAAGTCGCGTCGGAAGGCTCGTTCACATCGGAAATGGAAGCTTGGGGAGGCAGTGCAGAATTCACAACCGGGATCGGCAATCACGATCTGATCTCGCTTACATCTTACCGCGAGTGGACAAGCATAGACAACAATGACGCGGACCTCATCTCTCAACCGTTCCTTGCGGTGAATCTCGGAGTTTTAGAGCAGTCCCAGTTCAGCCAGGAAATCCGCCTGAATTCCCCACGCGACCAGGCGCTGACTTACACGATCGGGGCTTACTATTTTGAACAGGATATGACCCAGAACAACATTCAGGGCGGCACCGCTGGTCTTGATTTGCTGGGAGTTCTGCCGGCCGGCTTGCAGCTCGGCACCGATCTGACGTCTTCCTTCAGCGAGAAGAATTATGCCCTTTTCGGGCAAGGCGAACTCGCGCTCACAGACCGGCTCTCGGTAATCGCAGGATTGCGCGTGCTAAGATCGGAAGTTGAGGGTGATCAATTCAAGACAGTCGCGGACGGTTTCGTCGGTCCTTACGCAGGGCAGGTCGCTTCAGCCGACGTCGAAAGCGCCTCTGATGAGGATACAGCTTTGGTGTGGCGTGGCGGTATCCAGTATGAGATCAGCGACGCTGCAAACATCTTTGCGACCGTTTCGCGAGGATACAAAGCGGCTGGCATCGTGCAAGGCCTGACCGTCACTCCCGTTTCCGGCCAAACCTTGCCCACGGTGGCTCCTGAAGTCCCAACCCAATACGAAGCAGGTGTGCGGTTTCGGAGCGATGATGGCCGTGTGACCGCCAACTTCACGGGTTACTACACCGAGATTAAGGATTTTCAGGCGCAAACGCTCGTTGACAATCCCGATGCCCCCGGCACATCAATCTTTACGGTTGCAAATGCTGGCAACGTTGAAACCTACGGGTTTGAAGCTGAGCTTACGGTGATCCCGGTAGAGGGTTTCACACTGTCCGGTGCGTTGGCCTATACCAAGGCGACTTTCACGGACTTCCCCGGTGCGCCTTGCTACGCACTACAGACTGCAGAGCAGGGGTGTAATGTGGTTGATGGTCAGCGCGTCCAGGATTTGGCGGGTAAGCCCCTCCCCAACGCTCCTGAAATAGTCGCCAATGGCCTGGCGCGCTACGATTTCGACATCTCTGATTCAGCAGCAGCCTTTGCCCAGGTCGGCGTTCAGTTCCGCGACAAATCACTGTCTGGAATCACCAATGATCCCAATACGGTTCTGGATGCAAGAACCCTCGTAGATGCACAGATTGGCGTCGATCTTTTCGACGACCGGATCACCATCGTGGGCTTCGTTCGCAACCTGTTTGACGAAAGCTTCGCTGAATCCATTGTCGGAACGCCTTTCGACACCGGCGGATACTCGCAGTTCCTGACGCTGGAAGCTCAGCGTACCTGGGGTGCACGCCTTTCGTTCCGGTATTGAAGCGAGGATTCTGATGCGACTCATATCTGGCTTGTTAGGTTTCATCTTGTTGTGCGGGGGTGCCTCGGCATCCGCCGCACATGATGAAACCCAAACGCCTCCGAACATCGTAATTGTAATGGCCGATGATTTGGGGTGGGGCGACGTTGGCGCAAATGGCGCGGAGCTGATCCGTACACCCAATATTGATCGACTGGCTAAAGAGGGCATTCGGCTTACCAGTTTCTATGCTGGCTCAAATGTATGCACCCCGTCGCGCGCCGCCCTGTTGACGGGGCGCTATCCAATCCGCTCCGGCATGCAACACGTTGTTATGCCGCACAGCGATTTCGGCCTGCCGCAGTCGGAAGTAACGATTGCGGAGATTCTGAAAGATGCAGGTTATGCCACCGGTATGGTTGGCAAGTGGCATCTGGGTCACCGGGACGAACATTGGCCGACTGCGCACGGGTTCGATGAGTTCTTCGGGGTCGCTTACTCAAACGATATGCAGCCCTTCGATCTCTATCATCACAAGACAGTCGTTCAGTCGCCGGTCGAGCAACGCGAACTGACAGACCGATACGCAAGCGCTGCAGAAGACTTCATCAAGCGAAATCGCGAGAAGCCATTCTTCTTGTATTACGCGGAGACCTTCCCGCACATTCCCCTTTTCGTCCCGGAGGATGCTGAGGGTGTTTCGGAGGCGGGGCATTATGGTGATGTTGTCGAACATCTCGACCAGGGCATCGGTCGCATAATGAACGCGCTTGAAGAAGCTGGCGTCGCTGACAACACGATCATTATCATCACGTCCGATAACGGGCCTTGGTTCGAGGGGGATCCGGGCGCGTGGCGGGGGCGTAAGGGCGGCACCCACGAAGGCGGCTTCCGAGTGCCATTCATAGCGCGCTGGCCGGACAAGATCGTACCGGGTCAGGTATCGGACGAAATGGCGATGAATATCGATCTGCTTCCAACTGTCGCGGCACTGGTTAGCGAGGCTCTGCCGCAGGACCGGGTGATCGATGGCAAGGACATCTACGACGTTCTGACCAAGGGGCAGGCAACTCCTCACGAGACACTCTTCTTTTTTGATGGTAATGATATCGCAGCCGTCCGTGATCGGAGATATCGTTTGGTGCTGTCCACCTTCTACCGAACGTTCCCGGTGCCGTTTGAACGTTTCGGTACAGCGCTGCTTTTTGATCTGGAACGCGACCCCCAGGAACGCTTCAGCTATCTACGCGATAAGCCAGAGGTGTATGATCGGCTCATGGCACGCGTTGCCGCGATGCGTTTGGATGTCGCCGACCTAAGAACAGAACCTGGCAGTCCTTTCCCTCCAACAGATACCTCGATCCCGGTAGGTCCTGTGCTTTCGAGCGATTGAAGATTGTTCGCCGAAGGAGCCTGCCCGGCTGGTAGGGGTCGACGGTTGAGTCTAAGTACGACCTTTGGTGATCAGCGTTCTGAGAGACCTGAACAGCAACACGAAAGATGATGTCTGGCAGTTACTAGGTCAGCCAGGGGGCAGCCATGGTCCCAAATTTCCTCCTGTCCGCAAACGACAAGGTTTGCGTGGTCAAATCCGCTACACTGCGGCGTTAGCGTCACCGGGGGCCACCAGAAAGGTTGAACGAATCTTGAGCGTAGGCGGCTGGATGGAACCAAGTTACCAAAAGGTGCCTACTATACTTTTGGTAACAAGATCTGCAGAAAGGTCATACGCTTTGAGAGCGGTCCTCGTTTCGGCCACTACCAACGATGATCCTCCCTAGTATCAACATTCACTCGTGTCGTGTCGGTATGATTGAGCAGCGAAGGCTGAGAAGATGCCGAATTTCAACCCCTCTCCGATCGAAATGTACTTTTGGGAAGCTCTGGCGATAATGGCGCTGGCTTGCCTGTTTGTCCCAGTTTCGAGGAAGATCGGGTTCGGGAGCGTTGTTGGCTATCTTGCCTCAGGTATTGCAGCCGGTTTGTTCCTGTCACTAAGCTTCGAAGCCCATCCCGAAAAACTACTCCACTTTGCTGAATTCGGGATTGTCCTGTTCTTATTCGTCATCGGTCTGGAATTTCGCCCTGAACGGCTCTGGGCGATGCGAAATGCGATCTTTGCTCGCGGATCGGTCCAAGTCGCTTTCGTGGCTACGCTATTGACTATCCCGCCATTGGCTTTTGGTCTTTCTTGGCAAATTGCTATAGTTATCGGTCTAGGACTGGCGCTGTCCTCGACTGCCTTGGTTATGCAGACCCTTGAAGAGAACAGTCAGCAGCGAAGCGATCATGGTCGCACTTCCGTCTCAATACTGATCTTCGAAGATTTAGCTATCGTGCCGATGTTGCTGCTTGTTGCATTGCTTGCTCCCAATACCGGGCCGGGATCCAGCCTCATTCAGAATATGACCACGGTAGCTTGGGGGCTCGCAATGATCGCAGTGCTCGTATTTTCTGGGCGTTTCCTACTGAATCCGATGTTCGCCGTTCTAGCGCGAACGGGCGTGCAGGAAATTATGACCGCAGGTGCATTGGGGGTCGTGATTGCAGCAGCACTGCTAATGGACACAGTAGGGCTGTCCTACGCGATGGGGTCGTTTATCGCTGGTGTCATGCTCGCCAGTTCGCGATTTAGGCATGAGGTCGAGGCGGATATCGAGCCGTTCCGCGGGATTTTTCTGGGGTTATTCTTTGTAGCAATTGGCCTTTCGCTCGATCTGCAGATCGTTGCATCCAACTGGTCCCTGATTGCCTTGGCGGTACCGCTGTTCCTCACGCTGAAAATCGCAGCTGTATATGCTTCGGGCCGTCTGTTCGGCGACGACCATACACATGCCGTAAAAACTGCGCTGACAATGTCACAGCATGGCGAATTTGGATTCGTGCTGTTCTCCGCCGCCGCAAGTGCGGCATTGTTCGATCCTGAGATGGCCTCGATCCTGGTATCGATCATAACGCTTTCGATGGCGGTCTCGTCGATCCTCAATCGTGCCATCACTCTCAGCGCTTCCAAAGCTAACAAACCGGAAGGTCAGCCTACGCAAAATTCTGACATTGATGTTTTGATCATCGGATTTGGCAGGTTCGGTCAAATCGTAGCCAAGCCGTTGGTAGCAGCTGGATTGTCGCTCTCCATCATTGACCGCGATGCTGACCGTGTTGGCGAAACGCAGGCATTTTGCTCTACGCTGCAATACGGAGATGGCAGCCGTCGTGATATCCTGAAAGCTGCCGGCGCTGACGGAGCCCGCACGGCGGTTGTCGCGGTTGATGGACAAGAACAGACGGATGAGATCGTCAAAGTGCTCGACCGAGAATTCCCCGATACTCTGATTTTTGTGCGCGCTTATGATCGTCGCCATGCGATCGCATTAGGTTCTCTTGATGGTGTCGTGCGCGAGACAGCCGCGGCTGCATTCGAGCTTTGTCAGGGTATCCTGGAGGCAGCCGGCCTGACGCAAGAGCGGTCAAGCACCGTGCTCGGTAAAGCCAAAGAGGAGGACGAGAAGCAGCTCGCAGCACAGATCAGTGAGGCGACACTTCGCCGCGAGAGCAACTCTCATGCCGCGCGCGTGCGGCCAAAAACATCCGCCAATATCGACGATTAAGTCGCGATCCCGCCGTGAGGCGATTTCCTTGGAACAGTAGATCGCCGCCACAGATCTGCAAGTGAACATTGTTGAAAGGACGAACCTGGGCATGATCGTCAGTTTGATAAGGTGCCCCCGGTAGTACACCGAATGAAGTGCAGGTTAGCCCAGTTCTTGCAGATTGCTGCCGATCCAGGATCAGGCCGTTTCTTCCAGATACTGATGGACAAAAGTCACCGCCATCGCTCCTTCACCCACGGCTGTCGCGACGCGCTTTATTGACCGGTGGCGAACATCGCCTGCTGCAAACGATCCTGCCACGCTCGTCTCCAAAAAGTGCGGCGCTCGATCAAGTTTCCAGCTGGATGGAGATATGCCATCTTTGATAAGATCATGGCCCGTCACGAGATAACCCGCCCGGTCACGCATAATATCAGTGCCCTGCGCCCATTCGGTATGCGGCATGCCACCGATCGCGACAAACAATCGCTTGGTGTCGACCCAGACATCGCTGGTATCGCCGTGCCGGTATTTTAATTTTCCAAGGGCCGCATCGCCATCAAGTTCGGTCACTTCGCTATTATAAAGAACCTCTACATTCGAGGATCCTTTGATGCGTTCGATCAGGTAGCTCGACATCGACGCAGAGAGGGCGTCGTCACGCACCAGCATCGTCACCTTCTTGGCGTAATCGGCCAGATGCATGACGGCCTGTCCCGCGGAATTGCCTCCACCGACGATAAATACGTGCTCGTCTTTGCATAAGGGCGCTTCGCTGGCACCAGCGCCATAATAAATGCCCGCATGCAGCAGATCGGCTTCATTGGGGAGGCCAAGACGGCGCCAGTCGACGCCCGTTGCGCAGATGTTGGCGCGCGCGACCATCTCGCCGCCATCGGCAAGGTCGACCCGGATCTTACCGTTCCTGAATTCGGCGTTCACGCCTTCTCGCATCATGAGTATCTCAACGCCGAATTTAAGCGCCTGCTGCCGCGCCCGTTCGGCGAGATCAGCGCCTGCGATACCATCTGGAAAGCCCAGATAGTTCTCAATCATCGAAGTTGTTCCTGCCTGGCCGCCAACCGCGTCGCGCTCAATCAGAACAGTTTTCAACCCTTCAGAAGCGGCATAGACGGCCGCTGATAGCCCAGCTGGCCCCGCGCCATAAATGGAAACGTCATACTCCCGAAGGCTGGGATTGCTCATGAGGCCGAGCTTAACTGCGAGTTCTTTCGTAGACGGCCCGAACAGCCTATCACCATTGGTGAGTTCGACGACCGGGAGCTGGACGTTTTCCAGTTCCGGCATGCCGAGTGCCTTGGCGCAGTCGTCATCGCATGTCAGTTCTTGCCATTCAAACTCTACGCCGCTGCGCGTGAGAAAATCCCGTAATTCGTAGCCCGAGGCATTATCCTGGCGGCCAAATAGCTTGATGAGCTTTGCCGGTGCGCCCGGTTTATCGTTCGTGCGGGTCATGTATTTTCCAATCTTTGTCTGACGGATCGGGTGCCAAGGGACAGACCGAGGTGGCTCATGGATTTACCGGCCGGTAACCGCGCTGCTTCGTAATCCATTAGTGCCTCAGCAATCTGCGACGGTTTGCGCGTAACGGCTTCTGCAAGCGCCATAGCGTCTGACGACGCCTTGGCCGCGGCGCCGGCGGTATGCGGCCGAACAACGAATGCTGCATCGCCTAGCAGGCACACCCGGCCATAGGCCATGGTGTCGACGGCTAGGTCTTCGATCGCCTGTATGAAGGGGTCGTCGGTCAAATGGATTAACGCTTGGAACCAGTGGTCCAGCTTCTCCGTTGCGGCATCGCGCAGATACGACTTTGAGGCGAGCGACATGCGCCCGGGGCGCACGGAGTTTGCGCGAACCGTACCATCAGTTTCGGTCAGCAGATTGTCGAGTGCAGGTCCCGAGGCGACCGTTTCATACCACACCCAGTTGAGCCGTCTTGATCCAATGGCTGTGGCCGCATTATCTCCCGGTATGAAATAGCACAGCGCGTGGCCTCCATCGCGCGCAGCTGTGAAAGAGAAATTGCCGTTGAAAAAGCCCTGTAAATCCTGCGGAAGGTCGCTTTCGGCAACGGTGCCCCGCCACGCGATATACCCGGCATAAGTTGGATTCAGATCAGGTTCGAACTGGCGCCGTCCAGAGGAACTGGCGCCGTCGGCGAAGACAACCATATTAGCCTGTTCGCTACGTTCTCCAAATTGCAACGCCACCCCTTCAGCGTCCTGAGTGAACTTGGTCAGTCCCAAACCCGTATGGTAATGTTTGGCGGGAAAGGCTTTACGTAATGCGGTGATAATCGCTTCCCAAGAGGTGAACTGCTGCGGCATCGCCATATCGTAGTAAGTGCCGGTGCGCGCCTCGATCTGACGGCGAATCGCGCAATGGGTCATTGGCAGCACTTGTCCGGCAATGCCGTGCAGAAGCTGGGACAATTGAGGCTGCACGACGATCCCAGCTCCGCGGCCGCCCAGTTTGCCCTCGGCGCGCTCGAAGATGTCCACCTCAAAATCAGCATCGCGCAGGCATATTCCAGCAGCAAGGCCTCCGATCGAACCGCCGATCACGGCAGCCTTAGGTTTTGCGCCGTTCACGACCGATAGATCGAGTCAGAGTATAGGTTGCCATCTTTCATGGTCGCTTCGCGCATCAGTGCGGCGAGGGCGGCGCCAGGAGGCGGCGCCCCGGCGAACAACTGCTTGTGGCCCATCAGGATGTTGGGAACGCCTGCGACCCCCGCGCGGTCCGCAACTGCGATTTCGGTGCGGATATCGCGTGCCGTTCCCTCGTTGGTCAGTCGCTTGCGCGCAACGCTATGCGGCAATCCAGCTTCTCGACCGATGTCGATAAGAACGTCGATATTGCCTACATCGCGGCCCTGCTCGAAATAGGCGGAGAACAGACCTTCAACGACTTTCCCTTGGGCGATGGGTCCACCATCATCGAAGGCGGCGCGGATAAGGCGGTGCGACAGAAACGTGTTCGGCGTCTTCTCCATCGCGTCGTAGTTCCAGGCGATATCTGTATCCGCCGAAGCCTCAATCACGCCAGCATCTAGTTGCTGGCTCTTCTCCAAGCTTCCGAACTTCGCGGCCCGATAAGCCTTGCGCGGCTTGCCCGCGACCGGCATGTCTGGATTCAGTTCGTAGGGCCGCCATGTCAGCGTGACGGAATAACCGTCCTTCTCCAACTCTTCGATAGCGCTGTCCAAACGGCGCTTGCCGACGAAACACCACGGGCAGATGGTGTCTGAGACGATGTCGAGGGCGAGCGAATGCAGCTTGTCCGGTAAATGTCCCTGCTGAGCATCTGTGATTGTCGCCATCTCATTTTCCTTTGCAAATCGCTTGTCTCGAGGCATATGAGGCTTAGGTAACCAGATAGCCAGTAGGCACCAAAAAGTAACCTTGAAAGGCTGTTTCTTTCCGATGGCGAATGATGACGAAAAGACCTTCGATGAACTCTATCCGGCGCGGCGGTTACTGGGGCTCATCGCCGACAAGTGGACGCCGATTATCATGTTCTGCCTGGCATCGGGAACCACGCGGTTTGGCATGATGCATCGGCAGATTCCCGGCCTCTCAAAGAAAATGCTGACGCAAGTGCTAAGGCGTCTAGAGCGCGACGGCATGGTCCATCGAACTGTATATCCAGTAGTTCCGCCGAGGACGAAATACGAATTGACCGACTTGGGACGACGTCTCCACGAACCTGTTGCGCATCTGTGCCGCTGGGCGGAGATAAATACGGATGCTCTCGATCAAATCGATGAGGCCCGCGCTGAAAGTGGTAGCTAAGACAGTTTCGCTGCGCATGAGCGCCCAATCCCAAGCCAGTTCCGTTGGTCCAGGTCTTTTGAACAGATTGAATGGCAGACAAGCCGGCACATCCTGAGTCGGAGATTACCGGAGGATCGCTCTCGGCACGTTGTTTGATAGTCTGCGATACTATTGCTGCGAAACGAATGCCGATGTTCCGGAGCTTTCGTTGATCCTTTCTCCTCGTTTGGTATGGGGTTCGGCCGACTCGACGTAGGCGCCTTCTGGCGCCCCGAGGCGCTGTAGGTCCTTACTCCGAGAGCACGTCACATAGCGCTAAATCGTTGCGTTAATCACTTTGCGTCATCCGCTTAAACCGGTCGACCGCCCGCATCTGCAGGATCGCTAGTGCTGGAATCAACAGCTGCAACATGATTGTGCCGAAGAGCACGCCGAAACCGAGGCTCGCCGACATTGGGATCAGAAATTGCGCTTGCAGACTCGTTTCGAAGGTTATGGGAGCGACCCCGAGAAACGTAGTTAGCGCAGTCAGCATAATTGGTCGGAATCGGCTTTTCGCCGCAGCGACGATGGCTTCGACACGATCCATTCCCCGAGCCAGATTCTCGTTGAGAAAGTCGATCATAACCAGCGAGCCGTTTATGATGACTCCTGACAAAGCAATAATCCCGAACATGGAGAGAATGCCTACGGGTATGCCAAGAAGAAGATGTCCGAACAAAGCGCCGATCATTCCAAAAGGTATGGCCGCCATGATGATGAAGGGCTGCACGTAGGATTTGAACGGAATAGCCAAGAGTGCGTAGATTGCGATCAAAGCGAGACCGAAGGCCACGCCGAGATCACCGAAGCTTTCAGCCTGCTCTTCCTGCTCCCCTCCAAACTCCACGATCAGTTCAGGATAATCGCGCTCGATTTGCGGCAGAATATCGCTCCGCAGGACACGAGCCACTTCCTGCCCGGTAATAACGTCGGCTTCCACATCTCCGGTTATCGTTGTAACCTGCTGACCGCCTTCGCGCCGGATGACAGAGGGGGACTGACCGAACGACACGTCGGCCAAAGCCGAAACCGGGGCTTGACCTCCCCCGGGGAGCTGTATCTGATACTGTTCGATATCCGCGATTGAGTTGCGTTCTTTTTCGGGCAGCGTGACGTAGACGCGGACATCTTCACGTCCACGCTGGACGCGAACTGCTTCGGAACCGAAAAAGGCAGCGCGGACTTGACCTGCGAGATCCTGTACGGACAGGCCTAGGGTGCGTGCCTCGGGCCGCAGTGACAATTCGATCTCCTGCAGACCGGCGTCGCGATCGCTTTCGATGTCGTAAACGCCCGCAATGTTGTCCAACGCGTCCATAAGCCGACTAGAAGCCCTTTCGAGCGCGGCGTCATCGGGATGGGTGAGGCGGATGGCCACCGGAGCTCCAAACGACACCAGAGACGAACTGATCGAGTAGGATCGCGCTTCTGGCACTTCGCCCACCTCTTCGCGCCACACTTCTTCGAAATCTATGGCGTTGATGTTTCGGTCATCTGCTGAGACGAGACTGTATTCGATTGCTGCGACATTGGGGCTCAGCGATCCACCAGCGCCGCCGGCCGGAGTACCACCGCCTCTCGAGAGCCCGATGGTTGTGTAAGTAGAAAGAAGAGGATTATCACCCCCGTTCATTTCCGTCACCCGAGTTAGCGCGCGCTGCCCGGCGGCCTCGATCCGCTCGGCAACCTCGGCTGTCCGTTCAATCGTCGTACCTGCTGGCATCTCCAGCTGTGCCACGATCGTGTCGCCTTCGATCTCTGGAAAGAATTGGAACTTCAGAATGCCGCCAGGAATGAGCGCGGCAAAGACGATCAGCAACGCAACACCGCACGCGAGGATGAAATACGGCATCGCGACTGCAAAACGAACCGCTTGATCGAGCGGGCCGTCCACGAAGCGCCGAAAGCTCACATCCACTCGCCTTTGCACGCGCTCGAAGAATCGAGTCACACGATTTTTGGCTACCGCCCCGTGCGCGGGAAGGTGACTAAGGTGGTGTGGCAGTACGAGGAGTGCCTCAACAAGTGACAAGGCAAGCACAGCCACGACGACCACTGGAATATCGGCAAGGATGTTCCCGATCGCCCCGCCGACTGCAAACAGAGGCGAGAACGCTGCCATCGTAGTTGCCACCGCGAAAATCACCGGAACGACAACGCGCTGAGCACCTGCGATCGCGGCACCCATTCCTGAGCGCCCGCCCTCTCGCTCGGCATAGATGTTCTCGCCGACCACCACCGCATCGTCGACCACAAGGCCTAGCGCGAGGATAAATCCGAACAAGGAGAACATGTTGATGCTAGATCCGGCCAGCGAGAGTAGAAAGATCGCACCAACGAAAGTGACCCCGATGCCGACAGCGGTCCAGAAGGCAAGCCGGATGTCCAGAAAGAGCGTTAGCGATATCAATACGAGTATTAGGCCGAGGATTGCATTTTCGATGAGCAGGCCGAGGCGATCAGCCAAAAGTTCGCTGTCGTCGTTGTAGATACCGTATTGGATTCCTGGCGGCAGCGTTTGACCAAAGTTCTCTTCCAGATGCACTTTTACCGCGTCGGCGATATCAAGAACGCGGTCGTCGCTGGTCCGGTAGACGTCGACAAAGGCGACGGGCTGGCCGTTGTAGCGCGCGATCAGTTCATCTTCTTCGAAACCGTCTCGAATCTCGGCCACATCGGCTAACCTGACGATGCTGCCGTCTTGCTGTGCGATCAGCACGATGTCTTCAAAATCTTGCTGGTCGTAATTCTGTCCGAGTGTCCTGACCCGCACTTCTTCGCTTTGGGTTTCGATTGAACCAGCCGGCTGATCGAGGCTCATTGTCCCAATTGTGCGCGAAATGTCGGTGAGGCTCAGACCGAGTGCCTGCAGTGTATTCTGTTCAACCTCGACGAAAATCTGATAGTCGCGAACGGCGCTGGTTTCGACATAACTAATTTCCGGCAAAGCAGACAGAGAGTCTTCGAGGCGATAAGCGGTTTCTTTAAGCGTCCGTTCCGCAACGTCTCCGTAAAGCGCAATGCGAAGTACGGTCTGGCGTGTCGTCAGTTCACGTACATCCGGTTCTTCGGCTTCGTCGGGGAAGGTCTGGATCTGGTCAACCTCACCTTTGACGTCATCCAGCGCGCGCGACATGCTGGTGCCCAACTCGAGTTCGACGTTGACTGTTCCGACGCCCTCGCTCGCAGTTGAAGTGATATCCTTGACGCCCTCGACCGAATTTACG
Organism: uncultured Erythrobacter sp.; assembly: GCA_947499505.1. GTDB lineage: Bacteria > Pseudomonadota > Alphaproteobacteria > Sphingomonadales > Sphingomonadaceae > Erythrobacter. The sequence continues at coordinate 942,300 of CANMOQ010000002.1, forward strand.
GCTTCTTCGACGCGCTGGACGATCGATTCCTCGATCTCTTCCGGGGTCGCTCCTGGATAGACCACGCTTACGGAAATTGTGTCGAGACTGCTTTCAGGGAAAACCTCTTGGACAATGGTGTTGTAGGAATAGAACCCGGCGATTATCATCGCCATCATGAGCAGGTTCGCGGCTACGCCGTTGCGCGCCATGAAGCCAATCGTACCTCGCCGGTCGCGTGCTGGTTCCCGCTCCTCGTCAGGTGAAGGACCGGATGTTGTGTCCGATGAATTGCTCATTCAGCGCGGCCAGCAGTCGTTGGCGTTGGAGACGAAGAAGCCGCGCTGCTGTTCTTTTCCCGCGCACTGCCATCAGCTCGCGCAATCCGAACCGCCATCCCCTCGACTGGCGCACGCAAGGCGCTGGTCACCAACTGACCGCCTTCCGCTATGGTCGGATTAGCCACTAGTGCTCGTGTGTCGGTACGTTGCAAGACGCGCACCTTCAGGATTTCGAGCTTTCCGTCGCGGACCACCCATATCTCGTTGCCTGGACGCAGAGCGCTGGGTGGAATACTCGCATATTGTTCCACGGTACCGCCAGTGAGCCCTACTTCGACAAAGCTGCCCAGCAACAATGGTGGCCCACTTTCTGACGATGGGGCAGTCTCGTCTTCCCTATTTGCAACCAGTGCTCCGCCTCGGTCGGGGGAGGGTACCCGTACCAGTACTTCGATCTGCCTGGTCTGGGTGTCGCGCAAACGGTTGACCCGGGCGACGACGGCATCCCAGCGGTACGTTCGCCCGTCAAAATTGAGATAAACCGAAGCCGGGCTTCCTGCCCTACCGGTCAGAAGGCCAGGCACCAGAGCTGCATCCTTCTCGGAAACCGACATGCGAACTTCATAAGCGCCGGAAGCAATGAGAGTGCCCAGGCTCTGGCCCGGCTGCACTATCGCGCCGATGGCCACGGTTTCACTTTCAACAATGCCCGAGAATGGCGCGACCACTCTCGTGCGCTGCAACGCGAGACGAGCATCCGAGAGGCTAGCTCCGGCGCGTTCGCGTGCGGCCCGCGCCGAGCGCAGTTGCGGCTCGCGTGTCGCCAAGCGATTAATTGATGGCGATTGTCTCGGTGCACTGTCGGAAGCAGGAGTCTGCGTTGACGATGCGGCTTCGCGGCCCGCGAGTCTGTTGGGCGGCAAGATGCGCGACGCATAATCGGTCTCGTCGATTGTCCCGACAAACGATTCGGATGCGCCGTTTCGATTGGAGAACCGTTCGATTTCTTGCCGAGCAAGTTCAACCTCTTCTTCTGCCTGAAGCACCGCGACATCTTGCGCGGCCACATCGGCCTGCGCGGTGCGTACCCGGTTTCGATAGTCACGGTCGTCGATGCGGATAAGTGTTTCGCCTTGTCCTATCTGGCCGCCCACTGTGAAACGCGGATGCACGTAAGCGACGCGGCCACCAACTTCGGCGGCAATAACAACGCTTTCGCGCGGTTCTACTGTGCCCGACGCAAAGACTTCGATAGGGCCGGAACCGGGTTCGAGAGCCACCACCTGGACCAGCGACGCCTGCTCTTCCTGCGGGTCTTGCTCGGGCTCAGGCCTAAACAGGAAAAACGCTGCCGCGATCAGCAGTGCGCCTCCCAATACCATCAATGAAAGCCGCGCTTGTCTGCTCATTCGCTATCCTCAACCTGTGCCGGAACGGTAAGTGGTCTCATTTCGAGCGAGCGGACATCGTCGTTCAAAGTCCAATCTCCACCAAGGGCGCGATGCACACCCAGCCTCGCCAGGGCTGCATCGCGCGCAGCCGCTGAAAGGCTAGCCTCAATCTGAAATACGGCGCGCTGCGCATCGAGGAAAGACACATACGTTCCCACCCCGCTTGCGAAACGGCGTGACTGGATGTCGAGAGATGCCTGCGCCTCCTCGAGCTGCGAATAGATCAACAGGTAGCGCTGCCGTTGCTCTTCGTAATCCTCCAATGCCGACACCACTTCGCCATGCGCGCGAAGCACGGTGCGCGCATAGATCGCAGCGCGCTCGTCATAAGTGGCACGTGCGGAGGCAATCCCGGCCGAAATTCGCCCTGCATCGAATATCGGTGCGGTCAGGTTGGCTGCCAGTGAGGCGAGCCATTTGTCGGCAATATCAAGTACGCCGCCCGGGCTATCGGATTGTGTTCCCAAAGAACCTGAAAAGCTCAGTCTCGGAAAACGCTCCGCCTTTCTCGCTCCGATGCGCAGCCGAGCGCCCTCAAGCCGTTCCCATGCGGCAGCGACATCCGGACGCTGCGCAAGAATGTCGATCGGTAAACCGGTCGGGACGGGGTCGAAGTTCAGTCTTGGTCGCAAGCTGCGATCAAGCTTGGCGCGTATTTCGCCAGGTGTTTCACGCAGCTGCAATGCCAATCTGGTCTCGATTTGTTGCAACTGGCTTTCGCGTGTGGGCAACGAAGCCTGGGTGTTACGCAAATCCTGTCGTATTTGGTAGACCTCGAAACTCTGGGCGAGACCGCGTGCAAACCTCTCTTCGGTCTGCTCTGCACGCTCCGCAAGCAAATCGCCAGTCAGCAGCGTAAGTTGTATTTGTCTCCGAGCGTCGACAATTTCGAAATAGGCGCGGATCGCTTCTGCCGCACTCGCGAGCTGAATAGCGTGGTAATCAAATTCTGCTGCCTTTGCATCGGCGACTGCGGCCAGAAAATCATTTCTCACACGTCCGAAAAGATCGAGCTCGTAGGATGCACCAAGGCTGGTTGAATAGGTCTGAATCTCTAGCCGGTCGGACGTGCCGTTAGTCGCTTGGTCGCCTCCATTGTCTCCGGTCTGGGGATCATCGAGATTGCCACTCTGTTGACCACCCGAAGCCCCGAAACCCGAACCGGCTGTCGGAGAGTTCGAATACGACGCTCCGCCTGAGCCATTGAGACCAGGAAACAGGCTAGCTCGTGCTTGGCGTGCCTGAGCGTTGGTGCGCGCCAACCGCGCCGCCGCTTCCAATATATCGAGATTGTCCTGTAGCGCCTCTTCAACAACTTCATTGAGAACGGGATCTTCAAAAACCTGCCACCAAGCTGTCGGAGCATAGCTACCTTGGATTTGGTGGTCACGATAATCGTCAGGCAAGTCTGCCGCGACCTGCGGTGCCATTGTTTCAGGAGCTAGCGATATGCAGCCAGCAAGAGATATACTGGCAATGGCCGCCGTCCACATTCGCGTTGTGCGCAACGGGCGACCTTTACTTGAAGCAGCAACCCAAGGGACGGGGAAGGGCAAATTTCGAATCGTGAATTTCCAGTCATGTGGTGCATCCGGAATTCTGCTGCATCCAGGATATTTCGTTCGAGCGAACGGATACGGAGTCCTCATCCGATTGGCAATATCTGGCAGAGTGCTCGCAAAGGATACTTATCGAGTACTCTACGTCATGAATGAAGCGTGTTTAGCACCTCGATCAGCAATCACTTACTCGCTTGCCAGTGTAGGATACCGTCGCCTTGAAGAAACCGGCTTTCATCTCTCCGCTCATATCGAAGCTGGTAGAAGTTCGGCTCCCAGCCATCTTTGTGGTCATCTTTCCCATCGGCCCCGAACAGGTCATAGTGGCGTTTACTTGGTTCGCTCCACTGAATTTCACGTTCGAGAGAGTGCATCGCCTCTCACCAGTCGCTTCGTTAACGCCCGCCGCAACCAAAGAGCTGCCAAGGCGCGCCTTTTCCTCCATCGCGAAGCAGATACGATTTTTTTGTGGGGCCATTTTTCTCGGAGCGCCGGTAACTTTCCTTTCGAACTGCCATAAACCCGCGCTGAAGGTGTCGCGATCACTTGTGGTGCCAGTCAGGGCAATGGCAAAGCCAGGTACAAGAATTGCGTAGATTTTTTTCATTCGGAATCTCCGTTTTCAACCGTATCTTCGGTAGGCGCATTCTCCGGAACAGCGCCGCCCGGCGGCAGGATTGGGCGCTGCCCCGGAGCGCCCATTGGCCTTTCGGGCATTTCATTGAAGGCAAGAAACCCGTCGGAGTTCGTGTCGAGGGCATTGAAGCGCTGACGCTGAAACGTCTGAAGTTCCTCAACCGATACCTTGCCGTCGTAGTTTCTGTCCGACGTGGCGATGATCGTTGCGTTCAAAGGCTGAACCAGTAACCTCAGGAACTGTGATCGACGTCCGTTGCCGAAGTCAAACGGCAGGCTGTCAGGCACTATTGATTTATCGACCCGCGCTGCAGCGCTATCCGAAAAGACTTGGGATCCCATGCCGCGCTGCCAAGCGGAAAATTCCGATATGTCGATTGACGCATCGCCATTGCTGTCAATCTCTTCGAATCGGGATGTGATCGCTTCCTGCGCCAACGCATCGAGCTGTTCGCGAAGTTCGACGATCGTCAAATAACCATCGCGATCTATATCTGCTCGGCGATGCTGTTTCTCGACGATTTCATCAATTACTTTGATCGGCAGGGGCTTTGGCGGTTTCGGCATTTGTGGCTTCATACGGCCACCCGGAGGCATGCCACCAGGTGGCATGCCTCCAGGCGGACGGCTTTGAGCATGAGCCGGGCTGAAAGTGGGATCGACTGGAGGTAGCCCGGCAAGAGCCAAAGCAAGCAGGCCGATAGCGGCAGAGTCGCATAGTTTTCCGCTCATCTTGCCTACTTTTTTCGAAGGTTTTGTTTCCGTCATTGTGTCCAAGGTTATGTGGTCGGCCAAGTCCGGCCCGTTCAGGCCTTCCAACAACAAGACGCAACGTGACCAGCAAACCCTTCGCAGAAAATTTCGTTCGAACGAACAAAGTCAACGCTGGTTCACGTTGGACCCTTCATTCCGCTGTTGCAGGTGCAAATGGAAAAAGCGCGGAACAGCCAATGATCGACCCGCCCAAACGAAGCGAAGATGAACTGCTCAGGCGGATTGCAGCGCGCGATGTCTTCGCTTTTGACAGCATTGTGAAAGAAAATACGGCGACGATATACAAGTTGGCTTTTCGCTTGTTGCTCGATAGTCACGAGGCCGAGGACGCTTGCCAGGAAGTCTTCGCCAAACTTTGGACTTGCGCCGGTCAGGCAAATGGTCCCGCTGAAAACCTTCTTGGGTGGCTCCGGACGGTGTGTACGAGGATTTGTCTCAATAAATTGAGACTAAGGAGGCCACTGCTGGTCGAGGAATTGCCAGAGCAGATTGATGAAGCTCCACTAGCGGACGAGTTGCTTGAACGCGAAGCCGAAACAAAACGCCTCGCGCTCTGTTTCGAAAATCTGACCTCTCCGCAACGGGTTGCCATCGTGCTCACCTATTTCGAGGAGCTTCCCAACAAAGACGCAGCTGACCAAATGGGGGTAAGCCTGAAGGCATTTGAATCGACACTCGGTCGCGCGCGGCGAAGTTTGGCAGGATTGCTAAAAGCAGCAAGCGAACAAGAAGCTCGTTTAGAAGGAGCAGCGCGATGAGCTTGTCTGATGACAGCCTTCAAGAAGCTCTGCAAAGAGCGATCAATCCAACGGTACCTGAAGGTTTGGCACGCCGTATCTCAGTATCAGTTGTAACGGCATGTCCGGACGAAATATGGGCAGAACCGACTGAAACCGCCAGAACATCTCGGAGAGCTCTTACTCTTGGTGGCCCAGCTGCCGCAGCCTGTCTGCTGGCGGCATTATTCACAGGCTCGCTCTTCAGTTCGGATGGCATCGCACCTAGTTCAGTGCACGAAGGGCGGATGGCTGCCGTTGCTTCGGAGAGCGTTGTCGATGTGGCTAGCTCACTGCGTCATCAACCAGCTGCGACCAGCTTCGCCTCGCTCCACGAATCCTCCGATACGAAGGCGGCCGAAATGCCTCCGCTTATGGTCGCGGAAAGCTCGGGTTCAACAGAAAACGATGTGCAATCTGCTGTGTCGAGGTCAGATGTTAATATTGCTGCGGCCGATGCGAGTGACAAGGATGTCAAACGCGCCGAGCAACCACGGACAATACGGATCGCAGCACGTGATCTGAATACCAATGGTTTTAAGCTTGAAGGTGTTGACGAAGTTCCGGCCAAGCCTGAAATTTATGGTCCGGTCCTTTCCGAGGAAGAGGAAAAGTCGTTTGTGGGCGGTAGTTCGCCGAGCGCGCGTGGCTACGGTCTTGTTGGTAGTTTCGCCGGCCCCAGCGGGCGCTAGGACGGATCAGCTTTATCTTGATCCCATACCCGCATTAGCCAGGCTTTTGGTCTAGCAACGGTCTGGTTACGCAATTCAGCACTTCTTCAATGTGAGCAGAAAACAAGTCGATCAGATCGTTATCGAATTCGGTCTTGCCAAATTGCCGGAGAACTCCAGATCGCGCCGTGCGTAGGGAAATCGGCATACCGATCAGCAGAACCGACAAAGCTTCTATATCCACATCGCTCAGCTCAGGGCGCCGAAGACGAAGCGCCGCCTTAAAGCGCTTTATCATGGGGTCGAACATTCGCTCAGAGATGATCGAGAAAGCCTCTGTAGGGGTCTGCTGCTCACGTAAAATGAAGCTGGACCATGGCGCACTTTGTTCGGAAGCCATTATCTGCACGAACGCAAGAAGTGTTTGGCGACAATGTTCCAAAGCTTCGCTCGGTGACGAGAAACCTTCAGTGACCTCGGCGCTCTCTTCCAAGCCGGAGCCGATCCGATCGGCGATACTCTCCGCGCAAGAAAGGTAAAGTCCTTGCTTCGAGCCAAAATGGTAGGTGATGGCGGACATCGTAGTTTTCGCTTTCGCGGCAATCGTTCGTGTACCCACGCCGTCGAACCCGTGTTGCCCGAACTCAGATATCGCCACTTCGATCAGTCGCTGCCTTAAATTTCCGCTCCTGGTGCGATTTCCTTCCTGCTGAATTTTCACTTGTCTGTTGGCCATGATCCCGCCTCTCTTCGCGGCGAACCGAGTAATCCCGGATGGCATGGGGAGCAAGCTGGTACTGTGCATAGTCTAGAATTGTGTGCCGACGTTGAAAGAGAAGATCTGAGTTTCGTCACCATCCTGCTGAAGTAGCGGGATGGCGACATCGATACGGAACGGGCCAAACGGTGAGTTCCAGTTTACTCCCGCGCCGATTGCGATGCGAGGCTTCCAGGTATCGCCGATATACTGCTCTCGGAAGGGCGCGATTGACGAACCGAGCGCAGCATTTTGACGTCCGTCTGGAGCGACAGGGCTAATGGTCGAGATGGTTTCAGCGATGCCGTCGCCATCCACATCGAAGGTCTGAGAGTACAGTGCCCGGCCTTCATCGTCTCGTGTGGCGATGAATTCACCCTCAGGGAAAGGGCTTTCAGACAATACTGGATCGGATAAGCTAAAGACCGATCCCACATCAAGAAATAGACTGGGCCTTAGCCCAAGCTCTCTTGCGCCGCCTGGAAGCGGTAGCTCAAGTTCAAGACGTCCCAGATAGTAAGCGTTGCCTCCCAAACCTTCACGGGTGGAGGTGCCGTCTTCTTCGTCACCATTTTCGTCGCTGACAAGCTGAACGCGTTCGATTGCAGGGCCAACTCCTCGAATATCGAAGCCGCGCATCTGGGGATTGCCAAGAAAAAATCTGTCGGTCAGTCGCGTGTCCTGATCATCGAGACTATGAATATAGCCGCCCTCGATGGTTGCAGAAGCCACAAGGCCCGAGCCAAGATTGAAGTATCGAGCCGCATTCCCTCGAAAGCGCAAATACGACACTGAACCACCAAGCCCAGCAAACTCACCTCCAATTGAGTAGCGTGTGCCGCGTGTAGGTCGAAAATTGCTGTCCAGATTTGTGTGGTTCAACGTTAATCCAACAAGTGAGACGGTTCGCTTCCCCACGGCATCGCACAAATACCGACCAGCTATCAGTGGTTCGCAAGTTTCCTCACCGTCTCCATCCAGATCGGCAAAAAAAGCGTTCTCGTCCAGCGAGACATTTTCCTGGTTGAGCGTGTAGCTACCTATAAGAGCAGCATACTCAGACAATGGTACGCCAACGCGCATCGACATACCTGTAGTGGCCTGCTGATAGGATGAATCGCCATCGCGGTAGAAGCCATCGTCATAGTTTCGGTGATAGATGTCGCCACCGAATGAAATATTCCGGTCCCACAAATATGGCTCGGTGAAACTTGCTTGCACGGATTGCGACACCCCAGAGAGATTCACGCCGAGGCCAATTGTTTGCCCGCGCCCTCGGAAGTTGCGTTGTCTGATTGAGCTGGAAAAGATCAGACTCTCGACCGACGAGAAACCGGCAGATAGCGAAAGCTCCCCTGTCGGATTTTCCTGGATATTGGCCTCCAGAATCATTCGATCGGGAGTGCTGCCCTCTTTCTGCTCTATCTCGAAGTTTTCTTGGAAATAGCCCAAAGACCTTATTCGGTTGGTCGATCGCTTGACCGAGAGTGAACTGAAGGCGTCGCCCTCGGCAATACGAAACTCTCGCCGGACAACTTTATCCTGCGTGAGGGTATTCCCGTTCACGTCGACACGCTCGACATACACTCTGGGTGCTTCACGCGCTATGAAATCGACATCCATGGTCAAGTTGTCTTTGTCACGCCGGAAACGGGGCTCGACTTCCGCAAAGGCATAGCCCAGAGTGCCAACGAGTTCGGTTAGTTGTTCGACCGTGTCCTCGACGAGTTTTGCATCATACCAATCGCCGCTCTTCATGGGGAGACGACTTTCCAGGGACGAACTATCGATGTCTCGTAATTCGACCTCTGCACCGATCTGGCCAAATTTGTACCGTTCTCCCTCTTCAATGGTGTAAGTTATGATGAAGTCGCGTTTGTCGGGCGTTAGCTCGGCGACTGCCGAGATGACTCGAAAATCTGCGTAGCCATTGGTCAGGTAGAACTGTCTCAGCTTTTGCTGGTCGAAGGCGAGCCGGTCCGGATCGTAGGTTTTGTTCGAGCTTAGAAAGTTTTTGGCCCGGTTTTCTCGCGTGACCATCTCGCCCAAGATTATCTCATCATCGAACACCTCGTTGCCGAGGATGTTGATTTTTTGCACTTTCGACTTCGGCCCTTCGCTAATCTCGAACACGATATCGACCCGGTTCTGTGCGAGCTGAACCAGCTTTGGCTCAACAGTCGCACCGAACCGACCCTGCCGCTTGTAGAGTTCGACAATACGGGCAACGTCTGCGCGGACCTTTGAACGGGTAAATATCTGCCGCGGCGATAGCTTGATCTCAGGCAGGATCTTGTCCGATTTAACGCGCTTGTTGCCTTCAAGCAGGATCCGATTGATGACCGGATTCTCCTGAAGCTGTAGTGTTAGCACACCATCGCTGAATGTGATGGAGTAGCTGGCAAACAGGCCGGTGTTCGCCAGATCCTTGAGTGCCTGGTCGGCATCGGCAGCGCTGTACTCATCACCAACTCGCAACCGGATGTAGCTCAGGATGGTATTAGCTTCGAGCCGTTCGTTTCCTAGAACGGAAATAGACCGGATAATCTGCGTCGTTTCGGCTTCGACTTCCTGAGCAAGAATGGAGGGAGTGTCCTGCGCGAATGCCGCTACGGGTAAACTGCCAAGCATGCACCCTACTGCGAGCGCTCGTAAGTGCCCGTTGGGTCGGACATGTAGCTTGAAGGCGAAGTCCGTGAGGAGCGCCGATCTATCAGTGCCATAATACCGCATTACTGGCACGGCGTTAAAACGCCACTTCCAGACCAGCCTGCACGGAGAGGGTGGTTTGATCGCCTTCGATTTCGCCTGCTCCGGTCACGAACCATTTGAAGTCGTAGCCGCCACCGCTTACTCCCAAACGTCCAACCCAGGCGTCTTCGATATTACGACCGGCAAGAGTGAAGGAATCGCCATCCTCAAAACTGGCGCTGGTATCACCAAGCGCTCCACCCAAATTGGTCCGACGTCCAGCAGAAAACGATACAGCAAACGGAACGCTATCGTTTCGGGGTTTGCTCAGCGCGTAGCTAATTGAGACGAGCGTATTGAGATTGAAAGCGTCGCTAGCCCTGTCTTCTAAGACCAAGTTCATTCCATCTCCGCCACCGTCCTCCTCGTACTCGTCCTCGTCGAGACGGAAGTACTCGATTGAAACTTCCGGTGTGACTGCAAGTCGGGAGCCGAGATCGGCACGGTAGGAAAGACCAGCCAAACCAGAATATAGCAGGCCGTTATAGTCGCCGGAAGCCGTTCTCGTGACATCGGGCGCATCCTGTTCGCCGTCATCATCGGAATCGTCCTCGCCGTCGATATATCCTTCGAAAGTCCGTTCGGAACCGAACGAGAGATAGGCCGCCGAGCCTCTCGCGAAAGCGAGCAGTTTGCCGAATCGCTGGCGCCAGTGAAGTGCTACTTCGTATTGCGAAAGGTCGGTCTTGCCCTCAGCATCCTCGTTGGTGTTATCGCCCCAGAAGAAGTTACCCGAAAGGCCGATCCGCCCATCACCTATTCCGAGTTCATAACCACCAGTTACACCGATCCCGCCAACCGAGTAGCTCCCGGTGGTCACCACGTCGCGTTCGCCTGAAAGCGTATACGCCTCGGCCCAGATGCGGGTGTTGCTGACATCGAACATCGTATCATGGTCTGAGACGTTCGAACCCGCGATGCGCGATGCGCGTGTAACCAGATCGAAATTCCCACCAGAATAGTCGGGTGTAAGCGCGAGAAGTTGGCTTTGGAGAAGGGTCTGGTTGTCAGCCGCGAGAAGGCTTCCTTCGATCGAGGCATCGCTCGCTGCTGCGTCCAAGATTGGGGTCAGCGCAGAATCGAGCACGGGGTCGAGGCCGAGTTCGCCGGATGTCTTCCGGCGGATGTCGAGAGTGATTTCACCCGCACTCTGATCGGTGTTGACTTGCCCGGTATACAAAAACGGCAAATCGGTATCTTCACCGCCATAGCTCGGGGAGCCGGTCAATGAATCGGCTGTGAGCACCAGATAGCTGTCTTCGACGAAATCGAGGGAGGAAACACTGGCGCCTATAGTCGACCCGCTTTCGAAGTTGGCCGAATCTACATCGATTAGTGAATTCTCACCGGTATCCGTGTCGATGAAGACGACCAGCGTACCATCGCTGCCGACATCGAGGCTGGAAAACGACAGAATGTCGGTATCCGTTGCGCCAAACGATCCAGAAAGAAGATCGACCGATAATTGGCTGCCACCCTCGATCTCGCCTCGAAAGCTGCCCGAACCAGTGATGGCGAGTATGCCGGGCTGCTCATTAAACTCCAGCTCGCCTCTCAATACCGCCTCGTCGGCTATGGAAAGGCTTCCCGTCCCCGTCCCGAAATCGATGTCTCCGCGATAAATTGAGTCGCCGGTCAGCCTGACCTCGTCATCGCCTGCGCCAAAGAAACTGTCTCCTCTCACTTGGCCATCACTGACGTCGAGCAGATCGTTACCGGCGCCCGTCAGAATATCGCCGGTTATCGAAGTGGTGATGAGTTCTTCTTCGTCTTCGTCCTCATCTTCTGGAGAAAACTGGACGATTGAAACGCCGCTCGTGTTTGCAGAAAGATCGATTGCGACGACGATGTCTTCGAAAGAGCCGTTGGCGGTTATGAAGCCGTTCGAACGGATGCTCGTCAATGTGCCCGAAAGATCTCGCACGGCATATGATGCACCGTCGCCAGGCGAGCTGATGTTCGAAGTTATTGTGCCACCCTCTTGGATGTCCAAGGTTCGAACGACGGCATTCTCGCCAATGAGCAGGGCGGTTGCGGTGGAGTCCAGAGTTGTCGCGGAAATCCGACCGGAAACACCGATCCCGCCTTGCAAATCGACGACTTCACCATTTCCGGCGATCGAAACCCCGGTCGCATCTATCGAACGAGCTGAGCCATTACCACTAACACTTCCGTCGACTTGCAGTGCGAAACCGTCGCTACCAGCTCCGATTGTAAGTGGGTTGGCATCGCCAATCAGGAGAGCCGGCGCTGCACCACGGCCAACGATCGAGCCGCTCCCTTCCTCGCTGTCTTCGAAACCGTCATTATCCTCATCATCGTTATTGGAATCATCGTCATCTGGTGGGACGGCAACGACGATTCCACCCGTCACGTCATCCCTCACCCAGACCGAAGGGGCGCCGACGCGCAAATCGTCGCGTGAAAAGGACATCGAAACACCATCATCAGTGGTGAAGCTGTTGGCCTGGCCTATCGAACCCTGCAGAACCAGCGTACCGTCGATCACTCCATCAGCGATGTAAGCGCTTGCACTTCTTCCAGCGATCTGGATCGATCCCCGCAGCTGGATATCGCCAGTGACGTCGCCGGTCCTCACGCCAACACTATTGTCGCCCAGAACCCCTATCCTGCCGGTATGCACCAGATCGCCGACCAATTGGGCATCGACGACGATTCCGCCCGACGACAGGCCATCGACCAGGATGTCACCATCATTGTTTATGGTGCCGGTGAATGTCCCGCCACCCTCAACCAGAATTCCGTAGCGATTGCTTGCACGCGCGACCGGGCCGTCGACAATCCGGTCATCGTTATCGTCATCGGTGGAGAAATCTTCTTGGACGATGATATCGCCTTCGTTGAAGATAGTGCCCGAGACATCTGGGCGGACAAGAATGCCGATTGCACCGTCATCCTCACCCGCTTCGATTTCGCCTTCGCTTGTGACGCTGTTCGAGCTATCGACAATCACTGCCGGGCCATTCGCGACCTCCACGGAACCGTCTTCGGTTATCGTGATGTCGCCAGCCTGAGACGTACGGAGCGGGCCGTTTCTCTCGTCGTTAACCTGTGTTTGTGCGCTTGCGAGGGATGGGATGAGGGCGATAAACGGGAGCGACCAGATTGCTACGATTTTGGTTTGATCCATGCGCGATTTTCTCCACTGCAAATGACACAGCCGCCAAATGCTGTTGCTGATCAAGACGCGTTGAGTTGACCAAAACCTTCGCTTCCGACTGTTTTGCGTTCAAATGCAGTCTGGAAACCAAATGAACATGCGGATCCTGTTTTCCTTTACCTTGGAGCGCTATGGACGGCGCCATACGCATCCGGCATGGGGGAAAGGTAGCCTTGGTTGCCAGCACTCAGGCTGCAATCGGAGCTGATAGGCTTTCTCTATACTTGCGTGACGGCTCAGACGGCTCAAGTCGCGTGTTCTGGCCTATTGGTTGCCAAGCTGCATTCCGATGAACTCTGGCCCACCGTTTGGAACAAACCAACGGTGCGTTTCCTCAAAGCCGAGGTGGCGGTACAAGGGAATATTGGAGTGCAGCGACGTTTCGAGAAAGATCGGTAGCCGATACTCGCGCGCCAATTCTTTGCCAAATTCAATGGTCTCTCGCGCTAGCCCTTGACCCTGTCCATCAGGATGGCAGCCCAAGATGTGAAGGTAGAGATACCGATATGACGGATGGTTTCTTGCTATCGACGCATCAAGTGTGTTCGCCCTGAACACATTCTTGCCAAGGGTCGCCACATATTTGGGCGCGTCAAGAACACGCCTTATTGGGCTGTCATGTATCGCTCCTGGCAGACGCCAAAGCGAAGCCACCGAACCATCTTGCGATGCGCCTATCACTCCGTATCGATACGTATAGTCCAACAAGATATTATAAAGCCCTACCAGAGATTCAGGATTGGGCTTTTCCCGATTGAAGATGTATCTGATGCCAGGATCATCTTGAAATGCGAATGCAAGGCTACTTGCAAGTCTAGGACGCAGCCGTTTGAAGTCGCCGCGTGACAGGGCAGCTATCCTCATTGCGCGCTTTCCTTTGGCATGGTTTCGGGCGCCTCGTTCCAGCCAATACCGCGTGCGATCGTATGGATGATCCGCTGTGTCGCCTCTTTGTTACGGACGCTGTCGTCTGCCGCGAACTTATTGGCGGTCAGCACGGCCTGCCCGTGAATTGAAACCCAAAAAATTCGCGCCAATTCCGCGATTGAGATGCCCTGTGAACTCGCGTGAGGCTTCATAAACCTCAATGCGTCTTCGAGCACGGCGATCGGGCTGAGGCCGGCTTCTCCTTTGGCATCCGTCTTAAAATTTTTCCTGATGCTATGATGGGCAAACATGGCGTCGAACTCGCGCCTGTTTCGAACAGCGAAATCAACATATCCATGCGCCATCGCGATCAATGCCTGCATGGGCTTACCTCCATCGGTGCCTTCGTATTCGCGCAAGGTAGCAGTCAGCGTGTCGGCAAGATTTGCAAAATAGTCCAAGGCGAGCGCTGCCAGAAGATCATCGCGTGATTTGAAATGTCGATAGACCGCTGATGGGTCCACGCCCGCTTCACGGGCACATTTTCGCAAGCTCAACTTCTCGTGACCGGAAATGGCTACTTGTCTCGCAGCGGCAAACAGCAGCGCGTCGCGTAAAGCGCCGTGATGATAGGCCCGCGGAGGGTTTTCACTTCCCATAAATAAAAATTAGCGCCATCAGAGGCAAATGTAAACAGTGTTGACATTAAACTGTTCGGCGATAGAGCGACGGGCGGATCCAAATGCAGGAGCGAATTGTGACAGCACCCGACTACGACGTTCTCGTCATTGGCGCAGGGCTGGCGGGAATAGGCTTTGCCTACCACTTAAAGACCCGTTGCCTCGGCAAAAGCTTCGCGATCATGGAGGCTCGCGAACGTCTCGGTGGGACGTGGGATTTGTTCCGCTATCCGGGCATCCGCTCCGATGTGAACATGCACCTTTACGGCTATGAATTCGAGCCGTGGAGCAAAGGCGCTTGCATTGCGTCTGGCGATGACATCCTCGATTATCTCGAGAGCACTGCGCAAAAACATGGGCTAACAGAACACATGCAGTTCGGCTGGACGATGGTATCGGCCGACTGGCGCGATGCCGACAAATTGTGGGCCGTTGAATTCGAAAGCGCCGATGCTTCTAAGGCGCGGCGCACTTTGACGGCCCGGTGGCTGCAGATCTGCACTGGCTATTATTCCTACGCCAGTGGTCATACGGTCGAATTACCGGGGCAGGAGGATTTCGATGGCCCGATCGTGCATCCGCAGGAATGGCCTGCGGGCGAAGGATATGACGGCAAGAATGTCGTCATCATCGGCTCGGGCGCCACGACCGTCACTTTGGCGCCCAGTCTGGCCGAAACCGCCAGGCACGTTGCCGTGCTTCAGCGAAGTCCAGGCTACGTGTTTGCGGCGGACTCCAGGGATTATCTCGGCGAGTGGCTGGAACGCTGGCTGCCGGCGCGGCTATCTTTTTCGATTATCCGGAAGAAAAACCTTCTCCTCGACCGGCTCCGATGGTGGTTGATCACCAACAAACCGGACAAGATGATGGTCAAGATCCAGGAAGGCATGGACCTTTGGCTGCCGAAGGATATCGATGCCAGAGCGCATTTCGAACCATCATACGCACCGCATGAACAGCGCATATGCTTTTCGCCCGATGGCGACTATTTCCAGGCTATCTCGGACGGTCGGATTTCGGTCCATACCGATACAGTGAAGAAAATAAGCCGTAACGGGATCGAGACCGCCAGCGGCGAATTGCTCACTGCCGACGTTATCGTGACCGCTACAGGTCTGAACATGCAACTAGCGGGCGATGCGAAGTTGGCCGTCAATGGCGAACCAGTCACCTTCTCCGAGACGATGATGTATCGTGGGAATATGTTTGCCGGAATACCCAATTGCTCCCTTACGATCGGTACGTTCGTTGCGCCTTACACCTTGCGGGTGGAAATGATTGCGAAATGGGTTTGCGGACTGCTCAACCGGATGGATTGCCAAGGTGCGGTTGAAGTCGTTGCACAGAAAGATGAGGAGCAAATGAACGTGGCTCGGGACTTCGCCGGTGATTTCTCATCGGGCTACATTCGCCGCGCGGCGGCTTCCTTTCCGAAACAAGGGACGCGCGAGCCATGGCTCAATGTGCAAAGCTATGGTGACAATCTGGCGATGCTCAAACCCAATTACGACGATGGGATTTTGCAAATCGGCCGCGCCGATTGATTGCCGGTATGATGATAGTACGAGAGATTTCAGTGTCCCTCCTCAATAATGATGCTGATCGAGTAGCAGGGCATTGCCGCCCACGACGGCCTGTTGTGCTGGTGCATCAATGTGGAAGGTGCAGGAATATGCTCTAACACCTCAATTCCCGGGGGGGGTGAGAAAGTTTCTGCATAACTGTCTTGTTTGGAATCCATGCTTCCACGAGGTCACCACAGCAAATGCAAATGACGGACATGAGCGCACAAAGCATTAATCCAAGACTCGCATTTTCTGTGAGCCACGAGTGTATATAAAAGCATTTATATCAACTATTTGTGTCGTATTTTCAGTAGTGGGTGGGCCTCTTTGCGGGCCTTTCGACAAAGCCACGATAATTTGCTAAACAGATATAATGCCTTACACCATCAGTGCGATGCCTCTTCTGGCACTATTTGTTCTTCCCTTGTTCTCTCAGATAATCTATGAAAACCGCAGAAATCCAAGGGGTTTGGCCCTTGGATCGTTCCGGATCGTCCCACCTGTTCTCGGCCGTTCCAGTGTGAAGCGACAGAGTTCGCGTCAACTATGTCGGGATACGTCGCCAGACCCGACGAAGTCTTTATCATGCATCTTGAGTGAAATTGGGCTGACCATTTTTTAGACTTATAACGACAACCGGCAAGGTACGCGTTCACTCGCCGGACCCCTTTACTTAGGCGGACCAGTTCAATTGATCTGGGGGCGAGTGTGGGCGTTTCAGTTCTACCGAAGACAAGCTCGCTTTAGACTGACAGTATTCTACCGATAAACGACAAAAAAGGGGACACCATTTCGGTGCCCCCTTTTCCGTTTAGCTTGGGCGGTAGAGATCAGAACTTAAAGCTTACGCCCCCAACGATGCGCCGATCTGCAAAGTCCTGTTGGCACAAAAGAGAACCTTCTGTGATGCAGAACTCGTCACTGCGCTCTTGCAGCAGGTTGATCCCATCAACGCCTACAGTCAGTTGATCCGTAATCGCATAGCTCAGGCTAGCATTGAGCTGCCCTCGGTCATCGACAATACGAGGAAGACCAAACCGGCGGGTATCGGTGCCCCTGAAAGCTGAGCGCCAGCTGTAGCGAGCGCGGAAATTCAGGCCATATTTGTCGTAGAACACCGTCGCATTGTACGAGTACCTCGACAGGTTGGGCAGAGTTACCAGCTGCTGAACCACGTCATCATCGAGCGTCGGCGTAGCCATTGTCGAGTCAGTGCGCCCCAACAGGAGATTCAGCGCATTACCGCCGCCACTACCATCGAAGAAGTTGGAGACGTCGCCACCATCCTCTTGGTAGGTGAAGTTGCCGATAAATCCGAACCCAGACGCGAAGCCAAGGGTGTCTTCGAAATCGGACAGATCATACTGAAACGCTACTTCCACACCGGTCTGAGTGGCGACACCGTCTGAGTTAAAAGTAGATGCCACCGGAACGCAGATCCCAATCCCTTGAACCGGAGAGAAAACGTTCCTGTCCGCGAACGGATTGAAGATACCGCCGCCTTCGCAAGGATCAGTGATATCGCGTTCGATCCCATTCGGACCATTCACCTCTACCGGGAACTCAGTCTGTTGGGCGAAGAGGTTAGTCCTGCGTTTGTGGAAGAAACCAACGCTGAAAAAGCCCGTATCGGAGAAGTAGTACTCGCCTGACAGGTCGAATGACCACACGGTCTCGGGCTCAAGCTGTGGGTTACCAACATTCACTGCTGCGGTCGCGTTTCCTCCGAACCCAACCGAGGTTGATAGGTTATCAAAATTGGGGCGGCGCAGATCGCGCGAAACACCTGCACGGATCAGCAGATCATTAGCTGGCTCCAATACCAGACTGGCTCGCGGCAACCAGAATTCATAGCTCGATGATTGCCGGATTTGCCCATCAACAGCGCCGTTGACGACATTATTGCCGATCGAATTGATGTCAGTTGAAACCCAGCGAACACCAACGTTGCCGCGCATTGGCATACCGGCGAATTCTGTGTCGTAATTGCCCTGGAAATACGCCGCGAGGGTCTTTTCCTCGATGTCGAAGAACGACGTAAGCGTTTCCGTTGGTTCACTGATAAATGGCAAGGTAACGCCATTGGCAAGATTCTGGGCTTCGATCGCGGCGTTGATTGCATCCAGCACGCCATCAGGATCTTCTGCGGCCACTGCCGGATCGATTATCAGGTAATCCGGTATGAACAGCGTGCGACCACCACCTACGGCATCAAAACCGCTTGGCCCAGGAGCCACAATGTCGCCCAATTGATCAAAGGTAGGACGGAAGAATGAAGGTGAACTTGTGGCGGTGAAGTTGTTGCGCAAACTGCTGTCAATGTTCTCAGCTTTTGACACGCTATAGCGCCAGCCCGCATCAATTGACGAAAAGAATGGCAGGGCACCATCTGAGTCGAAACTCAGATCCAGCCTGAAGGCTGTCTCACTGTTATCATTGCTGTTGGCTGAGCGCGTGACTTGCCTGATGCGATAGTTCGCCGGATCGAGCAGCTGCTCAGTTGTCGGTGTTTCGGCTAGACCCTGTGCAATACCGAATTGTAGAACACCGTCTCGAACATCGAAAACCGCTGGTACGCCGTTGTCGCTACTTTGGCCAAGCGCGGGTTGTGGGCCATTGGGATTGACGAAGTCAAACTGGAAGCCGAGTCCCGGGAAATCCGAATTGGATGTCGCTCGCGACACTTCTGCCAATACGGTGAAGCGTCCCTCGCTCCACTCAAGTCCAGACGCTAGCACGGAACTGTCAGTTTGACGCGAGCCGGTTCCCGTCGAGGTGCGCAAGTTGGCGTCGATCGTTCCGTTCGCAGTGACACCCACGCCGAGCACACCCGATGTGACAGCTTGAACCTCGCCCAAGACAAGCGGTCCATTCGGGCCTTGGACGGTGCCAAAGTCGATGGTCTCGAAAGTCATATTGTCGGTATTGTCGACAACAGCGCTAGATGTCGTCCCTGAGAAAAACGCTCGTGAGCCTTGTTCTACCCGCTCCTGATCGTTGATTGTCGCATCTGCGTAAAAGCGGAGATTGTCCGATGGCTTCCATTCAAACGAGCCCGTCCAGTTGATGGTTGTGTATTCCTGATTGTTGATATCTTGATCTAGAAATTGGACACGGAGAAACGGGAACGCTTCCGAGCTGGCTGATGTTCCTGGTAGCACCGTTCGGTCTCTGTCTACGCGTGCAAAGAACTCTGAGACATCTAGCTCGGCATAGCTCGCGCTCATCGCGATGCCGATTTCACCGGCGCCCGTATCCCAGCTATTGCCGAATGTCGCAGAGAGCCGCGGTGTAATCGTATTGAGAAGGTTGCTGTGCTCGCCTTGCGCGCGCAAAGCCAGCAGGGGCTCATTGATGTCGAGCGGTCGAATTGTGCGCAGGTTGACGGTGCCACCGACAGAACCCTCAATGGTTTTGGCTTCCGGTACTTTTGTCACTTCAACAGCACTAATCAGAGCGGCCGGCAGATCTTCGAAGCTGATCCCGGAACGACCGGCGCCTGAGCCAACGGTTGAAACACCATTAATTTCCACTCGGTTGGCGCTGGTGCCGCGGATTTGCACACCGGTTCCGACGCCTGCGTCACGGGTTATCTGCACGCCGGTAATATTTTCCAGCACTTCGGCTAGGTTTTGGTCGGGCAGCTTGCCGATATCTTCGGCTTGAATGACCTCAACGATGTTGTCAGTTTGCCTCTTCTCATCGAGTGCTGACGCCAGTGACTGACGAATTCCGCTGACGACGATCTCATTTTCCGTGCCATTGTTGGCCGAAGACGGTTGTTCGTCGCTGCCGCTAGCTTGCGCTGCCGCAACACTGGGCAGGCTCAATGCGGTGGCGAGAACAGCGGTTGATACCGCTGTTCGCAGCGAGTTCTTCATAATTTCCTGCATCATTTTCTCCCTCGTTTTTCCTTTAGGTTTTTTGTTTTGAATTTTGTCAGTCCCGCTTTGGGGTTCTCGGCAAGTCTTCCAACCGCTCGCTTTGTGTTAAGTGAAGATTGAGCTCGCCCCATGCGCCAAATGAAATCCTGGATTGCGCGCCGATGCTTGCCTCGTGAATGCCGGTAATCGCTCCGGTGGATATGAATGTACCGGGTGCGAGTTCGCGACCACGCTGCGCAGCATGGTCAAGACAAAACCGCAATGCCGGCGAGGCGTAAGCGGCAAGCTCTCCCAGAGATCGGGTTGCGACTAACTCCTCGTCAATCCAAATGGATACCTCGAGTTGTCCCTTGGCATGCCGCCAATCCGAAATTTCAGCGCCGATCAACAGACCATTGTTATTGCCGAAATCGCAGACCACCGCTGTTGGGCCATAATCATTGATTGCCGGGACGGGGCTGCTGGCAATCTCAGCACCGATAAACATACGGTCTTCGTCGCGACTGGCGCCAAGCTGAACTACCAATTCAGGTTCAATAGCAGCAAAACCGCCGCCAAATACGGGCATGGCCACGCTGGTGTTGGCTTGAGCATGTTTGACGGACCGGTCAAATATCGGACCAACAAGCCAGTCAGCGCCCAGTTTGCTGCGGAGGCTCTCCGGAATGC
Organism: uncultured Erythrobacter sp.; assembly: GCA_947499505.1. Taxonomy (GTDB): domain Bacteria; phylum Pseudomonadota; class Alphaproteobacteria; order Sphingomonadales; family Sphingomonadaceae; genus Erythrobacter. Next base: position 962,781 of record CANMOQ010000002.1, read on the forward strand.
CGCCGACTTTCCACCCTGCAACACGATCTGCCCAGCGTGCCAGTGACAATTGCTGCACGCGATAGGCTTCATCGAGGTTGTCAGGGGGTGTGCCAGGAAAGCCTTTCAGGGCGGTTGCACTTTCCCGGGCTGCCAACAGTTGTTCAGAAATGCGCAATGCAGAAGGCGTCGCCCCTGAAGATTCGGCGATCTCTTGGGCTGGCGTGCCATATTCTGAATTGAGGTCAGGCGCATTGGCGTGCGCCCCTTTTATGACCTTGTCCACGCGCTCTCCTCACTCCTCGCGGTCAATCTTTGCAGCCTATCTGGTGCTTGCTTACCTTCGAGCAGCACAATTATTGACACCGGTATCATCCAAGGTCAACACTTATGGTGATTAATTATGACTTTTGTTGATTAATCCTGATTGGGCGAGAGGGCTGACAGATCTGGTGCAGCCGACCAAGCGGCAAGCCATCGCATGTGCCTTCGCAACGGCGCTTCTAGCAATATGTTCTTGGCCGATGTCGGCTCTAGGAATTGCCGCAATCATTTCTGACCGCAAGCACAGTGGGATATTGGCTCTCAGGTCATGGTCGATACAGCGCTACCTGAAATGTTAAGTTTCTGGTGGATAGCGAATTAAGCCGGGCGGTGAGATTGTGATTCTTGACGGTTTCGAGGGCGCAGACGCGCGGATAGACGGCATGCACTCCAAGCGAACCATACGGCTGGATCACACTACCAAAGTCATATCTGGAGTGGCTCAATCGGCCTGTTTCGATGGTATGATGCCTTAAGCCCTTCAATTGGCGCAGGGTAAATAGTCTGAGGGTTGGCTGATAATCGACTAGTAAACAGCAGCCACTAGCCATTCTGTCGTTTGGAGGGGGCTCGCAAAGCTGAGCAAAAATGCTCTGTTTTGACTTGATAGTGGATTGATCACTATGCACGTGACATAGGCACCCTGCATTGTATCGTGATGCTTTAGAAATCGGTGGAGTATTTGTTGATGCATGCTGCTGAACGCGAAGAGATCATCCTCAAAGCTCTGCGCGATAAGGGTTTTGCTACTTACCGTCATCTCGAGGCGAATGTCGAAGCTTCTCCAGCGACTATCCGGCGCGATCTTGCGCGGCTTGAAAAACAGGGAAAGATCAACCGGTTGCATGGCGGCGCTCGCGCTGTTGATGCCGATGCGACAATGGCTGGCAGCCTTCCTGGTTTGGCGGGAACCCCTTTTGAGAAATCACTTAAGCAGAACATCGAAGCCAAGCGTGCCATAGGCAAAGCGGCAGCGGAAAAATGCGGCCATGGTGAAGGCATCATTATTGATGGCGGAACTACGACTTACCAGATGTGCAGGCATTTGGAGGACAGCGAGTTGCAGGTTCTCACAAACTCGTTGCACATTGTTAATGCGTTATTGGGGCAGGAGACGACCCGACTTATTGTGCCGTCAGGGCCCATTTTTCGCGAACAGAACATAATCCTGGCGCCTGCTGGTGAAGTGAGCATGCCGAATTTTCATGCCAGCAAGCTGTTTCTTGGCGCAGCGGCGGTCAGCCCGCGCGGCATTTTTCAGGCCGACGCTTTGTTGGTTGCCAGCCAGCGCCGTTTTCTGGACCGGACAGATGAGGTGATCCTGGTTGCGGACAGCAGCAAGTTGCAAACTACTTCGGGCGCGATTGTGTGTCCGTTGGATCAAATTGATCGTTTGATTACCGACGATCGCGCGGATGCGCGATTGATTGACCAGCTGCGCGATGCAGGCCTGCAGCATATCGATCTTGTTGCGCCAGAAGCCTGATCGAACGCTAGAACGCCTGGCGATCAACAAGGATTTCTGAGCTGATCTGGTCAATCCGGGTGGCACCGGTAAGTGACATGGCCACACGCATTTCCGCCTCTATCAAACTGAGCATATGCGTTATCCCGCTTTCACCCTTAGCCCCCAAAGCGTAGGCCCATGCCCGGCCCAAGAGAACGCCTTTTGCACCCAGTGCCAACATGCGCACAACATCGAGGCCTGAACGCACTCCTCCATCCGCGAGGATAGTCAGCTTGTCACCGGCTGCATCGGCAATGGCTGGCAGCGCTTTCGCCGTGGACGGTACCCCGTCCAATTGTCGCCCGCCATGGTTGGAAACCACCAGACCATCTGCGCCCAGTTGCGCTGCTTTAATCGCGTCATCGGGATCAAGCACCCCCTTGATGATCAGCGGCCCTTTCCATTCGCTGCGGATGAAATCCAACTGATCCCAAGTTACACTCGGATCGAAGTTGTCACGCATCCAAGCGAAGAAATCCTCAATACCCGATTTTTCGCCTAGGACGGGAGCAACATTGCCCAGACTGTGCGGACGGCCACGCATCCCTACGTCCCAAGCCCAACCCGGACGCATCGCGCCCTGAAAAGCTCGCCGCGTTGCACCAGCAAGACCGGGTGCACCGGCAAGGCCCGAGTGATAGTCTCGATAGCGGCTGCCTGGCACCGGCATGTCGACGGTAAACACCAGAGCGGTGCAGCCAGCCGCGACCGCGCGGGCCATCAGGTCGCGCATGAACGCGCGATCCCGGATCATATAGAGCTGAAACCAGAAGGGTGCTGATGCGGCATCAGCCACTTCTTCGATATTGCAGGCTGAAACCGTAGACAGGGTGAAAGGAATGTCTGCCGCGTTTGCAGCGCGAACCGCCTGACACTCGCCGCGTCTGGCGTTCATGCCAGCCAGTCCAATGGGGGCGAGCGCAATCGGTAGAGCCATATCCTGATCAAACATGCGCGTTGTCAGGTCGATCTGCGACACGTCGCGTAACACACGCTGACGCAAGGCCACATCTCTCAGATCGGCGACGTTGCGTTCCAAAGTCACTTCGGCATAAGATCCACCATCCATATATTCGAACAGAAAATGGGGCAGGCTTCGGCGCGCCAATTCACGATAGTCTGAAACGCTGGCCGCGATCATGCTTCGGCCATCTGCGCTTGCCGCCAAGCAGACCGGTAGCTCGCGATATCCTGCTCGAGTGGTTTGACTTCGGTCAGACCTCCTTTGGGGCGCAGACCTGGGTGGATCAGTCTAAGCGCGCCAAAACTGACATCGTTATGCGCGTTGGCAACATAGACTTTGGTCTCTGACCGCAGTGCTGCGAGCGCGCGGACAAATACCTCTGCTTCCGCAAAGCGTCCTTCCACAAGCAGACACTCTCTAGAACCAATCAGGTCTAGCGCGGTGTCTGCCACCAAGGCAGCATAAAGGCAGGCGCTGGCCCGGCGTGCGTACCAATCATCGGGCCGGTTGATCCAGCCACCCTCCCTATCAGGAAAGGGACCATTTCCCAGAGCCAGCGTAGGGACAACCATCGCTTGCTGAGCAAGAACATTGGGCACTGCGGCCAGCAGATGGGGCTGGTCCGGTTTGATATCGACTTGTCTGGTGTCGATTTTGATCAATGACTCGATTTCGCGTCCACCCATAAACCGGGCGGAGGGAACGGGATTGCCGAGCGCGTCCACATTGACGAGGCAATCGCGAGCCTCGGGTAGGGTGCCCAGATCGACCACCTCCTTAGCCAACCGCATGGCGATGAACCATGTGCCAGTCGACAGAATGGTAGCCTCGCGATCAGCGATCTCGCGAAAACCCCGTGCCGCATGCAATGCGGCATTGGAATCGTGCAAACCTGCGAGCACTTTTACATTTGCAGAGAGCCCGGTCTTTTTGGCCAGCTCTGGCCTGATTGTTCCGACAATATCGCCAGCGGCCGCAAGTGGCGCGAAACGTTCTGCCCAGTTCTGTTTGTGTGCAAGGCTTGAAAAGCTCTCTGTGGCTGGAGCCCACAAGTCAGAATGGCATCCCATGCTCGTCGGCTCTGCGCGGGCTTGCCCGGTCAAGTACCAAGCCCAGTATTGGGCCCACGGGAGCAAGGTGCTCTCCCGCATAAGGTCAGGGTAGAGGTTTTCCATCCAGAACAATTGAGCGCCGAAGTTTAGCCCGGCAGGCAGTCGGGGCGAGCCCGTTTCGGTGAATGGCGCTCTCATTGCCTCATATTCGGCAGCCAAGTCTGACGGCAGTTGCTGCTCATAGTCGAAAGGTAGGGTAGCCAGAGCGTTGCCATTCAATGCGGCTATGCCCGCGCCGTGGGCTACCGGCACGATATACTCGACGGGGTGTTCGGCGAAGCTTGCAAGTGCAGATATCAGCAAGCCTTCAATGCCAGTTGCATCAAGTCGGCGGATACCATCAAGCTCAGTGATTTCGTTTGGGCGGGTTTCGCGCGCGAGCATCTGCCCATCGCGCGACCACAGGCTGATCTTGGCAAGCGTTTTGCCGATGTCGACAACGATGGCAAACCCGTGTTTCAAACTTCTCCCCCCGAACGCCTAAACGAAGCTCAATGATTGTAGATTAGCGAAAATGATTGATTTTGAAAAGACCCAATGGTAGCGAGTCTTCTATGAACATGCACGCGTCCGTGGCCGAAGCGGCTATTCCGTTTGTCATTCCCGTAAATCGCTGGGATGAGCAGATTGCATCAAAGATGACTGAGGCGGAGCTGTTGCTCTATCGCTCGAATTTGCTTGGTGCGGATTTGACGGTCACTAATTTTGGCGGCGGAAATACCTCCGCCAAAGTAACCGAGACCGACCCGTTGACCGGAGGCGAGGTTGAGGTTCTCTGGGTCAAGGGCTCGGGTGGTGATATCGGTTCGATGGGTATGGATGGCTTTGCCACGCTGTATCAGGAAAAATTGCTCGCGTTGGAAACGCATTACAATGGCGATGAAGATGACGACAAGATGGTTGGTTTTCTTCCGCATTGCACATTCAATTTAAATGGCCGGGCGGCGAGTATTGATACGCCGCTGCATTCGCTATTGCCTTACCAGCACATTGATCATGTCCATCCCGATGCCATCATCGCGCTGGCTGCTTCAAGTGGCGGCGAGGCTGCGACCAAGGAATTGTGGGGCGATGAAATCGGTTGGCTGCCATGGAAACGTCCGGGCTTTACTTTGGGCGTGCAAATTCGCGATTTCGCCAAAGCTAACCCTCAGGCCAAGGGCGCTATGCTAGCTGGGCACGGGATCATTTGCTGGGCTGATACGGCGAAAGAATGCTATGATCAGACCGTCCGCCTGATTGCTGAGGCTGCCGACTATCTCAATGCGAAATTGGCGAATGGGCCTGCTTTTGGCGGTGCCAAAATTGCGCCCGCGGACGAGCGTGAGGCGACGGCGGCCAAGCTGATGCCGCGTCTGCGCGCTTTGATGGTTGGTGCTCGCCGCAAGGTGGGGCATTTCTCTGATGATGAGGCAACGCTGGAGTTCGTCGGCAGCGAAGATTTTGAGCGGCTGGCGGCTTTGGGGACGTCATGCCCCGATCATTTCCTGCGGACCAAAATCGCTCCGCTGACACTAGACCCTGCGCGGCTGGAGGATGATGTTTACCTTGCGCAGTCCATTGCCCAATATCGCGAATTGTATGCGGCCTATTACGAGCGGTGCAAGCGTGCCAATTCACCTGCCATGCGTGATGCCAACCCTGTGGTTGTGCTGGTGCCGGGCGTCGGGCGGATGACTTTCGCTAAGGACAAGGCGACGGCGCGGATCGCCGGTGAGTTTTATCTCAATGCGATCAACGTGATGCGCGGGGCCGAGGCGATCGGCGATTACATAGCCCTGGACGAGCAGGAAGCGTTCGATATCGAATACTGGCTGCTTGAAGAGGCGAAGCTGCAGCGGATGCCTGCTCCAAAGGAAATGGTGGGCAAGGTCGCGCTGGTAACCGGCGGCGCTGGTGGGATCGGCGCGGCGGCGGCTGAGCGTTTGTTGCGCGAAGGGGCGTGCGTCATGCTCGCGGATCTGGATGGTGCTGCGGTGGAAACCATGTGCACGGACCTGAAAGGCGAGTTTGGAAGAGATGTCGTGCGCAGTGTCACTTGCGACGTGACTGACGAGGCTCAAGTTACTGCGGCACTATCTGCCTGCGCTTTGGAATTTGGCGGGTTAGATGTTTTGGTGGCCAATGCGGGCATCGCATCATCAGCGCCAATTGGCGAGACTTCGTTGGAATTGTGGAATAGGAATTTCGGCGTTCTTGCGCAGGGCTATTTTTTGACCGCCAAACATGCCTGGCCGCTGCTGGAAGGTATGAGCGAGCAAGGCGGTTCGAGCGTGATCTTTATCGGGTCGAAGAACGCGGTGGCGGCGGCCAAGAATGCCAGCGCCTATGCCAGCGCGAAAGCGGCGGCCAATCACCTGGCGCGCTGCCTTGCGCTGGAAGGGGCAGATCACGGTATTAGAGTAAACGTTGTCAATCCTGATGCGGTGATCAAAGGGAGTCGGATTTGGGACGGCGACTGGCGCCAAGAACGCGCAGGGGCACATGGCATCGATTCTGGTGAAGAGCTGGAAGAGCACTATCGCCAGCGCTCAATGCTCAAACGCTCGGTCTTGCCTCAGGACATTGCCGAGGCCACTTATTGGCTTGCCAGCGACGCCTCAGCAAAATCGACCGGCAACATGATTAATGTGGATGCCGGGAACGCGCAGGCCTTTACACGCTAATAAAAGCCCGGGGGAGAGACACATGACAGGTATGCCAATCTCTGCCGATTTGGTGGCAGAGCACAATGCTGCATCGCGCGATGCTCTGACTGATGAATATGATGCGCTGGGGCGCAAGCTTGAACGGCGCGGCGTCGCGATTGATGCGATCAAAGACAAAGTGAAATCGTTTGGCGTTGCTGTCCCCAGCTGGGGCACGGGCCGTGGGGGGACGCGCTTTGCGAAATTCCCATTGGCTGGAGAGCCGACTAACATTCACGAAAAGCTGGAAGATTGCGCGGTCATTCATCAAATTGGGCGCTCAACACCGGCTGTCAGTCCTCATTTTCCGTGGGACTGTGTTGATGATTATGCCGGGTTGCGTGAGGAGGCTGGCGCCTATGGTCTGGTATTTGACGCGGTCAACTCCAACACCTTTCAGGACCAGCCTGGCCAGCCACATTCCTATGTCACAGGCTCGCTATCTTCAACTGTCGACGAAACCCGCCAGCAGGCAATCGAGCACAATGTTGAATGCATCGAGATCGGCAAACAGATCGGGTCAACTGCGCTGACGGTCTGGGTCGGCGATGGTACGAACTTCCCAGGCCAGCAAGATCTTGGTCGGTCATTTGACCGCTACCTAGAGGCCGCATCGCAGGTCTATTCAGCACTACCAGGCGACTGGAAGATGATGCTTGAGCACAAGATGTTTGAACCTGCGTTCTATTCCAGCGTTATTTCCGACTGGGGTAGTTCGCTCATGGCAGCTCAAGAACTCGGGGACCAATGTAAATGTCTGGTCGATCTGGGGCATCACGCTCCCAATGTGAACATCGAACAGATCGTTGCGCGACTCCATCACGCTGGCAAGCTGGGCGGCTTCCACTTCAACGATAGCAAATATGGTGATGATGATCTGGATAGCGGCAGCATCAATCCCCACCAATTGTTTCTGGTATTCAACGAACTGATCGAGGCGGAACGCAGTCCGCGCGAAGGTTTCGATCCGTCCTATATGATCGACCAATCGCACAATGTGACTGATCCGATCGAGAGCATGTTGTCCTCAGCAGAGACGATTGCTGGATGTTATGCGCGTGCGGCTATGGTTGATCGTGACGCGCTGCATGCGGCGCAGAACGACAATGATGTCATGCTGGCTTTCCGCACCCTGCGTGCCGCGTATGAGACTGATGTTACGCCCATTTTGGCGATGGCCCGCGACGAGCTGGGCGGTGCGATTGATTGGCTTGGCGTTTACCGCTCCAGCCAATATCGAGATCGCAAGGCGCAAGAGCGTAAGGCGGTTGGGCTGGGTGCTGGCATCGTTTGATCAAATCGAAGCAGACGTGAAACTATAAGAATGACTTCCGGGAGAATGTTGATGAAGAACCTGCGCTCGCTCGCTCTTGGCCTGCTGCCACTAACCGCCCTCTTGGCCAGTTGTGCCACGACAGTTTCGGATAGCTCGACAGCTGCTGCTCAGGTGGAATCTGCATCAGTATTCAGTGATGAGCAGGTCAAACTCGTCGCCAATCGCGCAGCCAATTGGCAGCTTGCCAATTTGGACAATCTGGACAGTTATATTCGCTTCATCAGTCGGGAAACACCCAATCCGCGCGGCTGGGTCAAGGGTACGTTCTTCTTGGGACTGGCAGACTATGCCGAGATCACCGGTCAATCGGGATATTTCGATTCGCTGGGGGCAATCGCCAATCGTGAAGAATGGAAGCTTGGCAATAGGCTCTATCATGCCGATGATCATCTGGTCGGTCAGGTCTATTTCCGTCTGGCGCGTAACGGTGTTGATGGTGCCGATGTGGCGCTGACGCGTGCGGCGTTTGACACCATTCTGGCCGATCCGCCTAAGACGCAAATGATGCATCCGGACAAAGAAGGTGATCCGGAGTGCTCAAAGCGCTGGTGTTGGTCGGATGCGTTGTTCATGGCGCCCGCAACATGGTGGGACGCAAGCGAGACTTTTGGCGAGCAAGCCTATGCTGACTATGCCCATAGCGAATTCCAGGCCGCGACTGACCTGCTGTTCGACAAGGAGGTTGGCCTCTATTATCGCGACAGTCGCTTCTTTGATCGTCGCGGCGCCGATGGCGAGAAGCTGTTTTGGAGTCGCGGTAATGGATGGGTTTATGGCGGTCTCGTCAACATCTTGCGCACTATGCCAACAGAGGATCCGCGCCGCGGCTATTATGTAGATCTGTTCCGAAAAATGTCGGACCGGCTGGTCCAGATTCAGGCCGACAATGGCATGTGGCGCGCTTCGCTGCTCGCGTCGAGTGCGACCCCGCCAGAGACCAGCGGAACCAGCTTTTTTGTGTACGGCTTGGCATGGGGGCAGAACGAGGGCCTGTTGAAAGGCGAGAAATATCGAGCAGCGGTTGATGCGGGCTGGCGTGCTCTCGTCGCGAATGTCGATGAGCAAGGTCGTCTTGGTTATGTTCAGCAAGTCGGGGACCGACCAGAGGGTGTGCAGCCTGATGATCGCCAGCTCTATGGTGTTGGGGCCTTCCTGTTGGCCGCAGGTCAGATTCTGCAATATAGTCAATTATGATCAAATTGCCTACCAATTGAGTCGTTCTACGTAAGAATCGTACGAAATCGATAAGGCGCTCACGTTTTTGATGAAAAACAATCAAAAAAAATCAAGGAACGTCATTATCGCGCATTGACATAGTCGGGATCAATCGCTTTGATGCGAGGCATAAGAAGCTTTCGAGGGGGAGTATCTATGTTTTTAAGCCACGCCGATGGTTCCGTAAGATTGTGCAAAGCGGGTCTGAGATTAGGTGCGGCTGCCGCAGCGTTGCTGGCTCCATCTATGGTGATTGCGCAAGATGAGGATTCTGCGGCAGCGGAGGGGCAGGCCGAGCCCGCTCCGGGCAACACTACCGCAACGTAAGGGGCAATCGTCGTTACTGGGATTCGCCAAAGCCTTGAAGACGCGCTGAATATCCGCCGGAACGCGGATGTGGTGCTAGATGGCATTTCGTCGGACGATATCGGCTCGACGCCCGACCTTAACCTTGGCGAAGCGCTTGCGCGCATTCCTGGCGTTCAGATCAATCGCGAGGCTGCACGCCGCAATGCAACTATCTCGGTCCGCGGCCTACCCGGGCGTTTCACTAAGACCACTGTGATGGGGCAAACAATTGCTTCGACCACTCGGGGTAGCAACACTGGCAATCCCTTCGGTATCTTCGAGAGTTCGATCTTTAGCGGCGCGAATGTCATCAAATCATTCACTGCTGACACGCCAGCTGGCGGTCTCGCAGCTCAGGTCGATCTAAGGCTGGCCAGTGCCCTAAGCCGCCGCGAGGGCTTCGTCGTTCGCGGCGAGCTTGATTACGAAGAAACTAGCGGCGACTATCTGCCAAAATTCTTCGTCTCGGCTGCGCAACGAATTGGTGATCGGTTTGGTGTCTATGGCACCGTTTCCTACTCGGATCAGAGCTTCCGCCGCGACACATTCCGCGTCAACCAATATAACGCTTACAGCAATGCACGCCTTGCGGCATTTCGCGATGGTACGGCGGCAAGCGGTGTGGGTGACACCGTGAGCGGCACGGCTAATCCCGCCTTTGACATTGCTCCAGAAGGCGCCAACGGGCTTGCGAACACAGTCATTTTCCCTAGTGAGATTCGCCAAATCTCGCAGACAAACCGAGGTGACCGTATCTCGGCAGTCGCCGGTTTCGCTTATGAATATTCTGATACCGCCACGTTCAGGCTTGATGCTATCTATACGCGGCGTGATCTTAAGGACACCACTCAGGACACATTCCTGAGTAATGCGAGAAGCGCAAACACGCTTGTTTCTCCTTTGTCGAACCCGGTTGAGATTGGCGTTGTCGATTTCGACGATAATCGGACGGAGGAGAACGTCTTCGTTACGCCTCGCGTTCTGGTAAGTGATCAGCTCACCGCCATTGGCAATCGCAGCTTTCCATCGATCGATGAGTCCTGGGCGATTTATCCGCAGTTCAATTTTGAAAATGACGACTGGCGGATCGACGTGATCGGAACCTATTCAGAGGCAACAGGCACGTCCCTGCAAAGCCAGTATGATGTCCGTATCCGCAACAGGGGCGGAAACGGAACAACCAGAGCACTCGATTCCAATCTTGACGGTATTGATGACCGCGGCTCGGGGCAGTTCGGGATTTTTGACACCGGATTAGGTGTGCTGGAGGACATCTTTGTCGATAACTTTATTCCGGCGAACCTGCTTGATATCGACAGCTATAACGACGCCTGGTTCATCGAAGCGGGCAGCGCCATCGGCGCTCGTGATTTACTCAACATTGCACCTCATGGACCGGGTCAGAACAATTTCAATACAGGCCTTTCAATCCTCTCGCTTGGGTTTAATGAGGGCGCAAAGCGTGATCTTACTTCGCTCGATTTCGATGTCGCACGCAAATTTTCCAGCGGCTTTATCACGGAGGTCGGGGTTGGCGGCTACTACTCGCAAGAAAACTCGGATCGCTTCCGCTTCGAATTCTCCGCGCTTGGCCTCAACTTCCCAGCGATAACCAACGATATTTTGACGCTAAATGATGGCGTTGCAGAAGGCGCGTTCTTTGCCGGTGGTAGAATTCCCGGGATCGAAGTGGATCAATTCCTTTCCATTGATATCCCGACGATTGTGAGCCAATTGGGGGATGCCAGCAATACGCCAGTCGATGGCCTGCGGTTTACCCCGAGCAATGGCAATCGGCGCAATTACTTCCCCGAACTGACAACGGCGAGCGCCCAATCGGTGACGCCTGATGAGCTGCTCGCTGCTTTGTCGTTTGTTCCAGGAACAAATCGTTTTGCCCGCTTGCCGTTCAACCGCACGATTGACACCAACTTTGTGTCTGAGCGGGAGACGATAGAACTGTATGCGATGACAAAGTTCGATTTCGGCGAGGTGTCGGACTTCCAGCTGCGGGGCAACATCGGCGGGCGCTATGTAAGAACTGATCTGAGTGGTCAGGTAAATCCGGTAGCGGCTGATTTTTACGAGAGCCTCGCTGCGGTCCGCGCCGCGAATGGTGGGCCGGAATTGGAATTTCGCGATGGCGCGCAATTGAGCTTTGAGCAGGGGCGCAACAAGTTCGAACGCTTCCTGCCATCGGTCAATCTGATCTATGAAATCACACCAGATCTGGTCATGCGGGCGGCCTATTATGAAACTTTTGAAGCGCTTGATCTAGCCGAATTTTCGCCGACGCCCACATTCGTGCGGGAATCTGAGCCGGGCTTGGAATTTGATGATGAAAATGCGGACACAGATTTGCTTGGTGCAGATGGGCAACCCATCCCAAGAACAACCATCAGCATCAGCTCGCTTGACGTAGAGCCACGCCGCTCGACCGGGTTCGACTTAGGCATCAGTTGGTACAACAAGCCGGGAAGCGTGGTGTCAGTTGGCGTCTTCCGTAAGTCCTTGATTGGCGATATTTCGCTACAACGGAATTTCTGCCCTGTCGGCGAAGCTCTGAATGTAAACGGGCAGACGTTCAATGATATTCGGTTTGCTGACGTTAACTCCCCTAATCCGATAGAAGCAAATTTTGCCGGCAATTGTGTGTTTACCAACGACCTGGGTGACCCTCAGCGCATTCGCGTGACACGGACGGTCAATAATCCTGACACGATCAATGTCACCGGATTTGAGGCACAGATTCAGCAAACGCTCGATTTCCTTCCGGGCTTGCTCAAAAATACAGGCTTCGTTCTTAATTACACCCGCGTCCGTTCGGGAGGCGACAATGATGTCCAGCTCTTCAACGTTGCCGAAGACACCTACAATGCCATCGGTTACTACGAGGACAGCTTCCTGCAGGCGCGCCTTGCCTATAATCATCAGTCCAGCATTCAGCGGCAAGGAGGCAGCTCGTTCCTGGGCGGTGCGACGATCATCGCGCCGCGTGGCCAGCTGGATTTCAGCGGGGCGATCAAACCGATGGAAGGTTTGGATATTCGCTTCGAGGTGTTCAACATAACGCAGAGTTCGCGCCGGGAGTATCTTGGTTTCGAGGAGCTTTTCCGGCTCTATGAATACGATGGCCGGACATACTCGTTGTCGACGACTTATCGGTTCTGATGGCTTAACATCTCTCCCAGAGGGCCGGCGGTGGGTTACAATACTCTCCGTCGGCCCGATTTTTTTGTAAATGAGGTGAAATGAAACATGTCTTTAAAGCGAAAGATAGCTCGGATTTTTTCGCCTCTAGCTTTGGCTGTTGCAGGCGTTTCATCAGGTGCTTTGACGCAGCCCAGCGATAAGCTTGCGGATGATCAACTCAATTTAGCGAGTGAAGTGGAGGCTATCGACTTCCATTGGTCAGGCCACCGCGTTTTTGCTCAAATGATCCAGCGCGGCGAGCATCAGTTCATTGTCTACTATGACGCGAGCCGTCAGATGAGCGTCGCACACCGTGCTCATCAGCGCACACCATGGCGTTATCAAAAGCTGCCCAGCTTTCTGGGCTGGGATAGCCATAACTATGCGACAGTCGATGTGGATGAGGATGGTTACATCCATGTTATGGGTAACATGCACAATGATCGATTGGTGTATTTCCGCTCGACCGAACCCTGGGATGTGCGCTCTTTGGAGCAGATCGATTATATGATCGATCCTGAGCGCGATCAAAATGTGACCTACCCAAAGTTCATGCATGATCGCGAAGGGCGACTGATAGCGATCTACCGCTTGGGTGGAAGCGGTAATGGGCGCTATTACTATCACCGCTATGACACCGCGACCAAGACATGGTCGCTGATGCATGACGGGCAGTTCTTCGACGGAGAGGATGAGCGCGGCGCTTACTACATAGGGCCGCAGCTTGGCCCTGATGGCAAGTTTCACATGGTATGGGTCTGGCGTGAGACCCCGTCTGCGGCGACCAACAACAACTTGTCTTATGTGCGCAGCCCCGATCTGGTGAATTGGGAAGATTCCAACGGTCGACCAGTGACTCTGCCCCTGGTCCGATCCACTGGGGAAATTGTGGACCCGATCCCGACGTTCGCTGGCCTGTTGAACGGTCAAAAGAAACTGGGCTTCGACGCCAATCAGCTTCCGATGATTTCTTATTATAAAAACGATGCCAATGACGATACGCAGATCATGCTTGCGCGAAAGTCAGGAAAAGGCTGGACCACGCACCAGATCAGCGACTGGACCGACAGCAAGCAGTTCCTTGATCGCGGCGGCAGCTTGAGTGTGCCGATCCGCGTGCCAGAGTCGCCTTACCTTGCTGATGACGGCACTATTCGAGTGCGGGCGTCACGTGATGGTGAGGAGATCGAATTTGTGGTGGACCCAAGGACTAATCGCACGCTTAGTGTCGGTAGTTACAAATCCGTGCCGGACGTCATCAAGACGTTTCAGGACAATCAAGAATTGACACAGTTTGTCCGCAAAGCTGAAGGAGTGCCAGCGGACGGCAAGTATGATTTCTATCTGAGTTGGGAGGCCAACCCGCCTGCACAGGACCAGGCGCGGGGGCAAATTCCCCAACCATCCACGCTGCGACTTCATAAGATTCCGCGTTAAGTGTGGTGGGTCGTGACAGCTAGCTCTGCCCGCTCTTCACCCATATGCGCGGCCCTCCTAGGCCTGACGCTAATGGCGACTTTAGGTGGCACCCCTGTGGCCGCTCAGACGGAGCTGCAGCAACTGAGAGCGGAATTTGTTGCGCCCCCAGCCGAGGCTCGTCCTTGGACCTGGTTCCATGTGATGAGCGGCAATATGTCGCGCGAGGGGATCACGAAAGATCTCGAATCTTTGGCCGAAGTCGGTGTGGGCGGGATTGTCCTTTTCCACGTCACGCAGGGTATTTCGCACGGCCCGGTGAAATTCAATTCGCCAGAGCATCTCGAGTTGGTTGAGCACGTGGCCGCCGAATGTGAGCGGTTGGGATTGAAATTCTCGTTCCACAATACGGATGGCTGGTCATCGACTGGTGGGCCGTGGATCACACCCGATCAATCGATGAAGCGCGTGGTGTGGACGGAGCAGCTTGTAGAAGGCGGTGCTCAGCGGCTCACTCTGCAACAGCCCATGACCAATGAGGGCTATTATCGCGATATAGCGGTGATAGCCTATCCGGCTCTGCCTGGAGAACTCGCGGATAAGGCGCAGGCGCCGCATATCAGCAGCTCGGATGCTTCGGTCGATTTGTCACTTGTGACAGATGGCGATCCGAGTACCGCGCAAGAATTGACCGTTGCCAAAGGCCAAACTGGCTGGCTGCAATTCAGCTATCAAGAGCCAGTTTCCGTGCGCCATTTGAGGCTCGCCAACGTGCCTGTACGGGATTTACAGATCACCTTGCAGGTATCCGACGACGGCGAGAATTATCGTTCGCTGTTTGCGTTTCCCAAAACACGTATTCTTAAGAATGAGTGGGAAATCGACACTGCTATTGCCGCGACAACGGGGAAACACTTCCGTTTGCTAGCTGACCGTAGCTTTACCTTTGGTGATGTCGAGTTGTCGCAAGGAACGCGGCTGGACAATCCGGCGGCGCACAGCACGTTGGGCTATAAATTCGGACAGGATGTGCCGCAGCCACGCAATTTCGGCGCCGATGCGGTAATCGCGCCCGGTAGCATGATTAACCTGACCAGCGAGATGGCAGCGGACGGGACTATCATGGCTGACCTCCCTGCAGGCCAATGGACAATTATGCGTTTTGGCTACACTTCTACCGGTGCGCGTAATGTAAACCCGTCCCCAGAAGGCAGCGGTTTGGAAGTCGACAAGTTCGATGCGGCGGCTTTCCGTACTCATTACGATGCACTGCTCGCGCCGATCATCAACCGCACCCGCGGGCGCGCTCCAAACGCGCTGACCGGGGTGATGATAGACAGCTATGAGGTTGGCGGTCAGAACTGGACCGGCGGGTACGAAGTTCTGTTTGCCCAGGCGCATGGCGGGACCGACCTGATACCATGGCTGCCCATCTTTGCCGGGCGAGTGGTGTCCAGCGGCCCGGAAACAAGCGCGATGTTCGACCGCATTCGCGGCTTCAACGCTGATCTGATCAATCGGAACTACTATGGCGAGTTTGCTCGGTTGATGGAGGAAGACGGGCTGGAAAGCCTGATCCAGCCTTACGGCAACGGCCCGCTTGATGAAGTCAGCGTGGGTGCGATTGCCTCCATTCCGGCGGGCGAATTCTGGGTCCGAGGGCCTCATTTGTCTAATCTCAACGGGGCTGTGTCTGCGGCGCGTATGTATGGCAAGCCAATCGCGGCGGCGGAGGCGTTCACCGCGATATGGAAGGACAATTGGGGCTTCAATCCGGCGTTTGGCAAGAAATGGGGTGATCGCGCCTGGGTTGCGGGCGTCAATCAGTTCTTCTTCCACCGCTTTGCCCATCAGGCCAACACGCATGTCATGCCAGGCATGACGATGAATCGCTGGGGCTCTCATTTTGATCGAACCCAGCCGTGGTGGGACGAGGGCGGCAAGGCCTGGTTCACCTATATGGCCCGCGGCCAGCATCTCTTGCGTCAGGGCCATGCCGTCGCAGATATTGCCATGGTGGTTGGTTCTGACAGCCCGGTCGAGTGCCCGGACAAGCCAACCGCCGATGGTGTATTGCCGCTAGAGTTTGAGTTCGATTGCTTGGACACTCCCACACTTTTGAACCGAGGGCAGTTTGATCAAGGAGCTTTCGTTCTTCCGAACGGTGCTCGGTATGCAATGCTGTGGTGGCCGCACGCCAATGCGCCAAGACCTGAAGAGCTTGCGCGCCTGAAGGCGGCGCAGGATGCTGGAGTGCCTGTAGCCTTCGCGCATATCGGCGATGACCCGGCAGAGGTTCTTTCTGCGGCAGGTTTGAAGCCGAGAGTTTCCTCGACAGGAGCGCTACCGAGTTTCACTCAGCGCCGCAGTGATGAGGGAGAGATTTTCTTCGTTTTCAACGACGCTGAAAAGTCTCGCTCATTTGATTTGTGCTTCCGCGTAAACAGAAAAGCAGGAGAGGAATGGATCCCTGCCACAGGCGAGATTCGCAAAGTTGCCGGACGGGTGGAAGCGGATGGTTGTTCGCGAGTATCGTTGGATCTTGCGCCGTTTGAGTCGCGTTTTCTGGTGTTTGCTGATGGCTCGAAATTTCTTGAATACCAGTCATGGCAAAGCCCGCAACGAAGGGTACTGACAGATTTCAATTCGGGTTGGTCGCTCAGCTTCGATCCGCTTTATGGCGACGGCCGCGTTCTTGAGGATGTTTCGCTGTTCGATTTGAGCAGCAGTAACGATCCCGAAGTTCGGCATTTTTCCGGCAAGGCCGTTTATCGCAATACGCTGGAACTTTCGGCAGATAATCTGTCCGAAGGCGGCGCAGTCATTCTGGAACTCGGGCAGGTCGAAACAGTCGCTACGGTCAGAGTGAATGGTATGCAGCTGGGTACCCTGTGGACCGCACCTTACGCGATCGACATCTCGAACGCAGTTCAAGCCGGCGAAAACACCATCGAGATCGAAGTCGCGAATCTTTGGGTCAACCGCCTGATTGGCGATGCGGCGCTGCCTGACACCAGTGGCTATGAGCCGGAGGGTAATGTGCCGCAACGTGACATGGTGGAATGGTATTCCGCGAACCGGCCGCCGCCTCCGGGCCCACGCCGAACATGGGCTACCCACTATTTCCAGACCCCCGATGATCCTTTGGTGCCTTCAGGCCTGATCGGGCCGGTGACAGTTCATTTGGAGAATTGAAATGCTTCAGCGTCTGATGGCTTTGTTTTACGGCCTGTTTGCAGTTTGCGTCTCAGGCAGCTTGGCAGCTCAGGAAGTATCTGAGGCGGGCGCGCGCTTTGAAACAGTCACGCTGACGCTGGAGGGCCCAGCGCTTAACGAGCGCGAAGGCCGCAATCCCTTCACTGATGTCAGGCTCGATTGGACATTGAAACATGACGGGAAAAGCTGGACCGTTCCAGGCTATTTCGCGGGTTGCGGTGATGCCGCTGACACTGGTTGTACAGGCGGCAATGTCTGGCGTGCGCATTTTGTGCCGCTGTTTGAAGGCGAGTATAGCTGGTCCATAGACTTCAGCATCGGGCCCGACATAGCCGTGGCACCTGCACCGGGCGAAAGGCTTGATGGGCATGGCACCATGGGAAGCTTCTCTGTCACTGGCCAATCCAGTGATCCGGTGCGAGCCCGCGGACTGCTGCAATACACCGGCGAAAGCTACTATCGCTATGCTGGCGACAACAGTGTGTTCTTCAAATTCGGACCAGATGCACCGGAAAATATGCTGGCTTATGATGGCTTTGATGCAACCCCGAACTACAGGGGCTTCCGCAAGAACTGGCAGGCACATGTCGGTGATCTGAAATCTGATGGAGCATCCCATCTTTGGGGCGCTGATCGTTCCGGCGCTGGTCTGCTCGGCATGTTTGATTACCTGGCACAAGCGGGTGCTAATTCAGTTTCGATGCTGCTTTGGAATGCAGGCGGTGATGATCGCAACGTTTTCCCGCATCTGATGGCGGTGCCTGCTGAGCAATATGAGACAATGAAGCCTCGCACACAGTGGGCCGAGGGTTTGATTCAGGACCGTTTCGATCTGTCAAAACTGGATCAGTGGCAGCGGGCCCTGTCTTATGCAGACAAGCGCGGTTTGCATCTGCATTTCAAGCTGCAAGAAACAGAAAATGACAGCTTTATGGATGACGGCGCATTGGGCCGCACGCGCAAAGTGTATTTGCGCGAAATGGTCGCCCGGTTTGGTCATTTTCTGGCGCTCACGTGGAACATCGGAGAGGAAAATGTCCAGCATCCTGGTGATGTGCGCCACATGGCGTCTTATCTCGATGCTCTCGACCCTTATGATCATCCGCTCGTGCTGCACTCTTATCCAGATCAAAAGCAGCGTTACCGAGCATTGCTGGGCCCTGATACCGCGCTCAACGGGTTGAGCCTACAGGGGCGGCAAGACGACATCTCCGACCTACGCTTTGATGTGATCACTTGGTCCAACAACGCTGAGCTTGCAGGCAAACCGCTTGTCATAGCTTACGATGAACCCGGACGGGCCGATGGCGGCGCCGGAGTTGACCCCGATTATCCTGACGACCGCCTGCCTAGTGAACGCGAGGTTAAACTAGAACCAGAGTTGTTCCTACGCGATGGATTGTGGAATGCATTGACGGCGGGAGCCAATGGGGTCGAAGCCTATTACGGTTACAAGACAGGTTGCAGCGATCTTGATTGTCAGGACCACCGGACGCGTGCGCGCTTATGGCGCGAGGGACGCGTAGCGCTTGACTTCTTCCGCGAGCATGTCGGGGACCGGATCACGGACATGACACCGGCAGATCACCTGACTCAGGCCCAGGACGACTATATTCTAGCGCAGCCGGGCGAGCTTTACGTGATTGTACCCGGCACAGAAGAAATCATGCTGGAGACCGGCGGAATTTATGGGGTGTTTTCTGTGCGCTGGTTTGACCGAGTGCAGGGCGGGGGCTTGCAGGCGGGCTCTCTCGAGCAGGTGGAAAACCGCCGATTTCGGACAAAGATTGGCCAGCCACCTGCTGGTGGCAGCGGTAAGTGGGTTGCCGTAGTCGAGCGGCTTGACACCGGTATATTGGTAGAGGCTGAGGACTTCGTGGCGCAGCGTTCCAACGAAGTGCGTAGCTGGTGCCGCTCTGCGGACTGCC
Source organism: uncultured Erythrobacter sp. (assembly GCA_947499505.1). Taxonomy (GTDB): domain Bacteria; phylum Pseudomonadota; class Alphaproteobacteria; order Sphingomonadales; family Sphingomonadaceae; genus Erythrobacter. The sequence continues at coordinate 982,005 of CANMOQ010000002.1, forward strand.
CCGAAGGGTGGGAACGCAGCGGTACCGAAGACTATATCGCTTTGGCGCCTGACACACGCAAAACGCATGATGATAAGCTTGTTCGCGGGGAGAATTTCAGCGCGCAGCCGGGTAAAATGGCGATCCTCTCATACAATGTTGATTTTCCATCGGCGGGCCGCTGGTATCTATGGGTGCGGGTGCATGCGCTTGGCACTGAAGATAATGGTATTCACGCAGGCCTGAATGGAGAATGGCCTGAGAGAGCCGAGCGTGTGCAATTCTGCGAGGGGCGGGGCCGCTGGCATTGGGATAATCGCCAGCGCACGCATGATCAGCACTGCGGTGTGCCGGGCGGGTTGTGGCTGGATGTGCCCAGCGCAGGCACGCACACGGTCGAATTTTCCATGCGCGAAGACGGCTTTGTTTTTGATGCCTTCTACCTCACGCGTAGCCCCTACATGCCCGCGGCTCTCAAGCGCGCCAATGAAGCGGCGGTTCGCGCCACTCCAAAAAGGGGAGGACATTGATGCTTAGAAAGTGGCTACTGGCATATGTTTGCTGCGCAAGGCTATTGGTTGCCAATGCTTCGGTCGCACTTGCTGAAAGCCCAGAGAACGCCAAGCGCGCGATCATTACCGGGTGGGATGAGCTAACCTCGGCCTCTCACGTCTCCGATGGGACAGATCGGGCCAGGGACGGTAAAGCCCGTTTTGAGGGTCCGCTGGGTGCGCAGGGCGTGACGTATAACGGCTATCAATATGTGATCTTCTATTCGGGGGGCGACCGAACCAAACCACGCGAGGAGGCCGCATCCTATGTTGTGGTGTCGCGGCGCAAGCTGGGCGGATTCGCCTGGGAGCATTCCGTCCTTGATGGCTATGAGGTCAAATCGGATGATGCGCACAATCGGCAGACTATTGCTATTTCGAACGGCGATGGTCGGATCCATATTTCTTTCGACCACCACAATCGGCCGACGATGAATTACGCAGCCACGGCGGTTGGTGTTGCTGACAGCCCCGCCTCTGTTAGTTGGGACAATAGCGTTTTCAAATACGCCGAGAACCTTGGCGGCGATCCCGAAGAAGAGCTCGTCGTTACCTATCCTTCGTTCAAGGCTTTTCCGGGCGGTAATCTCGTGGTCTATTTCCGCAGTGGCGGATCCTATGGGGGCGACATGAGGCTGGCAAAGTATGATGCCGAAACTGGTCAATGGGGCAAGGTTCATACGGTTTCGGACCGCCACGGCACTTACAACGGCCTTGAAACCACTCGGGGCCCTTATCTGGCCAATGGCATGCAGGTCGGCAGCGATGGATCACTGCACGCGGCATGGGTGTTTCGCGAAAGGCCATGCGACTACTCGACAGCATCTCGCAGTGAGATATTTTGTAATCACGGATTGTTTTACGGGAAGTCATTGGACGAAGGTCGCACATGGTTGCGCACGGATGGATCGGAGATCGCCGATACGGCAGCGGGCGAAACGATTTCGATCGACAATATCGGCGGGCCAGTTGTGGAAGTTCCCAAGAACCTTGGGCCAAGCAATCCAGGTATCACGTCCACGATCGACCCTGCCACAGGCGACATGCACGTCCTACTTCGCCATCTTCCTAGCCCAGGGGCGAAGGCCTCGGTGTTTTTTCACTATCTTGGCAAGGAAGATGGAAGCTGGACCAAAAATGCGACCAACTTTGCCGGCAATAACACTTCATTGGCGATGATCGGTGACCGCCTCTATGCCTTTGTCGGGCGCGATAAGGGGCAAATATATTTTGCGCAGCGCGGCGATGATTTTCGCAAGTGGAAACGGATGGAAATTGTGATCGACAAGAAACGGAAATTCGATCCGCGCGGTGGCTATATCACGTGGGATCTGTCGCTGATCTCGGAAGGGCAAGCGACCTTGCTGTGGCATCGCGCACCAGAAGATCGCGGCGTGTCATCGCCTTTGCAGGTTTTCGATATCGCCTTTGAATAGGGATTGGACGCAAATGGATTGGAATAAGCATTTTTTTGGCACAGCGGCCGCTGTGGGCAGGCTTTGCCTCCTCTGGGCAGGCGCGGCCGTGCTGGCATCTCCCGCGCATGCGGGCAATCCGGTAGTCGCAAACCAGGGCGTCAATGATCCGCATATCCATATTTTCGGCGATACGGCATATCTCTACGCATCGCATGATAAGTCATCGCGCAATGATGAATTTATCATGGAGGATTGGCAGGTCTGGTCATCCGATGACTTGGTGCATTGGACGCTCAGATCAACGCTTTATCCGCACCAGACTTATTTGCGCGATCAGCCGGGGTTCGCCTCTGCCTGGGCTACCGATGTGGCGGAAAAGAACGGCCAGTATTTCTGGTACTTTTCGGAGGGCAATCGTCAAACAGGCGTAGTTGTTGGCGATAGCCCGGTTGGCCCATGGCGCGACCCGCTTGGCGAGCCGCTGCTGAGGCAAGACCTCACCCCCACGCATGAGTATGATCCGGGGCTCTATTCAGAAGGCGATAATCGCTACATCATCTTTGGGGTGTGGGACTACCATCTCGCGAAGCTCGGCGAGGATATGATTTCGCTAGCTGAGACACCTCGGAAGATTGAAATCCGCGGTGCGCGCGGGCCCTATACCCTCACAAACGGTACGCCATTCGATGGGAAGCTAACTGACGACAAACCCTTCCTGCACAAACATGGAGACCTGTATTATCTGTCATGGGGCGCATTCTATGCAACATCGAAAGAGCTCTATGGTCCCTATGATTATCGCGGTGTGTTGATCACCGATGAGAGTTTTCCAACAGGGCTGTCTTCGCCCACCTGGCCAACCGGACCGCAACAAGGTCGACACGGGTCATTCTTCACCTGGCATGGCCAGACTTACTTTGCCTATTGCGACATATCTCAAAGCGGCAACCGATACTTTCGCGACACCTTCATCAGCTTTGTCCATTACCGCGATGATGGCAGCATCGCTCCGATCCGCGTCGATCTTGTCGGTGTTGGTGAATACCGGGCGGATCTTGGGCCGATTGAAGGAGAAGAGTTCTTCGCAGCAGATGGCTTCACAAAGCGGGCCCGGGCGAGTGCATCAAATGGCTTCGATGTGGTGCTGAAACAGCAGGAAGGCGAGCTCACCTTTCCAAACATTCATGGGCTGGGCGGCATGGACAGCCTGGTGCTTGATATGCTGGTGCTTGATATGACGGGTGAGAGCGACGCGCCGTTCGAGTTGTCGGTCTCGCGCAAAGGCGCGAAGGCACCCATTGTGCAGCATGAGCTAAGGGGAGCAAATCGCTGGCGTATTCCGCTCGGCCCACTTGGTGAAACGGAGAGCCTGGTTGTTAAGATCAAAAGCCTCGGGAGAGGAGAGCTGGCGCTCGATCGCCTTTCTTTCGAGTAGCACCTGAGTGCTGTTGTTTAGTCGTGCGAGAACTGTTTCGGCAGCAAATAGGGAAACTGCGTCGCAGGATCGATTTCGACCTGCATGATCGGGGCCATATATTCTGCCCATCGTTCGTTGACCGGGTTGGCAGCAAGGAACGCTGCGGTCGCTTCGAAATCGTCGGTTTCAAAATAGCCAAACAGTGTCAGGCCGTGTTTGAAGATGTGGTAGTTCCGGATGCCTGATTGCTGCAGGGCCTCGGTCATTTCTGGCCAGATCTCGTCATGGCGTTTCTTGTATTCGTCCTCGTAGCCAGGGCGGATTCCCAGCACCCATGCATATGACGCCACAGTCATTCTCCCTCTTCCATTTCCGGCACTTAGCATGCATAAACACTCACGAAAATCCAATTTCATTCAGAAACAATCACTCGCCAAAAGTGCTCGGAGTTATTCGCAATGCTTGACCGTAAATTTGCCGCTGATCAGCAACGGTACCGCACCATGCCCAATGCGGAGTTGAGGGACAGCTTTGTCGTCAGCGACCTGATGCGCGAGGGTGAACTTGTGCTGACGCTCTCAGATATTGACCGAGGCATTGTTGGCAGCGCCGTTCCCACCCATACGCCGCTGGAATTCAGCTCTTTCGATGAGCTGGGCGGTGGTGCGTTCACCGCGAGGCGTGAAGTGGGCGTGGTCAATATTGGCGGAAAGGGTACTATTCGTGTGGGTGAGGAGAGCTTCGCGCTGGACCGCCTCGATAGCTTGTATATTGGGCGGGGCGATCACGCGGTCCGGTTTGCCAGCGACGATCCGACCGATCCGGCGCGTTACTATCTGGTCAGCTATCCAGCCCACACTGCTTATCCCACCAAGTTGGTCAAGCAGGCCGAGGCTAACCGCATCGATTTGGGCGAGAAGGCAAGTTGTAATGAGCGCACAATTTTCCAGCCATTGCGGCCAGGTATTATTGAGAGCTGTCAGCTGGTTATGGGGTTCACCAGCCTTGCCGAGGGCAGCGTTTGGAACACCTTCCCGCCCCACACGCATGATCGCCGGTCAGAGTTCTATTTCTACTTCGATCTCGCTGAGGATGCGCGCGTTTTCCATTTTATGGGACGACCGGACGAGTTGAAGGCGCTGCCGCTGTCTAATGAGGAAGCCGCACTGTCCCCGTCATGGTCGATGCATTGCGGCGTGGGCAGCGGCGCTTACAGCTTCATCTGGTCGATGGGTGGCGAAAACCAGGAATTTGACGATATGGATCACGTGCCGCAGGCTGCGCTTGCCTGAAGCATGGCAGGGGGGGGCGTGCTACTTGGCGTAGCGCGCCTGCTCCTCCAGTTCTGCATCGAAACGCGCGGCGAAATCAGCGGCGATGCTAGGATATTGCTCCGATACGTCGCTCGCCTCGCCAGGATCATTCGTCAGATCGTACAGTTCAACCGGCGCCGAGGTATCGGCACGAAGCGCCTTCCAATTGCCGATCCGACCGGCCTGCTGAGTAACCCCGATCACACCTGAGTTGGGGTCGCCCAATTGGCGGGAGAAGGCCCAGTAAAGCATTCTTTCAGGCAGGTTTGTGCTGTCATCCATGATCAGTTTGGCGAGCGAGACACCATTCGCGCCCATAGCCTCTGCTGTGTTTGGCTCACCTGCAAGTTCGCCCAAAGTTGGCATCACATCGGCAAACATCACGGGTGCATTCTCGATACGGCCCGCTTTAATCACAGACGGCCATGTCGCGATGAAAGGCATTCGGATGCCGCCTTCGGTAAGGTCGCGTTTGCCACCCCGAAACGGTCCGGCGGCTGCTATGCCAATCGGGTCGCCTCCGCCCTCGGAATGCGGGCCGTTGTCAGAGGTGATGATGATTAATGTGTTGTCCTTTAGCCCTCGCTCTTCGAGCTTGCCAACAAGCTCACCAACGTAGGAATCAAGCGCCGCTATCATGCCAGCCTGCACTGCATTGGGCTCATCAATCGCGAGCGGATAATAATCTGGAAACTGGCTGTCCGGCGTTGGGCCTTTCAAGCCATTATAGGGCGTTTCGGGAAACTTCCCACGATAAGGCGCGACGAATTTTTCCGGTGCCGCAATCTCCGAATGGGGCGAGGTATAGCTGACGAAAGCAAAGAAGGGCTGTTCGCCGTCCTGCTCGCCAAGAAACTCCAAAGTGTCATCCGTGAATAATCGCTGGGCATAGCCTCCGCGCGCACCCGCGCGATTATCGGGCACTGGCACCATCTGGTTGTTATCGAACATGAACATCGGGAATTGGCGGTGCGCCTGAATGTTGTGCAGCAGTCCCTTCCATTGCTGGAAACCCATTGTCATCGGGTCGGTCTGGCCGAAGGTAGTGCCTATCCCGAATTTCCCGAACAGCGCGGTTTTGTAACCGGCATCGGCAAGCAAGTGCGCCAGTGTGCGGTCGCCGGGGCGCAAGGAAATAGTGTTCGCTGTGCTGTGCAACCGGGACGCATCGCGCCCGGTCATCAGAGAAATGCGCGAAGGCGAGCAAACCGTGCTGCCTGCATAGCCATTGGCAAACAACATCCCCTCGCGGGCTAGCGCGTCAATATTGGGCGTTTTGATGATCTTGTGCCCGGTTATGCCCAACTGGCCGTAACCCATATCGTCGAACAGTATCAGCAGCACATTTGGGCGCGGCGCGGCGGTTTGTACCTGTGTGGTACTAGCGCTCACGCTTTGCGCTGCGATTGCCGGTGAACCAAGAGTTTCGTCGGAAGTTGACGCAATGCTTGAGCTCGCTGCGCATGCGGAGATGGCAATCGCGCTCCCCGTTGCCAGAAGGGATAGCAGTTTGCGTGTCATCGAACTGCTCCTTCTAGAGCCTTCAGTTCCTTGTCCAATAGCGCGACAAAGTCATCACGAGACTGAACGCCTTGTGGGTCGAGTTCCCACGCGGCAAGGAAAGCGTACTCAAACTCGCCGCTGTTAAAGCTGACAAAATGCGTGGAGTTGGCGAGACCGCCATAGCTTGCCTGACCCGCGCGATAGAACAGCGCCATCCCGAGCCCATCTTTGTTCTCGCTCTGCTGATCGCCCCACGTCGCGACATAGCGCCAGTTGCCGTCAGCGTCCTCGGCAGATTGCAGTAATTCGGCCCCGTCATGCATGACGATGCCAGTCGCGACAGGGAGATCGGTTGTCGTTTTTACTTTTACGCGGGTTAGCGGGCTGCCACTTCCGATCGAATAATCTGCTGTAAAGCCACCGATCTCGCCACCGGGCGCTTCGATGCCGCCCGCGGTGATCGTGAAGCTTCCGCTCTCGCCGCCAGCTCCTGTGATCTCAGCGGACAATTCTGGAACGCTTCCAAATTGTTCCGGCTGGTCACCGCTCATGATGCCAAGTCCGCCAATGCCTAGACTTGGTCCGACTTTCAGCACGTCCATGCCCCAGGGTGCGAGATCGTGATAGCTGCCAAATTCGGTGATCCCAGCCAGCGCTGGTTCGCCAGTCTGCTTGCCAAAAATATCGCTTACCAGTCGGCCATCGAGATAGAGTCGATAGCCCACCAACCCATTTTCCCAACCGATACCTTCATAGGGCATCATCCCGTCGCCAATTTCGTGTGAGGCCGGGATGGTGAAGTTCTCGACTGCGGCATAGGCACTTTCGTCGCTTTCGCGCACACGCAGATCGACCGCGACTGAGGCTGATGCTGCCTGAGATTGGGCGGTGGCGCCGCTATCGCTGGGCGCGTCGCAAGCGGTGGCCAGAGCAGAAAGCGCTACGATGGTGATTAGTCTTGCCGTTTTCACTCGAACTTCTCCTCGCGCCGCCACAGCGGCTATTGGTTGATGCGCGTTAGCTTTGCGCGGCCGCTTCACCCCTGACGAGCAGTATCGCAGAGACGAAATAAGCCAGCGTTGGCCAGATGATCAGAGACTGGAACTGCTTCAAATCGCCCGATGTCAGGGCGAAGATCCCCAAGCCTATAGCTGCAGCAAGTGAGAGCGCGGCGATGCCAAAGAACAGGCGGCTTCCGCCAGACTGAACCAGCCCTGGTTTCTGATGCTGCGCGAGATAGTCTTGCTCCGCCCGCTGGCGGTCGGTCTCGGCTTGTTCCGATGCTGCAAGTGCGCCAGAATCTACTGACTTGGCGCCCATCGCGGATGCCAGCACTGGATACAACACCAGCGCGGTGAGCCATGACGGCACGAAAAGAAACAGCACGTGTACACCCAGTTGGAGGCCCAGGCCGGCCGCGACAGCTACACTGGCAATCCACGTGAGAAGCGCCGGAATGTTGATGGCCGCTCCTGCCGCGCTACGCCAATAGCGTGTCAGGCCAAGTTTCTTGAACAAGAAGTGTTCAGCGAAGATCAACCCGCCGATCGGTGCCATGACCAGAGCCATGATGCCGAGGAAGTCGAGCAGGCGTGTGAACACGAATGGGAAGCACGCGATAATGGTCGTGAGTACCCCAACAATCAGTGTCACCCGTTCCCGCGACCACGCGGGATGGAGCGATTGGAAGGCCAGGCCAGATCGATAGATCGTCGGATTGGAGGTCGTCCAGCCCGCCACGATCACAGCGAGTATCCCGATCGGTCCCAAGGCCTGAAAAGCAACTTCACCAGCATCAAGCGACGTTAGCGGCTGTTGCAGGATCATTGCAGCGCCTGCGCCCATAATTCCCGCTGCCAGCCATGCGGCAAAGTGGCCGATGAACATGCCCAAAGACGAATACCAGGCGTAGGATGACCGGCGCGCAAAGCGCAGGATCGACATATCACCAAGGCCGCCGTGGAATGCGAGATTCGCACCCCACGCGATGGCCACAACATGCCAGAAGCCCATTTCTGTGCCCTGATCGATCCAGATACTGGTCTCCGCCAAGTGGACGAAGTCACCATAGCTGCCCACAGACGATACCGATGGTGTGCCGGCCAGAATGACGGGCAGCAATGCCGCTCCGCCGACAAAGAACATCGCGATCATCCATGGCGCGGCAACTTCAGAGAAGCGCGCAACAAAGCTAAAGCCCCGCATTGCGGCGAAAGAGACCACCGCTCCTACGCCCAAGGCGATCAGGATGAAGGTGACGCTGGTGGGATACCATTCCACCTGCGGAGGAATCCCGAACAGGATACGCACCGCGCTGGCCGAAACCGTGATCATGGCACCAGCCAGAATGCAGAACAGAATGCCGTTAATGACGCTGTAAATCTTGATGAAGTCCGGCCCGGCGATCTTCTCCAAGTAAGCATACAAGGTCAGGCGAGTTTCGGTGGCGATGGGCGCGCAAATCAGCACCCAGCTTAGTACTGCCAGCAGATTGCCTAGCAGCAGGCCGGAAATCACATCGCCAGCCCCAACGCCCCAGGAAACGAACATGGCCCCAATGACAAACTCTGTGCCTGCAACATGCTCGCCCGCGTAGGATGCCGCAAAGTACCGGCCTGGTTTCAGCGCTGCCGGAGCGACCGGCTCGCGTTCAAACTCTTCCATTTCCACTCCCCTCGGATTTTTCGAGAAGACTAGCCGCCTTTTCCATGTATGCAAGAAAATGATCGAAAGTGATCAAAAAAGATTACTGCTCGTATCTGTTGGCTTTTTTGGAAGAGTATTCTTCGGGAGCACTGACTTACTCCATCATGCCGAAGAAGCGTGGCAGCGCCTCGGAGAGTTGCGGAATAGCGGTGGTCAGGGCGAGAGCCGCTAGCATGGCGAGATAAAGCGGGATCATCGGCTTGATCATCGCCGCAACTTTGGTTCCGCCAACCGCGGCGCCCACAAACAACACGGTTCCCACTGGCGGTGTGCAAAGTCCGATGGACAGGTTGAAGATCAGGATCATGCCAAAATGCACCGGCGAAATGCCGAGCGCGGTGGCAACCGGCAACAAGATTGGTGTGAAGATCAGGATAGCTGGTGTGATATCAAGAAACGCACCAATGATGAGCAATATCACGTTGATGAGGAGCAGCAGCAACAGCGGGTTTTCCGATATCGTAAGCAAGCCCTCAGCAATCGCGCCCGGCAGGCCTGAATAGGCCAGCATCCAGGCCATTCCGGTCGAAGCGGCGATCAGGAACAGGACGATGCCCGTTGTTTCTGCCGATTTGACAATGATGCCGGGCAGGTCCTTCCAACCCATTTCGCGGTGGAGGTAAATTCCCAGAAACAGCGAATATACCACCGCAAAGGCGCTGGCCTCGGTCGCCGTAAAGAGCCCCGATACAATCCCGCCAACTACGATAGCCAACATAGCAATGCTTGGGATCGCAGGAATAATCGTCCGCAGCGACTCGCCCAGCGATAGGCGCTCTGATACCGGATAACCTTCTTTACGGGCGACCAGCATGGCTGCGATGATCAGCGCCACCCCGGCAACGATGCCTGGACCGTAGCCAGCAAGAAACAGCGCGCCGATTGAGACGCCGCCAGCGGCAACGGCATAAACAATCATGACGTTCGAGGGCGGGATCAAAAGGCCTAGAATGGACGCGGATGTCGTCACCGATGCGGCGAACGGTGCGTCATAACCTTCTTTTTTCATCGCTGGGACCATGAACGATCCGATCGCCGATGTGGCCGCAACAGCGGAGCCTGAAACCGAACCGAACAGCATGCTGGAGATGATGTTGACCACGGCCAAACCGCCGGGAAGCGCTCCGATCAATCCCTTGGCGGCATTGATCAAACGGCTAGCAACACCTCCTGCGCCCATCAGATAACCGCTCAGGATGAAGAAGGGGATTGCGAGCAGGGTGAAGCTATCAAGCCCGGCGACCATACGCTGGGCGAGGGTGGTGGTGGCCGGATCAATCGGCATAATTGAGCCGAGCGCGGCAAGCGTTGCCAGGCCAATGGCGAAGCCGATCGGCACGTTGAGCGCCACGAGCAAGAAAAACACCAGTAGGAGGATTAGACCCGTCGTCATTGCGGTTCTCCGGAAGCCGGCTCGTTGTCGGTCAAAATTCCTTCAATCAGGAAGGAGATCGCGAGATAGGCGATTACCAGTCCGCTAAGCGGCATGATCGCGTAAATGGTCCACATTGGCAGGCCAAGTGCGGCAGATGTCTGGCCCAGCGTCGCGGTGACTTTGACCAGCAGGCCTCCGCCATAAACCATAACTGCGAGGGCAAAGACTGCGCATGCCAGCCAGATGGCTCGGGCGGCATTTACTCGTGAACCAGGCGAAAGCCGGGCGGAGATAAGATCAACACCCACATGCATACGTTTGGCAAACGCATAGGCCATGGAAACCATTCCCAGCCAGATGAGCAGGAAACGAGCGATCTCTTCGGTCGCAGAACTGGGCGCCTCCAGAATATATCGTCCAATCACCTGCCACAGCACCGTCAAAACGGTTGCACTGAATAGCAGTACCAGAAAGCCGGCGAGCATCTTTTCGATCACAATGCGCATCATGTATTCTCCGACATGGCTTCGATCCGCGCGGCAAGCTCTCCGATGCGACTTCCGTCATAGCTGGCTTTCAGTTCTGCCACTGCTTCGCGGAAGGGAGCCTTATCAGGTCGGTTGATCTCAACACCGCTGGCCTCAATTTCGGCGAGCGCTTCGTCGGAGGCCTTGCGCCACAATTCGCGCTGGTAGCTCTCTGATGCGGCCATTGCCTGTTTAGCCCAACTCTGTTGGTCGGGCGCCAAGCTGTCCCAAACGCTCTGACTCATCACAACCACATCAGGGGCGCTAACATGCTCATCAAGCGAGTAGAATTTCGACACCTCATGGTGCCTCGCACTCAGTACGCTCGGCGGGTTGTTTTCCGCACCATCGACCACGCCTTGCTGTAACGCGGCATATAATTCGCCGAAAGCAATAGGAGTGGCAGCGCCGCCAAATGTCTCGACAGTTTTGACAAGTGCCTCGCTCGGCAGGACGCGCAGGGTCTTGCCGCGGATATCAGCTGGTGTGTTGACCGGGCCACCTGTCATGTAAAAACTTCGCGCACCGGCATCGTAGTGACCGATTCCTTTCAGGAGGATATCGCTCAAACCGTCGAGAATTTCCTGTCCGATCTCGCTTTGAACAACGCGCCGTTGATGTTCGCTGTCGTCAAACAGATAAGGCAGCGAATAGACCCCCATGTCAGGCGCAAAGTTCTCTAGCGACAATGAGGAAACCTTGGTCATGGAAATGGCGCCCAACTGGACCAGCTCAACCAGCTCACGCTCGGTCCCTAGCTGCGCATTGGCGAAAATTTCCACTTCCATGGATCCGCCCGATAACCGGATCAGCTCATCGCGAAATCGCGTCATGGCCAGATGCACCGGGTGCTGTTCATCGAGAGTGTGGGCCAAAGTTAAACGGTTGGTTGCTCCAAACTGCGCGCACGCTGGTGTTAGCGCGGCAATCCCTGCTGCAGACCACAATTTCAGATGTTTGCGCCTCGAATGCACCAGCAAGCCCCCTGTTTAAGAATCGGCGAACCAGCGGATTTGGTCGGCGCATTCTTTCATGGTAATTCGCCCTCATGGTAACCGGTGTCACAACAACTGCAAGCCCGATTTGTTTGATTGCCAATCCGTCTGAAAGTTGTCAGCACGAGCGGGTACAAGCATTTGGCAGTCCGCCCCGTGCTGGCTGAAGGGAGCGCTTGAAGGTGCGAGACGACGATAATTTGCGAGGTCAAGGAACGCCTACGATTAATGACGTGGCAGCGCTGGCCGGTGTTTCAAAGAAAACCGTCAGTCGCTTCATCAACAAATCGCCACTGATGAGCGACGCGACCCGCGCAAAAGTGGAACAGGCGATCCAGCAGCTGGGCTATGTTCCCAACCCTCAGGCCAGAGCATTGGCGCTGCGCCGCAATTTCATGATTGCCATGTTGCATGACAATCCTAATGGCCAGACTGTGCTTAATTTCCAGAAGGGCGTGCTGTCTGCAATCAAGGATACCGAACTGGCGCTGGCTGTAAGACCGGTTGATCGAACTTCGCCGGGCTTGCTTGCAGATATAGAGTCATTTCTCACAAAGCAGCGACCATTGGGGGTCTTGATCCTGCCACCGATTTCTGAGCGGGATGACATCTTTGATCTGTGTAAACGCCTCGACATCGCTTATATAAGGGTTGGGTCCGCCGCGCTCGATGATCCGGCGCATTGCGTAGCGTCGAATGATCGCGAGGTGGTGCAAGAGCTGACTGCCGCCTTGCTCGCAAAGGGACTTAAGAGAATCGGGTTTGTGCGCGGACCCGAGGGGTTCCGTTCACCTATCGAGCGTGAAAACGGCTTTCGAGATGCCTTTGCCAACAATGGCGTTGCGCTCGATGCGTCACTGATGGCGCAGGGCAACTACAGGTTTGATTCGGGACTGGCGGCCGGACGCGAGTTGCTGGACCGCGAGGACCGCCCCGGTGCGATTTTTGCGAGCAATGATGAAATGGCATCGGGCGTCTTGCATGCGGCCTACAGCCTTGGATTGGCGGTGCCAGGTGATCTGGAGGTCGTCGGGTTTGATGATACCGCCACGGCTTCGCATGTATGGCCGACCCTGACGACGGTGCATTGGCCGATCGAGGAAATGGGTCGCCTGGCCGCCACGAAGCTCGTTTCCGAATTTCTGGGCGATTGGACCCACGATTGCGATTTAGCGCAGGTCGTTGTCCCTTCTTATATCGTCGAGCGGGCGTCTGCTAAGCTCTGATAGGGGGAGGTCTGAAGTTTTCTGTAATTGCTAACCGGCCGCCCCGCTTTCCTACCTCTCTTGCATTTCCAATCGAAGATGATCAATAATGATCATTTGACGTATGAAACCTGGCGAGGATTGATTGGAATGGACCGACGGGAATCTTTGAAGGCTATGGGTGCGGGGCTGCTTGTTGGGACGGCACCTTTGCTTGCTAAGGGCGTTGGGCGCCGTAGCCACTTTGCCGACAACGGTTTTGGGGAGGGGGTTGCGGTCGTTCAGCACCCTGCGGGCGAGCATCTCGACGGAAAAACGTACGTTTCCTATCAAGGCCCTCTCGAAGATCCTTATGTAGCGGCGTATGACCACGCGACCGGCTCGTGGGATGGCCCATATCAGGCCGGGGTCAGCCAGTTGGGCAAGGGACCGGAGTTCGCCGACAAGATAGACAGCCATGGCAAACCTACGTTGCTCATCGACGATGCTGGCTATATCCATATCTTCTATGGAGGACATGGCGGATCAAAAACCAATGGTCTGACCAATACTCTCGGCCGGGCCCACGCTGGTGACAATCTTCACGCGGTTTCAAAGCGTCCATTCGATATCAGCGAATGGGAAGATCTCGACAATACCTCCCCGTTTGGAACTTATAATCAGGCGATCACGATGGATAATGGCGATATCTATCTGTTTTACCGCCATGGCGCGCATCGCAGCAATTGGGTGTACCAGAAATCAACAGACAATGGCCGGACCTTTGCCGACCCGGTGTCTTTCCTGAAGCGCAAGCGCCGTACTGATATCGAAGCGACCGACAGCTGGTATCCTTACCTAACGCGGGGGAACGGGACTGAGATCATTATCAGTTTCGATTACCATGTTTGCCGTGATCAGTTCTCTGGAGGCTTCCACCACCGAGGCGAGCGACATAATCTTTATTACATGGTGTTCGATACCGCGACCGAGACCCTGCGCAATGTGCAGGGCGAAGAACTGCCCATGCCGGTTGATCGGGCGGTTGCCGATGCAAAGGCAATGGTATTCGAGTCTCCAGAAATGTGGACGTTCAATCAGTCATCAATGCTCGATGATCAAGGTTATCCGCATATCGGAATAGTGATGGGGCGTAATGTCGGAGAACGACATGGCGGGCCAAAGGCGATGCGCCATTTTCGCTGGAACGGACGGGAATGGATCGGCGGTCATGATGCTGGGTTGCCGGTTTCTCGCGGAGATATCCATGCGATTTCTCAGGACAAGGTCCGTTTTTTGCTCGCCTCTTCAGAAGAGGTGGATGGTCGTCGCCATGGCACGATCGCGTGGTGGGAAAGCCATGACGGCGGTGCCACTTTCCAAAAGGGCAAGGTGCTACTTGAGCGGCCTGGGCGCGGCGTGAAGACCAGCGCCTTCATCCATAACGCGCATCCCGACGCACGAGTAATCGTTGCGGAGACTGCGCCGTCTGGATCGAAGATGCGGCCGATGTATCTTGTTGGGGACAGCGGGCCGATTGGCCGATTGAACAATCCCGCCTAGCGACAGCGCCGGACGTATCCGCGCATTATTGCATAACGTCAGCGACCGCGCTGGTTGGGATGTATCCGGCAAGCCGAGCTGTCACTTCCGCGCTTGCCGCGAGGCTAGCTATGTTGTTCCACTCCATCGGATCGCGTTCGTGATCGTAGAGCTCTTCTGAGCCATCGGCATATCGGATGTAGCGATAGCGCTGGTCGATCACCGCATAATTGCCCTCACCATATACAGAAACCTGCGGTTGTAGCGGCAGCGACCCAGCGACGGTTAGATACGGAGCGAGGCTGCGGCCCGCGTTTTCACTATTAGCGGGCAAGCTTAGCATCTCAGTCACAGTCGGGTAGATATCGATCAATCCAACAGGATCGGTGACGACCCTTTTAGTGATCCCGGGACCGGAGAACATCAGAGGTACACGCGTTGATCTTTGCCATAATGACATCTTGGCAAAGCGTTGCTTCTCTCCGAGATGGTAGCCGTTGTCAGACAGCAGGCAGACCATCGTATTGTCAGCAAATGCGCTTTTGCGAAGCCCTTTCAAGACCATCCCGACGCAGTGATCGACAAAGGCGATAGATGCGAGATAGCCCTGCATGATCGGACGCCATTCGTTGTTCTGCTCCGCCCATTCGAGCGTCGGCATCTGCGGAACAGCAGCGAGATCACGCCCTGCTTGTGGTACATCCTCCAAATCGTTTGCGCGCACAGCGGGCATTTCAATCTCATCGAGTGGGAACATGTCGAGCCAGCGCTGTGGGACATACCATGGTACGTGGGGCCTTACGAAACCGAGCGCGAGCAAGAATGGGTCAGTGCGATCTTGTTGGAGAAACTGTACGCCCCAGCTGGCCGTGATGTGATCGATCATCTTTTCGTCAGTGTCGGGCCAAGCGCCCCAATCAGTATGGGTCTTGTCGCTGTCCCATTTAAATCGCTTGTCCGGCTTCGGGCCATAGTCCCCGTTTTCAGGCAAGCGCGGGTGATATTCGTCGAACATCCCCTCCTGCCCGCCCTGATGAGAAACCTTGCCGCGACCTGCTGTGTAGTATCGTGCGATTTTAGGTATTGGGGCAATAGCAGCGTTGGCGAAACGGCGGATACTGCGGGACCAAGCTGGTCGTCGCTGATCTGGCCATAAATGCCGGTCTGCGCTGGATAAAGACCAGAGAACAAGCTGGCACGCGATGGCCCGCAGATCGGGGCCTGCGCATGAGCATTGGCAAATACTGTGCCCGAGGCAGCAAGCGTTTTGATATTCGGCGCACTGACTTGCGGATGGTCGCCAAGTGATGTGATCCAATCGTTGAGGTCGTCAATGATCAGCATAAGCAAGTTCTTTGGGTAATCTGAAGGCGCATCTTGTGCAGATGGCAAACAGCCCGAGAGCGCTGCTGCACTCGCCAAAGCGCCGATCGAGAAGCCCCTCCGAGAAACCTGGGTCATTTCCCCCTCCTTTCCGCCAAGACAGTCCAGCGTGCTTGTCTGTGCGCGATTTTGATCGTAAATGAACATTTCTAGATTGCAATGTGCATGGCTGCTATGGTTGGCGCCAAACAAAAGGGCGATTGGGAAACTGCTCGGGAGAGAAGCTGAAAATGAAAAAATTGATTTGGCTAGGTCTGGCGGCCAGCACCTTGTTGTTTGGAATGGGAACGGCGGCGGTCGCTGGCGACAACTCAGAGAATGGCAGTACGCATACCTCCAAGCCGTCAACTGGTTGCGATACAGTCATCCCCGGTTGGCGCGCGCCTGCGCTGAACAATCCATCCGATGCGAGCGCGCTCGAAATAGGGTGCGCTGTCGCCGCATGGCAGCTTCGGGCCAATAACGACCTGCGCTACATCGAGTATCAGTTTCCGCAGACGTCCTATTCACGCGGTTGGGTTAAAGCCGCTTTTTACATCGGCCTTGATCACTTTGCTGCTGAGATTAATGATCCTGGTCTACTGGCTCGTTTGCGTCAGCTTTCCAATGACTTTGGTGCCGAGCTGGGTGACCGTCCTTGGCATGGTGACGATCAGGCGATTGCCGCTGTCTATGGCGCGGTTGCGCTGCGCGATGGCACGCCGGAGCTAATGAAGAAGTCGACGACGCAGTTCGACCATATTATCGAACAAAATTATACGATGAGCCTGGAATTTACGCCCCCTACTCAAGAGGGGAAGGAAGGCGACTGCCAGAAACGTTGGTGCTGGGCTGATGCTATCTTTATGGCTCCACCAGCGTGGGCGCTTGCGACCCGTGTCACCGGTGATCCGAAATATGCTGACTATGCCGCGTCGGAAACACGCGACGTTATCGAGTATCTGCAAGATCCCGAAACGGGGTTGCTCTTTCGCGACAGCCGCTATTTCGATGCGAAGACACCCAACGGGAAGCCGGTTTTCTGGAGCCGCGGAAATGGGTGGGTTTTTGCCGGCCTGGCGCGGTTCATTGATGCTTTGCCGGAGAACCATCCTGAATTGCCCCTCATGCGTGAGACGTTCCTCACACTTGCGGATCAGTTGATCTCTATCCAGCGCGAGGACGGATACTGGCCAACATCTCTGATGGACCCCGAATACCTCACCAATCCTGAAACGAGCGGCACCGCCTTTTTTGGTTTTGGTCTGGCTTGGGGCCTGAACAATGGTCTGTTGGAAGGAGAGAAGTACGAAAGAGCCCGGGACAAGGCTTGGGATGCGATCCGTCTTGCAGTGACTGAGGAAGGCAAGGTCGGCTGGGTTCAGCAAATTGGCAAAGACCCACAGGCGACGACGCGCGATTCAAGCCAGCTATATGCGGTTGGCGGCACTTTGCTGTTTGCCTCTGAGATGATGGATTGAGCGCCGGGTTCGAAAGTACAATATGATCAGGAAGCTTCTTTTCGCCAGCGCTTCAGCAGCACAGCTCCTGACTTTCACCGCTTGTGGTGGTCCTCCTTCCGCCAACTCGACACTGCCCGCCGTGCCGCCAGCATCGACCCAAATGACTGATCATTTTGCTGAAAACGGTCTCGGCAATGCGGTTGCCGTGATCCAGCATCCCGCTGGCGAGCACCATGACGGCATTACTTATGTCAGTTATCAGGGGCCGCTTGAAGATCCCTATGTTGCGTCTTTCAATCACGATACCGGCGAATGGTTCGGGCCTTTTAAGGCGGGTGTCAGCATCATGGGCAAGGATCCCAGCCGAAAGATCGATAATCACGGCAAGCCCACAATGATCATCGACGATGCCGGATACATCCATATTTTCTTTGGCGGACATGGCGGGTTGCGCGCGCTGCATGGCGACAACCCACTTGGCAATCATCACTATGGTGAGAACAAGCACGTCATCTCTAAGCGACCATACGACATCACCGAATGGGAAGAGCTCGATACGATCCCGCCTTTCGGAACCTATAACCAAGTTGTGAAGATGGATAACGGCGACATCTATCTGTTTTACCGCCATGGCGCGCATCGCAGTGACTGGGTCTATCACAAGTCGACCAACAATGGCCGCACGTTCAGCGAGCCGGTGGTATTCCTCAAGCACAAGCGCCGTGACGACTTGTCGGCAGTCGACAGCTGGTATCCTTATGTCACCAAGGGCCAGGGCGATGAGATCATCGTCAGTTTTGATTACCATTTGTGCTGGGACAGCGCCGGGGCGCCCGATGCACGCGGACACACTGCCAACCGGCAGGATCTGTTTTACATGGTGTTCGACACCGGCGATGGCAATTGGCGCAATGTACGAGGCGAAGAGTTGCCAATGCCACTAACCCGTGAAGTTGCCGAAGCGAAGGCGTTGGTGGCGCGTACAGGCGATTTGTGGACGTTTAATGGTTCTGTCGCGCTTGATCCGAAGGGGCGGCCTCATATTGGGATTACTATGGGTCAGGATCGCGGTACGAAAGTCGGGGGCCCCAAAGAGATGCGCCACTATCGCTGGACTGGAAGTGAGTGGGTGGGCGGAGCACCGTCTGTGCTGCCGATCGCCAATGGCGATATTGTTGCCGATAGTCAGCAAAATATCCGCTTTGTTCTAGCGTCGCAGAATCAGAAAGGCGGCGGCACAGTTGGCTGGTGGCAAAGCACAGACGGCGGAGTGTCGTTCAAACGAACTCGTGAATTGCTCCGGCGCCCGAATGTGAGCTTTGCGATCAGCAGTTTCATCCGCAATGCACATCCTGATGCGCGGATTATGGTCGCGGAGAGATTACGCGGCACTGGTCGTCGCAACATGTATCTTCTCGGTGACAGCGGGGCGGTGCAAAGACCCAGAGACGAAACTGATCAGACCAGACCATAGGGCGAAGTATTTGACATATCGGCGTTCAAATTGGCGAGTAACGGACTGGTATCCAACGTCACTTGGCCTTCGTCTGATCAGTATCCCGATGGCGCTATCGCTATCGGCTTGCAGCCAGGTGGATCAGGACGAGACCACGCAGTCCTCGACTGCTTCTGCGCTGGACTTTGCTGCTACTACCATATGTGCGGTTCCGCCCGACAGTCCTGTACGTATCGAGGGCGGCACATTTATTATGGGCAGCGATCTCGTCTACCGCGAAGAAGGCCCGCCGCGAACGACTAAGGTCGACGGTTTTTGGATCGATCCGCACGAGGTGACCAACCGCCAGTTTGCCGAATTTGTCAATGCGACTGAATATGTCACGGTGGCTGAAAAGCCAGTTGATCCTGTGCAGTTCGGTGTGCCGGTCGAACAAATCCCGGCTTTTATGCTCGAGCCGGGTTCAGCGGTTTTCAGCCCGCCTGAGCGGCCCTCCAACAGTTTCAATGACTGGTGGACGTATGTCCCAGGGGCGAATTGGAAAAATCCTTACGGGCCAGATGGCCCAAGCGCGGTACCCGATCAGCCGGTCGTTCATCTTGGCTGGGAAGACATGCAAGCCTACGCCGCCTGGAGGGGTGCGCGCATGCCATCCGAAGCCGAATGGGAGTATGCCGCGAGCGCGGGAGCGGAGAAATATGTCGAGCAGCCGGACCCCAGCCTAGCCAATAGCTGGCAAGGGGTTTTCCCTGTGCTCAACGAGAGTGACGACGGGTTTAAGGGCATAGCGCCTGTCGGCTGCTTTGGACCCAATGCGTACGGGCTTTACGACATGGTCGGCAATGTCTGGGAGGTGACCGCGGATTACTTCCGCTCTGGCCATGATCCCAAGGATAGCGACAATCCGCGCGGGCCGAGCGAGAATGCGGCGTATGATCCGCTCAATCCGGGTCTGCCGAGCCGGGTGATGAAAGGCGGCAGCTATCTGTGTGCGCCCAACTATTGCCAGCGATATCGTCCTGAGAGCCGGCAAGGCCGCGATCCCGGATTGGGAGCGTCCAATGTCGGATTTAGGCTGGCCTATGATAGTCCGCCTGAGGGCTGATCAACTTGTGCGCAATCCTCTATCGATCAGGATAAAGCGCACGTTTGGTTTGGCCAGTATCCAGCGAAAAGTGGCTTGCGACGCTTGAGGCGATTACATCTTCCAGCGCGCCAGTTGGCTTCAGATCGCGGCCTTCGTATAGATCGCGTTGCCGCAAGCCGGGCCAGTCGCCAAGCACCTTCCCTCCACCCGGCGAGCCGCCATAGAGCAAGGCTGCTGAAGCTGTTCCATGATCGGTGCCATTGGTTCCGTTGACCGCCGCGGTGCGCCCAAATTCTGTCGCGACAATCACCATCGTATCTTTCCAGAGTGGGCCCAGCCCATCTTTGAGCGACACGACAAGAGTATCAAGGCTACTCAATTCACGTCTCAGACGTTGGCGCTGGCCAAAATGAGTGTCCCAACCGGTAGTCTCTATCATCGCGATGCGCGCGCCTTCGTCGGCCGGCAACATACGGGCGGTAAGCGCGCCGACATCAGCGGCGCGTCGCATATTGCTGCCACCCTCCATGCCTTCTGCAAGCTCGCGCGTGGCGATGCTCTCCTCCCACAGCATGTGAAGCCGCGGATCGTTCATGTAGAGATCGCCAATCCGTTTCATGTAATCGTCTGCTGCGTCGGGCAGCCGCGAGGGTGCATAGGAACCCGACTTGTTCGGGCCTTGCAGGGCAAGCGGGATGGTCTGCGAAATTGCGATGCCCGAAGCATTGGTTTCAGGCATCAATCCCACTAGCCGATTGAGCCATCCATCGTTGCGCTGATAGGGCCGCGTACCGCCGCTCTCCAGAACATTCTGGCCATCGAAGTGCGAACGGTCGCGATATTGCGAGGCGACGGCATGAACGGCCATCATCTCCCCATTTGCGAACATCTCCGCCGACTTCTTCAGCGACGGGTGCAGGGCGAAAAGACCACCGATACGAGGCGCATCAGTATAATCTTCGACCAAGGCACCGCGCAATCTGGCATAGTCAGGGTCGCCGACTGGCGCGACAATCCCAAGTCCATCGGCTGCACCTCGTTGTAAAATAAAAACCAGCCGCTTCGAGCCTGAACCCGAAGCTGCAAATGACACTGCGGGTATAGCAGCAGCGCCAAGTGCGGCTGCTGCGCCGCCAAGTAAGGTGCGTCGGTTCACAATCATCGCCACATTGCCTCCGGGCTGGCCAGCAACAGCGCCATTGCCTGTGCCGGACTTTCTGCGCGCGCAACTGCAGTCGCGCTGTGTTCACTCCAAATGCCGGGGTAAAGCAGCGGGCCAAGCTCCCGTGCATCGTGACTTGCGCCCCTTCGCCCGAGCGCTTGGGCGGCCTCTACCCGGCGATGCAAGGATTCCGGTGCAGCCCAACGGGTTGCCTTATCGTCGAACCCGGCGGGCGATCCGGGTTTCCACAGATCCTGGCCCAGATTAATCATGATCCGCCGGATTTGCATTGGGTCAATCTGGTCGGGCTGGATCGCTCTTGCCGAGGCGATGGACCATTCCCAAGGGGTCAGAAACTTGTGTTTCTCTTCGATCCAGACCTCTGGAGAATTTACCAGGGTCAGAGTGAGTGACCTGAGATCGCCACCGCTGGTGAGAAAGTCGTTTTCCAGTCGCGTAACCAATGCCGAGGGAGGCTCGTCCGACGTAAAGTGCCGGGCCAGCTTGGTCGCGATGTGTTTGGCTGTTGCTGGATGGACGGCCAGATCATCAAGAATCTGTGCGGCCTCTTGCGCTCCACTGGCGCTGTATTTTTTGCCCAACACCGTTTTTGCCCCGGGCTCGTGCAGCGCCTCGACAAATGCGTAAGCCAAATCGCCATTACGATTGGCGCGATTGCGCCGTGCCGCCGGTACGGTGTGTCCAGTCAGAGCCTTCGCGAATTCGGTGACGTCTTGTTGGGTATAGCCTGACCGCACGCCCAAAGTATGCAATTCAAGGATTTCACGGGCGAGGTTTTCGTTCAGGCCGGCCCTTCGCCGACCGCGCTCTGCGACCCTTAGACCTCTACGGCTATTGGGGCCGATCGACTGTGCCTGATCGAGATACAGCAACATGGCAGGGTGTGTTTCCACGACCGACAGCATGTTCGAGAACTTCCCGAAGATATTTGGTCTTATCGCCTCAAGCTCGAAGCTACCTGCTAACGGGCCAGCGCCCCGTTTCTCGGTCGACACGGCAAAGTGGTTTGCCCAGAAATGGACAAGTCGTTCCGCAAACTGATCCTGAGTGTCTATTGCGATAGAGATGCGTGCTCCGATTGCATCTCGCACATGGCTCCGCAAAGCGCGCCGGGCAGTGCGTTTCAACTCCTGGTCTTCGTTGCCAAGCTGACGAAATTCGCCAAACTGCTGTGCGATCTCACTGGATCCCGGCAAGCCGCGCAGCGTATTGGGAAGCGGATCGTAATTATCAATCTGAGCGATCAGCCACGACTTTGGCGAGCTGGCGTGAGTTTCGGCTGGCTTGCCGCCATACCCAAAGCGCCTCACAGCAAAACTCCAATTTGGGTCAGTCATCCTGTCCTCTTTCGATATCATCATTGGATCACAAATGAGGAAAGATGAGAAGCAAACATTCGTCGCAAAGTGTTGGCTGGAGGGCTTGGCAAGCATTTTTCGCAACGCGCATCGTTTTGTTGTGGGCCTTTGAGACAGCATCTGCTCCCCTGTTGGATAAACGTGAACATCCTATGCAGCTCCGTCAAACATTGCTTGCATAGGAAAATGACACCGGTTACCTGAGGTTCTATAGTACTGATAGGGTGGCCG
>CANMOQ010000003.1 GCA_947499505.1 uncultured Erythrobacter sp.
GCTTCTTTGGTCTGGGCATCGCCCTGCCCTACCTCAACGCCCTATCCGTCAATCAGGTGCATTTGCTCTGACAGTGCCGTCGCGACAGCAGCGACCACCCCCATTAAGGTGACGATTATTCTGAACCACGTCGCACGAAAACCGCCAGCCACTTTCCACGGTTCCGTTCGATATCAACCAGTTGAAAGCCGTCCCTACGCGCCCGGGCAAGGCGGTTCGCGAATTGCTGATCGTTCAGGGCCGTGAAGACGCGCGCTTGGCGAAAGCCATCCTGTCGCAATGTCATGTCGAACCGGGGTCCCGGTTTCATATAAAGCGGCCATCCACCTCCGGGGCCGAAGACGCGGGCGGCATCGGCCGAGTACTCAGCCTGCGTGGGTTTCCAACGTGATGTTCGATGTTCGGCGCGTGGGCGCACAAATATCGCAGCAACTTTCTGGTTGCTAAATCCGCTAGCTTGGTGATCGACTAATACCATCGACCCATTGCGAACCCGTTCCCGGAATTCCCGATCAAACCGGCTGCGCTCGATCTCTGTGAATGATGCCCAAGCCAAGTTCTCCCGGTTCTCGACCCAGAGCCCTGCGTAGTAGACTTTATGCGCGCCGCCCCGGCCTCCTGGGTTTGAGACGTGTTTGGTCAGCGCTTCGATGTCTGTCGGACGGTAATGTCTATCGCGATTGGTACGCCAAAGATCGTTGTAGGCGTCTTTTGGCACGCCTCCCACAAGGTCCCAGCCGCGTCTGTCAGGATTGGGCGCCGAGATGAGGTGAAAGCGCAGGCAGCGTTTATTGAGGCTCGTACATTGGGCGATATTTTCCATCTCGATATCGATTACAATCCGGCCGCTTTCAAGAAGGGTCGTGGCAAATGCATCGAGGTCATTGCCCGTAATGTTGCGGTGGAGATTGTTGCGCCCATCGATAAAGGGTTGCAGGTAGCCCTCCGCTTGCACGGGCCCGGCCAATGCGGAGAGCATGATTGAGCCCAGTATGGCCCGTGTGCAAACGCGTAGTTTCGATCGAACTGTCATGGCGAATTCCTTTTTTACGGAGCGCGAATTGTGTTCTGGTATGTTGGAATGCTTCAACCGTTGGTGCGCCGCGGCGCATTTTTGGTGGCGGCCACGTAGGCGTTGAACAGTGCCTGCGCGAGGTCGCCTGAAGAGATCTCGTCACTGTTCGAAACCGCTACGCCATAGCGCCGGCCAGGAAGTTTGATCACGACCGCCGATGCGCCCCTGAATGATCCTCCGTGATAGACCCAGTTACGTTTCCCCGTTTCCGCGAGGAATGTCGCGTCGCTGATGATCCGATTGAATACCAAACGATCATCAATATTGCCGGGCGCGATCATGCGCTTTCGAATGCCCCGGCTGACAAGTGTATTGGTGAAGCCCATCTGCCGCGCGAACCGCGCTAGCTGGCGAGCGCTCATGTAATAACTGCCCTGCGGATTGCAGGTTTCCGGTTCAACGAAGCCGCCGACCTGATCGCCGAGCGATGAGTAATATTTTGCGAATTTGTCTGGGCCGCGGTCTCGCGCTGGATTGCAGGTTGGGATGGGACCGCGAAAAACAGTATCGAAGAACTGCGTATACATGAATGTCGTGTAGAGAAACCGGTAAGCTGGCTCGACTGCCTTGCCATATGCTGCGCCGGACTTGCCTGCATGAGCCTGGTCGATGGAGGCCGCCTGATCCGGAAAGGCGATGCGAGGGATGATGAAGCGCAGCACCGAGATGTTGCAATTGTCATACTTACGGTTTGAGCCGGGCCTTTGCGCACCGCGCGATAGGCCATAATCGATGTTGACCCACCCATCCGGAACTGGCGCTCCGCCGTCACAATAGCCGATATCTCCCGGAGCGCGATTGAGGCCCGACTTGTGCATGAGCAGCGTGCGCAGGGTCATCCCAGCAAGACGGGCCCTATAAGCCTGCTTCATTTTCTGGGGCAACAGGTCAGAAACCGGCGTATCGAGCTGTTGGTTTACCGTGCCATCGGTTATCGGTTTTTCGCGCAGCAAATATAGCAGTCCTGTACCGCTGATCAGCTTGCTTACGGAGCCGATATGACTGGCAGTCCGAACCGTCATGCGGATATTGCCATCGCCCGGTTTCTGAGCCCAACCATCTGCTCCCTCGGCCAGAATGTTCACCGGTCCAGTCAGCGCGAAGGCATAGCCAACCGTGTTGTCACGCAAGCGGTCATGCATCGAGCTTTCAAACCGCTCGCGATTTAACGGCGGGATCTCTTGAGCGTGAGCGGGCGTGGCGGTGGGCACAGCGATGGCCAAAGATAAGGCAGCACGGAGCATCATTTTCATTTCGGTCTCCCCCAAACACGGCATTCGCGTTTTCATGCCATTCCAAGAGTGGCGGAGATCAGGATATTGGCGCAGCTGAATGCGTCATCGGGGCGGCTACCCATTCTTCGAAAACGGACTACCCAAATTTCACGGTGCAGCCGGGGAAGCTTTAGTGAATGGCTCAAGCCCTCATTCGGTTTCACCAATGATCCACGGCTCGTCGCGCAACTTCAACAATACGCCGAGCCGATTTTCCACCTCGAGTTTTTGCAGAATAGCAGAGACGTGGTGTTCGACCGTACGCTGTGAGCGGGACATTTCCTCAGCGATCTGAGCGTTGCTAAGTCCCTTGGCGAGGTGCTCAAGAACGATCATTTCCTTGGCTGTTAAGCCAAAAGCGTTCTCGCGAGCCGCACTGTAGGGGCCGCGCGGCAGGGTAATATCCTCACGCGCGATGCCTCGGAGCTCAAGCAATTCAATTAATCGCGTGGTCGCGCCCTTTGCACCCTGCCGACTGAGCGCTGCCAGCCCCGCGGAAACTGTCTCCAAGCTGTTCGACAAACCAAAGCAGACATTGGCAAGATAGTCCGCACCAAGCCTAGCGAACTGCATGCCAGCCTCAGAATATTTACCCTTGATGGCTGATCCGAAAGGGGTCTCGTCCTCGCTATCGGTATGCTTGGGAGACGCCCCAGTCAGATCGCACCAGAAATTGTATTCAGCTCGGGCCCAGAGACTGAAGCAGGACTGCTCGATCCTATCCAAACCACTTGCTGCTTGAGCGGCGAGATCTTCAGATTCAGTCAGCCAGGCCTGTTCCAGCATCGCCATCAAGACGGGAATGCAGTACTGCACCTCGCCAGTCGCCAGCGCATCTTTGTATGCCTTTTGAAGTGTTGAGGCCGCGTCATCATGCGCACTGCGCACGTACAGCCGAGCTAACATGATCCTGGCAGGCAGCTTCATCAGCAAAGTCTGCCCCGGCGTTCCGATTACCGAACGACAGATTTCCTCGACCTCGTCGAGCCGTCCTTGTTCCAAACGAAGTTGGGCTTTGCGGCCAAGCAGATAAAAGGTCCAGCTGTCGAGTTCATGCTCGGTATCAAACTTGATCCCGCGTTCCAGCGTCGACTCCGCAATGTCCAACCTGCGCATATCGACTGCGTATTCTGAGAGGTTGGTGAAGACCCTCGCTGCGTCCTCGTGAAGATTATGGGTCAGCGCAAGATCAAGGCTTTTTTCAAGATCTAGAATCCCTTGCTCGTCGCCAAGGAACATGCGCGCCGTGCCAATGTTGTTAAGCGCGTGAACTTCCACTTCGGGAATTGGCTTGCCTTCGATCACTGCGAGGGCGCGCTCTCCCCAATCAATTGCCGCCTCCATCCGGCTGGCCAACATGTGGATTTGGGAGCGCATTGAATAGGCCAACGCAAGCGTGCCCTTGTTATCAAGCCGTTCGAGCAATTGGATCGCGTCGTCGAGATAGCGACTGGCCTGTGTTGCCTCACCGCGATACCAGTGAAGACGCGAAAGGTGCCGCAGATTGTCGGCGATGCGCTCATCATCTCCAAGCATCCGCCACATCGTCAATGCATGGCGACGCGCCTCGATGACACGATCATCAATCCGGTGGGCAATCGCCGCTTCATAGGCCCAGCTTTCATAGAGCCGCGCGGCCTCTTCAGGCTTGGCTTCATCAACATATTCGAGTGCAGCCTCCAGATAGTCGGCCGCCTCTTTATGCGCACCAAGCAGCGCAGCTTTCTCCGCAGCGATAGGGGCAAATTGCAGCACCATTTCTGCATCGACGGCGCCCCGCGCATGGTGAAGCAACTCGCCAGCATCATGGTCTTCAGGGCTTTCAAGGATGAAGGCGAGATGCTTGCGATGCAGGTTGCGCAGCTCGATCGACGAACAGCGATTGCAGGTGGCGAGCCGGGCCAGTTCATGCCGGAAACGCAGACGTCCATCGTCCAGCTCGACTAGGATCGAAAGGTCAAGGCAGTCGCGCAGCAATTCTTGATAGTCGTCAATCCAGCCGCAATGCAATTCTGGCACGATGTGCACGGGGATAATGCTTAGGGCTTCGAGCAGCCTGATCTGTTGGCTGGAGAGCCGCGCAAGGCGCCCATTCACTGCATCTTGAACGGACGCGGGTACTTGCCGGTGGCCATCATTGCTGGCGAGAATCTCAGAAAGGAAAAACGGATTCCCATTTGTTACTGAAAGCAGCTTCTCCGGATCGCGCCCGCTATTGTCGGCCATCCTCGTGACGGCGGCAAGCGAGAGTGATTGGAGTTCGATCCGGTCCATCTGGTCGCTGGGAATGTCTCCCAACACACGCAGCAAGGGGTGGTCGCGGCTCAGTTCGTCATTGCGAAAACTGACTATCATCAAGACGCTGCACATGGTGATCCGGCGCCCAAGAAATCGAATGAAATCGAGCGTGCCAACGTCTGCCCAATGCACATCTTCGATGATCAGGACGACCGGATGCTCGCTATGGGTCAACTTGGACAAAATCCGAGAGAACAAGGCCGTGCCGCCAAAATTCTGCCAATCATCGCCCAATTCAGTCATCAAGGCTGCGATATCATGCACCGGGCCAAGGGGCCGCGGCGTGAACAAGGCGTCGCACATGCCCCAGATGAATCGACATTCGTCCGAATGACGCGCAGCAAACTCTCGAAGCAAAGCAGTTTTCCCAATGCCGGCCTCACCGCTCACCGCGACGACCCGGCCACCTGCATCGGTGGCCCTCAATAGAGCCGCCAAGCGTGAAAGTTCGATATCGCGTTCAGCAAGCATGTCGCCAGTTTGCCCAAACGAAAGGTCGGCGACCAGCTTCATCTGAAAAATTAGGTAGTGAGCGGTGAAAATTGGGTGACCAGGTTTTGAACTCTCTTACGTGATTGAGGTAGCTCCATTCGGTTGAAAAAGTGCTGTCAGTCTAATCGCAACTAGTCTCTGACCAGCACAGTTACCCTCGCCCAATGTCAGTTCAGGCCATGAGGTTTTGCCACTCAGCCGGTGCGGCTGAGCGTGCGATCTTGTAAGTTTCTTTGTCGACGAGGTGGCGTTGGGAATTGAAGTGATTGTGGACGTTAGCGTGGACTGAGGCAAACTTCTGAAGGCTCTTCATCTGCCTGCAACGCAACATCACCCTTTCTCGTCGTCGGAAGGGAAAGTGCGAATTCTCGGCTCGATTTTTGAGCCACCGCCCCATCTCGCGTCGTTCGATATTGCCGAGTTCACGCATGGCGACCGTGTACGACTTGAGCCCGTCTGTGACGATTGTCTCGGCACTCCCGTTACGTTTCCGTGTTTTCTTGAAGAAGCGCAAAGCCACTGATTTGTCCCGCTTCTTGGTAACATAGCTTTCTAGAATTTCACCCTCGTGGTCGACAGTACGCCACAGGTAATGCGTCTCGCCTTTGATTTTCACAAACACTTCATCGACATGCCAGCGCCAGTGGCGGAAGCCTTTCATCCGCGAAGCGCGCTGCCTTCGGATATCGGCTGCAAACATCGGACCGAAGCGGTTCCACCACATTCGAATCGTTTCATGGCAGATATCGATGCCGCGCTCAGCCAGCAGATCTTCGACATTCCGCAAGCTCAGCGGAAACCGCACATACATCATCACAACCAGGCGGATGAACTCGGGAGATGAGTTGAAACGTTTGAATGGACTTGATGTTTTGCGAGTTCTGGGGATGAACTCGCCCGACCCCCGTCATCTCAATCCGCAACAGGTGCAGCTAGTCTGACAGTACCCCGCAGAAACCGCAGCCTCGCGCAGCCACGACGCAAGCTGAGACTAGTGCTGAGGGTAGGCGGCGGTGCTGTCAGACTGACCGCAACTCGTCTCTGACCAACGCAAGATTTGTAGATGGGCGAGCCCAAGCCGGCGTTTGAGACCGTCCGCCCCCATCCCCCAAAACCGCGCATTAAACCAAAATCGCGAGCTTGTCGAAAGCGGGCTTCACTTTATTGTTTGCTGCCGTCCCTCAGCGCCGCCATGTCCTCTCGCAAGGCGCGCAATTGGATCAGGATTTCCTCGCGTTCGCCGTGTGCGTCTTCTTCCGTTGCCTCTGACATCGCGTTGACGATCACACCGATGAACAGGTTGAGGACGATAAAGCTCGTCATCAAAATGAACGGCACGAAGAACGCCCAGGCATAGGGGTATTCCTCCATCACAGGGCGCACGATGCCCATTGACCAGCTTTCCAGCGTCATGATCTGGAACAGCGAATAGAGCGAGGCGCCGAGCGTTCCGAACCATTCGGGGAAGCTCTCGCCGAACAGCTTCGTCGCCATCACCGCGCTGATGTAGAACAGCAGCAGCAGCATGACGATCACCGTGCCGATGCTGGGGATCGCCTTAAACAGGCCGACGATCACGCGCCGCATGCTGGGCACGACCGAAATCAGGCGCAGCGCCCGCAGGATGCGCAGGGCGCGCAGGACGGAGAATTGCTGGCTCGCCGGGACGAGCGCGACGCTGACGATCACCAGATCGAAGACGTTCCAGCCGTTTTTGAAAAAGGCAAAGCGGTAGGCGAAGAGCTTGATCAGCAATTCGATCACGAAAATCGTCAGCGCGATCGTGTCGAGCGTGTTCACGATCCCGCCCACTTTCGACATGACCCAAGGCGATGTCTCCATCCCCAAACCGATCGCATTGATGACGATGACGGCAATGATGACACGCTCAAAAGAGCCGGATTCGACCAAGTTCTGGGCGCGCTCTCGCAGCGTCATTTCGGATACTCCAACGGTGATTAAGGCAATGAAATAGTGACCTTGGCCGCTCCCTTAACACCGCAATTCCCACCTCGCCAGAAGGGGCGGCGCGTGATGCTCAGAAAAGAAGGGGCTTGCAACGAAACTGAAATGTGGCACAATTATGGCGAAACTTAGGCGCAAATGAGGCACCCCGCCACAATTCGCCTCTTTTCAGGAGAGTGATCATGAAAGTGACAAAGCGATTCAATAAAAGACTTGGAGTGATTTTGAGCCTTGGCGCAGCCAGCATGGCGCTGGCCGCGTGTAGCGAAACCTACGATGGTGAGACCGCAAGCGTGGACTACGCCGAGGCTGAAGCGGCGGCCCCGACGAGCATCATCGCGGCCGAAGAAGCGGGCGCGGATCAGGCGGCGAGCGACGCAGCCGCTGGCGATGAAGCGGCCCCTGTCCCCGCCCTTGAGACCCCAGGCCTACTTCCCAAAATCGCCTACACGTACAGCTACGGCTTCAGCCTGCCGGGCGAGAAAATCGTGCCCCTGCAACAGCGCCACGCCGATATGTGCGAGGCCAAGGGCGCAGGCGCTTGCCGCATTTTGTCCATGCAAGGCGCAAATGTGGCCGACGGCATTGGCAGCGGCCGCCTGGAACTCGCAATCCGGTCTGACATTGCGCGCGGCTTTGGCTCTGAGCTGAGCAGCGCGGCGACCGAAAGCGAGGCCGAACCCACCAAAGTCGCGATCAATGGCGAAGATCTGTCGAAACAGATGGTCGACACCGAGGCGCGTCTGAGAGCCCGCACGGTCCTGCGCGACCGCTTGCTAGAGACCCTGCGCACCCGGCGCGGCACCGTTGCGGAATTGGTCGAGGCGGAACGCGGCGTTGCCCAGGTGAACGAAGAGATCGACCAAGCGCGCAGCTGGCTCACTGAAATGCGCGGGCGCGTCGCCTTCAGTCGGATGACGTTGGATTACGAATCCTCCACGCCGGTCGGTGGCAATTTCTCTAAACCGATTGGCGAGGCATTCGGCAATGTTGGCGGGATCATGGGCACGGTCATTGCTTGGCTGATGATGCTGGGCGCAGTGGTGCTGCCCATTGGCGCGCTCGTGTGGCTCGCCATGCGGATCAACAGCTGGGCGATCGGCCGCCGCGAAGTGCCCGCCGCAGCCGAGGTCTAAGCCGACATATCATGCGCTTCGGACGGGATGGTCACCGCCAGCCCGTCCAGCGCTTCGGTGAGCTCAATTTGGCAGGACAGGCGGCTGGTGCGGCGCACGCCAGCGGCGAAGTCGAGCATGTCCTCTTCTTCCTCGCTCGCCTGCTCCAGCCGGTCAAACCATTCGGCGGCGACGATCACATGACAAGTTGAGCACGCCATCTGCCCCTCGCAGGTTCCCTCCAGCGGTAGGCCATGCGCCTGCCCGACCTTCAGCAGGCTGTCACCCGCCTCGCCCTCGGCCTCAACAGATGCGCCTTTGGCATCGGTAAAGTGGACTTTCACCCCCATCAAAGCTGCTCCTTGGCGGCCGCATTGATGGCCTCTGCCGCCGCTTCTATCTGGTCCATCGTCGTATAGCGGCCAAAGCCGAGCCGGATCGAGGATTTCGCCTGTTTGTCGCTGAGCCCGATGGCTTTCAGCACATGGCTGGGCCGCCCCGATCCGCTGGCACAGGCGGACCCGGCGCTGAACATGATCGTGCGGCAATCCGACATCAGCCGCGCAACATCCAAGCCGTCCCTTCGGATATTAAGATTGCCATGCCAGCGCGCCTCTTCGCTGCCATTCAAAGTCCAATCGGAAAACAGCTCCCGCGCACGGTTCCACAGCGTTTCGATATGCTGCGCGTCCTCTGCCACCTGCTCCGCTGCGAGCTGCGCAGCAGCGCCCATGCCCGCGATCAAAGCCGGGGCCAGAGTGCCGGAGCGGATGCCATGTTCCTGCCCGCCGCCGGTCTGCACTTCGCCCAGGTCCACGCCGTCCCGCACCCACAATGCGCCCACGCCCTTCGGCCCGTGAAACTTATGCGCGCTGATCGCGATCATATCCGCGCCGGTCACCTCTATCTTGCCGTAAGCCTGCACGGCATCGACCAGAAACAGCGCGTTCGCGTGCCTCGCGCGGCGGTGCCATTCCAATGTGGGCTGCACCGTGCCGATCTCGTTATTGACCTGCATCACGGCGACCATGCGCGTGTCCTTGGGCAGATCTTGCGAGGGATCGCACAGACCCTGATCATCCACGCCTAGCAAGTGATGCGCGCCCGCGGCCTTGGCCGTGTCGCCAACGGCGGAATGTTCAATCGCAGAGAACGCCACCGCGCCCTCACCCGCTGAGCCCCGGATCGCGAGATTAAGCGCCTCGGTCGCGCCGCTGGTGAAGATTACTTTGCCGCCAGCGGGAAACAAAGCCGCGACCCGGTCACGCGCCAGCTCAATCGCGGCCGCCGCCTGACGGCCCATCCGATGCGGCGAATGCGGATTGCCAAAGCCGGTGCCGTCCGGCCCATCGAGCCAGCGCAGCATGGCATCGCGCGCTTCAGGCGCGAGCGGGGTCGTGGCTTGGTAATCGAGGTAGATCATTGGTTGGTCTTATGGCGCACTCTACTTGGCTCGTCATCCTGAACTTGTTTCAGGATAACCCTCTCAACTTGCTCCAATTGTTATCCCGAAATGAATTCGGGATGACGGTTACGTTTGGGCAAGGCTGCTCCAAGCCTGCGCAAACGCCTCAAGCTCGTCCGGTGTCGTGCTCCACCCCAGGCTAACCCGGATCGTCCGAGCGGCGATTTCATCGGAGACGCCAAACGCATCCAGCACCCGGCTTTTCTTCAGCGTGCCAGAGGAACACGCGCTGCCCGCAGACACCGCAAAGCCCATCGCGTCGAGCCGGATCAGCAAGGCCTGAGCGCTCATGCTCGGATGGGTCACAGCAAAGATGTAATCCGCTTGGTCACCAATCGTCAGCACGCCCTCGCCTAGCCGCTCTGCAAAGCTCCGCCGCTGCGCCTCAGTCGTCTGCCAATCGCCCGCCTCCAAGGCCGCCGCCATGCCTAGCGCACCGGGTACATTTTCGGTCCCTTGTCGATAGCCACGCTCATGCCCGCCGATCGGATTGAGAAGATTGAAATCGCGCAGCAGCAGCGCACCGATCCCAATCGGTCCGCCAAATTTATGGGCAGAGACGACCAGCATATCCGCGTCCGGCAGTGCCATCTTGCCCGCGCTTTGAGAGCAATCTGACAGCACCACTGTGCCGCCTGCCTTTACCGTTTCGGCCATCTGAGCAACTGGATTGATGACGCCAGTTTCTGAGTTCACATGCTGGACGGCCAATATCGCATCATCGCCAAAGGCGGTTTCGTCAGAGACCACTTCCGCATCGGGAGCCGCACGAAACACCGCATCATGCTCCACCGCGCTGACGATCCGGCGATCCTTCTTCGACTGCTGCAATCCGATCGCCAGTGCCTCGCTCGCACCGCTGGTGAAGATCAGCTCGTAGTTTTTGTCATTTTGGCCCAACCCAAGCGCCCGCTTGATCCGCGCCCGCGCATCTTCCAGCGCGGCCTTTGCCTTGCGACCTTCACCATGCGGAGAGGATGGATTTGCCCAAATCGCAAACCCCTCTTCCATCGCTGCGCGCGCCTCTAGCCTCAGCGGCGTCGTGGCCGCATGGTCGAGATAAATGCGTGTCTTAATGAGAACCCCTCACAAAAAATTGCGATTCTTGCATCTTTTCCTATATAGGCCCCGTCTTCGCATGCACCAGCCGGTGATACGCGCACATATTATTTCACAAGGTTTCCGATGCCATCAGTCATCTTTCCCGGTCCAGAAGGCCGTCTCGAAGGTCGTTTTTCCCCGCCACCGCGTCCGCGCGCCCCTGTTGCGATGATCCTTCATCCGCATCCAGAGGGCGGCGGCACCATGAACGACCGGATTGTGCAGCGGATGTACAAGACCTTCGTGGACCGCGGCTTTGCGACCCTACGCTTTAACTTTCGCGGCGTCGGCCGCAGCCAGGGCAGCTTTGACAGCGGCATTGGCGAATTGTCCGATGCGGCGAGCGCGCTCGATTGGGTGCAATCAATCCACCCCGAGGCGCAGACGACTTGGGTTGCGGGCTATTCCTTTGGTGCGCTGATCGGCATGCAATTGCTGATGCGCCGCCCAGAGGTTCGCGGGTTCATCTCTGTCGCACCGCCAGCGAATATGTATGACTTTTCGTTCCTGGCCCCGTGCCCGGCCAGCGGCATTTTCGTGCAAGGCGCCGCCGATACGGTGGTTCAGCCAAGCGCGGTGCAGAAGCTGGTCGATAAGCTGCGCACGCAAAAGCACATCACGATCCACCACGAAGAGATCCCGCGCGCCAACCACTTCTTCGAGAACGAAACCGATGATCTGATGGCCTCGGTCGACAATTATCTCGACTTCCGCCTGTCGCCGGATTGTCCGATTAAGTAATCCTTCGGGTCACTTGCTGATCCAAGCCAGGTTGACTCAGGTGTCTGGTTTCGGGCGACTAGTCGCAGTTGCGGAATGACCGCAAGTGGGAGTGGAAGCGGACGCTCAACCTTCGCCATTCTAGTCCGGCCTTTACGTCAAGGCCGTGAACGATAATGGGGGCAAGCGATAAGTCGAACAGCAGTGATAGTTGGTTCCACATTAAGTAGTCTCAGACTGTTTTTTGTTCGGAAGAGCGCTCCAAGTAGCTTGCTTGGGAGAAAAGTCGGGCCATCTTATCGATGTTGGATTCGAGGGAGTGGGTTGATGCGATTTACGCGAGTTTTGGTGATACCGCTTGGTGCGTTGGCGCTTTCGGGGTGCGGCGATCCAGCAGAACGTTTTCCAGTTGCAGAGGACTTTTGTGAAGAAGAGGATCGTACTCTGTCTGATGAGGAAAAGAAGGTTGTTGCGCTACGTGAAGCCTACCTCGATGGGGGCGGTCCGCAATACCTCCGTCGATACATAGATGAAAAATCGGATGAGGATGTTGAGACCAACCAGTTACAAACACTCATTTCTGATTATCTTGTGTCCGATCCCCTATGCTGTCAGATCCTGACGCCTGATCATCTCGGCAATGAGGTCATAAACGACCAAACATTCTATACTGCAGACCAGCTCTATTTTGACCGCAAATGGGGCTATGTCGCTGATCTTTTCATTTTTTGGGAGAAAGACGGCAAATCCGACCGTTATCGGATTGATGGAGCATTCGAGAAAGAAGATCTCCGGAAGGGCTGGGCCCTGATGGTGAATAATTGCGGGCATTTTAGGGGCTTTGATAGGGGATGACCTGACTAAGCCAACAGAACGTTCTTAGGCGGCAAAGGCTCCGAGAACTTAGTCGGCTAGTGGGTCGGGAACAGAAAGTCTGCTTTCGGCTTCGACTCCGACCTTGCGGTCGCTAGCGCGACCGTGCTCCGCAACCAATCCTGTAGAGTAGAGCCAAGCGCCAAGCGGCTAGACCTTTGGCCGGGAATGGTCCGGCGAGCGACCAGCGAGCCGCAAGCGCGACCGCGCGCCCGCAGCGACGCGACCTTTAGGTCGTGTGAGCGAGGATAGCCAAGGCGGCGAATGCCGCCGCCGGCGCTTGAGACCCCAAACATAAAGTCCTGAAACGCAACTCGAAAGTTCTTGTCATGTAAATGTAATGTTGTAACATGACTCCAGAGCGGCGCCTATGGCGCGAGCAAACGCTCAAGGTGACCGCTCCTTGAAGAGAGGAGCCTTGTAATGAGTTACGTCACACAAAAACAAACGGGCCAACCGGTCGCAATCCTTGGGGCAATCGGCATTCCCGCCGCCTTCGCTGGCCTGCTGGTAATCGGACTGGCGGTGAAAGACCACGTACCAGAAATCTGGACTGGCCCGATGCCAAACAGGGACTATCCGGCCCCGCCTCCGCCGCCTGAGCCGACGGCTGAACCCGATACCTCGCCCAAGACAAGCGAGAAGTTGCCGGACATCTATATCCCTCCGGTCCCAAACCCTATTCCGACCACAGGTCCACTCGTGAACACCACTGGTGAGCTGCCGCCGATTGGCGGTGACATCAACCTTGGCCCGATCCCGGGAACTGATCTTGGCGATGGATTGGGCGGGGTAACGCCCAGCGTGCCGACCTTCGATCCGATTGCGGCGAAGCCTGCCAATGACGCCTCGCGCTGGGTTACGGACAATGACTACCGCTCGTCCTGGATCCGCCGCGGCTATTCCGGCAAGGCGAGCTTCAGCCTGGAGGTGAGCACCTCTGGCCGGGTCACCAATTGCTCGATCACGCGGTCTACTGGCCACACTGCGCTCGACACGGCGACCTGCTCGCTGATCGCCAAGCGGGCGCGGTTTGACCCTGCGATGGATGCAAGCGGCGCGCCGACCGCCGGGATCTACACCAGCTCAATCAACTGGCAATTGCCGAATTAAATCAGTCTGCCGGGGCACCCTCCGCCCCGGCAGCCTCCACCTGATCGATCGGCGAATTGCCACTCGCATCGGGCAGCGTCCAGATCAGCACATTGCCAATCGCAATCGCCGCCAGCAGCACCATCAGCGCTGGCTGCTTGATCGCGCCCGTGCGCCGCCACAGGAACACCGCCCCGATGATCAGGGCGAACGCGGCCAGCATTACAATTGAAAGCACAAGGTTCATGTTCGATTGCCTCTGGTTGTGGTTCGCGGCATAGTGCAATTGTCGCAGAGTTGGAATATTCCACGTCCAACCCCGCATAAACATAATAGGAGGACAAAATGGGTATTTTCAGTTCAATCAAAGGCGCAATCTTCGGCAAGGACGAAGACGAGAAGAAATCACCAGCCGCCGCCGCTGGTGCCGCCGCTGGAGCAGCCGCAGCGGTTGCCGCCGCAGCCAATGAGAAGCCTGCGGGCATCAGCGAAGTTGACGTTGCGGCAAAGCTCGACGCGATGGACGGCGCAGACAAGCTCAACTGGCGCACATCGATCGTTGATCTGATGAAGCTGATCGGGGTCGACCCCAGCTTTGGCAACCGCAAGGAACTCGCCGGTGAGCTCGGCGATACCGACTATTCCGGCACGGCTGAGGAAAACATCTGGCTGCATAAGAAAACCATGCAGGAACTCGCCAAAAATGGCGGCACCGTGCCAGCTGAATTTCTCGACTAATTGACCCATTGTTCAGATTGACAGCGGCTTGCCGCGCGGTAACACCGCCTGCATGACCAATTCAAACATGAACATCACGCGCCGTCAGGCCCTTAGCGGGCTTGGCGGCGTTTCTGCATTGGCGCTGCTGCCAGCGTGCAAACAGCTGGGCATTGATGGGCCAAGCGGCGGCGAGTTTGCCGCACTGGAGCCTGACGCGGCGCTGGAGAAAATCGGCTACGAGATGCTCGCCCATGAGCCGGGCCGCGCAACCGGGCTTGGCGTGGATACCGGCGATTATGCCGCATGGCGCGGCACCTTTGGCACCCCAGGTCTGCAAGGCCGCACTGATTACGCCGCCACGTTGGAGCGGCTGCGCGAGGGCGCGCGGGACTATCCCAAAGACGACCTGACGCCCGACCAGCTCACCAGTTTTGAAGTCGTCGAAAGCGCTTTTGCCAAGGCGCTCGAAGGCTTCGCCCTGCCCTACGGCGATGTTGCCGTCGGCAGCTGGCGCAACGCGCCTTACGTGGTGATCCAGAACGTCGGCGCCTATATCGACATGCCGCGCGCGATGGGCTCCAGCCAGCCGCTGACCAACGAGCAAGACGTTGAATATTACCTTAGCCGCCTCAATGAAATTCCGGCGGTTCTGGATGGCGAGATTGAGCGCATGCAAGAAGCCCGCGCCATGGGCGTGGTGCCGCCGGACTTCCTGCTCGACAAAGCCATTGGCCAGATGGAATCGAGCCTCGCGGCGGCTGCCGATGGCACCGCATACACCGGCGATCTGGCCGCCAATCTTGAGAAAGCCAGCCTGCCCGCTGATGCAGTTGACCGCGCCAAGACCATCGTAACCGGCGGCATCGCCGCCGCACTCGAACGTCAGCTAGAAGAGCTCAAAACCCAGCGCGCCGAGGCCGATAGCGACCCCGGCATGTGGAGCCAGCCGCAGGGCGAGGAATATTACGCCTGGGCCACCAGCGCCTCGACCACGACCTCGCTCTCGCCCGATGAAATCCACGAGCAGGGCTTGGAAGAGCTCGCCGAGCTGCACGGCCAGATGGACCCGATCCTGAAAGAAATCGGCTTCACACAGGGCACCGTGGGCGAGCGCATGCAGGCGCTCAGCCAAGACCCGCGCTATAAGTTTGCTGAGGGCGATCCGGGCCGCGAGGAAATCTTCGCCTTCATCGATGAGCGCATCGAATGGATCAAAGCGCAAATGCCGCGCGCCTTTAACGAGCTGGTCGATCCCAATATGGAGGTCCGCCGCATCCCCATCAATGAAGAGCCCGGCGCGCCCGGCGCCTATGGCGGCGCGGGCAGCAAGGATGGCAGCATTCCGGGCCGGTTCTGGATCAATCTGCGCACCACCGATTTGCACCGCAAATATGACCTTGCCGACCTAACCTATCACGAAGCGATCCCGGGTCATGTTTGGGAAGGCGAATATTCCAACCGCCTGCCGCTGATCCGCTCGATCCTCGCGTTTGGCGCGTTCAGCGAAGGCTGGGCGCTCTACGGCGAACAGCTCGCCGATGAGCTTGGCGCCTATGACGACTTTAAGGTTGGGCGGCTGGGCTATCTGCAAAGCCTCGCCTTCCGCGCCTGCCGCCTGGTGGTCGACACCGGCC
Organism: uncultured Erythrobacter sp.; assembly: GCA_947499505.1. Taxonomy (GTDB): domain Bacteria; phylum Pseudomonadota; class Alphaproteobacteria; order Sphingomonadales; family Sphingomonadaceae; genus Erythrobacter. The sequence goes on from CANMOQ010000003.1 coordinate 15,825, forward strand.
TGCACTCCAAACGCTGGAGCCGCGACCAGGCGCGTCAGTTCTTTGTGGAGCGCAATGGCAGCAAGTTTGAAGAGGTCGTGGGCGAAGTGGACCGCTATTGCAGCTGGCCGGGCCAAGCCTGCAGCTATAAGATCGGGCACAGCGAAATCGTGCGCCAACGCGCTCGGGCAGAGGCTGAGCTGGACGAGGCCTATGACTTTAAGGCGTTCAACACCGCCGTAATCCTGGGCGGCAATGCGCCGCTCGATGTGGTGGCCAAGAATGTCGACCGCTATATCGCGGGAGCTAAGGCCTAAGGAGGCACCGAATGGGGATTTCCTGGAAGGTTCTGCTAGTGGTGATCGGGGTCTCGACCCTGACGTTGCGCTTTCTGCTGGATAGCCAGTTTGGCACCACGACCTTGGTCTACATTCTGGTCCCGTTTGTCATCTCGGTTGCGCTCGCATTCCTCACCAAATCGAGCGAGAGCACCCGATATCGCTACCGCTATCTCAACCATATGCGGATTATGACGATCGTCTTTCTGGCAACCTCGGTGTTGCTGTTTGAAGGCTTCATCTGCGTCCTGATGTTCATGCCGATCTACTATGGCTTTGCAACAATTGGCTTTTTCTTCTCTTGGCTGGCGAGAGACAAGAGCCTGGATGACAAAGGCAGCAGCGATTTGACCAACACGTTCAAGGTCGCGGCCATTCCCGTGCTGGTCCTAATGCTGGTGAGCGAAGGTCTATTTTCGGCAACCACGGTGCCGCGTCCGGCGACCGCCACTTTGGTTGCGGACACCCCGCTTAGCGTCGCTGAACTGCAAGCAAACATGGCCCAGCCGATCAGTTTTGAAAGCGACCGGCACTGGTTCCTGGAACTGTTCCCCATGCCCGACAGCATTCAGGCGGGCAGCCTGGCGCCGGGCGATATGCACACGCTGCATTTCACCTACAAACGCTGGTTGTTCACCAACACGCATCAGGGTGAAATGCATGTTCGCATCGACAAAGTCAGCGCCGATCACATCCGCACGAAAATCACCCGCAATGACAGCTATCTTGGCAACTACATGGACATCGATGGCACTGATATTCGCTTCACACCAAAGGCCGATGGCGGCACGCGTGTGGCGCTGACCATCCGCTATGACCGGCTGCTAGACCCGGCCTGGTATTTCGGCCCGATGCAGCAACTCGCGGCCAAAGAAAGCGCGCGCCTGTTCCTGTCGGACATCATCCTGAGGCACCCGGTGGAGGAAGTCGCCAATGGGCAGTGATCTGCAAAGCGGCAGCGCCGCGTTTAAGGTCAATTCACTGACCAATTTGGAGCAGGCCGATCCGGGCAAAGGCCGTGTGGTATGGGACCCTGCCCGATCCATCTGGAACACCGGCTTTATCCTCGGCGCATTAGTGCTCGGCCCGCTGTTTTTCTCATGGAGCGGCTTTGCCGTTTTTCTAGCGCTGTCAGCGGTGACTTTGTGCGCGGGCCATTCGGTCGGCTTTCATCGGCGCCTCATCCACCGCAGCTTTGAATGCCCCAAATGGCTGGAACGCGTCATGGTCTATTTCGGCACGCTGGTGGGCATGGGCGGCCCGGTCTGGACCATTGGCCTGCACGATATGCGCGATTGGGCCCAGCGTGAGGAGGATTGCCACTGGTTTCTGCGGCACGGCAAACCGATGGTGATAGAGGGGTTTACCTACCTCAATTTCAAGTTGATCCTGGATCACCCGCCCGGCTTTGATCCCGGGCCGGAGATAGCCGGTGACCGGTTTTACGCATTCCTTCAGCGCACATGGATGCTGCACCAAATTCCGCTCGCCATCGCGCTTTATGCCATGGGCGGATGGTCATGGGTGGTGTGGGGCGTGATCGTCAGAGTGGCCGCCTGCGTTTCCATGCATTGGTACATTTCCTATTTGGCGCACACGCGCGGGCCGCAAGATTGGCATTTGGACGATGCCGCCTTGCAAGCGCACAATGTGCCGATCTTGGCGATCCCGACCATGGGCGAAAGCTGGCATTGCAATCACCACGCCTTCCCGCGTTCGGCGGCGCATGGGCTGTATCCGGGGCAAATTGATCTTGGCTTTCAGTTTATCCGCCTGCTCGAAAAACTGGGTCTGGCGTGGGATATAAAGCTGCCCGCCAACCTTCCGCCTCGGCCAGGCATTTCGCCAGTGTCAGAGCGCGCGCTGTCGATCGCTTCGCCGGGGCAGGCGGAATTGGCGGGCAACGCCAAGCAGGCGCAAGCCGATGGTTGATAATCGCTCTGGTGATATCGCTGATTTTCGCCGCAGCAATGGATTTGCCGCGCACGACGAAAAAGCGCTCGTCTGGATGGCAACGCTTGGGCCACTTGAACTGCCGCTTCCCAATTTCCGCTGGCGCCGCGAGATACTGACACAGTACGATGCACATCATTTGCTCACCGGCTATGACACGAGCGCTCGCGGTGAATTGCTTGTCGCAGCATGGGAAGTCGGCGCGCGCTGCTACTCAGACTGGCGCGCGCGCTCGCTATGTCGTGGACTGATGCTGCTCGGCCTGATCCGATACCCAGGGCAAACATACCGAGCCTATCGGCGCGGAAAGATGGCATGCGACGGCTGCTGACCTGATTTTCCTACCCGGCGGGATTGGGGTATCTCCGCAGAATGCTTCGGTTTGGTCTTTCAGCTTTGCGCGAATTCGCCAGTTTCGCACTCAGGATGCTGGCGAGCTCGCGTCCCGACTATGATCGGAAAAAGCTATCAATAACCGCTGCTGTGATCGATTGGTTTTTCGCCCCTGAACACTGTTCCAGCTGTTCCAAACGTGCATGGCGCGCGACGAACCGAGGACGCGTTCAGGCTGCCCGGTGGATTGCGGCTGCACCCGGGCGACACCATGTTGTAGCATTGCCAGTTCAGGAGACGCGCGCATGGAACAGCTAGGACAAGACCTTGAGACTCTACGGCGCGTGCCGCTGGCCGATGCGCATGTCGACGCAATCTGCAAGATCGGGACCGAGCGGACCTATCCCAAGGGGCACATCTTCGCCGAAGTTGGCGAGCCGATGGACACCTTCACCTACGTGCTCGACGGCGAGATCGAAGTGATCGACGCCTACACCCGCGAGCGGATGTTCGAGCACAGCCTAGGGCCGACGCAGTTCATGGGCGAGATTGCCTTCATGAATGGCGGGAACTGGTTCCTGCCGATGCGGGCAGCAAAGGAAACCCGGGTCATTGAGGCCCCGCGCGAGGCGATGCTGGAGCTGATGAGCCGGGTGCCCGAGCTGTCGGATCACATCATCACCGTGTTCGCAGCGCGCAGGCAGCGGCAATTCGAGCTCAAGAACAGCTCTGTCAAAGTGATTGGCGCAGACCGCGATCCGGCGGTGCAAAAGGTCGAGGGCTTCCTCTCGCGCAACCGCATCCCGTTCCAAAGCTTCGACATGGATGCCTCTGACGAGGAAACCGCGCATGTCTGCGACCTCAGCGGGCATCAGCCCTCCGTGATCGTGGGCAGAGACCAAAAGCTGGATGATCCAACGCCGCGCAAGGTCGCCCAGCACCTCGGCCTGGATCTCGACATCTGCTCAAAGCGGACCTTTGACCTGCTGATCGTCGGCGGCGGGCCGGCAGGCGTTGCAGCGGCGGTCTATGCTGGGGCGGAGGGGATTGAGGCGCTGCTGATCGAGGACATGGCGATTGGCGGGCAAGCAGGCACATCAAGCCGGATTGAGAACTACATGGGCTTTCCCACCGGCATCAGCGGCACAGACCTGACCTATCGCGGGCAGATCCAGGCGCTGAAGTTCGGCACGCGGTTCGCGATGCCGCGCCGGGTTGAGAAGCTGGAGCGACGCAGCGATGGTACGTTCTGCGCGGTGCTGGATGATGGCGATGAGATCTGCGCGCGCGCCGTGCTCGTCAGCACCGGCGTGCAATACAGCCGCCTACCATTGGACCGGCTCGAGGAGCTGGAGGGCGCAGGCGTGTTCTACGCCGCAACCGAGATGGAGGCGCGCTTTTGCAAGAACACCGAAGCCGTCGTGATCGGCGGCGGCAATTCCGCTGGGCAAGCGGCCATGTATCTCTCGCGCAGCGCAGCGCATGTGCATCTGGTCGTGCGCTCGGGCAGTCTCGCAGCCAGCATGTCAAGCTACCTCTCCAGCCGGCTAGAGGCGGATCCGCGCGTCACAATCCATTACAACACCAGCGTCACCGAGCTTCACGGAGAAGACCGCCTAGAGGCGGTGACGTTCACAACGCCTGAGGGCGAGACGCGTCAGGACACGCGGGCACTCTTCATCATGATCGGCGCTGCGCCCAATACGGCCTGGCTGTCGGGCCTGGTCGATACCGATGAGCGCGGGTTTGTACTGACCGGAGCAGAGGTGGGCCGCCCCTCCCCCTTTGAAACGGGCACGGACGGCGTCTTTGCCGTGGGTGATGTGCGCGCCGGATCGGTCAAACGCGTGGCCAGCGCGGTAGGCGAAGGCTCCGTCGTCGTTTCGCAAATTTGGAGCTATCTTGACAGTCCGGAAGGCTAAACAAAGCTCTAGAAACACAAATGGATGCCGTTATGCTTGGACCATGAGCACTTCTGACGTGCTCGGTCGCACTAACGGGGCAATCACAATGGTATTCGCGCGTCTATTCGCATCTCTTTTACTGACATTCGCATTTCTAGGCTCTGTGCCGGCGCGCGCGGACTGGTACGAAGCATCAAGCGACCATTTCGTGATTTACGCTGATGACAGCGAGAAAGACATTCGCCGCTATGCGCAAAACCTTGAGCGCTTCCACGCCGCGATGGAATTGCTTACCAGGCGTAAGGTAGAGAAACCCAGCCCCTCAAACCGAGTGGTGATCTTCGCCGTTGGCAGCCAAAGAGACGTGCGCAAGCTCTCGGGCAGAAAGAGCCGCTATGTCGCGGGATTCTATCGCCCAAGAGCAGGTGCAAGCCGGGCCTTTGTCCAAGATATTCGCCATAAAAGCGGCTATCCGGATTTCTCGACGATCGTGCTGCTTCACGAATACGCGCACCACTTCCTAATCTCACAGTCCCGCTTCGGCATGCCGCGCTGGCTCAACGAAGGCGCGGCTGAGTTTTTCGCATCAGCATCCTTCCCAAGCAAAGGCGGCATTCAAATCGGCCTCCCGGCCCAGCACCGCGCCAATGAGCTGTTCAATTCCGCTGATGTAAGCATTTATGAGCTGCTTGATCATGAACTTTACGAGCGCAATCGCGGCAAAGGATATGACGCATTCTATGGACGCAGCTGGCTGCTCTACCATTACCTGACCTTCAACGAAGACCGGCAAGGTCAGCTGAGCAAATACCAAGCAGAAGTGCTTTCGGGCCTATCCTCACATGAGGCGGGCAAGAAGGCGTTTGGCGATTTGGATCAGCACGAAAAGGAACTTAGATCCTATTTGCGAAAGCGCATGCCCGGCCTTGGGTTAGCTCCAGAAAGGCTCCCAATCGGCGAAGTCACCTTGCGCAAGCTGCCAAAAGGCGAGGCGGAAATGATGCCAATCCGCATCCGATCACAGCGCGGGGTCGACAAAGAAACGGCCGCAGAAGTGCTTGCCGATGCCCGAAAAGTGGCAGCGAAATACCCTAGTGATGCTGGCGTTCTATCAGCCCTCGCCGAAGCAGAGTACGACGCGGGCAATGATGCCGAAGCCATCGCTGCCGCCGATGCGGCAATCGCGATCGATCCGGCGCGCACCAATCCCTATGTTCAAAAGGGCTAGGCGCTGTTTCGCATGGCGCACGATGCAGAGGATGAGAAGGCCGCGATTGATCTGGCGATGAAGCCATTTTCGCAGCTCAACAAGATCGAGAATGACCATCCGTTGCCGCTGATCTACTATTATCGTAGCTATGCTCAGCGCGGGGTTGAACCGCCTGAAAACGCCAAGCATGCGCTGGAACGCGCGGCTGAGCTCGCGCCATTCGATAAGGGGCTGTGGATGCAGGCTGCGATGATGCAAATGCAGGAAGGCAAGATTGCCATCGCAAAAAGCTCGCTACAGCCTTTGGCCAATGATCCGCACGGTGGCAATCAGGCAGACCGCGTGAAGAACATCATCGCGCTGCTCGACAAAACCGAGGAAGGTTCAGTGATCACCAGCCGCGATTTGGCGGTAACCGCGCCCGTGGCTCAGGTCAGCGTTCCAGCGGTACCGGGTGATGATGATAGTGATGGTGGAGCAGACGAGTAGGCCTCCCCTGCTCCACCATAAGCCTTAAGTTAGCGGCTCATCATTCCAGTCACGATTGAGCCTAAGATACCACCCAGCGCTCCACCACCTGATGATCCGCCAGCCGGGGCAGCGCCGCCGCCGCTCGCTTGTTTCGCCATATAGCCAGCAGCGGCCATTGCGAGGATTGGCAGCATCTTTTTCAAAATGCCCTCGTCAATCCCGGTCATCGAGGCGACTTCGCCCGCGACCGAGCGGCTCACATCCTTGCTACCAAAGATGTTGCCAAGGATATCATTGCCTTGATTAACGGGCGTCGCTTGGGTGCCCAGCACCGCATCGAGCAGGCCGCCTCCCAAACCACCGCCGCCGCTTGAGCCGCCGCCCAAAATAGCGCCAGCCAGTCCGCCTAACCCGCCCATTGGGTCAGGCGTGGACGTGCCACCGGTTGCGCTACGCCCCATTCCAGCGACGATTGCTGGGAGCAAAGCGCCGGCGGCCGTCTTGGCCGTGCCTTCATCAATGCCGAGCTCGCGCGCCATTGATGAAATTGCGCCGGTTTGCTGCAAAACCTGGCCTAAACTCATGTCCGTTCCCCTCGATCAAATGCCGTGATTACTTCTTGCCGAACAGACCTTTGGCCATGCCCATCACGTCATTGATCGGGTTTCCGTCGCCATCCTGATCAAGCATACTTGCAAGATTGCCGAGCATACCTTCGCCCTCGCCTGCGTCTTGCATTTTGCCAACCAAGTCGCCCAATGCGCTCTCACCGCCCATTTGCTCCATGATGCCGCTAAGCGCGCCGGCATCCATCCCGGTCTTTTGCGCGGCCAGTTCAACAGTATCGCCGTCTTCGCCATGCGAGGCGCCAAGTGCGGCGACCGCTTTTTCAGCCATTGCTGGATCAATTCCAACCTTTTCAGCAAGGCTCGCGACCGTGTCTGGTGAGCCTGAAACTTGCTGCATAATGCTGTCGAGAATGCTCATATTATTGATCCTTCTTTGGTGATTCTTGATTGCCTCATTCTGCGCGCAAAGGCCGCAAATGAAAAGGCCCCGCTCCGGCTGTCTTGCCGGGCGGGGCCCTCCTCTCCAACCGCAAAATTCTGTTATGCGGCGACCGGCGCATCCGGTGCGGCCTGTCTCACGCCTTCATCAACATGCGCTTCGAATTCAGCGAAATTGTCGATGAACAGCTGCACCAGCTTGTGCGCGGTCGCATCATATTCGCGTTTGTCAGCCCAGGTCTCGCGTGGATTAAGGATCGTTTGATCGATCCCCGCCTCGGCCAGCACGGGTACGTGGACCGGCACATCAAAGCCAAAATTGTCGTCACGGCGATATTCGACATTGTCGAGATCACCGTTGAGCGCCGCATTGAGCAGCGCGCGTGTCGCCTTGATCGGCATCCGGTTGCCAACGCCATATTTGCCGCCGGTCCAGCCGGTGTTGAGCAACCAGCATTGCACGCCGCCCTTGGCAATACGCTCTTTCAGCAGATTGCCATAGACACTTGGGTGGCGCGGCATGAACGGCGCGCCAAAACAGGTGCTGAAGGTTGCCTCCGGCTCGGTCACGCCGATCTCAGTGCCAGCGACCTTCGCGGTGTAGCCCGACAGGAAGTGATACATCGCCTGCTCAGGTGTCAGCCGCGCAATTGGAGGCAGCACGCCGAACGCGTCCGCTGTCAGCATCACGACATTGCTCGGCACTGGGCCGAGATTGTCGGCGCTGGTGTTCGGGATGAAATCAATCGGATAGGCGCCGCGCGTGTTCTCAGCCAGTGAGTTATCGTCAAAGTCGAGCGTACGGGTCTGCTCGTCCATCACCACGTTTTCGAGCACTGTGCCGAAACGCTTGGTGGTCGCGTAGATCTCCGGCTCAGCCTCTTCAGACAGGCGGATCATCTTGGCATAGCAGCCACCCTCAAAATTGAAGACCGCCGTGTCGGACCAGCCATGCTCATCATCGCCGATAAGCGTGCGCGAAGCGTCCGCGCTAAGCGTGGTCTTGCCGGTGCCGGACAGGCCAAAGAACACCGCCGTCTTGTTATCCGGCCCGATATTGGCCGAGCAATGCATCGGCATCACGCCTTTTGTCGGCAGCAGATAGTTGAGAATACCAAAGACACTCTTTTTCATCTCGCCGGCATATTTCGTCCCGCCGATCAGGATCAGCTTTTCAGACAGGTTGACCGCGATCACTGTCTCACCGCGCGTGCCATGGCGCGCCGGGTCGGCCCGGAAACTGGGCAGATCAATGATCGTGTATTCAGGCGCGAAATCAGCCAGCTCGTCGGTGTTAGGACGCACCAACAGAGTGCGAATAAACAGATTGTGCCAGGCAAGCTCGTTGATCACGCGCACGTTAACGCGGTGCTCTGCCTGCGATCCGCCAAACAGATCCGCGACGTAGAGGGTTTCTTTCTCGCCAAGGGCACCGAGGAAATCTTGTTTGAGCGCAGCAAAATGCTCTGGCGTCATGGAGGCATTCACCTTGCCCCACCAGACCGTGTCCTCGGTGACAGAATCGCGCACGATGAACTTGTCCTTCGCGCTGCGCCCGGTGTGCGCGCCGGTTTTAACAACCAATGCGCCGTCCTTGGACAGGGCCCCTTCGCCGCTGGAAATCGAGGCCTCGACAAGCTCCGGCGTGCCGAGATTGGGGTGAATTTCAGCTGAGGTTTCAATACCCTGTGATGACAAAGGGTGGGCAAGCGGGGTCAACGCATTTCTCCTGAACCATTATGGTTGTGCAATTTATGAAATCGGAAACATTGCTTCCCCGGCGACCGCTTTTGACTGTCTTGCGGTGCGTCAGTGGCCTGCGCTGGTCCGTTTATGCATACGTGTGCATAGATGCGCGTGGCAGCCTCGTCAAACGCGGCAAGCGCAATATCTACTGCCATCTTTGCAAGCCGCGCTTGCGCTCTAAACGCCCGCGTTGTTTATGGCGCATGATGCGGCTATTCATGGTGTGAGCGCCGGAGTACGCAGGCACGCTAACCAAGCGCAGACTAAGTGGCTGGGAGACATGACGAATGAGCGATAGCACCAGCGATATCATGACCAAGGCAGAGCCTGCCAAAGGCGATGAAGTGACGATCGCGCTGGTCGATGATGATCGCAATATCCTCACCACGGTTTCGATTGCGCTGCAGGCAGAAGGGTTCGTAACCCGGCTCTATTCCGATGGCGAAACCGCGCTCAAAGCGTTGCTTGACAATCCTCCTGACCTCGCCGTGTTCGACATCAAGATGCCGAAGATGGACGGCCTGGAATTGCTCAGCAAAGTGCGCGAACACACCGCTCTGCCGGTTATATTCCTGACCTCCAAAGACGATGAGCTGGACGAGGAAGTGGGGCTGGAGCTTGGCGCGGACGATTACATCGCCAAGCCGTTCAGCCTGCGCCTGCTAATCGCCCGTATTCGCGCGATTCTGCGCCGTGCTGACCCGAGCAAAGCGATCGGAATTGAGACCCAGGAAATTGAACCGGTCAATCCCAGCATTTCGACCGGGCGGCTGTATATGGACCCCGCTCGGCACCATGTGACTTGGGATGAAAAGCCGGTCAGTCTGACAGTCACAGAATTCCTGATTTTGGAAGCGCTGGCGGCGCGTCCCGGTGTGATCAAAAGCCGCAACCAATTGATGGATGCGGCCTATCCGGACGATATTTTCGTCGATGACCGCACAGTGGATAGCCACATCAAGCGCATGCGGCGCAAATTCCGCGTCGTCGATCCGCAATTTGGCGCGATCGATACGCTCTACGGGGCAGGCTACAGCTTCACTGATGGTTGAAGATGATGCTCCAACGCTGGATCAAGGAGTGGAACGCCTCAGTCTGACGGGCCGTTTCTCTCTCACCGCGCGCATACTCATCGTGAACCTCTTGCCGCTGCTATTCCTCGGCGGCGGGCTGTTTTACATCGACAGCTACCGCACGCAGCTGCTTGACGAGCGCTTCAAACTGGCCCGGATTGAAGCTCAGATTGCCGCCGAAGCATTGGCCGGCGTCTCCCGCGAGCGGCAAGAAGCGCTGCTGGTGCAGATCGGCAAAGAGCAGCGCATGCGCATGCGCATGTTCGATGCAGAAGGGTTGCTGTGGGCTGACAGTTTCGCGCTCGACGAAGACGGCCCCGCATTTGAATTTGACGACATCAGCGATGATGACTGGAACCTGCGCTTCGCCCGTTGGCTCGACCGTGCGGTCGATACTGTCGTCAGCGCCAAGCCAGTCACCGACTATGTCGAGAAAGAATCGGACCAGGCCGATGATTGGCCAGAACTTGTTGCCGCCCGAGAGCAAGGCATCAGCCAAATCACGCTTTACGATTGGCGCGATGGCACTCCGGTGATCACCGCTGCCGCTCCTGTTGGCTTGAATGGTGCGACCCTGCTGACCACGCGCAATGCAGTCGACATTACAGAGGCTGTGCGCGCCGCGCGGTCGACCTTGGTGATTGCAGTTCTGATCGTTCTCTTCGCCTCTTTCCTCTTGTCCCTGTTCCTAGCCCGCACAATCGTCACCCCGCTGCGCCTGCTTTCCAAAGCAGCCGTGAGAGTACGCCAGGGCCGCGAGCGCGAAGTCGAGGTCCCTCGCCTGCCGGAACGCGGAGATGAGATCGGTCTGCTCGCCCGCGCAGTTTCCGACATGACGGGCGCGCTGCGCCACAGGATTGATGCAGTCGACAGCTTTGCCGCCGATGTCGCGCATGAAATTAAAAATCCGCTCGCAAGCCTGCGCAGCGCCATTGAAGCACTGCCGCGCGTCGAAGACGAAGAGACGCGCAAGAAGCTCACCGACATTGCCACCCACGACGTGCGCCGCATCGACCGGCTCGTCACCGAGATTTCCGACGCGAGCCGGATCGATTCTGAAATGTCGCGCGCCACGCTAGAGCGGATCGATCTGTCTGATTTGGTGCGGGCCATCATCGGCAGCCGCGAGGACCGCGCTGAAAATCGCAACCGAGAGATCATCTTGAAGGCGCGCGGATTTGCCGCCAATGTGATCGGTGTGGGTCCGCGTCTGGAGCGCGTGGTCGAAAACCTGCTGGACAATGCGGTGTCGTTCTCGCCGCCTAAGGCTCCAATACTGGTAGAGATTGAGAACGACGGGGAATGTGTCGCCCTGACCGTCTGCGACGAAGGCCCGGGAATTCCAGAGGACGCGCGCGAAAAAGTGTTCACGCGCTTCCATTCGATCCGCCCGGACAATGAGGATTTCGGCAATCACTCCGGCCTCGGCCTCGCCATCGCGCGGGCCATTGCCGAGGCGCATGACGGCTCTCTGGTGGCCGAAAGCCGGGCCGACGGGCAAAGCGGCGCCTGTCTGCGGCTCCAGCTGCCAGCGGCGGTCTGAACACAGTGGATCCGCTGCTTGTCCAGGCCAGCGCGGTCGCCGTCAATGGGCAGGCCCTGTTGATCGAAGGTGAGCCGGGCAGCGGCAAATCCTCACTCGCCCTCGCTCTGATCGAACGCGGAGCGCAGCTAATCGGCGATGATGGAGTCACGCTCACTCGGAACGGCAAACAAGTTGTCGCCTCACCCCCGCCCAACATCACCGGCAAGCTGGATATCCGAGGCGTGGGAATCGTCGATCTTTCCACGGCGAGCGCACCGCTCGCGCTGATCCTCACCCTAACCGATAATGCGCCGCGCTATCGCGAGTTCGCCGATAGGCGCGATTTGTTCGGCTGCGCAGTACCAGCGCTGCCCTTTGTGCCCGGCACAATCGCGCCAGCAGAGCGCGCGCTGTGGGCACTAAAACTACACGGACGGCAGAGCGGGCTTGCAATCCGGTGAGACGAGCGCGAAGAACGCGGCCTAGGGTCGAACACGCAAAGGCATCTATTCGCGCATGAACCAGCCCAGCCCATCCAGCGACAAACGCCAGCAAATCCTGCTTGTCACGGGACTGTCCGGTGCGGGCAAATCGACTACGCTCGATGTGCTAGAAGATATGGGCTGGGAGACGATTGATAACTTCCCGGTGCGCCTGCTGAAGCGGCTCATCTCCAATCCAGACCAACAGGGCGCGCCGCTGGCGATTGGCTTCGACTCGCGCACACGCGGATTTGCGCCCGGCAACATCATTGAGCTGGTCAAAGAGTTGGCGAAACGCCCAGACATCTCGATCACCTTTATGTTCCTTGATTGCACCAGTGGAGAGCTGGAGCGGCGTTACAACGAAACCCGCCGCCGCCACCCGATGGCGCAAGGCCGCCCCCTGCAAGAGGGGATTAAGGCCGAACGCGAACTGCTCGATCCGCTGCGGCGCTGGGCCGATATCGTGATCGACACCAGCGAGCTCGCCAGCAATCAACTGCAAAATCATGTGCGCGATCTGTTCAGCGAAGAAACCGGGCAGCCGACCACGCTCACCATCTCAAGCTTTGGTTTTGCACGCGGAATGCCGCCGCTTGCTGATCTAGTGTTCGACATGCGCTTCCTGGATAATCCGCATTGGGTTGAGGGCCTGCGCGAGCTGACCGGCCAAGACGAACCGGTTGCCAAACATGTCGTCAGCGATCCCGCATTTGGTCAGGCTTTTGCGCAGATCCGCGACCTCTTGCTGACCTTGCTGCCGCGCTATGAGGCGCAGGGCAAAGCCTATGTCCACGTCGCCTTTGGTTGCACCGGAGGGAGACACCGCTCAGTTTTCACCGCTGAAGAGATGGCCAAAGGCTTGCGCGAGGCAGGCTTTTCGCCCACTGTCCGGCACCGCAATTTGGGCTCTCGCGCCGCCGACGAAATTGAACGTGGGTGACGCATTTGAGCCTTCTCGCAACGATTGGGCCTCGGCATTGCTGTCTCAATGCCCCGCGCCGCAGGTAACGAACGGACCCGGGCTTCACACATGATTGGTTTGATTCTGGTCACCCATGGCCGCCTTGCGGAGCAATTTGTCGATGCGATGGAGCACGTCGTTGGTCCTCAGGAAAACATCGCGACAGTCTGCATTGGTCCCAATGACGATATGGAGCAGCGGCGTCAGGAGATCGCCGAAGCTATAACTACGGTCGAAAGCGGCAGCGGCGTTATCATTCTGACCGATCTGTTTGGCGGCACGCCGTCGAACCTCGCCATTTCACTGCTCGATGGCGGCAAGGTTGAAGTGATCGCGGGGATCAATCTGCCCATGCTGATCCGTCTCGCTGGTGCACGCGGCAAGATGGAAGTGCGCGAAGCCGTGCATGCAGCACAAGAGGCTGGCCGCAATTATATAACCGTCGCCAGCGAACTCCTTGGAGATGACGCCAAGCCCAGCAAGGCTCAGGCATGACGGAAACGCGCCGCACCATGGAGATCGTCAATCAGCGCGGCCTACACGCGCGGGCGAGCGCGAAATTTGTCGGAGCGGTCGCAGCTCTGCCTGAGAGCGTTAAAGTGCGCGTTGCAAAAGATGGAAACGAAGCCGCCGGCGGCTCTATACTCGGCCTGATGATGCTGGGCGCGGCGAAAGGCGACAGCGTCGACCTCATCGTCGAAGGCGACGGCGCGGAGGCCGTGCTTGAGGAATTGTGCGCGCTCGTCGGAGACGGCTTTGGCGAGGAGTGAGCGGGCCAATGCCTGACACCTCAAATGACGCGTTCGAGCCTGGGCGGAGGCACATCACCGGGTTCTCCAATGCCACGGTCAAATATCTACGTTCACTGCGCGACAAGAAGCATCGCAAGCGCGCCGGGCAATTCTTGGCGGAGGGTCTGCGCTTGCTGACCGATGCGCGCGAATGTGGCCATATTCCGCGCACTTTGGTGATGGCGGAGGCGCGCGATCAGCATAGCCTGCTCGATGCGCTGGAAAATGACGTGCTGGCCGCTGGCGGTGAGATCATCTCCACCACGCCCGACATCCTGACCAAGATCACCGGTAAATCCAACGCGCAAAGCGTCGTCGGCGTGTTCGACGAGTTTGACACTTCCTTGAGCGCATTAGATCGCGCCGCTGCGCCAATTTGGATGGTGGCACAAGACCTGCGCGATCCCGGTAATTTGGGCACAATGCTGAGAACCTGCGACGCGGTTGGCGCGGGCGGGTTGATCCTGATTGACGATTGCGCCGACCCGTTCAGCGCAGAGGCCGTGCGCGCCAGCATGGGAGCGGTGTTCACGCAAGGGATCGCCCAGGCGCGCTGGGAGGAGTTTCTACCCTGGCTGAGAGGCGGAGATGGCCAATTGGTGGCAGCATCCCTCAGAGATGCCGTGCCCTATCGCGGCGCCGATTACCGCAGCCCCTGCTTCATCCTGGTGGGCAACGAATCCCAAGGCCTGCCTGAGGCTTATGAGGCGGAATGCGATCTGCGTGTGACGATGCCTATGCGGGGCCGCGCCGATTCGCTCAATGCAGCCGTGGCGGGCGCTGTGCTTGCCTATGAGGTGCTGGCTGGGCTGGATGGTTAGCGCCGAACCAAAGAGCGCCGCTGCGCACACGCCCTCCCCCAACGCAAATCGGCGAGACAGAGCCTAGCCCCGCCTCGCCGATCCGACATTCAATGTAAAAGGTGCTTAGCCTTCAGCAAGCAACTCATCGTAAACTGCGCATGCAGCAGCTACGTCGTAGCCTTCTTCCTGAGTTTGCGCCTGAACTTCTTGAAGCTTGGCAGCCATGGCTTGCATTGCTTCTGGATCGTTAGCGAGCTCTTGCATTTTCTCGCCAACTTCAGTCGCCTTAGCAACCAGGGTTTCTTCGTTGCAATCTTCAGCAGCTGCGGTTTCAGTGGTTTCTTCCGCCGCGCCTTCTGCAGGTGCATCGGTTGCTTCGCCGCCACATGCTGAAAGCGTCAGAGCTGCTGCGGTTGCTACCGCGAAAAGGTTTGTCTTTTTCATTATTAAATCCCCTACATGTCCCGTCTTTGGGCGCCGAGAGGCCTAGGCAGGTGTTCGGGATTTGGCAACATCTTGTGTTGCTTTTCAAGCAAGTGTCCACGAACGGGATGGTTCGGCTTGGCTTGAGAGGCTCGGCTATTCCGCCGCATCGCGTTTGTTATCAAGCGCGCCAAGATCATCCGGCACATTTGCTGCATCCTGCGCGTTGTAGCGCGGCGCGCTTTCGACCAGCGGCACTTCTTCAATCTCACGCTTGCCGATCTCAATGCCTTTATCGGCCAGGCGCTTGCCCGATGTGAGCACGTTGCGCTCAAAGCTGCCGACGAACTTATTGTAATTCGCAACCGCCGTCTCCAGGCCCCCGCCAACGCGCTTCATATGCTCAGCAGCCACGCGCAGGCGGTCATACAATTCCGCACCAAGCTTGCCGATTTCCTGCGCTTCTCCGGCCATTTTGTCCTGCCGCCAAACCTGCGCGACCGTGCGAGCGATCGCCACCAAATTGGTCGGGGTGGCGAGCAGCACCTTATTGCTAAAAGCAAAGTCCCACAGCTCTGGATCGTGCTCTAGTGCGGCGGCAACGAAGTGCTCGCCCGGCACGAACATCACGACATAATCGGGCGCGTCCTCGAACTGGCTCTGATAGCTTTTCGAACCGAGCGTCTGCACGTGATTGCGCATACTCTTGGTGTGCAGATCGAGGTGCCGCGCGCGTTCGCCATCGTCCTCCGCCTCGAACGCAGCCTGATAGGCATTGAGCGACACCTTCGCATCAATCACCAGCTTCTTTTGCCCCGGCACATTGATGATTGCATCGGGACGCAGGCGGCCACTGTCGGTCTCCATCGATTGCTCAAGATGAAAGTCGGTGTGCTCCGCAAGTCCGCATTGCTCCAGCACATTTTGCAGCGCCCGCTCGCCCCAACGCCCGCGCGCCTTCGGAGCATTGGTCAATGAATTGCCGAGCCGCTGAGCCTCGCGCCGGACCTCTTCTTGCCCTTCGCGCATGGATTGGATCAGGCCGTTTAGCTGCCCAAAGGCGTCGACCCGCTGCTTCTCCAGCGTTTCCACCTGGCGTTCGTATTTTTCGAGCCGCTCGCCAACCGGTTGCAACAGCGATTTGATCTTGGCCTCGCCAGTTTCTTCCGATTGCTTAAAGCGCTCCTCTGCACGGCGCAGAAATGCCTCCTGCGCCTTGCCCAGCACAGCCGCGCCGGTGTTCTCGAACTCCTTCAGCAGAGCCCCGCGCGATTCCTCGAGCAGACGTTTCTGCTCGGCAAATGTCGCGGCCTGCGCCTTTAGTCTTGAGTTTTCCTCGCGCGCTCTGTCCAGATCGCTGGCGAGATTGTCTGCTCGCGCAGCCCTTTCCCCAAGCGCGGAGACTTCAATGCGCGCCTCGCCCAGTTCCGCGATTGCTTGCTTAAACTCGCCCTCTTTCTCGCTCAGCCGCTCACGCAGCTCCGCTGCCGGACGCGAGGCAAAAAACCACGCCGCGCCGCCGCCGACAAGCAGACCGACAATGAGAGTGATGATGGCAAGAAGGGTCGTATCCAATGTATCCTCCGATACGGAAAGGGTGGTGGGCTCAAAGCCCACACACCCAGTCAACGTCCGTGTTTGCATACTGAGGAGAACGAACGTTCTTAATTGCCCAGTAATCTTCGAACCAACGTTCAAAGTTCTGGATTGCCTGCCAACGAGCAGGAAAGCTCAAAGGCGAAGCACAAACAAACGATTCGCGATGATCCTGGCATTCCCAGTACCATCCCGCAGTACGCACACGGAGCTTTACTCGCCATGATGACATGGTCGATCTCCGCGTCTAATCGGGCTTGCAATCAGGCCGTCAACTTCACTGCCATTGGATACCTTCAGCTATGCTCTACCGCCTATTGACGTTGTTCGAGGGATGCCGTTAGCGGAACAAAGTTTGTTTACAGCTTGGTCGGGGGCGCAATCACGCAACTCTCGTTGCAATCCAACGATCACCCACTGCGCTGGACAGGCTTTATTAGCAGGACCCAGAAAACTCTCAAAGAGATGCGAAAGAGTTTTCCCCGTTCAAGCCGCCTGCCTGATCTTCTTCAGCTTCTTCAGCGCCATGCTGCGCTTCAGGCGTGAGAGGTGGTCGATAAACAGGATGCCTTCGAGGTGGTCCATTTCGTGCTGGATGCAGGTCGCCATCATGCCTTCGAGCGGCTCCTCATGGGTGTTGCCCTCAACATCTTGATAGCGCACGCGGCATGTCGCGGGACGATCTACATCGGCGTAAATCTCTGGAACGGAAAGACAGCCTTCCTGATAGGTGGCCAGCTCCTCTGCCGGATCGAGAATTTCCGGGTTCACGAAAACGCGCGGCTCTTTCTTCACTGGATAGTGCTTGTGCGAGCCCTGGCCATCGCCGTGATCGTGGCCGCATTCCTCTGGCTCTGCGTCCATGTCCGGCTCTTGCAGATCGATCACCAGCAGGCGCTTTGGCACGCCGACCTGGATCGCGGCCAGGCCAATGCCCGGTGCATCATACATCGTCTCAAACATATCAGCGACGAGGGTTTTCAATTCGTCATCGAACTCTGTGACAGGTTCAGACACGATTTTGAGCCGGGGATCCGGCACTTCTAGGATTTCACGAATAGCCATGAATAGTGATTTAGTGCCCGCGCGCGCCGCTCGCAAGCCTAGTCTACAGGACGCCGCGCACGAAGCGCCTGAGCCAGCGTCCCTTCGTCGAGATAATCCAGCTCTCCGCCCACCGGCAGACCATGCGCTAGCTGCGTGATGCGCAGGCCAAAGGGCTCCAGCCGCTCCGCAATGTAATGCGCGGTGGTTTGCCCCTCCAGCGTGGCGTTCATCGCCAGCACAACCTCGTCAACCTCGCCGCCTTCCACGCGGGTGAGCAGGTCGGTTATGTTGAGGTCTTCCGGACCAATACCATCAAGCGCGGACAAACGCCCGCCGAGCACATGATAGCGCCCTGAAAACAGCCGCGCCCGGTCGAGCGCCCAGACATCAGCGACGTCCTCCACCACGCAAAGCGATTTCGCATCGCGCCGGTGATCCGCGCAAATGCCGCATGGATCGGTGGTATCAACATTGCCGCAGGTCGCGCATTCAACCAATGTCTCGCTGACCGCGCCGAGCGCATCCAGCAGAGCGGGCAACGCCTGTTCGCGGTTCTTCACCAGCCACAGCACAGCGCGCCGGGCAGAACGCGGCCCCAGCCCGGGAAGCCGGGCCAATGTGCTGGAGAGCGCTTCGATCTCTTGCGATGCCATGGGCAGAGAGATAGGGGCTTGGCGAAGTTTGAGAAAGGCCGGGGCACGTGTCCATGCGCATAATTTTTATGGGAACGCCCGATTTTGCAGTGCCAGCCTTGGCCGCTCTGCATGAAGCGGGACATGAAGTGGCGTGTGTTTACACTCAACCGCCTCGACCCGCGGGTCGCGGTAAAAAACTGCGGCCATCGCCTGTGCAGCAGAAAGCGGAGGCATTGGGCCTCACCGTGCGCCATCCCAAATCGCTTAAATCGGACGAAGCGCGCGCGGAGTTTGCGGCAATCGGCGCAGATGTTGCCGTGGTAGCGGCTTACGGACTGATCCTGCCGCAAGTCGTGCTGGATGCGCCGACGCATGGCTGCCTCAATATCCATGCCTCGCTGCTGCCGCGCTGGCGCGGGGCTGCGCCGATCCACCGCGCTGTGATGGCGGGGGATGAGCAGACCGGGGTCACGATCATGCAGATGGAGGCCGGGCTCGACACCGGTCCGATGCTGTCCAAAGTGACCACGCCTGTTTTGGACAAGACGACCGGTGAATTGACCGAAGAACTGGCCGAGCTTGGCGCCAATGCGATGATCGAAGTGCTCGCTGATTTGCCGAACATCACGCCGCAAGCGCAGGATGATGATGCGGCGATCTATGCGCCCAAGATCGACAAGGCAGAGGCCCGGATCGACTGGTTGAGGCCTGCCGCGGAATTGGTGAACCATGTTCACGGGCTCGCCCCCTTTCCCGGCGCTTGGTTCGAGCTGAATGATGAGCGCGTGAAGCTGCTGCTAGCGGAGGTGTGCGAAGGCTCAGGCTCAGGCTCAGCAGGCGAAGTGCTGGACGACGATCTCGCGATTGCCTGCGGAAATGGGGCTCTCCGCCCAGTCCGCCTTCAGCGCGCTGGCAAACCAGCGATGGACCGCGCAGACTTCTTGCGCGGTCGCGCGGTGGCAAAGGGCACAATCGTAACGTGACCCGGTTTGCGCTTACTCTGGAATTTGACGGCTCGCCCTATCAGGGCTTGCAGCGGCAAAAACATGGGCCGACCGTTCAGCAAGCCGTCGAAGAGGCCGCGCACAGGATCACCGGTGAGGACGCGCAATTGCTGAGCGCTGGGCGAACCGACACCGGCGTCCATGCGCTTGCCATGCGCAGCCATATGGATATTGAGAAGGACTTCACCCCGTTCCGCTTCATGGAGGCGCTGAACGGGCAATTGCGCCCTCACCCGATTGCCGTCACCGCCTGCGAGGAAGTGGACGAGGATTGGCACGCGCGCTTTTCCTGCACCGGGCGGCGCTATCTTTACCGCATTATCAACCGCCGCGCGCCGCTGACCTTTGGCCGGAACCGCGCATGGCAGGTCGGCCCAAAGCTCGATGTGGAGGCGATGCAGCGATCCGCCCAAACTCTGATCGGCAAGCATGACTTCACCACATTCCGCTCGGTCAGGTGCCAAGCGAAAGACCCGATGAAGACGCTCGATCTGCTCGAAGTGAAGCGAGCAATGACCGAACTGGGCCCAGAAATTCATGTCCATGCGGCCGCGCGCAGCTTCCTGCATCATCAGGTCCGCTCGATGGTCGGCTGTCTCAAGCTGGTCGGCATGGGAACCTGGGCAGAGAGCGAGGTCGCCGAGGCATTGGCCGCACGGGACCGCCAGAGATTGGGCTATAACGCGCCGCCGCATGGGCTCTATTTCGTTGAAGCGATCTATCCCACGGGCGACTAGGCTCTCTTGCACTGCCTTACGCAACGTCACCCTAGCCAAGCGCGGATCGCTGGCCTAGCCAAGCCTTCAAAGCAATCAAGGAGAGACCCCATGACGACTACTGGTAAACAGCTGTTCACAACGCTCGATGCGGGCGGCGCACTGACCGTCGAAATCGCCGAAGCGAGCTTCCCACAGCCGACCGGCAACCAAGTGCTGGTCAAGATGGAAGCGGCCCCGATCAACCCATCGGACCTCGCGATCCTGACCAGCGCGGCTGATTTTGAGAATGCAGAATATTCCCACGGCAAGGTTGTGGCGCAAATGCCAGAGCCGTTCCTTTCCGGTCAGCGCGGCCGCCATGGCCAGCGTCTGCCAGCGGGCAATGAAGGCGCAGGTACGGTTATCGCGGCTGGTGACGGCGACATGGCAAAGGGTCTGATGGGCCAGCGAGTGGCCTGCGTTCCCGGCAATGCCTTCAGCCAATATGCAATTGCCGATGCGATGATGTGTCTGCCGCTGGGCGATCACAGCGCCGAAGTGGGCGCATCAAGCTTCGTCAATCCGATGACTGCACTCGGCTTTGTCGAAACCGCTAAGATGGAAGGCCACGATGCGATTATCCATTTGGCCGCTGCTTCCAACCTTGGCCAGATGCTCAACAAGATCTGCCTCGAAGACGGAATGAAGATCGTAAACATCGTGCGCAAGCAAGAGCATGTCGACCTGCTGAAAGGCCTCGGTGCGACGCATATCGTAAACTCGTCAGACGATGATTATATGAAGCAATTGCGCGCCGCGATCACCGAAACGGGCGCCTTCCTGGGCTTTGATCCGATTGGCGGCGGACAGAACACGGACCACGTGCTGAAGGCGATGGAACAGGTTGCATCGAGCCAGATGGACGAGTTCTCTCGCTATGGCTCCAACCAGGACAAGAAGATGTACATGTACGGACGGCTCGATCTCGGCCCGACCATCCTGACGCCGTCCTATGGCCTGCAATGGAGCGTATCGGGCTGGCTGCTGACGCCGTTCCTGGCGAAAGCTGGCATGGAGACGGTTGTCAAACTGCGCACCCGCGTTCAGCAGAACCTCACCACCACTTTTGCCAGCCATTACAAGGCGAAGGTCAATCTGGAAGAGATGCTGACCAAGGAAGCGATTATGGATTATCGCCAGATGAAAACTGGCGAGAAGTATCTGGTTACTCCTCACACGTAGGAACCAAACAAAGAAACCGTTCGTGCTGAGCTTGTCGAAGAGCACTGCACTTTCCTCGGGCACTTGCTCAGAGAAAGAAGTGCAGCCCTTCGACCGGCTCAGGGCGAACGGGATTGTTAGGGATTATCATACTCAGCTTGAATCGCGGCGGGATCAGTCGTCCCTCCCGCGATTAGCATTTGCAGCAGGATCCGCGCCTTTTGCGGATTGAGCGCGCGCGCGGCGATGAATTTGTTCACATCATCCTCTGGCTCGCGGTCGACCAGACCTTCATCCAGCCTGCTCGCACGAACAATGGGCATGCCTCTCGCCGCACGCGCAGCCAAAGCGCTGCGCACGGCGTCCGGCATATTGCCCTCGCCCAGCCCGGCAACGACCAATCCGCGCGTCTCGGCGACCACCAACCGCTCGACATAATCCGGCGTCATGGCGGCATGCACAAACAGGATTGGCACATCCGGCAGATCGGTGGTGAAGGCAAAGCGAGCGTTCGCGCCCACACGCCAGGGCGCGCCAAACCAATCAAGCGCACTTGGCGTGACGAGCGCAATCGATCCGCGCGGGAAACCCTGAAATGCGTCGGTGCCGCGCGTGCGGCTCTTGCGGATATCGCGCGCGGCAAACACGCGGTCGCCCATCACCACCAAAACCCCGCGTCCAGCCGCCTCAGGATCGGCCGTCACCCGCATAGCATTGGCGAAATTGCGCAGACCGTCATAGCCGACCGCATTGGCGGGCCGCATTGCGCCGACCAAAACCACGGGCTTATGCGTCGGCAGCGTCAGATCGAGCAGAAAGGCAGTTTCTTCTACCGTGTCGGTGCCATGGGTGATGATCACCCCTGTGCAATCCGGATCGTCCATCGCGGCCAGACATGCCTCATGCAGCTGTGCCCAGATCGCCGGGTTCATATCCTCAGACCCGATATTGGCGATTTGCTTGCCGGTCAGATGCGCATCAATGCCCAAAGTTTCGACTCGGGTCAGAAAATCGCCGATTCCGATCTGACCGGGACGATAATCGTGCCGAGTCGCGCTATCTGCCTCGCCAGCGATCGTGCCGCCGGTGGCCAAAACAGTGATATTTGGGGTGCTCATACCGAGGGCGAATAGCGCCAGATGCATTTTCAGGCCACATAGCAATTGATTTTCAAGAAATGCCCGCTAGAAGCGCCTCTTACGTTCAACGGAACGGGCGATTAGCTCAGTTGGTAGAGCATCTCGTTTACACCGAGAGGGTCGGCAGTTCGAGCCTGTCATCGCCCACCATCATTTTGCAGCTCAAAATGATGCGGACCCACCCAAAATTCTCACACCCAAAACACTCGACGTAAACGCCAATTGGCGGCAAGGCGTGTTCCCATGATGGGGCTCACAATTGCTATTGCGGGATGCGGGCCGGCAGGCTTGGCAGCTGCGCTGATGCTGCACCGCGACGGGCACCGCGTCTGCCTGTTTGATCAATTCGATGAACCCGGCCCAGTTGGCTCTGGCCTTATGATCCAGCCCACAGGACTGGCCGTGCTGGCGCAGCTTGGGCTGGCCGGCCATGTCGCGGCGCGCGGTTCGCGTATTCATGCATTGAAGGGTCTGGAAGAGCATGGCCGCACGGCGCTGGATGCACATTATAACCAATTGGGCCTGGCCGGTGCCTTTGGCATCGGGATCCACCGCGCCAGCCTGTTCGATGTGCTTTATCGCGCTGTTCAGAACGATGGCATCGCAATCAAAACCGGTCGCGCAATCACCGGCAGCACGCTCAGCAACAGCGGGCGGCGCCTGACCTTTGACGATGGCAGCGGATCGGAAGAATTTGATCTTGTCGTCGATGCCAGCGGATGGTCGAGCGTGTTCGATCCGAAGCCAAAGAACATCTTGGAGTTTGGCGCTCTATGGGCGAGCCTGCCGCTGGAGGCAGATGATCCGTTTGATACAGGCCTGCTGGAGCAGCGCTATCGCCGGGCGGCGCAAATGGTCGGTGTGCTCCCAATTGGCTCGCGCAGCGCCGACACATCGCCAGAGGCGGCCTTTTTCTGGTCGCTCAAGGTCTCTGACTATCCGAAATGGCGCGAGACTCCGCTGGACGAATGGAAGGCCGAGGTGCGCGCGCTTTGGCCGGAAACAGAGGCGCTGCTTGCCCGCATCACGTCGCGTGATCAGCTGACCTTTGCGCGCTACGCCCATCGCACGGCCAAGCGTCCGATCAGTGAACGCATAATTATGATTGGCGATGCATGGCATTCCGCCAGCCCGCAATTGGGCCAAGGCGCGAATATGGCATTGCTCGATGCGTGGTCGCTTAAACGCGGGCTGGCCGAGGGGCGCACGCTTGATGAAAAACTGCGGCTCGCCGTGTCATGGCGGCGCGATCATGTGGACCTCTATCAATGGGTCACGGCCTTCTTCACACCGCTTTATCAATCAGATGGCGAGTACAGGCCGCTGCTGCGGGACCGGGTGCTTGCGCCGATTTCTCAAATCTGGCCGATATCGCGCATCCAATCGCTGCTGATGTCGGGACTGTTTGGCTGGCCGCTCGCAGCGCTGGGCCTCTCTGCCCCCGATTACTCGGCAATTTCCTCAGAGATCAGCGCCAGCGCATCTTCGCTATCCCAGTGATAGCCGCCCTTCACGCGCAATATCTCGCGCCCCTCCCCATCGAACAAGATCGTTAGCGGCAGAACCCCGCCATTATCGAGCGCACGGTCGAGCGTGCCCTGCGTATCCAGCCAAGGCTCGAGATTGGCAAAGTCATATTTGGCGAAGAACGGCGTGACCAAATCGGCCCCGCGCATATCCTGACTGATCGTGATGACCCGCAAGTCTTCGCCCATTTCGCTTGCCAGATTGTCGAGCGAAGGCATTTCGGTGACACACGGCGCACACCACGTCGCCCACAGGTTCACGATCACGGGCTGTCCATCCATCGCGCCAAGATCAAGCGTGTTTCCATCCGCATCGCTAAACGACAAAGCGGGCAGCTGAGTGCCTGCTTGCGCCCGGTCAATCTCGCCCACTTCGCCTTCAGTTAAGCTCTGCTTTTCGCCCGCCAATTCACCCTGTTGTTGCGCGCCATCGCCCTGCGCCCTATCGCAGGCGGCAAGAGGCAGCACCAAAGGCATCAGTGCAGCCAAAGCAAAGAACGGCGAACGAAGCGACATGAGCAAATCCAACACGATGTGGGGCGGCAGGTTCTCTGACGGACCTAGTGCGATCATGCGCGAAATCAATGCCTCGATCCCGTTCGACAAGGCGCTGTGGCGGCAAGATATCGCTGGCAGCCGCGCTCATGTCGCCATGCTGGCGGCGCAGGGGATCGTCAGCACCGAAGACGCCGAGGCGATTGACGGCGGTCTTAAAACCATCACGGCGGAATATGAAAGTGACGGGGTTCCAGAGGACTGGAACCTGGAAGACATCCATATGACGGTGGAGGCGCGCCTGACCGAGCTGATCGGGCCAGTTGCCGGCCGCCTGCACACTGCGCGCAGCCGCAATGATCAGGTCGCGACTGATTTCAAGCTATGGGTGCGCGAGGCGTTTGACCAAATGGACGCAGGGCTCGCGGAGTTGCAGCGCGCTCTGGTGACCCGCGCCGATGAGCACACTGGCAGTGTGATGCCCGGCTTCACCCATTTGCAAACCGCGCAGCCCGTAACGCTTGGCCACCACTTGATGGCCTATTACGAGATGCTGCGGCGCGATCGCTCGCGCCTCGCGGATGCCCGCGTGCGCCTTAATGAAAGCCCGCTTGGCTCCGCCGCTCTGGCGGGAACAGGCTTTCCGCTCGACCGCGAAATGACCGCCAATGCGCTGGGCTTTGACCGTCCCACAGCGAATTCTCTCGATGCTGTGTCCGACCGCGATTTTGCGATGGATTTCCTGTTCGCTGCATCAACCTGCGCGGTGCATCTCTCGCGCCTTGCCGAGGAGTTTATCCTGTGGGCGAGCCAACCCTTCGGCTTTGTCACTATGGCCGATGCACTCTCCACGGGCAGCTCGATCATGCCGCAGAAGAAGAACCCCGATGCCGCCGAGCTGGTGCGCGGCCATGCAGGCCGTGTGATCGGTTGCACCACCGCTTTGATGGTGACGATGAAGGGCCTGCCGCTCGCCTATTCCAAGGACATGCAGGACGACAAACCGCCCGTGTTCGAGGCCGCCAGCCTGATGGCGCTCAGCATCGCAGCAATGACTGGTATGGTTGCCGGCAGCACGTTCAAGACAGAGCGGATGCGCCAGGCAGCGGAACTTGGCTATGCCACGGCGACCGATCTGGCCGATTGGCTGGTGACGGAAGCCGACATTCCGTTCCGTGAGGCGCATCACATCACCGGCGCGGCCGTAAAGCTGGCGGAGACGCGCGGCTGCGCACTCGATGAGCTGCCTCTAGAGGACCTGCGCGACATCGACGCGCGGATCGATGAGCGTGTGTTCGCGGCCCTCTCTGTCGATGCATCGGTCGCCGCGCGCGCTTCCTATGGCGGGACCGCGCCGGAGCAGGTAAAGGCTCAGGTGAAACGCGCCCGCACCGAGCTAGGGATGGATGAATAATGCGAAAATTGATCATGATCCCATTACTGATCGCGCTCAGTGCATGCGGCGCCCGCGGAGACCTGAACCCGCCGCAAGGTGCGAGCCTACCGGTCGCCCCGCGCGGAGCTGAGACCCCTCCGAACGCAGAAGAATTGCTGGAGCGCGATGCCCTCGCCGCGCCAGAACGCAGCGTGGAACTGCGCCGCCGCTCTGAAGAGCGCGAAGACGACCCCTTTGATCTCCCCCCTGAATAAAGCACACGAAATATGGACCATTTTGCCCTCAAAGACGGCGTGATGCATGCCGAAGACGTACCCTTGCCGCGAATCGCGGATGAGGTTGGCACGCCCGTCTACGTCTATTCACGCGCCACATTGGAGCGCCATGCCCGCGTCTTTCGCGAGGCTCTGGACGGCGTGCCGGACAAGCTGATTGCCTTCGCGGTCAAAGCCAATCCCAACCTTGCCGTGCTCAAAGTGTTGCAACGCCAAGGATATGGCGCGGATTGCGTTTCGATTGGCGAGGTCCGGCGCGCACTCGCCGCCGGTGTGGCGACCGAGAAGATCGTCTTCTCAGGAGTAGGAAAGACCCGCGCCGAGCTGACTGCTGGGCTCAAACTGGGCATTGGCCAGTTCAACATCGAAAGCGAAGAAGAAGGCGTAGAGCTCGCCGAAGTCGCTGAAAGCATGGGGATGACGGCCGATTGCGCGCTGCGCATAAACCCGGATGTCGATGCTGGTACGCATGACAAAATCTCCACCGGCAAGGCGGATAACAAATTTGGCGTGCCGATCGATCAGGCTGGCCAAATCTTTGGCAAACTGGCCCATTCGCCCGGCGTGAACATGCGCGGCGTTGCGGTGCACATCGGCAGCCAGCTGGCAGATATCGCCCCGCTGGAGCGCGCCTTTGAAAAGCTTGGTGAGCTGGTCACATCCCTGCGCGGTGCGGGCCACAATATCACCCATGTCGACCTAGGCGGCGGCCTGGGCGTGCCATACCGCAAGGGTGAAGAACTGCCCCCTCCTGCCGAATATGGCGCGATGGTCGCGCGGGTGACGAAGGATTGGGGCGTCAGGCTGATCTTTGAACCGGGCCGGGTGATCGCGGGCAATGCAGGCGTCTTGTTGACACGGGTGGTGCGCGTGAAGCGCGGGCTCAACAATCCGTTCGTGATCGTCGATGCGGCAATGAATGACCTCGCCCGCCCTGCACTATACGGCGCTTACCATCACTTCGAAGCGGTCGAACCAGATGGCGCACAAATGACCGCGAACATCGTCGGGCCGATCTGCGAAACCGGCGACACCTTTGCGATGGGCCGCGAATGCGATGAACTGGCGAGCGGCGAGCTCGCCGTGTTCCGCACAGCCGGTGCTTATGGCGCCACCATGGCATCCAGCTACAATTCGCGCGGCTTTGTGGCCGAGGTTTTGGTCGATGGCGACAAGTTCGCCGTCGTCGCCGACCGGATCGATGCGGGCGCGATTATGGATGCTGAACGCGTGCCCGACTGGCTTGCTTGAGTAGCCAAAGCCCGATGAACCAACTTCAGAGCCTTCCCCTGTTTCACCGCATTGCCGGGCAGAAGGTGTTGGTTCTGGGCGAAGGCGACGCGGCAGAGCCCAAGCGCCGCCTGGTCGAGCGAGCAGGCGGGATCATCATTGATGACATGGCCCAAGCGGTGGATGAAGGCGTGCGTATCGCCTTTGTCGCATACGATGACGCGAAGGCGTGTGAAGTGGCCGCCATCAACCTGCGCTGTGCCGGGATGATCGTGAATGTGGTCGACAAGCCTGATCTGTGCGATTTCACCACGCCGAGCATACTCGACCGCAACCCGGTCTTGATTGCGGTCGGAACCGGTGGCGCATCAGCGGGCCTTGCGAAACACATCAGGCTAAGGCTGGAGCGGATCTTGCCGCAGGGTCTAGGAAAATTGGCCGAGGCCCTGTTCGGGGCGCGGGCCAAGCTGCGCGAGCGGTTTCCGGATGGCGGCGACAGAAGGCGAGCCTTGGACGAGGCCTTGCGAGAAGGCGGCGCATTGGATGCCTTAGTCGCTGAATCGCCAGCGCGTGTGGACGACTGGCTCAATGGAGGGCTGGAGGCGCAAAGCGGCGAAACCGCCGCATTCGTGATTTCGAGCGCAGACCCGGAAGACTTGACCGTCCGGCAATCCCGCATGCTGGGCGAAGCGGATGCAGTGTGCGCGATTGGCGATATTCCCGCCGCTATTCTCGCCCGCGCACGGGCCGATGCCATTCGCATTACCTGCGATGTGAGTACCTGTCCCAACGCGCAGCAAGGTAGTTCTGGTAGTGGCGGCGACAGCTCATCCCCGCGCTGTCCCCGCGCAGCTGATCAATTTGCGCTCAGCGAGAGCCGCAACACACTCACCGTGATTCTGCGCTGGGATAGCGCTACCTAGCCAGCAGGCTTAAGCCGCAAACTCAGGCAGCCAGATTCAGCGGTGCGTCTATCGCAGCAAAATAGCTCGCCATGCCATCGGCGCTCGCCTCGCTAAGCGCGACGAAGGCCCGGCGTTTGTCAGTGGAATCGGCAATCCGCACGAAAATGCCGCTGTCCACCATCTGCCGCACCCAGCGCAGCGCCGTGGTGGCGGGAACCCCGGCCGCGATACACAGCGAGGTGACCGAAACACGGCGATGCTCAGCATGAGCCGCCGTCAGATCGAGCAGCATATCCCAGGCTGGATCGGCAAACAGCTCCGCGTCAAAGAACCGGGCCCGAATCTGACGGTTGGCGATAATCTGACGCACCAGCCGGGGATCGGGCAAAGACGGACGAGCGCAATTTTGTGCGCCCCAGCCATTCTCATTGCTCTCAATCCCGCGAAAATCTCTCTTGACGTCACTCAAGCTCTGAGACTGTTTCTCACCAGAATCCCAAGGTTCATGCGACAACCCGTCAAGCTTGTTCGCAATCACATCAACCTGCTCAGAAAGGCGCAGCAGGGTAAGGCGATCCTCTTCGCTCATTTCGCGCACACGTGCATTCGATACGTACGAAAGGATACGGCCAACCGCCACGATACGGTCAGCCCGAGACGGGTTTACCAGCAATTGGGCATCCGATTGATCAAGCGCCGCAAACACATCATCAAGCGCCTCTAGCGAGGTCGAAACGATCAATTGTGATCCACATTCCGCTGCGCGCATATCCAATCGCGCCAGCAATGCCAAAGTGCGCGCATCCACTTCAGGGCAGTCAATCAAGACGACATCACTCAATGCCCGAATTTGCCCCTCTAGCAGATCAGCAATCAGGCCGCCATCAGCCGCGCGAAACCCAGCGCCAACCAAATCCTGGGCAATCTGACTGCGCATTGCGGGCCGATCAGCAAACACCGCAATACTCGCAGGTTCTCCAGCCGGATCACGCGCCACATCGTACGAAAAGTCTGCTTGAGCCATCGAATCACCTCCTCGATAGAATGAAACAGAAGTAGAACAAAACGTGATCACGTCAAGAATTCATGTAAATCTGAGGCAATTTGACCGAAGTCATTGAACCTTTTGCGCCGAATGCGCGACTACTCCAGTAATGACCAAGCAAACCCGCCCTGCCCAGCCGAAACCCGGCATTCTGTTCGACGAATTGCTCGTCGTGATGGTGCAGCAGGGCGACCAAAAAGCGCTCGCGCGCCTGCATCAGCGCTGGGATGCTAGGCTGATCCGCGCGGCCTATCGTTACACCGGGGACCGCGAATTGGCACGCGATCTGGCGCAAGAATGCTGGATCGGGATTTGGAAAGGCATCGGGAGCCTGCGCGATCCGGCGCGGTTTCGCAGCTATGCCTTTGCGATCCTGCACCGGCGCAGGGCAACGCATCTGAGCAAAAGCATTCGCGAGCGGGATAAGACTGCAAAGGCTGAGCCAGAAGAGGCGCAAGCGCCTGCTCAGGACGATGCGCTCGCGCTGCAGCAAGCCTTTGCCAGCCTACCGCCCGATCAGCGGCTCGCGGCGCATCTGCACTTTGCCGAGGGGCTGACGCTAAACGAAATCGCCGCGGTGCAATCGATCCCGACAGGCACTGCGAAAAGCCGCCTGTTTCACGCGCGCCGCAAATTGAAGGCGGCACTATCTGAACACACTGAAGGAGACATATGATGACCAGCACTGACGACCGCATCAAAGACGCGCTCGACGACGATGACTTTGAATTCCTCAAAGACCTGGAAGGCGACCGCGGGCTGTTCCAGCAGATTGGCGACAGCTGGAAGGGGCCGCTGGGCGGATGGGCGAAGCTGATCTTTGCTTTCACAGCCGCGCTGGGCGTGCTGTTCCTGTTCGTGATCTGGCAGGTCGCTCATTCCACGGATCACCCCATGATCCATGCCCTATGGGCGATAGCCGGCGTTGCATTGTTGGTAGTGATTGGGTTTGCCAAAGAGTGGATGTTTGCCCGTATGAACATGCTGACGATCCTGCGCGAGGTGAAGAAGCTGCAGGTGCAAGTCGCGCTGCTGTCTGAAGAGCGCGAGAGCTAATGCCGCTTAAGGACGGATCTCGATCGGGGTGCCATCGGGCACGAGGCGCCACAGCTCCTCGATCTCTGCATTGGACAGCGCGATGCACCCGTCGGTCCAATCCCCGCGCATCCGCCGTCCCGCGCCATTGGGCTGACCATGGATGAAGATGTCACCGCCCGCCGAACGGCCATATTGCGCGGCAAAGCGGCGGTCATTCGCATTCGGGTAGTTGATCCGCAGGCTCAAGTGATAGCTGCTTTGCGGGTTGCGCGTGTCGATGGTGTAGAGGCCCTCTGGCGTGCGCTCATCGCCCTCAAAGCGCTTGTGCCCCATCGGCGCATCGCCGAACTGCAGCCCATAGTAAGCGCGGATTGGGCGGCCGTTGTTGTAGGCGACCAGCATGCGCTTTGACTTGTCGACGATGAGGTAGTCGGCCAAGCGCGCGCCGCGCCTCGGCACACTACGCGATGCGCCCGCAGGCGGTATAGGATAGGCGCCGGTATGCACCCTTGCCTCTGGGGCGGCGTCCGCTGTGGTCTCGCCACCTGCGCCTACGCAGGACGCAGCGAGCAGCAGAGCAATCAAGGTAAACAGGCGCTTCATATAGTCTCAGACTAACGCGAGGTCGGCGCTCACGCAATTGCGCATCGACCCCTATGTCCCATGCAGGGACTTGCTTGCTCAGCTGGCCGCCGCGCCACCCCCAGCGCAATCCTAATCCTCAAACGGATCCTTCATCAGGATCGTATCGTCGCGCTCTGGGCTGGTCGACACCAGCGACACTGGCGTCTCGATCAGCTCCTGTACGCGCTGGATGTACTTGATCGCATTCGCGGGCAGGTCAGCATAGGAGCGCGCACCCACAGTGCTCTCGCTCCACCCTTCCATTTCCTCATAGATCGGCTCAACCTCGGCCTGATCGGCGGAGTGCGTGGGAAGGTAGTCAATCACATTGCCGCGCAGCCGGTATCCGGTGCAGATCTTCACCGTTTCCAGCCCATCGAGCACGTCGATCTTGGTGAGCGCAATCCCGGTCACGCCGCTGATCGAGCAGGTTTGCCGCACCAGCACCGCATCGAACCAGCCGACGCGCCGCTGACGCCCGGTGACGGTGCCGAACTCATGGCCGCGCTCGCCCAGCCGCTGGCCAATCTCGTCATCGAGCTCGGTCGGGAACGGACCGCTACCAACCCGCGTCGTGTACGCCTTCACAATGCCTAGGACAAAGCCGGTGGCATTCGGGCCAAGCCCGCTGCCGCTGGCGGCCGTGCCGCTGACGGTGTTGGAGCTGGTTACGAACGGATAGGTGCCGTGATCGACATCCAGCAGCACGCCCTGCGCGCCTTCGAACAGGATCTTCGCGCCCGCCTTGCGCACCTTCTTGAGGCGCTTCCACACAGGCTGCGCAAACCGCAGGACGAAGTCGGCAACATCGGCCAGCTCCTCCAGGATCGCCTCTCGGTCGACAGGCGGCTGGTCAAAGCCTGCGCGCAGCGCGTCATGATGCGCACACAACCGGTCGAGCTGCGGCTCCAGCCGGTCGAGATGCGCCAGATCGCACACGCGGATCGCGCGGCGTCCGACCTTGTCTTCGTAAGCCGGGCCAATCCCGCGCCCGGTCGTGCCGATCTTGCCCTTACCCGCCGCGGTCTCACGCAACGCGTCAAGATCGCGGTGCACCGACAGGATCAGCGGGCAGTTGTCCGCAATCGCCAGATTGTCGTCATTGATCGCGACGCCCTGGCCTTCCAGCTTCTGCACTTCCTCGCGCAGCGCCCACGGGTCCAGCACCACGCCATTGCCGATCATGCTCATCGTGCCGCTGACGATGCCCGATGGCAGCAGGCTGAGCTTGTAGACCTCGCCATCGATCACCAGCGTATGGCCGGCGTTATGACCGCCCTGGAAGCGGACAACGGCGTCGGCGCGGCTGGCGAGCCAATCGACGATCTTGCCTTTGCCTTCATCGCCCCATTGGGCGCCGATTACGGTGACGTTAGCCATGCTCTACTTTCATGCTGATTCGGTAGGGAAGGTGTGACGCGACAAACCGCGCGGACCTAGGGCGTCGGGCGGGCAAGAGCAAGGTGGTGTTTGTGTTTCGCACACCATCCGGTGTGCGATCTCCTCGGCCCTGTCGGGCCTGCGGGCGGCCACAAGGGCCTTGCGGTCGGCTGGATGCCGACCGTGCTCCGCGACCAAGCCAGATGCAAAGCTCCAAGACGCTTGGTGCTAGATCGCTGGCTTGGAATGGCCCGAGGCCGCAGGCCTCGCAAGGGCGACCGCCCGCCCGCAGCGATGCGGCTGTAAGCCGCATGAGCGAGGACATCGCACGCTGGATAGCGTGCGGAACCACAAACAACTCCTCTCCTCTCCCCACTCCACTCATCGCTGGTAAAGCACGCTTGGAACGGCTGGAACACAGTACAGGGCCAAAAAACCAATCGATCACAGATGCGCCGATTGATCGATTTAGTCGATTAGTGGGAGGTTGGAGGACGGGGAGCAAAAGCATGGGCGAACCATAGCGAGCGCGGGCTAAGTAGGAAAATCAGCGCGCCATCGTATACACCCGTCGTCACCCTGAACTTGTTTCAGGGTCCATCCTCAGAACGAATATCTGCGTTACCGCGCGGTGATGGATGCTGAAACGAGTTCAGCATGACGGGAGTGAAAGGAGTTGCGGAGCCAACTGAGACAAAAAGCTTCTCGATTCATCGCACGCTTCTCCTTCGGAAGTCGCTCTTGTTAATACGATGCTCGATTGGCATCTCTCCAATTGGAACATCTCGCGATCTGTTAACAATTGACCCAACAGATGCCTCCAACCAGTCTAAGCGCCCCTCAATCCCTTTCGTCACTGGATCATCAGTGATCTGGACAATGATGCGCCTGAGGGTGACCCCATCCCCAAATTTTGATGCAAGATCGTTAGGGTCAACAAGCTCGACGCTGGTCGGATCATTAAGGTCACTAAACGTCACCAACATTGGATAATCATCGGGATCTACGTTGACGGGCCCAGAATGCTTACCCTCAGCCAGCTCTTTCGCAACGTCCACCATATCATAGCCAGCGCCGGGAAAATCGGGATGAAGCGAATTCATGGAAAGCCCTTCCATACCGCCCCAATGCGCACTGGTTTTCAGTAAAGCGAAGACCGTTCGACCATCCGGCAGATCAACTGCCGCCGCTTCGCCACGCACACTTGTCGATCGGCTTCGCATGTCGGGCAACAACTTCGGCTCATTGCGCGCACTAATTTCGTAAATAGAAGAACCCGAATGCACACCCTCCGGTGTTTGCACCTCAACCGTCATCATGAAACGATATGTGTGGGTCGGATAGCGCAGCTGCCAATACAGAAAGACCGCCGCGACCAAGGTCAGAAGAACCCCAAACAACCAAAGCATTTTCCTGCCCCGCATCAAACTACTCACCCTTAACCCCCATCTTCTCCAGCATCTCTGGATCGACGCTGCGCGCCACAATCAGGTGCATTGGAAGGCTCCAGTCATTGCGCGAATGATAGACCGGCTTTCTTACTGTTTCGTTTGGGCGCTCGTGTGGTCCTCTCACAAACTCGTCATGCTGAATTCAGTTCAGCATCCATCGCCAGTTCAAACCCAGGTATGTCGCGCCAAGGGATGGGTCCTGAACCAAGTTCAGGGTGACTCGGGTGCGAAAGGCCGGATTCGGTCGTCGCATACCCACCTCACACGTCATCCCGGACTTGATCCGGGATAACACTATCAGACTCGCGCTAGCTCCTACGGTTATCCTGAAACAAGTTCAGGATGACGCCCAGAAGCCCGCAAAACTGCACCGCCTCGCAACACTCAAACCCGTACCCTCCCCAGCGCGACACTCTGCGACAATTCGCGACTTGAATGCGTGCCGCGCGCTTGTGCATGCTGCGCAGCATTAGCCCGCACGCAGGAACCCGGTATGAAACTCAGCTACGCTCTCCCCTTTGGCACACTGGCGACAGCCATGATCGCAGCCCCTATTTTCGCCCAGCAAGGAAGCCGTGCATCAGCCGAATGCCGGCAGGAAGTCGTCGATCTGTGCGGCACGGATCGCTCCGAAATCCGGGCTTGCTTGCAAGAGCGCCTGTCAGAACTCAGCAGCGCGTGCTCCGCCGAAGTCCGTGAACGCGCGCAGCAGCGCCGCGGCGAAAGAGGCGAACGCGGCCAGCGACGCGGTGGGGAACGCGGAGAACGACGCGGCGGCGAGCGGCGCGAACGCCCCGCGCAGCAGCAAGCGGGCATGCCGGTGAGCGCCACCGCCTTTTATGGTGCGGATCCACGCCAGGTGGTGGATTTCTATGCCCCGGCTGACGGCCCGCAAACGGATCGCTGGGATGATCTGCCGCCTTTGGTGCTGTTCGTGCACGGCGGGGGTTGGTCCTTTGGCGATCACAAGATGTCCGCCGGGCAAAAGCCCGCGCATTTCACAGGCGCTGGCTATGCCTTTGCATCCACCGGCTACCGCTTGATGCCCGATGCACCTGTTGAAGAGCAGGCGAAGGACATTGCCAGCGCGATCAGCGTTTTGCGCGCGCAAGCTGGTGAACTCGGCTTTGACCCCGACACGATCATAATGATGGGGCACAGTGCGGGTGCGCATCTGGCCGCCTTGGTCAGCACTGATCCGCAATATGCAGGCGATGCGTTCGGGGCGATCAAAGGCGTGATCCTGCTCGATGGTGCGGGCTATGACATCGCATCCAGCATGGCGAGCGCCAACCCGCGAGCAAAGGCGCTTTACACTGAAGTGTTCGGCACCGATCCCGCGCGGCAAAGCGCCCTGTCCCCCATCACCCATATTGGCGGGCCGGATGCGCCCAATTGGCTGATCCTGCACGTTGCAGATCGCGGGCGATCAGCGGAGCAATCGCAAATGTTGGCCGGTGGGTTATCTGCTGCTGGCGTGGATGCCGCGGCGGTGCCGGCGGCGAACACCGACCACCGGCGGCTTAATCAGGAATTGGGAGTTAGCGGCGATCCAGCGACCGCCCACGTCGATGCATTCCTGGAACAGTTTTATCGGAAATAGGGGCCGGGCGACCGGCTAAAGCGGTGTTGCCTCAGTGCCATCCAGCACGTGCGTGCAACCCAGCGCCTTGGCGTCTTCGCCCTCGCCGAGTTGCGCAATCGTGCGCCAGCCAATTGCGCGCAGGCGCGCGGCGGTGTCTTCGTCATAGCCCGTGGGCAGATAGAGCGTGCTTGCCGCCTCCGCCTCTGGCGCCGCCTCGGCCACGGCGTCGACATAGAGCGTGAAGCCGGTTGCGGCCTCGTCACTGCCGCCGATCCGATAGGTGCCGCCGCGCCCGGCGGCTCCGCGCACACCCTCGGCGTAGATCGTAAAGCCGAACCAGCTTTGGTATTCAAAGCCGTGACGCTCTGTTGGGTCGAGCGTGATGCGCGCAGCATCGCCGACCCGCGAGGCGATCGCCTCCAGCCCCTTAATCCGGCTGGACAAGGCGCCGCCTGCGTCAATCGCGCATAATTTATCGCGCGCCTCGGCAAAATCGCCGGTCGCATAGAGCAGCGGCAAATAGGCTTCGCCGCCCGCTTGCTTCAGCCCGCCAGCATCCTTGGTGTCGAGTTCGCGCCGGACTTGATCGGCTTGCTCAGCGGTCAGTGGCATCGCTTTCGCGGCCAGAGTGTCGACCAGATCGGGCAGAGTGAAATCGACCGAAATCCCGGTCAGGCCCGCTGCGCGCAGGGCCTCCACCGCCAGCGCGACGATCTCGCCCGCTGCCTCGGCCGTGTCCGCCCCGATCAGCTCCGCGCCCAATTGCAGGCGCTCGCGCGCAGGGTCGAGCTGGTCCGCCCGGATCAGCGCAGTGTCACCGCAATAGGCCAGGCGCAGCGGCCGCGGGGCATCTGCCATGCTGGTCGCCGCGATGCGCCCGATTTGCGGGGTAATGTCGCTGCGCAGGGCGAG
The DNA here is from genome assembly GCA_947499505.1 of uncultured Erythrobacter sp. Classification (GTDB taxonomy): domain Bacteria; phylum Pseudomonadota; class Alphaproteobacteria; order Sphingomonadales; family Sphingomonadaceae; genus Erythrobacter. Next base: position 52,029 of record CANMOQ010000003.1, read on the forward strand.
CGTGCGCAGGCTGTCCGGATCGACAAAGCGGAACGCATTGCGGGTCTTCACCCCCTCCATGCGCGCGGCCAGGGATTGCTCAAATTCGAGCAGCGGCGGGCGGACCCGGTCATAACCGTGGGCTTGCAGCGCATCCAGACTGGCGCGCATGGCGCGGGTGATGCGGTTCGCCATGGCAGGCAAACGGTCGGCCAGCCCAACGGGCAGGAGATTGTCGGTATTGGTCATACAGGTGCGCGCTAGAATAAGAGCAGCCCTTCGACAAGCTCAGGGCGAACGGAATATTGCATCGGTTCGCACTGCGAACCGCAAGGGCGACTGCCCGCCGGCCGGTTAGGCCGCCCCTCGGAGGCACCGGCCCGCTGAATAGCGGGCCGGATTGCCGCGAGAGAAAAAACCTTAGAATTCCAGCGCTTTGACCAGCTTCACGCCTTCGACCTTTTCAGCCTCGGCGATGACTTCGTCCGTGATCGGCTGATCGAGCGAGAGCAGCAGCACCGCCTCGCCGCCCGCATCGCGCCGGCCCAGGTGGAATGTGCCAATGTTGACACCATGATTGCCCAGCAGCGTACCGATGCGGCCGATAAAGCCCGGTGCGTCTTCGTTGACGACATACATCATGTGGCCATCGAGGTCCGCTTCGATCCCGATCCCGAAAATCTCCACCAGACGCGGCGCGGTGTTGCCGAACAAAGTGCCTGCGACGGAGCGCGGGCCTTGTTCGGTTTCCACCGTGACGCGCACCAAAGTGTTATATGCGCCCTCGCGCTCGTGGCGCACTTCGCTGACGTTGAGGCCGCGTTCCTTGGCGAGGTACGGCGCGTTGACCATGTTCACCGTATCGGAATAGCGGCGCATCAGACCGGCCAGAACAGCGCCGCTGATCGGCTTGCCATTGAGCGCAGCGGCTGCGCCTTCGCGCTCAATGCTGATCTTGGTGAGATTGCCGTGGGCGAGTTGACCCACGAGGCTGCCAAGCTTCTCAGCCAGCGCCATATACGGCTTCAGCTTCGGTGCTTCTTCGGCCGACAGCGATGGCATGTTGAGCGCATTCGTCACGCCGCCATTTACCAGATAATCGGCCATTTGCTCAGCCACTTGCAGCGCGACATTGACCTGAGCCTCCGTGGTGGAGGCGCCAAGGTGCGGCGTGCAGATGAAGTTTGGCGCGCCGAACAGCGGATTGTCCTTCGCTGGCTCTTCCGCAAACACGTCGAGCGCGGCGGCGGCCACTTGCCCGCTTTCGAGGCAGTCTTTCAGCGCCGCCTCGTCGATCAATCCGCCGCGGGCGCAATTGACGATGCGGATGCCGGGCTTGGCATTTTCCAGCCGTTCACGGCTGAGGATATTGCGGGTCTGATCGGTCAGCGGCGTGTGCAGCGAGACAAAGTCTGCGCGGCTCAGCAGCGTGTCGAGATCGACCTTCTCAGCGCCCATTTCCACGGCACGCTCTTCAGTCAGGAAGGGATCGTAAGCGATCACTTTCATCTTCAGGCCAAGCGCGCGGCTGGCGACGATCCCGCCAATATTGCCCGCACCGATCAGGCCGAGCGTCTTGCCGGTCACCTCGACACCCATGAAATCCTTCTTCGGCCATTCGCCGGCTTGCGTGCGAGTGTTCGCCGCCGGGATTTGCCGGGCGAGCGCCATGATCATCGCAATCGCATGCTCCGCGGTGGTGATCGAATTGCCGAACGGGGTGTTCATCACGACCACGCCCTTGCCGCTGGCATAGGGGATATCGACATTGTCGACGCCGATGCCCGCGCGGCCGATCACTTTCAGATTGGTCGCAGCGTCCAAAACGGCCGGGGTGACGGTGGTGGAGGACCGGATTGCGAGGCCATCATAATCGCCGATCCGCGCGATCAGCTCTTCAGGCGTCTCACCGGTGATCACATCAACATCGCAGCCGCGCTCTTCGAAAATACGTGCTGCATTCGGGTCCATCTTGTCAGAGATGAGTACTTTAGGTTTGGTCATTGGAATTTACTCCTTTGCGAGTCCCCGCGAAGGCGGGGACCTCAGGCAGTCAGGAAAATCGTATGTTTGATGGAGGTCCCCGCCTTCGCGGGGACTCGCCCAATCGCTTCAGCCAGCTTTGACGTGCGCGTAGGCCCATTCGATCCACGGCAAGAGGCGTTTCAGATCCTCTTGCTCGACCGTGCCGCCGCACCAAATGCGAAGGGACGGCGGGGCGTCGCGGTAGCCGTTGAAGTCATAGCCAACATGCCGCTCTTCCAGCATTTTGACGATTTTCTTCGGCACGGCGGCCTGATCTTCAGCGGACAGGTTTTCGTACCAATCGCCGGTGAACTTCATGCACACGCCAGTGTTGGTGCGCTTGGCCGGATCGCTGACCATGTTTTTCAGCCAAGGCGTCGCCTCGATCCAATCGTTAACGATTTTCGCGTTGGCATCGGCGCGTTCAAACATCGCCTTGCGCCCGCCGATCGACTGCGCCCATTCGAGCGCCGCGATGTAATCTTCGGTTGCGAGCAAAGACGGCGTGTTGATCGTCGCACCTTCAAAGATGCCGCGATTGATCTTGTCGCCCTTTTTTAGGCGGAAAAGCTTGGGCAGCGGCCATTCAGGATCATAGCTTTCGATCCGCTCAATCGCCTTGGGTGAGAGGATCAGCATGCCGTGCTGAGCCTCTGACCCCATCACCTTCTGCCAGGAATAGGTCGTCGCATCGAGCTTCGCCCAGTCCATTTCCTGCGCAAAAATCGCGCTGGTGGCATCGTTGATCGTCACGCCCTTACGGCCCGGCTCCAGCCAGTCCGTGTTGGGGATCTTTGCGCCAGAGGTCGTGCCGTTCCAGGTGAAGACAACGTCGTTTTCTTGCGGGATCGAGTGAAGATCAGGGATCTCGCCATAATCGGCATCCAGTACCTGCAGGTTCGGCAGTTTCAGCTGCTTGACCGCGTCCTGGATCCAGACATTGCCGAAGCTTTCCCAAGCCGCAACGGTCGCCGGACCTTGGCCCAGCATGGTCCACATCGCGCATTCCAGCGCGCCAGTGTCAGAGGCGGGCATGATGCCAACGAGGTAATCCTCGGGCACGCCCAGCATCTCTTTCGATAGATCAATCGCGTATTTAAGACGCGACTTTCCGACAGCCGAGCGATGCGAGCGCCCGAGCGATTCGGTTTTCAGTTTGTCGAGGGACCATCCGGGGAACTTAACGGTCGGACCGGATGAAAATTGCGGACGAGCAGGCTTCAGCGCCGGCTCGGCAGGTAGTTCAGTCATGTATTCTCTCCTTACAGAGAGCTCGCGCGGCGTTGGGACCGCGTGGCCCGTCGGCGGCACTAGAGATGCTGGGCCAAGAGTCAAATCAAAACACGCTATTCAACGGGCTCGCAACATTCTATGCCGCGCTCAACATGGAAATATCCGATCTTCGCATTGCCCTGTTCAGCGGCAATTATAACTACACCCGCGACGGCGCGAACCAGGCGCTCAATCGCCTCGTCGGCTCGCTGCTGGGACTGGGCGCGGCGGTGCGCGTGTATTCCCCCACCGTCGAAGAACCTGATTTTGAGCCAACCGGTGATCTGGTGAGCCTGCCCAGTTGGCGCATGCCAGTGAAGGGACGCGGCGAATACCGCCTGCCGACCGGCTTTAACGCCAAGGTCCGGCGCGACCTCGAGAAGTTCCAGCCCAATATCGTGCATCTGTCCTCGCCTGATCCGTCGGGCCACGCAGCGCTGAAATGGGCGCAGGAACACGATATTCCGGTGCTGTCCTCGGTTCACACCCGGTTTGAGACCTATCCGCGCTATTACAAAATGGGCTTTCTAGAGCCTGCCGTCTTGTGGATGCTGCGGCGGTTTTACAATCGCTGCGATGCGCTGGTCGCCCCGTCGCAAAGCATGATTGACGAGCTGATTGCGCAGGGCATGCATGATGACATTGGCCTGTGGACGCGTGGGGTCGACCGCACCGTCTTCGATCCATCAAAGCGCGATATGGAATGGCGCCGCAGCCTGGGCCTGGCAGATGACGATATTGCGATTGTCTTCCTGGGCCGCCTGGTTATGGAGAAAGGCCTCGACGTCTTTGCCGACAGCATTATCGAGCTGCGCAAACTTCAGGCCCCGCATAAAGTTCTGGTTATCGGCGATGGCCCCGCGCGCGGCTGGTTCGAAGATGCCCTGCCCGGCGGGATTTTCGCAGGGTTTCAAACCGGCGCCGATCTGGGCAAGGCGCTGGCGAGCGGCGATATCTTCTTCAACCCGTCCATCACTGAGACTTTCGGTAATGTGACGCTGGAGGCGATGGCCAGCGGCCTGCCAGTGGTTGCCGCGGGTGCGACCGGGGCATCGAGCCTGGTGGATGACTGGGAAACCGGGCGGCTGGTGCCTCCAGGCGATACCAAGGCCTATGCTGACGCGCTGGCCCCGTATTGCACCAATCACGATCTGCGCGCGCGCCACGGAGCAGCGGGCGAAATGAACTCACGCGAGTACAGCTGGGAAGCGATCAATCGCGTGGTCGCCGACTTGTATGTCCGTCTGGTTGAAGAGCGCGAGGCACTGATCGCGAAAGAGAGCGCGGAGCAGGCGGCGGCTTAGTTGGCTTTGCGGCTGTAGCGCCCGCTCTCGTTCTTTTATCGTAGCACGCCTGCTGACTTCATGCGGAGCGAGTACCACAGCATAAACAAAGTGGTCACCCAGATCAGGCCTGTGAGCATCGGGCTTTGCAGGCTCTCTGGAATTTCCGACATCGCATATTGATAGATATTCGAGCCGATCAGGCCGACAATCGCAATGAGGATTGCGGTCACCGCGTGGCGTGATCTCAGCAAGATCAGCAGCGATCCCGCTATCGCACCCCAAACGCCGAGCGCCCAAAAGGTGTTGGCCCACACAGGATGACTAGCGAAATAAGCGATCTCTTCAGCGCCCATGCCTAGATCGGCGAGCTTGCCCAGCCGCGTCATCGTGTAGCTAAAGCCGCCAACCGAATTCCACAGCAGCGTTAGCGCCCCAACGACCCAAAGGTGCCAAGGCGTTTTGACAGTCTGATCCATGATGTTCCCTCCCAAGAATGGACGCGACCCAGTCTTAGAGGGAGGAGATTATACAAAAGGGGCAGCGCGGGCAAACCGGGGGCTGGAAACCCGCGCTGTTCCTAATTTCACATTCTCTCGATACGCTTGGCGACTTCGTCGATAATGTCGACAATTTCATTCATCGCGTTTTGATCCAGCTTTCCGGCGCGGGCGCGGTTCTTCAGCACAGAGCCGAGATTGCCCATCGCGCGGAACAGATCGGGCGAGCGTTCCTTCACCTTTTCGGCCCGGTCGCCGTGCTCGTTAATCCGGCCCATCAGCTGATCGACCTCTTCCACGCGCTCAGCCAGTTCAGCCTTGCCAGATTTGGTCGCTTTGAACGGCTTCTTGCCGCTCGTCTCGCTATCTTCTGCCTTGGCCTTCGACTTGGCCGGTTTGATCTTGCCCTCTTCCTCGAGCATTTGCAGCGTCGGATAGACCGCCCCCGGGCTCGGCGCATAGCCGCCCGCCGTCATGTCTTCGATTGCCTTGATAAGCTCATAGCCGTGGCGCGGTTCTTCATTGATCAGCGCCAGCAAGGCGAGGCGCAGTTCGCCCTGGCCAAACATCCTCCCGCGGCGCTTGCGCCGTCTGGGGCCATCTTGCCACGAGCCGCCGCCCCGCATTTTCTCGCCGATCTCTTCCCAATCGCCCGCAGAGGACGCCATCATCGCGACCAATGGGCCGAGGTTATTCCAGCCGCCATTCCAATTGCCGCGGCGTCTTTTCTGCCATGTCATACTCACTCTCCTAGCTTCTATCTGATAACTCTTGATAGGCTTAAGATATATCTCAGAGCTATCAATACAAGAGGTGGATGGCATTTTCCGACCAGCGCCTTATCAGACCAGACGAATGACTGACTTGTTTGGAAATGATGCGCTGCCGCCTGCCTCAGGGCCATCTGGAACGCCTGATCAGCCGCGCGATGACGCGCCGCTGGCGGACCGGCTGCGCCCGCGCGATCTTGGCGAGATTATCGGCCAAGAACACCTGACCGGGCCGACCGGCGCAATTGGGCGAATGGTCGCGGCCGGTAAGCTCTCCAGCATGATCCTGTGGGGGCCGCCGGGCACGGGCAAGACCAGCATCGCGCGCTTGCTGGCCAATAGTGTGGGCATGCGGTTTGTCTCGATCAGCGCGGTTTTCTCCGGCGTGGCGGACCTCAAGAAAGCCTTTGCCGAGGCCGACAAGATGGCCGGTGCGGGCCAGCGCACTCTGCTGTTCGTGGACGAGATCCACCGCTTCAACCGCGCGCAGCAGGATGGCTTTCTGCCGTTTGTCGAACGCGGCACTGTGACGCTTGTCGGCGCAACCACTGAAAACCCCAGCTTTGAACTCAACGCCGCTCTGCTCAGCCGCAGCCAAGTGCTGATCCTGGAGCGTCTCAGCCATGAGGCGCTGGAGGCATTGCTCGCCCGGGCAGAGGCTCTCGAAGGCCCCCTCCCCCTTACTGATGATGCGCGCGCGGCGCTCATCGCTAGCGCCGATGGCGATGGCCGGTTCCTGCTGGGTCAGGCGGAGACACTCTACAACGCAGCGCTATCCGAACCACTCGATCCCGCCGCCCTCGGCCAATTCCTGCAGCGGCGCGTCGCCGTCTATGACAAGGACCGCGAGGGGCATTACAACCTCATCAGCGCGCTGCACAAGAGCTTGCGCGGCTCCGATCCGCAGGCGGCGCTCTATTACATGGCGCGGATGCTGACTGCAGGTGAAGAGCCGATGTATGTGCTGCGCCGCTTGGTCCGATTTGCCAGCGAAGATATTGGCCTGGCTGACCCGAACGCTCTGACCCAATGTCTGGCGGCAAAGGACGCCTATGAGTTTCTCGGCAGCCCCGAGGGTGAACTCGCGATTGTTCAGGCCTGCCTCTATCTCGCCACCGCGCCCAAATCGAACGCCGCCTATGCCGCGCAAAAGGCCGCGTTTAAATCCGCGCGCGAAACCGGCAGCCTGATGCCGCCGCAAAACATCTTAAATGCACCGACTAAGCTGATGAAAGACATTGGCTATGGCAAAGGCTACGCCTACGATCACGATGCAGAAGATGGCTTTTCCGGCGACAATTATTGGCCGGAGGGGATGGAGCCTCAGGACTATTACGCGCCAGTCGAGCGCGGGTTTGAGCGCAAGGTGAAGGAGCGAATGGAATGGTGGGCAAACAGACGGGCCGAATTGCGCGAGGGATGATGGGCGCAGCGCTTGCGGCCCTCGCCTGCGCCGTTCCCGCCTCAGCGCAATTAGGCGGCGCTGCCGCCTCGCCGCCCGATGCGCAAAAGCAATGCCCAGCCAAACCCTCTATTGAAGGCGACTACAACAATCGCGACAAGCCGCTCGCACTGCCCGAAGCTTGGAGTGCCTTTGCAAGCTCATCGATGAATTGGATCGCCGTGGCTACAGAGCTCGGCACAGTGCATTGCGTTGATACTACCTGGTTCATCGCCTCAGAAAAGTATGATCAATTTGATGAGCGTCTTCTCGGCATAGCCTGGCAAGGCTACGAGGCGTGGGGATATGTCCTGATAGATACCGCAGGGGTCGGGTCATCGATGGAAATCGGCACTCGTCCCGTGTTCTCACCCAGTAACAGCCTGTTCGCAGTGGTGCAGTGGACCGAGACAGGCTGGGGCGGATTTGAAGGCTTCGCGGTGTGGCGCAACTATCCCGGCGGGATTAGCCCAGTGCGGGTAGAGACAAACGTGCCCTTCCTAGCCGATTGGCGGATTGACCGCTGGGAAGGCGAGGATTGCCTGCACCTCTCCGCCATCCCGCATGAGCGCGTGACAGACTGGGACGACCTCTCAAAATATGAGCGCGACCGCTATGTCGCAGGCGCGGCTGGCGGCTGGGCACTGACGCCGGGCGACACCTGCCCCAGCTATTGATGCGCGATTTTGATCACTTTCTGGCGATCGATTGGTCGGGCGCAAAGGGGGAGCGGCACAAGGGTATCGCGCTCGCGCTCGCCGACGCAAAAGGCGGCCCGCCCGTGCTGGTTGAGGCCCCGCCGCGCGGCTGGGCCCGCACAGAAGTGCTTTCATTGCTGCGGGACGAACTGCCCTCAAACACTTTGGTCGGAATTGATCTCGGCATCAGCCTGCCATTTGTGGATGCAGGCGCCTATTTCCCCGGCTGGGACGAGAGCCCGCGCCACGCCAATGGCCTATGGGAATTGATTGATCGGATCTGCGCCGATGACCCGCATTTGGGCGCGCACAGCTTTCTCAGACACCCAGAGGCCGCCCGCTATTTCCGGCGTAGTAAGGACAATGTTGGCGACCGCTTTCATTTGCCGGATGCCATTTCGCGCGAGGGCCGCTTTCGTCAGGCAGAGACCGCGCAGCGGGCGCAAAAATGCCGCCCAGTCAGCAATTTCAACCTCGTGGGCGCAGCGCAAGTTGGCAAAAGCTCGCTGACCGGCATGCGGATGCTGCACCACCTGAAAGGTCATCTACCGGTCTGGCCAGTGCAACCAATCCCACCCAAACACCCGACGCGCGGGTCGCTGCTGGTGGAGATTTACACTGGGCTTGCCGCCAAAGAGGCCGCCGCCAGCATGGGCGGACGCGGCGCGCGCACCAAATTGCTGACCTATGCCGATCTAAACGCCGCGCTGGAGGGATTAGACAGCCCGCCGGTTGCGCAAATCGGCGAGATTGATGATCATTCCTCCGACGCTTTGCTGACCGCGGCGTGGCTGCGCAAAGTGCACAAGGAGCCTGAGCGCTGGGAGCCGCGCACTCTGACAGCAGAGATCGCCCGGGTTGAGGGCTGGACCTTTGGCGCGTTCTAGAACGAGGCCGCTGTTTACCTAGCTAGAAGAGCTGAAAATATCGCGCCGCTCTTTGCGATATCCCGAGGCGCGCAGATCTTCGATCATCGCCTCGCGGCGCTTATCCGCCTCGGTTAGAACAGGGCGAGGCTTATCCCTATTATTCTGACCTGGAGCTGCCCCACTTGCGCCGGTTTTGATCAAATTGATCGTTTTGAGATTTTGTTCACCGATCATCGAAGGGATAAGAAACAGATCGATAATCCATAGCAGTGTCAGGATCGCCCAGCCGATAAACGGGATAAGCAACAAAATAAGCCGCACCACACCCGATTTGGTTTTGCCCGCATAAAATCGGTGAACGCTGAACATTCCGAAAAAGAACCAAAGCAAATACGCGGCCAATACCGATTTGCTATTGGCCTCAAACGCCTCGTCTATGTGTTGCTCGTGATCCACCATTCAGTCCTCTTATGCCCGCTTACGATGTATCTTGGCAGGGCCTTAGACAAGGGAGAAATGACCTATCACGCCGTATTTTCTACGAACTGCAAAGCCTGTTCTGCAAACTCGCAGCAATGAAGGTCTAGACATAAGGGGCGTTTTGCGGCTAGCGGGCGTTTCCGCTGAAGAAGCGGATGGCAATGGGCCGGCTTAGCTCAGTTGGTAGAGCACCTGATTTGTAATCAGGGGGCCGCGAGTTCGAATCTTGCAGCCGGCACCACTTCCCAATCTTTCAGCATTGATGACGGGTCAGAAGCTGGTTCTGTAGCGGTCAGACTGGCGCGCTACGCCTTTCCTCAAAACTCGCCAGAGAACGCGACACTCGCGCCAGTGTTGTTGCCGCCCGCATGGCTAACGCTGGCAGAGATGGCGAAGGGCTGATCGCTGTTGAGCCGTTGCGTCAGGCCCAGACTAAAGCCGAACTCGCCCCGGAACGTCGCGCCCTTGCCGATATAGCTGGTCTTGCCCGGCTGCGAGGGCATCGGCGCATCGGTCAGAGCCATGGCCGCCGCGACACCGCTGCGGACATCATCGTCGAGCTGGTCGAGTTGGAAATCAATGGCCTGCACCCTCCCGGACAGCGCATCGAATTGCGCGGTGGAGACTTGGGCAACGGCATTAAGCGCCACCCGGACATTGTCGACCGATGCGGCTGTCGCCACGCTCTGACGACCAAGTGTGCCATTGGCGTCCACCGTCACCGCATCGACAGGACCCAACTGAGCCGCCGTGGAGGCGTCGATATCGCCGATCCGTACCGAACTGCCAGTGCCGCCTAGCGTCACCTGATTGGCTGCTGTAGTTGCTGCGCCTGCACCAATCGCGGTTGAGCCAGCTTGCGTGGCCATTGCCTGACGTCCCAGAGCCACCGAGCTATCGCCAGAGGCTGTACTATCGTCACCCACAGCGACGGCATTGTTCTCAGCAAAGGAGCTAAAGCCAATAGCGACAGCGTTGTCGCGTGAAATCGCAACCCGGCCAATCGAGGTTGAGAGAAACCCAGCATTCGCGCTGGTGCCAAAGGCTACACCGCCAGCCTGCGTTGCGGTGGCATTCTCACCAAATGCCGCCGAAAACTCGCCAGCGGCCGCATTGGTGCCCAGCGCCAGCGAGTTTGTGCGCTGCGCATCCGCGCCCGCGCCAAAGGCAATCGCGCCAGCCTGAACCGCTACCGCGCCAGCGCCGAAGGCAATCGAGTTGTCCGCTCGGGCATCCGCATCCGCGCCAAGCGCAATAGCGGCAACGCCGCTAGCCTGCGCGCCGAGCGCATCAGCATCAGCGCCATCACCACCAATAGCGATCGCACTCACTGCTCCCGCAGAAGCACTGCGGCCGAGCGCCGTTGCCCCAATTCCAAGCGCCTAAGCGGATCGGCCAATTGCCGTTGCGTCCGCGCCGCCAGCCACCGACTGATATCCTAAGGCAGTCGCGCTAATATCTGTCGCGTCTGCATCAACGCCAATTGCGGTGCTATTGTCACCCGCTGAATTAGCGCCAAATCCAGCGGCCAAGGTGTTCGCGCCGCTGGCAACAGAACTCCCGCCGATCGCAGTGCTACTGGCGCCAGAGGCATCCGATCCCACTCTGCAAGCGAGCTCATTATTGCCGTCATCAGAAATCGCGCCGCCAGTGGTATCAATGTTGGAATCGGCATTGCCGTCTTCATTTGTATCCAGCAGGCACGCCTCTGCACGGACCTCCTGCGGAGCCAGGGCCAATGTGGCCGCGCAGCCAAGTGACAAAGCCGTCGAGACCAAAAGCGTATTTCTCATGCGTATTTCCCTTCCAACGCGGTGGAGGGAGGCGGTTCAATGCGGTCTTGAAGATCAACAGTATCGCGACAGGCAAGTTAAGCCCGCCCAATTACACCGCTGAAACAGACATAGTTCGCCCACCCCCAAAGTATTCCCCAAGCGAGTGTAGCTGAATTTAGAAGTGATGACTGAACAAAATCTTCACCGCGCGCCATGCGATGTGTTTTGTAGGGCTATCCGCGCCCGCGATAGGGCTGAACGCCTTGGTCCGGCACCCATAGCCCTTCTGGCGCGGCGCCTGTTTGCCAGAACACATCGATGGGAATGCCGCCGCGCGGATACCAATAGCCGCCAATGCGCAGCCATTTGGGCTTCATTTCCTCGGCCAGCCGCTGGCCAATGCCCACCGTCACATCCTCGTGAAAGCCGTTGTGATTGCGAAAACTGCCCAGAAACAGCTTGAGGCTTTTGGATTCGACAATCGTATCACCCGGCGCATAATCGATCACCAAATGCGCAAAATCGGGTTGATCGGTGACCGGACACAGCGAGGTAAACTCTGGCGCGGCAAAACGCACCAAAAACAGCGATCCCTTGCGCGGGTTCGGCACGTAGTCGAGCACGGCCTCTTCTGGAGAGGTCGGCAGCGGGGTGTCTTTGCCCAGAAATGCAGGCGCAGCGGGATCGTTAGGTGTGGTTTCCATGCCGCGCTGTTGCCGCGAAAGCGCGCTCCATGCAAGCGACAAGCTGGACGGAGCGGCGTTAATATCTATGTCAGACATGCGGTGGCAGTGCTGCGCCGGTATGTTGTAATCGCGCTGCCCGGCCGCCCCCGTAAAGTGCTATGGCCAAAGCGCCCGTGCACACAACCATTTTGAAAAGACCCGCTACGCCAAAGATCATGCTTGCTGTTTCTTCTTTTCGGATTTTGTCCGCGCCCAAAGCGGCGATGATGTGCGCGCTCATCGCGCTCGGCATTGGTGCGCCCACGCCGACTGTGGCCCAGTCCTCGCCGGGCGGCTTCACCCTGCCGACCAGCACCCCCACGCCCCGGCCAGAGGTGGAAGGCCCGGCGGATGACACCGGTCCAGCCGCCTTGCCGCCGCGCGTTATTCCAACCGATGCGCCAGCGCCTACGCCAACGCAGGCCGCGCCGACAACCGCGCCAGCAAGTGGCCTGCCAACGCCTGCGCCAACGATCACGCCGGTTCTAAACCCGAGCGACACGGTGTCTCCTGAGGCGACCGGAGCGGCAGGTTCCGCTCCAAGCGCAGCCATTCCAACCACACGTCCGGCTACAGGGCCGGTAGGCGCACCGAGCAATGCGGGCAACGCCGCTTCGGGTGCCGCATCGCCTGCTGTCACGGCACCGCCTTCAGGTGCGGGAACAGCTGGATCGAGCACGCCCGGCTTCGACACCAATGCCCCGCTTCCAGATGCTTCGACCCCAGACACAACGGCTTCAGACGCCGCAGCCGGTGATGCTGCTAGCACGATACCCTTATGGGCGTGGATCGCTGGCGGCCTGACATTGCTAGCTCTGCTGATTGGCGGGCTATTGTTCTTGCGACGCGGCACGGCCGCCGTCGCCGTGCCCGAAATTGAGCGGCCAAAGGTTGCGCGGAGCCACGAGCCAGAGCTTGAGCCAGCACCAACCGAGCCTGCGCCTGATGCCTCCAGCAACACGGTAACAGCCAGCACAATCCCCGCTCCCGCTATGACCATGGCCAGCGAGCCAACCGAAGAGGCCGCGCCAATTCCCAGCGCGCCGGCGCGGATCGACATTGATATTGAGATCGTGCGCGCAACGCGCAGCGTGATGAACTTCACGCTCGATTATCGCCTGAACCTCGCCAATCGCACCCCCAATGCGGTGCGCGATGTGTCCATTTCCGCAATCCTGACCAGCGCCCAAAGCGGAGCCGCTCCGGGCAGCACCGCGCTTGGCTTTGATCGCCCTCAGCCGGTGATTATCCCGCGCATCGGCCCCAATAAAACTCATTCCGAAAGCGGGCAGGTGCAATTGCCGACCAGCAAATTGCAGGTGATGCGCCAGGGCAATGTCCCGCTGTTTGTGCCGCTGCTGCAGATCACTGTCATACAGGGCAATGGCGAGCCGGTGACGCGGCATTATGTCGTCGGCCAGCCCAGCACGGCGAGCGCCGCGCGGCTCCAGCCGATCCCGCTTAACACGCCGCCGGGCGGCATTCCCGGCCTGCGTGTGCGGGAACTGGATATTCAGCCAGCATAAGCGGGCACTTGGCGGCGGCGGCCCAGCGCGCTACCGCTTTGCCTCATGGACCAAATGACCGATAATCTCGTCAGCACCGAATGGCTGGCTGACGCACTCAGCGACGAGAATTTGGTGGTTCTCGACGCCTCGCTCCACCTGCCAGCGGCGGGCCGCGATGCGCGCGCTGAATTCGCCTCCGCGCATATACCGGGCGCGCGGTTCCTCGATCTCGCCAGCCTGGTCGATCAGACCAGCGATGTGCCCTCTGCCCTGCCCCGGCCAGAGCAATTGGCCGCGCGCATTGCAGATTTGGGCATTCAGCTGGGCGATCGCATTGTGATCTATGACGACAGCGCGGTGAAAACCGCCGCGCGAGCCTGGTATCTGCTCACATCCTTGTGGATCGCGCCGGTCGCGGTGCTCGACGGAGGCTTTGCTAAATGGCGCGCAGAGGGACGCCCGCTCGAGGCTGGAGATGCGGATATCGAGGCCAGCAGCATGCCTGAGCTGCGCCAGCCAAAGCGCTTGCGGATGAAGGCCGATATGCTCGCCAATCTGGAAACACACGCAGAGCAGGTGCTCGACGCGCGCAGTGCCGACCGATTTGAGGGCGCAGGCGCAGACCCCGTGCACGGCGTAGAGGGGGGCCGCATTCCCGGCTCTTACAACCTGCCGTTCAGCGAGCTCTACAATGAAGACGGCACCTTTAGACCGGCAGACGAATTGCGCAGCGCCTTTGAGAATGCCGGAGTGGATCTGGGCAAGCCCATCACCACCACCTGCGGCAGCGGCGTTACCGCCAGCGTTTTGTTGCTCGCGCTGGCGCAGCTCGGCAAGACAGACTGGGCATTGTACGACGGCAGCTGGTCTGATTGGGGCAGCGATCCCGCCACACCGAAGTCCACCGGGCCGCGAGACTAGAGCATGGCAGACGACCTATCAGGCAAGAAGCCCGGCACGAAAATCGTCGGCGCGGGGCGGCGCAAGGAATGGACCGGACCTGTCGTCAATCCGCCGGTTTGGCGCGCCAGCACGCATCTTTACGCCACCGAAGCGGACCGCAAGGCTGGCGGATCGCAGCCCAAGGACGGCAAGTTTTACTACGGCCGCCAAGGCGCACCAACGCAGTGGGCGCTGGCCGAGGCGCTGACCCAGCTGGAGCCGGGCGCGGCGGGCACGATGCTCTATCCCAGCGGCGTCGCCGCTATTAACGGCGCGCTGCTGAGCGTGGTTAAACCCGGCGATGTCCTGCTGATCAGCGACAATTCCTATGAGCCCTCGCGGATCATGGCGACGGGCTTTCTAAAGCGCTGGGGCGTGGACGCACGGTTTTTCGACCCGCTCGACATCGCCGCCTATGAGGCGCTGTTTTGCGAGCGGACCAAGGCCGTATGGCTCGAAAGTCCCGGCAGCCTGACGATGGAAGTGTGCGATGTGCCAGAGCTGACCCGGATTGCGCGGGAGCGCGGCGCGGTGAGCCTGATCGACAACACCTGGGCCAGCGCGATTGGCTTTCCCGCGCTGGAGCGGGGATGCGACATTTCTATCATGAGCCTGACCAAGCATGTCGGCGGGCATTCTGACCTGATGATGGGCGCAGCGAGCGCAGGCGAGCGCCATTATCGCCGCCTGCGCCAGACGAGCCAGCAAATGGGCAATGTCGTCTCACCCGATGATGCGGCGCTGGCTTTGCGCGGTCTGCGCACGATGGAGATCAGGCTAGAGCGCGGCGTCCAAAGCGCGCGCGTAATCGCCGCCTGGCTGCGCAATCGGCCAGAGGTTGCCGCCGTGCATTGCCCGGTGCTGGAAGGCGATGCTGGCTACGCGCTGTGGAGCCGCGATTTCACCGGCGGATGCGGCCTGTTCAGTTTCACTTTGGCTGGTGCAACGCCGGAAAGCCGCGCCGCCTTGGTCGACAATCTCAAACTGTTCGGGATCGGCTATTCCTGGGGCGGGTATGAAAGCCTCGCCCTGCCCTATGACGCGGCGCCTATTCGCGATAAGATGCCCGTCCCCGGAGCAAGCGCAGGCCGCGGCGATGATGCTGCCCCAAACACTAGCGATACGATGAGCATTCGCCTATCGATCGGCCTCGAAGATCCTGAAGACTTGATTGCAGACCTGCAAACCGGCTTTGCCGCGATGAAAGACTTATGACCGCCACAACGCCCCCTGCCCCGTCCGACGAAACCTCCGCAGCCACCGATAGCGCTGGCCCAGACGCACTCACCGCGCCAGACGCGCCAGCGACCGGTCAGGCCTGGACCATGGCGGAAACCGCGTCGGAGCAAGAAACCGAGATTATAGCCAGCGAGGGCATTCGCGACGGGATCGCCTCGCAAAGCAAGACCGCCGGCTCTGTCGTCGACACGCTGGATGCCTGGGCGCTCAGCATTGGCGATATGCGCGTCTCGCTGTTCGATATCCTGCTGGTGATCGGCGTGATTGCATTGGTCATCACCGGCGCAATGCTGGCGATCCGCCTGTGCAAGAACCTGCTCGGCCGGGTCACACGGTTCGATTCCACTCAGCGTCTGCTGGCGGAAAAGCTCAGCACTATGGCGGTGTGGGCTCTGGCATTCTTCATCGGGATTGACCTGCTTGGCATTGATCTGACCGCGCTGGCCTTCTTTGGCGGCGCATTTGGCCTGGCGATTGGTTTTGGCCTTCAGAAAACCTTCGGTAACCTGATCTCGGGCATCTTGCTGTTGATGGATAAGTCGATCAAGCCGGGCGATGTGATCTCGGTCACCGATCAGGCGGGCAATGAAAGCTTTGGTCAGATCCGCAAGATCGGCATTCGCGCCATATCCGTCATCACCCGCGACCAGACCGAATATCTGATCCCGAACGAAAATCTGATGATCAATCAGGTGGTCAATTGGTCCTATTCCTCGCGCGATGTGCGGGTAAAGGCGCCCGTCGGCGTGTCCTACGGCAGTGACTTGGAGCTCGTTGAAAAACTACTGTATCAGGCTGTTGATGAGACTGATCGGATTCAGCGAGCGCCAAAGCCGCGGGTGAATATCATCGGTTTTGGAGACAATTCCGTCGATTTTGATGTGCGGTTCTGGATCCAGGACCCGGAAGAAGGCCTGGCGAACATTCGATCTGATGTTTATAAGCGGATGTGGATCCTCTTCAAAGAAAATGGGGTCGAGATCCCATTCCCTCAGCGCGATCTGCACCTTCGTTCCAGCAAGCAAATGGACCGCTTGATCGAAGTGATGTCGGAGAAAAATTCCGCCTAAACCCCGGCGATCTGCGGTTACAGCGGACGCGCAATAGCTTTGCTAAAGGGGCGCAAATCCATTCTCACTGGCGCGAATGCGGCGAGCGGCCCATTTCGCCCTCATGGAAACGACAGGCACAATCTATCTGGTTGGCGCAGGCCCGGGTGATCCCGACCTGCTGACCCTGCGCGCGGCGCGGCTGCTCGAGGCGGCTGAGCTGGTCGTGCATGACGGACTGGTGAGCCGTGAAATACTCGCGATGGCTCCGGCCACGTCAGAGTTTATCTCGGTTGCAAAGCAGCGCGCGCGGCACACTCTGCCGCAGGACGATATCAACGCTTTGCTGATCCGCGAGGCGAAGAAGGGCCGCGATGTGATCCGCCTTAAGGGCGGCGACCCGCTGGTGTTCGGACGCGGCGGTGAAGAAGCCGAAGACGCCCGCGCCGCCGGTGTCCCTGTGGTGATCGTGCCCGGCATCAGCGCCGCCAATGGCGCGGCCGCAGCGGCGCAAATCGCCCTAACCCACCGCGACGCCTCCAGCATCGTCAGCTTCGTTGCGGGCCAATGCAAAGGCCTGTCGGACCAGAATTGGTCTGGCCTAGCGGGTAAAGGGCGCACTTTGGTGATCTATATGGGCGTCAAAACCGCGCCTCAGATCGCTGAGAAATTGATGGCAGACGGGCTTGCGCCCGATGTCCCCGTCGCCGTGATCGAAAACGCAGCGCGCCCTGAAATGCGCGTTGTGCGAGGATTGCTCGCGGGTCTGCCGCAGCTCGTCACAGCTCACAAAGTCAAAAGCCCCGCGCTCATCGTGATCGGCGATGTGACTGCGCGGGACGACCGCTCAATCGCAAACACCGCCGCCAAGGCGCAGGAAACACAGGCCGTCACATGAATATCCTCACAGGAAATGACCTCAAGACCGGCGAAGTTGTCTGGTGGGACGGCCAGAACTGGTCGCTATCCGTGCATGACGCGGTCGACGTTGGCGATATGGGCGAGCAAATCCTCGCCGCTGAAGAAGCCGCGCGGCGGGTGAACGTGCCCTACGCGCTGGTCGCCAGCCGCACCGAAGAGGGCGTGCGGCCTGCTCATATTAAGGACCGGGTGCGCGCACTCGGCCCAACGGTCCGCCGCGATCTCGCGGTGCCGACTGCCTCCAAAACCGGCTGGGACTGGGTGATTTAAGATGTATCAGTATGACCAATATGACCAAGCGATGGTCGATGCCCGCGTCGAGGAATTCCGCGACCAGGCTCAACGCCGCCTTGATGGCAAGCTGACCGAAGACCAGTTCAAGCCGCTGCGGCTGATGAACGGCCTGTACCTGCAACTCCACGCTTACATGCTGCGGGTCGCAATCCCCTATGGCACGCTCAATTCGCGCCAGATGACCGCGCTCGGCGATATCGCGGACAAATATGACCGCGGTTATGGTCACTTCACCACGCGGCAAAATCTGCAATACAATTGGATCAAGCTGGAGGATGCCGCCGACATTCTCGCCGACCTGTCCAAGGTTGAGATGCACGCGATCCAGACCAGCGGCAATTGCATCCGCAACATTAGCTCCGATCACTTTGCAGGCGCTGCGCATGACGAGCTGATCGATCCGCGTCCCTATGCAGAGCTGCTGCGCCAATGGTCGAGTTTCCACCCGGAGTTCACCTATCTGCCGCGCAAGTTCAAGATCGCTGTCATCGCGGCAGAGACCGACCGCGCGGCCATGCGCCTGCACGACATTGGCATTCAGATCGTGAAGAATGAGGCGGGCGAGGTCGGCGCAAGCTTCTATGTTGGCGGCGGCATGGGCCGCACCCCAATGATCGCCCCGCAAATCCGCGAATTTGTGCCTCTGGATCAGCTGGTTACCTATGCTGAGGCGTGCCTGCGGGTCTACAATCGCTATGGCCGCCGCGACAATAAGTACAAAGCGCGGATCAAGATCCTGGTCCATGAAATGGGCGCAGAGGAATACACTCGCCAGGTCGAGGAAGAGTTCGCGCATCTGCTGGAGCAAGGCGTTGAACCGCCTCTGGCTGAGCTGGAGCGGATCAAGCCGTTCTTTGCCGACCCCGCATTTGAAGACGGACCCAAGAGCATTGACCGCTCTGACCCCGACTTTGCCCTGTGGGTCGACCGCAATACCGTGCGCCACAAGCACGACAGCTATGTCAGCGCGGTCATCAGCCTGAAGCCGGTTGGCGGTATTCCCGGCGATGCGACCGGCGATCAGATGCGTCTGATGGCGAAGCTCGCCAAGCAATACAGCTTTGACGAGCTGCGCGTTATGCACACGCAGAACATCGTCCTGCCGCATGTGAAGATCGCGGACTTGCACGCGCTTTGGACCGAGCTGGAGGCGGCAGATCTCGGCGCGCCAAACCTCGACACGATTGAGGACATCATCGCCTGCCCCGGCCTTGATTATTGCGCGCTCGCCAATGCCCGCTCGATCCCCTTGGCTCAGCGGATTTCGGAGAATTTTGCGAAGAACGGCCGGACCGAAGAACTAGGCCAGCTGAAGCTCAAAATCTCTGGCTGCATCAATGCCTGCGGGCATCACCATGCGGGCCACATCGGCATTCTTGGCGTCGATAAGAAAGGCACAGAGAACTACCAGCTCTCGCTCGGCGGCAGCGAAGCGGAAGACGTCAGCCTCGCCAAAATCACCGGCCCCGGCTTTGACGAGGACGGCGTGATCAAAGCGGTTGAGACCGTCACCGACGTCTATCTTGAGACGCGCGAGGACGGCGAACGCTTCCTCGATACCTATCGCCGCATCGGCATGACCCCGTTTAAGGAGGCGCTCTATGACAAGTGAGAACCTGCATAGCCAAGATTTGGGAGCCAGCCCGGACGAAGTGCAATTCCGCTTCCGCAATGATGAGCCTGCCGATCACGGCACCGTCACCGTCGATGCCTGCTGCGATCAGACCAACGCGACTGCCGTGCGGATCGAACCGGGTGATGATGCGCGCGTGCTGCTACCGTTCCTGGATCGGCTCGCGCTGGTTGAGGTGAACTTTCCGACGTTCGGCGACGGTCGCGGCTATTCCGCTGCCCGGATCCTGCGCGAGGCCGGATATAAGGGCGAACTGCGCGCCGTTGGTGATGTGCTGATCGATCAGCTTTCGCATATGCGCCGCTGCGGGTTTGACGCCTTTGCGCCGGACAAACCGCTCGACGAAGAAGATGCCCGCCGCGCCTTTGAAGGCTTCGGCAATGTCAATCAAAGCGCCGCCGATGCGCGCCGCACAATTGCAGAGCTGCGCCATGAGTAAGCCCGAAGCCCCGCTCACGACTGGCGAAGCGCACGAGCGCGCAGTCGACCGGTTAGAGACCGGACCGCGCTTTACTGAGCATGACGCCGTACGCCTCAACCGCATGTTTCGCGGCTCCAGCACGCTGGAAATGCTCGAAGGCGTGCTCAAGGGCAGCCTCGCGGGCGATGTTGCCACCGTCTCCAGCTTTGGCGCGGAAAGCGCTGTATTGCTGCACTTAATCGCTCAGGTTGATCCGAGCGTGCCAGTGCTGTTTCTCGACACTGGCAAACATTTTGACGAGACGATTGCCTACCGCGACGAGGTGGCCGCAAAGATCGGCCTCACCAATGTGATCGTGCTGACCCCGGACGAGGCGGAGCTCGCCAAGAAGGATGAGACTGGCCTGCGCTGGTCGTACGATCCCGATGGCTGCTGCGAAATCCGCAAAGTGATCCCGCTGGCCAAGGCTTTGGCGAATTACGATGCGAGCTTCACCGGGCGCAAGGCGTTCCAATCGAGCACGCGGGCCAATCTGCCGCGCTTCGAAGTCGACACCTCTGATGCGCAGGGGCGGCTGAAAATCAATCCGCTGATCGATTGGTCTGCGGACGATATCAAAGCCTATTTCGAGGAGCATGACCTGCCGCGTCACCCGCTGGTGGCGGAGGGTTATCCTTCGATCGGCTGCGCACCGTGCACGCACAAAGTTGCCGAGGGCGAAGACGCGCGCTCTGGACGTTGGAAAGGCTGGGACAAAACCGAATGCGGCATCCACAAGCCGGGCGAGGAGCCATTCCTCTAATGCGTTCAGGCGGGCGTTACAGCCAGCCTTTGTCGCGGTACCATTTGGCCGTCTGAGCGAGGCCTTCTTCGCCAGTGATCTTCGGTTTCCAAATCCGGGCAGGCACCGCTTTCAGCGTACGCGCGACCCAATTGGGGTGGCACATATAGCCGACCCGGTCCGCGGTCAGCTTGGCCTTGTCCCCGCGCAGCATCTTGTCCGCGCGCGCTGCCGCGCTCAGCACGCCAGCGGGCAGGTTAGGCGCAAGCACCTTGCGACCCATCGCCGCGCCAATCGCATGGGCAAGCTCTTTATGGCTCCAGCCACCCTCGCGGCCATCGTCCGGTTCAAACAGAACGCGGCTGGGCGCGACCGGCCCGGTCAGCGCGAGCAGCAGCTCGGCCAAATCCTGCACATGAATGATCGAGGTCGCCCCGCGCGGCGGCAGGGGCACGAGGCCCCATTTCGCGCTGCGGAACAATTCAAACATATCCGTGTCGCGCGGGCCATAAACCGCTGGCGGGCGCACTGTCGTCCAATCGAGGCCGCTGGCCTCCACCAATGTCTCCGCCCGCGCTTTTGACGCGCCGTAAGCGGAGAGGTCCGGCTCGCGCGCGGAGAGCGAGGAGACGAACACGAACCGCTTCACACCCGCCGCCTTTGTCGCGGCGATCATATTCTGCGTGCCAAGGACATTGGCTACTTCGAATTCTGTGAGATCAGGCGTGTTGGTGAGCCCGGCGATGTGGACCACCGCATCCACGCCGTCGATCAGCTTTGCCAAGGCCTCAACATCGCTCAACGTGCCCTGAACCCAGGTGATACCCTCGCGCGGTGCCTGTTCACGCCGGGTCAGAGCGCGGACCTCATGCTCGCCGTCCGCCGTCGTGGCGTCCAAAAACGCCTGACCGACAAAGCCGGTCGACCCGGTGACGGCCAGCTTCACAGCAGCACCAGATGATCGCGGTGGACCACCGCTGCACGCGGGGCATAGCCGAGCACTTTAGCCTGATGATCGTGGCGCAGGCCCGCGATCCTTCGGCAACTGACGGCGTCATATTCCGACAGACCCTGAGCCAGAACGGTGCCATTCGCCGCGCACACGGTGATCAAATCACCGCGTTGAAACGATCCCTCGACCGCAGTGATGCCGACCGCGAGCACGCTGGCCCCTTCCTTGGTCAGAGCCTTTTTGCAGCCTGCATCCACCGTGATGCTGCCCTCTGGCGCCAAACGCCCGCCGAGCCACGTCTTGCGCGCATCGCCGACATCCTTGGCCGCGAAGAGCGTGCCAATGCCCTGATCCTGCAGCCGCGTGATCGGCGCGTCATGTGTGCCATTGATAATCGCGAGCGCAATTCCAGCGCGCTCGGCAATCTGCGCGGCCTGCAATTTGGCGGTCATGCCGCCTGATCCCAGCCCGGATGAGGAGACATCATTGGCCATGGCGATCACATCGGGCGTGACGCTGTCGACCCGCTCAATTAGGCGCGCGCCGTCTTCTCCCGGCGGTTTGTTGTACAGCCCGTCAACATCGGAGAGCAGCAGCACCGCATCCGCATTCGCCGCCTGCGCCACGCGCGCGGCCAGCCGGTCGTTATCGCCAAAGCGGATTTCCTCGGTCGCCACGCTGTCATTCTCGTTGACGACCGGGACCGCGCCCGCCTCCAATAAGCGCTCCAGCGTCGCGGAGGCATTGAGATAGCGCCGCCGATCCTCCAGATCGCCAATCGTCACCAGCATTTGCGCCGCTGTAATATCATGCGCGCCCAGCGCCTCTGCCCACAGCTGCGCCAGCGCCACTTGGCCGACACTCGCCGCCGCCTGCGCATCGGCTAGGCTCGCTCGCCCGCCTTTGGGCAGGCCAAGCCGGGCCGCACCCAGCGCAATCGCACCGGAGCTGACCAGGATCACCTGCTGTCCATTCGCGCGCAGCCGCGCGACATCAGCGATCAATGTCGCAAGCCATTCGCGGCGCGGCGCGCCGTCTTGGACCAGCAAGGCCGAGCCAACCTTAACCACCAAACGCGGGCAAGCGGCAGGATCAGCAAATGCGCTTAAATCGGCGACCATTCGCCTGCATCCCCATCCTCGCTTTCGGGAAGCTCTTCGACCTCTGCGGCCTTCGTCTCGGTCGAAGTGCGATCCGGCAGATAGCCGAGCACCGCGTCGAGCAATGGCTCAATGCCCGCCCCGCTCGCGCCAGAAATCACAAACACCTCGTCTGCACCCGCAGCTTTCAGCTCCTCGGTGAAGCCCACGGCCAGCTCATCATCGGCCAGGTCGACCTTGTTGAGCACGATCAGCTGCGGCTTGTCTTCAAGCGCCGCGCCATAGGCTTCGAGTTCCTCGGCGACCACGCGCATCGCCTCTGCCGGATCATCGCCGGAGATGTCGATCAGGTGGATGAGCACGCGGCAGCGCTCGATATGGCCCAGGAACCGGTCACCGATCCCGGCGCCTTCGGCGGCGCCCGCAATCAGGCCGGGAATATCTGCGATCACAAATTCGCGGGCCTTGTGGCGCACCACGCCCAGCTTAGGCACCAAGGTGGTAAAGGCATAATGCCCGACCTTCGCCTGAGCGTTGGACACAGCGTTGATAAAGGTCGATTTGCCCGCATTGGGCAGGCCAACCAGGCCGACGTCAGCGAGCAATTTGAGCCGCAGCCAAACCCACGCCTCTTCACCTGGTTCACCTGGTTGATGCTGGCGCGGGGCGCGATTGGTGGAGCTTTTGTACGAGGCATTGCCGCGTCCGCCCTGCCCGCCTTCCATAAAGACGATCCGCTGACCGACTTCGGTGAAATCGGCAAGCACCTCTTCCTTATCCTCGGAAAGCACCTGCGTGCCGACGGGGACTTTCACGACCAAGTCTTTCGCGCCAGCCCCCGTGCGGTCGCGGCCCATGCCGTGTCCGCCGCGCGGAGCCTTGAAGTGCTGCGAATAGCGAAAGTCGATCAGCGTGTTGAGGCCGCCGACAGCCTCAAAGATGATATCGCCGCCTTTGCCGCCTTTGCCGCCGTCCGGGCCGCCATATTGGATGTACTTTTCGCGCCGAAAGCTCACCGCTCCCGGCCCGCCGCCGCCCGACTTTAGGTATATCTTGGCTTGATCAAGGAAATGCATGGAGTGCTCCTATGCATTTCCTCATCAGAAAGCGAGAGTTTAGAACCTCGCTTCTACTCCGATCAAAGCTGAACGGCCCGGGCTGACAAAGCTGAACACCTGCTCATAGCGGTCGCCCAGCAGGTTCTCGATCCGGCCAAAGGCGCGGATATTCTCCGACAGCTTCACCTCGCCCGCCAAATTGACGAGCGTGTAATCATCCAGCCGAACGCGGACCGGCACGAAGCTGGGATCGGTGAAGGCCAGATCATCGGTGCTGCCATTGTGGCGCACGATCAGCGTGCCAGAGGCGGCGTCATCCGGCGCCGTCCATGTCAGCGCGGCGGAGGCAATATTGCCAGGTCGGCGCACTTCCTCCACCCCGTCTTCCTCAGAATCGAGATAGGTGTAGGCCGCGTCGAGCGAGAATTGCGGCCCCAAGCGTGCTCGCGCGGACAGCTCAATCCCGCGCCGTTCGCTGTCGGTGTCGCGGTTGCCCGGCGTGGCGGTGAAGCTCGGCGGCGGAAACGCCGTGAATATCTCGTTCTCCAGCTCGCTCTCGAAATAGGTTGCAGACAGGCGGACAGCGCCATCCGCAATATCCTGGTCCACGCCCACTTCCCAGCCGATGGATTGCTCGGGCTCAAGGTCCGGATTGCCGATAAACTGGCCATCGACGAATCCGAACAGCTCAAAAAAGCCCGGGTTCTTGATGCCCGATCCGGCAGCGGCGCGAATGCGCGTGCCCTGCAAGAAGTCATAGCCAGCACCGATACGGAAGGTGGTCGCATCGGCGAACCGGTCATTGATATCATGGCGCAGCGCGGCGTTAAGCTCAAACTGGAGGACGGACAGGCGATATTCGCCGACAAGGCCGACGTTTTCGGTGTCCCGCTCTCCGGTAAAGGCGAAGCCGGATGGATCGGTGTTGCGGAAGCTTTCGCGCTCCCAATCCGCAGCAAACGTCACCTGATGTAGTACCGGCCCGCCGCCGAATTGAATGCCCGAGACATAGGAAGCCTTCAGCCGCTCGCCCTCGCTGCCTGAGGAGCGGCCAAACGCGCCAAAGGTGTCGCGGCTGACATCGGCAATCTGGCCGGACAGGTCGTGGGTCCAATCGCCATCAAGCAGTTCAAGCCGCGCGCCGACCAGCGCGTAAAACGCCTCTGTTTCAAAGCGGGTGTCCGGGGAATCGACGACAAAGCCGAAGTTGGGGCTGGTCGTATCGAACTCGGAATTGTTGAACTGCCCCTCGGTCTGGACGTAGCGGGCCGCCGCGCGCACCCCGAAATTCTCGCTCAGATCGACCGCGCCTTTGCCGGACACCGTGTAGCTGTCGCGCCCAATGTCGCGGGCGCCCCCGCGCGCGTTGGGCTGGCCATCTGTGCTGACCAGATTGGCGCTGAGCGCGGCGTTCCAATTGCTGCCTGAGGCGCCATAGCGCGCCGCTGCCTTGATCGTGTCCTGCGTGCCGCCCTCTATCCGCGCGGCGAAGCCTTCCAAATCGCTCCCGCTAGCGGTGTTGTAAGCGACCACGCCGCCGACCGCGTCAGAACCGTAGAGCGCCGATTGTGCGCCGCGCAGCACCTCTAGGCTCGAGCCGATTTCGGCCTGCAGAGTGCTGATGTCGAATTCGCCAGCGAAGGGATCAGAGACCTCGATGCCATCGACCAGAACCAGAACATGATTGGCCTCGCTGCCGCGCAGGCGGATTTGGGTCTGCCCGGCCACTTCGCTAACTGCCACGCCCGGCACATCGCGCAGCACTTCGGCAATATCGCGAACCTGGCGCACGGCGATGTCATCGCTCGTTACGACGCTTGCAGAGCCAGTGTATTTGGTCACATCAAAGTCCCGCGACCTGCTGGCGCTGACCAGAATGTTCGGCACAGTGGCCGAGAGATAGAGGGATTCAGGATCCGCTCCATCATCATCGGCGGACTGTGCGCCGGGCTGATCCGCCGTGCGCTCATCCTGCGCAGCCGCTTGGCCGCTCAAACCGAGCGCAAACACAGCAGCGGCGCTGCTCAACAATAGACTTCTCAAGATAATTCCTTCCGTCCAAAGCGACGGACCGCGCGGCGTCAAATGCTCCACACAGCCCCGTTAATCGTCGCTCGAGACGAAAATTCTTTCGCGCCGGATCAATCCCTGAACCAGGCAACAAGCGACACGCGCTGGTCGGTCTCCTGGCTCACGGGTCGTCGCTCTTACCTCTCACCTTCCCAGGCGGCCATTCACGGCCTTCCCAGTGGCTGCGCGCTCATATCAGAGCCCGCGCGAGGTCAATCACTCACCGCTTACAGTTGCAGGGACAGCCGCGGCTTTGGGACCAGAGGCCCCGCACCGCATTCCCGTTACCAATGCGTGAAATTGCGATTAGTCAGCTTTTGTAGAGGGCGCAAGCGCGGACGCTATGTGCCGGGATCTGCCGCCGCAGGGTCCGCATCAGGGATCGGCTGCGTCACCGGCTGAGAGACTGTGCCCTCGTCCACTGGCACAATCGGCACCTGCGCATTGCCGCTGGTTCCCGGATCAGCCACGAAGCCAGAGGGCGGCGGGGTCGAGCCAAATTTGCCAGATTGGCGCGCGGCCTGAACCGCGACCCAGCCAGGCTGAGAAGCCCCGTAGCGCTCGCCATAGCGGGCATCCCAAGCGGCCGAATCCCGCTGGTACTGCTCATAATCGGCGAAGAAGTTGTGAAACGGCGCTTCCTTCAGCTCAAAATTACTCATCGCAAAGGCGATCGGATCCTCATCCGGCGCGGCCAGGTAGCGGTTCGAAATATCGAGCGCATTGTTGCAGAAGTTCGAGCGCGCAGGCGGCAGGGCAAAGAAGTTATAGACGCTGGTCATTTTGCTTTCGCGCGCCATAATCGCGCTGCGCCGAGAGCTCAGCTGGCTGCGATAAACCCGGTCAATTCGGTCGTTCACCCGCTTCAACGCGCGCGAGTGTTTCTTGATATAAGAGCTGTACGCGTCGAGCACCGGCGCATGGCGCGCAGCGGTGCAATTAAGCGCGGCGACATTCCACGCAGAGCGGAAGTGCCAGACCTTCTCATCATCGCTGATCCCGCGATTGATCGTGATGCGCTGACCATCCGCGCCGGTCGCCGGGATATCCATCACATAGGAGGCGCCCCCCGGCGGCAATGGCCGCGACGGGATCGCCTCAACCACGGGCGGCGGCGGCGGCGGTGGAGGGGGAGGCGGCGGAGTTGTTGCACAAGCCCCAAGCGCAGCGGCACCTGCAGCGACAGTTAGAATGCGCAGCCCTATCTTAGAGCCAGCGGAAGGTGATGCGACCTCAGGGGTCAATTGCTGTACCGGCGTCTGTGCCAGTTGTGCTGCGCTCATTAGGATGTGCCTCTCTCAAAATCGTAACCCGCCCCGGGCAATGGGCCCTATGCATGCGCTAGATTGCCTTGCCCCAAGCTGAAGCACAATGCGTTACTGCGCTTAAACGCCAAAGCAAATGCCCGGAGCGCATTACACGCCCCGGGCATCAACAGTTTGCAATCATTTATCGGTTGGCGCGGCACAGTTTGCGTCAAACCGCGCTGACCGAGCGTTCAGATCAGTCGCGGTTACCAAGGAACTGCAACAGAAACATGAACATGTTCACGAAGTCGAGGTACAGATTGGTCGCGCCCATGATCACGGCTTTGCCGATGAAGGACGTGCCGCGGATCTGCTGATACTGGTTCTTCAGCATCTGTGTATCGTAAGCGGTCAGGCCAGCGAAGATCAGCACGCCGAGGCCGCTGATCACGAATGCCATCGTTTCAGAGCCCAGGAAGATGTTGATCACCATGGCGATAATCAGGCCGATTACGCCCATGATCAAGAAGCTGCCCCAGCCAGAAATGTCTTTCTTAGTGGTGTAGCCCCACAGAGACAGGCCAGCGAAGGCCGCTGCCGTGGCGAAGAATGTTACCGCGATCGACTCGCCCGTGTATACGAGGAAGATCGTCGACATCGAAATGCCCATGACAGTCGCGAACGACCAGAACACGATTTGCAGCGTCGACTCGCTCATCTTGTGCAAGCCAAAGCTCATCGCGAGGACGAAGGCCAAAGGCGCAAGTTTAACCGCCCAGAACAGCAGGCCGCCATTTACGGCGAGCCAGTAGGCTGGCGACTCAACACCGCCCCAGGAAAACAGAATTGCGACAATACCTGTCAGCAATACGCCGGAGCTCATGTAATTGTAGATCGAGAGCATGTGCTTGCGCAGGCCCTCATCATACGTCTCACCGGCAAGATTCCCGCCGGCACGGGGCACAGAAGAGCCAAAGGCCTGCTGTGATTGCTGAGTGTCTTTCCAATCAGACATGGTCATCCCTACAGTTAAAAGCGGGCGCGGACATACGCGCCTTCACCACGCAATATCGTGATTTTTGCCGCGTATTTCAAGCAAAACCGCTTCGCGATGCTTACGTTACGTTAAGGTTGCTATCCCGCTGATTTACCGGAATTTTGTGCCAAACCATCGCCTTTTTGCGCGGTCGCGGCCAAGGTCGCCCGCAAAAGTGCGCGCAAAGCGGCCCCATCATCGAGCACATTTAGGCCTTCGCGCGTCATCCCGCCTGGGCTGGCCACTTGGTCGGCGAGCTCGCCCGGCGAGCTTGTCGCATTGCCAGCCAGAGAGGCCGCCCCCTCCACCATAGTCAGCGCCAATCGGTCCGCCGATGCCCGGTCCAGGCCGAGGTCCGTCGCTGCGCCAGCGAGCGCGTCAATGAAGCGATAGACAAAGCCCGGACCCGATCCTGCCAGCGCGGTCATCAGGTTAAATTGCGCCTCATCCTCCAGCCAGACGGCGCTGCCCAAATGATCGTAGAGCGCAAAGACGCTGTCGCGGTCCGCCGCATCAAGGCCGCTTTGCGCCAAAATAACTGGCGATTTGCCGATGCGCGCGGCGAGATTGGGCATCACGCGTACATGCGCGCGGGCATCCGGGAAAGCCTCAGCCAAGCCCGCCAGAGTGATCCCTGCCAGCAAGGAATGCACCGCCACTTTCGGCCCCGCAGCGGGCTGAAGCAGCGGGCGCAAATCCGGAAGTTGCTGAGGTTTCACGCCGAGCAGGATCGCATCATGATCGGAGTTTTGCGGGATCTCGCGGTGCAGCTCCACGCCATCCGGCGCGCGTTCCATCGATCGGTCGACCACCACAAAGCGGCTCGGCTCCACCCCGGCTGCCAGCCATCCGGCCAGCATTGCGCCCGCCATATTGCCGCAGCCAAAAATCAGAATCTTGGACATAGCCGCCCCTAAAAAACGCCTTTAACCTGCGGGAGGGTTACGCCTCCCCAGCGGCATCGACAAGCGCGCTGTCGAGCGCGGCGCGAGGGGCCTTGTCGCCCCACAGCACGAATTGGAACGCGGGATAAAACCGGTCGCATTCATCAATCGCCGTTTCGACCAAGGATTGCGCTTGGGTCAGGCTGAGCATCCCATCATCGCCCAGCATCGCGCCGTGGCGATAGAGTAGCACGTCGCCATTGGACCAAATGTCGAAATGGCCAAGCCACATCTGCTCATTGACCAGGCACAGCAATTCATAGGCCGCAGGGCGCTTCTCTGCACTGACACGAATATCGGGTAGCGCGATGAATTGCAGGACATTGTCCTCCGCCCGCCAAATCGCGCGCAGCTGATATTTGGTCCAGCTGCCCTGCACTTCGCCGGTCAGCTCGTCATTCGATACAATTTCGCACGGCCAGCCGCGCGCCTCGAACAAGGCCGCCAGCATATCGACCGGCGCGGCGTCTTCCGAAGCGCTGAATTCGTTTTCGCGCGGTCTCATGATTTGGCTATCTTTGTCATCAGCCATGACAGATGCATCGGCAAAGGGTCGCTTGGCAATGTGGAGGCGTCCGCCGGCTGGGGAGAACCGCACTGCGCTGTTCAAAGCCTGTGCACAGAAAGCTGTTCGTAACCCTAAAACTTATTCAAGTTCTTGAATTTCCTGCCCTTCTGGACTAGTGTAAGTGAAGCTGTCTAGACCTTGGGCGCGCAGCGCGGTGACCAGTTGGCGCGCTTCCTGCGCAGTGCCCAGCGGTCCGGCAAGCAGGCGATTGGCCTCGCCCCAGCGCACAACATGCGGGTTAAGGCCGCTCAATTCGTCCGGCGCAGTGCGGGTGAAACGCCGCCAATCAAACCGCAGGGCGGAGCGATCCTTGCCCGTCGCAACCTGCACCCATTGGCGGCGCGGATGCTCTGGCTCTGCCGGTTCTGCTTCGATCTCGCTCTCACGCGGAATATCAATCGCGGCCAGATCGACCGCGCCTTCACCTGCTCTGGTGACGCGCGGCACGTCGGAGCCAAACTCAGCAAAGGCATCAGCCACACTTGAGCGCGGGGCCGGTGCCGTCTCGCGAGTGTTGACCCGAGCGAGATCGAATCCGGGGCGCGGCGATTCTCCTCCAGCCCGCGCAGTCGCCGCAGTGTCGGCTGCGCGGGCCGCCCGAACTGTGTCGGTCGCTGCCGGAGTGGTCTGTGTCTGCGTTTCAGGAGCTGCAGCGATCGCAGCAGCAGGCGGTGTGGAAGAAGAAGGCTCGATTTGCTCAACGCCAGGGGTAAAGCTCTGGTCGGCGGTATCACCCGCATCGGCGACCCGGCCCAGCGGTTCTCCAGCCGGAGCCAATCGGGTGTCCGCTGCGCTCGCAATGGCTCTGCCTTGTGCGGCATATTCCGCAATGCGCGGATCGTCGCGGCCCACTTGCGCGGCGGCGGGGAAGATGCCGAGATTGGCGGCAGCGGCCTGCTGAGCCTTGGTCAGGCGCGGCATGAAGGCGAGATAGGGCGTCATGCGCGCGGCCAAATCGCGCGGCATCACCGCATCGACGATCGCCGCTGCCTCGTCTTGCTCGCCCAATATCGCCAGGCCAAACGCCTGCGTGCGGAAGGCGGCGAAATCGCGCGCTTCCAATTGCGGTCTCAGGATCTCTTCAAAGGCTTGCTTATCCCCGGCAATCGCCTGGCTCAGCGCGAGGCGGCGCACCACTTCGCTGTCTTCATTAAGCGCCAGTGCATCGCGGTAGCTCGCCTGCGCCGCCTGATTGTTGCCGACCAGATCGAAGGCCAGACCGCGGTCACCCATCACGTCGCGGGAGGAAGCGCCAGCGGCCTCTGCCTCATTGAACAGCCTCAGCGCTTCAATGGGCCGGTCCGAGCGAAGGAACACCGCCGCCATGCCCATTTTGACCCGCGAGTCCGTCGGTGAAATATCCTGAGCGCGCCCAAAGAAACCGATCGCGGCATCCATATCGCCCAGCAGCATCGCGGCATTGCCCGCCTCGATCAGAGTGCTGAGATCGCGCGGGCTGCGCGCCAAACGCTTTAGCGCGCGGTTGAGCCGCTGAACCTGAGCCGATGGCAAAGGCTGCACGACTTCGCGAGAGGTCGCTCCGCTGTCCTGCGCATGAGCAGGCACGGCGGCCATGCTCAGGCCAAGGCCAGCGCCGGCAGCAAACGTCGCAAGCGGGATGCGCCGGGCAATGCCAGACAGGAAAAGCGAGCGGGGGGACAGCAGAATCATAGTCTCTACACCTTGGCCATTTTGGCTAGCGAAAGCGAACTGAAAGCGAGGTGAACACCGCACCTTGGCGAATAACGCACCGCTCGCCTGTGTGTGCCAAGAAACAGACCAGCGCGGCACCCCAAACGCAAATCGGGCGAGCGCATAGCTGCACCCGCCCGATTTATCTCACGCATTTCCGCACGGTTACTGGTTGTTTTGGCGTCCAAGGAAGCGCGGAATGCTGAGCGCTGGTGCGTCTTCGCCGCTCTTATCCTCTTCCTCTTCTTCCTCCGCATCGTCCGATCCGGAGCTGCGCGAGAGGTTGGCCATGCGTTCGAACAGAGTGCTGCCGCCGCCAGAGGCCGCGCCTGCTGCACCACCCCCGCCTGCGCCGCCGCCGTCACCATGGCCGGAGCCAAGAATGCCAGAGCGGCGTGATGGCACGCCTGATTCAACCGGGTTGTCTTCTTCAGCGAGACGGTCTGCGCTGGCGAGCAAATCATCGCCGCCATCCGCATCGTCTTCCTGCACTTCTGCGGTCAGGTCGAACGCGGCTTCGCCGTCAGCTCCCCCGCCAAAGCCCGGCTCAGCAGCCGAACCAAACGCGTCATCCGATGCTGGCTCCGGCATGCTGCCAGTGTCCAGATCATCTTCTGCATCGCGCAGACCGGCCAGCGGATCGACAATGCCATCGACATCGTCATCATCGAGCTCGCCCAGATCATCGCCGGCCTGCATGCCGGAAAGATCAAACGGCTCAACCGAAATTGGCTCTTCTTCCTCGATCTCGTCCACTTCAGGTTCGGACAAGATCATCGGCTCTGGCTCTGACAAGGTCAGCGGCTCGGCTTCCGCCGCCGCTGCGATGTCTTCTTCACCCGGCAATGGCAGAACCGGACGTTTCGGCGCGCGCGCACTGGACAGAGCAACAGGCGCGCTGTCCCGCGTCGTGCCAATCGCGCCTTGCTCTATACCGGTCGCGACCACGCTGACGCGGATCTTGCCGTCGAGATCGGGATTGAACGCGCTGCCCCAGATGATGTTCGCATCATCATCCACCAGCTCGCGAATATGGTTTGCCGCCTCGTCCACTTCGAGCAGCTTCATGTCTTCGCCGCCGATGATCGAGATGATCACGCCCTTGGCGCCTTGCATGCTGACACCGTCGAGCAGCGGGTTGGCAATCGCCTGTTCCGCCGCATCAAGCGCGCGGTTTTCACCTTCGCCCTCACCTGTGCCCATCATGGCCTTACCCATTTCGCTCATCACAGAGCGCACATCGGCAAAGTCGAGGTTGATGAGGCCCGGCATCACCATCAGATCGGTGATAGAGCGAACGCCCTGCTGCAGCACTTCATCGGCCAGCTGGAACGCTTCTTTAAAGGTGGTCTCTGCCTGAGCGACCAGGAACAGGTTCTGGTTCGGGATAACGATCAGAGTGTCGACATGCTCTTGCAGCTCGTCAATGCCGGCCTCTGCCGCGCGCATCCGCCGCGTGCCTTCGAACAGGAATGGCTTGGTCACCACGCCAACGGTCAACACACCTTTGCGGCGAGCCGCCTCGGCAATCACTGGGGCCGCGCCAGTCCCGGTGCCGCCGCCCATGCCCGCGGCGATGAAGACCATGTTCACGCCTTCCAGCGCGGTTTCGATTTCAGAGACGGTTTCTTCCGCCGCCGCTTTGCCGACCTCTGGCCGGGCACCTGCGCCCAAACCGCCGGTGATATCCGGACCCAGCTGAATGCGGGTCGCCGCCGGGCTGCTGCTCAATGCCTGAGCGTCCGTGTTGGCAACAATGAACTCGACACCTTCGATGTCGGATTCAATCATGTTCGCAATCGCATTCCCGCCAGCGCCGCCAATACCCACCACGGTAATGCGGGGCCGCATGTCATCGCTCGCTGCTGGTCCGATATTAATGCTCATCAATTGTCCCTTTCAGGCGAGAGACGACCCATCCTTGTCCCGCCATACGTAATATTTCTCAATACTTGTGCCACATTCGCGTCTTCGCGGTTATAGCGCACTAACCCTTATCCACAGAGCCTCAATCGTCCTTCGGCCTCTTACCAAGGCTCTTTAGAAGTATTCCTTAAGCGCGCGGAATAATCGCGCCGCCATTTGTGTCCCTACCACACCGCCGCCGTACTTGGCGGTCTGCTGATATTGTGCGCCGATTGCGCGGATATCGACCGGATCATCGGCGGCATAGAGGCACAAGCCCGCCAATGTCGCAAAGCCCGGCGTTGAATGCGCCTCTGGCAGCCCGGTTAAAGTTGGCGCACGGCCGATGCGCACTGGCATCCCTAGCGCACCTTGCGCAAATTCGGCGAGCCCAGCAAGCTCAGCTCCGCCGCCGGTGAGCACCACTTGCCCTGCTCGCGAGCCCGAAAAGCCCATCGCCTTCAGCGCCCGGCCCACTTCATCGGTGAGCTGGGAGAGGTTCTGCGTCACCACCGAGACCAATTCAGCCCTCGCAATGCGGTTTTTATCGTCCGCACCGCGCGCCAATGGCCCGGTGACTTCATCGCCCGGCCCGTTGACCGGGATCATCTCGCGGTGATCGCTTGGCGAGGCAATAGCAGATCCTGAGACACATTTCAGCCGTTCTGCCTGAAACCGCCTAATGCCAAAGGCGCTGGCGATCGCATCGGTGATATCGCCCGAACCATATGGCAGTGCGCGCAGGCCCAGCAGCATGCCGCCCGCATGGACGGATACGTTGGTCACATCATTGCCGATTTCGACCAGCGCTACTCCCAGCTCGCGCTCTTCCTGCGAGAGCACAGCATAGCTGGTGGCGAGCGGCGCAGCGACGACGCCCTCCACCTCCAAATGCGCGCTTTGCACGACTTCGGTGAGGTTGCGCACCGGCGCGCCATCGGCCAGCATCACATGCACATCAACGCCCAGCCGCTCTGCATGGAGCCCGCGCGGATTGGCGACGCCATGCGCTCCGTCGAGCGTGTAATGCGCTGGCTGAGCGTGCAGAACCATCCGCCCATCGGGCTGGATCGTGTCACGCGCCGCGATCAACAGGTGCTCAACATCTTCTTCTTCGATCCGGCGTCCGCCGATCTCAATCTCGACCTTGGAAACATTGCTGGCCAGACCAGCACCCGCGCAGGCCACCCACACGCTTTGCACGCTGGCACCAGCGTTTTTCTCCGCCCGCTCCACCGCGTCGCGGATGGCATAGGTCGCCGCTCGCATATCGATCACATAGCCACGCTTGATCCCTTGGCTGGCGCGGTGGCCAGAGCCCAGCACGATCAGATCGCCGTTCTCTGTCTCGCCCATAATCATGGCTGAGATCCGGAACGAGCCGATGTTTACGGCGCCAAAAATTTTGGAAAGGCGCGCTTTACCGGCGGAGCTGTGACCCTTGGAGCTTGCCATTACGGTGTCCCTCCGGCGCCCGATCCACCGGCGAGCAATTGTTCAGAGCGACCCGGCACGCGCATGTAAATGCGCGGCGGCGCGCGCATATCAAAGGTCGCGACTTTTCCGCCGATCAAGCGGTTTTGCCCGTCCATCCGCGCGAACTTGACCAGCGCCGTTGCCGCTTCATCATCGCCCTCAGGCAAAGCGAGGATTTGCTCGGTTTTAAACGACAGGTTCCAGCGGCGATTGCCGACCCATTCGGCCGCCTCAATCTGAGGCTTCAGCGCAGGCGCAGTGGCCAGCAAACGGTCGAGATCGGCCACTTGGCGGCTCGCGCCCGGACCGGAAATCATCAGCATTTTGTTCGCCTTGTCGCGCGCGACCGGCTCCAGCTCCGTGCCCTCTGCGTCGATCAGCACCAAACGGTCTGGCTTTTCCAGCACCGCATGCGGCGTGCGCTCAACAATATCGATCGCCAAAGTGTCCGGCAGCTGCGCGGAAACCCGCGCGTCCTTGACCCACGGCAATTCCAGCAATTCCTCGCGCAGAGCCTCCAGTTCAACCTGAGGCATGGGCCGGTCACGTTGAGCCAGCGCGCGGCTGTAGACGTGCTGTTCGTCCATCCGGTTGGTGCCAGTCACGCGCACGCGGCGCACCTCAAACCCAGCGTCAGAGGCGAGATGCGCAACCTGCGCCTGAGCCATCGCCGGAACGCCCGCGAGGCTGGCAATGAACCACGCCAGCGCTACTGCGCCGCCGATGATGATGGAAAGAAAGATGCGCTGTAATTGCTCATCAGTGAACGGCAGCAAGCCGATAACACTGTCGAGTACACCGCTGGTCCGCGCCCGGGCTTGGCGTGCGGTTTTCGCTCGGCTCGATGCTTTAACTGCGCGCCTTACACCTTTTCCGCCGCGTTTAATCTGCGCCATCAGTGCCTCCTGTTTGCTTGGCAGGCGCAGCAGAACCGGCCTGCGCCGCCCCATGTATCCTGAGCGCCTCGTGCACGATCATTTCTGCAAGATCGGCATATTCAATTCCGGCATGTTTCGCCTGCTCTGGCACGAGGCTGAGCGGCGTCATGCCCGGCTGAGTGTTGGTCTCCAGCACAAACAGACCGGCCTCGCCTGCCTCGTCATCCCAGCGGTAATCTGTGCGGCTCGCGCCGTGACAGCCCAGCAATTGGTGCGCGCGGATCGCATAGCTTTCGCAGAGCGCTGCAATGTCCGCCGGGATATTCGCCGGGCAGACATGCTGCGTGCAGCCATCGGTGTATTTGTGCTCGTAATCGTAAAAGCCGCTTTCGATGATCAGTTCTGTCACGCCCAGCGCGCGCGGCCCATCTGGCCCATCGATCACAGCGGTGGTGAGCTCGCGCCCCTTGATAAAGGGTTCGGCCAGCAGCTCGGTAAACTCCTGCCACGGCCCCTCGGCACCGCGGGCAATCGGATTGCCGACATTGCTGTCTTCAGTGATGATCGCAACGCCCACGGACGAGCCTTCGTTCACAGGCTTAAGCACATAAGGACGCGGCAGCGGGTCGCGCTTATGCAGGTCGTCAGAGGCGACGATATGACCGCCCGGCATCGGTATGCCATGCGGGACAAGCGCCTGCTTGGTCAGCTGTTTATCAATCGCGATCACAGAAGTCGCGACGCCGGAATGGGTGTAAGGGATGCCCATCAGATCGAGCATGCCCTGCACTGTGCCGTCTTCACCGGGCACGCCGTGCAGCGCGTTGAACACCACGTCTGGCGCCGCCTCAGCGATCCGCGCAGCGACATCGCGGCCCATATCAATCCGGGTGACGCGGTGCCCCTTGCTCTCGAGCGCATCGGCAATGCCATTGCCGGTCATCAAAGAGACCTCGCGCTCTGCGGCCCAGCCGCCCATCAGGACGGCGATATGAAGAGGTGTGGAAATGCTCACGGCCGGCCCACCCGCTTGATTTCCCACTCCAGCTGAACGCCGGAATGGGCATAGACTTTTTCGCGCACCATCTCGCCCAGACCTTCGATTTCGGTGCTGGTCGCATTGCCGGTGTTGATCAGGAAATTGCAGTGCTTCTCGCTCACCTGCGCAGCCCCATTCCTCAAACCGCGGCAGCCCGCCTCATCAATCAGCTTCCAGCTGCTGTGGCCAGGCGGGTTTTTGAACGTCGATCCGCCGGTCATGCTGCCAATTGGCTGCGAGTCTTTGCGCTCGCTGGAGATGCGGTTCATCTCAGCCTTGATCGTATCCGGATCGCCTGGAAAGCCTTCAAACCGCGCGGCGACGACAACCGCGCCATCGGGCAATGCGGAATGACGATAGCTGTATTGCAGCTCTTTGTTCGTCAGCGTGACGAACTGTCCATCCGGCAGGATCACATCGCAATCGACCAAGACATCGCAGGTTTCGCGGCCATAGCATCCGCCGTTCATGCGGGTAACACCGCCGACCGACCCGGGAATGCCGGTGAAAAATGACAGGCCGTCGATCCCGGCTTTCGCCGCGCGCCGCGAAACAATGCTGACCGGCGTAGCGGACCCAGCGGTCAGCGTTGTTTCGCCGGTGATGTCGACCTCGGCGAATTCCTTGCCCAGCTTGATCACCACGCCGGGCACGCCGCCATCGCGGATAATCATATTGGAGCCGACGCCCAGCGCCATGACGGGAATTTCTCCGTCCAGCTGCTCACAAAAGCTCTTCAGATCGTCGAGATCTTCAGGCTCAAACAGCCAATCGGCATTGCCGCCGCTTTTGAACCAGACGAATTTTGCCAGAGGCGCGTTCTGGGTCAGACGGCCGCGAATGTTCTCGGTCGGCACTGGCGCGTTTGCGCCGCCCTCAATCGCGCAGGTCGGGGCCATACCGCTGTCTCGGTCATTCCAATCGTCGGGTTGTACCATGTCGTTCATGCGTTCCGCTTCGATTCAATTGCGCCCGCGAGCCCAGCTGCCCATTTGGTTATGTCGCCCGCGCCAAGGCATACGACGATGTCGCCCTTGCGCATGTCGCCTGCAAGCGCGCTCGCCAAAGACGCCTGATCCTCGATCGTCTGCGCCGAACGGTGCCCGCGCGATTTTAACCCTGCGACGAGCGCGGCAGAACTGACGCCTTCAATCGGGTCTTCGCCCGCTTCGTAAACCGGGGTGACATAGACCTCGTCCGCTTCGTTGAAGCAGGTTTGGAAATCTTCCATCAGATCATTGAGGCGCGAATAGCGGTGCGGCTGGGCAATCGCGATCACGCGGCCTTCGCTATCGCCAGCGGAGGCCGCTTCGCGCGCTGCCTCAAGCACGGCGCGAATTTCCACTGGGTGGTGGGCGTAATCGTCGATAATGCTGACAGCGCCGCCTTCGACCGGGACAGAGCCAACCTTGGTGAAGCGGCGGCGAACCCCGCCGAACTGGCCAAAGCCCTCGCGGATAACATCGTCGGGGCAGCCCATCTCAATCGCGACTGCAATCGCAGCGAGAGCGTTTTGGACATTGTGGCGGCCCGGCATGGGCAGGTTGACGCCTTCAATCCGGCGGTCTTCTTCGCCGCGCTGGCGGATGATCACATCGAAACGGTTGCCGCCTTCATGCGGGCGAATGTTCACCCCGCAAATGTCGGCCTGTAAAGAGAAGCCATAGGTCACGACCTTGCGGTCCCGAACTTGGCCGATCACCGCCTGCACTTCTGGATGATCGACGCACAGGATCGCCGCGCCATAGAATGGTACGTTGTGAATGAATTCAACAAAGGCGCGTTTGACGCCGTCGAAATCGCCGTAATGGTCGAGATGCTCTGGATCGATATTGGTGACGACCGCGATGGTGCCATCGAGGCGCAGGAAGCTGCCGTCGCTCTCGTCGGCTTCGACCACCATCCAATCGCTATCGCCCAGGCGCGCGTTGGAGCCATATTGTTCAATGATCCCGCCATTGATGACAGTCGGGTCTACATCGCCCTTGTCGAGCAATGCCGCGATCATGCTGGTGGTGGTGGTTTTGCCATGCGTTCCGGCCACCGCGACCGTGGATTTGAGCCGCATCAGCTCTGCGAGCATTTCGGCGCGGCGCACCACTGGGATGCGGTTTTCCAGCGCAGCGGCAACCTCTGGATTGGTGCGGCGCACGGCGGTGGAGGTGACGACGACGCTAACGCCGTCCACATTTTCGCGCTCATGCCCGATATGCACAGTGATGCCGCGCGCGCGCAGGCGCTCTACGCTCGGCCCCTCGGCCAAGTCGCTGCCCTGCACGCCGTAGCCAAGATTGTGCATGACCTCGGCAATGCCTGACATGCCAATGCCGCCGATGCCGACGAAATGGATTGTGCCAATATCGGTTGCGACGCCTTTCATTCCGCCATATCCTTGGTCGCGCCTTCGGCTGCGGTGCTGGTAGCGGGCGCTCGTTTTTTGCCCTCACCGACGCGGATGACATCCATCATGTCCGCCCCGCCAAAGCTCTCCATCAAGTCCGCAAGATCCTTTGTCGCATCCGGGCGGCCGCAATTCCACGCGCCATGCGCGGCGTTGGCTAGGCTCGCCGGCTTTTGCGCCATCGCCTGAATTTGCTTGGCCAGTTCCTTGGGCGCGAAGTTCGCTTGGCGCACCATGCGCGCGCCGCCAGCGGCCACAATCTCGCGGGTGTTGGCGGCCTGATGATCGTCCGTCGCAATCGGCAGCGGGATCAGAATTCCGGGGCGGCCAACCGCAGTCAACTCGGCAATGGTCGAAGCCCCTGCCCGGCCAATGAAGACATGGCAATCGGCCAGGCGCTCTTCCATATCCTCAAAATACGTGCCGAGTTCAGCCGGGATATCGTGGCTCAAATAGCGTTCGCGCACCGCATCGATATCTTCCTGGCGGCATTGCTGCGTTACTTGCAAGCGGCCGCGTAGCGCTGGTGGCAGCATAGCCAGACCATCGGGCACCACTTGCGAGAGGATGCTCGCGCCCTGACTGCCCCCGGTGACCAGCACCCGCAGCAGGCCCTCATCGGTGAACTCAGGAAAATCCTGCTTACGCAGCTCTAGCACTTCAGCCCGGACCGGATTGCCGACCAGATAGACTTTGGTTTCGTGCTTCTCTTTGAGACGTTCAACCTCAGGATAGCTGGTGGCGATCGCATCCACGCGGCCAGCGAGCAGCCGGTTGACTCGCCCCAGCACAGCGTTTTGTTCGTGAACAACGCTGGGGATGCCCGCCTTGGTTGAGGCGAGCAGCGCCGGGAAAGCCGGATAGCCGCCAAAGCCGATCACCGCGCTGGGTTCAAACGCACCAAACAAGCGCAGCGCCATATTGCGGCCATCGCGCACCGCGCGCGCGCCGCCTAGCCAGCGCAGCGGGTTTTTGCCAAACCGACCAGCAGGCAGAACATGCGCGGTCAAATAATCAGGCTTGCCCGGGATGTTCGCCCCGCGCTCATCCGTGATCAAGGCCACATGGTGCCCACGCGCGTCCAGCTCTGCCGCCAGCGCAAAGGCCGGGATCAAATGGCCGCCGGTCCCGCCAGCGGCGAGAACGAAATGACGATTGGATTTGGGAGCATCGCTATTCATTCGCGCTCCTCCTTATTTTCTAGAAAGTCTCTCAGTCCCGGCGTCTCGCGCTTTAGGAACGGATTGCGCCGCGTGATTGCGAGCAACAGACCGAATGTAAAGCACACCGCCAAGGTTGACGAGCCGCCATAGCTAATCAGCGGCAAGGTCATGCCTTTGGATGGGAACAGCTGAAGATTGACGAGAATATTGATGAAAGCCTGACCGCCGATTTGAGTGACGAGGCCAGCGCCTGCGAGCAGAACAAACAGGTTCTCTTCATCCACCAGACGCACCAGCACGCGCGCGACAATCGCGAGATAGAGCAGCACGATCAGCGCGCAAATCATCAGGCCATATTCCTCGCCAATGACGGAGAAGATATAGTCGGTGTGCGCCTCTGGCAGGTTCATCTTGCGAATGCCGAGCCACAGGCCGCTGCCGGTCCAACCGCCAGCCAGCAGGGTGCGCTGAGCCAGATCAACTTGGTCAAACGCCGTACCGCCGCCCAGAAACGCATCGATCCGGTGGCGCGCATTGTCATAGAGGAAATAGGTCGCGGTCAGCCCGACGACGCCCGCACCAACCAGCGCACTGATCCGCTGTACCGAGACGCCGGACAGCAGCACCAGCACGAACCACACGCCGGCGAACAGGATGGTCGCGCCAAGGTTTGGCTGAAGCATGAGCAGGCCCGCGACGAGGGCCATGATCATCGTCACAAAGGTGAGCACCGGCAGACCCGGATCGCGCAGCCGCCAGCTCAAAATCCACGCAAGCGCGATGGCAAAGCCAGGTTTCAAGAACTCAGAGGGCTGGAGCGACATGCCGACCTCTAGCCAGCGGCGCGCGCCGTTTTTCTCGACCCCGATAATCGGCACGAGGAACAGCAGCGCCAGCATTCCGGCGAACAGCAAGATGCCCATGCGGCGCGCATTGTCGCGGCTGGCAAAGCTGGTGGCGATCATCACGCCGACGCCCATGATCTGCCACACGACATGCGATTTCAGGAACAGAAATTCATCGAGGCGCACCTCAGCGGTCGACAATTGCTCTGCACTGGCAGGCGAGGCAGCCGCCACGGCAGCGGTGCCGATCAGCATCATGACGAGAACCAGGCCAAGCAGCCATTTGTCGACTTCGCGCCACCAAATGCGCAGATCGCCCATCCACCCGCGCCGCACAGGGACAGGCGCGTGGAATGATCCGCCGCTGCGGCCGGGTGCATAAGGGCCGTAAGCCGGTGAACCGACGGAATTCATGCGGCCTCTCCCAAGGCATGGACGAGATTGCGGAATTGCTGACCGCGGTCTTCAAAATCTCGGAATTGATCAAAGCTGGCAGCAGCCGGCGAGAACAGCACCACATCGCCCGCGCGCGCATCACCATGCGCCTTGGCAAAGGCTTGGCTTAGCGTCTCGCAATACTCAGCCGGTGCGGATGGCCGAATGGCCTGCGCGAACATCTCTCCATCACGGCCAATGGTATAGGCACCCGCGACGTGGTCCATCAAACCCGCTAAAGAGCCTAGGCCGTCCTCCTTGGCCATACCGCCCACGATCCAACGCACGCGCGGATCGGGATCAGGCGGAAACGCGGCAATGGCCGGTGCGGTGGAATCCGCATTGGTCGCTTTGCTGTCGTTGATGAAGGTTACGTCGGCGACCTCAGCGACACGTTCCATGCGATGCGGGAGGCCGGTAAAGGTATTCAATCCGACATTAAGGTCAGGCAACCCAACCCCTAGAGTCGAGCAAACCTCGAACGCTGCGGCTGCATTTTGAGCGTTATGCGGCCCCTGAAGTGAAGGGGAAGAAACAGCAGTCTTTCGCACGAATTGCGGAGGCAGAATCTCGTCACGCAATGTGTCCGCGATCGCTGCACTCATATCATCATGGCCAGAAAAGACCTTTGCATGTTCCTCCGACTGCATGTCGAAAAGGCGCGCCTTGCTCGCCGCATATTTCTCAAAATCACCATCATACCGGTCCAGGTGATCCGGCGTGATGTTCAGCAGCACCGCGACATCGCAATCCAGGCTAAACGTCAGATCAATCTGATAGCTCGACAGCTCCAGCACATAGACCCCGCCTTTTGGCAATGGACCCTGCCCCAAAATCGGTTCACCAATATTGCCGCCCATCACGCTGGGCACGCCCGCGGTTTGCAGGATGTGATGGACCAGCGCGGTGGTGGTCGACTTGCCATTGGTGCCGGTAATGCCAACCACTTTGTGCGGCGGCAGATCAGCGCGGGCCTGAGCGAACAGTTCAATATCGCCGATCACAGGCACATCGAATTTCGCGGCATAGGGCGCGATTGGATGGGTGTTGAGCGGGACGCCGGGGGACACGACCACGCCTGCAAATCCGGTAAGATCAATCTGCAAGGGATCGGCCAGTTCGCACCGGCCCACAAACGCCTCGCGCGCTTCTTCACGCTCGTCCCATGCGGTTACTTCAGCGCCGCTCGCCAGTAATGCCTCCACCGTGGCCGCGCCAGACCGCGCCAGGCCGAGCACGGCATAGCGTTTTCCAGCAAAGGCAGCCGAGGTAATCACTTTGGCGCAGCTCCCCTTAGCGCAGTTTCAGCGTGGCCAGCCCAGCGAGCGCCAGCACGATCGAAATGATCCAGAACCGGATCACAACCTTGCTCTCGCTCCAGCCGAGCTGTTCGAAATGGTGGTGGATCGGTGCCATGCGGAACACCCGCTTGCCCGTGCGTTTGAACCAAAAGACCTGAACGATGACGGAAACCGCCTCCAGAACGAATAGGCCGCCGACAATCGCCAGAACAATCTCGTGGTGCGCGGCGACCGCGATGGCGCCCAAGGCCCCGCCCAAGGCGAGCGATCCTGTGTCACCCATAAACACCGCCGCCGGCGGCGCGTTGAACCACAGAAATGCCAGGCCCGCGCCGATGATCGCGGCGCAGAATATCGCCAGCTCGCCCGCGCCCTCAACATAAGGAATGCCGAGATATTCGCTAAAGTCGGTGCGCCCGACGAGATAGGCGATGATCGCAAAGGTGCCTGCGGCAATGATCACAGGCATAATTGCCAGACCATCAAGGCCATCGGTCAGGTTCACTGCATTGCCCGCACCAACGATCACGAAGGCGGCAAAGAAGTAATAGAACGGCCCCAGAGGGATCGACACGTCAGAGAAGAACGGCACGTATAGGTCCGTGCTGATCTGGCTGACAATGATGTAGGACGCGATGCCAGCGACGACGAACTCCATCGCGAGCCGCACCCGCCCGGGTACGCCAGCATGGCTGTTCTTGGAGACTTTGTCGTAGTCATCGAGGAAGCCGATGATCCCGAAACCGGCGGTCACCGCGAGGCAGGCCCACACCAGCGGGCTGCGCAAATCCATCCACAGCATCAGCGACAGGGCCAATGAAATGAGGATCATCAATCCGCCCATGGTCGGCGTGCCGCGCTTTGCAAAATGGCTTTCCGGCCCGTCTTCACGGATCGGCTGCCCCTTGCCCTGGCGCACGCGCAGAATGTTGATGAAGCGCGGACCGATCACCAAGCCGATCAGCAGCGCCGTCAGCAGCGTCGCTCCGGCACGGAACGTCTGGTAACGCACAAGGTTGAAGATCCCTTCAAACCCGAGCCATTCGGCGAGCAGATACAGCATTTAGTCGTCCTGTTGCCCCTCAACCGGGTGCGTTTGCGTAAAATGGGTAACCAGAGCGCCAAGACCGACCGAGTTTGACCCTTTGACAAGGATTGCGTCCCCGCCATTGATGCCAAATTCGCTGAGCATGGAAATCGCCTGATCCGGACCGTCGCAATGCGTGAAGCTGCCCGGGTTGCCAAGCGGAACGCCGCCTGATTTCCCCAATTCATAGGCCAGCTCGCGCATCTCTTCGCCAACCAGAATGACGTGATCGACCCGCGCGTCATTAAGCGGCTCGGCCAATTGGCGGTGGAAGCGTGGGCTGAAATCACCCAGCTCCATCATGCTGCCCAATATCGCGATCCGGCGCAGCGCCGGTGTCTGGCCCAATTGCCTCAGAGTTGCGCGCATCGAGGCGGGATTCGCATTGTAGCTTTCATCGACCAGCAAGGCTTTGCCATCGCCGGGTAAATCAATCTGGAACCGCGCGCCGCGCCCTTTCAGCCCGCCCATTTCAGCCAGCGCCAGGCCCGCTGCGGCGAGATCGCCGCCCGCCGCGCGCACTGCCGCCATGACGCCGAGCGAATTGGCAATCCAATGCTCGCCCGGCTCCGCAATCGAATAGCACAGCCGCGCATCGCCGAGGTCTGCTGTGATCAGCGAACCTCCGGTGCTGATCGGAATGGCATCGAGCAGCCGCACATCGGCGTCCGCATGGCGGCC
Source organism: uncultured Erythrobacter sp. (assembly GCA_947499505.1). Taxonomy (GTDB): domain Bacteria; phylum Pseudomonadota; class Alphaproteobacteria; order Sphingomonadales; family Sphingomonadaceae; genus Erythrobacter. The sequence goes on from CANMOQ010000003.1 coordinate 96,512, forward strand.
AAAGGTCACCACCTCAGCGCCCGCTGCACGAGCATGGCCGATAAGGCGCTCGGTATAGTCTGTATCCGCCGGAATAATCGCTGTGCCGCCCGGTGTCAGGCCGGTGAAGATCGCCGCTTTTTCATCGGCAATGGCCTCCATCGAGCCAAGATTTTCGATATGCGCAGGCGCGAGCGTGGTGATCAGCGCCACATCAGGGCGCACATGATCGGCTAAAGGCGCAATTTCGCCAGCATGGTTCATGCCCATTTCAAACACGCCAAACAGGCTGCGCGCGGGCATCCTAGCGAGGCTGAGCGGCACGCCTACGTGATTGTTATAGCTGCGCACGCTGCGATGCGCCGCGCCTCTGCTGGCCCGGTCTAAAGCGGCAAAGATCGCCTCTTTGACGCCGGTTTTGCCAACCGATCCGGTAACACCAATGCGCACCCCAGGGCTGCGATCGCGCGCCGCATGAGCGAGTGCATGCAGGGCGGCGCTGGTGTCTTCAACGAGCACATGCGGATAATCGACGGCGCGGTCTGTAATCGCCGCAACCGCCCCTGCGACAAAGGCTTTGTCGAGGAAGCGGTGACCATCCATCTCCTCGCCCTTCAGCGCGACGAACAAATCGCCAGAGCGCACATCGCGGGAATCCATTTCAACGCCGGAGGCCTGGAAGTGATGACTCGCCGTGCCGCCCGTTGCCATCTCGATCTCCCGTGAGTTCCACAGCGCTCCGCTGAGGTCATCGCGCGCGGTTACCGGCCAAACCCGCAGCGCAGCGTGGATCAGCGGCGCATTCATGAGCCAGACCCCGAACCGCCAGCAGCGGCGCATTCGCGCGCAACCGTTACGTCATCGAACGGCAAAACCCGCATATTCTCTCCTGCACCGATGATCTGTCCTTGCTCGTGGCCTTTGCCCGCCACCAGCACAATGTCGTGTTCTCCGGCGAGCGAAATGGCTTCGCCAATCGCCTCGCGCCGGTCGCCAATCTCGCGCGCGCTGGCCGCGGCCCCGCGCATGATGTCCGCCCGAATGGCCGCCGGGCTTTCGCCGCGCGGATTATCGTCGGTAACGATGACAATGTCTGATTTGTCAGAGGCAGCGGCGCCCATCGATGCGCGCTTGCCGGGATCGCGGTCTCCGCCAGCGCCAAATACAGTGATCAAACGCCCGCCCTGCCCGCGCGCCACATGCGGGCGCAACGCCGCAATCGCCGCCGCCAAAGCGTCCGGCGTGTGAGCATAATCGACATAGACAGGCGCGCCGGCCGGGCTGATCACGGCTCGTTCAATCCGCCCGCGCACCGGCTGAAGCCGGGAAATCGCGTCCAGCGCCTGCGCGGCATCACTGCCGGTGGCAATCGCCAGAGCCGCCGCTACCATAGCGTTGGCGGCCTGATATTCACCGATCAGCGGAAGCTTGATCGAAAAGACATGCCCCTCATGCTCGACATCGATCGTCTGCCCAAGCTGCGTTGTTTTGCGATCGACAAGGCGGAGGAACGCGTTGGAGCCGCTCCCCACCTTGCCGACAAGAAGCACGCGCAAATTTGAGGACATCGCGTGCTCGGCGGCACGGCGGGTCCACTCGCTGTTATCCCCGCCGTCCCAAATGATTGCCGCTGCGCCCGGCTCCAGCACTTCGCTGAACAGCCGTATTTTCGCAGCGAAATATTCGTCCATATCAGCGTGATAATCGAGGTGATCACGGCTGAAATTGGTAAAGGCTGCGGCTGATACCGGCACGCCTTCGTTGCGATATTGCGAGAGGCCGTGGCTCGATGCCTCATAGGCCACATGGCTCACGCCTTCGCGCGCCAGCCCGCTCATATTCGATAGGAAAGTGACAATGTCCGGCGTGGTGAGGCCGGTGGAGACGCTCTCATCCGGCGTGGTCACGCCCAATGTGCCAATGCTGGCCGCGCGCTCGCCGCACATGCGCCAGATTTGCCGCGTCATCTCGACGGTGGAGGTTTTGCCATTGGTGCCTGTGACCGCCACGATATGCGGCGGGACGGGCGTGAAGAACCCGGCGGCCAATCGCGCAAAATCGCGGCGCGGATTGTCGCTGGCGATGTGAACGGCGCCCTCTACGCTTACGCCGGGGCGCGTCACGATGGCCACGGCGCCTGCGGCAATAGCCTCGGGAATGACGTCTTCCGCATTGAAGGTCAGACCCTGAAACGCGCCGAACACGGTGCCGGGCGCAACCTTGCGATGATCGATGGCAAAGCCGGTTACGCTGAGGTCTGCGCCCTCACCGCAAGGCAGCCCTGCCCTCTCTGCTAAATTTCCAAGTTTCATTTGCGCCCCTCCACCAAGAAGCGAAGATCACTAATATCGACGTCGCGTGTCGTATCTGGTTGTACGCCCAGCATTGGGCCAATTCGCGGCACGAGCCGCCCGACGACCGGGGCCGCGTTGAACGCCGCTGTCCGCTGAAACGAACTTGCCACAGTGCCGCGCGGTTCATCAATCACCGCGACCACAACATAACGCGGGCGGTCCATTGGGAATGCGGCGGCAAAAGACGAAATCAGCTTCGTCTTGCTATATCCGCCTTTGACTGGCTTTTCCGCAGAGCCGGTCTTTCCCCCGACCCGGTAACCCGGCGCATCAGCGCTGCGGCCAGTGCCGTAAATAGAGATCATTCGCAGCAGCTGGCGCATACGCGAGGAGGTCGAGGTCTTGAACACGCGGCGACCACGCGGAGCCTCGCCAGCCTCCAGCTTATGCAAAGTCGCAGGACGCCAGATGCCGCCATTGACCATCGCGGCGTAAGCGGTCGCCAAGTGCAGCGGCGTGACCGAAATACCGTGGCCATAGCCAACCGTCATATTGGTTAGCCGCGACCAGTCACCGCGCGGCCAGATCGGATGGCCTTTTGCGGGCAGCTCAATATAGGGCCGCTCGTTCATGCCAAGGTCGATCATCGTTTGGCGCAGCCGCTCTGGACCCAGCTGATCCGCGACCCGCATGGTGACGGTGTTGGACGAATAGGCCAGCGCCTGAGGAATGTTGAGCGTCGCGCCCTTGTCGGAATAATCCGCGCGCTCAATCGAACCGATCTTAACCGGGCGCGCGTTCCAATTGGCGCTGAGATCCGTGATTACGCCAGCATCAATCGCAGCGGCGACGGTCAGCGGCTTGAAGGTCGAACCCAGCTCATACACCTGATTGGTGGCGCGGTTCATCATATTGGCCTGGCCAGCGGCATCGATCCGATTGGGATTGAACTCTGGTAGGGACGCCAGCGCCATCACCTCGCCACTGTCGACATCCAGAACCAGCCCCGCCGCGCCCAGCGCATTGGTGGCGAGCATTGTCTTGCTCAGCTCGTCTTCGAGCGCGCCTTGAACGCGCATGTCGATCGAGAGCGGCACCGATTCCGAACGCAAAGCGGGATCGCGCAATTGCTCGTCCAGCACCGCTTCCATGCCGACGCGGCCATGATCATCAGCCGCGACATAGCCAAGGATATGCGCGCCCAGTGAGCCTTGCGGATAGTGGCGGTCGGTCTCGCGCGGGATTTGCAGCGCGACCTCGCCCAGACGCATGATCTCATTCGCCTCTTCCGGCAGAATGCGGCGGCGCAAATAACCCGCGCGGCCAGTGGCCAAGCGCGAGGCCGTGTCGCTCACATCCATCTCTGGGAAAATATTGGCGAGCTTCAATGCGACATCTTGCGGCGAGGCAACCAAAGGCGCGCCGCCATCACCCATGGCAGTTGGCGCATACCACAGGGCATAGGCGGGAAATGCACGGGCCAGCGGAATGCCATTGCGATCGGTGATCTCACCGCGCGGGGGAAGCAATTGCTCCGCCAGGCTGGTGCGCGATGGGGCGTGTCCAGCAAAACCCAAATAGGCAATACGCAGGATGGCCGCCGCAGCGACCAAACCAAACACCAGCACAATCCAGAGCACGCGCCAACGCGCCGTCAACAGCGAGCGATAGCGCAGATTGACGAGTTGGATGCGGCCTGCGGGGATGGCCGGGCGAGCCGCAAAGGCACTCATTCAGCCGTCTCTGCCGCTGCTTGGGTGGCCGCAGCGCTGCTGCCCGCACGCGCCTGCGCCGCCCGGATGGGTGAGGCCTCTACAAGGAAGTCACCGAAAGCCTCGGCGAACATTGTCGTCGCGCTCTCTTCGACCTGTGTCGCGGCCAAAGTCACGGGCGCGCCCGTGATTGGCGAGACCATTTCGCGTGACCGAAGCGGCGACGGCATTCCTTCTTCAGGCTCTGCGCGGGCAACCCTAATCGGGCTAGGCGCACCGGGAACTTGGGGTGAACCCAGGCTCGCCAATTGACGCTCACCTTCCAGATATTGGTCGGCGCGCGGCGCGAGATAGCCGAATTCGACGATGTTCCAATTGGCAAGCTGGCGCTGATTGGCGCGCGCCTGAAACTCGGTTTCCAGCACAAGCGTTTCGCGCTCCAGCTCAACGATTTGCCGCTCAGCCAGCAAAACTTCGCTTTTCACAGCATGCACGCGGAAACTGAGCGCGAGGAACATCCCAACGCACAGTGCGAGCACTGCGACCCAGCCGATTTGGCGCATACGAGAACCTGAAACGATCATGCCGCAAGCCTCCTTGCATCGGCGGTGGTACGGATGGCGCTGCGCAGGGTTGAAGAGCGCGCGCGCGGATTGCGTTCGATCTCAGCCTCGGAAGGACGGATCGCTTTGGAAAGTTTCTCAAATACCGGCGGATCGCCGGGAATTTCCCCTGGCAGGTGACGCGATACCGCGCGGCCCGCGCCGGACGCTTCACGCAGGAAGCGTTTGACCATGCGGTCTTCGAGGCTGTGAAAGCTGACGACGGCGAGCTTGCCGCCAGCGCGCAGCAAATGCTCCGCTGATGACAGCCCGCTGCGCAATTCGCCCAGCTCGTCATTCACATGGATGCGCACCGCCTGAAACGAGCGCGTTGCCGGGTCCTTCTTGTCATGCGGCTTATGGCCCAGCGCCTTGCGAACGATGCGCGCCAGATCGCCGGTCGTCTCCAGCGGGCGCGCGGCAACAATCGCGCGGGCAACCCGACGCGACTGGCGTTCCTCGCCATATTCATAGAGCACATCAGCAATCGTGTCGGCATCGGCAGAATTGAGGAAATCAGCCGCGCTCTCGCCCTCCTGGCTCATCCGCATATCCAGCGGCCCGTCAGCCGAAAACGCAAAGCCGCGCCCCGCCTGATCGAGCTGCATGGAGGAAACGCCAATATCCATCGCCACGCCGTCAACCTGGGCAACGCCCACCTCGGCCATTGCGCTCACCATCTCAGAAAAACGCCGCGGATGAAGCACTAGGCGCGGAGGGGAACTACGCGCCTCGCTCCATCCGCGGCCTTGAGAGATCGCGTCAGGATCGCGATCAAAGGCGTGGACGGTCGCGCCGCAATCAAGCAGCGCACGAGTATAGCCGCCGGCGCCAAAAGTGGCGTCGACAATGACATCGCCAGGCTGGGGGTTTAGCGCAGCGATCACTTCTTCGAGGAGAACGGGTACGTGGGGCGCGGTTTGGCCTGAAGCAGCAGAGGACGTCATTTCTTACGCCCCCTCGCTTCGGCTTCCGCGACCAGATTGGCGCAGGCCGCCTGCGCGCTTTCCCACTGCTCGCCCATTTGCGCGAGCTGATCCGGGTTCCAGATCGTGAAGAAACGCCCGCCGCCGTGGAAGTACAAGCCATCGTCAACCTGCGCGAGGCTGCGCAGGTGATCGGGCATGACAAAGCGCCCGCTGTCATCAAACGGCACTTCGACAAAGCCAAACAGCTGCATCGCGCGCAGATCGCGGTCGAATTCTTTATCAAGGCGGATGGCGCGGTCTTCTTCGCGCTCAATCTGCTCTTCAAGTTCGGTTTTGCGGGACAGGCCAAAGCCGGTGAGACAGTTCCAACGCTCATGCTTTGCCAGGCAGACAATCCGCCCTTCAGAGCTTTCTTTAACAGCCTTGCGGAACAGTGGAGGCAGCACAAAGCGGCCCTTATCGCCGGCTGGCGAATAAGCTTGACCACTGAATCCTGCGAACGACACGCGCTCCAACTCCCCTTCTCACCCGTCCCTCACGGGCTTTCATTTTCCCCGCCTCCCCGTTGAGGAGGCCAAACACACCCTCTGCCTCACCATTCCGCACGCGAGCGGAACCGGCGCGCCAACCGCGATGGGCGGCGCAAACACAAACGGGCATGTTTGATGGAAGACGGTAATATCGTGGGTTTAACCGGGATGGAAGGGGTTTTTGCGGGATTTTGCGGGATAAGATGGTAAATTATTGTTTCATATGGTTAATATACAGGGGTCATCCGCTTCACTACCTAGCATGGGAACCAAAGAGCCCGCTTCAAAACGCTGATTTTCCGGTCAAAACTGTGAGAATCGGATTTTTCGAGTCGCTGATCCCCAGCCCGTCCCGCAAAATCCCCGATCGCGATTTTGGGGCGCTTGGGCGCTGATCAAATGGATTGCAGCGATGGCGGTAAGAATCGGGCTGCTGGCGACTCAGTTAAGTGTTTGTGCAAGCAATGCGCTCAGCGTGCTGCCCTCTTCACCGGCAAGCTCTTGATGCTCAAAGATAGCAGCGTCGGCGAGCACAGTAACGCTACCCTCGCCAATATCGCAGGCCGCGATAGTTCTTTCGCCCTGCAATTCGCACGAGGAAGCGGCGGGATCGAGAATGCTGATAACACCAGCCATATGAAGCGGGATCTGTCCGCCAGCGATCGTGGCCGACCGTACACCCTCGCCCTGCCCCTCATCAAAGCTGATCGCCAATCCCCAGCGCTCAATCACCGGCGGGATCAATGCCGTGCCCACCGGGCGGCGAGGATCGCCAAAGACGACCTCGTATTCCCCGGTCAGCATTGGATCGAGCGCGATCAGGAGTTGGCCGCCGCCCCGAACCCAATCATCCAGCGCGACATTGTCCGATGGGCTTAGCCCGCGCGGCTGGACAATCGCCAGACGCTCTAACCCCACAAGCGAACTGATGCCCTGATCATCGGGTGAAAGGCTGTCGAGCAGCCTCAGATCATAGCGCGCCTCCAAGACCGCGCGCTGCCAGGGTGCCTCTTGCTCTGCATCAATCAGGCTGGTGAGATCTTCGCCCAGCGGCCAATAAAGCGGCAGGCTGCTCATCAGGCCGAGCTCAATCTTCTCGGTTGAGCCACTCGCGCGCAGGCCATTACCCGGCGCGTTCGATTGAGCCAGCCACCACAGCGCGGCGGCGGCGAGGGCCAGCACGCCAATCGCAGCAATGGCAAATTTACGGAGTTTTGGGCTCATTGATCAGCGGATCATCGCGCACAACATCACCGGGCAGCGGATCACCGGCAGTGCCTTCGCCCTGCTCAGGCACAATCGCCGCCTCTTGTGTCGCGGCCGGGCTTGGGTCTACCGGCAGATCGGGCACAACGCCTGCCTCGGCAAGAGGATCATTAATCTTGGCCTCGGCGCTCGGCTCGGTCGTCGGCGCGGCTTCTGGCACGGCGCTGTCTTCGCTCACTTGTGCGCGGCCTTGGATCACACTGGCCAAACCGACCAGAAGAACCATCGCTGCAAGGCCGGACAGTCCGACCTGCAGGCGCTGCACTGCCTCCTCGCGGGTTCCGCCAAGGGGTGCGCCTGCACGCTCAAGATCGGGGTTTTCTGCAACAGCCCGCGCCACTTCTTCGCGGGTCTCAAACAGTTTACGATACGCCATAATGGCTGCCTATCACGCTTGTTCGAGCCAGTCGAACACTGGAAGCTCTTTCGCCTTCAACCATTCGGCATTGTACAGGGTTGAAAGGTAGCGAAAGCCAGTATCGCACAGGATTGTCGCGACTTGCGGGTTCTCGCGCCCTTCGGCGACCAGCTGTTTGCCCAGCGCAATCGCGCCCGCGACATTGATGCCAGAAGACAGGCCAAGGCAAAGTCCCTCTTCACGCAGCAGACGCGCAACCCATTGCAGGCCTTCTTCGTCAGAAATGCGGAATTGCGTGTCAATCGGCGCGCCTTCGAGATTGGCAGTAATCCGCCCCTGCCCTATGCCCTCAGCAACCGAAGACCCTTCAGCTTTCAGCTCGCCATTCGCGTAATAATTGTAGAGCGCCGCGCCGTGCGGATCGGTCAGCGCAATGCGGACGTCCTCGGATTTCTCCTTAAGGCCCATGCCAACCCCGGCAATCGTTCCGCCTGTGCCAGCCGCGCAGGTGAAACCGTCAATCTTGCCATCGAGCTGCTTCCACAGCTCCTTGGCCGTGCCTTCAATATGCGCGCGGCGATTGGCGACATTGTCAAACTGCCCAGCCCAGATAGCGCCCTCGGTTTCGTCGGCCATGCGGCGTGAGGTGTGCTGAAAATGCGCAGGATCAGCGTATTTCGTTGGCGGCACGAGTACCAGCTGCGCGCCGAGAGCCCGCAGCGTGTCCATCTTTTCCTTCGACTGATTGTCCGGCATCACGATCACGGTCTTGTACCCGAGCGCATTTGCGACCAGCGCAATGCCAATGCCGGTGTTGCCAGCGGTGCCTTCGATCACAGTTCCGCCGGGCTTCAGCTCACCGCGCGCCTCGGCATCGCGGATCATGTAGAGCGCCGCGCGGTCCTTCACCGAAGAGCCCGGATTGGCAAATTCGCATTTTCCCCAAATATCGCAGCCCGCCGCCTCGCTTGGCCCGGCCAGGCGGACCAGCGGCGTGTTTCCGATCAAGGCGAGCGTATCGCCGACAGATTGAGTAATGTTCATGGACTGCGAGTTAGGAGCTTGCGAGCCAACTCGCAAACAACATCAATCTTCAGCTGCGATAGTTACCTTTAAGCCGTCGAGCTCTGCGGTGAGCGGAACCTGGCAAGAGAGGCGTGAGGTTTCGTTGCGATGCTCGCTCGATTCCAGCAGATCATCTTCGTCTTCGCTCATCTCAGGCAGCTTTGCCGCAAACTCAGGATCGATGTGGACGTGGCAGGTCGCGCAGGAACAGCACCCGCCGCACAGCGCCAGCAGCTCGTCAAAGCCATTGTCGCGAATAGCCTCCATCACTGTCAGGCCGTCCTCGACCTCGATGTCACTCGTTTCGCCTTCACGATTGGTGACGATCAGTTTCGGCATTGCATTATATCCTTTTCAGTGTCCGCTGGATTGGCCAGCGCTCTATCGAATAGATAGCTGCGCTGCTAGAGGCAGTTTTCGCATTGTATAACTATGGGAGTTATTAGTGGGATTGAGCGCAGCTGCAATCAAGGCCTCGCTTGATGCATTGGCCAAAAATGATGCCGATCTGGCGAATGAAATCATGCGGATCGGCTATCCAGAGCCGCGCATCAGAGACCGGGGGTACATGACCATGCTGCGCACGATTGTGGGTCAGCAGGTTTCGGTCGCCGCCGCTGCCTCTATGTGGAACAAGTTAGAGGCGGAACTAGGCGAAGGGTTTACCCCCGCCTGCCTGCTGGAACGGGACTTTGACACTTTGCGCGCCTGCGGCCTGTCGCGCCAGAAACAGGGCTATGCCCGCAGCCTGTGCGAGCTGGTGCAAACCGGCGAGGTCAATTTTGATGACTTGCCCGATGATGATGAAGAAGCCATCGCAGAGCTGATCAAGGTCAAAGGGATTGGGCGCTGGTCAGCGGAGATATACCTGCTGTTTGCAGAAGGGCGCGGGGATATGTGGCCCGCCGGCGATCTGGCCGTGCAGGAAGGCGTAAAACGATTGCTGAGGCTGAATGAGAGACCCGATGAAAAGGGCCTGCGCCAAATTGGCGAGCGATGGCGCCCGCATCGCGGGGCGATGGCGATCTGGGTATGGCATTTTTACGCCAACCCCGCGCTCTAATCTGCCGTTTGGCCCGTACATCTGTTCTATGCCCTGCGACTTGCGACGCTCCACCATATGTGTACTAACCGAATAATACAGTTGTTTGAAATCGATTGGAGAACCCCCATGTCCCCTCGCACAACATCTCGTCTTGTATTCACCGCGCGCCTGCTGACCTCGGCACTCGCCGCATCCGCCTTAACGCTGCCGGGCTCCGTCTCTGCAGATAACCACGCCGCCAATACCGGAGCCACAATGACCAACACCGCCGAAGCCTATGATCTAATCCCGCGCGATGCCCTGTTTGGCAATCCAACCAAAGCGCAGGGGCGCATCAGCCCTGATGGCAAATATCTCAGCTGGCTCGCGCCTAAGGATGGCGTGCTCAACATTTGGATGGCGCCGCGTGACAATCTGGACGCTGCCAAAGCGATGACAAGTGCGGCCGACCGCCCGATCCGCCAGCATTTCTGGTCCCCGGATTCCAGCAGCCTGCTGTATATTCAGGACAAGGGCGGCGATGAGAACTTTCTGCTCTATTCAATCAATGTGGAAACCGGGGTGGAGACCAACCTCACCCCGTTTGAGAACACCCGCGTCGACATCGTCGGCGGGTCAGAGACGATCCGCGATAAAATCCTGATCGGCCTCAACAATCGCGATCCGCAATTCCACGATGTGCACCTGCTCAATCTCAACACTGGCGAGCTTGAGCTCGTCTATGAGAACAACAGCTATGCCGGGTTTATGGCGGATGACACGCTGACCCTGCGCATGGCGATGCGCCAGAACGAGGCAGGCGGCACCGACTATTTCCGGGTCGAAGATGGCGCGGTTGAGGAGGCCGCATTTGAAAACACGGCAATGGAAGATTCGCTGACGACTTCGCCTGCGGGCTACACGACCGATGGCTCCACGCTCTATTGGCTCGACAGCCGCGGCCGCGACACCGCTGCTCTGTACGCTCAGGACACAGCGAGCGGCGAAAAGACACTGGTGGCGGAGAATGACAAGGCCGATATTGGCGGCACCATCCGCAACAACAAAACCGGCGTGGTGGAGGCCTATTCGGCGAACTATCTCAAAACCGAGTGGACCGCGATTGATCCCGAGATCAAGGCTTCGCTCGATTGGCTCGGCAGCCAGCTTGATGGCGAGTTTGGCGTCGCCAGCCGCACCGATGACGACATGACCTGGATTGTATGGAACGACCCGCTGACCGCACCAAGCGGCAGCTACATCTATGACCGCGCGGCCAAGACCCTCACCCCGTTCTACATCACCCGGCCAGAGCTGGAGGGTGCGCCGCTACAGCCGATGCAACCGGTAGAGATCACCAGCCGCGATGGCCTGACCCTGCCATCCTACCTGACACTCCCACCTGGCAGCGACAGCGATGCAAGTGGCCGTCCAGACGCCGCAGTCCCAATGGTTCTGCTAGTCCACGGCGGTCCATGGGCGCGCGATAACTATGGCTTTTCCAGCAGCGTCCAATGGCTCGCGAACAGAGGCTATGCCGTGCTGCAAGTGAACTTCCGAGGCTCCACCGGGTTCGGCAAGGACTTCATCAATGCTGGCAACAAAGAGTGGGGCCTGAAGATGCATGACGATCTGATCGATGCAACTGACTGGGCAATCGAGCAAGGCATCACCACGGCCGATCAAGTGGCTATCATGGGCGGCTCCTATGGCGGCTATGCAACGCTGGCTGGCCTCACATTTACGCCAGAGAAATTCGCCTGCGGCGTCGACATTGTCGGCCCGTCCAACCTTGAGACCTTGCTGGCGACGATCCCGCCCTATTGGGCACCGATGGTGAAAATTTTCCACGAGCGGATGGGTGATCCGAACACGGAAGAAGGCCTTGCTATGCTTAAGGCCGCCAGCCCGCTGTACAAAGCCGACCAGATCACCAAACCGCTGCTGATACTGCAAGGCGCGAATGATCCGCGGGTCAAACAGTCAGAGAGCGACCAGATCGTCGGCGCGATGAAGGATGCCGGTGTCCCGGTCACTTACGTGCTCTATCCCGATGAAGGGCACGGATTTGCAAAGCCGAACAACAACATCGCCTACACCGCGATCACCGAGAATTTCCTGGCGGAATGCCTCGGCGGACGCAGCGAGGCGATTGGCGATACGGTTGGCAATTCCACCGCGCAAATCCTCGAAGGCGCGCAGCATGTGGTCGGCCTGGAAGCCGCGCTGGCCAAGTAGCCGCCCGCTTAACCCACGGCCATACATGCTGACACGCATGTCAGCAGCTGACAAACAGAGCGCGCGAGGTTAGACCTCGCGCGTTCTTGTTTTTGGGGAGTAGATTTCAGTGACACAGCGTCGGTCAATTTTCATCACTGGCGGTGCCTCGGGCATTGGCCGCGCGGTCGCGATCTACTTTGCTGAAAAGGGCTGGTTCGTCGGCGTGGCTGATGTCGACACAGCGGGTTTGCAAGATACGCTCGGCCTCATCGAGGGCGGCTTTAAATACATGCACCGGCTCGACGTGCGTGACCGCGCCGCTTGGGACGAGGCGCTGGAGGCCTTTTCAACGGCAGCTGGCGGGCGCATCGATGTGGTGTTCAACAATGCCGGCATCGGGCATGGCGGGCCGATTGTGGATCAGCCGAGCGAAGAAGTCGTCGCTCTGCTCGATGTCAATTTGAAGGGCGTGATTTACGGCGCGCAGGCCGCACATCCACATTTGAAGAAAACCGCGCCCGGTTCAGTGCTCGTCAACACCGCCAGCCTGGCCGGGATCATCGGCGCGCCCAACCTGTCCGTCTATTGCGGGACCAAATGGGCGGTGCGCGGCCTGACGCAAAGCCTGGATGCGGAATGGGCAAAGGATGGCATCAAAGTGTCCGCGCTGTGCCCCGGCTTTATCGACACGCCAATCATCGAACAAACCGCCGCCGATTCGAACCAAACTGTAAAAGAGGACCTGCTGGATGCAGGCGTTGAAGTATCGCCCGTCAGCACAGTGCCAAAGGTGGTGTGGGACGCGGTCCACGGAGACAAGCTCGACTACACCGTCGGCAAAATGGCAAGCCGCCTGTTGTTCCTGCAGCGGTTCCTGCCGGGCCGCGTCCGCAAGGAGATGCGTAGCCAAGGCATTGGGACCGATATCGGCTGACGCCTAAGCAAGCTCAGCAATCGCCTTCGCCATGGCCGCATCGCGCGCCGACAGGCCGCCGCTTTCCCCTGCATCATGCGTGGTCAAAGTGATCTCGACCTTGTTGTAAACATTGAACCATTCAGGGTGGTGATCTTGGCTCTCCGCGATCAGGGCGACCCGGTTCATAAAGCCCCAGGCCTGAGAGAAATCGGCAAATTCAAACTTGCGGAAAATCGCCTTGCCACCGCGCGCTTCGTTCCATTCTGGAAAGGCCGCGAGCAGCTCTGCGCGCTCGGCATCGGTCAGTTCAGGCACACGGCTCATATCAGTTCCGATCAGGCAATTGTTGTCTAGCGTGTTGTTTGCGGGGCAGCTTTTGCCTAACGCCGTGCAATCATGCAAGCGCGCCTTACCGTATCTGACCTTGCCTGCCGCCGGGGCGACCGCGTGCTGTGCCGGGGGCTGAGCCTGGCTTTGCAAAGCGGCAATGCGTGCCATGTGACCGGCGCGAATGGCATTGGAAAGACGACCCTTTTGCGCAGCTGCGCGGGGCTACTCACCCCCTTTGCGGGCACGGTAGAGAGTGAGGGCGCTATCGGTCTGCTGGACGAGCGCATGGGGCTTGATCCCGATCTGCCGCTCGGGCGGGCTCTCGCATTCTGGCAAAAGATTGATGGCTGCGCGGATGTGGACGCGGCGGTGGAGGCTATGGGACTCGGCAACCTGCTTGATATTCCGGTGCGTTATCTATCGACCGGTCAGCGCAAGCGCGCGGGGCTCGCGCGGCTTATCGCGCAGGCCGCGCCAATCTGGCTGCTCGATGAGCCGCTAAGCGGTCTCGACACCCGCGCGATTGAGCAAGTGACCGCTCTGATTGCTTCCCATTGTGAGGGCGGCGGGATCGCTCTGGTCGCTTCGCACCAGACGCTGAGCATTGCGGGCCTTACGACGCTGGAACTGACAGATTACGCGCCGCGTACAGAGCCAGCCGCATGATCACCGCGCTGCTCAAACGCGATTTGGCGCGCTTCTTCCCCTTCACCGGCAGCGGGGCGGCCCTGCCCGTTATCTTCTTCCTGGCGGTGGCCATGCTGTACCCCTTTGCTGTCGGGCCGAATGCACCCTTGCTCGCGCGCACCGGCGGCGGCGTGGTGTGGATTGCCGCCTTACTGGCCGCAATCTTGCCGCTCGACAGTCTGGTGGCGCGCGACATTGAACTGGGCGTGTTCGATCAATTGAAACTGCGCGGCGTAACAGAAGAGGTCAGCATGGCGGTGCGCCTCGCCGCGCATTGGCTCAGCTTTGGCCCGCCACTGATATTGGCGACATTGCCGGCGGCGGCCCTGCTCAATCTGGATGGAGAGACGCTGCACATTCTGCTGCTTGGGTTGCTGGCGGGCACACCGGGCCTCGCCGCGATTGGCCTGATGATCGCATCGCTCACAGGGTCCTTGCGCGCAGGCGCGGCTTTGTCGGGTCTGTTGCTGATCCCGCTGGCGCTGCCAATCCTGATCTTCGGCGCAGGCGCGCTGGCCCGCATGGATGAGGCAAGCCTAGGCTTTGTTGCTGCGATCAGTCTGCTGCTCGTGGCGATCGCGCCGTTTGCAGCTGGTGCAGCGATCAGGGCTGCGCGGGAGGGTTAGTCCTCCTCGCTGTTAACGCTATATATATATCCAGATCGAGCACCAGCTTTCGGGCGCCGAGTGCAGCCAACGTTTTGGGCGAGACAGGCAGTCCCTCGTTGGATTCTTCCATAAACAAGCCACAAAACACGTCAGCTCTGAACCGCGCTGTCAGATCGCGCCACACACCCAAATCGTCAGTCAATTTCCCGAGGAGTTGCTGGATTTGGTGGTCGAGATCGCCCGGCTTGCACTCATCAGCAACCAATCGCCACGATCCACGCGGAGATACTTTTTCAATTCCGCGAGCTGTGATCCACTTGCCACCTTTTCTCTCGGCAGATGTTGGCTCACATCCAAGAAGCGTCGTAACTTCATCCGGATCAAGATCATCGCCAAAAAATCTTAGTGAGGCGAGCGTCCTTGCCAATCCAGCCGTCAATAAGGCGGCTTGTCTTTACCCGTCGGGCTGAGCGTGAATATCTCCGTGCCCTCTTCGGTCACGGAGAGCGAATGCTCAAACTGCGCGCTTAGCGACTTGTCGCGGGTCACAGCGGTCCAGCCATCGCCCAGCACTTTCGCCCATGGCTTGCCCAGGTTGATCATCGGCTCGATGGTGAAGAACATGCCCGGCTTCAGTTCCGGCCCAGTGCCAGCCTTTGCAGCGTGGACAACTTCCGGTGCATCGTGGAACAGGCGGCCAAGGCCATGGCCGCAAAACTCTCGCACCACTCCGTAGCGGAATTGCTTGGCATGCGCTTCAATCGCGGCACCAATATCGCCCAGCCGCGCGCCCGGCCTGCCCGCCGCTTCGATCCCGAGCATCAGGCACTCATGCGTCACATCGACCAGCCGCTTGGCCTTGAGGCTCGGCTCACCGGCAAAGAACATACGCGAGGTATCGCCGTGCCAGCCATCCAGCAGTGGGGTAACATCGACGTTGACGATATCGCCCTCTTTGAAGACTTTTTCAGAAGGGATACCGTGGCAAATCACATGGTTGATCGAGATACAGCAGCTGTGTGTGTAACCGCGATAGCCCAATGTCGCGGGCACTGATCCCGCGTCCAGCATCATCTCGCGCACGGCGGTGTCGACGCTCTCGGTCGTCACGCCGGGCTGCACCAGATTGGCGACCTCATCCAGGATCCGCGCGGCCAATTGTCCAGCCTTGCGCATCCCGTCAAAGCCATCTGGCCCGTGGAGTTTAATGGTGCCGTCGCGGTAGACGGTCTGATCGCCTTCGATAAGCTGATATTCGGTCATTGCCGCTATGTAGCGACAATGCGCGCGATTTGCGAGAGGGGGCTTACTTTGCCGAAAAGTGCGCGCGGTATTCCGGCTTTACCGCGTCCAAAATCGCCTGTGTTACCGGAACAGTCACCTCGTAGTCGCCTTCCACATAAGGGCCCGCAACATAAGGCGCAGCGAGCAATCCCAGCCGGTCAAAGCTCTTGCCCGTGGATGATCCGAGCAGCAGCGTTAGCTGATTGAGTTTGGGACACTCGCTGAAATATCCGCCGTCTTCTACTGTGCCCCGGCGCTTGGCTTGCTCCGTCTTCAGCCCCTCGCAATAGGGCGTCCTCACAGCGTCATGTAAGGCGGCCGTCGATGTGAACAGAGCATAAGGATCAAGCGCCTCCCCTTCCCCATCATTCGCCTGTCGATCCCAGACGAGAGTGTCGAACCAATAATTGCCGTGTGCACCGCCCGCATAGACATAGTGATTGGCCGATAGCGACAGGAAACGCGGCAGGTCCGCCACCACTTGCCAAGTCTTGCCATAGCTGTCGGTCTTGCAAGAATTGCATTCGCTATCCGCAAACTCTTCCAGCGTGCCGCGCCATGCTTGTTTTTGCTCGGCCAAGGCCTGCGTTCGGCGCTGTTGAAGCTGCCGCGCGAGGCCGGGAATCGCGCTGACCTGAGCAGGCCAGCTGTACTGGAAATCGCGGCTCGCGCCTTCGGCATTCTCGTTATCGGTGAAGTTGACCTCTTTGAAACCGGCCGCCGTGCGGCGCTCCAGATCATCTTGCGCGCTGCCACTCTCAGCCACTTCGGGCGGGGTCGGAGGGGTCGGTGTGTTTTGCGCAACGCCAACATCATCGGCGACTTCTTCCGGTGACGAACATGCCGCGAGCGCGAGCGCCGCCAGAACCGTCACACAAACCGTCATTGCCCTGCCCATGATGTCCACCCTTCCACTTGCACAATTCGCGCGTGACAAGTCGTCGCTCAAAGCTAATGACGTAAGTATGAATGATACCAAAGAATTGATCCAGCCCGACCGCGGGCAAGACGCCGTCTCCATCCATCTTGTGACGCAGGATGGGTATGAGGATTGGGTGAAATCCCTAAGCACGGGACAGCGCGCCGCGCTGACCGCGCAGAAATTCACTGGCGGAGCTGGCCAAACCGGCATTGTGCCGGATGGCGATGCGTGGTTCGCGGTTGGCGGGGTGGCCAATAAGGAGAAGCTTTCAAGCTATTGCCTGGCCGGATTGGCTGAGCAGCTGCCGGAGGGCACATACCGGCTGGAGAATGCAGAGGCTGGCGCGGCGATGTTTGGCTGGCTGACTGCGCATTACCGCTTCACCCGCTACCGCGAGGATGAAAACGCGGCGGGCCCGCGCGTGCTGCTGACCAAACAGGCCGCGGCGATTGAGCCATTGCTGGCGGAGGCAGAGGCAGAGATGCTGGTCCGCGACCTCATCAACACACCGGCAGAGGACATGGGGCCAGCCGCATTGGAGGCAGAGTTTGAAAAGCTCGCCAAGGCCTATGGCGGCACTCTAAAAGTGACCAAGGGCGACGCGTTGGAGCAAGGCTATCCCATGGTGCACGCCGTTGGCCGCGCCGCTGCGCGCCATCACGCGCCGCGCATGCTGCACCTCACCTGGCAGGCCAAGGGCGGTAGCGACAAAGACCTGGTGCTGGCGATTGTCGGCAAAGGCGTGTGCTTCGATTCGGGCGGGCTCGATATCAAGCCAGCCGCCGGGATGCGCCTGATGAAGAAAGATATGGGCGGCGCAGCCCACGCAATTGCGCTTGCGGGCCTCGTGATGCGAGGCGGGCTGAAGGTGCAATTGCATCTGTTCGTGCCAGCGGTTGAAAATGCGATTTCCGGCCCGGCGTTCCGCCCGGGTGATGTGCTGGACAGCCGCAAGGGTCATAAGGTTGAGATCCACAACACCGATGCAGAAGGGCGACTGATCCTTGGCGATGCTCTGACCCGCGCGAGCGAGGAAGAGCCAGAGCTGATCATTGATTTTGCCACGCTGACGGGCGCGGCGCGCATTGCTTTGGGCCCTGATTTCCCAGCGCTGATGACGCGCCGTGACGAGACCGCCGCTGACTTGATTGCGGCTGGCAAAGCGAATGATGATGAGCCGTGGCGCATGCCGTTGCCGGAGGGGTATTTCGACTATCTCAAATCCGACATTGCCGATTTCACCAATGCACAAAGCAACCCCTATGCGGGCGCGAGCGTCGCGGGCCTGTTCCTCGACAAGTTCGTGGGCGAAGGCATTGAATGGGCGCATTTCGACACGTTTGGCTGGCGTCCCTTCCCTAAGCCAGGGCGCACCAAAGGCGGCGCGGCCTACGGTCTGCGGGCCAGCTGGCATGCGCTCAAAGCGCGCTATGGCGGCGAGTGAACGCGCGCCTATTTGAGCTTCGCTTTCCACCGCTAGCCAGCGGCTAACTTGCTCGAAAGGCTTTCGCCGTATAAGCGCGCCGGACCCCAGCGATACGCGCTGGGCCGTGACAGGGGACCATGCTCCTATGAGTAAGGCTGAAAAATACGAAGTGCCATCAGGCGTGCTCGGTTTGAGCGGCCCGATCGCGCGTCCTCAGCCCGGCACCCTGCCGCTGCGCGGTGACCTGGCGCATATCGCGCTCGCGGGCACGCATCTGGCGGCGCATTACGTTATTCCTGAGCCCCGCGAAGTCGCAGCTGGCGGCGCGTCCATGCTGCTGCAGCCGCAAGACGGCGCAGAGCTCGTGACAGCGCTCGATCCCGGCAGCGCAATCGAATTGCTGGATGTCGCGGGCGACTGGGCCTGGGCCACGGTCGGTCCGAGTGGACCAAGCGGATATGTCAAAGCCAATAGTTTAAGCAGCGTTGCTTAGCGCGCGTCAGCGGCTACACAGCGCAGCATGACTACACGCATTTTCATCGATGGAGCCGCCGGGACAACCGGCTTGGAAATCCGCGAGCGTCTGGCGACGCGCAGCGAATTTGGACTGCTCGTGCTGGATGATGACCGCCGCAAAGACGAGGCCGCGCGCAAAGAGGCTTTGCACGAAGCCGATATCGCGATCCTGTGCCTACCCGACGATGCGGCGCGCGATGCGGTGGCCCTGGCCGCCGGTTCAAACACGCGGATCATTGATGCATCTAGCGCTCACCGAGTGGCGGATGGCTGGACCTATGGCTTTCCTGAAATCATCGGGCATGACAAAATCGCCGAGGCGCAATTCGTCAGCAACCCGGGGTGCTATCCAACCGGCTTTCTTGCTCTGATCGCGCCGCTCGTTCGTGCGGGGCTGCTCCCAGCCGATTGGCCCTACACCGTCAATGCGGTGAGCGGATATTCTGGCGGCGGAAACGCTCTGATCAAGCGGATTGAAGACGAACCTGACCTCGCCTTTCGCAGCTATGGTTTGGATATGGCGCATAAGCACCGGCCCGAGATGAAGCTGCACGCTGGCCTCGAGCACGGCGTGATTTTCGCGCCAGCCGTTGTCCGCGCCTATCGCGGGATGCTCGTCGAAGTGCCGCTTCATCTGGGCGCGATTGATAGCAAGCTAACGCCGAACCACTTGCGCGAAGCTTTGGCCGAGAATTACGGCACGTCGTCCATCGTCACCGTGGCCACATCAGAGCCATTGACTGAGCTCAACGTGCGCGAAGGTGAGGCAGCTAGCGACGCGATGACGCTCTATGTGTTCGGCAATGAAGGCGATTATCACGCACGCCTCATCGCGCGGCTCGACAATCTGGGCAAAGGGGCCAGCGGCGCTGCAGTTCAAAACCTCAACATCATGTGCGGTCTGCCAGAGACGACGGGTCTACGCTTGTAGGCAAACCGGAGACCTAGGGGACTACCACGAGCCTCTGCCTAATTTTTAGGCAATCAGAGTCTGTGCTTTGAGCAGGCTCCACCCTGCGGAGGTGGGCGCGACATGATCTTGCGCCGCGCCCATTTCAAACGAATGGCCCTTGCGCAGCAGGCCAGATCATCTAACCCAATCCATCACAGAGATTGGCACGATTCTTGGATCGCGCGTGTGACAGTATAAGGCGGCCATAACCGCCTGACAGGGGAGACCGACCGGGCCGTGAAAAAAGTCGAAGCAATCATCAAGCCATTCAAACTCGACGAAGTGAAGGAGGCGCTGCATGAAATCGGCGTGTCCGGCATCACGGTTACCGAGGCGCGCGGCTTTGGCCGGCAAAAGGGCCATACAGAGCTCTATCGCGGCGCCGAATATGTCGTCGATTTCCTACCCAAGGTAAAACTCGAAGTCGTCATCAGCGATGATCTGGCCGAACGCGTGGTTGAGGCTATCGCAGCCGCCGCGCAAACCGGCCGCATTGGTGATGGCAAGATCTTCGTCTCGCCGATTGAGACCGCCCTGCGCATCCGCACGGGCGAGACCAACGAAGACGCGATCTAAATTTCAACCACCCTCTCTGCTCGCAAAAATGCGGGCGCAACCACCAGATAAGCTGGAGAATTACAGACCATGGCAAGTGCAAAAGACATCGTAAAACAGATCGAGGAACATGACATTGAATGGGTGGACCTGCGGTTCACCGACCCTAAGGGCAAATGGCAGCACCTCACCATGTGCGGCAGTGTTATGGACGAAGACGCGCTTGATGATGGCCTGATGTTCGATGGTTCATCCATCGAAGGTTGGAAGGCAATCAACGAATCCGACATGATCCTTAAGCCTGATCTGGGCACCGCCTATGTCGATCCGTTCAGCGCAACGCCGACACTGATCCTGTTCTGCGACATTGTTGAGCCATCCGATGGTCAGCTCTACGCCCGCGACCCTCGCTCCACCGCGAAACGCGCCGAGGCCTATCTCAAATCAACCGGCATTGGTGATACCATCTATGTCGGGCCAGAGCCTGAGTTCTTCATGTTCGACGATGTTCGTTTTGAAGACGGCTATGCCGGATCAGGTTTTGCAATCGACGATATCGAGCTGCCAACCAACACCGGCAAGGAATATGAAGGCGGCAATATGGGCCACCGTCCGCGCGCCAAGGGCGGCTATTTCCCAGTGGCTCCGGTAGACAGCGCCAGCGACATTCGCGGCGAAATGGTTGCTACAATGATGGAAATGGGCCTGCCCATGGACAAGCATCACCACGAAGTTGCCGCCGCTCAGCATGAGCTCGGCATTACCTTCGGCAATCTCGTTCAGACCGCTGACCGCGTGCAAATCTATAAGTATGTCGTTCAGCAAGTCGCCCATGCTTATGGCAAGACCGCGACCTTCATGCCTAAGCCGATCAAGGACGACAATGGCAGCGGCATGCACACCCACATGTCGATCTGGAAAGACGGCGTGAACACCTTCGCTGGCAACGAATATGCCGGCCTGTCGGAAACCTGCCTCTATTACATCGGCGGCGTCATCAAGCACGCGAAGGCGGTCAACGCGTTCACCAACGCCACCACCAACAGCTACAAGCGTCTGGTCCCAGGCTTTGAAGCACCGGTTCTGCTCGCTTACTCAGCGCGCAACCGCTCTGCCTCTTGCCGCATTCCATACGGCGCCGGCGAGAAAGCCAAGCGGGTTGAGTTCCGTTTCCCAGATGCGCTGGCCAACCCATATCTCGCCTCTGCGGCGCTGATGATGGCGGGTCTCGACGGGATAGAAAACAAGATCCACCCGGGCGAGGCAATGGACAAGAACCTCTATGATCTGCCGCCAGCTGAGCTTGCTGACGTGCCGACCGTTTGCGGTTCTTTGCGCGAGGCGCTTGAGGCTCTGGAAGCAGATCACGAATTCCTGCTGAAGGGCGATGTGTTCTCGAAAGACCAGATCGACGCCTATGCTGAGCTAAAGTGGGAAGAGGTATCGCGCCTCGAAACCACACCGGCTCCGGTCGAGTTCGACATGTATTACAGCAGCTAATCAACCGCTGACACACCACAACAAGGGGGCGCCAAAAGTAATCTTGGCGCCCCTTTTGTTTATCCTGAATGGTCTAGGCTGAGCTTAAGCCGCAGTGCGCAGCAGGTTTCGTCCGCTTTGCTTCGCATCATAGAGCGCACGGTCAGCCTTCTGCATCGATTTCTCAATGCTCTCATCCACGACCACATCGGCCAGCCCGGCGCTCATGGTCACCTGCTTCAGACCAGCGATATCCCATTCTTCCGCTGCGACTTTGAGGCGCAGCCGTTCGATAATGCCTTGTGCAGCCGCGCTGTCTTCACCGGGCAGGATCACGAGAAATTCTTCCCCGCCGATACGACCTGCACAATCCCCGGGACGCAATTGCTCTGACACGATTTGCGCAACACGTTTCAGCACCACGTCGCCTGCATGGTGGCCATGGCGATCGTTGACCGCCTTAAAGTGGTCGATATCGAAAATCGCGATTGTCAGCGGCGCACCGCTGACCTCGGCCAATCGGGCTGCTGCGCGCAATTCGCCAAAGGCCTTGCGGCGATTGGCAATGCCGGTGAGCTCATCGGTCTCTGACAGGCGTAGTGCCGTTTTGGCTTCGCGCAGCGCATCACGCCGCGCCACGCGCAGGGCTTCGAGGGTTTCGGTTTGCTCTGTGATGTCCTGAAACGTGCCAAACAGGCCGCGGAATTCGCCCGATGCATCGTATCGCGGGCGCCCAATGCTGGACACATAGCGTATTGCGCCATCGGGTCTGATGATCCGGGCCTCATAGGAAAACGGCACGGGGTCTTCCATCGCGGCAAGCAACAAGGTGCGGACCCGGTCCTGATCCTCTGGGTGATAGAGGTTCAGCGAGCTGACCTCTTCAAGCGGCATCGCACCGCCCAGCTCTGGATCACCCGGATCGATCCCGTGGATATGGAAAACCTCTTCTGACCAGATCAGTGTCGCATTGTCCGGCTCCAGCGCCCAGTGCCCGACACTCGCGGTTTTCTCCGCCAATTGAAGCAAGTCGGTCGTTTGAGCATAGCGATCAATCAGCTTTTCCTTGTCCGCCATCAGCGCCGATAGCGGCCAAACAGAACACAGCAGGCTGAGCAAATAGAACTGCAGGAACAGCGTGTCCCATTGCAGCGCAAATTCGCCAATCACCGGCGCTGAGAAATCAGTCTCCAGCGTGGCAACCACCGCGACGAGGCTGATGCTGATCGCCGCCCCGCGCGAGCCATAGGCGTAGGTCGCAGCAGCAATTGCGATCACTGGCAGGAACAGGAACTGCCCGTCGCCAAGGGCCAAAGCGGCCCAGCAGACAATCCCGACGACGGTCGTAAAAAGCCCAAAGCGCAGCACCGATCCGCGCGAGACTTGCGTAAACTTCAGCGGAAACTCATTCGCAGCAGCCACGATCAATGGCGTTACGATCAGCATCCCAAGGCAAACCGTCGTGAACCACGATACGAAGAAGGGCAGCGTCAGTTCGCCCGCGAGCAGCGCCGCAACCGCCGCACTCGCCGCGCTGCCGGCGACGGCCGCGCCAAAGAAGGTCGCAAGCCAGCGCTTATCGTCCAAAGTACGCGGAACGCCAGAGGTGCGAATGACTAGCTGGCTGATCAAAATGCCTTCGGCGACATTGGCGGCGGTAAATGCCAGCGCTGTCCCGAAGGACGCACCGTAAAGCACATTGGCGATGATGCTGGCTGCAGCGACTGCGACAGCCATTGGAACGATCTGATTGCGGCGCGCGAGCAGCAAAGCCGAAACGAAAATCCCGCTAGCAGGCCAGAGAGTTGCTACTCCGCTGACCCCCAATGCGAGTTCAAAGGAGAAGCAGGCGGCCAGAAAATAGGCCGCTCCCACTATGCATCCGATTGCCCAGTTTTTTACTGGTGCCCCTTGTATGGCGGCTTTCCCGTTCATCCAGCAGGCCATGCCCTACAAATGTTAAGATAGAGCTTTGGAATTGTAACAGGATGTAAAATTTGCATCGTCCGCCGTGCAAACTTTCCATTTTCCTACTCGCCGCCAATCTGCCTAATAGGTTCGCCTCTGTTCCCAATAGGAGGCGACCGCCGTGCCAGATCTCACCTCAAAATCTCGCAAGCCCTTGTTCGATGCTGTCCGCGCGATGCTGGGCCGGGGCTTTCGCAAACTCGAAGTCGTGACGCTCGATCGTGCGCTCGATTGCGCCGCTGGTGATGAAGCGGACTGTGTGCCGACACGCAGCCATATCTCCGTGCCGATTGTAAAATCCGCGCGCTCTGGTATGCGGGTCGGCGAACAAGGGATCGCCATGATCAAACGGTTTGAGGGCTGCGCGCGGCTACGCACGGATGGCCTTATAGAGGCCTATCCTGATCCCGGCACCGGCAGTGAACCGTGGACCATCGGCTGGGGCGCAACCGGGCGCGGGCTTGGCGCGGATGACCGGATCGGTCCTGGCACCGTATGGACCCAGGCAGAATGCGACGCACGACTGGAGGAAGATCTTGCGCTTTATGCCGCCGATGTCGCGCGCGCGCTCGGCGATGCCCGCACCAGCCAGGCGCAATTCGATGCCATGGTCAGCTTTCACTACAACACCGGCGCAATTGCCCGCGCGACCCTGACCCGCAAGCATAAGGCCGGAGATTTCGATGGAGCGATGCGAGAATTTGCGCGCTGGAATAAGGCCGGCGGACGGGTACTGAAGGGGCTGACCCGGCGCCGTGCTGCGGAGGCGAAGCTTTACGCGTCTTAGTTCTGGGCGCCCGCGCTTGGACCAAGCCGAAAGCCGCACTGAGCCCGCTCAATAATCGCGACTGATCTCTGCCACCACGCTTTGCCGCCCAATGGTCGACACACTGCCCAGCAAAGAGAGCCAGCGCGTTATCCGGTACTCCACACTGGTCGCACTGTATCCTCGGCCATCGGTCACAATCTCGACATAGACGCGGCGGCCCAGGTTTTTGCCCAGTGCCACGCCAGTGCCGCGATTGAGCGCGGGATCGGCGCTGACGATACGCAGCTGATCAAGCCCAATCGCATTGCGCAGCTGGCTGACCGGATCAATGCCGCCGCCGCCGCGCAGGCTCGCCAAGGCCGCGCCCAATTGCAGCGCATCGGTGGCGGAAAGGCTGGTGATCGAACCGCCGAACAGCAGGCGCGCGAGAATCTCTTCCTCAGGCAACTGCGGATTTGAGGCAAAGGTGATCTGAGGGCTGTCAGAATTGCCGCCAATCGCAACGGTCACATTCACGTCGTCAGCGCTTGTTTCAGCCTCTATGTCGAGGCGCGGGTTGATCGGCTGGTTTACGTCAAAAGCAATGCGCCCGCGCGTCAATTCGAACCGTGTTCCCGCAAAAGTGTATGCTCCACGCACCAGCCTAGCCTCGCCGCCGATGCGCGGGTCACTGGTCGTGCCGCGCAGCGCAATGTCCGCGCCCCATTCGCTGTCGAGGCCCATACCATCGACCGAAATCCGGCTGCTTGTGCTGGCATCCACGAGATAACGCCATGTTGATGCAGATGCGGTCCTAGGGAGCGCATCGACCGGCGTGTTCACTTCTCTGGTGCGCACCTCGGGCAGCGCCATGTCTTCCGCCGCAACGCCCAGCGCCCAGCTGGCCCGGTTGATCCTCAGCCGTCCGGCGATGGTTCCACCGCTGCCATCCGAGATAATTCGCAAAGGTCCGGTCAGTGTCGCGGACAGACCGTTGGCGTTGAGCAGCTGCGCATCATCGACCGCTGCGCGCAGATCGATCTGTGGCGGGCGGCCCGATTGCAATCCAGCGAAATTGACTAAACCGCTGCCGCTGACAGTCCCGCCGCGGGCGGTCGTCCCGGCAAACCGGGTGAGGCGCAGACGCGATCCAGCAAACTGTCCGCGCACCGCGACATTGGCGATATCTGTGCCGGATAGCGCGCTTTGCACCCGCAGATTGTCGCTCGCGACCCGGCCGTTGAACACCGGATTGGAAAGCGTGCCGGTGACCTTGGAGGAAACCGTCGCAGGGCCGGTCAGATCAAAAGTCTCAATCCCGATCAGGCGCCAAACGCCCTCAGCTGGGCCATTGTAATTTAAGTCGGCAGACAGGCGCCCGCGCCGCAGCCGCTGCATCAGCTCACCGCTCAAAGGCACACCAGTTATGTCCGCCTTGACCCGGCCAAGCCGGTTGCCCTCTTCGCGCAGCACCGCCCCGCCACTCAATCGGCTCGGCGTCAAATCGAGCACAGCAAGCACATCGACCGGGCGCGAGGATAGGACAAGGCCGGAGCGGGTAAAGTTCTTGATCTCAACCTTGGCATTGGCGCTTGGCGGCGCGCTGCCCGTCTGGCGATAATCGATCAGGCCAGAGATGACGCCGCCAAAGCCAAGGTCAGCAATCGCGAGATCGGCCAGTGAGAGCGGCATATCGGCCAGCTTGGCCTGCACGGCGGTCTCCGCCGCGCCCAGCGCGCCCTCGACGATGGCATAGCCGCGGCCAAAGCCGACCTGCGTTGGCGCAAGCCGCCAGCCCTCCTGCCCCTCAGCCTGGGTCAGGACGGCGCGGCGCGGCATCGTAATATCGCGGTCCGCAAATTCACCCCGAGCCAAGAGCGCGAGGCGGCGCGGCGCGATATCGCCATCAAATTTGAGCGCAAAGCGGTCGCTGCGCCGTCCGGCAATCGAGGCGGTCGCTTTGCCTGTTCCATCGGTCACATCGGCCTTACCCGCAAAGCGCCCGATGAACAGCGCGCCATATTCCAGACCTGAGCCGGAGATGTCGGCATTGATGCGGCTGGAACCCTCGGTGAAGGCGCCGCTCGCGTTGATATCAGCGCTGGCCAAAGCCAAAGTGGTCGTCCCGCCAAAGCGTGCGCCGCGAACCGTCAGATCGGCATCGAAAGCTTGCGCCGTGCCCTCGGGTGAGAGCGCGATTGTGCCGCCGATGCCGCCGCCGCTGAGCGCCAAATTTCCGCGCAGGCCGCGCTCTTCCAGAGCAATCGCGCCGGTCACATCGGTGCGCCATATTTTCAGGGTTGCAATGTCGATCCGCGCCGGACCATTGCCGGGCAAGGCAAGTCCCAGTGTACCCTTGAACGGGCCGAGCAGAGAGCCGCCCTCGGTGTCAATCGCAAATCCATTGTCACTCGGCGCAATCGCAACGCGGACATTGGCGAGACCAGCTGCCGGCAAAGGATCTGCGAACACCAATGTCGCGCGCGGGCCGTCAACGCCGAAGGCTCCATCAATTGTGAAGTCGCCGTAGTCCGCGTGCCTCCCAGAACCGACTAAGGTGGTCGTCCCATCGACGACCCGGCCATCAGCAGCGAGTGACAGTTTCGGACTGTCCGCTTCCAGCGCGCTAAAGGAGAACGGAGAATTGCCGCCGACCGACAGGCCGCCGCGCAGTTTTATTGGGCCGCCTGCGACATTGGCGACCGTCTCATTGGAGATACTGGAAAGCTCGCCTGCGAAGTTTGCTCGCAGGCTCCAGGGGATATTCGCGCCGGCTTTCAGCAGGATTTTTGCGGTCGCATTGGCGCTGCCGACATCGGGCAGGTTAAATCCGCGCGCACTGACCGGCCCGGCCAGCGCATAAACCCCCGCCGATGTATCGCCCCTGAGTGTGAGATTGGCCCCGAGCGTTTCAAAGCCGAGGCGCAGATTGTCACTGGTGAGGCGCCCGTCGCGCCAATCAAGCCCGCCGCGCAAAATGCCGCTGGTCAGCTTCGGATCAAGCGCGGCGATGCCGGTCGTCACCGCACCGCTGGTCGCATCGAGCGGCAGCGACCAACCGGTGCCATCATAGCGCGCCGTGCCGGATTGGACGATATTGGGGACCTCAGTCTCGCCAGAGACAAGCTTGCCAATTTGCAAGGAATGCTCGGCGGCAAGTTCGCGGAACGGGCCGTCTAGGGTCGCGGAAAGCCGGGTGTTTTCCAGCGATACGGCTGACCCAAGCAGCGCCGGATCGCGCAGAAAAGCGCTCACCCCAAAGCCATCAAAGCGGTTGTCAGCCAGATCAACCGCGCCCTCACCCCGCGCAAACAATGCGCGCGTGGCGGCTGCGAATCTGCCATCAAAAGTGCTGGCCTCCAGCGTTCCGACCAGTGACAACGACAGTGCGTCGCCCAATGCCCGCGCTACAATCCCATTACCGGTGATCGGCGGAGAAACCTGTCCCAGCAGGCTGTATTCGCCTGCGCGATTGGTGATCTGAAAACCGGCTACGCGGGCTGTATCTTCGCCGCCCGTCTCCTCAACCAGCAGATGGCCAAGCCATTTCTCCCATGTACCCTCGCCGTCGATGCGCGCGCGGTAGCCGCGATCAAGCCCCGCCATCTGCGCAATCACACCTGCGGCTGGCGCGGCGTAGTCGAGCTTTATGTCGAACTCATCGCCATCGGGCATGGCATTCAGCAGCAGGGCGATGCGGTCTTCGCTACCCAATGTTCCTTCCAGATCAACGAAGACACGGCCTGAGCGAATGTCAGCCTCTGCGGTCAGATTGACTTGCTGCGTATCCTCACCGGCAATGCCGGGTGCGAGCGTCAGGCTGTCAATGTTCAGCTCATCAACGCGGATATCAAAGTCCGGCAGGATCGGCGCGTCCGGGTCACCGGGAAGCAGCTCTGGCAACCGCGTGAGCGTGCCGCGCCGTGCGCTAAGCTCTCGAATGTCGAGGCCGCTGGTGAGCCAAGCGAGCGGGTTCCAATTGAGATCGACCTCCGGGATCGTTAGGAACGCACCCTTTGGATCAAACACAGTCACATCGTGCAGCGTTGCCTTGCCGTAAATATCCCCCTCGATCCGCCCGACCTCAAAGCGCAGCCCAGATGCCGGCGCGACCTGAGCGATCTGATCGGTCACAAAGCGCTTGCCGATGGGCGTGCTCAAAAACGCAGCCGCGAGCACGAGCGGCAAGAGGATGATCGCCAGCGCCCAGCCAAGCCGCTTGGCCCAGCGGCGTTTGCGGTTCACTGGCGGGCTCTCGGCCTGCTCTTCGATTGCGGCTTCGTCGCTCATCAGAACGCCTGCCCCAGGCTGACATAGACGACGACCGGGCTGTCGAACTCATTGGGATTGAGCGGCACGCCGACATCAACACGGATGGGGCCGAACCCGGTTTTGTAGCGCACGCCCACGCCCGCACCGACACGGATCAGGCCAAAGTCCGGCGTGTTGTCGACCGAAACGGAGCCCGCATCAACGAAGGGCACCACTTCAACCGCGCCGTCGAACAGACCGGTTTCAATCCGCGCCTCCAGCGAGAATTCAACGAGAGAGCGCCCGCCAGTGGCCTCTCCCGTTTCGGGATTGCGCGGCCCGATGGCTTGAAAACCATAGCCCCGCACCGAACCGCCGCCGCCCGCATAGAGCCGCCGCGATGGCGCAATCGCATCCACGCCCGCGCCCTGAATGGTCGCGAATTTGGCGCGGCTGGCGAGCACGGTAGAGCCGATCGATTGGTAATAGGTCGCATCCGCTTCGCTGCGGAAATAGAAACTGGTTGCCCCGCGTGATTGCGAGACCTCAGGCGCAAGGAAACCGGTCAGCCGGTATCCGTTGGTCGGATCGAGCAGATCGTCGCTGGCATCAATGGTTGCGCGGCCAAACAGCCCGCCAATGACAAAGTCCTGACGCGGAGATTCCGCACCATCAACACCTTGGTTGCGCTCATCGGAATAGAGCAATTCGCCGCCCAGCGCCCAGCTGAATGGCTTTTGGAAGAGCAGGTTGGACAGCCGCTCAAACGTGCCGCGCAGGCCGATTGTGCGCGCATCCACCGCCTCGGTTTCGATATCACTGGCATAGGCATCGAGCGTAAGCACCTGATCGCGCGCGCGAAAATTGCTGCGTTTGAGGCTGAGGCTGGCAAGCCGCTCACGCGTGCCGAGAATACCGCGGACGTTCAGCGCGCCCTCTGGTGGGAAGAGATTGCGGTGTTCCCACCCAGCCTCAACCTTCAGACCATCCTCAGAGCCAAAGCCAATCGCGCCGGAAATCGTGCGCAGCTTGGCCTTCTCAACCCCCACGTCGAGCGCCACCACGCCGGGCTCGTCGCCGCTTGGCGGGGCGACTTCTCTGGGAGTGACTGTGACAGTCGAGACCAATCCCGTCGCGGTGACCGCGCGGCGCAGGTCAAATTCCAGACTACGCTGATAGGTGTCGCCCGGCTCAAAGCGGGCAATCCGCGACAGGTGCTTGCCAGAGAGAAACTCCGGCTGGCTGCTTGTGACTTCGCCGAAGACATATTTGCCGCCCGGTTCTACCGGCAGCGTCAAATCGCCCTCGCGCCTTGTGTGATCAATCAGCAGTTCTGGTTCATCGATCTCAGCAAAGGGATAGCCGCGCTCGCCCAGCGCCGTATCCAACACAATCTGCTGCTCAATAATCCGGTCAGCATAAAGCGGATCGCCGGACTGGATGGCAAAGGCATTGCGCAGATCGACATAGTCGAGCGCATTGGAAAGAGCGCCGAGGTCGATCTCGCCAAAGGAATAGCGCGGGCCGGGCAGAATATCGAAGCGGGCCCGCGGCTGGGCGCTGGCGGTGTCTTCGCCGGGACGAACGCCGGACAGCTGGCGGATCACCTGGCCATCGTAATAGCCATAATTGCGCAAAGTACGCTGAAGCAGATCCTGATCAGCCCGCGCGCGCGCCGCCAATTGCGCGATGCTGGCCTCGCTGCCGCTCAAAGTTTCCACGGTAGAAAGTGCTTCAAATCGGGCGAGAAACTCTGTGCGCTCTGGGAAACCCTCTGCATCGGCGGGAAAACCCAGCTCCAATTCGTCAGATATGTCGAATCGGGCCAGCTCTGGCAGGTCGATGAGATCGGGCGCATCAATCTCCGCCAGCGCCTCAACCTCAGGATCAGGAGTTAGCGGTTCAGGCACCGCAATCGTCAGCGTTTCGAGCTCTTCGGCGATCGGGTCCGGCGCGCCCGCAAGGTCGGCCACGGGATCGTCCGCCAACTCGAAGCTTTCCGCTGGCGTCGCAGCGGGGCCCGCGCCCTGCGTCGCCCAGCCCTCCGCATTCTCCACTGCGCTATCCGGGATCAAATCCTCAAGCGAACGCGGCGGCGGCGGAGCGGCAGGTACTGGAATTGCTGGCGCTTCGCTTGGGTTCTCTTGCGGCGCTGCGCCCTCGGCACCACCCTCGGTGGCAGGCTCATTTTCGGCCGGCTGCGCCAAGTCAGGCGAGGCATCCTGCGCATAGGCATACGGGCCATGCACAGCGCAGCCCATCGCCGCAGCGAGCCCGATGCTTCGCAATGTCAGGATATTATGTCGCTGGGAATTTAATCGGTTGGCCGTCTTTACCGCGCGCGCCTTTGATCGGCTCGTCAAGCGAGTTTTTCGGCGCAGTGGCCTCAGCAATAAGCTCGCTTTGCTCTTCATCGGACATACGTTGCCAGCCTTCACGGGTCAGCCGTTCGAGCGGGCGATAGCGCACCTTATATTGCATCCGCGGCGATCCCTCGACCCAATAGCCGAGATAGACGTAGGGAAGCCCTTGTTCCGCAGCGCGCACTATGTGGTCGAGAATGATAAAATTGCCAAGCCCCGCGCGCGCTTCATGATCAGGATCATAAAAGCTGTAAATCATCGACAGGCCGTCGCCTTGGCGATCGGTCAAGCAGGCGCCGACCAAACGGCCCGGCTCGCCATTTTCGCTCGGCTCGCGATATTCGATGACATAGCTGGTGACCGGCGTGTGCTCGACCATGTCGGCGTAATCGAGCTCGTCCATTGCCGCCATGCCGCCATCGGGATGGCGTGCGCTGAGATATTTGGCGAGCAGTTCAAATTGTTCATCAGTCGCCCATGGGCGGCACTCTGTAACAACGAGATCCTTGTTGCGCTTCATCAGCCGCTTTTGCGTGCTGGAAGGTTTGAACTCGTCAGAGACTACTCGGACAGAAACGCATGCCTGGCAATCAATGCAGCTGGGCCGGTAAGCCACCGTCTGACTGCGGCGAAAACCAATGCGGCCAAGCGCTTCGTTCAGCTGATCCGCATGACCGCCCTTCAGCTCTGTAAAGACTTTGCGCTCGCTCTTACCCGGCAAATAAGGGCAAGGCGCAGGGCTGGTAACAAAGAAACGAGGAAAGCGGATCGGGGCCGTCACGGGTTTGCCTTGAGTCCTTGTGCAAAGGGTGAATCAGGGGGTTGGGCGTTAAGACATTCTTATGCCTGTTTGGTCGCGGCAGTAAAAGTATCTTAACCACAAATCAGGGTTAATAAAGGCTTACTTTGCACATTTTGCCGCAGGAATGGCGCAATTGCGTGGGGCAAGAATTGCGATTGACGCCAATCCGGATACAGTTTGTTTGCTAGGGGTTAACGCGTAGCTGGGTGGAAAGCGCTGGAATTGCGCCCACGTCTCTAGCTTCGCCGAAGGGCGATTAGGGTGCCAATACTCTTTCAAAAGCCCGGTTTAGGCGAGCTCAGCCACGGTCACTTTGTAATCCGCCTCACGCAGCGCCGCGACCAAGGCATTGAGCTGATCCGCATCGCGCGCCTCGCACTCAATATCCGTGATCAAGCCCTTCGCAGGCAGCGTCGTGAAGATGCGCTGGTGATAGATCTCGATGATGTTCACATTATGCGCATCAAACAGCCGCATGACCTTGAACAAGGCACCTGGGCGATCCTGCAAAGTCACCCGCAGACGCGCGAGGCGCCCTTGCCGCGCCAGATCGCGCAGCAGCACATTCGCCAGCAGGCGGGTGTCAATATTGCCGCCGCACAGCACCATGCCGATGGATTTTCCAGCGAAACGTTCCGGATGCTGGAGCACCGCCGCTAATCCAGCAGCGCCCGCACCCTCGACCACGGTCTTCTCTATTTGCAGCAGCAAAGCGACCGCTTTTTCCAGCGCTGGCTCATCCACCAGCAGGATGTCATCAACGCGTTCGGCGATAACCTTGCTGGTGAATTCACCTGGCTGTTTAACCGCGATCCCTTCCGCTAGAGTGTCGCCGCCGCACATCCGGTCTTCGCCTTTGATCCGCGCGTACATGCTGGGAAACAGGCTGGCCTGAACGCCAACAATCTCAATGTCGGGATTGAGCGCGCGCGCGACCGTCGACATGCCAGAGATCAGACCGCCGCCGCCAATCGGCGTGACCAGACAGTCTAGGTCCGACTTTTGCTCCAGCATCTCCAAGGCGACCGTGCCTTGGCCAGCGGCCACATGCGGATCATCGAACGGGTGCACAAATGTCAGCCCCATTTCCTGCTCCAGCTTGCGCGCATGGGCATTGGCATCGTCAAAGGTCTCGCCTTCGAGAACGACACTGCCGCCAACGCTCTCGGTCTGCATCACCTTCACTGTTGGCGTGGTGCGCGGCATCACAATCGTTACCGGCACGCCCAGCCGAGTTCCGTGATACGACAGGCCCTGACTATGATTGCCCGCAGACGCCGCAATCACACCACGAGCGCGCTGTTCATCGGTCAGTTGCAGCAGAGCATTGAGCGCGCCGCGCTCTTTGTAGGCGGCGGTGAACTGCAAGTTTTCAAACTTCAGCCAAATCTCCGCCCCGGTAATCTGCGACAGAGTAATCGAGCGCATCATCGGCGTCTTCACCACCGCGCCATCAATGCGCGCAGCGGCGGCGCGCACATGATCAAGGGTCAGGTCAGCAAGACCGCGAGATGCGGGGGCTGATGCGGCGGCAGAGGCAGATTGTGCTGTCATAGTGCCGGGGCGAGTAAGCCTTTGCAGAGCGAAGGGCAAACCCAATTGCGCGATCTGCTTTATTGGCAGGTGCCGCAATTGCCATTACTGCCTCGCCCCATGAGCAAAACCCAAGTGAATTCAGATCTGACAATTGCCTTTATCGGGCTTGGCGTGATGGGCGGCCCAATGACCGGGCATCTCGCGCGCGCAGGCTATGATGTGATAGCGTACAATCGCTCACCGGAACGCGCCGCAAAATGGCAGGGCGTTTGGGCCAAAGAAGGCCTTGACGTCGCCTTTGCTGCCACGCCAGCAGAGGCGGCGAGCGGCGCGGATGTCGTCTTCACCTGCGTTGGCAATGACGAAGACCTGGTCAGCGTTACGCTCGACACAAACGGCGCGGTTGAAGCAATGGCCGATGGGACATTGTTGATCGATCACACAACTGTATCGGCCAATCTGGCCCGCTGGCTGGTCGATTCCTGCCAGAAGAAGGGGATCGATTTCGTCGATGCCCCCGTTTCTGGCGGTCAAGCGGGCGCCGAGAATGGCCAGCTCGCCATCATGTGCGGCGGCAGTGAGAAGGCTTTGGCGCGCGCTGCGCCAGTGATGGATTGCTACGCCAAGTCAATCGTCCACGTCGGCGGTGCTGGCGCAGGGCAAACGGCCAAGATGGCCAATCAAATGTGCATCGCTGGCGTTCTGGCTGGTTTGTCAGAGGCGGTGCGGCTGGCCGAGGCTGCTGGCCTGGATATGGACAAGACCTATCAAGCGATCTCTGGCGGCGCGGCGCAAAGCTGGCAAATGGACAATCGCTGGGCAAGCATGGCAGCCGATAGCTTCGACTTCGGCTTTGCCATCGATTGGATGCGCAAAGATTTGGGTATCGCTTTGGATGAAGCAAAACGCCTTGGGCTGTCATCACCCGTGACAGCGCTGGTCGATCAATTCTATGCCGAAGTGCAAGCAGGGGGCGGCGGACGCCGCGACACCAGCGCGCTCATCACCCGGCTGCCGCAAGCCAAGAAGGACTAAGACAGAGATATGATCCGCAAATTCACCGCCGCGCTTGGCGCCGCTACAGCTATTCTCGCGCTCGGCGCCAGTCCCGCGGCGGCTGACACACTGATTTATAACGTCGATGGTATCACCATTGACGAGGACGGCGAGCTGAAGCGCTTTGTCGGATTGGTGTTCGACGACGAGGGCAAGATCACCGACCTGGTCGAGCGCGGCGAGGAGCGCCCCAGCAATATCGAGTTTGGCGTGGACGGTGAAGGTCGGGTCATGCTGCCAGGCATGATCGATGCGCATTTGCACGTGATGGGCGTTGGCTTTGGCGCGCTGACGCTGGATCTGTCGCAAACCACCTCGTTGGAAGACGCGCTGGAAAAGATCGCAGAATTCGCTGCTGAGAACCCTGGACGGCCATGGATCCTCGGGCGCGGCTGGAACCAAGAGAAATGGGGCCTTGGCCGCTTTCCGACCGCTGAAGAATTGGACGCAGTCGTGTCTGACCGCCCCGTCTGGCTGAGCCGGGTCGACGGCCATGCGAGCTGGGCCAATACCAAGGCGATAGAAGCTGCCGGCGTCACAGCCGCATCGCAGTCACCGAGCGGCGGGCGGATCATCCGCAAGGCCGGCAGTCAGGAGCCAGCCGGCGTGTTCGTGGATGCAGCGGAAAGCCTGGTGAATGCAGTCGTACCCCCACCCCGCCCAGAAGACCGCGATCTGGCGCTGCGCAAGGCGCAGGAGATCCTCTTTGCCAAAGGCGTGACGGCCGCAGCTGACATGGGCACAACCATTGAGGACTGGCAAACCTATCGGCGCGCGGGCGACAATGGCACGCTCAAGATGCGGATCATGTCATACGCCAGCGATATTGAGACAATGTCTCTGATCGGTGGCCCTGGCCCGACGCCGTGGCTCTATGATGACCGCCTACGCATGGGCGGGATTAAGCTCTATCTCGACGGCGCTTTGGGCTCACGCGGGGCGACGCTGAAGGAACCTTATGCTGATGAGCCGGGCACGCGCGGTTTGCCGCTGCTGTCGCAGGCGCAATTGCGCAATTTGATGAGCCGTGCGGCGCTCGATAATTTTCAGCCCGCTGTCCATGCGATTGGCGATGCAGCAAACTCTGATGTGCTGGCCGCGATTGAAGAGCTCAATTCAAGCTATACCGGTGATCGGCGCTGGCGAATTGAACACGCCCAGATCGCAGATCCGGCGGACCTGCCGACCTTTGGCAAGTTTGGAATCATCGCCTCGATGCAGCCGCTCCACCAAACCTCTGACCGTTTGATGGCAGAAGCGCGGCTGGGGCCAGATCGCCTCGGCGGAGCCTATGCCTGGCGTAGCGTATTGAATGTTGGCGGTCGCCTAGCCTTCGGGTCTGACGCACCAGTTGAGCCTGCCGACGCCTTCGCGGGCATTGCTGTCGCAATCAGCCGTACGGATGCCAATGGAGAGCCGTTTGGGGGATGGCGTGCACAAGAAACCGTCAGCCGCGAACAAGCGCTGCGCGCCTTTACGGCGGATGCTGCCTTCGCTGGATTTGCCGATGGCCGGTTCGGACGCTTGATCCCCGGCGAGCGCGCCGACTTCTTGCTGGTCGACCGTGATCCAATGCTGGCATCGCCTGCGGATATCCGCACAACGCAGATCAGCGAAGTGTGGATCGGAGGCGAGCAAGTCGTCGCGCGCTGAGCCCACGCGACCTCTGCGCGGTTGCGCGCTGCGCATCACAGGGCCATTGTCTGATTGATCACAAAGTGAATTGTTTGCAGCGGTCGGAACCGCTGCTTGGCACAAATCACTAGGCGGTCTTGCGTATGTTCAAACCGGGCTGCGCAAGTGATTAAGGCGGTGAGAACCGATTCGAGGTTCGCGTGGTGCTTCGGGAATGGTGTAGTGAGCAGTTGCAGCATTTTTCGCGTCTGAAAGTGCGTCAAAAATGCATCAGATCGCAGACTGTTTCGCTACATCGCTGATTAAAAAGGACTTTAAGAACCAAAATGGTGACACTTTGCTCAAGATTAAGGTTGCCATAAACGAATGGATCGCCTAATTAACCAACGATTTTCGAGTTAAGTAAGAATCAATCAGGAGAATATTGATGAAATTCCGTACGCTTGCCGCTGCAACAGCAGCAGTTTCGCTCGCAGCAACCCCGGCTATCGCAGAAGCCGCATTTGACCGTTCGGCTGCTCCAGTCGAAGGCGAAAGCGAAATCGGCGGCGGCTCTTCAGGCATCATTATCGCCCTTCTGGCAGCAGCAGCTGTCATCGGTGGTATCGTGATCGCTGCAGACGGCGACGACGATCCCGTCAGCGCCTAACAGGCGAAACAACATCAATACAAATTACGGGGTCCTTCGGGGCCCCGTTTTTTTGATCTGTTGACAAGCCAACCGATGGGTGCGGTGGGCGCGAGGGCACAAGAGGGGCCTAGGCCCTCAGAAACGCCAGCAAACAATGGGGATGCCGTCCCGTGGTCGACATTGAGTTGCTCTCGGCTCAAATCGGCACAGCCCATCAAGTGACGCAGCCCGCGCCCGTGGAATACGATCAAGCGTCAAAACATCATACTTGAGCCAGTGGCAGGCTAGACTGTAAGTCAGTCTTAGAGCAGGGGCCAATCAAGCGCGCTAGCAGCAAACGGCGCAGCAAAGCGCCCCAGCGCAAGCTTTATGTCTCGCCCATATCGCCGCGACCAACGGACTCATCGTCATCAGAACCCGAAGCGGCAGCAGGCACATCACCGGCCTCTACAGCGCTTCCTTCGTCCGACGCATCCGCATCGTCGCCCTCGGCGTCCTCATCCTCATCCGTGCCCTGCCCCCGCTCTTGCAAGCGCATCAGCACCAGCGAACCCTCAAACAGCAGCAGCAAAGGCACCGCCAGGATCACCTGAGAGCCAGGGTCTGGCGGTGTCACAATCGCGGCGAGCGCCACCACACCGACAATGACATAGCGGCGAGCAGCAACGAACTGCGCCCGCGTGACGATACCCGCACGGTTCAGCAGCAACAGCAAGACCGGCAACAGAAAGCTCATCCCAAAGGCGAGGATGAATTGCATCACTAGGCTGAGATAGTCACCAGCAGCAGGCAGAGCCTCAATATTGAGGCCGCCAGCCTCGCCTTCAAAGGTCAAAAACCACCGAAACGCGGTTGGCATGACAACAAAATAGGCCAGCGAACCGCCCGCCAAGAACAGCACAGGCGTTGCGAGCAGGAATGGGAGGAATGCTTTCTTCTCTTTGGCGTAAAGGCCTGGCGCGATGAATGCCCATAGCTGGTTCGCGATCACCGGGAAGCTGACGAAAAAGCCCGCAAACAGAGCGACCTTTAACTCCACGAAGAACACTTCATAGAGCTTAGTGAAGATCAGTTGGCCTTCGCCTTCAGGAAATGCGTCCTTCAAAGGCTGGATCAGGAAGCCCAAAATCTCGTCAGCAAAGTAGAAGCAGACACAAAACGCCAGCGTCAGCGCAATGACCGAACGCACCAGGCGGCTGCGCAGCTCGATCAAATGATCAAGCAGCGGTGCCTGCGTCTCGTCTATATCTCTTATTCCCAGAGCCATCGCCGATCTCTAGCCCTCGCTCTTCGGCGAAGACTTTGGTTTGCCTTTAGCGCGCGGCTTGGTTCTGGCCTTGGATTGGGGCGCGCTTTCTGAAGCTGCCTCAGGCTGCGCTGCCTTCTTCACTTTAGGCTTTGATTTGGCTTTCGGTCTCGCAGCAAGCGGCAGTTCCGGCTCCTTCGCCGCAGTTTCGGCGGCACTATCGGCTTTCTTCGCCGCTTTCGCTTTAGCTGTTGCCGGTTCAGGCACGGCGGGCTTCGCTACCTCAGCTGCCTGGGCCTTGGGCGCGGCGGGCGGAGGGCCAGTCATCACCGGCTCACCAACAGCCGCCTCAGCCGAGCCGGACTGACGCTTCATGATCTCTTCGTTCTGCGCCTGCCACTTCTTTTCCATGTCCTCGAGCTCAGCCTCGCGCACCATCGCGTCGATGCCCGTGCGAAAATGCACGGAAACCTTGCGGACTTGTCCTATCCAGCGGCCAGCCGTGCGCATCGCCAAAGGCAGATCCTTTGGCCCGATCACGATCACCGCTACAATCACGATGACCAGCAATTCTGCGGCGCCTAAATCGAACATATTTAGTTGGTCCGGCGCATTGCCGCTCTCTGTTCAGAGGTTACTTGGAGGCGTCTTTCTGCTCTGCAGACGCGGTCTCGCTGGCCGCCGCGCTCTTATCCGCTGGCGGTTCAATCTGCCCAGCGGGCTCCGATGGCTTGGTGGTAGAAGCGTCGATGTCTTCGCTCAGACCCTTCTTAAAGCTGGAGATACCTTTGCCGAAATCGCCCATCATTTCTGATATGCGGCCTCGCCCAAAAAAGACGAGGACGACCAGTGCCACGATGACAATCTGCCAGATTCCGATACCGCCCATTGCGAATTCTCTCTCAATTACCTGTGGTGAATATAGGGATGATTAGCATGAAGCGCCAGTCGCACCTGTGTATCAAGTATCAGGATCGACGTTTTCGTCCAGTTCCTCTGAAACGCCCTCTTCGTCCAATGCTTCCGCCGCGTCCGTATCGCCGGTGTCCGGGCTCATCGCCTCTTCTAAAGCATCATCAACCGGGTCGAGCAGGCCGGCGGCTTTCAGCTCATCAATGCCCGGCAAATCGCGGCGCGAGCTTAGCCCGAAGTGATCGAGAAACTCTGGCGTCGTCGCATAGATAACCGGGCGTCCCGGCACATCGCGGCGACCAGCTAGCCTGATCCAGCCCGCCTCCATCAGCACATCGAGCGTGCCCTTGGCGGTCTGAACCCCGCGAATGGATTCGATATCGGCGCGGCTCACAGGCTCATGATAGGCGATGATGGCGAGCACTTCGGTAGCGGCGCGGCTTAGGCGGCGCACCTGCTCGCGCTCTCTGCGCAGCAAATGCGCAAGGTCCGGCGCGGTCTCAAAATGCCAACGCTTCCCGCGCTCCACCAATTGGATGCCGCGCTTTTCGTAAAATTCGCTCAGCTCTTTTAGGGCATCGCGCACATCGGAATGGCTCATCCCGCCCAAATGCGTGCCCAGCGCCTCGATGCTCATCGGCTCTTCAGAGGCAAACAAGGTCGCCTCGACGCTGCGCGCAATCTCGCTAGGCCCCTCGCTCACTGCGCGCTCACTTTCTCTCGCAACCGGCGAATGCGCAGCGCGCCGTAAGCCTCTTCCTGAGACAGCTCTGCCCGGCCGAGCCGCGCGAGCTCAAGCGCAGCAACGAAGCTGGAAGCGAGCGCAGATTTCCGCAATTTCGGCTCTGCATGCGGCGGCAGGAAGTCACGAATTTCCATCCAATCCAGCGTGACGCCCAGCATGGAGGATACCCGCTCCAACGCGCTGTCGAGCGTCATGACCGGACGATCAGAGACGTGATAAATGCGCGGCGCAGTGCGCGCCTTCACTTGTCCGTAAGCCTGGATCAGCGAGAAACTGTCGCACTTCCACTGCGTCTTGCGATCAATGCGCAGGCCCTCTGGCGCGCCGCGCGTGAAGATGTCGCGCCCAATCCGATCGCGCCCCATCAGCCGGGCCGCTGCCTCGCGCATTGCGCCGAGGCGCTGGAGCCGCAATTGCAGACGCATCGCGAGCTCTTCCGGGCTTGGGTCTTCCTGCTCATCCTTGGGCAGAAGCAGCGCGGATTTGAGATAGGCCAGCCATGCCGCCATCACGAGGTAATCGGCGGCCAACTCCAGCCGCATGGCCTCAGCCTCCTCAACATAGGTGAGGTATTGATCGACCAGCGCGAGGATGGAGATTTGCCGAAGGTCAACTTTTTGCCGGCGCGCTAGGTCCAGCAACAGATCGAGCGGCCCCTCCCAGCCATCAAGCTCCAGATAGAGCGCCTTTTCGCGCTCGCTCTTTTCAGACGCCGTGCCGTCGGGATCGCCCCAATGCGCTTCGCCCGCGCTGTTCACGCTGCCCGGTTCCGGCTTTTCGCCGCTGCCACCCTCTAGCATGAAACCATCTGAGCTCATGCCGCCGCCTCCGCAATGTTCAGCAGTGCATCGCGCTTGGCGAGCAAGTCCGCCGCCTCGCCCAGGTCATCGCGGACCTGAGTGTTTTCCAGCGCACGGTCGAGCCGCGCCGCCACCGCTCCAGACATGGTGGGCAGAGCCTCCACGATGCCGCGCATATCATCCATCTTGGCCCAGCAATTGAGGATAATGTCGCAGCCAGCTGCATGCGCCTTGGCCGAGCGCTCTGGGATAGTGCCCTCGAGCGCCTCCATATCGATATCATCGGTTAGCAGCAGGCCGTCAAAGCCAATGGCGCCGCGAATAATCTCGGCAATCACCTTGGATGACAAAGTGGCTGGATTGTCTGCATCCCATGCTGTGAAGAGCAAATGGCCGGTCATGCCCATTGGAGCGGAGG
Organism: uncultured Erythrobacter sp.; assembly: GCA_947499505.1. Classification (GTDB taxonomy): domain Bacteria; phylum Pseudomonadota; class Alphaproteobacteria; order Sphingomonadales; family Sphingomonadaceae; genus Erythrobacter. Next base: position 137,277 of record CANMOQ010000003.1, read on the forward strand.
CAAGCGAGCGGAACGGGGCAATGTCATGCTCCAATTCCTCTGCGCTGGCGGTGACCGTCGGCATTTCCTTGTGCGTGTCGGCCATGGAGCGGCCATGGCCGGGCATATGCTTGATACAGCCAGTCACTCCGCCGCGCGCAAGCCCATCCAGGATCGCGCGGCCGATTGCGGCGACTTGCACCGGATCACTGCCGAGGGCGCGGTCGCCAATCACATCATGCGCATTCGGCTGGCGAACATCGAGCGGCGGATGGAAATCCACTGTAATGCCCATTTCCGACAGCTCCAGCGCCATCGCATGAGCATTTGCCCGCGCGGCTTCAATCGCGCTGGCTGGCGCAATTTGATAGAGCCGGTCGAACGCTTCGCCTGCGGGATAAGAGGCCCATTCTGGCGGGCGCAGCCGAGCAACCCGGCCACCCTCTTGATCGATCGAAACCAGCAAGCGGTCACGGCCATGCAGGCTGCGCAAATCATCGGTTAGCGCGCGCAGCTGCTCAGCATTCTCGCAATTTCGGCCGAACAGAATGTAGCCAGCCGGATCGGCCTCCTTAAAGAAGGCTCGTTCCTCCTCGGTTAGCGCAGGGCCAGAAAGTCCAAAGATGGCCGGTGTCATTGGCGAAACCTTGCAGGCGCACCCGGTTCAATCAAGCGCGGTAACCCTGATCCGTGGGGAAAAGTGGCTGGGCCTCTCGCCTCAACGCTTCACCTGGCAGGCAACGCCATCCGCCTTGAGATCGGTGCAAAGCTTCTGCGCAGCGGCAAGACTGCCCGCCACCGCTTGCAGCCGGTAGACCGTCCCGATGTCCGCCTCGCCTTTTTGGACGCGGTGACGCACACCGTTCAATACGCTGGTTTGACGTGTGAGCGTGACCCAGCCAGCCTCGGCCTTTGCCCGGCTGCCATAGGCGCCGACTTGCACGCCGACGCCGCTGCTCGCAGCGGGCTTATCCTCGGTGCTGCGGGTCGCAATGGCTGGGCCAGAGCTGGCCGAACTGCTGCCAGCAGCGTCGGAGCCGCCCGCACCAGCGCCATTTTCAGCGCCTGAACTTGCTGCTTCGCGAGCATCGGCGACCACGCCATCACGGCTTTGGCCTTCGCCAACCGCCGGGGCAACATTGCCCGTGCCTGCGAATTCTTTGCCGCCTGGATCATCCGGGCGCTCTTTATAGGGGCCCTCTGGCGCGACAATTGTGCTGCCATCGGCGACCAATTCCTGATCGCCCGTCTTATTGGTCACGAACCAAACAGCGCCGATCACACCGGCCAATAGGACCAGCAGGATCGCGGCAAAGCCAATGATCCGAGCGGTATCTACACCGCCATCATCATCTTCTTCATCGGATTCCAGCCACGGCAGGCTTTCGTCTTCTGACAAGTCGAGTTCGGCTGCATCGCTCATAATTGTCGCCCGCAGACATCACCGCCCGCGGCCCCTTCCATTAAAAGCCTCTCGGCTCTCACATAGATTCCACTGCCTCAACGCCAAGCACGCCGAGGCCATTACGGATCACCTGCCCGATTGCATCAGCAAGGAAAAGCCGTGCGCCTGTTAAACCAGCATCTTGTTCCAAGATGAAGCGCTTTTGCGGCGAATCATTGCCGAGGTTCCAGAAAGTGTGAAGCTCTGAGGCCAAATCATAAAGATAAAAGGCGATCCTGTGCGGCTCGCGCGCTTTTGCGGCGGCCTCGATCTCGCGCGGGAATTGCGCGGCGAAACGGATCAGAGCCAGTTCTTCATCGCCCAATTGCGCCAAATTCTCACCCGATGGCGCGAGGCCAGCCTCAGCCGCCTTGCGCAAGGTCGAGCGGATCCGCGCATGCGCATATTGGACGTAGAAGACCGGATTGTCCTTGCTCGCCTCGACCACCTTGGCGAAATCGAACTCCATCTGCGCCTCAGGCTTGCGAGTCAGCATGGTGAAACGCACCACATCCTTGCCCACTTCGCCCGCCACATCGGCCAGTGTCACAAAGGTGCCAGAGCGCTTCGACATCTTCACCGGCTCGCCGCCGCGCAGCAGCTGAACCATCTGCACCAGCTTCACGTCGAACGGGGTCAGTTTGCCCTGCCCCTCACCCAGCGCCGCAACCGCGGCCTTGATCCGCTTAACCGTGCCAGCGTGATCCGCGCCCCAGATGTTGATCATCGCATCGGCGGTTTGCGCCTTTTGCATATGATAGGCGAGATCGGCACCGAAATAGGTCCAGGAACCGGAAGATTTCTTGATCGGCCGGTCCTGATCATCGCCAAATTTGGTCGAGCGGAACAGCGGCAGCTCAACTGGCTCCCAATCTTCTGGCGGGGCCTTGCCCTTGGGCGCTTCGAGCACGCCATCGTAAACCAGATCATGCTCGCGCAGCCACGCCTCGGCTGCGTCGGGCTTACCCTCGCGGTGCAACTGAGCTTCTGAAGCAAAGACATTGTGATGAATGCCCAGCACCGCCAGATCGGCCTTGATCAGCTCCATCATGGCATCGACCGATTGCTCGCGGAACAGCGCCAGCCATTCGCTTTCATCGGCACCCGCATAGACATCGCCGTGCTCTTTCGCGAGCGCCGCGCCGAGCGGTTTCAGGTAGTCTCCGGGATAGAGCCCTTCTGGGATCGCGCCGATATCCTCGCCCAGCGCCTCGCGGTAACGCAGATGCGCGGAACGAGCGAGCACATCGACCTGGCCGCCCGCATCATTGATGTAATATTCGCGCACCACCGAATGGCCGGCAAATTCGAGCAGGCTGGCGAGCGCATCTCCCACCACCGCGCCCCGGCAATGGCCCATATGCATCGGCCCGGTCGGGTTTGCGGAGACATATTCGACGTTTACCGTCGTGCCAGTACCCATGCCAGAGCGGCCATAGGCGTCAGCCTTCGCAGCAATCGCGGCAAGTTCAGCTAGCCATGCCGCAGGATCAAGCCGCAGGTTGATGAAGCCGGGCCCGGCGATCTCTGCACTGGTGATTTGCGGATCGGCCTCGAGCTTTGCAGCGATTTGCTCAGCCAAAGCGCGCGGATTTGTCTTGGCCTGTTTTGCCAGCACCATCGCGGCATTGGTCGCCAGATCGCCGTGGCTCGGATCGCGTGGAGGCTCAAGCGTGACATTGGCGAAATTGATGTCCTCGGGCAGCACGCCTTCGGCTTCCAAAGCCTGAAGCGCGCTATGGGTCTTAGCCGCGAAGGCGGCGTAGAGTGTTTGAGTATCGGTCATAGTGTTTTCATTTCGGCTGCGCCGTTAGCGGAATTATGCGCTGGCGGAAAGTTATCGATTGGATGCCGGAGCCACCCGCGCCCTCCACCCTTCCACCCGGAGCCTACCGGGATCCTATCCGGGTGGAAGGGTGGAGGGCGCGGGTGGCCTGGAGCTGACTAGCCAGAAACGCGAGGAAATCGCACACCGGATGGTGTGCGAAACGACTTAGCGCGTGGCGTTATAGGCCAGTTGCTGCTCGGTCAGTTGGAAGCCGACCAGCATTTCAAAGCTGGTTCGCTGGATCGCCGCACGCACTTCTGGTGCGGACAGCGGATCAAGCGCGGCGTCAACATCGCCAGGCCGTCGCTTGCGGGTGATCCGCTCGCGGATATCCTCAGGTAAGGTCGCAGCAGCGCGGTCAATATAAGAGGAAGCGGTTCCGCTTGCCTGAGCGCGCTCCTGGCCGTCGGCGAAACTAATCGTTACTTCACCAACCCGTTTTGACACGACGGCGCTACCGCCCTGCAACACAGTGACGAAGTAAGGCACGGTGACGCTGCGCGCGCCGCGAACGTCGGTGCGGCGGGCCAGCACGTCAAAGGTCGCCTGGCTGTAAACCTTCTCGCCGCTCTCATCACAGGTGTGACGCAGATTGGTGATTGTTGCCGTCATATCCAGATTGGCCGCCGTCTGATCGCCAGCTGCACGAAACGCGGTAATATCGCCGGTGTAGTCAGGAATGCCGACCGATGGGCAGGATGTCAGGACGGCGGTGATGCCGACCCCTTGATCAACCACCAACTCGCCTTCGCGGGCACAGCCAGCAAGGGCAGCAACAAGAGCTAAAGCAGGCAAAATCGGCTTGCGAAACGTCATGAACTGGGTCGTCCTCGATTAATCGATCCAATGCGCGCGCAGCGTTTGGCCGCGCACCACAAAAACTGAAGTATCACGCTCTAGCGGCGGACGTCGCAAAGCGCTAGAGGGGGCGATATGAATGCTCCCTTTCCCAATTCCGACAATGGCAGCTCGCCTGCCTCTGGCGGCGGACCAGCCGACCAGACCCCGCTAACCTTGCTGATTGCGGCCCCGCGCGGCTTTTGCGCAGGCGTGGACCGGGCGATTGAGATCGTCGAAAAATCGATCGAGCGCTACGGCGCGCCGGTCTATGTCCGCCACGAAATCGTCCACAACAAATACGTCGTGAACTCGCTGAAGGCGCAAGGCGCTATCTTTGTTGAGGAATTGGACGAGGTGCCAGACGACGCACCGGTCGTGTTCAGCGCGCACGGCGTGCCGAAATCCGTTCCAGCCGAAGCGCAGCGGCGCAATATGATCTATGTCGATGCCACCTGCCCGCTGGTCTCGAAAGTTCACCGGCAGGCTGAGCGGCAGCTGGAGAAGAACCGCCACATCATCTTCATCGGCCATGAAGGCCATCCTGAGGTGATCGGGACGATGGGCCAGGTTGACGAAGGCCAGATGACCTTGGTCGAGACCGTGGAAGACGTCGACAAGCTACCGTTTGAGACGGATGATGAGCTCGCATACCTCACGCAGACGACTCTTTCAGTTGATGACACAGCCGAAGTGATCGCGGCGCTCGAATGGCGCTATCCCAATATTCGCGGTCCAAAGGCGGAGGACATTTGCTATGCGACTTCCAACCGTCAGGCAGCGGTCAAACAGATTGCCAAGCAATGCGACCTGCTGCTGGTGATCGGCGCGCCAAACTCGTCCAATTCGCTGCGCCTGGTCGAGGTGGCAGAGCGGCTAGGCACCCCTGGCAAACTGATCCAACGCGGCGGCGAGATTGACCCCGCATGGCTCGACGGAGTGGAAACACTGGGCGTGACGGCCGGGGCATCCGCGCCGGAGATCCTGGTGCGCGAAGTGGTCGCGAAGATCGCTGAATTGCGCCCGGTCAACGAACAGACAATCACGGCGGCAGAAGAGAAGATGGTCTTCAAGCTGCCGCGCGAATTGACTGAATAGATCGGCGAAGCGCGCAAGCGAATGGCGGTCTACACGCATCTTGGCGCTGAGGAATTGGCGCAGCTGATCGCGCATTATGATGTTGGCGATCTGGTTTCGGCCAAGGGTATCGCCGAGGGCGTCTCGAACTCAAACTGGCTGATTGATACGACGGGCAGCGGCGCGGCCGGCTCGCCCGCGCGCTTTATCCTCACCATGTATGAGCGGCGGATTGAGCTCGTTGATCTGCCCTATTTCCTGGGGCTGCTCGATCACTTGGCGGCTGGCGGTTGTCCGGTGCCGCGCACGATTCATGACGAGACAGGCGCAGCATTCCGCATGCTGGATGGAAAAGCGATCGCGCTGATAGAGTTTCTGCCCGGTGTTTCTCCGACACAGCCAACCGCCGCTCAGGCACGGTCCGTGGGCGGCGCGCTGGCGCAAATGCATCTCGCATCGGCTAATTTTGAGCTAACCCGCGCGAACACAATGGGCTTTGCGGACAATCTCGCGGTGCTGGAAAAATGCGGTGAGGCTGGCCTTGCGAGCATCGACCCAGCGCTGCCCTCAATCCTAGGCCCGGCGAAAGCCGCCGGTGCGCTCGATTTGTCCGCCCTTCCCGTCTCCAATATTCACGCCGATCTGTTTCCGGACAATGTCCTGATGCTGGGTGATGAAGTCTCTGGCATGATTGATTTCTATTTCGCATGCCGGGGCACGATGGCTTTGGACCTCGCCACCACGCACGCGGCATGGTGCTTCGATCCTTCTGGCACGCATTATAATGACGAGCTCGGAAGTGCGCTGGTTGCTGGCTATGAGGCAGTTCGCCCACTTGAGGCTGCTGAACGCGAGTTACTGCCAGAAATCGCTAAGGGCGCATGCCTGCGATTTGTCGCGAGCCGGGCCGAAGATTGGCTCGATACGCCGGATGATGCTTTGGTCACACGCAAGGACCCATTGCAATTCGTCTCACGTTGGCACTTTTACGACGAAGCGGGCCTAGGTATATTTGCGTAAGCTAACTATTCGGGCAATGGTGAGTGCTATGAAACACGTCGAGATTTTCACTGACGGTGCCTGCAAGGGCAACCCTGGCCCTGGCGGCTGGGGCGCACTGCTGCGTATGGGCAGGCATGAAAAGGAATTGTCGGGCGGAGAGCGCGATACGACGAACAATCGCATGGAGTTGATGGCAGCTATTAAAGGTCTGTCCGCCCTGATCGAGCCATGCACGGTCGATCTCTATTCAGACAGCAAATATGTGCTCGACGGGATGACCAAATGGGTCGCTGGCTGGCAAAAGCGCGGCTGGATCAACGCCAGTAAGAAGCCCGTTCGTAACGCTGATTTGTGGCATGAGCTGATCGATGTCTCGGCCAAGCATCAGGTCGAATGGCATTGGGTCAAGGGACATAACGGCCATCCGGAAAACGAACGCGTCGACAAGCTTGCCAGCGATGAAGCGGACCGTGCGGCATCAGCCAACGATGAAGAAGAGAGCGAAAACGCCTGATCAGAGCCGGTGCTTTGATGCGCCTTTGACCTCAGGTTTCTGACCCGAAAACAAAAGCGACGCACCATTCCGGTACGCCGCTCTCATATCAGGAATGTGCAGCAGCGGCGACTATGCGCCCGCCGCTATAGCGCCTTATGTGTTGTCTTCGGTCGGTGCACCCGGGCCGTTTTTCTTGATCGAATCGATCGCTTTTTGCGCACTCGATTTGCTCGAATAGCCCTGGGTCGAGAACATCACTTCTGAATTGTAGCTAAAGCGGACCCGAAACTCGCCAGCTTTGTCTTTATAGATCTCAAATTTGTGCGACATCGAATTGTCTCCCTTCGTTGCAAATTTGTCTGCGATTCGGGAGCTTACAGATCAAATCGGTCTTGGCTAGGCGTCGTTTAGAACAAAGCGCCCCGCAGCATAGCGCGCGCGCTCTATCCCACTGGTCATTGCATCTGCGCTCAGTCCCAACAGCTCTTGCGCAGCGAGGCGCGCAGCGGCGGGCGCGGTTTGAATGCCGAAGCCGCCTTGTCCTGCGAACCAATAGAAGCCGGGGACCTCCGCGTCATAGCCATAGACGGGCAGTCGGTCGGGCGCGAAGGTGCGCAAACCGGCCCAGCGCCGCTCAACATGCTCAATTTTCCAGTCCGCCACAGCTTCAAAGCGCTCAATCGCGCGAGCCACATCGATTTCCTCTGGCGCCGCATCGCATGGCACGCTCGGTATCTCGTCATGCGGGCTGAGCCACAATCGCCCATTGTCCGGCTTGAAATAGAACCCGCCATTAATGTCGAGAACCAGCGGCAGATCGTCCGGGGCCTGTGGCGATACACGCAATTGCGCGACTGTGCGGCGCATCGGCGCGATGCCGAGCGGTTTGACACCTCCAGCGAGTGCAAGCGCATCAGCCCATGCTCCGGCCGCATTGACCACGCGCTCGGCTCCGTAAGTCTCGCCCGATTCGAGAGTGACCGCCCATAGGCCGGTGTCGGGATAGCGTTTCAACTTCGCCACGCGTGCGCGGCAGACAAGATCGGCGCTGCGCTGGCGCATGATCTTGAGATAATGCTGATGCAGGCCCGCCACATCGATGTCCGCGCAGGCGGGCTCCCACACAGCATGGCACCATTCATCTCGAACATGCGGGACTTTGGCCGCGATCTGTTCGCGGGCGAGCCGCTCGATAGTGACGCCGGTATCTGCGAAGGTCTGCTCAAACTCGCCGAGGGCCGCGAAATCTTCGTCGCGGGCCAAATGCACCGCGCCGCGCGGGGTCAGAAATCCGCCATCACGCAGATATTGTCCCGACGCGAGGGTGAGCGGCACGACGCCCGGCCCGCCATAGCATTCATCCCAGAAGGCCGCAGACCGTCCGGTAGCGTGGTATCCGGGCGCATCCTCGGCCTCTAGAACCAACACTTTGGCATGAGCTGACAGTTCAGCCGCAATACTAGCGCCCGCTATTCCGGCTCCGACAACCGCAAAGTCATAAATTCCATCAGGCATCAGTTTGCAAGCTTAGGCGCTACCCGATCAAGAAACTCGGTGACTGCGTCCATCGCGCGGTCGCGCACCGCATCAACCTCGCGCAGGATTTCATGGCGGGCTTCTTCTCCAAAGGCGCACAGCTCTCCCTTGGGAAGCCGCTCCACCGCCCGCACACAGTCGGCGTGACTCACAAGCTTGTCTTCACTGGTCGAGAGGATGAGCACCGGCACGTCGACCGATTCCATCGCGCCGGGTGCTTCCAGCGCTCGGGTAGAGGCATAGGCGCGCTCAACCCAGCCCCAACTGCCCGGACCCATGACCAACTCAGGGCGGTGCTCGCGCCACCAAAGCTCATCGTCATAGCGATCATCATCATGGGTCAGCAGCATGCGGCGGCGCGCGGGCATCTCACCCGGCTTTTCGCTCCACTTCCACGCTTGCCGAGTTGGTTCGCCAACGACATTCATCAGCTTTGCCGCCCCATGAAGCACCGCCAGCGGCAGCGGCGGCCCGGCCATACCAAGCATGGGCGCGCTTAGCACTACAGCTTTGGGCTGGACTCGGCGCTCAATCAGCGCGCGCATAACGACATGCCCGCCCATTGAATGCCCGGCGAGCACATGCGGCCCCGGCGTTTCGGCAATCCAATCCGCCCAAAAATGCGCCAAATCATCGACCCAAGTCGCAAAATCATCGATATGCCCGGTGACTGCATCGTCTCCGAGTCGGCCAGAACCCGCCTGCCCGCGCCAATCTGCCGCGGTTACGCGCCAGCCATCGCGGTGCCATTCGTCCAGGCTCTCAAGATATTTTTCGTAATTGTCGCCGCGTCCCGGGAAAAACAGGATGGAGCCGCGCGTACTCGACCCGTTTGCGCTAGACGCAAGCCAATCGATCCGGCGTAGTTCATGGCCATCTTGCGCCCGCCAAATGCCTTCGCTGGCTGCAGCGGGAATGGCTCGGCGATCCATAGTCACCAGCTCCCTCGAACAGCACGCTGCAGGGAATTTTCTGACGTCATTAATTTCGCGCCCCGGCTCTTGGTTACTATTTGGTAAGTCATAATCTGTAGCAACACCCTCAGAAGGACCGACCAGACAAGCTGGCCGTCAACCTTTGGGGGCCAAATGTTTAGTGAAACCATCCAATACGGACTGCTGATTGCCTTGGCAATTGCGCTGTTGTTTGCCGCATTTACCGACATTCGCAGTCGCAAAATCGCCAATTGGCTGAACCTGGCGATCGTCCTTGGCGCGCCGGTATTCTGGTGGGCCAGCGGTATGTCTATGCTCCCAGAAGGGCCAACAATTTTCGATTCGACCAGCGTCGTTTTGCAGGTCGGCATTGCGATCATCACATTTTTTGCCATGGCGCTTTTGTTCGCGCTCAAAATGATGGGCGGCGGCGATGTGAAGCTCTTGGCGGCGCTTGCGCTGTGGATCGAGCCCAGCGCTTTCATGCAATTGCTGATCATTATGGCGCTGGCTGGCGGCGCGCTGACCATCGTTATGGCGTCTTATCATTTCATGCGTCAGCAAAAAGAACGCATCGCAATTCCCTACGGCGTGGCCATCGCGGCCGGCGGCCTGTGGGTCATTTATCCGAAGATTTTCTCCAGCGCAGCGATGGCTGCAAACTTGGGGTGAACCCGATTTTAACCAATCCGCGCTTACAAGGCGCAAATCTACCCGCCCGTGAATTCATCTGGGCCATTACAAGGGGGCTATAAAGCCATGGACAGGAAGAAGCTTGTTTTGCTCATCGGAGCGCTGATCATCGCGGTCGGCACTGCCTTTGCTGCACGCAGCATGTTCGCAGGGGGCGCTGCCCCAGAAGCCGAAGCGGCACCAGTGCCGGTCGGCCCTAAGGTTTTGGTTGCGCAGCGTGCGCTTCCAACCGGCACCATCATCACCGCCGATGCGCTGAGCTATCAGCAATGGCCGGAAGAGCTGGTGCAGGATGCCTACTTCATTGATGGCGAATCAGACATCACTCAATTGCTCGGCACTGTCGTGCGTCATCCGGTCACCGCTGGTGAACCTGTGACCCAAGGCTCGCTGGTGAGCCCTGGCGATCGCGGCTTCCTTGCTGCAGCGCTTGGCCCAGGTATGCGCGCTGTTACAGTGCCAGTGTCGGCTAAGACCGGCGTTGCAGGCTTTGTGTTTCCGGGCGACCGTGTTGACCTTGTCCTGACCCAAACGGTCGAAGGAGAAGGCCTGCCATTGAAGGCAGCTGAAACAGTTTTACGCAACCTGCGCGTTCTTGCGACTGACCAAAGAACTTCGCAGACAACTAACGAAGCTGGCAATACCGTTGTTCGTGCGTTCCGCACAGTCACTATCGAAGTGACACCGAAGATCGCCGAAAAGGTTGCTGTCGCCCAGACTCTCGGCACGCTCACCTTGGTTCTGCGTTCTATCGCAGACAACCAAACTGAACTCGAGCGCGCAATTGCCTCTGGTGATGTAAAAATTCCAGAAGATGCGACGCCTGAAGAAGAGGAAAAGCTCCTGCAGTCGGCCATGAATCGGCCAAACGATCGGGGCACAACTTTCTCAACCGGCGGTGACGTCTCTCGCTTCCAGCGCAAGACAGTTCCTGCCACCGGCAAAGCTAAGGTTACGCCAGCTGCACCTGGTGTGGCAGCGAACATCAACGGTGCGCCGATCAATCGCGGCCCTGCTGTTCGCGTAACTCGCGGCAAGCAAACCACTGAAGTTCCGGTTGGCGGCGTACGTGGAGCAGCCACTTCCTCGCGGCGAACGCAGGCAGAAAATGTACGTGAGGCTGGGCAAACAGCACCTGCCGCAGGCGCATTGCTGATCCGCTGAAGGAACAGAAAATGACAAACCAGATCAAAAGATTGGATGCCGTCCAGACGGCAACAGGGAAACCATCAAGGGGCTATAAAATGAAACGCCTGTCTACTGCAAAAATGCTGCTGGCCAGCATTGCCGCACTACCGCTTATCGCGGCCCCGGCAAACATTGCCACCGCTCAGCAAGTGAACAGCCCGGATCAGGACGTTGTTCTATCCATCGGCGCTGGCCAATTGGTTACGGTGCCTGGCACGATGACAGATGTCTTCATTGCCAACGAGTCAGTTGCCGATGTGCAAATCAAATCGCAGCGCCAGCTGTATGTATTCGGTCGCTCCGGCGGTGAAACAACGATTTACGCTAGCAATGCGTCCGGCAATGTAATTTGGTCCGCCAATATCCGAGTTGGTTCCAACATTGGCAGCATCGACCAGATGCTGGCTTTGGCGATGCCGCAAGCGAAAATTGGCGTTGCAACCATGGGCACGAACACGGTTCTTCTTACCGGCACTGTTAAAGCCCCAGAGGACGCAGCCGAAGCGGAGCGCCTAGTCCAAGCTTTTGTTGGCGAGGGCGCAAACGTGATCAGCCGGTTGAAGACAGCGACACCGCTGCAGGTCAATCTCAAGGTTACTTTTGCAGAGGTTAGCCGCTCACTCACTCGCGACATCGGCGGCAATTTAGCGACCTTCGATGCCTCAACCGGGGGTTTCCGCGGGGCTGTGGGCAATGGCCGCAACTTTACGAATGGTGAGATCAACTTCGGTGGGCCGTTAGCCGCTGGAAATGGCGTGGCTCAACCCACTCTTACTGGCGGTCGGGTGCCTCTGCTTCGTCCCGATGGCACGGTGGCTGTTGACCCAACAACCGGCGCCATCCTGTTCGAGCAGCTCCCTGACATTGCAGGCACCGCCATCAACAGTGCCGGAAGCACCACTTTTGGTGCGCTGGGTCAGCTTTTCGGTCTGGATGTGACAGCTGCGCTTGATGTTGCCGAGCAAATCGGTCTGATCACAACGCTGTCCGAACCAAACCTGACAGCGCTTTCGGGCGAGACGGCTAGCTTCCTTGCTGGCGGTGAATTCCCGATCCCAATCAGCGAAGGCCTCGGCTCGGTTTCGATTGAGTATCGCAATTTCGGCGTTAGCCTTGCCTACACCCCAACGGTTTTGGCCAACGGCCGAATTTCCTTGCGGGTTCGCCCAGAGATTTCCGAGCTTTCGACGCAAGGCGCGGTCACACTCAACGGCTTCCAAGTTCCGGCTCTTACAATCCGCCGGACGGAAACCACCGTAGAGCTTGGCTCTGGCCAAAGCTTCATGATCGCCGGTCTGATGAGCAACAATTCGCAGAACTCGATCGACAAGGCCCCGGGTGTTGGTGACATTCCAATCCTTGGCAACCTATTCCGTTCGCGCGCTTATCGTAAGGGCGAGACCGAATTGGTGATCATCGTAACGCCGTATCTGGTGAAGCCAGTCAATTCAAACCAGATCAAACTGCCAACCGATGGTTTCCGTGCAGCAAACGAGATCCAGCAATTGCTTGGTTACCAAGACAGCGCCAGCGAAAGCGGTGCGACCCGTCCTGGACCAACGGCTGCTGGTGACGAAAATGCACCTGCGCCATCCGTCAGTGCCGCTGATCCTGCTGCCATCGTCCCCGGCTCCAGCCGCGAAGACGATCGCCGTGCAAAGAAAAAAGACCGGAAAAAAGACCGTCAGGCTGACGCCGCGGCTCCCGGTTTTAGTCTCTAATCAAAGTGAGAAAGGTAAGAATGATGCCCAAAGCAACTCACAGTAAGCTGGCCAAACTGCCCGCTATTGCCATTGCCCTCTCGCTTGGAACAATGCTCGCCGGATGCGGCGGTATGCCAACCGACCGGAGCCTCTACAGCACAAAGCAGCCGGTGATTGAGCGGACGAATTTCACGCTCGACGTCCAAACCAATCGCTCTGGCCTGCCAATTTCTGAGCAGCAACGCGTTGATGGTTGGTTCGACACAATGGAACTCGCCTATGGCGATCGGATTTCGATCGATGATCCTACCAACAATCCTGCGTTGAAGACTGCGGTAAGCGACCTGGCAGGACGATACGGTCTGCTAGTCAGCGCGACAGCACCAACAACTGCTGGTTTCCTCAATCCGGGCCAAGCCCGAATTGTGATCACGCGTTCGAACGCTTCGGTTCCTGGTTGCCCTGATTGGTCAGCCACATCGGACATGAACTACAATAACGCGACCAGCCCAAATTACGGCTGTGCGACCAACAGCAACCTTGCTGCAATGATCGCTGACCCGCTGGACTTGCTCGAAGGCAAGAAAGGCAGCGGTGAATCCGTTGTCGCCAGCGGCACCAAAGCCATCGACACATTCCGCGACACTGCACCATCAGGTGCCGGCGGTCTGCCAGCAGCTTCAACCGGAGGGAATTGATCCATGAACGCGCCTTGGAATTCCGGACTACCCGGCAATCGTGATCCATTCGCAGCCTATATTTGCGATGACAATGCACTCGACGTCCTGCGTCCGGTGGTCATTGAAATGGGCTGGCAGCCTGAGAAGTGCAACAAGGGCGGCCTGCGCAATGCGATCCAATCGCTATCAGTCAGCGCCAGCCCTGCAATCCTGCTCGTTGACCTGTCCGAAAGCGGCGATCCGCTGAACGACATCAACGCTCTGGCAGAAGTGTGCGAGCCTGGAACGGTCGTGATCGCCGTTGGCCAAGTCAACGACGTACGTTTGTACCGCGACCTGCTCGCCAGTGGCATTCATGATTATCTGCTGAAACCACTTTCGGCCCAGCAGATTCACGACTCACTCAATCAGGCTCTCAACGTCTTCACCTCGCCTAAGGGTGGTGAAGCGGAGCAAGTGCAGCGCCATATCTCGACCGCAGTGGTCGGGACGCGCGGCGGCGTTGGAGCATCCACGCTCGCGACCTCGCTGGCATGGCTGTTCAGTGATGAGCACAATGCGCCAACTGCGTTGCTTGATCTCGACGTGCATTTCGGCACCGGCGCGCTTGCGCTGGATCTTGAGCCAGGCCGCGGCCTGACCGATGCGATTGACAATCCAAGCCGGATTGACGGGCTTTTCATTGAGCGCGCCATGATCCGTGCGAACGATAACCTGTCGATCCTGTCGGCCGAAGCACCGATCAACCAGCCATTGATGACAGATGGTGCGGCGTTCTTACAGTTGGAGGAAGAATTCCGCCAAGCGTTCGAGATGACCGTAATTGATCTGCCGCGCAACATGCTGATCAACTTCCCGCATCTGCTGGGCGAGGTTAATCTCGTGCTGGTTACATGCGAGCTGACACTGGCATCTGCGCGCGACACCATTCGCGTTCTATCGTGGCTGAAAACCAATGCTGCGCACGCCCATCCAATGGTCGTTGCCAACAAGGTTCAAAACGCCACCGCTGAGATCAGCAAAGCCGACTTTGAAGCCTCAATTGAACGCAAAATTGATTTCGTCATTCCGTACGACATCAAGGCCGCGTCCAATGCTGCGAAGCTCGGCCAAGTGTTCGTTGATGCCAACCGTTCGAGCAAATCCACTGCTGTTATCAAGCAGATCGGTGAGCGGATCATGGGCGCCGACGAAGACGATTTGGGAGCGCTGACAGAAGAGAAGAAATCGCTTTTGGGCGGATTTGATCTGAAGTCGCTGCTGTCGAAGAAAGACAAATCAGAGGCCGAACCGGCTGAATAACAAGCGCTAGGGGAGTGGCTTGCACCGCATATCGGTGCAGCCCTCCTCACCCGCTTGCTGATCGGTCACGCCTAAACAAGGAAAGGCGGGAAGGGAAAGCATGGAACTCTTGCAAATCCTGCTCATCACTACGGTGATTTTTGCAGTCCTCGTTGGCGGCTACGTCCTCGCGACTGGTCCAAACTCGGGCAAGGCTCAGAAACGACGCCTTGAAGCCCTGAGGTATCGCCATTCGCAAAGCACCGATGCCAAAGTCGATGCGCAGCTGAAGAAGGCAATCGCAGCTCGTAAGCCAAAGGCGCACAAAGTCGCTGGCGCAAGTTCACGCTCTGAAGCACTGGCCATTCGGCTCGACCGAACCGGTAAGCCTTGGACATTGTCGCAATATCTCTATGCGACCTTGGGTCTCATTCTAGTGATTGCGGTGCTCGTATACATCCAATCGGGCGCGCTCTTTCTCGCGCTGGGTGTTGGCTTGCTCATGGGCGCTGGCATTCCGCACTTGGTCGTGAATTTCATGATCAGCAAGCGAACTGCGCAGTTCAACGCGAAATTTCCCGATGGCATCGAATTGCTGGTCCGGGGCCTACGCTCCGGTCTGCCAGTGACTGAAACCCTGGGCGTTGTTGCGCAGGAGGTCGAAGGCCCAGTGGGCGTCGAGTTCAAAGGCATCACAGAGCGCATCCGCATCGGCCGGACCATGGAGGAATCGCTCCAGGAAACCGCTGACCGGCTTGGCATTCCAGAGTTCAACTTCTTCTGCATTACGCTGGCCATTCAGCGCGAGACAGGTGGTAACTTGGCCGAGACATTGTCCAACCTGGCAGATGTTTTGCGCAAACGCTCGCAAATGAAGCTGAAGATCAAGGCGATGAGCTCTGAATCGAAAGCTTCGGCCTACATCGTTGGCTCGCTGCCGTTCATCGTCTTCGCGATGATCTACTGGATCAATCCAGGCTATCTCGGCGGCTTCTTTACCGAGGACCGACTGATCATTGCCGGGCTTGGCGGTCTGACTTGGATGTCGATCGGTGTGTTTATCATGGCCAAAATGGTCAGCTTTGAAATCTAAGTGAGGGACGAGATACTATGATTAATCCTCAACCCGGCCCCACTTTGCTCGGTTTCGACGTTATCGTCGTGGGTACGATCCTGGCTGGCCTTGCGGCCTTCGCGGTGATCATGGCGATTTACGCTGCCGTGACGATCAAAGATCCGATGGCCAAACGCGTCAAAGCGCTCGAAGAGCGCCGCGACGAGCTCAAAGCTGGCATTGTCACTGGCAATACTAAGAAACGCGCGAGCCTGGTCCGTAAGACCGAGGGTACTGATAGGGTCAAAGAGCGCCTCGACAGTATGAAAATCCTGCAGGATAGCCAACTTCAGGATATCCAACAGAAACTCGCTTACGCAGGCTATCGCAACAAGGAACTCGCCGTCTATGTCATCATGGCGCGGGCGATCTTGCCAATCGTGGTTGGGGCAATCGCCTTCACCGTGATCTATTGGCTCGACTTCTTCCCGGATTGGGGCTCGTTCAAGCGTAGCGGCGCCCTAGCTGTCTCGGTATTCGGTGCCTACAAAGCGCCTGAATTGTTCTTGTCCAACAAGGCAAGTAAGCGGACGCTGGAAATCCAGCGCGGCCTGCCAGACGCGCTCGATCTGCTCGTCATTTGCGCAGAAGCTGGTCTTACCGTCGATGCTGCGTTTAACCGCGTTGCTAAGGAATTGGGCCGCGCTTATCCGGAACTGGGCGATGAATTTGCCCTCACCGCGATTGAGCTGTCGTTCCTGAACGAGCGGAAGCAAGCGTTCGACAATCTGGCTTACCGGGTCAATCTCGACGCTGTTAAAGGCGTGGTGACCACCATGGTTCAGACCGAACGTTATGGTACGCCGCTGGCATCAGCCCTGCGGGTTCTCTCCGCAGAATTCCGTAACGAGCGGATGATGCGCGCCGAGGAAAAGGCAGCTCGTCTGCCGGCGATTATGACCGTACCGCTGATCTTATTCATTCTGCCGGTGCTGTTCATCGTTATCCTTGGTCCAGCAGCCTGCTCGATCTCGGACGCACTGATCGACTGATTGGTAGCAAACCACTCAACGCGCCGCTTGGCATGGAGCAAGCTCAGACGGCGCACAGACGAAAGGCCCGGCTACACAGCCGGGCCTTTTTGTTTGCGGTCAGATTTACTGGCTGGCCTAAGGTGGCGTCAGTCTGCTTCGCCGCCCTCGCCCAGAAATCCGGCGCGCTCGCGCATCCGGTGCAGTAGCTCGCGGAACTTCATCTGCTCATCAATGGTAAAGTCAGCAAAAAGTTCGCTCTCAGTCGCCTGCGCGAGTGGCATCACCTCACGGTGGATAGCACGCCCGTCATCGGTCAACTCCAGCAGGTGAGAGCGTCCATCGCGCGCATTGGGAGCCCGGGCGATCAGCCCGCGTTCTTCCAGAACCTTGCAGGCCCGGTTGACCGCAACCTTGTCCATCAAAGTCGCCTCGGTCAGAGCCCTTTGCGTGAGGCGCCCGGTGCCGTCCTTGGCATCGCCAAGCACCGCCATCACCCGCCATTCCAGAATCTTGAGGCCAAAGCGTTTGCGATAGCGTTCAGCGATCAGGCTGCTCACAGCATTGGACGCAATTGAAAGCTGATAGGGCAGAAAATCCGCCAGCTGTCCCGGCATCGTCGAGGGAGCGCCGGTCTGCACCGCGCCCGCTGCCTTTTGTTCGCCCCCTGCCTGGCTCACCCTTACGCTCCGATTCTTATCTGCGACCTGATCATTCACGGCATTGGTTTCCCATGAAACCAGCTGTGAATGCAAGCTTGGCCGTTAAGCAGACGCTATTCGTAGGTGACCTCGTCCCACCATGGGTAGAAATCCGGCATGTCTTCGGTGACTTTGCCGGGATACATGGCCTTGCGCTTTTCAAGGAAGCTGGCGATCCCCTCTTTCGCATCTTTGCCGCGCGAGAGACGGTAGATCGCGCGGCTATCGATCTTATGCGCCTCCATTGGGTGGTCTGCGCTGGCGAGCCGGTACATCATCGCCCGGGTCATCGCGACTGAGACGGCAGAGGTGTTTTCGGCGATCTCACTTGCGAGTTCGCGAGCCGCATGCTGCAAATCGGAGGGCGCGTGGACTGAGCGCACCAGCCGGCCTGATTTCGCTTCTTCTGCATCAAACACCCGGCCAGAGTAACACCATTCGAGCGCCTGGCTGATGCCGACGATCCGCGGCAAGAACCAGCTGGAGGCAGCCTCTGGCACAATCCCGCGCCGGGCAAAGACGAAGCCATAGCGCGCAGTATCGCTTGCCAACCGGATATCCATCGCCAGTTGCATGGTCGCGCCAACACCCACCGCCACGCCATTGCAGGCAGAGATCAGCGGCTTGGTGCTCTCATACAGCCGCAGGGTCAGCAATCCGCCGCCATCGCGCACGCGTTCATCAGACAGGTCATCAACCTCGTTCGGGTCGGAGAACACATGCCCTCCCCCTTCCGGCGTCAGGTCAGCACCGGCGCAAAACGCCTTCTCTCCGCTGCCGGTAAAGATCACCGCACGCACATCATCATCCGCGTCGATATCATCCATCGCCGCAATGATCTCCGCCCCCATGGTGCGGGTGTAGGCGTTCATCTTCTCCGGGCGATTGAGCGTGATGGTCGCAATGCCATCAGTCTTGTCGACGAGTATCTGAGTGTAGTCGGTCATGTGCGTTTCTCTCCGTTCAAAATGAACTCTGACACACCTCTTGGAGGAAGAAAACTGTCCTTCTCAACAAGCCTTTAAGTCAGTCCAATCGAGCCAAAGTCCGCGCCTTGCTATCCTCAGCGGCAGCATTTTCTATTGAGATCGGCTTCTTTTGAGTTTGGGAGGTCGCACAAAGCTAGTCAGGTAAAATCAACCGATACAGCGTAACGCGTTGAATCAAGCCTTTATCGGTACGAACCTCTTCCGCCACCGCGACAAATCCGTATCCAGCGGCAAGAGCGCGCCCAAAGCGGGCATTTCCCTGACCGGTTTCGTGGTGATACGTCAAAAGGCGCTCCCCCGCGGTGCCTTCGAGAACAACCAGCCCGCCCTGCCCCAAATGCGAATCCGACCAATCTGGCAAGCCTGAAATCAGCAATGTGCCTTCACCGGTAAGATGTGATGGAAATCCTTCCCCACCCGCACCCTTCAGGATATCGTCATCCCCAACCGGAATGCCCTCGTCCTCAAGCGTGAATAGCAATTCACCGCTGACCAAATCATAAGAGTGCAGACGTCCCGTGGGCCAATTCAATGGACCAGTTTCGCCCAAACTCGATACATGCAGCCGATCATTTGACAGAACGAGTGACCGGCCAAACATGGTCGCTTTTTCTGATGCCGGCCGATCGAGCTTGTATTGAAAGGAGCCATCTGTCGCATCGAAGACCCAGACCTCGCCGCGCGCATCGAGACCCGACGGGCCCGAGTGACCGTTCGAGGCAATGGCGATATGCGTTTCGTTCATCGCGATTGTATGGCCGAAATAGCTGAGGCGGCGGCCCTGTTCGGGTACGTCCGGCTCGTCGATAGCCAGCAAAGCCTCGCCAGTTTCGGCGCTGAACACCCAGGCGCTTGCGCGCCTGTCCCTAGTTGTTGAAACAGAGACGAGAACGCGCTCATCATCCAAGGCCAGACCAGCGATCCCAAACCAAGCAGATTCCTCGGCGCGCGGGTTCGCGATGCGGCGCAGCAGCTTTAGGGTCTTCGCGTCGTAGACCAGCAACTGGCCGCCAGCTTCTGGTGAATGATTCCGATGAAGGACGGTGACGACAAAGCGATCATTCGCCGCGATCGCTTCGCCAAATCCGTCAAAAGGCCGTGCGTCAGGGTGATTGAGGACGTCGCCGGGCTCACCGCTTTCAATGTCGAACGCGCGGATTACCTGATGCTGCCGATCCCCCTTAGGCATGAAGCCCGCCACCAAAACATGCTCCGGCGTGATCGCCAGCGTTGGCTCCAGCTTGAAATCTGAGTCATATCCCCCGCCATCATAGCTCCAGACCTTTTCGAGGCGCAGCTCGGATCTATTGCTATCTTCGGCGAAGGCGGGATTGACCGCCAGCAAGGCAGCGGTGATTGCCAATGCAAAAAGGCGGAAGAGCCAGGTGGCCCGAGATTCAAATGTCTTCCCGTAAACCAACCGTCTCTCCCGCCTTTTGTCAGAGCCCAAAGATCGCCGAACAAACAGTGTGCGTCGGGCGGAAATTTGAACGAGTTTTATACCATCAACGCGGTGCCATGCGGATACCACCGTCGAGGCGCACGTCTTCACCGTTGAAATAGCCGGTTTCGATCATGGTCATGGCGAGCTTCGCATATTCCTCTGGCATGCCCAGACGTTTCGGGAATGGCACAGACGCAGCGAGCGCTTCCTTCACCTGCGGCGGCGCAGCGTTCATCAACGGGGTTTCAAAGATGCCCGGCAGAATGGTGTTCACCCGGATGCCTTCGCGCATCAGGTCGCGAGCGATTGGTAGGGTCATGCCGACCACGCCGCCCTTTGAAGCGGAATAGGCAGCCTGACCGATTTGACCGTCTTCAGCCGCAACAGACGCGGTGTTGACCATCGCGCCGCGTGCGCCGTCTTCGTTGATGGGATCAAGCGACATCATGCCAGCCGCCGATTTGGCGATACAGCGGAATGTACCGATCAGGTTCACCTGAATGACGAAGTCGAAGGCAGACACAGGAAAGTGCTTAATCTCGCCAGTTTGCTTATCGCGGCTGGCGGTTTTGATCGCATTGCCGATGCCAGCGCAGTTCACGAGGATCCGCTCTTGGCCGTGGGCTTCGCGCGCCTTGGCAAAGCCGGCATCCACGTCTTCGTCGCTGGTCACATTGACCTTGCAGAACACGCCGCCAATCTCGGCCGCCATGGCCTCGCCCTTCTCTTCGTTCATGTCGAAGATCGCGACTTTGGCACCTTTGGCCGCAAGCGCACGGGCCGTTGCCGCGCCGAGGCCGGATGCGCCGCCGGTGACGACGGCTGGGGTGTTGGCTGATACTTCCATTATACTCTCCTGATATTCAAAAATTCCGTTTGCCCTGAGCTCGTCGAAGGGCTGCACTTCTTTTGGAACCCCTCACCCAAAGAAAGACAGGGCTTCGACAAGCTCAGCCTGATCGGGTTTGGGACCAAATCTCTAAAGCTTACAGGCTTTCAACGATGGTGACATTGGCGACGCCGCCGCCTTCGCACATCGTTTGCAGGCCATATTTCTTACCATGACGTTTCAGCCCATGGACTAGAGTTGCCATCAACTTTGTGCCCGACGCCCCGAGCGGATGGCCGAGCGCAATCGCGCCGCCATGCACGTTGAGCTTTTCCGGATCAGCGCCCGTGTGCTTCAGCCATGCCATCGGCACAGGGGCGAAAGCCTCGTTGACCTCATAAAGATCAATCTCGCCAATCTTCAGGCCAGCGCGTTCCAGCGCGCGGTCAGTCGCAAACAGTGGCTCTTCCAGCATGATCACCGGGTCGCCCGCCGTCACGGTCAGATTGTGAATGCGAGCCATCGGCGTGAGGTTGTGGCGTTTTAAAGCCTCTTCGCTCACCACCAGAACCGCAGAGGAACCGTCGCAAATCTGGCTGGCAGAGGCGGCGGTGATCCGGCCCTCTGGCGCAAGCAGTTTCACGCCCGCAATGCCTTCGAGCGTCGCGTCAAAGCGGATGCCTTCGTCGACTGTGTGCATCGCATCGCCCTCCGGCGTTTCGATCGCAATCGGCACGATCTCGTCTTTAAACGCGCCCGCCTCGGTCGCAGCGATGGCGCGCTTATGGCTTTCCAGCGCGAATGCGTCGATCTGCTCCTTCGAGAAGTCATGCTTCTTCGCGATCATCTCGGCGCCCATGAACTGGCTGAATTGAACGCCCGGATATTTCTCCATGACGTCGGGCGACATGTAATTGCCCAGCCCCTCTTTCATGTGCAACGTCATGTTGGAGCCCATTGGCACGCGGGTCATGCTTTCAACGCCGCTGGCGATCACGACGTCCTGCGTTCCGCTCATCACGGCCTGCGCAGCAAATTGGATCGCTTGCTGGGAAGAGCCGCATTGGCGGTCAATCGACACAGCTGGCGTGGATTGCGGGAGCAGCTTAGACGCGAGCACAGCCATCCGGCCAACCTGCCCCGCCTGCTCACCCGCTTGGCTGACGCAGCCGCTCACCACATCATCAATCGCCGTGGGATCAATCCCGCTGCGCTCAACAATCGCATCAAGCGAATGGGCCAGCAAATCAACCGGGTGAATGCCAGCAAGCCTGCCGCCTCGGCGCCCTCCAGCTGTGCGAACGGCGTCAACGATATAAGCGGTGGTCATAGCGGCAATATCCTCTCAGGGCGATATGCGGGCGGCTCTGTCCTCAGGCCTGCTCCAAGTTATGGCCAAGGAGGTAAGGTCCGCTTACGTAAACGTCAACCGAGATTCTGACACAAGCTATTGCGCCACCAACTGATGCCACGAATGGCGCCACGCATACGTCAGTTTAGTCGCCGCACTCGCATCGCGCGCTTGCCATTCACTTTGGCCTTGAAGCTTCCAAGGGCAGCTTGTTTGATGACAATGGTGTCGCCAGCCTTGTAGCGCTGAAAGCCCGATGTAGATTCTGTCTGTAGCCAGCGCGCGCCATCTTCTAGCTCGAAGATATACATCCCATTACTTCGCTTCTGCGCGCTCGCCAAGATCGCTGTTATCTCGTTCACGCGGTCTTTATCGTCGTCGCCGCTAAATAGCCCGATCTTTGGCAGCTTAAGACCGAACAGGCCTCGCTTGGTTTTCTCAACCTGCTCCCGGTCCGCGATAACGAGTTCTCGCGACGTCTGAGCCTCGTAGACGCGGCCAACCTCGCGATCAAAGCACGCCAAGCGCGCCTCAGGATCTTCCACATCACGGCATTTAAACATCTTATCGATGACAGCCGGCGTATCCACGCCAGCCTCCGGGTCCTCCTGCGCCTGAGCGGAAGTTCCGGCGAGCATTGCCGCCCCTAAGGCCAAGAAGGTAAAGTCGGTGCGCATTGAGCTTCCTTTCAGCATCACAATTGTCACAGCAGCCCAGAAAGGCAAACAGTTAAGTGTTACCAAGCAGATAGAGAATGTCATAAAACTCCAGATAAGTGGCTGATTTACATGGTTAACGGAGCGCTCAGACGGGTGTTGCAAAGCTGCTACACCGGGATTTCAATTTCGCGAAAGCCAACTGTGACGCTTCCCATAGCCGTTCAAAGGCTCTTAGGCCGAGCTTAGGGAATGGCGGGTCTGAGACTTTTGAGCACAGCTCATTATGTTTCTATTGCGCTTTTGCCGTTAAATTGGATGCGGTTTTGACGCTGGCACTAAGGTCGGCATCCGGGATCGCATCTTGACATATGCTGGCCAGTTTTTTGGTCGGTATTATCATAAGGGTATGAAACCATATGAAGATTTCCAATCAACTCCGACTGAGCGCGGGCTCTTTCGCAGTAGGCTTGGCACTCGCATCGGCTCCGGCTTTTGCGCAAGACGCCGACGTCAGTAGCGATGGAGACGCAGCAGAAGAGGAAAACCAAATCCTCGTTACTGGTTCGCGCTTGAACGTTAACCCCAACCTAGAGGGCGCAAATCCTGTTCTTAGCGTGAGCCAAGAACAGATTAAAGCTCAAGGCACCGTTCGCGTGGAAGATCTCGTGAACCAGCTGCCGCAGGTTTTTGCTGGCCAAGCCGGTGAAGTTGCCAACGGCGCGTCGGGCACCTCAACTCTGAACCTTCGCGGTCTGGGTGCGCAACGTACGTTGGTTCTGATTGACGGACGCCGCCTTCCTTATGGTTCTTCGCAAATCTCGGCTGCGAACCTCGATCTTATTCCAACTCAACTTATTGAGCGCGTTGATGTTCTAACCGGCGGCGCTTCAGCTGTGTACGGTTCGGACGCAGTTGGCGGTGTTGCCAACTTTATCCTGAAGCGCGATTTCGAAGGCGTGGAACTGGATATCCAAGGTGGCTTCCAGCAAAACGGCAACGACGTTGGCTTCTTCCGCAACGTACTAGAGAATGCAAACCAGCCAGTCCCTGGCCCAGTTACCGATGGCGCTGAATACAGCTTCACCGGCATCCTCGGAGCGAACACCGCAGATGGCCGTGGTAACGTAACGATTTTCGGTAACTACGAACGTCGCGAGCAGATCACGCAAGACAACCGCATTTTCTCCGCTTGTACTATTGGCAACTCAAGCAACCCGGTTACCAGCTTCGGCGGTGCAGGCTGTGTTGGTTCAGGCAACTTCCGTCTCATGGGCGGCGCAGTTGGTCTTACCGACCCTGCAGGAAGCGCAACAAACCCGACGGCTACCGATCAAACCGTTAACTTGTTCTTCCAAGAAGCGAACGGTGAGCTCGTTGAATTCGTTGGTGGTCCAGCGCAAACCTACAACTTTGGTGCGCGTAACTTCTTCCAGCGTCCTTCAGAGCGTTTCACAATCTACGCCAAGGGTCACTATGAGATCTCGGATAACCTCGAGTTTTTTGCTGACCTTTCATACGTAGACAACGTGTCTGACGCGCAGATTGCTGAAACTGCATCATTCGGTGTTGGCCAGTACTCTGTAAATTGCGACAACCCTTACCTTGAAGGTGTCGCCGGTACTGCACGTGGTCAGACCTTCACCTATTATGACATTTATGGTTGTGATGCTGCTGCGATCGCAGCGGGCACAATTGTCGACGGTGTGACTGTTTCGCACCGTAACGTTGAAGGTGGTCCACGTAACTCGCGTCTCGAAAACTCTGCGTTCCGGATCGTTTCTGGTCTACGCGGTGATTTCGGTGATGGCGTTTGGTCTTACGAAGTGTTCGGTCAGTATGCCGAAACTTCAGACACTTCGATCTCGACTAATGACTTCGTGATCGCCAACCTTGATCAAGCACTGCTTGCTGTTCGCGATGTCGACGGCAACATCGTGTGTCAGGACCCATCGGGCGGTTGTGTTCCTTACAACCCGTTCCAACGCGGACCGAATGGCGAAACTCTGATCACCTCTGATCAGACCGACTTCATCCAAGGCGTTGGTATCGTTGTTGGTGAAACAAGCCAGCTAGTCGTTGGTGCCAACGTTCAAGCCGACCTGGGCGAGTATGGTTTCAGCTCACCATTCAGCGACGAAGGCATCGCCTTCCTCGTTGGTGTTGAGTATCGTGAAGACACTCTCTCATCGACACCTGATGAAATCAGCCAGGTTCCTGGTGGTGGCTTCACCGGTGTTGGCGGCGCGACTCTCGCAGTTGAGGGCGCAGTTGACGTCTACGAAATCTACAGCGAACTTCAGATCCCACTCGTAACCGATCGCCCGTTCTTCAAAGAACTGACGGTTTCAGGCCAGTATCGCTACTCGAACTACACTGCGAGCGGTAATGGCATTGATAACGGGTTCAGCACCGATGCCTTTGGTATCCAAGGTGTTTGGGCGCCGATCGACGACATCAAGTTCCGCGCTCAGTTCCAGCGTTCGGTGCGTGCACCAAACGTTATTGAACTGTTTACGGGTCAGGATACAGGTCTTCCAAACCTCAACTCTGCCGGCACCAATACGCTTGGTCAGCAGTTGTTCGATCCATGCTCATCGGCTGCGCCGATTGCTTCGCTGGCAGCTTGTGAAAACACGGGCGTTACGGCAGCTCAGTATGGCAGCATCATCGACGTGATTTCTGGTCAGACCCAGTCCATCACCGGTGGTAACCCGGACCTTGCACCGGAAAGCTCAGATACGTTCACGGCTGGTTTCGTGTTCGAACCGACTTTCCTTCCTGGGTTCAGCCTTTCGGTCGATTACTTCGATATCACTGTAGATGAGTTCATCTCGGCAGGTATCGCGGCTCAGACCACACTGGATCAGTGTCTAGCGACCGGTGATGCCGCATTCTGCGACCTGATCACCCGCTCGACACCGAACGGCAACCTTGTGTCTGGTCAGCCAGGTGTTGGCTTCATCGCCACCAACCTGAACATCGCTGAGCTTAACACTTCAGGCTTCGATATTCAGGCTGGCTATTCAACCGATATCGGTGGAATTGGTGGTCTGCGTCTCGACTATGCAGCGACGATCCTGGATACGAACGACTTCGTTCCATTCCCAGGCGGTGACGCGATCGATTGCGCCGGCTTCCTCAACAACGGCTGTGTCCAACCGGTCAATCCAAAGTATCGTCATCGTGCGGTACTGACTTGGCAATCACTGTTCGGTCCAGACATCAACGTCACATGGCGTCATTTCAGCTCAACCGACAACGACGTTGTTGCTGACAACCCTGAGATTGACGATCAACTGCCTGCTCAGAACTATGTCGATCTCTCGTTCACATACGGGGTTACCGACACAGTTACGCTGCGCGGCGGTGTGCTGAACGTTCTGAACAACCAACCACCAGTGTCAGCCTCTTCAGGGCCGCCACTCGGTAACGGTAACACCTTCCCGACCATCTACGATACGGGTCGGCAATTCTTCGGCGGTATCAACTTCAAGTTCTGATCCCGGCGATAGCCAACAAGAGAAAGCCGCGGACTTCGGTCCGCGGCTTTTTTGTTTCTGGTGTGCGAGGGTTTCAAGGGCCATGGTTCCAAGATCGGTCGGGACGCACCAGAACTCTCTCACCAAAGCTGGGTAAGGCAGACGCGAGCGACTCCCGAACCGCAACAAAACCAGCCAAACCACATGTTGCAATTCTGATACACTGCACGTTCATTTTCGAAAGTCGCGAGGTAGGGCTTCACATTCAGCCGAAGAGCAGTCTTTATTCCGCGCAGGAATAGTTTGGGTGAATTCTTGGCGTTGCAGCGCCAATTTTTCGGTCAGCTAGTGCCTTATCGAATAGGAAGACGTGAACGCAGAGGCATGCAGTGCCTAGACATTCCTCGCCTTCTTTCGGATGCAAATCTTCGCATTCACAAAAGATTTGGACCAATCATAGGGGTATGAAACCAAATGAAAATTTCGACACAACTCCGGCTTAGTGCCGGCTCCCTCGCCGTCGGGCTCGCGCTCGCATCGGTGCCGGGATTGGCTCAGGATGCTGAGGTTCAGGACACTGAAACCGCAGAAGACGTCGCCGAATCAACCGAAGAGCCATCAGGTACGATTATTGTATCTGGCTCGCGTATCGCGCGCCCTAATCTGGACTCCACTGTTCCGGTTACTTCCGTTTCCGCGGATGAGATCATCGACGGTGCAGACATTAGCTTGGGCGACGCTCTTAACGACCTGCCTTCGCTTCGTTCGACATTCTCACAAGCCAACTCAAACCGTTTCATCGGCACATCTGGCTTGAACCTGCTTGACCTTCGTGGTCTTGGCACAAACCGGACCCTGGTTTTGATCAACGGCCGCCGCCAAGTTGGCGCGCTTCCAGGTGACTTCCGGATCGACGTTAACACGATCCCGTTCGAGCTCCTTGAGCGCGTGGACGTGGTTACCGGCGGTAACTCAGCCATCTATGGTTCGGAAGCTGTTGCTGGTGTTGTAAACTTCATTCTGCGTGAAGATTTCGAAGGCATTAGGGTCACTGGTCAGAGCTCAATCACGGGCCGTGGTGACCGCGATCAGCAATTCCTCGCTGTCACGGCAGGTACTAATTTCGCTGACGGTCGCGGTAACATCGCAGTTTCCGGCGAATACGCTCGTGCCGACGCACTGTTTAACAGTCAGCGCGATTTCCAAACGGGCGCATTCAATGGCCGTCGTCAGTTTAACCGCACATCTGCAGGTGTAGGTCCAAACACCTTCACCTTCTTCAATGGCGGTGTTCGCAACGGCAACATCTCGGATGGTACGAACATCCTGGGTCTGGCGTGTAACACGACCACTCCTGCCCTCGAAGCAGCGACCTGTGCGACAGACCGCAACGGCGACGTATTTAGCCCAGCTGGTGCGCGTGAAGAAGCACTCTACGTCTTCAACTCAGCTGGTCGCCTTGTACGCAACCAACCTGACCTCGACTTCCGCCGCGCTGGCAGCAACAACACCCTTGGCGGTGTTGGCTCGACTCTGCGTAATACCGGTCAGCTTGCGCCGGGCCTTGATCGCTACACAGTGAACGCATTGGCTCGTTACGAGTTCTCACCTGCGTTTGAAGTGTTCCTCGAAGCGAAATACCAGTCGCTGGAAGCTCTTCAAGAAGGTCAGCCGACCTTCCGCTTCTTCGATGAAGTTATCACCTTCGACAACGCGTTCCTGAACCCAGCAGATGCTGACTTCATTCAGAACACACTGCAACCAGCCTTCACTGGCGGCACTGGGTTCTTCTACTCACGCTTCAACGTCGACCTTGGTGGTCGTTCGGAAATCAACGAGCGTGAAATGTACCGTATCGCTGGCGGTGTACGCGGCGACTACAATGATGACTGGTACTATGAGATTGCTGCGTCTTACAGCCGTCTCGATACGTTCCTGACATCGCGTAACCAGATCATCGAGCAAAACTTCAGCAATGCTGTTGACGCTGTGTTTGACGGTGCGGGCAACATCGCCTGCCGTATCAACACGGATGCTGACACAACCAACGATGATCCAGCATGTGTTGCACTGAACATTTTTGGTTCAGGTAGTCCAAGCCAAGCAGCGATCGACTATGTTGCGTTCGACTCTACTCGTGACGAGAATGCAGAACAATTCGTTATCACTGCGTTCACCAGCGGCGACCTGTCTAGCTTGTTCGAACTGCCCGGTGGCCCAATCGCATTCTCTGTTGGTGCAGAATATCGTGAAGAGAGCTCATTCTCTGACTTCGATGATCTGACCCAATCAGGTGCGACATTCCTGAACATCATTCCAACCTTCGATCCACCGAAGTTCACTGAGAAGAGCGTCTTCGGCGAAGTCCGTATCCCGCTCTTGGCGGATATTCCGTTCATCAATGAGTTCACCCTCGAAGGCGCGGCGCGTTATTCTGATTACAATACCGCAGCCGACAAGATCTTCACTTGGAATGCTGGTGCCGTTTGGTCGCCTATCGAAGATCTCCGCATTCGCGGTAACTTCTCGAAGTCTATCCGGGTTCCAAACCCAAGCGATCTGTTCTCACCCCAGTCTCAGAACTTCGCGTTCTTGGCTGACCCATGCGACATTCAGAACATCAACACCGCGGGTCCAAACCGCGTTGCTAACTGTACTGCGATTGGCATCTCTCCAGGAGCCAACTTCGTGAACGTTGATGCGCGTGCAGCTTCGCTTCCATTCCTGACAGGCGGTAACCCGCTGCTCGCGGAAGAGGAATCAGAAAGCTACACAATCGGCATGGTCTTCGAGCCGGAGTTTGTTCCGGGCTTTGCAATGACTATCGATTATTACAACATCAACATCACGAATGTGATTGCTGCTGTTGGCGCTCAGCAAGTGCTCGATAACTGCTTTGACGCTGATCCAGGCAACTTCCCGAACAATGCGTTCTGCCCATCGATCAACCCGCGCGATCCAACGACGAACTTCTTCGCTGATCCAGTGCTGGTTGGTGGCTCGTTCAACTTCGCTGCTCTCGAGACCGAGGGCATCGATATGGACTTCCGCTACAGCACAACGTTCGAGAACGACAATCGTCTGTCTCTGCGTTTGCTTGGTACTTATGTACTGCGCAACGTAGCATTCCTCGACATTGCCAACCCAACTGAGCCAGATCGTATTCAAAGCGAATTGGGTGATCCAACCTTCGCTGCGAACTTCTCGGTCGACTATGCGTTCAGCGATTTCTCAATCAACTACGATCTTCGCTATGTCGGCCGTCAGCTGATTCAAGAGTTCGAAGATGAATTCGCATTCAACGGCAACCCACCAAACAATCCACTTGCCAATGGTCAACGCTACTACGGTGACGTTTTCTACCAGGACATCCGGGTTGAATGGGACGTTGAAGAGAAGGCAACATTCTTCGCTGGTGTCGACAACCTGCTTGATGAACTTCCACCGCTCGGTCTGACCGGCGCGGGCGCAGGTTCAGGCGTGTTCGATAACTTTGGTCGTACGTTCTACGCGGGCTTCCGCCTCGACCTCGACTAAGTAAAACCAAGCACGAAAAGAAAGGGCCCCGGGAAACCGGGGCCCTTTTTCTATGTGGGTCATTTGATTTTAGAGCTCTAGGATAACGCCCCTAGAAGACAGCTTGAACTCGTGGTTTAAACCCCGCGCGCCCAAGCCTCTTCGCTCAACGCTAACTCTCTACATCCATCTTTAACTCGCCGTCGCCTTCATCGATTTTCACGGTTGAGCCATCGGGTACACCACCCTCCAGCAGTTTCTCCGCCAGCGGGTCTTGCAGATAGCGCTGCACAGCGCGTTTCAATGGCCGCGCGCCGTAGACGGGATCATAACCCACCCGGCCGAGCCAGCGCAGCGCCGCCTCGGTCAGGTCGAGCTCGATCTTGCGGTCCTTCAGCAGCTTTTGCACGCGCTTCACCTGGATCGCGACGATCGGCGCCATGTGCTCCATCGCCAGGCGGTGGAACAGGATGATCTCATCCAGACGGTTGAGGAACTCAGGGCGGAAATGCCCGCGCACCACATCCATCACCTCATTCTCGACATCGGCAACCTTGCCGTCATCGGGGAGGTTGGAGAGGAACTGACTTCCCAGATTTGAGGTCAGGATGATCAGCGTGTTCGCAAAATCGACCACGCGGCCCTGCCCATCGGTCAGACGGCCATCGTCGAGCACTTGCAGCAGCACGTTGAACACATCACTGTGCGCCTTCTCAACCTCGTCGAACAGCACCACCTGATAGGGTCTGCGCCGCACCGCCTCGGTCAGCACCCCGCCCTCATCATAGCCGACATAGCCGGGAGGCGCACCGATCAGGCGGGCGACGGAATGCTTCTCCATAAATTCGCTCATATCAATGCGGACCAGCGCTTGGTCATCATCGAACAGGAATTCAGCGAGCGCCTTGGTGAGCTCGGTCTTGCCGACGCCGGTTGGGCCGAGGAACAGGAACGAGCCTAGCGGGCGGCCCGGGTCTTGCAGGCCGGCACGCGCGCGGCGCACAGCCTTGGAGACGGCGACAATTGCATCAGACTGGCCGATCACGCGCTTGCCGATGATCTCTTCCATCTGCAGCAGCTTGTCGCGCTCGCCCTCCATCATCCGCTCCATCGGGATGCCAGTCCAGCGGGCGACAACGCCTGCAATGTCCTCTTCGGTCACCTCTTCGCGCAGCAGCGCGTCGTCGGACAATTCCTCTGCGGCTTCGAGCTGCTTCTCCAGTTCAGGAATGCGGCCGTAAGAAAGCTCCCCGGCCTTGGCGAGATCGCCGACCCGCTGAGCCTGCTCCAGCTCCAGGCGAGCAGCATCGAGCTGTTCTTTAATCTTGCTTTCGGACTCGATCTTGTCGCGCTCATTCTGCCAGCGCGTGGTCAGCTCAGCGCTTTCCTGCTCCAGATTGGCCAGCTCTTCCCGCAGAGCGACCAGGCGGTCCTTGGAATTGGCATCGCCTTCTTTTTCGAGCGCGCTTTCCTCAATCTTCAGCTGGATGATCCGGCGATCTAGCTCGTCGATCTCCTCCGGCTTGCTCTCAACCTCCATACGGATGCGGCTCGCGGCCTCATCCATCAGGTCGATCGCTTTGTCCGGCAGGAAGCGGTTCTGGATATAGCGGTTCGACAGCTGCGCAGAGGCAACCAGCGCGCCATCGGTGATCCGCACGCCGTGGTGCAGCTCATACTTCTCTTTGAGCCCGCGCAGGATGCTGATCGTGTCCTCAACGCTCGGCTCGTCGATATAGACCATCTGAAAGCGCCGCTGCAGCGCCGGGTCTTTTTCGACATATTTCTGATATTCATCGAGCGTGGTTGCGCCGATACAATGCAGCTCACCGCGCGATAGAGCCGGTTTTAAGAGGTTGGAGGCATCCATGCTGCCTTCGCTCGCGCCAGCGCCGATCAGAGTGTGCATCTCGTCAATAAACAGGATGATCTGCCCGTCGGCGTTCTTAACCTCGTCGAGCACGGATTTCAGCCGCTCTTCAAACTCGCCGCGATATTTCGCGCCCGCGATCAGCGAACCCATGTCGAGCGACATCAGCGTGCGGCCCTTCAGGCTATCGGGCACATCACCATTGGCAATGCGCAGCGCGAGGCCTTCTGCAATCGCGGTCTTACCCGTGCCCGGTTCGCCAATCAGCGCCGGGTTGTTCTTGGTCCGCCGCGCCAGGATCTGGATCGTTCGGCGGATTTCCTCGTCCCGGCCGATCACCGGATCGAGCTTACCATCGCGCGCCGCCTGCGTCAGATCGCGGGCGAATTTCTCCATAGCATCGTAAGAGCTTTCTGCATTCGCGCTGTCGGCTTTGCGGCCGCCGCGCAGCTGATCGATGGCGGAATTAAGGCTTTGCGGGGTCACGCTCGCCGCCTTCATCGCCTCGCCCGTGGCGCCCGGTGCGAGTGACAGCGCGACCAGCAGCATTTCGACCGTCACATAGCTGTCGCCCGCCTTCTCCGCGATTTGCTCCGCATTATCGAGCACGCGCACGGTGTCATTGTCGAGGCCCGGGGTCTGCTGAGCGCCGCCGCCGGTCACAACCGGGATCTTGCCCAGCCCCTCGTCGACCTTGCTAACCGCCAGGCCAGCCTCGCCGCCGGCGCGCTGGATCAATCCGGCCGCCATGCCTTCTTCGTCTTCGAGCAGCGCCTTCAGCAGGTGCAGCGGCGTAATCCGCTGATGGTTCATGCGGATCGCAACAGTCTGCGCGCTTTGCAAAAAGCCCTTGGCCCGGTCGGTGAATTTTTCGAGATTCATCTGCGTACTTCCTCAGTCGAACTTACCACTCCGATATAGTGTTGCAATTCAGCAACACAAGCGGCCAGCCTGCAAAAAGTGCAAGTGTGTTACTCGCATATAGGGGTTACCCAGATTGTTGCGAGGGGGCAGCGGAAATTTCAGCCAGTTTTGGCCGTCACCTAGCCGCACATCAGGAGGCTGAAATGCCCTCAAGACCGGGCACCATGATCGTGCGTACTCCGCCAAAATCCTCGCGCACGACAATCACGCCCTGCTTTTCCAGATGATCGAGCAAGCGCCGGATGCGGCCAGGAGAGCTGGTGCCATAAGCGCGCGCCAGCGCATCCTCATCCACCTCGGTTTCGCCCGCATGGGCCGCGCTGGCGATGACCAGCCATGGGGCGAGCAAGTCTTCTTCAACCTGCCCTGCCAGTTGCAGGATACGCGCGCGGGTCGCCTCATTCAGATCATCCAGCTGCGCGCCCGCAATGGCGAAATCGCGGCGGAACACCTGCATATCGGGCATCGGGCCGATAATCCGCTCTCGGCGGCAACGCGCCAGGAATGATTGATACTGCGAGCTGGCCGATTGAAACGCAGCGTCCTCGGACCCTGCAAGCTCTTTGATGATCGCCGCGATCCGCTCCTGAACATCGGTTTGCGGCGCGGCATCCGCTGTGCCTGCGGGCGCTTCCTCGCTGCGGGCGATGCTCTGCTCGACCGCCTCAATGGGCGGAGCGGGCGGCGGCGGGGGCGCGGGATTGGCTTTGGCAGCCTCTGCGGCCAGATCCTGCGTCAGCAGCGCCTCCATATCCGCGGGGCCCTGAGCGGGCATTGGCATCAATCCGCCGACGTCGTCTTTCTTGCCCGATTTCACCGGGCCGATCTTCACCGCGACCGGGCGGCGGCTGATCGCGGGGCCGAGCGCCAGGAAATAGCCGCGCTCCAGCTCGCGAATGCGCTCTGCCTGTCTGCGCTCCATGCCGAGCAGATCGGCGGCGCGCACCATGTCGATATCGAGAAACGTGCGCCCCATCAGAAAGTTGGAAGCTTCCGCCGCGACGTTCTTGGCCAGTTTCGCTAGACGCTGCGTCGCCACCACGCCTGCGAGGCCGCGCTTACGCCCGCGGCACATCAAATTGGTCATCGCTCCCAACGTCATCCGGCGCGTATCCTCGGCGATCTCACCCGCGACCGAGGGCGCAAACATTTGCGCCTCGTCAACGACGACCAGAGCGGGAAACCAATGTTCGCGCGGGGCATCGAACAGGGCGGCGATAAATTGCGCGGCGCAGCGGATTTGCTGCTCCACCTCAAGCCCCTCCAACGCCAGAACGACGCTGGCGCGGTGTTCGCGAATGCGGCGGGCGAGCGCTTCGATCTCGGCTGCGGAATAGGCAGCGGCATCGATCACGATGTGGCCAAACTCTTCGGCAAGAGACGTAAAGTCTCCCTCAGGATCGATCACGACCTGCTGCACCATTTGCGAGCTTTCCTCGAGCAGGCGGCGGAGCAAATGCGACTTTCCGCTGCCCGAATTGCCCTGAACCAGCAGGCGGGTCGCAAGCAATTCTTTGATATCGAACTGCACCGGCGTGCCGGAGGCTTCGTGGCCGATGGTGATCTGAGCTTTCACAAACACCTGCGTAGCGAGCCGAATCCGCAAAGTGGAAGGGCCAGCGCCCTCCTAATCCCCAATCCCCTTCGCGATGCATACCCCTTCACCGGCGCAGAATTGCGCGCTAGCAAGGCATCCAGAGGAGAGTTTATGCGTAAATGGATTGCGCGGGCCGGCTTTACCGTGCTCGCACTGGCTTTGGTCGTCGTGGTCGGTCTGATGACGTGGGAGCCATTTTTTGCCTACACCACCGATGCTCAGGAAAAGAAGCAATACAGCGCCGAGATCATTCGCGATGAATTTGGCGTACCCAAGATTTACGGCAAGACCGATGCTGATGTCGCCTTTGGCGTCGCGATTGCCCAGGCAGAGGATGACTTTTTCACGCTGCAAGATGTCGCGGCGATGTCGCGCGGGCGCTATGGCGCGATTGCGGGTGAGGAAGGTGCGCAGTTCGACTTTGCCTATCACCTGCTCGATGCACGCGGCACGGCGGACCGTCACTATGACGCTCTGCCAGCCGACACGCGCGCGCTTTTCGAAGCCTATGCCGCCGGTCTCAATCAGTACGCGGCGGAAAATCCGGAAGAGTTGAAACTCGCAAACCTCTTCCCGATGAACGGCAAAGATGTGGCCGCCGGATTTGCCCTGCGCCAGCCGTTTTTCTTTGGCCTTAGCAATGTAATCGGGCCGCTGGTGGCTGGCGATGAGCTGCGCCGCGAGTTTGGCCCGGACATTCCCGGCTTCCCCAGAGCGCCCGGACCAAGCAACGATGCGCCCGGAGAAACGGCAGCTGGGAGCGAACAAGCCTCCCACCGCCCGCACCCCTTACCCGCGGCGGGTGAAGATGCGGGATTGCTGGGGTCCAACGCCTTTGCCGTAACGCCGGAAAAATCGGGCGGGCCGACGACGCTAATTTCCAATTCGCACCAGCCGCTGCGCGGCGGGGTCGCATGGTACGAGCTGACGGTGGAGAGCGAGGAAGGCTGGCATTTCACTGGGGCAAACTTCCCCGGATCGCCCTTCCCCTTCCTCGGTCACAATCGCCACCTTGGCTGGACCAATACGGTCAACCGCCCTGACATGACCGACGTTTACGAGCTAACTCTGGATGAGAGCGGCACGCGCTATGAGCTCGATGGCGAGTGGCGCGATCTGGAGAGCAAGACCGTGACACTGCCGGTGAAGCTCGGCCCGATCACCCTCCCCGTGCGGCGCACGGTGCATCGCAGCGTGCACGGTCCGGTCATTATCAATGACAAGGGAGCTTTTGCGATCCGTTATGGCGCGATGGACAGCCTCGATCAGCTGGACGCCTATTACCGCCTCAACAAGGCGTCGAGCCTGGAGGAATGGCAGACGCAAATGGCGCGGATGGACATCCCCAGCACCAATTTCATCTATGCCGATAAGGCGGGCAACATCGCTTATGTCTACAATGCGGCGATCCCGGATCGGCCAGAGCTGGACGTGGTGCAGGCCAATTGGCGCGGCGTGCTGCCGGGCAATCGCAGCGATCTGATCTGGGATGGGACAGTGAGCTATGAGGAACTGCCCAAGCTGATCAATCCGGCGAGCGGGTGGCTATACAATGCCAACAACGAGCCATTTACAGCAGCGGGCCCTGGCAGCGATCTCGATCCGGCGGACTTCTCACCCGTGCTGGGCGTGGAGCGCAAGCAGACCAATCGCTCTCGCCGCGCGTGGATGCTCTTGTCTGAGACCGACGTGCTAGACCGCGCAAACCTGGAACGGATCAAATATGACGTGACCTATGAGCGCGCAGGCTATGTCGCGGATTTGTGGGACGCGTTGGAGGCGCTTGATCCGGGCGTACCCACCATGAAAGAAGGCCCAATGCTAAGCAGCGCGCGTGAGCTACTTCTCGAATGGGACTTCACAGCCGACAACAAGGGTCCCGGCGATGCGCTGGCTTTACTGATGATCCGTGATTTCATGTCTGCTGAGTATCAAAACAAGAACGAAGTGCCCGATGTCAGAGAGATGCTGCAAAAAGCGACCGAGCATCTAATGGAGCACTTTGGCCGGATCGATCCGCCCATGTCAGAGCTGCTGCGACTGCGTCAAGGCGATGTTGATCTGCCGCTCGATGGCGGGTCCGATACTTTGCGCGCCTCGACCACCTGGCAGGTTGATGAGGACGGCCGCCTATCGCTGGTCCACGGTGACAGCTTTATCCAATGGGTCGAATGGCCGACCGATGGCGGGCGGGTGTTTTCCCGCTCGATCCAACCCTTTGGCGCGGCCATCACCCGGCCAAACAGCCCGCATTACACCGATCAGATGCAATTGTTCGTCGATCACCAGTTGAAGCCGGTCTATTTCTGGCGCGACGACGTGATCGCCAACGCCGCTCGGCGATATACCGTTAGCAATTGAGCGCAATCATGCTTAACTGATCACGATCCAAAAGCTCAATTTCATTTTGAAACACTACTTCTTTGGGGACTACTATGTTGTCGCGTTTTGCCACCACCACTTTCACCGCCATCGGTCTCGCGCTGGCCGCGACCGCAGCTACGCCTGCTCTTGCGGATGATCACGCCGCAGCCTCTGAGGGGACCAACGATCTTAGCGATCTGGTTTCCCAGGTTGCCATTCCATTTCAGCAATTTGAGCTTGAAAACGGCCTGACCGTTATCGTGCACGAAGATCGCAAGGCTCCGATTGTTGCCGTCGCGGTGTGGTACAATGTCGGCTCCAAAGACGAGCCAGAAGGCAAAACCGGCTTCGCTCACCTGTTTGAACACCTGATGTTCAATGGGTCGGAAAACGCCCCGAATGACTATTTCCAATATCTGCAGGAGATGGGCGCGACCGATTACAACGGCACAACCAGCTTTGACCGGACGAATTATTTCCAAACCGTTCCTCGCCCGGCGCTGGAACGCGCACTGTGGCTCGAAAGCGACCGCATGGGGTATCTGCTTGGCGCGGTGACGCAGGAAAAGCTCGATAACCAACGCGGCGTCGTCCAGAATGAAAAACGTCAGGGCGACAACCAGCCCGGCGGCCTCGTGTTTTACGAAATCGTCGAAACGCTGTTCCCGAAGCCGCACCCTTATGGCCACACCCCGATCGGATCGATGGCTGACCTGGATGCAGCATCGATGGACGATGTGCGCGATTGGTTCCGCGACAAATACGGCCCCAACAATGCAACCATCGTTTTGGCCGGTGACGTGTCCGCCGCCGAGGCGCGCCCAATGGTTGAAAAATACTTCGGAGCGATTGAGCGCGGCCCGGTGAACACCCCTGCCGCCGCTGAAGTACCGACTTTGGCCGAGGACGTGCGCACGGTGATGAAGGACAAGGTCGCCGCCACTAACGTGAGCAAATATTGGCCTGCCCCTGGCATTGCTGACCGCGAGTTGACCGCGCTGAATGTCGGCGCGCAAATCCTGGGCGGACTGTCATCCAGCCAGCTTGACCAGATTCTGGTCCGCGAAGAGCAACTGGCCGTCGGCGTTTCGGCGGGCAATTTCGCCTTCCAACGCGTCGGTGTCTTGAACGTCGGCGCGACCCTAAGACCGGGGGTTGAGCTGGAAACGCTTGAAACCCGCCTCAACGAACTGATCGCTGAATTCATCGAAACCGGCCCGACCGAGGACGAGGTTCGCCGCGCGGCCACCAGCAATTTGGCGAGCACGATCCGGGGCCTCGAGCAAGTCGGCGGCTTCGGCGGTAAAGCGGTAACGCTGGCGCAAGGCGAAGTCTTCGTCGACGACCCTGACTTCTATGCCAAGCAGCTGAACGCACTCGCCACGATCACGCCTGCTGAAGTGAAGGCAGCGATGCAAAAGTGGTTCACCAGGCCAGCAATGACGCTGGTTCTGGAGCCCGGCGAACGCGATGCGACCTATGAAGAAGCCGCAGCGGTTGAAACTGCAGCAGCAGATGAAGCGCCGGCGGATGACACGCTGACCGTTTCGGTTGAGCGTCCAGCGCCGCCGATCGACACCGTGGCAGAGCTCGACTTCCCCGACGTGCAACGCGCGACCTTGGCCAATGGCATGCAGGTCACCTACGCAAAGCGTGACGCGGTTCCTGCGACCTATGTCACCCTGTCCTTTGATGCGGGTAGCGCGTCTGACCCGGCGGGCAAAGACGGGCTGGCTGGCCTGACCCTTGGCCTGTTTGACGAAGGCACGGCAGCAATGTCGTCGCAAGACATCGCCGAGGCGCGAGAGCGCCTGGGCGTGAGCATCTCCAGCAACACGAGCGCCGATCGCTCCACCTTCCAGCTTTCTGCGCTTTCGGCAAACCTCACCCCGTCGCTCGACCTGATGTCGAAGATCATTCGTGAGCCTGCGTTTGAAGTGAGCGAGCTGGAGCGTGTCCGCGCTCAGACCATCACCGGTATCAAACAGCAGATGAACTCGCCGCAAGGCGTGGCCGTGCGCGCGATTGGCCCGGAAGTGTTCGGCGCTGACAACCCTTACGGCAACACCAGCACGGTTGAGAGCGTCAGCGCGATCACCCGCGATGATCTGGTCGCGTTCAAGGAAAGCTGGATCCGCCCGGACAATGGCGAAGTCTTCGTCATCTCTGATCGTCCGCTGGATGAGATCGTCACCTCGCTCAACGCCGTGTTTGGCGATTGGACCGCTCCGGCGGCTGCCAAAGGCGCCAAGGACTTTGGCGATGTGGCTGAGGCCGAGGGCAATCGCATCATCCTGATCAACCGTCCGAACTCACCGCAAAGCTTCATCCTGGGGGCGCAATTGACCCCGCTGGATGCGAGTGATCCGGCCTATGTCGACTTCACCAATGCCAACAATTCACTGGGCGGTAATTTCCTCGCCCGGCTGAATATGAACCTGCGGGAGACCAAGGGTTGGAGCTATGGCGTGCGCGGCGGTGCGCAGGCGCGTGAAAACGCGGTTGTCTATCAAATCTCTGGCGGCGTTCAGGCCGATCGCACTGGCGATTCCGTGGCGGAGATGATCCGCGAGACCACTGAATTCCTCACCGCCAGCGGCGTGACCGACGAAGAGCTTTCGCGCAATGTCGCATCAGAAGTCGGCGAACTGCCCGGTCGGTTTGAAACCTCTGGCGCGGTCCTGCGCGCATTGCAGACCAATGCGCAATTTGGCCGCCCGGACAATTACTATGAGACACTGGTAGAGCGCTATCGCGGCCAGACAAAGGAGAGCCTGGATGCCGCCGCACGCGCCGCAATCAGCGCTGACAAATTTGTTTGGGTTGTGGTTGGCGATGCCAGCGTCGTTCAAAGCCAGCTGGAACAGCTCGGGATGCCTGTTGAGGTGCGCGAGCTGCCGTCAGCCGAATAATCGCACGAGGTAATTTTCAGCCACTTCGCCGCTCTGGCGATAGTGGTTGAACACTACTGACACGCGTGTAAATGAGGATGCCAGAGTTTCTGAGCACCCCGCTCAGTCAAGACCAACGGAGAATTTTATGTCACTTTCAGGTAGCTATAACACCACCGTCAAAAGCCCAATGGGCGACCAAGCCGGCACATTCACCATCGTCGACAATGGCGACGGCACTTTCAGCGGCAACATGGCCGGCGGCATGGGTTCGATGGATGTGGAAAACGGCAAGGTCGACGGCAACACGCTGACCTGGGAAATGAACATGACCGTTCCAATGCCAATGAAGCTTGAGTGCGAAGCCACCATCGAAGGCGACACACTGGCTGGCAACGTCAACGCAGGCGCTTTCGGCGCAATGCCAGTGACCGGCACCAAAGCTGCCTAAGCCACTCGCATCATAGCGAATACAGGGGTCGTCGGAGCAATCCGGCGGCCCTTTTGTTTTGGGCAATTGTTTTGCCAAGGGTTCGCCGGACCGGCTCTATCGCCAGCGATAGGGCCGCTCAAAAATTGTCGGATATCGACAATCTTGCCCGCCCGTGATGCGCTACACCCTGGCGATGCCGCAAGCAGGGAGGTCAGGCGTTCATGCTTATCAAGTTCGCATATCGTATCGCAGCGATCCTGGCGAAAATTTCGCCGGGAATCGCGCGCTGGATCAATGGCTTTGCAATTGGCCGTTTGGTCAAGAAAACGCGCAGCCGGCCGCATCCCTGGAGCACGCTGAGCGAGCATGTCAGCTGGCGCGGCCTGACCGACCGCAGCTACAGCGCGCGGCACCTGCCCGCCGCGACTATTACCGATCTGCCGGATAGCGCGCGGGTCGCCGATCTGTTCCGCGTGCCCGATGGTGAGGCGCAGCGGCTGTGCCCCAAATCCACCTGCCTGTTTCCGGCCTTCGCGCAATATCTGACCGATGGCTTCATCCGCACGATGATCTCCAACAATTTCGCCACGGGTGAGAGCTTTGAAGACCGCGCGCGCAACACCTCTAACCACGAGATTGACCTGTGCCCGCTCTATGGCCGCACCCAATTGCAGGTTCATGCCCTACGCATTCTCTCCGAAGAGCCCGGTAAGCGCGGCAAGCTGAAATCCGAGATCGTGAACGGCGAGGAATATCCGCTGCGCCTGTTCCAGCCCGGCGGCATGGCGTTCAATCCGGAGTTTGTCGGTGAAGATGGTGAGCCGGTGCTCGATACGCCGTTGGGCATTGATCACACCACGCCGGAAATGCGCGAGACCCTGTTCGCGGTCGGCGGTGACCGCGCCAATGCCGCGCCGCAAGTGACCATGCTCAACACGCTTTTCCTGCGCGAGCACAACCGGCTGGCAGATGTGATCGCCAGCAGTCATCCCGATTGGAACGACGGCCGGGTGTTTGACGCGGCGCGTGCCTGTAACACCGTAATTTTCATCAAGATCGTGGTTGAGGAATACATCAATCACATCAACTCGACCCCGCTGACGCTAAAGGCCGATCCCTCCGCCGCGTGGAAGGCCGAATGGAACAAGCCAAACTGGATCAGCGCCGAGTTCAGCCTGCTCTATCGCTGGCATTCGCTGATCCCGCAGACGATGGTCTGGGCCGGTGAAACACTCCCCGGCGGCGCCCTGCGGCTCAACAATGCGGCGGTGCTGGAGCATGGACTCGCAAGCGCCTTTGCCGATATCAGCGCCAATCAGGCGACCGAGCTTGGCCTGCACAACACCGCGACATTTCTGGTCGATGTGGAGGAAAGCGCGGTTAAGCAAGCGCGGCACAATGATATCGCCCCCTTCACCCGCTATCAGGCGGCCTTTGGCGAGGAGCCCGCGCGCAGTTTCGCCGACATTACTCCAGACCGCGCGCTGCAGAGCGAGCTGGAAAGCCTATACGGCAGCGTCGACCGGCTCGAGTTCTACACCGGCCTGTTTGCGCAGCCGCGCACCAAGGACGGCCCGCTGCCATCGCTGCTGCAAACCATGGTGGCAGTGGATGCGTTCTCGCAGGCGCTTACCAACCCGCTGCTTTCAGAGCATATCTGGGGCGATCCGACGGTCCAGAGGGACACCTTCACCGCGCAAGGTATCGAGGCGATAGAGGCAACCTCAACCCTGCGCGATGTCCTAATCCGCAATGCCGACGGCCTGGGTGGCCGCTTCGTCGGGATGACCCGCGAAGGCTGGAGACGAGGGCAGGAGTGAGGCCTCTAAGCTATCATTCCGGTCCCATCCTACCCTGTGACTGCCAACAGATGCGCCAATAAAGCCGGTTTACCTATCTAAACCCCGCCCGTTCGACTAAGCTCGCAGCGCAGCCCAGACCGGAGTGTCCAGCATGAAGCAGCTTATCTATCGCTCGCAGCCCTTCGGTTTTGACAATGCGATGTTGGCGGGCATTCTGATGCAGGCTCGGCGCAACAATCCGCGCGATGGCATAACCGGCGCGCTGATTTGTCGGCAGGACCTCTACATTCAGCTGATTGAGGGGCCGGAGGCGAAGATTGATGCTCTTTACGCGAAGATTGCTGAGGACGATCGGCATTGCGATGTACGATTGGCGCTCAGCGATACGGTGAGCGAGCGGATTTTTCCTGAATGGGAAATGCTCGACGATGAAATGCCATCACTGACCTGGACGCGTGATGAGATCGCGAACGGTGCAATTGAGCAGGCGACGCCCAAAATGCTGCGTTCAGTCTTTCAAAAAATCGCGAACAATGCGCGCAGCCGCGAAGCTGCGCGCTGAATAAGCGGCCTAGCCGAGCTTATCCTTCAGGATCTGGTTGACCACACCGGGATTGGCTTTGCCCTGCATCGCCTTCATGGTTTGCCCCACGAAGAAGCCGAACAGCTTGTCCTTGCCGCCCTTATATTGCTCAACCTTGTCCGCGTTATTCGCAAGGATTTCGTCGATCGCGGCTTCAATCGCGCCGGTATCGCTGACCTGTTTCAGGCCTTCGGTATCGGCAATTTCGGTCGGCTCGCGCCCGGTTTTCAGAACGATTTCATAGATCTCTTTCGCCTGACCGCCGCTGATCTCGCCCGCATCCTGCATCTTTAGGATCGCGGCTTGAGCCTCTGCGGTTGCGTGCTCTGCATTGGCCTCATCGCCCAGCATTTTCATCACGCCGGGCGCC
Source organism: uncultured Erythrobacter sp. (assembly GCA_947499505.1). Classification (GTDB taxonomy): domain Bacteria; phylum Pseudomonadota; class Alphaproteobacteria; order Sphingomonadales; family Sphingomonadaceae; genus Erythrobacter. The sequence continues at coordinate 179,843 of CANMOQ010000003.1, forward strand.
ACGGATAGCGTCCAGTTCGCAACCTGCGTGGCGACCTTTGCCTCTGGCTTGCCAATCGCGCCTGCCACTGCCCCGAGCAAAGTCTCAAAGCGCGCAAATGTCTCCACCTCAGCGGACAGCTCGCGCGCATTATACGGCGTCAGACCCAGCTCATCGGTGTAGCGCGTGCGCTTCGCATCGGGCAGTTCCGGCAGGCTGGCACGGCATTCCTCGAGGAAGGAATCCTCCAGCTCTACCGGCAGCAAGTCAGGATCGGGGAAGTAGCGATAATCATGCGCGTCTTCCTTGCTGCGCATGGTCCGCGTGGTGCCGGTGGCGACGTCGAACAGGCGGGTTTCCTGATCAACCGTACCGCCGCCTTCGATCACATCGACCTGACGGCTGGCCTCATATTCGATGACCTGCATGACAAAGCGGACGGAGTTCACATTCTTCGTCTCGGTCCGCGTGCCAAGCGGATCGCCCGGCTTGCGCACAGAGACGTTGACGTCGGCCCGCATGGAGCCTTCCTCCATATTGCCATCACAGCTGCCGACATAGCGCAGGATGCTGCGCAATTTGCGGACATAGGCGCCGGCTTCTGCGGGGCTGCGCATGTCCGCCTTGGAGACGATTTCCATCAGGGCAACGCCGCTGCGGTTGAGATCGACATAGGACATGGTCGGATGCTGATCATGCATCAGCTTGCCCGCGTCTTGCTCCACGTGGATGCGCTCAATCCCGATGACTTTGTCCTCTGGGATGCCCGCCTTCTCATCGGCTTCGACCAGCAGTTCGCCCTCGCCCACAATCGGGTGGTACAGCTGAGAGATCTGATAGCCTTGCGGCAGGTCGGCATAGAAGTAATTCTTGCGGTCAAAGCGTGACCATTTGTTGATCTCAGCCTTGATCGCCATGCCGGTGCGCACGGCCTGACGGATGCATTCGGCATTAGGCACAGGCAGCATGCCGGGCATGGCCGCATCGACCAGCGAAACCTGAGTGTTCGGCTCTGCGCCAAACTCGGTCGAGGCCCCTGAAAAGAGCTTGGAATTGCTCGTCACCTGCGCGTGCACTTCGAGGCCGATTACGACCTCCCATTCGCCCGTTGCGCCCTGAATGCGGTAGTTACTCATCAATCCTCCGATGGCTCGTCAGCGGGCGACTTTGCCGATGACGAGTGCAAGAAAACCAGATTGCTCAAGCCGGGATAGCGGCTGAATTCTTCTGCTTTGCGATAGCCGAGCTCCTCTAGCAATGCCATTGCTTTTGCGCGATGGCTTTCCTCGATTTCGGCGAAAATTGGCGGGGTGCAGCGCGCGAGCGTTTCGGCAAGGCCGCTGAGCACAGCCAGTTCGTGCCCTTCGGCGTCGATCTTGATGAAACCCACCTGCCTATCGGCGAGCACTTTGTCGCCGCGTGCCAGGGTGATGCCTTGCGCTTCGCCCGCGTCTTTGACCGCGTGATCAATCCGCGCCGCGCCGAGATTGTTCGTGGTGAAGGCCAGCTGCGCCGCACCGTCCTCATCTGACAGGCCAAGGGGGTGAACCGTGGTCTTTTCGGCAAGGCCATTGAGCGCCAGATTGACCTCGAGCAAAGCCTGCGCCTCTGGGTTGGGCTCAAACGCGATGATGCGGTCCGCGCCAAGGGCCGTGCCTGCAAACACCGCGTGATTGCCGACATTTGCGCCGACATCGACATAGGTTCCGCCGCTGAAATAGCGGGCGATGATGGCGAGTTCTTCCGGCTCGTAGAACCGGCCGCGCACATGCTCTTTCTGGATCAGGTCACGCTCATTGCTAACGAAGAAGCGCGCTGTGTGCTCGCCGTGGGTGACCGGCGTGATGACGCCGCGCAGCTCGCCTGCGGATTGCTTGCCCCAGCCGAGCGAGAACCCGGCATAGCCTCCGGTGCGCGCATTGGTCATCGGGCGAATGGTGAGGCCGCGCCTGCTCGCGGCGCCGCGCGCCTTGGCCAGCAGCTTGCGGATCATGACGCGGCGTCCTCAATCAAGTGTTTCATCGCTTTCGCCCAAACGCTCCAATCCAGGCGTTCCTCACTATCACGCAAAGCCGCCGCCGACAGCGCCTGATAACGCGCGGGGTCGTTGGCGAGCGCCGCGATGGTGTTGGCAAAATCCTCTGCGCCCGCGTCTGGCGACAGGAGCAGCCCGGTCTCGCCGTGCTTCACCACCGTTTCCACCCCGCCTGTGGCGTAGGATACGGAGGGCAAAGCCATCGCCGCCGCCTCAGCGAAAACCATGCCCAGCGCCTCTGCACGGGTCGGCAGCACAAAGAGATGTGCGCCCGCGAACAGCGCCTCCAGCTGAGTAGTCTCTTCGGGATCGCCCTTGTCGAGCCGTCCGTGGAAGCGGACATTGTCTGGCACGGGCCCGCGCGCGGAGGAGGCGTCCACCCCAACAATATCGAGCGTGCATTCGGTTCCGCGCTCCGCCAGCAAGCGCGCGGTCTCGAGCGCAATTTCGCCGCCCTTGCGATCCCACGCAATGCCCACGAACAGCAGCTTTAGCGGGCCATCCGTCAGGGTGCGGACCTGAGGCGCGGCCGGCTTGGCCATGTTCGGTCCCCAGGGCAGGACCGCGATCTTTGCCGGATCAGTGCCAAAGTCTTCGCTCGCCGATGCCGCCGCCCAATTGGAGGGATAGGTCAGCCAGCGCGCCTGCTCCATCGCGGCGCGCTCCATCGCGCTAAATCCGCCGCGCACCCACGGCCATAAGTACTGCATCTCTGGGTAATATCGGGTGAGCGCAGTGCTGGTCGCATCGGAGATCAGAATTTGCTGAGTGTCCTTTCCCAGCATGCCCGCAAGGCCGGAGGACGCGGCGGAGACATAGACATCCGCATCGCTCTTCCGCAGCCGCCGCCGCGCAGGCGCGCTCGCCAGCCGGATCACCCAGCGCAGCATGCGAATGTCGATCCGCCCTCCGCTCAGCCGTAGGATCAGCCGCGCGAGCGGATGCAGGAAACGCGGGAACGGGCGGCGCTCAACATAGCTGACATCGCAGACCTCGCGCAGCGCGCTCAGCGCATAGTACGGCGTGCCGGACCACAATTTGATCTCGAGCGGATCGCCGCCTGCAAAGAATGCAACTTTAGGCGAGCGTGTGGGGGTGGCAGCGGGCTGCGCCGGGGTAGACGCTTGCTCAGACGTCGGCTCAGGCATCCCCGCTCGTGTCAGTGCCCGCGTCTCTTTCGCCCGGCTCAATGCGCTTGGCGGGGGTCGGGTTCTCCGGCGGCTCGCCTACCCGGCCCGCAGACTCATCAAGAGTGGAAACCTTGGGTAATGTCTTGCCGCTCTCACTGTCAAAGCGCGCCTCGCCGTGGTCAATCGTCTTCGCCAGATACATGGCGAGGCCCGCCAAAAGCACAAAAGCGACCAAAAACACCATGATGAATATGGCGGTGAAGGTCATCCTACCACCACTTCTCCGGCGCGTGGTCGAACCCAGAACGCTGCTGGATCGCGAGGCCCGCATCGAGCACGGTCTGCTCGTCATAGGCCTTGCCCACCAGTTGCAGCCCGAGCGGCAAGCCGTCCGAATTCAGCATTGCCGGCACGCTCATCGCGGGCAGTCCAGCCAGCGAGGCAGGCACGGCGAACACATCGTTCAGATACATCGTCAGCGGATCGGCATCCAGCGAACCCAATGGGAAGCTGGCGGTTGGCGTGGTCGGCGCGAGGATCAGATCACACTCTGCCCAAGCGTTCTCATAGTCCTGCGCCACCAAAGCGCGAATTTTCTGCGCCTGATTGTAATAGGCATCGTAGAAGCCCGCTGAGAGCACATAGGTGCCGATCAGAATGCGGCGCTTCACCTCATCGCCAAAGCCCGCCGCGCGGGTTTCGGCATACATATCCTGCAGCCCCGCCCCATCGGGCAGGTCGCGCAGGCCGTAGCGCACGCCGTCATAACGCGCGAGGTTCGAAGAAGCCTCTGCGGGCGCGATGATGTAATACGCAGGCAGCGCATATTTGGTGTGCGGAAGCGAGACGTCGACGATCTCTGCACCTGCATCTTTCAGCCACGCTTTGCCCTGCTCCCAGCTGTCAAGGATTGCCTGATCGGTGCCCTCCATCCGGTATTCGCGCGGGATGCCGACCTTCTTGCCATTAAGGTCCGCCGACAAGGCCGCTTCCCAATCCGGCACATCAACCTTTAGCGAGGTGGAATCTTTCGGATCAAACCCAGCCATCGCGCCCAGCATGATCGCGCAGTCTTCGACCGAGCGCGCCATTGGCCCGGCCTGATCGAGCGAGGAGGCAAACGCCACCACGCCCCAGCGCGAGCAGCGACCGTAGGTCGGCTTAATCCCGCAAATGCCGGTGAAGGCAGCGGGCTGACGGATCGAGCCGCCAGTGTCAGTACCCGTTGCTGCAGGCGCGATCCGCGCAGCAACCGCGCTGGACGAACCGCCAGAAGAACCGCCGGGCGACATGGCGGCATTCGTGCCACGCTTGCGCCAAGGCGAAGAGACATTGCCGAAATAGCTGGTTTCGTTGGAGCTGCCCATGGCGAACTGATCAAGGTTCAGCTTGCCCAGCATACCTGCGCCAGCGGCCCAGAGGTTGCTGGAGACAGTGCTCTCGTAGTGCGGCGTGAAGCCTTCAAGAATATGGCTCGCCGCGGTGGTTTGCACGCCTTCGGTCGCGAACAAATCCTTCATGCCAATCGGCACACCGCCCATCGCGCCGAGCTCTTCGCCTTTGGCGCGTTTCGCGTCCGTAGCGTCCGCTGCGGCCAGCGCATGGTCGGGTGTTGCGACGATAAAGGCATTAAGCGCGCTTGCTTCTGCGACGGCAGCGTTAAAGCCTTCCGCCACTTCACGGGCGGTAAAATCGCCCTTGGCCACGCCATCGCGGATGGCCTTGATCCCGAGATTGGTTAGTTCAGTCATGTTATTCGATTACCTTCGGCACGCCGAAAAAGCCGTGCTCTGCCGCTGGCGCATTGGCCAGTACATCATCGCGCCTTCCGCCCGCGGTCTTGGGATCGGCGTCAATCACGTCTTCACGCAGACGCAGGGCATTGGGAATAACCGCGCTCATTGGCTCAACGCCGCTGGTGTCAACTTCGCCCAGCTGCTCAACCCAATCGAGGATATTGCTCAGCTCTGGTGCCATACGCTCCAGTTCCTCATCGCCCATCTTGATCCGGGCGAGCTTCGCGATCTTTTCAACGGTGGCTTTATCGACCGACATAATGATTGCGTCCTTCTGGCGATTACTGACCCGGCTGCGGTGGCTGCGGCGCGCCTTCTGGTGGCGGACCACCGGGGCCGCCCGGACCGCCCAGCCCTGCTGCGCCCATGGCTTGCTGCAAAATGCCGAGTTTGCGCTGGAATTCTTCCTCCGTCATGAAGTCGACCATCTCAACTTCAAACAGCAAATCTGCGCCAGCTGGGATTGGCGCGTTTGGTGGCGGTGCATCGCCATAAGCCTGATCGGCCGGAATAAAGAGTTCGTATTGGCCGCCGCGCTGCATTTGCACTGCGCCATCACGGAAACCCGGCAGCATTTGGCCCAGTGGCAGAGGATTGCCTTCCGGGAAGATGCCTTCAACCGGCAGCGGGATATCCTGAGACTCGTCAAACACCTCGCCGGTATCAGCCAGCTTGCCCTTATACTTCACGAACACGACGTCTTCCGGCCCCGGCATTTCGCCAGTGCCTTCTACTATGGTGTCGAGCGATAGGCCCTTTGGCATAGCCGACCATGCCAGCGCACCGCCGACAAGAATGGCAATCAGCACGCCAAGCCACAGCTTGGTCAGCGAGCCCTTGGCAATCGGTTGCAACGGAACGCGAGTAACTTCGGCCATGTATCGATCCTGATATAAAGGTGGCGCCAAACAAAAGGGCGCGGAATGAACCCGCGCCCTGATGGCTTATCATGTTGGTGCATTCAAGCGAATATCGCTCGAAAAACGGACGGCTTACTTGATGCCGTCGCGTTCCATGCGCTTACGCTCAAGCTTGCGTGCGCGGCGCACGGCAGCGGCCTTTTCACGGGCGCGCTTCTCGCTTGGCTTTTCGTAGTGACGACGCAATTTCATTTCGCGATACACGCCTTCACGCTGCAGCTTCTTCTTGAGCGCGCGCAGGGCTTGATCAACATTGTTATCGCGAACCATGATTTGCATAAAGCGAAACTACCTTCTCAAATTCAATCGGGCCCGCACAATTTCGCGCGGGGAGCACCATCTATAGAAACAACGAAAATTGCGCCGAATCCATACGGAACGGCTAAATCTGAGTCGCGCCTAGTGGATTTGCGGCCCTATGGCAAGTTTTTGTGCGGGGGCGATGCGGTAAGTTTAGCCTGCCCGATCATAGGCCTCGCGCAGCCACGCCTTCACCTCGTCATCAAAATCGCCTGAGCTTTCCAGCCGTACGCGGTGGCTGCACATGGCGTTATAGCTCTCCAGCCGCCCAGCTGGCTCATCCCCTTTGAGCGCCAGCCCCAAGTCAATCCGGGTCTTGGTCGCCGGGGTGATCAGCGCAAATTGCTTCGCCCGGCGCAGGCTAACGCTCGATTTTTTGGGCGCGACCTCAACATCGCCGCCCAGCGCATTGGCATAGAGCACGATCATATCGTGAATGCTCCGCAGACCCGCTTTGCCGCCGGAATATTGCTCCGCAATCAGGTCCACCTCTTCGCCGGTTTCCTTCGATTTCGCGACCAGCAGATTGGCAAAGCCATGCGAGACACCGTGCTCGTTTTTGAGCAGGCTCATGATCTCGCCATGCTTGGTGAGGCCAGAGCCATTGATGATATCGATCCAATCCTGCAGCGACTTGCCGGTCTTTTCAGGAATGTTGGCGATCATCGTCGCGAGCTGCTGATCTGGCGTTGCCATATGTGTTCTCCCCTCCAGAGGCTGAGCAGAGTAGCAAACTTACGGCAGAGAATAAAATCGCGCCTGCTGGCATTGCGCAGATGACGAATGCGGCCGCCCCGTCTAAGAGCCTCGCAATGTCTGCCACTCTTTCTCCTTTCATGGCCACGTCCACGGTTGCGCTTGGCGGCGCTTTGGGCGCTGCGTGCCGCTATCAATTGGGCCGCGGCTTTGCGCATTTCGCTGGGGCGCCGGGGGCTTTCCCGTGGGCGACTTTAACCGCCAATGTGCTGGGCAGCTTGGCGATGGGCGTGCTGTTTGGCTGGCTGGCGGCGCGCGGCGGGGCGAGCGAAGGCACGCGTTTGCTGCTGGGTGTCGGCCTGCTCGGCGGGTTCACCACGTTCAGCGCGTTTAGCCTGGAAATGCTGCAGATGATTGAGCGCGGACAGGCGGGTCTTGCGATCGGCTATGCGCTGATCTCTGTTCTGGCGGGCGTCGCGGCGCTTTATGCGGGCCTTATCATTATGCGGGGTGCAGCATGAGCAATTCTGACGCAGAAAACGGCACTGGTGCGGACAAGAACGTGCGCCAATTTACCGTTGGCGAGGATGACGATGGCATCCGTCTTGACCGCTGGTTTAAGCGCAATTTACCGCAGATCGGCTTTGCCACTGTTTCGCGCTGGGCGCGGACGGGGCAAATCCGGGTCGATGGCAAACGCGCGAAGCCTGAGGACCGGCTGAGCGAAGGACAAATGCTGCGCGTGCCGCCGGGCGGCGAGCAGAAAGAGCGCGGACCGCGCCAGCGCCGCGAGCTGACCGAGGAAGAAATCCAAGAAGCGCGCGATATGGTGATCCGCGAGACCAAGACCGCGATTGTTTTTAACAAGCCGCCGGGCCTCGCGACCCAAGGTGGCAGCAAGACGCACAAGCATATCGACGGCTTACTCGACGCGTTTGTGCCCGCAGAGGGCGAGTACAACGCCGGGGTGCGCCCGCGCCTCGTCCACCGGCTCGACAAAGACACCTCCGGCGTGCTGCTGGTTGCGCGCACTCCGGGCGCAGCGGCGAGCTATTCCAAGCGGTTTTCCGGGCGCAGCGCGCGCAAGGTTTACTGGGCGCTGGTGGTCGGCATTCCAGAGGTTTCGCAAGGCACCATCGACGCACCGCTCGCCAAGCAACCCGGCTCTGGCGGGGAGAAAATGCATGTCGACGAGGAAGAGGGCCAACCGGCCAAGACCCGTTACCGCGTCGTGGAGCGGGCCGGTAATCGCACCGCCTGGGTTGAGCTGGAGCCGCTAACCGGACGCACGCACCAGCTGCGCGTGCATATGGCCGCGATTGGCAATCCGATTGTGGGCGACGGCAAATATGGCGGGCAGGACGCGTTTCTAACCGGCGCGATCAGCCGCAAGATGCACCTACACGCGCGGCGGCTGATCATCTCAGAGCCGGGGCGCGGGACCACTGGCGATAAGAGCGACAAGGGTAAGGAAACCGGCGGCGGACGTCTGGACGTGGTCGCCGATCTGCCAGAGCATTTCGCCGCTAGCATGGAAGCGCTGGGCTTTGATGAAAACGCCAGCAATGCCGATCCGAACCTCGATCTTGCACCAGAAAAGACCAAGGCGGAAAAGAAACAGGTCGCGCGTCAATACGCCAAGAAATACCGCAAGGAACGCCGGGGTGAACGCAAGACGCGCACTGCTGGCACGCGCGGGAATACCGGCGGCGATCCCAAGGGCAAGAAGCGCAAACCGCTGAAGCGCTCTGGCAAGCCCAATGGCAAACCCGCAGGTAAGCGCAAATGAGCACTGGCGCAGGTAAGCTCGCGGTGTTCGACTGCGATGGCACTTTGGTCGATGGCCAGGCAGACATTTGCGATACGATGGAACAGGCGTTTGAGCGCGCCAAGCTGACCCCGCCGCCGCGCAATGACGTACGCCGCATCGTCGGCCTCAGCCTGCCAGTTGCGATCCGCAATCTCGTGCCCGGAATTCCCGATGACGATGTGAAGAATGTCGTCGAGTATTACAAAAGCGCCTACTTCGCGCGCCGCCAAGAGGGGCTGCTGCACGAGCCGCTGTATGACGGGATCGCTGACCTGCTGGACCGCCTGCGCGATGACGGCTGGCAGTTGGCCGTGGCGACCGGCAAATCAGATCGCGGGCTGGAGGCGGTGCTGGCCGCGCACAATATTCGCGGGCATTTCGTCTCGCTGCAAACCGCCGACCGGCACCCGTCAAAACCGCACCCCGCCATGCTGGAGGCCGCCGTCTTTGAAGCCGGCGCGCGCGCGCGAGACACGGTGATGATCGGCGACACCACTTTCGACATTATGATGGCCGCAGAAGCGAATATCCGCAGCATCGGCGTCGCCTGGGGCTATCACGAGCCGCATGAGCTGACCGAGGCTGGCGCAGCGGGCATCGCGGCGGAGGTTAGCGAGCTGGAGGCGCTGCTATGACGGACCAGCCGCCGATCGACAAAGAACAACAAGCCAAACAGCGCGTCGCCATGATGAGCGGCGCGCGCTTCCTTGGCCTTGGCGCGGTTATGCTGGGCATTGCGATGACGCGCGGCGTGGTCGAGGGTTATCCCGACTGGCTTGGCTATGTGATCAGCGTGGCGGGACTGCTCACCTTTCTCTTCGGCCCCTATGCGCTCGTGCGGCATTGGAAGGGCCCGAAAAAGTGAAGCGGTTCTATAAGCAGGTTGCGATGACCCAGCTGGATGACGGCGCGGGCTGGCAAGTGACGCTGGATGGCCGGGGCATCAAGACCGTTCGCGGCGCGCCTCAGGCTGTGCCCAGCAAGACGCTGGCTGAGGCGATGGCGACCGAATGGGCCGAGCAAGGCGAAAAACTCGACACCAGCAAATTCGTCTACCGCGATATGGCCGATTATGCGCTCGACGTGGTCGCAAGCACGCGCAGCGATGTGATCCAAAAACTGCTGAATTACGGCGAAACCGACACTCTCTGTTACCGCGCCGATCCAGAGGACGCGCTGTTTGCGCGCCAGCAAGAGGTGTGGGAGCCGCTGCTTCAGCCCTTGGAAGAGGCGAGCAATATCACCTTCACCCGGGTCAGCGGAATCGTTCACAAGCCGCAAAGCGAGGCGGCGCTCACCGCTCTGCGCGCCCGCATCGATGGCCAAAGCGCATTTGCTTTGGCAGGGCTGGAGGCGATGGCATCGCTGGCTTCATCGCTGATTACCGCCATTCTGGCGAGCGAGCCGGGCGCGGATGCGGACAGCCTATGGGATGCCGCGTGCCTCGAAGAAGAATGGCAAGCCGATCTATGGGGCCGCGATGAAGAGGCGGAAGAACGCCGCGCCAAACGCCGCATAGACTTTCTTGCTGCACATCAGTTTATCACTTTAGCGCGCGGTTGATTGGTCACTCTGGCTGAGCGGACGATGCGCTGGCAGGATTGACCAAACTATCCGCCAATTCCTGAGCCACACGGTTCGCCGCGCGGTTCAGCGCCTGCCCAACCGCGCCGGGTTCGGCGATCACGCCCTCCTCCACCGCTTCAAACCGGCGCGTGACAAACGCGCTATCCTCAGCGCCCCGGTCCTGCGAGATAATCGCGTCATAGCGCACCACAACGGCGGAGCGCGCGGCGTCATAGCCGAACTCCCGCAAAGTTCCGCGAATGGCCACTTTCGCATCCAAAGGAGCATCATCTGTATCAAGCACCAGCACGCCGCCGCCAGTGCGCGCGCGCAAGGTTTCGCCAACCAAGCGGCGGAACAGCCGCGCTGGTTTTTCGACCCAGAAAGCGTCTTGCAGATAGGCGACCTCGGTTTCGCTGACCTGCACCGGAATGCGGGTTACATCGAGGCGTGCGGGCACCTCTGGCGTCGCCACAAAGATCGCGTCATCGTTGACTACGGGGCCCCCTTGGCCAGCGGCCACTGACGCGGTCGGCGTCAAGGTGAGCAGGCTTTCCGGCGGCTCTGAGCCGAGGCTGACGCAGGCGGACAGGCTGATAGCCAGCGGCGCGATCACGGCCAGTTTTGCAGCCCTGAATGCGGCGGAACGGCCCGATGAACGGTTCATAGTGAGCGGCCCTCTCATGGCTCGTAATCCGGTAAAGTCTGACCCTGAAGCAGCGCGCCAGCGCCCTGATTGTCGAGCTTTTCAGTGACATTGCGCAGCGCCCGGCTGGTCGCGCGCAGATCCTGCAACGTCGCCTCAGCGCTAGGAATGGTGCTCTCGCGCAATTGCCGCGCGGCGGGCCGTGTGTCTTCCAGCGTCTTGGCCAATTCTGCCGCCGCGAGGTTCGCAGAGGCGAGCGTGCCGCGCAGCTCCTTGGAAAGCGCGGTGCCTTCCTGATTGATCAGGACATTGGTCGATTCGGTCACTTGCTCAAACGCATCGAGCGCCTCGCCCGCTTCGCGCAAAGCAACTTCAAGCTCTGCAAACGTGCCCTCCAGCCGCGGGGCGGCATTGGCAAGCTCGCCCGACAGGCGATTGGTGTTGGCCAGAATGCCAGAGATTTGCTCCTGATTTTCTGGACCAAGAATGGTGTTCAGCTGCTCCGTCAGGGTCGCCAGCCGTTCGAGCAACAACGGCGCGTTCGCGACAATCTCGCCAAAGCCGCCCCGGCCCGGCGGGATCACCGGCGCGCCTTCGGGGCATGCGGTGGTCTCACACGTGATCGCGGGCGCATCCTTGCGCGCACCGTCGAGCAGAATGGTGGAGACGCCGGTAAAGCTTGCCTGAATGGTCGCCTCGGTACCGACCAGGATCGGCACATCTTCTTTCACGCGTACGCGCACGCGCACGAATTCCGGGTCTTCGCGAGACAAAGCGATTTCTTGAACTTGGCCGACCGGAACCCCGGCGTAGGAAACCTGGCTGCCATTGGCGAGGCCAGAGACAGACTGGTTGTAGAAGATGTCATATTCGTTCTGTTCGCCCTGCCCCAGCCGCGCGATCCAAACGATAAACGCCGCCAGCGCCGCCAGCAGCACCAACGTCACAGCTCCTACCCAAAGGTGATTGGCCCGTGTTTCCATTGCCCTACCTATGCCTGCCCATCGCGCAGCTTGTCCATGGGCTTGTCTGTGGACTTGTCCATATGCCTATCCCTGCTCGCCGCGCTGATGCGTCGATAATGCGGCGCGCCCGCGCGGACCGTTAAAATATTCGAGGATCCATGGGTGCCCGGTTTCGATCAGCTCCGGGATCGTGCCCACGGCCACCACTTGCTTGTCGGCGAGCACCGCGACCCGGTCACAAATCTCGTACAAAGTATCGAGATCGTGGGTGATCAGAAACACGGTGAGGCCGAGCGTTTCCTTCAATTCCTTGGTCAGGCTGTCGAAGGCCGCCGCGCCAATCGGATCGAGGCCAGCGGTCGGCTCATCAAGGAACAATAGCTCTGGATCGAGCGCCAGCGCGCGGGCGAGGCCGGCGCGTTTCTTCATGCCACCAGACAGTTCCGACGGGTATTTCGCTATGGCGTCTTCAGGCAGGCCGGACAGCAGAACCTTGTAGCGCGCGATCTCCCGCCGCAGCTCGTCATCAATATCGGGGAAGAACTTCTTGAGCGGCACTTCGACATTCTCGCCCACGGTCAGGGTGGAGAACAATGCCCCGCCTTGAAACATGACGCCCCAGCGGCAGCGCACACCGAGGTCCTGATCCGGGTCGATTCCGGTTATCTTGCGGCCGAACACGGAGATATCGCCAGCGCTTGGGATTTGCAGACCAATGATGGAGCGCATCAGCACCGATTTGCCGGTCCCCGATCCGCCAACCACGCCGAGGATCTCACCCTCGCGGACCTCTAGCGACAAGTCCTCATGTACGGCGAAATCGCCAAACTTGTTCTCGAGGCCCTCGACAACGACCGGGGGATTGCCGCTAAAGCGTGGGTGAAGAGTGTCGTCCATGCTCACCCCCAGCCGATTTCAGTAAAGAACACCGCGAAAAACGCGTCGAGCACGATCACAGCAAAGATCGCCGAGACCACCGCCATTGTGGTGCGCAGGCCCACCTGCTCAGAATTTCCTGACACACGCATCCCGTGATAGCAGCCGGCAAGGCCGATGATCAGGCCAAACACCGGCGCTTTAATCAGCCCCACCCACAGATCATAGGTCGGCACAACCTCCTGAATACGCTCAAGGAAGGTGAAGAACGGAATGCCTAGCGCGAATTGCCCGACCACCGCGCCGCCGATGATGGCCACGACTGAAGCATAAAAGCCCAGCAGCACCATCATAAATGTGGCCGCGAGAATGCGCGGTATGACCAGCACTTCGACTGGTGAAATGCCGATCGTGCGCATTGCGTCGACCTCTTCGGTCAGTTTCATGGTGCCGATCTGGGCGGCAAAGGCACTGCCAGAGCGCCCGGCTACCATGATTGCGGTCATCAGCACGCCCAGCTCGCGCAGCGTTATGCGGCCCACCAGGTTCACTGTAAGCGCTTCAGCGCCAAATTGCTCCAGCTGCACCGCGCCTTGCTGAGCGATCACAATGCCGATCAGGAAGCTCATCAGGCCGATGATAGGCAGAGCGGATACGCCCACCAGCTCCATCTGGTGCACCATCGCCTTGACCGGAAAGCGGCCAGGGTGGCGCAGCAAACTGCCAAACCCGATCAGCACCCGACCCAGAAATCCGACCACGCCGATAATGCCGGCGCGCATGTCGAACACCAGCTCGCCCAAAGCCTCTGGCACGCGTTTCCATACCGGCACGCGTGGCGGGGTCATAGCGGCATCTGATCCGGCATTTTCAACCGCATCAAGCAGGCGCTTTGCGCGCGGACTGGCCCCGGTGATTTCCGCCTCGTGCGTTGCCGCCAGACGGCACATCACCCAGGCACCAATGGTGTCGATTTCCTCCACGCCGGACAGGTCAATCGCGGTGATTTCTTGCGAGAGAGCGTTTAGCTCCCGGTCGAGCGGGCCGACGGTGGATACGAGCAAGGGACCCTCGAGCGCCAATGCGATGCGCCCGGCCTCGTCCTCGGTCACAGAGAGTTGCGCGGCCCCGTCCATGCTTTAGGCTATGCGGACAAATCGCTGCGCAAACAAGCCATCTGTTTCTGCGCAGGCGAAACTCTCCGTTGCGTCGCAGCATGACGGCTGTATTGAGAAGTTGACTTTTTCTGAGGTCCGTAGCCTCCCACGCCCTCCGCCCTTCCACCCGGATCCTACCGGGACACTATCCGGGTGGAAGGGCGGAGGGCGTGGGAGGCTACGGCCGCGAGCATACGCGAGCACAAAGCCAAAATGACCGACCAACTACCCACCACCTTTAGCCCCGCCGATATTGAGGCGCGCTGGTACCAGCATTGGGAAGAGAAAGGCCTGTTCCGGCCAGAGCGTCCGGACGCGGAAGCCTTCACCATCGTGAACCCGCCGCCAAACGTCACCGGGTCGCTGCATATCGGCCACGCGCTTGACAACACGCTGCAGGACATCGTCGTGCGGTATGAGCGGCTGCGCGGCAAAGACGCCTTGTGGGTTGTCGGCACCGATCATGCGGGCATCGCCACGCAAATGGTGGTCGAACGCCAAATGGAAGAGCGCCAGGACAAGCGCACCAATTACAGCCGCGAAGACTTCGTCGAAAAGGTTTGGGAATGGAAGCACGAGAGCGGCGGCACGATCACGCGCCAGCTGCGCCGGCTGGGCTGCTCAATGGATTGGTCGCGAGAGCAATTCACGATGGACGAGCATTTTACCAAGGCGGTGCTCAAGACCTTCGTTGATCTCTACAATGACGGCCTGATTTACCGCGACAAACGGCTGGTCAATTGGGACCCCAAGCTGAAGACCGCGATTTCGGATCTTGAGGTTGAGACGCAGGATCTGAAGGGCAGCTTCTGGCACTTCAAATATCCGCTGGAAGACGGCGTGACCCTATCCGATGGCCGCGATTACATTGAGGTTGCGACCACGCGCCCCGAGACAATGCTGGCCGATATGGCGGTCGCCGTGCACCCCACGGATGAGCGCTATGCCAGCATCGTTGGCAAGCATGTCGTCCTGCCGATAACGGGCCGCAAAGTGCCGATTGTTGCCGATGAACACGCCGATCCAGAGCTGGGTAGCGGCGCGGTGAAGATCACGCCGGGCCACGACTTTAATGACTTTGAAGTTGGCAAGCGCGCCGGAATTGCGGCGGGCGATATGCTCAACATGCTGGATGGCGATGCGAATGTTTGTCAGACGTCGGACGGGCTGGTGCCAGAGGAATTCCTCGGCCTGCACCGCTTCAAGCGCGACGGCAGTCTGGGCGCCCGCGAATTGGTCATCGAGCGGCTGAAAGAGCAAGGCTTCCTCATCCCGCATATCACCAAAACAAGAAAGGGCGAGGAACAAGAACTCGACGCCGAACCGCGCACCATCGCGACGCCATTTGGCGACCGCGGCGGTGTAGTGATTGAGCCGTGGCTGACCGACCAATGGTATGTCGATGCGGAAAAACTCGCGGCTAAACCGATTGAGCAGGTGAAGTCCGGCGAGATCGAAATCATCCCGCAAAGCTGGGAGAAAACCTTCTTTAACTGGATGGAGAACATCCAGCCGTGGTGCGTTTCCCGCCAACTGTGGTGGGGCCACCGGATTCCGGCTTGGTTTGGGCCACATATTGAAGTTCGTGAGGATGGAAGCTGGTATCTCACTTCTGAGACGCACGTTTTCGTTGCGGAAACCGAGGAGGCAGTTCGTGAGAAAGCGAGGATATTCTACGAGCAGGCAACTGGCTTCTCGATTGAGATAGGCTTGCTTCAAGGCGGTGATTTCCGAGGGGAATACGCCTTCTCTGGTTCCAATAACTCAATTGAAGTTGATCTGTACCAAGACCCCGACGTCCTCGACACATGGTTCTCCTCCGCGTTGTGGCCTTTCGCCACGCTCGGCTGGCCCAATGAAACCGATCTGGTCGAAAAACACTTCCCCAACAATCTGCTGATCAGCGGCTTTGACATCCTGTTCTTCTGGGACGCGCGGATGATGATGATGGGCCAGTACAATATGGGCAAAGCGCCCTGGCCCAAGCTGTATCTTCACGGCCTGGTCCGCGCAGCTGACGGCGCGAAAATGTCCAAGTCGAAGGGCAATGTCGTCGATCCGCTCGGCCTGATTGACGAATTTGGCGCGGATGCGCTGCGGTTCTTCATGGCGGCGATGGAAAGCCAGGGCCGCGATATCAAAATGGATAATGAGCGGGTCAAAGGATACCGCAATTTCGCGACAAAGCTCTGGAATGCGACGCGTTTTTGCCAGTCCAATGGCATCGGCGCATCCAGCACTCTGGCCGCTCCAGAGGCGCGGCTGGCGGCGAACCAATGGATCATTGGCGAGGTTCAGCAAACCGTAGAGGCGCTGGATGCCGCCATGGCCGATCTGCGCTTCGATGCGGCGGCGAACACGATCTATCAATTCACCTGGTCGCGCTTTTGCGATTGGTATCTGGAACTGATCAAACCGGTGTTTGCCGAAGGCGCGAGTGAGACCGCAGCCGCCGAAACCCGCGAAGTGGCCGGATGGGCGCTCGATCAGATCCTCGTTATGCTGCACCCGTTCATGCCGTTTATCACGGAAGAGCTGTGGCATGCGCAAGGCGCGCTCAACGGTAACGATCGCAGCGAATATCCGATCATCACCGCCAAATGGCCCGATCCGCGCAGCCATGTCAGCAAGCCTGCGACGCAAGCGATTGACTGGGTGATCGAGCTGACCAGCAATGTCCGCAGCGCCAAAAACGAGTTGGGTATTGCCCCCGGCGCGAAACTGGCCGCCTTCCTGCCAAACGCATCGCAGCTCGCGGCCAGCACAATCGAGCGCAGCAGCGCCGCGATTGAACGGCTCGCCCGCCTGACCCCGGTGACCCTGGGCGAGGCGCCCGATGGCCCGGCCATGCAAGTGACCGCAGGCGGTGACGTGTTTGTGATCCCACTCGAAGGGATCATCGACATCGCCGAGGAAAAAGCGCGGCTAGAGAAAGCGCTCACGGCGAGCCAGAAAGAGGCAAAGTCTCTCGAAGGCCGCCTGGGCAATGCCAATTTTGTCGAACGCGCCAAGCCCGAAGCGGTGGAGAAAGCCAAAGCCGACTTCGCCCATCACTCCGCAGAGGCAGAACGCCTAACAGCGGCGCTGGCGCGGCTGGGTTGAAGCGCGATGATACGGTTTCTTCTCGCTTTCTTGATTTTGCTCATACCATCCGCGCTCGTTGCGGAGGAACAAGACGATACAATCATAACCGGTGTCGTATATGGCCTTGGGCCTCAAGATATTGACGTTGGAACATCTTCTGAGGTTTCCGTCTATCTGGTTGCCTGGCGAGTGAATGGAGGGGATATCCGCACCGACGAACTACGCGTCATGGTATTGGAACAGCGACCAGATCAAGTAGAACAGTGGGACACCGCCTTAGCTGCGCGTAGCCTTATCCGCTTTTCGACTAAGAGCGACATCTTCACAGTCAGTCGCGAACCAGTCGTGATCTTGGACAAAATATTGCCAAAGCCGGACGATCCCGATTTGCTAGCAAGCGCAGCTCCAATCCTCGATCCTCCACTGATCCTAACAAGCGAAAATGGCGAGTTTCAGCCGAACCGGGAATACCCCTTGTCTTACGAGCAGGAGCGGGACTGGCTGGGCGAACCCATAACGGTGTCGCTCATTCTTGATAGAAATCCACCGCCAGAGGGCATGATCAACTCGGCAATCGATGTTCTCGAACAGGTTTGGGTGAAGCGCAACGAGTGGGACTCGACAATACGCGAGGCCATGGCCGAGGAATTTTACCAAGACTGGTACGATGATTGGCGTGCAGAGAGCGATCCAGAATTGAGCCGAGAAGCGTTCAAGGATCGCCTGATATTTAACGAAGTGACTTTGCAGACCGACGGATCTTTTGACTTCATAATTGGAGACGATGGGCTTTTCTGGGACCACAACTTTTCCGTTACAGGAACGATCAAAGATGGCGTCGTTGAAGCAGCGATGATGCACGATTGACTCAGTGTTTCCTACGGGCATCAGATGTGCGAAAGACAATGCTGATGACTTACGCTGCACCCACTCCGTTTCAATCGAGAGAATCGATTAATACGCGTACCTGTGATCGATTGAGTTTTGGCGCTAGAACTGTGTTCCAGGTGTTCCAAGCGTGCATTCCTGTCGATGAACCGAGAGAGGCCGAGCAACCCGCGCTCTGCAAAACAGAAAGCGCTCAACCATGAAGCTGGTGCTGGCCACGGACGGAGCGGTCGCGGATGGCGGCGGGCCTGAGATCTTCGCCTCTTTGCAAGGTGAAGGACCGAGCGTCGGAACACCGGTGGCGTTCATGCGGCTCTCGCGCTGCAACCTTGCCTGCACGTGGTGCGACACGGCCTACACCTGGCGCTTTGACGAAAGCCGCCCGCACCGCGATGGCATCGCCTTTGAGCGCAAGGCCAATCAGGTGTCGCTGGAGGTTGTCGACGTCGCGGCGCGAATCCTGGCGCTGGGGCAGAAACGGCTCGTCATCACTGGCGGAGAGCCGCTGCTCCAAGGCGCGGCGCTGGCCGACCTGTTGGCGCTGATCCCCGACATGGAGATCGAGATTGAGACTAATGGGACGACCAAAGCGCCGTCTCATGTCGACATTCGCGTCGATCAGTACAACGTCAGCCCCAAGCTCGCGCATTCGGGCAATGAGGGGAGCCAAGCGCTGATCCCGGAGCGGCTCGACTTCTACGCGTGCGATCCGAGGGCCTACTTCAAGTTCGTGATCGCTAAGCCAGAGGATGTGGAGGAGGTGCTGGAGCTACAGCGACGCTACATGTTCAAACCGGGTCACGTCTTCCTAATGCCGGAAGGTACGGACAGCGAAACGCTGCGCAGTCGCGAGGAATGGCTCAGCCCGCTGTGCCTGAAGCATGGCTTTCGCATGTCAGACCGGCTGCACATCCACCTGTACGGTGATGAACGGGGAACGTAGTTTGCTTGCGACCTCAAGCGCCGGGCGCGGGCCATCCGGCCCGCTTGGCTTTCGCGGCATAAGCCGCGGCGCGCGGTCGCGCTTGCGAAGCCTATCGGCTTCGAAACTGCGCTATCCATCTGGCTTGGTCGCGGAGCACGGCGCGCAGCGCCACCCGACCTTCAGGTCGCATGGCATGCGCGAGGATATCGCACGCTGGATAGCGTGCGGAACACAAGAATCGCTAACCTTGAGAACGCCAGCGCTGGACAACGCGGCTCACGACCTCTTCCTCGCCGCCGCCTTCGGACCACAGGTCAACAAAGCTCGGGTCTTCGGACGCCGGACGCTTGCTCTCTTCGAGGTTGTCAAAGCTCACGCGGATCGGGATCGCGACACCCTCGCCGCAGATGATCACCTCGCGGTTGCGCAATGCGGGGATGGAATCGAGGAAGCCGCGCGCGCCTTCCGGCATGGCTGCTTTCACGAAGGCTTGGTCGCGGTCGTTGTTGAGACGCATGGAAAGGATGGTGCCGCATTGCGACAACACGCCTTCTGCAAGGTCGGATGGGCGCTGGGTGATGAGGCCAAGGCTGATGCCGTATTTCCGGCCCTCTTTCGCGATCCGGCCAAGAATGCTGGCAACCGATGAACCGTCTGAGTTCTTCTCGTTGGGGACATAACGGTGAGCCTCCTCGCAAACGAGCAAGATCGGGCGGGTCTTCTCTTCACGTCCCCAAATCGCAAAGTCGAACACGAGGCGGCTGAGAACGGCAACCACGGTTGAGGTGATGTCCGATGGAACGCCCGAGACGTCGATGATCGAGATCGGTTTGCCATTGCCAGGCATGCGGAACACCTTGGCGATGAAGTCCGCCATAGTGTCGCCAACGAGCATGCCGGAGAACATGAACTGATAGCGCGGATCGGCTTTGAGCTCGTCGAGCTTGCCCTTGATCCGCATGTAAGGCGCAGAGGAAGTGGCCTTGTCCAGCTTGCCCATCTCGTCCTGCAGCTTGGTCGCCAGATCGGAGAGCAAGTACGGGATCGGCGAATCTGCGGTGATCTTGCCCATCGTCTCGGCCAAACGGTTCTTGGAGCGAGCATGCAGCAAACACTTGGCGAGAATGTCAGAATCGACCTGGCGTTCGTTGCCGTCGCTGGTGAGAAGAACCTCGCAATGCTCCTCGAAGTTCATCAGCCAATACGGCATTTGCAGGTTTGACACATCGAGGATGTGGCCGGTTTGGCGGAACGCTGCGGAATACTCGCCGTGAGGGTCAATCATGACGATGTGACCCTGAGGCGCGGCCTCACAAATGCGGTGCAGGATGAGCGCGGCGCTGGTCGATTTACCAGTACCCGTGGAGCCCAAGAGCGCGAAGTGCTTACCTAGCATCGCGTCGATATACATGCCGGCGCGGATGTCCTTGGTCGGATAGACGGTGCCAATTGTGATGTTCGCGCGGCCATCGCTGGCGTAGATCTGCTTCAGATCCTCGGTTGTCGCTGGATAGACGAGAGCGCCAGGAACCGGATAGCGCGTCACACCGCGGCGGAAGCCATGGATGCGGCCCGTCAGCTTCTCTTCCTGGCCCTCGCCGAGGAAGTCGATGTTTGCGGTGATGCCTTTGTCGTTGCGGCGATCCTTGCGCTGGTCACGGACGTTGGCCAGCAGCCATGCATCGCCCACGCGGATCTTGATCTGGCTGCCGACTTGGCCAGCGAGCGCAATCGATGGATCTGCATCTTCCATACATTCACCGAGACGCTGAAGATCGATAGCGACTTGCGAACCCGCACCGGAAATCTCGAGGACAACGCCGATTGGTTGCTTGGCGTTCTCGTGTGACTTCTGCTCGGCGACCGACGCGGAAGTCGGCTCAGCCGCAGCAGCGGGCTGCGGAGCTGGAGCAGGCGTAGGCGCAGGAACCGCTGTTGGCGCAGGCGCGCTGGTCGCGGCTTGCATCCCTGCGACGGCCTCATTAGCGCCATCAGTGGCGCGCGCGCCGCTTTCTTGCGAACGTCCAAAACCCGGATTGCTCATATCTGTCATGAGATCACACTTTCCCCAAAATTATCTGGGATAAGCTCTACTCATATCGAGGTTAAGATCGCGTCAAGACTGAACGAAAAGCTGCGCGATGCTCCAGCGGCAAAACGGCTTACACCTTTGCGAACACCCGGCCAGCAAACCATCCCATGAACACCGACAGCGCGATTGCGCCCAATCCATAGAGCAGCGCCCAGCGATTGGCGGCATTCACAACTCGCCCTTCCAGCCCGACTTTCTCAACCGTAATCGGAGCGGTCGCACTGGCCAGTACCCGGCCATTTGCAATCGCGAAGGTCTCCGCCGTGTATTGGCCCGTCGTCACATTGGAGGGAAGATTGATCCGCGCCTGATACAGAACCTTTTCGGTAATGCTGACGCCGTTCATATCCTCTTTGTAAAGCCCCAGCCGCCTCCGCATATCCACAAGACCATCGGAAAAGCGGGCTTGTGTCTCTGGCTCGATCTGGCCTGATGGGCTGAGCTGAATAAAGCTCGTGCCAAGCTCATAGATCGCCGCGGTACGCTCATCGACGATTTCGGGGATCGGGCGGGACGATGCCACCGCGAAGAACGCCGGAGCGGAGCGGAAATCGGTGCTTTCCGCGTTCATCCAAATCCCGGCGATACGCTCTTTCTCGCGCAGGCGGATCGCCTCCGCCGGGCCCTTCAGCACCACCACAATATCATATTCAGTCCCGCGCGCAGGGCCTGCTGGATCGACAATCGCGCCGTAGAGCAACAGATCAGCCCCGGTGAAACCTTGGCGCACCTCGACCCGGCTTTGGCTGACCTCTGGCACCAAAATGGGTTCTCGCTGAGCGCCCAAAAACACCGCCGCAAGGCCCAGGAATGCAAGGCGCGCCGCCGCCATCATAGCGGGCTCACCGTGTAAATCTCGTCCGGCTCAATCCCCAAGCCATAAAGCATGCGCAGCGCCACCAGGATCACGATCCCGGCGAGGATCAGACGCAGCAGCTCCGGCTTAGCCTTAAGCGCGATTTGAGTGCCAAATTGCGCGCCCATGACCGAGCCGAGCAGCAACAGGCCGGCCAAAACGATGTCCACCGCTTTGGTGGTGAGTGCATGGGTCATGGTCGTCACCATGGTCACAAACAGGATTTGGAACAGCGAGGTTCCCACCACCACATTACCGCTCATCCCCAAGAGATAGAGCATGGCGGGCACCAGAATGAAGCCCCCGCCCACGCCCATCAGCATGGTGAGGATACCCACCAGCACGCCCAGAATGAGCGGGGCGAGCGGAGAGATATAGAGGCCGCTGCGATAGAACCGCCAGCGCATCGGCAGATTGGCAACCAGAGGGTGGTGGCGGCGTTTGCGTGGCTGCTTGGTAGCGCCCTTGCGCGGCCACAAAGCCTCAACCGCCTCGCGCGCCATCAGCCCGCCAATCGTGCCGAGCATCACCACATAAAGCACGTTGATCACGACATCGATCTGGCCAATCGATTGGAGCAGCCGGAACAATAGCGCCCCTAGCAACGCGCCGACAATGCCGCCGCCAACCATGACCAGCCCCATGCGGTAATCGACGCCATTACGCTTGCGATGCGCGAGAACGCCGGACACGCTGGCCCCGGTCACCTGCGTCGCCGCAGAGGCCGCGGCGACCGTTGGCGGAATGCCGTAGAAAATCAGCAATGGCGTGGTCAAAAACCCGCCGCCAACGCCGAATAGACCCGAGAGAATACCCGTCAGCCCGCCCAGCATGACGATGTAAAAACCGTTCACCGACAGATTGGCTATGGGCAGGTAGACATCCATAGCAGCGGAGTAGCCCAGCAAGCGGCCGGATTAAAGACAATGCTGCGCACAAACCCCGTTATTCATGAAGGGGTTGCGGCGATGCCTCGCTTAGAACCGGGTGGAGATGGTCGCGGCAACGCCTGAAGACGGCGCAGCATCGCCAGACACACGCTCTCGCCAATCGACCGAAAGGCGCGCTGGCACTTGGCCGATGCGCACATCCAGGCGCGCGGTTGGCCCCAGATCGACCCGGTGGACGTCCGCCGCTTCCCCAGCCCCCTGGTAACCCGCCCAAGCGCCGCCGCCCACGCTCACGCGGGCTGATCGCGACTTGGCAAGATCGAATTTGGCGACCTCCCGCGTCACCGCCAATTGGCCATCGACAAAGGCGACAGAGCTATCACCGCTGACATAGCCGCCTTGCGCGTAGACTTCGGCCTTCGCCCCCGCGGGCAAGGCGAGCGGCGGGATTTCAGTGGTGGCAAAGGCAGCGCCGCGCACTTCGGTGTTAAACATGCCCTCGGTCACCCGCACTTCGCCATGCAGGCGCAGCGGCACAGTGGCCATTGGACGGGCAGACATGCCAAGCGCAGCCTCGCTCTCTCCATTGCTAACCAACGCGCGGTAGGCCCGAGCGTAAACGCGCGGATCATGGCGAGAGCTGGGAGCGACGCGATATTGCAGCACCGCGCCCGCTTGGCTCGCGCCGTAGACCGGAACGCGCCCCTGTGAGATCAAACCAGAATCGGATCCCTGACGCCAGAATGCCCAGGCATCGAGCGACCAACGATCAGCTTGGGCGTTGCCGCCTTTGTCGGTTCCGCTCGCGGGTAAGCTCCAGCCTGCGCCTGGCGCATCTTGTAAGAACCGATCAGGAGTGCTTGGCCGCGCCCATGCCTCTTCGACCGCGCGCGGCAGCGGCAGTTGGCTCATGGCCGCCATCAACAATATCTGGTGCCCTGCGGCGAGATGCAATGTGTCGGAAAAGATATCTTGTCCGCGCAGCTTATCCGCGCTGAGGCCCAGCACGGACGGCCTTATTTGGACGGGAGCGGTCAAGCCTACGCTGGCGAGCTGAGCGGGAGCAACCTCTCGCGATGGGGCGGAACCGGGCTGAGACGGGGCTTCTGCCAGCATGGCATCGAGCGATCTCGAAAAGCTCTCAGTGATAGGAAAGGGACTTTCCCAGAGCATGGCGCGGCCGCTGATCCAGACGGCCAAAACCAGGGCAAGCATGGCGAGAGGACCGCCGCGTCTCGGTTGTGCGATCTGGGTCATGATCGGCCACCTGCTGGCTGGGTTAGCCGGGCAGGCTGCGCTGAATGGTCTGTCTTATCCCACACAATAGCGCGCCCAGCGAGCGTGCCGATGTAGGCCATAATCGCGCGGCGCCCCGCCATGATCGAAATGATATTGGCAATCGGAATGCGCAGAACCGCGCGGACGCCCTCTGCCGTGCCATATTCACGCGCCGTGAAGGCAAAGCGCGAGGCCGAGCGCCAGCAGAATGCGGCAAGGTTCACCCAAAGCAGCGTGATCGCCATCTGAGAGAACGGCAATGGCTCGCCATAGCCAAACTTAATCCCGAGCCAGATCGTTGCGGATAACGCCAGCAAAGCATAGCCCATCAGCAGGACGAGAGCGGTAAACGGACCTCGCCGGTCGCGCGCGCGCATCCAGCTCTCAACGAGATTGCCAGACCAGCCCATCCGATCCCACCCTTGCAGGGCAATACCATGCACCCAGCGCGTCTTCTGGCGCACCACGGTGTCGATCCGGTCGGGAAAGAACGCGCGGGTCGCAATCAGCCGTCCATTGGCGGCGCGCGCGCGGACAAAGCGCGATTTGCCGCCCATTTCCGTGATGCTGAGCCCCATTTCATAATCTTCGGTCAGGGAATCCGCGACAAACGGCTGGCGATCAGCATGCCGCATGCGCAATTGCTCGATGGCCTCGCGCTCAATCGCGCAGCCAACCCCGGCCCCTGGCAGTGCCGCCCCCAGAGCATCGCGCACCACCATACCCTTGCTGTGAGATTCGGCGAATTCCTCGCAATAATGGCTGCCGATCCAGCGGCTTTCCTCATTCCTTAGCGCGTGGACAGGAAGCTGCACGAATTGCGCGCCGCCCGCATGCTGGCCAATGTGCCGGTCGAGCAATGAAAGAGCGGCGGGATCAACCAGATCCTCAGCATCGTGGAACACAACCATATGATTGCGCACGCCGCGACGCCGCTCATCATCGCACATCGCAGCGTAAATCCGGTTCAAACAATCGGCCTTGGTGCTGGGGCCATCGCGATCATGGATAACGATACGAAGGCGCGGATCGCCATTGGCAGCGTCGCTGGCAGCGGCGATTGTGGCCGAGTCGTTGCGATAACAACCGACATACAAACGCAGTCCCTTTTGCGGCCAGCGCTTCAAAACTTCAGACACCGTAACGCCGATCACCTCAGCTTCGGACCATGTCGGAATGAACACCGCCGCATCGCCGCACAGCTCACGCGTTTCGCTTTCATCTTTCTCAAATTGTTGCGTTTTTGCACGCCCGGTGAGCTTCAGCCACAACCAAGTAACGTCTACTAAAAGATCGTCAATTGCACCGATTAGAAAGAATATGCCTGCGAATAAAATCAGTTCTTGTTGAAACAATACCAGCCATTGCCAGACGTCAAAATTCATTACTTGCAAGGCGACCCCCATCCCCACTTGTGTAAAACAACCTATCGCGCTCGGATAAGGCTTGCAACGGAAGAAAGTTTTCGAGAGGGGGTAGCGTAACTATGGCCCAATCAAACTCCCCCTTACGCTCTGTGTTCGCGCCTGTGCGCGCCCTGTTCGTCGGCGATGCCTCTGCCGGTATCCTGCTGATCCTCGTGGCAGCAGCCGCGATGCTGGCGGCGAACTCTTCCTTGTCTGGCGAATATCGCGAGCTGTTCTACGGCGATCTCGCTTGGACCCCGATTGCCAAGCTCGATGATCTGCACCTTTGGATCAATGACGGGTTGATGGCGATATTCTTCTTCGTCGTCGGTCTTGAGGTGAAACGCGAGCTGGTTGGCGGACAATTGTCTGACCCCGCCGCGCGCAGACTGCCTATGGCAGCGGCGGCGGCCGGTATGGGGGTCCCCGCCCTAGTCTATATTGCGGTCTCTGGCGGCGGCGAATACGCCAGCGGCTGGGCTATCCCCGCGGCGACCGATATTGCGTTTGCAATGGGCGTGCTCGGCCTGCTGGGCAGCCGGGTGCCAGCGTCGCTGCGTTTGTTCCTGCTGACGGTGGCGATCGTCGATGACATTGGCGCGGTGATGGTGATCGCGGTGTTCTACACGCCGACGATCAAACTGGTATGGCTGGTCGCGTCAATCGTTGTGTTCGGCCTTATGATTGGCCTCAACCGAATGAAGGTTAGTGTCTTTAGCCCTTACATCCTGCTGGCTGTGGTGCTGTGGTACTGCGTGCTCAACACTGGCGTCCACGCGACCATCGCTGGCGTATTGGCAGCGCTGACGATCCCGATGCACCGCAAGGACGGAAATTCCATGCTGGAGCGGCTAGAGCATGGCATGGCACCGTGGAGCGCCTATCTCGTCGTCCCCGTGTTTGGCTTTGCCAATGCCGGTGTCTCGTTCGAGGGTATGGGGATCGGTGCTTTGCTCGATCCGCTGCCCGTCGCGATCGCGGCGGGCCTTGTGGTCGGCAAGCAATTGGGCATCTTCACGACGATTGTGATCGCGGAGAAGACCGGGTTTGCCCAGCGTCCCGAGGGCGCGAGCTGGGCCGAGGTTTGGGGCATATCGATCCTGTGCGGGATCGGCTTCACCATGAGCCTATTTATCGGCGGGCTCGCATTCCCGGACCAACCGATGTTCATCGAAGAGGCCAAGATCGGCATCCTCACCGGTTCGGCAATCTCGGCGGTGCTCGGCTTTATCGTCCTGCGTCTAACGACGACGCATCCCGATGCGGAGTGTGACGATCAGGGCAATCAGCCCGCCAACGCGTAAAGCGTCGGCGGCTTAGCCGCACCAAGCGGAGTTTCTGATTGGACATGGTCACCGCTAAGTGCGGCGCGCATGCCTGATCAGAAGCCTACCAGCTTCCGGTGTTTTCCATGCTGGCCCACGGCTCTTGCGGATCAAGATTGCCGTCCTGCAGCAATTCAATCGAAACGCCGTCTGGTGACTTCACAAAGGCCATATGCCCATCGCGCGGCGGCCGATTGATAGTGACACCCGCATCCATCAGACGCTGGCACGTGTCATAGATGTTCTCCACCCGGTAGGCGAGATGGCCGAAATTGCGGCCATCGTCATAAGTCTCTGCTTCACTGCCATCCTCAGGCGGCCAATTGTAAGTCAGCTCAACCTCGGCCACGCCTTCTTGTCCCGGCGCGGCCAGAAAGATCAGCGTGAAGCGGCCTGCCTCAACATCAAACCGGCGCACTTCCTCCAACCCGATCAGCTTAAAGAAATCGACCGTCGCATCGGGATCGGTCACGCGGATCATGGAATGGAGATATTTGGTCATGATGGGCCTTTTTCAGTTCAAACTCAGTTCATCGACAAATAAGCACAATTCGTCGCATCAGCAAAGGAGGATGCGATGACGGGTGCAGCGATAGGTACGCAGCAAGAGATGGAACGTGAAGGTGCGCGGCGCAAGGGCGGGATTGGCCCCACCACCACGCGATGGTTCGGCACAGCCGCCATCGCAGCAATCGGCATGACATTGGGCGGATATCTGCTGGGCGACGGATTGCTGCGCGCGAAAGAGGCCGAAAGGTCCGTCACCGTACGCGGGTTGGCGGAGCGCGATGTAACCGCCGATCTCGCCACATGGACGATCTCTTACTCAGCCAGCGCGGCCAATCTTGCGGAAGCCCAAGGGAAGGTCCAGCGCGACACCCGCGCAATCGAAGGCTTCTTTGATGGGCTCGGCTTTCCGGCAGACAGCCTGCAACCGACCGGGGCCAATGTCTCCAGCCACACCAATCGCGGCGTCACGACCTACACCGTGCGCCAGCGGCTTGCGCTGAGAACCGACAATATCGAATTGGCGCAAAAGGCAGTGGCTAATCAGTTCGATCTGGTCGGGCGCGGCGTGTTCCTCGAGGAAGGCTCTGGCATGAGCTACACCTTCACCAAATTGAACGACATCAAGCCGGAGATGGTAGCCGAGGCGACCCGCGATGCCCGCGCCTCTGCGGAGCAGTTTGCGCAAGATTCCGGCTCAGGCGTCGGCGCGATCAAGGATGCGACCCAAGGATACTTCTCAATCGAAGCGCGCGATGGCGATGGCGGCGGATGGGGCAAGAGCGACAGCCCCTATAAAAAGGTCCGCGTGGTCACCACCGTGAACTTCTCGCTTGATTGAGTAGGCGCCCAGCCTGACCTGTTTGGCACGAAATCGGCGGAGCACTCAATCCGCCCAAAAGAAAAAGGCACGGGGACAATGCGCATAGCCCCCGCGCCTTTTCTGCTCCACTCGCAAAAGTGGGTTGCGACCCATAGGGCCCTAGATGTGATTAGATGCTGGCGCTCAGTGTGAACACGACTGCATCATCGGTGAAGACGCCGCCTGGATCGATCAGGCCATCGCCTTCTACACCAACGTAGGAGATGCCGAAGCTGAGCGGTCCATAGACTGCTGCTTCTGCGCCGATTGACCAGTCAAATGCCTTGCTGTCATTCGTGAATGTCAGAAAGCCATCGGTGTAACCAAGGTGACCAGTCAGCGTGACCGGCGTATTTGGGATTCCGACACCGACATCGCCGTAGATGTAGAAGTTGTCAGTGCTGCCGAGTGAATCCTGGTTTGGTGCATAGGCAACGCCGACCGTTGTTTCAGCTGGGCCAAAGGTGAAGCCAATCGAGCTGTAGAATTCGATGTAGTCGAAATCACCAGCGCCAGCGTCTGGATAGAGATAGGCGATAGCGCCCACATCTAAGCTGACGCCTTCAGCGACATCGCCGCTCCAACCGCCGTAGACGTCAACTTCGGTCGAGCCAAAGCCAACCGTGTCTTCATCAAGCGAAGAGGCCCAAGTACCGGCGTAAATGCCGATATCAGTCGAAAGATCTACGCCGCCTTGAATGGCGATCTCGCCGCCGGACAAGTCAACACCGCGGAAGCGATATTCGCTGACCAAAGCGACATTGGCAGTCACTTCAAAACCAGCTTCGCCATCGGCGTAGCTGGCCTTTGCAGCGTCGACCGGTGCGCTTGCACGGTCAATTTCGCTATCAGTGACAGTAGCAATTTCGGATGTTGCCGGGGCTGGAGTTTGTTCGCCAGCTTCGGCTTCATTAGCAAACGCTGGAGCTGCAGAAATGAGCAAACCAGCGGATAGAGTTGCGGCGGAGAGGCCGCGAATGGACGTGAGCATTACAACTTCCTTATGTTGTGTTGTTGCTTCGTCCCACCTGCGTCATCAGTGGTTACCAACTTATTTACGGCAATCTCATCTGAGTACGCAGTTTTCTTGCCGAGAAATGCCGCAGCGCACAAGAGAAATTGCGCAATCGCCTGTGAACAGCGCCAAGTGTGTGGATTTTGCACCACCCGGCAAGTCAGCGCTCGATCAGTTGCTGTTAAGCCCACACTTGCCTAAAGCGCACCGACGCCCACCCTACCGGCTCAACCGCATTCTTAGTGCACCATGATCAAAACGCTTCGCAAACTTTTCCAATCGCGGCCCGACGCGCCTTTGCCCGCAGTTCCTGCGGGGACGCGCTATTATGCGATTGGCGATATTCATGGTCGGCTTGATTTGTTCAAGGCACTGATCAAAGCGATTGAGGCCGATGATGCAGAAGCCGGAGAAGCTGAAAGCCATGTTATCTTGCTGGGCGATCTGGTCGACCGGGGCGATGATAGCGCTGGGGTGATCGCGCGGGCGCGCAAATGGCAAAAGAAGCGCTCGGTCCGCATCCTTGCTGGCAATCACGAAGAGATGTTCCTTGAGGCTTTCGATGATATCGACGTGCTGCGCCATTTCCTGAAGCATGGCGGGCGCGAGACGATCTTGAGCTACGACATCACGCCGAAGAAATTCAATGCGATGTCGCTTGAGGAGCTGTTCAAGGCTCTGCCAGATATCGTGCCTGCTGAAGAACGCGCCTATGTTGAGGCGTTTGAAGAAATGATCATCGCGGGCGATTATCTGTTCGTCCATGCCGGGATTGACCCCGCGCGCCCAATCGATGAGCAAAAGCGCAGCGACATGCTGTGGATCAGAGATCGGTTTTTGCGGCACCAAGGCAGCTTTGGTAAAGTAGTCGTGCACGGCCACACCATATTTCCCAATGTGATGGACAATGGCCACCGGATCGGAGTCGACACCGGCGCCTTCCGCTCTGGCGTGCTCACGGCTCTGGTGCTTGAGGGCACCGAGAGAAGAATTCTGCAAGCCATCGATGATAATGGCACGATAAAGACATTCAACGAGGAACAAGCGCGATGAAAATTGCCATGGTGGGATCGGGCTATGTTGGCCTGGTATCGGGTGCATGCTTTGCGGATTTTGGCCACGAGGTCGTCTGCATCGACAAGGATGACAGCAAGATTGCGCGCCTCAAAGACGGCATCATGCCGATCTACGAGCCAGGACTTGATGGCCTGGTGGCGAGCAATGTGGCCGCTGGTCGCCTGTCCTTCACGACCGACCTGGCCGCTGGCATTGATGGCGCGCAGGCGATCTTCATCGCGGTGGGCACGCCCAGCCGCCGAGGCGATGGCCATGCAGACCTGACCTTCGTCTATGAAGTCGCCCGCGAAGTCGGCGAACACCTAGCCAATGAGGCTGTGATCGTCACCAAGTCCACTGTACCCGTCGGCACCGGCGATGAGGTCGAGCGGATCATCAAAGACACAGGCACAGCGCACAAATTCGCGGTTGTCTCCAACCCGGAATTCCTGCGCGAAGGCGCGGCTATTGGCGATTTCAAACGCCCCGACCGGATTGTCATTGGCGCGGAAGATGATCTCGGGCGCGAGATCATGCGCGAGGTTTACCGCCCGCTGTTCCTCAACGAATCGCCCATTCTGTTTGTTGGTCGCCGTACCAGTGAGCTGATCAAATATGCTGCCAACGCGTTCCTCGCGACCAAGATCACCTTCATCAATGAGATGGCCGATCTGTGCGAGAAAGTGGGCGCCAATGTTCAAGACGTTGCGCGCGGCATCGGCATGGACAATCGCATCGGCTCCAAATTCCTCAACGCCGGTCCGGGATACGGCGGCTCATGCTTCCCAAAAGACACGCTGGCGCTGCTCAAGACGGCGGAAGATTACGACAGCCCGACCCGGATCGTCGAAGCCGTGGTCAAAACCAATGAGAGCCGCAAACGCGCAATGGGCCGCAAGGTGCTCGATGCACTTGGCGGGGCAGAGAACGCACGCGGCAAGAAGGTCGCGATGCTCGGTCTGACGTTCAAGCCGAACACCGATGACATGCGCGACTCCCCAGCAATCGCCATTGCTCAAACCTTGGGCGATGCCGGGGTCGAGGTCGCAGCCTTCGATCCAGAAGGGATGGAGATCGCAAGTCCCCTCATGCCGAACGTGATCATGTGCGAAGAGCCTTATGCGGCGATCAAGGACGCGGATGCTGTCGCGATCGTCACGGAATGGGACGCGTTTCGCGCGCTCGACCTTGGCCGGGTGAAGGATCTGGCCAAGGCGCCAGTAATTGTTGACCTGCGCAACATCTACAATCCGGATGATATGCGCATCGCTGGCTTTGACTACTCCAGCATCGGCCGAAATTAACCATAACTATCAATAGGAAATTGAAAAAACTTTCACGGTCAGGAGCTGCTCGAAATGGCGGTTTCCTAGGCCTTAGCGGCTCTGCGTCGCAAAATAATCACGTCTCATCGCCCTTCGGTTCAGCACTTATGCAGGATTCGAGTCGTGTTCATGGTTAAAATATTGTAACTTCCGAGTCGTTGATAGAAACAACTTATTGGGGGTTTAATATGATTAAACGGCATGTTCTTTCCAGCGTGGGTGTGATCGGCATTGCGAGCGGGCTCTTAGCAGCACCGGCCTATGCCTCTGAAAACAGTGGAGATAGCGAAGATATCGCGGCGGAAGCGCAAGGCGATTTTGCTGGTTTCACAATCGAACAAAGCAGCACTTCGTTCGAAATCCCAGAAGTTGTTATTCCGGCGGCCTCTGCATCGATTGCTCGCACATCGCGCACAACCACTGGCTACATTGGTTCGATCAGTGATCCAGAACAGCGCCTTATCGTTCGCGATGACGTAGACGTCGATTTGGGCGATCCAGACGATATCGCGCCTTACGCCGTGCACATTTTCCAGCAGAGGAACTCGGATGGCGGCGTGTTCTTCAACTGCACAGGCAGTGTGATCAATCCGCGTACGATTTTGACGGCTGCTCACTGCCTCAATGGCAGCGAAGGCCCAATCGCAACCACGTCGTCGGAAACGTATGGCTTGCCCGGCGCCGGGGCTGAAACCACACTGTTGATAGCAACAGGACAAAGCAGCGCAGACCGCGTTTTCACTTACATTGGTGACGGGTCGGGCTACGCTGATGGCGGCGTCGCTTCGAGTACCGACGTCGTGATCCATCCGACTGGCAATCCCGACAATACGGGTCTCGGCTTTCCATGGGCCGATATTGCTCTCGTCGCAGTGGATACGCCGATCACTGACGTGCCGGCCCTACCGCTGCTGCTTACGCCGCTGACCGAGCTGACGCACGTTGTGCAAGTTGGATACGGCACCAATGGCACAGGGCTGGACGGCGGTTCAAATACCGGCAGCCGCTTCCTTCGCCGCGTGGGTGAGAATATGCTCGGTCTGAATGGCAGCATTGGCGACTTTATCGGCGGTGTATTTACAGATTTCGCACCAGCGACACAGGTGCTCGGTTCTGTGAGCCAGAACTATTACTGGACAGATTTCGACAATCCGAATCGCACTCCAGAACAGCAAGCTGGTTGTGAATTCCCAGGAGGGACCATCAGCTGCGGTACTATCGAAGATGTATTCGCGATCGACTTTTTCGATGGCGATGCGCTTCCTGGTGAAGTCGGCACCGCTCCAGGCGATTCAGGCTCTCCACTGGTCGCTGACCAGCTGGCGGACTTCCCGCTTGCTATCGGTGTTCTTTCTGGTGGCTTTGACTTCTTCGGTCTCGGCAGCGCATACAGCGATGTTAGCTTTTACAATCCGCTGTTCCCATTCTTCGAGTTCATTACCGAGAACACAGCCTACAAATATGTTTCTGCGAAAGCCGGAAACGGTCGCTGGTCTGATCCAAACCACTGGACTCAAGATCTCGATCCGGGCTTCTTCATACAGGATGCTGATGGCAACATCGTAAACGGTATCCCAGAAGGTAACGAGCCAGGCATCACCGCATCGGGTCCAAAGGTCGGTACGGTGCTGGGTCAAGACATTTCCGGCAACACCACCGACATCACGCCGGGCTTCGAAGATATCCCAATCGCTCTTCCAGAGAGCTCTGCGCTGCTTGGCCCAGGCTCAACCGGATTTGTGCCTAACAACACCGACGGCACCATCGGCGAAGCATTTGCTAACCCTGCGCAATATTTCGATGTTCTGCTGACCAATCGCGGTCGGACGCGCGTCGATATGGATGTCGAGATCGATAAGCTGACCGTCGACAATGATCGCGCTGTATTCATTTTGCCTCGGCGATATGAATTCACCAGCCTCATCGGCGTTGAGCAGTTCAACGGCGAATCGCGCATTGACGGTACGCTCAACACCAGCCTTGTCACCTTGATGGGCGGTGAGTTTGTCGGCCGCGGCACCATCAACACCAACGCATTCTTCAATGTGAATGGTTTTGTTGGCCCGAACCGTCTCGGCCAAATTGGCACGCTGACGATCAATGGCGATTATGTCCAAACCAGCGGCGGCTTCTTGTTCACCGACGTTGAATCGCGTCGCGGCGCGATTTCAGCTGACTTGCTCGACGTTTCCGGTGCAGCTGTTCTCGGCGGCAACCTGATCGTCTTTGGCGAGCGCAACGTTCCGCGCTTCGGCAGCACCTTTACCGTGCTGAGCGCTGGCGAAATTGACGGCGCGTTTGATACTACACTGCTGATATCTGGTTCGCCGCTGCTGACCGCAGAAAGCCGCGTCGAAGGCAATGAAGTGGTTGTCGAGATTGGTGCACTGAGCTTGTTTAGCCTGCTCGGACAGGACAGCTCGCTGGCTTCGCTTGGCTCTGCGCTTGATACGCTGCGCTTTGGCGGACGGTTCGCTGAGTTCGCATCGATCTTCAACGTCATTGATAGCGCCGGTGCCGATACGCTTGGCGCATCGCTTGGCGCTTTGACACCGCTCAATGCGTTCAACCAGCAAACCATAGCAAACGGCTTCTCGCAGCGTTTCACCGGCCAAATCGCACAGCGCACTCTCGCGCTTCGCGGCGCGAACGGTGCAGCAGCAGGCTTCTCTGCAGCGGGCAATGCTGGATTTGCAATGGGCGGTTCGGCTCCGCAGAAAGACGGCCAGCTGGGCTTCTTCGGCTCCGTTAGCGGAACGTTCCTCGATGCGAGCAGCATCGACCGTTCAAGCGGTGCGAACGCCTTTGAAGAGGCTGCCTTTACCCAAGCAGGTGAACTCACCATCGGTGCAGATCTGCGGGTATCGGAAAACTTCAGCCTTGGTGTTGCGATGACCAACATTCGCAACAGCGCGGCTGGAATTGGCGCTTCACGTCCAAACGAAGACGAAAGCCGCTCGGCCGCCGTCTACGCTGCCTATCAAGCGGGCAACGGCTTTGCCGATATGTACTTCGGTTTCGCCGATCAGAACTTTGGCACAGAGCGCGCAGGCACTGCGGGCTTTAGCTCATCGTTCAGCAGCGCGCTTGGCCAGGCCGATGGCCAGCAAAGCTTCGCTGGGCTTCGTCTTGGTTACGCCTTCGACATCGCCAAGGGTTTTGAAGTTGGTCCAGTTGTGAGCATGGATTATGTTCGCAACGAGATCGGCAGCTACTCAGAGTATGGCGCTGGCAACCTTGGGCTGAACATCCAGGGCCGCGATTTCACTTCGCTCGGCACGAAGGTCGGCTTGATGTCATCGCTCGACCTTGATGTTGGCCGCACTGGCAAGATCACGGCCTTTGGCTCGGTCGCCTATGCCCGCGAATTGGCGGACAATGTCGACACGGTCACAGCCAGCTTCCTCGGCGCACCGGATGCCGCATTCCAGATCAGCAACGAGCTTGATCCAGAATGGGTATCGGTCAACGTCGGCGCTGAAATGGCTCTGTCCAGCCGCGTGAAGGCTGGCCTCTCGGTCACTTCTGACCTTGGCCGCGGTGTCCTCACCAATAACCAAGGGCGCTTCTCGCTGAACTGGAAGTTCTAAGCTAGAAACCCCTAACGCTAACGAAGGCCGGGTTCCCGATAAGGGTGCCCGGCCTTTTTGCGTCTGGACCCCAACATCCAAGCATCGCCTCCCGCGCCTTAGCTTGCTCAATGCCTTGCAACTTGTACTATCCCTACGATCGGCGTCCGCGAGCGGATATGCCTTTGGGAGAACACAATGATCGACACACTCGGCTGGCTGAGCACAATCTTCATCTTTGTAGTCGGCTTGATCCTTGCAGGTGTCGTCGTCCTGTTCTTCATCGACCGCTTTCAAACCGCCGATGCCGTGCGCCGCAACTACCCCGTCATTGGCCGACTGCGCTACGTCTTCTCCGAGCTGGGTGAGTTCTTCCGCCAGTACTTCTTCGCGATGGACCGCGAGGAGATGCCGTTTAACCGGGCTCAGCGCGATTGGGTGTATGACGCGGCGGGCGCCAAATCGACCAATGTCGCATTCGGATCGACCCGCAATCTCGACCCCGTCGGCACGCCGATCTTCGTCAATTGCCCCTGGCCCACGCTGGAGCGAGATGCGGTCGAGGCTGGCTCCCTCGTCATTGGCGAAGGCGCGGCGCGCATTCCCTATGATGCGCCCTCGGTCTTCAACATCTCCGGCATGAGCTACGGCGCGCTGTCCACCCCGGCGGTGCGCGCGCTATCGAACGGCGCGGCGAAGGCCGGTTGCTGGATGAACACCGGCGAAGGCGGCCTCTCGCCCTATCACCTCGAAGGCGGGTGCGACGTCGTCTTCCAGATCGGCACGGCGAAGTACGGCGTGCGCGACAAGCAAGGCAACCTGTCGGACGAGAAGCTGCGCGAGGTCGCCGCGCATGACCAGGTTCGCATGTTCGAGCTCAAGCTCTCGCAGGGCGCAAAGCCCGGCAAAGGCGGCATTCTGCCCGCTGCCAAGGTCAATGAGGAGATCGCCGCAATCCGCGGGATCGAGCCGCACACCGCCTCCATCTCGCCCAACCGCCATCCCGATATCGGCAATATCGACGAGCTGCTCGACATGATCGCCCATATTCGCGAGGTCACTGGCAAGCCGGTCGGCTTCAAGACTGTCGTCGGCGCATATGGCTGGCTCGATCAGCTGTTTGAGGCGATCAACGCACGCGGGATAGCGAGCGCGCCCGACTTCATCACCGTGGACGGCGGCGATGGCGGGACTGGCGCTGCGCCTTTGCCCCTCATCGACAATGTCGGGCTGACCCTGCGGGAGAGCCTGCCGATGATGGTCGACCTGCGTGACAAGCACGGTCTGAAGGACCGCATCCGCATCGTCGCCAGCGGCAAGCTGGTGACCCCCAGCGAGGTCGCCTGGGCGATGTGCGCGGGCGCCGACTTCGTGATTTCGGCGCGCGGCTTCATGTTTGCGCTCGGCTGTATCCAGGCGATGAAGTGCAACAAGAACACCTGCCCGACCGGCATCACCACCCATGATCCCAGCCTGCAGCGCGGGCTGGACCCGACCGACAAGGCGGTGCGGGTGGCCAACTTCGTCGAGCAGATGCGCAAAGAGGTGGGCGTGATCGCGCACAGCGTGGGCGTGCACGAGCCGCGCCAAATGCGGCGCTATCACGTGCGGATCGTGTGCGCCGATGGCCGCAGCAGGCCTCTGGACGAGCTGTACCCACCGATGAGTGCCCCCAACCAAGCCGCAGCCTAGCGCTCGGTTCACCGCTGCTGAAGCACGCTTGGAACGGCTGGAACACAGTACAGGGCTGAAAAAGCAATCGATCACAGAGGTCGTGATTGATCGAGTGGGTCGATTAGTGGTCTGAGGCTCTAGACGGCGCCATTTGAGTCTTTGTATTGCGCACTCGCATCCGCGAGCGCGATTTCCTCGGCCCTGCCGTGCCTGCGGGCGGCCGTTTTCTTTCGTCCTACCGCTTCGCTGTTTGAGGACGAGCGGACCTTGCGGTCGGCTAGACGCCGACCGTGCTCCGCGACCAGGCCAGTGGGTATGCGCAGGGACTCTTGGCGTTCGTGCGCAAGCTTCGAATGATCGAGATTTCTTGTGCGGTGAGCGGATTTCGGGGAAACGCATCGCACCAGTCCTAACGAGCGAGCGCCAAGTAGGAAAATTTGTGCTATCTCTAAAATAAAGAAACAATAGCGTTCCTAACACGCATCCTTCCGGAAGCGATGCAATCGCCCATCTTCTCCTTGCATCTCTACCACTGTTTGGTCCCCCTCATGCCTATACCGGACAAAGAAACTCATCTTCCTACCGGTTACGAGCTTTGTTCCGTCGAGCGAGAGAAGCGGTTCCTTTTCAATTGTAAAATGGTACCAGTCTTTACCGACTCCATGGCTTGAGGCCGTCCCGAATTCCACGTCTCCCGCATTGAGGAGACCGCGCTCATCTATCGAAAAGACATGAAGCTCATTCTTGTAATAGCAACCTGATATCTTTGATAAAATCTCCGAAACCTCGTCGAGATCCTCCGTTTCAAGGTGAGCCTCCAAACACCCAGAAATCAAGAGAGCACTACATGCGACGAAGAATTTCGCGGGTTTGCGCAGAGAAAGGCCTAGCTTCATTCTTCGCCTTCTAACCTACTAGCCCCGATTTCATACTGCTCGAGTTCGGGATGATCTTGTGACAGTGGACCTTGCTATCCTCGAAGCGCAGTTGTGCACAACACAACAAGTTCTGGGTGACACCGGTAAAAGCGCATGATCGTTTGGCGATAAGACCCGCCTCACTCGTCATCCCGGGCTTGATCCGGGATAACACTCTCGGTCTCGCGCGCACTGCGACGGTTATCCTGAAACAAGTTCAGGATGACGCGTTTTTTGTTCCGCAGCACATCCGTGCTGCGATTTCCTCGCGGCTTGCGGACAAGTC
This sequence comes from uncultured Erythrobacter sp., assembly GCA_947499505.1. Lineage (GTDB taxonomy): Bacteria > Pseudomonadota > Alphaproteobacteria > Sphingomonadales > Sphingomonadaceae > Erythrobacter. Next base: position 217,674 of record CANMOQ010000003.1, read on the forward strand.
CGCGCCGCTGCGGGCGGGGACAAGCCCCTTGCGAGGCCTGCGGCCTCGAACGATCCCAAGCCATTTGGCAGGCTCCAGGCGTCTTGGCTCGATGTAACTGGCTTGGTCACGGAGTACGGTCGCGCCAGCGACCGCAAGCCCGACTGGGCGCCCGCAGCGGGCGCAGCTTTGCTGCGCGCCTAGCGAGGATGTAGTCGCGGATGCGGCTACGAAACACAAAAAAGCCAGGGGGCCTCATAAGCCGGGTTCTGTCTCCGCACGCGGTTTCCCCGAAAGGACCAGCCGCGCGGCGGCAACCATTCATCTGGGCTACGGATTGCTCCGCAGCTCAAGCAGCCAACCCGGGTCTCTCAGAGCGAAGCGCTCCTGCCGCAAAACGGCGCGAGACCCCTATTTGGCCTTGCTCCGGGTGGGGTTTGCCATGCGGGCCGTGTTACCAAGGCCCCGGTGCGCTTTTACCGCACCCTTTCACCCTTGCCTGTGACCTTTAGGGTCCATCGGCGGTATACTCTCTGTGGCACTTTCCCTGAACTTCCCCCGGGATCAAACCCGGGGTCGCTCGGCGGGCGTTACCCGCCACCCTTGCTTCGTGGAGCCCGGACTTTCCTCGCACCTTCAAACCCGCTCATCCTGAGCTTGTCGAAGGAACGCGGCTGCCTTGGCCCCCTGACATGTGGCGCTATAGAGAAGCACGCCCAATAAACAAAGGGCCAGCTTTCCTGCGAAAGCCAGCCCCTTGATTGTAGTGTTTGTGAAGGCTTGGGCTTATTCGCCCTCGCCGCCGACGTTCTCAAGGCTATCATCTGGCGAGATCAGGAATTTCCAGATCAAGGCGCCAATTGCCGCGCCGACCAAAGGTGCAACCCAGAACAGCCACAGCTGACCCACAGCGCCGGTCTCAGCATAGAAGGCAACACCGGTGGAGCGCGCTGGGTTCACCGAGGTGTTGCTGACCGGGATAGAGATCAGGTGGATGAGCGTGAGGCCAAGGCCGATCGCAATCGGGGCGAAGCCGGCAGGGGCCTTTGGCGAGGTCGATCCCAGAATGATGATCAGGAACATCGCCGTCAAAACGACCTCTGCGATCAGCACGGCGTTCATTGAATAGCCGCCGGGTGACAGCTCACCAAAACCGTTTGAGGCAAAGCCGCCCGCGCCGCTCCAATCCGCCGCGCCGCTGGCGATGACGAACAGCATGCCCGATGCGACGAATGCGCCCAGCACTTGCGCCGCCCAATATGGGATCAGCTCGCCCCAGGAGAAACGCCCGCCAACGGCCAGACCGAGCGAGACAGCAGGATTGAAATGGCCGCCCGAAATGCCGCCAACAGCATATGCCATGGTCAAAACGGTCAGACCAAAGGCCAGCGATACGCCGACGAAACCGATCCCCAATTCAGGATAAGCCGCGGCGAGTACGGCTGAACCGCAGCCTCCGAACACCAGCCAGAATGTGCCAAAAAATTCGGCGAATAGTTTTCTTGTCATTTTGGATCCCTCCCAATCTCACACTTTGTGCAATGATCCTGCGAAGCTACCTCAAATTATGCGAAAGTGCCGAATCCGCTTGGGGATATCTTTGGCGCAAGAAAGCAGACGTTACCGCGAAACCCCGCGATCCCGGTCGAGCAGCAATTGGAACAGGATCGCGCCGATCTGCTGGTCAATCGCGCCATCAATCAGCTCTGGCCGCCAGCGGCGCTGGAACGCCTCAACCGCCTTGATGCCGTCGGTGATGTCATAGCCATAGCGCTCCAGAGCGAGGTAAAACGCGCCGTCATTGTCGAACGGATCGCCCAGCTCCAGCTTGTCTGGCTTGGCCAGGGTCAGGCCATAACGCGCGATCAGATTCCACGGGAACAGCTCGCCCGGGTCAATCTTGCGCGCGGGCGCGACGTCAGAATGGCCGATCACATTGGCGCGCGGAATGTCATATTGCTTCACGATCCGCGCCATCAGCGGCACCAGCGCCTCGATCTGAGCCTCGGAAAATGCGCGGTAGCCAAGGGCGTGTCCCGGATGGTCGAGCTCGATACCAATGCTGGCCGAGTTCACATCGGTTTCGCCCCGCCAATAGCTTTTGCCCGCATGCCAGGCGCGCTTTTCCTCTGGCACCAGCCGCGTGACGACACCGTCTTCGCTGATCAGATAATGCGCGCTGACGCCCGCCTCTTCGTCGCACAGGCGCTCTATCGCGGCCTCGGCGCTTTCCATTTCCGTGTAATGGACGACCAGCATGGTGATCGCCGTTTTGCGGTCATTGAAATTGGGGGAGAGGCGCTCTGCATGGACCAGCTCATCGCCAGTGCCCGAAGTCGGTTTTGGCCCCTGCCCCGGCCCAGCCACGCGCTTAGCCGATCATCCCGGCGGGCTGCGGCATCACCGCGCCCATCACCAGAGCATTTTCATCCAGCTTATATTGCAGGCCGCCGCCGTTTTCCTCGGCCAGCATCGCAATCATATGCGCCGCCGCCGTGCGGCTAGAGAGTTCCGCGGTTTTCAAATCGCCTTGCAATGCGCTGCCGATATTCTCGTCGAAAGCGATCCGATTGCCGTTTGCGCGGACCACGATCTCAACATTGCCCTCGTGCAATTCTGCGCCAATATCCATCGTGCCCCCGCGGATCAGCGCATCGAGCGCAATGTGCGCGAGGTTCAGCATCACTTTGACCGCAGGCTTAGGCAGGGTTTTTTCGGTGATAGCCCAGTTGAGCGTCACCTCTTTGGCATCAGAGGCGAGCGCGGCGATCACGTCATGCGCTTCTTCCACCGGCACAGCCTCGCCAAATCCGCCCGCTGCGCCGAAGGCGAGACGGAAGAATTTGAGCTTATCCGTGCTGATCTTGGCGCTCTGCTCCAGCAGCTCGACCACCTTCTCGCGCATTTCGGGATCTTGCTCTTCAGCGAGCAATTCCAGCCCATTGGCGAGCGCTCCAACCGGGGAGAGCATATCGTGGCATAGCCGCGAGCACAGCAGGCTCGCGAGGTCAGTTGGCGAAGTCATATGAGTGTCTTAGCCCTCCAAAGGCTGTCTGCAAAGCAATTCGAAGCCGCCTTCCACCGCGCGGTAAAGGCCAAGAGCCCGCCCTCCCTCACTCAGGCCCGCTATGGCCCAGATCATCCCATCGCCCGCTGACATGGCGATGTCAGTTTCAGATGGCTGCGCTGGCCCAGTCGGGTGCGAGTGGAAATAGCCCAGAACCTCAGGGCCGTTACCAGTGCGCGCGGCGCGGTGCGCGTCAATAAGTGCCTGCGGGTCAATTTCGAAATGGGTTTCCGGCGAAGGGTGGACATTGCGGGCTGGAATGAAACCGGTGATCTCTTCTGCGGCGCCCTGGATGCGCGCGCCGGTCAGGACCCCGCATGCCTCCTGCGGATGCGCATCGCGGGCTGCGCGGGCCAGTGCGCTGACCACATCTCTTGTCACTGGGATCGCCATCGCGCATGGCCCTAGCATGAGCGGCGACAAAGTCATCACTGGGACAATTACGAGCGCAGCGCGGCTTGATAAAGCGCTGGCCGAGGCCACAGAGCTGTCTCGCGCTCGGGTGCAAGCTTTGATTGCAGAGGGCCGGGTTACGCTGGGCTCTGCGCCCGCCACCTCTCCCAGCGCCAAAGCAAAAGCCGGGGCTGAGTTCGCGATCCATGTGCCCGCCGCCAGCGAGGCGGAGGCTCAACCGCAGAACATTCCGATTGAGGCGGTGTTTGAGGACGAGCATCTGATCGTGGTCAACAAGCCTGCCGGAATGGTCGTCCACCCGGCGGCGGGGAATGCGGATGGCACGCTGGTCAATGCTCTGCTGCACCACTGCAAGGGCGAGCTATCCGGCATTGGCGGCGTCGCGCGCCCCGGCATCGTCCACCGGATCGATAAGGACACCTCTGGCCTGCTGGTGGTCGCCAAATCGGACGCCGCGCATGAGGGCCTGGCCGAGCAGTTTGCGGATCATTCGCTGCACCGCCGCTATATCGCGGTTTGCGCAGGCCATCCGGCAGCAAAAGAGGGGACAATTGACGAGCGAATCGGACGCAGCGACGCCAATCGCAAGAAAATGGCTGTGCTGGACAAGAATTCCTCACGCGGGAAACACGCGGTGACCCATTACACAGTGCTCGACCGGCTCGAATCGAGCGCGGTGATCGAATGCCGATTGGAAACCGGCCGGACCCACCAGGTCCGCGTTCACTGTGCATCAATTGGCCATCCTTTATTAGGAGACCCAGCATACGGAAAGACGCCCAAGACGCTGAAATCCCTGCTCACTTCGCTAAAATTTGCGCGCCAGGCGCTGCATGCGGCGGAATTGGGTTTTCTCCATCCGATTTCTAACGAAAAACTAAGGTTTAGCGCGGATTTACCGGAGGATATGCGGGAACTAATCGACGAACTGGGGCGTTTTAATCGATGAAAGTTGAAGCAAAACATATCCAAGCAACGTATATGTAACCGAGTAACCCGGAAAAACGGATGCTCATCAGAGGTCCAACGCAGCGGGTTGACGCAAGAAAGGTTAGGAAAACAGTGAGTAAGACGAAAAGTGCAGTCCCGGCCCTGAGCGGCGAGCAAAGCCTCAATCGCTACCTGTCCGAAATCAAGAAATACCCGGTGCTAACCGCTGAACAGGAATATATGCTCGCGAAGCGCTATCAAGAACATGAAGACCCTGAGGCAGCAGCTCAGCTGGTGTCGAGCCACCTGCGGCTCGTGGCGAAGATCGCCATGGGTTACCGCGGCTATGGCCTGCCGGTCAGCGACCTCATTTCAGAGGGCAATGTCGGCCTGATGCAGGGCGTCAAGAAATTCGAAGCCGATCGCGGCTTCCGCCTCGCGACCTACGCGATGTGGTGGATCAAGGCCTCTATGCAGGAGTTTATCCTGCGCAGCTGGTCGCTCGTGAAAATGGGCACCACCGCCGCTCAGAAAAAACTGTTCTTCAACCTTCGCCGAATGAAGAAGCAGCTTGAGGCGTATGAAGACACCGACCTGTCGCCAGAGGACGTGACCAAGATCGCAACTGATCTGGGCGTGCCGGAACAGGAAGTCGTCAATATGAACCGTCGCATGATGATGGGCGGCGATGGCTCCCTCAACGTGCCGATGCGCAATGGCGAAGACGGCTCTGGCGAATGGCAGGATTGGCTGACCGATGATCGTCCTTTGCAGGATGAGATGGTCGCCGATGCTGAGGAAGCCAATGTGCGCCATGAAATGCTGCAAGAGGCGATGGAAAGCCTGAACGAGCGTGAGCAACACATTCTGACCGAACGCCGCCTGACCGAGAAACCGCAGACGCTCGAAGAGCTGAGCCAGGTTTACGAAGTGTCGCGCGAGCGCATCCGCCAGATCGAAGTGCGCGCCTTTGAGAAGCTGCAAAAAGCAATGCAGCGGATCGCGGGTGAGCGTTTGCTGCCTGGGGTGGCGTAAGCTCGCAGCGTCTGCGCTAGATTAAATGACTACGAAGGGTCGGACTCGCTCATGGGTTCGACCCTTTTTCTTTGCGTGATTTCTTCGCGCCATCGCGTCTCAATCGAGCCATTCGCATCTATGATCTGCATTTCCTGAACAATAGTGCGTGTGATTTCCCCAAGTGCTGGTCCCACGGCAAAGGTGACCGTGAACTCACCAGAATAATTCTTCGCAGCCAGTTCTTCTTTCATCTCTTCTGATGATCGCGAGGAACCGCTCAGCTCTTCAAGAATCTCAAGCTGTCGCAACTCCTGAGCTCGCAAAAAGGCCGGATCTATCTGCCCGTTCGCGACAAAGGTCTGCTCATCAAGATCGCTTGAAACCTGCGACAAGGTCGCTTTACCTGAATTGCCGCTGAGGGTGTAATTTGCCCCATCCTCGAGTCTAAGTGAGACCAAATCATACCTGTCGATTGTTTCAAGAATGGCGCGAGGGTCACATTCGATCTTGAATACCATCCAGGTGAAATAGTGTTTTCCGCAGACCTCCATTGTCGCTTCGATTTCTTCGAGAAAATGATCCCGGCGCGCTATCATCTGAGCCTCGTTCACAATCTTTCGATCGTCGGGGCCGCATCGGAGCAGGCGCACAGGAACTTGCCACTCTACAAGTGGGCGAGGCTGACCAGGATTGTCCACGATATCGAAAGACCGCTCCAAACAGCCATTCTCGCGCGCATGCACCTCTTCCACATAGAGATAACTGCCTCGGGAAGAACCTGAAGACATTTCGCCTTCTGATTTCGTTTCGTAAGAGATCAAGATTTCGTAGCGCTCAGCAGCGAACGCTGGCCCGCTCATGGCGAGCATCAGAAGCGCCGTATAAATGCCCGCAATGCGCCTAATCATACCTTATTCCTCAACTCGCAGGCGCCAAATCCAGCACCGCTGAAATCATCGCCTGTGTGCCCAATGTCACGCTTTCCCTTGGCGCGACCTTGAACAGTGGGGAGTGGTGCGATGGCACTGCGGGGCCGCCATTGTCTTCCGCATCGAACGCCGCCTGAGGGGTGCCGCCGACCGTGAAGTAATACCCCGGCACGTCGAGTTCCTCGGTGACGAAATAGGCAAAGTCTTCTGCGCCCATGCCCTTTTGCTCCCACGGTTCAAACGTGTCTTCGCCAAGGTCGCGTTTCATCACCGCGTTGAGGCGGCGCGCTAACTCCGTATCGTTATTGGTCACCGGAGTGCCCTCGCTCACCTTCACCTCCACCGGCAGATCGTCCGGCAGGCCATGCGTCTTGCCCATGCCAACGGCGATGCGCTCAATCGTCTCAAGCAATTGCGCGCGCGTTTCCTCATCATTGGCGCGCACGGTCAATTGCAATTCGGCGCGGTCAGAGATGATGTTGTGCTTGGAGCCTGCATGGAACGATCCCACAGTGATCACGGCGGGCTTCAGCGGCTGAACCTCGCGGCTGACGATCGATTGCAGCGCGGTGACAATCTGTGATGCGATATAGACCGGGTCTTTGCCGCGGTGCGGGCTCGCACCATGCGCGCCGACGCCCGGCACCAGGATATCGACCGAGTCCGCGCTGGAATATTGAATGCCTTCCGATGCCGACAGCTTGCCCGTGGCGAGGCCGGAATTCACGTGGAATGCCAGCGCATAGTCAGGCTTGCCAAACCGCTCGTACAAGCCATCGGCCAGCATCGCCTTCGCCCCGCCAACGCGTTCTTCCGCAGGTTGGACGACGAACATGATCGTGCCGCTCCACTGGTCCTTCATCGCCATCAGGCGGCGAGCCGTGCCGACCATAGACGTGATGTGCACATCATGGCCGCAGGCATGCATGACCGGATATTCCTGACCATCCTGGCCGATTTGCGTCGCGGTGGAAGCGTATTCGAGGCCGGATTTCTCCACCACTGGCAGGCCGTCCATATCCGCCCGCAGCAGGATTAGTGGCCCCTCGCCATTGCGCATCATTCCCACCACGCCGGTGCCGCCGACATTCTCCGTCACCTCAATCCCGACCGCGCGCAATTCCTCCGCCATGCGGGCAGCGGTCTTGCCTTCTAGGAAGGAAAGCTCCGGGTTTTTATGGAAATGGACGAACAGCGGCTCAAGATAGCTATCGTAATCCGCCTCAACCGCCTGTGCCAAATTGTGATTGTCTGCGGCGACGGGAACCGAAAACGCCGCGACGGCGAGCGTGGCGACTGAAGCGGCGGTGCGAAGCAAATGCATTGAATTATCTCCCGGAAACCTGTTGGCTTCAGGTTCAAGCATGGCCCCGCCCAGATCGCAAGGCGCGCGTGATTGCGCCGCAAACAAAGAGCAATTAGATGCGGTGCTGCTATGCGCCGCAGCCTCTCCTTTCTCCTCCGCTTTACGGCCAAGTTCCTCCTATGGTTTTTCGGGATATCGCTCGCGCTGATCGTCCTGTTCAAGTTCGTGCCCGTGCCGATCACCGCGACCATGGTGATGGATGAAAATTCCGTCACCAAGGATTGGGAAAGCCTCGACAATATCGATCCCAATTTGGTCGCAGCCGTGATCGCTGCGGAAGACAGCAAGTTTTGCACGCACACGGGCTTTGACACCGAGGCAATTGAAAAGGCGCTGGAATACAATGCCAAGGGCGGGCGGATACGCGGCGGCTCCACCATTTCTCAGCAGACCGCCAAGAACGTGTTCCTGTGGCAAGGCGGCGGATATTTCCGCAAAGGGCTAGAGGCGTACTTTGCCTTTGCGATTGAGAAAATTTGGGGCAAGCGGCGGATTATGGAGGTCTATCTCAACGTCGCAGAGACCGGGATCGGCACCTATGGCGCGGAGGCCGGGGCGCAGCGATATTTTGCCAAGTCCGCCGCACGCCTCGCCCCGATTGAGGCCGCGCGCATGGCCGCCGCCCTACCCCTGCCCAAGAAACGCGCCGTCATCGCGCCCAGCGGCTGGCTGGCCCGGCACGGCAATACGATCCGCGCACGCATCAATGTCGTAAAGCGTGACGGGCTGTATGATTGCGTTTACGAATAGCGCAATGGGGCCCGGAAACTCGCATAACCACTCGCATAATCACGCACATGATGATGGCCATGATCACGGTCATGATCACGCGCACAGCCATGCACCGGGCCATTACGGCCACGGGCACAGTCATGCTCCGGCGGATTTCGGCATGGCGTTTGCCATCGGTATTGCGCTCAATTCGATCTTTGTCGTTATCGAGGCGACCTACGGCTTTCTATCCGGCTCCATGGCGCTGGTCGCCGATGCGGGCCATAATCTTTCCGATGTGCTGGCGCTGATCCTGGCGTGGGTCGCCCATATCGCCTCGAAAAAGCCCGCCAGCGGGCGCTACACTTATGGCTTCAAGAGCTCGACCATCCTCGCCGCGCTCGCCAATGCGCTGTTGCTGGCGATGGCGATTGGAGCGATCCTGTTTGAGACCGCGCATCGCCTGTTTGAGCCGGCCCAGCCGCAAGGCATGGTGATGGTCGTGGTTGCCGGGATCGGCATTGTGATTAACACGGTCACCGCTTTGTTGTTCATGCGGGGGAGCAAATCGGACCTCAATATCCACGGCGCATTCCTGCATATGGCGGCGGATGCGCTGGTCTCGCTCGGCGTGGTAATCGCAGGAATTGCAATTATTTACAGCGGATCGGTATGGATTGACCCACTTGTCACACTTGTGATTGTTGGCGTAATCGCATGGGGAACATGGGGGCTGGCGAAGAACAGCCTCAAAATGGGCTTGCTCGCCGTGCCCGCTGGGATTGACGAAGCTGACGTGCGGCGTCATTTGGCAGAGCTTGATGGAGTGGACGAAGTGCACAACCTGCATATCTGGCCAATGTCGACGACTGAGACCGCGCTGACGGCGCATCTGGTCGCGCCTGGCGGATGCGATGATGGCTTTCTGCGCGCGGTAACCGACCAGCTGGAGCAGAAATTCGGCATCAGCCACACTACGATCCAGATCCACCGCCAGCGCGATGACGCGGGCTGCTGCTGATGGCGGACGGCCCCACACCGGCCAGCGCAGAAGCGCGCGAGGCCTTAAAAGCGGCGATGGCGCGGCTGGCCGATGGTGACCGCAGCGCGCTTGAAGATATTTATCGCGCCACCCGGGTGAAACTGTTTGGGATTTGCTTGCGTATCTTAGGCGACAGGAAAGAAGCCGAGGACGCGTTGCAGGACGTCTATGTAAATCTATGGCAGAGGGCGGATCGTTATGATCCCACCCGGGCGAGTCCGATATCGTGGCTGGCGACCTTCGCGCGCAACCGCGCGATCGATCGCCTGCGCACGGGTAAGGTGCGCGGCGGCGCTGTGCCTGTGGAAGAGGCCGCTCCCCTGCCTGATCAGGCGCCGCTGGCCGACAGCCTGCTGGTCGATGCGGAGCAAACCGCACAAATTCATACCTGCCTGGAAGGGCTAGACGAAAACGCGCGCGGCCACATTCGCGCGGCGTTCTTCGATGGAAAGACCTATGCCGAGTTGGCCGAGACGGCCGATGTTCCGCTGGGCACAATGAAGAGCTGGATCCGCCGCGGGCTGCAACGTCTGCGCGCTTGCCTGGAGGCGAGCGAATGAGCGACGAGAACGACATGGACGGCGAGGATATCAAGCGCGACGATCCGATGCTGGCGGCGGAGTTTTCGCTCGGCCTGCTGGAGGGCGAGGAATTGCTTGCCGCGCGCGGCAAACTTGCCAGTGATCCTGACTTTGCCTGGCGCAAGGAATGGTGGGACAATTGGTTTGCCCCGTGGACCGACGAAATTTCCGGCGCAGAGCCGAGCGCGGATGTGTGGGGCGAAATTGAAGCCCGCGTCCTTGCCGCATCAGGCCAAGAGGCATCGGGCCTGGACGCCGCCAATGTTGTCGAATTGCAGAGCAAGGTGCGCCGCTGGCAATGGGTCAGCGCGCTGACCACTGCGGCGGCTGTCGCGGCGCTGGCATTGGTCGTGGTGCCCGCTGGCACGGAGACCATTCCAACGCCTGGCGCGACAGAGGCCCCGCAAATCGCGGCGGCTGATCCGCTGGTTGCGCAAGTGCCGATAGGCGACACCGGCCTGCGCCTTGATGTCACATATATGCCTGAGAGCGAGCGTATGCTGGTGGGCGCGATTGGCCTCACCGCAGACGGCGTTCACGATCATGAGCTGTGGCTGGTTCCAGCCGATGGCAGCGCGCTGCAATCACTCGGCGTGGTGACGCCAGGCGAGGTTCGCAGCGTTACCCTGCCCGCAGAAATCACTCAGAATATGGGCAGCGGCGTGGAGCTGGTGCTAACGCGTGAGCCAATTGGCGGCAAGCCAGTGGATCAAGACGCTGGCCCCGTGGTCGCTCAGGGCGCTTTCACTCAAGTCTAGAGCGCAGGCTTTCCGCCCGCTTCGCTCACATCACCGCCCGTGCGTTTTAGGCCGGGCAATCCAAAGCTCTGCCAGAAACCGGGCGCCTTGCGGATCGCGGCGACATCCGTCTTGCCATTGAACAGCAGGCGCAGCAGCGCAAAACGGCGGATCATCGTCTCATGGAATAGGATGACCGTTGCCGCAGCCGCGACCGTCAAGAGCGCCCATTCGAGCGCTACCGGCCAGTCCACCTGAGTGAAAGAGCGCCCGTAAATATAGACCAGACAGTGGTGGAACAGATACATCGACAGCGCACTGTCCGCGAGCCAGCGGGTGCGCAGGCTGTCGCGCGAAAAATAGCGGTAGAAGAATTGGATCAGGAACAAGACTAAGGTCCAGATCGCCAGCTGATTGAGGAACAGCATCGCCATGCCGAGCGCAAAGCCTTGGTCAGGGTCCGAATAGGGCTGGAGGCCAAAGGCGAGCGCCGCGGCAAGCGGCATCCAGGCGCGCCATGTGCGCAGCCGCTCAAGCAGGCTGGGCGAAAGCGCTGCGGCCACGCCGAGCACGAAGAAGGGAAACTCGCTGATTAGCTTGTACCAGCTTTGAAAGCCGGGGAAGAGCAGATCATAGGCGCCGGGCACTTCGCTCCCGACGGCAAAATTCGCGGTGTTGGCCGCGCCCAGAACGATCACGAACAGCGCAAAGGCCCAGCTCGCCTTCAGCCAGCCAGCAGCGCGGTCCACCATGCGCAGCGCGGCTGCACGGATCGCAGCATCTTTCGGGATCCCAGCTTGGACGATGGCCGAGAGGATAAACATCGGCACCAGGCTGACCAGGAACCACAGGTGCAGCGACCATTCTCCGCTGGCCCAAATCTGCGCAAAACCCCCGCTGTCGATCCAGCGCATAAGGCCGGTGCCGCCTGTCTTGTCGTTCCAACGCAGATAATGCTCCAGCATATTGAACGACAGCGCGATCGCGATCAGCGGAATGACCGTGCGCATAAACCGATTGCGAAGGAAGCCGCCCGGTGTGCGGCGCGCCAGCATCAGGACGGTGAAAAACCCGCCGACGAAGAAGAACGTCGGGGTGATCACCAGATGCAGGCCAAAAATCACCCAGTCGAAGAAGTCATGCCGCTGCGCATTGCTGGTGATCCAGGGGCGCGCAGGCGCATAAACCGTCGCCGCATGCAGCGCGACCGACAGAAACATCAGCACGGAACGCATGCCGTCGATATCGTGATAATGCTGGGCTGGCTTCGCATGAGGCATCGAGTGTTTGGCGTCCACCGGTTGATGTTGAGAGCTGTGCTGATCTGTCACACACCGCCTGCCACCCGCTTGCAATCGCCCACAAAAGCGCGTCCCAGATCGAGATGACGGCCCTCAAAAGCGTTAATTTCGCGCCCCTTAAGAACGCTCGGAATTCGGAGTGTTTCAGTGCGCTTTTCGCACTCTTGCCCAAATAAATTTCATATTCCCCGCATCCACTACATGCGCGCTTGCGTAACTCCAACCATGCAAGGACGGGAGGTCTTGCGGACAAGGAGAACCCTAATGCCTAAGACCCCGATGACTTCAAAGTTTAAAGCCGCCGCATTCGCAGCGATCGCCGCGACCACCGGCCTCGCGCTGACCACGGCCGCACCAATTGCCGCCCATGATCACGCTGCCAAGAAAGAAGCCGCCAACATCGTTGGCACCGCTCAAGGCACAGGCGTGCACAACACTCTGGTCGCCGCCGTGCAAGCCGCCGGCCTGGTAGAGACTCTGTCGAGCCCCGGCCCGCTGACCGTATTCGCCCCGACCGATGCTGGTTTTTCAAAGCTGCCTAAGGGCACTGTGGCAACGCTGGTGAAGCCTGAGAACAAGGATACGCTGACCGGCATCCTCACCTATCACGTGGTGGCAGGTAAAGTGACCGCAGGCGATCTCGTGAAGCTGATCAATAAGCATGGCGGCGAAGCGGCAATCGAGACCGTATCCGGCGGCAAGCTGACCGCGCGCCTCGACAACGGTACCGTTGTCATCACTGACGCCGCTGGTCGCTCAACCGCGGTAACAACCGCAGACGTCATGACCTCAAACGGCGTCATCCACGTGACCGACGGCGTGTTCCTCCCCGCATAGAACACCCCCATCCCCCTTCGCGCTGCTGCGGACTTCCCTTCCCTCCCACTCGCAGCAGTGCAAACCAAGAACCCCGCTTGGCTGAGAGATCGGCTAAGCGGGGTTTTTAGGTTGCGGGGTGAGCCGAACTAAAGAACTGCCCGGCTTAACCGGAGCGCAGCCAAGGACGCATTCGGTCCTCTAGCAAGTCAATCAGGGCTTGATCCATAAACGCATAATCGTCCGGGATATTCAGCACGACAATTCGCTTGTCTTTCAGCGCGCTGCGGAATTGGTTTCGCAATTTGGCGCGATGGGTGCGCTCCATGACGAAGATGACATCAGCCCATTCGACCAGGTCGTCGCTCAGGCCTGTATCAGCATGACGGTTCGTGCCCGCTGACATTGTCGCAATGCCGGGACGGTCGGCGAAAATATGCTCAGCTGTTGGACTGCGCAGCTTGTTCTGGCTGCACACAAACAGGAAGTTACGTGTAGCGCTCACTCAGTCTGCTTTGACCTCGGCAGTTTGCCGCGCCAATGCCTGAGCAAAGAACCAGTCACGTTTCAGCGACGTCAGGCCGCCTCTTCCTTCTCGTCGTCCTTGCCGCCCAGAACCTGGACCGGAGCTTTCTTGCCCTCGACCACTTCGGCATCGACTACAATTTCGGTCACGCCTTCAAGGTCGGGCAGGTCGAACATCGTGTCGAGCAGAATGCCTTCGACGATTGAGCGCAGGCCGCGCGCACCCGTCTTGCGCTTGATGGCGCGTTCCGCGATCGCTTTGAGCGCATCTTCGGTGAAGGTCAGATCGACATCTTCGAGCTCGAACAATTTGCCATATTGCTTAGAAATGGCGTTTTTCGGCTCGGTCAGGATGGTGACCAGCGCATCGACATCGAGATCATGCAGGGTCGCAATCACTGGTAGACGGCCGACGAACTCAGGAATCAGGCCGAATTTCAGCAAATCTTCCGGTTCGCTCAGCTCGAGCAATTCGCCAACATTGCGCTTGTCCGGGTCAGCAACATGGTTGCCAAAGCCGATTGAGCGCTTTTGCAGGCGATCAGCGATAATCTTATCAAGGCCCGCGAACGCGCCGCCACAGATGAACAGGATGTTCGTCGTGTCGACTTGCAGGAATTCCTGCTGCGGGTGCTTACGTCCGCCCTGCGGCGGGACAGAGGCGGTGGTGCCTTCCATCAGTTTCAGCAGCGCCTGCTGAACGCCCTCGCCCGATACATCGCGGGTGATCGATGGGTTTTCAGCCTTGCGGGTGATCTTATCAATCTCGTCGATATAGACGATGCCGTGCTGCGCCTTTTCAACGTTGTAGTCGGACGATTGCAGCAGCTTCAGGATGATGTTCTCAACATCTTCACCGACATAGCCCGCCTCTGTGAGGGTCGTCGCATCCGCCATGGTGAACGGCACATCGAACGTGCGCGCCAGCGTCTGCGCGAGCAATGTCTTACCCGTGCCGGTCGGACCGACCAGCAGGATGTTGGATTTCGCCAGCTCAACACCATCCGATTTGCCGGAGTGCTTCAGGCGTTTGTAGTGGTTGTGAACCGCGACCGCGAGATTGCGCTTGGCGCTATCCTGGCCGATCACATAATCGTTAAGCGTCGCGAAGATTTCGGAAGGCGTTGGAACTTCGCCCTCTTTCTTGCCAGCGATGCCAGCCTTCGTCTCTTCACGAATGATGTCGTTGCACAGCTCAACGCATTCATCACAGATGAACACGGTTGGCCCGGCAATGAGCTTGCGCACTTCATGCTGCGACTTCCCACAGAAGCTGCAATACAGGGTGCTCTTGCTGTCAGTTCCGCTCAACTTAGTCATTTCCTATTGTCCTGGGCCTTCACTCGCACTGGTCTAAACTACACCGCTTGTAATCCAATTACCAAACCGAGCGCCCGGTGGGGATTCGCTCAACAATATATAGGGCCGGTTGTGAATCAACATTAACGCGGCTCTTTTTGGGCGATTGCCCCGTTTTGGCGTCTTTAAAGTCGCACTTTGCGCCCCTGTGTCCCGGCATGGGAAGCCAAACCGGCGATTCTTAATGGCGATTCGGCCATCAACGCCCAATTCTGCTCGCCTTATTCTGGCGCGCCGCCTGAACCCTTCTCATCATCGCTCGAGTCGCCCTCTGGACGGGTTTCGAACACTTTATCGACCAGGCCGAACTTCATCGCCTCATCCGCTTCGAGGAAGGTGTCGCGGTCCATCGCCTTTTCGATCTCAGACAGTTTCTTGCCCGTGTACTTCACATAGAGATCATTCATGCTCTTCTTGATCCGCAAGATCTCACGCGCCTGAATCTCAATATCAGAGGCCATGCCGCGCGCACCGCCGGATGGCTGGTGGATCATGATCCGCGAATTTGGCAGAGCAACACGCATGCCAGGCTCACCAGCGGCGAGCAGGAAGCTGCCCATAGAGGCCGCCTGGCCCATGCACACGGTCGAAACGCGTGGTTTGATGTATTGCATCGTATCGTGGATCGCCATGCCAGCGGTCACAACGCCTCCGGGCGAATTGATGTACATCGAAATCGGCTTCGAAGGGTTTTCGCTCTCAAGGAACAGCAGCTGAGCGGTGATGAGCGAGGCCATGCCGTCTTCCACCTGACCGGTGACGAACACGATGCGTTCGCGCAGCAGGCGGGAGAAGATGTCAAAACTGCGCTCGCCGCGGCTGGTTTGCTCAACCACCATCGGCACCAATGCACCGGTTAGCGGGTCCCGGGTGAACTGCCCCTGGGTGCCGTGCGTCTCGCCAGAATTGCCGAACAGGTTGATCATTGTGCTGGTGGTCCTTCTTTATCTCGGTTCTGCTATGTCGGGGGCACACGGAAAATGTTCAAGGGCCTTAACCTTCGCCTGTGCATTCAATCACAGTTTCTTTTTGTGAGATCAGGCATGTGAATGCACGCGCAAATGCCGCCAAACTGGAAAGGAAATCCAGCCGGCGGCATTTGTGTAATGCGTGGTTTAAGCCGGCAACTCGCTGAGCTGCGGCCGATGCGCGGACTTAAGCGGCGCGCACCTGCCCCAGGAATTCAGCAACCTGCTCGCGCAGTTTTTCAGATTGGAGCGACATTTCCTGTGAGCTGGCGAGCATTTGCGTCGCCGTGCTGCCTGCGGTCATGGAAACCTCGCTCACATTTTCGATGGTTGCGCTGATGTCTTGCGTGTTGCGAGCGGCCAGATCGATGCTCTGCGCCAGATCCTGGCCAGCAACGGCTTGCTGATCGACGGCGCTGGCAATCGCAGTTGCGGTCGATTCCAGAGCAACCACTTCAGTTGATATCAACGCCAGGGCATTGGCACTTTCACCGGTCGCATCTTGCATTTCGCGGATCAGGCTCTCGACCTCTTCGGTCGCGCGGCCTGTTTGCGAGGCGAGCTCTTTCACTTCCGATGCCACAACAGAGAAGCCGCGTCCCGCTTCGCCGCCGCGCGCAGCCTCAATCGAGGCGTTAAGCGCAAGCAAATTTGTGCGTTGGGCAATCCCAGCGATAACTTCGACGATTTGGCTGATACGATCGGCCGAACCGGTCAGACCGGTGATGGTCGCATCGGCTTTCGCCGCCGCTTCAGAAGCCTTGCGAGCGCGCTCCGAAGAAGATGCCGCCTGACGGCTCACCTCGTTGATCGACATCGCAAATTCATCAGAGGCCGAGGCTGCACCGGTGATGCCATCCGACGCCTGCTTCAGGCTCGAATTGGCTGCACTGACTGTAGAGGAAGAGGATTCCACATTGCGCGCCAGATTGGTGGCCGAGTCTTCCATTTGGCTGGAAGCGGCGGCCACACCAGCGGCAACATCCCCGACCGTCTTTTCAAACTTATTAGCAAGCGATTTGAGCAATTGGCGCTGCTCTTCTTGCGAGCGTTCGCGCTCTTCCTTGAGTTTGCGTTCTTGCTCCAACTCGCGCTCAAGCTCACGTTTGGCCTGAGCGTCCGCCTCGCTTTGGACACCGCGCAGCACAGTAAGAGCGGCGGACAGTGTGCCAATCTCATCATCCCGCTCGGAAGCAGGGATCTCAAGATCAAGCTCACCAGCGACAATGCGTTCGCTGACATCGCTGATTTCAACGATCGGGGCGACGACTTGCCTTGCAACAAGGCGTTTACCCAAGAACACCAGGCCAAGCGCAATCAGCAGGCCAGCGACCAAAGATGCGATGAGGATTTGAATTTCGAACAGGCCTTCGCCAGACGCGGTTTCTACCCGTGTCGCGGCGTCTTCGCGCAGCTCAACGATCAGAGCCACGGCGGTGTCAATTGCGTCGTAACGCGGGCCAAGGAAACTCTCTTGCTCCACAACATCGCGCGACGCATCGCGCACTTCGCCAAGCAGGGTCACAATGTCGTTCAGTCCGGAATCGAGCTGGGTCACCTGTGAGGCATAGGATGCATCGACTGAGGCGGTGGCAAGACGAAGACGCTCATTCATGGCCACTGCATCGCGAGCATGCTGGATCGAACTTTCGATCAGCTCAGGCTCGTATCCGCGCGCCCGGTAAGCGCCCATTTCGTCTTTCGCCAGCGTAACACTGCGGTTCATGCTCGCGGTGAGAAAAGCGATCTCGGTGAGGTCAGCCAGCTTGTTCGAGCGCTGTTCCATCCGCAGCGCGCCAACAGCGCCCACCGCGCCCAAGACCAATACCAGCAGCGCAAACATGTTGAACACACGGCCAACCTGCGCGTTGATCGATCCGCCTTCGAAGCGCTTTTTAAACCACGACATGCTGAAAGTCTTACTCATGATGCATGCTCACCCATCGTTCCCTGAAGCCACGCGAGGCGGAATGCCTACGTAATTTGCCCTAAGATTGGATTAGGGGTTAGCGGCACATGGTTAAGGATGGGTTAGTAAGGCGCTGAGAAAACTGGCCTAGCCTGATCGCCGCGCCCAAAAGCAATCGAGCCGCGATCCATTTTCTGGATCACGGCTCGTATTGTTTCGGCAATTTGCTCGGCCTGCCACGCTAAAATGCGAAGGCAATAGAGGCCGCGCGAGTTATTTCTTCTTCGCAGGTGCTTTTTTGGCAGCAGGCTTTTTGGCGGCTGGTTTCTTAGCCGGAGCCTTTTTTGCAGGCGCTTTCTTAGCGGCTGGCTTGGCATCGGCCTTTGCTGCTGGCTTCTTCGCCGGAGCTTTCTTGGCTGGCTCAGCCTTCTTCGCCGGGGCTTTCTTAGCCGCTGGCTTTTTGGCTGGCGCCTTTTTGGCCGCAGGCTCTTTCTTATCCGCAGCCTTCGCAGGCGCTTTTTTCGCGGCTGGCTTTTTCGCCGGAGCCTTTTTCGCAGCCGCCTTCTTGGCCGGGGCCTTCTTCTTCGCGGCTGGCTTGCTGTCAGCGGCTTCGTCCGCTTCGATAGCGGCTTGCAGCTCTTCCTGCGTCACTTCACGCTCAGTGACTTCAGCCTTGTCGAACAGGAAGTCGACGACCTTGTCTTCATAGAGCGGTGCGCGCAGCTGAGCGGCGGCCATTGGCTCTTGCTGAATATACTGCATGAAGCGCTCGCGATCTTCTTCGCGATATTGCTGAGCAGCCTGCTGCACGAGCATCTGCATTTCCTGCGCGGTTACTTCGACGCCATTGGCTTGGCCAATCTCGCTAAGCAGCAGACCCAAACGCACGCGGCGCTCGGCGATGGAACGATATTCGTCCTTCTCCGCTTCGATTTCTTTCAAAGCCTCTTCAGGCTTCTCTTCCTTCGCCGCTTCTTGCTGAAGCTGAGCCCAGATTTGCTCAAATTCGGCATCGACCATGTTCTCTGGAACCGCAAAGTCGTGGCCCGCCGCCAGTTGATCGAGCAAAGCGCGCTTCATTTGCGTGCGCGTGAGACCAGCGGTCTGCTGCTCCAGCTGGCCCTTCATGATCTCTTTCAGCTTACCGAGGTCATCAAGGCCGAGGCCTTTGGCAAAATCATCATCGATCTTGGTGTCGGTTTCGACCTTCACCTGCTTAACGGTGATGTCGAACTGAACCGCTTTACCGGCGAGATGCGCCGCCTGGTAATCTTCAGGGAAGGTCACGTCGATGGTCTTCTCATCGCCGGTCTTCGAACCCGTCAGCTGCTCTTCAAAGCCTGGGATAAACTGGCCAGAGCCAAGCACCAATGGCGCGTCTTCGGCTTTGCCGCCTTCAAATTCTTCGCCGTCGAGCTTGCCAACGAAATCGATGATCAGCTGATCGCCGTCCGCTGCCTTCTTCGATTTGGCGGCGTCTTTATAGCTCTTGTTCTGACCCGCGAGACCTTGCAGCGCTTCTTCGATCTGCTCATCCTTCACAGGAACAACCAGCTTCTCGAGCGTCAGGCCGTCGGTGCTTGGCGCTTCGACTTCAGGGAGAATTTCCAGCTCGACCGAAATCTCGGCGTCTTTGCCTTCTTCATAGCCCTCGGCCAGCTCAACCTTAGGCTGCATCGCAGGACGCAGGCCCTCATCGGTCAGCAATTTTTCCAGCGAATCGCGAATCGTGTCGTTCACAACCTGCGCATGCAGCTGTTCGCCGTGCATTTTCTTGACAAGATTGGCTGGCACTTTGCCAGGACGGAAGCCGGGCATTTGCACCTGAGGGGCGACCTTTTTGATCTCTGCATCGATCTTTTGCGCCAATTCCTTGGCGGTGACAGTGATCTGATAGGCGCGCTTCAGGCCTTCATTGGTGGTTTGCTTGGTCTGCATTGGAAAAACTGAAACCTTCTCAACAATCTCGTAAGTTCAGACACTTACCGCCATAACGACGCGCATCTGATATGCGAATTCTCAACACCGGCGCGGAAAAACATTGGTGCGGGCGAAGGGACTCGAACCCCCACATCTTTCGATACTGGTACCTAAAACCAGCGCGTCTACCAATTCCGCCACGCCCGCTTGATTGAACGAAGCCGCGCGGGAAACCAACCGGCCCCCGCGCGCATTGCGCTCGCCTCTAGTCTGGTGCGCGAAAAAGGGCAAGCGGAACGATCTTGTTCCGCCGCGCACCTGCGACTATGGACGCCTCAGAACTTTCAAACGCTTGTCCCCGCCGCCTTTGGCCAACCCATGTGCACATCGCCGTGAGTGGCCAGAAATTGAGCGTGGGCAAACTCTGGATTTGGATAAAAGAGCATGACTGAAAAAACAAAGCCAACGGCCGGCGCCGATACGCCGCCTGATCACCTGTCGGTGAACCCGCGCAGCAAGCATTTCGATGCAGAGGTTCTGCAGCGCGGGATCGGCATTCGCTTTAAGGACCGCGTGCGCAATGACATTGAGGAATACTCGATTTCCGAAGGTTGGGTGCGCGTGCAGGCGGGCAAGACGGTGGACCGCAAAGGCCAGCCGCTAACCATCAAATTGAACGGCCCGGTTGAGGCATGGTTCGAAGACCTGGGCGACAACCCGCCCATTGCCAAAGCGGAATAAACCCCGCCGCTTGCCTACACCGCTGCTGCGGCGCAGGCCTGAACAGGACAGCGCGCGAGCGGTAAGGACAGCATCATGACACCGACAGATAAACCGCAAGTCATCATTATTGGCCGCCCCAATGTTGGCAAATCGACATTGTTCAACCGGCTGGTGGGCAAGAAGCTCGCGCTGGTTGATGATCAGCCGGGCGTCACCCGCGATCGCCGAATGGGCGATGCCGAGCTCGCCGGGCTGGAATTCACCGTAGTCGACACCGCGGGGTGGGAAGATGAAGACCCCGACAGCCTGTCTGGCCGGATGCGCCAGCAAACCGAGGTCAGCATTGAGGGCGCGGATGCGATCCTGTTTGTGATCGATGCGCGCGCGGGTGTGACCCCGCTTGATCAAGAGGTCGCCCGGTTCCTGCGCGAACAGCGCGAGATCAAGGGCGAGAAAGTGCCTGTCGTGCTTGTCGCCAACAAAGCCGAGGGCAAGCAGGGCGAAGACGGCATTCTGGAAAGCTACTCGCTCGGCATGGGCGAGCCAATCGGGGTTTCCGCGGAACATGGCGAAGGCGTCGCCGATATGTTCGCCGCCCTATGGCCTCTAATCGGAGACAAGGCCGAGGCGCTAAAGGCCGCCGCGCAGTTTGCACTTGATGAAGGCGAAGAGGCCCCGCTTGGCCCGCTAAAGCTGGCAATCGTTGGCCGCCCGAATGCGGGCAAATCGACGCTGATCAACCGGATGCTGGGCGAAGACCGCCTGCTGACCGGGCCAGAGGCCGGGATCACCCGCGACTCGATTGCGGTCGACTGGGACTGGACCGATCCCGACAGCGGTGAGACGCGTGAGATCCGCCTGATCGACACTGCGGGCATGCGCAAAAAGCGCAATGTGACTGAGAAGCTGGAGAAACTCTCCGTTGCCGATGCGCGCCGCGCAGTCGATTTTGCCGAGGTTGTCGTATTACTGCTCGACGCGACGCAGGGCCTTGAGCACCAAGACCTCAAAATCGCCAGCATGTGCCTCGAAGAAGGCCGCGCGCTGATGATCGCCATCAACAAATGGGACATTGCCGAGGACCCCAGCGGATTGTTCAACGGCATTCGCCGCGCGCTCGATGATGGCCTGGCGCAGGTTCGCGGACTGCCCCTGTTTGCGGTGTCTGCAAAGACAGGCAAGGGCCTCGACACGATGCTGTCCGGCGCATTTGAAATCCGCGAGAGCTGGTCAAAGCGCGTGCCCACCGCCGCGCTCAATCGCTGGTTCGACGATGCGCTGGCAAACAACCCGCCGCCCGCACCAAAGGGCCGCCGGATCAAGCTGCGCTACATCACTCAGGTCGGCACCCGCCCGCCGCGCTTTGTGGTGTTCGGCAGCCGTCTGGAAGTGCTCCCGACCAGCTACGAACGCTATCTGGTCAACGGCATCCGCTCCAAACTCGGCTTTGACGCCGTGCCAGTGCGAGTATCGCTGAAAAGCCCAAAGAACCCCTACAATGCCAATCGCGGCGGAGGGGGCAATTACTCAAGCGGGAGCGGGGATCGATAGTGCTCCTCGACCTGCTTGCCTCATCCGATATTGCCTCTGACCTTATCGAGCGGACGTCCAGCACCATGCGCGTGCAGGAAATCGTCCGGCTCAGCCTGGCGCCTGCGTTTCTGCTCGCGGGGATTGGCGCGGTGATGAATGTGATGATGGCGCGGCTGATCTGGGTCGCGGGCCGGATCGAGCGTTTGGAAGAGCGTCTCTCCAAAGATCGCCCAACGCGCGAACAGCGCGAGCTCGCCCGGCTGCGCCGCCGCCGCCGTCTGGTTCAGCGAGCGGTAGTGTTCAGCACAGCTGCGGCTTTGTCGATCTGCGTGGTCATCATCATGCTGTTCATCAGCGCCTTCATCCGACCTCAGATCGGGACACTGATTGCAGGCGCATGGATCGCGACCATGGGATTTTTGACCACAGGCTTGGTGCATTTTGCGAAGGAAACACTGGTGGCCGCCGCTGGACAATCCGACAAAACCACGCCTGATGATGGAAGTTAGTCGCGATAATCGACATACTGCCACCACCATAGGCCAAGCACAAAAAAGGGCGGAGCCGCCTAAACCGCCCCGCCCCTTTTTGACTGATAGACCGACAAGCCACTGAGAGCTTACTCTTCGCCAGCCGCCTTGCTTTGCAGCTGGACGTAGTTTTCCAGGCCCATGTTCTTGATCATGTCGAACTGCGTTTCGAGGAAGTCGACGTGCTCCTCTTCGTTGTCGAGGATATGCGCAAACAGATCGCGGCTGACATAGTCGCGCACGCTTTCGCTGTACTCGACCGCATCGCGCAGCAATGGGATCGCATCTTCTTCCAGCGCCATATCGGCTTTGAGGATTTCCTCGACCGTCTCGCCGACGCGCAGATTGTGGATCGCCTGGAAATTGGGCAGGCCGTTGAGGAACAGAACGCGCTCGGCCAGCTTATCGGCGTGCTCCATCTCTTCGATGGATTCCTTGCGCTCATATTCGGCCAGCTTGGTGACGCCCCAATCGTCGAGCACGCGGTAGTGCAACCAATATTGGTTGATCGCGGTCAGCTCGTTGGTGAGCGCCTTGTTGAGAAATTCGATGACTTTTGGATCGCCCTTCATGGGTGATGCTCCTTGAATAGATAGCGCGCTGTGGGGCGCGGATTGGCGGTGACACTGGTTATGGTATGCGCACTATATGCGCGCAAAACCGCCTCCATTCAAGGCGTGGTCGTATAAAAATGTAAGATTTTCAGCTACTTGCGATACTCTCGCAATAGCGAGTTACCAGTTTAGATTGCGAGTTCTTTGCAAGAAGCAAGACGCTCTGCAACGCCGCGTACTTCATCCAGAATTTTGTCAGCATCTTGAAGGCATTGGCCGCAATTGGGTCGCTTGCCGAGCTTTGCATAAACCGCTTCTGCATCGCCAGATGTGCCATGGCCCGCCTTACGCAGGTCAGTTTCACGGATCGCATTGCAGATACAGATATACATGACGGCTTTTCGCTACTCCTGCGAATCAATTGCAAGAGCACTTTATGAGAATTAATCTCAATAGCAAGAGGATTCTGGTTCTAAGGGCCAAGCGACCCGCTCCGGCACCAAAACAAGCAAACCCTCACCGCCTCATCGGGAACAGCTTGCCGTAGGTCAGGCAGCGCCAGAGCCATTCAAGCGGGCCGTAGCGAAACCGATCCAGCCACGGCTTTGACCAAGCGAGCATGATGATCCAAGCGGCAAGCATCGGCACCAACAGCTCGATCCGGCTCAGCTGTCCGAACAGGCCCAGCGCCCAGCCCTGAAATACGAACATCATCAGCACCGAGGTGCCGATATAATTGGTAAAGGCAACCCGCCCGGCAGCAATAACTCGCTCACCAAGTGATGATTGCGCGGCAGTGGGCGCCCAATACGCAAGGAGTACGACCAGCCCGATCACCATCGGGAGCCGAGCGACGTGTCCTGCGCCATTGAAAACATAGCTGGTACCCGTGAATGGAAATCCATCCTGCATCACGCCCCAGCCAAGATAGGCCGACCACAACGCGCTAACCGCCACTGCGATCCATGCCCAGCGGACCGCTTTCACTCGGTCCCAGCTTTGTTCAAACAGACCCCATCGAAAAAACGCCATGCCAAGCAGCATAAGCGGCAGAGATTCGAGCACTGCAATGAAGGGGTAGAACGCAAGCTTCGTCGCATTTGCGGTAAAATTGTACGCTACGATTTCACCATAACTGCCCTGATACGCTGCGCGCGCCGCATCTGCACTTACCAGTGCATTTTCATATTCAGCCTGCGCGAGAGCTACCATCTCTGCATCAAAACCAGGATTGGCCACGACGAAAGCCTGGAAATAGAGGCCGCCAGTAAAGAATAGCGCGCCTATGGCGTATATGATGCAGGCCCAAATGAACTGAGTGCGCGCCTTTGTGCCGATGAAGAGCAGAGCCAGAAATCCGGCCAGCGCGTAGGTGAACAAGATATCGCCAAACCAGATGAAAAAGAAATGCGTAAGGCCAAACAAGGCGAGCCAGAACAATCGCCTCGCCTGAATGCTCACTCCACCGCCGCGCTCCCAAACGCGTTGCATAAAGAGATACAGCCCTGCGCCAAACAGCAGCGTGAATAGGCCGCGAAACTTGCCGTCGACAAAGGTGTATTGGAACAGCCAGACCCATTCGTCGCTGGCTGTCCCACCTTGTGGTAAGGCATCAGGAAAGAAATAGGCGAGCGAAGGGTGACCAAACGCAACGATGTTCGCCCACAAAATACCCATGACGGCAAGCCCGCGAATGAAATCTAGGCTGCCGATGCGGTCTGCAGTTTTGGCTGGTCCGCCCTCTGGCACGCCATCAGCCACATTGTCGCTCGGCGCAATTTCAGCCATTTGCCCGCTTTGCGTATCACTCATGTCGATCCCACCCTTTGTCTGGGCGGCATGATAGCAGCCCTCCCCCTTAGGGAAAGCCGGGTTGTGGGTAGTGCGTGGGTCGCTTTCGGCTGTTCGCCGAAAAATGGGGCTTATTTCTTGGTGACGAGGCAGCCTTGCCCTTGGGCCTTCAAGGCGTTGCACGCCTTTTGCGCCGAAGCGCGCGAGGCGAAACCGCCCGCTTGCAGACGCGTGACTCGGCCTGCTGGGACCAGAATCTTGCGCGCACCGGTCAAAGCGCTGGAGCCGGAGAGCTTTTTCCAAAGCCGCTCTGCATTGCCAGTCACGCCAAATGCGCCAAGCTGAACCCGCCAAGGGCCATTGCCGGTCGCTGCTCTGCGTGGCGCAGGCGGCGTTACGCGAGTCGGAGCAGCCGCTGCCGGAGCAGTTGTGCTCGCCGTCGCTGGTCCGTTAAGACTAAAATTAGTGTTTACCCGAGGTTCGCTAGGCGCACGAACCGGAGTGGTTTGCGCGATCCTCGGCGCTGGCTGAGCGCTCGATGGCAGACGGTTAAGCTCTGCATCGGCCAATTGCGCAGCGCGCAGTTTGACGGCCTCTGCCTCCAAATCACGCGCGACCGACTGAGCCATTTGACGCTGCTCAATCGGGACATAGCGGTCCATTTGCGTCACGGCGTCTTTCGCTTGCGGCAGCCCAGCAGACACCGACAAAGTCAGCAAAGCATAGGCGCGCACCCAATCTTTCGGCGCGTAATCGCCGTTAAAATGCGCCAGGCCCAAAATGTACTGAGCGCGCGGATCGCCGCGCTCCGCCGCCGCTGTTACCAGCGGCATGGCTTCTGATTGCTCGCCCTGTTGGAACAACAGCAGGCCGTAATTATCCGCCGCCTTTACGTGTCCCTTGCGCGCTGCCTCTGCATAAAGAGCGCGAGCGCGCTCCACGTCGATTTCAACTCCGCGGCCAAGGCGGTACGCCTGAGCGAGGTTAAACATCGCATCGGCATCGCCGCGTCCAGCCGGGCCGCGCCATTGCTCCACCGCAGTGGTGAAATCGCCAGAGCTCCATGCATCCACGCCCGCCTTCACATCGGCCAATGCAGGCGCTGCGGCCAGAGCGATCGCTAAGACGGCGCCGCTCGCGGCCAGCCGCACACCGGCAAGCACGCGGGCAGGTGCAGATTTCGAACCAGCATCAAGGGCAAGGAAATGGGCCATGATCATTCTCTTATATAGCGTCAAAACTGTGTTTTCGCCACCCGATTGCTTGCGCCGGAGGGCCTGCACATGCGCCTTATAGTGAACGATCCGTTAGGAATTCGTTGCCATACCCTGACGCCAAGCAAGATGTTGGTTTCGTGATCCTCGTTAACTGTAAATTAGGGGTATCCTGCGATCTCAGTGTCATCCAAGCCGCAATCAGGCGGCGCCAACGGCCTAACAGGGGGACCAAGGCTTTGCGTGTACTAGCTTTAGCATCGCAGAAGGGCGGATCCGGGAAAACTACCCTTTCCGGACATCTCGCCGTCCAAGCACAGCGTGCGGGCGCTGGCCCAGTCGTATTGATCGACATCGATCCGCAAGGATCGTTGGCCGATTGGTGGAACGAGCGTGAGGCGGAATATCCTGCCTTTGCTCAGACGACTGTTGCTCGGCTCGCCAATGATCTTCAGGTTCTGCGTCAGCAGGGCTTTAAACTGGCCGTGATTGACACGCCGCCAGCGATCACCATGGCCATCCAGTCAGTTATCGGCGTTGCCGAACTGATCGTAGTGCCAACTCGTCCAAGCCCGCATGATTTGCGCGCTGTTGGTGCGACGGTTGATCTGTGCGAGCGCGCTGGCAAGCCGCTGGTGTTCGTAGTGAACGCCGCGACGCCTAAGGCCAAGATCACTTCAGAAGCCGCTGTGGCATTGTCACAGCACGGCACTGTTGCCCCGATCACGCTGCATCATCGCACCGATTATGCCGCATCAATGATCGATGGCCGCACGGTTATGGAAGTTGATCCGGAAAGCCGCAGTGCTGCTGAAATGACAGCGCTCTGGAAGTATATTTCGGACCGGCTTGAGAAGAATTTCCGCCGCACCGTATTCGCCGCACCTGGCACCCAGCAGCAAGCTGTCGGCGGTGGCCGCCCAGCTGGCGGTGGTGGCTTCGGTCGCCGCGTCGCTCAATAAAGGAGCACCTGCGCGATGACTGAAGCAAGCTTTGCCTCGCTGAATTCCGCGCTGCTCGCTCGTAAGGGCGGGGCCAAACCGGCTATGCGCCCTCAGCTCACCAACCTTCCTGACGCAGGCAAGCCTGCAAATCTGGAAGATCTGGGCTGGAACGATATGGGTGCAGAGGACGAAACGGAGAACCAATCGCAAACCGCGAATGTGGTTCACTTGTCCCCGGCAGAGCCTAACGACGCAGACGCTGAAGAGCATGATTGGGACGAAAACGCGGACACACCCGATGTGCTGCGCCAGCAAGAAGAGCTGGCCGCACGCATTGCCGGGGAAACCGCCGAAGCGCCCGCAATGGTGCCTGCCAAAAAGAGCAGTAAACCGGCCAAAAAACGCAAATCAGCAAAAGCATCCGCCAGTTCATCTGGCCGCCGCGCTGCTTTCACTTTGCGACTCGACACCGATCGCCATCTGAAACTTCGCCTCGCATCAACCATGCAAGGCAAGAGCGCTCAAGCTCTGGTTACAGAAGCGCTCGACGCCATGCTCGACCAGATCGACGACCTCGATACGCTCGCGCAGAAGATGAAACGCGACTGATTTGTTAACTTTTTGCATCCTACGAAGACAGCAGAGTTACTCACAAGGACTATGACCATGGACCGCAGCGAAACCTATAAGATGACTGGCCCGAAAATGAGCCTCATTGTTTCGACCGCACTTGCCAGCGTAGCGCTTGCAGGTTGCACCACCTCGGCTGCCCCGCCTGCCCTATCTTCTTTCAGCAAGGCGCAAACCGCGCTGGAAAAAGGCCAGGTCGATAAAGCGGTAACGCACGCAGAGGCAGCGGTTCTGGCTGATCCTCGCAATGCAGAATTCCGCGCGATGCTCGGCGCTGCTTATCTGGAATCGGGCCGCTTTCAATCGGCTGCGACCAGCTTTGACGATGCCTTGGAACTCGGCGACACCGATCCGCGCACTGTCCTCAGCTACGCGCTGGCGAAAACCGCGCTTGGCGACAAAGGCAGCGCGCTTGCAAAGCTCGATGCTTGGTCTTCCGATATTGATCCAGCTGATCTTGGCCTGGCCTATGCCTTGGCCGGACAGCCACAAAAGGGCGTGCACGTTCTGACCAATGCTCTGCGCGGCGGCCAGAACAGCGCGAAGGTTCGTCAGAACCTCGCCTACACCTATGCCCTCGCCGGCAATTGGCGCGCTGCTCGCGTCATGGCGGCAGAAGATGTGCCGGCTGGCGAAGTAAATCAGCGACTTACTGAATGGGCCGCTCAAAGCGCTCCTGAACAATACCAAACCCGCGTCGCAGGTCTGCTGCGTGTGAACCCAGCGCAAGATGGCGGCCAGCCGCAATATCTCGCGCTTAGCAATTTCCCAAGCCAAGGCGTCATGGTCGCTGAGGCCGCTGCTCAGGCACCGGCACCAGCTGCTGAGCCAACCGAAAGCGAAGCACTCGCCTTTGGTGTGTCAAACGACAGCACTGTCGAAACGTTTGATCCGACACCTGCTGCAGCCCCCACTCGGGTTGCTGAGGCACCTAAGCCAGCACCGGCACCTGCCCGCGCTCGCTTCGTTTCAAACCCAGTGGTCCAAGCATTACCTGCAAGCTATGCAGGTAAAAGCAAGCGCCCGACACCAGTGGCAGCGGCATCCAGCCAGCGCCGCATGGCAGCCGTGGCAAATGGTTCTGATGACACCCACATGGTTCAATTCGGCAGCTTTTCGAGCCGCGCCGAAGCCGACCGCGCCTGGGAAATCTACCAATCGCGCTATCCGCAGCTGGCAAACCACGATGTGGTGATCACGCAAGCTGAAGTGAAAGGCAAAACCTACTTCCGCGTCGCCGCAGCCGGCTTCGGCCTCAGCAGCGCACGCAACATGTGCTCTACCGTTCGCTCATCGGGCAAAGGCTGCTTCGCCTATGCCAAGATCAACCCGCCAGCTGGCGCGATTGATCGCGGAGTGCGGATCGCAGCGCGCACGCGCTAAGAAACCAAATCCCTCTGGAACTTTCCAGAATTCAGCAAGACTGCCCCCGGTGTCGCGAAACGCCGGGGGTGTTTTTGTATGGGGTGTGTTTACCTGAAGTGCCGAAGCCGCGAGCAGGCTTCGCTCAAACGACTTGCACGCCGCCCTTGAACAACGCCTTCACCCGGCCCTGAGCGCCTTGGCGATCAAACGGGGTGTTATCAGCGGTCGCTGACATTTTCCGGCGATCAATGATCCACGGTGCCTCGGGATCGATCAGCGCAACATCCGCCTCCAGCCCAGCCTCTAGCTGACCAGCTGGAACGCCGAGCAGCCGCGCAGGATTGCCCGCGAGCAGCGCGAAGGCGCGCGCCATATCGATCACCTCGTCGCGCACCAGCGTCAGCGTCATAGCCAGCAGCGTCTCAGCTCCGGCCATCCCCGCCTCTGCATCGGCAAAGGGTAGGCGTTTGTCCTCTGGCCCGCGCGGATCATGGCCTGACGCGATCACATCGACCGTGCCATCGCCAATCGCCGCAAGCGCCGCCTGCCGGTCCGTCTCGCTGCGAAGGGGCGGTGAGAATTTTGCGAAAGTCGGGAACTGCACGGTCGCAAGGTCAGACAGCATGAAATGCGCAGGGGTAATCCCGCAGGTCACATCCAGGCCGCGCGCCTTGGCCGCCCGCACCAGATCAAAGCCCGCCTGCGTCGTAACTTGTCGGATGTGCAGCCGTGCGCCCGCCATCTCGGCCAGCGCAATATCGCGCGCAATCGCCAGTGCCTCGGCCTCTGCCGGAGCGCTGGGCAAACCCATACGGGTGGCCATTTCGCCAGCCGTCGCCGCCGCCTCACCGCAAAGCGCATCGTCCTCGCCATGCGTTACAACGACTAAGTCCAGCATCGCGGCATATTGCAGCACACGCAGCATCACACCGGAATCCGCGATCCAGCGCCGCCCGGTGGCGATCCCTCTTGCGCCCGCATCCTGCATCAACGCGATCTCGGCGAGCTCCTGCCCGTCCAGCGCGCGGGTCGCCGCCGCCAGCGGGTGAACCCACAGGTCAGGCTTCCCGCTTTTGGCGATCATGCTGACCCGGCTGGGGTAATCGAGCGGTGGGGATTGATCCGGCATTAGGGCCGCGCGGGTGATCCCGCCGAAATGAAACGCCGCCTTGTCGATCCGAAACACGCCCAGATCCACCAGGCCCGGCGCGATGATCTGTCCGCGCGCATCAATTACTTCATCGCCGTCCTGCGCGGCGATGTCTGCGCCGACTTCCGTGATCAGGCCGCCATCCATCCGGATACCGCCGCTGACCATGCCGCCGGGCATCACCAATTGGCCGCAAGTGACTGTGAGAGGCCGTGACTGCTTCATGATGCATTCCCCTCAGCCGTCGCCCAGCCTTCAACGCCGCGCGCGCTCCGCGTGAGAATGTCGAGCGCGGCCATCCGGATCGCGACCCCCATTTCCACCTGCTGAGTGATGATTGAGCGGTCGAGCATATCGGCCACCTCGCTGTCGATCTCGACCCCGCGGTTCATCGGGCCGGGGTGCATCACCAACGCATCGGGCGCCGCATTGGCCAGCCGCGCCTGCGTGAGACCATAGAGATGATGATATTCGCGCTCTGACGGGATGAATTGCCCCTGCATGCGCTCAGTTTGAAGACGCAGCATCATCACCACATCCGCGCCCTTCAGCGCCTCGTCGAAATTGTGAAACGGCTGCGCGCCGATCGCCTCCACGCCCGCTGGCATCAAGGCCGGCGGCGCACACAGACGCACGCTTGCGCCCAGCGCTTGCAGGCACAGCAGGTTGGAACGCGCGACCCGGCTGTGCAGGATGTCGCCGCAAATGGTGATGGTGAGCCCGGTAAAATCCTCCGCTGCCTCGCCGCGTTTGCGCAGCGCATGACGCAAAGCCATCGCATCGAGCAGCGCCTGCGTTGGATGCTCGTGGCTGCCATCGCCCGCGTTCAGAACCGGGCAATCGACCTTGTCCGCGATCAGCTGCGTCGCGCCGCTCGCCCCGTGGCGGATTACAATGGCATCGGGCCGCATGGCGTTGAGCGTGATCGCAGTATCGATCAGCGTTTCGCCCTTCTTCACAGAGCTTTGCGCGGCGTGCATGTTCACCACATCCGCGCCCAGCCTTTTCCCCGCAATCTCAAAGCTGAGCAGCGTGCGGGTCGAATTTTCGAAGAAGGCGTTGATGATCGTCTGCCCCGCCAGCAGATCGGTATGCTTGGAAGGTTGCCGATTGAGCTCCACCCATTGCTCCGCAGATGCGAGCAGATAGAGTATCTCGTGGCGCTCCAGCTGGCCAATGCCAACCAGATCGCGGTGCGGGAAGGCCAAACGGCCCGCTGGATAGCGGCCAGAGCCTGTGTTTTCGCCGGACAATGTCATTAAAGCGATGCCTTTAGTCGAGCGCTGTCGCACGCTCAACCCATTGATGCGCAAGTTTTGCGCTCTTTACGATGGAAGTTTCCGCACCGCATGCCTACTTTAGCGTCAGAGATACGTTTTAACGGTGCTGCACCACCCACGCCCTCCACCCTTCCAACCGGATCATACCGGGAGAGAATCCGGGTGGAAGGGTGGAAGGCGCGGGTGGCCAGGCTATTTGAAAGAAAATTCATGAGTTTTGTGGGCAAGGTTTGGAAACTGCTGGTCGGTGTCAAAGACGGGCTGGTGCTGATTTTCATGCTGCTGTTTTTCATGGCGCTGTTCGCGGTGCTTTCGGCCCGCCCCAGCCCGGGCCAAGTGCGCGAGGGCGCGCTGCTGATCGAGCTTGATGGCTTTGTCGTCGAAGAACGCTCTGAGATTGACCCATTGCAAACCTTCCTCAGCGGGCAGGCGCCCGTTGCTGAGCACCAATCCCGCGATCTGGTCACGGCGCTGAACGCAGCGGCAACGGACGAGCGGATCAAAGCGGTCGTGCTCGACCTTTCCTCGTTCGTCGGTGGCGGTCAGGTCCATATGCAAGCCATTGGCGAGGCGATGGACCGCGTTCGCAAAGCGGAAAAGCCAGTGCTCACTTACGCGCTCGGGTACGGCGATGATCACATGCATCTTGCCGCGCATGCCAGCGAGGTCTGGATCAACCCGCTGGGCGGGGCTGTGATTGCAGGGCCGGGGGGCAGCAACCTTTATTACGGCGATCTGCTTGACCGGTTGAACATCAACGCCCGCATCTACCGCGTCGGCACGTTCAAGTCGGCGGTTGAGCCCTTCTCGCGCAATTCCATGTCCGATGAAGCGCGCGAGAACCTCTCCGGATTGTACGGCGCGATGTGGGAAGAATGGCAGGCCAACGTCAAGAAAGCCCGTCCTTCGCTGGACCTCGCTCGAGTGACCGGCGATCCGGTCGAATGGGTCACCGCTTCACAAGGCGATCTGGCCAAGGCCGCGCTTGACGCGGGCCTGGTCGACAAGCTGGGCGATCGCATTGCCTTTGGTGAGCGTGTGGCTGAGCTCGCCGGTGAAGATGCCTGGAGCAAAAAGCCCGGCGCCTATGCAACGGCAGAATTCGCGCCATTCCTGGCTGACGCTACTCCGTCCGCCTCTGGCAAGACCATCGGTGTTGTCACCGTCGCTGGCGAAATCGTTGATGGCGATGCTGGACCCGGCACCGCCGGTGGAGACCGGATCGCCCGCATCCTCGACGAGGCGCTGGATGATGACCTCGCCGGTCTCGTGGTACGCGTCGATTCCCCGGGCGGCTCTGTTCTGGCATCGGAAGAGATCCGGCTGGCAATTGAACGCCACCGCGCGAAAGACATTCCAGTTGCCATCTCATTCGCCAATGTCGCGGCCAGCGGCGGATATTGGGTCGCCACCGCAGGCGACCGTATTTTCGCGCAGCCAGAAACGGTCACCGGCTCAATCGGCGTCTTTGCCGTATTGCCAACCTTTGAAGACGCGGCGGCAGAATACGGCGTGAACGCCGATGGCTATCGCACCACGCCTTTGTCGGGCCAACCCGACCTCGTCGGCGGCCTCACCCCAGAAGTGGACGCGATCATGCAAGCCTCGATCGAAGACACCTATGCCGATTTCCTCGGCCGTGTTGCCAAAGCGCGCGGGATGGAGACGGCCCGCGTTGACGAGATCGCGCAAGGCCGCGTCTGGGACGGCGGCACCGCGCGCCAGCTTAAGCTGGTTGACCAGTTCGGCGGACTTGAAGAGGCGCTTGCCTGGGTCGCAGCCGAGGCTGAGCTAGAGGAAGACGGCTACAGCCCGCGCTTCCTCGGCGCTGGCACCGCGCAATACGATTCGCTGATACGTCAGATGCTGACCAGCTCCAGCCCGGACACCTCCGGCGCGCGCGGCGGCGATCTGTTCGCAATGGCCGCGCGGGAACGCGGCGCTTTGCTCGGCCAACTCGCGAGCGATGTTGAGCGTCTGTCCGGCACAGCAGGTGTTCAGGCCTATTGCCTCGAATGCCCCGCCACGCCCAGCGCCGCGTCGAGCAGCAAGGGCCAAGGCGTGCTGGCAATGCTGAAGGCTCTGTTCACGGACTAACGGACGGGCCGGTGCGTGCATTCGCCCCTATTTGTAAGTCTCGCGGCGATCGCTGAAGCGGCGCACGCGTTTGCGCCAGGTCCGGTAGCTGGGGGGCTTGAGCGATGAACGCATCAGCTCTTTCACCTGCGCGTCGGACAGGCCGTATTCGGTCTCTATGGTGGCGAAGCTGATATGGTCGCTCAGCGCCATCTCGATGATCGCGCTGACATCTGCTTCGCTTAAATCCGGTTTTGTCATAGGGCGTTAGGTGGGAATACAGATGGCCCGCGTCAAATCATGAGGGCCGCGTGGCCCCTCAACGCTTGGCGATGCCCTTTTTCAGCAGAACATTCACCGCCTGCGCCAAATCTTCCGGCGAGCGCTTGCCATCATCCCACACCGCATAGCGCAGGCCGATAAAGACATTCATCCCCATCACGGCCCAAGCCTCCAGCTCGCCCAGCCCTTCGCGAAACTCGCCGGATTTTGCGCCGGCGGCCAGCCGCTCTTCAATGCGCTCGGCGATCGTCTCATAATGCTCGCGGTAGCTTGCTGGATCGACGAACTCAGCCTCGTCAATGATGCGGTAGACCTCTTTGTGGTCGCGGGCGAAGGCGAGGAAGGCGGACAGCGCAGCCTGCTCAATTTCCAGCGCGCCCATGTTGTCGCTCAAGGCAGAGCGTGAGCTCGTGCGCACCGATTTGCTCATGTCAGCGACCAAGGCACGGAACAGCGCATCCTTGCTGTCGAAATAGGTGTAAAACGTGCCCAACGCGACGCCAGCCCGGCGAGTGATTGAGCTGACCGAGGCCTCGTGAAAGCCCTTTTCGCCAAATTCGGTGGCGGAGGCATCGAGCAATTTGCGCAAGGTCTTGCGACCCCGCTCGGTGCGCGGCGTCTTGGCGTCTGTCGCTTGCTCACTGCCGCGCGGCATATCCATTGCGCTTCCCTTCCTGAGCTTTGGCCTAAACGCAGCTCACCCTTCGCGCAAGACTAAACTTGAAAGTTGGTTCAAGTTTCAATATTGGAGACATAACGACGCATAACAGTCGAATCGGAAGAGGGAATTTCATGATCAATCGCATCATCCGCAGCCGCCTTTTGCTCTTGTCTGGAACCGCTGGCCTTGCCGCACTGGACGGAACATTCGCCGCGCCCGCTATGGCTCAGGAGGCGGCGGAGGCCCCGCTCGCTGCTGAGGAAGCGGATGAGACCGAAGGCAGCATCATCGTCACCGCGCGCCGCCGCGAGGAACGCTTGGTCGATGTGCCGCTTTCCATCACCGCGATTACTGGCGATCAATTGTCGCGCCAGGGCACGCAAGAAATCACCCAAATCGCGCAGGAGGTGCCCAATATCACGCTCGAGGTGAGCCGCGGCACCAACACCACTCTCACCGCTTTCATTCGCGGGGTCGGCCAGCAGGACCCGGTCGCTGGGTTTGAAGCGGGCGTCGGCCTGTATATCGACGACGTCTATCTCAACCGCCCTCAGGCCGCCGTCTTGGATGTCTATGATGTGGAGCGGATCGAAGTGCTGCGCGGTCCGCAAGGCACGCTCTATGGTCGCAACACGATCGGCGGGGCGATCAAATATGTCACCGCCGAGCTTCCCGATGATCCCAGCCTCAAAATTCGCGGCACCTATGGATCGTTTGATCAGGCCGATCTGATCGTGACCGGCTCCACGTCGATCACCGACAATTTGACCATTGGCGCCAGCGGTGCGCGCCTATCGCGCGGCGGGTTTGGCGACAACATCAATTTGGGCACAGAGAATTACAACAAGGACGTGTGGGCGGCTCGCGGCACGATTGAGTTCGACAATGGCCCGCTGTTTGTGCGGCTCTCCGGCGATTATGTGAAAGATGACAGCGAAGCCCGCCAAGGCTCGCGCCTCATCACCAGCCTGTTCACCGGGACGCCGGTGCTGGACGACGTGTTTGATACGCGCGCGGGGCTTAATGTCGTCGACCAAGAGGTTGAGGCCTATGGCGGCGCGCTTAACATCGCGCTGGAACTGTCCGATACCGTTACCTTGAAATCAATCACCGGCTACCGCGAAGACAGCTCCACCTCGCCGATTGATTTCGACAGCCTGCCTGCAGCCGACTTGGATGTCCCCGCAATCTACGAGAACGATCAATTCAGCCAAGAGCTGCAATTGCTTTATGAAGGCGACCGCTTGTCGGGCGTATTTGGGCTGTATTACCTCGACGCCAACGCTTTCACCGCGTTCGATGTGGCGCTGTTCACAACCGGCGATCTCATCAGCCTGCCAGGTCTCAATGCCCAGACGCTGGGCGATGTGAACACGGAAACATGGTCGGTCTTTGGTGATTTTACCTATGACATCACCGACACGATCAGTGTTTCGCTGGGCGGCCGCTACACCAATGACAAGCGCAGCAGCCGGATCCTGCGCACCACCTTTATCGGCGGCTTCTCTGACCTGTTCGTGCCCGACAGCCCGGCCATTCCAATCGCAGTGACCAGCGATTTTGAAGGCAGCGAGACGTTTGAGGAATTCACCCCGCGTGCATCGATCAGCTGGCAGCCGACCTCTGACCACAATATCTACTTCACCTATTCGCGCGGATTTAAGGGCGGCGGGTTTGACCCGCGCGGCCAGACAACCGGCGCGCCAGACCTCGACGGTGACGGCGACATTGATTTCGATGATCAGTTTGAATTTCTCAGCTTCGATCCGGAAACCGTCGACAGCTATGAACTCGGCTGGAAAGCCTCGTTGCTAGACAACCGGCTCAACATCTCGCTCGCGGCCTTCCTTGGCAGCTACAACGATGTGCAAATCCCGGGATCAGTCGGCCTCGACACCACTGGCGACGGGGTCAATGACAGCTTTATCGGGATCACCTCCAACGCCGCCAGCGCCGATGTAAACGGCCTCGAATTTGAGGGCCGCGCGCTGGTTGGACGCGATTTTGCGGGCGACGGCAGCCGCCTCTCGGTCAATTGGTCGCTCGGCGTGCTCGATGCCAATTTTGACACTTTCATCGATGCTTTCGGCGTCGATGTGGCGGATGAACGAGTTTTCCAAAACACGCCAGATGTAACCGCGCATATGGGCTTCAACCTGGGCCTTCCGGTTGCATCGGGCATGGTCGATTTTCTGGGCTCGGTTTCCCTGCGCGGCGATGCCAGCCAATTCGAGACGCCAAACCCCTTCCTTGATCAAGACGGATTTGCGCTGGTTGATGCGAGCATTGTCTACACCGATGACAGCGACCGCTTCTCCATTGGGCTGCACGGCAAGAACTTGCTCGACAAGGAGTACATTGTCGCCGGATACAACTTTGTTGCTGGCGGCACAGGCGGCGCACCGTTTGCCTCGACTCTGGGACTAGAGGGCACGCTCACTGGCTTTTACGGCGATCCTCGGCGGTTCTATGTGACGGGTGAAGTGCGCTTCTAGGCGCGCTTTTCGAGGGCTCACCCGCGTCCAAACTCAACCAAATCGGCGGCGTCGTTCCCTCTGGATCGGCGCCGCTGCTGCGTTTGTGCCGATGCGGAGCTCTGCGCCCTCACCCCAGCCGCTGGTCGGCACGTCAAAGGCTCGCACATAATCAGCAAAGCGCTCCGCCACCTCATCCGGACTCACGTGAAAATCGCTCAGCCGGTAGACGTGTGGATGACGTTTCAGCGATTTTGAGCGCTCCAGATAGTCCGCCATTTGGACCTCAGCCGGAGCCATATCGAGATCGAGGAAGCGATAGACGCGTTCCATTTCGCCGCGCCAATCCCGGTCCATGTCCTCATATTGCACATCGATCATGCGCTCTGGATCAAGTCCCTCACGCGCCGCGCGCATCCGCTGAATCTGCTGCTCGGTCTTGACCAGCCAATCGCGCCCAATGCGGGCTGGATCAACAGAATCGGAATAGATGATCGTCTGGTTCCAGGCGAGCGAGGCAGCGCTGCCGACCAGGCTCTTGGGATCGCGGTGGGTGAAGATCAGGCGCGCATCGGGAAACACATTCAGCAGAGCAGGCAGATCGAGCATGTGCTGCGGTGTTTTCAATATCCACGGGCGCAGCGGAGAGGCCTGCTGCGACCAGCCGATCAAGCGCAGCAAATTGGCGAGATGGCGGTACGCAGGCGTCGCATCCTCAGCGGCGCACCACGAGGAATAGCTCGGCACTTGCCACTGCGCATCGTGCTTCATCCCCCACATGCTGGAGACAAGCAGGCCGAGCTCCTCCTCCGGCTCATACGGGCCAGTGGGATGGATCGAAAGCGTGCGCGGATTGGCCGCGCGGGCGACTTTCATCACGCGGCTGGCGAGCACTGGGCGGAAGTCCTTCGCCTTGCCCGCTAGAACCTCTTCAAAATCCGGGCGCGGCACCGGGCTGATCGTTTCAAAACTGCGCATGTGAGTGAAGCGCTGATCGCTTGCGAGCAGCCGGTGCAGCCGCGTGGTGCCCGAACGCATGGGGCCGACGATGACCACGGGGCGCGGGATTGGTCGCTCAAGGATCTCCGGGAAACGGTCAAACCATTGCTGCGCCCACAGCCGGTCGGTCAGGACTTTGTTGAATTGCTGCACCGCGCTGTGCTGGCCCGCCAGATTGAGCCGCGCCTCGCCGCGCACTGCATCCAGCAGCACTTCAAAAGGCCGCTCAAACCACGGATCGCCAAAATCGCTGAGGCCGGTTTTGCGCGCAGCCGCCTCCGTCAGCGCATCTTTGCTGAAACGCGCTGGGGCCAGAATGCCCGTCCGCTCACCCGCGCCCAGCAGGCGATTGAGCCCAGCGATAAATGCGGTTCTTTGCGGAGGCGCGACCCGTCCGTGCTGCATGAGGTAACCCTCTATTTTTGCCCCTGTTCGCCGCGATTGCCCCGCGGCGCTGATCTGACGTCAGGCCCTTGCTCTAACCGGTTTAAACCCCTGCGCAACCTAGGGCAGAGCACTTGTCCGCATATGCACTGGAATTTGGCCAGCCAAGCGGGCATAGGCTGGCCCCATGCACGATATTCGAATTATCCGAGACGACCCTGACGCCTTTGACGCCATTTTGGCGCGCCGTGGGCATGAACCTGTTGCCCGCAGCATTGTGGCGCTCGATGAAGAACGCCGCGCGGTCGCGACCAAGCTGCAAGAGGGGCAAAGCCGCCGCAACGAAGCCTCCAAAGCCATCGGCCAAGCGATGGGCC
This sequence comes from uncultured Erythrobacter sp., assembly GCA_947499505.1. Taxonomy (GTDB): domain Bacteria; phylum Pseudomonadota; class Alphaproteobacteria; order Sphingomonadales; family Sphingomonadaceae; genus Erythrobacter. Next base: position 256,212 of record CANMOQ010000003.1, read on the forward strand.
AAGGCGACACGGCCAAGGCGGAAGCGTTGAAGGCCGAAGTTGGCGAGCTCAAAAAGACATTGCCCGCTTTGGAAGAGCAAGACCGCGAGCTGGGTGAGCAATTGCTAGACGCTTTGGCGGTCATCCCGAACCTACCGTTTGATGATGTGCCGGATGGCGCGGATGAAGGTGAGAATGTTGAGCTGTCGGCGTGGGGCGAGAAGCCGAGCTTTGACTTTGAACCGCGCGAGCACGCCGATATTGGCCCGGCGCTGGGCATGGAGTTTGAGACGGGCGCGAAGCTCTCAGGCGCGCGCTTCACCTTCCTGCGCGGAGATATGGCGCGGCTGCACCGCGCGCTGGGGCAGTTTATGCTCGATCTGCAGACGCGGGAATATGGCTACACCGAATGCGCTCCGCCTGTACTCGTTGGCGATGAAGCGATGTTTGGAACCGACAAGCTTCCAAAGTTTGCGAATGACTCTTTCAAGACGAATTTAACAGTCAACAAAGACTATATTCGAACGCTCGCCTTGAAAACCGTTAGAAAAAACGCGGCGAGCTTTCCGATGCTATCTGAGGAGGATCTGCAAGAGGCCATTGAGCGCGTAGCCCATGATATGATCGCTGAGACAAGTGCAGGGACTGACTACACACGCCGCTGGCTCATCCCGACCGCCGAAGTCTCATTAACAGCTAGCGTTATGGGCGACATTCTCGACGACAGTGCCCTCCCCATGCGGCTTACCGCGCTGACTCAGTGCTTCCGTTCCGAAGCAGGTTCGGCGGGCAAGGACACACGCGGTTTCATCCGACAGCATCAATTTGAGAAATGTGAGCTTGTCTCCATCGTCGCGCCCAAAGACAGCGAGGCCGAACATGAACGCATGACGGAAGCAGCCGAAACCGTGTTGCAAAAACTCGGCCTTGCCTATCGCAAGCTGCTGCTGTGCACTGGCGATATGGGATTTGGCGCGCGCAAGACATATGATCTGGAGGTCTGGCTGCCCGGACAAGGCGCTTACCGTGAGATTAGCTCCTGCTCCAATACCGGCGATTTTCAAGCGAGGCGGATGAACACTCGCTATCGCCCGGAAGGTGAGAAGAAGACGCAGTTTGTGCACACGCTCAACGGCTCCGGCCTCGCAGTGGGCCGCACCTTGGTGGCGATCATGGAGAACTATCAGCAGGCCGATGGCAGCGTTCTTATCCCTGAGGTCTTGCATCCCTATATGGGCGGCGTAACGAAGCTGGAGCCAGCGGCTTAATGCGCATCTTGCTGACCAATGATGATGGTATCCATGCGCCCGGACTTGAGGTGCTGGAGGAACTCGCGCGGCAATTTTCAGACGACATCTGGGTCTGCGCCCCGTCAGAGGAACAATCCGGCGCTGGCCACTCGCTGACGCTTAATCAGCCGGTGCGCCTGCAGCAATTTGGCGAGCGGCGCTATGCCGTCACCGGCACGCCGACCGACAGCGTGATGATGGCCCTGCGCGAGGTGATGGACGGCCCGCCCGATCTGATCCTGTCCGGTGTCAATCGCGGCGCGAACCTTGGCGATGACATCACCTATTCGGGCACCGTCTCTGCCGCGATCGAAGGCGCGCTTGCGGGCATTCGCTCCATCGCCCTATCTCAGGTCTATTCGCGCGAAAGCATGGAAAGCGCCGACCCGTTCGCCGCCGCGCGGCAATGGGGCGCGAAGGTGATCAAGCCGCTGCTTGATGTGCAATTTGCTGAGCGCTCGCTGATCAATGTGAATTTCCCGCCGCTTGAGGCCGATGCTGTGAAAGGCATCCGCGTGGTCCGCCAGGGCTTTTACGATTACTCGCGCGGCAGCATTGTCGAGGGACGGGATCCGCGCGGCAGCCGCTATTTCTGGTTCGGCCTGCACGCCATTGAGCACACACTCGACCATGGAACCGACCTAGAGGCGATTGACGATGGCTACATTGCCGTTACCCCTTTGCAGCTTGATTTAACGCATTATTCTTCACTCGACATTCTAGCGGGAAAATTCGCTCAGTAACCGGGCGAAAGGCAGGGCATGGCAAAGCAACTCGATACGATCGTCTCGACCCAACCGCCCAAGCGGGTGAAGTCAAAATTCAAGCCATTGCGACGCGCTGTACGAATACCGGTGTGGGGCGATCTTGGCATACGCATCGGGCTCGCGCTGTTCCTGATCTTCATCGTGGTGATGATCCACTGGTTTGATCGCGATGGCTTGGTCGATAGCGTTGATGGCGAGGTCAGCTTCCTAGACATCGTCTATTTCACGATGATCTCGATCACTACAACCGGTTTTGGCGATATCGCGCCGGTCACCGACAGCGCGCGAATGATTGAGGCGATCATCGTTACGCCGATCCGGTTCGCGGTCTTTTTCATTTTCGTGGGCACCGCCTACAATTTCATTATCAAGCGTAGCTGGGAGAAGTGGCGCATGGCTCGTATCCAAGAGAAGCTCTCAAAACATGTCGTGGTCCTAGGCTATGGCGTGTCGGGATCCGAGAGTGTCAATGAGCTGATCGAGCGCGGTATGGATCCGCGCAACATTGTCGTCGTGGACCCGGGTGAGGAGCGTCTGATTGAGGCGGAACGTCTAGGCGTTAACGTGCTGAACGGTGATGCGACCCGCGATGAGACACTCAATGCCGTCCGCGTCAGCGAGGCCCAAGCCGTGCTGGTGTCCGCTGGCCGCGATGACACGTCGATCCTGATCGTGCTGACCGTGCGCCATCTCGCACCCAAAGTTCCAATCAGCGTTGTTGTGCGAGCCGATGACAATGAACTGCTCGCCCGCCAGGCCGGTGCGAACAATGTGATCAACCCTGTGCGCTTTACCGGGCTTCTGCTCGCGGGCAGCGCAAAGGGCGCCCATATCGCCGACTATCTCGCCGACCTCGCCTCTGTCACTGGCCGGGTCCAGCTGGTGGAACGGGTCGTGACCGAGGAAGAATGCGGCTGCTCAATCGAACAGCTCAGCACAGGCGGGCGCGGCCTGCGCGTCTATCGCGGCGGCCGGGCGATCGGCTTTTGGGAAGACGAATGTCAAAACCTGCAAGCGGGCGACATCGTGGTTGAGATCGTCCCAAGCTTGAATGGGGAAACCAATGGTGACGGGGACTAGGCTGGGCGGTACGCCGCCTGATCTACCGCCATTTCACGGCAAGTAAGCGTGCACGAATCCCATCGCGGTGTAAAATAGCAGCCAATAGCCCGCGTCGATGAAGAACAGCGCCTTGCCCTTTTGCGAGAAGAGGTAAGCCGTACCCAAGGCTGGCACGATAAAGCCGAAGGCAATGCCCAGGGCAGTCACCACTTTGACCATGACCGAAAGCTCCACACCGTTCACTTCATATGAGTGAAAGGTATGGGCCAGGGTCCAGCTGGCGAGCAGCGAGAACGCGAACGCCCCACCATAGATCAAGCCCATATTGCCTTCTTTGATCTGCTCTTCAGTCAGGCCGACAGCGCCCATCCATTTCTTGCCCATGACCGGCCCATACCAGATGCCGCCCACCACAAATCCAGCGAGCGCGGCGAGAAACACCGCGAGCCAATTCACATCAAACAGGTTCATAATTACCTCTCCCAAAGGCGCGACCCACTGCAAGTGCTAGCGCAAAGCATGGTTCGCGTGTAGGGGCGCGGCCAGATATGAATACAGACGCCCCCACCTCCACTGCATCACCAAAGCCCGTGGCCGATCAGAAACGCGTCGGCATGGTCTCGCTCGGCTGTCCCAAGGCGCTGGTCGATTCCGAACGCATCCTCACCCGGCTGCGCGCCGATGGCTATGCCATGTCGCCCGATTATGCCGGCGCGGACGTGGTGCTGGTCAACACCTGCGGCTTCCTCGACAGCGCCAAGGAAGAAAGCCTGGCCGCGATTGGCGAGGCGATCAGTGAAAACGGTCGCGTTATCGTGACGGGCTGTATGGGCGAAGAGGCAGATGCGATCCGCGCGGCTCACCCACAAGTTCTGGCGGTCACTGGCGCGCATCAATATGAGCAGGTGGTGGAGGCCGTGCATGAGCACGCTCCGCCCAGCCAAGGGCCATTTATCGACCTGATCCCGCAGCCGTCCGAGCACGACATCAAGCTGACCCCGCGCCATTACAGCTACCTCAAGATCTCTGAGGGCTGCAATCATTCCTGCGCGTTCTGCATCATCCCGGACCTGCGCGGCAAACTCGCGAGCCGCCGGATTGACGCGGTGCTGCGCGAGGCGGAAAAGCTGGTCGCAGCGGGCACGAATGAGCTGCTGGTAATCAGCCAGGATACGAGCGCTTACGGGGTCGATACCCGCCACGAAACCAAGCCTTGGAAGGGCCGCGAGCCGCGCGCTCACATGACCGATCTAGCCCGCGAGCTTGGCCAATTGCGCACGCAATCGGGCCAAACACCGTGGGTACGTCTGCACTATGTCTATCCCTATCCGCATGTCGACAAGGTCATCCCGCTGATGGCCGAAGGGCTGCTGACGCCCTATCTCGACATCCCGTTTCAGCACGCTTCGCCTTCGGTTCTGAAGCGCATGAAGCGCCCGGCGAACGAGGCCAAAGTGCTGGAGCGGCTGCGGGGTTGGCGCGATATCTGCCCTGACATCGCTGTCCGCTCCTCGTTTGTGGTCGGCTTCCCCGGCGAGACTGAGGACGATTTCAAATATCTGATCGATTGGCTGGAAGAGGCTCAGCTCGACCGCGTTGGCGCTTTCCGGTTTGAGCCGGTTGAAGGCGCGCAGGCCAATGCTCTGCCCGATCCGGTGCCAGAGGCGATCAAGGAAGAACGCTACGCCCGGCTGATGGAAGTCACTGAGCGGATTAGCGCTGCCAAGCTAGCGGCCAAAGTCGGCCGCGCGCTGCCGGTGATCATCGATGAGGTCGGGGAACCAGATGAAGACGGCGACATCGGCGCAAGCGGACGGTCTCAGGCCGATGCGCCTGAAATCGATGGCCAAGTGCATTTGCGCAACGTCCCAGCGGACGTGGCGCAAGGCGACATCGTCACCGCGGTGATTGAAGAGGCCGATGCGCACGACCTGTTCGGCGTAATCGCGCAGGCCTAAGCCGCTAATTCTGGCTCGAACCCCAGATATAGAGACCGCCGATGATCAGCGAGATCACGAACAACTGCTTCCAATAGGAACCGACGATCCCCGCTGGGATCAGCGGCACGAGATAGAGCGGCCATCCCTCCAGCTCTGAGTTATCCGAGAGATAGCCAAGCGAGAGCAGATAAGTGATGCCAAAGAATACATAATTGCCGGCGGTCCATTGCTTGGCCGAGCTGTGAGCGGCGGCCTGTTGCCGGGCCTTGGCAGGCTTTGCCCCGCGCTTTTTCGCAGGTGCAGAGCCGCGCGCGGGCACCGGGTCAGGTACCGTTCCGGCCCCATGGCAATTCCAGCAAGTGACCATATCGCGCCCACCCGTTCCGCTGCCGTTGCACGCCATACAAGCCTGGTTCGTGTACCCGCCGTGACCAGTTCCGCCGCAACTATAGCAATCAAGGTAACCCTGATCGATCTGACCACCAGAACAATACGGATAAACAGCCAAAGCGCCCTCCCCTGTTCGCGAGAATCGCGGGAGGCCAAGCTAGCGCACTTATTCTGAAACGAAAGGGGCTCTTAGCCTATCTTGCGCCGCAAATGCGCAAACACTCGGACTGGGTCGTCATGCATCACCAGTTGGCCAGAGCGGCGGAATTCCGCATCCACTAAAAAGCCATATTGGTCGGCAAATTTCTGATAGTTCTCGCGGCTGACAAACCCGCCATTTGCGCCAATCGCCAAGGTTACAGGCGGTGCGATGTCGCGGCACAGCTCGCTCCAGTCAAACGCCTCGATGATCACACCCTCGGTCGGGCCGTCCAGCGTCTTTATGAAGGTATAAGTGCCCGATTGGCGGATCAGCTCGCGGATCTCTGGCCGCTTGTAATAAGCACGGTCATCCGGGCTGGACCTGTAAAAATCGTCGATAAACTTATCGAATTCGCCGCGCAGCGAGCCCGCCAAGGTCGCGCGGATATAGATGCGCGCAAAGGCCGGGGCCATGCGGGTCATCTGCACCGCCCGGCGGTATCCGATATCGACCATGCTAATGTCCGACCAGGTTGGGAACGGCACCAAAGGACCGGCCAGTACAACACCGCTCACCTTCACCCGCGTTGCCTGGACAAATCCCAGCGCAAAGGGTGTGCCCGCCGTGGCGCTAAGCACCGCGCATTCAGTGATGCCTTGCGCCTCAAGGAACGGATCAAGCCGGCGCGCAAATTCTCGCACCAATTCGATTCGCTTTGATCGCCCGGTTGTCTCGCCGGAAAGCGGACGCCACGGGGCAATGATCCGCAATCCCGCTTCGCGCGCGGCAGCATCCTGCTCCGCAGTGAACAATGCGCCTTCAAAAAAGGGATGAAAATAAAGCACCGGATCGCCGCTGGGATCGCCGTGTTCCTCCCACGCGATGCGGTCCCCATCCTCCTCGTGAAAGATTCGGCTGCAAAAATGCCGCTTTGGCCCCTCACTCTCGTCAATCAAACGCAGAGAATGGGCAAAGCCGGTGTAGAGCATCAACAGCTCTTGCTGAGAATTGATCGCCAGCTTGCGCAGCAGCGCCTTCAGCTGATTGCGAGCCGTGCCAACCGAGCGTTCGCGCTGTTCAGCGAAGCTGCGCACATTCCCGCCCGAAACCAAATGCCGGGTCAGAGCAAGTTCGGTTTCAGTCAGGCCGAGCGCTTCACGAAAACGATTGCCGCTCGCCTCTTGCCAGCGAAACTGGATCAGCTTGAAATGAACATGCTCGGCCTGCGCCTCTGCGCCAGCTTCGACATTGAACCAGCGGCCCTGGTCATCATCGGGTCCGGTAAACAGTCGGAGAAAGCCGGTCGAACTGCCCGACTTTGTCTCTCGGATACGGCGCAAATCCTCACTGCGCTCCGCCGGATCCCACAGCCAATCCGGCGCTGGATGGCCGCGTTGCAGTTCTGGCCCGGAAAAGACCTCTGGGTCGAAGGAAACCAGCCTTTGGGAGCGATCCAGGACCAGTTCCGCCCCGCTGGGCGACACATCGGGCAGCACGAAATTGGCAAAATCGCTGCCCGTCAGCGTCGAGACCTCATCAATCAGCTCGCCCGCTTCGACGAAGTGCTGATCCGCGCTGCCGACATCCTCTTGTCCCGCCTCAAAATGATGCTCTCCTTGCTCCAGCAAAGAGATCACGCGTTCCGGTTTGCCCATGGTGGCATAGGCATCACGGATAATCCGGTCGACATAGGTTTCGCGTTCTTCAGCCATCAAGCCTCGCCTCATAGCTGCAAAATGGTTTTCGCCAAGTTGAAGCGTGCCCGCGCATCAGCATCCGTCTGGCCCGGGAATGTGGGCCGCGCCTCGCAAAAGACGCGGCCCTTTCCCCAAGGGTCGCAGTTTGGGGAAAATCACTTCACGCAATATTTACCGGAGGTCTTTGTTCCGCTTGGGCAGCTACCATCGCGGATTTCTGCATAATCTCCCTTACCGCCGACACAGTAGTTTCCCGAGGCTTTGAAACCGGTCGGGCAAGAACCGACTTTGGGAAGGGCAACTTTGCTCGATGATTTGCAGCTTGATCCCGAAGCCTTGAAGCCAGTGGGGCAAGAGCCGTTCTTGGAAACTTCGCTAGAGGAGCTTTGCGCGATTGCCGCTGGCGCAGTGCCGATGGCGAGAACGCTGGCGGCGAGAATGGTGAGTGTCTTTTTCATGAGTTGAGTATTCCTGTGCTGATTTGGGTGACTGAAAAGCATGCGATGCGGCGGGCGAATACGCTGTCTGCCCGCCGCACCCCACTTCACTAGGTCTGCTGGGCTTAGCCCGCTGGACCGCGGCGATAGGCAAAGGCCACCGCGCTTTTGCCAGAATTCTTGTCGAACCATTGGCAATAGAAATCCGTGCCTGATTTATCGGTGTGCAAAGACGCAAAATTGAACGTGATCATCTGGCGCCCGCGCTTGGCGAGATATTTGTCATAGGCGCCAGAGCGGCTGGAATTGCTGCCACTCGCCGTCGGTGTAAAGCCGAGCGAATTGCCGCTGTGCAGCATCACGTCCTTGCCCTTGTAATTGTTGGTTTTCGGCCCGTGAACATTGTCGAGCTGCTCAGAGCCGTCATAGGAAACGCACTGAATTTTATAGTCGTGTTTCTTATACTTGGCCGCGTCAACCTCGACATAGAGCACATCGCCAACCGCCAGGCCGGGAAAGAAACAGCCGTTTTGCGGGCTGACATTGGTACGCTCGGTTAGGCCGGTGCGCTCCTCGGTGCTGATCCCTTGGCTAAAGGTGTATGTGCCCTCGCGCCCGACAAAGGCATTGCCCAGGCCCAGGTTCGCGCATTGCAGCTGGCCGGTGTATTTGGCCGGAGCCGCGCCTGCGCCGCCAACATGGCCGGGAGCCCGCGCGGTGCGCGGTGAGTTGGACGTGCTGCCGCGATTTGCAAAGCCGCCGCCTGATCCGCCGCGCCGGGCATTGTCGACTGTCTCGACCACGTCCTCGGCCTGATCGACTTTCTTTTTGACCTTCTTCACCTTCTTGGTGATTTTATCGAAGGGGCCAGCCTCTGCTGGTGCGGGCGCGGCAGCAAAGCCGACGACGAGCGCGGCCATTGCGGCGGCGGTGATGGAAAATTTCTTCATGGATACGAACCCCTGTCATCTATTCCGGTAGGAACATTTGCCCTCCCCGGACAAAACGGCCACTGGTTGTGGCTGCTGGGCGCGGGCTAGAAGCAGAGGCGAGCTGGCTGAATATCCCAGATGGGACAATTGGACCTGAAAGAGCGCAAAAAACGCGTTTTTGAGGAACAAATGTGCCTGCCAAACTTGAGTGACCTATGCCCCTCGACATCCAAGCGACCTTCACTTTCCAATTCGACGAGCCTGGCGATGCCTTGCTGCAGTTTGAGGTCGCTGACGTTCCGGGCCAGCGGATTCTCTCGCAAAGTGTCGAACTGACAGACGAGGCAGCGAGCACGCGGGTACCCGCGCATGATGGGATCGGCACGCGTATTTGGGTGAGCAGCAATGGGCGGTTCGAAACCACCTACCGCGCCAAGGTGGAGACGCAGCGCGCCGCAGTTGAGCTGGCCACCATGCCTCAGCTGGCCGCCAGGTCCATCACCGGCGAGGCGGCGCAATATCTGTTCGATTCGCGCTATTGCTCAGTCGGCCCGTTTCAAAACTTCGTCGAGGCGGAGTTTTCCGGCACATCGGGCGGCGCGCGGATTGCCGCGATCGAGGGCTGGCTGACGAAGAATATGCAATATGAGCCGGGTGCAAGCGGCGAGCAAACCACCGCCGCTGACAGCTTCGTCGCGCGCCAGGGGGTTTGCCGCGACTATGCCCATGTGCTGATCGCGCTGGCGCGAGCGTCGCTGATCCCCGCGCGCTATGTCGCCTGCTATGGCCCGGACGTCAGCCCGCAAGATTTTCATGCCGTCGCCGAGGTGTTTCTCGCCGATCCAGCAGAACCGACGCGCGGCGAATGGCACCTAGTTGATGCAACCGGTATGGCGAAACCTTCTGAGACCGCGATTATCGGGGTTGGGCGCGATGCAGCCGATGTGAGTTTCCTCACGACGTTCGGCCCGGCGCGTTTCCTATCGTCGAAGGTTGAGGTGAAGCGGGTTTAAGACTTTCGGTTGCGGGCAGCTATGACCTGCTGAACGACCAACTAATCAAGAACTCCCACGTTTCAGCAGCTTCACCGGAACGCGCCGTATCCCCGAATGCGGCCCGCCAGAGGTCACTGCCTCGACCAGCAACCGCCCCGCTTGGTCCAAATCCGGCTCAATCGTAGTGAGAGTAGGGCTGGACAGCTCGCCCGCCTGCAAACCATCAAACCCGATTAGCTTGATCTCCTCAGGCAGCTGCCGACCGGCCGCGTTGAGCGCCTCCAGCACGCCAAAGGCCAGCGCATCGCACACCGCGAACACGCCATCCGCCGCAAAGCCATCGGCCAGCATCCGCTCCGCCGCGGCTCGGCCCTGGTCATGGCGGTCGTCTTCGTCGCCGATTTCGACCAGCTGCGCCTCAAGCCCGAGCTCTCTTGCGCGGGCGAGAAACGTGTCCGCACGCTCTGCAAATTGCCGCTGCGTGCCGCCGCGCGAGCCAATACAGGCCAGTTTCTTGCAGCCCTGCTCAGCTAAATGCTCCGCCGCCATGCGCGCGCCCGCATCATTATCAGACGAGACCCAGTCGAGATCACCCAGGGGCGAGCCCCAATAGGCAACAAGCTCACTGGTCTCGCCAATACCGCGGAAATAGTCCCATGCCGGGCGGTTCAGAGTGGTGCCGATCACGATCAATCCCTCGGCCTGACCGCGTTCGACATAATGACCGAACAGCTTTTCCTCGTCCCCTTGCAGCGAAACCAGCACTTCCAGCCCGCGCTCCGCCGCCGCGGCGCAAACTCCGCCTAGCAGCGCATAGGAAAACGGGTTCACATCGCGGGCATTCCCGCCCGGCTTGGTGATCACCACCGCTGCCAATGTGCCGGTGTGCCCGCGCCTTAGCCGCGCCGCGCGCTCGTCCACGAAATAGCCAAGCTCGCTTGCAACCTCGAGCACGCGGCTGCGGGTGGCCTCGCTAATCACAGCCGAACCCGAAAGCGCGCGCGACACCGTCGACTGACTCACGCCCGCCCGCTCTGCAACGTCAAAACTCGTGACCCGCGATTGCCGCCGCGCAGGATCCATCATTCTCTCCCGGTTCGCTTCCTTAGGCCTGCCGCCAGAGGGCCTTGATAGCCCAATTGAATAGCTATGCGAACCTATGGCCCAGCAATGCGCTTCGCGCTAGAACCCAATTGCCGCAATCCATAGCTGCGGCGCCCGGGAGAAATATACGCATGTCTGAACCCAAGCTATCTGCTGATCGCTTGCTCTTGTTTGGAGCAACCGGCGATTTATCGCGCAGAATGCTGTTGCCGAGCCTTTGTGCATTGGATGCAGACGGGCTGCTTTCGCCTGATCTGAAAATCATCGGCACCGCGCGCAGTGACATGGACGATGCGGAATTTCGAAATTTGGCGCGTGAGGCGCTGGAAACCTATCTGCCGGACGAGCGGCGCGGCGGAATGGCGGCGTTCCTCAATCGCTTGTCTTATCAAGCGCTTGATGCCAGCACGCTCGACGGGTTTGGCGCGCTGGCGGACAAAGTGAACGAGGCCGGCCCGAGCGATTCCGGCATGGCGATTTTCCTCTCAACCGCGCCCAGCCTGTTCGGCCCGACGATTGCTGGCCTCAAACATGCCGGGCTGACCGGCGATAACGTGCGCATGTGCCTCGAAAAGCCACTGGGTACCGACCTGGCGACTAGCTGTGTCATCAATGACGCGGTCGCCGATGCCTTCCCGGAAGACCGGACTTTCCGGATTGACCATTACCTCGGCAAGGAGACGGTGCAGAACCTGCTCGCCCTGCGTTTCGCCAATATCCTGTTCGAGCCGATCTGGAACGCGACCTATATTAACCATGTCCAGATCACGGTGGCTGAAACCGTGGGCCTAGAGGGACGCGTCGCGTTTTACGATGATGCCGGCGCGCTGCGCGACATGGTGCAGAACCACATGCTGCAATTGCTGGCTCTGGTCGCGATGGAGCCGCCGGGCAGTTTTGATGCCACCGCAGTGCGCGATGAGAAGGTGAAGGTGCTGCGCGCACTGAGAGAAGTGGATGCGAGCGAAACAGTAACCGGGCAATATCGCGCTGGGGCAATCTCAGGCGAAGCCGTACCGGGCTATGATGAGGAGCTGGGTAAGGATTCTGACACCGAAACCTTCACGGCGATCAAGGCCCATGTCGACAATTGGCGTTGGAAAGGCGTGCCGTTCTATCTGCGCACGGGCAAACGCCTGCCCGAGCGCGTGACCGAGATTGTCGTCAAATTCCGTCAGGTCCCGCACTCGATTTTCGAAGGGCTTGGCGCCACCATGATGCCCAACCGGCTGGTGATCGGCATTCAACCGGAAGAGAACATCTCGCTATCGCTGATGGCAAAGGTTCCGGGACTGGCTCAAGACGGTGTGCGGCTGCGCGAAGTGCCGCTCGACATTGCCATGCCCGATGCCTTTGTCGGACAGCACCGCCGAATTGCCTATGAGCGCTTGCTGCTCGATCTGATCGGCGGGGACCAGACTTTGTTTGTGCGCCGCGACGAGGTCGAGGCCCAATGGCATTGGGTCGATGCTATCCGCGCCGCATGGGAAGCTGCCGGGCTCACGCCTAAGACTTATACAGCGGGCAGCTGGGGGCCGAGCGCTGCCATTGCCTTGGCCGAACGCGATGGAGTGAGCTGGCATGAGTAAACCACTTCACGATGTGATCCACGCTGTGACGCAGCGGGTGATTGCAAACTCGCAAGGGAGCCGCGGCGCTTATCTGGAGCTGATGAAGCGCGAAGGCGATAGGCGACCTGAGCATAAAGACGTTGCCTGCTCCAACCTCGCCCATGCTTTTGCAGGCGCGCTGGAAGATCAAGACGCGATGAAGGCGGGACGCGGGCCGAATGTCGGCATCGTTTCCGCTTACAACGATATGCTGTCCGCGCATCAGCCCTATGGCCGCTATCCCGAACGGCTGAAGATTTACGCTCGCGAAGTGGGCGCAACGGCGCAGGTGGCTGGCGGAACTCCGGCCATGTGTGACGGCGTGACGCAGGGCGAGGATGGGATGGAGCTGTCTCTGCTCAGCCGCGATGTGATTGCTTTGTCCACCGGGGTCGCGCTCAGCCATCAAATGTATGACGGGATCGCCTGTCTTGGGATTTGCGACAAGATCGTGCCTGGTCTGATGATCGGCGCGCTGCGGTTTGGCCATTTGCCAGCTGTGTTCGTGCCATCCGGCCCGATGCCATCGGGCATCTCAAACAAGCAGAAGCAGGAAACGCGTCAGCTCTACGCCGAGGGTAAGGTGGACCGCGAAGCGCTGCTTGAAAGCGAGCTAGGCAGCTACCATTCGCCGGGCACTTGCACATTTTACGGCACCGCTAATTCTAATCAGATGATGATGGAGATGATGGGGCTGCATGTCCCCGGCTCAGCATTCGTCACACCCGGCACGAAGCTGCGCCAAGAGCTGGACCGGGCGGCGATGCACCGGCTTGCACAGCTCTCTGGCACAACCGAGCGTACACTGGCGCAGGTGGTCGATGAAAAAGCAATCATCAACGCCGCCATCGGCCTGCTCGCCACCGGCGGGTCGACCAATCATGCGATCCACATTCCGGCGATGGCGCGCGCCGCTGGCGTAATTTTCGACTGGGATGATCTGGCACAGCTCTCCAGCGTCGTGCCACTGGTGGCCCGCGTTTATCCCAATGGATCAGGCGATGTGAACCAGTTCCACGCGGCTGGAGGCATGGGCTATGTGGCGCGGACTCTCACCGAAGAAGGCCTCGCGCATTCTGACATTCTCACCATCTGGGAAGGCTGCTTTGATGCGTATACGCGCGAGCCAGTGCTGGACGCCGAGGAGAAGCTGAGCTGGGCGGACATACCTGAAAGCCGTGATCTCGAAATGCTGCGCCCAGCAACAGACCCCGTGCAGCCTGACGGCGGAATGAAATTGCTGACGGGTAATCTGGGCCGTGCCTGCTTCAAATCCTCTGCGGTTGAGCGAGAGCGCTGGACCGTGACTGCGCCGGCGCGCGTGTTTCAGACGCAGGCTGATGTGATCACCGCTTTCAAAGCGGGCGAGCTGGACCGCGACGTGGTGGTTGTCGTCCGCTTTCAGGGGCCGCGCGCCAATGGCATGCCGGAACTGCACGCGCTCACACCCTCGCTCACCGTGCTGCAAAACCGCGGACACAAGGTGGCGCTGGTCACCGACGGGCGCATGTCAGGCGCGTCAGGCAAAGTGCCCGCCGCGATCCACATCACGCCAGAGGCCAAGGGCGGCGGACCGCTCGCCCATTTGCAAGATGGCGATGTGATCACCGTTTGCGCAGAGACCGGCGAACTGTCGACCACAGCCGATCTATCTGCGCGCACACCCGCCGCTGATCCCGCGCAAGAACACGGCGTGGGCCGCGAGCTGTTCCGCATGCTGCAAAATCAGGCTGACGGGGCTGAGCAAGGCGCCTCCGCCATGCTCGCCGCGGCGGGGCTGTAACGCATGAGCAGCACGGATATCGTTGCGGTTGATATTGGCGGCACGCATGCCCGCTTTGCCATCGCCAGCGTTTCGGCAGACGGCACAATTGCGCTGGGCGAGCCGACCACGCTCCACACCGAAGATCACGTCAGCTTCCAGACCGCCTGGGAGGATTACCGGGCGCGCTCTGGCGGCACTTTGCCTCAGAATGTTGCACTGGCCATTGCTGGGCCGATCACTGGCGAGGTGATCCGCTTCACCAACAACCCCTGGATTATCCGTCCCGCGTTGGTGAATGAGAAACTGGGCACCACCCGTCATACGATCGTCAATGATTTTGAAGCGGTCGCCTATGCGGTTGCGCGCCTGCCGGAGGAGCACTTTGTGCACCTCACCGGCCCCGATCAACCACTTAGCGCCACCGGCACGCTCAGCGTGATTGGCCCCGGCACTGGTCTGGGCGTCGCGCATCTATGGCGCGGGGAAAACGGGGAATTCCGCGTTCAGGCCACCGAGGGCGGTCATCTCGATTTCGCTCCGGTGGACGCCATTGAAGATGCCATCCTTGCCCGGCTGCGCAAGCGCCACAATCGCGTGTCGGTGGAGCGGGTCGTCTCCGGCCCCGGAATTGTCGACATCTACCAAACGCTCGCCGCGCTGGAAAACCGCGCGGTCGCCGAATGTGATGATATCGAAATCTGGACCAAGGGTACATCTGGCGCTGACGAAGGCGGGGACAGCCTTGCCGCCGCCGCTGTTGACCGCTTTTGCATGGCGCTGGGCAGCGTGGCCGGCGATATTGCCCTTGCCCAAGGCGGCTTTGGCGGGGTCGTGATCGCGGGCGGGCTTGGCTACCGAATTCGCGAAACGCTCGCTTCCTCTGGCTTTGCTGGCAGGTTCCGTCACAAGGGACGCTATCAAGAATTGATGGCCAGCATTCCGGTCAAAATCGTTAGCCACCCGCAACCTGGCCTGCTCGGCGCAGCAACCGCATTTGCAAGAGAACATCTGTGAACACCAAGCCTTTGAAATCCATCACCGACCTGCACACCCGGCTGAGCGAGCTGCATCAGCAGACGCGCGAGACACCGCTGTTCAATCCGGTGTTTCAACTGGGTCTGGACCTCTCGCGCGCACTCGAAGGCGGCAATGCCAATCTCGACGAGCTGGAGGCGATGGTGGCTGAGCTGGAATGCGCCAGCCTGCAATCACGCGCCTCGCGCCTGCGCCGTCTGGTCTCGCCCGTTTCAATAGAGGCGAACCAAGATGCGCTCAGCGAGAGCCTCTCCGACGCGAGCGATTTTGCGGAGCTACGGGCGCGCTGGGAAAACCCGAGCCTCCACGCCGTGTTCACCGCGCACCCCACCTTCCTTCTGACGCCAGAACAATCCGATGCCGTTGCCACAGCCGCCGGTAGCGAAGGCAGTATTGGCAAAGAGGTGTGCGTCACGGGCACCGAGCGGCCGGCGATCACTCTGCAATATGAGCACGGCCGCGCAATGCGGGCCATCGGCCATGCGCAAGATGCGCGCGATGCCATCGTCAGCGATGTGCTCAGCCATGCGCAGGCCACTTGGCCCGACCAATGGCAAGAACTGGCCCCTGTCCCATTCCGCTTCGCGACCTGGGTAGGGTATGACATGGACGGGCGGACCGACATCAAATGGTACACCTCCATCGGGTTCCGCTTGGCCGAGAAGGCCGAACGCCTGGGCCGCTATGCCGATAGCCTTGCCGCGATTGATAGCGAACACCGCCTGATAAAGACCCTGCGCGATGCTCAGAACCATGCAGCGCTCAGCGCGCGCGAGTTTACCAGCGATCTCAGCTCGCCAGAGGCGCTTTCGCTCGCGGCAAACCGACTGACCGCTGACAATCCGGCAAAGCTATTGTCGCTCAAACCCCTGATTGCGCAGCTGGAGGACGAAGCCAGCACCGCAGAAACCGCACATGCGGTTGAGCTCAAAACGCTGGCGGCGGCGATGCGCGCCGATGGCCTTGGCATGGCGCATGTGCATTTCCGCGTAAACGCGAAACAGCTCCACAACGGTATCCGCCGCCGGATCGATCCGGACAACACACTCGATCTCGCCAGCAAAGGCGCAATGGCAACCCTTCGCAAGCTGCTGGGCGAGGTGAAGCCGCTGCGCACCAATTTCGCATCGCTAGCGATCGAAAGCTCAACGGCAATCCGGCAATTCCTGGCGATGGCGCAAATCCTCGGCTCCGTGGATGCCGACACCCCGATCCGCATGCTCATCGCGGAATGCGAGCAGCCCTCTACCATTCTCGCCGCGCTCTATTTCTCAAAACTGTTCGGGATTGAGGACAAGGTCGACGTGTCGCCTTTGTTTGAGACCGAAAGCGCGCTGGAGCACGGCGGGCGTTTTCTGGAGGCGCTGTGCGCTGAACCGGAGTACCAGGCCTATGCCCGCACGCGCGGACGGGTGTGCATTCAGACCGGCTTTTCGGACGCGGGCCGGTTTGTCGGCCAAATCCCCGCCAGCCTCGCGATTGAACGGCTGCAAGGGCGCATGGCGCAGGCTATGGCGAAAAACGGCCTCAACGATGTCTCGGCGCTCATCTTCAACACCCACGGCGAAAGCATGGGCCGCGGCGCACACCCCAGCGGATTTGATGATCGGCTCGCCTGGCCCCTCAGCCCGTGGGCGCGCAGCCGCTTTGCGGCGAAAGACATCGTGCTGGAGCCCGAGGTCAGCTTCCAAGGCGGCGACGGCTACATGTTCTTCGCCACGCCAGAGCTGGCCCGCGCGACCCTGACCCGGATTGCGACCGCACAGCTCAATGATCCGGCGGCGGCCGATGATCCATTCTACAGCCGCACCGACATCAGCCTGGATTTTTACCGAGCCATCCGCGCGAACCAGCGCCAACATCTGCGCAGCCAGACCTATTCGCGCGCGGTCACCGCGTTCGGTTTGGGCCTGCTCAATTCCACCGGCAGCCGCGTTTCTCGCCGTCAGTCTGACCTATCGGCAGATCGCGACATGTCGCTGCGCCAGATCCGCGCGATCCCGCACAATTCGATCCTGCAACAGCTTGGCTATCCGGTGAACATCATCTCCGGCATCGGCAGCGCGGCGGATGGCAATTACGAAGAGCTCGCCGCTCTAATCAAAGAAAGCCCGCGCGGACGCCAATTGATCCGCCTGGCGCGCGCCTCCAATGCGCTCGCCAGTATCAAGACGGTTGCCGCGCACGGGGAGCTATTCAATTCCGCCTATTGGGCCAGCCGGCCCTATCGCGGCACGGAGAGCCATCTATCCGCCGCCTGCGAGACCTTGGCCGAATATCTCACCAAGGACGACCGCACCGGAGTTTTCCGCCGCCTTGCCTCGCGCCTGCGCGTCGATGCGCTTAAATTCCACCGATTGCTCGATCTGATCCCAGACGAAGCGCCGCTGGAGGACCGCGAGAACACCCGCCGCACGATTGGTGCGGCTCAGGCTCTGCGCCTCGCGCTGATGCAGCATATTTTCCTGCGCGCTGTCTCGATCCCGGCCTTTAGCCGCGCGAACGATATCAGCCGCGATGATGTGCTTGAGATGGTATTCAGCCTTAGGATCGAAGATGCGCTGGCTCAGCTGCGCCGCGCCTTCCCAACCTCCTTCCCTCAGCCAGAAGATTTCGCGGTCGATGCGGCGAGCGATTATCCCGATGGCGACAACGAAGGCTACGCGCAGATTGGTCGTGATTACATCGATCCGATAGAGCGCGCGTACAATCTGATGCTGAGGCTGACGACGGCGATTGCCAATGAATTTGGTGCCCATGGGTGATAGTGGCTAGGCCATTAGCAAAACGAAAATCAGCTAACACCCGCCTTGCCGTTAACACTTTCGCATGGGGACCGTCTCGCGAAGGGACGCGCCACTGTTAGCCTCTAGCGACTCACGAAAGTTTACGTCATAAAGCGCGGCATGTTGAAACTCATCAAATCTGCCCGCATGGCTGCCGCGATTTCCCTCGCTTCGCTTGCAGGCACATCCAGCTTAGCCGACGATCAGACCCCTGCCGCTGAAGCGGCGGAGGCCGCAGAACAAGTGGCCGATGCCGCCACTCAAGAGGCGATCCGCCCAATCGATCCGACAACCGGCGGCGAGTCGCTCGTGATCGATCCAAGTCTGCCGACCCCATACGATCCAGCAGCCGCTGAGATTGCCGCTGGCTTGCCGCCAATTGGCGAGATCGCTCCAGAAGTGCCGGAAATTACGCCGCGCGCCGCTGGCCGGGAAGCAGGCGTAACTGCTGCCCGCACGATATCGCGCGCGATCATCCAAGACGTGCCTCCCGCCCCGCCAGAGCCGGAGAATCCCTTCGTGGTCAATTCGATCCTGCCGATCGAGGGCACGATTCGCTACGGCGAGTGGTTCTGGGACGAGAGCAATGCGCCCAAGACCGGCAAACTGGTGATCACAGTTGACCTTGGTGCCCGCGTGATCAGCGCATTTCGCAATGGCCACGAAATCGGCACCGCCGTTGCTCTGCTCGGCACAAAATCACACCCAACCCCGCTCGGCACGTTCCCAATCCTGACCAAGGAGAAGGACAATGTGTCTGAGAAGTACAACAACGCACCGATGCCCTATACGCTGCGCCTGACCTGGGATGGCATCGCCATTCACGGCTCACCAGTGCTCAATGGCTATGCCAGCCACGGCTGTGTCGGCGTGCCAGAAGAATTCGCAGCCAAATTGTTCGCCATCGCTAAGCGTGGTGACAAGGTTGTGATTACACGCGGCCAGATGATCGGCGTGGGGGACGCAATCATCTGATCCGCTGATGCGGTGTGCGCAAACGCGCCGAGTGCTGCTTAATGCATCGCTCTGGGCGGTTCGGGGGCGAACCGCCACACCCGCATCATCATTCCCAATTTGGCAATCTTCTCCGTCCCCGGCGTAATCAACACGCCGGATAATGACGCATTGTCGCCCTCCCACAGGCGGTCGAATGCGCGGCCAGCTTCGCTGCGGCTCGCCTGTCCGCCAAGCGCGGCGATGATGCGAATGATCGTTTCAATCGAGATCGCGCGCGGGACATTGGCGTAATATTTGTATTCGGGCGCGCCGCCGCTGCCCTCTTCTCGGTAAACCTGAGTTTCCCAATCCTCATCCGCGTACCATTCGATTGCCCGCCAAGCGTCGGAGAGGTTCTGAGCGCTGCTCGCGAGCGCGCTGGCGTCGAGCCAATCGGCCTCTGTGATACGTGCACGCATCCGCGCCCGATCATATCGGTCATCGCGGTTGGAGGGGTCATCAACGGCGGTGATCCCGGCATCCGCGACGACTTGCTCCAGCTCGGCCTTGCGCCAGCTCAGCAGCGGACGCAGCAGCGCCATCTCAGTTCCGGGCAGTTTGGTCGCAGCACGCACTCCGGCAAGGCCGGACAGACCGCTGCCCCGGCCAAGACGCATCAGCAGGGTCTCCGCCTGATCATCGGCGTGATGCGCGGTCGCGACCGCTCCAAGCCGATGCTCCGCAGCCCACTCGGCAAGCGCAGCGTAGCGCGCATCGCGCGCCCTCGCCTGCACATTCCCGCTGGCGAGCTCGACGCTCAATGCAGTGAAAGGCACGCCGAGCTCTGCGCAAACGCGCTCAACCAATGCAACTTCGCTGGCGGCTTCGGCTCTAAGTCCATGATTGACGCTCGCGACCGCAATCTTGCCGCCGTTTTCGGCTGCCGACGCATGCGCGATCAGCAGCATTGCGAGGCTGTCTGCCCCGCCAGACACGGCCAATCCAAGCGGCCCTTGGCGCTCATCCAGAGGCCACAGCGCGAGCAGATCCTTGCGCCATCGCGTGATTAGGTCAGATGAGACCGGCCTATCAATTGCAGGTCACTCGCTGGCGATTGCGCTCATATTGATTGGACAGGCGCCCGCTGGCGAGCGCCGGATAGGTCTCGCCAAATTCCGCCAATGCGATGCAGGCCCGGTTGGTGTCGTTGAGCGCGATCATCGCCTCTGATAGATACAGCAGGCTATCGGCCGCACGCGGAGCCTGACGGTCGGCCTGGTAATTGCGCAGGAACCACTTGGCGGCCTCTTCTGGCATATTGTCATCGAGATAGGCCCGGCCAAGCAGATTGCGGCCATAGGTCACGCGCCAATGCGAGCCATATTGCTCAACAAAGCTGTTCAATTGCTGGCGCGCCTCGGGGAAATACCCTGCGTTCCAAAGGCGGAAGCCGTAGGAATATTCATCATCCGCAGGGTCTTCGGTGATCGGCTTTGTGATCGCCTGCACCGCGGCAAGGCGCTCCGCGCTTGGGCCGCTGGTCGACGCAGATGTGCTGTCACCGGCGGTCTGGCTGCCCGTGTCAGATGCGCCGTTGCTCATTGCGCTGAGATTGCTGTCGGAGGCACCAAAATCAGTGCCCGTGTCGACGGTCGGCGCAGGAATGCTAGCCGATTCAAGCGCGGTTACCCGGGCTTCAACCTGGCTGATCGAATTGCCGTTCTGCTCCGCGAGAGCGGTCAGCTGCTGCAATTGTTGCTCCATCGCATCGAGCCGCGCGAGAATATCGGTAACCGCTGTGGTCGAATTGCTGTTCGCCGGGCGAGTAGTGGTCTCACCGGGTGCAATTTGCGGCTCAAAAAAGCGTCCATCGCCGCCGGGGAAGACATTGCGCTGCAGCGCGCGAATTTCTGCCTCAATCTTGCGCAGGCGCGCCTCAGAATTGTCTTGTGCCATAGACGGTACAGGCGTGGTTGCGACGACCGCCGCAGCCAATCCAGCGGCGAGCAGTCGCCCTCCGGCCTTGGCGGAAAAAACACGGTTTAAAATGAGTGCGCGCATCTTTGATTGGCTCCCTCTGTGCAATTGCGGCGCTTTACCAAGCGATTTTGACCCCGCGCCATGGCAAAAAGCCTCCGATCCTGAGGCATTTGCAGCACGGCGCATGCGTCTTATGGTGCAAAGCGCATGAATATAGCCCGAATCTGTGCCGAGGTCATGACGTCAAGTCGAGGGCCATAGGGGCGAAAATCCGTGGGTAAGATGCCCTGACGCGGCAAATGGCAGCATGCGCGGCGCATTTCCCGCCAAATGCCCTCGCGTGATTTCAGCTGAGCAAGGCCAAATCCACCTTACGTATCTGGGGTCGCGTCTTGGTTTGCCTGCTGCGCGCGGGCGAGCAAGGCATCGGCGGAGATCGCGACATCGCGCATGATGAAATCATCCTCTGCCAATTTGGGCACGGGCTTGCCATCAATCGTAATCGCAAAGGCATCAGGCCGCCCCGTCCATATTTGGGGCCCTTGCGCGTCGGAAGGGATTTCAAAGCGCTCACCGCTGGCCATCTGCTTTTGCAGCAGCTGGTTATCATTGGCGTCATAGAATTTGACCCAGACGCCCTCTTCCAAGGCGGTGAAGACAACCTGCCCATCGCTGCTCGCTGTGCCCGGCGCATTCGCGCCCGTCGCCCCGGCTCCCGCGTTGTCACCGCCATCAGCCAAAACGGGCTCATCGCCCACCAGTGGCGCTGGGCCAGCGCCAGAACCATAGTAAGACGAATAGAACGTTGCCATGCCGGCAATCAGCAGGACCGCAGCAAAAGCTCCCGCCCATGCGAGACTGGAAGACGGCAATTTGGCAGCGTCACCCGGTTCCATACCAAGCGGGACCATTTCGCGCCCAGCCTCTGCCGTGCTCAGTTCCGCGCGGACTTGGTTGGCAATCTCCGCCTCGTCCAGCCCCATCATCCGCGCATAAGTGCGCGAGAATCCGATTGCATAGGTTCGCGCGGGCAGAGCAGAAAAATCTCCCGTTTCAATCACTTCCAAGTGGCGTTCTGGAATCCGCGTCTCGGCGGTAACTTGCTCTAGTGACAGGCCGCGCTCTTTGCGCGCACGGCGCAATTGTGCGCCCACGCTCTCGAGGGGCAGTTCTTCAACCGCTGTTTCTTGTTCGTTGTCCATGACCCGAACCATACGACCTTTTGTTTGCGGGCCTTTGAACAGACCCCTATTTTTCCCGAAGGTGCTTTGCTGCAAACAATCGGTTGCAGCCTGCGCTGTCAAGCATTCTTGCGGTTCGTCGCAGCCCCATTCCGACAGAACGGCGCTGGCACGCGTTCAGTTAACGCATGAATGCGTTAATCGGTTTCAATATCGCGATCAGCCGCCCAACGGCTCAACTCGTCGCGCAGATTGACGCTTGGGTCTGCCAGCCAATCATTCATTCTCTGCGTGATCTCTTTCAGATCAACCTTGCGCACCAATTCCTTGATCGGACCAACCGCCGCAGGCGTGATCGACAACCGCCGGAAACCAATACCGAGCAGCGCCAATGCCTCTAGCCGGCGGCCGCCCATTTCGCCGCACACTCCAAGGGCCACGTCCATGCCCACGGTCGATTGCGTAACGCGCCGAAGGAACCGCATGATCGATGGGCTGAGCCAGTCATAACGTTCGGCGAGCAAGGGGTTTGCGCGGTCAGCGGCAAACAGGAACTGGGTTAGATCATTGGTGCCGACTGATAGGAAGCTCAGCTTCGGGCAGAGAATGTCTAGCACTTCGGCCAGCGCGGGCACCTCAAGCATGGCACCATAATAGATCGCATCCGGGATCAGCTTCTTCTTGGTGCGCATGAATGCGAGCTGCTCTTCGAACACAGCCTTAGCCGCATCAAATTCCCACGGCTCCGATACCATTGGGAACATCACATAGAGCGGGCGGCCCGCAGAGGCCTCAAGCAAAGACCGCGCTTGAACCTTCAGCAGGCCCCCGCGCTCCAGAGCCAGACGCAAGGCACGCCAACCCATCGCCGGGTTTTCATCATCATTCGCCTGGTTCGAGGCGAGATAGGGCACCGCTTTATCGCCGCCGATATCAACCGTGCGGAAGATCACCGGCTTATCGCCAGCCGCCTCCAGCACGTCGCGGTAAAGCTTCGTCTGACGCTCTCGCTGAGGCAGAGTGGCAGAGACGAGGAACTGAAATTCGGTCCGGAACAGGCCAACACCGTCCGCGCCAGTCATGGCGAGCGAGCTCATGTCATCGCGCAGCCCAGCATTCATCATCACTTCGATGCGGGTGCCGCAGCGCGTGAAAGGCTCCACATCGCGCAGCTCCGCATAGGCGGCCTGCTTCTCGCGGGATTTGGAAAAGCGCGCGCCGAACGCCTCGGCCATTTGGGCGCTGGGCCGCACGGTCGCGCTTGCCTGATCCGCGTCGAGCAATATCTCATCGCCTTCACGGATGATGCCGCGCAGACCAGCCGCACGGCCGAGCACTGGCACGCCCATCGCCCGCGCCACGATCACGACGTGCGCCGTAAGCGAACCCTCTTCCAGGATCACGCCTTTAAGGCGGCGGCGGTCATATTCGAGCAATTCGGCAGGACCCAGATTGCGGGCGATCAAAATGGTATCGCGGCGCAGGCCTTGGCTCGCCGCTGTGCCAAGCTGGCCAGAGACAATTCGCAGTAGCCGGTTGGAGAGATCCTCCAGATCGTGCATGCGGTCCGCCAGCAGCGCGTCATCAATCTCGCGCATGCGCATTCGGGTGCGCTGCTGAACCCGCTCAATCGCGGCCTCTGCGGTCAGTCCGCTATCGATTGCCTCGTTGATGCGGCGCGACCAGCCCTCATCATAAGCGAACATTTTATAGGTCTCGAGCACTTCCTCGTGCTCTCCGCCGACGCCGAATTCCGCCTGGCTGGCGAGGTGATCAATCTGCTCTCGCATTTTGTCGAACGCGCGGTAGACCCGCGCCCGCTCGGCCTCAATATCATCGGCCATAACCTGTTCGATCTGGACGCGTGGCTGGTGATAAACCGCCAGCCCGGTGGCTAGCCCTTTGACCAAAGCCAGACCGTTCAAGGTCTGCGTACCGGTTAAGCCCTCGGCGAGTCCGCGCGCTTCCTCCTCATCGACCAATTCAGCATTGGCGATCAGTTCAGACAGCACCATCGCCGTGGTCTGCAGAGCCTCGATTTCGACATCTTCATAGCGGCGCGGCTCGACATGCTGGACGCAAAGCACGCCCACGGCCCGCTCCCGGTAGACAATCGGCACGCCAGCGAAGGAATGGAATTTCTCTTCACCTGTTTCCGGGCGGTAGAGAAAGTCAGGATGCGCCTTTGCCTCGGCCAGGTTGAGCGTCTCAACCTTGTCAGCGATGGTCCCGGTCAGCCCCTCGCCAATGGCCATGCGCGTTACATGCACCGCTTCTTTGTTCAGACCCTTTGTCGCGAACAATTCCAGCATGCTCTCGCGCAGGAGATAGATCGAGCACACTTCGCTGCTGAGGCTGTCGCCGATGATATCGACGACGGAATCGAGCTTTCCCTGCGCGTGCATACGCGAGGCCATCACCTCATGCAGGCGGGTGAGAATTTGACGAGCAGAGGCGGCGGCGGTCATCACCGCTCCTAACTAGGCAATGGCGCCTGCAAAAGCAAAGCCGCCACCAAGTGAAATTGCATTCGTAATGGCGGCTTTGATTGCGGGCGCGTATTTACGTGCTGTGCGACCAGATCGAAGTTAGATGCGCTGGATCTCTTCCTTCAAACGCAATTTGCGCTTTTTTAGCGCTTGAATAGTGGCAGCATCAGGCACGGGCCGGTTCATCTCGTCGCGCAATTGGGCCTCTAGCCCAGCGTGCTTTGTTTCAAGCGCGTTGACGTGGGATAATCCTGCAAACGATGCCATAAATGATCTCCATCATGATGAGGTTCAACAAACCCCTGTTGGAGCGACTCGCCTGCGTGCGGACGAACCGCCGAGGGACATAGAACCATAAGATCGCCAGATTGCAAAGCGGTACATTAAGGCCATTGCGTGGCACGTGGCTGGCATCAGGCAAAGGCCCCCAGCGAAGCGCCATTTCCGCTTAAGTGCCATCGCATTCGTACTTAGGCGTAACGCTTAGGGCAGAAGTTTATTTGATAGGCTTATTGGTATCTTTGCGCGGATCGGCATAATGCGCACGAACAGCAATGCATAAGAACCCATAAGAGAGTGATGCACCCGCATGAATCAGGCTGAACTTGAAAAGCGGCTGACCTTATTGGTGTCGGAGCACCGCGATCTGGACGTCGCGATTGATGCCCTGACAGAGGCGGGTCAGAAAAGCGGCTCGGTCGATCAATTGCAGATCGCGCGGCTGAAGAAGCGCAAATTGCGGCTGAAGGATCAGATTGCGCTGATCGAAGATCGCCTGCTGCCCGACATTATTGCGTAAGGCGCACAGCAATTCGCGGAAATCTGCGCCGCTTTGTGTCTCAGCGCGGGACGGTTTGTACTTTAACCCAGATATTCTGGTTACCAAGCTGGCGGCACTTTCGCATCGGGCCTAACAATCTGGGCCAGATATGACCCGCACAACCAATCTCTCTCGCCCAATTATTGAGGCCCTTTATTCCGAAGCCCTAGTGCTGGCGGATGATGTCCGCGCGGTCTTCGCGCTTGGCACTAAAGAGCCGGGCATGGGCGAGAATGACGAAGTGCGCTTGGCCCTTTCGATTGAAGGGCTGAAGACGACCACGCGCATGATGCATGTGCTCGCTTGGCTGCTAAACCAGCGCGCCTATTTCTCTGGCGAGCTGACCGAGAACCAGGTTCGCCGCCACGGCGAACTGCCCGGTGACCGCGACAGTGATGCGGCGCAATTGGCCAAGCTGGAGCCGGAAACCCGCGAGCTGATCGAAGAAACTGTGAAGCTGCACGGACGGATCGCCCGGCTTGATGAGGCATGGCGCAAGGACTTCGAAGTGGCCTCGCCAGCGCGCGCGTTTCAGGACAAGATTGGCCGAGCTTTCGGGCGTTTCGGGTAGAGGTTTTCTCGGCGTTCCGGAGCCAGCCCGCGCCCTCCACCCTTCCACCCGGATTGTCTCCCGGTAGGATCCGGGTCGAAGGGCGGACGGCGCGGGCTGGCTATAGCATCAGAATATCACGCCGCCGCTAGCGCCTTCTTCCAACGGGCCAAGCGGCCTTCACGCACATCATCCGACATTGCCGGCGTAAAGCTGTTGAGCCGGCCGCGCATCGCCTGCGCCGCTTCTGAGAGGTCGCTGTGCATCCCTGCCCCAGCCGCCGCCAGCATTGCTGCGCCCAGCGCGGTTGTCTCGACGAATTCGGGCCGCTCGACGGTGATGTTGAGCACATCGGCCAAGTCCTGCGCCATCCAGTCATTGGCGCTCATCCCGCCATCGATCCGCAAGGTGCCCCAGCCGGTGCCATCCTTAGCAAAGGCCGATGCGAGGTCATGCGTTTGATGCGCCATCGCCTCCAGCGCCGCCCTCGCCAATTCCGCCTTGCCGCTCGCAAAGCTCAGCCCAGAGATCAGCCCGCGCGCCTCCGCGCGCCAATGCGGCGCGCCTAGCCCGGCAAGCGCCGGGACAATCGTGACCCCGCCCGTATCCGAGATACTGCGCGCCAGCTCCTCTGTCTGGCTGGCAACATCCACAATACCGAGCGAATCCCTCAGCCATTGGACCAGCGAGCCAGCCACAAAGACCGAACCCTCAATCGCATAGGTCCGCTGCCCGTCAATCTGCGTGAGCACAGTGCCGAGCAGGCGGTTTTGCGAGCGCGGGATCTGCCCGCCTTGATTGGTCAGCACAAATGCGCCGGTGCCGTAAGTCGCCTTGGTCTCGCCCGGCGAGAGGCAGGCCTGGCCAATTGTCGCGGCTTGCTGATCGCCAACCATGCCGGTGATCGGAATTGCGCGGCCAAAGATGTCGGGCGATGTCTCAGCCAATGCGCCAGACATATCGACCACCTCGGGCAGAGCGGAATGCGGCACGCCCAGCAATTCGCACAGCCCCGCATCAAATTGCGCGCCATCCAGTTCGAGCAGCAGCGTGCGGCTCGCATTGCTGGCATCAGAGATATGGCGGCCCGCCGCCAGCTTAAACGTCAGCCAGCTCTCAATCGTGCCAAAGGCCAAAGTGCCCTTATCCGCCCCGGCGCGCACCTCGGCCGAATTGTCCATCAGCCAGCGCATTTTCGTGCCGGAGAAATAGGGATCGAGCAGCAAGCCGGTGCGCCTTTGCACATCCGCCTCATGCCCCTCCGCGCGCAGACCGACGCAAAGTGGCTCCGTCCGGCGGTCCTGCCACACGATCGCGCGGGCCAGCGGTTCGCCAGTGTTTTTGTCCCAGGCAACCACGGTCTCGCGCTGATTGGTGATGCCGATGCAGGCGATGCGCTCTATCCCGCCCGCTTTCTCGATCACAGCGCGCGCGCAGGCCAATGTCTTGTCCCAAATCTCCGCCGCATCATGCTCAACCCAGCCACCTTGCGGATAATGCTGCGTCAGTTCTTCCTGAGCACTGCCATGAAATGCGCCCGCCGCGTCGAACAGCATCGCGCGGGTCGAGGTGGTGCCTTCATCTAGGACAAGGATGTAATCGGACATGGGCTTCTCTCGTTTGTTTTTCGTGTTCTCGGTCCCATTTATTTGCGCTCGCGGCAAGCCGCATTCGCGGCTGCCTCCGCGAGGGCGGCCTAACCGGCCGGCGCGCGGTCGCGCTTGCGGTCGTTCGCACGACCGGGTCCACACTCGACACGGCAGGTTCCCAACCCCATATACCACCGATGACCGGACTCCCTGAAAAACCCTGGCCTACGGGCACCGCAGAACAGCTCGATCCACTGATCCGCCGGGTGCTTGCGCCCAATCCATCGCCTTATACCTACACTGGCACGCAGAGTTATGTGGTTGGCGCGGGCGATGATGTGGCGGTGATCGATCCGGGGCCGAACGAACCTGCGCATATCGACGCCATTTTGGCGACCGTGGGCGAGGCGAAAATTTCCGCGATCATGTGCACCCATACGCACCGCGATCACTCGCCTGCCGCTGCGCCCTTGGCACAGCGCACCGGTGCGCCGATTGTTGGCTGCGCGCCGCTGGTGCTGAAATCGGATCGCCCGCGCGCCGACGAGTCCTTCGATACCACCTATTCGCCAGACCGGGTTCTGGAAGATGGCGAGCAGATGACCGGCACGGGCTGGACGCTCACCGCCGTGCACACGCCGGGCCACACCTCCAACCATCTGTGCTTTGCGCTGGAAGAGAGCAAAGCGCTGTTCACCGGCGATCATGTGATGGGCTGGTCAACCAGCGTCGTCATCCCGCCCGATGGCGACATGGGCGAATATATGAAAAGCCTGGAGCGGCTGATGGGGCGCGATGACGCGGTCTATCACGCCGCCCACGGCGCCGCGATCACCAAGCCTCAGCAGTTGGTGCGAGGCATGATCGGCCACCGCCGCCAACGCGAAAACCAAATCTTGCGCCTGATGGGCGAGGCCGCCCGGCCAATCCCGGAGTTCATTCCGGCGATGTACAAAGGGCTCGATGAGCGACTGATCCCAGCAGCGGAAATGAGCGTCGAGGCGCATCTCATTGATCTGGAAAAACGCGGGCTTGCCGCCCAGGACGCAGGCGTCTGGCGCACGATCTGAGCTGGGCCTAAACCACCAATTCTGCTCGATTTCGCCGCATTTCCTACCTATATGACCCAAGCAACTGAATTTCACGGGATCTGATTTTATGACCGCCCCAACCAAAGTGCCTTCTGGCAAAGACTTGCTGGCTGAGATTGATCGCCTGCGCAAAGAACGCAATGCGGTGATCCTGGCGCATTATTATCAGACGCCCGATATTCAGGACATCGCCGATTATGTCGGGGACTCGCTCCAGCTCAGCCAGATGGCGGCGGATACGGATGCGGATGTCATCGCCTTTTGCGGCGTGAAGTTCATGGCCGACACCGCGAAAATCCTCTCGCCAGAGAAGATCGTCGTGCTGCCCGATATGGATGCGGGGTGCAGCCTGGAAGACAGTTGTCCGCCCGAGAAGTTCAAGGCGTTCCGCGAGGCGCATCCCGATCACATCGCGCTGACGTACATCAATTGCTCGACTGAGGTAAAAGCGCTCTCGGATATCATCGTCACCAGCTCAAGCGCGGAGACGATCCTGCAGCAGATCCCGGAAGAGCAGAAGATCATCTTTGGCCCGGACCGCCACCTTGGCGGCTATCTGGCGCGCAAGTTCAACCGCGAAATGCTGCTGTGGCCGGGCGTGTGCATCGTGCACGAGGCATTCAGCGAGACGGAGCTGCTCAAGCTTAAAGAACAGCACCCCGATGCGCCAATCGCAGCGCACCCGGAATGCCCGCCGACGATTGTCGATCATGCGGACTATGTCGGCTCAACCAGCGGCATTTTGAAGTTTGCCAAAGAGTTTGAAGGCGACACGCTGATCGTCGCGACTGAGCCGCACATCATCCACCAGATGGAAAAGGCTCTGCCGGAGAAGAACTTCATCGGCGCGCCGGGTGCGGACGGCAACTGCTCCTGTAATATCTGCCCCTATATGGCGCTCAACACGATGGAGAAGCTCTATGTCGCCCTGCGCGATCTGGAGCCGCAAATCGTGATCGAGGAAGACCTGCGCCTGAAAGCCAAGGAAAGCCTCGACCGGATGCTCGGCATGGCCGGCGGTACGGTGGGCTTAGGCGATCTGGGCAAGGTTGCGTTCACGGCGGATTGAGCTTGAAAATAACTTAATTTCATTGACTTAATCGAAAATCTGGCTTATGATCCAAGCTATGATGAATGCTTCAGTGAAGCGAGATATGCGAGGAAACATGAACCGGATTAGCGCCTTTTTCGATCGCCTCATCAAACGTCTTCCCAGCGCAGACAACAAAGGGCGTCGCCCTTTGTTGTCTGCGCGCGCTTAGCATAAATCTTCAATTTTGACGATGTTCGCGCTGGCTGAATTTGTGGATTGATGATGAGCTACTGAACTCTCTTCATACGAGCAATCACCAAAGCGCTCCCCACAAGCACCATACCCAGCAAATCAAGCGGCGTCAGCACTTCGCCGAACACGCTATATCCGATCAGCGCCGCGACCGCTGGCTGGGTCAGCAGCGCTAGCCCGATGATCAGCGGCGGGAAGTGACCTAGCGAATAGACCAGCAGCCCCTGCCCGATCAGCTGGCTGCTCACAAACAGGATCAGGATCGGTGTCCAATCTGTCGGCCACACTGGCTCGCCCAGCGCCAATGCCAGCACGAGCAGTACCGGGCAGGCAAACACGCTGACCCACACCAGCAGGCTCCACGATCCAAACCGCGCCCGCTCCCCCTGCAAGGTGATCAGGTAAATCGCGTAAAGCAGTCCTGCGGCAAGACAAAACAGATCGCCGACAAAGGTCGAGGTCGAAATCTCCAGACTGCGCCCGAGCAGAATCGCCGCACCTGTGAGAGCGCACACGATCGCGAGCCATTCAAATCCGCGCGGCAACATGCGCGCCATGACAAAGCCGGAAAACAGCAGGATAATCGACCCGGCATTGCCAAACAGGGTCGCATTGCCCAGCCGGGTGAGCCCAATCCCGATATGCCAGCTCGCCAGATCCAGCGCGAAGGCGGTCGCGCCCAAAGCCACCAGCACCAAAGTCTTGCGCGGCATCCCGCCCAGCCGTTGGCCGCTCATTCGCGCGAACAGGACCAGAAATGGCAGCGCCAGGAACAGGCGCCAAAACCCCGCGCTAACCGGGCCGGTGTCGGCTAGCCGTACAAGCCAGGGCCCGGTCGCAAGGGCGATATTCCCGCCGAGCAACGCCGCCAGCAGCAGCGCAGCTCTCGCATCGAACAGCTGTTTTTGAGGCGCCCCACCGTTTTCCATGCTTGCGCCCTAGCCCGCAATTCCCCAAGTGCTCAAACACAAAAGATTGCAAAAGAGGACCAACCCTATGCACGATGCTCTCTTCCAGCCGCTCACGATGGGCGCGCTCGAGGCCAAGAACCGTATCTTTATGGCGCCGCTCACACGCGGGCGCGCGGCCGAACCGATGTTTGTGCCGAACGCCTTGATGGGCACATATTATCGCCAGCGCAGTGGTGCCGGCATGATCCTGACCGAGGCAACCGGCATCAGTGTAGAGGGCTTGGGCTGGCCATCAGCGCCCGGTATCTGGACGGACGAGCAGACCGAAGCGTGGAAGCCAATCGTTGAAGGCGTGCACGAAGAAGGCGGCATGATCGTCATGCAGCTGTGGCATATGGGGCGGATCGTTCACCCCTACTTCCTCGATGGAAACGCGCCGCTTTCCGCCAGCGCGACAACCGCGCCTGGCGAAGCGCACACGCCGATTGGCAAGCAGGCTTATGCCGAGGCTCGTGCCGCAACGCTCGACGATATCAAGCGCACGATTGATGATTATCACCGCGCTGCTGAGAACGCGAAGAAGGCCGGATGTGATGGCGTGCAATTGCACGGTGCCAATGGCTATTTCATCGACCAATTCCTGCGCGACAAGACGAACCTGCGCGAGGACGAATATGGCGGCTCGCCAGAGAAACGCACCCGCTTGATGCGCGAAGTGCTGGAGGCACTGATTGATGTCTGGGGCGCGGACCGGGTCGGCGTTCGCCTGTCACCCAATGGCGATTCGCAAGGCACCGATGACAGCAATCCAGAGGCAACCTTTGGCGCGGCGGCGAAGGTCTGCAATGATCTGAACCTAGCCTTTGTTGAGCTGCGCCAGCCGGGCCCAGATGGCACCTTTGGCCAGACCGACGTGCCCAAGCAGGATGGTGTCATCCGCGAGCACTACAAAGGCGCGCTGATCCTGAATTCTGATTACAGCGCTGAGGAAGCCGATCGCGATGTGACCAGCGGTCGCTGCGACGCGGTTAGCTTTGGCCGTCCGTACATCTCCAACCCTGATCTGGAAAAACGGATTGCAGTCGGCGCGCATTTCAACCCGAACACCAATGTGCCCAAGAGCTGGTACTTCCCAATTGCGGAAGGCTACACCGACTATCCGACTTTGGAAGAAGAACAGGCGAGCGCGGAAAACGCGGCCTGATTACTCGCCTGCGTCCTCTTCAGGGGCGGGTCCAGAAGGCGTTTCTGGGGCCGAAGCATCCGCGGATGCTTCGGCCTCTGCCGTTTCATTCCCGTCATCGCCGGTATCATCCGCATCGCTGCCACTGCCCGATGAGCTTGGCGCATCGCTTGCACGCGGGGCCAATGGCGATTGCGAGCGGACTTCCTCAAGCGGCAGCATATCGTCGCTGATCGATCCGCCGATCACATCGCCGGTGGCTTCGGCGGTCTCTTGGCCGCTGCTCGCCTCTGGCGCAGCATCATCGCCGCACGCCGCCAGTGCCAAGGCCAGCGGCGCAAGCACGCCCAAGCGGATGGGTATTATTGTGATGCGCATCTTCGTGCTTCGGCCTTATCGAGTGTTTCCAAAAATTCGCCAGCATGGGCGATCAACGCCTCGTCCCATTTGGCGGGAGAAATGTCGAGGCCCAAGCGCGATAGGCTGGTGACGCCGTATTCATCGATCCCGCATGGGACGATCCCGGTGAAATGGGTGAGGTCTGGATCGAGGTTGACGGAAAAGCCGTGCATCGTGACCCAGCGCCGCACCCGCACGCCAATCGCGCCGATCTTTGCCTCGCGCCCATCGACATCCTTGGTCCAGATGCCGACCCGGCCGTCGACCGCCCAACTCTCCACCCCAAACTCGCGCAAGGCGGCAATCACCCAGCCTTCCAGCGCATGGACAAAGCAGCGCACGTCTTTGCCGCGCTGGTTCAGATCGAGCATGACATAGCCGATCCGCTGCCCCGGGCCGTGATAAGTGTAGCGCCCGCCGCGCCCGGCCTTAATGACCTCAAAGCGCGGATCGAGCAGTTCATCGTCTGCCGCGCTGGTACCAGCGGTGTAGACCGGAGGATGTTCGAGCAGCCAGATCTGCTCACGCGCACCTCCCTCCGCAATCGCCTGATTACGCGCCTCCATCTCAGCCAAGGCCTGAGTGTAAGGCACTTGCCGATCCTCATGCCGCCAATCAATCGCGCTGATCGACGATGCGGGCAAGGTATCTGGTGATGTCTTGGCGGCGGCGGTCATATGATGATTGCTTGGGGGCATCGAGTGCGCTTATCAAGAGCGAAATTATGTAGGGGAAGTACACGTGAAGCTGGATATGGGCCAAGCCTGGACGCACGCGACCGCGATGCTGGGTGCCAATCGCGAGCTGGTGATCATCATCGCTGGCCTGTTTCTGTTTCTGCCGCAATTTGCGCTCGCCGTGTTTGTGCCAGAGGCGATGAACCCCGCGCCGCCGCCGGCAGGCGATCCTTCCGATGTTCAAGCCGTGATTGATGCATCCATGGGCGCGATGACCGCGCAATACAGCAAATATGGCTGGCTGTTTCTGGGTATCACCCTGTTCCAGACACTTGGCACGCTTGCGCTTCTTACCCTGCTGACTGACACGTCCCGGCCCACTGTGGGCGAGGCGATTAAGCTCGGCGCACGCGGATTACTGCCTTACATTGGTGCAGCCATCATCATGGCGCTCGGCGCGGCGGTCGTCATTGGCGTCCCGATTGGCTTGCTGAGCACGCTCGGCGGCCCAGCGGTGGCTATCGCTGTTCTAATCGCATTCCCCTTGATCATTTATATCGCGATCAAATTCTCGCTCTACACCGCTGTCATCGCGATTGAGCGTGAGTACAATCCGATCAACGCGCTTAAGCGATCCTGGCAACTGACCAAGGGCAACAGCTTCCGCTTGCTGCTGTTCCTGTTCCTGCTGTTCCTCGCTTTGGGCGTTGTGTCGCTGGTTCTGACCTTGGTCACGGGCACAATCTTTGCCGCATTAGGCGGAACGATTGAGCAGATCGGAAATGGGTTTATCGCAGCGCTCATGAGCGCTGTGCTGGGCGCGGTCTTCCTGGCCGTTTTTGCGGCGATCCATGCGCAATTGTCTGGCGAACAAGCAGACAAAAATGTCCAGGACGTATTCGAGTAAGGCCTGAGCAGCGGGCTTCGCGGCTTGCGAAGCTCGCAAGTTTTGGTGCTTAGTCTTTGGGCTCTTTCCACGCCCAATAAAGCTTGCACGGCAAGATGTTGAGCCATTCAAAGCCTGCATCAATGCGTTTAAAGAACTTCGCCGATTCGTCGCGCACAGCCGAACTGAACTGATAGGCCAGGAATGCACCGCCCGGCTTGATGACCTTGTAGGTTGCTTCGGCAATCTTGGTCGCGACGCCAGCGGGCAGAGTTGAAAACGGCAGGCCTGACAGGACATAATCTGCGTCCGATAGGCCGAGCTCAGCCAAGTGTTGCTCCACATGCTCCGCCGAACCAAGCACCGCGTGAAAGCGCGGATCGCGGATCGTCTTGGTCAAATAATCAATGTAGAGCGGATTGGTGTCGATCACGACCAGCGCGGCGTCTCCGCGCAGCCGGTCCAGCACTGGGCGGCAGAACGTGCCGATGCCCGGGCCGTACTCCACAAACACCTCGCATTTGCCCCAAGCCACTGGCTCCAGCATTTTGCGCACGGTGAAACGCGAGGATGGGATGATCGAGCCGACCATCCGGGGATGCTCCACGAACCCGCGGAAAAACACCGCGCATTGCGCGCCGTAACGCTGCCAACGTGCGCGCCAGCCGCCACGGCTGCCAATTGCCAAATCTTTAGATTGCATCGAGTGGACCTATCGTCGCTTATGATCGGGGAGCAAACACAATACGCTGATCCGCCTTGCAGAGGCGCTAACCAATTGCAAGCAGAGGCGCGCTGGCCTAGCGCAGCAGCGACCCATGGCCGATGCAGAACCCGACCTTGAAACCCAGCGCCCCAACGCGCTGAACAATGCCAGCACTGGCGCGGGGCAAAGCTCCATTTCGCGCGGCCGCATGACATTGCTGTTCACAGTTATGCTGGTAACGGCGGCGGGCAACACAGCGATGCAATCGGTGATGCCGTCGATTGGCACCGCGCTGGAGGTCAATGACGTCTGGATCAGCCTCGCCTACAGCTGGTCTGCGCTGCTGTGGGTGGTGTGCGCGCCGATCTGGGCACGCCGATCGGACAAGCGCGGTCGCAAATCAATGATGGCGCTCGGTCTTACCGGCTTTGTCGTCTCAATGGTCTTGTGCGGAGCGGCTCTCTGGGCGGGTCTTGCAGGGTTTATGACTGCCTTTTGGACCCTGATTGCCTTTGCCGCCGCGCGCAGCCTGTTTGGCGGGTTCGGCAGCGCCGCACCGCCAGCGGTACAGGCCTATGTCGCATCGCGCACACCGCGAGCTGAGCGGACCAACGCGCTCTCACTGATCGCCTCCAGCTTTGGGCTGGGGACAGTGATTGGGCCAGTGCTCGCGCCGCTGATGGTCGTCACATTTTTGGGTATCGGGCTGGTCGGACCGTTCCTAGGTTTCGCACTGCTAGGCCTCGCCGCACTGGTGCTGCTGCGGCTGTACCTGCCCGATGATGTGCCGCAATTCGCCGCGCGCGGGCAGGCAGCGTCTTATTCCAGCGGGTCCGAAGGCCTCGAAATAGACTCTGACGATGCTGATACGGATGCTGAGCCCGCCGTTCCCGCGCGCTTGAAGTGGATGGATGCGCGGGTGCGCCCATGGGTGCTTGCCGGATTAATCGGCGGCCATGCCCAAGCCATGATTATGGGCATCACGGGGTTCCTGGTGCTCGACCGTTTGAACCTGCGGGGCGATCCAGAACAAGGCGCGACCTATGTCAGCTTGGTACTGGCCTTTGGCGCAGTCGCGACTTTGCTCGCGCAGTGGGGTCTTATCCCGCGCTTTAAGATGGGACCGCGCGTCGCGACATTGTCGGGCGTGCTCGTGGCCGCTTTTGGCACCGCTATCCTGGGCGCAACGAACGAACTGTTCGGCCTATCGCTTGGCTATGCCATCGCCTCTTTGGGTTTTGGATTGTTCCGTCCGGGCACAACAGCAGGCACATCTTTGGCAGTGACACGGGCCGAACAGGGGCAGGCATCGGGCATTGTCGCCAGTGTCGCAGGCGCGAGCTTTATTTACGCACCGGCGCTGGGCGTTTGGCTCTACGGGCTGAACGACTGGCTAGGCTTTGGCCTGGTAATCGTTCTGTGCCTGATCGTCGCGATCCTTGGCTGGCGTGGCTTACAAGCCGACGCCAAGCTAACCGGTCAAGAAGCCTAGATTCATAGCACTAAGTTCTAGGGCGCGGAGCTAGAGAATTTCGCGAACCTTTTCCTGCGGGCGGCACAGCCGCACGCCCTTCTCGGTCTCAACCAGAGGGCGTTCCAGCAGGGACGAATCCGCCGCCATCGTATCAAGCACTGTGTCCGCATCGGCATCTGGCAGGCCGCGTTCCGCCGCATCCGTCCCGCGCAGACGCAGCCCTTGCTGAGGCGTAATGCCAGCGTCTTTGTAGAGCTGAGCCAGCTTTTCGCGGCTGGGCGCATCTTTCAGATAGAGCACAACATTGAGGTCAATGCCGTCCTGTTCTTCCAGAATAGCCAGGGTTTTGCGCGAGGTGCCGCATTTCGGATTGTGCCAGATGGTCGCTTTCATAGGTGCCGTTCCGCTTGAGCTTGAGTGAGGTTTTCAGGCGCCAGATAACCGATTGCGCGCACAAAAACCACACTTGCAATAAATAGTATTGCGAATCACTTTCAATTAACTTGCAAATGCGAACGGCTTGCAATAACAGCCTCCGCAGCACTCCTTGGACGGAAAGATTCTCACCTATGAACACTGGCCTCTCCCGCGCTTCTCTGCTGCTCAGCAGCGCATGTTTCGCCTTCCCAGCGATGGCTGAAACCGCTGATGATGCAGGTGGGGCAGACGCTTCTGAAGGTTCGCAAATCGTTGTCACCGGGCAAGTGCTCTACAGCGACCGGGTCAATTCGGTAAAGACGCCGACGCCGGTCATCGATGTCCCGCAATCCCTGTCGATCGTAACCTCTGAGCAGATCACTCAGCAGGGCTTCGACAGCATTGACGACATCGTCCTCTACACACCGGGCGTCACCAGCTCGCAAGGCGAGGGGCACCGCGATGCCGTGGTCTTTCGCGGGGTCCGCTCAACGGCGGACTTTTATGTCGATGGCGTGCGCGACGACGTGCAATATTACCGCGGGCTCTACAATCTGGAGCAGGTCGAGATTCTGCGCGGGCCCAATGCGCTGTTGTTTGGGCGCGGCGGCACGGGCGGCATCATCAACCGAGTGACCAAGAAGGGCGTAATCGGTCAACAATTTGTCGGCTATCAGGGCTCTATCGACACCTTCGGCGCATTCTCCGGCCAAGTGGATGTAAACCTAGCGACTGGCGAAAACTCTGCACTGCGGATCAATGCCGCCTACGAAGATCTCAACAACCACCGCGATTTCTTCGATGGGGAGCGGATCGGCGTCAACCCGACATTCCGCGCTCAGATCAGCCCGTCGACTGTGGTTGATCTATCCTACGAATATATCAATCACGAACGCTTTATCGATCGCGGCATCCCTTCTGATGACAACGGCAATCCAGTCCGGGCGTTGCAGGATGTGACATTTGGCGATCTGGACAACAATTTCACCGCACTTGAAGCACACGTGCTGCGCGCGTCGGTCCAGCATGATTTTTCCGAGAATCTTAAGGGCAATTTCACCGCCTCTTACGGCGATTATGACAAGGTCTATGCCAACCTGTTCCCAGTCGGATTTAATGAGAACACCGGTCTCGTTCGCCTTGATGGCTACATCGACACCACGCAACGTGAGAACTTCATTCTTTCAGGCAATCTGATCGGCGAATTCTCAACTGGTGGGGTTCTGCACACATTGCTGATCGGCGCTGAGTATATTGACACAGTCAACAACAATGACCGTTTTAACCCAGTCTTTGCCAGCAGCGCTGCTGATATTGCTGCGAACGACGCAGCCACTGCGGCGGGGGATCCGCTGCCTTTCCCCAATGCAATAGGGCGCACGGATCAGGCCGATTTTCTGCCCAGCCGCCCGCTTGCTATTAACAATTTCACGGGCACCACAGCCTTCGTTGATGCCGCCGGTGCTGTTCAGACTCGACCAGACAGTTTTGCCTTTAGCGCGCTCAACGACGACACCGAGGCCGATGTCGAGGTGTTCTCGCTCTACGTTCAGGATGAGATCGAGTTCACCAGCTGGCTCAATGTCGTGCTCGGCGCGCGCTTCGACAGCTTTGAAATCACCGTCGACAACGTCGAAACCTTCATCGACACAGGCGTGCGCGATATCCGCAGCCGCAAGGATGAAGAAATCTCGCCCCGCCTTGGCGTCATCATTAAGCCGCAGGACAATATCTCGATCTACGGCAGCTTTAGCGAGAGCTTCCAGCCGCGCTCTGGCGAGCAATTTGCCGACATCAATCCACCTGACGATGCGCTTGCCCCGAACACGTTCCAAAATCTGGAGCTGGGCCTGAAGTGGGATTTCGATACAAACTTCAGCCTGACCGCCGCGATCTTTGAGGTTGAGCAAACCTCCCCTCAGGTGGCCGATAATGATCCGGGCACACTCGACGTGATCGAAACGCGCGTCCAGGGGTTTGAAGCTCAGCTGAGGGGGCAGGTGACCGATTGGTGGTTCGTGTCTGCAGGCTATAGCTATCTTGATGGCGAGCAGGCCAATGGCACATTGCGCCCGCGCGAATTGCCAGAGAACGCCTTTTCAGTCTGGAACAATTTTCAACCGACTGATCGCTTTGGACTTGGGCTCGGCCTCACCTATCAAGACGACAGCTTTGCCGACAATGGCAACACCGTCACCTTGCCGAGCTATGCCCGCGTCGACCTCGCCGCTTATTACGATGTGTCTGACCGGATGCGCGTTCAGGTGAATATCGAGAACCTGTTTGACGAGGACTATTTCCCCAACGCGCACACCGCCGACAACATCACAGTAGGCGCGCCACTGAATGCGCGCTTCACGATCAGCGGTCGGTTCTAGGAATAGCACGAGCGGCCTTGCCGATTAAGCCCGGCTGGCCGCTATTCATCTGGCGGCGAGGTTTCTTCTGAACTCGGCACGGGAGTAGCAGCCGTGCCCAGCCCGCCATTGCCAACTCTGAGGGCCGGGACATTCTCCGCCGCATCGGCTGAGCTGATACCCGGCGCCGGCGCCGCGCTGATGCTCTCTTGCCTGCGCACCACCCGCCCTGCGCGCTCAACCGCGCGGATCAGGCGCGGATAGACACCGCAGCGGCAGATGTTGGGAATGGCCGCTTCGATTTCCTGCTTGCTCGGCGCAGGATTGCGTTGAATTAGCGCCGCTGCGGCAATGACAATGCCCGGCGTGCAATAGCCGCATTGAATTGCTTGCTCCGCCACCATAGCCTGCTGAACCGGGTGAGAGCGGTCGCGCGACAACCCCTCAATCGTGGTGATAAATCTGCCCTCAGCCTCAGCAATCGTGATCAGGCACGAACGCAGCGCCGCCCCATCAACAAGCACCATGCAGGCGCCAACGCACGAGCCACCACCGCAACTTTTCGTACCCGTTAGGTTCGCCGCCTCACGCAGCGCGTAAAGCAGCGGAGTATCGGGATCCATGTCGAATTCGACTGGACGATCATTGACTGTCATGCGCGGCATCAGCGCATCCTAACCAGACGGACCTGCTCGAAAATCAATCGCGCCAGGAAGTGTCGATCCGGTCAATCTTGCGCTTCCACGCCTCGAAATCAAACACGCCCGCGCCGCCTTGGCTTTGCATGACGGAGATATCGCGCTGGTGCACATCGACAACCTCTTGCGGGACAATGTTGGGATTGCCCATGCCGAGGGTCGCGACCTGAATTTCGCAAGCGCGCTGCAGCGCCCACATCTTCACGAACATGCCCTGGATGGTCTTGTCCATCACAACCGGGCCGTGATTGCGCAGCATCAAGATCGTATGATCGCCGAGGTTTTCGACCAGGCGCTCGCCCTCTTCTTCGCGAACCGTCACGCCTTCAAAATCGTGATAGCCAATCTGACCTTGGAAATTGCAGGCGTAGAAATTGGTCGGCATCAGGCCGTCCTTGTGGCTGCACACGGCCATAGTCGCAGTGGTGTGCACGTGGCAGATCGCGTCGGCGCGAGCGCCCAAATGCTTATGAAAATAGGCGTGCTGGGTGAACCCAGCCTTGTTGACCATATATTGCGACGGGCCAACATTGTTGCCTTCAACATCGATCTTCACGAGGTTCGACGCAGTCACTTCATCATACAGCAGGCCGAAGGGATTGATGAGGAAGGTGTCTTCCTCGCCCGGCACTTTAATCGAAATGTGGTTGTAGATGGATTCGCCCCAGCCCAGATGGTCGAATATCCGGTAACACGCAGCGAGATCGAGGCGTGCCTGCCACTCTTCTTTGCTGCATTCGATACTCGGTTTCAGCTGGGTCGCCATTGGGCTCGCTCCTCAATACAATTTGTCATCCGGTGCACTTATCGCATGATTGCCGCGCACGGTACAAGCATTTCGCCGATCAGCGCCGCACTTTAGCGGCATTTCGCTTTGCCAAGCGGCGACGGCCCAGCTAGTCGCGGTGAAAGATGAGCAACACCGACCAGCCGCAATCGGCCGAGCCCAAAAAGGTATCGGCCAAACTCGCCAGCGGCTCCATTCCCGGCCATTTGATATCGCAGACTATGCCAATGGTGATTGGCGTTGCGGCGATCATGTCGATTGGCCTGGTGGATTCATACTTCATTGGTCAGCTGGGCAGCGCAGAGCTCGCCGCGATTGCGTTCGTCTTTCCCATATCTGTCGCGCTGAGCAGTCTTGGCGTCGGCGTGATGGTGGGGATCAATTCGGTCGTCGCGCGAGCACTCGGCGAAGGCGACCGTGACAAAGCGCTAAGACGCGCCAATTTTGGTGTGCTGTTCGCCATCGCCACGGGGCTGGCGATTGGGCTTACCCTGTTTGCTATCGTCGATCCGCTGTTCAAGCTCATGAATGCTCAGGCTGAGCTATTGCCGATCATCAAGATCTACATGCAGCCCTTTGCCCTCGGCTTTCCGCTGATCGTGATCATCATGGGGCTGAACGGTGTGCTGCGCGGACAAGGTGAGGCGCGCAAAACGAGCTATGTCTCGGTCACCTATGCGGCGGCCAATTGGGTGCTTGATCCCATTTTGATCACCGGAGCATTCGGCTTTGAAGGCTATGGGATCGTCGGCGCGGCCTATGCCACGATCATTGGCTGGGCAGTCGGCCTGATGATGGCGCTCTATCTGCTATCACGCACGCAATTGCCGTTTAGTCCGTCGCAGCTGCGCGGCGGCGCAAAAATTGAACCGATGCTGGCAATGCTGCGCGTGGGCGTGCCCGCGGCGTGTTCAAATGCGATCAATCCGATTGGACTCTCAATCCTCACCGCACTGATCGCTGCGGAAGGTCAGGCCGCCGTCGCGGGCTTTGGCGCGGCGGGCCGGCTCCAGAGTTTCGCAGTGGTGCCGCTGCTAGCCCTGTCTGGATCTATCGGCGCGATTGTAGGTCAGAATTGGGGAGCACAACAATTCGATAGGGCTCGCGAGGCGGCTCTTTATGCAGGCGGTTTCTGCATAATTTGGGGTCTGACCCTGGCCATTGCGATGGTCGCAGCCGGCGAGTGGTTCGCCGACTTCTTCACCGAAGACCCAGCCGTAATCGCGGAGTTCGCCCTTTATTTGAAAATCGCAGCCTGGGGCTATGCCGGGTTTGGACTGCTGATCGTCGCCAACGGTATTTTGAACGCAGTCGACCGGGCCAGCTTTGCTCTGTTCCAGTCGGTTGCGCGCGTCTTCCTCATCATGTTGCCGGTGGCATTCGTGCTCCAGGCTGGTTGGGGCAGTGCGGCCATCTACACCGCCGAACTGGCCGCAAACCTGTTTGGCGCGGTCAGCGCTTGCCTGATCATCACATTTATTTTGCGCCGCGCACGCACCGGCTGACACGCACAAAACATCGCTTTGGTGACCGTTCGTTAACCATCGTGAGCCATAGAGACCTCTGGAAACAATTAGGGGCAATGGCGTCATGGATGACCTGCTGGCGGATTTCGTCGCAGAAACCCGGGAAATGTTGGAGGCTAGCGAAGGCGAGATCATCGCTTGGGAAGCCGATCCAACAGATCGCGCGCGTTTGGATACGATTTTTCGGTTCGTGCACACGGTGAAGGGCAATTGCGGCTTCTTCGATTTTCCGCGCTTGGCGAGCTTAAGCCACGCCGCAGAAGATGCCTTGTCTGATTGCCGCGCTGGACGGCGCG
The DNA here is from genome assembly GCA_947499505.1 of uncultured Erythrobacter sp. GTDB lineage: Bacteria > Pseudomonadota > Alphaproteobacteria > Sphingomonadales > Sphingomonadaceae > Erythrobacter. The sequence continues at coordinate 298,380 of CANMOQ010000003.1, forward strand.
AAGCGGACAGCGCTCTGGTGAGCGCGGTTCTGGCCGTTATCGACCGGATCGTCGAAATGGTCGACATCATTGAGGCTGGTGATGAAATCCCCGAAGGCAGCGATGACGCCCTGATCGCCGCATTAGGCGAAAACAGCGACCTTGCCGCAGGCGAGATTGACGGCTTGTCCGACTTGGTTGGCGCAGTAGAAGAAGTAGCCGCGGCAATCGAAAACGCAGAAGACGGCGCAGTCGAAGACGCATCAGACGACCAAGATACCCCTCGCGCTGTCTCCCAGAATGCGGGTGTTCAGCGCTCCATCCGCCTTCCAGTTGATCTGCTTGATCGCGTGATGAGCGGCGTTTCCGACATGGTTCTGGCCCGCAACGATCTGGCCCACCGCCTCCGCCAAGCTGGCAATCAGCCAACCATTGATGGCCCGTTTGAGCGCCTGACCACCATTCTTTCCGATGTTCGCGATGCCATCACTAGGATGCGCATGCAGCGGATTGAAACGCTTTACACTGCCCTGCCCCGCTTGGTTCGCGATTTGTCGGCCGACCTTGGCAAGCAGGTGATGATCGATCTGGAAGGCGGCGACGTTGAGCTCGACCGCGAGATGATCGAGACCGTCCGCGATCCGCTGACGCATATTATTCGCAACGCAATCGACCACGGGATCGAAGAACCGAGCAGCCGTCTGTCGAAAGGCAAGCGCGAGATTGGCATCTTGTCGATATCTGCCCGTCAGTCCGGCAACACAATTTCTATCGTAGTCAGCGATGACGGCGATGGTCTCAATGAAGAGCGCATTGCCGCCAAAGCGGTTTCTGTTGGTCTGATCACAGCCGCCGAGCGTGCTTCGATGAGCCGCGACAAAATCCTGCAGCTTGTGTTCGAGCCCGGTTTCTCAACCGCCGAAACGGTCAGCAATGTGTCGGGCCGCGGCGTTGGCCTTGATGTCGTTCGCGACAATCTGGAGCGCGTCGGAGGCTCAATCAGCGTCTCCAGCACGCCAGGCGTCGGCTCGATGTTCACTCTCAAAGTGCCACTGACGCTCAGCATCATCGCTGGCCTTACGGTCGAAGTCGGTGACCAGCGCTTTGCCATTCCGCAAAGCTATATTGAAGAGATCATCGACTCGACTTCTAAATCGCTCGATTTCACTCGCGTTGGCGAGACCGCTTTGATCACCTTCCGCGGCAACCGGATCCCATGCCTTTCCTTGGCAGAAGTGCTCGGATTGCCGAGCACCGACATCGCCGAAGGTGAGCACACAATGGTGTTGCTGCGCCTTGCAAGTGGCGATCTGTTCGCTCTGGCGATCGACCGCATTCACCACCACGGTGACCTTGTGGTCAAACCACTGGCTCCGGCAGTCATGAATTGCGGGGTATATGCTGGTTCAACCCTGCTCGATGACGGACAACCGATCCTGCTACTCGATGTAACAAATGTCGCAGCCGAGCATGGCCTGGTCTCTGATGCCCGCACCCGCGTGCTGCAGGCGGCAAACCAACAAGACCAAGACACCGACGAGGTGCTCAGCCGCGCCATGCTGTTCACCGATTACGACAATCGCAAACGCGCCGTTCGCCTGGAGTTGGTCCAGCGGATCGAAACCGCCAAAGCGGAAGACATCGACATTTCACCTGATGGCAAACGCGCCGTTATCGACGGCGTTATTCTGCCGCTGGTCGGTCTGCCCGAAGGTCAAAAAGCAACCGGCAAGATCCGCTTCTTGCGGCTATCGGATGAGACCTGCGAGCTGCTGTATGCCGTGCGAGAGGTCGATGACGCCGTTGAACTGCAAAACGCTCTTAAGCCGGTTGATGATGATCCGCTGGTCGAAGCCCTCACCCTGGTTGATGGTCAGACGATTGCGCTCATTGATGGGCATGAGATCTTTGCTCGCTATGGCGAGCCACCAGAGCTTACCAGCAAACCAACCTGCCATCTGCCGGACAGTGATTGGGCGCGAACAATCCTCGGCCCGCTTGTCAGCGCTGCCGGCTATGAAGTCGTCAGCGGCTCAGACGAGGCAGGCGATATCGCGATTGTCCTCGATGATAGCGAGCCAGACACAAGCCTGACTGACGGCGAGTTTATTCGCCTTCGCAGTCAGCCAGATGCAGCCAATAATGATGGCTCAATCTACCGCTATGACCGCGATGGATTGGTCGATGCGCTGCGCCGCGCACGGGCAGGAGGTAAGCGATGAACGATTTGATGGTCATGGTCGAAATTGCCGGCCGCCGCTGCGCACTGAACGCGCATAATGTATCCTCTGTGATTGAACTTGGTGTGGTGACTCCGGTGCCGCGCACCGCTGACTTCATCGCTGGGATCACAGCGATGCGCAGCCAGTCACTGACCGTGATTGATTGCCGCCGCGCTCTCGGCATGGATCCAGATAAATTTCCAACCGATCACCGCGGCGCGGTCGTTACCATCGCTAACCATTCCTACGCGCTGATGGTCGACCGGATCGACGATATTAACACTGCCACATCGGAAGTTGAGAATGTGAGCGGCGGGTTCGGGCCAGAATGGTCGCGGATCACGACTGGGATGGTTGAAACTTCAACCGGCCCGGCTTTGCTGATTGATCTTGCTCTGCTCATCGCAGGTCCAGAATCTCTCGAAGTAGCGGCTTAAGACAAAACTTACGGGTGGAGCGTAAGCAACATCGAAGGAACAACAGGGGTCCTTATGAAAACGTGCCTGATAGTTGACGATTCACGGGTAATCCGAAAGGTCTCAAGACATATTCTTGAGACGCTTGGGTTCGTCGTGGATGAGGCAGAAAACGGCCAGATGGGGCTTGATCGCTGTGATGAGCAAATGCCAGATGTGGTGCTGCTCGATTGGAATATGCCGGTTATGACTGGCATTGAGTTCATCACACAGCTGCGCAAGCGCCCGGATGGCGACAAGCCAAAGGTTGTGTTCTGCACCACCGAAAATGATGTCGCGCACATTCGCGAGGCAATCCAAGCTGGCGCTGACGAATATGTCATGAAGCCGTTTGATCACGAAACTCTTCAGATCAAACTGCAGCTGGTTGGATTCGCGTGAGCGCACACACGCCTATATCCAAACGCCCTTTGCGCAGGACAGCGCCAGACAATGGCTCTGGCAACGCACCTGTCGAAGTGATGATTGTCGACGATTCGCTGACGGTTCGCACCGTTTTCAAGCGCATGGTCGAAAGTGACCAGGCGATGTCGATCGTCGGCACTGCGAGCAGCGCTGAACGCGCAATCGCTCAGCTTAAGACAACCCATGCTGATGTGATCTTGCTCGACCTGGAAATGCCAGGAATGGGCGGGCTTGATGCCCTGCCAGAAATTCTTAAGACCGCCAAAGACGCGCAAGTCTTGGTCGTATCTTCGCTGACACAAGACGGCGCAGAGCACACCATGGCCGCCCTTTCTATGGGCGCAGCCGACACGATGCTCAAACCGCGCCCGGGCGGATTTAATGATGAATACCGCGAGCAATTGCTCGACAAGATCAAAGCACTCGGGAGTCACGAGGGCGAAAGCACAGACGCGGTGCCAGCGAAGGCCGCTGCTAAGGAGCCCGCGAAACGTAAGGTTGCGCCAGCGAAAAAGCGCCCGGAGCTGCTCGCGATTGGCGCCTCTACTGGCGGCATTCACGCGCTCAACCTACTACTCCGCGACTTGCCCACAAGTTTCGACCTGCCGATCCTGATCACTCAGCATCTGCCAGCATCCTTCATCCCAGTTTTCGCACGCCAAATCGAGGTGGCATGCGGACGCAAGACGATTATCGCTGAAGAAGGCACTGTTATCACACCGGGCGAAATTGCTGTCGCACCAGGTCATGGCCACATGACGCTGCGCCGCAGTGGTGACCGCTTGATCACCAAGACATCCAGCGCCCCGGCGCGCAGCGGATGTATGCCGTCTGTCGACCCGATGCTGGAAAGTATTGCCGATGTATGCGGCGGCCAGGCATTGGCCATCATCTTGTCCGGGATGGGCCGTGACGGTGCGCAAGGCGCTGAGGTCCTTCATAAGAACGGCGGCGTTGTCTTTGCACAAGACGCTGACACCAGCGCTGTTTGGGGAATGCCGGGTGCCGTCACCAAAGCTGGCTTGACCAGTCTAGTCGGAACGCCAGAAGAATTGCGCGAGGCGATGATCGCCCTCGCTGGCCCAGCGCGCGTGGGTGCTACGACATGGAAGTAAGCGAAGCCTCTCACCAGATTATCGCGGACCTCTTAGCCTCGCACACAGGGCAGCACTTGACCGAAAGCCGCAGATGGCGGGTCGGAACGGCTTTGTCTGGTGTGTTCCGCGAGCATGGTATCAGCAATATTGACCAATTGGTTTGCCTGCTGGCTGACCGGGGCCAAGAGAGCCTTGCCCAAAGCGTGGTCGAGGCGCTGCTCAACAATGAAACCTATTTTTACCGGGACAAGCCGACTTTCGATCAGCTGCCCGAGAGTGTCCTGCCAGAGCTGGCTGAAAAACGCGCAGGCACCAAGCGTCTCTCTATCTGGAGCGCTGGCTGTTCAACCGGGCAGGAAGTGCACTCGATTGCGATGATGTTTGCCGAGCAAGCAGCGCGTTGGCACGATTGGACAATCGAAATTCTGGGTACAGACATTTCGCACAGCGCCATCGCAACCGCTCGCAGCGGCAGCTACACTCAGTTCGAAGTCCAGCGCGGCCTCAGCGTCGCGCAAATGTTGCGCCATTTTGATGAGACCAGCACCGGTTGGCAGCTTCATGATGACGTGCTGGCCTACACCCGCTTCCAACAGCACAATGTCCTCAAAGAACCGCCAAGCCGGCAAAGCTTTGACTTGGTTTTGTGCCGCAATGTGCTGCTATACTTTGATCCGGTCACGCGGCAGGCCGCCTTTGAACGCTTGCGCAGCGCGCTGGCGCTAGACGGTTTCTTGATGCTCGGCGCAGGTGAGACTGTGGTCGGTCAAACCGATGCCTTTGCGCCTATCTCAGGCCGGGCAAGCATCTACAGTCCGGTCCACGCAACGCCGCAAGCAATGCGTATGACCGCGACGGGTTAAAGCCTCTCTGCATAGATTACCAAGCCGGGTGCAAAATTTTGCATATCGGCCAAAAAATCGCGAATGCACTGGGGTAAAAACGCTATTTTTCAATGGTTTCGATAAAATGCAATTTACCCTTCTTTAGTTAATTCCCCTTAGTAACGATATTCGCAAAATAGCGCCATAGAGTGCAAGACGGGGAATTTTTGGTGCCAAACAAATTGACAACACTGCGGCTCACGCCGTCTACGATGGTGGTCGCACCATTCGTAATCTTGTCACTCATTTTTGGCGCTATCTCACTCATCGTCATCATGAGCGATGATATCGAGTTTCGCTCTCCCTCCAGCCTTTTGATCGCTGGAATCCTCGTTTACGCTGCGACCATCTTTTTGCTCAGCCGCCTTGGTCTCATGCAGGCCCGTGAACTGGAGGCGATGACCACCACGGACACTCTGAGCCAGCTGCCCAATCGGCGCGCCTTGCACCAGGATATCGATGATGCTCTGCGCACACCGACTGAGGTTGCGGTCGCCATCATCGACTTGGACAGTTTCAAGCAGGTCAATGATCATTTCGGCCATTCCGTTGGCGATCAACTGATTCAAAAATGCTCTGACATTTTGCGGTCCGCTAGCGAGCCAGAGGCCCGTTGCTATCGTTTAAGCGGCGACGAATTTGCAATCCTTATGGTCGGCGAAGTCGCTGGCACCATTCTGGAAGGCATGTCGCGCACCGTTCTGGAGCAATTGGCAAAGCCATTGGCGATCGGCGACCGCCGAATCCCAGTTGGAGCGAGCATTGGCCTTGCCCGTTGCACGGGCGATGATCCGGTTGAGTCGTCGGAGCTTATGCGCCGCAGCGACGTCGCGATGTTCATGTCGAAACGTGGTGGCAAGATGCGCTGCACATGGTTCAATGAGAACTTTGACCGCCGCCGTGAAGCCGTGCGTGAACTCGATGAGGGGCTACGCAAGGCGCTCGCTGAAGGCGAATTTGCATTGGCCTATCAACCGTTGGTCGATGCCGACAATGGCAAAATCGTAGCAGTGGAGTCGCTCTTACGCTGGAACCGCCCAGACGGCGAAAACATCGGCCCGAACGTGTTCATCCCGGTCGCTGAGGAATCCGGCCTGATCAATGCGATCGGCCTTTGGGTGCTTCGCCAGGCTGTTACCGACGCCTTGCCGTGGGGCGAGATCAAGCTGTCTGTGAACATTTCAGCGGCGCAGTTGCGCAACCCTGAGTTCCCAATCCAATTGGGTCAAATCCTTGAGGAAAGCGGTTTCCCGCCGCAGCGCCTCGAGCTTGAGATCACCGAAACCTGCCTCGTGCTCGACCCAATCGTCGCTGAGCGCACGCTCGATGTCATTCGCGGCTTTGGCGTCAATGTCGCGCTTGATGATTTCGGCACAGGTTATGCGTCGATCGGATTCTTGCGCCAGTTCCGGTTTGAGAAACTGAAGCTCGACCGCAGTCTTGTTGTTCAAGCCGGTGATGATGAAGGCAGCCGCGCGATGATGCTCTCCAGCATCGCCGTCGCCCGCGCACTGAAGATGGAAGTGACGGCCGAAGGTGTAGAAACCACGGCTCAGGCTGATCTGGTTCGCACGGCCGGATGCGATCAAATCCAAGGTTGGCTTTACTACAAAGCCATGCCAGCTGGCGATATTTCTGGACTGCTTACCACTCCAAGCGAAGGCGTTGGGGATGCAGCTGAAATTGGCGACGAGGCCGCAGCATAACCATTATCACTCGAAGTAGTGTATGATACTTTAGCTTTACTGTAAAATACTCATAATATTCTGATTTTACTCATTCAAACGCTAATTCAGAAAAATCAGTTGCAGATAATTTCACCTCTGAGTCCTTCAATGAAGGATTTATAAAGGATTTTCGTTCAGGAAACTGGTCAACGACGACCTGAGGTGGGAATTTCCAAAATGAACATGATGACGCGGCAGGAAGAGTTTGAACAGCTCGCTGTCCCTGAATTTGCGCGCAAGATGGAAAAAGAGATCGCAGAAGAAACTGCGGACCTCGCCCTCTCTACCGATCAAACGAACAAAAGCTTCCTCGACCGCATTGAGTGGTTTCGCAATTTGCGGATCGCCGGCAAGATCAAGGCTATTTTCGGCACGTTCTTCGCCGTATGTTTCGCGATGACTCTGATCTTGGGCCTTGGGTTCACCGAGCTGTGGAATCGCACCCAGGCCAACAATGACATTAAGGACGGTGTCCTGGCATCGGTCGATTTGCGCGGCACCACCGGAGAGCTGCGCTACAATTCCGTTCGTTACATCTTTGGCGGTGAAACCATAGCTTTAGAACGGCAACGTGATAGCTATGAAGCGGCTCAAGCGCAGCTTGCCCAAATCAATGGCATCGTTGCTACACACGTTCCGAAAATGGGCGATCGCTTGGCGCAAATTCAAGCTGATCTTGTGGCGTATAATGCCACATTCAATGAGCTTAGAGAAAGCTTGGCGCGAGAAGGTCGTAGCGAAGCGTCTGTTGCGCTGTCCTATGAGTTGTCGAACAAAGGCGACACCTTGTTTGCAGATTCCCGGATCTTCGCGATCGATCTCTCCGCCCACGGCGAACAAATGCGCCAGATGGGTGTCGACTATTTCTTCGCCATGGTTGGGATCGTTATCGCGCTCGGCCTTGTCGCGACGCTGATCCTGCTTCTTGGTTTACGCTATATGTCTTATGGCATCGGCGAGAGCATTTCAGAGATTACAGACGGCATGAATCGCCTCGCCAAAGGCGACCCGGATTTTGAAATCCGCGGTCATGGCCGCGGCGACGAGATCGGCGACATGGCGAAATCGCTGGAGCTGTTCAAACGCGCCAACCGCCAGATGGAAATCTGGGCTCGTGAGCGGGCAAAACGCGCCGAAGAACAGATCCAAGAGCAAAAAGAACGCGAGCAAGAGCGCGCCGAGAATGAAAAGCGCAAGGCGGAAATGCTCAATGAGCTCGCCAAACAGTTCGAGCACACGGTGGGCGATGTCGTTCAAGGCGTGGCTGCCGCGTCCAGCCAATTGCAGGTTACAGCGACCCAGATGGCCTCTTCCGCTGAGCAATCGAGCCAGCGCACCAGCGAAGTCGCGCAAAGCATGAAGGAAGCCAATTCGGGCGCGACGGCAGCGGCGGCAGCTAGTGACGAGTTTGCCATGTCGATTGGTGAAATCAGCCGTCAAGCGACCTCTTCAAGCGAACTCGCACGCTTGGCCACAGATGCCACCAAAGAGGCAGACACGACCATTTCAGAGCTGTCAGCCTCTGCTGAGCAAGTTGGCCAAGTGGTTGAATTGATCCAGACCATTGCACAGCGCACCAATCTTCTCGCCCTGAACGCCTCGATCGAGGCGGCACGCGGCGGGGAAGCAGGACGCGGATTTGCCGTGGTTGCCAGCGAAGTTAAAGAACTGGCCATGCAAACCAGCCGCGCCACTGAAGAAGTCGCAGCGCAAATCAGCGCGATGCAGGACACCACAGGCGCCAGCGTCAATGCTCTGCGCGCAATTGCTGGTCAGGTTCGCGATCTGGAAAGCACCGCAATCTCGATCGCCAGCGCTGTCGACCAACAGTCCGTAGCAGGCCAGGATTTGGCCCGCAGCATCGATATGGCTGCGCGCGGGACCGATCAGGTATCTGGCCACATCTCAGACGTGCGCGAATTGTCTCTCTCAACCGGAACGGCTGCCAGCCAAGTGCTGACCAGCGCCACCGACCTAGAGGAACAGGCCAGCAGCCTGAAAGAGCATGTCCAGGCGTTTCTGACCCGCGTTCGCGCCGGTTAATTTCTGTGAGACGGCGACAATACGCCGTCTAACCAGCCTGAAGGCGCCTCAAAGGGCCGAGCCGCTAGCCAATTTCACTGTTTTTTGCCGCTTTGCGAGCCGCATTTGCGATTCGCCGTGACCAGCATTCAGCGCGTTTGGCGTTAAACTTAAAGCAGACTAATTTTTCCTGGCGGCGACCGCGATGAACCGCGTTTACTCAAAATTTACCGCTGCGACCCCGCGCCTCAGCCGCTTTGGCGATTCTCATCCACAAGCGCGCCCGTCTCGAAGGCGTTCAGAGTTCTTAATATTTTAACCATTCACATCAATCCAAGCCCAACGCACCCTCTGTAATCCATGCAGCACGAAGGCGTCTCTGCGCGCTGAAAGACTGATTGGATGAACAGAATGGCTAATAAGTTTGCATCAGGAGTTGCTGGAATTGCGATAGCGGCATCGCTCGCAGCCCCTGCCTATGCGCAAGATCAAACGGTCAACGAACTTCCTGTTTTGGATGAGAAAGACCTCGTTCTTACTAGTGAACTGGCGCCTAACACGCAGCGCCTGTTGCCATTGAATGTCGAGACGGCGGCGGAGGACATTCTTAACTCGCCAGCATTCGCCGCTTGGTCATCGGATCAAGCCACCGGCACTGTTATCACCGCGACCCCAATCAACGCGGCCATCAACACTGTTCGTCCGGTAGCCGCTCCAATCGTTAACGCCGATCTCGGCGCAAACACCGGCCGCGTGACGCTGCGGGGCATTGATCCATTCTACGGCGACATCAATCCTTTCTACGGCGATATTGGCGCATTTTATGGCGATATTGATGCATTCTGGGGCGACATTAACCCGTTCTATGGTGACATCGGTGCGTTCTATGGCGACATTAACCCGTTTTACGGTGACATTGACGCCTTCTATGGCGACATCAGCCCATTCTACGGCGACATTGGCGCGTTCTGGGGCGATATTGACGCCTTCTATGGCGACATCGGCGCATTTGATGCGACCAATCTGAAGCTGCTCGGTGAATTCTGGGCAGACAACAGCGCGCATATGGCCGCTGCTGATGAAGTTTGGGGCAGCCTCAACTACACTGAAAGCAACGGCCAATTCACGCCTGTCTATGATGGCACTCCAGATCGCATCCTCAATGCTCTTGGCACGCTGATCGATCAGGCTGAGGGTCAATTTGGCGCAGCCTATGAAGCCGAAACCGGTCGTTCGTTCCGCGATGATTTCGTCACCGAAGTTCTCGCACGTCACGGCGTTGATCTGAACGATAAGGTTTCGCTCGCTGGCAAATCAGCCAATGACCGCGCTGCATTCTTCCTCGACTGGCACGATAGCCTGATGGGCTATTCCGGGATCGATCACGTCGATCATTGGATGAATACGGTCAATTGGACACCGTCAATAACGCAGATTCAAGGCTCAGGCAGGCAGGCCGTTATCGGTGTGGTTGACGGCAGCTTTGCTGCTGATGCTGACCTTGCCGATAACATTGCCTGGTCAGGCGGCGGTGCAACCTCGGTAAATGGCCACGGCGCCGGTGTCGCCAGCCTGATTGCCGCCGCGCATGACGGCGAAGGCATTTTGGGCATCGCACCGCAGGCACAGCTCGCGACATATAATCCGTTTGATGCCGATAACACCGCGACTTGGGAAGGAGTGCAGCAAGGTATTGAGCAACTGCTCTTTGCTTATGTCGGCGGCAACGAAACTGGCTATGTCAGCGTCGTAAACCTCTCGCTTGGCGAGAGCGGTTGGGCGGTTTCGCAAGGCTTGGCTGATGTGCTGAACAGCAACCATCTGCGCCGCTACAATCATGAAACCACCTACGTCGTTGCTGCTGGTAATGACGGTATCACGCAAACGGCGGACATTGATTGGAACTATTCCAGCGACACCACCTTCATTCTGGTTGGTTCGCTTGGCCTGAATGGCGAAATCTCCAGCTTCTCCAACCGTCCGGGCAGCGCCTGTCTGCTGAACAATGGAGTGTGTGAAGCTGGTAATGAGCTTTACAATCGCACGATTGTTGCACCGGGCGAATTGATCCTTGTCTCGGACGGCGAAGGCGGCGTGGTCCGGCGCTCTGGCACCTCATTTGCGGCTCCTTTGGTGTCAGGTGCGATCTCGCTGCTGCACGATCGCTGGACTTGGCTTGCACGCAATCCAGAAGAAACCGCAGAGATCATCTTCCGTTCTGCGCAGGATCTGGGCGCGCCTGGCGTGGACGAGGTCTATGGCCACGGTCTGCTGGACGTTGCAGCATCACAATCTCCGCTCGATTTTAATGCTCTGACATTCAAAACTCACCGGAAAATTGGCAATATCAATGTGCCAGTCATAACCCCAGTGGGCGAGCTGCTCGGCGCCGGTATCCCGCAGCACTGGGAAACTGATGGAGTGTTCATCACGGCGATTGAGAAGATCGGTAACACATACCGCGACTTCGCGATCCCGGTATCCTCGTTCACTTACGGCGGCACCACCGATGTACTTGGCCATGGTGAGCAACGTTTCCAGGACTTCATCCGAGGCCGCTTTGAAAAATGGCTACTCAGCAAAGGCGCCGACAAAGATGGTGACGGCACAATTGGCGTGACCCAGGTCACATCCGCTGTTGCACCAACTCGGGGCGAGTGGAGCCTGCAATACGACATGATCGCACCGCGCCTGACCGATGAGGGCGCTCTTGATCCTGTCCACACCGCAGCCAGCCTGACTGACCCAAGCGGAAGGTTCTCTTTCACTGTAGGTCATGGCCAAGGCGCGCTTTCGCTGACGGGCCAACGCTTCGGCTTGATCAGTGACCACGATCAGAATGTTGGCGGTGTGAACCCCATTTTGGGCCTCGCATCGGGCGAAGTCTTTGGTTCTGCAAGCTTCAAGCCGACGCCTACAACCACAATCACTGCTGGTTTCAGCGAGGAACGTGAAGATTGGCAAGATCTGTCGGGTGTGTCGGAACTACAGCGTGAAATTCAGCGCAATCTTGGTGCCCGCGAAGCGCGCGCCATGATCCTTGGCATTGAGCAGAAGGTGACAGACAATGTCTCGCTGAACGTTCAATGGACCAACCTGCGCGAGGATGATGCGCTTCTGGGTGTGCAAACATCCTCTGACGAATTCCTCGGCAATGGTTCAAGCACCAATGCGGTGACCGTTTCTGCCAGCGTCAATCTTGGCCAAGGCTTCTCATTCGACCTGTCTGCAACCGGTGCTGGAACCGACACTGCGGGAGGACAATTGCTTGCTAACAGCAATCGTATCACCAGCACGGCTGGCCAGATCACGATGAACAAGCGCGGCCTGATGGGCAGCGATGATGTGCTGCGTGTATCGGTCGGCCAGCCGCTGAATGTGGAATCTGGTCAGCTGGAATTTAGCTCTGAGCAGGTCATCGACCGCGAGACCGGCGAATTGGGCTTTGTGACCCAATCGATTGGTATTGAAACAAAACGCCGCATGACAGGGGAAATTGTTTACGCAACGCCGCTAAGCAAGTCTTCGGAGTTAGGATTGTTCGGTCGCTACATCAGCGATGGCGATGGCGATGACCGCCGTAGCTATGTGCTTGGTGCGAGTGTCGGCCTGCGGTTCTAATCCGATACAGCAGATAATCCGACCTTGAAGGAAACTATCAAGGCGGAATGGGGAAATAGGGAACTGACATGGGCAGATTGATCAAAGGATGGGCCGCGCTTATTGCGGCTGCATTAGCTCTCGCCATGCCGGTCACCGCTGCGGCGACCGGCGCCGCCCCCGCTGCTGACGCATTCGAAGAGACGATTGCTGAGGCCAAATCGCTGATGATGGGCGATTCCGCCCAAGCTCTAAAGCTTGCGCGCGAAGCCAAAGAACTCGTTTCAGGCGACACCAAGGCTGAAAACAAGTCACGCCTGACCGCGCAATGGCTCGAGGGCGAAGCCCTTATGCGCCTCAATCGCGGCGATGAAGCGCAAGCGATCATCGCATCGGCGCTCAATGAAGTGGCCAAAAGCTTCCCTGGCGACAAGCTGCACGCTGACCTGCTGCGCTCGCAGGCCTCTTACAAGGCTCGCCAGGCTGAATATGGCGAAGCTCTCTCGTTCTTCCTCGAAGCGGATGAGCGCTACAAGGCCCTGGGCGAAAACCGCAGCCGCGCAATTGTGCTGCAAAACATCGGTTCGCTCTATTCAGACGCGCGAGATTATGAGCGCATGCTTGGCTATTACCGTCAAGCGGGCGAGGCTTTTCCAGAAGACAACGCCCTCGCCCTCTCGGCGCACAACAACACCGGTAACGCGCTGAAGCAGCTTGACCGGTTGGAAGAGGCCGAAGACGAATTTCGTCAAGCTCTGTCGGTGGCTGGCAAAATGTCGAGTCCGCTGCTGGAAGCCCGGATCCTCACGAATATTGCATCGACCCAATATCTAAATGGTCAGTACGCAGCAGCAGAAGACACTGCAGCGCGCGGCCTTCGAATCGCATACGACCAAGCACCCGAATGGCGCCCGTTCCTTTACGGCGTGCGGGCGCAGATTGAGCTTAGCCGCGGCGATCTGGGCCGTGCGGGGGACTACATTGGCCGCGCCTTTGATGGTCAGGAGCTAGATGCGACCTCTCCGCTGTTCCGCGATTTCCACGATGCCGCTCACAAAATTTACTCCGCGCGCGGCGAGTACAAACTCGCTGCCGATCACTTGGCCGCATATCACCGGATCGAGGGCCAAGCTCAAGATCTCTCTGCCGTTGCGAACAACGCCCTGCTGGGCGCTCGCTTCGATGCGGAAAACAGAGAGCTGCGCATTTCAAAGCTGTCGGCTGAGAAAGAAGCGAACGAAGCCCGCCTGACGAGCGCGCAGAACCAAGTGTTCTTGCTGTCAGCTGTCATCGGCCTCGTCATCGCTGCCTTCGTTGTCGCACTGCTGATCCTGCGCACCGTGAACCGCAGCCGCGCCGCGATTAGCGCAGCGAACGAGAAACTCACCTATGTGACGCAGCATGACAGCCTGACCGGACTGTTCTCGCGCGATCACTTCCGCAGCCAGCTTGAGAGCGTCTCTCAAACCTGCGCAGAAACCGGCGCGCAAGGCGTTCTGATGCTGATCGACCTTGATCGCTTCAAGCAAGTGAACGATGTTTACGGTCACGCGGTCGGCGACAAATTGCTGGCAAAAGTGGCAGAGCGCTTCCGCCATGCTGCCGGTCCGGATGCGGTTATTGGCCGCTTGGGCGGCGACGAATTCGGACTGTTCCTGCGGCCATCGACCAGTGTTGAAGAAGCGGCCCAAGTTGCCGATAAGCTCATCGAGCAGGTCGGCGAACTCTATCAAGTTGGCGATTTCGAGCTCGCCGTTGGCGCATCGATCGGTATCACGGCAATCACCGGCGGCGTGTCCGACAGTGTGCTGATGACCAATGCTGACCTCGCCCTCTACGAAGCCAAGCACCGCGGGCGCGGAACCCACGTATCCTACACCAAGAGTATGCGTGATCGTCTCGAAGATCGCTCAGACCTTGAAAACGATCTCTCAGCTGCTCTCGAAAACGGCCAGCTTTCGATCTCTTATCAGCCAATCATCAGCGGCGCTGACCGTGAAGTGATGGGCCATGAAGCCCTGATGCGCTGGAACCACCCTGAACGCGGCATTGTCCCGCCAAGCGTGTTCATCCCGATCGCTGAAGAAGCTCTGCTGATCGAACAGCTCGGCGCATGGATGCTGCGTTCTGCCTGCGCTGAAGCGACGAACTGGCCAGAGCACGTCAAACTCACCGTCAATGTCTCGTCATTGCAGCTCACCACCGGCGCTTTCCTCGCAACTGTAGTAGATGCATTGGCTTCGAGCGGCCTCGCGCCAAAGCGCCTGCTGCTTGAGCTTACGGAGACCATCCTGCTGGAAATGGACGACGAGCTGGAATCTCAACTGAAGAGCCTGCGGGAACTTGGCGTATCATTCGCGCTTGATGATTTCGGCCGCGGCTATTCATCGCTCAACTACATTGAGAAAATGAACTTCTCGATGATCAAGATTGACCGCGACTTTGTTCAAGCTGCGGCCGCTGGTTCGCGCAAGAGTCAGGCTGTTGTGACCGCTATCGTCTCGCTTGCACGCTCGCTTGAGATCGATGTGACCGCCGAAGGCATCGAGCAAGAAGACCAAGCCGAAGCGATGCTGGCGCTGGGTTGCTCTTGCTTCCAAGGCTTCCACTTCGGACGCCCAGAGCCTGTCGCCCATGAGAGCTCTCAGGATGACGAAGCCACAGCTCTGAAAGTGGCCTAACCGCCAAGCGCTACACCCAGGCGGAACGTCGGTCGACGGATCGCTGGAAACCGGCCGCGAATGAGCGCATCCGTGCGCGCAGCAAGGTTTGCCGACCTTCGGCGGTGCGTGTGAATACAAGCTCACCGCGCCCGACCTTCTGTCGCCAGTTTTTTGCGAAGGCTTCCGCGTTTTCCTTGCGCCCAGCTAATGCGGCGGGAACAGCGTGAAAGTCTGCTCGCAGTCGCCACCCAAAGCGCGATTTTCGCACCAAGAGATAGCGTGGGTTCTGCACAGGGCCCAGCACCTCCGCGATGCCCTCCATCACCTGCCGCTCGGTCGATCGGCTGACTTCAGAGACAATCACATCCTTGCGGCCATCAACGCTGGTTCGGACGGTGATTTGCGCCCTTTCAAGCTCGTTTGCGGTCACAAGGCCCGCCTCACCAAGGCTGGTCAAAACCACGCTGGCTACTTCGCTTAAGCTGCCCTCCAGCGAGCCATTGCGCCATGCCAGCCGCGCCGCGCGCCCTAGCCGAGGCAGGCTAGCGAGTGTCGCGACACCGAGTGCGCCCATCGCAAAAAAGCCAAACCCCTCCATCGATGCGACCCCGCGCAGCTGATCCGCAGCCGCGATGCCTGCACTGCCAGTGGCGGTCCACACCAGCGAATGCAGGGTGTCAGACCAGCTTAGCGCCCTTGGCGCATAATTCGGCGCAGCCGTTTCGCGCACTTGCGAGCGCGCCTCCCCTTCACCTAGGGATTTCCGCCATTTCTGCGCGATGCCGGCTCGGTCTGAGGCATAGCTCAGAGTGGCCGCATTTTGCTGCGCGATCGACAAACTCGGATTAAGCCCGAGGCGACCTAGGCCGCTTTCGATAAGGTGCGATGCGCCGTTTGGAATGCATTCAAACGCTCTGAACCGGCGGGCAACCACACCAATGTCGGAGGTGCGCGACGGACCGCCATCATTCAATGCTCCCCAATTGAGCGAGGTCTCAAGTGCTTCTGCCAGCCCTCCCGTATCCGGTTCAAGCGTGGCCAAATGCCAGATATTGGACACCTTCCCGGGCGCTGCCGGATTGATGCGAATGCCGCGCCCGCGCATCTGGTTCGACAGCATGAAAGACGCGGTGTTGCTGGCCAGAACAAGACTGTTGAGCGCTGGCGCGTCCCAACCCTGCCCGAGCAAAGACTGCGTCCCCACCAAAATCCGAATATCTCCGCGCATAAACAGGGCGGTGATCAGGCGCACTAGGTCGGCATTGCTGCCACCTGAGACCTGCAATTCCACATGACCAGGACAGGCTGCGATTGGTTTTGTCCGCAGGTTAGAGGCCTCAAGACCGAGCCCGCTAGCGACCGCATCCAAAGTTTCCGCCGCAAGCTGAGGTATGATCACCAGACTGCCAGTCAGAACCGCAAGCCGATCAGCATTTACATCGGCTCGCCTCAGGCTCTCGAAAATAGGCACCACGCCCAGCTTCGCCGGTTTGAACTCATCCTCTGCCCGCTTCGGTAGCTCTCCAGCGCGAATGTGGTCTGACAGCACAACCATCCGCAGATCATCGCCGAGCGATGCCGCCTCTGCCTCTGCAATGGCGGTGATGCTCTCTAGTTTTACGAGGCTCAACGCGAGCAGCCGGAAGACCGAGCGAGTGTGGCGCAGCCGTGCGCGCCCACCCTCAATCAGGCCGTGTCTCTGGAGACGGTTTTCCAACGTCTTGCGGCGTTCAGGAGAAAGTGGAAACTCCGCCTTGTTCTGCGCCAGCAAGCCATCGAGCAACCGCTCCAGCCAGAACAAAGACGGCATTGGCAAATCACGCGCAGACGCCCCCAGCACCTTAAGCGGCGCTTTGGGAAGTTTTCGCCCGGCAGAGCCAAGCAATATCAGCACCGCTGAGAGCATTTCGGGAGCATCCAATATGGCCTCAATATGGCTCTTGGGATCCGTCATCCACGGATGCTGCTCCAACCAATCCAGGAATTCGGCATCTTCGCGCAGATCGCGCTGCAAATCGCCAATCGCCTGCCTGCGGCGGTCGAGCAAAGCCAGCGCGTCTTCGGTCGGTTCAGACAGAATCAGATGGTCTTGATGCGGACACAGGTCGCCATTACGGACCAGCTCTGGAATGCCGATCTCCAAATCAATCGGCCCGCACAAATCCTCATAACGACGCCACTCGGCGAAGCTCGCGTCATAAGGCGGCGTCGCGGTGAGCGCCACGATGGTGACGTCGTTCAGCTCCCGCCGCAGCCGGTCTAGGCAATCCCACCAGGCACGGCGCAAATGATGCGCCTCATCCAGAACCAGCGTAAACGGCCCGTGCGCATTGAAGCTCTCGATCAGCGATGTCAGATCATCGCTGCGGCGAAAGCTGTCGAGCGATTGATAGGTCGAAAGGGTCAGCGTAGCGGGCACCGAAAGATCGCGGGAAATCTCATCATCGCCCGGAATTGCGTCCATAAACAACGGCGATAACCGCTCGCGCCATTGATCCCGGATCGCCAGACTGGGCGCAAAGACAAGCGCTGGCTTTCCCAGCCTTCGGACGATCTCCAATCCCAGAATGGTTTTGCCCGCACCAGGCGCAGCAACGACGTGCAGCCTGTCGTCGGCAAGATGGTCCTGCATCTGCTCGAGAACACGCGCCTGATAGTCACGCCAGTCGCCTGAAAACTGCATCCGATCGAGCATAGGGTGCGGCTATAGAACAATCGTCCTTTTGGCAAAGTTGCAGTTTTGAACGTAGAAAGGGCGCCCCGGTTAGAGACGCCCTTTGTGTTGGTTGAGGCCTAGTCTTTCACCGGGCCTATGCTTTGTGAGCAGGCTTAGAACCCGAAGGCGACACCTGCCTGAGCAACCACGGCGCCATCGCCTGTATTGCCCGCAACCCCGGCACCAATCGCAAAGCTCTCGTTCACTCGGCCAGTAAAGCTGGCGGCAAAACCCTGCTGACCGCGATAGGTCGCGATATTTCCTGCGATAGTGAAGGCTTTGTCCGGCATTGCAATGGCGCTGCCGAGCGCGGCGGCCGCCGCGATGCCTCCACTGGTGCTATCGCTCAACTCCTCAAGGCGGAAGTCAAGATCCTGAACCCGCCCGCTGAGCGCATCAAACTGCGCGGTGGAGACTTGGGCTACTGCGTTGAGAGCAACCCGGACGTTGTCGACCGAGGCCGCTGTGGCAACACTTTGGCGGCCCAGCGTGCCGTTCGCATCAACCGTCACCGCATCAACAGGACCCACCTGTGCGGCTGTGGAGGCGTCGATATCGCCGATCCGTACGGATGATCCCGTGCCGCCCAGCGCCACTTGGTTGGCGGCCGTCGTTGCTGCGCCTGCACCAATCGCCGTCGCGCCGCCACAGCATCCGCGCCCACCGCAACCGAGTTCGGACCCGCCGCAGAAGCATCAAAGCCAACCGCTGTGCCGCGCGCTCCAGCATCAGAACGAAAGCCCAGCGAGACCCCGCCTGCATTGGCATCCGCCAGCAAGCCAAACGCCAAAGCCTCCCCTGCTGCATTCGCCTGAGAGCCAATCGCCACCGCATTGTTGCCGTCGTTTGAAGGTGGCGAAAATGGATTGCCTTGCTCGGAAGGAGGCTGAACCGATGCCAGTTGTTGATTACCCGTTTGCGCGGCAAGCCAAGGTGCATTGGGATCAAATTCAACCTGATCTTGATTATGAGATGCGCTTGCGCCTTGCGGAGTAGCGCATCCAACAGCAAAGGGTTAGAGCCGCTGTTTGCTTGCGAGCTTCCTTGTCCGGTCGCCGGCCCGGTGGTTTAAGAAGGGCCGACGGCGAAAGTGGGCATTGGGGAGTACCTGAATCAGAATTGGTTGCCACCGCTGCACTTGGGCGAAAGCCTTGATTGACGTCAAAGCGTTTTGCCCATTGATCCTTCATCCATGGCGAGTGATCTCAACGTATGTCCTGACCAACGTGCCATCAATATCGTAGCGGGCCGATCCGCGTTCGCTAATCATCTGGTAATAGCCGCCGGGAAAAGCGGCTCGGGCAACATTCTTGCCATAAATTCGGGTGTCGTTAACCACTTCGCATTGCGCGAAAGCCGACGTTTGTGGCTGCGCGCCCAAGACCGCCACTGCGCCAAGCGCGAGCGCCACTTTGAAGGCTGAAATCGGTTTGGTTACAGCTTTGATTTCAACCCTTACACCCCTGTCGCACTGCCACTGTTCATGCAGTGCGTTTTTTAATGAACAATTCTAAGCCTTACTGTTCATAGCATGATCGCTTAGATTTAACGGTGTTGTTGGTCTCGCAATAAATTGACCACCGCGCCGACAGATCATTAACATAGCTCGCACTTGCAGTATGCACTTCGCCTTTAACGTGCAAATGTGCTTCATTATAACGACTTACGAGGCGAACATTGCCATCTGAGCTGGGTTCCATGCTCCACATCGAAACCGACGAAAAACGACTGACAGTGCCAAGCTTGGGTCCCTCTCTACCTTCGTAAATAAGATATAGGCGGTTCTAAACATTCTTGAGACGGAAGTGCTTTCAGGGTTCTTGCCGATTTTCACACGCTCAAATTCCCAGATATTACCGTTCTGCGCAGCCGCCCCAAGGCGCGGTTGCATCTCAACATTTCGCACTTCACCGCGTGCCATCATATTGGAAGAGGTAAGGGAACTTGATTACACGACCTCCGTCACCGAACGCGTTGGCGTTTGCTCAGCAGAAGTCGACGAAACAACTTCGCCACCAAGGCTCGTTGGCGGGCTTTCATCCACAAACGTTGTGGGCACGCTGTCTGATGCTCTTTGCCTGCCGCTCACTGGCCTTCCAGACGGCGGAGCAGCGATTTACGGCACAGGCCGCGATGCCCACGCTGGCGCTGGGGGCGCACAGCAATCGCGCTGTTGGTTTATGAGACAACGGGATTGTTAGCCTAGGCAGGGTGGCTTGATAGATCGGCAGGATCAATCACGATAATGCCCAAGGCAAAAATCTGTTGCCCATCGCTACGTGCTACAAATCCTCCAAACACAAGGCCGGGATCTATCTCGACAACCTGCTTGCGGTCGTACTTGCGGGAAAAGAGCCGCTGAAGGAATTTTCCCCTCGCAATTGGACCCCGGCGAGCGGACTATCGCGTCGTGTCCAAACCGCCATCTGACTGATGCTGCCCTTGGTGCTAAAACTGACAAAAGACCGGAACCTTTTACCCCTTTTTCCCCTATCAGCGGGGTCCGCACAGGTTTTGTCCCTGGGCGCCCCTGATATATAAGTTCGATCCCGTAATGACGCGATCATGTGAACCATGGTCGGCGTAAATCACCATTTCACGAACATCAGCCCCGGCAGAAACCGTGACCGTGCATTATTCCCCGCGTTCCGCGCCAACCGGCTTGGCGAGATTGATCATGGCCGGGGACAGTGATTGCGTCAGCAATGCGATGACGCCGCTAGCATAACCATAGCCAATATCTTACCTCACCGCCTACAATTGCCGCACAAATGTCGCGAAACAAGGCTATCGAGGCTCTTGAGCATAGTGGAACTTCCCTCGACATAAAAAGAAGATTCCCGCAATAAATGCAGAGAAAAACCGTACATGTATCGTCACAAGCAGGCAAATAAACTATGATGATGAGCTGAGGCAGGTAAAGAGGCTTGGAAGCGTGCAGCATCGGAGGTTGCGCCTGAGTGATCCTTAGCCTCAATCTCGTCGATAATGTCCCACTATCCGGCACGGCAGATCATGCTGCTAAAAGTCTGGAAAATCCGCATTGACTTATTTCAATCACTTAAGCAGGGGTTAGTAGAGCTGGTTGGATTGGAATCTAAAGAGCTTTTTGCATAATGTCCGCAACTGCATCGGAAGCGGACTATCGGCATTCTAGTCCCGAGTATGAGAACTGGACGTTCCGCTTCATGCTGCAGTTGCGGACACTTGATCTGCGGTCGTTATAGCGGCCTAGCAGTCAGAAAAAAGCGGCTAATCGGCTGACGACCAGTTCCAGTCTTTACCAACCAACAGGATCGAGATGCTTCCAATCTTGTGTCGTATGTACGAACAATTTGAAGGCCGGTTTGTGGTGCCGCCCTGTGCCAAGAAATATCGCCTTTGCCGTTTTTTGAAATGGACAGACACTGACTTCGCTAGATTAATGGAAATCCCGCGATTTAGGTAAGATGCGGACATCGCGCGGATGCCGGTGGCTCGGTGTGGGATGACGATCAGCGACTTTGTCGCCAAAGGAAGTATCAAGCTTCGCTTGATGTGTTTCTGACATATGATTGAGATCACAGGTGCGATCAATCACATTACTGACCATGAGATGCACGACGCCTTCCTTGCTGCGCTGAACCTCACCTTCCAAGAGCATCAGACGGGAGGCCATCACAGGACGGCGCAAGCGCTGCATATGTCGCGCCCAAAGCAGGGCATTGATGATTCCCGTTTCATCCTCAATCGTGATGAAAACAGCATTTCCCTTACCCGGTCGCTGACGAGTTAAAACAACGCCTGCGGTGCGAACTCTGGCACCATTTTTTGCCGAATCAGTTTCTGCGCAGCTTAGTACACCTTCAGTTTGGAAACGTTCGCGTAGAAAGCCCATCGGATGCCCTTTCAGGGACAGTCGCGTGGTTTGATAATCCGCAACGACATGGTCGGATAGCGGCATTTTCGGAAGCGGCATATCCTCCTCTTCACGCAATTCACGCGCCCTTGCCGCAGCGAACAAAGGCAGTTCCCCCTTGGGCATTCGCCGAACATTCCAGAGCGCTTGACGCCGATCCTCACTGATAGATTGAAACGCGTCTGCATCTGCCAGTAAGCGTAAAGCACGCGGGGGCAGAGCAGCGCGGCGCCCCAAGTCTTCAATGCCAGTGAATGCGGCTTCGCCGCGAGCTGCTAACAGCTGCTCCGACCATTCTTTGCGAAAACCATCAATCTGGCGGAGCCCGAGCCGCAGCACGAGTTGACCTCTCTCACATGGTTCCAGGCTGTTGTCCCACTCGCTGTAATTGATGTCAGCTGCGCGCACTTCCCCGTCATGTTCGCGCAAATCACGCACCAATTGCGCAGGCGCATAAAAACCCATCGGTTGTGAGTTCAGCAGTGCGCAGGCGAACACCGCCGGATGATGGCATTTGATCCAGCTTGAAACATAAACCAACCGTGCAAAGGACAATGCATGGCTTTCAGGGAAGCCATAACTGCCAAAACCCTGAATTTGTTTATAGCATCGCTCGGCAAAGGCCCGTTCGTATCCCCGCGCGACCATGCCATCGACCATCTTCTTTTCGAATTGGTTGATCGTGCCGACATTGCGGAATGTGGCCATTGCTCGGCGCAGACGATTGGCGTCTTCGGGAGAGAAGTCTGCTGCTACAATGGCAAGCTTCATCGCCTGTTCCTGAAACAGCGGGACGCCTTTAGTGCGCCCCAATACGCTTCTCAGTTCATCGGGATCGTGCGGTGGCCTGGGCGAAGGATAGTTCACTGCCTCCACGCCAGAGCGGCGGCGCAAATAGGGGTGAACCATATCCCCCTCAATCGGGCCGGGACGGACAATCGCAACCTGGATTACGAGGTCATAGAATTCCCTCGGCTTCATACGCGGCAGCATGTTGATCTGCGCGCGGCTTTCGACCTGGAATACGCCAATGCTGTCACCCTTGCACAGCATGTCATAAACCTTGCTGTCTTCATGCTGGATTGTGTCCAGCTCAAAATCGCCAAGGCCATGTTTACGCATCAAATCGAAGCTTTTCTGAATGCAGGTGAGCATTCCCAGCGCCAGCACATCAACTTTCATCAGGCCAAGCGCGTCAATGTCGTCCTTATCCCATTCTATAAAAGTGCGGTCCTCCATCGCCGCGTTGTGGATCGGCACTATTTCATCGAGCCGCCCCTGCGTCAGCACATAACCCCCAACATGCTGAGACAGATGGCGCGGAAATTTGAGGATCTGATCGACCAGCAATTTAAGACGTGCGATTTGGGGATTGTCGAGATCGAAGCCGTTTTCTGCGATCCGATTGTCTTCCATCCCGCTTGCGTGGCTGCCCCAAACGGTGCTGACCATACGGTTGGTCATATCTTCCGACAGGCCAAGCACCTTGCCGACTTCGCGTACGGCGCTGCGCGGGCGGTAATGGATCACAGTGGCGCAAATCCCGGCACGGTCGCGCCCATACCGGCGATACACATATTGCATCACCTCTTCGCGCCGCTCATGTTCGAAATCGACATCAATGTCTGGCGGCTCTTTGCGCTCTTCGGACATGAAGCGAGAGAACAGCAAATTGTGCTCAACCGGATCGACCGAAGTCACCTTGAGCAAATAGCAGACGATGGAATTCGCCGCAGAGCCGCGCCCTTGGCATAGGATTGGCGGTGTCTGGCTGCGTGCAAATCTAACCAGATCGTGGACTGTCAGGAAGTAATAGGCATAGTTTGCCTTACGGATGAGGGCGAACTCCTCTTTCATCATCGCTTTGGCTTTAGGTGGAATGCCTTCGGGCCAGCGTTCGTGCGCGGCTTCCGAAACGAGATGCTCCAGCCAATCCTGAGGCTTCCAACCTTCGGGCACTGGCTCATGCGGATATTCATACCGTAAGTCATCAAGCGTGAACGTGATACGCGACAGAATATCTTGGCTGGCAGCAATGGCTTGTGGAGCAGGTTTGAACAGCCGGTCCATTTCCCAAGGGCCTTTCAAATGACGTTCGGCATTGGGGGCAAGGCGCTTGCCTGCTTCTGCGATGGTTGTGCTTTCACTGATACAAGTCAGCACATCATGCAATTGGCGCTCTTCTGGCTCCGCATAGAGCGCATCATTGGTCGCAAGCAGGGGAATAGTCAGCTCATTCGATAGAGAGATTAATTGAGTAAGCTGACGTTCGTCTTTGCCGGATCGCGGCATGGTGACTCCAAGCCACAACCTGTCTGGTGCAGCAGCTTGCAAGCTTTCAAGCGCAGACCTGTGCTCAGTGTTATGCGGTTCTGCCATCGCAATCAGAATCATGTCTTCGCAATGGGCAAGCAGATCAGACAATTGCAGCAGGCAGTCGCCTTTTGCTGCGCGCAAATTACCAGTGGTAAGTAGGCGTGTCAGCCGCCCCCAGCCATAGCGTGTCGTCGGATAAACGATGATGTCTGGAGTGCCGTCGACAAAGCAAAGCCGCGCCCCCACCACCAACCGAAAGCTGAATGCAGATCGCTGTGCTTCGGGCAATTTCTCCAGCGCATCACGCAGGGCAACATGCGCACGCACCACACCGGCAACGCTGTTGCGATCAGCAATGCCAATGCCGCACATCCCAAGATTGATGGCCTGAGCCACCATATCGCAAGGGTGCGATGCCCCGCGCAGGAATGAATAATTGGTCGCAGCGACAAGCTCTGCAAAAGCTACAGGCGTTTTTTCCGGCATCAGGCAAACAGCCCGTGCAAATACCAGTTCGGATTATCGGCTTCGCGGCCATAAAGACCGTGGCGAAACAACCAATACCGCCGTCCATCAGCATCCTCGATACGATAATAATCGCGCGTCAATTGCATACGCCCGAGCGGGTCTTCGCTCGCTTTCCACCATTCCGATGCAATTCGCTCTGGCCCTTCATAGTGGGCAACATCGCGGACTTTGCCATGCCACCGG
Source organism: uncultured Erythrobacter sp. (assembly GCA_947499505.1). Lineage (GTDB taxonomy): Bacteria > Pseudomonadota > Alphaproteobacteria > Sphingomonadales > Sphingomonadaceae > Erythrobacter. The sequence goes on from CANMOQ010000003.1 coordinate 323,096, forward strand.
AATCGCTTTGGCGGCCCATCAGGAACTTCTGCGATAACAGCGACGCATTGCGGCGGGTCGAACAATTGCAGTGGGCGTGAAGGCGGCTCTCCGACCTCTGCTTTTTGCCAGGTGTAGGATTGAGCCACACTCGTGGCGGGCATCGCAAATTGCGTGCTCTCTGGAATATGGGTGTCGTTCGGGCGAAAACGCAGCACCCGCTTGCGGCCCAATCGAACGCGTAGAATATCCAAAGTTTCAGCCAGCGTGTTGTCGCGCCTTACCTCTTTTTCAATATCCTCTTGTTGCGATTTCAAAAGTTCGGTCTGAATGATAGCAAGTTCAACGCTATCAAACCCGAAACCGGGATCGAGCGGGTCGGACAAACCATCCAATCGTTCATCGAAGAGTCTGGCAATCGCGGCGCTGTCGCGGGTTGATTGGCCGGTTTCAACATACAGGTTTTGGACTGCACCATCGACCCTGTTGAAGCGCGCTTCAAAGGCCCGCCCGCCGAGGTTCTCTCTGGCGAGTTCTGTATTGGCTTCATCAAGCAATTCGCGCAGCACCCTGACAGAATAGGTTTTGCTTGTGATGGGCTCTGCAAAGCGGCGGCGAAAGGTGAAAGAACGCCGGGGGTTGCGCGTATCCAGCGGCTTGGCGCTTTTTCCAATCAAACGTTCCAGTCGATAAACGCTTGCTGCTCCGAAACGCGCTGCGATGACTTTGCGCGGGCGATCCATCACATCGCCGATCGTTTTTAGCCCTGCGCGGCGCAATCCCAAATCGGCTTCGGGATCAAGCTGTAGCGCAGCCACAGGCAAAGAACGAATTGCCTGCATCTCGTCCACCAACTCGCCGCGGTGGAAACGAGCCAAAGCGCTCGCCGCTTCAGCGGAAGACGCACATGCCAAGCGTATTGCAATCTGCTGACTGGCAAACCAGCCTCGCACATCCTGCTGAAGCTGCATCTCTCCTCCTGAAAGATGCACGCTGCCTGTGATATCGAGTGTAAGGCCATCTGGTGGCTTCACCGCAACCATCGGCGTATAGCGCATGCATTCATCAGCAATCTGATCGAGCAGTTCGGCATCAGCCTGGGCATTGTGATCCTGCACAATCAACTCTGGCTCAACCGCCCGCGCATCAGCCAGACTTGATCCTGGGGCAAGCCCGCATTCCAGTGCGGCTCGGTTAAGCGCAACAAGACGCATGGCCCCTTTTTGCTTTTCAACAAACGCAAGAGGCCGTTCAGACGATAAGCTTGCTCCTTTCTCTCGCTGCAGCCTGTCCGACGCCAAAAAAGGGAACCATAGCGCCAGAAAGCGTCTTTGATCGTTGCATGAGTTTGGGTTCGTGAGGTTTTTGGAAGCGCTGGCTGTCACGGCTCCACTCCAAGCGCCAGCTTTTGCCTGAAGGCCCCGAGCGTCTGCGTAGCAAGGTCAAATCCAAGGTTGGATGGCCCGGAGCATTGGCTTCGAGAGGGCTCGAAAGCGCTGATCGCACCTTCCATCGAGTACTCGCTGTACTGGGCTGTTCGCGCGCGCCAAGACGCAGCATCAATGGCGTCACACCGCTGCGATCTGCGGTAAGCGTCAGTCGGCGACTTGCAGTTAGATCGAGAATAGCAGGCGAGCCACAGCATTCGATTACCACCGCCCCAAAGCTGTCACAGCGTAGTGCATCGACAGTCGATCTGAGAAGTGCTGCTTCATCAGGCGCGACCACCATGAACAGAGCCAATGGGTCTCCACCCAATTCAACAAAACCAGCCGGATTAAAACGCCCGCCCTTGCGGGACGCCGCCAGAGTGCGCAGCCACAAAATGCTTTTGCCTGGCTGCATGGCGCGCAATGCAAGCATTGCTGCAAAGCCGGCTGCGCTGCCATTATCCTCCGCAGAGGCGGCAAAGATTTCATGCAACTGCCCACGCAACAAACCTCCATCAAGATAGGCATCGAGAGATGCATGACCTGAGGCAAATCGCTCTTGGCAAGAGCCTTCATGTGCGTACGTAAAGTCAGTTAGTCGCCCACGTAAGCCGGTAATGGATTGCTCCGAATCATACATTTGTTCTTATTTTGTTCCATTCGAGCGGGATGTCAACTTATAGACTGCGTTTCAGTCTGCCTTGAGGGCTCTCTCGCACTGCTGAGATTAGGAATATCTGACTGCTGCAATCCCAGAGTGTTTCCCGCCAGACTCCGCCAATGAAGCATGAACGAAATGTCCAACTTGCGCTTTCTGAACGTACAAACGGACTGTCCGCTTTCACCCCCAATCCCGGTCATCGTCATATCAAAGTGACTATGCCAAAAGCAGACGGCGCCATCCAAATATCCCTTGAGCTCCGATCAGGAGCTAGACCTTCGCCTCCAAACAGGAGACCAGCCCCAAGGCATACTATTCGCCTATATGGCTCCTCAGCACTCTCCGTCACGCTAGAGTACGCATCAGCTTGTTTCCTATTTGCTTACACTTGGAACACCAAAAGCCCCACTGGTAACAGTGAGGCTAATTTTTTCATGTTTTCAAATAGATGGTGGTTGCGGGGGTTGGATTTGAACCAACGACCTTCAGGTTATGAGCCTGACGAGCTACCGGACTGCTCCACCCCGCGGCACCGTTTGACGTCGTTAGAGACGTCAAAAGGGCTGTCCTTGACGGATCAGCCCTTTGACTAGTGAATGGGTTTGTCCCGCAATCCGCAAGCTACAATGCCTGGCAGCGACCTACTCTTCCATGCCTTAAGACATAGTACCATCGGCGCTATCTGGTTTCACGGCCGAGTTCGAGATGGGATCGGGTGGGTCACAGACGCTATGACCACCAAGCAATGAAGCTTGCGGAAAACGGGTTTAAATCGATGCACTTGGTTTAGTGTTCTTGGGCGTATCTGGCCTGAGAAATTCTCTACCAATCAATGAAAGCCACGCAGGGCTGACGTTGATGGTGCAGATTCTACAAGCGCGAACAGAACTATTAGGACTGGTTAGCTACACGCATTACTGCGCTTCCACACCCAGCCTATCAACGTAGTGGTCTACTACGGTTCGATGATACCTAATCTCAAGGGAGGCTTCCCGCTTAGATGCTTTCAGCGGTTATCCCGTCCATACATAGCTACCCAGCGGCACTCCTGGCGGAATGACTGGTACACCAGAGGTATGTTCACCCCGGTCCTCTCGTACTAGGGGCAACTCCTTTCAAGTATCGACGCCCACGGCAGATAGGGACCAAACTGTCTCGCGACGTTCTGAACCCAGCTCACGTACCACTTTAATTGGCGAACAGCCAAACCCTTGGGACCTGCTCCAGCCCCAGGATGTGATGAGCCGACATCGAGGTGCCAAACACTGCCGTCGATATGAGCTCTTGGGCAGTATCAGCCTGTTATCCCCGGCGTACCTTTTATCCGTTGAGCGATGGCCCTTCCACGAGGGACCACCGGATCACTATGACCGACTTTCGTCTCTGCTCGACCTGTCGGTCTCGCAGTCAGGCATGCTTATGCCATTGCACTCTCGCAGCCGGTTTCCAACCGGCCTGAGCATACCATCGCGCGCCTCCGTTACTCTTTAGGAGGCGACCGCCCCAGTCAAACTACCCGCCATAGAGGGTCCCTGGTCCGGATAACGGACCTAGGTTAGACATCAGAAAACAACAGGGTGGTATTTCACAGGTTGGCTCCACTCGGACTGGCGCCCAAGTTTCAAAGCCTCCCACCTATTCTACACAGTTCTTTCCTAATGCCACTCTAAAGCTGCAGTAAAGGTGCACGGGGTCTTTCCGTCTAACCGCGGGTACTCCGCATCTTCACGGAGAATTCAATTTCGCTGAGCATATCCTGGAGACAGTGGGGAAGTCGTTACGCCATTCGTGCAGGTCGGAACTTACCCGACAAGGAATTTCGCTACCTTAGGACCGTTATAGTTACGGCCGCCGTTTACTTGGGCTTCAATTCGGAGCTTGCACTCCTCCTCTTAACCTTCAAGCACCGGGCAGGCGTCAGACCCTATACGTCGTCTTGAAGCCGACTTAGCAGAGTCCTGTGTTTTTGATAAACAGTCGCTACCCCCTGGCCTGTGCCCCCTGATAAGAGTTGCCTCGAATCAGGGCCTCCTTCTTCCGAAGGTACGGAGGCAATTTGCCGAGTTCCTTCAGGATACTTCTCTCAAGCGCCTTGGTATACTCTACCTGACCACCTGTGTCGGTTTCGGGTACGGTCTATATGAAGAGGCTATTTCCTGGAACCGCTTGGCTGCTCCCTCAATCCAATAAGAGGAAACAACTTCCACGATCCGTCACACATCTTCAGGCCCACGAATATTAACGTGGTTCCCATCGACTACCCCCTTCGGGCTCGTCTTAGGGGCCGGCTTACCCTGCTCCGATTAGCGTTGAGCAGGAACCCTTGGTCTTTCGGCGAGAGGGCATCTCACCCTCTTTATCGCTACTCATGTCAGCATTCGCACTTCCGATATCTCCACCGTCGGTTACCCTTCGGCTTCATCAACTTACGGAACGCTCCGCTACCGCTGCAGTAAACTGCAACCCTAAGCTTCGGTAAATACCTTTAGTCCCGTTACATCTTCGCCGCAGGAACCCTTATTTAGACCAGTGAGCTGTTACGCTTTCTTTAAAGGATGGCTGCTTCTAAGCCAACCTCCTGGTTGTTTTGGGATTCCCACATGCTTTCGCACTTAGGTATTATTTGGGGACCTTAGCTGTAGGTTAGGGCTGTTTCCCTTTTGACGACGGACCTTAGCACCCGCCGTCTGTCTGCCAGACAAGACTCGATGGTATTCGGAGTTTGGTTAGGTTTGGTACCGCTCGCGCAGCCCTAGCCCATCCAGTGCTCTACCCCCATCGGCATACATCTGACGCTCTACCTCAATAGATTTCGCGGAGAACCAGCTATTTCCCGGCTTGATTGGCCTTTCACCCCTAAACACAACTCATCCGAGCATTTTTCAACATGCAACGGTTCGGCCCTCCAGTGCGTGTTACCGCACCTTCAGCCTGGTCATGCCTAGATCGCCGGGGTTCGGGTCTAATCCAACATACTCAGTCGCCCTATTCAGACTCGCTTTCGCTTCGCCTACACCTAACGGCTTAAGCTTGCATGCTAGATTAAGTCACTGACCCATTATGCAAGAGGTACGCTGTCACCCCCTAAAGGGGCTCCAACTGCTTGTAAGCATCCGGTTTCAGGTACTGTTTCACTCCCCTAATCGGGGTGCTTTTCACCTTTCCCTCACGGTACTGTGTTCGCTATCGGTCATGTACGAGTATTTAGGCTTGGAGGGTGGTCCCCCCATGTTCAGACAGAATTTCACGTGTTCCGCCCTACTCAAGTCCTTTTCAATCATTTTTGCATACGGGACTGTCACCCACTACGGTCTCACTTTCCAGAGAGTTCTGCTAATTTATGAAAAGGCACTGGCCTGGTCCGCGTTCGCTCGCCACTACTAACGGAATCTCGGTTGATGTCTTTTCCTCCAGGTACTGAGATGTTTCAGTTCCCTGGGTTCGCTTCACCAAAGCTATATATTCACTAAGGTGATACCTTATCCGCCTCTCTCAGTGACCCCGAAGGATCAATGAAAGAAATGGTGAAGGTGGGTTTCCCCATTCGGAAATCGCCGGATCAAAGATTGCTCACATCTCCCCGACGCTTATCGCAGCGTGCCACGTCCTTCTTCGCCTGTACATGCCAAGGCATCCACCAAATGCTCTTACCTCACGCTTGAGAATCCACACCATCAACGACAAGCCTGCATAAAAGCTGCCGTCTTCATGATAGTGCAGAGAATTATCTCAGCCAGATAATCAATTTGATTGATTTGTGATGGCACCATCCCTCTAGCCAGAGCCTAAGCTCATGCTAGCAAGACGATACCGCCACGGCATCGATTTAAAAACCCATTCACAATGTCAAATGATGTGCGGCCGAAGCCGCATACTCGCGATCAGAGTAAACCCTGCGCGAGATCCGCTTTCTTTTCATCCTGGAGTACGATCTAAGTTGTCTGGTGGAGCCTATCGGGATCGAACCGATGACCCCCTGCTTGCAAAGCAGGTGCTCTCCCAGCTGAGCTAAGGCCCCTAAAGACCAGACAATAACTGGTAGGTCCGAGTGGATTTGAACCACCGACCTCACCCTTATCAGGGGTGCGCTCTAACCAACTGAGCTACGGACCTACACTCCTCAAGCGGCCGTTAGACCGCGAGGGGCGTGAGCCAGCTCAGGTGTTTACCCCACGCACAGCTTTCCAGCTGCCCGAGGGCAATCTCCAGTGATGAAAGGACATGAGGACGACGGCAATGTTCTTTGGAAGTTACGAAGCTCCTCCCAACACAAGGTCAGGCGCTTTCGTAAATATCCTTAGAAAGGAGGTGATCCAGCCGCAGGTTCCCCTACGGCTACCTTGTTACGACTTCACCCCAGTCGCTGATCCCACCGTGGCTAGCTGCCTCCTAAAAGGTTAGCGCACTATCTTCGGGTGAAACCAACTCCCATGGTGTGACGGGCGGTGTGTACAAGGCCTGGGAACGTATTCACCGCGGCATGCTGATCCGCGATTACTAGCGATTCCGCCTTCATGCTCTCGAGTTGCAGAGAACAATCCGAACTGAGACAACTTTTGGAGATTAGCTCACACTTGCGTGATAGCTGCCCACTGTAGTTGCCATTGTAGCACGTGTGTAGCCCAGCCTGTAAGGGCCATGAGGACTTGACGTCATCCCCACCTTCCTCCGGCTTATCACCGGCAGTTTCCTTAAAGTGCCCAACTAAATGCTGGCAACTAAGGATGAGGGTTGCGCTCGTTGCGGGACTTAACCCAACATCTCACGACACGAGCTGACGACAGCCATGCAGCACCTGTCACTAGGTCCCCGAAGGGAAGGAATCTGTCTCCAGAAACCGTCCTAGGATGTCAAAGGCTGGTAAGGTTCTGCGCGTTGCTTCGAATTAAACCACATGCTCCACCGCTTGTGCAGGCCCCCGTCAATTCCTTTGAGTTTTAATCTTGCGACCGTACTCCCCAGGCGGATAACTTAATGCGTTAGCTGCGCCACCCAAGCTCTATGAGCCCGGACAGCTAGTTATCATCGTTTACGGCGTGGACTACCAGGGTATCTAATCCTGTTTGCTCCCCACGCTTTCGCACCTCAGCGTCAATAATTGTCCAGTAAGTCGCCTTCGCCACTGGTGTTCTTCCGAATATCTACGAATTTCACCTCTACACTCGGAATTCCACTTACCTCTCCAATATTCTAGCTTACCAGTTTCAAGGGCAGTTCCGGAGTTGAGCTCCGGGATTTCACCCCTGACTTAATAAGCCGCCTACGCGCGCTTTACGCCCAGTAATTCCGAACAACGCTAGCTCCCTCCGTATTACCGCGGCTGCTGGCACGGAGTTAGCCGGAGCTTATTCTCTAGGTACTGTCATTATCATCCCTAGTAAAAGAGCTTTACAACCCTAAGGCCTTCATCACTCACGCGGCATTGCTGGATCAGGCTTTCGCCCATTGTCCAATATTCCCCACTGCTGCCTCCCGTAGGAGTCTGGGCCGTGTCTCAGTCCCAGTGTGGCTGATCATCCTCTCAGACCAGCTATAGATCGTCGACTTGGTAGGCCATTACCCCACCAACTATCTAATCTAACGCGGGCCCATCTAAAGGCGATAAATCTTTGGTCCGAAGACATTATCCGGTATTAGCTCAAATTTCTCTGAGTTATTCCGAACCTAAAGGCAGGTTCCCACGCGTTACGCACCCGTGCGCCACTCACCCCGAAGGGTTCGTTCGACTTGCATGTGTTAGGCATGCCGCCAGCGTTCGTTCTGAGCCAGGATCAAACTCTCAAGTTTGTGTCACATACAAAACCAGCACGAACCGAAAGTTCGCTAGCCAGTCAAGCATGAGCTTCAAGGAGCCGATTACCTGCTGTCAAACGTAATGGATACGAATGAACATGCATCATTAAGGAGGTGCGTGGTGCACTTCCAAAATGTGGCAATCGGCATAATTTAACCGGTATCCAGAGCCTTAAAACCCCTGGACCGGGCGCCGTCGCCCACATGTCCCTTCATCATATACTAACAATGTCAAAGAGCCGACCAACATAAGAAGCGGACAACAATGGTTCCCCGATTTGCACCGGGGGCCGGTTGTCCGTTTATGTTGGCGACCGATTGCTGCGAGCCGGTTAGAAACCGTCATCGCCGCGTCGGTGGAGCTCATCTAGGCGGGGTCGAAGATTCGGTCAACGCCTTTTTGCAATTTTATTTCAAAGAACTTCAAAACCCTAGGTTTCCTGCGGGTTTCGCGGTGCTTTGACCTACCACAAATGGGGTCTTTCCCCTGCTTTTCAACTCCGACCACCGATGAATCACTGGAATCGGGCCGCCTGCTTGCTCCGATCTGGCCATATAAGCGGGCAGATTCTTCACCTTTTCGCGTTAAGGGCCAACTTATGAGCGGGACGCACCCTATTTCCGAATCAAATTCGGCCGATGATTCGCGCGCTGGCCAAAGCCAGTCGCCTGCGAACCATGAGGGTATGGCGCAAAGCGAAGACGGTTTTGCAGGGCGCGTAAGGTCAGCGGTGAAATGGCGTTGGGGCACACAGGTCGCAGCTCAGATTATAACCTGGACGTCCACTATATTGGTGGTGCGCCTGTTAGAGCCAACCGACTACGGCTTGTTCGCAATGACCCAAGTGGTCTTGGCCGCGCTCGCAATCCTAAATGGACAGAGCTTTGCGACCTCGCTTGTCCAAACTGAGAAGATTGACGAGCGGCGGATCGGTCAAATCTTTGGGCTGCTGCTGCTCTTCAATGGATCAATGGCGCTCGTGCAGTTTCTGTTCGCGCCTTATGCCGCCGTTTATTTTGGCGAGCCCTTGGTCGAGGACATGCTTCGTATTCAGGCGGTGATCTTCTTCACCGTGCCGTTTACCGCCCTCCCCTCTGAGCTGCTCGCCCGGCGCCTCGAGTTCCGCAAGCAAGGGCAGGTCAATATGGCCTGCGCAGCCATTGGGGCCATCACGGCATTATCGCTCGCATGGCTTGGCTTTGGCGTGTGGTCATTGGTCTACGCGCCGATCGCCATGTTTGTCAGCCGCGCGATCGGGCTTTCTATTGCGGCGCGCCTATTGGTGAAGCCAATATTTGATCCGCGCGGTGCGTGGGATCTGGTGACTTTTGGCGGCACGCTGACCCTCTGCCAAATCTTCTGGATCATCCAAAGCCAAAGCGACATTGTGATCGCGGGCCGCCAAATGTCGACCTATGACCTTGGCCTTTATTCAGAGGCTTTGTTCCTGACGCTGATTGTTACGGGCCGGTTCTTGCCGCCGATCAATGAGGTTGGGCTTGCCGCCTATTCAGAGCTGCACCGCGCAAACAAACCACTCGGCCCATACTTCTTAAAGACCGCGCGAATGGTGATGATGGTGACCGCGCCAATATATGTCGGGCTGGCGCTTACCAGTGAGGCAGCCATCCTGACACTGTTTGGCGAGAAATGGGCTGGCATGATCCCGATTGTCGGCGGACTGGCGCTGGCCATGCCGTTCTTTGCGCTGCATCTGATCTGTTCGCCTGTCACCAATGCCATGGGTCGCACGCAGATCTATCTAACAACCAGCCTCTCTGGCGCGATCATTATGCCGCTCGCATTCCTTTGGGGCGTTCAATTCGGAGCCATGGGCCTCGTCCATGCCTGGTGGGTCGCTGCGCCATTGCTGTGCTGCATCACGCTCTCACTCACATTGCCGCGTATCGGCGCCTCGCCGCTCGCTCTATTGAGAGAGATCGCGCCAACCGCCATCGCTTGCGGCGCAATGGCTGTGGTCGTGCTCGCCCTGCAAAGATACGCTTCATTCGGTTCACCGCTAATTGATCTGGTGTGGAACGCTTTTGCCGGGGCCAGTGTATATGCCGCCACGTTCTGGTTCGGATGGAACGCGAAGGTGCGCGAGACATGGGATCTGCTGCGCAATCGCGGCGCAGCGCCAGCTGCGGCAGGCGCTTAATCCTACTGCAAATGCAACCCCATCTCGCTTTGGTTTGGGCAATCATCAATCGTCTGGTAGTCTGACAGACACAGGCGGCGCGCGGCATCCCTAGTCTGCGGCCATGGTAGGACACATTATGCATTATCTCTGGTACGGACCCGCACTTTCCATGGCTTTCATTGGCATGGGGCAGCAGCCGGGGGATCAATCGATCGCGCCAAGCTTCGCCAATCCGAACACCGAGATTTTGAGCCTGGAAGAAGAGCGCAATGAGCGCATGACCGTGCCAGTGACCATCGACGGCGCTGGCCCGTACAATTTCATGATCGACACCGGGAGCCAGGCAACCGCCGTCACGCACCGCATCAATAATGCGCTGGGCCTGGAATCGCTTGGCACCGCAACTCTGGTTGGCATGGCCAGCCGCCGCCCGGTTGAAGTGGTCGAGCTGGACAGCCTGGAACTCGGCGGCAGCACAATCCATAACCTTGCCGCTCCGGTTCTCTACAGAGATCACGTTGGCGCAGACGGCATCATCGGGCTCGACACGCTGCAAGATTTCAGAGTGCTGATCGATTTCCGCGATGACACCATGGTGATTGAAGACGTCACGAAAGAGAAAGCCAGCCAGCGCGGTTTTGAAATCGTGGTTCGCGCCCGTCACAAGCTGGGCCAGCTACTAATCACCAATGCCGAGGTTGAAGGCGTAAAAGCGACCGTCATTATCGATACGGGCGCGCAGGCCAGCCTCGCCAACAACGCGCTGCGTCAACGCATTCGCACCAAGCGCGCGGAAACGGTCCTGACTACCGACGTCAACGGCGTCTCCGCCTCCGGCGAGATGTCATTTGTGAGAAGTCTGGAGATTGGCGGCGTCAATCTCAAAAATGTGCCGATCACCTTCGCCGACACACCAGCCTTCGAGGCGCTGGGCCTGAAGGATAAGCCGGTGCTGTCGCTGGGCATGAACCATCTGAAGATGTTTGACCGGGTCGCAATCGACTTCTCGCGGCAACGCGTGCTGTTTGACCTGCCTCGTTCAGTTGGCCGCGACTATCGCCGCAATCAGAAATCCAGCCGGTTCAGATAAGTTTCAAGACAAGTCGACCTCGTGAGAGCCTTGCGCTTGCGCTGAGCTGCGCCCACATGGTCGCCACCGATGCCGCCTGACACATCCACTTCCGCTGACCATGCAAACCGCCCGCCTGAGGCGGAAAGCTGGGCAACGCTCAAGCGGTTTCTCCCCTACCTCTGGCCAAAGGACAATCCGGGCCTACGCTGGCGCATTGTTATTGCGATGGTGCTTGTTCTCATGGCCAAGGGCGTCACCCTGGCGCTGCCATTCGCTTACAAGCATGCCGCCGATGCGATGGCCGGTCCGGTCAGCGAAGGCGTAACCGTCGCGCTAGCCCTAGTGGTCGCTTACGGGCTGGGCCGCTTCACCTCGCTGCTGTTCGACAATCTGCGCAATATCGTGTTTGAGCGCGTTGGCCAGGCTGCGACCTTGAGCTTGGCCGAGGATGTCTTCCACCGCCTTCACCGCCTCAGCCTGCGCTTTCACCTGTCGCGCCGCACGGGAGAGGTCACCAAAATCATTGAACGCGGCACAAAGAGCATCGACATGATGCTCTACTTTCTGCTGTTCAACATCGCGCCCACCGCCATTGAGCTGATCGCGGTGGGAGTAATCTTCTACCTCAATTTTGGGTGGGAACTGGTCGCCGCCACCGCCGTCACCGTGGTCACCTATATCGCGGTCACCCGCTGGATCACTGAGTGGCGCACAAAACTACGCCGCGAGATGAACGACCTTGATGGTCAGGCATTGCACCGCGCGGTCGATTCTCTGCTGAACTTTGAAACGGTCAAATATTTCGGCGCTGAGGAGCGCGAGGAAAAACGCTATAGCCAAGCAGCGCGGGCTTATGCCGAAGCAGCGGTCAAGAGCGAAAACTCGCTCGGCCTACTCAACATAACGCAATCGCTGATCACCAATGCCTTGATGGCGGGCGCTATGGCCTACACCGTCTGGGGCTGGAGCAAGGGTGAGTTGACCGTTGGTGATCTGGTGCTGGTTAACACCTTCCTGATGCAACTGTTCCGCCCGCTCGATCTGCTGGGCTGGGTGTATCGCACGATCCGCCAGGGCCTCGTTGATATGGCTGAGATGTTCCGATTGATGGATACAGAGGTCGAGGTGCGCGATGCGCTGGGCGCGCCCGCGCTCATCGTCCGCAAGCCGCATTTGGTGTTCGACAATGTGACCTTCGGCTATGATCCAGAGCGAACGATCCTTCATGGCCTAAGCTTTGAAGTGCCAGCCTCGGGCAATGTCGCAATTGTCGGCCCTTCCGGAGCAGGCAAGAGCACCATTGGGCGGCTACTCTTCCGCTTCTATGACCCGACCTCAGGCAAGATTCTGATCGATGGCCAGGACATCGCGCAGGTCGCGCAAGCCAGCGTGCGTGAGGCAATTGGCATCGTCCCGCAGGACAGCGTGCTGTTCAACGACACGCTGCATTATAACATCGGGTACGGCGCCGCTGATGCGACCAACGACTTGATCGAACGGGCCGCTCAAGATGCTGCGCTAACGCCGCTCATCGAGGGTTTGCCCGATGGGTTTGAGACCATGGTCGGCGAACGCGGGCTTAAGCTGTCCGGCGGCGAAAAACAGCGGGTGGCAATTGCTCGTACCCTTGTGAAAGACCCACCGATCCTGCTGCTGGATGAGGCGACGAGCGCGCTCGATACACGGACCGAGCAGGAAATTCTGGCCACACTGCGGCGCATTGCCGCTGGTCGCACCACCATCGCGATTGCACACCGGCTCTCAACGATTGCCGATGCGGATCAGATCATTGTGCTGGAAGCCGGGCGTTTGGCCGAGCAAGGCACGCACGCTGAGCTGCTGAGCAAGCGCGGGCTCTATGCTGAAATGTGGGCGCGGCAGGCCAATGAAAGCGCGGAAGAGAAGGCTGAAAACAGGGAGCAGTGAGAGGCTAGAACGCCCCTCACCGCTTCCATGTCTCGCGTTTATTCGCCGCCAGCTGACTCCGCAGCGGCTGACTTGCGCAAATCACTTGCAGCCAAATCGAGATCGTCAAAAGCGATTACTTCGACCTCGCCGCGCAGAGCCTGAAGTTCTTCCAAGAAGTCCGCAGCCTTGCCGACGATCACGAGTGATGTGCGGTCTTTGGTCAGATATTCCGCCGCGACCTGAGCCGCTTCTTCTGCGCTCACCTCCGACAGACGATCCGCGATCTGGAATGCCTCATCCGGCTCAAGCCCGCGTAGCATGGCGCTAGCCACCAGGCCGTTGAACCCGCCGCTTGTCTCCAGGCTCCGAGCAATCGCGCCTCCCAGGAACAGGCGGCGTTTCTCAATCGCATCTTCGCTCGCGGGTTGAGCGCTCAGCTTCTCAAATTCTTCGAAGAAGACCGCTGCAACATCATCGGCTGTCGCATGGTCAGTCTGCGCAATTGCGCGCCAAACGGCGGCATCGGCTAGCTGAGGCATTTGCGAATAGGCACCATACGCTAGCGCGCGCTTGGTCCGAACCTCTTCAAACAAGCGCCCGTTGGAGCCAGAGCCCAGCACTGTGTTGGCTAGCCACACAGGATAGAAATCCTCATCCGAGCGCGAGATGCCGCGAACGCCAGCAATCACGGCCGCTTGGCCGGCATTGGGCATATCGATCACCAAAGTGCGCGGGGCGGTGCCGCTGCCAGCTGGGTTTGCGACCGTTGCGGGCGGCGCGCTGCTGGCCTCCCACTCGCCGAACAGATTGCCTGCCAAAGTCGCCGCTTCGTCAGCAGCAATGCCGCCGCTCACGACGATCTTGGCCGTCTGCGGATGCCAATAAGTCGCGCGGTTGGCCAGCAAGTCTTCCCGAGTGATGTTGGGAATACTGCTTACGGTCGCAACACGGCCGTAGGGCGCATCGCCGTACATCACGCGGGTCGCGACCAATCCGGCGAGCGAGCTTGGGTCCTTAAGCGTCGCGTCGATTCCATCCATCGCGCGCTTGCGTTCGCGCTCCAATTCGTCGGTCGGGTAACTGGCGTTTTGAATGATATCGACCAAGACCTCTCCGGCCTTGTTCAGATTGACCGTTGGCGCGGTAAGGCTGGCAAAGGTGCCGTCTGGGCTGCTGCTGATGTTTAGCGATGCGCCAAGCGATTCCAAAGTCGCAGCAATCTCTGGCGCGCTGCGCGTGGCCGTTCCCTGATCGGCGAGGCTTGCGACAAAGCCGGCAAGGCCCGCCTTGTCCGCAGGATCGCTAGCGTCCCCACCTGGGAATACGATAGTGATTGTTGCGATCGGCACGTCGCTGGTCTGCGTCGTGACCAGCGGAATGCCATTGGCGAGCGTGCTCGTCACAAAGTCGCTGCGCACCACCTCCGGCGCGTCAATTGGAGCTGGCGGCGCCATGCGCTCCCCTTCCGGGAGCAATTCCAGCGGTGCGCCCGTGGCGGGTGGCACCGTTCCATAACTTGGGCGCGGCACCGGATTGGCATAGGTCGCAGGATCATCCTCACCAGCCGTGTAGGTCATCGACACTTTCGCATTCGGATCGAGCCATTTGGCCGCCACCCGCTGCACATCTTCGGCGGTGACCGAAGCAATTCGGGCAAGCCGCGCATCGGCGGCATCAGGATTGCCGGTTGAGACCAAAGCCTCGCCCAGTTCAAAAGCGCGCCCGCGAACCGTCTGACGCTGGGACAGGGCTGAGGAGAAAATCTCGTTCTTCGCTTCGGTCAGTTCCGCGTCGGTCACCGGCTCTGTACGAACACGCTCGAGCTCTGCGTTGAGAATGGCGTCCGCTTCCTCAGAATTGGCCACAGGACTAAGCACGGCAAAATTGGCGATAAAGCCGCCATCCATCGTCATTGTGTCAAAATGCGCGGCTTGTACTGCTTTACCGCTGCGCACTAAGGCCGTGTGCAGGCGGCTGCTTTGGCCGCGCGACATGATCGCAGTGAGCACTTCGATCGCGGCTGCATCTTCGCTGCTGACGGACGGTGCTTTCCAAATTCCGCCAACCACTGGCAAAGGCACATTGGGCGCGGTGGCTGCAATGGAACGCGGCTCTGTGCGAACCGGCTCTTCGCCTTCAATCTCCAGGCTGATCGGATTGTCGCGCGGTTCGATATCGGCAAAATATTGGTCGACCAGCGCGCGCAGCTTTTCCAGTTCGAAATTGCCAGCAACAATCAGGGTCGCTGTATCGGGACCATAGTAGGCCTGATGAAACGCGCGGGCATCATCCAAGGTGGCCGAGTCAAGATCTTCGATTGAACCAATGCCGGGACGGCGCATCGGCAACACGTCATAGGCGTTCTCTGGGATCACGATCCGCTGAAGCCGGCCATAGGGCGGTGCAAGCACCCGGGTGCGCAGCTCTTCCTTCACGACATTGCGTTCGTTCTCAAACACCTCGGCATCGACCACGGGGAATGCCATCCGCTCCCGGTGGGTCCACAGCATTGTCTCGAGATATTGCGCCGGCACCGTCTCGAAATAATTGGTGCGATCAATCCAGTTGGAGGCATTGCGCTGGCCGCCAACGTCCTCGGTCAGCTTGTTGATCATATTGTACGGCATATTCACCGTCTTGCGGCTGAGGATATGCTCGAACAAATGCGAAAAGCCGGAGCGGCCTTCTGGGTCGTGCTTTGACCCAACCTTGTACCACAGCGATGTCGTGACATTGGCGGTGGTGTTGTCCGGCAAAGCGATCACGGTCAGGCCGTTGTCCAGCTGCCAGCGGGTGTATTCAATTTTCGGAGCAGAGAGCGTTGGAGCCTCCTGCGCGCCATCACCGGAATGGTCATCGGCAAAGGCGGGCGCGCCCATAGCCAGAGCAGCGGTTGCAGCGCTGGCAAGAAAAGTACGGCGAAACGTCTGAGTGATCATGCTTTCAGTCCCCAATCGTGAAAGTGTTGGGACTGTTAGAGCGTTCTTAGCCCACAAGCTCAAGCAATGATGACGGGCTGGCTCGCCGAAAGGTTGAGAATCATCGACCTGCGTCGTTGGCGAGCTGCTTTAATATAGCCATCGCCTCAAGCCGCCGGTCCCACGGCACAAACAGATGATCGTGGTGAAACGCCGCAATGACATTGCAAGAAATACCGGCCTCTGCCAGCGCTGATGATACGGCGGCGGTCAGGCCAACGCCCTCAAGATCAGAGTGCACCTGCAGGGTGATGCGCGCGAACCGAGGCAGGCCTTCAGCCATCTCCCATTCTTGATCGAGCGCGAACACATATGTTGTGCCTTCTTCCTCGTGCATAGAGGCGAACATGCCGCTCAGTTCTATCGAGAAATCGGTCCAACGATCTTCATGCATAAACACATAAGGCAGCTCATGCAGCAACGGATCCATGCCAGCCAACATCGAGGCCAAAACGCTGACAGGCCCTTCTGTCACAGGATATATTTCGACAGATCGCTATTGCCAGCCAGCTCGGTCAAGCGGCCGCGCACATATTCGGCGTCGATTGTGATCGTCTCGCCTTGGTGCTCTTCTGCTTCAAAGCTGATCTCTTCGAGCAGTTTTTCCATCACGGTTTGCAAACGCCGCGCACCGATGTTCTCGACGCTCTCGTTCACTTGAGCAGCGATCTTGGCGATCTCGCTGACCGCATCATCCTTGAAATCCAAGGTGACATCTTCGGTGCCGATCAGCGCGCGATATTGCTCGACCAGATTGGCCTTTGTCTCGCCCAGAATGCGCACGAAGTCCTCTTCGGTCAGCGCGCGCAGTTCGACCCGGATCGGCAAGCGACCCTGCAATTCAGGCAGCATGTCTGACGGCTTGGCCAGATGAAACGCGCCGCTGGCGATAAACAGCACATGGTCCGTTTTCATCGGGCCGTATTTGGTGCTGACTGTCGTGCCCTCGATCAGCGGCAGCAAATCACGCTGCACGCCCTCTCGGCTGACCGAGCCGCCGCGCACATCAGAGACGGCGATTTTGTCGATCTCGTCGAGGAACACGATCCCGTTGGTTTCCGCATTGCGCAAAGCTGTTTGCGCAACGTCATCATCGTCGAGCCGCTTGTCAGCCTCCTCATCGACCAGTTTGTCCCATGCCTCTGGCACGCGCATCTTGCGGCGTTTCGTCGGCGTCTTGCCAAGCGCTTTGCCCATCATATCGGACAGATCAATCATACCCATATTGCCGCCCATATTGCCCATATCAAACGGCATGTTGGGCGCCTCGGTCACATCGATTTCGACCTCAACCTCGTTCATCGCGTCTTGAATGATGCGCTGGCGGAAGCTCTCGCGGGTCGCCTCTGAGGCGTTATCTCCGACCAAAGCGTTGAGCAGGCGCTCCATCGCCGCGTCAGAAGCGGCTTCGCGCACGGCCTCGCGGCGGCGCTCTTTTTCAAGCCTGATTGCTTCTTCGGCGAGATCGCGTGCAATCTGCTCCACATCGCGCCCGACATATCCGACCTCGGTAAACTTGGTCGCCTCGATCTTCACGAATGGCGCTTCAGCCAGCTTCGCGAGCCGGCGGCTGATCTCCGTTTTACCGCAGCCAGTTGGTCCGATCATCAGAATGTTCTTTGGCGTCACCTCATCGCGCAAATCCGCGTTCAGTCTCTGCCGGCGCCAACGATTGCGCAGCGCGACCGCAACCGCGCGTTTCGCGTCCTTTTGGCCAATGATATGCTCATCGAGCGCAGCAACAATTGCCTTGGGTGTAAGATTGTCTGTCATGATTATCCGTCAGGAAGAAAGAGGAAGCTCAGCGGTCAGCGAGCTCAAACCGTTTCGAGTGTCACATTGCCATTGGTAAAAACGCAAATTTCCGCCGCCACGGCCATCGCCTTGGTCGCAATTTGCTCCGCATCACTCTCGTAGTCAGCCAGCGCTTTCGCCGCGGCCAGCGCATAATTGCCGCCCGATCCAATTGCTGCGATGCCGCCTTCCGGCTCCAGCACGTCGCCATTGCCGGTCAGCACCAGCAAGGTCTCGCTGTCCGCAACGATCATCAAAGCCTCAAGATTGCGCAGGTATTTATCCGTCCGCCAATCCTTGGCAAGCTCGACTGCGGAGCGCAGCAATTGGCCGGAATATTGCTCCAGCTTTTTCTCAAGCCGCTCAAACAAAGTGAACGCATCGGCGGTCGCACCGGCAAAGCCAGCAACAACCTTGCCGCCCTCGCCGATCCGGCGAACCTTGCGAGCATTGGGTTTCATCACGGTGTTGCCCATGGAAACCTGACCATCGCCCGCGATGACAATTTTGCCATCGCGCTTAACGCCAACAATGGTGGTGCCGTGCCACTGGGTCAGGCCGTGGCTCGCCGTATTGTTACTCATGGCAAGCGATATGGGCGCTCAAATCCGGCAATCAAGCAAGCGCTATTGCGGGCCGCCCGGCCCAACGCCGGAGCCAACCGTGCCGATATTGCCGAACAGGTCTTCCAGGAAACCGCGCTCGCGGCCCAGGGTCGGCGTCTTGTCGCCATCCGGCGTAAGGAAGACGACTTGATCCAGTCCAGCGTTTTCGACCGAAGCGACATTGCCCTCGGCATCGAATTTCACAGCAAGAACGGAATGCTGGCGAATGCGCGGGCGCACCAATGGGCGGCGACCCGTAACGCTGGAGACATAATACCAGGTTGGCTCGCCATATTGGCTGGTAAAACTTGGGCGGCCCAGAGTGCCCTCGACAGAACGCTGGTTGTCGATCCCCGGTTGGACCGATTGCAGCAGGACATTGTCGACGACATAGCCGCGCGTCTCTTGAATGGAAGAACACCCGGCCAGCGCCAGTCCAGCACCAGCCACCAATGCGAGCACTCGGCCCTTGCGCCAGAGTTTTGCGCGTCCTGCTCGATCAAGCCTGTTCATTGCGTCTGCCGTTCCTTCGTTTCGCTCAATATCAGCGGGGGGCATCTATTGCCCGCGCCGCAGCGTATCCTATATCGCGTGACATAGGGCTTTAAGACCCTCGTTCATGCCTTGCAACGCCGCTGTCCATTGCAGCTGGGGTGAATTGGTTGAATTCTGGCTGAATGCGGCAGAGATTTGTGCCCGCAAGGCTGAACTTTGAGGCGAAAGGGCCCTGAATGTCATTCCTATCGAAACTGCTTGGGACCGCGCCTGATCCGCGTGAGAAAGTGCGCCCGCTGTGGCACCGCGTGATTGAGCTTGCGCGCGAGCCGAGCTATTATTCCGAATGCGGCGTGGATGACAGCGTGGATGGCCGGTTCGACATGATCACCGCTGTGCTGAGCGTCGTAATCCTGCGCGTGGAGGCTGCTGAAATGCGCAGCGAAAGCGCCCTGCTGGCCGAGCTGTTCGTCGAGGACATGGAAGGGCAATTGCGCGAATTTGGCGTCAACGATGTGGTCGTGGGCAAGCGCGTTGGCAAATTGATGGGCGTACTCGGCGGCCGTCTGGGCGCGTATCGCAGCGCCTTTGGCGAAGGCGATTCTGCGAAAATTACGGACGCTGTCGCGCGCAATGTGACCTTTTTGGCAGGACGCGATGAAGCGGCTTCAGCCGCCTGTGTTTCGGGCAAGCTGCAAGAGCTCTCCGTTCGTCTGGCTGCACTGAGCGATGAGCAAGTGATCAAGGCGCAAGGTGTAGCATGAGCACGCCGGAACTCAGCCGCATGGTCAAAGTTCGGCCTCTGCCTGCAAAGCCCATTGTGGTTGAGGCAGATGAGACCGAAAGAGCTGCGCTCGCGAGCCGGTTTGCGCTGGCCAGCCTCTCGTCGCTGAGCGCCGAAATATCTCTGGAAGGTGCGGCAACCGACGGAGTGCGCGCCAATGGAACCATGCGTGCAAAATTCATGCAGATATGCGCGGTGTCGGGCGAGGAATTTCCGGTTGAAGTGAGCGAGGAGATTGCGCTCAAATTCGTCGATGCGGAAACGACCCGCGCAGCCCTCGCCGATGCGACTGAAGACCTCGAGATTGAATTGTCCGATGAAGACCTCGACGAGATCGAATATTCCGGCGACGCCTTTGATCTAGGCGAAGCGGTCGCGCAAAGCCTAGGCCTTGCGATTGATCCCTACGCTGAGGGGCCAAACGCTGATGCTGTGCGCGCCAAGGCGGGCATTGTCACCGAAGGCGAGCAAGACGGCCCAATGGCGGAAAGGCTCGCCGCGCTGAAGAAGGGCTAGTCTCCCCCACCGATGCAGCCGAACAACCCCTAAGGCCCTTCGCCCTAGGTCACTGCTCCAGCAAACAAAAAGCCCCGCAGAATTGTCTGCGAGGCCCTCTGATGTTTGGATTAGTTTGAACCGATCAAAACGGGATGTCGTCGTCGAGGTCATCGTAACCTCCGCCGCCACCAGCGTTTCCGCCGCCTTGATTGCCGCCGCCGGAGCCGCCGCCACCTTGGTTCCAGCCGCCGGCTCCTGAACCGCCGCCCTGACCACCGCCGCCACCGCCATAGCCGCCGCCTGAGCGACCACCACCGCCGCCGCCGCCTTCGCCGCGGCCATCCAGCATGGTCAGCGTGCCATCATAGCCGCGCAGCACCACTTCGGTGGAATAGCGATCATTGCCCGATTGGTCTTGCCATTTGCGGGTCTGAAGCTTGCCCTCGATAAAGACCTTTGAGCCCTTCTTGAGGTAGTTTTCGACCACGTTGACGAGGCCTTCGGAAAAAATCGCGACAGTGTGCCACTCAGTCTTTTCCTGACGCTCGCCCGTGTTACGATCTTTCCAGGTTTCGCTGGTCGCGATGCGCAGATTGGCGACCTTGCCGCCATTTTGGAAACTGCGAATTTCGGGGTCAGCGCCCAAATTGCCGATCAGCATTACCTTGTTGAGCGAACCCGCCATGTCTTGAAACCCTTTGCTTGTGTTGCCTGAGAACGCGGCAATGCCCGCGGCCCGCGTTTGCGATTCCCTATTGTCATAAGCGAGCAGGCAAGCAGAGGCGAGCGCTGAACGCTCTTATCCAGAACCTTATGTGCTTGGGTAACGCAGACGGCCGAGGAAGCGGGACAGGCTGAACGTCTCACGCTCGCCGCCCAGAAACTTCGCTTTGGCTTTTTCAAACTTCATGACGCCATCAATGCGGCGATCGAGGAAGGCGTAGGTTGCCTCTTTGCCCTCGCTGTCATCATTGACGAATACAGCCAATGTCGCGCTGTAGATCCCGGCCAGGATCGTGCGCTTGGTGTAGTGGTTGTAATCGGTCGCGGTGTCGCCAGCGAGCCGCCACATCAAGTCCGCTGAGTTCCAACCAATCTTGAGCGATGCAGGGGCGTTGTGCGGCATTGCCATGATTGAGAGCGCACGGCGCAGAGCCTCATCCAATCCGTCGACCGCTTTCAAACGAAACGCGACGAGCTCTCGAATGCGCTCGCGAATTTTCAGCTCACCCAGCTTTTCAGCGGGCCATTCCGCTTCCATCTGCGCGTCGATATTCTCGATCCAGGCTGAGATCATGTCCATCGCGCCGCCAGGATAGGCCAACTTTGCAACATCTGGATCGGCACCCGCCATATCTGCGGCCGCCAGCAGCGCTGTCTCGTTCCAGCCATCAAAGATAGCCGAGGCCGCGATATCCGGAGCCAGCGCAACGCGCAGCTCATCCAGGGTCATGTCAGAAAAATCGGTCATATCAGAAAGAAGGCCCGTAATTGCGATCCGTTCCCTTTTCTTCGCGTTCTTTATCAGCCCGCGTGAATTCTGCGAGTATCGCGCTGTTGGAATTCATTAGCTCAACATAGTCCCGCGCGGACCGACCGGAATTGTCATTGCGGTCAGGATCAGCGCCCTTTTCCAGAAGCAATCGGATGACCGCGGTATCGCGCCGGTGCACGGCAGCAATCAGCGGAGTCTCACCTGCACGATCGCTCACGTCGACCTGCGCGCCGCGCTTGATTAGCTCCTCCACTCCATCAACAAAGCCCAGCGTCGTGGCCATTTGCAGCGGGGTTACCCCCTTCTTGTCGCGGATATTCGGGTTGGCCCCACGTTGCAGCAGAAAGCGCACCCAAACGGTGTCGCGGCGGGCAACCACAATGTGCAGTCCCGTCTCGCCAGAGGTGATGTCGCGGCTGTTGACGATGGTCGTGCCCGGCTCGTTCAGGAAAGCCGTCGCCGCATCGCCGTCGCGGTCTTTTACCGCTTTCAGAAACTCAAATCCGTCGGAAAAACCCTGTGCAGCCGCCGGCGCTGTCATCACCGCACCGCCTAGCCCCAAGGCTGCTGCTCCGCCGCAAGCCAATACCGCCGCAGCGCCAACACTACGCAAAAATGAGCGCCCCAAGCTTCTATCCTTTCACATTTCCTGCCAGATCATTATTGAGGGCGCAGATAAGCGGAGCCCCAATGCTTCGATCCTTTTGAACTAAGCTCAGTTAGCAGACCATGAACCAGCGCGCCAACACCTTGAAGCCAACCCCACGTTTTTTCGCGAGCCTTGCGCTTGCCGCCAGCCTGGCATTGGCAGGCTGCTCTGGCATGCCAAACGCCGCAGAAGAAGCCGCGGAGCCACCGCTCGCTGGCGCCGATATTGGCGGCCCGTTCGAGCTGATCAGCTCCACCGGGAAAACCGTGCGCTGGGCCGACTTTGATGGACAATACCGCATCGTCTATTTCGGCTTTGCCTTTTGCCCGGACATCTGCCCGACCGATGTGCAGCGCATGATCCAGGGGCTTGGCCAGTTTGCCGAGAGCTCGCCGGAGCGCGCGGGCAATATCCAGCCGATCTTTATCTCGGTTGATACGGAGCGCGATACGCCCGAGATCGTCGGCGAGTTTGCCTCAGCCTTTTCCGATGATTTGATCGGCCTCACCGGCAGCGCCGAACAGGTCAAAACAGCGGCGGACAATTTCCGCATCTTTTATGAGCGCGGTGAAGACACGCCGGGCGGCGGGTATCTGATCAACCACTCGACGATCACTTACCTGTTTGGCCCCAGCGGCGAGCCGCTCGCCACTTTGCCGACCGATCAAGGGCCAGAGGCGGTCGCAGCAGAACTCGACAAATGGGTGAGCTAAGAGACGAATTTTGGAGGCTTAAGCTCGCAGAGCTTAACCGCACCGAATGGGAAGCCCTTTGCGATGGCTGCGGGCGCTGCTGTCTGCATAAGATCGAAGACGCCGACACGGGCGAGATCACGGACACCAACGTCGCCTGCAAATTGCTCGATTGCGAAAGCGCGCAGTGCAGCGATTATCGCAACCGCAAAGCCTTCGTGCCCGATTGCCTACGTTTGACGCTCAAGATCGTGGAAGATGTGCCCTGGTTGCCTTCAACCTGCGCCTATCGGGTGCGAGCGGAGGGGCGCGACTTGCCTGATTGGCACTACCTAGTCAGCGGCGACCGTGAAACGGTAAAACTAGCTGGCGTGTCAGTGGCTGGCCGGGTTGTAAGCGAAAATGACGCTGGCCCGCTCGAACATCACATCGTCGAATGGGGCGAAGGCGTGGGCGGCTCGCCTTTCGTAAAGGCGGCGCCATGATCGACTGGCTCCGCCGCGCAGAGACCGATACCCCCGTCACCCACGAGATTGAGCTAGGCGATCGAACCTTGCCGATTGCGCTCAGGCGCATGAAAAACGCCAAGCGGCTGACCTTGCGCCTCGCGCCCGATGGCAGCGAAGTGCGCATCAGCATGCCGGCATGGGCGCGCACAGGCGAGGCGCTCAACTTTGCCCGCTCGCGCACTGAATGGCTGACCGAGCAATTGGCGCGCATCCCGCGCCGCTGTGCGCCTCAGCCCGGCGCTGAAATCATGTTTCGCGGGGAGCCATTGGTTATCGAGTGGTCGGAGGCAGCCCCTCGCCGCCCGCGCAAAATGGGTGATCAGATCCAGATTGGCGGGCCGGAAAACGCGCTGGAGAAGCGCCTTAAGAGCTGGCTCGAGCGCGAGGCTCTGGCGCTGTTTGAACAAGACGTGTCGGACTATTGCGAGCGCGCCGATCTGGAAAAAGTACTCGTTGGCCTATCCCGAGCGCAAAAACGCTGGGGCAGTTGCTCTGAGAAAAGCCAAATTCGGATCAATTGGCGATTGGTGCAAGCGCCAGACTTTGTCCGGCGCTCGGTGGCCGCCCATGAAGTCACCCATCTGGTCCATTTCGATCACAGCCCGGCATTCTACGCACTGCTCGACGATCTCTATGAAGAGGACATCAGCCGCGCTGATCGCTGGCTGAAGGAACAGGGCCGCACCCTCTACGCCAGCTTTGGCTAGGGCGAGCGCCGGCGCAAAAGCACCACTGGCATAGCGCTCATTTGCGCCCTATATTACCGGCATGCTGTCGAAATCGCGTTTCAATCCAAAGGCCGGCATTGCAGACTTCTGGTCGGAGTTTCGCAAGCCCAACCCCTATCGCTGGCCGATCCTGTTCGTGTCCTCTATGCCATTCGCACTGATCATGCTGTGGGCCACATCCGAAACCGCCTATATGCCGCCAGAGCGCCCAAGCGTGACCTACATCACCAGCTTCGCGCCAGATCGCACGGACGACGAAATCATAGCCTCCAACGAGGAAAACCAGGCCGCAAAAGACGCGCGCGCCGCCCGCATCGCTGAATATGAACAGCGCAAACGCGATGCCTATAAGGCTCTGGGCGCAGCGAGCGGTTTCGACGTTGAGGAAATGGAGCGCCAAGCAGAAGCGGACCGCGCCGCAGAGGCCGCAGCCGAAGCAGCACGCCTCGAGGCGCTTTCATCCAGCAACGAACAAAATTCGGCGGCGAGCAGCGAAAGCGAAACTCCATAGCTTTGCGGGCCGCACATTCCGACGATGTCTGGATGGACGCCGCCGCGCGGCTGTCTGCCCGCGCCCGTCCCCTTAGCCGCCCGAACCCCGGTGTCGCCGCGCTGATCGTGCGCGATGACCAGCCAATTGCTCGCGGTTGGACACAGGCTGGCGGCCGCCCGCATGCAGAGGCGCATGCCCTTTCCACTCTAGGTACAGGCGACGCGAAAGGCGCGACGATATACGTTACGCTGGAGCCGTGCGCGCACAAATCAGAGCGCGGGCCATCGTGCGCAGACTTGCTTGTGGCAGCTCAGCCCGCACGCGTTGTCATCGGACAGAGTGACCCTGATCCGCGCACCGCGGGTGCTGGCGCGGAACGGCTGCGCGCCGACGGGATTGGCGTCACTATCCTTGACCATGCGGGCGCAGAGCGCAGCCTCGCTGGCTATTTGATGCGGGCGGGGCTCAGCCGTCCCTATGTTACACTCAAACTAGCCATGTCATTGGATGGATGCATCGCGCTGGCCGATGGGACCAGCCAATGGATCACTGGCGAAGCTTCCCGCGCGCATGTTCACGCTCAGCGGGCTCGCAATGATGCGATCCTTGTCGGCGGCGGCACATGGCGCGCGGATGAGCCGCGTCTCAATGTTCGACTGCCCGGCCTCGAGGCGCGCAGTCCATCGCGCGTCGTGCTGACCCGCCGAGAGGCGCCAGCGGGCGTTCGAACCATTGGCGCGCCAAGCGAGATCGCTGCGCTTCAAGGCGTGCAGCACCTTTATGTCGAAGGCGGCGCGCAAACAGCGGCGAGCTTTCTGAAAGAGGACCTCGTTGACGAGCTTCATCTCTACCGCGCGCCCATCGTCATTGGCGACGGCCTGCGCGGCCTGGGGTCATTGGAGCTCAATTCGCTGGACGCGGCGCATGGCCGCTGGGCCAGCGCAGACCATCGCCAGCTTGGCAGAGACACGTTCACGTCGTATCTGCGTCAGCGCTAACAAGGAACGCATTCATGTTTACCGGAATTGTTACCGCCATCGGCACGATCCAATCCCTCGACCAGCGCGGCGATTTGCGCGTTCGGATTGCAGCGCCATTGGACCCCGCGCGGATCGATATTGGCGCGTCTATCGCTTGTTCCGGCGTATGCCTGACGGTAATTGATCGCGGCGGACAAGCGGGCGATGCCTGGTTTGATGTGGACGTCTCAGGCGAGACTGTATCGTGCACAGTCCGAGACATGTGGACCGAGGGCCGCACACTCAATATCGAGCCAAGCCTGCGCGTTGGCGACGAGATTGGCGGCCATATCGTGACCGGCCATGTCGATTCGATTGGCGAGGTTGTGCTGGCGAAGGAGCAGGGCGATTCCTGGAAAATCGCGATCCGCGCGCGGGCCAGCATGGCGCCCTTCATCGCGGCTAAGGGCTCGATCACAGTGGATGGTGTGTCCCTAACCGTGAATGATGTGCGCGACCGCCAGGACGGTGCCTGCGATTTCGCGCTCAACATCATTCCGCACACCAGCGAGGTCGCCACTCTTGGCCAGCTAACGGTGGGGGATCAGGTCAATCTCGAGATTGATGTGCTCGCCCGCTATCTGAAGCGGATGCAGAGCCTGCAAGCGGTCCGCTAGCTCTCGCCTACCTCGTCGTTGGTCTCATCGTCTGAGCCATCTGAGACGAGCGGCCCTGTAGCGAAGCTTTCGGCGGTTATCTCATAGACGATGTGGAGCACGCGCCTGCCCTGGTATTGGGCGAGTTCAGTGCGGCGCGAACGCTCCGCGCCGATATTCTCCAGCGCGATGCGCGAGCGGTAATTGGTCTCGCCCACTCGAAAATCGACCCGTGCGACGCTTTCAAAAGCATGTTCGAGCATCAATCGCTTCATTTCAGGATTGAGTCCCCGGCCCCAATAGCGCGGGGCAATAAAGGTCCAGCCGATCTCAACTGATCCGCCATCCGCTTCGTCATACGCCTGAAACCGGGTCGACCCGATGATCGCATCTTTGGTCTTGTCGATGACGGCCAAAGCCCCGCCCTGCGCCATCGCATCGTCGAAGAACGCGCGGAACACATCCTCGCGCCAGCGGTCATGCATCGGGTGCTGTTCCCACACGGCGGGATCAGAGGCGATGGCAAACAGCGCCTCCCAATCTTCTTCGCGCAGAGGCCTCAGGAGAACACGCTCACCTTCAAGGGTTGGCTGACGGTCCACCTGCGATTGCCCTTAACCGGTAACGTCCGCAACGGCGGCGATGAACCGGTCGATATTGCCCATGTTGAGACCAGCGATATTGATCCGGCCAGATCCGGCCATGTAGATCCCATGGCTCTCGCGCAGCATCGCTACTTGCTCTTTGCTAACCGGTAGGACGGAGAAAAGGCCATTTTGCTGACCCAGCGGCGTCAGATCGACCCCGCCTGTCTGTCCGGCCGCTGCTAGGCGAGCGCGCACTTCGCGCATCCGCTCTCGCATTGTATCCAGCTCATCGAGCCATAGCCGTGTCAGCTCACCATCACGCAAGATCTCGCGCACGGCGGAGCCGCCATGGTCAGGCGGCATAGACCAGCTTGCCCGTGCCAGCGCATTGGCGTTGGAAAAGGCCTTGTCGAGCACGGCCTGATCGTCGGCCATGATGTAGAACGCACCAACCCGGTCGCGGTACATGCCAAAATTCTTATCGCAGCTGTAAGCGATGAAAGCCTCTGGCACTTTCGCCAGCACGCTGCGCAGACCGGCTGCGTCCTCTTCCAAGCCATCACCCAGCCCTTGATAGGCTGTGTCGATGATCGGGAAGATGCCGGTTTCCGCAATGGCATCGCCAATCGCATCCCATTGATCGGCGGTGTATTCAACGCCGGTCGGGTTGTGACAGCAGCCATGCAAAAGAATGCCGGAATTGGGCTGCGCAGAGCGAATGGCCTCCAACACGCCATCGATATTCGCGGTGCCATCCGCCTTGGCGTGGTCAAACGGAGCAAACTCCAGCGCAATATCACGAAAGATTTGCGCGTGGTTGGGCCAGCTTGGCGTGCCCATATACAACCGCTCGATCCCGGCCTTCTGCGCCAGAGCCGCCGCGAGGCGAACCGCGCCGGTCCCGCCGGGGGTCTGCATCCCCGCGATCCGGCCGCCCATCGTGGCATCATCACCAAAGATATAAGGCATCAGCGCATTGACGAAGCCCATATCGCCCTCTGGCCCGAGATAGCTTTTGCTGTCCTGAGTATCGACGAGCCGCTGCTCAGCCGCCTTTATCGCAGCGAACACCGGCGTGTCGCCGTCATCAGTACGATAGACACCGACACCAAGGTCGATCTTATCGGTGCGACTGTCGTCGGCGTAGAGCTTGATCAGCGCGAGCAGCGCGTCGGGCGATTGGGTTTCGAGTCGATTGAGCATGACGCCATGCGCAATGCCGCGTGGCGAGCAATGCCGCAACCAGCTTTTGCGCTATTGCGGCTGAGTTATGCGGAACAAACCCCGTTTTGTTTAGAACGGCAGCCAGCGCTGCTTCTTGGAAAACTTCATATAGCCGGCATTCACGCCCAGCCGCAGGCCAGCGCCGACGCGGATCGGGATCAGCACAACGTCGCCTTTGCGCATGTAGCTCGCGTGCATGCCGCCCACGAGATAGGCTTGGCCTTCGCCCGCTGGATAGCGCTCGTACAGCTCCTCGGTATCGTGGAGGTTGTAGACCAACACAAAGGTGTTGCCCGCATTGGCACCCGCATCAAAACCGATAGATGGTCCGGTCCAATAGACTTTGCGCTGGCCTTCGATCTTGTGATGCAATGTGCCCGAGCCATAGCGCGCACCGACAATGAATGCGCCGCCAGCCTCGCGGCCAATGATATAGCCGTTGGGCTCGCCCTGTTTCTTAAGCAGGTCTTCAATCAGTCCGGCCAGGCCTTCTGCGCCTTTGCCAAATACGCCTTCAGCGGCGCCGATCAGATCATCTTCGCCGTAGGTGTCGGCATTGACCGCCTGGATCGATGGATCAGCGCCAACCTCACCGCCCGCATCAGGGTTCGACCATTCAGGGGCCGTCTGCGTATCAGTGGAATATGTCGCGAACTCATCATCAAAGGTCGGCTGCACTGGCTGCGACGCAGGCGATGAAACGCCCCACTCGGTTGAAGTGCCGTTGTTCGCTGGCACCGGGACGGGCGCGTTGCTGCCTGTCGCTGCGGCGCTGGCAGAGTCCAAATCGCCATCAATTGGTGCCAGATCGGCCTGCGCGGAGGCATCATACGCCTCATCAGGATCGAATGTTTCCACCCCTTGGGCCGCCAAAGGGGCGCTCAAAAGTGCGATGCTTCCCGCAAATGCGAGACCCGTGCGGGTGATCAGCTGCTGTAAAACCATCAGGTTTAACCTTCCTATTGCCGTTTTCAGGCCTGTTCAGGGCCGAGCAGAGTCCTTTGCTGCACGTCCGACAATTGCCCGGCGATGAATCGAATCGAAAACACGATGAACCGAATCGATTTCCAGATGGATCGCGCAAATAGGGCGGTTTGGCGCGCGGCTGATACGCGCGATCACGGCGCGAGCCCGCCTGAGCTGCCCGATAGATCCGCGCCATCCGCCGCCTGTCGCCAATTTTTTGAAAAGAGGTACCTTGCCGCTAGCAATCGCCGCGCCTATAGCGCGCCTTCGCAACGACAACGCAGTGCGAACGTTGCGGAGACGTGGGTGAGTGGCTGAAACCAGTTCCCTGCTAAGGAACCATACCTACTACGGGTATCGAGGGTTCGAATCCCTCCGTCTCCGCCACCTACACCATCCCAAGAGATCCCAGAAAATCCCTGAAAGCCTCAGAATTCTGCGGTTTTTCGGACTTGCAATGGAATCTCTAGTTCTTATTTTGTTCTAACCCTTCCCACACTTTCTACCCACTACTGTGGGAGCAGATGTGGGAAGAGAACCAGGATGGATGGCTATGGGAAAACTTTCCGCCGCTCAGATTCGAGCTCTCACTAAACCGGGCCGCTACATGGATGGCGATGGCCTGTCGCTGCTGCTCACCGCCCCAAAAAAGGGGTATTGGGTGCTGCGCGCGACCATAAACGGGCGCCGAAGGGACATCGGCCTAGGGCCACTAGACTTAGTTACATTGGCTGAAGCCCGCGAACTCGCGATCGACATGCGCCGCGATATTCAGCGAGGCATTGATCCGATCGAAGAGCGCAAGCGCCAGAAAATCGAGATTCTAACCTTTAAGGAAGCTGCGACGAAGGTTCACTCTGAGCAAAAGGCGACCTGGAAAAATGGGAAGCATCAGGATCAATGGATCAATACACTCGAAACCTATGCCTTCCCGAAGCTTGGCGACAGACTCGTTAACGACATCGAGGGACCGCTTATCCGTGAAGTGCTTCTCGATTTCTGGCTAGAAAAGCCAGAGACGGCTCGACGGGTAAAGCAACGGATAGGCGTTGTGCTGGATTGGGCATACGCAAACGGAATGCGCGCGACCGAAGCGCCAATGCGCTCGCTGAGCCGCGCACTGCCACGACAGCCGAAGCAGGACGGTCATTTCGCTGCGATGCCCTATGAGGATGTCCCAACTTTCTTGAAGCATCTGCACGAGCGAACGAGTGTCGCAAGGCTCGCGCTTGAGTTCCTGATACTGACTGCCTCTCGATCGGGCGAAGTGCGGGGTGCTAAGTGGGCGGAGATCAATCTGGACGCAAAACTCTGGACTGTCCCTGCGGAGCGGATGAAGATTGGAAAGGAACACGTGGTCCCGCTGACCGATGCGGCAATCGACGCGCTCGAACGTGCCAAACCTTATTACGCCGAATGCAGCGATCTGGTCTTCCCCGGTCGCAACGTCTTGCGCCCGATGTCCGACATGACGCTGCTCAAGATCCTGCGTTACGCGAAGCTACCCTTCACGGTGCACGGCTTTCGATCTGCGTTCCGAGATTGGGCCGCCGAGAAGACTAGCTACCCCGGCGAAGTGGCAGAAGCGGCACTAGCGCACACGGTCAGTAACAAAGTGGAGGCCGCCTATCGCCGCACCAACTACCTGGACAAACGACGCGAGCTGATGCGCGAGTGGTCGGATTTCTGCGTTGGAAGGTAAAGAAGCGGTCTCATGAGCACGGCGGCTTTGCGCCCCAATCCCAGACTTAGTGGTCCGAGACTATAACGCCTGAAAGCGGACATTCTCTGTAGCCATTCTGGCCCAGGATAGGAACGATGACATACTCTAAGTCCAGTCCAGCAAAACTGACCCATCTCACCGTTCATGCGTTTCATTGTTTCGGCAGAATGTAAGCAGAAAAAGAGCGCTGTTGATCGCCAAAGATCTGGCTGGCGAGCGCGCCGATCTCTTCTGGTGTAGTGCTACGATAGGTTGGCTCTTGCGCGCGGAACCGAGCCAAGCCATCGGCTCCCGTTTGCGCATCGCCTAAGATGCTGAGCCAATATCCGTTGTTCTCTAACGTGCTGTCTAGGTCTTCGATCAGAGGCCTGAGTGCGCGTTCGAATGCATCATTGTCGACGCCGCTCTCTGCCATCTCTGTGGCAACGCGAAGTATGCCCTCGCGCACATTATCGACCTCCTCTGGCTTGGCCGTGACGCGCGCAATGACGTACCCGTAGCCGTCGAATAGAGAGTTTGAGAATGCCCCAGCTCCCGGCGAGTAGGTTGAGCCCATCTCTTCGCGCAGAACATCCGTTAGCCGGTTGCGGAACAATCCCCGAAGCAGACGCATCCGGAAAGCGTCCGCGGGGTCGGTAGCATCAGGCGCAGGCCAGTACACATAGACCAACGACTGTTCTTTTGCGCCGCGGTGGTAGAATCTCGCTGGAGTGTCGGCGCCTGCAGGGAATTTCAAGTCAGTACTCGCGCCAAAATCGGCCTTTTGATCAGCCCGTTCAGGCAGCGCACCGAATGTTCGCGCGACTTCTTGGACGATCAACGCCTTATCAACATCTCCGACGACGGTGATTTCGATTAAACTATCGCGCAATTGAGGTTCGATCCAATCGCGCACTTCGGCAAGCGTGGGCGAGAGAAAGTCGGCTAGGTCATCATAGCCATAGCGCTTGTCCCCTGATCGGACGAGACGCGGAAGATACTTGCCTGCCACGCTGGCTGGTGAGGAATCGTGAGTTGGATACCATGCCCGCATCTTGCGGAAATGCTGTTCTGCGATCTCTTCACGAAAAGCCGGTGCGCTTATCTTTGCCGCCATCAGATTGAGCTGAGATGGCAGGTCTTGGGTGCCCGTGCTGCCGATGATTTCAAATGCATCGCTATCGATCCGCGTACGAGTGACTGCAGAGACCCGCTTTCCAGCAAACAATGTGCGCAAGTCATCGGCGGTGTGGCCAACAACGCCGCTTTGATCGAGCACGTTCAGCCCGAGGCGCCTCAGCCCCTCGCTCTTGCGCGGCATCGACATAAAACCGCCGCCTACCCGGACACGCACATTGATCGAGCCAGCATCAAATTCGGTTTGCTTGAAATTGAGCCTTACGTTGTTGGAGAATTTGATCAAATGTGCATCGGCATCCGCCACATGGAT
Source organism: uncultured Erythrobacter sp. (assembly GCA_947499505.1). Lineage (GTDB taxonomy): Bacteria > Pseudomonadota > Alphaproteobacteria > Sphingomonadales > Sphingomonadaceae > Erythrobacter. Next base: position 355,347 of record CANMOQ010000003.1, read on the forward strand.
GTCAGACACGACTTCACCGGGCGCGCCAAAATCAGTGTAGGCAAAGGTGCCAGCGTCGCGCTCTTCCAAAGGAGAGACAGCGATCTGCCGCGATTGTTCTAATGCTGATGCTATACGCATCTCGGCATCGTCCAGCGGCTCACTCGACACATAATAGATCGAGGGGTTCTGATGCGCTTTCCACGCCGCTCGAAACGCTTCATTGACCTCATCAAGGGTCAAATCAGCGACAACCGCGTTAAACCGATCAAGGCTGGATTGCGGCGCAGTAAACACCCGCTCATCAGCAAAGGCATCCACCAATGCTTGGGCATAATTATATTCAAATCCCCCCGCATAGGTCTTGCGTGTACCTGCTCGCTCCACGGCGGTCTCTTGGGCTTGGCGCGAGGATGCAATCTGCTCATCCAGTTCTTGCTGGGTGAAGCCGTATTGCAAGGCGCGGCGCAGATCCTGTTCGCCCTCGGCCAGCGCCTCTTGCCAGTCTTCAGGCGAAGATCTGAGCGATAACACCATGCCATCGACCGCGTCATAGACGCGGTACCGTCCGCTGCTCGCGCCGAGATAGACAGCATCGCCATTGCGGACCTTGCGCGACATCCTTTGGTTAAAGATGCTCGTACCAAGCCGGCGGACCAAGTTGTCGCGCCTCGTCGTGCTGTTATCGATCTGCTCAACATAGGGCTCCAGCGCGGCCAGAGTTATTGAGGTCATCAGCCCTTCATCGTGATAGGCGCGAACTGCGCCAGGCTGGATCATTGCTTGTGGGCGAGGTTTGGCTGGCAGGGCTTCGCCCACCGGCGTCCAATCGCCGAAGTGCTCTTCGATCCGCGCGATTGCATCTTCGGTTTCAAGATCACCAATCAAGGCGACAAAGGTGTTTTCAGGACGGTAATAGCCGCGATAATAACGCACGAACTCGTTGCGCGGCATGCTCGCGATAGTATCATCAGTGCCAATCGGCAGGCGATCAATCAATCCGCTACCCTCAGTAAAGAAGCCGAGCCGATCAACAAAAGAGCGAAATTCAATCGAATCCCGTGCCAGTTTTTCCGAAGCGATGACGCCGCGTTCGCTCTCTATCGCAGCGCTATCGAGCAGCAGGTTCTCAGCGGTTTCGCGCATCAGAAAGAAGGCTTCATCAAGCACTTCATCGTCAACCGATGGCAGGTTCAGCTTGTAGGTGGTCTGGTCAAAGCCAGTGCTGGCGTTGGTGTCTGCGCCAAAGGATAATCCAAAGCGTTCCAGCCGCTTGATCATCTCGCCTTCGGGCACATTGACCGATCCGTTGAAGGCCATGTGCTCAAGGAAGTGTGCGAGCCCTCTTTGCGCATCGGTTTCATTGAGTGAACCGGTGTCGATCCGCATCCTCAGCGCGGCAACACCGCTTGGCGTCTGGTTCTTCATCACCGCATAGCGCAGGCCATTATCCAGAATGCCATAGATAACGCGGGGATCGGGCTCCAGATCGCTTTGCTCGTGCGCAAACGCTGGTTCAACCTGCTCCTGCGCGACAACCGCTCTGTTGGGAAGAGCAACTGCTGTCCCCAGCAATATTGCGATGACAAGTGCGGTGACGAATAGTCTAAAGGGCAAGGCCGTGGGCATCTCAGGTTCCGGTACATAAAGCGGGTCGGGCGGCGAAGGACGGGTGTCTTTGGCCTGCCCAGTAAGATGCGCCGCGCCGCGATTTCCTCATTTGCTCGACGCAAAATTACTCCACTTCAAGAACGGCAAACGCCGCAGCCCGAAAACCGAGCTGCGGCGCTGTGACGCTGGAGCAAGTTCCTTGATCAGAACCGTGCGCGAATGCCCGCAGTGACAGTGCGACCGCCATTGAATTGGTAGTTTTGAGGGAAGTTGAAAGAGGCGTCACCATCCCCAAATTGAGAGCTGACCGTCGAACGGATGTCTGCTGATTGGGCATCACGCAGGAGATCATCCCCTTCGAGGAATATCGTCCACAACCCGCCAAATTTGTCGAGATTGTAAGACAGCCTCAGGTCCAATGTGGAGTAGGCTGGCGAGACGACGTTGCGGTTGAACTCGTCATAGGTCACACCGCTGGCCGACTGCCCGGAGTAGATGATCCGTCCTTCAAAACCGCCACTCGCATAGTCAAGCGAGAGATTATACGCCCATTGGGCCTGATCAGCGAGCGGGCGATCAAAGGATTGTGGTTCCAACGATCCTTCTAAACTGCGCACCGTAATAAGGGTCGGATAGTCGGATTCGGTATAAGTGACATTGGCCAGCACACCGAAATCACTCAGGAAGCCAGGTAGGAAATCGAGACGTCGGATCACTTCGAATTCAGCGCCCCAGATTGTTCCGCCATCTCCATTCGTAGGTCGGTTGATCAAGAATTCAGCGTTGTCCGGGATCGCCAAGAGATCAGGGCGGGTATCGGCTAGTGGAGCGAGATAGTCGAGGAAGCGCTCCAAAATGTTGTCGCCGGGGACGGCCGAGAAACTGACATTGGTGAAGTTGTTGGAGGTCTTTTTGTAGAACAGACTCCCGCGGATCAACCCCGGTGAATCGGTGAAATAATAGGCGACATCCAGATCGAAATTGTCCGTCTTAGTTGGCTTTAGATCAGGATTTGCTTCGCTGATTGTAACAGCTTCAAACCCAGCTCTGTAATTTGCACTGAAAATCGTGCCTCGGTTGAGCAGACGAACATCAGGGTGCACCGTCGACCTGAAATAGCCTAGTCGCGCGACAACGTTTTGTGTCGGGCGCCAAGTGGCCAGAAAGCTCGGTGTAAGCGTATCAACCGTGCCACTCAGGCTGGTAAACTCATAAAGGCCAGCAGCCAAAAAGGTTGCTGCGGGCTCACTAGCGAAGCCTGGACCGGGGCGAATTACGGGAAAGCTAAGGGTGTTTCCAGTGCGCTTTTCTCGCTCATAGCGACCACCAGCTATCAGCGAGAAATTCCCGAGGACAATCTTTGTCTCGAGATAGGCCGCGATTTCATCTTCCGTTACTTCTGTGGGAGCAAGAGCGCTCGCTCCGTCAACTGTAGAATCCAGAGCAGTCCGGTCGGAAAAATTGAATCCCAATTCGTTCACACCAGGCGTTGATGGATCGTCCGCCGTAAAACCGGGCAGCTGAGCAAAGATGCTGTCTGAATCACTGCCGCGTAAGAATGGAATCTCGGTTCCTGATGCGCCGATCAATCCGAGGTCTTCAGCAAAGAAATTCACCCCAAAGTCCGACAGGAATATGCGGTTGCTAGCAATGCCGCTGTACACTGTGCTGCGTGAATTAAGGGGGTTGGTTGCGTCATCCGATGTGCGCCGGGTGCGCGCATCATATTTGGCTCCCACTTCGATATACTCGAGAAAATCGACCTTCGGGCTGTAGCGCGTCTGCAACTCTGCAATGTAGGATTCTGTTGGATTGTTGAACTCATTCGTGAACGCGCTGAGGATGTAGTACTCTGATGGGTCGAACATGCGCGCTATTCCCGACTCAGTAAGCGACGGAATAGGCAATCCGTTGGGCGCTTCAACAAACACACCATCAACGACACGCGGGGTCATCGCTGCATCGTCATCCGGGTTTATGACAATCGTAGCGGGATCGACAAAGTCGATGAAATCGAGTTCTTGGTTCGTGCCGAGCGATATTGACGAGCCACTGCCTTTCGTCCGCGCGCGGGAATAACCGAGCTTGTATTCGAAGGACCAGCGATCAAGGTCAGTGTCCCCTCGGAAGCTGATCGTATCGAATTGCCCTTCGCTTTCACGCGTTTCAAAGCCGCCCGTTGGCGCGAAAGATCTCAGCACTCTCCGGCTGCGCACCTCGCCATTCAGCTCTTCAATCGGCATGCTTACGGTAGTTGGGAAGAAATTGATCGCCGCACGCGATTGTACGCGTGTCTGGTTGTTAACGTTGCGCTGAAAATCGAGCCGCAGCCGGGTATGGCTGGCCACATCCCATGCAAGATTGATCGAGCCCAATATACTCTCTTCTTCGCGATCTCGGCGAACATAATTCGTGGCACGGACCAATTGTTGCTGAGCGCCGGGGTCAAACGGGAAAATCGCATCGACTGGAATCTGCGAATCAGAGGTGACGCCCGCAGGGAAGATTGTTGGCAGCTCATCGAGAATGGCCGCATTGTAGTTCAGCCGTTCGGTGTTGCGATACTGACCGGTGACTGAGATCGCGAAATTGGGAGTGATCTTTTTGGTGATTGTTCCACTCGCCTGAAACTCCTCACCAAACTTGCGATCGAAATTCGTTTCACCCTCAATTGCAAAACTGAATGCGAAATCGCCATAATCCAGCGCGGACTTCGTTTCGATCTCGACTAGCCCGCCAGACCCGGTGGATTCGTGACTGGGCAGCAGGGATTTGTGGATTGTGATCTGAGAGATATTGTCGGTCAGGAAGCCGCTTAGATCGATTGTTCGTTCAAAACCTGTGCCTTGAAGGTCAAGGCCGTTAAGCTGGACATTGATCGCTTCCGAACTGAAGCCACGCACTGTAATGCGCGAGCCCTCACCGGTGTCGTCGTCCCGGCCGAAGGCTACGCCCGGCACGCGGCGAAGCGCTTCGGAAACGGTTTCTGCAGGGAAACCGCCAAGCAAATCAGACGACACGACAGTTGACGCATTGTCTGCATTTTTCTGCTGGTTAAGGGCCTTTTGAATACTGCTGAGGTACCCAACCACAACGATATCGTTGGATTGCTCACCGCCAAAGGCGATGCTTATACGACCGCGTTCGAAGGAACTTGAGGGAATAGGAAACACTGCAGTGGGTTGACCGAGATAGGTCACGCGCAGTTCGGTGGCGGTGCCGGCGACTTCTGGGAAGTAGAAAAAGCCGCGTTGATCCGTGGTCGCGCGCAAATCCGTGCCGACCACTTCAACCTGCGCGCCGGGAAGCGCGGTTCCAGTGGCCGCGCTTCTTACCACGCCGCTAACCGGTGACGCGCCAACATCTCCCGCGCCCGCTGCGCTTTGGACCTTAAGGGAATAAACATTCGCGGAAACTTCGGCCGCGGTCAGTCCGGTGCCGCGCAGCAATCGACGCAGCGCCTGTGAGGCCGTGAAATTGCCAACCAAGGCCGATGACTGTTTTCCAGAAACGAGCTCGGACGCATAGAGCAGATCCGAACCTGAGGCTTCTGCAAAAGAGTTGAGCGCGCCCTGCAATGACTGAGCCGGGATATTGTAGCTCCGCGCTTCGCTGGTTGCCGCTTCTTGCGCCGTAGCCGTGGTAGAAATGGCTGTCAGACTGCAACCAGTAACCAAAGCTGCAATTGCGAGTTTCGTGCGGATCATAATGCCCCCCCTTGGCTGGGTGTTTTGTATTCAAAGCACAATCATCGCGCTTTGCCCTCAACAAGAGAGATGCAGGCCCGGCAATTTCCCTCAGCAGAAAACGCAAATTAATGGCGGATGAAGCTGACTAAGCTGACAATTTGTTGTCGGATAGGGAGCTTTATGAGCCCGAATCTTGCGCGGCGGTCACCTCAAGAATCGTACCTCCAGAGCGGGCCCTCACCAAAACCGGGAAGCCTGCTTCCAGAGTTGCGGCAAAATGCTCGCTCGACTTGATGCGGAAGGTTCCGCTCACCAAAAAGCTGCCGAGCTCCTCGTCAAGAAGCACGTGCTTCTCGTTCGAATATCTGTTGAATTCGTCGAGAACGTCACGAAGCGGGGTCTGCTCAAACACGAGCCGACCCTCGCGCCAACTAGCCACTTGCGACAGCTCCGCTCTGCTGATCGCAAATGGCCGATCGGGAAGAATATTCAGCTGTTCTCCAGGCGTCAGCTGCGTGCTCTTTCCGCTGCCCACGGTGCCTTCACGATCAACCCGAACGCGTCCTTCGATCAGAGTAACCTGCGCCTCGCTCTCGTTCTTCCGAACCGAAAACACTGTGCCAAGGGCAACGATCCGGTTCTGACCGGCGGCAACAATAAACGGCCGCTGCGCATCTTTGGAAACAGTGAACACCGCCTCTCCGCGCACCAACGTGAGGTTGCGCTCAGCGGCGGAGTAATTGACCTGCACCTCGGAACCGGTGTTGAGCTCAATCACGGACCCATCGGGCAATGTGAATTGCGCCATCTGCCCGACCTTGGTGGAATACTCGGAACGAAAATCGAGTGTTTCCGCTGTGTCGTTCAATGGCGCGCTTGGCTGATGCGGCGCATCTTGTGCGGGCGCGCTAGCATCGTTGGTGGCAATGGTCGGGCCGGACGGGACGCCCGGTGCACTGGAGAATGGCAAACCGCCTGTCAGCAGAATGGCGCTAGCCATGAACATCACGGCAATGGACGCAGCGACAGCGATGAGGCGATATCGCCGCGATTGTGTGTTCGCATCGGGTTGCTCCGCCAAAGCGCTGAGCCGCAATTCCAGAATCGAAGGCGCATCGGCATGCTCACCTGCCTCATCCCAAGTCGCAGCGATGCGATCATAGGCGCCCGCATGGCCAGGCGATGCGTCGCGCCAAGCGCGATAGGCAACATAGTCACCCTCGCTAACCTCATCGCCAGAAAGCCGCGCAAACCAATCAGCCGCTTCGTCCGTCAAACGATCAAGCTCGCTTGGACGGTCTATCGGACTGTCATGGTTGGCGGATTTCGTCATTGCTTCCGATCTAACCGTGTGGTGATATGCCCCGCAGCGGCCGCGATATGTTTTTCAACGGAGCTGACCGACACGCCAATACGCTCCGCAATTTCCCGATATTTAAAGCCTTCAAACCGGTGCAGCAGGAATACGGTCCGAGTGCGCGAGGGCAGTTCTGCCAATGCCTGCTCCAACAAACGGAGTTCGTTTCGCCCCTGCAAGATGCGCTCGGGTGTGATTTCCTCACTATCGGAATGAAAAAAGGGCAAATCTGCCATCGCTGCGTCGCGTGTGCCTCGCTTACGATATCGCTCTTTCAGGAGATTGGCTGCAGCTTGAAAAATATATCCATCGGGGTTCTCAATTACCTGGTCGCTAGCAGAAGCCCAAAGCCTCCCAAACAATTCCTGCACAAGATCATCGACGTCTTCGAAGCGGTTCACGCGTTTGGCAAAATAGGAGCGTAGCGGCCCTTCGTAGCGGGCAACGAAAGCCTCACGAGTGTCCAAACCCGGTCCAATTGAGGGCTTATTCGTCAAAGCTAAAACCTCACGATATCGGGTGGGAGCGCGTTACCTACGGCCTCCACAGATATGAATCAATGCGGGGGCGCGAAGGGCTGCATCCGGCTGTTTGGTCACGAACCGAGAACACAGGTGAGGCGAGAGAGTAAGAGTTCGAGTTTCCGAGTATAGCTCTTTGGAGTTTGCGTTTAATGACCGCTCTTTAGACAATGGCCACGAAGCCGGACAGTCCGCTTTCGGCCCAAAATCTCAGCGCTTATCGAGCTGACGTCAAACGACAGGTGGTCGAGGTAAGTTCGAATGGAAGCGACTTGCGGTAACGGGAGCTCGTCCGACTTTGCAGCTGGACTCAAGTCAAATGGAGAAATTGCTCTGATAGCCCGCAGAGTACGCTAGCAGCGCATCCATCGCATCGGCCAAGTGTTCGTACGTATCCGTGCCAGTTCGCATCCCATGCAGAGCGGCTTGCGCCACGAGAGAGTTGATGAAGGCTGCGGTGAGGTCGATCTCGTCAAATGTTGCCTCGCCCTCCTCTCTCGCCTCTTCAAGCAATCTGCGGATCTGTGCGACTCCGTGACGATCCTCAATTTGCCGAGCGTGATCGGAACCAAGCGCGGTGGGACCGATCTCGAATAGGATAGCTGAAACTGAAGAGTCTTTGGTTGCCTCCAGCCATGCAAGGCAGCTGGCCTTCAAGCGATCGAGCGCAGAGCGGTCCCGGTCACTTTCGTCGAAGGCTTGTGCGATCGTGTCGCGCGATTCTTTGTCATAAAGCGCTTCGATGATCTCGTTCTTACTGCGGAAGTGATGGTACATCGCGCCCTTGCTGAGTCCCGCCTCCGCAAGGACGAGATCGGTCGTCGTACCCTTCAGGCCGCGCGTTAACAGCGATTGTCTGTAGGCTGCGAGCAACGCGCTACGGGTGTTGGTGGATCTGTCCTGCTGTTTTGCCATCCCCATTCTCTTTACATAAAATGCGAAAGCTGCAAAACAGACTGATAGTCTGTTTTAAGGAAAAGATCGGCCATGACGACACTAATTGAAAAGCTCGACACTATGTTTGGTGTCTGGAATACGACGGATCAGGATGAGCAGGAGCAGCTTGCCAACGCCGCACTCGAAAGCAATGTCCATTTCGTCGATCCGAACCACAACATAATTGGACGCGAGCCGTTCCTCGCGATGGTTCGCGAGACCCAAACCAAGTATCCAGGACTGCGTTACGGCCGGTCATGCGAGCCGGACTGGCAGAACAACTTTTGCCGGTACCATTGGGCAATCCATAAGGACGACCAGCCAGTGATGACCGGATTCGACGTCACCGAAGTCAACGATGCCGGTAAAGTCGTGAAGGTGATCGGATTCTTCGGGGAATTGGCACGCAACGCCGCGGCTTAAGATGGTGGGCGGCCAGCGGCGACGCTTTACGATCCTCCTATTCGCACTTGACCGAATGCTCGAAAAAGAGCGCGAGGATCGCATCGGCATGGCGTTCAACCCATTCCGGCGTGGTTGGATCAACGCCGTAGATTTCCTGGATTTCCTGGGCCAACACGAACGGCATCTGGGACGCTGCGACCAAGATGTAAGTGATCGATACTTCCTCAATCTCTGGCCAGAGTCCTTGCGCCACATGCTTGTCGCGTGAGCGATGGCCAGCGCGGTGCTGCGGCGCGATAAAGTTCTCGATCATCCATCTGAAACGATCACTGCCGTGGATGGATTGCTGCACCATGATGCGCGCATGCTCCGGGTGGCGGGCGCAGTAGCGGACATATCGGCGAATGCCGTTCTTGAGCCGGTCGAACTCGCTCAAGTGGTCCTCGCTGCCTGGCTCGATCGCCAATTCGGCTTCCATTCGTTCGAAAAGAAACGCCACCGCTTCTTTCCAGAGTTCTTCCTTGTTTGTGAAATGATGCCGGATAAGCCCATGATTTACGCCGACACTGCCTGCGATCTCGCGCACGCTTGTCGCATCAAAGCCTTTTTCCGCAAAGATCTGCAGCGCTGCGTCGAGAATTTGACCACGGGTCTTGAGGCGTTGCTTCTCACGCTGATTCAAAGGAGGTTCTGCGTTCATATTCAAAGCCTAGCTTGGCGCTCTACGCGAGGCAACTAGGCGGACCGTGCGGCCGCCAGCTCGGCAACTATCTCGCGGTGGCGCACCGAGGTGAGCGGGTAAAACCAAAGCAATACAATTGCACCGGCAAGAAAGCCCGCAGGCAATAGCGTCATAAGGATTTTGATGGAGGACAGTGTATCTGCTCCCTGCTCGGCATTAGGGGTGTAGCCAACCCAATCCAGCAGGAAGCCCAGTAGTGCAGCGGCCAGACCAAAACTGACCTTTTGGACAAACGACATGAGGCCAAAGGACAGCGATTCCACGCGCTTACCTGTTTGCCACTCGCCGTATTCGACTGTGTCGGGCAGCATCGACCAGAAAGAGAGGTAACTTGCTGCGGTTCCGGCAGCGCCAAGAGCGAAGAGCGCAGTCACGACAGGGACAGTCTCCACCGAATTGAAATAGATCGCGAGTGACACGAGCAGCGAAATCGTCAGGCCTGAAATCCAGATGGTCCGTTTTTCGATGCGCGTCGCCAGCCACGCCCATGCGGGGATGAGTATCGCAGCGCCGCCGGTCATCAGGGCCAGCGCCGTGCCTGACGCCGCCTCGTCTCCCAAAGTATATTTGTAATAATAGATCAGCGTCTTACTCGTCATTACGCCGCCCATAAAGAGCAACGCGGTGGCGAGCCAGACGAGGACGAAAGCGCGATTGCGCGCCAAGGCGCCGAGCGCATCGCAGAGGCCGATGGCTTGCTCGCTCATTTCAGCTTCGTCCAGTGCTACCGGCTCCTGTGTCGTGGCGAACAGGAAGATGAAGATCGGCAAGGACAACGTTGCGAAGCAGACCGCCGTCCAGAAAAACCCCGTCGCCAAATCACCCTGTCCGAAATACTCCACAAGTCGCAAGGTGGTGAAAGCAACTAGGAAGCCACCAGAGGTTGCGGAAACCATCCGCCAGGCAGAAAGCTCGTTGCGGACTGAAGAACTGCGTGTGATGCGCGCCGAAAGCGACGAATAGGGGATCGACATGACCGTGTAGAATGTGCGGAACAGCACGTGCGTCGCCGCCGCATAGACCACCAACGCCGTGTCCTCGAAGGCAGGCCGATAGAACATGAGCACCATGGTGACCGCGAGCAGCGGTCCTCCGAAAAGGAGATAGGGCCGGTAGATTCCCCATCGAGAGCGCGTGCGCTCGGCGAGATAACCCATGATTGGATCGCTTACCCCGTCCCACACCATCGCGACCAGAAATATCAGACCGGCAGTTGTCGCAGACAGCAGCAGTACGTCGGTGTAGTAATAGAGCAAGAACATGCTGGCGGTTGACCAGTAGAGGTTGAACCCGAAATCACCGAAGCCATAGGCCGCTCGTCGCCAACGCGGCAGTTCGCCCGTCTGTGCGTTACTCATCGGATGCTAGTGCCTCATTCAATCGCTTGATCAGCGCCTGCTTTTGAGGCCCGTCAGGAATGACATGCTCAAGCCGGTCAAGAGTGCCGGGCTGCCGCAACCAGCGTTCCGGAAATTCGGCCGCGCGGCTTCCCTCCTGAAGGCGGAAGACGGCCCCCTGGTTAAATTTGCGGCTGAACGTGATGCTGCGCGTTCCATCGCGGGAAGCAAGGCCAGCAAAGAGGCGCAGCCGCATGTCGATCAGCACGTTTTCATAGTCCGGGTCAGCAACGAGATTTAGCGTTTCGTGAGGATCGGCAGAGAGGTCGAACAGTTCTTCTGTGTCCCACACCCCGTGATACTGGATGTATTTGAAACGATCATCACGCAGCGCGAATGTCGTGGGAGTCTGGGGATAGTTGAATTCCCAGTAATACTCATAGACGAGCTCGCTTCGAGGAGATGTTGCTTCTCCACGAAGCATGGGGGCAAAACTGATCCCATCGGCAGCATCAAGGGGCTCGGCTCCCGCTAGGTCGAGGACCGTCGGCGCAAGATCGATATTGGCCACCAGCGTCTCAAGCTCACCTTGTGCAAGGAGGTGTCGCGGGCCCCATACGATCATCGGCACGCGCATCGAGGCTTCGTACGCGTTGCGCTTGTCGATCAGCCCATGCTCACCAAGCAGAAAGCCATTGTCGCTGGTTATGAAAACAATCGTATTTTCCAGCTCACCTAGCTGTGCCAGCGTCTCCCTCAGACTGCCGATGCTGTCATCGACGCTGCGCAAGGTCTCGCGATAATCGCGGCGAAATTCACCCATGGCGAGCACGTCGTGATAGGAAAATTCCACGCCGTGCCAGCTGTTGCGCTGGTTGGTCACCCACATGGGCGTGCCCGACTCGTCTCCGGTGCGCGAGGCAGAGAGGTCCGGGGAGCTCGGCATCAGAGTTCCGGTATGGCGCTCTGCTGAAGTAAACGGTGCGTGCACACCTTTGTGCGCGACGTAGAGCAGGAACAGGCGATCCCGCTCCAGACCGTTTAGCCATTCCGTCGCGTATTGGGTCAGCTCGTCGGTGACGTAGCCTTTTTGCGGCACGGCCTCGCCATTAATGTTGAGCATCGCCGGGCGGCCCAGAAGATCGCGCGGGCGATAACTTCCCTGCCCAGGAAAGCTCACCCAATGGTCGAAACCCCGCCTCGGGTCGGCTCCGGTTCCCATATGCCATTTGCCGATCAGCGCCGTTTGATATCCCACCTGCTGCAGGCGCTCAGGAAAAATGGTAAGATCGTCAGCCAGAGGCACATTGTTGTCGACCACGCCGTGATTGCGCATGGCCATGCCGGTCAGAAACGAGGCGCGGCTTGGTGAGCATAGAGATGTTGTGACAAAAGCGTTGCGCATCACCACGCCTTCGGTCGCGAGCCGATCCATCGCGGGCGTGGGCACATCGGCGCCCATGAATCCCAGCTCATCAAAGCGCAGGTCATCGACCAGAACGACGACGACATTCGGGCGCTGCCCGTTGTCTTCCGCGTTAGCGAGCTTTGCGGGCAGCAATAGCAACCCCGTGACTGCCGCAGTGATAAAGCCTAAGCTTTTTCCAAAGGGTAGGGACCGAATTAATCGTATCACTGCGCGTCTCCACTCGCTGCACTATCTTGCGCAGGCAGTGGGCCCCGCCTTAGAAGAGCTTGCCACCGCCTATAGCCTTCAGGAAGGAGGTGGATCCCGTCATTCGTGAGCGCCGGATCGATAGAACCGTCCTCTCCAACGGCGATAGGATGCACGTCAATCACTCTGACCCCGTTGGTCTTCTCCAGCCCCCGGGCCAAAGCATTGAATTCCTCAATCCACCGACCGTGCTGTTGTTCACGCGGAAAAAGCGTATGCACATAAAGCTCGGTCGTGGGGCTGCTTACTCGCACGCGGCGAACGATCTCTTCAAGCCGAGCGAATGCTGCCTCTGGCGTGTCACGGAGCCGACTTCGATCATTGCCTCCGATATAGAGAAACAGTTTGTTGGGCTGAAGCGCGACTATCTCATCAAGTCGAGCGAGTAGCCCAACCGTTGTGTCCGCACCGATTCCCCTGTTCACTACCTTATAATCGGGGAACATTCCCTCGAACGGCCCCTCTTCGACAATGCTAGACCCGGCAAAAACAACTGCGCCCTGTTGGGATGGGAAAGCGCGCCATAGTTCAGCCCTCCGTTCGTGGCGAAGCTCGATATAGGCATCAAGCGCCGCCTGGGGGACCATAGTCTGAGCCGGAGGACTTAAACGCCTTTCGACTTGTCCTTCAACGCTGGCACATCCTGATGCGGCCAAAGCGAAGAAGCAGGCAATTTGGGGCATTGTCGTCAGCTTCACATACACTCCTCATTTCCCGCTCGATGCGGAAAAGTAGCGGCGCTGGTCCTGCAAGCGGACCAGCGCCGCCAGGTGGAGAGCCCAAGCATCAGAATGAGAACCGTGCGCGAGCTCCGATGTAGCGCGCGAAATCGCGCGGGACATACTGACTTAGCACGCCGCCAAACAACGGATCTGCAAACACATTTGTCGCGTAGAATTGATCGAATACGTTGTTGGCGAAAACAGATACGGCATAAGAACCGTCCTCGGCCTCAATTCCAGCTTCCAGGTTGATCACTGCGAAGTCACCCTGGACTGTTCGTGGATCGCCAACCAAACTGAAATTGACTTCACTTTGCCAGCGCCCGGTGACCTGGACAAATGGCGCAAAGGCCTCGCCGATCGGGATGGATTGACGCACGACGCCCGTCAGTCGCCATTCTGGCGCGTTAGGCAAGTCTCCGCCCGATAGGTTCTGAAGGTTGGCCGTGATATCATCGGTCGGATCGGTCGGCGTACCGCCATCATTCAAAGTGACGGGGACGCAGCCTTGCTCAGCAGTCTGGCCGAAGAAGCACGAAGCGTTTTCAAATTCGCGAATCGACGCGTCGGTGTATGAAATCCCACCTTGGATGAAGGTGTAGTCACTCGGTTTGTATAATGCCTCGAGTTCGACGCCTCGCGTGCGAACCGACCCAACATTTGTGAGGCGCGTTTCGGCGGTCAAGAGGTTGTTGGGATCCTCAACAAGCACGGCCGCTTGCTCCTGGAAATTCTCAAAGTCGGTCTGGAACAGCGCGAGGTTGAGGATCAAATCGCCGTCGAGAAGTTCCGATTTGATGCCAAATTCGTAGGCATCTGAGGTTTCTGCCTCAATCGGCTCAACATCGGGGGGCGCGCCAAAGCCAACATCTATTCCACGCCCCTTATAGCCGCGAGCGTAACGCGCATAAGCGTTGAGGCCTGGTGTGAACTCGTGACGCAGCCCGATTTCTCCAGTGAATGCGGTATCTTCCGTCTCACCAAAAATCTGTGCAAACACGCCGGTTGCGCCGCCAAAAGGGCGATCGCCGGGTTCGAGAACATTAGCTGGGTCGCGATCAATCTGATATTCCAAGGTCTCATTAATCAGGCGCGCTCCGCCAAACAGAACGGTCTCATCATTAAGGTAAACGTTGGCACTGCCGAACAAGGCTAAATTCGTGGTGGTCACGGCAGAGCTAAACTGTCCGCTTTGGTTGAGACGGAAGATATTGCCGCCACCAATTGGAACAGCGATCTCAAAACGCCGCCTAAACGTACGATCAAGGTCAAGAATGAAGGCAAAGCCACCAAGCACAAAGTCAACTGGCGGTCCTTGCGGAGACGTAATGCGGATCTCTTGCGACATCTGCGTGATATCGGTCGTGCCACTGTTCAGATCGAACGTGATGATGCCAGGCTGCGGCTCTTCAAGCGGCAGCAGATCCACGTCGATATTGTTCTCAAATTCATATCCGCGATATGCTGAGATTGATGTCAGAGTGTAGCCACCCCCAAGGTCAAGTTCAGCCTTGCCGGAAACTCCCCATTGATCACTATCGTTAAACACCGGCGCGTTGACATTACTCTGGGCGTTTTCGTCCGAAGCGACGGCGGGAAGCAAAAGGCTATCGAGGCGTCCGTTCGCCCCTGCGCCGACAACACCGCTCGTATCGCGCGCGACATAGATACAGCAATCTTGGCGTGATTCCCGATAGTCTCCTATGAGAGTGAAGCGAAAGTCTGGATCGGGTTCGAACAGGATTTTGCCGCGCAGGCCCCAGTTTTCATAGCCGTTGAGATCGCGCCCATCGGCGACATTGTCGATGTGGCCATCAAAACTGCGATAGAACCCTGTCAGCCTTCCGCTGAAATCTCCGCCGATCGGCCCAGAGACTGTACCGCGAACCTGATATTCACCGCCCTCGGCAATCGCCGCATCGACATTGCCCGACACGTAGTCGGTCGGTTCTTTCGTTGTAACCGAAATCACACCTGCCGAAGCGTTCTTGCCAAAAAGTGTGGATTGCGGTCCGCGCAAAATCTCGACGCGATCAATATCAGCCAAGTCCTGAAAGCCCATGGCTTGCCGCGCCATCACCACGTCATCGACCACGACTGAAACGCTCGACTCAACCCCTTGCGAAAACACCGAAGTGCCGACGCCGCGTATGTTGATCGAGTTGTTCTGATCATTCGTAGACTGCGTGAAGGTTACGCTTGGCGCAATTGCAGTCAGCGTCTCTACTGACGCAACGCCTGTGTTATCGAGCACTTCACCGCTGAGCGCGGTAACGGCAACGGGCACTTCTTGAAGGCTCTGCTCACGGCGGGTTGCCGTAACGATAATGGTGTTGCCGACCTCTGCCTCTGCACTGTCGGTTTCGTCCATTTGCTGGGCGTGCCCAGGCACCGCGATGCAGAATGTCAGGCATGATGCCCCCGTGAGCAACAAAGTACGTGTCATTTCCTCTCTCCCCAGAGCCGATTTTCGTTATCCAGTCGGTTATCGAGTTGAAATTTGCCCGCGTCAAGCCATTATCCGATTGTATCATCAATGCT
The DNA here is from genome assembly GCA_947499505.1 of uncultured Erythrobacter sp. Classification (GTDB taxonomy): domain Bacteria; phylum Pseudomonadota; class Alphaproteobacteria; order Sphingomonadales; family Sphingomonadaceae; genus Erythrobacter. The sequence goes on from CANMOQ010000003.1 coordinate 370,862, forward strand.
CTTGACTTGGCCGTCCGCTCAAGTAGCTATCCGTCTGGATAACGAGTTCAGGGATGCATTGTGCCTGTGCCGAGTATACAAGGGAGAAAAGCGTGCAGGACCTTTCGCCGCGAAAAGGCATGAGTGCCACACAAATTGCGCAAACCGTCGAACAAATCATCGCGGAAGCATCGCTAGAGGAAAAAGTGGCGATGATGAGCGGCAAGGGTTTCCTCACCCAGATTCGCGAAGATGAGGGCGAATGGGGCAAGCGCCCCTATCGTGCGGGAGCCGGGCTCGATCGTCTCAATGTGCCCTATCTGTGGTTCACTGATGGCCCTCGCGGGGTCGCGCGCGGCCAATCCACATGCTTTCCTTGTTCGATGTCGCGGGGGGCAAGTTTCGACACTGATCTCGAACGGCGAATCGGCGAAGTCATGGGCATTGAAGCGCGCGCGCAGGGCTGCAACCTCTCTGGCGCTGTCTGTATAAACCTGCTTCGCCATCCAGCCTGGGGCCGCGCGCAGGAGACGTACGGCGAAGACCCGCATCATCTAGGTGAAATGGGCGCTGCGCTAGCTATGGGCATTCAAACGCACAACGTGGTCGCCACGGTGAAGCACTTCGCGCTCAATTCGGTCGAAAACACCCGTTTCTCGATCAACGTCAGCATCGAGGATGACGTGCTGCACGAAGTCTACCTGCCACATTTTAAACGCGTGCTCGACGCCGGATGCGCGAGCGTTATGAGCGCCTACAACAAGATGAACGGTGAATACTGCGGGCAGCACTATGAATTGCTCACTGAGATCTTGCGAGGAGACTGGGGCTTTGATGGTTTCGTCCACTCAGACTGGCTCCTCGGCGTTTACAAACCCTATGGTGCAAGCGCCGGCCTCGACATCGAAAACCCTGAACCGGTTGTTTATGGCGAAAACCTCGTGAAGGCCGTCGAAACGGGGCAGATCGCGCCCGATGTGATCGACACCGCCTGTCGCAGGATCCTTACCACGCTATACCAATTCCTCACAGCTCAAGACCCGCTTACTGAATACACGGACGATTTGGTCGCTTGCGCAAACCATCGCGCTGTTGCACTCGAAGCTGCGGAGAAGGGCGCTGTGCTGCTGGAGAATGACGGCACGCTTCCTTTATCCGGTGACATTGGCAAGCTGGCGGTCATCGGCCCCCTCTCGGCTCTGGAGAACACTGGCGATTTCGGTTCGAGCAGGGTCAATGCACCTTACGTAATCACGCCGCTCCAAGGGCTACAAGACCATCTCGGCAAGGATCGCGTAATTCACGCCGATGGTGCCGATGCTAAAACTCTGGAGCAGGTTTTCAACCAAGCGGACGCAATTGTAGCAGTTGTTGGCTACACGGCCGATGACGAAGGAGAATACATCCCCGGCGACCTTGTTCCGCAAATGCCTGACGCGGCCAAGGAAATGATGGAAGACCGGGATGGCGGCCGGCAGCCGCGCGGCGGCGACCGTGCTTCGCTTTCGTTGCCTGATGATCAGATAGCCTTGGTCGAAAAAGCCAAAGCCTCTGGCAAGCCAGTCATCGTGGTAATCGTTGCCGGATCGGTAGTTATGGTCGAAGAATGGCGCCAGGGGACTTCCGCCATTCTCCAGACGTTCTACTCAGGGATGGAAGGCGGCACCGCCCTCGCCCGTCTGCTTTTCGGGCTGGTCAATCCCTCGGGTAGGCTGCCATTTACGGTCGCGAAGGACGCAAAGGAATACCCGTTCTTCGACCGCACGGCGACCGCAATCACCTATGACCGCTGGCATGGATACACGAAATTCGAACATGAAGGCCGGGAGCCGCGCTATCCGTTCGGTCATGGGCTGAGCTACAGCCGGTTCGAAACACGAGCGCTCAAGATCGTCGACCGCGGCGTCGATTTGCAACTGACCGCCTCGGTCACGAACACAGGCTCGGTTGCCGGCAGCCATGTGACCTTGGTCTTTGTTCGGTCACCCAAGACCAGCGATCAGGATGCCGAGCGCCTGCTCAAAGGCTTTGCTCGCGTGCATTTGGAGCCAGGAGAGACGAAGAGTGTGGCCGTAATTATCAATAAGACCGACCTGCGCCGTTATAATCCCGCAACTCGCGAGTGGTTCTTGCCCAAAGGCCTGTTCCGCTTCGAAACAGACGAAGTCGTCCGAGAAGTCACAGTGTAGTCACCGCCCAGAAAAGCGGAAACCATACATTAACCATTCCATCAGATAAGGAGTTATCCGGTCGGATAGCCAAAAGGAATGGAAACGTGTCGCGCTTTAACAAGATCGAAGTCGAAGGGCCCCAGCCCGTTGTTATCGAGGGCGTTGCGATAAATTCCGCCGCTCGCTCCAACGCCTTCAATCTTGGCTCCGATGTTGACGACCTTCGGCAGGAGATGCGAGACCTGATCGCGCCTCACATCGACGAGATCATGGCAGCGATAGCGGAGAAGCTGTTCGCGCATGCTCCCGTCCGGGAGGCGCTGTCTGCGTCCGACAATTCCGAGGCTACCGAGCGTGGCAAGGAACACTTTCTCGCAAAACTGGCCAAACCGATTGATGCGGATTGGATGACGATGTGCGGGGAGTTCGGCAATTTTGCCGTCTCAGTGGGAATGCCGACTTATGTCGCGCTGTCGACAATCCATGCTGGATATGAAAAGTGCCTCGAGCTGGTTATCCGCGAGGGGCATCCCGACCCGGACCGCTTCGTTCTCATTGCGCAGGTCGTACACCGTCTTACATCGCTCGAATGCGAGACGGTTGTCGCCGTCATGCATGAGCAGGTCAAACGGCAGCAGGACGAGCGAATTTCGCATCTCTCCAACGGTTTCAACTCCGAAGTCGGACAGTCAGTTGACGACATTGACGGCTCAATGGCACGCACTCGAACGACTTTGGATCAGGTCGTTGCCCAAGGATCAGAAATGCAAACAACGTGCAATGAAGTGGCAGCATCCGTCCATCAAAGCGCCAGCGCAATGGAAGAGGCGGCCGAGGCTTCAGGCAGCATCTCAAACGCAGTTTCAGTACTTCGTGAAAAGACCCAGCAAGGCAAGGTTCGAGCAAGCGAAGGGGCAGAGCGTTCGCAAGCGGCTTTGGTAGGCATCGAGCAACTCAAGGAAGCCACAAGCGATATCGGGCAGATCGTTAAGCTCATCAGTGGCATCGCTGAACAAACGAACATTCTAGCTCTTAATGCCACAATTGAAGCGGCCCGCGCGGGAGAAGAGGGCGCAGGCTTTGCTGTCGTGGCCAAAGAGGTGAAAGAACTCGCCCAGCGTGTATCTGAGGCAACCGGGCGGGTTGGCTCGAAGGTCGGCATGATACAGGATGTAGCCCACGAGATCGACGATAGCGGTCGCCAGAGCGCTGAGATCCTCCAGGACCTTTCAGGCCAGAGTTCGGAGATTTTCGAAGAGCTGGACACTCAAAGCCAAGCGCTGTCGAGCATCGCAGCGGCCATCGATGAAACCGCGGCCGTTGCCCGTCACTCAACCGAGAACCTTTCCCGCATGACCCAAAGCGCTGCTATGGTGGGTGAAGAGATCACGGAGGTTAAGCGTGTCGTTGGCGATGTCAGCAACAAGGTCGAGGGGCTGAAATCAGGCGCTGATCGCTTTATCGAGGAATTGGAGTCGCAGCTCCGCGTCCGCGCCTGAGGGAACCACCATGCGCGCGATTGCTTCGGCCCTACCGCAGAACTTAGAGTGCCTCCGGTGGTACGTCATAGACCAAACGAAATCCGACATTGCTTGCTCCCAGCCCCGGGTCTCTGCCCTGCCGGGACTGCGGACGATAGCGCTGGCAGTAGTTGGGCGCACAAAGATATGATCCCCCTTTCATAACGCGAGTTACGAGGTCCGGATTGAGCGGATCGTAGGCATCGGTGTCGCTTGGCCCACTGGGACGGTCGCGGTCAGCGGGATCATGCCCAGGGCGATAGAAATCGCCGGTGACTTCCCAAACGTTGCCGGTCATGTCGTAAAGACCGAAAGCGTTAGGCGAGAAGCATCCCACCGGCGCAGCGCCGTAGAAGCCGTCTGCCTTCTCATTGACGACCGGAAACACTCCCTGCCAACTGTTGGCCTGACTATCAGATGGCTGCTCGGCGCTGGCTGATTGGCCGGCGCTCGCTGCGTATTCCCATTCCGCTTCGGTGGGCAGTCGCCCACCTCGCCAATCGGCATAGGCCAGCATATCCGCATGTGCGAGGTGCACTACGGGTTGTTTTGGTTCGTGTGACGGTCCGCTCGGCCCACGGGGTCTTTTCCAGGAAGCCCCTGGAACATATTGCCACCAGTCTTGATACCGGTTTGACGGCCTATCTGGCGGAACGAAGACGGCCGAACCCGGCTTTAGCAAGTCCGGCGGGAGGCTCTCACGCGGCACGCCCAACAATCCCACGTCGACCGGTTTTTCAGCCACTGTGACATAGCCCGTCGCTTCCACGAAGGCTGCGAATTGCGCGTTGGTCACTTCGTGCGGATCAATCCAGAAACCGTCCACCGTGGTTTCGCGTTCGGGGCCTTCTTCGGCGTACACCAGTTGCGAACCCATTATGAAGGTTCCGCCTTCTACGCGAACAGGTTCAGAAGCCACCTGAGCGCAGACGCGCGTCTGAACGACTTTCGGCTGATCGGCTTCGCTTCGATTGCAAGCGCTCAGCGTCGCAAGAGTTGCGCAGGCTGTTATGGCTATCGGGACGCGCATTCGCATAGTTCTTACCGAGCGGTCTTAGTGACTGCCTCACTTGGTGCGTAACCATAGCGAATGGCTTTGGCAGTCACCACTGCCCCCGCGTTAGCATCGAACGGACCGGAATAAACTGTGCCGGGTGAAGGCTCGTCCTCGCCGAAAGCATAAGCAATGCTAGCTCCCTGCGTCGCGCTGGTAAGCGTGACGCGGCCATCCTGCACCGAGATTGATGGGGCCGCTGTTACTGGCTGCACCATTCCCGGCCACATCGCCTCAATCATTTCGGCTTCCGGGATGGCGCTCAAATCGCCCGTCCGCTTGATCCATGCATCCGTTGCTGCGCGCATATGGATAAGCACTTCCTGATAAGCGGGGTCGTCTGCCAGATTGTTAATCTCATCCGGATCGGCCTGCGTATCATAAAGCTCTTCAGCTGCGCTCGGTGCGTTGATGAGACGCTGCGCTGCGGGCGGAAGCGCACCCTCCCCCGCAACCCGCCAGAATTCTTGCATTGCAGGCTGAGCATCGCGAAAGGCAAGCGGACGCAGGATCGCAAGTTCAGGCCGGTAATTGCGGATGTACTTAAATCGATCGTCGCGTGCAGCCTTCACCCGGCCTTCAACGCTGTCATGGCGATCTGCCGCTGCAAAAACGTACTCGCGCTGAGCTCCGGACACGAAGTTTCGCCCTTGGACGAATGAAGGTCGGTTCACACCCGCCCAGTCAAGGATTGTGGGAGCGAGATCGACGAAGCTGACAAGCCGGGTGTCCACCTCTCCAGCGCGGCGCTCATCAGGAAAGCGAACCATTAGAGGAACCTGAAGCCCGCTATCATAAAGCGTGCGCTTCATACGCGGCAGGCCGTCGCCATGATCGGTGGTAACGATTATGATGGTGTCGTCGAGCAACCCGTCGGCATCCAATCGCGCGACGATCTCGCCCACCTTACGTTCGGCAAAGGCAATGTTGTCGTAATGCGTGGCAATGTCCCGACGGACGACGGGGGTGTCGGGCAGATAGGGCGGAACCTCGACATCGGCAGGATCAGTCAGCCTCTCTTTGCCAGCAAGGTCGCGCTGATTGCGCTGCGTCACTGCGTTGAGCAGCGGATTGTCGCTCTCGCGATCCTCCGGCCAGATGTAGCTCTCATGCGTCTCATAGATGTTGATCATGGCAAAGAAGGGTTGGCCATCCGCCCGACCTCGCCAATCCGCGTCGGGCGCATTCGCGTCCCAGATCGTGAACGGATCGCCAAACTGGTAGTCCGTCTTGACGTTGTTTGAGGTGTAGTAGCCCGCCGTTCTCAAAAGCTCGGGAAAGGCTTTCACTTCTGGCGGAGGCACGGCTTCGTACTCGATCGGACCACCACCAGTCATGCCGGGAACGGGCGAGTTGGTGCGCATCTGGTGCGTACCGAGCGTCTGCTGGTGCACTCCGGTAATCAACGCGGACCGACTGGGTGCACATACCCCTGCCGTGGTGAAAGTGTTGGGAAAGCGAACTGACTGCTGCGCCAGAGCATCGATACTAGGTGTCCGAGCAATCTCATCGCCGAAGGCGCCCCAACGCGGGCTCAGGTCCTCGAACACGATAAGTACGATGTTGGGGCGTGAGCTTTGCGGTGCGTCTACCAAGCTGGGTCGTTCGGAAGCCATGCAACCAGCGACACCCAGAACGGCAAGGAACAGAACCATGCTTCTTACAAACGCCACTTGCAAATCTCCTCAGCCTTCGTCAACTTACTCTCCAAACGTATAACGAAGTAAGCGCCAGTCGCAAGCGAGCGCTGCATCGGCGAATGGGAGATTGGAATGAAAGCGAAAATCATCGACCGCCTGCTTGTGGCATGTGTCGGCTTGCTGGCCTTCACACAAGCTATCGTTCCCGCCCATGCTTCCGGGCGACCCAATATCGTGCTCATCTACGCCGATGACTTGGGATATGGCGACGTCTCGATCTACAATCCGCAATCGCGCATTCCAACGCCGCATATTGACGCGCTCGCCCGAAACGGGACGTGGCTTCGCGATGGCCATTCGGCCAGCACCGTTTGCACGCCGTCGCGCTATGCCCTCCTGACCGGTCAGTACGCATGGCGGACAGAACTTCGCACCGGCGTGCTCATGCCATGGGGACGCCCGGTCATTTCCCCTGGCCTCGTTACGCTTCCCGAGTATCTGCAGGATGCCGGATACGACACCGCTCTGATCGGCAAATGGCATCTCGGATTTGAATGGCCATGGAAGGATGGCAATCGCCCGCCCGATGACGAGATCTTGCAACAAGGCTGGATCAGCATCGCCCGAAACGAGCAATTCAATTGGTCGCGGCCTCTCAAAGGCGGCCCCATCGATCACGGTTTCGATTACTACTTCGGCGACGATATCCCGAACATGCCCCCCTATGCCTGGATCGAGAATGATCGCATCGTTGCGGACCGTCTCGTCGACGTCTCGCGCTCTTCATTAATCAGCGTCGGTTTCACGGCGGGCATTCACGGGAGCGGGCCGGGCGAGCCGGGATGGCAGCTCGATCAGGTTATGCCGCAGCTTGTTTCACGATCAGTTGACTACATCGCCGATCCCTTGCGCGAACAGCCCCCCTTCTTCCTGATGGTCTCGCTCACTGCACCGCACACACCGATAGTCCCCCTGCCCGAATACGACGGCAAAAGTAGTGCGGGCACCTATGGCGATTTCGTCGTACAGACCGATGCTGCAGTCGGTGCGGTCATTGACGCCTTGGACAAGGCCGGACTGCGCGAGAACACGATGGTAATCGTGACTAGCGACAATGGACCGGAGTTCACGGCCTATCGTCAATGGCGCCGTTTCGGCCATGACTCGGTCGCAGGTCTGCGCGGCATCAAGTCCGATACATGGGAGGGCGGTCACCGCGTGCCCTTCATCGTCTCGTGGCCTGCGGGTGGTATCGACACAGGCCGTCCCAACGATTCCCTCATCTCGCAAATCGACCTCTACGCAATGACGTCTGCGATTCTGTCCCGGCCCATGGGCGAGAACGCGGCTCCTGACAGCGTCAACGTTTTGGAGGCTCTTTTGGGAAGAGATCACCAAGGGCGCAAAGAGCTCGTCTATCACGGATCACGCGGCAATCTGGGGCTGCGAGAAGGACGCTGGGCTTTTCTTCGAGACGGCGGTTTCGGGCGCTCGCCCGTTCCCGTTTGGTCCGAACCTCAATGGGTACGTACGGATCGCGGTGTGCGCGTCGACGGCGCCATAGAGGATGCGCTCTATGATCTGACGAACGATCCAGGACAGCTTGAAAACGTCATCGCCAGATATCCGAACATTGCCAAAAGGATGAATGCAAGGCTGGCCGAGATAGAGCAGCCCTGACCCGCATGCAGCCTGATGCGTTGATTTTGACCTGTCTGCGGGATCACGCTGACCAACCATCGTCACAACTATGATGAGCCGCCCTCCAGATCATGCCGCCTATTCCTCATCCAGTGCTTCACGAAGGGCAGCTTTCAGCAGTTCGATGTTCCATAGCGGACCTTCTGCTTCCGGCCCAGTTCGAGCCAATCCTCAATGGCCGACATTGGGGGTGCAAGTCGAATTTCGGCTTTCGAACATTACAAGGCCACAAGCAGACAGCTAGCAAACGGCATCCAAGTGAAGTACGGACACACTAGGCTTGAACCACTAATTTAGCGAGGTTTGCAGTCCCGAGATCGTTGCCAGTCACAAGCGAGCTTTGAGGGCTTCTCCGGCCACAACCAACTGACTCAGAACCTAAAGCGGACGTTCACACTTGCGCCGTATCCCTCGACATTGCTGCCAGTGATCACCTGGCCTTCGAATGTTCCGCTGACCGCATCGTTGCTGTCGCCGATGGCAAGGCCAGCGGATAGCTGAGCATAGTCTTCAACCGGTCCGTTATCGAAATCGATACTTTGCGTGCCGCTGAGGAAGGTGACGCTGTCATCGCCCTCAAATTCGTGGACATAGCGCGCGCCGACATAGACCGCGCCTGACGTCTCACCGAAGTCCAATCCGCTGCCGATCCTTGCCCCGATGTTACCGAGCAGAGAGTCGCCTTCATTGAATTGGAACGCGCCTTGATCGGTGTCGAAATCCGACACGCTTGATGTGGTGAAAGACAGCCCAGCGCTGGGCTCAACGAAGAAGCCGCTGCGATCGCCGAGCAAAGCGCCGAGCTCTCCGCGCAGGCCGAAAGCGGAACCGTCAATGTCTGCTCCAAACAAGCCTGATGTGCTGGTGAAATTGCCATTCACATCGTCATATTTGGCCAGAGCATTGGCGTAGAACGGCCCCGTATCGATCGCAAAGTAAGCCCCAATATTGATGACCTGGTAGTCGATCCGATCGGCCAGACTGACAAAGTTTTGCGTGCTGCTGAGATAGCCGCTGGTAAGACCATAGCGGAAGACATCATTGCCGAAGTCTACGCCGGCCTGGAAGCCGAAGAAGTCCTGATCATAGCTGATGTCGATTTCGGTCGAGATCATGTTGAAGGTCGTTGTGAACGAACGGTCATGACTGAACTGGCTGCCGACGCCGGTGAACCAAGCCTCAATGTTTCGGTCGCCGCCGCCGCCAAGAGACCCGCCCTCACTGCGGTTGCCCGTGCGTCGGTTGCTGAGGTGCTGGCTCAGAGCGTCCGCTGATGGGACCCACAAATTGCGGGTTCCCTCGGCGATATTGCCGGTCTGGAAGACCGCCTGCGACGGGGCGCTGGCCAAGAGATAATCGTTAAGGTCAGCGTCAAACACCACATCGAATTGCAACAGACCGATGATCTGACGACCGCCCGGCAATGCGAACGCTCCATCCGCGCTGCCAGCCCCTGCATCAACAACCAAGATGTTGTCGAGTAGCGATGTTGGCAATCCACCGGTCGGATTGAGCGCGATAGTGGTCAATCCGCTCGCTGCGCCATCCACGAACAGCACATCAGATGTCCCTGCCTCAAAATCGACATCCAGCGCCAGCGATGAATCGCCGGAGCCAGCAAAATCGCCCTCAATAGTGAGACTATTGCCGAGCGCGCCATCGACCAGCGAGACTGTGCCGCTGTTCGCGAAGCTCTCAAGGCCCAGCAAAGACACAGGGCCAAGCGTGCTGACAGCGAACATACCGCTGTTGGTCAGCAAGTCGTTGCCAGCAGCAAAATCGCTATCACCTTCGGCCAGGAATGTGCCGGTGTTGGTGAGCACATCATCGCCGCTATCCAGCGACACAAAGCCGAGCAATTGGCCAGTGTTGGCGATATCAGCCGCCGCGCCGATGGCCCGGATAGCCTCGCCGGTTGTCGCTCTGATGACGCCGGTGTTGATGATCGTGTTGGGACCGGCTCCGCTGTTATCGGCGTAAACACCAATGGTCGAACCCGTCACCGTGCCAGATGTCGTAATGCTAAGTCCGGTAGTGTTCGCGCCGTTGGTCGCGCTAATACCGGCACCAGCAAGTCCCATGACCGTACCGGCGGAAATCGACGTTGTCCCGGATCCTGTGTTCTCGGCAATGATCCCGTTGGCCCCGGCCATGACCGTGCCGGTTGCGGTATCGATTGTGAGGTCCGTTCCCTCAGCAGAGGCATTGATGCCGTCACCATTCATGGCCGTGACGTTCGCCGCCGCGATACTCAAAGCGCCGCTACCGTCGTTGGTGGCGCGAATGCCATTGCCGGCTGCGTTTACTGTGCCCGCGCTGCTATCAATCGTCAGATCTGTGCCCGTGTTGAACGCAGTCACACCGTCGCCGCTCATGCCCGTCACATCAGCCGCGGTGATGGTGAGCGCGCCCGTACCAGTGTTGCTGGCAAAAATTGCTCCGTAATAAGCGCTGCCGCCAAGGACGCTGCCGGCTGCGCTGTTGATGGTTAAATCTGTGCCAGAGCTACGGCCATAAATGCCGAAGTTGCTGTCTCCGGTGACATCACCAGTTGTGATCATCAATGATCCGCTGCCATCATTGACTGCGACTATGCCCGACCGTTCAGCATCAACAGCCCCGCCGCTTGTATCGATTGTGATATTCGCAGCCGATGCAAGGTTTCTGGCGTAGACGCCGGTGTTGGCCATCGCCGTCACATCTGCAGCTGTAATCGAGAGATCACCTGTCCCCGCGTTTGTAGCAAGGATGCCAGATGCACCTGTGACAGGCCCGGTCGCGAGGACAGTCAAATCGGTGCCTGCAGCGGTACTGAAGCTGCCATTGCGTGCGTTAATCGCAGTCCCATTTGCACTGGTCACTTCATTTGCGCTGATCGTCAGCGCACCCGTGCCATCGTTCTGCGCAATGATGCCGCCTGTGTCTCCAGAGACCAGTGCAGCAGTGGTGATCGACAGGCTATCGCCAGTGCCAGTTGCGCTGATGGCCGTACTCGCGCTCGATATGACGTCGCCCGCTGCTGTAATTGTCTGCGCCCCGACGCCCATCTGCCGGGTTAAGATGCCAAAGTCAGAACTCGCGACGCCATCAGCGCTGATATCAAGAACCCCGGCACCATCTTGGCGCGCGTAGATCCCGGTCGTGGCGGCAGCGACGTCGCCCGCACTGGTATCAACGGTCAGGTCTGACCCGGAGGCCGAGTTCGAGGCAAAAATCCCCAAACTGCTTGTGCCGGTCACATCAGCGCCAGTGATCGAGAGTGAACCCGTGCCGTTGTTGGTCGCGCTGATGCCGATGCCGCCTGCCACCGCGCCTGCCGCGCTTACCGACAGAAAGGTGCCGGTCGCAGCGTTGACGGCGATAATTCCGGCCCGGCCTGTGCCAGTCACAGCATTCGCATCAATACTGAGCGCACCTGTGCCGTAGTTGAGCGCCTCGATACCGGTGTTGAGAGCGGACACGGCGCCTGACACCGAGACCGCCAGGGAGGCACCATCATTGATAGCAAAAATGCCAGAATCGTCACTGGTTACGCCGCGAGCATTGATCAGCAGATTACCGCTACCATTATGGTTTGCGCTGATACCGCGGCTGCCGCTGGTGATATCGCCGCCTGAGCCGTCGATCGTCAGATCTGTCGTCGTGGCCGACGTGCTGGCGAAGATGCCAATATTGCTCGTGCCAGTCACATCAGCGGTGGCAATCGCAAGCGAGCCAGTACCGCCATGGCTGGCCGTAATGCCATTTTGGCCGCCCGTTACGGATCCGCCTGTGGTGTCTATTGCAAAGCCGGTTGACGTTGCCGCCCCTATCGCGCGGATCCCGGCACCATTCGTGCCCTCAACATTTCCGGTTGTTACCGTCGTAGAGCCAGTACCAGCATTGCGAGCATAGATGCCATAGAGACCGCCGGTTGCCGTCCCTGCGCTCGTGTCAATCGTCAGATCAGTGCCATAGGTGCGCGCGTAAACACCCGTGCGCGCACCTCCGGCCGCATCGCCGCTGGTGATTGATACCTGCCCTTGGCCGCCGGATATCCGAATGCCATTGTCACCGCCAGTTACGGTTCCGGCAGTGCTGTCGATTGCAATCGCGCCCGTGCCGCCACCGCGCACGAAAATGCCTTCAGTAGAGCCAGTGATGTCGCCAATGGCCCCGCTCGTGCCGATATCGACGCCTCCCGTGCCTGTGCCAAAGCGTGTATCGACCAGAATGCCCGCTCCAGCTGTTCCGCTCACACCGCCAATGGTGCCAACATCCTGGATCGAGACATCGCCGCCCATACCGTAGGCATATATGCCATTGCCGCCCGTGCCGAGGATCGCGTCCACCCCGCTTACCTCGATTGCGCCCCCAGCAGAGGCGAGGTCCAAGCCATCGCCTGCATTACCGGTCACGCTGTCGAGGTTTTGAACGAGAATATCCGCGCCCAACGTGTCGAGATCAATGCCATCGGTACCGCCGGTGACATTGCCAGAGCTCCCTTGAACCGTGATGTTTGCCGCCGCATCGGTCGAGCTTGCCACAATCCCCTGTGCATTCGTGCCAACGACATCTGCAGTCGACGTCAGCGTGATGACCGTTGCGCCAGTGGCCGCCTGCGCCGCGATACCATTGGTGCCGCCAGTGACGTCATCGACTGTGATCGCGAGTGTGCCAGTGCCGTAATGATTGGCGTAAATCCCGCTCGTAGCGCCGCTAACACTGCCGGCAGTTGTATCGATCGAAAGTGCTTGAGCCGTTAGGCTTGTCGTCGCCTGAACTCCGGCGCCATTGGCTCCAGTAACATCGGCGCTGGTGATCGCCAGATTGCCTGTTCCGAATTGCAAGGCTGAAATGCCCTGAGTTCCACCAGTCACGGCTCCGGCTGAACTGTCGATATTCAGATCCGCACCCAAAGCCAGCGCCTCAATGCCGCTACCCAATTGGCCAGTGACGTCGCTTGTCGTAATCGCCAATATCCCGGTGCCGGAATTTACCGCCTGAATCCCGCGATTATCGCCTGCAATCGCACCAAGGCTGGTGTTGATCGTCAGATCAGTGCCGGAATTGCTGGCAGACACGGCATCAAAGCCGCTGCCAGTCACATTACCTGTGACAACGGAAAGCGAACCACTGCCGGAATTGCCTGCATTGATACCAATATTGGCGCCCAATACAGATCCCGCAGTTGTATCAATGGCGAGGTTAGCGCCAGCTGCACTGTTGTTTGCAACAATCCCGTTTCCAGCGGTCGCCTCGATATTGGCTGTCGTGATTGCGATAGAGCCTGAACCCTGATTCACCGCGAAGACACCAGCATTGCCGCCGGTCACCGAGCCAAGGTTTGAGTCGACCGTCAAATCGGTCGCACTCGCGTAGTTAAATGCGAGAACACCATTGACGCCGCCTGTCACTGCGCGCCCCGTTACAATCAAGGTCGCACCAATGCCGCTATTTCGCACATCGATGCCGTCAGTTGTGCCGTTGATCGCTCCGCCAGAGCTATCAATTGAAACTGCACCGCCGTTCGTTCCATTGACGACCAAGATACCGTCATATTGGCCGCCAGTAACGTCAGCACTGGTAACCGAAACCGCCCCGCTTCCGTCATTACGCACATCAATGCCTTCGGTCGCGCCTTCGACAACGCCGCCAAGAGTGTTGATCGTCAAGTCGCCGCTTGCCGAGGCATTGTTTTGGGCGAAGATACCGTCACCAGTCGTGCCCGTCACATCAGCAGTAGTGATGGTAAGCGCGCCAGTGCCATTGTTAGAGGCGTAGATGCCTTGCGCACCGGTCACTGCACCGCTGGAAGTGATGGTCAAATCAGTGCCGGCAACAATGCCAGCCCCGTTGTAGCCATTGCGGGCGAATATCCCAGCGGAGTTAGTGCCCGTCACAATATTCGCGTTTATGGTGAGCGCACCAGTGCCATTGTTTCTAGCATCAATGCCAGTGTTGAGGCCTGACACCTGACCCTGAGTGGTGATTGTCAGGCCGCTGCCATTGGTGCTGGCAAAGATACCGGCATTTGCTGTCGCGGTGACATCGCCGGACACGTCTATCGACTGAGCACCGGTCCCGGTTTGCCGGGTAACAATACCGTAATCCGTCCCGCTCACTGCATTCGCAGTGATCGTTAGATCGCCGGTGCCGCCTTGACGCGCATAAATGCCACGACTTGCGCCGCTGACGCTGCCTGCGCTGCTATCAATACTGAGGTCTGTCCCATAGTTGCGTGCAGTGATGCCTTGGGAATCGGTGCCCGTGACGTCGGCTGTGGTCACCGAAAGCGCACCAGTCCCCTGATTGACCGCGAGTATGCCCCCACTAGCGCCGCTGACATCTCCCGCGCTGCTGTCGATGGTCAGATCAGTGGCCAAGGCCCCGTTAAGAGCAAGAATACCCTCAAAATTGCTCCCCGCTACGGCCGCCGTCGTTATCGAAAGCGCGCCTGACCCATAGTTGCTCGCTTCAATACCTCGCTCGCGGCCGCTTACGCTGCCCGCGCTGCTGTCGATTGTAAGGCCAGTGCCAAGGGTGCGCGCGCTAATGCCGTTCGTTGCGTTGCCCGTGACATCCGCCGTGGTGACCGATAGGGCGCCCGAGCCCATGTTGTTCGTAGAGATATCACCGGCAACGCTCCCGGTGCTGGTGTCGATGTTGATCGAACCTACACCATTGGTGATGGCAGTGATGCCACCGCCGCGAATGTCGCCATTGCCAGCGATAAGGATGTTCCCGCCGGGTCCACCAACCGCCTGCGCTAAGATGCCAAGACCTGTGGTCCCTTCGATCCCGCCGACCAGACCATTGCCGGTGATGGTAATGTCGCCGCCGTCGCTATCGGCCCTAATACCCAAGGTCGTTCCAACGATAGTATCAACCGCATTGACGGTGATTGCGCCACCAGCTGAGCCGAGGTCCAGTGCAGCGCCTGCATTGCCAGTCACACTATCGAGATTATCGACCGCAATATCGCCGCCCGCAGAGCGCACATACATCCCATCGGTTGCGCCCACGACATCGCCGGAGCTGCCTTGAACCGTGATCGCGCCGCCCGTGGACTGCGCATCGATCCCGGCTTCGACCAGACCGGTCACAACAGCGGTTGAGCCAAGTGTAATGGTCGTCGCGCCAGTAATTGCATTGGCGTCGATACCAACACCGCCGCTGACTTCATCGACAGTGATATTGAGGCTACCAGTGGTTCGCTGATTTGCGCGGATCCCCGAAATGCGGCGACCCGAGAGGTCCGTCCCTGTTCCCCCTCTGACGCTGCCCGCGCTGCTGTCAATCGTCAGGTCGGTGTCCGTACCGTAATTGTTGGCATAGATCGCGTCATATCTCGTGCCTGTAACGTCCGCTGTGGTCAGCGAAAGCGCGCCGGGGCCTCTATTGGTCGCCAAAATGCCAAAGGAGTTGCCGCTGACACCGCCCGCACTGCTGTCGATCGTAAAACTTGTACCAAAGTTGACCGCAAGGATTCCGGTGTCATTGCTCCCGGTCACATCCGCCGTGGTGATCGAAAGCGCGCCGCTGCCGCTATTAAATACGCCAATGCCGCGGGTATTGCCAGTCACGCTGCCCGTGCTGGTGTCAATAGTGATCGAACCCGCACCATCGGTGAGGGCAAAGATGCCGTAGTTACTGCCACTAACATCGCCATTGCCCGTGATGGTGATCGCGCCGCCTGCGCCGCCCGCGGCATTGGCATTGATGCCGTCACCCGCCGTGCCCTCAATCCCGCCGAACAGCCCGCTGCCGTTGATCGTAATATCGCCGCCGTCGCTGTCGGCCAGAATGCCATTGCCGCCAGTGCCGAGCACTGCATCAACCGCATTCACCGTGATCGCGCCGCCAGTGGAGGCGAGATCGAGGCCATCGCCCGCATTGCCGGTAACGCTGTCGAGAGTATCCACCGTGATGTCGCCGCCGCCGCTGCGCATATGGATGCCATCGCTCGCGCCAACGACATCGCCGGACGAACCTTGAACGGTAATCGCACCGCCGGTGGATTGCGCATCAATGCCGAAACCTGATGTGCCAGTTACGAGTGTGGTGCTCGCTAGAGTAATCGTCGTCGCACCCGTTGTCGCATCGGCATTAATGCCAACAGCGCCGCCAACCTGATCGACAGTGATGTCGAGCGTGGCTGCGCTTTGCTGATTGGCACGGATGCCGTTTATCGCCCCGCTGACGCTGCCTGCGCTGCTGTCGATAACTAGGTCCGTGCCCGTGCCAGAATTACGAGCGTAAATACCATCAAAGCTGGCACCCGTGACATCCGCTGTGGTTAGCGAAAGCGCGCCCGATCCGTAATTGAACGCAGCGATGCCTATAGAGCTACCAATGACGCTGCCCGCGCTGCTATCGATCGTCAGGTCGGTGCCAAAGTTGGTTGCAGAAATGCCAGCGTTAAAGGCACCCGTGACATCCGCTGTGGTCAGCGAAAGTGCGCCCGATCCGAAATTGCGTGCAGTGATGCCTAAAGAGCCGCCACTGACGCTGCCAGCGCTGCTGTCGATAACTAGGTCCGTGCCCGTGCCAGAATTACGAGCGTAAATACCATCAAAGCTGGCACCCGTGACATCCGCTGTGGTCAGCGAAAGCGCGCCCGATCCGCTGTTGTTCGCAACAATTCCAATGCCGGCGCCGCTGACGCTGCCCGCGCTGCTGTCGATGATGATCGAACCCGCACCATCGGTGAAAGCAGAGATACCGTAGTTACTGCCGGTAACGTCGCCATTGCCGGTGATGGCGATCGCGCCACCTGTGCCGCCCCTGGCATCAGCGCGGATGCCATCACCCGCCCTGCTTTCAATTCCGCCGACCAGACCATTGCCGGTGATGGTGATATCGCCGCCATCGCTATCGGCCCGAATGCCAAAGTTGCCGGTACCGAGCACCGTATCCACCGCATTCACATTGATAGCACCGCCCGCTGAACCAAGGTCCAACCCGTCGCCGTTTTGGCCGGTCACACTGTCGAGAGTATCAACCGCAATGTCGCCGCCGCCGCTGCGCATATAGATGCCATCGGTTGCGCCAACGACATCGCCGGAGGAACCTTGAACGGTAATCGCGCCGCCTGTGGACCGCGCATCGATCCCGAAGCCTGTCAGGCCGGTGACTACTGCGGTCGAAGCCAGCGTAATCGTCGTCGCGCCCGTGGTCGCGTTTGCATCAATGCCTGCGCCGCCACTGACCTGATTCACGGTAATGTTGAGCGTGCCTGCGCTTTGCTGATTTGCGAAGACGCCTGAAAGACGTCGGCCAGAAAATTCCGTCCCTGTTGCGCCGCTGACGCTGCCGGCGCTGCTATCAATACTGAGGTCTGTCCCAGAGTTGCGGGCATAGATGCCATCATAGGTGGCACCTGTCACATCCGCCGCAATCACCGAAAGCGTGCCCGATCCAAAGTGGCGCGCTGTAATACCTCTGATGCCGCCGCTGACGCTGCCCGCACTGCTATCAATCATCAGGTCTGTGCCCGAGTTATTAGCATAGATGCCATCAAGGGTGGCACCTGTCACATCCGCCGTGGCAATCGAAAGCGCGCCTAAACCGCTATTGCGCGCATTAATACCTCTGTTGCCGCCGCTGACGCTGCCCGCACTGCTATCAATCGTCAGATCTGTGCCCGAATTGCTTGCCAAAATGCCATCAGAACCCGTTACATCCGCGGTAGTAATCGACAAAGCGCCCGAACCGTCATTGCCTGCAATAATGCCACTTCTGTTGGCGCTGATGCGGCCTGCGCTGGTGTCAATTGTGATCGAACCCGCACCATCAGTGAAAGCAACAATGCCATATCCACGGCCAGCGATATTGCCATTGCCAGCGATATTGCCATTGCCGGTGATTGTGATCGCGCCGCCTGCACCGCCTCTGGCATTGGCATAGATGCCATCACCCGCTGTGCCGTCAATTCCGCCGACCAGACCATTGCCGGTGATGGTGATATCGCCGCCATCGCTATCGGCCCGAATGCCAAAGCCGCCGGTACCGAGCACCGTATCCACCGCATTCACATTGATCCCGCCGCCCGCCGAACCAAGGTCGAGGCCATCGCCGTTTCGGCCGGTCACACTGTCGAGAGTGTCAACGGTGATGTCCGCCCCGCCAGTTCGCAGATACATGCCATCGGTTGCGCCAACCACATCGCCAGAAGAACCGCGAACAGTGAATGCTCCGCCCGAACGCGAGCGGATACCTTCTGCGCTCTGACCGGTTACCACCGCTCCCGCGGCAAGCGTGATTGTGGTTGCACTGGTGCTGTTTGTGACATTGTAAATGCCAATCTGGCCGCCAGTAACGTCACCCACCGTGATGGATGAGGTGCCCCTGCCATTGTGCTCGGCATCAATACCCACCGCTCCGCCAATCACGGCGCCGCCACTAGTATCGATCACCATATCGGTGGCGGACGCTGCGTTATAGGTCGCAATCCCATCGGTCACCGTGCCCACTACATCGCCGGTCGTGATCGACAGAACGCCGCCATAATTGTTGGCGATGATACCGTCATCGCCGCCTTCGACGGTGCTTGAAACGCTATCGATGGTCAGGCCAGCCGCGCCATCGGCCTCAGCAAAAATTCCATTGGCCGATCCGGTGATGTCACCATTGCCAGAGATCAGCAGAGAGCCGCCTGCGCCGCCAGTGGCATCAGCGCGGATGCCATCACCTGCTGTGCCCTCAATCCCGCCAACCAGGCCGCTGCCGGTGATGGTAATATCGCCGCCATCGCTATCGGCCAGAATGCCATTGCCGCCGGTGCCGAGCACTGCATTAACCGCATTGACGCTGATCGCGCCGCCAGCAGAGGCGAGATCGAGACCGTCGCCCGCATTGCCGGTCACACTGTCGAGAGTGTCGACGTTGATTTCGCCGCCCATGGATCGCACATACATGCCATCGGTCGCGCCCACGACGTCGCCGGAGCTGCCCTGCACCGTAATCGCACCGCCGGTTGACCGCGCGTCAATGCCGTATCCAGTCGAACCGGTAACTGTTGCGGTAGAGGCAAGCGTGATGATGGTATCGTCGCTTGTCGCATCGCTATCAATGCCCACACCGCCCATCACCTGATCAACAGTTATGCGGAGCGTGCCAGAACCAATATTGGTCGCGGAAATCCCCTGCATCCCTCCGGATACAGCGCCAGCACTGCTATCAATCGTCAGGTCACTGCCAAAATTGATAGCATAAATCCCGTCATTTGCCGCGCCATCAACACCGGCCGCGGTGATCGACAGCACACCATATCCTTCATTTCTCGCGAAGATACCATCTGTCCCTCCCGACACAGCTCCAGCGCTGCTATCAATAGTCAGCGAATCGGTAGCATTGCTGTTCCGAGCCAAAATACCCCGATCAGTCGTACCGCTCACATTCCCGCCGGTTGTGATCGACGTTGAACCCGTGGGTGCAAAATTCGCAGCGTAGATGCCACGCAGTTCACCATTTATGGTGCTGGTCCCACCGCTTTGAGAAACCGATAAATCGCCGCCAAATTCAAAAATGTTAAGCCCACTTACGTTGATGCCAGTGGCATCAACCTCAAATCCATCTTCAATCGTAATGATCGCATTGAAGCTGGATATATCCTGCTGCGTCGCGGCAGGAGCGCCATTGTCCTGGCATTCAAAAACTCCGGGAGAAACCTCAATACATGCATCCTGTGCCAGCGCCGGTCCGCCCGATGCGATCAGCGCTATTGGGGCAACCGTCAGGCCAAGTAGCGCCTTTGCCCATCCCAGACCGCTTGCTACTGATGACGATGGCTCGGCAGCATGTGCGGGGGTGGGAAGCATCTGGGCCCAACCCTGATGCGGGGAATAGCTTGCGGCCTTCCCCTGATATTTGGTCATTCGCCCACCGCGCACCATGCCAAAACCAAACCAGCTGCGCCGGGTCTGCTCATTCTCACTGGTGATGTCAGTGATAGCTTCGCCGCCAACGTTACGCACAAAATCAGTCATATTGCCCCACCAGGCCCCCTCAGGCCGCAATTCGAGTCAGTCTGGGGGTAGGTGCGGAGCTGCTTCCTCTCAAGCTTGCCCCCAAAAAACCCCGTTTTGACTTCGCCCTTACTGATTCTAGACGATAACAAGTCATTTACGCAGCGGAAATAGGATAATTGCGAGCTTTCGACAGACGATCTAGTGACACGCCGAATTGCTGTGGGAGGAAAGCAGTTGATCTACAGATTTGGCGTCTTCGCCTATGACAGCGATCGGTTTGAACTGACAGACACGAACGGCGCGGAAATCCCTTTGCAGCCAATGACGAAGGAATTGCTCTATTTGTTCCTTCAAGAAGGCGTGGGCCAGCTCCTGACCAAAGCAGTCATCGTGGATAGCCTGTGGCAGGGACGGCAGGTTTCTAATGCTGCGCTGCTGAGCCAGATTAAGACCTTACGCGCGGCGCTGAACGATACGGCCAAGCCGAGGCAGATTATCGCCACCGTCCACGCCAAGGGCTGGCGCCTCATCCCCGAAGTCGAGATGGTGCGGCAGCAGGCGGCGGTTCGGGCACCCATTGCCACCGTCGAAAGCGGAGAGCCTCGCTCAGAACTGATTGGTGAGAAGCCGTCGATTGCTGTCCTGCCGTTTCGGATCATCGGTGATAGACGCTCGCCCAACGCTTCCTTTGCCGAGGCGCTGCCGGACGACATCATCTCTGCGCTAGCCCGCCTGCATATGCTGCGCGTGATTGCCCGCGGCACCAGCTTTCAGTTCGGCAATGGCAACATCGCCCCATCCAAACTGCGCAAGGCGCTGAGCGTCGATTATTGCGTCAGCGGCTCGATCGAGCTGGGCGGAGACAGGCTGGTGGTTGCGATTGAGCTGTCCGACACGCGCGATGACAGCGTCGTGTGGTCGGAACGCTTCGAGTTTGATCCGCGCGCAGTCCACGAAATCCGGGAGCATGCGGTCGGACGCGTTGTGCACGAGGTTGAGCGGCAAATCCCGCGCAATGAAGCGGAAAGACTGCGCATTTCAGCGCCCAAAGACCTGACCGCATGGCAGGCCTTTCACATGGGCTCATCGCTGCTCTATCGCCGGGGCATCAACAATATTGAGCGCGCGCAGGCCTATTTCACCCGCGCCGTTTCCATCGACCCAGACTTCGCGCGGGCGCACGCCGGGCTGTCTCACACCTATTGGTGGCTGTTGCTGCAGCGCACCTTGCATGATCCGGGCGACGCGCCGCAATTGATGCGCCAGTCGGCGGAGGCGGCCGTCGACGCCGATCCGGATGACCCATCCGCTAATTTGGCGATGGGCAAAGCGCTATCGCTCAGCACCCAGCGCGATCAAGCGCCCGAATGGCTGGAACGCGCGATCGATCTTTCACCCAGCTATGCCATGGGCCACACGCAGGTTGCTGCGCATCATGCCTTTGCAGGCCCGTATGAAGAGGCGATGAAACACGGCGAGTTGGCATTGGCGCTAAGCCCGCGCGATCCGATGCGTTACAGCACCTATGCGGCCCATGCGATTGCTCAATTCAATCTCGGCGACATTCAGGCCGCCGCAGAATGGGGGCGGCGCGCGCAAAGTGTGCCGCATGAAGATCTGATGATCATGGTCACTGCCCTTTGCGCGGTCTTCCTCGCCGGAGACAAACAGGAAGCGGCCGAGATCGCGGATAATATCCGCAGTATCTTTCCGACTGTCACCATTTCTGGAATCGAGCGCGCCAATCCCTTCATGGGCGATCAAGTTCGCCCGGTCGTCCAGGCGATCCTAAGCGCAAACGGGTTTCATTAAATCGGGTAGCCAGACGCGCTCAGCGGCAATGCGTCTAAAGGCAGTCGGACCGAGCTAAGCGCCTTCCTCGATCGTAATGAGCGTGCCTGCATCAGGCGAGCTGGGTGAGACTGTCATCGGGCAGGAATAGCCCTCGATCAGCTCGACATCATACAGTTCGCCAATGTCACCATCGATCCGGAACCAATCGACACAGGCTCCCGATTTCAGGTCAATCACTTGAACACCGCACCATGGCTCGCTGTCGGCGTCTTTAAGCCGTTGGTCGAGCTCCAAGCCCTCAAATCTCTTGTAGCGCGGACGGGACAAACCAACGAAGGCAAACCCGCCATGAAACGCTAAACCGCGCAGGAAGCCGGGGCAGAATGTGAGCGCCTTAAATTTGCCGATCTTAGCCTTACCCTTAGGCTTCTCGACAGTGCCTAGCTCGCCCGTGCCGGCATTCAACACCCACAATTTGCCATCGTGCCAGCGCGGCGAATGCGGCATCGATAGCCCTTCGCAAATGATCTCGTTCTTCTCGACATCAATCACCACGCCGCCATCCGCGCGGCGATCGCGCCAACCATCAATCGTGTTCGATTTCGACACCGCAGTGACAAAGGCAGCCTTGCCGTCTCGCATGGCCAAACCGTTGAGGTGACAGCGGTCTTCATCAACCAGATCGGTTATGAAGGACGGACGCCAAATTTCCTTAAACGAGTGGCGCGGCGAAATAGTCGCAAGGCAATTGTAGCGCGTGTTGACAAACACGATCCTGCCATCGCTCTCCACCCCAACATCATGCGCATCAAGCTGTCCGGTGACATGCTGCGTGCGCGGCATAAAGCAGGCGTCATAGACCTGATTGATGCTCTGTTCTTCGCTGAGCACATTTTCGAAGCGAATGATCTGCGCCCCAGCGGACAGCACGAGGCTGTCGGGCCCATCAGCGCACAGACCCATCGGCTTGGGCATCCCTGACTGATGCAATTGCGCCCCTCCCTGCGGCCCCACGCCAAGCATGTAGAGAAAGCCCGACTGATACGAAGTGAAAGACAGCGAGGCCTTCATGCCCGCCAA
Organism: uncultured Erythrobacter sp.; assembly: GCA_947499505.1. Taxonomy (GTDB): domain Bacteria; phylum Pseudomonadota; class Alphaproteobacteria; order Sphingomonadales; family Sphingomonadaceae; genus Erythrobacter. The sequence goes on from CANMOQ010000003.1 coordinate 393,752, forward strand.
TCGCGCCAGCAGCCCGCCCGAAAGCGAATACTCAACCTGTGGCGGAGCGGCGCCAACTTGGCTTGCCGCAACTTGTTGACCTGGTCCTGTCATTCCATTCCCCAACCTTCCTCCGCCCAATCATGGGGCTTTGGGACACGTTTAGTGAGAGATCATGCTACAAAGGTAAAGTGTTTTCGGGCTCCGCGAAATCGGCAGATTTACTATCTAAAACGGCTGAAAGATCCCAACTGCAAAGCTGGCTTAGTAAGGCTTTCGCGGGTCATGCAGAAAGCGTTCAAAACGGTGCTTTTGCCATCAGGGAGCAACTGCTTTGGTCGCCTTCATAGCCCACAGGACTGTCCGCAAATGGGTCGTTGCCGGTCAGACCGCTTTGGAGTTTCGAGCCGCTAGAACCAGACAGTCTGGTACCGGCCCAGTTGCTCCCGCAATTTTGACGACCGGCACCTAAGATGCATAGATGGACCTACTTGAAGGATTGGGGGAAACGAGCATGAAGCATGAGACCGACGCGAAACCGCCGATTTGGTTTTGGATAGTCAGCGGACTGGCATTCGTCTGGAATGCAATGGGCGTGATAGCGTTCGTCGCTCAATTCACAATGAGCGATGAGGCTATGGCCGCATTACCTGCGGATCAGCAGGCTGCTTATGCCGCTCTGCCCGGTTGGTACATGATCATCTTTGCAGTTGCGGTTTTTGCTGGCACACTGGGCTGCCTAGGACTTTTGCTGCGAAAACGTTGGGCAACCGCACTGCTCGCTTTGTCATTTGGGGCAGTGATGCTGCAACAAGCCTATTTCTGGTTGCTAACCGATATCGGCTCCAAGCAGCATGGCGGCCAGTTGGCCATGACCTTGGCGATCCCGGTGTTTGCGGTGCTACTTGTTTTCCTAGCGCGATCATCAACCGCAAAAAGCTGGCTTCGCTAAGCGGCTGCTTCCGGCCCACAAACGGCCACGAGAAGTCTCAAATTGAGAATGAGGGCGGGGATTTCGTACGACTGTTTGTACGAAGAACTTTTGCGAAGCGCGCTTGGGAACTCGATAAAATGCATTTTGCGGAATCTGCTTAAGGTGTAGGATGGGTCCGCGCCGCTGCGTTGTGAGCGATGAAATGTGATGAGTTGTTCGAAGAATTATGTCGTTGGCAAAACAATATCTGGCAGCTTCACTGGGGAAAAGAATATTATTGGGTATCGCGGCCGCGGTTGTTCTGAACGCGATATATTGCCTCGCTTATCGCTATGCGTCCGGCAACCCGGCCACTTTGTTTGAGGCATTTTCGTGGGGCATTATCAACATTGCCCCCTGGATTGCCGCATTCGAATTGGGTCGAACATCGCGCAACTGGTTCGTGCTGATCGCTATCTTCTTGGCAGCTACGAGTGCGTCTCTTCTGCTGGAGGCGGCTTTACACAGCTCTTTGCCAACTGGTTTTGACCTCATCAGGCGCATCCCGGCTGCCACTCTCTTCGCGATGGGCTTGGGGCTTTTTGCCTTTCTCGAAGCCCGGAACCGCGACATTGAGCGAGGCGCGTTCAACTCAGATATGGTCGGCGCGGAATGCGGAAGCGATTGCGATTACGATTGGGTTATGTCCGCAGGCAATTACATCGAAATGCACCGAGCAAGCGATCCACCCGCACTCAAGCGGTCTTCGTTGTCGCAGTTCCTAAGGGATACTGGGTCACGCTTTGTCAGAGTTCACCGCCAATATGCGGTCCATCCAGCGGCGGTCCGGCAGTTTGAGCGAAAACACGTTCTGCTGCTCGATGGAACCCGACTTCCAATTGGTAACCGGTACCGGGCTAAAGTCGTCAAGGACAACTCGCTCGTCCCCTCGTCCCAAACAACTTGATCGAGCCGCAGCGCTTTCGCAAAAAAGCGGCATGACCTACTCAAATTCTATTCTCGCAATCGGAGCGCTAATACTATGCGTGCCATGTTCAACGTACGCAGAGGACACGTCCGATACATTGGTGCATGAACGTGCAACGGTGACGATGTCTGAGGGGCTGCAACTTGCAGCTTATGTCTCGAAGCCTGCGACAGCGAGCGCGCCCTTACCAGCGGTCTTTTTCACACAGGCGGTCGCTTGCTATTCGATTGCTCCGAATTCCGCCCGAGTTGCTATGGAAGAACGCGTCGCGGCCGCTTCTAATCATGCGCTGATCCGGCTGGAACGTTCTGGGACCGGGGAAAGCGAAGGCCCCGGATGTAACGCGCTCGATTACGATACCGAGGTCCGCCACTATCGCGAGGCATTCGACCAATTGTCCACTCACCCATGGATTGATCGAGACCAAATTGTAATCATGGGATCGAGCCTAGGGTCGACGACTGCTCCACTTGTGGCTCAGGGCAAGCCGGTCGCCGGCGTGGTAGTACAAGGTGGAGGAGCGCTAACCTATTTCGAGCGCATGCTGCATTTCGATCGTTTGCAACTCGAACGCCAGCCGGAGTTCCGCCCGGAAGAGATTGACGCTGAAATGCGCCGCCGGATGGAGTTTCATCGGCATTATCTTCTCGGCAAAATGGAGCCTGCGCAGATCGAAGTGCAGTTTCCTGCTCTGGCAGGTGTATGGCAATCCTTGTTGGGAACCGACGAGGCGCCGCATTACGGCCGCCCCTATGCATGGCACTGGCAAGCGGCCGAGCAGGATTGGCTGTCTGCCTGGGCAACGCTGAATGTTCCTGTGATGGTCGTTTACGGAGAATTTGAGCAGTTTGAGAGCCGCCATGGGCACCGCGTGATTGTTGACACGGTGAATCGGTTGCGGCCCGGTACGGCGACTTGGCTGGAAATTCCCCACGCCGGTCATGGATTAAGGATCTATCCCAACGCCTTGTTTGCCTATGCTTGGGAAGGCGGAGAAAGCCACCCAGACCTGTTTGTCGAACCCGTGTCGGAATGGCTCCGTAAGATTGAGCCTCGCGGGGCTGAATAGCGTCCGGGAACACCGACGCTGAAGCGTTCCTAAAAACTCTGGATGAAATTTTTCGGGTGGCTTGCTGCATTAATAGCATAATACACTTAGACGTCCAAGATGGAGAGCACTCATGAAATTATTGCGTCCACTTGTTGCTGCGACCAGCGCCGCGGCGTTGTTTGCCAATTCCGCGGCTCTAGCGGATGAGCCATCTCAAGCTGCAGTCACCGGGGCGCAGACTGCCGAAATTGCTGCTTTACCACTGGTATTTTCCGAAAGCGGCTTTGAAGGGCCGGGGGCGAGTCTTCTGCGTGAAGAATTGCAACAAGCGCAATTTGTAATGATAGGCGAAGCCCATGGACATGCTGATGCGCCCCTGCTCGTGTCCGCATTTGCATCTGAGACGCAGGCCTATGATTTCCGCTACTATGCAATCGAAGTCGGTCCATATTCAGCCGAATGGTTGCAGCAGACTTTGCTTGAGGGCGGCGAGGCTGGTTTCGCAGAAGAATTGAGGGGGCGGCCCTTGGCTATCCCGTTCCTGAACTCTGTCGAAGAAGCGCGCGCCGCGACTGCCTTTGCTCGACGTGGCAGGTTATGGGGCGTGGACCAAGAATTTATCGGCTCACCGCTTATCCATCTAGAAATCCTTAGTAACATTGAATCGAAAAACCCTGCGCTGGTTAAGCGGCTCGAACAGAACGAGCGTGAGGCTTTTGCCAGCGGGAACCAGGGGGCCGTTCTCTTCGCCAAGATCGACGCCGATGGATGGCAGGAACTTCGCGACGCTTTCACAGGCAATTCCGATGCGCTGGATAGGATCGCGGCGATGGAGCGCAGCCAGTTGATCTATCAGTCTTTTTTCATGGGGCGAGGACTCGAAAACAATCTCGATCGAGTGGAGATGATCCGCCGCAATTTCCTGCGCCATTATCAATCCGCTTTGCAAAGCAACGAAGCTGCGCCACGCGTATTGATGAAATTCGGACTGACGCATGGTGGCCGAGCAACATCTTCAATGTCAACATTCGATCTGGGATCGCTGATCGAAGGGATGGCGGCGTCCAACGGGTTGGAGGCGCTGCATGTCGCCTATCTCCCGATTGGCGGCACGGCTACGGCGATCATGCCTTCACCCGAAGGAGCCTTTAGCGAAAGGCCGGTAAGTGCAGATGAATTGCGAACGCTGCTAGCAGATAGCGGAATAGAACTTAAGATGATCGATATCAGCGAAGGTCACTTCGTCATCGATCTCGATCCTATCAAGCGCAGACTTGGCAATGGAGGGCTTGCCGAGCTTGAACCCATGATGCGTTTTCTGGTGCTCGGTTTCGATTACCTGATCACGACCTCATCGGCCACACCGACGACACCTTTGGCCTCTCGCTAGACCCAAATCCAAGGTACTCTCTCGTCGCTATACGATCAGTCAGCTTCCACGATGGCGCTGAAAACTGTTGAGCCAGCTTCAATCGTGACGCAGTCACCAATGGCGATGAGCGGGATGTCCTCGCTGGAATAGCCCTTCCATTGAAATTTGAGTGTTGAGCCCGACACATTAAACTCAGCGACAAGTTTACCTTCGCTCAGGAGGCGCACTTTGCCGCCATGACTATCGGGCAGGTTGCGTAGGGTCAGGTTAAAGCGCTCCTGCCCATCGCTCCAACGATCTTGTGAGAGCTTACCATATGGTGATCGGCGATCATTGGAAGCGCAGCGAAACTTGGCCTCCACGTTGTGGATTTTCAGCACGCCCGGCGCTGTTATCACAGTTGTCTGGCTTCTGTTGATCGCCTTCTTAAGCCAGCGAAACATCTGTTTCCTCCAGGTGTTTGGGCAAGGGAGCTGAATTACGCTCCTGCGCAAACGTCACTGGTCTGCGTCAATCGCTTCAATGCTCACTCGGTTCTCTGCCGATACACGACCGGCAAGACCCCATCCATTCGCGCGTTCGGCGACCAGAACTATCAGCTCATTTCTGCCTTTATTCAACCTCAAGTTCAACGATTGCTTAGTCGCATCAAAATCCCCGCGAAATAGCGGCCCTTTGGCGCGAAAGCTGTTGTCAAAGGAATAGAGCACCGATCCATTGAGCCAGACTGTCGCCATGTCGCTTGCATCGATCTGCAATTCGGCGACTTGATCATCGTCTGAGTGAATTGCCACGCCTGCATAGACGGCGTCGAGGCGGTTCCTTTCAAAGCTGCCCGACGATTGCTTTTGGACATAGCGTGAGATCAGCAGGCGCCCGTTGCGCTCGACGTCAGCGGCGCTCCATTGTGGGTTTTGAGGAAGCCTCGCAGCGATGCCAGCCCAGTCTTCAAGCGGGAATGGATTGGACAATGCCCATTGCTGGATATGGCCGGAGCCTGATTGTTCAAGAGTGGGCGACATGCCTCCCTCTTCGACCTCTGTATCGAACAAGGGCCTCGCCGAAGAATATCGGAAGTTTGAAAAACAGCCTTCGAACAAGGTGCGAAGGCCGATCGCGCCGCGTTGAGCAGGAAGCGTCAAATCAGTGGTCAAAGCGGGTCCAGCACCATCGCCGCCCAAGGACACTTTTGCGCGATCCCCTACAAAATCGACGCGCAAAGTGATCCATGGATCATCCCCGAAATCCGCACGCAATTGAGCTTCTCGGAAAAGCTGCCAATTGGTCTCACCATTGAGATGCGGAGTGTATTGCACCGCATCGAATTGACCTGATTTGTGCATCCTCAAATACGCAGTCTCGTAATTGTCGCGAGTGCCAGCGCGAAAAATGACATTGGCAAAACGTCGGCGGTCATCATTCGCGATGTCGACGGCAATCGAGCCATTTTGGAGACTGACACCGCGCGCAAAGGCTTCGCCATCAAGGCATAGGGCCTCGCGTCCTTGCACATTCTCAACGCGGAAAGACGAGGCTTCAGGAAAATCAAAAGCTTGTTCGTCGAGAGGGATTGGTCGCCAATCAGGTGTCGCTGCCGACACCGTACTCGCGCCAAACCCGCCAATAGCCAGAGCCGCATAGAGGGCTGCGGATGGTGTTGTGAAGTGACGTCTCAGTGACTTTGACATTTGGCGATGTTCCTGTCTGTCCGAATTGATAGGGCACCCATATCTGACACGGATTATCGCAAGCGTATTGGAAAAACCGGCGGCGACGCTTGCCCGCTCTGTTCCTACAGCCACTCTTGCTTTAGACACTGCGTATGGTTGGGACGTTTCGCTTATTGCCCCTGCTCCAAGCCGGACACCAAATTTGGCTCTGGTGTCACGGCGTTCCAAATGCCACCGCAGCCCCTCATCGTATGGTGCCGTTTTGGTATCTCTCGCTTGTCATCTGGCGCGAATGGACTGTGAGCGGCGAAATTGCAGATGTGAAACTTCGGCTGCATGGGCCGCAGCCAAATCCATATTTCTATGCACCGCAAAGACCGACCGAGCTCATCGGTATAGCCATCGCCCCCGAGCTTGCTCAAAATGCATTGGGCATTTCAAACGAAGACTGCGCAGGCCAGATTGTGGAGTGGCAAAATGACAACTTCGACAACGCGCTCCATTTGGCGAACCGCGGTGCGCAGGTCGACGCGATTGCGGAGGCAATGGCTCGGCCAGTTCTGGATATGACCACCGACGTAGTCAACGGGAACATCGACCTCGCAGTGGCTATGATCCGCCGAATGCGAGGAACAGCATCTCTGCGTGCGATCCGGGAGCGGATTGGTCTGAGCGAGCGCCAGTTTCGAACAGGCTTCAAGAAGCGAGTGGGTGTATCGGCGAAAGCTTACAGCCGCATCGTTCGGGCGAATGCCGTCATCGCTCAGGCGGATCAGACCAAAATACCGGACTGGGCTGCGTTATCGTATCAATACGGGTTCTTTGATCAGGCACACATGATCAACGATCTGCGAAGCCTGACGGGACGTTCGCCTGCGCTCTTGAACATCGAGCGTAAGGCCGAATGACCGTAGCGGGATCGTGTGCTCAACGGTCCGCTTTTTGACTTCAGCCTCAGAACAGCGGACTGTCGGGTTTCGGCCCAGTTTCAGTCAAACCATCAAAGGCCGATATCGAACGGTTTGACCCGCTCCTTGGCTAACTCGGGAGCCTTCTCGAGTTCAGCCTCTCGATCAGAGTTAGTCGCCTGGATTTGACCCAGCCTGACTCCCTTCTCCGCCGCTATGCCAAGTCGCTCGGTGATTTCAGCGGCTGATGTCTTCTCGCCTAGATTGGTCGCAATGCCACGACCAACTTTGTCTCGGTTGTCGACAATCAGCGTGAGCTCGTCTCGCAGGCGCGTGATCGTGACAAGGAAGTTGCGCTGCGAGAGCAGTCGCCGCTCACGACTGTCGAGCACGGCGATGCCCTTATCTGCCGTGAGGCCCTGCGCCATATGGGCGTTGAGCGCATAGGCAAGGTCGATGCGCTTCAACATCGGGTCGTTCGGCTTAAGTTTGTGTTCAATGCCGCTGGATGTCGTGACTGTTACTCCGTCCTGATCGATCGCGGTGACTGTTGCCCGGTCTGCATTTATCATCCCGCGCGTGTGGTCGCTCGCCGTCCAACGGATGGCGTCCCCGGTATAGAGATCGAGATCCTTCTTCTCGAACAGCTGCAATGTTTGGTCGCTGCCCTTCGCGGACAACCTCGCTGGCACGAAGCGGCGCAAGTGCCCTCGCTCATCGCGAAGCGTAACAACACCCTTCTCAGTATCGACGGCGGCGATCTCATGGCTTCCGCGCCCGAGCCCGTGCCGCGTTTGTCGGCTTGCCAAATCGAGAACCATGCCCGGCCTGTAATTGCGCGCGTAGCGCAGATCCTCGCGGGTCGTGTTCACACGGGATAGAACCGTGAGCCTTGCGCTCGCTGGTCCGATTTCTCCATTCGCGGCGAGGCCGGTCTGGACTGCGGCATTGATTTCAGAGCGTAGTCGGCGGCCCGAAGCAAAGATCGACGTGCGCTCGCGCTCGGCAGGCGGAAGGGACAGCCAGCGTTCCGCCGCAACGATTGCGCTGTCCTCCTGGACCTCGACGATGTGATCCTTGAGATGGTCGAGCGCATCACTGGTCTTGCCCGACTGGGCCGCCTGCTGCGCCCTCTTCAGGGTATCGGAGCGGGCGCGAAGATTGTGATCCATGCGCGCCGTTTCGGTCCCGGCGCGCTGCGCCAGAGCAAATGGCTTCCCCGCTTCGACAGCTCCCAGCTGCTTTTCGTCACCCATCAGCACGAGGCGATCGACCTTGAGTAGATTGGCGACGCGGATCAGCCGATCCTGGTCACGCGTGGAGACCATCGAGGCTTCATCGAGAACCAGGACAGTGTCGCGATACGCTTCGCACGCAGCGGCGATCTCGGCTTTGCCAGCGGAGCCATCCAGCAGCTTACGATTCTGCCCGAGAAAGCGATGCAGCGTCATCGACGGGATGCCTGTATCCTTCTCCAACATGCGCACCAGTGTGTTCTGAACCCCGAGGCCGATGACCTTCTTGCCATGTTCTTCCAACAGTTGATTAAGCGGACGCAACACGCTCGATTTGCCCGCTCCTGCCACCCCCTGCACGGCTACCACGCGATTGCTCGAAGACAGGATCAATCGACCAGCAGCTTCCTGGCCGGCGTTGAGTTCCATCCCGTAATTGAGAGCCGCCGACGCTTGCAGATACGCACCCGCGGTTTCAGCGTCGAGGATCGGACGAACTGCGCCGTTTCCCTTCTCGATCTCTGCCAACATACGGGTCTCCAGCGCTTGTGCATCGGATGTGGTCAGCCACCCTTTCTGCGCGCCACGTCCGCGCAACAGCGCGCCCTGCTGCGCAAGTTGCCCAATGCGCTTTTCGACCGATCTCATCGTTGTCGGCAGTCCGAAGTCGAGCGACGCCTTGGCGAGATCCGTGGCCGTGAACGCCGCCTCTCGCTCTGATAGATGCCGCACCGCCGATGCGACCGCATGGGCCGTCGCAATCTCTTCCCTACCCTTCATATGGAGCCGCTTGGGGATGAGCGGATCGCCCTCCTTGATGCCCATTCTTTCGGCGAGGCTGGCGATCATCGCCTTGCCCCGTTCGAGCAGCGAGGGGCGATCGTTCGCTCGCTTTGCAGCCGCTACAGTTAACTCATGCGAACGCAGCTTCGCGTCGCGCACCATCCCTTCAAGGTCGAGCCCGTGCTTCCATGCCTGTCCTTCCCATTGGGCCATCAGAGCACCGCGATCGACATCGCTTTGCTTGGCCTGCCGGGTCGCCAGCGTCGCCACCACACCCGCCTCAAGCCCGCCGCCACGCCGCGCTTCGACCACCTCCTGCCGCCGCGTCGAGAAGGCCATCACTGCGTCACGATCAATGCCCTTGGCCTCGAAATTGCCGTGCTTTCCAAATGCACCGATCCGGTAGCCAAGCTTCTCTACCTCGATCCGGAAGCGCGCCATTGTCATGGCATTGAGCAGCGTGTTGTGCTGCCACAGCTTGTCGTTGCGCAGCGCCCTCCACTTATCGTCCTTGTCCTGCGTCATGTTGGCGACGACCGCGTGGAAGTGGAGGTTCGGCTCCTGGTTGCGGTTGGTATCGTGCTGGAACAGGGCAACGGTCAGGTTATCGCTCGCATTGAGCCGTTCCTTGCCGCCCTTCTCGGTGCGGTATTGCGCCGCATTTTTCTCCGCCCATTGGAGGGTTTCAACCACCGCTGAACGATACGCGTCAATGATCCGCTGATCCTTGCCGACGAGCGCCAGAAGCGACCAGCTTTTGGACAGCGAAAAGGTCAGATCTGTCCCGGCGCGGTGGTATTGACCCTGGTGGCCGATACGTTCGCCAGTGGGCAGTTCGCCGCGCAGGATTGCCTCGAACGCCTTGGCATCGACCGTGCCCGAAAGGCCCAGCCGCTCGGCACCTTTGCCGACCCAGATTCCGGACCGGTCAGCGTCCGCCTTGGTATAGTAATTGTCGTTGGCGAAGTAGTTGGCCGCACCGCCAGCCGAGCGCACATTGGCAACCGAAAGCATCGCTCAGCGCCCCTCGCGCTTCGCGGTCTTGCGCTCGCGATATTCGCGAATGCGTCGTTGGTAAGCGACCACAACTCTGTCCCGCAGTTCCTTGTCCTTGTGGGTGCGAAGCCAGCCATCGAGGGCGATCTTGGTGAACAGCAGATCGGCCAGAACCTGATCGCGGAACGCCTCGTCGTGGGGTTCGTCGAGCGCGTCGATGACAGTGAGTTTCAGCCATTGGCTGACGCTCATATGTGCTGTATCAGCGGCGGCTTTGACGAGCGCATGAAGGTCTTGGTCGACATAGCATTGAAGGGCAAATCGCACGGCATCACCTGACGTTTGGCCGACCCTCCACGGCCCGATGCCCCCTCTGGACTGACATCAGTCTACATCAGCGGCCGCCCTGTAGGAAAACGCTATATTTCGACTGTAAATTAATGGCTTAGAGTCGGGCAACTCACATGCGAGTTGCGGATCGCGGAGTGACATCAGATGACACTACTTGGCGACAGCTCCCGAAATCTCAGCGAAACCCGCAGAAATCCTCGCCTCCCAAACACCGGATCTCCGGGTACGGTGTGCCCTCCAATTTCCGATCATCGCCCTGCTCGACCAGTCTCATTGGCGGTTTCAGACTGACGAGAAATTCACTTCCTGCCGAACGGATATGTGAGCGGAAATGGCGATTGAATTCAGGCATTAGAGCATAGCCAGCCAGTCTTCCTCATGCCATAGATCGGCGATGATCAAACTAACCCTGTCACAACTTACGGGCCTATTGTTCAAAGCCTGCGACGAGCTTCGTGGCAACATGGATGCCTCTGAATACAAAGAATACATCTTCGGCGTGCTGTTCCTGAAAAGGTGCAGCGACTTGTTCGATCAGCAGCGTGAAAAGCTGGCAAAGGATCTTCGCGCTCGCGGGCTTGATGGTGATCGGCTGGATGCCGCGCTCAACAACCCGGATCAGTATATTTTCTTCGTGCCGTCAGAAGCGCGCTGGGAAACTGTTCGGCACCTGAAAGAAGATGTCGGCAACGGCCTGAATACCGCGCTCGGTGAACTTGAGCGCCACAACAAGGATCAGCTCGAGGACGTGCTCGAGCACATCAACTTCAACCGAAAGATTGGCCAGCGAACCCTGAGCGACGACACGCTCGTCGACTTCATCCAGGTATTCGAGAAGATTCCGCTGCGCGACGAAAACTTTGAGTTTCCTGACCTGCTTGGCGCGGCCTACGAATACCTCATCAAGTATTTTGCGGACTCCGCAGGCAAGAAGGCTGGTGAGTTCTACACGCCAGCCGATGTCGTTCGCACTATGGTCGAAATCGTCGACCCGAAACCGGGCATGTCGGTCTATGATCCAACGGTTGGTTCAGGCGGTATGCTGATCCAGTCGCGCGACTACATTCGGGACACCGGGGGCGATCCCTATGACCTTACCCTGGCCGGGCAGGAGAAGATCGGCACGACTTGGTCGATATGCAAAATGAACATGATCCTGCACGATATCCAGTCGGCGGATATCCGTCAGGAAGACACGATCCAGCACCCGCAGCACCGCGACAAGGACGGCGAGCTGATGCGGTTCGATCGCATTCTCGCCAACCCACCATTCAGCCAGAACTATAGCAAGAAGGACATGGACGCGACCGGACGGTTCTCCGTCTGGATGCCGGAGAAGGGCAAGAAGGCGGACATGATGTTTGTCCAGCACATGCTTTCCGTGCTCAACGCCAAAGGTCGCATGGCGAGCGTGATGCCGCATGGCGTTCTGTTCCGTGGCGGGGAAGAGAAGGAGGCGCGCAAACATTTCATCGACAAGGGTTGGCTAGATGCGGTGATCGGCCTGCCATCATCATTGTTCTACGGCACAGGCATCCCCGCCTGCATTCTTGTAATGAGCAAGGAACGCGCCGCCGAACGTGACGATGTCCTGTTTATCAACGCCGACCGCGAATACCGTGAGGGAAAGGCGCAAAACTTCCTGCGCCCAGAAGACATGGCGAAGATCGTTCATGTCTATCGCCAGCGCAAGGATGTGCCCGGCTATGCCCGCGTGGTGCCGCGCAGCGAGATCAAGGGCGAAGACTATAACTGCAACATCCGCCGCTATGTCGACAACGCGCCGCCGCCCGAACCGCAAGATGTCCGGGCCCATATTCATGGCGGTGTGCCGACTGCCGAAGTGGATGCACTGGAGCGGTTTTGGCGCAACTATCCCGACCTACGGGAAAGCTGTTTCATTCCCCGCGCTGGTGATCCGAATTATTGCGACTTTGCCGATGATATCGGTACGCGGCGAGACATTGCTGGGCTGGTTCGTGAGCACGAAAGCATCACCCAAACTCACGCCGCATTCATGGAACGGCTGGACGATTGGTGGTCCGATAACCTACCGACAATCCAACAGATCGAACCGGGCGATGGGAAGCAGAGCGGTGGCAATGTCTATGCAGTGCGCCGCGCGCTGGTCGCATCGATCGATGAGGCATTTGGCGATCAAACGCTGCTCAATGATTTCCAGCTGCGCGGCGCGATGGCGAAAGCGATTGATGGATTGAAAGTCGATTTGAAGTCCATCGCCGCCAGCGGCTGGGGACCGGAACTGATCCCGGACGATGACATTTTGCGAAGCCAGTTTCCCGAACTGATCGAGGAGATGGCGGCGAAGCGCGCGCGGATTGATGAGTTGGGCGCGCTTTTCACCGCTGCCAATGATGAGGATTTTGAGGACGAGGACGATACCGGCGTGCTGGGCAGCGAGCTTGTCTCTTCACTCAAGGACGAGGAGAAGAGCCTCAAGGCGCAGATCAAGCCTCTGACCAAGGAAGCGAAGGCTGCCGTGGCGCCGATAAAGGCTGATATCGACCGGCGCGATGCCTGGCCCGATTGCTGGGGCAAGGGCGACGTGAAACTTGGCGGTACGCAGTTTGCTCCGGACATTGGCGATGCGCGGCGCACGCTTAGCGTCGCGAGGGGTGCTGAGGTCGATCCCTTCCTGACTATACCGCTTGAAAAGCTGGCCAGTGAGGGCGGCGACATTGTTGAGCGGCTCGCCGAGATCGCCCACCGGCTCGCCGCGCACAAGGCGCTGGAAGACGAGGCGAAGGCGCTGAAGACGGAGCTTCGCATAGCGGAGAAAAAGAAGGACGAGCTGGTCGAGCAGGCGCGCGCGAAGATCAGCCGCGAGGAAGCGCGCGACGAAATTCTCAAGCGTTTCCACCGGATCGTGCAGGACACCTATCGCCATTATCTGGAGGCGGACCGCCGCGCGGTGACAACGGCCATCGAGAATCTGCACGACAAATATGCGGTGACGCTGCGTGATATTGAGGACCAGCGCGCCAGCGCGGCGAGTCAGTTGGGCGGGTATTTGAAGGCTCTTGGGTATGCATAGGCCGCTCGCTGAGTTTGCAGATATTTACTACGGCAAATCGCCTTCTGAAGTCCTCGACGGAGAAGGACTGGTACCCGTTTTTGGAACGGGAGGCACATACGCGAAGGCTGTTCGGGCGCTATTCTCAGGTCCTGCCGTGGTGCTACCCCGCAAAGGATCTTTAGGGAGTCCGCACTATTCCGAAGGTGCTTTCTGGCCTTCCGACACGACATTCGCAGCGATCCCAAAGGATGGGGTCGATGCCAAATGGCTCTTCTATCAGCTTCTCTGCTTCGAATTGGAGAAGCTCAATGAAGCCACTGGCGTTCCAAGCATTAGTCGTGACTGGCTCGCCAAGATCGATATTCCTGATCAGCGCGGCGATGTGGCTCGTCTTGTTCGCCGGGTAATCGAAGCACTCGACACCCAGATCGAGGCGACGGAGGCGTTGATTGCGAAGCAGGAGCGGCTGCGCGCCGGTTTGATGCAGGACCTGTTCACGCGCGGCGTGGACGAAAACGGCGAACTGCGCCCACCCCGCGAAGAAGCCCCGCACCTCTACCACGAAACCGAACTCGGATGGTTGCCGAAGGGGTGGTCAGCACCTGAGGTAAGAACTCTTCTGGCCAATGTTCCCACACCAATGAGAAGCGGCCCGTTCGGAAGTGCACTTTTGAAGCACGAACTAGTCGAGAGCGGCATCCCCCTCCTAGGAATCGACAACATCCACGCTGAGCATTTTGAGGCCAGCTTCTCGCGCTTCGTAACGCTAAGAAGGTTTCTGGAGCTTTCACGCTATCGAGCACTCCCGGGCGATGTAGTTATCACAATAATGGGCACGGTGGGCAGATGCTGCATCATTCCAGATGGGCATGGCGATCTCTTATCATCCAAGCACTTATGGACCATGACCTTCGACCAGTCCAAAGTCATTCCTGAATTGGTTTGTTGGCAGCTTAACTTCGCGCCGTGGGTGCTTTCGTGATTTCGCCAGCAGTCACAGGGCGGAATTATGGACGCAATCCAATCATCAACCTTGAAGCGCCTCCGACTTCCATGCGCGACAATACAGGAGCAGGAGCGAATACTTCAGCGCTATCATGCCTCAAGCGGCAGTTTGGCTGCATTGCGGGATGACTTGGCAAAGCTTCGCCTTCAAAAAGTGGGCCTCATGCAAGACCTCCTCACTGGCACAGTCCCGGTGGAGCCACTGCTGGAGAAGGAGCCAGCATGAGCGAATATGCCCATGTCGAAAAGCCGTTGCTGGGCCAGCTCGAAGGGCTGGGCTGGACGGTGATCGACCAGGGTAGCGGTATCCCGACCGATCCCGCACAATCTCTGCGTACCAGTTTCCGCCAGCTGCACTTGCCCGATGTCTTTCGCCAATCGATCCGCGCGCTCAACCGCACCAAGGACGGCGACGAATGGCTGACCGACCGGCAGCTCGACATGCTGATCGACGAAATCTACCGCCAGCCCAATCGCAGCCTGCTGGGAGCGAACGAGGCGGTGCAGGCACTGCTGTTCAAGGCGCAGGTCGACCGCAACGAGGTGACGGGAGAGGAAGACCCGACCGTCCGCCTGATCGACTTCGCCGATCCCGCCCGCAACACCTTCCACGCGATCAACCAGTTCCGCGTCGATACACCGGGCTGCGTGAAGGGCTTCATCATCCCCGATGTGGTGCTGTTCGTGAATGGCCTGCCGCTAGTGGTGATCGAAGGAAAGGTCGGCGATGCCAACACTGCCAACCCGATGCACGAGGCTTTCGTCCAACTGCAACGCTATCGCGGCGCACGGCCCGAAACCGAAGCTGCCGGTCTCCGGGAAGGCGAACCGAAGCTGTTCTACACCAACCTCGCGGTCGTGCGCACCTGCGGGGAAGCGGCGGAATTCGGATCGATCACCAGTGCGCCAGAACACTTCTACAGCTGGCGTAATATCTGGCCTGAGAAGTATTCCGAGATCGATCCGCCGCTCGGTGTCGTGCGTCCGCAGGAAGAACTGACACAAGGCCTGCTCAACCCGCGCGCCCTTCTTGACATGCTGCGCACCTGCTCGGTCTTCATGGACCTACCCAATGGCAAGCGGATCAAAGTACTCGCCCGCTATCAACAGCACCGCGCTGCGCGGAAGATTGTCGAGCGGCTGCGCAATGGACAATCGCGCGAAGAACGCAGCGGTGTTGTCTGGCACACGCAAGGTTCGGGCAAATCGCTCACCATGGTCTTCGTCGGAAGGATGCTCCGCGCATCCAGCGATCTCAACGACTTCAAAATACTGATGGTAGTCGACCGGGCCGATCTGGAAGACCAACTCTCTGCCACCGCCAGACTAATCGGTGGCAAGGTCAATGTCATCGAAAGCCGGGCCGATGTGCGCGATCAACTCGCCTCTCCCGCTTCGGACATCAACATGGTGATGGTCCACAAATTCCTAGAGGCGAAGGAGGACCTGTCCGACGGTTTGCGCGAGAAGTTGGGCCGCTACGCCCCGCCGCCAAGCGCCGAGAGCTTCGGCACGGTTAACGAGTCAGACCGTATCCTTATCATGGTCGACGAAGCCCACCGCACACAGGGCAGCGACATGGGTGACAATCTGTTCGAGGCCTTTCCCAATGCTGCACGCGTGGCCTTCACCGGCACCCCGCTGATCACCGACCGTCATGCGGGCAAGAAGACAGTGAAACGTTTCGGCGAGTATATCGACACCTACAAACTGATGGACGCGGTCGAGGACGGCGCGACACTCAAGATCCTCTACGAAGGCCGCACCGCCAACACTGCGCTGCGAGACAAGGCGGAATTTGACGAGGCGTTTGAAGATCTCTTCGCGGATCGCACGCCCGAGGAATTGCTAGCGATCAAGAAGAAGTATGGCGCGACTGGAGATATCCTGGAAGCGGAAGGCCGGATCGCTGCAATCGCTCGCGATATCGTAAATCACTACGTCGACAACATCTTGCCTAATGGCTTCAAGGCGCAGGTCGTGTGCCATTCAAAGCTCGCCGCCGTGCGATATCAGAAGGCCCTGCGCTATGCCTTGAAGGAGCGGCTGGAGGAAGAGCGGGCCAAGACTGAACTTGATGACGAAGCGATCAAACGCATCGCGTTTCTGAAAGTAGCGGTCGTCATATCCTCTGACGGTACCAACGAGTCAGCTGAGATCACCAACGCTCGCAAGGCAGCGAAGGCAGCGAACGCCGTTGAGAATTTCTGCAAACCTTTTGCCTTAGATGACTACGACAAGACCAACACGGGCATCGCGTTTCTTGTCGTGTGCGATATGCTGCTGACCGGCTTCGACGCTCCGATCGAGCAGGTCATGTACATCGACAAGAAGCTGAAGGAGCATAATCTCCTCCAGGCCATCGCGCGCGTGAACCGAGTGACACATGGCAAGCGACGCGGCTTCATTGTCGACTATATCGGTCTTGCCAATCACCTGACGGACGCGCTCAAGATTTACGCGGACGAAGAGCTGGAAGACCTGCAGGCGGGATTGCAGAATATCAGTTCGGAGTTGCCAATCCTGGAAGAGCGCTACCGCCGTTTGCTCCAGCATTTTCAGGGTCTGGGCGTCAACGAGATCGAGCGGTTTCTGACAGCGTCACTGGCTGGACCTGATGAAGAGGCCGCCGTCATTCACAAGGCGGTCGATGCGCTGGAGAACATCAAGGCGCGGGCCGACTTTGAGGTGTTCCTCAAGAAATTTCTCATGAGTCTCGACCTGATCCTTCCGGGTTCGGCGGCACATGAATATCGTGGTCCGGCCAGGCGTTTCGGTTATCTGATGCGCATGGCGAAAGAGCGCTACAAGGATGACTCGATCAACTTCGCAGGGGTCGGCGAGAAGGTTGCAGCGCTGATCAACCACCATCTCATCGAGCTGGGTATCGATCCGCAGATCCCGCCAATCGAACTGCTTGATCCGGAATTTGTCGATCATGTCACAGGGCATGCCGGGACTAGTACGCGGGCGAAGGCGAGCGAGATGGAGCACGCCATCCGCAAACATTGCACCATTCACTTCGACGAGGACCCTGCCTTCTTCAAGCGAATGAGCGAAAAGCTCGACACTCTTATCGCTAAGCATGGTGACGACTGGAAAGCCCTCGCAGAACACTACGAAGAGCTGCGGGCGGAAATTAGGGCCGGTCGAGGCGAAGAAGGTACCGAGCAGCCGGCCGAAGTCCAGGTGTTCCGAGCAAACCTTTTCGACCTGATCGGCGACGGTGTGACGCTCTCTAACGAGGACGCGGTGCTGCTTGATGCACTGGCGACACGCATCGTCGAAATCACTCGAGAGGCGATCACGATCGTCGATTTTTGGAGAAAGCCCGACCAGGTCCGCCGATTAAGAGCAGACATTGATACGGAGGTCATGGTGTCTGGAATAGCGCCTGTACAAGACAACCATCAACGGATCGCGATTGAGCTAACTAAACTTGCCGAGAAGCGGCATGCAGAATTGCTTCGATCATGAAGATGTGCGCACAAGACATCGAGTTCACTCTTATTCGGAGCGACAGGAAAACAGCCGATATCGTGATCGAGCGATCCGGTGACGTTATCGTGCGAGCGCCAAACGAAATCGACGATAGGAAGCTTCTCCAGGCAGTCGCTGATCGCGCACTTTGGGTGCATCGATCGCTTGCCGAATGGGAAAGCTTGAATGTTAGCAAGCGAATGAGACCCATCGCCCAGGGGCAGGGGTTCGCCTACCTTGGTCGCTCCTATCGGCTCAAGTTTGTCAAAAACGCCATGACCCCACTCGTTCTGAAGAATGGCCGATGGGAGATTTGTGAGAAGTTTGTGGAAGAGGCCGGGGAAGCGGGAGCGCGGAAGGCCTTTCGGGACTTCTACATCGAGAAGGGCAGAAAAGTCTTTGGCGACAGAGTTGCCCACTTTGCGCCCAGAGTTGGGGTTGCCCCCGGCGAAATAGCGGTGAAGGAGCTAGGATATCACTGGGCATCATGCGGTGCAGGAGGGGCACTCAATTTTCACTGGAAGACGCTGATGGCCCCGCAAACCGTCATTGACTACATTGTGGTTCACGAGCTCTGTCACTTACGTCATCGTGACCATTCCGATGCGTTCTGGAACGAGGTCGACAAAGTCTTACCGAGCTTCAGACAACGGAAGAATTGGCTGAGGGAGAATGGGGCAGCGTTGGATCTTTAGCGACTAGGCTGACTGCATTATGCAAAGCCATTGGGGCGTAACTATAGCTGCAGCCGTACGAGGTTTGCCCGCGCTGAAATCGCGTTCGAAAGTTCCTGGATGTGGTCGGTATCTGTGAGCCCGCGCACCGCAATTCCGGCTTCGATTGCCGCGCCGATCTTTGCAGCGATTTCAGAAACCTGTCTTTTAATGTACGGGGTACCAAGCCCTGCCTCCTCCGCGAACCTCGCCACACTATCTCTGTCAAATTCTTCGAGTGTCGCCGCGCGGCCAAAGCGCATTGCGAGCCTCGGCGACAACTCCTTCCACATATGCGTGGCGACAAGGTCGTAAAGCGGGGCGAGCACAACCTCGCCGTTTTCCCGGCGCAGTAGACTATAGTTCTTAGCGTGGGCATCGGCGTTGCCGATGATGAGATTGAAGATCGCCGCGTCGGCGAGCTTCAGCACTTCGCGCGCTGGCCGCGTCGCAGCGCTGCGCAACAGCGCGAAGCTATGGCGGAAAGTCGGCCCGCCCTCCGCCGCGTATTTGCGGTTTGAGGGGACGCTTAGTGCCTGAGCGAAGTCTTCCTGATGCAGGCGTTTCGTTTTTCCCTCGACCGACATCCGGTCATAGCGTTCGACCAGCAGCAACGGCTTCCCGGCCACCTCGCGCCACTCTGCAGTGGCAGCATCAATGCCCACCGCGCGCGCCAGTGCGAGGCAGAAGGCCTCATTAGCAGCTAATCCGGCAAAGCGATCCGGTTCAGGCTTGATCAGGTGCGTGGATGGTTCTCCAGGGCGAGGGATCGCAATGCCACCGTCCGCAGTGAGCAGCACCGGCAGTTTGCTCTGTGCGCCTGCAAGGCTGAGCCTCGCGCCGCCCTCGCCTGCCAGCATGGGCACAGCTGGCAACCGATCGAGCAGTTTCGCTAGCTCGCCCTCTTGGAGTGGTTCTGGAGTGGTCTCGGAGCAGTCCTGGAGCGGTTCTTCGTGTTTGGGCAGGAAGGCTAGAGCACCGGCAACATCTCCGCCCAAGGCCTCAAGCAGGCGAAACGGATTGTCGGGCGAAACTCCAAGTGCCCGAGCGATAGCGGTGCGCTGGCTTTCTTCGGGAAGCAGCCCACCAAAAACGGCCTTGCACGCATGGTCCTTAAACGGCTCTTGCTTCTTAGGCATCGCATGGGAAAGCGCCGGGGCAGTTTCATCAGCCAGCCATTCAGGCGTATATGCGAAATGCATCGCGCCACCTTTGTCGATCGAGAGTTCGCCTACCTTGCGCTCGTCCCACCAGACCACAAGCGTATCCAGAATTGGCAGCGTCACTCCGCCTCATCCTTCTTGGGCGCGACCGCTCGACCCGCTATCACGATCCCGTCAGGCCGCTTGATTTGCAATTCACAACCAAGTGCGGCGAGAACATCGAGCACTTTGCCCATCTGGACGGTTACCTTCCCTCGCTCCAGTTCAACGAGGAAGCGCAAGCCGACGCCGCTTGCAGCAGCCAACTCGTCCTGGCGCAGACTAAGCTCCTTGCGTTCGTCGCGAATGATTTGGCCGATAGTGGCAACATCGAGCATCAGCATTACCTTTCCCGAACGGGGAATATATGCGGATATTGGATCGATTTCAAGGGACTTTTCCCGAAAGGGATATTTCGTGCTCGAAGAACGGCTATGGAGGGCACGCTTTCCCGTACGGGACATATTCTACGTCTCCAAAATTTTGTGATACTCAGCCAAAAGCTACTCAAAATCGGAGGCTCAAATCGCAATTCAGGGAAGCCGGGGAGCAATTGTGGTAAAGAGCCCTACAGACGCCCCGCATTCCCCTTAAACCACAAGTGGTTGCATCAGCCTACTTGCCACCTCCGTCTCCGCCACCATCTTTCAGGAATGTTGAAACAGGCTGCGCGGCTACAATTGGGCGCCACCTAACCCGTTGGTCACCGGGTGACGGTTGCGGGGCTCGCGTTTTCTCGCGCTTCGCTTTCCAAGACCTTGCTCAGCTCGCCTACGCTCATTGGTTGGCCAAACAGAAATCCTTGGACGGCATCGGCGCCGACGCGCTTGGCAACTAAGAGGTCGACCTCGCTCTCGATACCCTCGAGCAGGCATTCCACACCCAAGGTGCGCGCCATGCCCGCCAGTGAAAAGAGGACCTTCTCGGTCATAGGATCGCCGGAATTTTCCATTAACGAACGATCCACTTTCAGCTTTTCAATGGGCAGGCGCCGCAGATAGCTGAAGTTGGAATAGCCAGTGCCAAAATCGTCCAGAGCGATGGAGAAGCCCATTTCAGACAGACGCTTGAGATTGGTGGTCGCCTTATCGAGATCGATCATCATCGCCGTCTCGGTCACTTCGAATTCGACCAACGCCGGGTCAATTTTGAACTCGTGAGCCATGTCGATGATCTGATCAATGCTCGGATCGCTGATCAGATCATGGCAGGATAGGTTGATTGCGATCGGCACTGGGGCTGCCCACAAGGACAGCGTGCGGAACGCCTTTTCAACCACGGTCAGCGTGATCTGCGTGATTAGGCCGCTTTCTTCTGCGACTTTGATGAATTTGCTCGGCTCCACATCGCCGATAATAGGGCTCGACCAGCGGGCCAACGCTTCTGCCCGGACGATCCGGTTCTGACGCAAATCCACCTGCGGTTGATACAGCAGTTCAATCTCATCTGGCAGGCTCGCAAAACGCAGAGCTTGCTCGACTTTATAGCGTTCATCCGCTTGCTTCGCGTGAGCCGCGGTAAAGACGACTGTGCGGTTTTTGCCCTGCTTTTTGGCCGCCATCAAAGCGTAGTCAGCTTCATTGATTTGCGACCGCGCGCTTTGCGAGAGTTCCATCATCTTGCATCCAATGGACCCCGAAATGCGCACATAGCGCCCTTCGATGACATAGGACTTCGCCAGCTCTTCCAGCAATTCGTCGCACCATTGCCGAACGGTCACCTCATTCCCGCCGGACTGTAGGATGATGTTAAACTCATCGCCTCCCATCCGGCTGACATGCGCTGTCTCGCCGCAATGTGCGACAAGCCGTTCGGACACTTCCTTAAGCAGCAAATCGCCGACCAAATGGCCGTGCACATCATTAACCGCTTTGAACCCATCGAGATCGACCAGGATCAGCCATAGGTTTTCAACCGGCACCTCTGGATCGTCCCGACTCTCTTTTGCCTGGCGAGTGACTTCGTGTTTGGATTTGCGCAGCGCCTCAAAGAAAGCGCGCCGATTTGGCAGGCCAGTGAGGCTGTCTGAGAGCGACTTGTGTCTCAGGTTCTCGCCGACCACTCGGGCTTCTTCCAGCTGATCTTCGGCATCAAGCTTTGCCGTGGCGATGTAAGTGATCGCCTTGCGCAGGTAATAGGTGATTGAGACCGAGGCCATGATCGCGCCAAATACAAGAAATCCGTATGTACCCTGGTCGCTCGCCCCAAGCCGCGGGACGTAGGTCAAGAAAGCAAGACATGCAAAGACGATCGAGAGTACGGATTGGCGGGTGCTCACGCTGGAAAGCGCAAACAACATAACCAAGATCACAAAATAGACGAGTTTCTCTGCAGCGAACACCAGGTTGAGCGCGAGCATCACGTTCGCAACGACGAGAAAGTTCATTACCACGAGCATGCGCTCAAGTGTCTTGAACCCGACCGGTCGGCTTAGCTGCACAAATCCCGCGATGCCAATGGCAGCCGTAAACGATGCCACACCCACCACGGAAAATAGATCAAACCCCTGATAATACCCAAAATTTGTAGGGAGAAGCAGGATGTAATACGCCGCAAACACCGCGAAATAGCCGCGAATAATCGGCCTATAGATCTCCTGCACCGCCACAGCAGTGTTGGATTTCATCTTCGCTGATAGCTTCGCCATTGGCGTTTAGGCTCCGAGATCGAAGGAAACCCAATAGATGCAAGTGGTTAAGGCGAAGTAAGCATTGTCACGCAAATGCTGCGACTTCGCTTTCACGGAACTGTGGAATTTACGTCATTAAAACAGTGCTAAAGAGCGCAATAATTGTCTGGCTTACGCATCGTGCTCTTTGCGCGCCAGTTCATGCAGCCAATCGGCGTGACGCGGGGCTTTTTTCGTCTCTGACCACTCATCAAGCATCAGCGGGGCGACCCGTTTCAGCTCCGCGTATTGCTCGTCAGTCCCGATGTCAGCGGCAAGCTCGACACGGTGACCATTGGGATCGAAGAAGTAGATCGATTTGAATATGCCGTGGTGTGTGGGGCCAAGCACGTCGATCCCTTGCGCCTGAACATGCGCCTTGGCCGCGAGCAATTCAGCTTCGCTGCTAACCCGGAAGGCCAAATGCTGGACCCAAGCCGGCGTGTTCTTGTCGCGGCCCATGTCTGGCTGATTCGGCAGCTCAAAGAACGCCAAAATATTGCCGTTCCCCGCATCGAGGAAGACATGCATGTAGGGGTCGTAATCGCCGGTCGATGGGACATGATCCTCGGCAAAAGCCGTGGTGTATTCCATGCCCATCACGCGGGCGTACCACTCGACGGTCTCTTTGGCGTCCTTGCAGCGATAGGCCACGTGATGGACGCCGCCGAGTTTCACGGGGTGCGAGTTAGCGGCCGCGCTCATTCAGCGGGCTCTTTCTCTACGTCCAGCACACCGCGCGCGACCTGATCGCGCTCAATGCTTTCAAACAGAGCTTTGAAATTGCCTTCGCCAAAACCGTCTTTGTAGTCACCCACGCGCTGGATGAATTCGAAGAAGACCGGGCCAATGCGCGGTTCTGCAAAGATCTGGAGAAGCAAGCGAGGGCGGCCACCTTCGGTCGTTCCATCTAGCAATATTCCGCGCGATTTGAGCGCTGCTTCGTCTTGGCCATGGCCCGGCAGGCGTTCCGACAGCATCTGATAATATGTCTCAGGCGGGGCGGTCATGAACGGCACATCCAGCTGCTTAAGACGGTCCCAACACGCAACCAGATCATCACAGATCAGGGCAATGTGTTGAATGCCTTCGCCATTGTACTCGCGCAGATATTCCTCGATCTGCCCCTTGCCGTTTTCGCCTTCCTCATTCAGCGGAATGCGGATCTTGCCATCAGGTGCTGTTAGCGCCTTCGATGTGAGGCCAGTATATTCGCCCTTGATGTCGAAATAGCGGATTTCCTGGAAGTTGAAGAGCTTCTCGTAGAAATCGGCCCAGTAGGCCATCCGGCCACCATAGACGTTGTGCGTCAAGTGATCGATCAGTTGGAAACCGCAACCCTCAGGGTGCTTTTCGACGCCAGGCAGGTATTCAAAGTCGATGTCGTAAATAGACAGGCCTTCGCCCGCGTCATCAGCATAGCGATCAATCAGATAGAGGATCGATCCGCCAATCCCGCGAATGGCCGGAATGCTGAGTTCCATTGGGCCAGGAGCATTGGCAACAGGCTCTGCGCCTTGCTCCAAAACATGCTCATAAGCAGCGGCGGCATCACGCACACGGAAACCCATACCGCAAGCGCCAGGGCCGTGTTCGCGCGCAAAGTACCAAGCAGCGCTGCGCGGCTCATAATTGACGATGAGGTTGATGCCGCCCTGACGCCAAAGATTGACGTCCTTTGAGCGGTGGGTTGCCACATGGGTAAAGCCCATGGCTTCAAAAACAGGCTCCAACACACCTTTTTCAGGAGCGCAAAACTCAACAAACTCAAAGCCATCAAGGCCAGCCGGGTTATCGAACAGATCAGATGGATGCTTGGTCATGTACGCGCCTACTCAAGAGCTAATTGGTTACGTTTGTAACTAAATACGCTGTTCGCAAGGATTTGTCAAAGGGCAAACGCACCGATTTTGAATGGATCGTTTGGGGACAGACCCCGCCAAGGAACGCTAGACCACACGCCCAATATTGCGCCTGCGCTCATCCTGAGTAACGGCTAGTTTTGCGCCAAATGGCTGCTCACCGAGAAACGCCTTTGCGGTTGCCTCATCACTGAGGTCCGCATTGCCGCTCACCCGCTCGCCATCAGCATTCCGACCCAGCCAGATAGCATCGCTGCCTGTTTTGGAGTGATTGATGGTGTAGGTTTCGACCACCGCGCTATCGAAAGGTCCCTCGCCGCGCGGCACCGAATTTGTGGCCATGGGCAGTTTTTCAAATCGGTCGCCATCTGACCAATCCGCCGGTTCCGCGGAGTAGACACCGGTTGCATATTTACTCATCCAGCCGCCGTTCGCGCCAACCAAAGCGTATGCTCCGCGATTGTGGCGCACGCGCGCCACGGCTTCGCAAATGGCATGGGCGGAGTAATTGTTACCAGCCCCGCCAAAGAACGGCAGTCCGCCCGTCAGCGTCAACCCGCGCGGATCATCATGCGCGATGCCGAAATGCTCGCATTGGTTGAACACCGGGATCGCAAAGCAGGAATAGAAATCGAGAAATTGCATGTCTGCCATGCTTTTGCCTGCACGGACCAAGGCCGCTTCAACGCTGGCGATTGAGGCGGGATTGGCCGACAGATCGGGCCGCTGAGACAGCTCCAGCTCAGTCGCCGATGACACCGCATGGATATGCACCCATTGGTCTTCGGGCACGCCCAGCTCGCGCGCTTTCCCTGCACTAGCGAGAATGATGGCGGCCGCTTGGTTCACCTGATCGCGCGCCACCGTCATCCGCACATAAGGCTCCGCGACGATCCGATTGCGCTCTGTAATCGTCGCCAGATCTTCGGCGCTGCGCTCTGTGGGAGCCGCTGCATGCGGATTGCTCGCTGCGACCTTGGTGAAAGGCGCAAACAACTCGCCAATCTCGCGGCGATACTCGTCCAGGCTCTTACCAGTCTTCGCACGCCGTGCGTTCTCAGCCAGAGCATACAGAGGAATCGCACCGGTCGCGCCATGCGCGAACAGGCCCAGCTCCATCAGCCCGTCATTCCCAAATCCGCGATCTTCCAGCTGGCCGCCAATTTCTTCCGACCAGTCCGGCTTCTCTCCCTTTGCCGCCAAAGCCAGCGCGGTCGAGATCGCTTCTGACCCAACAATTGCCGTACAGTCCGACTTGCCCTCAGCAATATCACGCGCAAACTCGCCAACCAAATGCTGGTTGTATTGCCCGCCAGTGGTCGAGAGGATCGCGCGTGCAGGATTCGCGCCGACGCGCTTTGCAAAGCTGCGCGGGACATTGTCCGAACCGCCAAAGGGCGGCTTTCGGTCAGGGCGCGAGATCTCAAACGCGCGGATTGCCGCGAGCGTATCGATGGCCGCCGCAACATTGCCGCTCGCCCCGCTATCGGTGATCGCAGCGGCCAGCGCCCTTCCGCCCAGGTCCATGTAAGAGAGCGCTTCATAGCCCGCTTGCTGGACCTGTTCGGAATATTGGCCAACGCCGATGATGACCGGCGTGTTGTCGGCAATGGTCACCTGCGGATCAATCGACGAAGTCGGTGACGCGCTCGACGATGATGGCTGGCGCCATACCGCCCGCCGCGCACATCGTGACGAGGCCGTAGCGCTTGTCCTGCCGCTCCAGCTCATCAACTATGGTGCCGATCAGGATCGATCCAGTTGCGCCGATCGGGTGGCCGAGCGCGATAGAACCGCCGTTCACATTGACCTTGTCCCAATCCAGCTCAAGGTCGCGGACGAACTTGGCGGCCACAACCGCGAACGCCTCATTGATTTCAAACAGATCGATGTCGTCCTTCGTCAGGCCCGCTTTTTCGAGAACCTTCTTGGCCGCTGGCACCGGCGCATTGAGCATCAGCGTTGGATCATCGCCCATATTCGCGGTCGCAACGATACGCGCGCGCGGCTTCAGACCGTTTTTCCGCGCGTAGTCCTTGCTCGCAACCAGAACCGCTGCCGCACCATCGACCACGCCGGAGCTGTTGCCCGCATGGTGGAAGTGCTCGATTTCAAGATCAGGGTATTTCTGGTTGATCAGACCGCGAAAGGTCGTGCCATTCGCATCGAGCGGCACATCAGCGATCTTCGTGAAGGCAGGCTGCAGCTCGCTCAGCCCCTCCAGCGTTGTCTCTGGACGCGGGTACTCATCTTTCGCCAGCAAGACATTGCCCGAATCATCCGTCACCGGAACAATCGACGCGTCAAACTTGCCCGCTTCAATAGCGGCAGCGGCGCGCTGCTGAGAGCGGTAGCCAACTTCATCGAGCTCCTGCCGGGTAAAGCCCTCCATACTGGCAATCGCGTCGCCGCAAATGCCCTGGTGTGATTGCGGGTGAACGCTCTGCAGGCGCTCATTATAGCTACCCATCATCGGAGGCTTGATCCCGGCCTTCATCTTCTCCTGCATCATCGCAGCGGTGAGGCTCATCATCTCTGTCCCGCCAGCAACCACGCAATCTTCCATGCCGCTCATCACCTGAGCTGCCGCCAGGCTTACAGAGGTAATGCCGCCGCCGCAGAACCGATCCAGCGTCGTGCCGCTGGAGGTAATGTCATAGCCCGCATCGAGCGCCGCCATGCGGCCAAGGTCGCCCGCCTGCGTGCCGTCTTGAGTCGAAACCGACCAGATCACATCATCGACAGTGCTGGTGTCGAGGCTGTTACGATCCTTGATCGCCCGCATCACGGTCGCCGCCAGATGCTGCGGATGTTCCGCCGCTAACGCGCCTTTGCCCTGCTTGCCAATTCCGCGCGGGGTGCGCACCGCGTCGATGATATATGCCTCTGCCATGATTTCCTCTTCCACTTTTCCAAATTGCAGTTGACGTGTCCGTAAACCGCCTGCACCACTGACACAAGAATTCAGTTTCAAATCGAAATGGCAAAATGAAATGCCATTGGAAAAGTGGAGAGAGCGAATGAGCGAGACAGAAGAAGTCATTACAACGGTTCTCGACGGTATCTTGATCGTCACTATCAACCGCCCAGAAGCAAAAAATGCGATGACCAAGGCGGCTGCCGAAGGGATCGCGGCGGCGATGGACCGGCTGGACAGTGAAGATGAGCTGCGGGTCGGCATCATCACCGGCGCTGGCGGCACGTTCTGCTCCGGTATGGACTTGAAGGGCTTCCTGCGCGGCGAATCCCCGAGCGTGGAAGGCCGAGGGTTTGGCGGCGTTGTCCAGGCCCCTCCAGCCAAGCCGTTGATCGCGGCTGTTGACGGCTATGCGCTGGCCGGCGGACTTGAACTGATGATCGCCTGTGACCTGGTCGTTGCGAGCGAAGAGGCGCAGTTCGGCATTCCAGAAGTCAAACGCGGCCTTGTAGCGGCAGCTGGCGGTGTCATGATGCTGCCTGATCAGATTCCCGAACGGATCGCGATGGAGCTGGCACTGACCGGTGAGTTCATCGGGGCTGCACGTGCCTATGAACTGGGCCTCATCAACCAAATTACCGAAGGCTCCGCTTTGGACGCCGCTATAGCTCTGGCCATGAAGATCGTTGCCAATGGTCCGCTCGCTGTACGCGTATCGAAGCAGATCATTAAGGATTCGCGCGGTTGGGCGATGGAAGATCGCTACGACAATCAGGCGAAATTGATTGGGCCGGTGTTTGTCTCCGAAGACGCCCGCGAAGGCGCAGCGGCCTTTGCCGAAAAGCGCGCGCCGAATTGGAAGGGTAAGTAAAAGATGTCAGTCATCAATGTAGCGCAGCCAGAATTCATGGAAGACGAAGAAATTTCGATCTTCGCTGATGCGGTGGGCAAATTTTATCAGCAGCACGCCCCAGAAAAGCGCATTCTAAAGTGGCGCGAAGACGGCCAGGTTGAACGGGAATTCTGGAACGAAGCCGGCGAAGCGGGCCTGCTCGGCGTCTCGGTACCGGAAGAATATGGCGGGCACGGCGGCGATTTCCGTCATGACATCGTGGTGATCGACCAACAGGCAAAGCACGGCGTTGAAGGGTTCGCCGCCAGCCTGCACAACACCGTGATCCTGCCCTATCTCGTGCGCCACGGCACCGAGGAGCAAAAGAGGAAATATCTACCCAAGCTGGTGACCGGCGAACTGGTCAGCGCAATTGCGATGACCGAGCCCGGCGTCGGATCGGACCTGCAAGGCATCACAACCACCGCGCTTAAGGATGGCAATGGCTACCGCATCAACGGCGCCAAAACCTATATCTCCAGCGGTCAGACAGCCGATTTCATTATTGTAGTCGCCAAGACCGATCCGAATGAGCGGGCCAAGGGCATCTCGCTGATGCTGCTCGAGACCGAGGGCGCAGAAGGGTTCCAACGCGGCAAGAAGCTCGACAAGATCGGGCTGGATGCCGCCGACACCTCAGAGCTGTTCTTTGACGATGTGTTCGTGCCAGCAGAAAACGTGCTCGGCGGGGTTGAGGGCAAAGGCTTCTACCAGCTGATGGGCGAGCTGCCTCAGGAACGCCTGATCATCGCCATGGGCGCGATGACCGGCATCGAAAAAGCGCTCGAGACTACGATGGAATTCGTCAAGGACCGCAAGGCCTTTGGCCAGACGATCTGGGATTTCCAGAACACGCAGTTTGTGATGGCTGAGCTTGCTGCACGCAGCACAGCGGCGCGGGTCTTCGTCAATCACTGCATCGCCCTGCATCTGAAGGGTGAGCTCGATGTGCCAACCGCCTGCATGGCCAAACTCATGGTCACAGAACTGCAGGGTGAAGTGGTCGACAAATGCCTGCAATTCCACGGCGGGGCTGGGTTCATCAATGACTATCCGATCGCTCGGATGTACCGCGATTGCCGCATCACGCGGATCTTTGGCGGCTCGAACGAAGTGATGAAAATGGTGATCGCGCGCGGGATGTAGGTTCGCGTCACGATACCGTGCCGCCCGGATCGTAACCCGGTGTGATAATCCGGGTGGAAGGGTGGAGGGCGCGGGCTGGCTAAGTTCAGCAAACCAACGCACAAACAAAAAGGGGCGGCTCGCTTATGCGGACCGCCCCTTCTCTTTGCCCTCTCCCAAAGGCAAGCCGCCGCTAGGCGGACCTGGTCGTGGTGTGAGCCTTAGAACTTGCCTCGAACAGTCACACCATATGTGGCTGGCTCTTGCGCGAATGCAGAGCGTGATGATCCGCGCAGCACGGTGTTGAACGTCACACCGCGTGTCACTTCATCAGTCACGTTTACGCCCCAGACTTCGACCGTCCAGCTCTCATCCTGAGCGCCAATGCCAACCCGCAGATTGACCTTGGTGTTGCTGTCCTGAACATCGAACGGCACCAGCGGCGCTGCATCAACCGCGGCTTGAATATCGCCGCCAAAGCCCGCGATGATCGCTGCGCTCGGCACGGTTGTCGCTTGCGTTGAAGTCCGACGATCGCTCTCGGTCCGGATCTGACCAGAGAAGAAACCGCGAAGATTACTGCCGATATCCCGGTCGTAATTCACGCCTGCAATGGCCACGATATCGGGCGCATTGGTGAGCGAGTTTCCGCACAGCGAGGTGACGTTGGCGTTTGGCACGCCGCCATCGCAATCCTCAGGATAGCGCGCGTCTGTCACAGTCAGGCCAGCGTTGAAGGTCAGCTCCGGAGTGGGCCGGATCACCGATTCAATCTCAACGCCGGACGAAATCGCCCGGTTAACATTGAAAGTAGTGAACTGAGCGCCGGTAAATTCCAGAACCTGGAAGTTTGAAAACTCCTCGACAAAGCCAGCTACGTTGAGCGTGACAGCATCATCCAGGAACTGCGCCTTCACGCCGACTTCATAGGCATCGACTTCTTCCGAGAGGAAGGTTGGATCAGCGCCGCCAGCGTTCGCCGTAATATCGAGGTTGATACCGCCCGACTTATAACCATGCGTGAAGCTGGCATAGGCCGTGACCGGTGCATCAAATTGATACGCAATCTTACCGGTATAGATCAGCTCACTGTCGCTAAATGGCACTTCGAATTCCCGTGGCAGCGGGAATGCAATCGCATCACTTCCAATCGCAGGCGCGGTGAACGCAAAACAACCCGTACCCAGCACATTACCAACAAGGTCAGGCCCCACGGTTGCTGCAATAGTCGGCACGCCGCCCAGTAATGTCAGGCAAGTCGGATTGGTGCTCGCAGTCTGATTAAACCCGCCAGTCTTGCTCTCATCCGAATAACGCAGGCCCAAAGTCAGGCTGAGGTTGTCAGTCACGTCCAGCGTGTTGTGGGTGAAGATCGACCAGCTTTCGCTGCTCTGAGCATAGACGTTGGTTGCGAACGTGCCATTCGGGCTGATGCCGTTCCCATTGGGAATGCCGTCCACAATAAGGTCCGTCAGGAATGTGAGCGGCGCTGGGCCCAATGCCCCTCCGAACAGTCCGGCAATTTGCAGATCGTAGTCCGCACCGAGTGAGAAATCGATATCCGAATCAATCGTCTCATCTGAATAGTAGCCGCCGATGAGCCAGCTTAATGCGCCGTCGAATGCCTCACCTTGCAAGCGCAGCTCAGCAGTGAATGTTTCAATGTTCGTATCAAGCCGATCGACATCGAACACGTCTAGGCCAGAGAAGCTGGAATCGTAATTCTCGCTCGACGAGAAGTCGCGATAAGAGCCGATGAAGATGAGGTCAGCATTGTCGCTGATCGGGAATTCGATCTCGCCAACGACACCCCATTGCTCAACACTGGCGAGCGGAACGCGGCTGGCCGTTGCAACGCGGTTGTCTATCGCGCGCTGAGCAGCGGTAACGTCAAACGGCTGAGTGGCTGGAAGCGGCGTTGCCATACCGGCTCGAGCCGGTCCGCCCACAGCGGTCACTGCGCCTTCGAATGCTGTATTGGCAAGCACTTCAATAGCTGCGCAGCATTGGTTCTCGCTCTCAGTATAATCGAAGATCAAGCGAGCGCTGACGCCGCCTTCGCTCTCATAGCCGAGCTGACCTCGAATAAGGAATTGATCGATCGTATTCGATTCGCCGATCTGCGCGCCGGTGCCATCAATGATATCGACCGTTCCATCGCGCTGACGATAAGCGCCCGTCAGGCGAACCGCGAGGGTGTCTTCAATGATCGGCGCATTGACCGCACCCTGCACATTGATGAGGTCAAAATTGCCATATGTGCCGTTCACGAAACCGCCGAACTCATTGAGATCAGGGCGGCGGGTCGTGATGTTAAGTGCACCAGCCGAGGTGTTACGGCCAAACAGAGTGCCCTGCGGACCGCGCAGAACCTCGACTCGCTCAATATCGACAAACTCGCCGAGCGCGATGCCCGGACGCGATTGATAGGCGCCGTCTACAAAGATGCCGACCGCACTTTCAAAGCCAATGTTGTTAGACGTTGTGCCCACGCCGCGAATCCGCAGCACGACCGAACCCGAGGCGATCTGCGCATTGGATGTCGAGAAGCTGGGTGAAACCTGCGTGATGTTCTGAACGTTGACGACGCCCTGCTTATCAAGTTGTTCAGGCGTAACCGCAGTAACCGCGATGGGGATGTCCTGGACGTTCTCTGCCCGGCGGGTGGCGGTGACGATAATCACGTTATCATCAACGACCTGCTCGGCACCATCATCACTATCTTGGGCCAAGGCTGGTTGAGCCAAGATGCTGGTCGCCATTAGGCCAGACGCGTAAACTGCGAACTTTTTCGTCATAGGTTTCCTCTCCAACAAACCGATGTCTTATTTTTATGGATCGCAGACTAGTCACGCGCGAATTCAATCCGCAAGGGCGCGACGTGAGTTCTCCCAAATTGATGCAAAAATGCAACATGTTGTGCTGCAGCGCAGCAAATGTGCAATTTTTGCTGCGCCTGCGAAATATCCTTGCGGGTTAGCTGGTATTAGCCACTTTGTAGCTAGACCCACCTTGGACCTGAACTAGAAGCCGTAGCGCAGGCCAAACCACACAGTGCGCGGCACGCCCAGATCAATCGCGCCGTTCGAATTGCGGGTCACGATCTCTTCATCAAGCAGGTTCTCACCGCGCAGCACGGCTGAGAACTCACCCGCAATCGGCACTTGGAAAAACGCATCCAAAGTGGTCGCCGCTGGCAGAGAGGTCGTTTCCTGATCGTCTTCGAACTGCGCGCCAGTGTGGCGCACAGTGCCGGCCAGCCGCCAGCCGTCCGCTGGCTCCCACGCCAGCGTAGCGGAGAAAGCAAGCTCTGGCGTTTGCGGAGGGCAATTGCCATCAAGCGCGATAGATGCGCCAGAACCGGCGATCTCAGCATCGGTGTACGCCAGCGAACCATTAAAGCTCACCTGACCAAGTTCTAGCCCAAGCGCAGCCTCTATCCCCTGCGCTTCAATGGCTGGCAGGTTTTGCCGTTGCCGCAGGGTTGGCGTGAGCGTGACGTTGGCAATTGCGTTCTCAACCTGATTGTCAAACGCGGTCAGAGCCAGACTGACATTCTCATTGGGCCGCCAATCAAGACCAACCTCAAACCCTTCGAGCCGCTCATTTTCGAGCGCGGCATTGGCCTGTGTCACAACTGGGAAAACCACAAAGGGACGGTAGAGCTCGTTCAAGGTCGGTAGCCGCAAGCCGGTGTAGGCCGCCGCGCGCAGGGCAAGGCCGCCGCCGAGATCATAGGATGCGCCGGCGCGCCAAGAGAGCGTCCAATCGCTGCGATCCGGCGCGATTGTTTCGCTGACCAAGGCACCGCTGGCATCAACCGCGCGGAAGAAACCGTCGGAGATAACCGTGCGGTCGGCCCGCAAGCCGCCGGTCAGCAGCAGCGCGCCGATTTGCCAATCGTCCTCAACGAACAGACCGAGATCGCTGTTGGTGCCTCCCGCACGGCGGCGTTCCCGCAAATTGCCGGTGAAGGCGCTGAACGCCTCCTCCTGCAATTCGCCATCAGAACGGCGGTAGTCGACGCCCAGCCGGACATTGTGACCGCCGCCAACCGGCGGGCGCACTTCGATTTTGCCGCCAAGCCCGGTTGAAGGCGTGTTGCGCTGATCAAGCACGCGGACAAAGCGGGTGGAGCTGATCACGATATTGGAGAAATTGCGCGCCTGAACATAGGCCAGCGCATCAAACTGCCAATCGCCCCGGCCAACGAAGCGGATGCTCGCGTCTTGGCCTTCGCTGGTGGAGTCTGCTCCGTCAAAACGCAGTGTGCGGGCATCATCAAAGACCTGCACCCGCGCTTGCAATTCGACGTCATCCGTCAATGGCGCTGCGGCTCGCACACCGACGCTCCAGCTGTCGAAAGCGGCGCGTGCTGTTGCGGGCACGCGCTGGTCCTGAGGCGTGGTGAAGAAGCCTTGCCCTCTGTCCCAGCGGCCGCTCACCACAGCAAAGCCGGAGCCAAGATTTGCGCCAAGGCTAGCGCTCGCTTCGGTTTCCTCGCGGTCATTCAACAGCAGGCTGGCGTTGACCGGGCCAAGCGTATCGAGGCTGGCGCTTTCAAGCTCAATCGTGCCTGCCAGCGCGCCCGCGCCAAACAGACCAGAGCCACCGCCGCGCGTCACCCGGACACGGCCTAATTGCTCAGGCGCAATAGAACTGAGCGGGACAAAGCCGAAAAACGGATCGGTGATCGGCACACCGTCAAGCACCACCAAGGCGCGGCTGGTCGCATTGCCGCCCAGCGCCCTTAAGGTAACGCCCTGCGCGCTGGGGTTGGAGGAGCGGCTGTCAGACCGGCGAAACTGCTGGAAACCAGCAACATTGCGCAGCGCATCTTCGATCCGGCCAGAGCCGGTGGCGATGATCGCTTCACGGTCAATCTCGCTGGTTGCATAGACGCCAGTGGAAGCTGCCTGCTCCAACCCTTCACCTGTGACGACGATCACATTGTCATCGCCATCACGATCAGATCCTTGGTCTTGAGCATAAAGCGGAGCGGACAAAACGAGGGGGAGAGCGGCCGACAGCGACCATCGCATTTTCAACATGGGCCGCCGCTTAGACGAACCGCTCACGCAAGTCAGTTGCAAAATGCAATCGTGACTCGCTTTTGCGTCCATCGTGTGCTTACTTCAACATCAAGAGGAGAGAGAAGACGATGCTGGCCACTGCACCAGAGGTTGATGTTCTGATTGTTGGCGCCGGAATTTCTGGCATCGGCATGGCCGCGCACATGGAAATGAAGGCGCCGCATCACTCCTATGCGATCGTCGAACAGCGCGACAATTTGGGCGGGACGTGGGATCTGTTCCGCTATCCCGGCATCCGGTCTGACAGCGATATGCACACGCTCGGCTTTGATTTTGAGCCGTGGCGGCATGAGAAAAGCATCGCCGATGCGCCGTCGATCCTGGAATATCTCAATCGGATCGCGGATGAGCGCGGCATTCGCCAGCACATCCGCTTTGGCCACAAGGTGATCTCTGCCGATTTCCGAGATGATGAAGCCCGCTGGCATGTCGAGATGGAGCTGTCCGACGGCACGAGCACGCGCATCACTGCGAACTTCCTCTACCTCGGCTCTGGCTATTACGACTATGACGAGCCGTTCGACGCCGGATTTGATCTGGGTGATTTCGAAGGCCAGGTTTTGCACCCGCAATTCTGGCCAGAGGATTTGGACTACACCGGCAAACGCGTGGTCGTGATTGGCTCCGGCGCGACAGCCGTCACGATCGTCCCGAGCATGGCGGATAAAGCCGCGCATGTGACCATGCTTCAACGCACGCCGACCTGGATGGCGTCTCAGCCTGCGAAGGATTGGTTCGCCAACACTCTACGCAAGATACTGCCAGCGAACCTCGCCTACCGGATCACCCGGTTCAAGAATATCCGGATGCAGGACTTCACCTTCAAGCTCGCGCGCAATCGCCCGCAAAAGGTGAAAGACGCGCTGCATAAGAAGATCGAGAAAGCGCTCGGTCCGAATTACGACAAGGCCAGCTTTACCCCGCCCTATGATCCGTGGGATCAACGCCTGTGCCTAGTGCCTGACGATGATCTGTTTGCGGCCATGAACGCAGGCAAGGCTGCGGTGGTCACCGGGCATATTGCGAAGTTTGAGAAAGGCGGCGTTCGGCTGAAATCAGGCGAGTTGATCGAGGCGGATATCGTGGTGACGGCAACCGGCCTCAAGCTCGCGGTCGCGGGCAAAATCGCGCTCAGCCAAAACGGCGTACCCACCGAGCTTAGCCAGCGCTTCTATTATAAAGGCTGCATGTTCTCGAACCTGCCCAACCTTGCTGTGGTGTTCGGCTATCTCAATGCCAGCTGGACGCTGAGAGCGGACATCAATTCAGATTACATCTGCCGTCTGCTCAATCACATGCGCAAAACCGGCGCGGCCATCGCTACCCCAGTCCTCACGCCAGAGGCTGAAGCCACCTTGGAAGAGGACGATATTTTCGACTTCTCCAGTGGCTATATTCAGCGCGGCAAGCACATCATGCCAAAGAACGCAGTCGAATACCCATGGCGGCTCAATCAGGAATATGTGCTTGATCGCAAGCGCATGGCAAGCGATCCGCTCGACGATGGCTGGCTGAAGTTCAGCAATGCCAGCGAAGAAGCGGGCGCATCAGGCGGTGAGCTCGAAGCGGCGGAATAGGCACATCAATCAGACGTGCAAACGCTTGAGGTCAAAGCAAGAGTGACCTAATCCACCACCCATGACCACATCGGACAAAATCTGGACCGCAGGCCTCGTCATTATTGGCGATGAGATCCTCTCCGGCCGCACCCAAGACAAGAACATCGCGCAGGTTGCATCCTGGTTGCAGGTGCAAGGCATACGTCTGGCCGAGGTGCGCGTGGTGCCCGATGTGGAGGATAAAATTGTCGAGGC
Organism: uncultured Erythrobacter sp.; assembly: GCA_947499505.1. GTDB lineage: Bacteria > Pseudomonadota > Alphaproteobacteria > Sphingomonadales > Sphingomonadaceae > Erythrobacter. Next base: position 429,806 of record CANMOQ010000003.1, read on the forward strand.
GGTCAACGCTCTGCGCGCGGACAATGACTATCTCTTCACCACCGGCGGGATCGGCCCAACGCATGACGACATTACGGTCGATGCGGTGGCCAAGGCGCTTGGCGTGCCGGTTGTCATCAATGAAGAGGCGCGCGCGCTGCTGACCCGCTATTACGAAGACAAAGGCGGCATCAACGAAGGCCGCCTGCGCATGGCCCGCGTGCCCGAAGGCGCTGAGCTGATCCCCAATCGCATGTCAGGTGCGCCCGGTATCCGGCGCGGTAATGTGATCCTGATGGCGGGCGTTCCGCACATCGCCGCTGGCATGCTCGATGCACTCACCGGCAAGCTGGAAGGCGGCGCGCCGCTGATCACGGAAACCGTCGGCTGCTGGATCGCGGAAAGCGAAGTCGCAAACCTTCTGATCGAGGTCGAACAGGCGCATGAGGGATGCCAGATCGGCTCCTACCCCTTCTTTCGCGAGGGCAAAGTGGGCGCCAATTTCGTCCTGCGCTCAACTGAAAAAGACACACTCAAATCTGCTGTAGATTCGCTGTGCGATGGGCTAGCAACAAGCGGCTATGATTTCACGCCGGGCGGTATTTAACCACAAATCGGCAAAGATTGGCGCGTCCTTACAAGGAATCGCCGTTATTTCTATTTCGGACAAAAGCAAATTGCGTCATCTTCTCCTTGCCTAAGCAAAGGGGAGATTGTGAGATGCCTAACCCATCACCTTCCGTCATTACCGCACTTGCGCCGAGTAATGTGCGACCCTTGGGAAAGACTGCTGATGGCCATCCTGTTGTGCGCGTGGAAGCGGGGCCAGATGGCGAGCGCGCAGACTATATCATAGGTGACACCGGCGCGGTGGCGCTCGAAGGGGAGGCGATCAACCGGGCTGAGGCCAATTCCATCCAGGTGGATGACAATTTGATCGAAGTCGTGGCTCAGCGCCGCGCGAGCTTTGAACATGCCTATGTCGAGGCCCTGTTTGGCGGCGCTCCGCCCAGCGGCACGATTGAAGACGTCGTCAACAATGCGATGCGCTGGATCGCGATCCTGCCCGACAGCACCCGCGTGGATGTAAAACGCGGCCTGTTCTTGCTGGAGCTGTGGCTGCGGCGCAGCTTCACCGAGCTTTCCATTGCAGAGCGTCAGCAGCGCCTGACGGACAAGATTGCTGAGGCTGACTTTGGCATCATCCGCTCGCTTGGGCGGCTGAGAACGGTGTTCTACTCCGCCTATTATCAGCAGCCGGGCAGCTGGAACGGCATCGGTTTCGTCCCGCCGCAATCGCGCGCCAATGCAAAGCCATTTGCAGACACGGATGATCTTAACTGCAGCAATCTGGCCGATACCGAGGATTGCGACTGGTTGGTGATTGGCTCCGGTGCAGGCGGAGCCGCAGCAGCTGCGGCGCTCGCTGCCAAAGGCGATAATGTCCTGATCATCGAAAAGGGTGATTATTGGTCAACGGCGGAGATCCGCCACCGAGACGCAGAGCAATATGCGGGCATGTATATTGGCGGCGGTCTGATGACCTCCAGCAACCGCGAAATTGCGATCCTTCAAGCCGAGTGCATTGGCGGATCATCGCTGGTCAACAATGGTATTTGCTTCCGCCCTGATCAGGCCAATCCGCATCCGCGCACGCAGGATGTGATCCAGCATTGGAAAGACGAATTCGGCGTCGATGTGAACGCGGGCGGGAAACTGACCGCGGCATTTGACCATTTGTGGACCCGGCTGGGCATTGCGGAGATCCCCGAGGAAATATCCGGACCCAATGGCGCGCACTTACGCAATGCCTGGAACGCGTTTAAGGCTCAGGGCCATGGCCGAGCAGACGATGCCAATGTCGAGGCCGCAAGGTTTGAGAAGAATTATGGCCACAAGACCCCGCAGCACGATCGGTCTTGCTGGGGCTGCGGCTATTGCAATTCCGGCTGTCCCTATGATCGCAAGAGCTCGGTCGTCCAAACCCTGCTGAAAGACGCGCTGGCAGATGGCGCGCGCATTGCGGAGAACACAGCCGCCTTTCGCATCAACATTGGCTGGAACCTGCACAATAAGCCGGTGAAGTCGGTTGAGGCGCACCAGAACGGCCACCATGTGCGCATTCGCCCGGCCAAGGGCGCGATTATTGCGGCGGGGACTGGTGCCTCCTCGGCGCTGATGGAGCGGTTCAATTTTGCCGATATTGGCGAGCAGATTGCCTGCAATCTCGCCTGCCCCGTGATCGCCAAAATGCCGCACGCAGTGAACAGCTGGGACGGCGTGCAAATGGGCACTTATGTTGATCGCGGCGATCACCTGATTGAGAGCTGGTTCCACCCGCCCGCGACATTCTCCGCCTCGATGGGCGGATGGTTCGGCGAATATGTCCGCCGGATGGAATCCTATTCCAACCTGGTTTGCCTTGGCATCCTTATGCCTGTCAGCGATATGGGCGAGGTGAAAGGCGGGCATTTCCGCGTGAAACTGAAACGCAAGCACCGCGAGCAATTGCGCGGGTTTGTGGTTGATGCCGTAAAGATGCACTTCGCTGGCGGAGCCGAAGAGGTTTATCTTCCCACTTCCAGCAATGTCACTGTGCGACCAGGCGATGATATTGAGGCTCTGGTCGAGCAACACCTCAAGGACGGGCACGACTTCATCGTCAGCACCTCTCACCCGCAAGGCGGCAATGTGATGGGATCCAATCCCAACCGCTCTGTGGTGGGCGCAGATCTGAAGGTGCACGGCACCGGCAACCTCTATGTCGCCGATGCGAGCGTGTTCCCATCCTCCATCCGGATCAACGCGCAGATGTTTACCATGGCGATGGCGCATTCTGCCTTTGCTTGACGGTATTGCGGCATGGGTCGCTCAAACGACCCTTTAACCCTTTTTCGCTATCCCGCAGGCGCGATGACGCAGGCATTTATCACGATTGATACCGAGTATTCCTCGGGGCTGTTTACCGGCGCGGATAAGGCTGCGCGCGAAGACAATTTTGCGCGCTCGATCGCCTGCATCACGCCCGACGGCCCTGCGGGGATCACCCACAAGCTGGCCAAATTCGCCGAGCACGATGTGAAGGCGGTGTTTTTCGTCGATCCGATGCCCGCGATGATCTGGGGCATTGCCGCGATTGAAGATGTGGTCGGACCGATCATCGAGGCTGGCCAGGATGTTCAGCTGCATTGCCATACCGAATGGCTCGAGTTGGCCGGGTCCAATGCTGTCATCAAAGACCGCACGGGCGGCAATATCAAAGACTTCACCTTCGAAGAACAATGCCAGTTGCTCGAATATGCACGCGATGTCCTGATCGCCGCGGGCGCGCCCAAACCGGTCGCCTTTCGAGCCGGCAATTACGGCGCGAACAATGACACATTGCGGGCGCTGGCCGCCATTGGCATCCGCTATGACAGCAGCCACTGTCCCGCTTTGGTGGAGAGCGGCCCGTGCGAGATTACGCTGACTGAGCGCGACCGCTCACCAATGCTGCACGAGGGCATCATCGAAGTGCCCGTGGGCGCGATTGCGACCATCACTGGCGGCCTGCGCCACGCTCAAATAACCGCGCTTTCGCTGGGCGAAATGACCGCCGCATTGCGCTATGCGCGCAGCACCAATCAGCCCAGCTTCACGCTGGTGACGCACAGTTTTGAGCTGGTCAATCGCAGCAAGATGACGCTGAACCGGGTCGTGAACGCGCGGTTTGAGGGGCTATGCGAAGCGCTCGCGGACATGGAGGGCGTGACCACCGGCAACTACCGTGCCACCCCGCCGCTGCACGGTTCAGCCTCCAACCCGCTGCCATCCGATCCGCTGCCCGCGAACCCGCTGCGCACAGGCTGGCGTCTGGCGGAGCAGCTCGCTTCCAACACGCTTTACGGTTCGCTTTGATGACAAGCGCTAGCACCTCGATTGACTTCACGGTCGGATCACGGCGGTTGCTGTCCGTTGGCCGAGAGCTGTCGACCTGGGCCTTTACCTTACAAGATGTGCTGGCAGCCGATGACGCGCCTTTAAGCGCCCCGCAGTCTGGACCGGACGGGGTGCGCGTGCTCTCCGCGCCGCGTTCCGCCGTGCCCGCAATCCGGGCGCAATTTCCGCAGCATCTGATCGGCGGGCGGCAGGATTATCAGCGCCACTACATCGATATGCGCCCCGCGATCTGCCCAAGCTATGAAAATTACCTTGCCCGCTTTTCCGGCAAGACCCGCTCAACCCTCAGGCGCAAGCAGCGCAAGCTTGCGAGCGAAGCCGGAGAGAGCTTCGCGATCACAGAGCACCGCACTGCGCAAGAGGTTGAGGCGTTTCTGAAAGCCGCCCTGCCCCTGTCGGCCAAGACCTATCAGGCACGCCTGCTTGATGCTGGCCTGCCAGAGACGCCCGAGGCGCACAAAGAGATGCTCGCCAAGGCTGAGGCAAGCGAAATGCGCTGCTATCTGCTGCATACTGGCGGCGCTGCGATTGCTTACCTCGCGCTGCCGATAACTGGCGAGACATTGGTCTATGCGCATCTCGGATATGACCCGGACTGGTCGCGCTGGTCACCGGGTACAGTGCTGCAAATGGAGGCGCTGGAGCGGCTATTCGCTGAGCAGCGCTTTGCTTACTTCGACTTCACCGAAGGCACCGGCTCGCACAAAGCCATGTTCGGGACCGACAGCGCGGATTGCGCAAGTTTCGTTTTGCTGGAGCCAACGCTGGCCAACCGCGCTCTGCTGAGCGGAAGAGCAGGCTTCGACAATATGGTTGCTGGCACGAAGAGCCTGGCCGCTCGCACAGGCGCGCTCGGCAAAATGCGCGGATTGCTAAGGGCCTAGATGCAAAAAGGGCCGGAAGCGTCAGCTCCCAGCCCCTTTTATCAATTTGGACCAATCGGTTCCGAAGGAACCGCGAGATCATTAGGTCAAATTAAGCGCCTTCGATTTCCGCGAAGTCGATCTTAACACCTGGGCCCATGGTCGAGGTCAGAGTGACCTTCTTCACATATTTGCCCTTCGCGCCAGTTGGCTTGGCTTTGACGATCGCTTGCGTCAGCGCTTCAAAGTTTGCCTTCAGCGCATCGTCTGAGAACGACAGCTTGCCGATGCCGGTGTGGACGATGCCCATCTTCTCAACGCGGAACTCAACCTGGCCGCCCTTGGCGTCCTTAACGGCTTGCTCAACGTTTGGAGTGACCGTGCCCAACTTCGGGTTCGGCATCAGGCCCTTTGGACCCAGAACCTTACCAAGGCGGCCAACAACGCCCATCATGTCAGGGGTCGCGATGATCCGGTCATAATCGAGATTGCCAGCCTGCATGTCTTCCATGAGGTCTTCCGCGCCAACCTTGTCAGCACCAGCGGCAGTGGCCTTGTCCGCATTGTCGCCGCGCGCAAACACAGCAACTTTCACGTCCTTACCAGTGCCTGATGGCAGCGAGACCATGCCGCGAACCATTTGGTCAGCGTGGCGTGGGTCAACGCCCAGGTTCATCGCAATTTCGACTGTCTCGTCGAACTTCTTAGACGCATGCTCGCGCAGGGTCTTGATCGCGTCGTCAACGCCGTAGAGCTTTTCTGAATCGAGCTCAGCGCGCAGTTTTTGATTTTTGGTAAGCTTCGGCATGATCAGCCCTCCACCACTTCGAGGCCCATCGAACGAGCAGAGCCCGCGATGATCTTCACAGCCTGGTCAATATCGTTCGCGTTGAGGTCAGCCATTTTCGCCTCAGCGATTTCCTTCAGCGCGCTGGTCTTGATCGAGCCAGCGACAACCTTGCCCGGCTCGCCAGAGCCTTTCTTCAGCTTCGCGGCCTTCTTGATCAGGTACGATGCTGGCGGGGTTTTGGTGGTGAAGGTGAATGAGCGATCCGCATAAACCGTGATGGTGGTGGGGATCGGAGCGTTCTTCTCAAGGTCCTGTGTCGCGGCGTTAAACGCCTTACAGAATTCCATGATGTTCACGCCGCGCTGACCCAAAGCTGGGCCGATTGGCGGTGATGGGTTTGCTGTACCAGCTGGAACTTGCAGCTTGATATAGCCTTCAATTTTCTTGGCCACTTAGGGCCTCCTTTCACACTGTCAGATGCGCGTTTCAGCCCACCTGCATGTTAAGCGGTCAAACAGCCCATTTGCATGAGCCTCCCGCACGAGATTTCCGTCAGCAATGCTGGGGAAGCGGGCGCAATAGCGCGGTGCATGCAAAAAGCAAGTAAATTGACGGCCTAGATTAAGCCGCAATCCCGCTCGTAAACGGCCTAACTTGCTCCGCGCAGACGCGCCAGCTCTGCCCGCGGGGTCTTCATGCCCTTGGTTCGGCTTGTGAGGTGATACCTGCGGCATAGCTCGCAGCGATAGGCGCGCAGCTTGAACGGCGCAGCCTCAGCTGCTGCCTCAGCCTCATCGACAGAGGCGAAGCGCGCTTTCTTGCGGCAGATGGAAAGCTTGGTCTTCATGCCATGGGCGGTGTGCCACATAGCCTGCCGCCTGTCCTCCCCTACTTCCCCATCACCCTGCCTCTTGGTCCATCCCCTTGCGAAGCAGAGTGTATTATATTAGCAATACGCCAAATCCTTTGGAGGGGCAGGCACTTGGCATCACCTGAGCAGATATTTGGATGGGCAGGACAGGCCGCAATGCTGGGCTGGATCATCCTGATCTTTCTTCCGCGCCGCTGGCCGCAATTGCTGTGGCTCCCGCGTTTCATCATCCCCTTCGGACTGTCGCTGCTCTATTCGGGTCTCGCCATGAGCCATATCCTGACCGTCGAAGGGGGCGGATTTGGATCGCTGGCCGAGGTCAAAACACTGCTGTCGAATGATTGGGCCTTGCTCGCTGGCTGGGTCCACTATCTCGCCTTTGATCTGTTCATCGGCGGATGGATCGCAGTTCAGGCGGACAAGGTCGGCATCTCTCGCCTGGTTCAGGCTCCAATCCTACTCGCAACATTTATGGCGGGGCCCCTGGGCCTTGCGCTGTTCATGGCGATGCGAGCCGGATACTTTAGGCGAGCTTCCGCAGCGCCAGACATGCCAATTGCGGGGGAAGCGGTATGAGTGCAGCGACAGAAGCCAAATCCTCTTGGATGCCGCTCCTACCTCAGCTGGATGATGACCATGTCACGCGGCTGCTGCTGACATTTGCGCTGTTTATGGGCGCGGCCTTCGTGGTGTTCATCCCCGCCTGGGTGATGGATCAACGTTTGCTGGACAGCGCCGCAATCTGGACCAAGCCGCAAAAGTTCAATGTCTCTTTCGTCGTCCATTTCGCAACCTTGGCGATCCTCGCTCAGCAGGTGCCGCGCGCGGCGCGCTCTGGCAAAGTGATGACGATATTCACCTATCTCGCTGGCGTGGGCTTGGTGTTCGAGTTCGTCTACCTCAACACTCAGGCCGCGCGCGGCGTGCGCTCCCACTTCAACTATGACAGCGCATTTGAGCAGGTCATGTACGGCCTGATGGGTCTGGGTGCGGTGCTGCTGATGACAATTGCGGTCGCGATAGCTGTGCAGGTGTGGCGCACAGCAGACCGGTCGCAGCGTGGGCTTTGGCTGGGCTCAGTGACGGGCTGCATCGGGGCCTTCATCACCACCGTGATCTTCGGCTTCTATATGTCGGCCGAAGGCCGGTACGTTGGCGCCCCGCTAACCGGAGGCGGCGAGGTGATCCCGTTCTTTGGCTGGAGCCGCGAATATGGCGACCTCAGACCCGCCCATTTCGTCAGCATGCATATGCTTCAGGCGATACCCCTCATCGGCTGGGTCGCAGATAAGAGGGGTTGGAATGCGACGCTTGTGGTGAGCGTAGCGGTGGTGCTGCAACTGGCATTGGCGACATTCCTGTTCATGCAGGCGATCGCGGGCAAACCGTTCTGGCCGGTTTAGGACGCAGTTATAACTTCGAAGCTATCTACCCAAGCGACGCCTTCGCCATCCATAATCTCTGTGCCGACTTCGATATCTGCAACATAGAATTGCTGCAGCCCGAGATCTTTGAGCAGGGGATCACCAAGCAATCTCGCCGCATCAAATCGCATATCGAATGATGGATCTTCGGCTTTGATTGCCAAATATATCCATTGATTATCGTTCACCCCGGATGCGTCGCCCCAATTGCGATCAAGCCAAACGGACCATTTCTGGCCGCCATCCTCAATCACGCCGATGCGCTCACCCGCCGGATCCATCTGCCCTTTGGTTGCATAAGTCCAGAACATGATTTCGGCGCGAATGATATCGCGGTTTTGCTCATCACCGATTTCGGAATTGTCGACCAGCCACATGGTGGTCGCGATGTTGTAATTGCCGTTTGAGACAACGCGCAGCCGATGGGCAATCTCGACCTTTTGGGTATCGGCCAGAGCCAATGGAAAGCGGTCGTCGACCTTGGGCAGCGGGTCCCACGGCGAAGAACCGATCTTTACCTGAGGCTGAGCGAAGATGTCGCTGCTGGAGTTCGGCCACCGCCAATACCAGCCATAAGTCGGCTCGTCCGCATTACCGTCTTCGACAATGCATTGGCGCCAAGCGAAATCCCTCGCAGCGCCCTTGTTCCAGACGTTGTTGTAATAGATCGCGCCGTCATATTCGACGGATGCGTAATCACTGCAATCGAGTTCGGTGAACTCAGGCAGATCGATAGGAATTGGCTCTTCAGCACATCCAAACAAAGCCAAAGCGCCTGAGAGCGCTGCGGCTTTTGTCAGTTGGTGCAAACCTGAGCGCAATGCGCTTACTTGACCAGTTCAACCTGTTCGAAGTCGAGCTCAACCGGGGTTGCCCGGCCAAAGATCGAGACGGAAACCTTGACCTTCGCTTTGTCGAAGTCGAGCTCTTCCACCACGCCGTTGAAGCTGGCGAATGGCCCGTCGAGCACTTTGACGCTGTCGCCAATTTCGTAATCGACGCTGACCTGCTGCTTGGGCGCAGCCTTCGCTTCTTCGACGCCGCCGAAATAGCGCGCGGCCTCTTTTTCGCTGATCGGTTGCGGCTTGTTGTTGTTGCCAAGAAAGCCGGTGACCTTCGGGGTGTTTTTGACGAGGTGATAAATGTCGTCATTCATCCGCAGCTTTGCGAGCACATAGCCCGGCATAAACTTGCGCTCGACCTGGACCTTCTTGCCGCGTTTAACTTCGGTGATGGTCTCGGTCGGCACTTCGACTTCTTCAACGCCCTCGGACAAGCCAAGCCGCTCAGCCTCAGAGATGATCGCCTCTTTGACCTTGTTTTCGAAGCCCGAATAAGCGTGGATGATGTACCAGCGAGCCATGATTAATCCCTAGAAAGTCGAAAATGAACCGATGAGCCGAGCGGGAGGTGATACTCGCCGCGGGGCCAAATTATGCGAGTGTGAGCAGCCAGCTGACGATAGCGCTGAAGACAGAATCAATGCCGAGGAAGAACAGCGACAGGATCACCATCATGATAAAGACGAAGATCGCGGTACGGATCGTCTCTTCACGCGTCGGCCACACAACCTTGCTGGTCTCAGACCGAACCTGGTTCATGAACTCAGCGGGTGATGTTCTGCTCTTTTTCTCTTCGGCCATAATGCTAAGCCTTATCGTCCTTGAATACTCTCGCGGGTCTTTCCGCCATAGACTTTCAGGTAGGGTTCTACGCCGCCCCGGACAAGGTCCGGGAGGGGCTGGTCTGATTATCGATGTCTGAAAGACGGCTGCGTGCTTACTCGCGAGCCTCAGCAATAGCAAGCACTCTCGCTCGCGAAATCAGATTTCGGAGCCCGCTCACACAGGGAAAGTTAAAATGCTGGCCAAGGCGCAGGCACGGCTCTAGCGTGCGCCGCTTCATGCCTAGGGGACTACCCCGGGCATTCGCTACAAATTCAATTCCTTGGGGGATCGCCGAATCATGGCAGCAACAGACACCGGATCGATGAGTTTGATCGATCGCGTCACCAATGTTTCAGACTTCATCTGGGGCGGCACGTGGAACGGCGAGCAGGTCTTGCAGATCGCGGGTCAGCCAGTTCCGCCGATGACGATCATCTTGCTGGGCATAGGCCTGTACATCATGTTCGGCCTGCGGTTCTTCCCGATCCGCCAATTGGGCAGCTCTTTCAAAGGCCTATTTAAAAGCCGCAAAGGCGAAGGCGAGGGAGAGATTTCTCCATTCGCCGCACTGTCGACCGCTCTATCTGGCCAAGTGGGCACGGGTAACCTCGCCGGTGTGGCAACCGCCATCGCACTGGGCGGACCGGGCGCGATTTTCTGGATGTGGGTGACCGCGCTGATCGGCATGGCGCTGGCGTTTGCGGAAGGCTCGCTCGCGATCCGATACCGCGAGAAGACCAGCGACGGCGTCTATCGCGGCGGCCCGATGAGCTACATTATGATGGGGCTGGGGCCAAAATACACCTGGCTCGCGATCTTCTTCTGCCTCGGAACTTTGTTCTCCGCGCTTGTGACCGGCAACTCGATCCAGGCCAATGCGGTCGCAGATGGCCTTAACGAGCTGTTTGGTATTGAAGAAGCCATTGGCGGGGCGATTGTCGCCATCGCGGTGTTCATCGTGATTATCGGCGGGATTAAGTCCATCGGCGGCGTCGCTGAGAAGATTATCCCGTTTATGGCCGGTGCCTACATCATCATGGCAATCATCGCGCTGATCCTGAACATTGGAGACATTCCAGCGACCTTTGGTCTGATCTTCCACGGTGCATTTAATCCGCAAGCGGCAACCGGCGGCTTTGCTGGCGCGGCGATTATGTTGGCGATCAGGGCCGGTGTTGCGCGCGGGCTGTTCTCTAACGAGGCAGGCCAGGGTTCGACCCCAATCGCTCACGCTGTGGCTCAGACCAACGATCCGCAGCAACAGGGCCGGATGGCTATGCTGGGCACCTTCATTGATACAATCGTGATCTGCACCATGACCGCGCTGGTGATCCTGACGGTGCAAGGCGACTTCACTGGCGACGGTGTGGCGGTGGCTCATGCATGGAATTCGGACCTCGAAGGCTTTGCCATGACGTCCGGCGCTTTTGCGGCCGCCTTCCCACTTGAGATCGCAAGCATTCCAATCGGAACGCTGATCGCATCGACGGCGCTGATCCTGTTTGTGTTCACCACCCTGCTCACCTGGAGCTATTACGGCGAACGCGCGATCACTTTCATTTATGATCGTATTCCCGGCTCGACCCGGGGCGGTGAGAAGATCCTGCACATGATCTGGCGGGTCCTGTGGTGCGTCGTTATCTATCTCGGAAGCACGCTCGACCTGACCTTGGTCTGGCGTCTCGGCGATATCTCAAACGCGGCCATGGCTCTGCCAAACCTCTTGGCTTTGGTGTTGCTATCGGGCGTGGTGTTCAAGCTTGCTCAAGGCGACAAGACGGCCGGCAAGGACTACCGGGCCGACACGCCGGAGGAGCCTGAAGAATATTAAGGCTCAGGCCGGCTGAAGCAGCCGCGCTCAACCTTTTGCCAAAACCATGAAGGGCCGGTCTGCCAGGTACAGACCGGCCCTTTTAGGGTATGAGACAGTTGGAGTTATCGGGCCGCGTAAACACGGCCCCTGGTTCAGCGTCTGAAAAACAAGCGAACAAAGCGTTCGCCCGCACTAGGCTCATCATAATCCATCGGGCGGATGGGGCCGTGCTTTTTCCGCCGCAGCAGCTCATCAGTGTACGGTCTAGGGCTAGACCAGTGATCTCGCTTGCTACCGTTTGGACTAACTAGACCTGACAGACGCCTCTCCATGAATAGCTCCATCCTGTTGGCCCACCGAGATGGTCATCGCGCCGGGCCGGGTTTCATATGGCTCAAAGTCGTTCGCAAGAAACGACTGCTCAACTAGGGTGTACCCCCAATTGACCCGCGAATAATTGTCGGAACGCGACAATCTGATTGGCGGGCCGATTTTCAGTGGCGAGTTGGGTCACTGCCCGGCCAGCGGGGGCAACGACCGCGCACAGACAAAGCGCGCTCGAATCGGCGGCGCTATTTTTCGAATGTGGGAAAATGGCAGGGGCACAGAGACTCGAACTCTGGACCTTCGGTTTTGGAGACCGACGCTCTACCAACTGAGCTACGCCCCTGCATGGGCGGGCTGCGCATTAGATCAGCAAATCGCGATAGGCAACACAAGATCAACATACTTATGGTGAGGCCGCGTGTCATCCTGCTATAGGCGGATGCGATATGCACTCGCCCTTCCCTCCGCCGATCCCGCCCGACATGCTGCTGCTGGCCTATCAAAGCGGCATTTTTCCAATGGCGGACCGGCGCGATGATCCTGATGTGTTTTGGGTCGAGCCGCGAGAACGGGCGATTGTTCCGCTCGATACGTTCCGCATGTCGAAATCACTGCGCAAGGCGGTGCGCCAGGATCGCTTCACCGTCACGCTCAACCGCGATTTCGCCGCCGTGATGGAGGCGTGCGCCGCGCCGCGTCCCGGCCATCCGGAAAGCTGGATCAGCGAGCGGATCATCGCCAGCTACAAAGAGCTGCACGCGCATGGATCCGCGCATTCGATCGAATGCTGGATCACGCCAGAGGACGACTCCAGCGCGCCAGTGCTCGCAGGCGGGCTTTATGGCGTATCGTTTGACCGGGTGTTCTGCGGGGAAAGCATGTTTTCGCGCGCGGACAATGCCAGCAAGGTTGCGCTCACATGGCTGGTCGCTTTGTTGCGCCATGCGGGATATGAGCTGCTCGACTGCCAGTTCATGACCGATCATCTCGCATCGCTGGGAGCGGTCGAAATGCCTCAGTCAGACTATTTGAAATTGGTTGAGCAAGCGCGCGAGGCGCCGCCTCGGCTCAGTCTCAATCAAGCGTTTAGAGAATTCGCCGATCCCGGCGTTCATTCCCCGGGTCACTCTTCGCCAGGAAAAGCCATCGCGCAGTCTTTGACCCAGACATCATAGACCGGGTGCTCGACCACATTCAGGCTGGGTGAGTTTTTGAACAGCCAGCCGGAAAAGACCGTACCGAAATCATCTGATCCGCGCTCTTGCACCAGCACTTGGACAAAAGCGCCGGTTTCTTGCGGCATTTCCCAAGGAGCGGTGCGCTCGCACGCCTGAAGCCGGATCACGACCGGGCCGGAACGGCGGGTTTCACCGGGCTTGATCTCAAAGTCCTGGCTGACATTGTTCCGCTTGTTCAGCAGGCCAATGGTCGCCACGCGTTCCGTCATCGGGGTTGCGCCCTCGACCTCTTCAACGTCGATCTCGGGTAGGTCCGCGCCTTCCAGGCCTTCGGGCACGTCAGTCGCACGGGCGGCTGGCTCCGCTTCAGGAGCGCCGCTGTCGCACGCAGTCAAGGCCAGCGCCAAGACGGGAATGAAGGCCGCGCGCATCAGGCTCACCCCTCCGGGGTCCACGCCTCGTAATCTCCGACAGCGCGGGCGCGTTTGCCGCCCTTTTCCAGCGCGCCTTGCGGGCGGTACGCTTCGGCTGTGCCGGTCGCATTCGGGGTGTAGTCCGTCTCCCAGATCTTGGCTGGGGGCAGATTGCTCTCTGGCACGTCATCAAACGAGCCGTGCAGCCAGCCATGCCATTCTGCAGGCACCCGGCTGGCATCGTTGGCGCCGTTGTAAATGACCCAGCGACGCTCGCGGCTGATGTTGGAGCCATCGGGCTTGCCATCTGCGCGCGGGTTCTTGCTTTGGCGGTAATATTTATTGCCCTGCGCATCTGTGCCAACGTGCTCGCCATTGCGGCCTGACCACAGAAGCGTGCCGATGGTGGCGCCGTCCCACCAGGTGAAGATTTTTCCGAATAATCCCATGGGCGAAGCGATTAGTATGATTCGAGGCTGGCTTCAAGCGCCAGAACACGCGGATTTGGGCATTCTCCCGCCCACCGCGCGTCAGGCAGAGCGCATGTTACTCCGGTAGCTTGTAGGTAACGACGTCACCCGGCTTGATCCCCAGCTCTTCCGACAAGCCCGCGCGCAACTCAAACACGGCACTGGCGATCCCTTTTGAAGGCACCGATTCGAGCGAATAGGGCACGGTGTTGGCCGCAATATTGCTGATCCGGCCATCGGTGCCGATGAAGATGATATCGAGCGAGAGCGGTGTGTTCTTCATCCAAAAGCTGCGCTGCTCCGGCGGATAGGACGGGAACAGCATCGCCTCATCATCGCCCAGCTCCGTGCGGAACATCAAACCGCGCGCTTGTTCTTGCGGGGTAATGGCCAGCTCTGTGTTAAACACATGCGTGCCAGCCGCGCTCTCGATGGTGACATCGATCACCTGCAGAGTTGAGACCGGATGATAGCGCACGGCCTCATTGCTCGCCCGCGCCGTATCGGCGCCGCTGCTGGCCGATTGGCTGCCCGCCGCCTCTGGCCCGGCCTCTGCTGGCGAGCATGCGGCCAGCATGGCTGCGAGCATGAGCGCGGCGGATTTCACCATAGCCCCCCGCCCGCGGGGCCAAATTCCCCGCTCTCGTCTTCCTCGTCCTGCGCCTCGGCCAACCATTGTTCGATCTCTTCCTCGTTTTCAGCACTGATAATAAAGCGCGCGGCGGCAAAGTCATGCCCGCCTCTTAGCATTGCTGCAATCTGCTTTTCGCGCAGCTTGGGGTCCATGTCTTTCTGGCAAAACGGGCCAAAGCGGCGTTTCTTTGCGAGCAATATCGCCGCATGCCGGGCTGCGGCCTCGCTCGGGGCCTGATCGCTGCGCACGCCCTCTTCAATGCCCGCCGCATAGAGCGCTTGATCGACCCGCCGCGCGCCAAGGCCGCGCGCCATCATATCGCGGCTCTTTGCTTTGGCGTAGGCCGCATCATCAACATAGCCGAGCTCGATCAGCCGCTCGACAATAGCGCGGACATCGAGCCGGGGCGATGCGCCGTCTTCATCGTCTTCCGCACCCGCGACCCCGCGTTCGCGAATTTTGCGCGCCAGATAGGCCTCAAGTTTCGCCCCACTGGTCGCAAAGCGAGCGACATAAGAAAGTGCCAAATCACGCAAGGAAGTTTCGTCGAGCGGACGGCGTTTACGGCTCGCTCGGTCGTTTCTTGCGCCCTTCTTAGCGCCGGGCGACGAGAACGCTTTGGTATCTTTTGAAACCATCTTGCCTTATTCGTGCCACACTCGTTATCAAATACCTAAGTGTGAAGCGTGTTGGATATGATGTCCAGCGCGTAACGCAGACGGGATTTGGCGTGCTGTGCCGCGCTGTAACTGACGGGTTTCGCTAGAAAATTATGACCGACGCCGCATTGACGCCGACGCCGAATGATTGCGAATTGCCGCGCATCAGAGCGCAGTTCGAGACGTTCAACGACGCCATTGACTACGCTGCGAAGAGCCAAAAGGGCCTCAACTTCCATGATATGCGTGGACAATTAGAGCGCGTTTATCCCTATTCTGAGCTTCGCGAAGACGCTCTTGTCATGGCCCGCCGCCTCATCGCGAGCGGAATTGGCAAGGAAGATCGCATTGCGCTGATCGCGGAAACCGGGCCGGACTTTGCTGCTCTATTTTGCGCCTGCGTCTATGTTGGCGCGTGGCCAGTTCCGCTGCCGCTGCCGACCAGCTTTGGCGGCAAGGAAAGCTTCATCGATCAACTTGCTGTGCAATTGAACAGCTCCGATCCAAAGATCCTGATCTACCCAGAAGAAATCGCGGAAATGGCGAGCGCTGCGGCGGACCGCCAAGACTGCGCCAGCGAAAGCTATGAGGATTTCGCAAAACGCGACGCTCCCGAATGCGAGCTGCCGAAGGCTGATCCAGAAGACATTTGCTACTTGCAATATTCCTCGGGCTCGACCCGTTTCCCCACCGGGGTTGCGGTGACCCACCGGGCTTTGCTGCACAATCTTTATGGTCATTCCACCAGCATGCAGCTGGGCGAGAACGAGCGCTGCGTCAGCTGGCTGCCGTGGTATCACGATATGGGTCTGGTCGGCTGTTTCCTGTCGCTGATCGCCAATCAGGTCTCCGGCGATTATTTGAAACCAGACGCCTTCGCCCGCCGTCCGCTGGCATGGCTCGACGTGATCAGCCGCAACAAAGGCGGCACGCTCTCTTACTCACCGACCTTTGGCTATGACATTTGCGCGCGCCGCATCTCTAGTCAGAGCAATGTGGCGGAACGTTTTGATCTCTCGCGCTGGCGCGTCGCCGGAAATGGCGCGGACATGATCCGCCCGGATGTTATGCAAAGCTTCGTCAACGCCTTTGCCGATGCTGGCTTTAAGGCAAGCGCTTTTACCCCGTCATACGGCCTGGCCGAGGCGGTTCTGGCGGTCACCGTCATGCCGCCGGGCGAAGGCATTCGGGTTGAGCTGGTCGAGGAAGAGCGCCTGTCGGGCACGCCGCGCGACATCTCGCGCCCGGCCCGCTACCGCGCGATCGTCAATTGCGGCAAGACCCTGCCCGATATGGAAGTCGAAATTCGCGGCGAAGACGGCCACGCGCGCGGCGATCATCAAATCGGCAAAGTCTGGTGCCGCGGCCCCAGCGTCATGCATTCCTATTTCCGCAATGAAGAAGCGACGGAGGATTGCCTCGTCGATGGCTGGCTCGACACCGGCGATATGGGATATTTGGCCGATGGCTATTTGTTCATCGTCGGCCGCGCCAAAGACATGATCATCATCAACGGCAAGAACCACTGGCCGCAGGATATCGAATGGGCGGTTGAGCAGCTGCCTGGCTTCAATCACGGCGACATCGCCGCGTTCTCAATTGAAACCGACAATGGCGAAGAAGCGCCCGCTGTGCTGGTCCACTGCCGCGTCTCTGACCCGGCGGAGCGGATTCACCTGCGCGAGCAGATCGCCGACAAGGTTCGCTCGGTTACGGGCATGAGCTGCGTCGTGGAATTGGTGCCGCCGCGCACTCTGCCGCGCACCTCCTCTGGCAAGCTCAGCCGAGCCAAGGCGAAGAAGCTGTATCTGTCAGGCGAGATTGTCCCGCTGGAGTTGGCGGCGTAATTATTTTGAGTTTGAGCAGCGGCTCAAACCTGACCAGCCAAATCCAGCAAAAACCTATTCAGACAAATCAGCCCAGCGCACACGCACGGAGCCAGAGCTCGACTCAACACGGGCCTGCAGGCCGTTCTCCGCCATCAGCTCTGCCGCGCGAGCGGCGTTTTCTGCATCGCCTGAAATCACCACAGGCACGTCGAGCCTTTGCCCCGCCCAAGCGGTAATCAGCAGCGCATTCATCCCCTCGACCGTCGGCTCGCCGTCTTCAAACGCGATGATGCTCGGCAAACTGCCCATTGGTGGCAGCAGCTCGATCGTCCATTCAGGCTCCGTTGCAGCAATTCGCTGCTCCAGCGTGCGGTAGGCAGACAAAGACGCCCCTTCGAGCCGCTGTGAACGCACCATCGCCTTGCGCCGTGTACGGTCAACCAGCACATCATCCTCTGGCACGCCCGCTACCAAGGCCAACCGCTGCGCCAGATCTTCAGCCCTTTCCGTTTCAGCCGCTTCCTCACGAGCGCGTAGGGCCGACAATTCCGCCTGTTCCGCCGCACTTGCACTCGTCCCGACCTGATATTGCACCAGTGTCAGCTCAACTGGTTGATCAAGCCGCGCCGCCAGAGCGCGCTCAGCTTCAACTTCGGCTTCCGCCTTGAGCACCGGTGTCAGCACCGTCGCCGATACTGAAACCGGGTCCGTGCCAAACTCGATTTCTAGATCGGTAAGACGCGAGCGGTTATCGAAGCTTTCCTCAATCTCTCCGCGCACAATCCGCTGAGCGTTTGCTTCCCATGCGATCTGTTGCAGCGAAAAGGCAAGCGGGATCGCCAGAGCCAGGAATACGGTTGCGACAGCCAGATTCTGGAACAGGGTGTTGCGTTCTGACAAGGTCGTGCGGAATCCATAAAGCCGCGCCATGCCCCAAGCGGTAAGCGCGATTGTGATAAGGTTGGTCACATAAAGCAGCAGAGCGCCGGAGAAAACAGTCCAGTTGAGGGTCGCAAGGCCAAAGCCGACGACCGCAAGCGGCGGCATCAAAGCGGTCGCAATCGCCACGCCAACAATCGTCCCCTCGCGCCCGCGGATCATCGCATAAGCGCCCGCTAGCGCGGAAAAGAGCGCGACCATCAGGTCAAACAGGTTCGGCCGCGTTCGCGCCGCGATCTCTGGCGTGATCGTCTGGATTGGCGAGAAAAAGACCACCAGGGCGCACAGCCCAACGCCTATCACCGTACCCCAGGCCAGACTGCGCGCGGATTGTTTAAGCCATGGATAATCACCGATCGCGAGCGCAAAGCCTAGGCCCATGATCGGTCCCATCAGCGGGGATAGCAACATCGCGCCGATCACGACGGCCGGTGATGACAGCAGCAGACCAAGTATCGCGATCCCGCCGCTCATTGCGGTCATGAACAGATAGCGTTCAGACATGGCGCAATCCTCGCGCCGTTTCTCAATCACCTTGGATTGCTGAACAGTGCCGACCACATCTTCGAGCCACCACCGCTGCCAGCTGAACAGCACCCGCGAAAAACTCGACTTCGACGGGGTGGGATCCGGATGGCCGGTCGCTTTAGAAGCGGCAGAGGTGACGGTAGAGGAGGAGGCCGCCGCCATGGCCGAGCCCTGGCCTGTATTGCGCGCGGTATCCTGGTCCTCGCCCAAGTCCGCCTTGCGATCCCCGTCATTGCTCATGATTATGTCCGTGTCTTTCTGTGCTCACGTGAATCCGGTTACGCGGAAACGCGCGCAAACAAAAGCATGCTTGCAAAAGGCCGCCTATCACGCGGCCATCGCCTGCGCGCTTTTGGATGGACGCATGCCCGGCGATAAGGCACTATCTTGAATAGTGTGTCTTAGATTACTAATACAGTAAGAGAGATGCAGCCAGTTCAAGCCGCTGCCACCAGCAAATAGGCTGGCGTAAGCCACGACTTCAGGGAGTTGAAGAAGCCCGATGAATACGACGGAAACCAAGACCAAGACGGCCACCGATTTTGAATTGAGCCCGCCGGATCCCGTGCCAGCGGTTGCGCCGGAAAAGGCCGCAGGCCTGGTCCCGGTCGATGAGGAAAAGAAGTCCAAGCTCGATGAGAAGGTCGATGGCTTTGTGACGGAACTCGTCGCTGAGGACGCCAACTCGCCGGCCTTTGGCGAGAAGGTCGATCAGATCACCCGCATGGGGCAGGAGCAAATCCGCGCCGCTGCCGCAATGTCCAACCGCTTCCTCGATCGCCCCGTGCGTTCAATGGACGGCGACGGCACAGTTGGCGCTGATCTGGCGGAATTGCGCCGCACGGTCGAAGACCTCGATCCGGGCCGCAAGGGCAAGCTGCTGGCACCGCGCAAGCTGTTTGGCATCATTCCGTTCGGCAACAAGCTGCAGAACTACTTTGACAGCTACACCTCCTCGCAAGGGCACATTCAAGCGATCCTGGAGCGGCTGTCATCAGGCAAGAAAGAGCTGCACGAAGACAATGCAGCGATTGACGTCGAGCGCCAAAAGCTGTGGGCGGCGATGGGCGAGTTGGAGCAGATGATCCACATCGCCAAGAAACTCGATGAGAAGCTCGAGGCGAAAGCTGATGAGCTCGATGCGACCGATCCGGCCAAGGCAAAAGCCCTGCGAGAGAGCGCGCTGTTTTATGTGCGCCAGCGCACGCAGGATCTGCTGACGCAAATGGCGGTCAGCGTTCAGGGTTATCTCAGCCTTGATTTGGTGAAGAAAAACAATGTCGAGCTGGTCAAAGGCGTCGACCGCGCCAGCACCACTACCGTGGGCGCATTGCGCACGGCGGTAACGGTGGCTCAGGCGATGACCAACCAGCGGCTTGTGCTGGGCCAGATCACCGCGCTCAACCAGACCACCAGTGACATTATCGATTCCACCAGCACGCTGCTGCGCGAGCAGACCGGGCAGATCCACGAACAAGCCGCCTCCAGCACCATTCCGCTGGAAACGCTGCAACGCGCATTCCAGAACATTTATGACACGATGGATGAGGTTGACGAGTTCAAGGTGAAGGCGCTCGCCAGCATGAAGCAAACCGTCACCGTGCTGACCGATGAGGTTGAGAAGTCGAAAGGCTACATCGCCCGGGCTGAGGGTCAGTCGCAGGCGGCAGCTAAGGTCGCCTCTGAGCCGTCACTGCTGGCGCTGGATAGCTAAGGCTGGCGATGCAAGACACCACCACACAATCGGACCAGATCCTGAGCGCGGCGGGCAAAAGCCTGCAAGTGCAGCGCGAAGGCGGCACGCACCGGCCCGGCGATTCGATCGGCAAGGGGTCGGCGGGAATAAAAAAGACCAATTGGCTAAAGCGCTTGCGCAACGCTGTTCTTGGGGTTGTCGCTTTATGGGTTGGTCTGGGCGTCTTAGGCGCGGTTATCGGTGGGCTTGGCACGATGGGCTTTCTAGCCGCAGTTATCGCCTCCCTCGGTGCCTTCTATCTGCTCAGTCAATACCCCAAGGTCAAAGTGCCCAAGCGCACAGAGCTGAAGCAGGGTGAGCCAAAGCAAATGGTCGCTCGCACGGAGCTGTGGCTGGAGGCTCAGCGCCCTGCTCTGCCTGCGCCAGCCGTAAAACTGGTCGATCAACTCGGCGTGCAATTGGATGCGCTGGGGCTGCAACTAGCAACCGTCGATCAATCTCACCCCAGCGTCGCCGAAGTGCGTGAGCTGGTAGGCGAGTACATCCCAGAAACGATCGACAATTACCGCAAGATCCCGGAGCATTTGCGCCGCGAGGATCATGTCGGCAAATCGGCTGACGACCGCCTGACTGATAGCCTCGGCAAGATCAGCGGCGAGCTAGACCGTGTGACGCGCCGCCTGGCCGAGGGCGCGCTGGACGATCTGGCGATCAAAGACCGCTATCTTGAATACCGTTATGGCGGGGCTGAGGCGCTGGAGGACACACCGAAATGAGGATTGCCTTGCCGCACGAATTGGGGCGCGAGGAAGTTCGCCGCCGCATGCACGAGCATGCCGGTGAAATTGGCGGGTTTTTCCCCGAAGGCATGGCTGAGGTTGAAACGTCCTGGCCGCATGAGAACAGAATGGACCTGCAAGTCAGTGTGTTTGGTCACAGTGTGATCGGCTTTGTAGAAATTGAAGACACACAGGCAATCATCGAGTTTGAACTGCCAGTAATTTTGAGCATGGCAAAACCGTTAATCGAAAAAGCTGTTCGCAAAGAAGGCGGTCGATTACTCGAAAAGCACTAAATCGGTCCGCTACTTTCGCTTTTCCCCACGCTTGGCAGCGGCTGAAGGCGAGCGTTTTAGATCCGCTTAGCACCCACGAGCAGCGTCACTTTAGCAGCTGAAAAGTCGAACAGCTCAAGACTGCTTGCGACCACGCATTCACCCGCTTTGGCGCGGGTATCTCTGGCATCAGCTGACACCTCGCCGCCCCACGTGACCTCGCCTTCGATCGGTAGCACCAAGAGGGGACCATCCAAAGCCGCGCAAGTCTCTGCATCCGGAGCGCCTTCGACCCGGTCGACCCGGAAATGCGGCGCGTCAAACAAGACCTTCCCGCGCTGGGTGACCGTGCTCTTATGGCTGGCCTCGTACCTGCCGCCGCTTGCAACCGCCATCGCGCGCTCCAAATGCAACTCTCGCGGTCGGCCATAATCATACAGGCGAAAGGTGGTGTCGCTGTTCTGCTGCACCTCGATCAGCTTTAACCCCGGCCCAATCGCATGGACTGTTCCCGCTGGCAGAAAGAACAAGTCGCCAGCCTTCGCCTCATACCAGGTGAGCAGGCCTTCAATATCGCCGCTGATCGCGGCCTCTTTCATTTGCTCAGACGTAACGGGCTCTTCAAAGCCAATCGCCAGCTTCGCGCCCGGCTCTGCATCGAGCACCAGCCAGCATTCATCCTTGCCCGCTTCATCACCCTCCGCATCGTCATCGCCGGGGTGCACCTGAACCGACAATTTCTCACTGGTGAAAAGGTATTTGACCAGCAATTGCTCCAGCTCTGGCGGCGGTTCAAACCACACCTCACCCACCAGCATTGGCCGGCCATCAGGACCCTTGCTGCGCGCCACCGCGCGGCGATCAAATGGCGCGGGCAGATTGGTCCGCCCCCACACCTTTTCGACCCGGCGCGTGGCCAGCTTGCGTGCGAAACGCTCCGGCTTTGGCCCGGCATGATCAGTCTCTGGGGTAGCGCTCATTGCTCATTCGGTCCTGAGAGTTTGCCGACCTTTTGCGCGCCATCGCGCGTGGTCACCAAGACCTCGTCGCCATCGACGATGATGCACACATCTTCAAGACCGATTGCCGAAATGCGCGGCCCATCGCTGATCGCGAGAACGTTTTTGCAATCGGCAAGCTCGCTGTTTTCCGGCGCGACATTACCACCTGCATCACCTTGCAGCGCATCATGCAAAGCGGCCCAATTGCCGATGTCCGACCATCCCATATCGGCGGGCACCATTGCGGCGCGCGCGGTGTTTTCCATCACCGCATAATCGACCGACTCCCCGCTGATCGCGGCAAAGGCCTCGTCCGATGGGCTAAACCGCGCGCCGTCCTCGCGGCCATCATCGACAGCACGCCGAACCAGCTCCGCTATATCCGGGCGATGCCGCGCCAACTCATCCAGAAACGCGCCCGCGCGAAAGGCAAAAATGCCGCCATTCCAGCTGTATTCGCCGCTTTCAAGATAGGACTGCGCGGTCGCCAAATCCGGCTTTTCGACAAAGCGCTCAATCGCGAAACCACCTGGCAAGGGCTCACCGCGCCTAAGATAGCCATAGCCCGTTTCAGGACGATCCGCCGCGATACCAAAAGATACCAAGTAATCCTGCCCCGCCAGTTCAGCAGCAGCACGGGCCGCTGCGCAAAAGGCGGAAGTATCCGCGATGTGATGGTCACTCGGGCACACCAGCATGATCGCCGCCGGATCCAGCCGCGCCGCTGCCAGTGCTATCGCCGGGGCCGTGTTGCGCGCCGCCGGTTCAATGATCAGCCGCGCGGTGCAGTGCATCTCCGCCAATTGCTGCTCAATCAGGTCTGCATGCGCCTCGCCTGCTACGATCATAGGCGCTGCGAACTGGCTGGTGTCGCTAGTCCGCTCGATCGCCTGCTGAAACAAGGTCATCTCTCCGATCAGCGGCAGGAACGGCTTTGGCTTATCCCGGCGGCTAACCGGCCACAGCCGAGTGCCCGCGCCGCCGCACAAGATAACAGGGTGGATTTTGGCTGAGGTCATTGTGTGGGTGGCTTAGCGCGGGAGGGACTAACGATGGGTAACCGGAACATTAGAACCACCTTTGCCGCCAATAAAACGGCGCTGCAACAGGATTGCCATTGGCATCCTGAGCGGGCCGGAAACCCAGCCTGCCCTCCACCAGCTGGCACGTGATGAGGTCGGCCTCTGGATCGGGACTAGCGCGGTAGACGGAGCAATTGCGCGCGCGCCCATCGGTCCCAACCGTCACTTTCACAATCACCTCGGTGCCGCGCCGCGCTTTGCGCCCACCCTCTGGGATGGGATAATCGCGTGCATTGTTGATCGAGCCGGAGATATGCACCGGCTTGCTCACCGCAATGCCGCCCTGCCCGCCGCCGCGATTTCCGCTGCCTGTGCCAAGGCCGCTGCCCGCTGCGCCCGTGCCATCGCCGGTTTCGCGCGCACCGGAATTGACCGCCGTGCCGGTCGAGGAGGCGCGCGGCTGAGGGCGGTCTTGCTTGATGGGAACCTTCGGAGTGGGCGCAGTGACTGGCTTTGGCACGGCCTGCCGCCCGGGATCGCCTTGCGCGCCCTCGTCAGGCTCCGGCTCGTTTTCCGGCGGCGGAGGGTCCGGCGGCGCGGTGATCGTCACCGAAAAGGTCGAGACCACGCTGCGTTCAACCGATGCTGTCAGATCCGGGGCAAAGGCGCGCGCCAGGCCGTAAAGCGCCGCCACATGCAACAGCACAATCAGCACCAGCAAAGGCCAACGCGGCCGGCGGCGACGCGCCGCATAACTTGCTTTTGCCATAACCTCTCCGCTGTCCTTTGCGCCTTTAGGTATTTGCCCGCATCTCACTTCGAACGCGGCGGTATGCTCTATACGCCATTGTTCAAGGGTTAGCGATGGAGTGCAAGCCACGTGCACGCAGTACAACCCCAAGAGCCAGCGCGGCTGGCCTGCTTTGCAATTGGTGCAATCGACCGCCGCAGCGCGATTGGCGCGGCGATCGGCTTTGTCGTGTTTGCAGCGCTTGCAATCATCAGTCTCGAGCTGTCGCGGTTTGGCGGCGCCTTGGCCAAGATTTGGCTGCCCAATGCGGTTGCGGTCGCATTCCTGCTGCGCGCGCGCCTCAACAATGAAATCCTGTTTTTGGCCGCGATCTTTGTGTCGGGATTTATCGGCAATTACAGCCCCGAATTCCCACTTCACCAGCCGCTGGTTTTCGCCGCCGCCAATATCGTCGACATTGCTGTAATCGTCTCGCTCGTCAGGCTGCTATGCGGGATGCGGCCCGACATGACCAATCTGGAGCATCTGGCCAAGATTGTCCTGATCGGCGGACTCGTTGGCCCGCTGCTGTCTGCGATGGTCGCAGTGCTCGCCATGGTTCCGAATTTGGCAGCTATGGCGGATACGGTCCAAACATGGTTCCTCACCGACAGCCTGGGAATGGTGCTGATCGTGCCGACGGCCTTGCTGCTGCATGATGCCATCCGTAATTTTCAGCGACCCACCAATTCTCAGTTGATCGAACGATCTGTCATGTTGGTGGCGGGCTGTGGATGCGCTTTGCTGGTGTTCTACCAGCCCAGCTATCCGCTGCTGTTCCTGATCCCGCCAATCACTTTGCTACACGCATTTCGGCTGGGCAGCACGGGCACTGCAATCTTCGTCGCCCTGCTCGCCTTCGTGGCCATGGCCATGACCTGGAGCGGCTACGGCCCGATCGCTGCGGCTGGCGCAACGCCGCAAATGCAGGCGCATTTGCTGCAGGCATTTGTCGCTGCAAACTTCCTCACCGGCCTGCCAGTCTCCGTCATTCTGGCTGGGCGAGAACGCATGATGGAGGAGCTGGAACAGGGCAAACGTGAGCTGGCATTACTGGCGGAGAACACGACTGACGCGCTGATGTGTTTCGACCTTCAGGGCCGCTGTACTTACGCTTCGCCATCGGTTGCGAGCGTGATGGCTGAGCCGCCAGAGAGCTTTATCGGCAAGCGCCCCAGCGAGAGGACGCATGAGGAATCTCGTGAGCTTATTTCTGAAGCGCAAGAACGACTGGTCACTGGTGTCAGCACGCAGGAACGCTTCACCTACCGGCGGTTCTTAGACAGCGATGAAGGCTTGCCCGTTTTCCTTGAGGCGGAATGCGCGATTGCCTTCAGCCCGGAAACCGGGGAGCGCGAAGGCATTGTGGTCTCAGCGCGCAATGTCACCGAGCGGGTGGAGCTGGAACTCCTGCTTACCCGCGCCCGGCGCAAGGCGGAGCGCGCCGCCCGGGCCAAATCAGAATTTCTCGCCAATATGAGCCACGAAATCCGCACACCTATGAACGGCGTGCTCGGTTTCGCTGAACTCACCCTGCAAAGCGAGCTTGATCCAGAGCAGCGCCGCAATGTCGACCTGATTGTGCAATCGGGCCGTTCCATGATGCTGCTCCTCAACGATATCCTCGATTTCTCCAAGATCGAAGCGGGTCAAATCAGCATCGACAAACAGGCGCTCGACCTCGACGCGACCCTGGAGGAATGCACCGCCCTGCACCGCCCAAGCGCCGAGAAGAAAGGCCTGGAGCTGCATTTTGATAGCGAAGCAGACGAGCCCTGGGTCACAACCGATGGCCTGAGGGTGCGGCAAATCGTCCTCAACCTCATCGCCAATGCGATCAAATTTACCGAATTTGGCCGTGTCACGGTCAGCTATCGGATTGAAAACGACCAGATCACCGTTCAGGTGCTCGACACAGGAATCGGGATCAGTCCCAAGCGCCTAAGCAGTATCTTCCAACCATTCACGCAGGGGGAAAGCACCACGGCCCGACGTTTTGGCGGAACGGGCCTGGGCCTCTCGATCAGCCGCCAACTGGCCGAATTGCTGGGCGGTACCCTTGAGGTTGAAAGCGAGCCCGGGCGTGGATCCTGTTTCACGCTCACTTTGCCATTCTCCAAAGCGCAGCCTTTGCCTGCGCTGGATTCCACCTTCGAACCGCCAGAGCCGGAGCAGCTGCCGCGTGGATCGCGGATCTTGCTAGCCGAAGATCACGATGTGAACCGCCTGCTGGTCACCGAAATGCTGGAGCAATGCGGCCAGAATGTCTCAATCGCGCATGATGGCAACGAAGCGATCGCGATGGTGATCGATGCGTTCCTGCGCGGGGATCCCTATGATCTTGTGCTGATGGATGTGCAGATGCCGGGCTGCGATGGCTATGCCGCCACACGCGCCATCCGAGGCGAGGGGATTGGCGGCGACATCCTGCCGATCATCGCGCTCACCGCCAATGTGTTCCCCGAAGACATCACCGCCGCGCGCGAGTCCGGCATGCAAGCGCACCTCGCCAAACCGCTGCAATTCGGGAAATTAGCCCGCGTGCTTCAGCGCTGGCTACCAACCCGCATTGTCGAGGACTGTTCTTCAGAGGAATACGAGGGCGCCCCCGGGTCACAACCTCCCGCGGACATTCAAAGCAGAACCGCGAACGATCCTGAGCCGACGCCAAGCTCTCAGGTTATCGACTTTCCCGCCCCGCCAGGCGAGCAATTCCATTCGCATTCGCCCGCGCTGCTTGAGCGTTGGGAAACCCGCCGCGAAGAGACCCTCGAAGCGCTGCGAAGCGCGCTTAACCTCGGCGGATTCGATCAAGAGCAAAAAGAAGATGTGATGCGGCTGCTGCACAAGCTGGCCGGCACCGCCGCCATGTTTGGCGAGGCGGAACTGGGCGACAGAGCCGCCATGCTGGAACAAGCGCTGCGCGGTGAGTTTGATCCCGCGGTGCAGCTCAACCTGCTGCGCGATGTCCTCAGCATTGCAGAGGACCGAGACCACACCGAAGCCCGAAGCAGCCGCTCCAACGGCTAACCCCGCCCCAAACGCAAACGGCGGAGCCCGCAAAGGCCCCGCCGCTTGTTTGGCTAGTCAGTTAGCGACGAATTAGAATTCGTAGCGCGCACCAACTTGGATGCGCCAGATGCTGCTGTTGATTGCGGTGAACGCTTCACCTTCGAATGCCCGGAAGTCTTCCAGAACATAGCGACCTTGGTCGTCGAATTCGCCGGTAAGCAAAGCGACGCGACCATCGAAATCGCCGAGTGACCGACGAACGTTCCAATCGCTGTTCAGCATATTCAGGAAGTTCGAGAAGTCAGCGAAGATCTCGATCCGGTCGTCTTTAATGCCGGTGAGGCTGCCTATGAATGGCAGTTCCTGGCTCAAGCGGAAGTCGACATCGAAGAACCATGGGTTCCGGCAGGTGTTACGACGGATCGTTTCGCCTGGAGTAAACTCGCAGTTCAAGTTGCTAACGATGCTGTCGCCGCCATTGATGGCGTCGAGGAACAGCGCAACGTCATCAAAATCGCTCGCTGGCGAGAGATTTGGATCGTCGAGCCCGGTTGGGATGTAGGCCAGAATGTTCTCTTCGGCAGAACCGCTGTCGCGGAAGTCCGGGAAGCCATCATCAAAGGTCAAGCTGTACGGACGGCCTTCCGAAGCACGGAAGAAGATACCGAGACCCGTATCGTAGCCTTCGAAGAACTCTTCACGGAAGAACATCGACAGTGTGATGTTGTGACGAGTTTCAAAGCCAGACTGCGATACAGCCGGGTTTTGCGGATCAAACACCGCGGTGCCGTCAAACTGCGAACCAGCCGTTGCGGAACGAGAGTTAATCGTCTGCTCGCTATCGTTGAAGGCATAACCAAGGTTGATGTTTACGCCGCCATTCTCGGTGAACAGGCCTTCACTGAAGCGCTTGCTCAAGATGAATGACAGGTTGTGGCTGTCAAAGCTTGGACCGTTGGTCAGCTGCAGGAATTCATCAAGACCCGTGGAGAAGCATGGGTCAGTTACGCCAACAAACGTTCCGGCATCACGATCGAACGTCGCATTGCAGTTATCCGCTAGAGGATCAATCGCTGCGATGATCGGGCGACCATCCACCGTGAACCCGTCCAAAGCCTGCCGGGTATCGACGACCTGCAGAAGGTCGCGAATAGCCAGCGTATCATTGAAGCGTGTGTAGATATAATCGACGTTCAGCTTCCAGTTTGAGAAGAACCCAGTCTCAGTGCCAACGTCAGTGGCGAAGCCGATGTTGGCGCGCACTGCGGTCGGGATATTGAAGTCGGGATCGATGTTCTGAACTTCACCGCCACCAGCAGCCGCACCAGCGGCGCCGGCGTTAATCGCACATTGTGGGAAGCCAGAGAATGTACCGCCAGAAAGAACAGAGATCTGCCCTGTAACCGGATCGGTAGTAAGGTCAGCTGGATCGCAATCTCCAGTGTTTCCGTTGACCGATGCAAAGCCATCGTTCGAGAATGCGTTTGAGAAGAATACAACCGGGTCACCACCAGCAAACACACCGACGCCGCCAGTTACGCTGGTGTTTGAGAAAAAGCCCTCATTGTCGAAGTTGTAGGTCGCAGAGAGGCGCGGCAACACGACAGGGTCGATCGAACCGAAAGACACGCTGTTGCTGAAGCCGAGGCGCTGCACAAACAGCGGGTTGTTGCGCGGCGCATCGCCTTCATAGAGCTGCACGCGAACACCGGCTGTTACGTCAAGCTGGTCGTTCACAGACCAGTCGTCTTGGACGAAGACAGAGTAGACCGTGCGTCCAAACTGCGCGGCAGCGTTGTTGATGTCGCCATCGATACCGGTGCGGATCGTGCCGCCACCAGCGCCGTCTTCAACAATCTCATCGGGACCATCGAAATCGCCGCCAGTGCCATTAGCAAGCAGGCCAGCTTCAAAGTCGGCAAGACCGTCGAAGAACAGAGTGCCAGTTGCGTTGATCGCAAACAGGTTGAACACTTCGAGATCATTGATTTCGGCGCCAAACTTCAGTTGGTGGTCACCAGCGTCGTAGTTCAGAACGAAACGAGCCTGATCAATTCGCGTGTTCAGAGCGTTGGCTGAACGGAAGATACCAGGGCCCGTGGCAAAACCACCATTATCCGCTTCATCAGCGCCAACTGCCGCAATCACATCTGGGTTGGTCGCGTTGGGCAGGCCAACCACGAGACGAACAGTTGGATCGTCTGATTGGGCTTCACCAAAGCCAACCGGGCCTTGAACGTCGGCGACGTCGGCGCGGCTGAGACGGATCTCGGTCGAAACCTTGTCGCTCCAGTCTGAGTACAGACGGACCGAGTAGTAGTCAGAAACAGTGCCTTCGTCTTCGAACGAATTGAGGCCGGTCAGTGTGTTGCCGCCGCCGTCGAATTCAACATTGGTTTCTTCAAGACGCTGGTAGGTCGCCTCTAGACGGTGATCATCATTGATGATCGCGTCGAGACGACCGAAGTAGCGCACGTTGCCTTCAGGCAAGGTGGTTGGCAGTTCGCCAATGTCTTGACCGTAAACGTCACGGGCGATGCGCGCGAACTCGTCAAACTGTGCTTGTGTTGCAAAAGGCACTTCGTTGGCTGCGCCAGACCCAATTGGGCCATCGTTGTAACCGTCTGCGATTTTCACTTCTTCATAGCCAAGCGAGAAGAACAGGCGATCAGGGATGATCGGGCCAGAAAGTGTGGCGCCCCAGCGCTCTTCACGGCCAGCATTAATGTCTTGAACTTCGCCATCTGCGAATTCGATCGAGTCAGCCTGAAGACCTTCGTCAAAATAGGTGTAGAATGCCGAACCGCTAAACTCATTGGTACCGGCCTTGGTAACAACGTTTACAAGACAGCCGGTGAAGTCGGAATATTCGACATCGAACGGAGCGAATTCAACCGAAGTCTGCTCAACCACGTCAAATGGCAGCGGCAGCGAGTTACGCGCAGCAAACGGCGTGCCATTCAGGCCGAACACGTCCGACTGGATGATGCCGTCAACGGTGAAGGTGTTGCCGCGGTCATTACCGCCGAGGCAGGAAATACGATCAACGTCGTTGTTCTGCTCAAGGCTGACGCGCGGGTCGATGCGGATGATGTCGCGAACGTCGCGGGTGATCGATGGGAAAGCTTCGAGCGTTTGCGTGTCGAAGGCTGTACCTGGGCCAACTGCGAGTTGGGTCACGCCGGCGCGGGCGCCGGTCACGATGATCACATTGTCGGTGCCGCCAGCTGCGCTCGCCTCGAGAGTGAAGCGGAATGCGGTGTTGCCGGAAATGCTGGTGAAGACGTCTTCAACCGTCTGACCTTCATAGCCAGGCGCGGTCACAGTCACGGTGTATGGGCCGCCGGGTGGCAGTGAGCCGACGCGGAAATTGCCGTCTGCGCCTGCGGTAACGTCACGAACGGCGCCGGTGCGCGTGTCGGTGATGGTTGCGGTCGCACCTGGAAGCGCGTTGCCGTTAACGTCGATCACCGAGCCTTCGATGCCGGAGGTAATGCTTTGCGCGGCGGCTGGCGCTGCGATGGTTGCGGCGGCTGAGAGGCTTACGACGCTCGCTGCCAAAAGATACTTGAGTTTCATTAGTAGGGTCCCCTGATCACAGTGGATGGATGTGAACACGCCCCCATTAGGGCCGTTGCGGGACGCTAAAAAGACCGATTTGTGACAATTGCGTTACGCTATCCACTGCTCGGCTGGCAGAGCGCGGTCAGAACAGAGTTTTCCACCGCAGGACTCGCGGATTCCTGCAGGTTAGCGGACCGGTGTTGCTGCAGCGCAACAAAATATTAGATTCGTGATGGTTTCGGTCAGTTGAGGGCTGATCAGGCCAGATTGATCTCGCGCAGACGCTGCATCAGGAAATCATGGGCTGAAATTGGCTCCGCAGGGCCCGAGTCGCTTGATCCATCGATGCAGCTCGCCAGCGGCTCGATCAGGTAATCAGGCCGAAAATGCAGGAAAAACGGCATGGAATAGCGCGACCTTTGCGCCGCCGGTCCGCGCGGGTTCACAACCCGGTGCGTGGTAGAGCGCAGGCGGCCATTCGTCAGCCGCTCCAGCATATCGCCAACATTGATGACCAGCGCGCCCTCAGGCACATCAATCGCCTTCCACTCGCCCGCTTTGGTCAGCAGTTCGAGCCCGGCCTCTTCAGCGCCAAGCAGCAATGTGATCGTGTTGATATCGCCATGCGCAGCCGCGCGGATCGCGCCTTCTGGCGCATCGGGGCCAAGCGGCGGATAGTGAAGCAGGCGCATCACAGAATTGCCGTCCTCCACCGTCGCGGCGAAGAAATCCTGCGGCAGCTCCAGATGCAGCGCAATCGCCTCCAGCGCGCGTCCGCCCGCCTCTTCAAACGCGGCGTAGAGCTCGCTGAAAGTGTCCTCAAACCCGCCGACTTCGGCTGGCCAGACGTTCGGACCCATGAACTCTGCCAGCGGGTGATCTGCGGGCAGGCCCCGGCCAACGTGCCAAAATTCTTTAAGGTCATGGACGCTTGCATCCTTGGCCTTTTCCGTGCCGAACGGGGTGTAGCCGCGCGCGCCGCCTCCGCCCTTGATCTTGTAAGCCCGCTTGACGTCTTCGGGCAGCGCAAAGAACTCTTTGGACAGTGCCTCGGCGCGGTCGATCAGCTCTTGCGGGATGCCATGATCGCGCACCACCGCGAAACCATATTCGGCAAAGCTGCGGCCCAGCTCGTCAGAGATCGTCTCCAGCGGTTGAGCGAGCGAGACGATTGCGATGTCTTGGGCGATATCAGGGGCGGTGTCAGTCATGGCTCAGTACGTAATACCTATGCTGCGATTGTTCCAGCCTACAGCGGCAAGAACAGGCCAGCCAGCGCCGCGCTCATCAGGTTGGCGAGACTCCCAGCGGCCAGCGCCTTTAGCCCAAGCTTCGCGATCACGGGGCGCTGGTTCGGGGCCAAGCCGCCCGTCACCGCCATCTGGATCGCGATGGAGGAGAAGTTGGCAAAGCCGCACAGGGCAAAGGTGACAACCGCACGGCTGCGCTCGGTCAGGCCTTCGACTGCGCCCAGCTCAATAAAGGCGACAAATTCGTTGAGCACAATCTTGGTGCCAAACAATCCGCCTGCGATCTGCGCCTGATCCCAGTCGGAAATCCCGATCAGGAACATCACTGGCGCGAACAGGTAGCCGAGCAATTGCTGGAACGAGATATCGGGATAGCCGAACCAGCCCCCAACCCCGCCGAGGAGACCGTTGGCCAGCGCAACCAGAGCGACAAACACCATCACCATCGCGCCCACGGCCACGGCCAGCTTTACGCCCGTGGTGGTGCCTTGCGCCGCGGCCTCAATGATATTGGCGGGCTTCTCGCCCTCTTCAAAGGTCTCCGAGACGGTCGCATCGGCGATCAGTGCATCATGCGCCGCCGCCTCTTCGGGATCATCCGGCATGATGATCTTCGCCATCAGAATGCCGCCCGGGGCGGACATAAACGCCGCCGCCAGCAAATACGGCACCGCCTCATCACCCAAGAAGGACGCATAAGCAGCCAGGATCGTGCCTGCGACCCCGGCCATGCCGACGCACATCAATGTGAACAATCGCGATGGCGGCAAGGCGGCAAGATAAGGCCGCACGACCAGCGGGCTTTCCGATTGGCCGACGAAGATATTGGCCGCGCTACCCAGCGCCTCAACCTTGCTAATCCCGGTCAGCCAGCCAATCGCCCCGCCCAGCCAGCGCACCAGCCGCTGCATAATGCCAAGGTAATAGAGGATCGAAACCAGCGCCGCGAAGAACACAATCACCGGCAATGCCGCGATCAGGAACGTGTTGGCAAAGGGATTGCTGTCCATCGGGCCAAACAGGGTCTCAATCCCCTGCACAGAATAGCTGAGCAGAGCGATCACGCCGTTCGACATAAATTCAATCGCGCTAACGCCAAAATCCGTGCGCAGCACCAGCAGCGCCATCAGCGCCTGAAGCGCAAAGGCGGCGCCGACCACGCGCAGTTTGATGCGCTTTTTCCCATTGGACAGCAGAAAGGCGATGGCCAGGATCGCAGCGATCCCGATGAGGCTCATGACAAATGGCGGCATGCTTAAGCGCGAGGCTCCCCTAAATGCGCGTGTCCCGCGCAAACAACATGCGCGCCGCGATCTCTCGGCACGCGGGAGGGAACCTTGCCGCTTGCGCGCAAACAGTCAATTCTCGCGGGGCTTAGAAACGTTGATAGCGCGCCCGCCATCGCTTTTCTTTTGCGCCCGCGCGACTTAGGGTCAGGACACATTAAGCACGTCGCCATGGCTTGAAGCAGATAGCTGCAGGTCAAGGAACGAGGGAGAAAAATAGTGGTTCTATTGGACGAGCGAGTGACGCCGCCCTGCAGCTATCTGGTCAAGCGCTTCGCGTGGTCGTTTGCGGGCGAACTGCCGCGTCAGCAGCATCACGAAGAGAATAGCTCTTCGTTTCAGCCACTTCCTTGCATTTCAGCCCGCAAACGAGCCACCATGGCTCACGCGGTTAATGTGTCCTGACCCTAGCCTTGCCCATGAACACAGCGACACCGGCGCAGGCCCCATCCACCAGCGAACCCTCCCCAGCCCCAAGCGCGGCTGGCATGATACAAATGCCGCGCGGGCTGTTTGTCTATCTGATGCTGTACGGTGGGATGACGGTGCTGGCGGGCGTGCTGGCATTTAAGCAAGTGCAATTGTGGCCGACCGATCTGGCCGTGGAATCGGGCATTTTCGCGTTTCTCATCCTGGTCGTGATTTCAAGCACAGTGTCGCAGCTTTATGGTCAGAAATACGCGACCCGGATTGTCTGGCTGGGGTTTGTACCGCTGCTGATCGCCAGCGTGCTGATGCAATTGGTACTGGCTTTGCCGCCCTCAGTGGAAATGCTCAGCGGGCGTGCAGACGACCTCGCCGCGTTTGAGCGGGTACACAACACCGTATGGCGCGTATGGGCGGCGGGCCCGGCGGCTTACATCGTCTCGCTGCTGCTCAATATCTGGATATTTGACCGGCTGCGCGGCAGCGGAGAAGCCAGCACGATCGGCCTGATGATCCGCGGCGCAGTGGCCTCTGCCCTCAGCCAAGCGGTGGACTCGGTGATCTTCATCACCCTCGCCTTCTACGGCCTGTTCCCGATTATAGACCTGCTGATCGGACAAGTGATCGCCAAAGTGGCGCTGTCAATTGTGCTGGTGCCATTCCTGATCACCGGCGGCGTGCGCCTGGCAAAGTGGCTCGATGCTCGGGGGTGAAGGCTATCAGTTCAGCCTTGCTTATTGGACCTGCTGTGATGCTGGGAGCGCGACGGTCTACTCCGCATCAAGATTGATCAGCAAGCCGATTGTCAGCTATCGACCCAGTTGCGGTCATACGTAAGATGCCTAAACTGATGCTATGAGAAGTTACTCGAACGTCGTTGCTCAAGGCATGAAGCAGGTTTGTAGCGCATTCACGAAAATCGTGCAGCCGTTGGGCTTCAAGCGAGGAAGTGGTCGTAAATGGTTGCGGAAGATCGATGGATACGAAGAGACCATTTCCATCACCAGAAGCGGTGCAACTTATGGCGCACCCCGCTCACCCAGTATCTCGCTCCAACTTAGTCTTACATCGTCGCGTATCTATGATGGGAAAAGAGCTTACTTAGGCCATCATGAAACGCAATTCATCCGGCGAAATACCGGTTATTGCTACCATCATCGCTTCAATTCAGAGACGGGCAGCACCTACGAACGATGTGTGCAAGAGTTGGACTTATTCGTTGAAGAAGTCGCCGAGCCTTGGTTCGAAGAGTTCCGAGGCGCATCAGTATAGCGTCATGATACGCGTGGAAGCGATCACCCTCGTCCTATGAGCTAGTCACGATTTTGAGCCAACGTCCGCTCCCACCCCAAAAGCTGACATTAGGGAGCGACCAGATCACGGTCAAAGGCGGCAGCATTGAATTTAGTGATTAGCGCGTCAAAAGCGGAACAACCTCCCGCGCCATCCTAAATCGACCTCGTCATGCTGAACCCGTTTCAGCATCCATCGCCTTGCTCGATCGAAGATGTTCGTCTTGAGGATGGACCCTGGAAGCGCAGCTGGCCAAAGGTCAACCAAGTTCAGGGTGACGAAACAAGGCGAGGCACGGCAGCGCGTGGATTTTCCTACTTGAGGGCGACTGGCTATGTCGGGCCTATGCTTTTGCTCGCAGCCCTCCAACTTCCGATTAATCGAGTAAACCGATCAATAAGACCATCTGTGATCGATTGGATTTTCGCCCTAAGACTGTGTTCCAGGCGTTCCAAGCGTGCCTCAGCAGCGATGAACGGAGTGGCTATCGAGCGTCCAGTATCGAGCGCAAAGCTCTCCGGTACCGGCGCCCTACTCAGTCAGGAACTGCGGGGTCAGCCGCTTGTTCGAGGCTTGCTCATAGGCATAGCCCGCCTTCAGCAGCAGGCCTTCCGACCACTTGCCCGCGTAGAAGCTGATCCCAATCGGCAGGCCCTCAATCCCGCCCATCGGCACCGTCAGATGCGGATAGCCAGAGGTCGCAGGCAGCCAGCTCGCGCTGGGTCCGGCGAACGTGTCGCCATCGCCAAGGGTAGAGCGCCATGCCGGGCCGAGCGTTGGCGAGACCAGTACGGCCACGTCGTTCTCGCGCAGCAGCCGGTCGATGCCCTCAACGCCCGCGATCCGCTTGGTCGTCTTGAGCGCCTCCAGATAGCGCGGATCGGTCAGGCCCTTCTGCTCTTGCGCCTGCTCGAACAGCTCCTGGCCGAAATGCGGCATCTCAACCTCGGCATTGGCCGTGTTGTAGGCGATGAGATCGGCCAGAGTGCGCGTGGTCACGGCCTTCGGCGTGGCGGCGAGATAGGCGTTGAGATCGGCCTTGAACTCAGTCAGCAGGATGAGGAACTCCGCCTCGCCCAGCGCCTCTTGGTCAGCGTCGGAGATGCCGCGGTCTGGGATCTCGACCAGCACTGCGCCCTGCGCCTCCATCACGGACAGAGCGGCGTCGAACTGCTCTATGATCGCGGGGTTGTCACCCACCTGACTACGCATC
Source organism: uncultured Erythrobacter sp. (assembly GCA_947499505.1). Classification (GTDB taxonomy): domain Bacteria; phylum Pseudomonadota; class Alphaproteobacteria; order Sphingomonadales; family Sphingomonadaceae; genus Erythrobacter. The sequence continues at coordinate 465,736 of CANMOQ010000003.1, forward strand.
ACGCCGATCCGCATGCCCTTGAGGCCGTCGGCACTCAGCCCGGCGGTGTAGTCGCTTGCCTGCGCATCGGCCTCTGCGGTCGCGGCGTCATCCGGGTCGGTGCCGGCCATCGCGGTGAGCATCATCGCGGCATCCATCACGCTGCGCGTCATCGGCCCGGCGGTGTCCTGAGTGTGGCTGATCGGGACGACATGGGTGCGCGAGACAAGCCCGACGGTCGGCTTCAGACCAACCACACCGTTGGCCGAAGACGGGCACATGATCGAGCCGTCGGTCTCCGTACCGATCGTGCCCGCGGCCAGCGCCGCCGCCATGGCAGAGCCGCTGCCGCTGGAGGAGCCACAAGAGTTGAACGGCAGGCGGTGCGGGTTCTTGACCAGCCCACCAACCGCGCTCCAGCCGCTGGTGGAATTGGTGGAGCGGAAGTTCGCCCATTGCGAGAGGTTGGTCTTGCCCAGGATGATCGCGCCGGCATCCTTGAGCCGCGCGATGATCGGAGCATCGCGGTCTGTCACATTGTCGCTCAGCGCGGTGGAGCCAGCGGTGGTGGGGACGGAGCCAGCAACCTCGATGTTGTCCTTCACCAGCAGAGGGATGCCGTGGAGGCTGCCCAGCTTTTCGCCATCGCAGCGCGCGGCATCGCTTGCTTTCGCGAGCTCCATCGCATCCGGCATCAACGAGAGAACGGCATTGAGCTGAGGCCCGCCATCGGCATCGTCGAGCTCTTCAATGCGCGCGAGATAGGCGGCGGTGATGGCCTCGCTCGAGGTCTCCCCCGCCTCCAGCATGCGTACGAGGTCGGCCAAAGAGTGGTCCTCAACATTGCCGAGATTGGCGCTGGCCTCGGCCAGCTCTGGCACGGAGCAGGCGGCCGAACCGAAAGTGCCGCCAATCGCATCACACGCCGTCAGCGACGCACATGCCGCCACGCTCAAAACCACTCTACGCAGCATCCATCACCTCATCGTTCATCACACAGCCCAAACACAAAGGGCGGAGCAGTGTGGTAACTGTCCCGCCCCTTGGTGTCACTGTTTGTGTACGCTTAGTAGGTTGCGCGTGCGCCCAAGAAGAAGAACGTGCCAACCGGGCTGACCGGGAAGGCTTGCTCTGTCACAAATGGATTGCGGTCAAACACGTTGTTGACGCCGCCATAGATGTCGACCGTGTCATTCAGGTCATAAGTGAACGAGATGTCATGAATGAACGCATTGCTCGAGAGGCCATTTTCCGGCGTGTAGGTGTCAGCACCGGTGTTGCCCACTGTCTCAATCTCCACAGCGCGCAGACCCTGGCTATCGAGATAGGTGGTGCCCCATGTCAGTGAGAAACGTGACCAATCCCATGTCAGTGAAGCACGGCCAGCCCACTCGGGACGCTGCAGTTCACCCAGCTCCGGATCGACCAACGTCAGATCACTTGGGTCGAAGAAGTTGTTGAGCTTCTCCACCCAGGTGCCTGAGCCGTTCAATGTGAAGCCGTGGTCACCAAGGTCAAAGCGATATTGAGCAGCGAATTCAACGCCGGAGGTTTCACTGCGTGCGAAGTTCAGTGAACTTTGGCGGATAAATGTGAAACCACCAGTCGCTGAGTTACGATCAAGCAATGGGCAGAACTGGTTATCGATGCTTGCACTGTCGACGCAATTGTCGACGATATCCTGCGCCGATACAGCGTTGATCGCGTCCTCAATCTCAATATTGTAATAGTCAACACTGACAATCAGACCCGGCAAGAACCGCGGTGTGATCTGAGCGCCGACTGTCCAAGTGGTCGCCGTTTCTTCCTCCAAGTCAGGGTTCCCGCTGATTGAACCAGAAAAACGAGCCGTGAGCGGATCGACATAGCTGTAAGTGCCCGTACCAAAGGTCGGATCAAACCCAATTGAGTTGAAGAAGGCTGTGCAGTTCGCTTGCCGTAGAGCGGCGTCGTCCGCTGTGACAAGGTTACCCGCATCGCATGGATCATCCGGACGGAAGAACGCGCCCTGTGCAGGATTGAACAGCTCATTGATGTTCGGTGCGCGAACAGCTTGTGCATAGGTTGCCCGGAAAAGGATATCTTCCGTCGGAGCATAGAGACCGCTCACGTTCCAAGTGAAGGTCTCGCCCACGGTCGAGTAATCGGCATACCGAGCCGCGCCGCTTAGCTCAAAGGTCTCCGCAAACGGAACGCCAGACAGGATCGGCAAACGCACCTCACCGAACAGCTCATATACGCTAAACTCGCCGCCAGCATTGTTAATCACAGAGGCCGGATCGAAAACGAGCGAATTTTGCGCATTTGGCAAATCGCGAAGTAGATCGCCTTCATTGGCATCAGGGGTTGTCACTGGTACAACGCCGCGAACAAGCGGGTCGAAATTCGAACTGCTGATTTCCTCGCGGAATTCAAAGCCGCCAGCAAAGCCAACAGGCCCGCCAGGAAGCTCAAAGAATGCCCCGGTATCACCGCTAAAGATCGCGCTAAAGACCATCTGCTCAAGAGTGAACTCGTTCACCGTGGTGGTGGTGATGAAATCAATCGCTTCCTGGCTAATCGCCCCAACACCGCCAAGGATGTTTGCAGGACGGCATTGGCCGTCACCTGGATTAAAAGAGAAGAAGCCAGGATCACCAGCTGGAATTCCAAACGGCGTGGTAGCCGGAGCCGTTGGATCAAGATCGGAACGGCAAACTGCCGCGCCAGTCGCCGGATCGGTTACGACGTCGATCGCTGCATAGAAACGGTCTAGAATGACCCGGTTGTTGTCGAACGACTTTTGATCGAAGCGGCCGTAATTCGCGCTGATCTCATAATTAAAGTGATCAGTGATAGCGCCCTTGAGCCCAGCCACAAAGCGAATGGTTTCAAACTCGTTACGGTCGCGGTTCGGGCCGAGGTCAGCAGGGTCACGCGTGATGTACAGTCCCTCATCTGTGCCATTGCCAAAGAACAACGGCGCAACAAATTGCTGAAGATCAGGAGTGATGAATGGGTTATCAGCTCGGATAGTCAGGAGGTCATAAAATGTATTTGGCTGAGCCTGAAACTCTGCTGAGTTAGAGACATATTTTCCTTCAAAAAAGAACTCTGCTTCTGAAGAAATCTCAAAGCTCAAGTTCGCATTGACCGACCAGCGTTCGGTCTCGGGAATGAGCGAATTGGAATTGAAGTTGTTTGGAATGCCATCGCCGCCGAACTGATTGAACAAGCCAGCGATCTGACCGTCTTGATAGACAGTCAATGAGCCATCAGCGTTGATGCCTGCACAACCGCCAGCCAATCCGAATGCTCCTGGATTGAAGGTGCTGTTAAAGCCAACCGAAGATTCCAGACAATCAGCAATTCCGTTGCCATTGATATCCGGTCCATCGCTCAGACCGATATCGCCCGGTGCGATGATACCGCCTGCTGACGAGAGTGAGAAACGTGGATCGGTCGCGATGAACCGTCGAGGCGCATTAATAGACCGGTCGATCAATGCCTGCTCTGCGGCTGTCGGGGTGAAGGTCAGACCGTCAACTGGAATCAGGCCACCCAAGATAGCTCCAGCGGCATTGAAATTGGGCGTGTCCGCGCCGAGTTCGCCTGTTTGGAAGCGCAAGGCAGGGTTGGCCTGATCATCGAAAATCCCATTGTCACGCGAAAACGCTCGCTCGCCAAACAGCAATTCATCGCTGCGCGCATATTCGCCTGAAATCGTAAAGTTGCCGCGCCCATCGGCGAAATTTGTGCCCCAAGTCAGATCGCCATTGATCCGCCATGTGTCACCGCGCGAGGCGAGACCGCCCTGAATATTACCTTCGAGACCCTCAAAATCTTCGCGCAGCACGAAGTTGACCACGCCAGTTACAGCGTCAGCACCATAAATCGAAGACGCGCCGCCTGTTAGTGTTTCCACCCGCTCGATCAGTGCTGTCGGTATGGAGTTCACATCGACAGCTTGTTCACCCGCAACACCAGAAACGTGCCGCCGACCGTTGACCAAGACCAAAGTCCGGTTGGCTCCGAGGCCACGCAAATTCAAGATCGATTGCCCAACTGCTTCCGAAAACACACCATCGATCGAGCCTTCTGACGACGTTGATGTCGAAAGCGCAGGAATATCGCGCAGCACGTCCACCACATCGGATGTACCAGCCTGCGTCAGCTCTTCAGCGTCGAGCGCCAAAATCGGAGCCGCTGAACCAATGTTCGGATCACGAGCGATCCGTGAGCCTGTAACAACAATGACCTGCTCTTCTTCGACCGCTTCCTCATCCGGTGCGGACTGCGCATGAGCGGCAAATGGCACCATACTGGTGGCGGCGAGGAGCAGTGCGTGACCTGAAAGTTTAAAGCTGCGCATAGAATTCCCTGTTTGTTGTTTTCTCTTCCCACGCGAAAACTTGCTGCAACGCAACATAGTGTCAAGGCGATATGATGGGAGTGGCGTCCAAAAGATCGCCACATGTCAATTTTGTTGCAAAAATGCACTCTTTGGGTTGCAGGAGCCGATCATGATGGTCTTTTGCGCCTTGCGGCGATGTTTCTGATTGGCTGGTTCAGGCGCAAAAAACGCGTTCCCCAATCTCACTCAGACTTGTAAACCTCGCCTTGCTTCATGACGAACGTCACGTTTTCCAGTAGCGAGATATCCTCCAGAGGATTACCGTGCACCGCAATAATATCGCCCGATGCGCCAGTCTTGATCACGCCGATATTGCCCTTTTGCCCCAAAGCATCGGCCGCGTTGTAAGTGGCTGCGCGCAGAGCTTCTGTGGAGCTCATGCCAAAGCGCACCATGCGCGAGAGCTGCTTCGCATTGTCGCCGTGAGGATAGACCCCAGCATCTGTGCCGAGCACCATCTTTACACCGGCTTCATGCGCGCGGCGGAAATTCTCGCGCTGCGTCTGGCCTGTCATGCGCTCTTTTTCCAAGCTTTCCGGCAATATCCCGGCAGCCTCTCCCTCGCCCAAAATGAACTCGGTGACGTAGATGTCCATCGAGAGGAACGCGCCGCTTTCCTTCGCCAGCCTAATACCTTCGTCATCGATGAAGCTCGCATGCTCAATCGTGTCGACGCCCGCTTTCAGAGCATTGATGATACCTTCGGTTCCGTGGGCATGGCTGGCGACCTTCATCCCGTGGCTGTGCGCCTCTTGGGTCAGCGCTGTCAGCTCCTCCACAGTGTATTGCGGCGCACCAACCTTTGTGCCTTTGGAGAGGACACCGCCAGTCGAGCAGGTTTTGATCAAATCCGCGCCAAACTTCCGGTTCTTGCGGACTTTGGAGCGCGCCGCCCAGGGGCCATCGGCCACGCCCTCGCCGGTCGCTTCATACTCCGGCGGCAAGAGATTGTTGTCTGAACAATGCCCACCGGTAATCCCGATCGGAGGGCCAGAGACGAACATGCGAGGTCCAGGGACATCGCCCTCCGCAATCGCATCGCGCAAAGCCACATCGCCAAAGCTGCCCGCACCGACATTACGCACCGTCGTAAATCCAGCCATCAGTGTGGTCTTGGCGTTCACCACGCCCGTGATCGTCGCGCGCTCGTCAGAAATCGCGAGCCTGCGATACCCATGGGTGTCGGAATCGCTGGTGAGGTGGACATGCATGTCGATCAGGCCGGGCAGGATGGTCATATCGCCGAGATCAATGACCTCATCAGCCTCTGCAGAAACCGTTTCGCTGAAGGAAACGCCCGTGATCACGCCGTCGGTGATCGTGATCACCGGGTCATCGAGCAACCGCCCGCTTTCGACATCGACCATAGCGTCTGCTGTGATGACAATCGTCTCAGCCAGTAGGGTGGTTGAGCTAAGGAGCAATGATGAAGCGAGAGCGATAACCGGCAGTTTCAAACGAATTCCCCTTGTTGCATTGCAGCGAAAGCTAGCAGCTTTAGGCCGACCGGCAAGAGGGCAGCGCCGATCTGGATTTTAGGGACTGGCAATCCAGAAGGCCCTGGCAGGCCCAAGAGTGTCTCTTGGGCTGAAGAGACACTCTTGGTCTGCTCCCTGATCAGAGCAATTTGTTCATACGAGATTTCATCGCAGGTTTGGCGAGTGGCGCGGATTGCGCCTCCTTTAAAGCGCGCATCCGATGTACCGTATCCAGTCAGCGAGCTGCCTTCCTGGGACCGTAGTACCACACCTTCGCGGGCCTTTTGGAGACGCAGCATCTGCTGAAGTCCGCCTTCTAACCCTAGGGCGCGAAACACCATGCTGAATTGCTGCGACCTGCCAGGCCGAGATGGTTCTGGATCACACACTCAAATCGAAAGCAATCAGCCGCTACGCTGCGGCGACGATAGCGGCTAACGCCTGCCAAGTTGATAATCGTATAGTGAAGGCACGCTGGTGATCTCTTGGTTGAGCATTTCGAGATAAGGCGCGGGGGTGAAATCCAGTTCGATCTCGCGGTTTCCGTACATGCTGACAACGCGTGCATCAGGGCCTTCTGACCCCGCGAGAATAACTACGGATTCGTCTGGTGCCACATTGCTCCCAACCATTACCTGCAAGTTCCAGGTTGTGTTGTAGCGTCCATGGCCCGGGTTCCAATATCCAGCGCCTCCAGCCTTGAACAGATCGTACATCGATTTGCCATCGTCTGTGGTTTGGTCTGGCACAATGTGCACAGTGATCCGATCATAAAGGTTCTGATGGTTAGCTCCTGCGTGCTGGTCAAGCGTCGGCTGATGCCATCCGACCGAGTCTTTATAAACGGATTTGGTGGCTTGGGTGTTGAAGCTGAATGTATGTTCGGTTGGGTTGAACACGGTCAACTCCTCAACAATCACATTGTGCACGTTGCCCACATGAACCCCGTAATGCGCCTTGTGTGTGCCATCGGTAACAATATTGGAGATGGTTACATTCGCAAGATCGTCTGTCAAAATCCCCGCGTCAGCTTCTGATACGCGGACATTGCGGATCCACCCATTGTGGACGCCGGTGAAATAGATGCCATTATATCCAGCCTCATTGTGATGGCCGAAATAAGGGTTTTCAGGGAATGTGAGGGCGAGATCTTGAATGCCCACATTGGTGAGATGATCCCAGCGCGCGAAATATGCCGGTAGCTCATCGGAAATGTCATGCAGCAAAGGGTCGGCGATGGTCACCCGGTTCCCATCAATCGCCTCTACCCGAGTGGCCTGCCGAACAAGCGGGCGATCGGGCTTCTCCCAATGCCGGCTACCGATTTTCAGATCAGTCTCGCCGTAAAGCGATTTGACTAGCGCACCGTCAGGACCCTGTCGGTTATGCCAGTGAATTTGCAGGACATCGCCTACGGCCAGTTCACCGGGCGAAGTCACAGTCAGTTCGCGGCCGAACTGCTGACCGTCTGTGATAGTAGCAATTGTCTCAATCGGACGGTCATAGCTTACCTTGTAGGTCGCGTGGCGTCCCCCTGGATAGCGGACCCAGATGAAGCCAGCGCTCCAGCTGTATTCGGAAAATAGCACCTCAAGATTGGCGTCCTTTTGCCGCTCATACTTGTCCTCCTCTTCAAGGTATTCACGGATCTCAGTCAGCGCGCCGCCATCATCAATCTGGTTGAGCGGGCGGGGCATATATAACTGAGTGCCACCCTCTCCAGAGCCCATTCCTGAAAGGACAATTCCGCTTTTCTCAATCCAGAGAATTTCGGTGAGCTGATATCGACCCGCGTGCAACTGCACACGCACGGGCCCTGACAGTTCATGAGCTGCGGAAAGCGCCGCTTTGAGGGCAACACTGTCGTCTTTCCCGTCGTCGGGCACTGCTCCGAAATCGGCAACGTCGATCTCGGTGGTGATGCTTGGAATAGGCTCTGTTCCAAAGCCATAGCCGGCATAGGAAAAGTCGGGCAGAGGTTCCTGAGCTGCGACTGCATCATCGGCAAGAATGCGCGGCATTTCCTGTGCATTGAGAGGCATCCCGACGCACAATGATGCGATCGAGACACACTTTATAGCTCTGAAATAATTAAATAAACCGCCCATTCGTCACTTCCTCTCGATACTCTTATCATCTTTTTCAACTCAGGTATTGACCTTCAATGGCACCGGTGTCAATTATTATGGTAACCGGTGTCATAAGCCGGGCCGTGCATTGGGACTGCACAGGGGTAAAGGGAGAGAATTATGAATTTATCAGCTGCTGGTTCAGCATCACTCGCACATCCGCGCTTTTCAAAATTGCGCGGCGCATTGCTCGCTTCTGCTGTCGGCCTGGCCGTGCCAGGAGCGGCGCTGGCGCAGGAGGGCCCGGAAGAAGAAGCGGCAACAACAGAGCCTGAAATCGTGGTGACGGGTGAGATAAGCCGCACCATTGAAAGCTCATTGGCAGCCAAGCGCTCGCTTGACGTGATCGGCGATGCAATCGTTGGCGATGAAATTGGTGACCTACCCGATCTCTCGGTGGCCGAAACGCTGGAGCGGATCGTCGGCGTGACATCCGACCGCTTCAAAGGCGGCGCATCTGAGCTCTCAATCCGCGGACTGGGCGCATTCCTGGGGGCATCGTTCCTAAATGGCCGAGAGATTTCATCGGGCAGTGATGGCCGTGATGTGAACTTTGGTCAGTTCCCCTCCGAGCTAGTCAATGGCGCGATCATCTACAAATCGCAGCAGGCCAGCTTCATCGAAGGCGGCGTCTCGGGCATTATTGAATTGCAGACGCTCAAGCCCTTGGAATATGGCAAGCGGCGTTTGCAGATCCAAGCGCTGAGTGGGTTCAGCGAATATGAAGATCGCGTGACCGATGGTAATCCATTCAATTACCGACTTACCGCTTCTTATGTCGATCAGTTCAAGCTGGGCGATGGCGAGATAGGCATCGCCATTGGCGGCCAACTGCGCCGGGACACCGCGCCAGAGGATATCTACACGAGCAGCTCGACATATCGTCCGTGCAATACGATCGAGGGCGTCGATCAAAGCAACAATTGCGCTTTCGACACCGATGCGGATGGCAACCCAATTGGCGCGTCAGATACATACTTCGTGTCCAACCAACATATATTCCGCGCGCAGGCTACCGAGGCTGATCGGGATGCCGTGATGGCAACGATCCAGCTGGCACCAACCTCCAATTTTCAAATTACCTTCGACGGCCAATACTCTTTCCGCGACGATATTGAGGAGCGTGCGAATCTGGTGATTGCTGACGGGCGGCGAGATATTGCTCCAATCGAGATCTCGCCCGCTGGCGCTTTGCTCGCTTGGAGCGGCGAAACACGGATTGAGAACCAATCTGTATGGCGGCAACGGACCGAAGAATACATCGGTGTCGGGGCCGAGATCGAATGGAATACCGGACCGCTCACTTTGGTCGCTGATTTTTCATACTCTCAAACCCAGCGTCGCCAGGATGAGCTGGATATGCGCATCCGCACCAACAGCCGGGTGCTCTACGAGATCGATTCTCGCGGGCTTGATGTCCCCAGCCTGACATTCACTGATGTCAGCGCAGTTGAAAACAATACCGGCCTGAGCTTCGATCTTGATAACCACGACCTCTATAACAACGGGGCGCGTGCGCGTCGCCGCCTGGAAAACGTCGATGACGGTATTTTAGGGCTGCGGTTTGACGCGACTTACGAAACCGGTGGCGGTTTCTTCGAGAGCTTTCAAGCCGGTTTCCGCTTTGCCGATCGTCAGCGCATTCAGGATGACGGAATCGATTCCACCCTACCCCTGGTCGCTGGCAATTATGGCAGCGCTGGAGCGATCGCAGCGCGCAATGACACCTTTCTGGTCCAAGACCTGTTTGAGGGAGCAGATGGAACAAATGTACAAGGTCTGACCTGGGCAACATGGGATCCGCTCGCTCTATTCGCTGCTCTAACGGGTGATCCCGATGCGGGGCTTCCAGCTTTGGGTGCGTCGACGCTCTCCTCCCAGGACACTGACGTAACAGAGAAGACCTATGCCGGTTATCTGCAAGGGAATTTCGACACCGAGATGTTCGGCGTGCCGGCACGAGGGAACTTCGGCTTACGGGGAATCCGAACCGAGATTAGCTCAATCGGCATCAGCTCTGCGCTGGAAACCGCGCCGGGTCCGACAGCAGGCACAATCACAATTACCGAAGTTGGCGATCCGATCGTCAATGTGGAGCGCAATTCGTTCTGGAATTGGCTGCCAAGTGCTAACCTGATCCTAGACATTGCCGATGATAAGGTTTTGCGCTTCGCCGCATACCGCGCCATTGCCCGCCCTGATGCATTCAGCCAGTCGGCTGCTCTGACATTTGATGATGAGGCTGATCTTGGCGATTTGGGCAGCATCATCAATGCAGCTGGCAACCCGTTTTTCGAGCCACTGGATTCTTGGAATGCCGACGTTTCCTTTGAATGGTACGCATCGCGCACCTCATCTCTGTCGATCGCAGCCTATGCCAAGCAGCTGCAAACCGGCGTTGAGACCGATGTCACGCCGCTGACGATTATCGTGGATGGTGCGCCGCAGGAAGTGATCGTTGGCCGCTCTGTAAATTCCAATGATAAGAGCCGCCTGCTCGGTTTTGAAATCGCCGCGCAGCATAAGTTCGATTTCGGGTTGGGCTTCCAGGCGAGCTACAACTTTGCTGACTCCGACTTCGAGTTTGAAGATCCGGTCGTGGTGAGCGGCCTTGCGCTGGCTGACTTCACCGATCCAGCCAATATTGTTGGCTTCTCAAAGCACACGGCCAATGCGACAGTTTTCTATGAGCGTGGAGCGTTCAATGCCCGCCTCGCTTACAAAATCCGTTCCGGCTACTTCAAGCCGTTCCGCAATAGCTCAAACCGCTTCACACGAGCGCAGGACTTCCTCGATTTTTCGGCTGGTTTTGACCTAACCGACAACATCCAGATCCGCGCACAGGTGCTCAATATCCTTGATGAACCGAACATCTTCTCGCGGCCAACCCGCGAAGGTCTGTCACAGGCTGACTTCTCAGGCCGCCGCTATTTCTTGGGGCTTCGGGGGCGGTTCTGAGCAAGGGGAAAACCGGCAAGGCGATGGTGAATGCGCAAGTGGCCTCGAGCCAGTCAAGGTTGCAGGAAATCTCCCGCATTTTGATCGAGGCGCGGCGTTCTGCCACCGCTTTGTCGGGGTTCCCTGGTGATCTTCCGGGAAGCTTTGCTGATGCCTATGCGGTCCAACAGCTCTCCCGAGAAATTTGGGCGGATGAGGTCGTAGGTTGGAAAGTCGGCGGAGTGCCGCCCGACTTCGTCAACACATTCGGGGAGACACACCTCGTCGGGCCCATCTTCGCACAATCTGTAAAATATGTCAGCAATGGTGGCAGCGCCGATATGCCCGTATTCACCAGCGGCTTTGGTGCGATTGAACCAGAATTTATCGTGCAATTGGGTGAAACACGCGAGGCTGATCGGCTTTTTATCGGTGCCGAGATTGCCAGCAGCCCGCTGCCAGCGATCAACAAAATCGGCCCGATTGCGGTGATCTGCGATTTCGGCAACAACAACGGCATGATTGTTGGCCCGGAAGTCTTAAACTGGCGCGCAAAAGGGGCGGACTCAGTTCTGGTGGAATGCATGATCGATGATCAGTGCGTGGGCTCACGCAAGGTTGGCGATGTCGTCGCTTCAGCCGATCGAGCGATCGACTTTCTGCTGGCCAATGGAGCACGCAGAGGCGTTGAAATTCCGGACAAGACTTATGTCTCGACCGGCGCAATCACAGGCATTCATGAGGCTGAGCCGGGTGCACGTTCGCGCATTTCATTCGGCACGCATGGGGCCTTCTCACTATCGCTTACAGCAGCAGAGCCAAGCGGGTGAGTAGCAGCTCCGTCAAACATTGCTTGCATAGGAAAATGACACCGGTTACCTGAGGTTCTATAGTACTGATAGGGTGGCCG
>CANMOQ010000004.1 GCA_947499505.1 uncultured Erythrobacter sp.
GCTTCTTTGGTCTGGGCATCGCCCTGCCCTACCTCAACGCCCTATCCGTCAATCAGGTGCATTTGCTCTGACAGTGCTCTCTATCAAGCCCAGACGAGCTGCTTTGCAGAACAGCTAATGTAATCGACTATGCCGCTCTGATCTTGCCCACGAAGTCGCTGGACTGTTGTTCGAGCTTTTTGATCTCGCTGCGCAAGAAATTTGCCGCATTTGCTAGCTCGGCAGATGCTTCGCCATTTGCACTGGATTCGCCGTCTACCCCTTCAGCATCTTCACTCAGCTTGGTGATGCGATTTGCACTTTTGAAGACAGTGTCGGAGATATGACCAGTCGCAGCCGTTTGTTGACTGATCGCACTAGCAACAGTGGTCGAAGTCATGTTCACCTGCTCGACCATCTGCGCAATCGCCTCGAGCGCTTTCGTCGTCAAGGTGCTGGCGTTTTGGACAGCTGAAACCTGCGATGTTATTTCCGCGGTTGCATCGGCTGTCTGTTGAGCAAGCATTTTTACCTCGCCTGCAACCACCGCGAACCCGCGCCCGCTCTCGCCAGCTCGCGCCGCTTCGATCGATGCGTTAAGCGCCAACATGTTAGTCTGGCCAGCAATGTTAGCGATAAGCGATGTCACAGCTCCGATCTCTTGCGCAGAACTGTTCAACTCGGACACCGCAGAAGATGTATCGGCCATGGTCGAGACCATACTTGCAATAGCATCAGAGGTTTCCCTCATACTACTGTCGATTTCCTGATTGCTCAGCGACAATTCCTCAGTGGCTGATGCTACAGCGTCCATATCACGAGATATCTCTCCCGCATCATTGGTCATGGCAGAGCTTCGATCAACGCTCAGCTTTGCGTTGGATTTCAGACTCTCAGCAAGCCTTGTCACGGAATCAGTCGAGCTCGTGACAGCGCTAATGATCGAGCTAATATTGCTGTCATAGCTATTGGCAAGTTCTGAGAGTTCCCGGATTCTTTCCTCTCGATTCTGTGCTTCGGCTTCAAGTTGCGCGCGCTGCAAATTCTTGGTCGCCTCTTCGAGCTCTTTAGCGCGCTCTTGCTCTGACCGGAACAGCTCAAGAGCTACAACAATGCTCTCTAATTCGTCGGAACGATGCAAGGGCGCGAGGTCGTATGTATCATCGCCCTTAGCAACAGCTTCTGTAGCGGAAACAAGGGTCGCAATCGCATCGCGCAAATGGCGCGTAGCAAATACTGCGAGGATACCAACCAAAGCGATGGCAATCGCTACGACAACAGCAAACGCAATCTGGAAAATAAGAGTTTCTCTGCCGATCTCAGCTTGCTTAGCAGTCGCAGCTGCGTTGGTTTGCAATGTAACAGTGTCGAATACACCTCTTACTTCTCTAGCGTTATCCTTGAACGGTTCGAGCATGAAGGATGCACTTTCAAAATCAAGCGCTAGCATCGAGCCAATCACTTCGACAGCGTCAGAATATTCCTCAATCTGAGCCACAGCCGTGCCCACGAGCTCCTGATCCAGCATCTGTTCGTTGGAGGCATTGAGGGCATTGAGTTCATCTCTTGCATCCCCAAGGGTGCCAAGGATTTCTTGAATTTCCGCATCAACATCAACGGCTTCTTCGTTCGCAACACTGGTGGTCAACCTAAAGAGAGCCGCTTCCGCATTGCTGAACTTCGTGTTTGCACCAGCAACCACAGTCAGTGTCGCAATGTCGTTGCTGACCATCTCATCGATTGTAGATCTTGATCGCTCAAGGCCTGCAAAACCTAAAACTGCGACCACGAAAAGCAGCGCCAGCCCTACTGCCGGTGCCAACACGATCTTTTTGCTGACGCTGAGCTGGTCCATTCGCAAATCAAAGCTTTTGCGAATGGTGCCTGGCATTAGTCTGTCGATGAACGACCGAGATTCATGCATCTTTTCTCCATTGGAGCCCTCAAGCTGCCATTTATTCACGGGTTGCTGAAACATCGGGTTAGTCCAGTTTTACTAATTCTCTTAGGTCTTAACGCGTGAAACGAACGCCAATACGCGCTCTGGTATCTTCCTCGATAGCGCCATTGCCGAAGGACTTGGTGTCAGTAAGGTTCTCGGCGACTGCGAACAGTTCGATTTGATCGTCGACGCGATAGCCTGCGCGCGCGTCAAACGAGACAGCAGCGTCGCGTTCAAGGATCACCCCGGCACCATCATAGTCTACTTTCGAACGGAATATGCCGATCACATTGAGATTAAAGGAGCCGAAGTTGTAGCCCAGCTCTGCACGAGCTTTATGCTTTGGTGTGAGTTCGCCAAAATCAGCGTCAGCCACCCGGTTGTCGGTGAATGTCTCGTCGATGTCATTAAACGTGTAGTCAAGCCGCCAGTCGAACCCTTCACCATCACGTGCGTCGAGGCTAGCTTCAAAGCCGTAGCTGTTATAGTCGCCTACTTCTTGATAGAAGAGAGGGACGATTAGCTGTCCACCAAACACAACTGGGTCTGTCTGGGTGAAGTCCGACACCTGATCATATTCAGTGTAGAACATGCTCACTGTCGCTGATGCGCCAATAGCAGGCAGATTTATGTTTGCGCCCAGTTCATAGCTATCGACCAGCGACGCAGGTAGCTCAGGATTGCCATAGGCAATAAACAAAGGGGAGCCGGGAACAAGCAGTTCTTGTTGTGCCCCAAACTGGAGCTGCGACGGCAGCTTGGTGCCCCTTGCCGCCTGCGCACGCAGAGACACCGTCTCGCTAGCTTGGTATACAAGGCTCAGGTTGTAGGACAATTCGTCGATTTCGCTGCTGAGCGAATTGATCCCAAGAAGAGCGACGATTAACTGGTCTGACAAACTATCGCCGAGCAATTCGCGATTGACATCGAGCGAATCAAAACGGATCGCACCAGTTGCCGTTAGGTTGTTGCTGAGATTTTGCTCCAGCATCAAGCTGGTACCCCATGATGAATAGTCTGCGTTACCGACCGCAGCAACCCCGCCCGCAGCTTGCTGTTCAAACGTTACAAACGCACTATCACGGTAATCAGCATTAACGCGAAGGGTTGTACTGCTCGAAAGCTTGCGCTGAAACTGTGCAGTGTAGATTTCCAGATCGTTGACATAGGTCGCGTCCAGCAAGCCATCGCTCGTAAAATCGATGCCTTGAGTGACATCCGAGAACTGAGCGGAGACTGATAGACTGCCGCCAGCGACTTCAGCCGAGATAGAGCCGAACAAGCTCTCAGTTTTGGTCTCTGCTTCGGTAACCGTAATACCGCCGTCTATGACTTGTTGGCTATCACTGTAATTATAGCCAGCACGCACAAAAGCTTTGCCATTCAAGTCGTAACCGGCGTCCACCCCGACATTAGTACGCTCAGTCGCGTTGTCCGATGGCGAGCTAAGGCTGTCAAACCGCTCTTGCTGGTCATGTCCTGCCGAAAATCGGACGCCACCATTTTGTCCAAGCGGGACAGTGACGACGCCGGATGCATTAAAGCGCTCGTCCAGCCCCACTTGAACTGAGGCTCGGCTCACATTGTCGTAAACCGGATTATAAGTGACGATGTTGATAACACCGGCAGCCGCATTGAAGCCAAAAATTGCCGAATTTGGGCCCTTCACAATTTCAATTTGACGGATTTCGTCAGGCTGAATCCCCAAGTTGGTCCAACTGGCATATCCCAATGTCTCAATATAAGCCTGCCGCCCGTTGATTAGCACCAGCGTATTCGCATTGGTTACGCCAACCTGACCACGAATGGATAAGTTGTACTGTCCCGTAGCCGGGCGAGAAACGTCAATCCCGGCATAGCCGCGAAGCGCTTCGGCCAGATTAGTAGCGCCAGAGCGACGAATATCATCGCCAGTAACGACAATAGCAGATGCAGGCAGTTCGGATGCGCGTTGCGGCGTACCGGTAACTGATGTCACCACCGGCTCGCCGAACAAGTCCTCGAACTCCTGGTAGTCTATCTCTCCGGCATGCGCGGTAGTAGAACAAAGAGCCAGGACAGTTGCGACAGAATAGATGGTCTTCACGGTAGTTTCCTTCAAAAGGAGCATGCGCAATATCAGTTCATTTTTCAGAACGAAATCTGCGACTTTGGAAATTGTTCAGGTCGACGAATTGGGTCGTCAAACTTCCTTCACCAGCATCAAGAACGCTGATGAGAAACGCACTCTGGTTTTCTGCCTGGCGCTACGACTGACGAGAATCTCGGTCTTCGGAGAGCTCTTCACACCGACAACGCACATGTTTGTGCGGACGCAGCTAAGATCTGAAGATATGGTGATTGCGCGAGCGGAAGAAGCCGCGCTGAAGATTGCTTTATGGCGTGATTTTAGACCGCGAGTAAGAAAGACAACCTTTGAGCCGGAAGCAGCAGAAGTGTTCGCCGCAGACGCGAGCGTTACAGAAAAGCTAGCGCCCTTGACCTTCTTTTTGGACAACGCGGTGCGGATGCTCCGTGCCTCGGCCAAGCTAGCAGAGTTGCCCTTATTGTAGAAGACAACGGCACGAACACTGCCGCTTAGCTTGGGTTCAATGAAACCCAAGGCGCGCGCTGCAACAGTAACGTTTTTCTCAGATGCCCAAATCGCTGTTGGAGCAAGCATCGTGCTTGCCAGAGCAACGGTTGCAGCGATTAGCTTTTTGTTTTTCACTTTTACCCCCTGTAGGTGTTGGGGGCGGCGTAGGGTTGATGCCCTTATATTTGGTTAATTTCCGGGTAAGGCAGCGGGATCGCCCCCACTCAGAGCCTCATCCGCTATGTGAACTTGAGAGCACGTTTCTGCTAGGCGACGTGGACAAATTTGAGCCAGTATCTCGCTGAAGCGATATGTACCATGGAGAGGAAGCTTTTGGCGAGTTGGTCGTATCGAGTTGCGATAGCGCAGTTGATTTTCAGACGACCAAAGAATCGCTCGATCTGGTTGCGCTCCTTGTAGAGCGTCCGGTCGTGCTGGATTTTTAGTTTGCGGTTTGACCTTCCCGGAATGACGGCTTCGATGTTCCGGTTTGCAAGATCAGCACGGATGGCATCGGCATCGTATCCCTTATCAGCCAGGAACGCCTGCGGTGCCCGCTCTGGCAGGGTAATCAGCGTGTCATACGCCTTGCAATCCGCCGCTTCGCCGACTGTCAAGTGGAAGGCGAGTGGTCGTCCTCGCCTGTCAGCCAGACAGTGAAGCTTACTGGTGAACCCGCCCCGCGAGCGGCCAAGAGCCCTTCGACGAGTCCCTCTTTTCCGCCCGCTGCCGAGACATGGGCGCGAACCGTGGTGCTATCGATGCTGTAGTGGCCGCTATCCGCCATGATCTCAGCCAGTGTAACGGACACTGCCTCCAAGACCCCGGCTTCGCTCCATCGCCTGAACCGTCAGTAGATCGTGTTCCAGTTTCCATACTTGTGCGGAACGTCGCGCCACGGTGTGCCGCAGCGAAGCCGCCAGAGTATGCCATTGATGATCGCCCGGTTCTGTTCAGGACGTCTGCCAAGCCCCCTGTTTATCGCCTCAATCGGCAACAAGCCCTTCAAAACACGCCATTCTGCTTCTGTGAGATCACCTCGGCTCAAGCCTGCCTCCAAAAGGCAGCCTTGAATCAACCAGACAACGCAACGTCAATCAATTTGTCCACGCCGCCTAGTCTACCCTGATGCTAACAGTACTCTCCGTGTCACATTTGGTCGCGCCCTTTGCAGAGTGCGGTTAAAGCGTCTGCAATTCTCGCCTGGTTTGAGCGCTATGGTGAGAATTAGGAGCTAGGCGCCGCTAACTAAAGGTCTTAAGCTCGCAGAACTTGTGGGCCTCCAAACTGCTGGCGATCTGATCGAGATCGAGGGAAATTGAGTATGTTTTCAACCGCTCCAAACCGTCGTCAGTTTCTTGCTGCTACCGGCAGCGCGTTCTCAGCTCTCGTCGCCAGCGGGTGCATGATCCGCGGCACAAGCGTGCCCGATGCACAACCCTCGCGCGCGGGATACGGTCCACTTGTTCCCGATCCGAACGGCATGCTGGACCTGCCTGAAGGCTTTTCGTACCGGGTGCTTTCCAGCCTCGGCGACGCGATGGATGATGGCGGCACTGTGCCGGATAAGGCGGACGGAATGGGTTGCCTCGATCTCGGAAACGGCGAGATCGTGCTCGTGCGCAACCATGAACTGGTGCCAAGCGACGATGCCGGTGGCTCTATCGCCAATGGCTTCGGTACCCATAACGGCAAGATCGTCCCGGGCGGTACGACCAATATCGTGCTCGATGCGAAGACGCTGGAGGTAAAGCGCCAGTTTCGTACGCTTGGCGGAACGATCCGCAATTGTTCGGGCGGCGTGACGCCATGGGGAAGCTGGCTGACCTGTGAGGAAGCACCGACCGGACCGGGACAGCGCTATGGCGAAGGACTTGCAGTCAATCACGGATGGGTTTTTGAGGTGCCTGGTAATGCTACAGGCCTAGTCGATCCGGTCCCACTGCGGGCAATGGGGCGCTTCAATCACGAAGCCGCCTGCGTCGATCCGCTCACCGGATCTATATACCAGACCGAAGACCGAGATGATGGTGCGCTTTATCGTTTCCTGCCGAACACACCAGGTAAACTCTCTGATGGCGGCAAACTACAGGCAATGGTGATCGACGGGCTTTCCGATACGCGAAACTGGGACGCCAGACGTATGCCAGTTGGCAAATCCTATTCGGTCCGGTGGACCGATCTCGATAACGTCGAGGCACCCAAGGACGACCTGCGCAAACGCGCGGCGTCGAAAGGAGCGGCGTTAATCGCGCGGGGTGAGGGCATTCATATGGGCACAAATGAACTCTTCGTCTGCTCGACAAGCGGTGGTTCGAAGACGCTTGGCCAAGTTTTCCGTTTCGTACCCGGCCGTGGACAGGGCAGCGACCGGATCGAACTGTTTTTCGAGAGTGAAAGCACGGATCAGTTCAACTACGGCGATAACCTGTGCGTAGCGCCCAACGGCCACCTTATTGTCTGCGAGGATCAATACACCGAGGTGGTCGATAACCACCTGCGCGGTATCACACCCACAGGCTTACCATACGAGTTTGCGCGCCTGCGAATGCAAACCGAGCTCGCGGGCGGCTGTTTCTCACCAGATGGCAAATGGTTCTTCGTCAATGCCTATGCGCCAACCCGCACGCTCGCGATCACCGGCCCTTGGATCGTTTGAAACCAGCCGCCGCCCCGGCTTCCGACATGTGAAACTCGAAGCGAGAAAGCTGTTAGAGGTTTGATGCAGCCGATGCCAAATCCTTGCGGGAATTGATATTCCAGCACGGATCGGTCGGTTCGGAGCCAGTGGAGTAATCCACAACACTAGCCTCGCGACTCTCAGCCCAGTTCACTTTGTGCCGCACGCAGCCGCTTCGCGAAAACACCCCATAAGCAGAGCTTCATGCTGGGGGTTGGTGGCGGAGACGGTGGTGGCAAGCCTTAAGGTCTAAACAATTGATTGGCAAATCAAATTCCAATTGTCTGAAGATGCAGCTCCCACAAATACTCCCACACCGACACCGTACTGAATCAGGCTTTAGGCACTGTCGCGAACCATGAGGCGAGGAGGCAATATAAGACTTTCCGTATCATCCCCAGCCAGACGTCGCAGCAACAGGTCCACAAGGCCCCTTGCACCAGCAGCGATATCTTGCCTAACTGTCGTGAGAGGTGGCACTGTCTGGCTCGAAATTGGCAGGTCGTCGAAGCCGACTATCTTTAGCTCGCGGGGGACGTCGATGCCGCTTTCCCGAAGTTCTTTGAGGCAGGTAACAGCGATTGTGTCGGTTGCGGCAAAGATGCCGTCGACTTTGCCTTCGATCTCCCGTAAATGCTCTGCTATTTCCTCGCCGGTCCGCTCAGGAGACAAGTGCGTAGGAAGGGCGCGGATAGCTACACCCATTTTGGCAGCGACTTCTTTTGCGCCAGCGTAGCGGGCTGCGAACTCTATCGGTTGAGTGTCGCCCAAGAATGCGAGGCTCTTGGCGCCCGAGGCAATAAGTCTCTCGGCGGCGAGCTTTCCGCCCAGGCGGTTGTCTGTGCCAACAACACAGTGTCTTTGACCTTCCTGATGATTGCCCCAAACCACCATCGGTAGATAACCGTCGGCAACCTCCTCGATCCGCTCGAACTGGTCTGACTGACCGATCACAATCACGCCATCGACCATCCCCGATCCGATGAACTGATCGAGCCAGTCTTCGTCTTGAGCGGGAATGACACGCCTCAGCATGAGGTCATACCCCTTCTCCGTTAGTTCGTCAGCCAAGTGGCCGAGCAAGGTCATGAAGAAGGTGTCCGAGATCTGCTGTCGCACATCGTGACCCAGCGGGATCGCGACCCCAATGACCCCCGTCTTTTGCCTGCGCAGTTTGCTCGCCATCTGATTCGGGCGAAAGCCGTGCTCACGTGCAATCGCTTCGATTTTTTCACGAGTTTTCGCGTTGACGAGACTGTTGCCAGCAAGCGCCCGCGAAACAGTGCCAGGCGAGACGCCTGCTATCTTGGCGAGGTCCGCGAGAGTGCGGACTTTGGTCGCGCTTTCTTCGTGATTATGAGCGTCTGGATCAGCCATCAATATCCCTTAGCTCGCAAGCGCCTTTTGTTCACGCGGAACTCTGTGGCCCGCGTCAACAAAGAGGGTTGCAATCGCACCGACGATCATAAGCGCTCCGCCCAGCATCAGCACATTACGCGGGTCACCGCCCAGAACTGGGTTGTAAATCAGCGGCATCGTCAATGTCTGGAACAGCATGGGGATGACGATGAACATGTTGAATATGCCCATGTAGATGCCATTGCGTTCCGCTGGAATAGAGTCGGCCAGCATCACATAGGTGTTACCCATCATTCCGGCCCAGCCAATGCCAATGCCGAGCATGAGAGCGAAGAGAGCCGGTGCGGTCTCCACCCCGGGAATGAGCAACATCGCAATTCCCGAGGCTGACAGGCACACCGCATGGACAGATCGCGCGCCAAGCTTCGCCACGATCGGGATCAGCAACAACGCTCCAACGAAGGCAATGAAGTTGTACAGAGCGCCCGCCTGCTGCGTGGTAAGCGTCGCTTCGCGGAATGCCGCGCTCGAGGGATCAGACGTATCGTAGATCGAGCGCCCCACCGCAAACGTGATGTACTGCCAATAGGCGAACATGGCATACCATTGGCACAGCATGGCGAGCGCGAGTTGGCGCATCGGCTTTGGCATGTCGCGGATCGCATCAACGATTTCCGCGAAAGTATCCTTTACGGTCAGCGGTTTCTGCTCGAGAACCGCCTTTTCATCTTCGGTCATTGGCAGCTCGGGAACGCGCCAGACCGACCAGACAATTGTAGAAATCGAGAGAATCGCCCCAATGATAAAGGCGATGCGAACAATGACCGGAATGCCGTTATCATCCAGCACATCTTGCGCAACAAAAGCCGTTAGCAAAGTGGGCGCAAGATAGGACAGGGTTTGCGCGAGGCCGGTAAAAGCGCTCTGAGTCAGAAAACCTATCGACCTTTGGTTTGGTACGAGCCGGTCAGCGACATAGGCACGATAGGGCTCCATGGTGATGTTGTTACCAGCATCGAGGATCCAAAGAAGCGATGCTGCCATCCAAAGAGTGGAGGAATAGGGCATGAAGAACAGGCTGATCGTGCAGATGATCGCGCCGATCAGGAAGTAGGGTGTCCGCCGTCCGAAACGCGTGTTGGTGCGATCACTCATGGCACCGACAATCGGCTGGATGATCAGGCCGGTCATGGGGCCTGCAAGCCATAGGAGCGGCATGGTTGCTTCATCGGCACCGAGAAATCCGTAGATCGGTCCCATATTGGCTTGTTGCAGGCCGAAACTGAATTGCAGGCCGAAGAAACCGATGTTCATTTCGATGATTCGCAGCAGCGAAAGCCTTGGCTTTACGGCGGTTTGCATAATCTCAAATCCTCTCGCTCGCCGCTTTGTTACCGGCGTTGTGGCATTTTCGTGACATAGATTGCGCGTAATTGCAATCGTTTGCAATTTTACCGTTGCAATCGATTGCAACAAGATTATGCATTAATGCGAATCGCGCAAAATGGTGCGAGCACAAAGGAGAGTTTTGCCATGAAGTTTCGTCACGCTTTGGCCTTTGGCGTTGCGCTGAGTGCCTTTTCCACCCCCGCTTTCGCTCAGGATCAGGAAGCTGGTTCTGAGGAAGTTGCTGAAGAAGGCCCCGAGATCATCGTTACTGCTGTTGCGCGCGGCCAGAACCGGCTCGAAAGCTCGGTTTCGGTCAGCACGGTCGGGGCCGAACAGATCGCCGATCTTGCTCCGCCTTCTTCGGCAGACCTTATTCGCCAGATTCCGGGTATTCGCTCGGAAGCATCGGGTGGTGAAGGTAACGCCAACATCGCCGTTCGCGGCCTGCCCGTTTCAACCGGCGGCGCGCGGTATATCCAGTTGCAAGAAGACGGGCTGCCCGTTCTCGAGTTTGGCGATATCATTTTTGGCAACGCCGACAACTTCCTGCGCGCCGACCGCAATGTTGCGCGCGTCGAGGCGGTTCGCGGTGGCTCTGCCTCCACATTCGCTTCGAACGCCCCAGGCGGTGTGATCAACTTCATTTCAAAGACCGGCCAACGCGAAGGCGGTGCGATCCAGGGTACAGTCGGTGTCGACTTTGAAACCTACCGGGTTGACTTCGATTATGGCGCGCCGCTCGCTGATGATCTCTATTTCCACGTCGGCGGCTTCTATCGCACAGGCGAAGGCCCGCGCGATATTGGCTATAACGGCTACGATGGCGGCCAGATCAAGGCCAACATCACCAAGGAATTTGATGGCGGATACGTCCGTTTCCACGCCAAGTTCCTTGATGACAGCACGCCCACCATCTTGCCTCAGCCGGTCTTTGTCGGCGGTACGGACAACGATCCTGATTACAACGCCATTCCCGGGTTCGATCCGCGTTCGGACTCGCTGTACAGCCCGCTTATCACGACCGCTCTGACACTCGATGGCGGCAACAATCCGACCACCTTCAATATCAACGATGGTCTTTCGGTGGAATCTCAGGCCTTCGGTGTCGAAGCAGAGATCGACGTAGGCTCAGGTTGGACGCTGACCAATCGCTTCCGCTATGCCAACAATTCAGGCAGCTTTGTTTCTCCCTTCCCGGCAAGTGCGGGTGCGGCGCAAGATATTGCTGATGGTATTGGCGGAGCTGGGTCAAGCATCGTCTTTGCGACCGGTCCGAACGCTGGTGCGGCAGCGAATGCTTCAAGCATTGGTGGCAACGGACTGCTTACCAATGTTGTGCTCTTCAACACTCGCTTGAACAGCCTCGACAACATCACCAACGACTTCCGCATCTCCAAAGACTTCGACTTCGGTGGCGGTTCTGCGACCTTTACCAGCGGCTTCTACCTCTCACGCCAAGATGTAGACACCGACTGGCTGTGGACCTCCTTCGTCCAAACGGTTGAAGGCGACGGCAATGCAGTTCTCGTCGATATCGTCGATGCGGGCGGCAACACTGTCACCGACAACGGGGTTGTTGGCTTTGGCGCGAACTTCTTCGGCAATTGCTGCCGTCGCAATTACGATGTGCAGTACAGCACTTATGCGCCCTTCGCATCGCTGGCGCTTGAATTTGACCGCCTGACGATCGATGCCAGCATTCGCTATGACTATGGCGATGCCAATGGCACGATCACTGGCGATGGCCCCGTCATTGACTTTGACTTCAACAATGATGGCGTGATCAGCACGCCTGAATCGCAGACCTCTGTACTTCCGTTGGGTGATGCGAGCCCGGTTAATTACGACTTTGATTATTTCTCTTGGTCGCTCGGTGCCAATTATCTGCTAACAGACGACCTCGGCATTTTCGCACGTTACAGCCAGGGTGGCCGTCACACCGCCGACCGGAGCCTGTTCTCGCCCGCTGTCAGCCGCACCGATGGCGGCCTGCCGGGCGGCGATGATGGCGTGATTGCCGATGTCAACCAGCTTGAAATGGGCCTGAAGTATCAGGGAAGTGGGCTGTCGATCTACGCCACCGGCTTCTATGCTGAAACCAGCGAAACGAACGTCGAAATCGCGCCGCTGCTTCTGACAGACACGGACTACGAAGCCTACGGCATTGAACTCGAAGGTTCGTATTCGACCGGACCGTTCACCCTGAGCGCTGGCGCCACTTGGACCGATGCCGAAATCACGGACTCGCTCAACGCAGCGATCATCGGCAACACGCCACGCCGTCAGGCAGACTTCGTCTATCAGGCGACAGCGCAATATGACGATGGCTTCTTTAAAGTGGGCGCCAATCTGATCGGCACCACGGACAGCTTCACGCAAGACAATAACCAGCTTGAGCTTCCCGCTTACACGCAGGTTAATGCATTCTTCGCCGTTCGTCCTGTTGACCGGGTCGAAGTGGCGCTCAATGCTAACAACCTGTTCAACAGCGAGGGCTTTACCGAGGCAGAAGAAGGATCGATCCCTGCCAATGGTATCGTCCGGGCTCGCTCTATCGCGGGCCGCACGATCGCCGCGTCGGTACGGTTCGATTTCTGATGCAACGGATAAGGGCCGACCAAACACTTCCCTGTGGGTCGGCCCTTATCTTTTCCAACCAATTGTTTAAGGTTTTGGCATGACAACCGCCTGGGCCGCTGACTGTGTGCGCAAGATCAAAGCCTCACACATTCCGCGCATTCCAATCATAAAAGAGGAAGGTCCTGCCACTCTTGAGGCTGGACGCGTCTATTGGGATATGTGGCCGATACAGGACCAGGACGGCCGCGTCGCGTCAATCCAAGGGCGCGAACTATGGATGGCCTTGTCCGCACCCGATCGCGGTGATCCAAGCTTACGCCACTTTGAGGCGAAAATTCGCCTGATTGAGCACAGGGCAGGAAACTGGTTCGATCTCGGCGACGTTCTCCCCGAATTCGCGGTAGACTATGAGAGGGAATGGGCGGGTTCTTCGGTTACCGATGGCGAAGGCGTTAGCCTGTACTTTACGGCGGCGGGGACAAATCATCGTCCTGGAGGCTATCAACAACGCCTCGTGGAAGCCCATGCGCTTATCGGACTCAATGGGCTGCCGGGCACGTGGACTGAACCCCGCGCATCAATCAGCGAATTGGCGCCCGAATATATGCTCGCAGACGCGCATGAAGGGGAGGCAGGCAAGATCAAGGCATTCCGTGATCCCGCCTATTTCCGCGATCCTGCCGACGGGCAAGAATATCTGATATTCACGGCTTCTCTTGCCGGTACAGACAGCGACTACAACGGCGCAGTCGGTATCGCCCGGCGAACCGACGATGGATGGGAGCTTTTGCCTCCGCTGATCCACGCTGACGGCGTCAATAATGAGCTGGAACGAGCGCACGTAGTCTATCGCAAGGGCAGCTATTATGCGTTCTGGGCGACCCAGCACTCGACATTCGCACCCGAACTGAGCCATGCGCCCAACGGCCTGTATGGCATGGTGTCCGACAGCTTATTCGATGAGTATCGTCCACTCAATGGAACGGGCCTCGTTCTCGCCAATCCTGATGAGGAACCCCTTCAAAGCTACAGCTGGTTTGTGACACGCGAGCTTCTCGTTTCCAGCTTCGTCGATTTTCGCGGCCTGAAGGGCGAACCCGTTCCCACCGATCCCGTCGAAGCCAGCAGACTGTTTGGCGGCGTACCCGCTCCACTTCTGAAGCTGAACATTGATGGTGATCGCTGCGAACTGGCGGAAACGGTCGAGGCATGAATTCGGTAGGTAAACCGCTACTGGGCGGTATCGAGGCTGGCGGAACCAAGTTTGTGCTTGCGGTGGGACATTCACCGACCGAAATCATCGAACGACATGAAGTTCCTACGCATGATCCTGCGACTACACTGGCTCAGGCCAGCGAGTGGTTTGAGGGTCAGGGATCGATACACGCGCTTGGAATTGCGAGCTTCGGTCCTGTCGAACTTGATCGGTCATCACCGCTCTGGGGTCACATTACCAACACGCCCAAGCCAGGCTGGGCGAATTGCAACTTGGCTGGTTATTTCGCCGAGCGCGTTGGAGTGCCCATCGGCTTCGATACAGACGTGAACGGAGCAGCTCTAGCCGAATACAAGCACGGCGCAGGCAAAACGGCCAGATCGCTGGCTTATATCACCGTGGGTACCGGTATCGGTGGAGGTTTGGTGCTGGACGGAAAGGCTGTCCATGGAGCTGCGCATCCAGAGATGGGCCACATTTTCCCGCGCCGCCATGCGGATGATCGCGAGTTCGAGGGAATATGCCCTCACCACGGCGACTGCTTAGAAGGGCTGGCGAGCGGTCCTGCTATTAAGGCGCGTTGGGGAGCATCGCTTTCGGAGTTACCGGCAGATCACATCGCGCATGAAATCATCGCCAGTTATCTGGCTCAGCTAGCGCACTCCCTGATCGCTATGACGGCAGTCGAGATTATCGTTTTCGGCGGGGGCGTCATGAAGACGGGCGGCTTACTTGAGAGTGTGAATCGGAGGGCATCGGAACTCGGCGCAGCATATTTCCCAGGTGGATCGAAGCACAAGATCGTCTTACCAGGCCTTGGCCAGAATGCTGGCCTCGCAGGAGCGCTAATGCTCGCGAATGCCGTCCAGCCAGACCATTAACTCACTGAAATCCGCTCATGGGTTATAATCGGACCGTCCGCTTTTCAGTGCCGATCAGCTACAACCAGACAGTCCGGTATCGGCCTACTTCCAGCCGTCATTCTATGACCGAAGCTGGGGATGAAAGTGGACAGACGCGAACTTTGATCGCAATATTCAGGAAGCGCAGTTTCCTCGGCGTGGTTAGAGGTGCCGGCCTTCTTACAGAAAGGCGCGGTCAATCAATGAAACACTTCCTACTAATACACGGGAGTTGGCACGGGGCATGGTGTTGGTACAAAATTGCGCCGTTGTTGGAAGCAGAGGGTCACAGTGTCTCAGCGCCTGACCTTCCAGGCCGCATTTGCAGCCCTGCTCGACCGATCTCGGTAAGCCTCAAGAAAATGGTAAGGGCGGTCAGTCATTATCTACCGAGGGAGAAGAAGACTACAATTGTTGTGCACAGCCGGTATGGCATCTTGGCTTCAATGCTGGCCGAGACTTTTCCAGAACGGATTGAACGGGTGATATATCTTGCGTCGTACATGATTCCGTCTGGCAAACGTGCAGCTGAGTACTTTCGATGGGACAAAGGATCGTATCTGACTGAGCACGTAACCATCAGCAAGGCTGGGATGTGGGATAGACTGCATTCTGACATATTTCGAGAAGGCCTTTATCACGACTGTAACGAGCATGATAACAAGCTCGGCCATATGCTGTTGGGAAGAGAACCGCTGCGTCCTGCATTGGCTAAGCTAAAGTTGACGGATGAGCGATTTGGTCAGATCCCGAGGGCATATATTAGGCTGACCGAAGACCGAGCTGTGACCCCCGCTTTGCAGGATCGCGTTCTGAACGAAACGAGCGTTGATCGCGTCGAGAGCTTAGCAGCCAGCCACTCGGCCTATTTTTCGCAACCTGATGCTCTGACGCGGTTGATCCAAAATTTGTCCAAGTCATGACTGGCAGAACGTGACACGAATAGGGCAAATCGGATTAACATTGACCCGGCTGTTGCTAGACGAACGAGGCTGGGCCGCAAGCGGACGGTCCGGTCTCGGTCGCTGGAGGAATTGGAGTGGACGTTCCCATAACGATCCGACTACGGGGGTCGTGCACCCCACGCTATATTGGGCTCGTCGCAAACTGGGGGCTCTTTTGAATCCAGTATTTTGGGTCGAGCTGGTTGGGGCATTAGTCAGTCGTAAGCCGCAGATCAGTTTTCAACTAGTTTATCGGGCATCGGCAAAGCTCTAGTTTCCGTCGATCATGTGTTCTCGCGAGTCTCGTTCGAACTCGTCAATGATTCCGCCGGCATCAGACCGATCTTCGCCATCTGGCGCTACTGGCTCGCTGTTTAGCGTGGGAGCTTTCTGCGGCGCTAAGCATAGGCGAGCGACAATGGGCCGGTGGTCTGACCCGACATTCTCGAGCACCCTAATTTCTTCCAGCAGAAATTCTTTGGTCACGAATACGTGGTCGAGCGGCCAGCCAAGCCATGTTTTATCAGCAGGAAACGTCGCAAACGGACCCCGACCTATACGAGGGTCCAAAAAAGCACCAAGCCGCTTGAACAGCGATGACGTATTCGACCACGCAACGTCGTTAAAATCCCCGATCGCCAGCACCGGTACGGATTGCTTGGCTGCGTGACGCGCTGCGATCACAAGCTCGGCATCGCGCTCATCCGTGTCTTGCGCTGGTCGCGGCGGCCTCGGGTGCAGTCCAATTATCCGAAAGCTTTCCGGTCCATCCAGTGTCGCATGGACGGATGGAGTATCGGGCTCAGCCAGATCTTGCACCCTTCCCTCTCGCATTGGGAAACGAGTGGCAAACGCGATCCCATACTTGTTGTCGAGCGCCCGGCTCAACCGTGACGGGTAATTTGAGAGAGTTGGTTCTAATGCGTTAAGCCAAGCCTTGTCAGTCTCCAATACCAACACGACGTCGGGATTTTCGCGCTCCAGCATCGCAATTGTTGCAGGATAGTCTCTGTTATCCTGCAACACGTTGAAAGACAGAACCGAAAAGCACGAACTCGTGGTCAAGTTCGCCGCGTCTGCCAACGAGACTTCAGTTTCAGCAAGTGGTGTGTACGGGAAAACTCGATAGAACTGCCAGCAGGCGCATATCGCCATAACAAGCGGCAGCCATCTCACGGCTCGTCGGTCAAACCACCATAGAAACGCTCCGCCTAGCACCAGCGCGATGGCAAATTGAATACGTGGGAAATCCCAAACGCGTATCCACCACTGTTCGGACCCGATTACGCTAGCAGCAGAACCCAACAAAATGATCGCGGCAGCGATACGAACGAGCCAAACTAGCCCTCGAAGAAACGAATACTCTATCATCGTGATCAAATAGCCTCCGGTTGCTATCAAGCTCTTTGCACGCAGTGACGACACAACCAAGCAGCTGCCGGGCAAGCTTGCGAGGTCGCGGCATCGGACTCGGCGACCACGTAATTTGAACCTAAGCCGGCGCCTGTATTCAACGATATTAGCCTTATGGAACTCTCAGTGGTCACGCGCGTAATGGTTGCAATATTGAATTTAAAGGCTTGTGAGATGCAGTGGGTCATAATTGTAGTTTGCGCTGGGGTCATTTTCGGTACGCTCGACGCGCTTTGGCTTAGATGGTCGGGCCCTAATCTCTACCGCCCGATCATCGGTGAAATCATGGCGGAGAATTTTCGCGCGGCCCCTGCAGCAGTTTTCTATGCAATCTACCTTTTCGGAATGATTTGGTTTGCGATCATGCCCGGATTGGCGAGTGGCAGCGCAGCGACGGCCTTGATTAATGGCATGATACTGGGCGGACTTTGTTACGCCACCTACGATCTTACAAGCCAAGCTGTGCTCAAGGTATGGGCCACTCGGGTGAGCGTTGCCGATATTGCTTGGGGATCATTTGTGACGGGTGTCACGAGCGGACTAGTTGCCCTTATCGGCTTGCAGTTCGCTCCTTAGAAACCTCGACTACTGGAGACTTTCGATGACTGGTTTTGAAGAAGGCACAACAATCGCGTGGGACTGGGGCGATGGCACGGCGAAGGGAAAGATCGTGGCCCGCTATACCCAGAAACGCACACTCAAGATCGATGGAAACGACGTAACACGCGATGCAAGCGATGATTGCCCGTCGTACAAAATTGAGCAGGGCGATGGACAAGAGGTTTTCAAGAGTCATTCTGAAGTTCGAGCAGCATGATCCTGACCACTGATGCGCGAGCATAGTGCGCGCTTTCACCAAGCTAATCGGCGTCACTCAAAGCGACTGCACTGGACCGCTTCTGCCTGCTTCAGCCTTCTTCCCTTATTATCCGATTTGACTCCACGCCTCTTTCCTTCAGTAGATCAACTACGGCGTCTTCCATCGCTGGTGGACCGCACACATAGAATGTGTCTCTAAAATCAGTGAGTTGATGATCAAGGAAATCGCCATCGATGCGGCCATAGTGGATACCTTCGACATCTTCCTCGCTAAGTAAGAAGTCTATCTTGAGACCGGGCATAGCCTCGAATTCATGCCGAAGAATGATATCTTTCTCACAATCGTTTGATAAGAACAGCCGGTAGCCATCAAGGCTGCCAGCTTCGCTCAGGCGCGCTCGTAGAATTGCAATAAAGGGCGTTATGCCTGCGCCGCCCGCTATAAAGATACCGGGGCCTTGGTCACTGATCGCGCCCCATGGTTCATCGATCACCACACGATCGCCAACGCTCATCCTTCCAATCTGTTCGGTAACGCCGTCATGATCTGGGTAGGACTTGATAACAAATTCGATGTGCCCTTGTCCGGGTAATGAAGTGAAAGTGAATGGCCTTTTTTCGTCCTCCCAGCCGTCCTTTTGAAGGGCCAAGTCGGTAGCCTGTCCAGGGCGGAATTCATACCCCTCCGGTCGATCGAATACGAACCGATTGGTGTTGTGAGTGACTGGCTCGATGTGTTTGAGTTCAAGCTCGTGCGGCATTTTACTTCCCTAAAAATGTTGTTGAGCGTTTTTCCGAGGCTCTCTACCCGCAGGCAAACGGCCGTTCGATCAGACGCCGAGGCATTAAATGCGAGCGCCAACCAGACGACCCAGAATAAAAAGAGCGCGATTAAGACCCGTTGGCACCGTAGCGATCGGCACCGATAACCCCTGCCAAGAGTTGGTCGGCAACCCTGATGTCACGATCATCGATGTGCAGAACTGACACGTCCCCAGTTGTCTCGGCAACCACCAGCTCGACTTGCGAAAAGTCGAGCACATTGGCCTCTCGCAGTTTGCCCATCAGATCGCCTTCAGTCATCTTTGCTTTCCGAAGCTGATCGTATTGGATCGTGTCGCCGATCATGATGAGGCGCGGCTTGTTATCGGACAGTCCGCCAATAAAATCCCATCGGCACCTTAAGGCGGCGAAGCCAATTTGAATTGCAAACAAGATCGAGAGCGCAGCAACCCCACTGAAAATAGGAGGGTCTTTCGCAACGATTATGGATGCGAGAACGGAACCAATCGCGACTGTTACAGCGAAGTCGAATCCACTCATCTTTGAGAAGCTTCGAATACCGGCGACCCTCGTCAGAGCGATCAGCGCCAGATACATAGTCATCGCCGACAGCACGATGAGTGGCACTGTCGTCCACGATGTGAAAACCCAGTCCTCAACCATGATGTATGTCCATGGCCTGCCGCCGCATCGTCATCATGAGACCTTCGTGACCTCAGCCGGTTTTCGTTTGTCGAACTCGGTCAGCAGGTCCTGCGCCCGCTCTTCGCTCAGACCATCCTTGGCAGGAGGAAAGATATCATTTTCCTCTTCTTCCATGTGGTGTTCGAGCCGGTGCTTCAGCTCTTTAAAACGTGTCAACCAGCCAGTGTCGTCGAATGCTTTCTCGGACAATTCCTCGAAATAGTCATCGATTTCCTTGTGCTCGGCCACTGAATGGCGGCCCTCACCCTGCAGCTCAGGGCGAGCGAGCATTTCGGCGTAGAGCGATTGCTCTTCTGCATTGGCATGCGCGGAAACATCGACCCGCAGCTTCTCAAACGCATCTCTTCGTTCCTTGCTGTCGCCGCTGGTATCGGCCACGCGGTCCAGCATTTCACGGTGCCTGTCGTGGTCTTCTTTGAGGCGGGTAAAAATGTCGGTCATGAAAGGTCTCCATTTCGAGTGCTTTCATCACTTACGCGTAAGTGGGAGAATGGTTGCAATTGATTGTGTGAAGTGATTTCGCCGCCCTCGCAAAGAGGAAGCGATACCCAAAACGGCACTCAACAATCCCGCGCAATCAGCGCCATGTGGTCCCTTGCTATTCTGACGCTCAGCCAATCATTCGCGACTGAGCCTCATCCGAAAGGCATCTAAATGGAAATAGCTGGGATCGAACTGACAGATTTCGGCGAGGCGATCAGGGTCCTTAAAAGTGATCGAATCTTTCTCACGTTTAAGTAGGCCATCGCGCTCCAATTGTCGCAGTGTCCTGTTGGTGTGAATTGGGGAAAGCCCGAGCGCGTCGGCCAACACGGGTTGGGTTAGCGCCATGCGAAAGCCGTCATATGCACCTTCGTCGGCGATCTGCAGTCGGCGATGCAACTCAAGCAGGAAATGCCCGATCCGCTCTCGCGCAGTCTGCTGACCGTTGCGCACTATCTGCTCACGCAGAAACGCCTCTTCTTGTACCTGCATCCACCAGATCGCCAGGGTGAGGCGACCAGATTCGGTCAGCAAACGCCGAAAATCCTCAGGTTTGACGGACAATGTTTCGAGCTCAGTAACCGCCGATACTGAGTGGTCGGCTTCTGCGGCGACCAACACCTGCAAATCGAAGACGTCTCCAGGTAAAAGGACGTTTAAGACCTGCCTTCGACCGTCCTCAAGTGATTTGTAACGGATCGCCCAGCCGCTTTTTACAACTAACACGCTATCGAGAACCTGGCCCGCATGGATGATCTCTGATCCGCGAGCAAATCGCCTTTCGCTACCCATCAACTGCAATACGACATTTTTGTCGTCATCATCCAAGTCGGCGAAGAACGATATCCGCCTGAGAAGTGCCTCGCGCGCCACTATTCGAATTCCTCCGGAATGAAGGGTGAATCCATTATGGTTAGTGGTTTAGCTGAATTCAGACGGTTTGCGCCAGCAGTTTAGTTGCCGGGCTTTTTGCGTCATCCCCGTACCAACAAGTCCGCAAACGCGCCAACCAGAAACTGAAATGGAACAACCGACTGCCAGCTTGCGTTGCTAACGCGCCATCTAACCAATTCGATGGTCAACGCAGGAGCAAAAACGATGAATGCAGAAGACCGTGATGAACTGTATGATTTGATTGATGATGTCGGCACAGCGATGCTAGTGACGGATCGTGACGGCCAACTGCGCAGCCGGCCCATGAAAGGCAAATTGTATAGAGACAGTTGTGAAATTTGGTTTTTGACCGAGCGCATCAGCGGTAAAACCAACGAGATTAGCTCTGATCAATCGACCAATTTGACATATGCCTGCCCTGAAAAAGAAACCTACATTTCGATCAGCGGACGAGCGCAGATCGAGAAAGACGCTGACAAGATCGACGATCTGTGGGGGCCATGGGCAAATGCTTGGCTCCAATGCGACAAAGATGATCCGAAGGTGGCCGCGATACGCTTCACACCTCACGTTGCAGAGTTTTGGTCATCTCCGGAATCCGCGATCGTGCAAACCTGGGAGCTGGTGAAAGCCAATTTGACGGGCGAAGAGCCCGATATAGGCAGCAACCGCCAGGTCGAACTTGAATAGCTTTTCTGACACGAAAAGGGGCGTGAGTATAGGTAGCCTTGCGCCCCCCCTTTTCAATTTGCGATCGCTTCTATCGTGCTTCGAACTTCTCGATGATCAACACACACGGATAATGCGCCATGATGCAGCAGAGCTGAAGTGGTATCACTAATTTCAGACATCACATCGCTATTCGTTCGACGGCTAGCATAATCTCCTGGAGAGCATTTTCGCCGCTGATCTTCTGTTCTTTTGACGCGGCCCTAAATCGTCCAGTTTCAAGTATATGCGATAGAGCTTCCCTCGCTCTTGATATCCGGCTCTTTATCGTCCCAATCGCACAGCCAGAGATATCAGCCGCTTCTTCATAGGAATATCCCCCCGCGCCCACTAAAATGATTGCCTCGCGTTGGTTGGTGGGCAAGTCCAGCAGAGCGCGTCGCAAATCTGCCAAATGGATTGGGTCCTGCTGGCTAGCAGGCGCGGACAAAATTCGTTCTGCCGCGCTGCCATCATATGGCTCGGTAAATTTCTTCTTGCGCAAGGTCGATCGGAACGTGTTGCGCAAGATCACGAATGTCCACGCCCGCATGGACGTGCCAGCTATGAACCGCTCGCGGGCGGCCCAAGCCTTGAGCATGGTTTCTTGTACAAGATCATCGGCGGTATCAGCGGATCCAGACATGCTACGACCGAAAGCTCGCAAATGCGGGATTGCTTCTTCAAGTTGCGACTTAAAATCTGCGTCAGATAAAGACTGATGCTCATCCATACGACACATACCCAACTGTGTACGCTAACCGCCAATGGCGTATTGCGACGCAGCTGCGCATGGTATCGCGCCAAGTTTTATAGCCTCGGAGCACCAGAAAGTCCCCAGCGTAATGAAGTACGAGCCGATGCCGAAAGCCTGCTCGCTAGTAATCGCTAGGATAAAGCAACCTTATGAGCGCGCATTAACATAGGTTAGTGTGCGCACTTCATTCGATGGGCTGGTGCTCATCGAGCAAATCCGAATCGCCATCCGAGGCGCGCTCGCTCTCTACCAGTTGGTCGACGTGTTCTTCTCGCGCTGTGTCGACCTTGGTAGTAACGTCCCTATTTGTCTCATTGGTCCGATATTTTGTAGAGGCCGGCTGTGGCTCAGAAGGAATGGCTCCAGTGCCAATCGATCCATCGAACCGCAGGCGATAGATGGGTTCAGGTAGAGCGAAGCCTGAATCTTCCAGTGTGTTTTTGGTTACTCTAATCGCGGCGCCTCTTGCTTTATTAAAATCGCTTTTGCGCTGATCAATCCATCCATGAAACGTTATGACGATATTGGAATCCCCCACCTCGTTGATTTCGGCCGTTGCCTCTGGCGTGTCGAGAACAAACGGCTCCGCGTTGATGGCCTTCAAGCCGGTCGCAATCGCTGCGGCTGGATCATCGTCGGCGTCGATGCCAAGCTTGAAGTTGAAACGCCGCTCTGGATTGCGAGAATAGTTAAGGATCTGAGCTTTGAAGACTGTGGCGTTGGGTATGCGCAAGTGATTGCCGTCTAGTGTCATCAGGATTGTTGCCCGCGATGTTAGCCGGACGACACGTCCCTCGCGATCGCCAATCAGCACGTGATCATTCGCTCGAAAGGGCTGGCGAATGCTAAGCATGATACTCGATACATAGTTGTCGACCGTGTCGCGAAGCGCAAAACCAACCGCCAAACCGATAACCCCAGCGCCGCCCAACACAGCCCCCAGAACCGCAGTCGCACCCAAGATATCAAGAGCTACAAACAAGCCAAGACCGATGAAAACAACGCGCACAGATGTCGCCACAAGTTCGGCTAGAAAGATATTGGGTGTGACACGCTTCCAGAAGCCTTCGAACGACGCGATCACACGCCCCGCCAACGCGATCGCCAGCGCGACCAGAAGCGCGATAGCGATCAGCGGCAAAGCGGAAAGAAGCTCAACAAAACTCTCTTCAATCCGTTCGACAAATGGCGTTACATTGGTTTCGACCGAAAGATCGCGTTCAAAATCAGTTTCCACGGTGACCACACCAGACACACGTTGAGCGATCGCTTCGGCGCGACTTGCGTCCGCATCATCAGAAATCGAGCCGGACAAGCTCACGACGCCCTTATCGACTGTAATCGCCACATGCGCGAGGCCATCAACCTCACGGAAAATGCCCTCTAGTCGTTGAGCAATCGCGAGATCCTCGGCGGCGGCGGGAGCTGCTTCGATTACGGTCTGCGGCGGTTCGGAACTCTCGGGCGATCCAGCCTGTGTGAGGCTTGCAACGGCCCCGAGATGGCTCGGCAACACCAGCGTGATCATGACTAAGAACATCGAAAGAGCTAAGGGCAGCGTGAGTTTGCGCATGGTGATCCAATCAAAAGAGGGCGAACTTCATTTGCGATCTATTGTTCCAAAATACGAATGAAAAATAGTTCGGAACACGGGACCAAACCCAGGAGTAAGAGTCGCATTCACACAGCAAACGAGGGAAAAATGACCAATCAAGCTTCAATCGATATTCTAACTGACGTGCTGGAGGGACTGATCGATTCAGCCGACGGCTACGAAGCCGCAGCTGCAATCGCTGAGCGTGATGCGTTCAAGAAATTTTTCTCACAGCGCTCAGGCGCTCGCAGGGCAATGGCCGCAACGGTTCGCAGTGAGATTGCCAGCCTCGGCGGCACGCCCGATGCCGACGGCACAGTTCTCGCCAACGCACATCGCGTTTTCATGAAGATCAGTGCCGCACTGCAGGACAATGACGAGGCCGCAATCGAAGCGGTGGATGACGGCGAAGAGCACCTTCGAGAGAAAATCAAAGACGCCATGAACAACGAGGATCTCTCGCCGAAAGCAAAAGCCGCCATGAGCCAATTTCAGGGCGAGTTGGAGGCGGATTGCCGCATGATCGATCAACTCGAAGATGCAATATAATCACACTTCACCACGTGCTCTAATACAAAAGGAATCACGACATGGAATATGGAATTATCGGCCTGGCAATCCTGCTTTTAGATATCTGGGCGCTCTATAACGTTTGGACGGGGGGATCGTCTGTGGGATCCAAGATCCTCTGGTCGGCGGTGATCTTAATCCTGCCAGTGGTAGGCCTGATCCTGTGGTTCTTGCTTGGCCCACGCGGCAGCGTGACAACGGCGTAAGCGATTGATCCAGCCCCTTCCGTTGCGGCAACGGCACTCGAGTTTTGTCGCTCTGTCGCTTCGGATGCGGCTCGCCAATTTCACTTGAAACAAGATTGGCGTGCAGTCTGTCACGTTTACGCAATGACAAACGGCGTCAGGCTTTATTGAATAGGAAAAGTCATGAAATACGTAGTTCGAACAGTCGCCTTGGGTGCGATGTCATTTGCCGCCAAAATCATCATTCAAAAGATTCAATCGGCCAAAAACGAGAATAGAAGGTACTAGCGCCTCGCGGACTTTTAAATACCTCTCGTGACGCCCCGGGACTCTGAAAGGCGACATCGTCTGGACGAGTTTCCGGGGCTCGAAATGTTCGGGGCAAATGCATGCCCGTGTGTTACGAGCGTGAATAAAGATTGCATGTGAGGCTAGGAGACAACTGAATGCTCGCATGGAAACAAAAGCTACTTCGCCTACCCGAAAAGATCTGGTTTCGTGCCATGCTTTTTTGCGTAGCGGCCATTATGGCCGCGGGATCCGCGAGCTGGTTAGGGCCGCGTATACCCTTCGGCTCTGATCTGGAGCTGGCGAGCGGCTCGGTAGGCGAACTGCTCACGATCCTCGCTTCTAGTATGCTGGCGGTCATCGCGTTTTCAGTTTCGATTATGGTTTCGGCCTATAACTCGGCCACCGGACTTGCGACGCCTCGAGCGATAGCTCTCATGCTGGCGGATGACAGGTCGCAGAACGCTCTATCGACGTTCTTGGGGACCTTTCTGTTCAGTATTGTCGGAATCATCGGTTTATCAGCTGGGTTTTATGACGATCGCGGAAGGATTGTACTGTTCTTCGCGACAATCCTGGTAATCATAGTCATTACCGGCACGCTGCTAAATTGGATTCAGCAACTCTCTACGTTTGGCAGGATGGGCGATCTTATCCGGCGCGTGGAGGACGCATCATGCAAGGCGCTAAAATGGCACGGTGAGAACCCCTGGCTGGGTGCAATGCCGCAAGTGGATATCCCTGCAGACGCGATTCCGATTTGCTGCGACCAAGCCACCGGGGTTATAACCACCATCGACGTGGAAGCGCTTCAGGAAGCCGCGGAGGAACACGATGTTGTCGTCCATCTAACAATTTATCCCGGTAAATTGGTCTATCCCACCAGGCACGTGATGTACCTAGCGGGAAGAGACGCACTTGAAATTGACCCGCAAGTGTTTCGAGAATGTGTTCTGATAGAACGGGATCGTAGTTTCGATCAGGACCCGCGCTTCGGACTAACTGTCCTATCTGAAATCGCATCTCGAGCAATGTCGCCAGCGGTCAATGACCCTGGGACGGCGATAGCGGTGTTAAACAGTGCGTTACGTTGCCTTGAATGCTACGCCAAAGCGTTAGATGAGTCAGCCGAACCGCTCCATACCAACATTCATGGTCCAGAAGTCACTGTCGCTGATCTTTTCTCAGACCTCATTCCGAAAGTTTCACGCGACGGAGCGGGTAATTTCGAGGTGCAAAAGCGGATCCAACTGATCCTTCTTGCTCTGTCACAGACCAATCCGAAAGTGTTTGCTGATGCCTCAGTTGCGGCTTCGCAAAGCGCGTTAGCCCGAGCTGAGACCGCAATCCATTATCAGCCCGATCTTGATACTCTTTACGAAAATGCAAAGCAGGTACAGCGAGCCGCGGATAAGGGCAAAACGAATGCCTAGCTTTCTTCGGCAGCATCATAATTGCAAATTCATTTGGAACAGTTGTCGATATCTGCCGTATGTTAGCGGCAGCTCCTAGCTGTGATTTTTGGAGGAACTAATGAAAAAACTGATTTTTGCCGCTTTACCTGCGATCCTCATGCTTGGCGCATGTGACGGACAAAACGAAGCGATTGGCGAAGAAATGGACGATGTAACCGAAGCTCAAGCTGAGGTCATCGACGAGAAGGCCGAGCTCACCGAAGCTCAGGCTGATCTGGTCGAAGAGCAAGCTGACGTAGCCCAAGAGCGTGGCGCTGAAGCCGAAGCCGCAGGGTTGGAGCAAAAAGCTGAAGAGCTTGAGCAAAAGGCGGAAAATTTAGAAGACAAGGCAGACGGCATTTAGACCTGCCTAAATCTAAATCACGTACGAAAAACAACGGGGTCGGCAGAAAGAGCCGCCCCCTTTTGGTTTGCGCAGCAAGGTCGGACCAACCGCATACTGTTTCAGCCCCTCAACCTCGACTAGAATATCCTGCTCGTGCTCAGGGCAAAAAGATCGCCTTGATATTCACGAATTCCTTCATGCCGAAACCGCCATGCTCACGGCCATAGCCGGAGTCCTTTACGCCACCGAAGGGCATATTCGGATCGGCAGCTCCGAATGAATTGATACGCACCATCCCGGTATCGAAATGGTCCCTGGCGAGCCCGATCGCCTTGTCTTCATCTTTTGAAAATATCCCGCCTCCAAGTCCATAGCGACTATCGTTGGCAATCCTCATCGCATCTTCATCGTCCGTCGCACGAATGATGGATGCAACTGGCCCAAACAACTCATCGTCATAAGCTGGCGTGCCTGGTTTGCAGTCGGCAAGCACCGTTGCGGGGTAGTACCACCCCTCAGGGTTCTCTTCAGGAGCGCCACCACAGAGGAGCGCTGCGCCTCCAGATATACTTTCAGCGACTTGTTCCTTAAGCGTTTCAAACTGCTCTTCGCTGGAAACCGGGCCGAGCTGCGTGTCGTCAGCCGTGGGATCACCTGTCTTGATGTTTTGCATCTGATCAACAAACCCCTCGACAAAGCGATCATACACTGCGTCGGTCACGATGAACCGTTTCGCCGCCACGCAGGTTTCACCATTGTTGTAGAGGCGACCCTTTACGCTGGTTTCAATCGCGAACTCGATGTCTGCATCTTCGAGCACCACATATGCATCGTTAGAGCCGAGCTCGAGCACGGTTTTCTTTAGAGCTTCGGTTGCCTTTTGCCCGATATGCCTTCCTGCCTCGTCACTGCCCGTCATCGTCACAGCGCGCACTTTTTCGTGCGAAATAATCTCATCCGACACGTCGTGGCCAACCAGGACGACGTCAAACAGTCCTTTAGGCAGGCCTGCCTCAAGGCAAAGATCGCGCAGCAGCAATCCGCTGCCGGTGCAGATCGATGCGTGTTTCAGGATAACGGAATTGCCCGCCATCAGATTGGCAGCGAGCACGCGCACCGGCTGATAGATTGGGAAATTCCAAGGCTGCACCGAGTAGATCACGCCTATGGGTGAATAGGTAACGATACCGCGCTTTTCCCCTCCCGAATGCGTGCGCTCTTCATCGGCGAGCTCTTCCGGACCATTGTCGGCAGTGTATTCAAACAGTCGCGCGCAGAGCTCGACCTCGGTTTTTCCGTCGCGCAACAATTTGCCGGTTTCGCGGGTCATTAGATCGGCCAAGCGGTCAGCATTCGCGCGTAACACCTCGGCGATATCGCGCAGATATGGCACGCGATCTTGATGGCTGATCTGGCGCCAATCTGCGAACGCGGAGTGAGCGTTTTCGATTTTCTCGAACGCCGCTTCCTTGGACATAAGGGCGTATGTTTCAATTGGCTCACGAGTGGCTGGATTGTTGGTTTGGATGTCGGGCATGGGTCGCTTTCAGTCATGGGTTAACTATCGTCCGCTCTCGGGCCGCAACGCGAGCACAAAGAGGCAGCGATGATTGCGAGTGTTGCCTTATCAACCACGCTTGTCGGGTCGTGTTCCATTTTTCGCTGAGTTATCCCGGCTCTAACTTATCCCATCGATCTGGGAACCTGGCCCTGAGTCTGAGAGTAAACTGCAGAAACGCAATCAGGAGCCATCTGATGGACACCGCGTCATTGGTCACAAATCCTCGGAAAGCGCATCATCATGTGCGCTCATCCATCTGCGAAATGCCAAGTATTGGGAGGCACTTGGTATATGTTTCCGACCAAGAGCCAGGCATTAGCAGGACCAAAGACAACGATGATTTTCTCTACTGGACGCCGGACGGGCAACGCGTAATGGCTGAGGACGTGTTGAACCGGATAGACAGCTTAGGGCTACCACCTGCCTATTCAGATGTTTGGATTTGCCTCGACGAGTGGGGTCATATTCAAGCGACAGGTTTGGATGATGCCGCACGAAAGCAATACCGATACCATCCTTCATGGGTCGAGTTTCGCGATCGGCAAAAATATGCTGAGCTGTCGGAGTTCGCCCGGCTTTTGCCTAGGATACGGCGCAAGGTCTCGCGGGTTCTCAGGAATGCCAATCGCTCAGGCAAATTTGACAAGGAAACCGCGACCGCTGCCGTCGTTCGACTAATGGATCAGACAGCCATGCGCATCGGCGGAAAATCAGAGACAAGCAAGGGAGCGACGACGCTTAGCTCGAAGAACGTCAGATATGCCGACGGCAAGCTGCGTTTACGATATCGGGCAAAAGGGGGCAAGCGGGTTCAGCGCAGTATCCGCGATAGCAAGCTACAGCGCATTATGGAGCAGATAGACGATCTGCCTGGACGACAAGTATTCCAATATTTCGGCGACGATCAAAGTGTCTATCCGCTGCGCTCTGAACACGTGAACCAATGGCTCAAGGACGTAAGTCGATCAGAATCCGTAAGCGCAAAAGTCTTTCGGACATGGCACGGCAGTGTCGCTGCGCTCGACGCTATTCGGCGGGCATCCAACCCTACCGTGAAACTTGGCTGTGAAGCCGCAGCGAAACGCCTTCGAAACACGCCTGCCATTTGTAGGAAGAGCTATATCCACCCTAAAGTGATCGCACTTGTCGATCTTAGCCCTGAAGAGCGCGCGGAGGCACTGAGAATTGATAAGGTCGAACGCTCTCGTGAATTGCGGGTGCGCGAAAATCAATTGGCCTATTTGATTAGATAGTGGCCGCCAGTTCAATCCAAATTTATATACA
Organism: uncultured Erythrobacter sp.; assembly: GCA_947499505.1. Classification (GTDB taxonomy): domain Bacteria; phylum Pseudomonadota; class Alphaproteobacteria; order Sphingomonadales; family Sphingomonadaceae; genus Erythrobacter. The sequence goes on from CANMOQ010000004.1 coordinate 29,411, forward strand.
GAACTCGCTGGTGCCGGCGCAGCCTGGCTAGGGAAAATTATGGACTGTCCCACGCAGCTAACTTCGCTTAGAAACACGAAGCTTTCAACGCCATCACCTCTCAGCTCTAGCTAGGCGAATAGGCTCGCTCGCGCATCAGCGGTGATCTCAAACTGAACAAGACGACCGGTCTTTCGTCGAGTGACAGTTGCTCGCATCCTGATTTCAGGCTTGCTGACCAAACCGCCGATCTTGAGATCAACGAGATCACATCCTCTGAGTTTGCGATCGATCGCTAAATCAAGGAGCGCTCGGTCTCGGATACGTTCCTCTCGATCAAGAAAGAATCGGATCGCCCAGATCTGCTTTTGGTTGAAAGAGCGCCTAGGGCCGACCCTCGCGTCGAAATTCCACGGCACCCGGTACCCATCGGGCTTTCGTCGCGAACAGTCCTGAATCAGGTCAGCTGAGGATGGCAACCCGTTCCTTTCGGGCCGCGCTGCCTGCCCGCACCACCCGTCATGAACAGGTTTCCCTTGGAGCTTCGCTCCTGCGGTGCAGTCCTCCCATGCCCTGCTTCTTTCAGATGCTCGCAAGCGGGAGATGGTCTCCGGTTTGAGGAACTGAAGGAACATCACCATGACCAATATCGCAATCCTCTCCGGCCGCATCGCCCGCGATCCGGACACCCGCGAGACCAAGGGCGGCACCAACGTCACCCGGATCACTGTCGTCACCGATCGCCCTGCGCGAGACAAGGACGGCAAGGCCTACAAGGACGAGAACGGCTACGCCGCCAAGGAAAGCGAGTTCCACCGTGTGGCCTGCTTCAATGGCCTCGCCAAGACCGTCGGCCAGTACTGCACCAAGGGCCAGCTGGTTTCCGTCCAAGGCCGCATCCACTACACCCACTGGGAAGACAAGGACGGGGTCACACGCTACGGCACCGAGATCCTCGCCGACAAGGTCGACTTCCCCTCGAGGGGCAACGGTTCGAGCGAGAACGACGACAACAAGGATGCTCCCGAGATCGACTAAACTCTCCCGTCGATCTTTCCTCCAAAGGGGTCCTGTCAGAACCGGACAGGGCCCCTTTCATGCGACTGGAGTGCCTAGAAATTTTCAGCTTTCGTTTGCAGTATTGCTGCTACCAAGAGCAACATGAATGATCAATCCAGCGTCAGTTATCCGGGTGAATCAGCAACTCCAGCTGAGGTGAGTTCTCTCGCTGATGAATACAGGTTAGCGGCACTGCTACTGTTAGAAAATGGGCGGCCCAAGGAGCCGAAATCACGGGCACCGTTTCGCATGGTCGCAATCCATGCGGTCGAACTTTATCTGAACGCGTTTCTTCTCCACTCCGCCCATGAAGCGGCACGGATCCGAGGGTTTCAGCATAACCTCGCCGCACGTGCCGACCTCGCGGTAGAACTCGGGCTAGCGCTCAGGAAACGTACCCGTGAGCACCTATATACCATGTCATAATCACGCGAATTCCTGATTACCAGATACGTTCCAAGCGGTACGTCCCTATCCGAGATAAACCGGCTCCAAGCCACGCTCGCGGAGGTCGCACAGAAGGTTTCAGCGATCATTTAGGGTGGTTCTTGGGAGAAGGGGCACTGCTCACGTTTTTGCCATTCAGTATCTAACCATTCGCGAAAACGATGGCTTTTTGGTCTCCAAAGAAGGACTCAGATGGGATAGTTAAAACGAGTTTGGGAAAGGCAGTTTCTAGGCAACGCGAGTGGTTTTCCTTGGTGTATTATCGGGGTATTTGACCACTTTGAGCACCGCGCAAGTTGGTCTCTGCAGATGGCTATTTTTTATCAAACTGAGGCCAGTTGGTAGCCCAAAGACGATTCCGCCTTGAATCTCGCTCTGTCCCGGAAACGCTCGCCGGCTCCCGCTCCAAAAATAAGCAAGAAAATTTAGCGTATTGAACGGTTGCTCCAAGTTGCCGGAAACGCCCTTGCAAATTGGAACTTGACAGCACACCGTACGCAGCGAATGCAGCATTGAATTTCTGGAAAAACCTTTATAAAATAATTGTTTGAAGGTCATTTTTTAAAAGTGGAACTTCTGTGCCGGCCGCGTGCCAATGAGTATTGCGACTGTGCTAGAGTGGCCCAAACTTTCTTATAGCATTGATAGCATTGGGGAACTTCGATGTTTCCTACACCCTTTTCGCTGTGTCAGAGTGGCACTCACCTTCCGCAGGGTGAGCCAGGTCCTTTCGTGAAAAAGAACTTGGATTCATGCAAAGAGATCATCGTTTGGTGGCCTATGTCTCGCCGCTTATTGCCGAGTGGATCAAGGTTCGGACAGAACAGCGTCGGGGCAGTTCAAGCATCGTCATTGGCGATTGCATCCTCGATGCGTGGCAGCGCGATACAGAAGCCGATCTAAGGGCCCTGGCTACCGATCCGGTGCGCCAGAGTGTCTTCATCACCGTCGCTTTGGATGCGCTGCTCACGCACCGTCCTGTGCCCGATTTGCGCGAAGAAGTCGTGGCCGCAAACCATCGCCGCTTGGAGCGTTTGGGCCTTGTTTCGCCTAGTCCAGACATTGGCGGCTATCATCGGTGATAGAGGGTTCACAAGGCCTATGTCACTCTCGTGGTACAACCCTAGTTTGTGCAGAAGTCTGCCCAATCGCGCATCAGCTCGCGCCTTTTGTCGAGATAATTGGTGCGCCTGTAAGCGGCCTCAACTCTGTTGCTAACGGTATGGGCAAGCGCTGCTTCAGCGACCTCTCCCGGGTAGTTTGTTTGCTCCGCTGCCCAGTCGCGGAAGGAAGACCGGAAGCCGTGCACGGTATAGGGGAGCTTTGCGTAGCGCAGGATCTTAAGCAGCGTCATGTCGGACATTGGGCGCATGACATTGCGGCCAGGAAAGATCAGGTCACTGCAAGGAGCATAATGTGGTCGCGCGCGCTCCAGCACGCTCATGGTAGCATTACTCAAAGGAACGATATGCTCCTTGCCCACTTTCATGCGATCAGCGGGAATGATCCACAGCTTGTGCTCCAGATCCACTTCGGCCCACTTGGCGCCGCGTATCTCGCCAGAGCGCGAACCGCATAGAATAAGGAACTCCAACGCCAAACGGGCGACACTCTCGCGTTTCTGAAGGTGAAGCATAAACGCTGGAACCTCTTCATAGGGCATCGCGGCAAAGTGATTGTCGCGCTTAGGTTGACGTGGGAGTGCCCGTCCCAGCGAACGCATCGGAGCCTCGGTCGCGCGCATGCCATTGGCGTAGGCCCAGTCAAGAATCACACCAATGCGCTGCTTTACCCGGCGCGCTGTTTCAGGTTTCTCGAGCCCGATAGGCAACAGGCACTCGCGGATTAGAGGGCCTTCGATATCGTTGACCAATCGCTTGCCAAGCTTTGGGAAAGCGTATTTCTCAAGCGTCGTGATCCATTGATCCTGATGCTTGCCGTTTTTCCAGCCTGCCTTTTGCTCGCAGTGAACCCTTCGCGCGGCCTCAGCGAAGGTCAGGACAACAAGGTCAGCCCTCTCTCTTTCAGCAATAGGGTCTAGCCCGCGCTGAATATCGCGGCGCAAATCGATAGCCGTGTCACGCGCTTCCTTAAGAGAAACGAGCGAAAAGGACCCAAGCCCAATGTCACGCCTTCGGCCCTTAATCGTAGCCCTTAGAACCCAATAACCCCTGCCATGACCTTTAAAAACCAGGGTGAGGCCATCACCATCACCATATCTTCCGGGTGTTTTTAAATTGCGAATTTGCAGTGCGGTAAGCTTTCCCATGACCATCCATCATCTGTCTGCTCCCACCATTGCTCCCACAATGTTCCAAAGAAACAGCGGGATTGACGGGAACATAATAAGAACAATAGATACCAATGCAAGACCCAAAAAGCCTCGAAAACCAGGACTTTATGGGCCAAGCTGGCATCTTATGGGATGGTATAGGTGGCGGAGACGGTGGGATTCGAACCCACGAAAGAGTTGCCCCTTTACACACTTTCCAGGCGTGCGCCTTCGACCACTCGGCCACGTCTCCGCATGCCCATTCGCGCTATCACAATTGGGCAGGTTCGCGCCTCTAGCTGCCCTCTGCTTGCCGCGCAAGCGACGAAGTGGCACGATGCGTTTATGAAGTCACAAATTCTATTCTGCGCAGGCCTTCTCGCCGCCGCGATATTTACACCATCCAGCGGCGCCCTTGCTCAGGAGGAACCGGAAGCCGCGCCCTCCCCTAATCAGATTGTTGAGGCTGCGCGGCAGTCTGAGTGGGTGGCGATTGATCCAGAGGATTTGCTGGTAATGACCCTCGCCCCGGACGCGGCAGGGACCGCGCGCGAAGTGGTGATCCAGCTGATGCCTGCGCCATTTTCCCAAGGGTGGGTCGGCAATATCCGCAAGCTCGCTCGCGCGAAGTGGTATGACGATATCACCGTCAACCGCGTGCAGGACAATTACGTCGTGCAATGGGGCGATCCGGGATACGACAATCCGGAAAGCGGCGAGACCGAGCAGAAGTCTTTACCAGACGAGCTAAAGGTGATGGCCGAATACGAATATTCTTCCAGCAAGATTGCCTATCGCGATTGGAGGCCAGTTGCCCTGCTCAGCGCGATGGCAGCAAGAGACAGTCGCAGAGCCAATGGCTCGGTTGCCATCCCCTCCCCGCCGTCATCCCTCAACGATCCAGAGGACGACTACAGTGTTACGCCTGGTTTTGTGCGCGGATGGGCTTTGACGAAAGACGGGTACAGAACGTGGGCACCCGTCCATTGCTACGGCATGGTCGGCGTGGGCCGGGGCTACTCACCCGACACTGGCTCGGGTGCGGAGCTCTACACTGTGATCGGCCATGCGCCGCGGCATCTGGACCGCAATATCGCGCTGGTGGGCCGGATCATTTCTGGCATGGAGCATCTCTCCTCGCTGCCGCGCGGCAGCGGGGCTCTGGGTTTCTACACCGCAGAGGAAGCGGATAAGCGCACGCCGATCCTGTCGGTTCGGGTCGCATCCGATCTGCCTGACGGTCAGCGCCCTCAATTCGAGTATCTCTCCACGGAAAGCGATACCTTTGCTCAGTATGCTGAAGCGCGCGCGAACCGGCGCGATCCGTTCTTTATCGTGCCCGCTGGCGGCGCGGATATCTGCAACATCCCGGTTCCGGTGCGCGCCATTTCTGCGGGCGAATGAGCGAGGCGCAGCTCACGCAAGCAGGCCCGCTGTGGGTATGGACCGGCTCCAACGGGGTTGGCTGGCATTTTATCACGATTGATGGAGAGCCGGGTGAGACCATCTCGGCCAATGAGGCGATGCGGCGGTTGGAGCTGGGCCGCAAACGCGGGTTCCGCTCACAAAAGGTTGAGGCCAGGATCGGCGATACGCTGTGGACGACCTCCTGCTTTCCCAGTGATGACGGCAACTGGTTGCTGCCAGTAAAGGCGCCGGTTCGAAAGGCTGAGGGATTGGTAGAAGGCGACGAAGTTCAGGTCACGCTGACGCTGATTTAGCACGCTCCGAACCCGCCCGATGCAATGCGACGACCTGCGAGCCGGGGAACAACTCGCGCCCTGCCTGCGTTCTTGGCTTGGTTTACAACAAAATATGGGAGACGGCGTTATGAGAATTTCCGACCGCACAGAGTATCAAAGCAAAGCGCCGCCTCTCACCTGCTCGCCCGAAACAAGCGTCTATGACGCGGTTCTGCAAATGGCCGAAAAGAACTTTGGGTCAATTATCGTCACCGATGCCGATCAAAAGGTAACTGGCATGATGACAGAGCGTGACATCTTCAAGCGCGTCATCGCCGAAAGCCGCGATCCCAAGACGACCACTGTCGGCGATGTGATGACATCCGAAGTGCGCATGGCGAACAAGGACGACAAGGTTCTCGATTGGCTACAGGTTATGTCCAACGAGCGGTTCCGCCGTTTGCCCATTGTCGATGAGGAAAAACGCCTCGTATCCGTTATGACGCAGGGCGATTTCGTCAGCTACACATGGCCGCAATTGCTCACCCAAGTCAGTCGGATGGCGCAGGCGACGCTGGCACCCGCCTTCAACCCGCTCGCTATCCTTGGCGGGGTGTTGGTCTATTCGGTTATCCTGGTCATCGTGCTGATAACCTTCGCCTAGCGACTTTCGGGCTTAGGCGAGCTTAGAGCTCTATTTCTTTGGAATTCAGATCGCTCGCACTGCGGCGAACGGTCGTGAGAAATTCATCGGCTTTATCGCGCATGGCCACCGCATGCGCGCCCAATTCTTGAGCCGATGTCTGTACCTGACTGGCAGCCGACCCGGTCATAAGTGACGCCTTGTGCAATTGCTCCAACTGTCCCTCAACATGCGCGGTGCTGTGCGCCACGCTATCGATATTGCGTGCGAGTTCACCGGCAGCATGGGACTGCTGCCCCACCGCCTCGGCAATCATCATTGAAGACTGCTCAAGCTCGTTAATCTGACTGACGATTGAAGTAAGGTCGCTGACACTAGACCCAGTCGAACTTTGCATGGCGCTGATCTTGGCAGCTACACTGCTGGTGGCATTGCTGGTTTGGCTTGCGAGCTCTTTAACCTCAGAGGCAACAACCGCAAAACCGCGCCCTGCCTCGCCGCCGCGCGCCGCCTCAATCGACGCGTTGAGCGCCAGCAGATTGGTACGCTGAGCAATGCTCTGGATCAGTTCCGCGATCTCGCCAATCTCGTCAGCAGCGCCGGAAAGATCGGTCATTTTATCGTTGGCAGTTACCACCAGTTCGCTGGCATCACGCGCCAGAGACGCGGATTTCGTTGCCTGGCTGCTGACTTCCGCAATCGACAAGGCGAATTGATCGGTTGCTGCTGCGGCCGCGCTTACATTCTTAGTCGCCTCCAGCATCGCATCTGTCGCTTCCAACGATTGCTGCGACGAGCTTTCAGCGAGAGCCACCATGCTCTGCGACGTTGTTTTAAGCTGCTCAGCGGCGCCGCCCACTTCGGCAATTACAACGCCATTCGAGAATTCAAATCCGTCCGCCAAACCATTTAGGAGTTCCATCTTTTCAACCTGCATCCGGTTCGATTGCTCGGCCAGATTTTGCTGCTGGAAGAGTTCTTTTTCAGCAGCTTGCGCTCTTTGATCATTGAGCTGCTGCAGTTCTTGCGAGGCATCGCGAAACACCACAAGCGCACGCGCCATATCGCCCAGTTCATCACCGCGCTGTTGACCAGGGATGCGGGTATCGGAGTAGCCATCGGCAATTCGCTTAGTGGCGCTGGTCACAGAACCGATCATGCCGATGATATTACGCGCGACTTGTCTCCCGCCCCATATGGCTCCCGCTAACAGGACAACTCCGGAAATCGCTACGAACCAGACCAAAACAGTGATCTCTGCCAACAAATCGGCAAAATCCACGGCGACGACTTCGACGACCTTGTCAAACTCAGTGCGTGATGACTCTAAAACATCGGCGGTGCGTTGCTGAGCTGCGGGAACCTCAGCATCGCTCGTTAGCGGCTGTTCCAGATTGGATAGCAATTCGCGAATGGCACCGATTTCTTCAAGCCGCGAAGTATTGCCGGATTGGATAGCTTCAGAGAATGGATGGTCATCCTGAGTCAACAAGCCATAGTTCGTAAAGGCTCGATCCAGCTCGGTCTGCGCGCTTCTAAGGGCCGTCAGATCGCGGCTCTTATCAAACTCACTGAGATGAAAACGCGCTTCGCTAAGGGCGGTATTGGCGTCCGACATCAGTTCGCTAGTGGACGCCTTGTCACCTTGGGTGATGGCCTTGCTGCCAAGATAAGAGGCAGAGCCTATCACAATCGCCAGTATGGTGATGATAATCAGGATATTGCCAAAAATGGCTGTGCGTACCTTGGCGACAACCGAGTATTTGTCGAGCCAGCTTTCAGCCGCATCAGCGAGCTGCGCGTCAACATGGGTCCCAGCCTCTGCCGGTTCAAAATTGTTGTTCGCCATGTCCATCTGATGCGTACTCCGCAGGAACGTCCGTGATCTAAGTGCCTACAAAAACGCCATTAAAGAGCGGTAAATTGCCCCTTAACTAAGTCTACCGATTGCGGCCTTACGCCGCGTTAGCCTTTGCCAAAAGATCGCTGTCTACCGCGTCCAATTCGCTTGCACTGCGGCGCACATCAGCGAGGAAGCTCGTGGCCTTCTCGCGCAGCGCATCGGCGTGAAGATCAAGCTCGCTGGCCGATGCCAAAACCTGCGACGAGGCAGAGCCGGTTGCGAGTGAAGCCTCGCGCAATTTGCCCAGCTGCGCATCCACTTGCGAGGTGCCGCTGGCGACCGTGTCGATATTGCGCGCCAGATCTTCGCCAGAAATTGACTGCTGATCGACGGCGGTTGCGATAACGACCGAGGCGCGCTCAAGCTCGTCGATCTGTTGAACCATGGAATTGAGGTCCGCCACGCTCGACTGGGTGGAGCTTTGCATCGCGCTGATCTTCTCAGTCACGCTGTTGGTGGCGTTGCTGGTCTGGGTTGCCAGCTCTTTGACTTCAGAGGCAACAACGGCGAACCCGCGTCCCGCCTCACCGCCGCGCGCCGCCTCGATCGAGGCGTTGAGCGCGAGCAGGTTAGTGCGCTGAGCGATCGTTTGGATCATCTCGACAATGCTGCCGATTTCATCTGCCGCGCTGGAGAGATTGGTCATCTTGCTATTCGCGGCGGCCACCAGCTCGCTGGCCTCGCGCGCCAAGGCGGCCGATGCGCTTGCTTGTTTGCTGATCTCTGTGATCGACAAGGCGAACTCATCCGTTGCCGCGGCTGCCGCTGTCACATTGCGGGTGGTTGCTTGCATGGATGTGGAGGCCTCCTGCGATTGCTGAGCGGAGCTTTCGGCAAGCCTCACCATGCTCTCAGAGGTTTCTTTAAGCTGCGCAGAGGCTGCGCCAACGGCGTCGATCACCTCCCCGATTGAAACTTCAAAACCGCCAGCAAGCCGCTCTAACAGCTCGCCTTTATCGGTGCGGAGACGGTTCGATTCCTGGGCGAGAATTTGCTGTTGAGCAAGCTCTGTTTCCGCCGCACTGGCGCGCTCTGCGGTCAGTTGGCTCAGCTCCAGAGCATCCTGGCGGAACACCGCGAGTGCGCGGGCCATATCGCCAATTTCATCCTCACGCTCTGCATGGAGAATTTCGGTCTGGTCATCACCGTTTGCAATGCGCTCCATCGCATGGGTGATGCTGCGGATCATGCGCACGACATTGCGAATGATCACGCGTCCGCCAAAGAAGGAAGCGATCACGGTCACGCCAAGCAGGACCATAAAGGCGAGGATCGTCTTGCCCACAATCTTCAACAGATCGCCGGCCTTGCCGCTCACAAACACATGCAGATCGTCAACATAGACGCGCATCTCATTGTAAAGCGTGCCCACTTCTTGTTCGATTTCGCGAGCAGCAGCTGTATCACCGGCCGGACCAGGCTCAATTGCACCCAGGCGAGCATCGGCATTCTCAATCCGCTCAAGGTATTCCTCAAGCGAAGAGCGAATGTCACTCGGCATCATATCGCCGCCGTAATTTAGCGCTGATCTGATATCCTCAGCTGCGTCCTCAAGCTTGTCAGAGGCGTTCTCATACTCGGCGAGCTCGCCGCGCTCCGTCACATCGCGCAGCGAGACATAGGCATCGCCTACCGCAAGCGCGGCATGGCCGCTGCGAACTTCGGCAGAAGCCAGCACCGTTTGCCGCTCACCCTGACTACCGATGTAGGCAAAGCCGCTGAGGATGACGAAGGCAACCACCAGCACCATGGCCGCATTGCTAAAAATCGCGATGCGCAGGTTGCCGACCAGAGAAAAGCGTTCGAGCCAGCGCTTGCGGCGTTCCTCACCGGCACTCAGATCCGCGTCGTTGGTGTCCAATTCCTCAGCAGAGGCGGGCACAAAATCATGCGCTGAATAGCTCAAAATGTTATCCTCATACCGCCGCTTACGGACGTGTGTGGTTTCCTACATGAGGAGCAATACGACGGCGGGTTTAAGGAGTAGTAAACGCCTGTTTAACCATCAACTTTATGTTCTTGGCTAAGCCGCCAAGATAACTGGCTAAATCCGCTCTGCCTGAGCTACGGCGTCGCTGGCGCGCAGCGCGCTCAATATCCGTGTGAGGTGCGCGAGATCCTGCACCTCTGAATCGATCTCATAGGTGGTAAACGGATGGTCGAGCTGGACCTGATTGAGGCTGGTCACATTCGTTTTATTCTGCGCGAAGATCCCGGCCATTTCCGCCAGAGTTCCTGGACGGTCATAGAGCGTCACCCTAAGGCGGCCAACCGCGCCGACGGACCGTTTGCCCCAGGACAGATCGAGCCAATCGGCATCGATCCCGCTGGCAAGCTCCAGACAGTCAATCGTGTGCACCTCTACCCGTTCATCCTTGCGGCGCAGGCCGACAATCCGATCGCCCGGCACGGGATGACAGCAGGTCGCCAGCGTGTAGCCGACCTCTGGCGTCAGCCCACGGATCGAGATCACCCGCTCGCGCTTGGACCATTCCGCGTCGTCTTCGAAATCGGCGGTCGATCCAGGGACCAGCGCCTCCATCACTTCGCGGTCGGTGATTTTGGCCGCACCAATCGCGAACATCAGATCTTCCGGCTCGTCCATTTCGAGGCGCTTGAGCGCTTCGCGAATGGCCTTCTTGCCGATCCGCGCGGGCACTTTTGCCGCAATCTCATCGAACAATTTGCTGCCAATCGCGGCGACCTCCGCGCGTTCTTTGAGGCGCACAGAGCGGCGGATCGAAGCGCGCGCCTTGCCCGTCACCACAAAGCCCAGCCAGGACAGCTGAGGCTCTGCATTCTTGCCTTTGATGATCTCCACCACGTCGCCATTATTCAGCGGCGTGCGCAAAGGCATGTGGCGGCCATTGATCTTCGCGCCGACCGTTTGTGCGCCGAGATCTGTGTGCACGGCAAAGGCGAAATCGACCGAGCTTGCGCCCTTGGGCAATTGGAACAAGGCCCCCTTGGGTGTGAAGGCGAAAATCCGGTCCTGATAGATCGCCATGCGGGTGTGCTCGAGCAGCTCTTCCGCATCATGGCTGGCATCGACGATCTCAATCAGATCACGCAGCCAAGCCACCTGGCCATCGGCGGAATCGCTTTGTTTGTATGCCCAATGCGCCGCGAGTCCGAATTCATTGCGGCTGTGCATTTCGCGGGTGCGGATTTGCACCTCCACCCGCATGGAATTCTCATACATCAGCGAGGTGTGTAAGCTACGATAACCGTTCGACTTGGGCGTTGAGATGTAATCCTTGAACCGGCCCGGCAGGAACTGCCATGTGGTGTGCAGCACGCCCATCGCGGCATAACAATCCGCCTCGCTCTCGCAGATGACGCGAAACGCCATGATATCAGTGACCTGCTCAAAGCTGACGTGGCGCTCCGCCATCTTTTTCCAGATCGAATAGGGATGCTTCTCGCGTCCCATCACCTCAACCTGAAGCCCCGCCTCAGCCAGCACTTGCTTCACCTTCAGCGCGATTGCATCGACCTGTCCGCCGTCCTGGCTGCGCAATTGCTCCAGCCGATTGGTGATGGTCGCAAAGGCCTCTGGCTCCAATTGCTCAAACGCCAGCGCCTGCATCTCGCGCATATATTCATACATGCCGATCCGCTCCGCCAGCGGGGCATAGATATCCATCGTCTCGCGCGCGATCCGCTGGCGCTTTTCGGGCTTCTTGATGAAGTGCAGCGTGCGCATATTGTGCAGCCGGTCCGCCAGTTTCACCAGCAGGACGCGGATATCCTCGCTCATCGCGAGCAGGAATTTGCGCAGGTTCTCCGCCGCCCGCTCGTTCTCTGGCATGGCCTCGATTTTCGACAGCTTGGTCACGCCATCGACCAGCCGCGCCACGTCTGGCCCAAAGTGCTCTTCAATGTCCTCAATGGTGGCCAGCGTGTCTTCAACCGTATCGTGCAGCAGCGCGGTGATGATGGTTTGCTCGTCGAGCTGCAGATCGGTCATCAACCCGGCAACCTCGACCGGATGCGAGAAATAGGGATCGCCGCTGGCGCGCTTTTGCGTGCCGTGTTTCTGAACGGTGTAGACATAGGCACGGTTGAGCGCTGCCTCATCCGCATTGGGGTCATATTCTTTGACCCGTTCCACCAGTTCATATTGCCTTAGCATACGTTCCTATGATGCGGTGAAAACGCCCAATATTGCAAAGCAATTCGGCATTTAGGTTCAGAAAGCATCAAGCAAATATCAAACTCTTGAGACCATAAGGCCCCGGCAGACGGGCGGGACCAAGGGAATTTGCGGGATGAGCATCACGGGTAAACTGAGCGCGGCGGCGCTGACATTGGGCGCATTGGCGACCGCTGGCTGTCAGACAGCGCCTATCACACCGGAAAACCGGATGTGCGATTTCAAGACGATCCGCATGAATGTGGGTGTACCCGTGTCTCGCCCAGCCGATCTGCGTGAGCGCACGCCGTCCGAACTCGCGGCGGAGATTGAGGCCAGCCTGCGCGCGCATGACCGCCAGCAATCGGGCGAAAAGGCCAGCCTGCTCTCGCTATCCGGCGGCAGTGAGCATGGCGCATATGGCGCAGGCATTCTCGCCGGATGGGGCGGCACCGGCGATCTGCCAGATTTCCAAGTCGTCACCGGGATCAGCACCGGCTCCATCCTCGCCACCTTCGCCTTTGTGAATGATGCGCAGGGGGCCGTGGAAGGATATACAATCAATTCCGAAAGCGATCTGATCGCCGTCTACGCCAAGCCGAAGGACGGCAAGCCGGACTTTGCCAATTACCTGACGCTGATCGAGCATGGGTCTTTCGGCAATCTCGAGCCGCTGCGAGCGCGGCTGCACACATTCATCACCGACGACGTCATGCAGACCGTGGCGGATCGCTATGCCGCTGGCGCGCGGCTGTATGTAGGTGCAACCGACGCCGATAGCGGCGATGCGGTGGCGTTTGATCTGGGCGATATGGCCACCCGCTATGTGAACACCGCACCCGATGATGAGGGCAAAGAGAACCTCAAGGATTGCTATATCAGCGCAATCATCGCCAGCTCATCTTCGCCGATTGCCGCCCCGCCCGCCTTCATCGACAACACCATGTATGTCGATGGCGGCCTGCGCTTTGGCCTGTTTTCCGATTCCATGTTCGAGGCCTTTTTCCGCAGGCAAAACGGGATGACAGATGCCTATGAGCTTGAAGAACTCATCGATCCTAACGCCGAGGAGAACGCCCCGCTCCCTGTCCAACCGCTCACGCCGGTGGTCTATGCCGTGATTGACGGCACGCTGGAACTGCCCAAGCGCCCCTGCCCCAAGGCCGACCAATCCCTATGCACCGAAGAACAACCGATGGGCGGCAAAGAAGGCGCGCATAAGGATTGGAATATCCTGGAGCTCGCGCTCGATGCTGAGCACATTCTCGTCAACGAGGTCTACCGCTTCTCCGCCCTCGCCGTCGAAGCCGATGCCTGCGAGGAGGCAGGCTGTTTCAACTTCCTGCGAATTGAGCCGGACGTGAATGATTTCATGAGCGGCCTGCCAGCGAAAGACGGCGGGATCGAAATTCTCACCTGCCCCGAATGGCAACAGGTCGATATCGAAATCGATGACCCGATCGAGTTCCACAAACGCTACATGCGCTGCCTCATTTCCTATGGCGAGAACAAGGTGAACGCCGCTGGTTGGGGCAAAAGCTGACGCTAACCCCAGCGCTTTAGCTCCAGGTCGCTCGTGGCGGCAGGCTCATCAGGATCGCATCAATGTTCCCGCCGGTCTTCAGGCCGAACAATGTCCCGCGGTCATAGACGAGGTTAAACTCCGCATAGAGCCCGCGATATTCGAGCTGCTGAGCGACGTCCTCGTCGCTGAATTCGCTATTCATCCGGGCGCGCACCAGCTTGGGATAGATATCTAGGAAGGCTTTGCCGACGTCCTGCGTGAAGGCGAAATTGCGATCAAACGCGGCCTCGTCCTCGCATTCCAGATGGTCGTAGAAAATCCCGCCAACGCCGCGGTGTTTCTCGCGGTGGGGGATGTAGAAATAGTCGTCCGCCCATTTCTTGTATTTCTCATAATAGGTCGGATTATGGGCCATGCAGGCCGCGCGCAGGCTGGCGTGGAATGCCTCGGTGTCTTCCGCATAGGGGATCGGCGGGTTGAGATCCGCCCCGCCGCCGAACCAGGCCTTTCCGGTGGTGAGGAAGCGTGTGTTCATATGCACGGCGGGCACACGCGGGTTCGTCATATGCGCCACCAGCGAAATGCCAGTCGCTGAAAACTCCGGGTTCTCCGCGCTCGCGCCATTCACTTGACCGGCGAATTCCTTGCTGAAGCTGCCGCGCACGGTGGAGACATTGACGCCAACCTTCTCAAACACTTTGCCCTTCATCAGACCTTGAGTGCCGCCGCCGGGATCAGAATTGCCTTCCTCTTCCCGCTCCCACGGCGTGTATTGAAAGCTCGCATCGGATCCGGCCTCACGCTCGATCGCCTCGAACTCGGCGCAGATCTGGTCGCGCAGGCTTTCAAACCAGGCTTTTGCCCGCGCAGTGCTATTCGTCCGATCCATTCCAATTCCCGTTCATCCTGAGCCCATCGAAGGATTGTCCTTCACTCTGCGCGAAGCTCTAGAAGAAAGTACAGCGTTTCGACAAGGCTCTCCTAAGCCTGTCGAAGGGTTCAGCGCAGACGGAAATTTGAGTTGCCTCGAAAACAAGGATCGTCCATCGAGACCCAATGGTTCACCTTTCGTTCGCACCGTCTGAATTTGCCGCAATGCAATTTGCGGGCGAGGAAATGGTGCTGTTGAAGAACAACGCGCTGTATTGGCCGCGAGAGAGCGCCTTGCTGGTCGCTGATCTGCACCTGGAAAAGGGCAGCTTCTATGCGCAGCACGGGCAGATGCTGCCGCCCTATGACAGCCGCGAGACGCTGGAGCGGTTGGCAGATAGCGTGAAGGCGACAGGCGCACGCCGCGTGATCACTCTGGGCGACAATTTCCACGATGACGACGGTACGCACCGGCTCGATCCCTATGCCGCAGGCATGCTGGAATCGCTGACCCGCGCGCTTGATTGGGTGTGGATCACCGGCAATCACGACGAGAATATGCAGCGCTCTTTCGGCGCGCAGCTGACCGAGGAACTGGAGGTCGGCGGCATTGTGCTGAGGCATGAGGCAAAGGCGGGCGAGACGCAGCCAGAGCTGTCCGGGCATTATCACCCCAAGATGCGCCTAAGGGTGCGCGGCCGCCATATCGCCCGCCCCTGCGGCGTGGTGAGCCGCGGAGAAGCACGCGCGGACCGGATGATCCTGCCCGCCTTTGGCGCCTATACCGGAGGCATGGACGCAGACGATCCGGTGATTTTGGACGCGCTGAAACCCGCGAGCCAGATTGACGCTGTGCTCCCGGCGAAGGGCAAATTGATTAGTTTTGCGCTGTTCCGGGAGGCCGCGTGATGAGCTTTGCGCCGCTCAAATATGCTTGGAATGCCATTACCATTTGGCATTTCCTCGCCTTGGTAGTCTTCATGCTGCCGACGGTTTGGAGCTATTGGACCGGCACAGCAGACGACCGCGCAATCGGATCGTCGGCATCTGGCGTCATGTTCCTTACTTTCATGCTGTGCTGGGCTTATTTCCTATTCGCACCGACATTTGGCCAGGTCTTCGGCGACAAATTTACCTTCTCTCAAGTTTGGCTCAGCTCAATCGTCCTTGGACTGACCATGTCAGCAGCCTTTGTCTCTTATGGCTTTTCCCAAAGGGACCAATTGGTCGATAGCGAACAGATTGGTTTTGCAGTTTTCGCCTTTCTCTTTTTCTCAGTGTTCTTGGGCCTTGTGTTGAATTTCTTCCTGTGGCTGCTGCCCCGCATGGCCGGATGGGGCGCTGCCGAGTTGCCAAAATACGACTGGGCCGTGAAACTCTAATCGACCCTCAGACTCATCTGGCAATCCTGCGCGTTTGCCCTTACATAGCGCGCTGCACACTTTGGCTATTACAGGAGAACACACATAGCCCGTCCACCTCGGCGTTCGATGGCCCCGCCAATCAAAAGCGGCCCTCGCTACGATAATTTCATTCAAGTTCCCAAGGTCCGCGTGATCGACGAAAACGGCGAGAATCTCGGCGTTATGATCACGGCTGAAGCCACCGAGCAGGCCAATGAAGTTGGTCTCAATCTGGTTGAGGTTTCGCCCAATGCAGACCCGCCCGTGTGCAAATTCCTGGATGTCGGCAAGTATCGGTATGAGGCCCAGAAAAAGGCCAATGCCGCGCGTAAGACCCAGAAAACGCAGGACATTAAAGAAGTCAAAATGCGCCCAAACATCGACACGCATGATTATGACGTGAAGATGCGCAATGTGAACAAATTCATCGAAAACGGCGACAAGGTGAAGGTCACCTTGCGTTTTCGCGGGCGTGAAATGGCGCACCAGCATCTGGGCATGGACTTGCTCAAAAAGGTGCAGGCTGACGTCGAAGAAATCGCCAAGGTCGAAGCATTCCCGCGCCTCGAAGGTCGGCAAATGCTGATGGTGCTCGCCCCAAAATAGGCGCGAACACTCGAGACAAGACACGCAAAGGCGGGCCCTCGAAAGAGCGCTCGCCTTTTGCTTGTTCGGCGGGCCAGCGCACCGCATTTCTCTCATCCCGCTTGCACTTGCGGGCGATGCGCGCGAGTAATGCGCGACCGCCGCGAGCATTCCAGCGCGCGGCCGCAGCACGGGGACCGATAGCCAGTATGAGCGCGCGCATGATTGGCCTGATCCTTGGCCCGCTGGTCTTTGCCATCACCGCGATCACCGCCCCGCCCGCCGGGATGCCGGGCGAAGCGTGGCTTGTCGCGGGCCTCGTCGTGTGGATGGCGGCCTTGTGGATGACCGAGGCGGTGCCGCTGACGGTGACGGCGCTGCTGCCGTTTGTGATCCTGCCTTTTAGCGGGGTCTCGACCGCGCGCGAGACGGCCAGCACATATTATTCACCGATCCTGTTTCTGATCCTGGGCGGCGCGTTTCTGGCGCTGGCGATTGAGCGCACTGGCCTGCACAAGCGCCTGAGCCTGGCGATCCTACGCGTGGTCGGCAAAGGCGGCGGGCAGACGCAATTGCTGCTGGCGTTTATGATTTCTGCCGCGCTGCTTTCCATGCTGATTTCCAACACCTCGACCAGCCTGATTATGATGCCCATGGCGCTGGCGGTTCTTTCTGGAGGCGCGGTTGCCCGCGCCGCCGCGCCTCCCGCTCCCTCCGCCCTTCCACCCGGAACAGTTTCGGATACGATCCGGGTGGAAGGGCGGAGGGAGCGGGAGGTCCAGCCCCAGGTTTCGGCGGATGCCGAGACCCCGCTCAACAAAGAAGGCCTCTCTGGCGCGCTCCCGATGGGCATTGCCTTTGCCGCCAGCATTGGCGGGCTCGGCACCATCGTCGGCTCGCCCACCAATGCGATTGCCGTCGGCCTGCTCGACACGATGATCGGGGTGGAGATCACCTTTGCGCAGTGGACCCTGTTTGGCCTGCCGATTGTGATCGTTGGCGTGCCGCTCGCCGCGCTGATTATCGCCAAGTTTCAAAAGGTGTCGCAGCACCCGTTTGACGTCGCCGCCGCGCGCGATGCGATTGAGACGGGCACGGCCTGGACCACGCCGGAAAAACGGCTGATCCCGGTCGCCGTGCTCACCTTCCTCGCGTGGATGACGTTGCCGCTGGTCAAACCGTATTTGCCGGAAGGGTCATGGACCAATGGCACCATCGCGATCCTGGCCAGTTTTGCGCTGTTCCTGCTGCCCGATGGCACGGGGCGCGCGCTGCTGAATTGGAAAGAGGCCGACCGCGCGCCGTGGGGCGTGATCATGATGTTTGGCGGCGGCTTGGCGCTGGCTGGCGGAATGCAGGCCTCGGGCCTCGCGACATGGCTGGGCGAGGCGTTGTTGCCGCTGGAAAACCTGCCGCTGATCGTGGTCGCACTATGCGTGGTGGCGATGATCGTGGTGATCACCGAATTCGCCAGCAATGTCGCGACCGCAACCGGCATTATCCCGGTGATCGCGGCGCTGGTGGTGGCGCTGGGCGCGGACCCGCTGCTGCTCGCAATGCCAGCCGCGCTGGCCGCCAGCTGGGGCTTTATGCTGCCCGCCGGAACCGGGCCAAACGCGATTGCGTGGTCCACCGGACGGATCAAGATCGAACGGATGGTCGGCGCCGGCCTGGTGCTGGATATCGCGGGGATATTCCTGATCGTCGGGATGGTGTGGGGAATTGCGGCGGTGTTTTGAGGGTCAACGGCGCTTCACTGATTGGTGGGGTTGATCGTCTCATTCGAGGTTTTGGTCAGTTGATCTTTGAGGAACCCCCGCGAATCCACTTGCCAAAAATCTTCAGTATAAATGGCGCCTTCATGTATGAAAAACTGACGACAAGAAAACTCATCGAATGAAATTTTGACGTTTGCACGGAATGAACAGAGATGATTTCCAAACAAAACGTATCGGCCGGTGCATTGAGAAATTATGCTTACCGATGAACAGGTAGAATGAAATTGACTTTTACCGAAATACTCATTGCCGGCACCATGAGTGTTGCCAGATAAGTAAGCTGAATCAGCCACATATTCGTAAACCTGATCGGAGGACATTACCGTCCATTTTTCATTGAATTTCGGGTCTACTCCAACCCACAAATTTCTCAGATGGTAGACTCTCATGGCCGCTACTTCGAGAGCGTAGCCAAATGGCTCAATTAGCGGATATGCAACGCCATTGGTTTGGCGCGATGGATTTTGTGGACGGTCGAAGTAATCGGACAGCATGTAACGGAACTGCCAATATGAGTGCACTTGCAGTGCCAAAAAGATGACAAAAAGCCCCAAGAGCAAACGAATTCGAGTTTTGCCACTTTTCATCATGCTGCGAATAATAGAACCGCTTTCTTACCGTTTCGTTTGGGTCTGAGCGTCCAACGTCATTCCAGCGAAAGGCATTCTCCTGAGCCTGTCGAAGGGCTGGGATCTCATGCGGCCATACGCTGTACTGAATGGCCCTAGACCCCAGCTTTCGCTGGGGTGACGGATGGCCACAAAAACTCGTCATGCTGAATTCAGTTCAGCATCTATCGTTGGTCCCACCCCAGTTATGTCGCGCAGGGGATGGACCCTGAACCAAGTTCAGGGTGACGTGGGCGGTAACGAGACGTTTCTTGGGCAAGCAGCCCGCCTCAATCGTCATCCCGGGCTTGATCCGGGATAACCCACTAGGTCTCGCGCGACCTGCGACGGTTATCCTGAAACAAGTTCAGGATGACGGTGGGGCTATTAAGGGTTTGGAGCGGAAGAAACAGGACCGGACTATCCAAATCGGCCAATCCGCATATCGCATCGCATTTCCTACTCGCTGCAAGCAGGTTATCAGGAGGCCATGCCAGCCCCCTCGCTCTTAATCGGAAAAATCGATCGTACGGCGCGTTTTGATCGAATGGATTTTTGGCCCAAGACTGTGTTCCAGCCGTTCCAAGCGTGCTTCAGCAGCGGTGAGTTGAGTGAAGAAGGAGATCGCGGATACTGGCACCTCAACCGGTTGCAAGTGCAACCAGTGCGCGATAGTCAGGGCGCATTGCATGGGCCGAGTGGAGAGGCGTTCCTGCGGAGGTTAGGAACGGGGGCTGCTCGGACTGATCAGACCAGCTCCTGCCTTCCTGGGAGCGTGATCAAGGAAGGATGCCGGCCATCATGACCGACGTTATCGACCCAACCAACACTCCGACACCGCGGCGCAAGCCCAAGCAGCCCAAGACCATGATCGGCGGACGCGAGATGAAGCCTGCGACCCAGATGATGGGCTATGGCTTTGACCCGGCCCTGTCGGAAGGATCACTGAAGGCGCCGATCTTCCTCACCTCCACCTTCGCGTTTGAGAACGCGGCGGCGGGCAAGCGGCATTTCGAAGGGATCACAGGCCAGCGCCCCGGCGGCGCAGAGGGCCTGGTCTACTCGCGCTTCAACGGGCCCAATCAGGAGATCCTGGAAGACAGGCTGGCGATCTGGGACGGCGCGGAGGATGCGCTCACCTTCTCCAGCGGGATGACCGCGATCTGCATCCTGATGCTGGCGAGCGTGAGCCAAGGCGATGTGATCGTGCACTCCGGCCCGCTCTATGCCGCATCAGAGGGCTTCGTCGCCAAAGTGCTGGCAAAGTTCGGCGTGACCTACGTGGACTTCCCCGCCGGTGCGAGCCGCGAGGAGCTGGACGAGGTGCTGAAGCGCGCCAAAGCCCAAGCCAATGCAGGCGGCGGCAAGGTGGCGATGATCTACCTCGAAAGCCCGGCCAACCCAACCAATGCTCTGGTCGATATCGAGGCGGTGAAGGACGCGCGCGATGCGAATCTCAAATGGGATTGTCCGATTGCGATCGACAACACGTTCCTGGGTCCACTGTGGCAACGCCCGCTCGATCACGGCGCGGACATCGTGGTCTACTCGCTGACCAAGTATGTCGGCGGCCATTCTGACCTTGTCGCAGGCTCGATTGCTGGCGCGAAGAAGTGGATGGATCCAGTGCGCGCGCTGCGCAACACGATGGGCGGGATTGTCGATCCGAACACCGCATGGATGCTGCTGCGCAGCCTGGAGACGGTTGAACTGAGGATGCAGCGCGCAGGCGAGAACGCGGCGAAGGTCTGCGCCTTCCTGAAAGCGCATCCCAAGGTGGAAGGGCTCGGCTATCTCGGCTTCATCGACGACCCGCGCCAGCAGGACATCTATGATCGCCATTGCAAGGGCGCGGGCAGCACCTTCAGCGTCTTTATCAAGGGCGGCGAGGCGGAGAGCTTCCGCTTCCTCGACAATCTGACGATTGCGAAACTCGCGGTCAGCCTGGGCGGAACAGAGACGCTGGCAAGCCATCCCGCGGCCATGACGCACCTGTCTGTCCCGCCGGAACGCAAGGCGGCGCTGGGCATTACGGATAATCTGGTGCGGATCAGCATCGGGATCGAGGATGCCGACGATCTGATCGCAGACTTCGAGCAAGCCTTGGAGCACGTGTGAAGGGAAACCGCAGATGACTGACGCACGTAAGCCCGTATGCCTTGTGATCGGCGCTGGCGCTGGGATCGGCGGGCATACGGCGATGCGCTTTGCCGCTGGCGGTTATCACACCGTGCTGGCGCGGCGCAGCGATGAGGAGGGCCTTGCAAAGCTGGTCAGCCAGATCGAGGAAGCGGGCGGTTCCGCCAGCGGCGCCTTGCTCAACGCCGCCGAGGATGGATCGATTGAGGAGCTGGTAGAGCAGACCGAGCGCGACATCGGCCCCATCGACACCGCGCTCTACAATCTCGGCGCGCAAATCGGCAATCGAACGCTGGCCGATACGCCGCACCGCGCCTTTGAACTTGGTTGGAGGCTTGGCACATACGGCCTGTTTCGGCTCGCTCATGCGGTGCTGCCCGCCATGGCTGAGCGCGGCAAAGGCACGCTGCTCGTCACCTCCGCCACCGCCGCCGTGCGCGGCAACACGGGACAACACAGCCATGCCGCGGCGATGGGCGGGCGGCGGATGCTGTGCCAAACACTCAACGCAGAGTTCGGCCCGCAAGGCGTGCATGTGGCGCATATCGTGGTCGATGGTTCAGTCGATGCGCCCGACACTCTGGGCAAGCTGCTGGGCGATCAGTTTGAGGCCTATAAGGCATCAAAGGGCGATGATGGCGTGATCGATCCCGCTGCGCTGGCAGAGACCTATTGGCACCTCGCTCAACAACCGAAGAACTGCTGGACGCACGAGGTAGACGCGCGGCCCTGGACCGACACCCCGTGGTGGAATGACAATCCGATTACGGCGATCAATGCTGTTAGAAAGTAGCTGCCAGGGCCAACGGAGTAGCGCCAATCACTGCTCAGCGCATGGGGCCTCACCGTCGGGCTCGCCCTTTTGCTTGAAGTACTCACGTACCAATACACAGGGTATATCGGGTCCGGGTAACAAGGTCGCTTTATAGGTGCCATCCGGACCGCGCTTGTAAATCTCAGATGCCACAGGCGAATAATCAGAGTGGGGCATTTCGACGAGCACCATCGCGTAGTCACCGGACTCCGTGATCGAGCGAATGTCACGCTCCGCTAGTGACTGCCGCCAACGCTCCTTCGTCTGATCGAGACCATAGGTCTTAATTTCGCGGTCAAACTGCCTCAGCATGTATTCCGGATTATCGGTCATCTCCGCCGCTGCTGCGAATTCGCCTGCCGCTCCGAGCTTCATTAACTCTCGCGCAGCCTGTTCGGCTTCATGCTCTGCGATCGGGTTTGCTCGTTCTTCAGCAGCTTCTTTTGCATCGAGCCCTATAGGGTCGGTCGGCCCAGTTACCCCGCTCGCCGAACAAGCTGATAGAAGGCTGGCCAGGGCGAACACGTTCTTGAAACCGAGTATGCTTTGAAAGGAAACCATTGAGGAAAGACCAATCTACTGCTTATTTGAGTTGTAGGTACGAGAGTAAAAGCAGGCTTAACCCTTCCACTCCCTGCGTTCTTCTGCCTGGCGTAGCACTTCGTAGGAAACCTGGATCGCTTGGAATTGTTGCGCGGCCTCTTCATCGCCTGGCATCACATCAGGATGGACCAGCTTCGCTTTGGCCCGATAGGCTTTCTTGATCGCAGTAAAGTCGGCATCCGCCTCTAGACCTAGCACTTCCAGCGCGCGCATTTCATCATCGCTGCGGCTGCCATCGCCGGAGCCGGTCCAGCCATAATGACTCGCCTCGGCATAGCCTGAATTGTCGCGCCGCTCGTCTTTGGCGCGCTTGGCCTTTTCCTCTTTGTCGAGACCTTCAAAATAGTCCCAACCCTTATTGTATTCCGCCGCGTGTTTTTGGCAAAAGTGCCAGCGGTCGGGACTGTTAGGTGATTTGGGCGCTGGGCACAGGCCCGGCTCGCCGCAGCCGTGGCGATCGCATTCCCGCTGAGTCACCGCCTCGCGCGAGGAATCGTAAGACCTCCAGCGCGGAAAACCCCAGTCGTTTGATCGTCCTTTGGCGCTCATGCCGGCTGCCCCGCAGCGGCGCGATTAATGTTGTTTGTCGATGCCATTATCCGCTTAACCTAGGCGCGCTGGCGCACAAAGCAAAGCCAGTAGATTGCTTATCAAGGAAAAATTTGGAACCAGTTGCGTATTGCAATGTTGCATTGCAATAGATCATTCATATCTGAGCGCTAAAGCGCAGCCGAAGAACAATCATAAGTAAGAGACCCAAAACCGCCATGAGTCCACAACTCGCCATCTCAAGCACATTCGCCACCTTCGCGATGGCTGCGCTGTGCGTCTTGTCGGCGGGCGGGAACATCAGCAGCGCGTTTGATGCGGCATTTATGCCGGTCCAGGCCGAGATGCCTTCGCTGGACCTGCCCACTGCGGATTACTTGCTGCCATAAAGGCGCTGACCCGGCGCAAAGCCGGGCCAGAAACCTCTAGGCAATTCTCAGTTTAGTTGATGACGACGCTGGCCGCGCGGCGGTTCTGCGCCCATGCTTCTGCATTGGAGCCCAGCGCAACCGGGCGCTCCTTGCCATAGCTGACTGTGCTAATCCGATTGGCGGCAATGCCCAGGCTGACCAGATAGTTCTTGGCTGAATTGGCCCGGCGTTCGCCCAGAGCAACGTTGTATTCACGCGTGCCGCGTTCATCCGCATGACCTTCAATCGTGATGGTCACTTGCGAGTACTGGCCAAGATATTGTGCCTGCGTTTGCAGGGCGGCGGCATCAGTGCTGTCGATGTTGAAGCGGTCTGTATCGAAATACACCACGGCATTGCTGCCAACGGCCTGTTCGAAATGCCCCTGTGTTCCAACACCTGGGCCGGATGGAGTGGTCGAGGGACCGCTTGTGGTTGGTGTAGCTGTTGCTTGCGGGGTCGGTGGCAGTTCCTCTGGTGCCTTTTTGGCGCAGGCGCCGAGCAAGGCAGTCGATGAAAGCACAGCGATCGCGATGATACGAGTATTAGGGATAGTCATGGCAAATCCTCTCTGGTTGCCGGCGGGTCGGGGAGCCCGGCGGATAGTGAATAACATACCTCAGGGACGAATGGGTCCCCAAGCAGGGTCTGAGGCGTCAACCGGGGTCGGCAGGCGGCGTTCATTGCGCCCGGTCAAATCGACCTGATGCAGTCCCGACCGGCCCGAATTGCGCGCCGTGCGGAAGAATTGGATGATGCGGCCATTCGGTGCCCACGTTGGTGCCTCATCTTGCCATCCGTTCGTCAGCACCCGAAGGTTACGCCCAGCAGGCGTCATGACGGCAATATTGAAGTCCCCGGCAATGCGGGTGAAGGCGATCTGGTCGCCGCGCGGGCTCCATTCCGGCGTGGCGCAGCGCCCTCCGAAGAAGGTGATGCGGCGCTGGCCAGAACCATCAGCATTCATCACATAGCATTGCTGCGAGCCGGAACGATCGCTCTCAAACACGATCTTTTGCCCGTCGGGGGAATAGGATCCGCCGACATCAATTCCGGGGGTGTTGGTAAGGCGAACGCTCTGACCACCATTGGCCGACACGCGGTAGATATCCGTGTTGCCGTTCACCGCCATCGAATAGAGTATCGAGCGGCCATCAGGCGACCAACGCGGCGCGAGCGTGGGATTGCCGGTATCCGCGACAAGCTTCTGCTGACCCGTACCAATATCATAAACATAGATGCGCGGATTGCCGTCGACATAGGACAGATAAAGTAGCTGAGAATAATCTGGCGAATAACGCGGTGTGAGCGCGGTTGCGCTGCCCAAGGTCAGGAAGCGGTGGTTTGCGCCATCGCTGTCCATAATC
Source organism: uncultured Erythrobacter sp. (assembly GCA_947499505.1). Classification (GTDB taxonomy): domain Bacteria; phylum Pseudomonadota; class Alphaproteobacteria; order Sphingomonadales; family Sphingomonadaceae; genus Erythrobacter. The sequence continues at coordinate 54,182 of CANMOQ010000004.1, forward strand.
GCGAGACGTTTGACCCGCTTATCCTTCGGGCCGGTCTCCGCGATGTAAGCGATGCGGCTGTCAAAGAATGGGCTCTCACCCGTCAGCCGGGCATAGATGAGGTCAGAGCATTTGTGCGCGGCGCGGCGCCAATCCGCAGGGCGCACGACCCAACCCTCACGGATCAGCTCGTCCTGAAGGGCAACGTCGTAGAGGTAGCAGCCGACAACCAAGCGGCCATCATCACGCGCCGTCACGTAGCCCTTCACCAGCATTTCCGCGCCGCGCCCGGTCCAGCTGCCCCATGATGGCGCGGTGATCTGAGCAAAGCTCGGCTTGGGAAGAGCGTCGGGGCCAGTCGGCTTGAAGATGCCATTATTTCGCAGGTTAGAGGTGATCACGCGGGCGATCTCTCCGCCAAGTGCGCCCGTGCCGCTGGCATTGGCCGGGGTCGAACGCTCGCGGTCGGTGGCAAAGGCCGGGATCGCAATGCCGAGATCCTGCCAATCGCTCTCGTCAGTGACCGAGCCGGTCAGGCCGCCTTCTTCAGAGGCGTTCTCTTCAAAGGCGGTTTCAACACTGCCGCCTTCGCCCACAGGCTCGCCCAAATCCTCGTTTTGAGCGGCGAGAGGTGCTGCGAAAAGAGCCAGGGAAAGTGCGAGATACGATCTCATAATCATTAAAGCCTTCTGTCGAAACGCCATGAGGAAATGGTCTTCCACCCGTTGTAGAACTGATCGGGCAGATCGAAAGGGGCCGCAAGCTGAATTGCTCGAATCACGCGTTCGCAATGCAAATTCGCTTGGGGCCGATTGGATGGGGTAATGCTGCTGCTGACGGTGTTGCATTTGGGCCGGCCGCTCAAAGAACCATCGGGATTGAGCCGCCACGAGGCGACCGACACCAGTTTTTCGGCATCGACGCCCTGCGGAGCAGTCCAATGAGGGCGCAATTGCCGAGTGATCGCGGACCGCAAAGACGCCTGCGCACTCGCGCCAATCTGCGATGCTGGAATGCGGGTGTCGTCCGTGGTCGTTGAGCCGCCGGAGCCTGGCAAGAAATCACTGCCGATCCGGCTGCCGCCACGCGGGGTCGGAGTGGCTGATGGCGGCGTGCGCGGTGTTTGCGTTGCGCGGGTGGTTGGGCGAGTGGTCGGCTGCACGGACGGTCGCGTCGGCTCGGGATCGCTTTGCGCCTCGCTGGGCAGTTCTTCTACCGTCGTCGGCGCGGGATCATCGGCCAAAGTAGGCGCAATCGCAGCCCTGCTGTCTGCAACGGGATCGGGCGCAGTTGATTCCAAGCTCACTTCACTGGCCAGACTCACCGTCATTCGCTCTGGGATCGGCATTGCATCATCGCGTACTGGCTGCAGCAGCATAACCGCGACAACGCCCACGTGCAGAGCCAGAGCGACCAAAAGGCCGATCCGTTCCTCGCTGCTAAACTGCGCTGGCTGCATGGTCTGCTCGCTCATCACTGCACCGGGCTATGGCGGCGAAACTGAACCGCTGGTGACCAGCGATATTGAAGAAAAGCCCGCGCGGTTCAATTCACCCATCACAGCCATCACTCTGCCGTAATCAAGCGTGCGATCGCCACGCAGCACAATTGCGGGTTGCTGGCCGTCACCGCCGCGATCAATCCGCGCCAAAGCCTCAGGGAACGCGCCCGGCGCCACCGCTGCATCATCAATGTAGATCACGCCAGCGCCATCGACGGAGATCGTCACCTGCTCCGGCGTCTGATCAATCGGATTGGCGCGGCTTTCCGGCAGCTCAATCGGCACGCCAGAGGCGAGCAGCGGCGCTGTGACCATAAAGATGATGAGCAGCACGAGCATGACATCTACGAACGGCGTGACATTGATTTCCGCCATCGGCGCACGGCGCGAACGGCGGCCGCCGCGAGAGTTAGAGGCTAGCCCCATCGCCATTAGCTTACTTTCCTTCCGCACGCCCATCCGGGCGCGCGAACTCCTCGCTCATGCGGCCATGGGCCGCGTCGCTGCGAGCGGGCAGTCGCCCTTGCGGCTGCTGCGCAGCCGAACATCGCCAATCGCAAACCCCGCTCTGTCATGCCTTGTCCAACTCCCTACTCAGGCCAGCGTGGAAACGGTCCGCAAAGCGCTGCAAGCGCGCCTCAAACCGGTTCACCCGATTGCTGAAGCGGTTGTAGGCGATGACCGCCGGGATCGCGGCGAACAGGCCGATTGCAGTTGCGAACAGCGCCTCGGAAATGCCCGGTGCGACCACAGCCAGTGAGGAGCTTTCCTGAGCGCCGATTTGAAAGAAGCTGTTCATGATGCCCCAGACCGTGCCGAACAGGCCAACAAACGGGGCCACTGATCCGGTAGTGGCGAGAAAGTTGAGCCGCGCGGCCAGCTCATCCGCTTCATAGGCGACCTGGCTCTCCATCGCTGCGCCGATCCGCTGGCGCGCAGCATCCCGGTCAACGCTGGAGGATTGGGTCGACATTTTCCATTCGCGCAGCCCCTTGGCCGCGACCCGCGCAGAGGCGACCTCTTTCTGCGTGCGCTTGCCCAGCACCGCCTCATGATCGCTGGTCTCGAAGAAATCCTCTTCATAGCCGCGCGCCTTGCGCTCCATCCCGCCAATCCGCAGGCTGAAGGAGACAATGATCATCCACACCCAGATGCTAGCGAGGATCAGGCCAGCCATCACCAATTGCACAACAATGTCAGCGTCCAGAAACAGCTCTACCGGGTCGAGCCGGGTCGGCGCAGCAGCAGCGGCGCTCGCCGCAAGCGATGAAAAAATCGTCATTTAACCTCTTGGTCCATGAAGTTCTGAAAGGCCGCTCGCCAAGCACCAGGCTGGCGTTTTGGGCGACCTTCGAGAGAGATAAAGCCGACGCGCAGATGCGCCTCGCACAGGCTTTCTTCGCCGCGCTTTGCGATCTGATGCATGCGGCAACTCGCCGCGCCCAGCTCTGTGCAGGTGGTCACAATCACCACATCATCATCAAGCTTAGCCGGGCGCAGATATTTCAGGTTGATCTCAGACACCGCATAGGCGCCCTCATCCGCTTCAATCGCGGCGCGCTGATCGATTTCGAGCATACGCAGCAGGTCAGAGCGCGCACGCTCAAACCAGCGCAGGTAATTCGCGTGATAGGTGATCCCCGACAGGTCCGTGTCTTCGTAATAGACGCGCACCGCATAAAAGTGGCACGGCCCATCAAAGGCACCGCCCGGAAAATTCAAAGACTGCGGATTGGGGTTAACCATGGTGCAAACCGTCTAACGCAGCGGGGATTCGCTGGGAAGTGGGCTTTTCACGCTCGGTGATGAATGGCGGTGAAACGAGTCTTATCTGCGATAAGATTGATTACGCGCTGATCATCCGGCCCAGCGGCTGGCCGCCAAAAATGTGCACATGCAGATGCGGCACCTCTTGCCCGCCATGCGCGCCGGTATTGGCGAGCAGACGGTAACCCGGCTCAACCAGTCCCTTGGCCCGCGCCACCGCGCCAACCGCGCGCACAAATCCACCAATCTCTGCATCCGATGCCTTGGCCGAAAAATCATCCCAGCTGACATAGCGGCCTTTGGGGATCACCAGCGTGTGGATCTCCGCCTGCGGATTGATGTCTTCAAAGGCAAATGCCCACTCATCCTCATAGACCTTGGTCGAGGGAATTTCGCCGCGCAGGATTTTGGCGAATATGTTCGCATCATCATGGGGCAAGGTGGCATCAATCGGCATCAGATGTCTCCCCGAGCGGCTTTTTCATCGAGGCCAGAGACGCCTTCGCGCCGGTCAAGCTCGGCCATCACATCGCCAATCGCAATGCCCTTATGACCCAGCAGCACCATGAGGTGGAAAAGCAGATCGGCGACCTCACCGACCAGCGCATCATCGCCTCCGCTCAGCGCAGCAATGATCGTCTCGGTGGCCTCCTCGCCCAGCTTTTGCGCGATTTTACCCAGCCCCTTGGCATTGAGGCTAGCGACATAGCTCGCATCCGGCGCTGCGTCCGCGCGCTCGGCAATAGTTCGTTCAAGGCGGTCAAGGGTGCTCGGCGTATCCATAGCGCTATCCTTTTGCCTAAACGCCGCGTGCGGGCAAGCCAGCAGCTCTGAGCGCCTCATGCGCCTCAGAGACGGTGTGCTCGCCAAAGTGGAAGATTGAGGCGGCCAAAACCGCGCTCGCATGGCCCTTTGTGACGCCGTCGACCAGATGATCGAGTGTGCCCACCCCGCCGCTCGCGACCACAGGCACGCTGACTTTGTCCGCGATTGTGCGGATCAATTCCAGATCATATCCGGCCTTGGTCCCGTCGCCATCCATGCTGGTGACTAGCAGTTCGCCTGCACCTAGATCAGCGACTTTCTGGGCATATTCGACGGCATCGATGCCTGTTGGTTTGCGCCCGCCATGGGTGAATATCTCCCATTGCGGCACCGCCTCACCAATCGGCAGAATCACACGCCGCGCATCCACGCTGGCGACAACGCATTGGCTGCCAAACCGCGCGGCGATCTCGCTTACCAGCTCTGGCCGGGCAACGGCGGCAGAATTGATCGCAACCTTGTCGGCGCCCGCCAGCAGCAACTCGCGCGCATCCTCAACGCTGCGGACCCCGCCGCCAACGGTTAGCGGCATAAAGCAAACCTCCGCCGTGCGGCGCACCATATCGAGCAGCGTGCCGCGCCCCTCGTGGCTGGCGGAGATGTCGAGAAAACACAGCTCATCCGCACCCGCCGCGTCATAGGCCCGCGCTTGCTCAACGGGATCGCCAGCGTCTTTGAGGTCGACGAAATTGACGCCTTTGACAACGCGGCCATCGGCGACGTCGAGGCAAGGGATTACGCGGATACGGACGGTCATTGGGTATTCTCCGAGGGCGTAGCAAGATACACGCCTATCTCTAGGCACTCATCGCCGACACAATCATCGCCCGATTTGAAGGCGATAAATCCGTAAGGCCACAGGAAGCTGGCGAAAAACGCGCCCGCCATGCCGTAAACTAAGCCGTTCTGCCCAAAGCGCGGCTCGATAAATTTGGCAACAGCCAAAGCCAGCGCGAGAAACACGACGACATTGATCAGCGCATACTCAATTGTGCCGACCGTTATCCCTGCAAGGAATGTGAGGCACAAGAAGAGGACGCCCATGAACCGCATGGGTCAGGCACGCTCCGCCATGGCAATGGCAGCCGCCAGATCGAGCTTGCCTTCATACAAAGCGCGGCCCGTGATCACGCCTTCGATGCCCTCTTTTGCGTGTAGGCTGAGGACGTGAATATCGTCCAAGCCCTTTACCCCGCCGCTGGCGATCACAGGGATTTCCACTTGCCGCGCCAACTCTAGTGTCGCATCGATGTTCGCGCCTTTCAGCAAGCCATCGCGGCCAATATCGGTGAACAACAGGCTAGCGACGCCCGCATCTTCGAATCGGCGGGCGAGGTCGACCACCGATACATCCGAGACATCGGACCAGCCCTCGGTCGCAACCATCCCGTCTTTCGCGTCGACCGCGACGACAATACCGCCCTCCCATTCCCGCGCCATGTCTTTCACAAATTCAGGGTTCTTGAGTGCAGCAGAGCCCATCACCACGCGCGATACACCGAGCTTAAACCAGCCTTCGACCCCTGCCGCATCACGAATACCCCCGCCCAATTGCACGTGGCCGGGAAAGCTTGCGATGATGGCTTCTACAGCCTCGCGGTTCTCCGTCCGGCCGGCAAAACTGCCGTCGAGATCGACCACATGCAGGTGCTGCGCGCCCGCCTCGGCAAACAATTGCGCCTGCGCGGCAGGATTGTCGCCATAGACGGTTGCGCGGTCCATATCGCCCTCGGCCAGTCGCACGACTTCGCCGTTCTTCAGGTCGATGGCAGGGAAAATAATCATGCGGGGTCCCAATTTAGGAAGCGTTCGAGCGTCTCCAGCCCATAAGACTGGCTCTTTTCCGGGTGGAATTGCACGCCAAGCAAATTGTCCTTGGCAACCGCCGCCACAAGCCCCTCACCGTGGTCGGTCAATGCGGCGATGTGCTGCGGGTCTTCGGCGGCGAAGTGGTAAGAATGCAGGAAATAGGCCTCGCCCTCCTCAACCACATGATGGCCGCGCGCATGGGGCAGCAAAGCGACATCATTCCAGCCCATATGCGGCACTTTGATTGCCGGGTCGGTGGGTTCGATGAGCCGTACTTGACCGGGAATCCAGCCAAGCCCGGCTGTCTTGCCGTGCTCCAACCCACGAGTGCAGAGCAATTGCATGCCCACACAAATGCCCAGAAACGGCGCGCCGCCCACCTGCACGCGCTCTGTCATGGCCTCGACCATGCCGGGAATTGCGCGAAGGCCCTCAGCGCAGGCTTTGAACGAGCCAACACCGGGCAAAACAATCCGGTCGGCTGCGCGAACGGTGCTCGTGTCCGCCGTGACGTCAACGACCGCGCCAACCGCTTTCAAAGCATTGTGAACGGAATGAAGATTGCCCGCGCCATAATCTATGAGGGCAACCCTCTCACCCACCGAGCTGGCCCTTGGTGCTGGGGATTGCACCAGCCTTGCGTTGGTCTTGCTCCACTGCGGTGCGCATTGCCCGGGCAAAGCCCTTGTAGATCGACTCGCAAATGTGGTGGTTGTTGCTGCCATAGAGCAGCTCCACATGCAGGGTGATGCCGGCGGTTTGCGCGACCGATTGGAACCAGTGCTCAATCAGCTCCGTGTCCCACTCGCCCAGCTTTTCCTGAGTAAAGCCAGCATTCCAGACCAGAAATGGCCGGCCCGATATGTCGAGCGCAACGCGCGCCAATGTCTCATCCATCGGGGAATAGGCGCTGCCATAGCGGCCAATCCCGGCCTTATCGCCCAGCGCATCCGACAATGCCTGGCCCAGCGCAATCGCGCTGTCTTCGGTCGTGTGGTGCTGATCCACATGCAGATCGCCCACCACCTTCATCGAAACATCGATCAGGGAATGCTTGGAAAATTGCTCGACCATATGATCGAGAAACCCAATCCCGGTGGAGATGTCATACGCGCCGGTGCCATCGAGATTGACCGTAATGGCAATCTCGGTTTCCGCCGTTTTGCGCTCTATCGTGCCTGTGCGAGCTGTTTTTTGCATAAAGCGCGCTATAGGCGCACCGCAAATTGACGCAAGCACTCGCACGCCGCCGGGCGTAAGTGCGAACATAAGTTACCAATTTGCTTGACCAGCGCGGCGCGGCTCGCCACCCTTTACGCATAATGACCGAAGACACCCCCGATAGCCTGATCCCTTATGATGAGATCGTCCAAGAGGCACTGCGCGCCGTGGTTGGCCGCGTGCTTGGCGAAATCGTCGCTGGGGGCAGCGAGCTTCCCGGCACGCATCATTTCTACATCACCTTCAAAACCGAGGCGACAGGGGTTTCGATCCCGCCGCATCTGCGCGAGCGGTTCCCTGATGAAATGACCATCGTGCTGCAAAACAAGTTCTGGGATTTGGAGGTCACCGACGAGGGTTTCTCCGTCGGTCTGTCGTTCAACCAGATCCCGGCAAAGCTCTCCATACCGTTTGCCGCGATCACCGCATTTGTTGATCCGGCGGTCGATTTCGGCCTGCAGTTCCAGGCGACCGTCGCCGATATGGCTCCTGAAGAGCATGAGGATGCGGAAAACGACCTCATCGAAAGCAGCGGCGAGGAAGCGGCTGAGGGCGCTGATGATGGCTCGAACGTGGTCACAGTGGATTTCGGGCGTAAGAAATAGCCGCCCTGCCCAAAGGCAATGCGGATCAATGGCGCGCGCCGTGCATTGAGTAAATGATGAGCAGCTTGAAAAAACCATCACAGGACTTGGTCCCCGTCTCGGCATCTGATGACGATGGCGGCGAGGTGCGTGTGCTCGGCCCAAGCACCAACCCGGCGACGAACCTGCTGATCGCGGACATTGTACTGCGCGGGGCCTCCAGCCTATTTCGCAAGCAGGCGGAAAAAGGCATCGTCAAGACCAGCGAGGACGAACAAGGCGCGCGCGACATGCTGGATGGGCGTGGGATTTTGACCACTCTGGCATTGTACGGCGCGAGCAAGCTGGCCACGCGCTCCGTGCCGGGCCTTGCGATTGTAGCGGGCGGATTGCTGGCCAAGACGCTGTATGATCGAGGAAAATCGATTGAACTTCGGCGTAACGCTCGCTCAAAAAAGAAGTCTGGCGAACCGCTCGACTGACACCAATCTTACCTGCGCGTTATCACGAGACTTGATTTAACCGCCCGGTTTGCGGCATCGGGCCGCATGGGCGACACACCACAGCAGACCAATGATGATCCCGGCCACCTTAATCGCCGCGGTTTGATGTTCATTCTTTCCTCGCCATCGGGCGCGGGCAAGACGACTTTGTCACGCATGCTGCTCGAAGCAGATCCCGAAATCGCTTTGTCCGTATCGGCCACGACCCGCCCGCCGCGTAAGGGCGAGATTGACGGCGTGCATTATCATTTCGTCTCGGACGCGAAATTTGACCAAATGGTCGAAGAGGACGACTTTTACGAATGGGCGCCGGTGTTCGATCACCGTTATGGAACGCCCAAAGGTTTGATCCGCAACGCCTTGAAAGAGGGCCAAGATTTCCTGTTCGACATTGATTGGCAGGGAACTCAGCAACTCTACCAAAAGGACCAGCAGGACGTCGTCAGCGTGTTTATCCTGCCGCCGAGTCTAGAAGAGCTGCGCCGCCGGCTGGAAGAGCGCGCCACCGATAGCGGCGATGTAATCGACGGCCGGATGGAGCGCGCGCGCGGCGAGATCAGCCACTGGGCCGAATATGACTATGTCGTGATCAATGATGATGTCGATGCGTGCTTTGCCAAGGTCCGCGAAATTCTGGACGCAGAACGCATGCGGCGCACCCGACAGACGGGGCTAATCCCGTTTGTGCGCGAACTGATGGGGTAAGCATTCCTCAGGCCAGCTACTGCACGGCTCGCAGTGGCCCGTTTGATCACCGGCAAAGCTTTCGCAATGCACATTCTGAGGCAAAGTAGGCTCTCAGGAGAAATTTCGCCATGACAATAGTCGCTCAAAGACCTCATGCATTTCAATCGAAAGTCATAGCCTGCCGAGGCCAAAGCGTCGACACCAAAGTCGAAGGCGCTTTCGCAATTGAAGTGCGCTTTCTCGCAGGCTTGAATGACCGTCAACAGTCCGCTTTCGCAAACGCTGCCATGAGATGGACCGACATTATTGTCGGCGAACTGCCGCCGGTCCAAGTCGATGGCGAAGTGATTGATGACGTTCTTATATTGGCAGAGGGTGCACAAATCGATGGACCAGGCCGCGTATTGGGCCAGGCAGGACCGACACATTTGAGGCCGATGGGAGCCGGCAGCACTGCCGCCATTCCTGCAAAAGGCCGAATGACGTTTGATACTGCCGACCTAGAGCAGCTCGAAGATGCCGGGACGCTGGACGATGTCATCACTCACGAGATGGGGCATGTGCTTGGCGTCGGTACTATCTGGAGCCAAAAGGAGCTACTCAATAACGCGGGCACGGATAACCCGGTGTTTATCGGTGCTGGAGCACGCCGCGAATATGGCGCTTTGATTGGAGAGGACCCCACGGACGTTCCAGTGGAGAATCGCGGAGGCCGAGGGACTGCGGATTCCCATTGGCGCGAAGAGCTTTTCCGAAACGAATTGATGTCAGGGTTCATTGGGTCGACAGGCAACCCACTAAGCCGGTTGACCGCCGCAAGCATGGGCGATCTGGGTTATGACATCAACCTAGATGCAGCCGAACCATATGAACTGCCAAGTCTGCTGCGTTCGTTCGAAATGCACATCAACGCATTGCGTGATGGAGTGGACATGCACGCGATGTTACCCATCCTGCCAACCATGCTGCCGGAAGACAGCATGGAAACAGGCTAGTCGTACGGCTGCTGGTTTTCATCTCTAACCAGCAGGATCGTTGAACATGCTCGGCAGCGAGGCGTTCACGACGCCGCCATCGACAGTCACCGTGTCGCCAACCACATAATCGCCGGCCCGGCTGCACAGGTAGATGGCAGCAGCGGCCATGTCTTCCTTCGTGCCGACGCGTTTGGACGGGATCATTGCAGCCGATGCGTCAGGCGCATTCTTGGCTGCCTTGTTCATCTCACTCGGGAAGGCGCCAGGCGCGATCGAAGTGACGATGATATTGTCTTGGATCAGACGCGCGGCCATCCGCTTGGTCAGCTGAATTACGGCCGCTTTCGATGCCTGATACGGATATGTTTCCCACGGGTTGATGCGCTGGCCATCAATGGACGAGACGTGGATCACCTTTGCCGGGTGATCGCCCTTGCCGCCTGCAACCAGCAGATCATGCAGTTTTTGCGTGAGGAAGAACGGCGTTTTGACGTTCAGGTCCATCGTACGGTGCCAGCCCGCTTCGCTGAACTCCAGATAAGGTTGTCCCCAAGCCGCGCCAGCGTTGTTGATCAAGATATCAAGCTTGTCCTCACGCTTCGCCATTTCATCGGCAAGGCTTTGGATGCCATCCATCTGGCTGAGGTCAGCAGGAATGCCGATCACTTTGTCTTCGCCAAATTCGGCGATGGTTTCCTGCATTTGCTCGACTTTGCGCGCAGAGATATAAACCCGCGCACAGCCCGCAGACAGCAGACCCTCAACAAACATCTTGCCAATGCCGCGGCTACCGCCGGTCACCAGAGCAACGCGGCCGTTAAGGCCAAACAGGGCGTTCATATCCATCATAATTCTTGCTCCAATTGGAAGGCTTAGTAGCCGCTCATCTCGGCCACACGGCCAGCATGGTAATAGGCATCGCCAAGGAATTCACTGAGCGCGCGGTCACGCTTCATATAGAGGCCGATGTCATATTCGTCGGTCATGCCGATGCCACCGTGCATTTGCACACCTTCGCGCACGGCTAGGCCTGCGGTTTGCGAGACCTTCGCCTTGGCAACCGAAGCCATGAGGTCGGCCTTTTCGCTGTCGCCATCAAGCAATTGCTGCGCCTTGATCACAGCGGCGCGCGCGATCTCAACCTCCGAATAGAGGTGGCTTGCGCGGTGTTGCAGCGCTTGGAATTCGCCAATCAGCTTGCCGAATTGCTTGCGCTGCTTGAGGTATTCGACGGTCATATCCATCGCGCCGCTGGCGACGCCAACGCCCTCTGCCGCCGCGCCAACCCGGCCCGCCTTCAGCATCGCATTCAGCACTTCGCGTCCGCCATCCACTTCGCCAATAACCGCATCACCATCCAGCTCGACGTCGTCAAATCTGGTGTGGGTCGCAACAGAGCTGTCGACCAGGCGAACCGCATCATGGCTCATATTCGCCGCGTCCTTGGGCACTGCGAAAAGGGTGACACCGTCCTCGTCATCATCGCTGCCGCTGGTGCGCGCCGCGACAACAATCATGTCAGAGCTTGCGCCGTGAATGACGAAGTCTTTCTGGCCGGATAGCTTGAAGCCATTGCCTGACTTTTCGGCGCGCATTTTGATCCGCTCTGGGCGATGCTTTGCGCCTTCATCAATTGCCACAGCAAACACGCTCTTTCCTTCGATCAAGCCGGGCAGATAGCGGCCGCGCAGATCGCTGGAACCATGGCCCAGAGCCGTCGCTGCCAAGACTGAGCTGGTCAGGAAAGGCGAAGGCGACAGGTTTCGACCGATCTCTTCCAGCACAATACCTGCCTCGACATGGCCCATGCCAAGCCCGCCATCTTCTTCGCCAACAAGAATGCCGGTAAAGCCCATTTCGCCAAACTGCTCCCACAGCGCATGGCCAAAACCATCCGGGCAATCACGGTCTCGCCAATGGCGCAATTGCTTAGCAATATTGCCTTCTTCGGCCATAAATTGGCGGGCGCTGTCGGCCAGCATGGCCTGGTCGTCATTGTGGTAAAGGGGCATTGTCCCTTGATCCTCTCATACGTTTATTCTTGCGGGCCGCCCGCGCTATTTGTGGGGCGGCCATGTGTGCTTCAGCGTTCGGTTAAGAACCGGGCAGGTCGAGAATGCGCTTGGAAATCACATTCAGCATGACTTCCGATGTACCGCCCTCGATAGAGTTCGCCTTGGTCCGCAGCCAGTTGCGAGATGGCTTACCGCCGCTCGTTTCCTCGCTCTCCCACTCCAGACTGCGCGAGCCGCCAGCTGACATCATCAACTCGTGGCGACGCTTATTAAGCTCAGTCCCTGCGTATTTCATCATGTTCGGCTGAGCGGGATGCGCCTTGCCTACCTTGATTTCATCGAGGAATTTCTCGCCCATCGCTCCGTAAGCCAGCGCATCAACGTCGAACATCGCCAGCTCTGCGCGCAGGACCGGGTCCAGCTCACCAGCGTGACGCTTCATCGCCGCACCGATCGTTCCCGTGTTGCCGCCGTCAGCGCCGGAAATCATCTCACGCTCGTGGCCGAGCAGATACTTCGCCACGTCCCAGCCGCGATTGATTTCGCCCACTTGCGCAGGGAGGCCTTCGCCATAGCTCTTAGGCACCTTCACGTTGTCCATAAAGGTTTCACAGAACGGAGAGTTGCCACTGATCAGCTTGATCGGCTTGGTCGAGCAGCCTTCGCTTTCCATGTCGAACAGCATGAAGGTGATGCCTTGATACTTGTTCTCTTTGTCGGTGCGCACCAGGCAGAAAATCCAATCGGCTTGGTCAGCATAGCTGGTCCAAACCTTCTGACCGTTCACGACCCAGTGATCGCCTTTGTCTTCGCCAAAGGTTTGCAGGCTGACCAGATCGCTGCCCGAACCCGGCTCTGAATAGCCCTGGCACCAGCGGATTTCGCCGCGCGCAATCTCGCCTAGAAAATGCTTCTTCTGCTCTTCCGTACCGAAGTGCAGCAGCGCTGGGCCAAGCATCCAAATGCCAAAGCTGGAGAGCGGCGGGCGCGCATTGATGCGGCTCATTTCCTGCCTCAGAACCTTGGCTTCTTCAGGCGCGAGACCTGCGCCGCCATATTCTTTTGGCCATGCGGGTACTGTGTAGCCTTTCGCAAGGCACGCATCAAACCAAGCCTTTTGCGCGTCATTCTTGAAGGTTGCCCGGCGGCCGCCCCAGTAAATGTCGCCTTCATCGCGTACAGGTTGGCGCATCTCAGCCGGACAGTTCGCCTCCAGCCATGCGCGGGTTTCTTGGCGGAATTGTTCTAGATCGGACATGTCGCCGACTCTCCTCTCAACTAAGCTCCCACTTGACGCTTACGTTATGGTCATTTGCGCGTCCGCTGCAAGCGCTCAAATGCTAGGCTTGCAAGGAACAGAGCGCCAATCGCGAATGCCGTAACGTCAAGTCACTGACCCCATGCCAAAACCCCAGCTTTGCATTGACGCGCCGCCTGCTTCGCTTACGTTTGCGTAAAGAGCTTGGGAGAGCTGCAATGCAAAGATTCGCAGGAAATGGCCGCCGCAGCGAGGTGTCTGCGTGAGCCTTGTCCAGGGGCCGCTACCTTTGCGGCTGAAACTGATCCACGGCTTTGGCGCGGTGGCTTTCGGCGTAAAGGACACCGGCTTTTCGTTCTTCCTATTGCTGTTTTACAACCAAGTCTTGGGCATGGACGCCGGGCTCGTCAGCGCAGCTCTGCTGATCGCTTTGCTGGTCGATGCGGTAATCGATCCAATTCTCGGCAATCTTTCTGACCGGACCTACACAAAGTGGGGCCGGCGCCTGCCGTGGCTCTATGCCGCGCCGATACCGCTCGCCTTTGCATGGGTGCTGATGTGGTCTCCGCCCGGCGGCGAAGCGCCCACATTCCTAGGGCTAGTTGGGATCGCAGTTGTCGTGCGCATCCTGCTTTCGGCGTGCGAAGTGCCTTCGATCTCGCTCTTGCCAGAAATCACTTCCGACTATGTCGAGCGAACAACTCTATTCCGCTATCGCTATCTTTCAGGCTGGCTCGGCGGTTTGTTCATGATGGTCCTTGCCTACACCGTGTTTCTGGGCGGTGAGAACGGCCTGCTGCAACAAGATGGCTATGTCGGGTTTGGAATATTCGGTGGGATATTAATGGCCATCTCAGTCTTGGGATCGGCCTTCGGACAGCACAAATTGGTCGCTCACCTGCCCACCACCAAACCGGAGCCGTTCAGCCTAAAGGCGTGCTTCTCTGAAATTACCCACGCGTTCAGCGAAAAGGCCTTCCTGATATTCGCCGCTGGCGGGCTTGCCGCCTATGTCAGCCAAGGGATGAGCTTCTCGCTCTCAAACTATCTCAATGTGTTCGTTTGGCGGCTCGATGCGACGCCTTTGCCGTTCATCTCGGAAGGCGCAACGGCGCTTAACTTCTATCCGTTTGCGCTGTTCCTATCCGTGATCGTGATGTTCTTCATCGTCGGGCCGATGCACGATAAATTAGGCAAACCGAAAAGTGCAGCAATCAGCGCAATTGCGAGCCTTTGCATCCTGCTGTTCCCCTATGCTGCATTGGTCTTGGGTTTCTGGCCTCAGCCCGGCACTCTTGCGTCGGCAGGCTGGCTCTATCTGCTGCTTGTCCCGGGCAATGCGCTAGCAGTGGTCGTGATGATCTCCGCATCGTCAATGATCGCGGAAATTGTCGAGGCCTATCAGGAGCGCACTGGTAAGCGGGCCGAGGGGGCATTCTATTCCGGCAATTGGCTGGTCCAAAAATGCGCCACCGGTTTTGGCATATTCATCAGCGGGCAAATCCTTTCAGCCGCGCAATTGTCGCCATCGGCCGACCCGAGCACAGTGCCCGAAACGGTGATCACCGACATCGTCATCTACTTCGGAGTGATCACCGCAGTCTTGGCTCTGATCGCAGCATTTTGGCTTGGACGTTTTCCGATCAACCGGGCCGATCACGAGGCGCGCGTGGCGGCGATGAACGTTCAAAAAACCGTCGTTCAAGACAGCCAGGCACTCGAATAATCACAAAAAGACAACTTGGCGCAGGCCTCCGCCTCTGCCACGGTCCCACCAATTCAGAATCAAACTTTCAAAGTTAGAGCGAGGATATTTTCCATGGATTTTCAGCCAACCGAACGTCAGGTCTATTGGCGCGACCGCGTGCGCGATTTTATCGAAGCGCATGTCCGCCCCAACATGGACACCTATAAGGCACAGGATGCCGAGGGCGATCGTTGGAAAGTGATCCAGATCATCGAAGACAAGAAGAAGCTGGCGAAGGAAGCTGGCATCTGGAATCTGTTCATGCCCCCGCGCAATGAGGGCCACCATCACGTCGAAGAGACATTTGAATTTGAAGGCCCGGGCCTGACGAACCTCGAATACGCTCTGTGTGCAGAAGAAATGGGCCGCATCGGCTGGGCCAGTGAAGTCTTCAACTGCTCCGCGCCCGACACCGGCAACATGGAAGTGTTCCACCGTTACGGCACGATTGAGCAAAAGGAACAATGGCTGCGTCCGATCATGAACGGCGAAATCCGTTCTGCCTTCCTGATGACAGAGCCCTTCACCGCTTCGTCTGATGCAACCAATATTGAGACCAGCATTGTTCGTGACGGCGATGAATATGTGATCAATGGCCGCAAATGGTGGTCTTCGGGTCTGGGCGATCCGCGCTGTAAGGTCTCCATCGTGATGGGTAAAACTGACCCAACCGCAGGCCGTCACGCACAGCAATCAATGCTTTTGATGCCGAACGATGCGCCGGGCGTGAACATCATCCGTCATCTGCCCGTATTCGGCTATGACGATGCGCCCCACGGCCATATGGAAGTGGAAATGAAGGACGTTCGCGTGCCTGTCAGCAACATGCTGCTGGGCGAAGGTCGCGGTTTCGAGATCGCTCAAGGGCGCCTCGGCCCAGGCCGTATCCACCACTGCATGCGCACCATCGGCGTGGCAGAAGAGGCGCTGGCGAAGATGTGCAAGCGTCTGCAAGAGCGCGAAGCCTTCGGTAAGCCGATCTACAAGCACTCCGTTTGGGAAGAGCGCGTGGCGCGTGCCCGCATCGACATCGACATGACTCGTCTGCTGTGCCTCAAGGCTGCTGACATGATGGACAAGGTCGGCAACAAATCGGCCAAGCAGGAAATCGCGATGATCAAGGTTCAGGCGCCGAACATGGCTCTGAAAATCATTGACGATGCGATCCAAGCCCACGGCGGCGGCGGTGTGTCGAACGACTACGGCCTCGCCAACGCTTATGCGCATCAGCGCACCTTGCGTCTCGCCGATGGTCCCGATGAAGTGCACGCACGGTCCATCGCCCGGATGGAATTTGGCAAGCACGTTCCGGAAGAAGGGCCAACCGCCAACGCTCTGCGCGGCAACAGCGGCAATGCCGCCAATGATGCTGGTGGGTTCAGCTCAGGCGATATGGGCGCCACCCGCTGAGCGGCGGCAAAAGGGGAGAGGCCAGTTATGGCAAAGGCAGCAATTCTGGAGACGCCAGGTGAAGGCCTCGTCATTGGCGAGGTCGATCTGGCCGATCCAGCGCCGCACGAAGTGCTGATTGATACCAAGGCCTGCGGCCTGTGCCATTCAGATCTGCACTTCATTGATGGGGCATATCCGCACCCTCTCCCCGCAATTCCGGGGCATGAGGCGGCAGGCATTGTCCGCGCAGTGGGCAGCGAAGTGCGCTCCGTCAAACCCGGTGATCACGTCGTAACCTGCCTCAGCGCCTTCTGCGGGACTTGCGAATTCTGCGTGACCGGGCGCATGGCGCTCTGCCTTGGTGGGAACACTCGCCGGGGCAAGGGCGATGTACTGCGCATCAGCCGGAATGGCGGCGAACCGGTCAATCAGATGCTGAACCTGTCGGCCTTTTCCGAACAAATGTTGATTCATGAGAATGCCTGCGTTTCGATCGACAAAGATATGCCGCTCGATCGGGCGGCGATCATTGGTTGCGCGGTTACAACCGGTGCGGGCACGATCTTCAATGCTTGCAAGCTGACGCCGGGCCAGACCGTTGCGGTTATCGGCTGCGGCGGGGTTGGTCTTGCGGTTGTAAATGCGGCCAAGATTGCAGGCGCTGGTCAGATCATCGCCGCCGATCCGCTTCCGGAAAAGCGCGCTTTGGCAGAAACGTTGGGAGCAACTCACACCGTGGATGCCATGGCCGATGATGCCGCCAAGCAGATCACGACGATCTCGAACGGGGGCGTCGACTTCGGCATTGAGGCGGTTGGGCGTCAGGCCTCCGCCGACCTCGCGGTTGCGTGCTTGCGGCGCGGCGGTACGGCTGTGATCCTCGGTATGATGCCATTGGATTGCAAAGTCGGGCTTGGCGCGATGGACCTGCTCGGCGGCAAGAAGCTGATGGGCGCGATCATGGGGATGAACCATTTCCCGGTTGATCTTCCACGCCTCGTAGATTTCTACCTTCGCGGTCTGCTCGATCTCGATACGATCATCGCAGAGCGGATCGCGCTCGATGATATTAACGCTGGTTTTGACAAAATGCGCGCCGGCAATTCTGCGCGCAGTGTTGTGGTGTTTGACTGATGACTGACAATTCTGCTCCGCAAATCGATTTCGACAAGGAAATGGTCGGCACAGTCGAAGTGGCGGACGCTGATAAGCTCGACATGGAGAAGCTGACGGCGTGGTTTGAAGCCAATGTCGAAGGCTTTGCCGGGCCGATCAGCTACACCAAATTCAAAGGCGGGCAATCGAACCCGACCTATAAGATCGAGACGCCCGGCGCGAATTACGTTCTGCGCCGTCAGCCGTTTGGCAAACTGCTGCCTAGCGCACACGCAGTCGACCGCGAATATGCGGCAATGACCGGGCTTTATCCAACCGGCTTTCCGGTGCCGCGCACCTATGGCCTATGCGAAGATCCTGAGGTTCTGGGCTCTAAATTCTTCGTCATGAGCATGGCTGATGGACGCAGTCTGTGGAACGGCGCCTTGCCCGGGTGCACCAAAGAAGAACGCCGCGAACTTTACAATGCGCTGATCGATACGATCGCGGATATGCACCTTAAGACACCGTCCGAAATCGGGCTTGGGGATTATGGCAAGCCCAATGATTATTGCGCGCGCCAGATCAACCGCTGGTCGAAGCAATATAAGCTCTCTGAAACAGGGCACATGCCGCAGATGGAGCGGCTGATCGAATGGCTGCCTGAAACAATCCCGCCGCAGCATGAAAGCTCCGTGGTGCATGGCGATTACCGGCTCGACAATGTAATTTTTCACAAGACTGAAAACCGCGTGATTGCGGTGCTCGATTGGGAGCTTTCAACGCTCGGCGATCCGATTGCCGATTTCAGCTATCTGATGCTCAACTGGTTCCAGCCTGCCGATGGCCGAGCTGGCTTGCTCGGGCTCGATTTGGACGAACTCGGCATTCCAACGGTTAAAGAAGCGGTCGAGCGTTATGTCGCGCGCACCGGCTATCCTGTGCCCCCGATGGAATGGTATTTTGCCTATAATCTGTTCCGGCTCGCAGGCATCATGCAAGGCATTAAGAAGCGCGTGATTGATGGCACCGCCTCGTCCGCTCATGCGAAAGCGATGAGCGACCGGGTCGCCCCGCTGGTCGCCCGCGCCTATCAATTCGCTGTCGAAGCGGGAATGCCAGAATAGGTCTGCAGGGTAGCGGTACCGATGACGCCCGTCCCTTCCTGACTAAGTTCCTAACTCAGGGCGCTCAGAACTCCGCGCTAAAGCTCACCACTGCGCCTGCATCGTCGCGCGACGCGGCAAAGTGCCCAGGATCGCGGCGATAGAACAGGCTCGCGGACGCATAGCCGAACGAAAGCGGCCCTTGCCAGGCAAGCTCGCCCATCACTTCACGCCCTTCCGGAGAAAGCGAGAGCCGCTGCGTTCCAAAAATCGCGCTTTCGGTCGCATAGTCATAGGCCACCGGCAGATCGAGGTTCAGCCCGCCGCCGCTGACCCGCAGCGGTTGACTGAAGCGAAGGCCTAAACTGTCGTTATTGTTGAGCACGCCGTAGCGCGTCACATCGAATGACCAAGCCTCACTCAGCAATTGGGAGCCGTCACCAAGAAGCGATCCGCCGCGTGGCCGCGTGATGCCTTGACGGTAAGCCCCGCCCACTCGCCAACCGCGAGCAAATTCATGACCCAATTCGGCGTCGAGAAACACCGTGCCCGCCCCGCTGATACCAAGCGCATCGTGGAAATGCGCGCCCAGCAGCGTGTCCGCTTCCTGCATCCACGTGAGCGAGAAAATCGCGTCCACGTCCGCGATGGAGCGATCCGCAGCGAGACCAAAGCTTTGCGTCGGTCGCTCTTCGCGCACGCCGGTCAAAACATCTTCGGCCTGTCTGTCCGCGCCCAGCAGGACATCGCCCCGGTCAGCCGACACGGTCAGCCCCCAAGGGCCAAGCTGGTGACGTGCGGCCAATGAAAACTCACTGCTCTGGAAAAACCCATCATCACCGCTTGCTTGCGGCGCGATGCGGAATGCTGGCCGGTCCGTGCCTTGCATCTGCGCGACTAGACCACCTGCGCCTTGTGAGAGCGCGAAACCAAGCTGGAGGTCAGGCGCGATCTTGGCCGCGACCCTCGCCGCTAGAACCCGCGCGCCTTGCGCCTCCTCCGGAGTTAGCTGCAATTGCTGAGCCCAAGCAAGCTCGCCGGTGCGCGCCGCATCTCCGATGGTGAAAGCCATCGATAGTGCGCCGGTCGTTCCGCCTCTGCTGATACCATTGCGCTCAACCACGCCGCGAAGCCGCTGAACCTGAGCAGAATTTCGTGTGCGCGTGCCCAGATCATAGGTGTAGGCCCGGTCATAGCTGTCAGTCACCACTGCCGTGAGGCTGGTCCCGCTCAAAGCATCGCCCATGGCCGCCGACCCAATCACGACATCATCGGCCAACGCCAGTCTCGTCTGGGTTCCGCCTAACGTTGTTGTGCCAGCTGGCGCAAAAGCAGCCTGAATATCAAGAATGCCAGAGCCGAAGACAGCATCAAGGCCGGTCGCGCCAGCATCGCGCGCACTGTCGAGCAGGATTTGTACGATTTCTTGGCCGGTCAGATTTGGGAAAGCCTGCGCCAGCAAGGCAACCGCGCCAGACACCTGAGGAGCGGCAAAGCTGGTGCCTGAAAACAGCGTGACGAATTCCTGCCCGTTGATGTTCTCAATGAATACTTCGCCATTGTCATAGACGCAGCAAATGGCTTCGCCGCGCGCGTTGAGATAAGAGCTGGCAAAGTCACCAGCGCGGTTTGAAAAATCCGAAATTGCACCGTTTTCATCGACCGAGCCGACGATAATTACATTACCATTGCCTGCCTGCTGAAGGCTGGAGGCCAAAGGATCGGGTTGGTCAGGATCCACGGCGGGATCCGAGCCGTCGCCAGAATTGCCAGCCGAAACGACAATAACGAGCCCCGCATTGGCGGCTCGTTCCACCGCATCGAGCAAACCGCGCGAGGCGAAACCGCCGCCGAGGCTGATATTGACCACACTCGCGCCCGAACTGATCGCGAGATCGATACCATCGGCGATATTTCCGTCGCTGAACAAACACCCGAGCGAGGGATCAGATGGCGTGTCTACACCGCAGGAGCCGATATTGTCGGCTCTAACCGCGAGTATGTCTGCGTCAAACGCAATTCCCAGAACACCGATGCCATCGCGTCCGCCGGCGGCAACCAATGCCACGTTTGTGCCGTGATCATCTTCTGGATCGACGCCGCGATTGCCGACCACATCCGCAGAATTGGTATTCACTCGGCCAGCGAATTCAGGACTGTCCGTATCCAGACCCGTGTCGATCACCGCTATGATCTCGCCGGCCCCGGTGAACCCCTGCTCCCAAGCTGAGACAGCGCCGTGAAACTCAGGCCCGTCCGAACGGCGGAATTCTGCCGTATTAAAATTGGTCGTGGGTGGAGGCGGCGGCGGTGGGGGCGGCGGAGGAGGTGGTGGCGGCGGCGGCGGCGGGGGAGGAGGTGGCGGCGCTGATATTGGCCCACCTCCACCGGCACCACCTGGGCTCCCGCCGCACGCACCAAGCGCGGCGCAAGCAGTTGCGGCGACAACAATTTTCCAGTTGACTGGGCAATTGGGCTTCTTATTCATCAAGACCGTCCTTCGTGTGCCCCTCTAAGGACAAAGCTTAAGTCCAAGGTTAATAACAACGCAAGCCGTTTGCTCGGGCAAACGCCGAATTGCACCAGCAATGCCGCGGGCACTTGTGACTATGATCCGAGCGGGCTAGCAGCACACCAACCTTGTAAAAACGAAAGAGCATTGCTGCGAATTTTCCGGCTGAAGGCAAATTCAAGAGCAGTCATTTTGGAGAAAACATGTCTGAAGAGTTGATCGCCCAAATCGAAGCTGCATGGGAAGCGCGCGCCGACATCACTCCGGGTAGCGATGTGCGCCATGCGGTGAATGATGCTTTGGCTTTGCTCGACGGCGGTCAGGCCCGGGTGGCAGAGCCTGATGGCAATGGTGGGTGGCGCGTCAACCAATGGCTGAAAAAAGCGGTGCTGCTCTCTTTCCGCCTCAGCGACAATCACGTGATGGAAGGCGCCTCCGCCGGCGAGGCAGCTTATGACAAGGTTCCCACCAAATTCGCAGGCTGGGGCGAAAACCGCTTCAATGATGCAGGCTTCCGCGTAGTCCCGGGCGCGATCGTCCGCCGCGGCAGCCACATTGGCAAAGGCGTTGTCTTGATGCCGAGCTTCGTAAACATCGGCGCATTTGTTGATGAAGGCACCATGATCGACACTTGGGCAACCGTCGGATCGTGCGCGCAGATCGGCAAGAATGTTCATATCTCCGGCGGTGCTGGCATTGGCGGCGTGTTGGAGCCTTTGCAGGCGGAACCCGTGATCATTGGCGACGGCGCATTCATCGGCGCGCGCAGCGAAGTGGCAGAGGGCGTGCGCGTTGGCGAAGGCGCTGTGCTGTCTATGGGCGTTTACCTCGGCGCATCGACCAAGATCGTCGACCGCGCCAGTGGCGAGGTTCACCGCGGCGAAGTCCCGCCCTATGCAGTGGTCGTCCCAGGCGCGCTGCCGGGCAAGCCCTTGGCTGATGGCAGCCCCGGCCCATCGCTCTATTGCGCAGTGATCGTGAAGACAGTGGACGCGCAAACACGATCAAAAACAGGCATTAACGAGCTGCTACGCGACTAATTTGGCGAGCAAAGTGCGTCACTGAGTCTGGAACAATCGGCGGTGATTGCCGTTGTCGCTAGTGATGTCGAAGTTTATTGGAAATTTACGGAGGGCTTTATGCATAAAGAAGGCGACGAAATTCACATCGAAGATGATGACGCACGCGGCGCGCACACAACGGGTGCGATGCGCTGGGTACTCGGCATCAGTCTGGCCGCAGCGGTCATCGCGATGACCCTTGTTTGGGTTATTCCGGCAATCTACGGCTAAGGGCCAAAACCCGCTTTAAGAGAATGGTTGGCTGGAACGCTTGAGGGGTTTGCGAATTGTATTCTTAGGTACAGACTGAGGATACAATGATGAGCAATTCCAACAGCTTCCAGACCAATCAATATGTTAAATGGAATTGGGGCGACGGAGAAGCCAAAGGCCAAATCCAAGAGCGGTTTGAACGTGAGGTCTCTCGCACTCTAAAAGGGACCGAAGTGACCCGCAACGGCAGCGCGGACAATCCTGCCTATCTGATCAAACAAGATGACGGCGCAGAAGTGCTCAAGCTCGGATCAGAGCTGGAAGCGCAAGGCATCTAAGCCCATGGCCAAAGCGAAAAGCAAAGCGCAGCAACAGGCTGCGGGCGCAGCCCTTTCGGCAAAACGTGGCGAGACGGATAAGTCCGATCTCCAAGGCGCATCGATCGAAATGTACGAAACGATGAGCGAAGCAGAGCTGGAGGACATGGCCTCTACCCCACGCGAAGATTTGCCCGAAACGTCGGGCGATGATTAATCTTCGCTAGCGTCTGTTTCTGGAATTAGCGTCTCAATTGGCGGCATTCCTGACACACTGCTCGAATAGCGCTCAGCCGCACGCAGAACGCGCATCGCATTGAGGCTTGAGATCAGTTCCAGTTCGGTTTGTGAATAGCCGCGCCGCGCAAGCTCGGTGAAGAGCGCAGGATAGCCTGCGCTGTCTTCCATGCCGACCGGCCCGGTTGGCATTCCGTCAAAGTCAGCCCCGATACCAATATACTCAACGCCCGCGACCGAGCGGACGTGATCGATGTGGTCGGCCATCTGGCTAACCGGGGTCTGCGGTTCTGGATTGGCCGCATCCCACTCTGCCATTGCCGCCTCAACAATGCTTGGCTGTCCCTGGTTGAGCGATTCCTGCCGCGCCAATTCCGCCTCGCGCTGGCTGTACCATTGTCGGCGTTCTTCATTGAGAAAGCCGGGCAAGCCAACGACCATCACAATACCGCCATTTTGAGGCAATCTTTCCAGTACTGTGTCAGGAACATTGCGCGCATGACCATTGATTGCGCGTGCACCAGAGTGGCTGAAGATCACCGGAGCGCGAGTCGTATCGAGCGCATCCATCATTGTCTCTTCGCTCACATGGCTGAGGTCGACCAGCATCCCAATGCGGTTCATCTCGCGGATCAAGTCTTTGCCGAAATCGGTCAAACCGCCATGCTCTGGCGTGTCAGTCGCGCTGTCCGCCCACGGCGTGTTCCGAGAGTGAGTGATTGTCATATAGCGCGCGCCCAGCGCGTACATTTGCCGCAGGACAGCCAGGCTCGAGCCGATTGAGTGGCCGCCTTCCATTCCCAGGAACGAGGCAATGCGCCCCTCTGCCATCGCGCTTTCCGCCTGGTCAGCGGTCAGCGTCAGCTGCAATTGCTCAGGATAGCGCGCGATCAGACGCTTCATCACGTCGATCTGCTCCATCGTCATCTGCACGGCCTCTGGTTCGCTGATATTGGTCGGCACATAGACTGACCAATATTGCGCGCCGACTTTACCCTGCGCCAAACGCGTCAGGTCAGAGTGCATTGCCCGGCCCTGAGGGTGCGTCGCGCCCGTGCCGGTGGTATCAACAAAGTCAAAATCATTGATCTGATTGTCAAACCGAGAGCGCAGCTGGATCGGAACGTCATTGTGACCATCAAACACGGGCGCTGCCTCAAGCGCGGCCGCAGCAAGCGCCTCTGCGGGATCTGGCGCGGCTGAATCGCCTGCCGTCTCTTGCGCGGCAAGCGATGATGTCAGCAGGGAAGCGGCGAGCAAAGCGGCGGCATATTTCATGGCAAAAAACAGCTCCTAAGCATGGTCCAGATCGGCTATGCCTTGTCTTAGCAAGCAGCAGGGTGAAGGGAAGCGGCTTTCTGAAAAGCGGCGGGGAATAACCAATCAACAATTCAATTGAGCAACGCCAAGGCGAAACCATCGCCGCGGGCCAGCGGGAAAGCAGCGCAAAGCGTTGGAGCCGTGCGGTCTTGCGGGTAATTTTGGCCGCGTTTTACGGCTATGCTGGCTATGCGCATATCGCCACACCGGGGCCATTTTTGGCAATCATGCCGAGCTTCGTGTCAGCACCGGAAGCGATCGTCTATTGGACAGGGATTGCCGAGATCGCAGGGGCAATCGCCTTGCTTCAGCCCATTTCCAAGCCCCTAAGGCAGGCGGGCGGCATCGGCCTTGCTCTTTATGCACTGTGTGTATGGCCCGCCAATATCAACCATTTTGCCATGAACATGGCGAGCTCCGATGGCGGTCTCGGGCTTGGCTATCATATTCCGCGAATGATCGCTCAACCGATATTGATCTGGTTAGCGCTGTTCGCTGGAAAAGTGGGCTGGCGGCGCCGCACATAGTGTTTTGCGCAACGCCGCCAGTGATCACTCTTAGGTGAGGTGCTTAGACACCGCAGCCGTCATTTTGAACATTGAGATCTGATCTTTACCGATCACAGCGCTGAGTTTGCCATCAGGATTGATCTGACGCTTGTCTTTGCTGTCTTGCAGGCTGTTGCCCTTAATGTACTCCCAAATCTTCGACGTCACTTGTGCGCGCGTCATCGGGCCTTTGCCGATGACAGCTTCAAGTTCAGACGAAAGCTGCACCGGTTTCTGCAGTGCATTAGTCTTTCCAGCCATGATCCTCTCCTTCTCAGTGGTGGCAGGTTTCAAAAAATCAAAGTCACGTATTCAACTTCAAATATCGTCTTCGGCCCAGTCGCCTTCATCCTCAGCGGCAGAACCAGTAAATGGGGCGACCAACAATGCGCTGGCGACTATCGACCCTTCTAATGTCGCCAACAAATCCGCGCGGGTCGCCCCGGGCATCAAAGTCAGCGGCAATTCCGTTGCAAACAATTGGAACACATAATGCCGTGTCTCGCCTTCTGGCGGATTAGGCAGCAGCCATTCCGAATTGCCTTTTGAATTCTTTCCAGCACGCGGAGGCGTCTCGCCTTCCAGCAGCATACCCTTTTGGCCTTTCAGCCCCCAGACCAACCAATGGCAGTCCGGCTCATCCCCGGCGCTGGTCGCGTCTTCCGCAATCAGGACCAATTCTTGTGTGCCAGGAGGCGGCGCATTCCATTCAAGTGGCGGCGCGACAGCATCCTCTTCTTCAGCACTGAAGCAAGGATCGAGTTCTTCACCAGGACCAAATGCCGGGCTGGTCAATTTGAACCCGCCGCGGGCAAAATTGCGTTCGCTGCCCAATTGCGCAATCGCCAAGCCCGCATGCTGCGCGGACGCAGGCAGTGCAGTTCCAAGCCAATCAGGCAAACCGGTCATCGAAGCAATTTCCTCCTAAATTTCTTTGCAAACTAGGCGCATCGGATCGCCAAGACGAGAGTTTTAGCTGAGCTTTGCCCCGGTTTCTGAGGAAAACTCATCCAAATTTGTGAAAAATTGCATCCAAATGGCGGAATTCCAGCCTTTCGTTGATACACATTGCGAGCAGGCGTGCCTGGCATTCGCTTGTTAACAGGAGAGTAATCTTGCTCACTAGGGGTTCATCAGCCATGCTGATTGTATAGAAAACACCCATCAAAGACGCTTTTGTAAGTCGGAGTCGCACCGCATGACCATTGGTCGCATTACCCTTTCTACCCTCATCGCAATCTCATTGGCCGCTTGCGGCGGCGGTGGTGGCTCTGGCCAAACCGCTGGCGGAGGAGGAGGCGGCACTGGTGGCGGAACCGGCGGGGGCGGCGGCGGAGGCACCGCCGGATGTGCGCTTGCTGATCAGCAGCAATTCGCCAAAGACGTGATCGACGAATGGTATCTGTTTCCCAATCTGATCGACAACACAGTTCAGGCCAGCAACTTTACCGACCTTCAGGGCTATCTGGATGCATTGGTCGCCCCTGCCCGCGCCCAGCAGCGTGACCGCGGCTTTACCTTCGCCACCTCCATAGCTGAGGAGAACGCACTGATTAACTCCGGCTCGAACGCCGGGTTTGGGATCAGGCTCGCCTATGACACAGTCAACAATCGTGTATTCGTGCTGGAAGCCTATGAAAATGCGCCTGGATTCGGCGCCGGGATTGATCGTGGCACAGAACTGCTGGCGATCGGGACCAGCAGCGGCAATTTGCAGAACGTCTCTTCGCTGATGTCCTCCGGCGGACCGCAATCGGTCATCAATGCGCTCGGCCCATCCACGGCTGGCACGACCCGGGTGATCCAGTTCCGCACAGCAACCAACACGACCACCGAATCGAGCATTACAAAAACCGATTTCGCGCTCGATCCGGTATCTGACCGATATGGCGCGCTGGTTCTCGATGATGCTGGTAAAAAGGTTGGTTATCTCAACCTTCGCACCTTCATCGTTGCCAGCGCCTCGGACGAGCTGCGTGATGCCTTTGCTCTGTTCCAAAGCGAAGGGGTGACCGAACTGATCATCGATTTCCGTTATAATGGAGGCGGTTTGGTCGATGTCGCGGATCTGCTCGGCGACCTTCTGGGTCAAGGTCGCACCGGCCAAGTGTTCAGCGAAACGGTCCTGCGGCCTTCAAAATCCGCAGAGAATTCGACCGAATTGTTCCAAACAGAGGCGAACGCGATCCAGCCAACGAAAATCGCCTTCATTGGCCGTAGAAGCACCGCCTCTGCCAGCGAGCTCGTGATCAATTCGATGATCCCCTATCTGGGCAACAATATGGCGCTGGTCGGGGATGACACCTCGGGCAAGCCAGTGGGACAGTTTGGTTTTGACCTGACGGCCTGTGATCTCAGGGTTCGCGCCGTGACGTTCCAAACCAACAATGCCGATGGGAATGGCGAATATTTCACTGGGCTGGCGAGCGAAGTTCCCAACACTTGCCGGGCGAACGATGACATCTTTACGCCGTTTGGCGATCCAAACGAGGCCTCTATCGCAGCGGCTTTGGATTTTCTGGGCGGGCGCACCTGCACCGCCATCGGTGCGGCCGGCATCCAGCAAGCGCAAGGCTCTGGGCGTCAATCGATGTTGCAACCAGACCGCCCGAACGCGGCCCAGTTTGAGATCCCAGGGCTGTTCTAACGCAAGCGGCCGGAGGACTTTTACTCTGCAGTGACGTGAACGACTCTGGCGTCCGCGCCTTGCGAATGCGCGATCGCGGCCGCGATGACCTTGTCAGCTGAGGCTGGTTTCGCAATCAGCTGTGCGTCCAGTTCGCGAATGCGTTCATTATGGCGATCGAGATCGCCCGAATGCAGGATGTAGGGAATGTCCAAACGCTCAAGCTCGTGCGCCACCGGGAAGCATGTGCGGTCTTGACCCAGCGACACATCCAGTATTGCCAAATCGATATTGCACCCGTGGGTTTGAATATGCCGGTGAGCGGCATCGCAATTTGTCGCGGTCAGAACTTCACAGCCGAGATCCTCGGCGGCAAACTCCATATCCATCAGGATCAGAGGCTCATCTTCGAGCAGCAATATAGTGTAGCTCTTAGCCATCACACGCTCCTTACCGGCAATGTGATAACGGCTTTCAGGCCAGTTTCGTTCCAATTGCGCTCTATCGTCCCGTCAGTGGTAGCGAGCAATCGGTCGACGATTGCTGTGCCCGTCCCCGCCTCAATTTGATCCGGATCGACCAGCGGGCCGCCTTCTTCCGACCAGGTGATGACGAGACCTTCTTTATCCTGCGCCGGCATCCAGCTGACAGTGACTTTGCCCTCTTCGGCGGCCCAGGCTCCGTGCTTGGTTGCATTGGCCGCGAGCTCGTGGAGGATGAGGCCGACAATGGAGATGATAGTGAACGGCATGCGCACGCCATTTCCCAGCAAGATCATACGCTCTTCATCGCGGTCATAGGGCAGCAAAACGGCCTTGATCGCTTGACCAATATCGATGCTGCCAGACGAGGCATCATCCAAAGTTGTTTCATACGCGCGGCCAAGCGCCTGAATGCGCGAGTTGATCTCATCCGCCTCGGCGCGAATGCCGCGCACCCGCCCGGTCACATTCACGATGCCAGAGATCACCGCGAACATATTCTTCATGCGGTGCGAGAGCTCGCGCGCCATTTCCTTGGCATGGCGTCCCTCAGAACGGGCCGCGCGCACGTCGGAGACATCCCATTGGCTACCGAAGAAATATACTAGCTCACCCTCGCTGTTGTAGATCGGGCCAAGGTGCAAAGCGTTCCAGAATGTGGTGCCGTTCTTGCGGTAGTTAAGCAGCTCAACCACCACCACATCTTCATTGGCCAGCGCTTCGCGAATGCGAGCGACCGGCTCTGGATCAGTCTCAGGGCCTTGCAGGAACCGGCACGACCGACCTAATATCTCATCCTCGCCATATCCGGTAAGGCGGCGAAACGCCCGGTTGGCAAAGAGAATCGGTAGCTCAGGCTGATGTGGATCGCACAGGCAAATCGCCATGCGGGTCTGCGCCATGGCTTGCTCAAACAATACGCCAGATGCGCCAGAAAACTGATCGCCCTTGTGCCCCGCACGAAACCTGTCGGGCGCGTCATCAAAACTCAAAGTTGCTTGCTCGGATCTCTTAGGATCGCGTTCTTCGTCGGTGCTCACTGTAATCCGCTTTCCCGAGACAAGAATTGATGCCGCGGTGATATCTGTTCATTGCCATCCAAACGGCAATAAGACGCGTGCGTTCCGAGAAATTATCGCCCTATTCGCGCGCAGATGGGTAAGCCATTGCACCATAGGCATTTTAGCTGAGAGCACGCTGCAATTATTCGCTCTAACGCTGCGGCAAGCCGCGGTTTTTGGGGCTCAAAGAGGTATTGCGAGACACCAATAACGGTACTCAATCAAATCTCGTAGTCGTCGATCACGCTCATCAAGAACACCAAAAATCCGACCGCAAAGATCCCGTCTGCGACCAGTCCGCTTGCCACCATTGGATCGACCGTCTGCGCGCCGAACACCTGAGGCGCGAGCAGCGCCAAAATGCCAATCTTGCTCAGGATACCGGCCCATAATATCGGGCCAAACCGCATCGGCTCGCGCGCGACGTGGAAATAGACGATGCCGAAGCTGAAAATGAACAGGCCAATGATCCGGGCGTCAATCGTCGCCTCTGGGCTGAGCATGCCAGCAAGGCCAATGATCAAATTGAAGACCGCCGCCGCCCAGAAGAACATCCGCCAATAGCGCGAGACGGAATAGACGCTCGCCATGCCAGCGCCTTCGCGCTCGGGCATGGCTTGATCCTCGTCCATCTGGACATCATGCGCATCGTTCATTCGGATTCTTCTCCAGTGATCGGATTGCTGTCGGTGTAGCCGCATCCAAGCAGCGTCGCATCACCCAAATTGACAGTGGCCGTAAATGGATATTTAAAATCGGTCATGTCGTCGCTGCACTCGCCTGGAGTGACAGCGATTTGCAGATTCTTACCGGCCAGCTCGCCAGAGAACCCTAGCCCGTTATTCCCAGAAAACCGGCGCACCTCGGCAACCTCACCTCCGGGTTTTTCAGGGCTGGTATAGGTTAGCTTGGTGCCTTCGATTGCGATGCTCCAGAATGGCTCAGTCCCGCCCAAACTTATCGTTTCATCAGGGGCGATGCCGGCAAAGTTCTGAGGCGTGTCAGCGCGGTTGTCACCGCTGGCCGCGCAAGCGGCAAGACTCAATGCCCCCAGCACCCCTAAGCCAGTTCGTCTTACGCCAATCATCACACATCCACCTCTAAGTGATTGATTGATCATATAAGGATAACCACCTCCCGCGTCACTACTCCGCTGCGGACAGTCGACAAGTTCGTTTCCATCGCCGCGCGAACGCGCACTCTAACAACAAAAAGGCGGGCCCTTCTCAGGACCCGCCCTTTCTAAGCTTCGTTCAAAGATGCGCGAATTACTGCGGCATCAGAACCGAATCGATCACGTGGATCATACCGTTTGAGGCTTCCACATCGGCTGCGGTCACAGTTGCGGTGCCGCCAGCGGCATCGGTCAATACCACTGCCCCGTCGACGATATTCGCGGTCAGAGTGCCGCCGTTGACGGTTGGGATTTCATATCCGCCCTCGCCTGCACCTTCAATTGCGCCGGTCAGCGAGGCAGCATCCACTGCTTGAGCAACAACGTGATAGGTCAGGATCGTGCCTAGGGTCTCCGTGTCCTCGGTGGTAAGCGTTTCGACCGTGCCTTCTGGCAGCTTCGCGAACGCATCATTGGTTGGCGCGAACACGGTGAATGGGCCTTCGCCTGACAGGGTATCGCCGAGATCAGCGGCGGTTACTGCAGCCACCAGGGTCGAGAAGTTGTCATCGCCAACGGCAACGTCAACGATCGTGCCCGGTGCGGCTTCTTCTACCGCCATTGCATCTTCGGTTGCGACGTCATCGGTCGCCGCTTCTGGTGAACAGGCGGCAATCGAGATAGCGATGGTTGAGGCCAGGGCCACTTTAAGGGTGTTCATAGGGATCATCCTTGTAATCTTTACAAAATTTGGTGTCATTCGCAGGGGAATGGGAACAAACCGTTTTGTTTGCTCGCTCACAGATACGAACGAGCCGCCCGAATAGATGTTCCGAAATTTATTGTGCATTTGAGCACGAAAATTACACAGTTCAGGGTCTGCGCCGCGCATTTTGTTGGAACCCGCACGTGCGCCTCTTGTTGTCCTCTCTATGCAATGGACACCCACTCGCGCCGCTGGCCTTGAGCAATTTGCGGACTTTCTACCCAAAGCCGGACGGCGCTATGCCGATGCGCGCAATTTTGATGATGGAACAGGCCGCAGCAATGTCTCGCTGCTGTCGCCGTGGCTGCACGCAGGACTGCTGAACGAGACCGAGATCTGCACCTGTGTGCTGGCTCAGCACAGCCCGCAAAAATCAGAGAAATTCATCGCTGAGGTGTTCTGGAGGGTCTATTTCAAAGGCTATCTAGAACAGCGCCCCAGCATCTGGTCGCAGTTTTGCGAAGATCGTGATGCGGCCTTTGCTCGGCTAGACGTTAATACCGGCCTGCAAAAAGCTTATTGCGAGGCGATCGACGGACGTACCGGGATCGAGGCATTCGATGTGTGGGCGCGCGAGCTCGTGGAGACGGGCTATCTGCATAACCACGCCCGTATGTGGTTCGCCAGCATCTGGATTTTCACGCTTAAGCTCGATTGGCAACTTGGCGCGGACTTCTTCTTGAGGAACCTGATCGATGGCGATGCGGCCTCGAACACTCTCAGCTGGCGATGGGTCGCGGGTCTGCACACGAAGGGCAAGACCTATCTCGCTCGCCCGGACAATATCGCCACCTACACGGTCAATCATCCAGACGGCCCGCTGCCAGCTGAAGGCTTGGCCAGCAAAGCGCCTGCCCTTGAAGAACCCCATGACCACCCGAAGCGACCATTGTCGCTGCCCGATGTCCCTAGCGATGACGCGTTTGCTGAGCCATTTGCTCTGCTGCTGCATGATGAAGCGGCGAGCCACGCGCCGCTGACGCTACCCAAGGTGCCGAGCTTGGTTATTGGGGCCGCCCGCCCCGCCGCGCGTTCTCCGCATGAGGTGAGCGATAAGGCACTGAGTTTCGCTGAAGAAGCCGTCGCGGATTCGCTTAGCAAGGCGGCCGATGCGTTTGGCTACAAATCCACCGTTTGGGACAACGAACAAAGCCTTGGTGACTTGCTTTCAGATGCCGGGGTCACGCGGGTCGTAACGCGGTATTTGCCGATTGGCTGGACGCGTGATGCGCTGTGGCCGGAGCTGTCCAAACTGGAGGCAGCAGACAATCTCGTCACTCTGCTGCCAGAACTTGATCGCGCCACTTGGCCACATGCCAAGGCTGGCTTCTTTGGCGTCAAAAAGCAGATCGAGGGCATCCTGAGAGAGCTCGGCATAGGCTGATGCGAGCCGCCTGAAATGCATAGTTAACCGGAAACTTACGCCTGCTGCATTACCGTCCCGGAATTGGAAACCGGGACCCAAGACGATGAAATATCCGAACCGTTTGCAAACTGCTTTGCTGTTCGATCATCCGCACGACATTCTAGAGGCGGCGGTGCGCGATTTCGCTCGGATCGAAGAGATGAAATCGGGTGCAATCTTCAACGTGCCTGAGACCAATCCGGGCAAATTCTATCGGCTGTTCAACGGTTCAGAAGAATTGATGCTGACCTTTGAATACATCGATGGTCCAGCCAATCCTGATGTGTTCGCCGCCGCATTGTCATCGACCGTCACCGGCCTTTTATGCCCGGACATTCGCGAACGCATCGCTCGCTCGCGCAGCCACATCCTGCTGGAGGTGTCGCACGGGGTGATGGGAGGTGTCGAAAACGATCCTAAGATCGCCGAGATGTTTCAGCAGATCGGCGTCAAACAAGCGGGCGCCACGCGGGAGCAATTTGACCGGAGGCTTCATATCTTGGCTTTGATGAGCCGGATTGTGACCGACCACGCCAACCCATCCGCCGTACATTGGACGCAGTCAGATCAACTGATCTCCGGCGAGATGTTTGATAGCTTTGCCGCGATGGATGCGCCGAGCCCGCTGCATATCCACCCGTATTTATTCGGACCGCAGGCAGGCCCCGGCGAAGATCAACAGCTCGGCATTCGCACCTATGGCGCGCGCCATTGGCTGGGCGGAGAGATCCTTATCAAGCCCAATGTGCTGCCTTGGGCCGCCAATTTCGAAACCATCCTCAGCTTCATGAATGTGAGCCTGGTGGAGAACGGCTATGTCATCCCGGATGGCGATACGTTCGGGCCAGAAGACCGCAGCCTGTCATACCGAGTGGACTGGCGCGATGCGGATCCGAAAGATGGCGAAGCTGGATTGGCGTTTTTTGAGCTCACTCCGCTCAAGCATGTGGCGCATGGCTTTCTCTCGGAGGATCACGTCCCTGACGAGAACGCCATCGACGACCGGTCCTTTCCCGCCGGCCTTATGCCTGAGGAGCAGGACGCCAAGGTCGAGCTTGCCAATGAATGGGCCGAGAAACGCGCCATGGCCGAGAGTATTGGCGGGAGGTTTGAAGTGCGCGCGATTGGAGACGGCGGTGCACCGCCACCTGATCCAGACACGCCAAAGTCCGCCCAGGTCAGCCAGCCAACGCCCAGTAATCCGGGCATGCCAAGCCTGAGCGGCAAGGGATTGCGCGCGAAAGTGTTCGGCCGGAAAGGCGTTTAGCACGCAAGGATTTAGCCCGTCAGCATAGGCTGAGAGACTTCATCACAATGCACTAGATAGGCGTTTTTACGCGCTGGCTGCTTCAGCCGCTTCTGCTGCTTCGGCTTCTGCCGCACGGCGCGCAGCGCGCTCTTCATCGGCGCGCGCGCGGTCTTGCACGGTCTTACGAGCCTGCTCAGCCAAACCACGCCAGGTTTTCTCAGCCCGCAGATGCCGCTCACGCACATTGGCGAGATCAGACTTTTCCGCTTGCGCCGCGGCTTCGTCGGCGCGTTCGCTGTAGAATTCGTATGTTTGGGCCATGCAATGGTCTCTCTTTATGCTCCGGCTCAGCAGGGGTCAGAGTGCATGCGAGCACTTGGCCTGTCGTGCCGCCCGCAACGCGCAGCGGCGCCAGATTCTTTGGATAGGCCGATAGGTTAGCAGATTTATGCGCAAACACCTAATTTGCGCTGCTTTCTTGGTAAACGCGCGCGCAAGCACTCGCGCCCAGCGGCGACCATGCTCACCTGTTGTGGCTAGGCAGCCTTGTCGACCGAGCGCCCGCGTCCGAACAAGCGGCTGAAGAAACCACGCTTCTTTGGTTCAGGCTCAGGCGCTTCTTCCATGATCTCATCGACCTTGCGGCGCAGATCTGCCCCAGAGAATTCCTTCTCTTCTTCAACCACTTTGCGCTGGATGAAGGTCTCCGCCTCAATCGATGCAAGCTCAGCCGCCGGACGGCGTTCCGCCACCCGCTCAGTCGCGGGCTTCGCCAAAACGCTGATCAGTTCAGGGCGCATGTCCTCAACCGCTACAACCGCACCGATCCCGATGGGGTGGAGGTGCTCTTTCACGCGGGCGGCAATCGCTTGCTGACACCTAAGCGCGCGCCACCAACAGCCAACGACGTACTCAACGTAGCGCAAAGGCGCTTGCGGCGGATTGTCATCACGGAAGAAGTGGCGCTGTTTGTGGAACAGCAGCGCAGTATTGAGCGGGCCAAAACCCTCAATCTCAAGGTAGAGCTCAATGTCTTCTTCTTTGCCAGCCCAGGCCGGACCCTCTTCATTGCCGCATTCCGCGATAATCTGGTCAGCGGGCGTATCGGAGAAGGCATAGCCCTCGTCCGTGTAAAGCATGGCGGCGAGGAAGGGCTCATGCGTCTTGCCCTTTTCAAAGGCGAGATCTGGCGGGTTCGCCGCAACGATAATCACCGTGCTGACCGGCTCACCTTCCAGCCCATCGACGCAATCGAACACGTCTTCGAGGCCGTTGATCTCAATCGCATCATGATCAAGCTGGCGGCAAAGCTCAGCCACCGGGGTGTCCATCGTCGCAATATGCTCTGAGAGGATTGCCTCTGCGGCATCGAAATCCGAGGCGGCGAACAGCGCATGCAAGCGCGCCTCAAAAGCCTTTTCCCCTTCGGCAGTCGCAAAGACTTCCTGCAGCTGATGCATTTTCAAAACCCCTTAGTAACGATCCGCACTGACGCAAACGGTCAGCCCCGCTGTCATGCAGCGAAAGTCTTCCAGCGCGTTAACCGTGCATGGCTACCATAGGGTTAATACGGAGGTTACTGTGGTGCATTTGCTCGCTTCTAACCAAGGTCAGTGCGAGTAGGAAAGCGCTATGGCGGCCATAGCCAGCGTCATCAGCGCTTCATATCTTGGCTCAAAGTGCCCGAGCCCATTTGCGCATGTCCCGCGCAGAGGGATTCCAGCGGGGCAGAGCCATCACAGCCCCGCCCCGCCACGGATCGCTTAGTCAGCGGCTGACAAGTTCACAGCGCTTTCTTTGCCATTGCGGCCTTCTTCGAGGTCGAAGTTGACGCGCTGGTCCTTATCAAGCGATTGCATGCCGGCGGCTTGCACTGCGCTGATGTGGACGAAGCTGTCATTCGAGCCATCGTCAGGCTGAATGAAGCCATAGCCCTTGTCAGTGTTGAAGAACTTTACGGTTCCAGTCTTAGACATAGTCGTTTCCTTTCAAGCGAAACGGTAATTGCCGTGCCTCAATGTGAGGCATGGTTGTGCGTCAAATCGTCAAATGAAAGGAAGTCGTCGTCTGGTTTACGCCGGGGGCCACAGGGGCCAAACGGCGGAAGGCAAATCTCGAAGTCCGTCGCAAATCTCGACGTCAGCAAGGTGCAACTAGCAGACATTTGGGCAATCACCTAATTTGAAGGAGTTAGGCGCAATTTCTGCGCCGCCATGTGAGATCGCTTTTCGCCGCCTCACAGACCCCAAGCCTCCACTCGCCGCACGCACGGGGCGCTTGGAACAGCTGGAACACAGTCTAAGGCCAAAAACCATCCGATCACAGACACGCCTATTGATCGAAAAAATCGATTGAAGACTGCGCATGGCATTGCGGCAATACGCAGGGAAATTGGCCATCCGCATGGTCTAAACGCCGCGCCCATGAGTAGGAAAGCCTGAGCCCCGCCGCAGACCATCTCGCCGCCGCAAAATGGCATTTCCACCCGCACTGTGGCACAGCCATGCGCATGACATTCAAACACCCCGCGCGCGCGCTTCTCACCCTGCTCGCCGCAGCCACACTTGCCGCATGCGCCGGCTCCCCCGGCCCGGTGGGCAACACCGCCGTACCAGAGCCCGCAAAGCCGGTCGCGCTCGAATCCTATCTTGGCACTTGGCACGAATACGCCCGCTATGAGGCCCCGTTTCAAAAGGGCTGCGAAGGCGTCACCGCGACCTATTCAGAGCGCGATGATGGCAAGATTGCCGTGCTCAATTCCTGCCGCAAAGGCGGACTTGATGGCAAACTCAGCGAAGTCAAGGGCCGCGCCAAAGTGGTCGAGGGATCAAACGGGGCCAAGCTGAAAGTCAGCTTCTTCGGCCCGTTCTATGGCGATTATTGGGTGCTCGACCGCGGCGAGCCAAACGCCGAGGGACAATATCCGTGGTCGATCGTCGGCGAGCCATCAGGGCGCTATTTATGGATGCTCACCCGCAAGGCCCAGCCCAGCGCAGAACTGCGCGCCGCACTAGAGGCCCGCGTGCGCGAGCTGGGTTATGACTGGGATTTGGTGAGGATCACGGAGCAGGATTGAGTTTTTTGTTTGCGCCCTCAAACGCCGGGCGCTCACATCCGTTCGCTTGGCTTTCAGCCTAACCGCCCGGCGCGCAGTCGCGCTTGCGGCTCGCTAGTCGCTCGCCGAACCATTCCAGGTCATGGATGTTGCTCCACGATACTTGGTGCGCTTCCGTTGGCTTGGTCGCGGAGCACGGTCGCTTCAGCGACCGCAAGGGCGCCCGCCCGCCCGCAGCGACGCGATCTATGATCGCGTGAGCGAGGAAATCGCGCACCCGGATGGGTGTGCGGAATTCAAAGAAGCTTATCAGGCCGCGGGTCGTGCTTGTGCTTTTCTTGCTTGCCCAGCACGCGTTCCAGCCGCTGGGCCATGGTGTTGGCCGCCTTGCGCGCCGCCGTATCCACATCGCCTGCATGTTCGGTGACGCCGATTGGCTTGTCCCCGCGCGGGCGCGCTTCGATCATACAGGCTTTGTCGTCATCGCCGCCCTTACGCGCATTGTCATCGCGCACGTGAACTTCCAGCCGGGTGAGGCGATTTTCAAACCGGGCAAGCTTGTGCCGCACGGCGTTTTCAATCCGCTCTGCGACGTTTTCAGTGCCCATAACGCTGCTGTCAGAGTTGAACTGGAACTGCATGGTTTCGGTGTTTGGCATCGGGGGCGACGCTCCTCTCTTAGGGGGTTTGTTGTGGTAATGGATATGGGGATTGGAAGCGCAGGTTCCAGAAGAATCGGAAAGGAAATGGTCCAATCGTCGCAGGCTTGGAATGGTTCGAGGCCGTGAGTCCTCGCAAGGGCGCCCGCCCGCCCGCAGCGGCGCGGACTTGTCCGCAAGCCGCGAGGATATCGCATCGCGGATGCGATGCGGAACACAAAAAACTCCGGCGCCTGAGGGCGTAAACAAAAAACTCCCGCTAGCCCCAAAGCGCTCCCGCAGCTACCAACCACCTATGTCACAAACCCCCATCACAATCCTGGTCGATGCCGATGCCTGCCCGGTGAAGGACGAGGTCTACCGGGTCGCAGAGCGGTTTAAGGCCGAGGTGCGCATCGTCAGCAACTCGCCGTTCCGCATCCCCGATCACCCGCGCATAAAGCGGATCGTGGTCGATGATGGCTTTGACGCGGCGGATGATTGGATTGCGGAAAATGCAGACCCGCGAAGCGTGGTGATCACCGCCGATATTTTGCTGGCCGAGAGGTGTCTAAAGGCAGGCGCGGCGGTGCTGGCTCACAATGGCAAACCGTTCGATGCGGCCAGCATTGGCAGCGCAATCGCAACCCGCGCAATCATGGAAGACCTGCGCGCCGGGATGGGCGGCATCGGCGGCGGCCCTCCGCCATTTTCAAAGGCCGACCGCTCGCGTTTCCTACAGGAGCTGGACCGGGTGTTGGTGAAGCTGGGACGGGGTTAGGGAACTCTTTGGCTACCTAGCTCCAGGACCCGGAGCCGCGTTTTGCCGATCTCGCTCTGCAATCGCGAGTTGAAGGTCAGTGTAGCAATACGGGCCGACCATAAATTCGCGAACAAGGCGCGTCGTAATCCCGCCGGGCAAAGCATTACCAAAAGCGCTCTGCGCCCCGCCTTCATTGTCCCATTCGGCCAATTTGTCCGCAGTCTCGCCCGGTCCGACGGGTCGTGTCATGACAGGTCCGGGCGCGGTGGCTCGCCATAAACGAAGGGGGTCTCGTTGTGGGGCAATCCGTCGCTCTTGCGCAGCAGCCGAATGCGCTTGGCATAAAGCGCGATCAGGTCAAATTGGTTCTGGCGTTCATCGACATTGTTCGCCTTACGCGCCTTCATCGCGGCAAGCTGATGTGCGTGCAGCAGTTCATTGAGATCCATGGTCCAGCTCCTTTCTGAAACGGTCGAAACCCGCCAAGGACCAAGCCGGAGACGCTAGAAAACGCCCCCGGCCAAGTTTCGGCCTTAGCCTTGTTGCTTGCTTGCCTGTTTGCCTTGGCTCTGTTCTGGCTGAGCGGACCCATGCGTCATATTGGTTGCATAGGTGGTGCCACCGTTCACTTGGCGAGTCTCGTAGCCATAGTCTTGGCCTGAACGAGGCTCTTGCGCCTGCTGTTGCAGATCAGTCTTGTTGAACGGCAACGCATCGCCCCCTTTTACGGGAGTGATGAGGCCGCTGCCTTTAGCGACATCGTATGATTTGATTTTTCCTGAGTGAGCCATGAGGTCGTCTCCTTATTCCACGCAGGCGATCAGAAGCGACCACTTGTGCATGACTAAGAGGCGGAAAAGAAAGACAGAAATACTGATAAATACTATATGTCGTCGATTTCGACTTCTAGTAATATTTAGATAAGATCAAAATAATGTTTTTCAATACTTTGAATTTAATTGATACTATATATTTTATTTTAGTCAAATTTCACTTTCACTGCTAAAAGCATACACTCAGCATTCCGCTGAGATTGGAAAATATGATGGCCAAAGGTCAACAAAAGAAGAGCCGTGAAGCCCGCAAACCCAAAAAGGAAAAGGTCAAAACCAACGCCTCGCAGCCGAGCCAAAAGCCCGGAGTGATCAAGGGGCTGGAGAATATGAAGAACGGTTGATCCGGCGAAGGGGGATTGGGCCCCGGCCTGATCCCGCTTGGCGTTATGGCGCATCCGCCACCTCGAACTTCCTAGGCCCTTCATCCTGAGCCTCTCGGCCCCGTCATCCTGAAACAAGTTCAGGATGACGTTATGAAGTCAGAACTCTTAGTTCAACTCAGGCGAGGAGAGCAGGCTTCCAACCCTTAGACGCATCCAAATTTTCACGCGGTGAGCGTCTTCACTTTACTGGCGACACCCTAGCCACGATCTTGATCTCTACGATGCCGTCTGGGGTGTAGAGCCGGTCAACATCGATCGCGGTCCATGCGGGAAAGGGCGCTTTGATCACTTTGTTGCGCGCAGCCATAAAGGCGGGGGCAGACTGCTCGATATCTGTGTGAAACGATGTGATTTCGAGCACATCGTCCCAGCTTGACCCAGCACGCTCCAGCACCTTGCCGAGATAGTCGAACGTCCCGTCGAACGCCGCTGCCTGTGATGCCTCATCTTTCGCGCTGCCGACAATGACGCCCGACAGATACACCGTGTCGCCATGGATCACCGCTTCGGAAAAGCCGAACTCTTCCATGAACGCTCGGGGGCCTTCCTCTTCAGGCATCAGCACCTGTTTTCCGGTCGGAGCCGGCTCGGTGTGACCATCCGCCATCGCGGACGCGGAGGACAGCAATGCGATTGCGGCGACAATAGGAGGAAGACTTTTTGGCATTACTCCGCCTCTCCCTCAGACGGCAGATACAATTTCTGCCCCATATCCTTATATTTCTCGCTCATTTCTTCCATGCCTTTGAGCGCTGCTTGCTTGCTGGCCTCGGCGGTGTCCGCGCCCAGTTTTTCCGCTGCGAGGAACGTCTCGGGGCTCTCATTCTGCTTCGCGGCGAAATCGCGCACTTCCTGGCTGATCTGCATCGAACAGAATTTTGGCCCGCACATGGAGCAGAAGTGCGCCGTCTTTGCGCCTTCGGCTGGCAGGGTCTGATCGTGATATTGCTCGGCTGTTTCCGGGTCGAGTGACAGGTTGAACTGGTCCCTCCAGCGGAATTCAAAGCGCGCCTTTGACAGCGCATCATCGCGCACCTTCGCGGCCGGGTGTCCCTTGGCGAGGTCAGCGGCGTGGGCGGCCAGTTTATACGTCACCACGCCCACTTTGACGTCATCACGGTCGGGCAGGCCAAGGTGTTCCTTCGGCGTGACGTAGCAAAGCATTGCCGTGCCGTACCAGCCGATCTGCGCCGCGCCGATGCCGCTGGTGATGTGGTCATATCCCGGTGCGATATCGGTGACGAGCGGGCCGAGGGTGTAGAATGGCGCCTCGCCGCAGACCTGCAGCTGCTTTTCCATGTTCTCTTTGATCTTGTGCATGGGCACGTGGCCCGGCCCCTCGATCATCACCTGCACGTCATGCTTCCACGCGCGGTGGGTCAGCTCGCCCAGGGTGTAAAGCTCGGCAAATTGCGCCTCGTCATTGGCATCCGCGATGGAGCCCGGGCGCAGGCCATCGCCGAGGGAATAGGCGATGTCATAGGCCTTCATGATCTCGGTGATGTCGTCGAAATGCTCGTAGAGGAAGCTTTCCTTGTGATGCGCAAGGCACCATTTCGCCATGATAGAGCCGCCGCGCGACACGATGCCGGTCACGCGATTGGCGGCCATCGGGACATAGGCCAGGCGGACCCCGGCGTGGATGGTGAAATAGTCGACGCCTTGCTCGGCCTGCTCGATCAGAGTGTCGCGGAAAATGTCCCAGGTGAGGTCTTCTGCGACCCCGCCGACCTTCTCCAGCGCTTGGTAGATCGGCACGGTGCCAACCGGCACGGCACAGTTGCGGATGATCCATTCGCGGGTGTCGTGAATGTTGCGGCCCGTGGACAGATCCATGATCGTATCCGCGCCCCAGCGGGTGGCCCACACCATCTTGTCGACTTCATTGGCGACGTCTGAGGCGACGGCGGAATTGCCGATATTGGCGTTGATCTTGACCAGGAAATTGCGCCCGATCGCCATCGGTTCTGTTTCCGGGTGGTTGATGTTGTTCGGGATGATCGCGCGACCGCGGGCGACCTCATCGCAGACGAATTCCGGCGTGATCACCGTTGGGATTTCCGCGCCCCAGCTCTCGCCATCGCGCACAAGATCAGCGGCGATTTCGCGGCCCAGGTTCTCGCGCTCGGCGACATATTCCATCTCCGGCGTGATGATGCCTTTGCGGGCATAGTGCATCTGGCTGACGTTCATGCCCGCCTTCGCGCGCAGCGGGCGCTTTACGGCATTGGGGAATTGCGGGACGCCGCCGCTGCGGTCCGGGCCGAGTTGGCCGTTATCCTCTGGCTTCACCTCGCGCGCGTCATATTCCTCGACATCGCCGCGCGCCATGATCCAGTCGCGACGTTTCGCGGCAAGACCCGCATTGATGTCGATGTTGACGTTCGTGTCGGTGTAGGGGCCGGAGGTGTCATAGACGCGTACCGGCGCCTCCCCGCCCTCCAGATCAATCTCGCGCATGGCGACCTGAATTCCGCTGCCCGTGCGCGCGCCGATATGGACCTTGCGACTGCCACGGATGGGCCCGGTGGTTACGCCGATTTCGACCGGTGAGTTGATGTCTGCCATGGCTGCGAAGTCTCCAAGAATGGCGGATAGGACTTCGGACAATGCCTTAGAGATAAGACCAGCCCGCTCCCTCCGCCGATGTTAATCGGTTCAGGTTCAACGGGTCGAGCGCTGCGATGCGCCCCTCTCAGCCTGCGCCTGATAATCAGACTCGCTGGCTCCCCGGGGATGCGATCACAATTAGGCTACGCAGCCGCCTGCGTCCAGTGCGCTAAAGGCCGATCGCGTTTAACATCGCAGTATCCCATGCCCCGCCGATGGCATCTTCGCGGAAGTTGAATGAGCTGATGTATCCCCAGACGCAGCCATCAACATCGGCCGCGCGGAACGCATCGGTCACGGTCTGATAGTAGAGCGCGCGATTGACCGAGGGGATGGTTTGGATCGCGCCATATTCGCCCATGAACACCGGGCGGCCCGTGCGGTTCATAAAGTCCTGCACCTTTGCAACACTGCTATCGACCTCGCTTAAATCCTGCGGCGTGCCGAACACGCGGCCAAACGGCGGCGGACTGGCCAGAAAGCTTGCGCCCTGATGGGTAAAGTCAAACGGATCGTAATAATGGAATGTGGCGATCAGATAGGGATCATCGGGCAATGGCAGAGTGGCCAGCGAATTGATCCCGCTGAAATTCTCGCCGCCGATCACCACCGGCCGAGTTGGGTTCGTCGCGCGCACATTGGCCAGCGCAGGCTCCAGGATCGACAGCAGATTGGCATCGGTAATCTGATTGTGCGGTTCATTGAGCAATTCGAACCAGACCATGCCATCAGCATTCTGAAACCGATCGGCAATCTGCAACCAGAAGGCAGCAAGGCGATCCCTGTGGCCATCCGGATTGACGAAGATCTCGTCATAATGGTGAACGTTCAAGATCACACGCAGATCGGATGCGCGGGCCAGATTAACCACCTCTTCCACCCGGTCCATCCAGGCTGCATCCACCGTGTAGGGCGGCGTCGTCATTGCATGGGTCGACCAGCGCACCGGAATGCGCACGGTTTCAAACCCCTGCGCCTTGATTTGCGCAAAGTCATCATTGGCAATCGGGCGCCCCCAACTGCCTTCGGTAGGATTGCCTTCCAACTGGTTCGACATGTTGATGCACGCGCCAATCCGCGCATCTGCCTGAGTTAATTGGGAACCGGGGCTAGGGGGAACAGGTGTCGCAGTTGGTGTTGGTGTTGGCGTCGCCGTGGGCGTCGGCACGACCGTTCCATTGTT
Source organism: uncultured Erythrobacter sp. (assembly GCA_947499505.1). Taxonomy (GTDB): domain Bacteria; phylum Pseudomonadota; class Alphaproteobacteria; order Sphingomonadales; family Sphingomonadaceae; genus Erythrobacter. The sequence continues at coordinate 97,027 of CANMOQ010000004.1, forward strand.
GCTGTTGCCAGACCCCCCGCCGCACCCGGCAAGACCTGTTACCATGGCCACCATCACAAGCGCGGCTCCGCTGTTCCAGTGCCCGCGCCATCCCGATGCCATACTCATTACCGCTTCTCCCCCACGCTGTTCTGTCAACGTTGTCATCCTTGCCGGGGTTCTTCAAGACAGATGCGGCCATTGCTGCGGTAGGGAAGGCGAAACGAGAGCCAGCTTCCAGCCGAATGATGGAGCGCAGCGGCGGTTCAACGGCCAGTATCAGTCGTCTTTGAGCGCCACCGACAGGCATAGCGCCAGCAGCACCGTCGCCAAAACGCCAGAACCACCGGCCAGCGGCAAATCGCCGGAGAAGCCCCGACCAAGCGCCATCGATAAAGTGTTCGCGATCATCGCGACCGCTCCAATTGCCACGGTGATGCCGCCCAACACCTTTGCGCCCTCATTCATCTTCGCCATGCCGAACACAAGAGCCGCGAGACCGAGTAGGATTTTCGCCGCATTGTAGACCATGAACGAAAAGGCCACGACTGCGCCAGCCGCGGGAGCAAGCGCTTCGGAAGCTTGGGAGGCCTCGCGAAAGGGGCCAAACATAGTGAGGCCAACGCCGACTTGAACAACATTGAGTACCGCGCTCATCGCGATCGCTGAAAAGCCAAGGCTATAGCGTTTGGACTGCGCCAGAGCAGATCCAGCGAACGCAGCCATGAGTACAAAAATCAGCGCTTCCAAGCCCCAAAGCCACCCGCGATCAACGTCCGGCGCGCCAAGATAAAGTGCCGTGTAAAGTGGCTGTGAGACAGCCGCCGCAAAGATCAAAAAGACCAAGACCTGGACGGTGCGTTTCAGTGTAAATTCCATTGCAATGGACCCCTTAATGGATGCGGTGTATCCGCCTGACTTCGGAGCGCGCAGGCGAAAGGTTACATCCCCGATGAACAATTTTTGCAGCCTAAGCAATCACGCCCCGCTGACCGCTGCTTTCAGCGTCTTTGGAACCAGCGCCTGACCCAGCTCTACCGCCTCGATGCAAAGGCCGCTGATGTGGCGCGGCGATTTGGCGCGGCACCGGGCGAAGACCCGTGGGCGGGCGGCTATGTTGCCCCGCTAAACTTTGCGCCTGTCATCACCGCTGGGCGCGAGTTTATCGCTGGCCCGCGGCCCTCTGGCGGACGTCTCAGCCCGCGCATGACGCCGCGCCTGTGGGGTGTGTTGCCGCCTCCGAATTCCAATGATCCGGCCCGCCGCATCGCATCGGTGCGCAATCTCGACAGTCCGTTCTGGATTGGGAACCTGCGCAACAGCGAATTTCGCTGCCTTGTGCCCGTGACCAGCGTCATGCTGTGGGGCAGCGGCACGGATTATGAAGGGCGGCGTCTCAAACATTGGTTTGCGCCGGAAGGTGGCGGGATCTTCGCCATGGCGGGCGTCTGGAAAGACGAGGATGTGCCAGCCTTTGCACTTCTAACCCGCGATGCAGCGGGCACGCCCAGAGATGCAGGTTGCAAGAGCATGCCGGTGATCGTGCCCGACAGCGAGGCGGCACGGCAAACTTGGCTCCACAGTGGCTGGGACGCAGCGCGCAGCATCGCCGAGCAAAGCCAGCCTGCGTTGCTGCGCGAGCTGGGTTCAGATCAGCCTGACTGACCGCTCGCGATCGGCCACACTTTCGGGCCGCTCAAACTTCCTGTACCTTTGACAACAATCGCGTTCAGGATCCGCTCAACCCGGCGCATTACAAACGCTGACCAACAACAAAAGACATGGGTCGCAGACTGTTCACTTAGGGGGGAAGTGCCATGCGCTTTTCTAAGTCTGCTATTGTCGTTTCGGCAATCGGCGCTGCGCTGGCGTTCTTCGCATCGCCTGCGCCGGACACATCATCAAGCCATATCAGTTTTGCCGCATCGGCTGCTGCGCGAACACCGTGCGGCGGTGAGGGGCAGCGCGCCTGTATTGCGATCGTGGATGGCGGCCCGATTGGTTGCCGCAAAGGCCTCGTCGAGCGCAGCAAGAACGTCCTCGACCCCACAGCAGGATATTGCGTACGGCCTCCTAAAAATAGTTCAAAATCAATTCTGAACAAGGCAGAGGCAGCTGCCCGGCAGTCCGCCCCATTGTTGGCCAAGGCCGCCTCTATCTGGGCGCGGTGCCCCTTTCCCGGCAATGTGCTGAGCAACCCTCACAGCACTGACTTTCACGACAGTATCCTCGCCTCCAATTGCTATGAAGAGACGATGCAACTCGCCGATGAGGCCGGGTATGACACCGTCACAATCGGCTTTGTCAGCGGCGGCGGCATCATCATTGGTGCTGACTTCGAAAAAGGCTATGCGTTCGACGTCGCTGGGCAGCTTCCGGCATCACGCTATCGCACCAAAGCATTTGAAATGGGAACGTTCGGCGGCGGGGCAGGTATTGTCGTCGGTTTCTACAAAGACAAAAATCAACCTGGCTCCGGCGGCATTGCTGGCAAAGCGCACGGCGCCAGCGGCGCGTTCGGCAAGGGTCTGAGCAAGGATGTGGGCGTCTGGTACGATTATAACGGGAGATATTTGGGTATCACCGTCGCTGTGACAAAAGGGCTGGGCATCGAAGCCGCCTATGTCCGCAACGAGACGGAGGTGTGGCGCACCAATCTGACCGGTAGCGTCATCGTGCCCGCGCAAGAAAACGCCCCGCCGCGCGAGGAGCAGCCCGCCTACGTTTACAGACCGGTGCAGACCCAGCCGGGCAGCCTCGCGCAATATGAATATGCTGACCAGCAGACCGAAGTGCAATTTTGCAACCGCACACGCGAACCAGTGCACGTCGCTTTTGGCTATTACGATTGGGGTAAATATTCGCCTCGTTCCAACTGGTCTAGCGTTGGATGGTGGACACTAGACGGAGGCCGCTGTGCATGGGTCGGCCTGCCTGATCAGGCCGATGGTAGCGCCTATTTTGGCGAGATATTCGTTGTCGGAAGGAGCAGCGAAGAACGCTGGCAAGCGCGCAGCGGGATGGAGTTATGCGCACCGTCAGGTGACGCCTTCCATTTCGGCAACACCGAGGCAATCGAGTGCCACACGCGCGATGTGATGATCGGGCAAAGATATGTGGTCGGCCCTCATACCGACAACACGATACCGTTTGAATAATGCTGGGAGGAACAGACCGATGAAGACCTTAATTCCTATGGCCTTGGCTGCCGGATCGCTCGCTCTCGTGCCTGCGCCAGCGCTGGCCTCTGACGGGCCGGGCGGACCTGATTTTGAGCGCGGCGAGATGCAGCTTTATGCCTGCGAGGGTGGATTCAAAATCACGGTGACCCGGCTCCAAGTGCTGGGCCAAAGCGCCGTGCAGGTCGGCTTCCCCACCGGGCGGAATGACAATTTGGCCGCGCTCCAATTGCTGCCTGCGACCCAAACCGGCAGCGGGGTCAGATACGCTTCCGACATCACCAGTTTTCACGAAAAGGGTGATACGGCGATTTTCAGAACTGAGGCATCGGCAAAGTCTGAGGCGATACCGCCGGCCACATGCACATTGGAGCGAACGGGCCCCCCTGCCCCAGCCTCCGCAGGCAAGTTAGATGCTGTCACTCAGACCGCCAGCAATGGCAGCTATTGGGCGAAGGTCAAACCGGGCTACGGCGCCGATCCGTCCGCCCCGCCCACCTATTTCGAAATCGAAAATGTCTGCCTCACCATCGATGGAAAACGCTTCTTAGGCATCCATCCGCCGGTGGGCGACGAACCCGCCTTTGCCATCACCGAAGACGGGCCGCTGGCGATCAATATTGGCGATGTTGATGCGAGCGCAGGTGGGCGGCACTACAAAATCACCAACCCTGAAAACGCCGACGAATTCCTGACCATGAACTTTATCGCGCCCGGCATGCGCGAGGCGGATCAGCCCAGCGCCACCGCAGGCCTCTCCAGCATCACATCGGATGATCGCCAGATCGATTGCGCCGACAATGACCAGATCGTCTACATGGCGATGATTGATAGCGGTGGGGTCACGATCTCGTTCGAAGCGGGCGAACTGGTGTTGCGTTTTCTGGGCAACAGCCCGGACGCTGGCGAGGAGTTTCGCGGCGGATTGTTCTCGCGCTCTGCGGCGGGCGCGACCTTCGATTTCTTCGTCGATGAAGACCGGGCGAGCTTTACCGCGAGCGAAACTGGACAAATGCCGAGCGGATCAGTTGGCGTCGACACCCCGATGGAGCGCCAGCCCCCTTCGGACCCAGTCGTCTATTTCCTGGCCAATCCCGATATGCTGGCAGAGCGCTTGCCGATCCTGGCGGCCGGTGTTTCGCCAATGATCGACCGGCTGTCGCAGTGCAATCATTTCGCAGGCGAAGCCAGCGAAGACGCGGAGCGCAATCAGCAGATTATGCAGGCTTGGGAGGAACTGGCCTGTGACGCCGTATCGGCCGAATACAAGTCAGCTTTGGCAGCAGCAGTCAATGGCAGCCCGCTTAAATTCTACCTTCAGAAAAACAGCCCCGCGTGGGAATGATCGGGGCATGACGTGTGGCTGATCACTCGCTGGGCTTGGCAATGGGAGTGATGGAGACCTCCTCGCCGACCTTGGTGAAATAGGTCCAATCGCTGCCTTCGAGGAAAGCGGGTGTTTGCACGGGCACGTGCACGCCAATGGCCCTTTCTGCGTTCAGCGTGCGGTCAATCAGCAGGCCCGCCTGATCCTGCTGGAAAAACCAAAACGGGACCATCACCACATTCGTCCGCGCGCAGCAAAAGAACCGTGAATTCATGGTGAAATGCTGCGCAGCGGGATCGGCATCGCCCATATGCATTACGCGGATTGGCGCGCCTGCGGCATTGGTCGCGGAGACCCGGAAGGTGATGTTGTGCACTTCGCTGTGCCGCTCTGGCCAGCCTGCATGCGGGGTGCGCAGCGCCTCAACCACTGCGCCTGCAACCTCAATCCGCTCCGCCGCCTCGCCATTGCTGAGCGTGACGCTGGTTATCCGCTCGGCAAAGCCATCCTGCCACAGCTCGTGGCCTCGCATCGCCTCTTCAGCCTGAGCGGGCGCAATCAATTGCACACCGGGCTGTGCGGCCATCATGCGATTGAGATATTCAGCGGAGAAATGGTCGCCATGCGCGTGGCTGACGAAGACGGCATCAACATTGTCGTAAGGCGCGCTGCCATTGATGATCGCCTCGATCAGAGGCTCGTCCATTTCGGCGAGCGAGCCAAAATGATTGTCATACAATGGGTCAAACAGAAACTTCGCTCCGCCCATGTTTGCGCTGACCCCGGCGTTGAGGATCGAGGTGACCGCATCCACGCGGCTGCTCTCACCAGCCGGAGCTTCCGATGCGGGTGCGGCGGAGCATCCCGCCAGCGCCAATGCTCCCAAAGCCGCTGCTAACCCTGCGCGGTAAGCCATACCCATTCCTCTTTCATCGATCCGTTTACGCCCAAAGGGTAGGCCGCAATCCGCAGCAGGTCCAGTTGGCGCGCGCCACCTCCCAGGCATGCGTGCGCTCAAACACGCGGGGGCATGACAAGCCCGTCCCTGCGACCTATCGTGCAGCCATCGATATTCAGCCCAAGGATTGGAGCCGTCTTGGACGCCCCGCAAACGCCCAGCATTGAAGAATCCACCAGTATCGACCGCGCCCAGTTTGAAAGCGCGGTGGTGCAGGCTGGCCAGCCGGTCATCATGCGCGGATTGGTGAGTGACTGGCCGGTGGTGAAGGCCGCACAGCAATCGCCCGAGGCGCTGCGCGATTATCTGAACGCAGGATACAACGGCCAGCCGGTGGAAACCTTCGTCTCGGCGAGCGGAAATGACGGCCGCCATTTTTACGATGAGCAGATGCGCGGCTTTAACTTTCAGCGGCAAAAGGCCCCGCTGAACGCTCTGCTCGACAAGCTGATCGAGGTTGCAGACCAGCCCAACCCGCCCGCCATTTATGCAGGCTCCGTTCCGGTGAGCAGCTGCCTACCCAGCTTTGCAGCGGACAATGCCATGCCGCTGCTCGAAAACCGGGTCGAGCCGCGTGTTTGGATCGGCAATAAGTCGCGCGTCGCCGCGCATATCGATGTCGAGCTCAACATTGCCTGCGCCGTGGCTGGGCCGCGCAAATTCACCGTCTTTCCGCCCGATCAAATCGGCAATCTCTACATTGGCCCGCTGGAGTTCAACATGGCCGGCCCGCCCGCCAGCCTAGTCGATTTTGCCAATCCTGACTTTGAGCGTTTCCCGAAGTTCCGCAAGGCGTGGGACGCGCGCATCGAGATTGAATTGCAGCCCGGCGATGCCCTGTTCCTGCCGCCGCTGTGGTGGCATCACGTTACCGCCGACGGCGCGTTCAATATTCTGGTCAACTATTGGTGGCCCAGCGATCCGCGCGGCGTGCAAATGCCGTCCATGGCGCTGGCCATGCTCGCCATTCGGGAACGCCCCCTGTCAGAGCGGCAGGCCTGGAAGAGCTTCTTTGATCATTACGTGTTTGGCGAAGACGCACCGCAATCCGCCGACCACATTCCTGGTCATGCGCGCGGCGTCTTGGGACAGGCGGGGACAGAGCGCGACAAGACCATCATCGGCTTTGTCATGCGCAGCCTCGGCATGCGCTAGGTCGCGCCGCTAAGCCTTGACCACACGCGCCGCGCGCCGCAATCCTAAAGCCCACACCGCCAACCCTACGAAAGACCCGATAATGCCATTTCGCATGACAGATATGGTGGGATGTGAATTCCCGCTCTTTGCCTTCTCGCACTGCCGCGATGTGGTCGCCGCGGTCAGCCGCGCAGGGGGTTTTGGCGTGCTTGGCGCGGTCAGTTTCACCCCGGAGCAGCTCGAAACGGAGCTCAAATGGATCGACGACAATGTCGAGGGCAAACCTTACGGCATCGACGTCCTGATCCCCGAGGTGCAGGCGGTCGATCATTCGGTTAGCGCGGATGATATCGTCGCCGCGATCCCCGCGGAATACCGCGATATGACCGCCAAAATCCTGCAAGAAGCGGGCGTCAGCCTGGATGGCACTGCGCCGCTCGGCGGCAGCCAGGCGCCCAACACTTCGCTGGGCCAGGAATTGCTGGAGGTCAGCTTCAATCACCCGGTCCGCTTGATTGCCAATGCGCTGGGCACGGCCCCGCCCGCAATGATCGAAGCGGGCAAGAAGCACGGCATTCCGGTGGCCGCATTGGTCGGCGCAAAGGAGCACGCGATGAAGCAGATCGAGGCGGGCGTTGATCTGATCATTGCCCAAGGCGGCGAAGGCGGCGGGCATTGCGGCGAGGTCAGCACAATCGTGCTGGTGCCCGAGGTGATCGAGGCGATTGAGCGGGCCGGTGCGGATATTCCCGTGCTCGCGGCAGGCGGGATTATGAACGGGCGGCAGATGGCCGGGATGATGGCGATGGGCGCGGCGGGCGCATGGTGCGGCAGCGTGTGGCTCGCCACGCAGGAGGCCGAGACGCATGAGGTTTTCCGCGAGAAGATGATCGCCGCCTCCAGCCGCGACACGATCCGTTCCAAACACCGCACCGGCAAATTCAGCCGCCAGTTGCGATCGGGCTGGCACGCGCGCTGGGAAGAGGCTGGTATGCCCGCCCTGCCCATGCCGCTGATGATGTTGCTGTCAGAGCCAGTGCTGCGCGCGATCGACAAGGCCGCAGTAAACGGCAATGAACAAGCGCGCGAGCTATGCTCTTACTTCGTCGGGCAAGGCGTTGGCCTCGTCACCGAAGTGCGCAGCGCAGGCGGCGTGGTGCAGGATTTCAAACAGGAATTCGCCAGCGGCTATGAGAAGTTGGCTGGCGCGCTTGAATAGGCCGCCCAGCCAACACTCAGCGCCAATCACCCGCCCTTTTGCGCCGCGATCCAGCGGTCGATCTTGGCCTCCAGCACTGCCAGCGGCAGGCCGCCAGTGTTCAGCACCTGAGCGTGGAAATCCTTGATATCGAAGTCTCCACCCAGCTGCTCCTCAGCCCGCGCGCGCAGCTCCTGAATTTTGAGAGCGCCGATCTTGTAAGCCAGAGCCTGCGAAGGAATGGCGATGTAGCGCTCGACCTCGGAGACCACTTCGGTCCGGGTCATGCCGGAGTTTTCGAGCATGAAGTCGATCGCCTTCTCCCGGCTCCATCCTTTTGCGTGCAGGCCAGTGTCGACCACCAGACGCATCGCGCGCAGCTGCTCATCCTGCAGCGTGCCATAGCGGTTCCATGGGTCTTCAAAGAAGCCCATTTCATAGCCCAAGGTCTCAGCATACAGCGCCCAGCCCTCAACAAAGGCGGTCGTGCCGCCAAAGCGCATGAAGGCGGGCAAAGCTTCGTTTTCCTGAGCGAGACTGATCTGGAAGTGATGGCCCGGTGCGCCCTCATGCAGGTAGAGCGTCATATTGCCGGTCGTCAGGCGGCTCGGCAGGTCATAGGCGTTGAAATAGAATGTGCCGGGGCGCGACCCATCGGGTGTGCCAGCCTGATAAGAGCCGCCCGCGCTGAACTGCTCAATCGAGGGATCATACGGCTCAATCCGCAGCTCTGATTTTGGCAACAGCGAGAAATATTCGCCGATCTTCTTATCGACCTCTTTGCCGAGGTCGTAATAGCTCTGGGTCAGCGCCTCGCGGCTCTCCGGCTTGAACTGCTCATCGGTGCGAACATAGTCGAAAAACTCGTTGAGCGTTCCTTCAAACCCAACCTCAGCCTGCACCTTTTCAAGGTCCGATTTGACCCGCGCGACTTCTTTGAGGCCCAGCTCATGGATTGTGTTCGCATCGAGCGGCAGCGTCGTCGTGCTTTCGATCAGCTGCGCATAAAGCTCCTCGCCGCCCTTCATCTGGCTGAGCCCAACGCTGTCACGGGCGACGGCGAGATATTCATCGCGCAGGAAGTCACGCATGCGGGTGTGCGCGGCGTATATCTCCTGGGTCTTCGCTTCGTAAGAGGCCGTCAGGCGCGTTTTGTCTTCCTCAGAGAAATCCTCTGGGAAGTTCTTCACCGGCCCCATGAATTGGGACTCGGCCACGGGAATGCCGATCTGAGTATCGAGCTGGGAAATGACATTGCCAATCGTCAGCTTGGTTTCCACCACGCCGCTTTCCATGCCTTCGCGGAATTTCTCAATCGCGCGGTCATTGATCGCGATGTAATCATCATGGCGCGACAGATTGTCTTCGTAATTCGCGATCGTGCGGAATGGCGCCGCGCCGGTACCGCTGGCGAAGCTAGGGTAGAAGGTGTGAAAGCCGCTGAAATGGTTGACCGGGCGCACTTCGGTGAGCGCGCGAATGCGGTCGGTGCTGGCTTTGAGCGATTGCTCCTGATTGTATTTGAACACATCATAGGCGAGCTGATCGGTGGCGGAGAGCTTTGACCGGTCGATCTGCGCGAGCAGCGCCATGTTCAATTGCGTGTCGGTGCGTCCGGCCAGGAACTGCGCATCGGTTAGGAAATCGCCAAGCTTATCCGCGTCCTTGTCATCCCCGCGAAACAGGCGCGAGAGCGGGCTGAGCGCGAGCTGGCGCTTGTCGGAATCGGCAAACAAAGCAAACAGCTTCTCGCCTTCCGTCTGCGGCTGCTCAGCGGCGGCCTCTGGCGCGGCGCTGTGATTGTCAGCCAGAGCTGGCGCAGTGGGAAGAACGAAGGCCGTCGCGGCGAGAAGTGCGGCACGAATATGCATGATGCGGGAGTCCCCTTAACCAAATTTGATTGCCGGCCCGCGCTACCCCTGCCCCAATGCAAGGGCAAGGGCAAGCGCATGCCCGACCAACGTTCAATCCTGCTCGATCAATTGGTCGCGATCATTCGATCACGCGGCCGCGGACCATTACGAAATCGACATCCTCCAGCACGCTGACATCAGCCAGCGGATTGCCATCGACCGCGATGATATCGGCAGAGAAGCCCGGCGCAATCCGGCCGATCTCATCTTCCAGTCCCAGCACTTCAGCTGCGACCGTGGTAGCTGATGCCAGCACCGCGCGGTCTGACATGCCGCCTTTGCGCATCAGAGCCAGCTCGCCCGCGTTCTGGCCGTGCGGGAAGACGCCCGCATCGGTGCCAAACGCGATCTTCACACCGTATTCGTTCGCGCGCTCTACAATTGTGCCGGCAAACTGGCCAACGGCGCGGATTTTCTCCTCCACCACTGGGGTGTAAAATCCGGTGCCGAGATTGGTTTTGATCCCTTCAAACGCCATAAGTGTGGGGACCAAAGTCGTGCCGTTTGCTTTCATCGCGTCGGCTGCCGCCTTGTCGATATAGGTGCCGTGCTCAATAGTGTGCACACCGGCGCGCGCCGCAGCCTCAATCCCGCGTGCGCCATGCGCGTGGGCGGCGACTTTCAGGCCGAGCGTTTCCGCTGTGTCGACAATCGATTTCATTTCCGCATCGGTAAAGTGCGCCTCCAGGCCCCGGCCCTGCTGGCTGAGCACGCCGCCAGTGGCCGTGATCTTGATCAGGTCCGCGCCATATTTGGATGCCTCGCGCACTTTTTCAGAGCACTCGATCGGCCCGGTGCAGGTAAACCCGGAATCGAGCACGTCATTCACATGTTTGTGAAAGCCGTTGGTGTCGCCGTGTCCGCCCACAATGCTGATTGTGCGGGCGGATGTGACGACACGCGGCCCCGCCACAATGCCCTCCGCCGTTGCGCGGCGCAGCATTTGCGTGACCTGACCGGTCCGCGAGCCGAGATCGCGCACGGTGGTGAACCCAGCCAGGGCGGTGATGCGGGCGTTCTTCGCCGCGATCAGTGTGAAATATTCTGGCGGCGTGGTGGCCGCGCGCCAGAACTCGCCGCTGGGATCGCCGGACAGATGCGTGTGCAGGTCGATCATGCCGGGCAGCAACGTCTTGTCAGAGAGGTCGATTACACGGTCAACACTCAATGGCCGAGGACGAGCGTTGGCCAACACTTCAATCTCGAGGATTCTACCATCTCTGACGATCACGAGGGCCGGACCGGTCGGTTCGCTGTTCGCGTCGACAATCACATTGCCCGCGCGGATCGCAATCGTTTCAGCCGCCGCAGGCGCGCTCAGCAGTGTTACAGCAGCGATCACGGGAACCGCGAGCTTGGATAGCAATTTCATCATTACACCTCTCTTAGGTTTTTCTCCTGATAGGCTCGCTCTAAGCCGCGCCGCAAGCCCAACAGGTGAGAAACGAATTCGTTCAGTATTTGCCAAAGGCGTACTGAGCGTTATGAGAGGCATGTAATTTTCCACTCGTAGGGGACAATTTTCGCATGAACAGGCTTTCGTTAATTTCCGCCACATTGTTCGCATCGGTCTCATTAACGGCGGCTGCCCATGCCCGCCCGATGACGCCGGAAGACGTCGCCAAGCTGGAAAGCGTCGGCGCAATGGCCGTCTCGCCAGATGGCGAGCGCATTGCCTTTACAACCTCCAGCCTGCCGGATGTGACCGAGGGCGAGAAGGACGGATCGTTCACTCAGGAATTGAAAGTGGCAAGCGCCCCGGGTGATGCCCGCGCTTACCTGCCCGATGATGTCTCGCCGGGCGGCGTTGCGTTTTCGCCGGATGGCAAGATGGTCAGCTTCCTGTGGACGAAGGAAGACGAGAAACGCGCCGTTTGGGGCGTTCCAGTGGACGGCGGCACGTATAAGAAACTCGCCGAAGTCGAAGATGCCAATGTCCGCAGCTACCGCTGGAGTGATGATGGCACCACCCTATTCCTGCTCGCCAATGCTGAAGAAGACAAGCAGCGCGAAAAGCAGCGCAAGGCTGGCTTTAACGCTCAGATTTACGAGGAAGAATTCAAACCTGCCCGCCTGTTCGCCGCCAATGTTGGTGATGAAGTGGACGAGGAACCGCGCGAGATTGCTCTGCCCGGTTTCGTCAGCGCATTCGACATTGCACCGGGCAGTGCGTTCGGCATCGTGGAAACCGCGCCGACCCCGCTGGTCGATGACAGCTACACCAAGAAACGGGTCAACATCATTGATTTGAACACTGGCGATGTTCGCGCGGTGGTAGAAACACCGGGTAAGATCGACGATGTCGAAATCTCACCCAATGGCGAGCAATTGTCGCTGATCGCGGGCGTCGATATGAACGACCCGGCGGCGACCACCTTGCACCTGGTCGACACTGCGACAGGCACATACCGCGCGCTCAATGCAGGCGCTCAGGAAGCCGCCGTGGATGCCGAATGGCTTGGCGATGGACGCCTGGCTGCGGTAGTCCATGTCGGCGCACAATCAGTGCTGCGCATGTACGATCCGGACGGATCGCTGTATAAAGAGATTGATCCGGGCGAGTTGATCCTGACGCGGGTTGAGAGCATTACAAACGGACCCGATGTTGTGGCGGTGGCTGCGAATGCCCCTAAGCATCCGAATGAGCTTTTTGTACTAAATGGTGAAACGTTCACCCGCTGGACCACGCACAACCCGTGGCTGTCCGAAATCAGCTTTGGCAATCAGCGCGCCTACACCTACACCGCGCGCGATGGTCAGCAGGTTGAAGGCGTTTTGATTGAGCCGGTAGGCGGCGCTCCCGAAGGCGGCGCACCGACCATCATGAATGTTCATGGCGGGCCAGAAGCGCATGAAAGCAATGGCTGGCAGACCGGTTATTCCAAGCCCGGCCAAATGGCCGCTGGTAAGGGCTATGCGGTGTTCCTGCCGAATTATCGCGGCTCAACCGGATATGGCGTTGCCTTCGCTAAGCAGCATCAGGGCAATTACACCGATCCTGAGTTCACCGACATTGTCGATGCGAAACGCGCGCTTGTCGCTGAAGGCATCACCGATGCGGACCGCACAGGAATTACCGGCGGATCATACGGCGGCTATGCCAGCGCCTGGGGCGCAACCGCGCATTCAGCGGAATACGCCGCCAGCGTGATGTTCGTCGGTATTTCCAACCAGGTCAGCAAATTCGGCACTGGCGACATCCCATACGAGATGTACAATGTGCACAGCCGCAAATGGCCATGGGATGATTGGCAAGCGATGCTGGAGGTCTCCCCGATCTTCCACGTCGACAAGGCTGAGACACCGATCCTGATCATGCACGGCGACAGCGACACCCGCGTTGACCCGGGCCAGTCGCTTGAACTTTATCGCTCAATCAAAATCCGTAAGCCGGAAACGCCGGTTCGGATGGTGTTCTACCCGGATGAAGGCCACGGAAACCGCCGCGCAGGCAGCCGCTATGATTACAGCCTGCGGATGCTCGAATGGTTCGACACCTATTTAATGACCGGCGACCGCAAAGCGGCAATGCCCGCCCCGCGCCCGCAATTGGCCGAAGGCGCCAAGGGCTCGAGCGCTGATGATGTGGAAGACGACAGCGAGGATTGAGTTGGTTCGTCAGCGCTACAAATAGAAAAGGGCTGCCCGAACCGGCGGCCCTTTTTTGTTTGGCAATCGATGGACCGTCGGTCGCGCAGCGACCGCAAGGCCAAGCGGCCGCCCGCAGCGGTGCGGACTTGTCCGCAAACCGCGAGGATACCGCACGCTGGATAGCGTGCGAAAAACTAAAAAGTATAACCCAAGCCCGCACCGACGAGAAACTGATCCGCGCTGCCTCGGACCGAGGTAAACGGCGTGTCGGCTGCATCGCCGACCAAGCGGCTGTACCCGCCGATACCATAGATATTGAGCCCGCCGTTGAGCGCATTGCCGTCCAGATCAAAAGTCACAATCGCGGTCAGACCGAGGCTGTTGAGCCCGCCATCGGCAGTGAATTCGGCCAGGCCGCTATCCGCGCTCTGCTGAGGCGTCACGGTGTAGTAATAATCGGCAAAGCTATCATCGACAAAGCTCGCGCTGGCGCTCACTTGCACGACAGATCCGCGCCCCATCGGTGTAAAATAGCCAATACTCGGCTCGATCAGCATGCCGTCATGCGCGCCCAAAATGTCCCAGCGCACCTGCGTTGAGAAAGTTATCGCATCGAACCGGTTGAGCACGCCGGGAATGCGCACGCCGCCTTGCACGCCGAGCTCAAACGCCGTGTCCAAATTCTCGGTCAGCGCGACTACCGGGTCTTCAATATCGCCATCACGGTCATTGCGTAAGCGAAAGGCTGGCCCGAAGGAGACGCTGGTTTCAGGTGGTCCGGCGCTCGGCGCCTGTGACAGCAGATCGAGCGCAAAACCGGGGCCATTGGGGCTGATCCCAACGCCGCCCACGCGGCCAACGATCAGTGGCAGCGGAAAGACATTGTAATCATCCGACCCGGAATAGCTCGGCACGAGGCCAGCGCCGATGCCAATCGTCACCCAGGTTTCATCAAAGACGTTTTCGCCGTTCAAGACACCCGGCGGGGGACCACCAGCGCCGCTTGGCGGGCCTTGGCGTTCTGATTGCTCGGCCTGGCCCCCAACAGCAGCATCACGCGCTGCCGGCTGGGATGCGCCCTCCGCATCAGTATCGCTCGCATAAGCAGGCGTGCTGGCGAAACCAGCGGCGGCGACCAGCGCCAAAGCGATTGTTTTTCGTGACATTCCTAGCTCCATTTCAGCCCTTCAACCGACCGCCCTTCGGTCTGTTCCCAAGGCTCAGGCCGAACCTGCCGCTTGCCACTCGGCAATTGCCTCAACCGGGAAGAGCAGCATGATGACGGTAAGCGTCAAGCCATCGCGCACCACGTATGCTGCGAGCAATTCCATGAACACGGCAAGAACGACCGTCACTTTCACCGGCAGCTTCATCGCGAGCCAGAAGCCAAACGCCATCCAACCGATATCGGCAAAGGAATTCAGGACGCTGTCGCCGGAATAGCCCCAATTGGCCGTGACCGAGCGGAACCGCTCAATCACCATTGGCGTGTTTTCGAGCACTTCCCATGCCGCCTCAAGAAACACCGCGAGCGGCAATCCCCAACGAAACGCGCTCTCTCCGCCGATTTTCCATTTCACAAACAGCAGCCACCCCAGCGCATAAAAGATCGGGCCATGAATGATGTGACTGGGCGTGTACCAATCGGCGATATGCTGGCTGTTGCCGGCAGAATTGATATCGCCATGCCACAGCTTGATATCACCGCATTCGCAAATCGGCGGGCGGCCCATGAGGAGCAAGATTACGACGGCTGCGACTGCAATCCCGATAGAAACAAGGATCGTGGTGCGATTGGGGATGAGTTTTGCCATTGGCGACGGGTGTGAATCAGCACGCGCGCACTTGCAAGCAAAGATCGCCGCAAGCATCCATAATTGCAGCGGAAAGCATGGGGCGCCAGCGCGGCAATATGCCTGCTATTACAACGCGCCATTGCCGATCCCTCGCGCTTTCCCTAGGGCGGGGCCAGGATGAGCGGAAACACAATCGATGTGGCCATTGTTGGCGGCGGACTGGCTGGCGGATTGATCGCGCTGGCGCTTTTCCGCGAGCGGCCCGAATTGCGGCTTTCCATCATCGAAAACGGCAAGAGCTTTGGCGGCAATCACCGCTGGAGCTGGTTCGACAGTGACCTGTCGGAGGCTGGCCGCGAGCTGCTCGCCGCCTTCCGCCAGACCGAATGGGACAGCGGCTATGACGTTGCCTTTCCAAAATATCGCCGCACGCTGAAGACCGGCTACCGCTCCATGGCGAGCGCCGACTTTCACGAAGGGCTGGTCCGGCTGCTGCCAGAGGGCGCGATGCGGCTCGGCTGCGCGGCGGAGACGATTGATGCGCGCGGCGTCACTCTGACCGGCGGAGAGCGGATCAACGCCCGCGCCGTGATCGACTGCCGCAGTTTTTCGCCCAGCCCGCATTTGCGCGGCGGCTGGCAGATTTTCATGGGCCGCCAGATGCGCCTCGATACGGCCCACGGGCTGGAGCGACCGGTGATCATGGACGCCGCCGTTGATCAGCACGCCCCGCACGGCAATGGCGGGGCTTATCGCTTCGTCTACACATTGCCGCTGGGCGCGCATGATGTGTTTGTCGAGGACACCTATTACGCCGACGATCCCAAGATGGACCGCGGCGCTTTGTCCTCTCGCATCGATGCTTATGCGCGCGAGCATGGCTGGGCCGATGGCGCGATTGTCGGCAGCGAGGCTGGCCTGCTGCCCGTGCTGACGGGTGGCGACTTCGCCGCTTACCAGGCCGAGGTGCGCATTCCCGGCGTCGCCATTGCTGGGGCGCGCGGCGGTTTTGTCCACCCGCTCACCAGCTACACCATGGTGATCGCGGTCGAAAACGCGCTCACTATAGCGGCCGAGGCAGATCTTGCCGGCGCTCAGCTTGCCGCCCTGTTTGAGACGCGGGCCGCGCGGCACTGGCGCAAGACCGGATATTATCGGATGCTGGCGCGCATGCTGTTCTTCGCGCCAAAGCCGCACCGCCGGGTCGACATATTTCAGCGCTTCTACACCCTTCGCGAAGGCCTGATCGAGCGGTTCTATGCCGCGCGCTCCACCCGGCGTGATAAACTGCGCGTCCTTTGGGGCAAACCGCCCGTAACTATCCCGCGCGCGCTCGCCGCCATGATCAAAAGCGGCGAGCCGCTGACAACCAAATCGCAATCGGAGAAATCGGTATGAATGCCCCCGTGTCGCAGACTGACAAGCTGGACCTCGCCTCTCCGCCCGCCACTGGCCAGGGGATCAATCCGGCCTTGGCAGAGAAATATGAAGGCCGCACCGCCTGCGTGGTCGGCGCAGGATTTGGCGGCATGGCGCTGGCTATGCGGCTGCAATCGGCGGGCATTGCCACGACCGTTGTCGAGGCGCGCGATAAGCCGGGCGGCCGGGCATACTTCTGGGAAAAGGACGGCTTCACCTTTGATGCTGGCCCCACCGTCATCACCGATCCGCCCTGTCTAGAGGAGCTGTGGCAGCTGACCGGGCACGATATCTCGGAAGATGTTGAGCTGATGAAGGTCATGCCGTTTTACCGGCTGAACTGGCCCGATGGCACGAATTTCGACTACTCAAACGACGAAGCGGAACTCAACGCCGAAATCGCCAAACTCGATCCCGATGATGTCGTCGGATACGCGCGCTTTCTGGAATATTCCGCGGGCGTGCATGAGGAAGGCTATCTGAAGCTCGGCCACAAGCCGTTCCTCGATTTCAAGAGCATGCTGAAAGCCGCCCCGGCGCTGGTCAAAAAACAAGCGTGGCGCAGCGTCTATTCCATGGTTTCCAGCTATGTGAAGAACGAGAAACTGCGTGAGGCTTTGTCGTTCCACTCGCTGCTGGTTGGCGGCAATCCGATGAACACCAGCGCGATCTACGCGCTCATTCACAAGCTGGAAAAAGACGGCGGCGTGTGGTGGGCACGCGGCGGCACCAACCGGCTGATCGCAGGCATGATCCGCCATTTTGAGCGGCTGGGCGGCACGATGCGCGTTGGCGACGGGGTGAAGCAGGTTCATACGATCGGCAACCGCGCCACTGAAGTCGAGACCGAAAGCGGCTGGAAACAGCGCTTTGACGCGGTCGCCTCCAACGCGGATATCATGCATTCCTACCGCGATCTGCTGTCCGGCTCTCCGCGCGGGCCCAAGGCGGCCAAAGCGCTTTCGCGCAAGAGCTTCAGCCCATCGCTGTTCGTGGTGCACTTCGGGCTGGAGGGCGCATGGCCCGGCATCCCGCATCACATGATCCTGTTCGGCCCGCGCTATAAGGGGCTGCTCGACGACATCTATAAAAACGGCGTGCTGCCGCAGGATTTCAGCATCTATCTGCACCACCCAACCGTCACCGACCCCAGCATGGCGCCCAAGGGCAAGAGCACGTTCTATGCGCTCGTTCCCGTCGCTCACATGGGCAAGATGCCGATTGACTGGGATGTCGAAGGGCCGAAGCTGGAAAAGGCGATCCTGGACGAGGTTGGGCGCCGCCTGATCCCCGACATTCACGACCGGATCGTGACCAAATTCAGCTATGCGCCGAAAGACTTCTCACAAGATCTCAACGCGCATTTGGGCAGCGCCTTCAGCCTTGAGCCTGTCCTGTGGCAGAGCGCTTATCTGCGCGGGCACAACCGCGACGATGTGATCGACAATTTCTACCTCGTCGGCGCAGGCACCCATCCCGGCGCAGGCATTCCCGGCGTCGTCGGCAGCGCAAAAGCAACCGCAGGCTTGATGCTGGAGGATTTGGCGGTAAAGGCGGACGCGTGATGAAATTTGCACTGCTTTTCCTTTTGCTGGCCCCTAACCCCGCTGAGCTATCCCGCTCTGAATTGGTATCAGACGGCCATGATCACCAATGGATTGAGATTGAGCGAGACGAAGAAGAAGTCATATTGCTCGATCGGGCATTAATGCCCGATTATAGCGATGACACAGGCTCTTATCCGACAATTCTGGTCAGATCGATCGGGGTAGGCAACGACGAGAGCCACCGGACGTTTGATGCCACAGCTGCCCTGGACTGCAAACGCTCAATGTTTGCAGTAACAGCCTTCTTGCGGCCGGAAAGTGAAGGCGAAAGTTCCCAAATTCCGCCTCCTCCTATTGGAGAATTTGTTCAAGCCAATGATAAGGCCGATGAAGTCTTTCTGACTGCAATGTTTCAGCACGTTTGCGGCCCAGAATGGAAGTTTAAAGCAGGCTAATGAAACGTCTCGCTGTCTATTGCGGATCGGCCACGCCCGACGACCCGCGCTATATCGAACTCGCTCGTGAAGTCGGCCAAAGCCTTGCGGCACGCGGGATAGGCGTCGTCTATGGCGGCGGGCGGCTGGGCCTGATGGGCGCGGTTGCGGGCGGCGCGAAGGAGGCTGGCGGCGAAGTGATCGGGGTGATCCCAGAGGCGCTCGTCAATTCCGAGGTTGCCAATCACAATTGCGACGAGCTGATCACCGTCAAGGGCATGCATGAGCGCAAACAGCGTTTCACCGACCTCTCCGATGGCTTTGTGACCATCCCCGGCGGGGTCGGCACAATGGACGAGCTGTGGGAGGCGATGAGCTGGGCGCAGCTTGGCTATCACTCTGACCCGGTGGGCCTGCTCAACGCCTTTGGCTTTTACGATGATCTGATCGCGTTCAACGCCAAAATGGCGGATGTCGGCTTTGTCCGCCCGGCGCATCAAAACATTCTGGTCCATGCAGAAACAATGCCTGATCTGCTGGACAAAATGGCCGCTTACCAACCGCATACGCCGATCTTTCGGATGAAGGCTGAGGATTTGTGATGCAGTCTTCGTTGCTCACGGCCCGCACATCCGTGCGTGCCTTAGCCTGGCCAGGCGCGAGCGTTAGCGAGCCGCAAACAAATGGTTGACCCTGAACGCAGGGCCGTCCTCGTCGCTCATTCACGCAGCGTCATTAAACACGGCTCGCAGAGCTTCTCCGCCGCATCCAAGCTGTTCGACGAGGAAACGCGCGAGCGCGCGTGGTTGCTCTATGCGTGGTGCCGCCGCGCCGATGACATTGCCGACAATCAGGACATGGGCGGACCGCTGGGCGATCAATCCAGCGCCGAGGAACGTCTGGCCCTGATCCGCAAACTCACCGACAAAGCGCTGAACGGGGAGCCGACCGGTGATCCTGCCTTCGACGCTCTGGGCGTGGTCGCGGAAGAATGCGGGCTGACCGCGCAAATGGCCGAGGATGTGATCGAAGGCTTTGCGCTGGATGCAGAGGATTGGCGCCCGCGCAGCGAGGCCGACATGCTGCGCTATTGCTATCACGTGGCGGGCGCGGTTGGCGTCATGATGGCGGTGGTCATGGGCGTCGCCCCGGATGATGAGGACACGCTCGATCGGGCGTGCGACCTTGGCCTCGCCTTTCAACTCTCCAACATTGCGCGCGACATTGTCGAGGATGACGCAGCGGGCCGGTGCTATCTGCCAGCGGAATGGCTGGTCGAGGAAGACATCGAGCCCGGCCAGCACACCAAGCCGCACCACCGCGAGGAGCTCGCCGATATGGCCGCGCGGCTGGTTGCTTTGGTTGAGAAGCACGAGGCCACCGCCCGCGTGGGCGCGGCCCGCCTGCCCTTCCGCAGCCGCTGGGCCGTGCTGTCCGCCGCCCGGATCTACGGCGCAATCGGGCGCAAGGTCCGCGCTCGCGGGACCGCGGCATGGAACAGTCGCACCTTTGTGCCGCGCTCAGAAAAGGCGCTCTACGGCGCGCGCGCATTCCTCTCCGCCGTGATCAACCGGGAAAAACACCCGGACGGCCCGATCACCTGGGGTATCCGCGATTTTCGTCCAAGATAACATTCGACGTTTGTCCTGAGCCTGTCGAAGGGCGTGCCACATACACATGCTTCGACAAGCTCAGCATGAACGGTTTTCTTTTTTTCCATGTGTCTCTAATCCGATGCAATGATCAGCAAACTCCTTATCGCCAATCGCGGCGAAATCGCCTGCCGCATCATCCGCACCGCGCGGGCCATGGGGGTCGCCACAGTGGCGGCCTATTCCGATGCCGATGCCAAAGCTTTGCATGTGCGCAGCGCCGATGAGGCTGTGCATATCGGCCCCTCGGCCGCGGCGGAGAGCTATCTGGTTGGCGACAAGATCATTGCCGCGGCGAAAGAAACCGGAGCCGAGGCGATCCACCCTGGCTATGGCTTCCTGTCAGAGAACGCAGACTTTGCGCAGGCCGTGCTGGACGCGGGCCTGATCTGGGTCGGTCCAAAGCCGGACAGCATCCGCGCGATGGGCCTGAAAGATGCGGCCAAGCAGCTGATGATGGATGCGGGCGTGCCCGTCACCCCCGGCTATCTGGGCGAAGATCAATCGGTGGAGCGCCTGTCCAAGGAAGCGGACGCGATTGGATATCCTGTGCTGATCAAAGCGGTTGCGGGCGGCGGCGGCAAGGGCATGCGCAAGGTCGACGCTCCGGAGAACTTCGCAGCTGACCTCGAAAGCTGCCGGCGTGAGGCCAAGGCGAGCTTTGGCAATGACGAGGTGCTGCTCGAGAAGTGGATCACCTCACCGCGCCATATCGAGGTGCAAGTGTTCGGCGACAGCTATGGCAATGTCGTCCACCTGTTCGAGCGCGATTGCTCGCTGCAACGCCGCCACCAAAAGGTGATCGAGGAAGCCCCCGCCCCCGGCATGGACGAGGCCACCCGCGAAGAAATCTGCGCCGCCGCCGTGCGCGCAGCGAAGGCGGTCGATTATGAGGGCGCAGGCACGATTGAGTTTATCGCCGACGCCAGCGACGGGCTTCGCGCCGACCGCATCTTCTTCATGGAGATGAACACCCGGCTTCAGGTCGAGCATCCAGTGACGGAAGAGATCACTGGCGTGGATCTGGTCGAATGGCAATTACGCGTGGCGAGCGGAGAGCCAATCCCGCTGAAGCAGGACGAGCTGAGCATCAACGGTCATGCGATTGAAGCCCGGCTTTATGCTGAGGACCCGGCGAAGGGGTTTTTGCCGAGTACGGGGTTACTAGTGGAGCTTGAAGCGCCGAGAGACGCACGCTGGGAAAGCGGCGTTGAAGAAGGCGACAGCGTAACTCCCTATTACGATCCGATGATCGCCAAGATCATTTGCAAGGGCCAAGATCGCTGGCAGGCGTTAGAGAAATTGGCCGAGGCCTGCCTGGATGTGCGATACGCTCCGCTGAATACCAATGCCTGGTTTCTGGCCAATGTCTTGTCTGATCAAACATTCGCAGCGGGCGAATTCACGACTGGTTTGCTAGATGAACATCGCGAGCGCTTGACCCGGCCTCCGGAGCCGAGCAGCGGTGCGCTAACAAGTGCCGCCGAACATTTGATCCTCGGCAATGGCTGGATTGCAAACAAAGTTTCATCCGTGCCCGGCAAGGATACCAAACTGCTTGGATTTCGCTTGAACGCACAGCCGTCGTCGGCGGTCCCTCTTACTATCAATGGCGAGCCGTACATAGCCATGGTCACGCAAGAGAGCATTGATTCACTCTACGCACCTGATGGCCATTTCTCCGACGATGGTCCGAGCTGGTTCTATGAATCCGGCACACGCTTCGACTTTTCCTTGCGCCGTGAGGAAGGCACCGGACACGCCTCCGCCGCAGACGGAGCAATCCTCGCGCCGATGCCGGGCAAGGTTATCGCGGTGGATGTCAGCGAGGGCCAGACAGTCAAAGCGGGCGACCGCCTGATGGTGCTGGAGGCGATGAAGATGGAGCATGCGCTCACCGCGCCGTTTGACGGGACCGTCACCGAGCTTTCCGCCAGTCAGGATGCGCAGGTTCAGGTAGAGGCTGTGCTGTGCGTGGTGGAGCCAGCCGCGGAGGACTGATCGTCCTTCAAACCTCTCTCCTTTAGGGGAGAGGCAGTGAGACTTGGCAGCGTGCTGCCTAGTCGCAGCGGAGAGGGGCTTGCAGGAACCATTGCGCACGCTTTCCCCACCCCCTACCCCCCTCCCCTGAAGGGGAGTGGGAATCGGGATGAGCTGGGCCAAAGAACTCGAAGAACTGCGCGCACGCGAGGCGCTGGCCGAGGAAATGGGCGGGCCGGACAAAGTCGCGCGCCAGCATGGTCGGGGCAAGATGGATGCCCGCGCTCGGCTCGCGGCGCTGTGTGACCCCGGCTCTTTCCGCGAAATCGGCAAAATTGCAGGCAACGCCCGCTATGATGAAAACGGCGATCTGACCGGCGTTACCCCTGCCCCGTTCCTGTTCGGCAAGGCGACCGTCAATGGCCGCCCCATCGTCGCGACTGCCGATGATTTCACCATTCGCGGCGGCGCGGCGGATGCGGGCATTTCGCGCAAGATGGTGCAGGCGGAAAAGATGGCGCACGAGCTGAAGCTGCCGATCGTCAAGATGATTGACGGCACTGGCGGCGGCGGCAGCGTCAAAACGCTGGAGCAAATCGGCGCGACCTATATCCCCGCTGTTCCGGGCTGGAGCGATGTGGTTGAGAACCTCGACACTGTCCCCGTCGTCGCGCTGGCGCTTGGCCCAACGGCTGGCCTTGGCGCAGCCCGCATTGTCGCCAGCCATTACTCAATTATGGTGCGCGGCCTATCGCAATTGTTCGCCGCTGGCCCCGCCGTGGTTGATGGTCTGGGTGAAAGCTACAAGGGCTCCGACGATCACGCGCAGGCGAAGGAAGACCTGGGCGGCGTCGATATCCACACCCGCAATGGCGTGGTCGATGATGAGGTCGCGAGCGAGGCCGAAGCCTTTGCCCGCGCGCGCCATTTCCTGAGCTTTATGCCCGAACATGTTGGCCAGCACGCCCGCCGCGCGCAGCCGAGCGACCCGGTGGAGCGGCGTGAGGAAGCGCTGCTGTCGCTGGTGCCGCGCGATGATAAGCAGGTGTACTCTATGCGCCGCGCGATGGACTTGATCCTGGACACGGGCACCGTGTTTGAGATTGGCAAGAATTGGGGCCGCGCCGCGATCACCGCGCTTGCCCGGCTAGACGGCTATCCGATCGCCGTGGTGGCCAGCGATCCGAGCTATCTCGGCGGCAGCTGGGAGGCGAAGACGTCCGAGAAGGTCGAACGCTTCGTCAAACTCGCCGATCAATTCCGTCTGCCAATCGTGCACCTCGTCGACAATCCCGGCTTTATGATCGGGCGCGAGGCGGAAATGGCGGGTACGATCCGCTACGGCGTGCAGGCGATGAACGCGATCTATAAGGCCAGCGTCCCGCTCGCGAGCATTGTGATGCGCCGGGCATACGGGATCGCGGGCAGTGCGATGAGCAATGCCGACAGGTTCCAATATCGCTATTGCTGGCCCTCGGGCGATTGGGGCAGCCTGCCCATCGCGGGCGGGCTGGAGGTCGCCTACAAATCCGAGCTGGAGGCGGCCGATGATCCCGCCGCCATGTTGGAGGAGATCAAAGCGCGGCTGGACAAGGTCACCTCGCCATTTCGCAGCGCGGAACGCTTCAATGTCGAGGATATTATCGACCCGCGCGACACCCGGCCCCTGCTGTGCGAATTTGCAGAGCTAGCGTGGCGGAAGTTGGAGAGTGAGCGCTAGTTCGGCCCGAAGGGCCGCAATGGCAACCGCCCGCCCGCAGCGAAGCGAGCTTCAGGTCGCATGAGCGAGGACATCGCGCGTCCGGAGGACGTGCGGAAACAAAAACTCCACTCACCCATTTGGTCGAGTGAACAACCTGCCCCGCTCGCTGAACAACACAATCGCCAGGCTCAGCAGCGAGCACACAAGCATTGCAATCGCCAGCGGCACTGCAGTGCCATCATACGCCGCGCCAATCGCCACACCCAGAACCGCGCCCAGCGTCATGCGCAAAGATGCGTGCACCGAACTGGCCGCGCCCGCGATGTGGTAAAAGGGCTGCATCGCGATTGAGCTGAAATTCGCGCCAACAAAGCCGAGCATGGCCATCGAAAAGCTGAGGATAGGCACGAACTGCCACACGGTTTGCGCGCCGATGCTCGCCGACCATAGCTGTAGCAGTGAGGCGGCGATAAACAGGAACAGCGCGGTGTGGCTGACGCGGCGCGCGCCGAAACGCTCTACAATCCGCGAATTGAGGAAATTGGCCGCTACCATTCCGAGCACCGCACCGCCGAAAATCAGTGCAAAGTAATTGCCCATGCCAAACGCTTCGCCGATCAATTGCTGCGAGGAATTGAGGAAACCAAAGAGCGAGCCAAATACCAGGCCGCTACCTATAACATAACCAATCGCCTGACGATTAAGCAGCGCCTGACCCATGTTTCGTGCCACGGTCCCTACATCGATCTTCTGCCGGGTTTCGTCGGTCAATGTCTCTGGCAGGCGCAACCATGTCCACCCGGCAACCAGCGTTCCGACCACCGCCATTGCGACAAAAATAGCCTGCCACCCGGCGAACATCAGAATCACTTGCCCAATGGCCGGAGCGATAATCGGGACGATCAGAAAGATCATCATAATCAGGCTCATCAAACGCGCCATGCGGTCGCCGCCCACCTGATCACGCACGATTGCTGCGGGAACAACGCTTAGACCAGCGCAAGTAAAGCCCTGTACCAGACGCATCGCAATCAGCATATCAAAACTGGTGGCCAACGCGCAGGCGACCGAAAACCCGATGTATGCGAACAGTCCAACGGCCAGCACCGGCCTACGGCCAAACCGGTCAGCAAACATGCCGGGGAATAACGCACCCAGGCCGGACCCTAGGAAATAGGCGCCGATCACTTGCTGGCGGTCATTGCCATCGGCGTTAAACTCGCTCGCGATCTCTCCAAGAGCGGGCAGCATTGCGTCAATGCCGAACGCCTGCAGGCTCATCAACAGCGCCATGAGCACGATCATCTCGCGCTCACCCAAGGCTTTGGAAGCAGTGGTGGTTGTTGCTGTTGACATGGTCAGCGGTCATTGCGCGCAAGCGTGCAAGAAAGAAAGCAGCGATTTTGTAGAGCTCGGTTTTTGTTGAGGATTGCGAAGGTTTCGCTGGCCCCGATGATCGCGTATTACCGCGCTATGGAAGACAGCGCAGAAAGCGGCGTGGAAAGCGAAGAGGCGATTGGGCTGCGCAAGATCATCCATGTCGATATGGATGCGTTTTTTGCCAGTGTTGAGCAGCGCGATCATCCTGAGCTGCGCGGAAAGCCGGTGGCCGTGGGCGGCTCTGGCGGGCGCGGGGTTGTTGCGGCGGCCAGCTACGAAGCGCGCAAGTTTGGCGTGCGCAGCGCAATGCCATCGGTCACGGCCAAGCGACTGTGCCCCGATCTGATCTTCGTGCGCCACCGCTTTGATGCCTACAAAGAGGCCAGCCGGACGATCCGCAAAGTGTTCGAGCATCACACGCCGCATGTCGAACCGCTGAGCCTGGACGAGGCCTATTTGGATGTCACCGAGGATCGGCTCGGCATTGGCTCGGCAACGCGCATCGCTCAGCTGATCCGGCAAGAGATCAAGGCCAAGACGGAGCTGACCGCGAGCGCGGGCATTTCGTACAACAAATTCCTCGCCAAGATCGCGAGCGACCAGAACAAGCCCGATGGCATGTGCGTGATCCGGCCGGGCGAAGGCGCAGACTTTGTTGCTGGCCTGCCGATCCGCCGGTTCCACGGCGTCGGGCCGAAGGCAGAGGAAAAGATGAAGCGCTTTGGCATAGCGACTGGGGCGGATCTGGCCGCGAAAGACATCACATTCCTGCGCGAGAATTTTGGTAGCTTTGCCGATTATCTTTACCGCGCGGCACGCGGCATCGACCTGCGCCCTGTACGCGCTCACCGGGAACGCAAATCGGTTGGCGGAGAGCGGACCTTTAGCGAGGATATCTCCAGCGGTGCGCAATTGCGAGAGACCCTGGCCAATATCACCGACATCGTGTGGGAGCGGATTGAGAACGCCAAAGCGCGCGGGCGCACGGTAACGCTCAAAATGAAATACACCGATTTTCAGTCGATGACGCGTTCCAAGTCTCTGCCCGATTGGGTCGCGGGTAAGGAAGAGTTTGCAGAGATTGGCCGAGAGCTGCTGGATGAGGCTTTGCCGCTAAGGCTGCCGATCCGGCTGATGGGGCTGACCCTGTCAAATCTGGAAGGCGTAGAAGACAAATCACCGCCGAAGGACACGGCGCAATTGTCGCTGCTTTAGCCCGCGTCCACGCTGCCAGCGCCCTTTTGCGCGCGCCAAAATTCAAGACGTGTGCGGGTCCGATCGTTCAGCGGCTCCGGTAGTGAATGCAACGGGAAGAACCGCGCCTCCAGCACCTCGCGCTTGTCCGGCTGTGGATGGTCATCACAAACGGCTGTGAACAGATAGGCCGTGTGCGGCGCGCCTGACATGACTTCATCGATTGTCCCGATGAGGCTGACAGAGCTCAGCTTTAGCCCCAGCTCCTCATGCACCTCGCGCAGCGCAGCCTCGCTTGCGTCTTCGCTCTTGCTCAGCCCGCCGCCGGGCAGCGCCCAGCCCTGCGGGCCGTAACTGTGCCGCAAAAGCAGCAAATTGCCATTAAAGTCAGTGATGATCACCGAGCAGCCAGCCAGCGGCTGCTTCGTCAATCCGCGCCAGCGATGCCGCACCTTGTGCGCCAGCGGCAGCACCGCCCGGTGGAGTGCAGCAGGTATCAGTGCGGTCAGCTTCATGCGAAACAGGTTAGCGTCTGCTCGCCCGCTGCGCCAATCAAACGTGCAACCGGCAGGTTATGCTCACCGGCAAGGGCCGCCTCAAACACAGTGCGCTTGTCCGCCGAACCGCCGAGCGTGAACATCAACTGCCCGCTGTTGAGCAGAGCAGGAATGGTCAGCGTGATGCGATCAAACGGAGCCTCTGGCGGCAGGGGATCGGGCGTCAGACGACGGATCGGCTGTGCGTCGTCAGTCTGCGGATCGGTGTTCGGGAACAGCGAAGCGATGTGTCCGTCCGCCCCCATCCCAAGCCACGCAAGTGCAAAATGCGGCGGTTCATGAGCATCGGGCAGAGCAACCACCTGAGCACCGACTGGCT
This sequence comes from uncultured Erythrobacter sp., assembly GCA_947499505.1. Lineage (GTDB taxonomy): Bacteria > Pseudomonadota > Alphaproteobacteria > Sphingomonadales > Sphingomonadaceae > Erythrobacter. The sequence goes on from CANMOQ010000004.1 coordinate 124,289, forward strand.
CAAAAATCGCCCGCAATTTACCAGTGTTGGAGGCCGCATGATCCTCGGCCACGATCCGGTCGTCATTGGGCCACACGATAATGCTCGACCAATCGAGCGGATGACGAACCAGGGCCTCGAATATCGGAAACGGGGTGGAGCCGCCGGGTACGGTGATCGAAATCGCCAGATCGCCTGCATCATGAAGGGTTGATTCGAGCGCCTCGCTGAGCTGCGCGGCGACAAAATCCGCGATGGTTTCTGGCGTGGCGGCTTCAATAATCTGTGCTTTCATTCCACCCGCATAGCAAAAGGGCCGCCTCCGGCTAGCGGAAACGGCCCATTGCATATGTATTCTTAGACAATGCCGGGCTGAATAACGTCTGCTCCAAAAATGACGCCAGCCCGATGTTGTGCGAGATTACTGCAAGATGGAATTCAGGAACCAGACGCGTTCTTCAGCCATGTCGGTCCAATCGTCGATCAGTCCGTCGGTCGCATTGTCGCCTGCTTGTTCTGCAGTGTCCTTCATCGACTTCAGACGCTCGACCATCGCCGCGTTGTCATCGCGCAGTTCGGTGATCATCTCCTCGGCGCTCAGCGTGGTCGCATCCTGGTTTCTCACCTGTGTATGCTGGGCAATCATGCCGATCGAGGTGATCGTGTCGCCGCCAAGTTTCCGGGCGCGCTCACCAATCGCGTCGATTTGGTCGCGAATTTCGATGGCTTGCTCATCAAACAATACGTGCAGATCGCGGAAACGCGGGCCCTTAACATGCCAGTGAAAGTTTTTGGTCTTCACATAGAGTGCGAAGTGGTCGGCCAGCAGACCATTGATTGCTGATACCATTGCGGTGGTTGATGTGTTGTTTGGGTCGAGCATTGGGGGGCTCTCCTGTTCTCGTGTGGGGCGCCTGAATATGTTCGCGGCGCGTCGAAAAGTTACACCTAAACAATGGCTAAGGCGCCGGATCGGTTCCAAGAAAATTCAAATTGCAGGATTATTCGGGTCAATCACATAAACGTGAAACGAGCGTTCAAACCAATCAGCAAAGCCGTAACAATCAAACAAAGGGCCAGTGCAAACCGGATCGTGCGCAGCGGAAATCGCTGCAACTGGCCCAAACCCAGCGACCAGCCGAGACCAATCGCCGCGATGCCGCCAATCGCTCCCCCGATAAAGGCTGTGGTCGGATAGACCGCCTCCGCCGCGAGCGCGAAGATCGCAAAGCGCGCCGCATCCCCGATCTGGCGCGCCAATATCACAGCGCCAATCGCGATGTAGGAGCGGGTTGGCTCCTGCATCGGTTTGACTTTGACCCGCCAGCACAGTTCAAACGCAGCAATGGCAAGCGCGAAGGCGACCAGCATATCGGCGGCGCGCGGCGGCAGGATTGCGGCCGTGGTCGATCCGGCATAGGCCATCACGCCTGCGCTCATCACCGCGCACGCAGCGCCCGCGATCAGCAATCCGATATTGCGCTCCTGCACTTCAGAAAACTGCGCAATGATGAGCTGATCCCGCCCGCCCAGCGCAATCGCGAACACCAGCAGCATGGCTAAGAGAAACGAGTCCATCGCCCCGCCCTAGCTTCGCTCATACCGTTTCGCCAGCGCCTCCTGCGGCTAAGGTTTGCAGGCGCGCGCCGCTTGCTTACAAGTCTATGCAAGCACAACACACAGGGAGAGCATATGAAACTGACAGAAGGCATGGCCGCGGTTGTGACCGGCGGCGCATCGGGTCTGGGCCGGGCAAGCGCCGCCGCTTTGGCAGAGACCGGGCTGAAGGTCGCGATTTTCGACATCAATGACGAAGACGGTGAGGCGCGTGCAAAGGCGATTGGCGGCACCTTTCACCATGTCGACATCATGGACGAGGCCTCAGTCGAGGCAGGCTTTGCCGCCGCGCGCAGCGCCAATGGCCAAGAGCGGGTGACCGTCCACTGTGCTATGGCCAGTCGGCGCGGCAAGACCATCGGCTGGGACAAGGGAAAGGGCGGATACAAGCGCCTGTCCACCGAGGATTATGAGTTTGGTGCGCAGGGCATTCTGGTCGCGAGCTACCGGGTGGCGAGCATCTCTGCATTGGGCATGGCCAATTCGGAGCCAGTCAATGATGATGGAGAACGCGGCTCCATCACCCTCACTGCCAGCGTCGCGGCGCAAGACGGCCAGATCGGCCAGACGATCTATGGTTCTTGCAAATCCGGCGTGAACGGCATGGTCCTGCCCATGGCGCGCGATCTGATGGATCTGGGCATCCGGGTAAACTCGGTCATGCCGGGGATTTTCGCGACGCCTCTGATGCTCGGCATGAAGGATCGCAATCCGCAAATGTGGGATCAACTCAACGCCAGCGTCCCCTTCCCCAAGCGCCTGGGTGAGCCAGAGGAATTTGCATCTCTGATCGTGGAGATCGCTCGCAACACCTATATCAATGGCCACCAATTCCGCTTGGACGGCGCGATCCGCATGCCGCCGAAATAGGTTTGATCCAGCAGCGGCAGGCTGACTGAGCTTGCGAGCGGGCAGAACCTGCGCCAAGGACAATCGCGAAACCGCATTCAGGAACCGACCCAATGACCGACCACATCCGCATTGAAACCGCCGACCGATTGACGACGGTGTCTTTCAACCGTCCGGAAAAGAAGAACGCGATCACGCAGGATATGTATCAGGCGATGGCCGATGCGGTGAACGGTTATGCTAACGACGACGGCGTGCGCGCTTTAATGTTCACCGGGATTGGCGATTACTTCACCTCGGGCAATGACTTGCAAGATTTCGCGATGGGCCCGCGCGGCGACGGCCTGCCGCCGGTTGTGCAATTTCTCCACGCGATCAAGGATTGTCCAAAGCCGTTGATTGCTGCGGTCAATGGCCCCGCGATTGGCGTTGGTCTGACGCTGACGCTGCATTGCGATCTGGTCTATTGCGCGACCTCGGCGACGTTTGCCGCTCCGTTTGTAAAGCTGGGCCTGGTGCCAGAGGCGGCGTCTTCGATGCTACTGCCAGCAATCATCGGCATGGCGGCGGCGAACGATGTGTTCATGACCGGGCGCACGCTGACGTCTGAAGAGTCGCTGCGTATGGGGCTGGTCTCACGCGTGTTTGAGGATGATATGTTTGCGGCGGAAACCCACGCGCTGGCGCAATTGGTTGCCAATGCTGCGCCGAATGCGATGCGGCATTCGAAGGCGCTGGTGCGCACTCAGAACGAGGCGATCACCGAATGTATGAATGTCGAAGGTGAGATTTTCGCGGCGCAATTGAAATCGAGTGAATTCGGCGAAAGCGTGGCCGCGATGATGGCGAAACGTCCGGCGGTTTACCCGTAAACTCCGCTTCTTTGCCGCCCAGTCTCCAATATTGAGACCGGGCGTTTGCGTAAGGCCTTATCGGGCCGGGATCATGCGAACAGGCGTCTTAAGCAAACAGGCCGGGGCTGGCTGGAACAATCGCGCCTGCGAACAGAACGGCTGAAATGGCGACGGAGAGGACGGCTGCGAGGATCGTGGTGCTGTTGGCGTCGGCGTGCATGATTGAATTCCTTTGAATGAGTTGACGCTGTTAAGCGAAGAGAGCCGGGCTCGCTGGGATGATCGCGGTGGCGAACAGAGCGGCAGAAATGGTCAGCGAGAATACGGCTGCGAGGACGGCGTTGTTGGTTTCAGTAGCGAACATTTTGTAGTCTCCTATGGGTCTGTTTCGTATCTGGCGGGTCGATCCCGCTGGATGAAAACAACACTGCAGGAGCCGTGCCAAACTTGAAAAACGGCGGATTTCTGGGGATCTCAGACATCCAGATGAACCGCAGATAAATGCGATTTGCGCATGATTGGGAAATGACGCCAACAGTTGGGATCGCCATTTATGCTGCCATCATCGCGCCGGCCAACGCTCGCCTAAATGGAGCAGCGAACGGGCGAATCCAGCGATGATGGGGATGGAGCGGGTGAAGGGAATCGAACCCTCGTCGTCAGCTTGGGAAGCTGCTGCTCTACCATTGAGCTACACCCGCAAATTATTGTTATTATTGAAATATTTCCAGTTTTTTGAAAATCATTCCAACAGGGCCGTTCCAACATGACTAGATGTTGGAACGATCCCGATCAAGTCAATAAAATCAGGCACTTCCTTGAGTGCGTCGTGAGCTCGGCATTTGATAACTGATTGTTATATCGAGAATTTCCCAATTCGCGAAATACTTCCAACAAAGCAACTACCTGATATATATGCGAGAAATAGGAAATCGTAAGCTTGAGAAATGAGTTCAGGGGGATCGCTTACGACCTGACACTGTGAAGATGAACTTCTTTCGGATGCAGATCCGCACCAATCTTCTCATAAACAACAGTCACGTCCCCAATGACTGAATTTCGCCCCCATAAGTTGTCGGCAGAGGCCTCATCGACAAGTTTCATTTTGAGGCGATCTTTCGAAACCGATTCGATTACACAAGCCCAACCTCGACCTGTGTGATCTTTGTCCTCTGCCCTGAGCTCGACTTTCGCATCCTTAAAGAAGCGCGAGGGTCGCTCTTCACCCGCATCTTCAACCAAGTACTCTGCAGGGATATCGCGGACAGCCTCTTGGGGAACCCGTCGATCATTGATCATTACGGGAGCGCTATTTTGTCTTTTGCTAGGCGCAAAAAAACGTGAAGCCGTGTTGGCGAGCCGCCGCCACGCTTTCCGCTCTTCGTATCGATCCTCAAGCACTTCACGGATCTGCTTCTCTGACTTGCCGACTTGCGGAGCGATCTCTGCGATCAGCCCGTCAAGCTGCACCTTCGCCGCACCATCCTTACCCTTTCCAAAAACCAAATCTTTGAGGGCGCCAGCTCCATAGAAAATTACGATCATTGTTAGTACCGTGACCAACGTATCAAATCTGTCGGGGAGAATAACGCCCGTCGTTTCGCTGATTAGAAGGGGCACTTCTTCCTCCAGCTTCTCCTGGTACGCAAGGAAGAGACCGATTGCGAAAAGTTCGCGCAAGGGGCTCTCTTGAGCAATCTGCCGAACCTTGATTTCAACCTTGCTAACCTCGAGGCCATCAACGATTTTTGGCAAGAGACGGGCCGCCTCACGAATTGCACCTTCCGCGCCCTGAAGACTGGCGATGATATCGCTGATCGGCACTGGATCATCAGTAATGTACCGAACCGAAAGTTTAGCATCGTAACGCATCGCTCACCCCTATTTGCCCGATCAACAAGTAACCGAGCTTTAGAATAAGAGTCAAAGATGCACGTAACTGAAATCAATATTCAATCCCAATGATGAAATGCTAACACCAGGTCTCCGATGACCAGACACAAAGCAATCACGCAGTTGGCCTTCCAAGTCGAAATCGCTCCAACAAAACACTCAAACTTACTCGATATTGGAACGAATTCCCCCAAAAACCCCAGAAATACGTTGGTCTTTACTATTGGGAAGCAAGAGCTCTACCATTGAGCTACACCCGCGTTGAACGCTGCGCGGTAAACACCAGGATCATCGGGCCGTCAACATTCGTGCACGCTGCTAACGCTAGGCCCTCGGGGCCTGCTTTCGGTTCACTTGCAGCGTGAAGTAGATGATCAGACCTACGCCGATCACGCTGGGCCCGGCCCAGATGGCGGGGTTGAACACTTGATCGGGCACCAGACGGATTAGACCGACTGAAAGAAACGCGGTGTAGGCGGAAATGCCCATGCCGATCAGTGCGCGAAAATGCTCACCAACGTAATCGCCGCGCGCGGTCTCTTTGCGCCAGACAAACCGCTCTTGCATCACCATAGCGACCAGGCCCACCGCCGCGACCAGCACCATGAGCGGGTGCCCCACGCGAAAGCCGAAATATCCGCACCACAGGGCCGAGACGACCACCGCCGCCATCACCGCTTGATAACGCAGGCCCCTGAGTGGCGTGCGGTCGCGGTTGTGCTGCACGGTCGCGAGGCCATAATCCGCAAAGCCTATCGTCAGGAAACCAAGGTAGAGCATCATCCAGCCAAACAGACCTGCGAACAGCTCCCGGTCGGTAATCGAAGGTATCCGCTGCTCTGAGCCATAAAGCGACAGCAGCGCCATCGCGATTGCCAGCGCGCCCGCTCCAATAAAGCCATAGCAAGCGATGCGGCCCCATTTGCGATGCGGGCGGGCCCCCTTGCGCGCGGCAATCGGCACCCAAAAGGCCACCAGACCAATCGTACCGGCGATGACGTGCACCGCCACAAGAGCTTCGAACAGATGCATTGCGCGATATGGGTGCACAAAATTTCACAAAGGCACAACCGCAAGACAGATCGTGTCGCAATCTGGGGCCGAGAATTCCTAGCAGTTTTGTGAGGCTTGCTAAGCTTGCGCGGGGCGCGGCGAGCTGCAATTGATCGGTCAATAGAGGAGCATCCAACCCCATGCGTCAGATTGATCACTTCATGGTTGGCGGACCAAACACCGCTGCCGCTCGTAAGCACCAAGTGTGGAACCCATCAACCGGCGAGATTCAGGCCGAGGTTGCACTGGGCGATGCCGCGCTGCTCGAAAAAGCCGTGGCGACCGCGAAGGAAGTGCAGCCCGCATGGGCGGCGACCAATCCGCAAAAACGCGCCCGCGTGATGTTCAAGTTCAAAGAGCTGATCGAGGCGAATATGCAGGAGCTGGCAGAGCTGCTGTCCTCCGAGCATGGCAAGGTGATCGACGATGCCAAGGGCGATGTTCAGCGCGGGCTGGAAGTGATCGAGTTTGCCTGCGGCATTCCGCAGGTCTTGAAGGGCGAATACACCCAGGGCGCGGGGCCAGGCATTGATGTCTATTCCATGCGGCAGCCGCTGGGCATTGGCGCAGGGATCACCCCCTTCAACTTCCCAGCGATGATCCCGATGTGGATGTTCGGCATGGCGATTGCGGTGGGCAATGCGTTTATCTTGAAGCCGTCGGAGCGGGATCCGTCCGTGCCGGTTCGCCTGGCGGAATTGTTCGTTGAGGCGGGCGCGCCAGAGGGCCTGCTGCAGGTCGTGCATGGCGACAAGGAAATGGTCGATGCGATCCTCGATCACGAAGATATCAGCGCGGTCAGCTTTGTCGGATCATCTGACATCGCGCATTATGTCTACAAGCGCGGCGTGGCCGCCGGTAAGCGCGTGCAGGCCATGGGCGGCGCGAAGAACCACGGCATTGTGATGCCCGATGCGGACCTCGATCAGGTCGTAAATGATCTGTCGGGCGCAGCCTTTGGCTCAGCGGGCGAGCGCTGCATGGCATTGCCAGTGGTTGTGCCAGTGGGCGAGGACACTGCCGAGCGCCTCAAAGAGAAGCTGATCCCAGCTATCCATGCGCTCAATATTGGTGTCTCAAACGATCCCGATGCGCATTACGGCCCGGTCGTGACGCCCGAGCACAAGGCTCGGGTCGAGGGCTGGATCGACACGGCAGAGCGCGAGGGCGGGGAAATCGTGGTTGATGGCCGCGGCTTCACTCTGCAAGGCCATGAGAAGGGCTTCTTCATCGGCCCCACCCTGATCGACCGGGTCACACCGCAAATGGAAAGCTACCAGGAAGAGATCTTCGGCCCCGTTTTACAGATTGTGCGAGCCAATGATTTTGAAGAGGCCGTGCGCCTGCCAAGCGACCACCAATATGGCAATGGCGTTGCGATCTTCACCCGCAATGGCCACGCCGCGCGCGAATTTGCGAACCGCGTGAACGTCGGCATGGTCGGCATCAACGTGCCGATCCCAGTGCCGGTCAGCTATCACAGCTTTGGCGGGTGGAAACGCTCTGGCTTTGGCGACACGGACCAATACGGAATGGAGGGGCTGAAATTCTGGACTAAGGTCAAGAAAGTCACTCAGCGCTGGCCTGATGGCTTGCCTGATGGCGGGAACGCCTTTGTCATTCCAACCATGGGGTAAAACCGATGCGACTGCTGATTGGATCGATTACTCTTGTTCTGGCGGCCTGTTCGCAGTCGGATCAGAGCGCAGAGGAAAGCATGGCAGTGAACGGCGAAGCGCCCGCTGCGCCCATTGCCGCATCGCCTGAGCGAGCAGCCGCGCCGGAAGCGCCCACGGCTCCAGCTGTCGCTGCAATCCCAGAGCAATTTCGCGGCGTCTGGGACTATCTCGAGGGCAGTTGCGCGCCCGAATCCGACTTGCGCCTAGAGGTCACCGCTGGCGATCTGATGTTCTACGAAAGCGTCGGCGAGGTTGAGAGCGTTGAGGAGGAGAACGACAACCAAGTCGTGGTTGAGCTGTCTATGTCTGGCGAAGGCGAAAGCTGGACAGAGCGAACGCGGCTGACGCTGACCGATGGCGGCGATATTCTGACGCCCGTTGATGCGGACGGCGAGCAAGCGGGCACGCCGATGCCGCGCAAGCGGTGCGAATGACGGGGAGCATGACCCAGATCGTGAAGTCGGGCCTTCTGGCTCTTTTGGGCATATTGCTCGTCAATTGTGCGAGCCCGAACGCCGCGCAAGAAGCGCCCGAAGCACAAGCGATCAGTGACAAACGGATCGCGCTGACATTCGATGACACACCGCGTCATCCCGGCGCCTTTTTCGATGAAGACGAGCGCATGGAGCGGTTGATCACACAATTGCGCGATGCCGGTGTTGCGCAGGCAGCATTCTTCCTCAACCCAGCCAAGATTGCTGAGCGGCCCGGCGCGGAAAAGCACATCGCCGCCTATGTTGCCGCTGGGCACGTGATCGCAAATCATACCGACAATCACCCCCGCCTGTCACAAACTGAAACCTCCGAGTACATCGCAGAGATCGACCGCGCGGGCGCATGGCTCAAAGACCGGCCTGGCTACCGCGCTTGGTTCCGCTATCCCTATCTCGACGAGGGCCGCGATGATGTCGCCAAGCGCGACGCCGTGCGTGCGGCGCTAAAGACGCGCGGACTGCTCAACGCTAGCCCGACCGCGGACGCCTCAGACTGGTTTACCGACAACGAATTGAACCGCGCCAAACGCAGCGGCGAACCCTTCGATTTGGCGGCGGCGGGTCGCATATTCGTTGACAGCCACGTCGAGGCCGCTGAGTTCTATGACCGCCTCGCCCGCGAGACTTATGGCCGCCCGATTGCTCACAACATGCTGCTGCATGAGACCGACCTATCGGCGATGTTCATTGGCGATTTGGTCGCCGCGCTGAAGGCAAAGGGGTGGACTATTATCACCGCCGATGAAGCCTTTGCCGATCCCGCGTTTCTCACCGCGCCCGATGTCCCATCGGCACAAGGCACGCTGGTGGAGCTCGCCGCATGGCACAAGGGGATCGGATCGCAGCGCTGGTACCCGGGCAATGACACGACCAAGATTGGCGAGAGGTTCAATCGCGAAGTTCTGGGCAAGAGCGCACTGGAAGAGGAGCCAGCTCAATGACACGCCAGCGCACATCCTCCGGCTCGCCCTTTGAGGCGCAATTCGGCTTTTGCCGCGCCGTGAGGGAAGGCAATCGCATCATCGTCGCGGGCACCGGCCCGATTGAGGACGATGGAGAAACGACGCCTGGCGGAGCCGCCGAGCAGGCCGAGCGCTGCTTCACTTTGATCGTGAAAGCGATTGAAGATTTAGGCGGCAGCGCGAGCGACGTAGTGCGCACCCGAATGCTGCTGACCGATCCCGCCGATCAAAGCGCGGTTGGCGAGGTGCACGCGCGTTTCTTCGGCGCGAACCCACCCGCTGCAACCATGGCCGGCGTCGCGTGGCTCTGCCGCGAAGAATGGAAGGTCGAAATCGAAGCCGAGGCCATTATTGATTGATGGACTTCAAGCGCCAGCGCTCATATCCGTCCGCTTGGCTGTCCTCGCTCACACGGCCTGAAGGCCGGGTGGCCTTTGGCCGTCTTCGACTCCGCTGCGGGCGGGCCGATTAAGCGGCATGAGCAGCCGTTTGTTCCCTTTGAGACAAAGCCAATTCCAGCGCTGCGATCAGTTCAGCCACGTCGGTCATCTCGTTCAATTGCTCTGGGCCAAGCAGCAGCTCCGGCTGTCGGTCACCCTCGCGGATCAAAATCGCGGGCAGCGCAAAATCGTGCCCCGGATAGTCAGCGGCGAAATCATCGCGGTGGTGAAACACCTTCTCCATGTCCAAGCCATCCAGGAATTGCCGCCACACCTTGCGCATCGACACCGTGCCATATGTCACCGCGCACAGGGAGCACGGGTAAGTCGCGGGGAAGACGGATTTGTGCACCGCATGGACCAACGCGTTGAGGATACCACCATCGGCATTGTACACGATCAACAGCTTGGGCTTTGTCTGGGTCATACCGATAGTTACGTGCCGGCGAGCAAATAGTTACAAAAAATTGCATGCCTCCGCAAAAATTCGCAGCCGATCACGCCTTTTCTCGCGCCCTTAAGCGGGGTAGGAGATGACCCATGACCGGACAATTTCAACTCACCGAAGACCAGCTCGCTATCCAAGAAATGGCGCAGCGTTTCACCGCCGATAACATCACGCCGTTTGCCGGCGAATGGGACGAGAAACATCACTTCCCCAAAGACGTAATCAAGAGCACCGCAGAGCTGGGCTTTGGCGCGATCTATGTTTCAGAAGAAAGCGGCGGCATCGGGCTTGGACGGCTAGAGGCGGCGCTGATCATGGAGGCGATGTCTTACGGCTGCCCCACCACCAGCGCGTTCATCTCGATCCACAATATGGCCGCCTGGATGATTGATGAATTCGGCGGGCAGGAGTTGAAAGAACGCTACCTCCCCGATCTCGTCACGATGGACACAATCGCCAGCTATTGCCTGACAGAACCAGGCAGCGGATCAGACGCTTCCGCGCTCAAGACCAATGCAAAGCTGGACGGCGACCAATACGTCCTCAACGGCACGAAGCAGTTCATTTCCGGCGGCGGTGTCAACGACATCTATGTCACCATGGTGCGCACCGGAGAGCACAAGACCAAAGGCATCACCTGCCTGGTCATCGACAAAGACACACCGGGCGTTTCATTCGGTGCGCCTGAGAAAAAGCTCGGTTGGAACGCCTCCCCCACCGCGCAGGTGGTCTTCGAAGACGCACGTATCCCGGTCGCGAACCGGGTCGGCGACGAAGGCGAAGGCTTTCGCTTTGCGATGATGGGGCTCGATGGCGGACGCCTGAACATTGGTGCGTGTTCGCTTGGCGGGGCGCAGCGCTGTCTCGACGAGGCGATTGCCTACACCAAGGATCGCAAGCAATTCGACACCCCAATTGCCGACTTCCAAAACACGCAATTTATGCTCGCCGATATGGCCACCGATCTAGAGGCTGCGCGCGCGCTGCTTTATCTGGCGGCGGCCAAGGTCACCGACAATGCGCCGGACAAGTCGCGCTTTTCAGCGATGGCCAAACGGCTGGCGACCGACAACGGCAGCAAAGTTGTCAACGACGCGCTGCAATTGTTCGGCGGCTACGGCTATCTCAAGGATTACCCGATTGAACGGTTCTGGCGCGATCTGCGCGTGCATTCGATCCTCGAAGGCACCAATCAGGTTATGCGCATGATTGTCGGACGGGATTTATTGCGGCAGTGAAGCGCTTTGCCTCAATTGCTACCGCCTATCTTGCAGGAGCCATTGTCGGCTCCTATGGCCTGATCGTCGTGTTCCATTTTCTAGTCAAAGACCTTGGACCGTTCCTGATGGACCTTCTGGGTTCTCCTACTACCGCTCTGGTTGGCATTGTTTTCGGCGCGCCCGTAGCTGTGGTGGTCATTGCGGTCACAGAATACTGTAAATGGGATAGTCCAAAGCTGATGATCGGGGTGGGCATTGCTCTCGGGATCGTTCTAACCCTCTTGTTTATCGAAGAGCCAGTTCTGAGCGTCCCCATGCTCAAAGCGACCAGCGCCGCAGTAATCGGCGTCACAATGGGCACTTTCACCTATTGGTTTGTGGCTTGGCGAATATTCCCGCCCGCCTATCTCAGCTGTCCTGAAGTACAGGAAAATCAATGACTCAAGACGTCCTCACTCGCAAAACCGGCGCCGTCGGCCATATCTCGCTGAACCGGCCCAAGGCGCTGCACGCGCTTACGCTGGAGATGTGCCACGCGATCAGCGCTGCTCTCACTGAGTGGGCCAATGATGACACGGTTGAGGCCATCATCCTCGACCACGTAGAGGGCACGCGCGGATTTTGCGCGGGCGGTGATATTGCCTTCCTGCGCGATTCTGCGCTGAATGATGGCGGCGCATCGGGCCGCAAGTTCTTTCACGACGAATACCAGCTCAACCATCAGATGTTCACCTATGAAAAGCCGATTGTGGCCTTCATGGACGGCATCACCATGGGCGGCGGGGTTGGCATTTCTCAGCCTGCGAAATTCCGTGTGGCGACCGAAAACACCCGTTTTGCCATGCCCGAAACCGGGATCGGATTGTTCCCCGATGTTGGCGGCGGATGGTATCTTTCGCGCCTAGGCGGACGGATCGGCCAGTTCCTCGCGCTCACCGGTGCACGGCTCGACGGCGCAGAATGCGTATGGACCGGCCTTGCATCCCATTACGTGCCGAGCGACATGCTCGAAGACTTAAAAGCGCGCATCATTGAGCGGCCCGGCCGGATCGCGGGCATTCTATCCGAACCCGTGGGCACGCCGCCCGATGCGCGAATTGAGAAGAACGCCCTGCGCATTGCCAAGCATTTCGCCAGCGACAGCTATGACGACATCCTCGCCAGCTTAGAGGCAGAGATCGAGACCGATGAGAATGGCGGCGCGGATTGGGCCGCGAAAGAGCGCGATACTCTGGGCACCAAGAGCCCGCAAACCTGCAAAGTGGCGCTGCGGCAATTGGCGGACAGCGCGAGCCTCACGGACTTTGCCGACAATATGCGGATGGAATACCGCATCGCATCGCGCGTGCTGACCCGGCCCGACTTTGCCGAGGGCGTTCGCGCGGTGATTACCGATAAAACCAACGATCCCAAATGGGATCCGGCAACGCCCGAGGGCGTGTCTGAGGAATTGATCGAGAGCATCTTTGCTCCCCTCCCCGAAAACGAGGAATGGAAACCCTTATGAGCTACGAAACCATCACCGTCGAAACCAATGCGCGGGGCAACACCGGCGTCACACTGATGACGCTCAACCGGCCCAAGGCGCTGAATGCGCTCAATTCGGTTGTGCTGGCGGAATTGACTGAAGCGTTCGCAGCCTATCAGGCCGATGAAAGCCAGCTGTGCGCGGTTTTGACCGGCTCTGGCGAGAAGGCCTTTGCCGCCGGCGCGGATATCAAGGAAATGTCGGACAAAGCGGCGGCTGATTTCTATCTCGACGATTTCTTTTCACCTTGGACATCAGAGATCGTGAAGAAGACCCGCAAGCCTTGGATCGCGGCGGTGAACGGCTTTGCGCTGGGCGGCGGGTGCGAGCTTGCGATGATGGCCGATTTCATCATTGCGTCCGACAACGCAAAATTTGGCCAGCCTGAAATTAAACTCGGCGTGGCCCCCGGCATGGGCGGATCGCAGCGCCTGACCCGCGCCATTGGCAAGTCAAAGAGCATGGAAATGTGCCTGACCGGCCGAATGATGAGCGCGGAAGAGGCGGAGCGCGCAAACCTGATCGTGCGGGTCGTGCCGCAGGCAGACCTGCTGGCCGACGCGCTGAAATCCGCGAGCACCATCGCAAGCATGCCGCCAATGGCCGCAATCGCGAATAAGGAAATGGTGAACGCCGCGTTTGAAATGACGCTCGATCAGGGCCTGATTATGGAGCGCCGGATCTTCCAAATCCTCACCGCGAGTGAAGATAAGGCAGAGGGCATGGCCGCCTTTATCGAGAAACGTGAGGGCGTGTGGAAGGGGAGATAGGGGTTAGCCTATTCCTGATCGGAACCGGAGGATGGCTGATTTATCTTGGGCTATCGGGAATCTGCGAATTTCGCGAAGCGCACGACGAGCCAGATGATTTTTCCGAGGCTGACTTCTCTAACCTTTTCATCACCGTGATTGGCATCTTGCTGCTGATGGGCATTGCGGCAGTTACACTCGGTCTTCTTAGTTTGATCGCTTAAGGGAGAGAGAATATGAAAATCGCATTTATCGGCCTAGGCAACATGGGTGGCGGAATGGCCGCGAACCTTGTGAAGGCGGGCCATGACGTGCGGGCCTTTGACCTCAGCGAAGCCGCTTTGGCCGCTGCAAAAGACGCAGGCTGTGCGACCTTCACCAGCGCATCTGAAGCCTGCGCCGATGCCGAAGCGGTTGTTTCCATGCTGCCCAATGGCGCCATCGTGAAATCGGTTTTCACCGCAGATGTCATCGGCACAGCGCCTGCTGGCGCGGTCTTCCTCGATTGCTCAACCATCGACGTTGCGACGGCTCGCGAAGTGATCGGTCTCGCCACGGCGGCGGGCTATGACATGGTCGATGCGCCAGTATCCGGCGGGATTGCCGCGGCAAATGGCGGTACGCTGACCTTTATGGTCGGCGGCACAAAGGCGGCGTTTGACCGCGCCGAACCGATCCTTTCCGCGATGGGCAAAGCGGTGATTCACGCAGGGGACGCAGGCAATGGCCAGGCAGCGAAGATCTGCAACAACATGCTGCTCGCGGTGCATATGGCGGGCACATGCGAGGCCTTTGCGATGGCTGGAAAGCTTGGGTTAGACCCGCAAACCTTTTACGATATCTCCTCGGTTTCATCGGGCCAAAACTGGTCGATGACCAGCTATTGCCCAGTCCCCGGCGTCGGCCCGCAAAGCCCGTCTGACAATGATTATGAAGGCGGCTTTGCCACGGCATTGATGCTGAAGGATCTGCGCCTTGCGATGGACGCGGCGGACACTTCGGACAGCGCCGTACCCATGGGCTCGCGCGCGGCTGCGCTCTATGAGGATTTCGACGGGGCTGGCAATGGCGGCAAAGATTTCTCCGCCATCATCAAGACCTATCTATCTCAGCGATAATCCGATCAAGCCATTTGCGCGGGGCTTGCCTGCGCCCGATATCGGCGACAAATTCCTGGCCGCGCGCAACGCTTTGCAATTGGCCGCGCTTGGCCCAGCGAGATGGCCGGTCGTGATAGGATAGGCCGCCGCGCTTCAGCCATTCGGGCCTGCGCCAAACGCTGGGCGATGCGCCGGGGAGCGTCAGCCTTAACGCATCGCTGGCACGATTTGCAGTGCGCCCTTCCCCGCGCCAGATCACATCGTTGGAACCATGCAGCGCGAGCGCATGAGGGTGCCCATCTTTCGTCAGCTCGCTTGGGACCCCCTCGGTAAGCGCCACCATCTCCTTAGCGCGCAAATATCCAAAAATCCGGTGGTGTGGATCGCCTCGTGTGCCGTCTGCGTGCTCTTCGCGAAACAGCCCGAAGAACACGAACACATCGCCCACGCCAACGCCCTGCCGCTCCAGATGGGTTTGCGCAGCGCCGCATTGGCCGAACCAGCATGTGCCATCCTCTCGAAACATTGGGTCATGGTGACACAGATCGTCTGCGCCCAGCTTCCCCTTGCTCGCCGCAGAGACCAGTTCCCCCAACCCCAAATCGCCATAGCGCGTGCTGCTGGCCGCGCCCGCTGGGATAGGCAGGCTGATCGGGCGGCCGTCCATTATCGGGGACGCTCCGCCGCCCGCTGCGCTGTCGAACCCTTTGCGAGAGAAGATAATCCGCATGCGCTGATCCATGGCGCGCAAACGGGTGTTGCACAACACTCATCGCACACCACTTTGCGCAGCCCCCCGATTAGCGCTAAAGGCGCGGGCATGGATGGATCAATCAAAGCAACAGCTCTCATCATGGCCGGCAAACGCTCCGGTGTGCTCGACCCCTTGGCCCGGCGCGCCGGTGTCGCGCAGAAATGCGTCGTCCCGGTGAACGGAACCCCGATGGTCGCGCGCGTCGTCGAACAGGTCGCCGCGTGTGACCGGGTCGGCAAAATTCGCATTGTCGCGCATGAGCCGGACGAAATCGCCGCTCAGCCCGTGGTTGCAAAGCTGCTCGAAGAGGGCCGTCTGAGCTTTGCGGAAGGCAAGTTCAACATCGTCGACAGCGTGTTTTCAGGCGGGGAGGGCGTGGAGTTTCCCATGCTCATCACCACCGCTGACAATTGCCTGGTCACGCCCGAAGGCTATGCAGAATTCATCAAGAAGGCCTTGGCCGAAAACGCTGGCGCCGCCGCTGGCCTGGCGCGCAAGGAAGACGTGCAAGCCGCCGATCCCGAAGGCCAGTCGAAGTTCTACCAATTCAAGGACGGCGGCTATTCCAATTGCAACATGTATTGGATGGGCAGCGCAGAGGCATTGAAAGCCGCAGAGATCATGCGTGAAGGCGGGCAGTTTGTGAAATTCCCGCGCCGCATCATCAAGGCGTTCGGGTTTATGAACTTGATCCGGTTCCGCATGGGCTGGGGCTCTAAAGAGAAGCTGTTCGCGCAAATCTCTCGGCGGTTTGGGCTGAAGATGGTGCCAATTGTTCTGTCGAAGGGCCAGTACGCCATCGACGTCGATAATGAGCGGACCTTTGAAGTGACCGAGCGGCTGCTGGCCAAGACCGAAGGCAAACGCGGCTAAACATACGGACACGCCGCCATGAAGCGCCTCTTCAAAAACATCGGTTGGCTCCTCGGAGGGCGCGGCTTCAACGCAGCGATGAGCTTGCTCTATCTCTACCTCGCCACGCACACGCTGGGGATTGATAGCTTTGGCCATTTCGCGATCATTGTCGCCTTGGGCCAGACGGTCACGGGTCTCGCCAATTTTCAAACGTGGCAGTTTATTGTGCGCTGGGGGGCCAATGGAGAGGGTGCGGGCGAGGCAACCGGCTTTGCTATAGCGCTGGATATTCTGTCAGTCTTGATGGGCGCAGTGATCGCCGCTGGCGTCGTATGGACCGCGCAATTGTGGTTGCCCTTACCGGATGAGCTTTTGTGGCTCACCTTCGGCTATTGCGTCATCTCGCTGCTGTCGATCCGAGCAACGCCAACAGGCCTGCTGCGGCTTAATTTCAAATATGCGACGGCGACCGGGGCAGAGGCTGTACAGCCCGCCATCCGAGCAGCGGGAGCGGTATTGGCGGCGTACTTCATGCCCAGTGTTGCTGGCTTCGTGCTCGCTTGGGCGGCGGCAGAGGTTTCGGTTGCGATAACATTGTGGATCGTCGCAACGCGCGGCGCGCCGATTGAATGGGACAAGATCAGCCTCACAAAAATCCCAACGCGGCATTCCGATGCATGGCGTTTTGTCTGGTCCACCAACATGTCGGGCAGCCTCACGATTGCAGGCAAACAAATGATTATCCTGCTGGTCAGCACATTTGGCGGAGCGGCGCTGGCGGGCGGCTTCCGGGTCGCGGCTCAACTTGGGCAGGCGCTCGTCACATTGGCGCAAACCATATCGAAAGCGATCCTGCCAGAGCTGGTCAATGATAAGGAGAACGCGGTCGAAATCGCGCGGCGCATGGCCAATATTGCGGTTGTCGCAGGCGGGCTGGCGGTGGGGATGGCGCTGCTGTTTGGCCGCTGGGGTCTGGCGACCATCGCGGAGGATGATTTCTCCGGTTTTTACTGGGCCATGGTAATCCTATCCATCGCGGGCGCTGTGGAGCTGGTCGGGGCCAGTCTGGAATCGCTGCTAGTTTCCGCCGGTAAAGCGCACACGGCATTCTTCGTGCGCGCGGTGCCAACCATCCTCGCCCTGCTCTTGCTCAGCACAGCGATTGAATGGGACGGCGCGAAAGGCGCGGCTTTTGCCATGCTCGGATCAAGCTCGCTCGCCGTGCTTGGCTTTTTCGTGGTGGTGCTGAACCTGCGCGAGATCAAAATTGCCGTCGCGCCTGATGGCGAAGCGGAGCTCAATAAGCCCGATCGCCCCGCCCTTTAGAGCCGTTTGGCCTAAGCTGACGGCTCCGGATCCTGCCATGCCAGCTTTGGTTTGCGAGCAGCCTGCGTCTCATCCAGCCTGCGGCGCGGCGCGTAATATGGCGCCTGTTTCATGCTCTCATCACCGGCCAGCGCGCGCTCTGTCACACTGCGGAACGCGGTGATGAATTGATCAATGCTCGCCTTGCTTTCCGTCTCGGTCGGCTCGACCAGCATCGCGCCATGCACCACCAGCGGGAAGTACACGGTCATCGGGTGATAGCCCTCGTCGATCAGCGCCTTCGCCAGATCGAGCGTCGAAAGGCCGCCGCCAAAGTCCTTATCGCCAAACAGCGCCTCGTGCATGCACGGCCCACTGTCTGCGAACGGCGCGTGCAGGATGTCTTCCAGACTGCGCAGCACGTAATTCGCATTGAGCACGGCATCTTCGGCAACCTGCTTGAGGCCGTCGGCACCGTGGCTCAGCATATAGGTGAGCGCGCGGGTGAACATGCCCATCTGGCCGTGGAATGCCGTCATCCGGCCAAAGCTCTGCCCGCGATGCTTGCGGCCTTCTTCTTCAACCAGCTCATAGCTGTCGTCAGCGGTTTTGCGCACCACCGGCAGCGGAGCAAAGTCTTTCAGCGCTTCTGAGAACACCACCGGGCCAGAGCCGGGGCCGCCGCCGCCATGCGGGGTGGAGAAGGTCTTGTGCAGGTTGATGTGCATCGCATCCACGCCGAGATCGCCTGGGCGCACCCGGCCGACAATCGCGTTGAAATTCGCACCGTCGCAATAGACATATCCGCCCACGGCATGAACGGCATCGGCGATCTCGCGAAAGTCCTTTTCGAACAATCCGCAAGTGTTGGGATTGGTGATCATCACCGCCGCCACATCGGGCGCGAGCCGGGCTTTGATCGCTTCCAGATCGACGCGGCCCTCTGGCGTGGCGGGAATATCCTCCACTTTGTAGCCCGCAAAAGCCGCGGTCGCCGGGTTGGTGCCATGCGCGCTTTCCGGCACCAGCACGACTTGTCGTGCATCGCCGCGCGCGGTGTGCGCAGCGCGGATCGCCAGGATACCACACAGCTCGCCATGCGCGCCCGCTTTCGGGCTCATCGCGACGCCGGGCATGCCGGTCAGCTTCATCAGCCAATCGCCCAGCTCGTGGATCACTTGCAACGCGCCTTGCACCGATTGCTGCGGCGCGAGCGGGTGAATATCGGCAAAGCCCGGAAGCCGCGCGACTTTCTCATTAAGCCGCGGATTGTGCTTCATCGTACAGCTGCCGAGCGGGAAGAAGCCCAGATCGATGCCGTAGTTTTGACGGCTGAGCCGGGTGTAATGGCGGACCGTCTCTGGCTCGGTCAGGCCAACCAGGCCAATCGGATCACTGCGGTCAAACCCGCCGAGGCGGTTAGGCGCATCAGGATCAATCTCTGGCAGATCAACGCCGGTCGTTTCCGGATGGCCAATCTCAAAGATCAGCGGCTCTTCAAGCATCAAAGCGCGGTTGCCGGTCGTGGTCGATGGGCCATTGTGCAGGCCGTCTTCGCTCACTTGCATCTCAGGCTTCCAGCCAGATTTGTTAGGCGCGTTCATGACAGCACTCCTTCCAGCTCTTTCGCCAGTGTTTCGATGTCTTCCTCTGTCGTGGTCTCGGTCACGGCGACCAGCAGAGCATCCTCCAGCCCCGCAACGCCGGGATAGAGGCGGTCGAGCGAAACACCGCCCAGAACGCCGAGATCGGCCAGGCTGCGCACAACCTCACGCGCTGGGTTTCCGCCGAGTTGCAGGGTGAATTCGTTGAAAAAGGCGCTGTTGAGCAGGCTCACACCGGGGATTTTCTCCAGCCGGTCCGCCGCAATGCAGGCCAAGCGGTGGTTCTCCGCCGCCAGTTCGCGCAGGCCCTTTTCCCCGAGCAAAGTCATGTGCACATTGAACGCCAGCGCGCACAGCCCGGAGTTGGTGCAGATGTTGGAGGTCGCCTTCTCGCGGCGAATATGCTGCTCGCGCGTGGAAAGCGTCAGCACGAAGCCGCGCTTGCCCTCTGCATCCGTGGTCTCACCGCACAGCCGGCCCGGCATTTGCCGCACATGCTTAGGATCGCGCACGGCGAACAGGCCAAGGTATGGCCCGCCAAATTGCAAGCCGACGCCGATCGACTGGCCCTCACCCACAACGATGTCCGCGCCCATCTCGCCCGGCGATTTAATCGCGCCCAGCGCCACCGGCTCTGTGTTCACCACCACCAACAAAGCGCCCTTTGCGTGCGCAGCGTCGGCCAGTTCAGTGAGGTCCGGGATGCGGCCAAGAATATCGGGATATTGCACCACCACACAGGCGGTGTCGTCATCGATCCGGCTGATCAAGCCTGCATTGTCTGGCTCGGTTTGAATAGCGGGCATCGCATCGGCGATCGTGTCGCCGGTAAACTGCGCCATGGTCTTGACGACCTGGCTGTAATGCGGATGCAGCGCGCCTGATAGCACCGCGCGGTGACAGCGCGTAACGCGGCCAGCCATGGCCACCGCTTCCCAGCAAGCGGTGGAGCCGTCATACATGGAGGCATTGGCAACCGCGCAGCCATAGAGCCGCGCGACCTGGCTTTGAAACTCAAACAGCATTTGCAGCGTACCCTGAGCAATCTCAGGCTGATACGGCGTGTAGGCAGTCAGAAACTCACCGCGCTGGATCACTGTGTCGACGCTGGCCGGGACATGATGACGATACGCCCCCGCACCGAGGAAGAAGGGCGCATCGCCTGCCGCCAAGTTCTTATTGGCGCGTGCTTTCATATGCCGCTCAACCGCCATTTCTGAGGCATGCATCGGCAGCTCGCGGATCGGGCCATCAAGCTGCGCGACGGCGGGCACATCGACAAACAGATCATCGATCAAATTCGCACCAATTTTCGCCAGCATATCGGCGCGATCAGTGTCGGTGAGTGGCAGGTAACGCATTGAGTTTTCTCCAGACCGCTTCGCTATCGGAAAAGCGGTATCCCACCGCGCCATCAGTTACGGCGCGGCGGGCAATTCAGATGCCGATTAAAGACTGTCGACGAAGGTCTTATAACCCTTGTCATCCATCAAGCCTTCCAGCTCGCCGGTGTCGCTGATGGTCAGGCGAAAAAACCAGCCCTCTTCCTCGGGCGAGGTGTTCACCAGAGCGGGCTCATCTTCGAGCGAGGAATTGGTTTCGGTCACTTCGCCGGTGATCGGCGCATAGACATCGCTTGCCGCCTTGACGCTTTCGACCACAGCGGCCTCGCCGCCCTTGTCGACCATTGCGCCCACATCGGGCAATTCGACGAACACGATATCGCCCAATTGTTCCTGCGCATAATCGGTGATGCCGACCGTGGCGGTTTCGCCTTCGACATCAATCCATTCATGTTCATCGGTGAAATAACGCGGCATTGTGATCAGCTCCCTCGGTAATAATTATGGGGTACAAATGGCATGGGTGAAACGGTGGCAGAGAGGCGTTTGGAGCGCACCTCAATCTCTATTGTCTGGCCCTCGCCCGCATGGGCGGGATCGACATAAGCCATGGCAATCGGAGCCCCAAGCGTCGGCGAGAAGCCGCCGCTGGTTACGACGCCGATTTCTTCAGTCCCAGCGAAGACCTTGGCCCCTTCGCGTGCAGGCATCCGGCCATCGAGTTTGAGGCCGATGCGCGTTTTCGCAGGGCCTTTCGCGATTTCGCTCTGGACGCGCTCTGCTCCTAGAAAACCGCCTTCGCTGCGACGGCGCTTGTTAATTCCAAAGATCAGCCCCGCTTCGATAGGGCTGATTTCCGGCGATAGATCATGGCCATACAGCGGCAGGCCCGCCTCCAAACGGAGGCTGTCGCGCGCACCGAGGCCAATCGGGCGAACCTCTGGCTCCGCACACAGCAGGGTCGCGATCTCTTCCGCCGCCTCCGCCGGGATGGATATCTCAAACCCGTCCTCGCCAGTGTAGCCAGCGCGGGCAATCGTCACCACGTGCCCTGCGATCTCGAACCGGCCAAAGCGCATGAAGGTCAGATCGGACAGCGCGTATTCGCCCGTCGCATGGCGCGCGAGCGCATCGACAGCCTTGGGGCCTTGCAGCGCGAGCAGAGCATGCTCGTCCATATGGTGCAGCGTAATTGCATCGGGCAGATGTTCGCGGAGATGGCCGATGTCATCCCATTTGGTCGCGCCATTCACCACCAGATACAAATTTCCAGGCCAGCGCGAGACCATCAGGTCATCGAGCACGCCGCCATTTTCATCGAGCAGCAGAGAATAGCGCTGACGCCCCAATTTCAGCGTTGAAAGATCGATCGGCAGGATTGCTTCGACGGCCTCATCAAGACCTTCGCCTGACAACAAGACCTGCCCCATGTGGCTCACATCGAACAAACCGGCGCTGGTCCGCGTCCATTCGTGCTCGGCGACAATGCCGCCGCCTTCGCCCGTATATTGGATCGGCATCTCATAGCCTGCGAACGGGACCATGCGCGCGCCGCGTGCCCGGTGCCAGGCATCCAGCGGCAGCTGCGCGGTCGCCGGCGGGCCATCTTCCATATCATCAGTGGTTTGATCGTCGCTCAATATCAGTCCCCGCACAGGCGTGCGACGCTCCACTATTGAAGCGCCGGTTCATCCTGCCCCCTCTGTCGGGAAACCTGAGAGCTTAGCTTAGCCTAGCCTTGCAGCGCGGCGAGCCTTCCCCTTCGGTGGCCTTGCGAAAGCTCGCAAGAGCGCTTTCCAGAGTGCCCATTCCAGCGCGGTCCGTTTGCCTGAGAGTTTCCGGGGCGGTTGCTCCTTCGGCGCCTTGCCCGAATGCCTTGGAAGGCAAATCGGCCAAATCTCTCCCGCGAAAGATGCCAGAATCACTTCTGACAGGCATGCGTCATGTTGCGCATGCGAAGGGGTGCGTCAATCTCCGCCAAGCATTATCCGGGAAAACGCGAAACAATCGTGCGATCAGTTGGAGTTTTGCTCCGCCAGCAGCGCCTGAGCGCGTTTCATCAGGTCCTTTTCACGCTGTGAGAACCCGCCCTCGTCCTCGGCCCCTTGGCGCGGAGGAACGGCGGTGGTGAAGTAAGCGAAGCCTCCCATCCCGTCACCAGAGAACCACAGGCCCGACCGCAGGCCGTAGGCTTCGCCTGCGTGGCCGAGATACGGTATCCCCGTTTCAAACAGCGCATCCAGACACTCGCGGTCAGGCATCTCGAGAAGCTGGATCCCAAGGCCATAAGTGCAGAAAAACTCCTGATCTTCGTTCGCACCCGCCATGATCGAGCTCGCAAGCCTGTCAAAGGTCGCGGCCTCGAAAAGACCGCCGTCATTGGACAGCATCAAGGCCTGACCAATCTTAACCAAATCCATCATGCCGATCCGCCCCCCGCCTTGCGGTGAGAAGATCGAGGCATTGCTTCCGGGAACGTAGCTGGCAAGGTCGCATGCGGTACCTTCCGAAACGGGAACAGTGCAATTGGGCGGCAGATCGCTTGGCTCATCGCGGGCCACCTCGCCCGTGTCGCGATAGAGCGTGACCGCGCGTGCGATCATATCGTCATCGCAGCCAACCCAATTGAAGCACGCTTTGACGTCCAAGGGAGCAAAAACCGTTCGCTCCACAATGCGGTCATACCGCTCACCTGTGGCCGCCTCGATCACGGTCGCCACCACAGGCGAGCCAAGGTTCGCGTATTCAAACGGAGCCTCTCCGGGGGGACTGTCGGCGTACCACGCCTCTGGCTCAGCAAGTTTCGCCTCCAGGCTTTCGCCGAGCGGGATCACATAGCCCGCATTATCGCGCAGGCCGGATCGGTGGGACAGCAATTGCGCCAAAGTCACCTTCGCATCCGGGAAATTGGGCGAGCGAACCTGCCAGCCCAAATAGTCCGACACATCCGCATCCAGATCGACCTTGCCCTCATCGACCAGCCGCAAGGTCGCCAGTGCCATGATTAGCTTTGAAATGCTGGCGATACGGACCGGGTCATTGGCTTCGACCGCCTCGCCGCGCACCCGATTTCGCACACCTTCGACAATCAGCGGTGTGATGCTGTCGCGGTCGAAAGTGACGACCACGGTTGCCGGTGAGACATCAGCTGATCCTAAAGGGTCAGCCGAAGCGTGCGCGCAGGATATAGTCATAAGGCTGGCGACACTTGTCGCGATAAGTTTTCGGATCATCCCGCAGTTCTCATCCGCGCAGCCTGCACAGTCAATCCCTCAGCGATTGAGCCACAAGAGATACAGCGCCGAGCCAACGATCCAGATCGCGCCAAGCGTCTTCAGCTTGCGCGGGCCCAGCCACAGGGCAATCGGGCGAGCGACAACCGCGCCGAGCATCGCACCGGGCGCGGCGAGCAGCACGACTTCCCATTGCACGAAGCCAGCATCAACATGCCAGACAAGGCCCGCAGCCACGCTGATCGCGGAAATCACGCAGGCCGTACCGACAGAAAGCACCATTGGGTAATGTCGCAGGAACAGATAGAACGCGACCAGCTCGCCAATACCGACCGAGAACAGCGCCGTGATCGCCCCGCCCGGGATCGAAATCAGCGCCAACATGGCAATGTCAAAAGGGGCCAGCGTGGTGCGCTCCGGCACATTGCGATTAAGCGTCCAGGTAGCAAGCAAAAGCGCCAGCCCAAGCAGAATCGAAAAGCTCTTATAGCCCAGCAGAACCGCCTGCCCGTCAAAGGTGGCCAGACGCTGTGTCGCGAGCAATGCTGGGATCGAAAGCGCCAGAACGAGCGCACAGATCAGCCAATAGTCGCCCGGCTGTGTTCGCGCTTCGAGCGGGGCCAGGGTTTTCTGATGGTAGAGCCGGTCGGTCCAGCGCAGCGCACCCACACTCATGCCGAAGGCTTGGATACCCATGGAGGCAGCTGTGACCTGCAGGGGATCAAGTGCCATCACATCCAGATCGCGCATCGCGTTGAAAACTGGCACAAACACCACACCGCCGCCCGTCCCGCTGGCGTTGGCAATAATGGCGCCCACCACGCCAATGCCGGGCAGAAACCACATCTGGCGCAGCTGCGCCGTGTCGGTATCAACGGCCCACCAAACCAAAATATATATCAGCGCCAGCAGCGCGCCGCCAATAATCGCCAGCCTGGAGCTGTGCGCCAGTGTGGGCTGAACCCGGTTGAGGCCGGATCCTGAGTTCAATCGAGATTGGGCCGCAGCCAGCGTTCGGCCGTTTCCAGATCAACCCCGCGCCGCGCCGCATAATCCTCCAGCTGATCACGACCGACGCGTGCCACGCCGAAATATTGCGATTCCGGGTGCCCGAAATAGAAGCCTGAGACGGCTGCTGTCGGATACATCGCGAAGCTTTCAGTCAGCGTCAGGCCGACGTTCTTTTCCGCTTCGAGCAGTTCAAACAGGATCGGCTTAAGCGAGTGATCCGGGCACGCGGGATAGCCGGGCGCTGGGCGAATGCCGCGATATTGTTCTTTGATCAGCGCTTCATTGGTCAGCTGCTCACCGGGCGCATAGCCCCACAGATCGGTGCGCGTGTGCAGGTGCAGACGCTCGGCAAAGGCCTCGGCAAACCGGTCAGCCAGAGCTTTCAGCAGGATGTCGGAATAATCATCCTTATCCGCCTGGAAGCGGGCCGAATGCGGCTCAATCCCGTGAATACCGACCGCAAAGCCGCCGATCCAATCGCCATCAGGATCGATAAAGTCGGCAAGGCACATATTGGCCCGGTCGCGCGATTTCTTCACCTGCTGGCGCAGAAATGGCAGCGTCACATGCTCCTCGCGCCGAACGCGGTGGATGGTCACATCATCACCGTCGCGTGCGCAGGGCCAAAGGCCTGCAACGCCGCGCGCGGTCAGCCATTTCTCCGCAATAATCTGATCGAGCATGGCGTTGGCATCATCGAACAGCTGGCTGGCGGTTTCGCCCACCACGTCATCCGTCAGGATCGCGGGATAATTGCCGTGCAGCTCCCATGCGCGGAAGAATGGCGTCCAGTCGATATATTGCCGCAAATCCGCCAGATCCCAATCGTCGAACACATGCACGCCCGGATTGAGCGGCGGGGCGGGTTTATCGCTGAGGTAGGCGTCGTAATAATTGGCCCGCGCATCTTCGAGGGATAGCAGCACGCTCGGCGTTTTGCCCGCCCGCGCTTCGCGAACCTTGGTGTATTCGCCGGCGGTGTCGCCGACAAAGCCGTCGCGCTGAGTATCTGAAAGCAATTTCGACGCTACGCCAACCGCGCGGCTCGCATCGAGCACATGGATCACCGGGCCATTGTAGGCCGGATCGATCTTCAGCGCGGTGTGAACCTTGCTGGTGGTCGCCCCGCCAATCAGCAGCGGCATCGTCATCTCTGCGCGCTGCATTTCTTCGGCTACCGTCACCATCTCATCGAGCGAGGGAGTGATCAGACCGGATAGACCGATCATATCGACATTGTTGTCGTTCGCGGTCTCTAGGATCTTCGGCCACGGCACCATCACGCCAAGGTCGATCACCTCATAGCCATTGCATTGCAGGACAACGCCGACGATGTTTTTGCCGATATCGTGCACGTCGCCCTTCACGGTCGCCATGATGATCTTGCCTTTGGCCTTACGCTCAGCCTCCGGCAGCAGGTCCTTCTCCGCCTCGATAAACGGGATGAGATGCGCGACGGCCTTTTTCATAACCCGCGCGGACTTTACCACTTGCGGCAGGAACATTTTGCCGCTGCCAAACAGATCGCCAACGACATTCATGCCATCCATCAGCGGGCCTTCGATCACTTCAATCGGGCGGCCGCCAGCGTCGGCTGTGGCGCTGCGCATTTCCTCGGTGTCATCGACGATATGCGCATCGATCCCTTTGACCAGCGCATGCTCCAGCCGTTCGCGAACTTCCCAGCCGCGCCATTCCGCCGCCTGCTTATCGTCTTCTTTTGATTTACCTTTAAAGCTCTCAGCCAGGTTGATCAGCCGCTCGGTCGCGCTGTCTTCCCCGTCCACGGCGCGCATCAGGATAACGTCCTCGCATGCATCGCGCAGCACGGGGTCAATCGTGTCGTAGACATCCAATTGCCCGGCATTGACGATCGCCATGTCGAGTCCCGCAGGGATCGCGTGATAGAGGAAGACGGAGTGCATCGCGCGGCGCACTGTTTCATTCCCGCGAAAGCTGAAGGACAGGTTGGACAGCCCGCCGCTGGTCTTCACATGCGGGCACGCAGCCTTGATCTCGCGCACAGCCTCAATAAAGTCGAGGCCATAGCGATCATGCTCTTCAATGCCTGTGGCGACCGCAAAAACGTTGGGATCAAAGATGATATCTTCCGGAGGAAAACCGATGCCCGTGAGCAGCTCGTAAGCGCGGCTGCAAATCTCAACCTTGCGCGCCTTAGTGTCCGCTTGGCCAGTCTCATCAAACGCCATCACCACCACAGCCGCGCCGTAAGCCATGCATTTGCGCGCTTGCTCAAGGAACGGCTCTTCGCCTTCCTTCATCGAAATCGAATTGACGATGGGCTTGCCGGATACGCATTTCAAACCGGCCTCGATCACCTCCCATTTGGAGCTATCGATCATCACTGGAACGCGGGCGATATCAGGCTCTGCCGCGATCAATTTCAGGAATGTCGTCATGGCGTGGACCGCATCGAGCAGCCCCTCGTCCATATTGACGTCGATCACCTGAGCGCCGTTTTCCACCTGCTGCCGCGCAACCTCAACCGCGGCGGCGTAATCATCCGCCATGATGAGTTTTTTAAACCGGGCGCTGCCGGTGACATTGGTGCGCTCACCAACATTGATGAAGCGTGCTGTCGAGTTTTGCTGGTTCATCAGGCGGCCACCGTGAAGGGTTCGAGACCAGCAAGCCGCATGGCCGTTTCCGGTGTAGGCACTTGGCGCGGGGGAAGGCCCGCAACCGCATCGGCAATCGCCTGAATATGCGCTGGTGAAGACCCGCAGCAACCGCCCAGAATGTTCGCCTGACCGTGTTCAGCCCATTGCTTGACGAGGCCAGCCGTGGTTTCCGGCATTTCGTCATATTCGCCCAGCTCGTTGGGCAGGCCTGCATTGGGATAGGCCATCAGCAAAGTATCGGCGATGCCCGAGAGAACCTGAACATGCGGGCGCAGTTGATCCGCGCCAAAGCTGCAATTGAGGCCGATGGTGATCGGATTGGCGTGGCGCACCGCATACCAAAATGCCTCGACCGTATGGCCTGACAGATTGCGGCCTGACAGGTCGGTGAGCGTCATGGAGATCATCACTGGCACTTCGCAGCCCAAATCTGCCTCCAGCTGCTTCACCGCCATAATGCCAGCCTTGGCATTCAGCGTGTCGAAGACGGTTTCGATCAGGATGAAATCGCAACCGCCCTCGATCAGAGCGGCGGCCTGTTCCTTGTAGACCGCGGTCAGCTCATCAAAATCGATTTCGCGAAAGCCGGGGTCTTCGACATCGGGGCTCAGCGATAAAGTCTTATTGGTCGGACCAATCGCGCCTGCGACAAAGCGCGGACGGCCGTCTTTCGCCGCATATTCATCCGCCAATGCGCGGGCGATTTTGCCGCTGGCGATATTGATCGCGGCCACTTGATCCTCGGCGGCATAATCCGCTTGGCTGATCCGATTGGCTGAGAATGTGTTGGTGGAGATCACGTCCGATCCCGCATCCAGATAGCTGCGCGTGATGTCTTCAATCACATCGGGCCGGGTCAGGGCGAGAATGTCATTATTGCCCTTCTGATCGGCCTTCAGCCCCAGATCACCAGCATAGTCCTCTTCAGTCAGCTTGCGCTCCTGGATTTGCGTCCCGAATGCGCCGTCGAAGATCAGCACGCGCTTTGCAGCTTCTGCCAGCAGCGCTTCCCGCGAGCCCTGCCCTGAGCTTGCCGAATGGGTCATGCCGCTTCTCCCACCGGTCGCTTGCCGAGCATGTGGCAAATCGCATAACTCAGCTCCGCGCGGTTGAGCGTGTAAAAGTGGAACTGGCGCACGCCGCCGGCATAGAGCTTGCGGCACAGCTCTGCGGCAATCGTTGCGGAGACAAGTTGGCGCGCAGCTGGGCGTTCGTCCAATCCGTCAAACAGACCTTCCATCCAGCCGGGTATCGCCGTGCCGCACATGCCGGACATGCGCTGAACCGCGGCGAAGCTCATCACCGGCATGATCCCGGGCACAATCTCGCCATTGATCCCAGCCGCCGCCGCCTTGTCGCGGAAGCGGAAGAAGCATTCTGGTTCAAAAAAGAACTGAGTGATGGCGCGGGTTGCTCCGGCCTCAAACTTCGCTTTCAAATTGTCGATATCGGCCTGCGCATCCGGGGAATCAGGGTGAACCTCTGGATAAGCTGCAACGGAGATCTCGAAATCGGCGACCTTCTTTAGGCCCGCAATCAGCTCCACAGCATTGGCGTATCCACCGGGATGCGGCGTGTATCCGCCCGCGTCCTCGGGCTGGTCTCCCCGCAAGGCAACGATATGGCGGATGCCGCTTTCCCAATAATGCCGCGCCACCGCATCCACCTCCTCGCGGGTCGCGTTGACGCAGGTCAGGTGCGCAGCAGCTGGAATATTCGCTTCATTCTGGATGCGCACCACTTGCTCATGGGTCCGCTCTCGCGTCGATCCACCGGCACCATAGGTCACCGACACAAAGCGCGGCCCCAGCGGTGAAAGCGTATCGACACTGCTCCACAAAGTCTCTGCCATCTTCTCCGATTTGGGCGGGAAGAATTCAAAGCTGATATCAATGTCGCCGGGCAACCCGGAGAAAAGCGGCGTATCCAAAGCCGTGCGCGCTTCATGCATTTGATCAAGGGTCGGGCTCACGCTGTGCGTTCCTTAGCGGGGGTTGAGAGAGGGTTGCTGCGGCGTTCGCCGAGCCAGATTTTTACGGTCAGCTGCTCACCATCGAGCGCTTGCGGCGCTTCGGGTTCAAAGCCTGCGTCAAACAACAGATCGCGCAATTGCGCATCTGAAAAGCCGAGGCGTGCGTGGGCACGGCGATCACGCAATTCTT
The DNA here is from genome assembly GCA_947499505.1 of uncultured Erythrobacter sp. Lineage (GTDB taxonomy): Bacteria > Pseudomonadota > Alphaproteobacteria > Sphingomonadales > Sphingomonadaceae > Erythrobacter. The sequence continues at coordinate 154,063 of CANMOQ010000004.1, forward strand.
CATGATTATGCGCGGCAAAATCGACGATCGCGATGCGCCCGCCGGGCCGCGTGACCCGCGCCGCCTCTAGCAGTGCAAGCGCAGGATCTTGCACGAAATGAAGCACTTGGTGGATCACAATCGTATCAAAGCTAGCTGCGGCAAAGGGCAGATCGCCAAGATCGCCCTGCACCAGTTCAATTTGCTCGGTTGGCAGATGTTGCAGCTTAGCCCGCGCGATCCGCAGCATCTCAAGGCTTTTGTCGAGTGCAACTATCCGATCCGCGCTGCCCGCGAACAATTCCGCCATGCGGCCTGTTCCCGTGCCAATATCTAGCAGTGTTCCAAGCGGCGCATCGCCCAGAGCGCGCGTCAAAGCCTTCTCGACCTCGCTGTCTGAGCTGTGCAAGCGGCGGAGCTCATCCCATTCACCAGCATGGCGCGCAAAGTAACCCTCGGCGGCCTCTTCACGAGCGGTTCGAATAGCGGCCAGCTTGCGCATATCCTCAGCGCAGGCCTGGCCAAAATCCTGATCTTCCACCTCGGCAATGGCGAGCAAGCGAGCAACCGCCTCTACCACAGGAGAGACCTGCTCGGCCCCGCCCTGCATCCGCAGGAACACCCAGCTGCCCTCGCGCCGGCGCTCTGCCAGGCCCGCATCGCACAAAATTCCTACATGGCGAGAGACGCGCGGCTGGCTCTGTCCGAGCACCTGCGCAAGTTCGCCCACGGCCAATTCCATCGCCGAAAGCAGGCGCATGATGCGCAGCCGAGTGGGGTCGGCCAGCGCGCGGAAGATTGTGTCGATATTCATCGTGAGGACGACATATAAAGATATTTTTATATCTGTAAATGCACCAAAGCCATAGGAGTTAGCCCTTAGCTTCTCACACTAATAATGCGCGGACTTGCATTCTGATCCGCCGGGCGCGAAACCCCGCTCTCGAAAACGTCAAAGGACGCGCACAATGAAGCTGGGTTGCTGCTATTATCCCGAACATTGGCCCGAGGATATCTGGGCCGATGATGCGCGGCGCATGGCCGAAATGGGGCTGTCTTTGGTGCGGATTGGCGAATTTGCCTGGAGACGGATTGAACCACAGCCAGGCAAGTTTGAGTGGGATTGGCTCGATCGGGCGATTGAGACGCTCGCCGATGCGGGCCTCAACATTATCCTGGGTACGCCAACCGCGACGCCGCCCAAATGGCTGGTCGATCAAATGCCGGACATGGTCGCGATTGACGAGCAAGGCCGCCCGCGCGGCTTTGGCTCGCGGCGGCATTATTGCTTTTCACACATAGGATACCGCGCCGAAAGCCGCCGAATTACCGCCGCCATGGCAGAGCGTTACGGCGAGCATCCTGCGATTACCATGTGGCAAACCGACAATGAATATGGCTGCCACGACACCGTTTTGAGCTTGTCAAACGCCGCCGCTGAGCGTTTCCGCGACTGGCTCGCCGCGCGCTACGGTGATGTCGATGCGCTGAATGCCGCGTGGGGCAATGTTTTCTGGAGCATGGAATATCGTACCTTTGCAGAGGTCGATCCGCCGCACCTCACGGTAACCGAGGCAAACCCCGCACATTGGCTCGACTACCGCCGATTTGCATCAGACGAGGTCGCCAGCTTCAACCGCGAGCAGACCGATATCCTGCGCACCGCATCGCCGGGCCGCGACATCACGCACAATTTCATGGGGTTCTTCACCGAATTCGATCACCACGACGTCAGTCAGGATTTGGATGTGGCGACGTGGGACAGCTACCCGCTCGGATTTCTGGAGCAATTCTGGTTCAGCGAAGACAAAAAGCGCGAATTCCTGAGGCAAGGCCATCCCGATATCGCCGCCTTTCACCATGACCTATATCGCGGCTGCACGGGCGGGCGTTGGGGCGTGATGGAGCAGCAACCTGGCCCGGTTAACTGGGCGCGTTTCAACCCTGCGCCGCTGCCCGGAATGGTGGCGCTATGGACGCTGGAGGCGATGGCGCATGGGGCGGAATTCACCAGCTATTTCCGCTGGCGGCAGGCGCCATTTGCGCAGGAGCAAATGCACGCGGGCCTTCTGAGACCTGACAGCGAGGATGCGCCCGCCGCAGACGAAGTGAGAGAGGCCGCCCGCATGATTGCGGAGATCGGCCCGCAAGAGACCACGCAAGCGCCTGTCGCTCTGGTATTTTCTTACGAGGCAGCATGGGTGTGCGGCATCCAGCCGCAGGGAAAGAGTTTCCGCTATCTAGAGCTGGTGTACGAGCATTACTCCGCGCTGCGCCGCGCTGGTTTGGACGTGGATATCGTCTCGCCCGCCGCAGAGCTCACGGGCTACAAAATGATCATCGTTCCGACCCTGCCGATTGTGCCCGATGGCTTCGCGAAGAAGCTGGCAGCGCTCGAATGCCCCGTGCTGATCGGTCCGCGTTCCGGCAGCAAGACCGAGAGTTTCTGCATTCCCGACAATCTGGCGCCCGGCGCATTGCAGGAGCTGTTTGCGCTCAAAGTCACCCGCGCCGAAAGCATCCGCGATAGTGTGAGTGAGCCGGGCGAAGGCTTTGAAATCGCCCGCTGGCGCGAGGATATTGCCAGCGGCCTAGAGCCCGAGTTTGCCGACGCTGGTGGCTCCGGCGTTGTCTACAAACAGGATGATCGCCGCTATGTCTCCGTCTGGCCTGATCGCGCCTTGCTAGATCAGCTGGTCGCGCGCATGGCGAGCGAAGCGGGTGTTGCGCTCACCGCCCTGCCCGAAGGTTTGCGCACCCGGCGCAGCGCCTCGCACATCTTCGCCTTCAACTATTCCAGAACGCCGGTGGTCTGGTCCGAAACCGGCGAAGAAATCGCGCCCGCTGGCTATGCGGTTGCTCCACGCCGCGCATGATCACTTGCCATTCCGCGGCCGCACAGACATGAGCCAACCATGAGCACCGCACGCAGATATGCAATCATTGGATGCGGCATGATGGGCCGCGAGCATATGCAGAACCTCGCGCTGGTTTCCGGCGCGGAACTGGTCGCGATTGCCGATCGCGATGCCGGGTCTCGCAGCGCCGCCGCCGCGCTAGCGAGCGAGCTTGGCCAGACCATCACCTGCTATGGTGACAATGCCGCCATGCTGCGCGAGGCGCGGCCCGATGCCGTCGTCATCGCATCGCCCAATTTCACGCATTACGACGTCGTTGCGCCGGTCATGGACGCAGGCTGCGCAGTGCTGCTCGAAAAGCCGATGTGCACCAGCGTTGATGATGCCGAGGCGCTAGCCAAAACCGCTCGCGACTACAGCGGGCTCTTCTGGGTTGGCCTCGAATATCGCTATATGCCGCCAGTCACGCGCTTTATCGAACGGGTTCATGCTGGCGAAGCGGGCGATATCAAGATGCTAGCCATTCGCGAGCACCGCTTCCCATTCCTGGAGAAAGTCGGCGATTGGAACCGTTTCAACCGCAACACCGGCGGCACTCTGGTGGAGAAATGCTGTCACTTCTTCGACCTGATGCGGCACATCCTACGCGATGAGCCCGTGCGCGTATTTGCCAGCGGCGCTCAGGACGTAAACCACCTTGATGAAACATATGGCGGCGAGACGCCGGACATTATCGACAATGCCTTTGTCATGGTGGATTTCGCAGGCGGCGCGCGCGCTGTGCTGGACCTGTGCATGTTCGCAGAAGGGTCTGAGCAGCAGGAAGAAATCAGCGCGGTGGGACCCATCGGCAAGATGGAAGTGAAGCTGCCGCGCGGCCAAGTGATCTGGTCTCCGCGCGACAAGTCTGGGCCGCACCGCGAGACTGTCGACACCCCTGCTGATGCTCTCGCGGCCGGAGATCACCACGGGGCGACCTATTATCAGCTGCGCGATTTTCACGCTGCCCTGCTCAGCGGCGGCGATCCACTGATCACGGCCCGCGATGGCTATCGCTCGGTTGTCATCGGCGCCGCAGCCCAGCAAAGCATCGCCACCGGCCAGCCGGTCGAACTCAATTTCTCAGACGAAGGTTAGACTATGCCGCAAATCATGCCCCCAATCGGCTTTGGCCTTTGGAAAATCCCGCGCGAAGACACGGCCGCAACCGTCGTAGAGGCGATCCGCGCGGGGTACCGTCATTTCGACAACGCGGCGGATTACGGCAATGAAATTGAAACCGGCCAAGGCATCGCGCAGGCGATCGCTGAAGGCCTTGCGACCCGCGATGAACTGTGGATCACCTCCAAGCTGTGGAACACATTCCACGCGCCCGAACATGTCGAGGAAGCCTGCCGCAAGTCGCTGGATGACCTCGGCGTCGAGCAGCTTGATCTCTACCTCATCCACTTCCCGATTGCGCTGGAATATGTGCCGATTGAAACCCGTTATCCGCCTGAATGGGTGCATGATCCCGCCGCAAACTCAGGCATAAAACTGGCCAAGGTTCCGCTCCATGCGACATGGGCGGCGATGGAGTCTCTGGTCGATAAAGGTCTCGTGAAGCAGATCGGCGTGTGCAATTACAACACAGGCCTGATCCATGATTTGATGAGCTATGCCCGGATCGCACCAGCGATGCTGCAAGTGGAATCGCACCCATTCCTGACGCAGGAAAAGCTGATCCGCTGCGCAGGCGCTTACGGCATTCCCGTCACCGCCTTTTCTCCGCTCGGCGCGCAATCCTATTTCGAGCTCGACATGGCGCAAAAGGAAGAAAGCGTTCTCGGCTCTGCTCCCGTCATGGTGGCGGCTCAGGCGCATGGCAAAACGGCGGCGCAAGTGGTCCTGCGCTGGGGCGTGCAGCGCGGCACAGCGGTAATCCCAAAGACCACCAAGCCGGAGCGGATGCGCGAGAACCTGGGCATTGACGATTTTGAACTGAGCCAGGTTGAAATGGCCGCGATCAGCGCGCTCAATCAAGATCGCCGGTTCAACGATCCTGGCGTGTTCGCCGAGGCCGCGTTCGGCACCTTCCACCCGATTTACGATTGAGCGCGCGATGAGTGACACCCCCGAATTCCCAGCCATCATCACCGGCGGCGGCGATCTTAGCGCGTTCATCAGCGCGAATAAGCCGGCGGTCGATGCGGCGCTGGATCATGCTGGCGCCCTGCTGTTTCGCGGGTTCTATGTGCCAGATCCACTCGCCTTCGATGCAGCGATTGAGGCTTACGGTGAGGCTGGCTTCACCTATGAGGATTCGCTCTCCAATGCGGTGCGCACCAATGTGACGCCGCGCGTTTTCACCGCCAATGAAGCCCCGCCAGAGACAGAGATTTTCCTGCATCACGAGATGGCGCAAACCCCACTGTTTCCAGCGAAATTGTTCTTCTATTGCGAAATTGCGGCGGAAAGCGGCGGGGCAACTCCGCTGTGCCGGTCCGATTGGGTGCTCGATCAATTGCGCGCCGCCAATCCGGAATTCGTCGCGCGTGTCGAGGCGGAGGGCGTGCGCTACACCAACGTCATGCCGGGCCGCGATGATGCCGGTTCTGGCCAAGGGCGCAGCTGGCGCAGCACGCTGAGCGTGGCCGACAAAACTGGCGCGGAGGCGCGACTGTCAGAGCTTGGCTATTCGTGGGAATGGCTGGAGGATGAAAGCCTGCGCGTTACCACGGCGGCTCTGCCTGCTGTGCGCGAGCTCGCTGGTGGCGGCACCAGCTTTTTCAACCAGCTGATCGCCGCGTTTAGAGGCTGGGTCGATAGCCGCAATGATCCCAACCGCGCGATCACCTTTGGCGGCGGAGAACCGATCGCTCCGGAAGACATGGCCGATGCGATCCGCATCGCGGATGATCTCACCCATGATCTGGTGTGGCAGGCGGGCGACGTGGCTCTGCTCGGCAATTATCAGGTGATGCATGGGCGGCGGCCATTCGCGGGCAAACGCCGGGTGCTGGCCTCTCTGATCGCCTAAGCGGTTCGCCGCGCAGCCATTCCCCACACGCCAAGGTTCGTGATCACCAAAGCGCTGATCAGCAATCCGAACACCGCGCCCGGTCCCGCATTCGACGCCAGTCCCAGCGGCGAGAACAACAGGTAGGTCGCCACGACGCAACTGAACAGCGTCACCGCCAGCGGCTTTGCAAAGCGCCACGGCGTCATATCGACCTGCTGTTTGCCGGTGAATTGCCACGCCTCCGCGCGCGGGTGCAGCCAGCCGCAAGCCACCATGATGCCAACCTCAATCCAGAACAGCACTGCATAGAGATGGATGAAGTGCAGCGTGATCACATCATCAAACACGAAGCGGATGAGACCGTATGTGACGACGTGGAAGATGATCACCAGCTTCGCGCCCAGCGCGGGAACGCGCGATGTGAACAGGCCGACGATCACGATCACCACCGTCGGGATGTTGTAGAAACCAGTGAAGACGCGAATGATCTGCCACAGGCCCTCTGGCGAAAAATAGAGCAGCGGCGCGACCACGAAAGAGAACAGCGCGATCGCCAGGCTTGCGATTTTGGCGACCCGCACCAGTTCTGCATCACTCGCCTCCCCGCCGCGCGCTGGCGCATAGACGTCCAGCGCGAACAGGGTCGCGGCGGAATTGAGCAGCGAATTGAAAGAACTGAACACCGCGCCCAGCAGCACCGCGAGGAAGAAGCCGGACAGATAGACCGGCAAGACGTCGCGGATCAGCCTCGGATAGGCCTCATCAATCGTGCCCAGTCCCGGCCCATAGAGATGGAATGCGATGACGCCGGGGATCATCATCATGAACGGCACCAGAATCTTGAAGAAGCCAGAGAACAGCACGCCCTTTTGCCCCTCAGCGAGGCTTTGCGCGCCCAGCGTGCGCTGGATCACATATTGATTGGTGCACCAGTAAAACAGGTTGGCGAAGATCATACCGGTGAAGATCGTGCCGAACGGCGTGGGATCATCCGCTGCGCCAATAGCGTTCAGTTTCTCCGGATTTTGCGTGGTGATCTGCGTCAGGCCATCGCCAAAGCTGCCACCGCCCAGCGCGATCAGGCCAAACACTGGCACCAGCACTCCGATGATCAGCAAGCCCACGCCATTGAGCGTGTCGGAGATCGCCACCGCGCGCAGCCCTCCGAATATTGCATAGACCGCGCCGGTGACGCCGATCGCAATTACCGTCATTACCAATGCCGGGAAGTATGCGAGACCGGTCAGCGTGGGCACGTCGAACAACAGCAGCACCGCGACCGATCCAGAATAGAGCACGCTGGGGATCGTCACCAGGCCGTATCCGAGCATGAACAGCACCACCGACATACGGCGGACCACTGGATCGAACCGGTCATTGAGGAATTGCGGCAGGGTTGTGAATGCGCCCGCGAGATATTTGGGTAAGAATATCAGCGCCATCGCAATCGTAGCGACCGCCGCCGTCACCTCCCAGCCCATGCTCGACATGTTGTAGCCATAGGCAGAGCCATTCAGCCCAATCAGCTGCTCTGCGGAAAGGTTGGTAAGCAGTAGGGAGCCTGCGATAAAGGTCGCGCCCAGCCCGCGCCCCGCAAGGAAATAGCCGTCTTTGGTGTCGGCCGTACCACGCGTTTTCAGCCAGCTGATCCACCCGACCAGCGCCATGAAGAACACGCAACTGAGCGCGGTGAAGAGCAGGTTTCCTGCGCTCACTCGGCGGTTTCCAGCAATTGGGCATAGTGATCGCGCAGGGTGTCTTCGCCGAATTCAGGTGTCATATCGGGATCATACTGGCCGGTTTCAGTGTCAAGCACCAGCATGCTTTCGGTCGCGTAATAGCGCGCGATCCGGGCGTATTCGGCTTTCTCTGCGCACCAGCTCGACCACCGCTCTCCGAGGGCAAACAGGCCTGCAAACGCGCTCATCATGCCAACCGATACGCGCCGCACCTTGACCTCGCGCCCGAGCATGTCGTGCAGCATTGCTGCTTGGTCGAGCGGGCTAATTGCTGGCCCCGGCCCGCCAATCGGCAGAATGCGATTGTGGCGATCGGGATTGGAGATGCACTCGGAGACAAAGCGCGCAAGGTCCGCGTCACTGATCGGCTTGCAGCGGGTCAGCTCGCCATTGCCGAACACCATGAACGGCTTGCCCTTTTGTACGCCTTTGACCTGCCCGGACAAGGACTTGAAGAAGGCGGTTGGGCGGACGATTGAATAGGTGAGGCCTGACGCGACAAGCTCTGCCTCGAACTTCAACTTTGCGTGCTGAAACGCGAGAAGCGGCTTTTGCACGCAGATCGCCGACAGCAAGATGAAGTGCCGCGTGCCAGCTGCCTTCGCGGCTGCAAGGGCATTTGCATTGGCCTGATAGTCGATGGCCTCGGCGTCCTTCGCCGTGCCGCTGCGACAGGCTAGGCAAGAGATGACGATATCGAACGGCTTGCCTTGGAAAAAATCGCGCTCAATCGAGACAGGGTCAATCACATCGCCAAAGCGGCACTCTGCGCCTGCTTGCTGAAGGTCTGCCGCAACCGCCGCCGATGAACGGCGCAAGGCCGCGACCACTTCATGGCTACCGGACAAAAGGGCGGCCACGACCGCGCGGCCAATCGTCCCACTCGCGCCCAGAATAAGCACGCGCTTTTCAAGGCACTTTTGGGCAGTGGCTTCCATACAAGCGACCCTATCAGGCAGCCCGTACCGGTCAAATCACCGCTGTGCGTAAGCTGGGTTTGCCCCCGATTTGAAGCTTACCGCACCACGCGTCCTGATCCGTCACCGGACATGAGTTTCTCAACCTCAGGTACGGTGACCCGGTTAAAGTCGCCCATGATCGTGTGCTTGAGCGCGGATGCGGCAACTGCGAATTCCAGGCTTTGCTGGCGATCTTCATAGGCGTTGAGGCCATAGATCAGCGCCGAGGCGAAACTGTCGCCACCGCCAACGCGGTCGACGATATCGGTCAGCGCGTATTTCTTCGACAGCATAAATCCATCATCGCGCGTGCGCAGGCATGCCGACCAATTGTTGCGGTCCGCGCTCAGGCTCTCGCGCAGAGTGATCGCGATCGTGTGCATATTGGGATAGATGTCGAGCACCTTCTGCCCCAGCGCTTCATATTTCTTGGTATCCAGCTCGCCGCTTTCGACGTCCACATCGACGGTGATGTCGAGCGATTTTTGGCAGTCTTCCTCGTTCGCAATGCCAACATCGACATATTTGACGAGCTCGCGCATCACCTCTGGCGCGCTCTTGCCATACTTCCACAGCTTGCCGCGGAAGTTGAAGTCGCATGAGACGGTAACGCCCGCCTCTTTCGCAGCCTTGACGCAGGCCATCGACAGATCCGCTGCAGACTGGCTGAGCGCAGGCGTGATCCCAGTGATATGGAGCCATTTGGCACCCTTGAAGATCACCGGCCAGTCAAACTCATCCATGCCCGCATCGCAGATGGATGAGCCTGCGCGGTCATAGACGACTTTCGAGGGGCGCTGGTTGGACCCCGTCTCCAGGAAGTAAATCCCCACCCGGTCGCCAGAGCGGCTGATATGCGCTGTATCGACGCCGAACTTGCGCAGCTCCATGATCGCGTTTTCGCCAATATCATTGTCCGGCAGTGCGCTCACAAAGCCCGCATCAAGGCCATAGTTCGACAGCGCCACAGCGACATTGGCCTCGCCGCCGCCAAAGGTCGCCTCAAAGCCAGGCGACTGAAAGAAACGCTCATGCCCAGACGTCTTCAGCCGAAGCATGACCTCACCAAATGATAGAAATTCAGACATTATATCGCTCCGATTAGCTTACCGATTTCGAACAAGAACGGCAGAAAGACACCGGTGTCAACCACTCAGAGCTGCGCGAAATCGTATTCAGGCCTAGTGCGTGATCAAGAGTAGGCCAGGCCGCCATTGATATCGACGTTGTTACCCGTAAGGAACGACGCCTCCTCGGATGCCAGATAGGCCACGAGATCGGCGGCTTCCTCGGCCTTGCCTTGACGGCGAAGTGGGGTGGAATTGGCCACATTTTCGCGCGCCGTGTCGGGAGTGAACTTGTCATGGAACGAGGTCGCAATCATCCCGGGGCAAAGCGCATTAACGCGAATGCCTTTCGGTCCTAATTCCTTTGCAAGGCCGCGCGTCATTGTCATCACCGCACCCTTTGATGTGGCATAGGCGATGGCGCCGCCTCCGCCGCCGTCACGGCCAGCTAGCGATGCGAGATTCACGATTGCGCTGCCTTCGCACATGAACGGCACAGCCGCTTTGCAAGCGAGGAAGGTGGAAGTGGTGTTGAGCTGCATGACGTAGTTGAAGAATTCCTCGTCCATTTCTTCCAATGTCTTGCGCGCGACCAGGCCGCCTGCATTGTTCACCAGGATATGGATCGCATCGCCAAACGCCTCTCGCGTGGCCGCCATCAAAGCATCCACGTCGGCGGCCTTGGTCACGTCAGCCTTCACCTTGATGCCTTTACCACCGACGGTTTCAATCTCCGCAAGCGTCGCGTCCGCGTCTTTCTCATTGCTGTTGTAGTTCACAACAACATGCGCGCCTTCACTGGCGAGCTTCACACAAATGGCCCGTCCGATATCACGGCTGCCCCCGGTTACCACTGCAACTTTGCCTGCAAATTTCATCTGTTTTCGTCCTATTCTTGGGGAGGAGAGAGCGGCGCTATGCCGTCTTTGGTTTGAGAGGTTTAATGTCTGGGCACAGCACAAGCACCGAGAGTACAGTCAGGATCGCAAGGCCAGCTCCGACAACGAATGCTGGTGTGTAGCTGTTGACGGTGATGACCGGGATCAGGAAATTGAGCCCAACAACAGCCAGTTTCGCTGCTGTCCCCGCGAAACCGGCAAGCGAACCAACAGATTTGCCGCTGTAGAAATCGCTTGGCAGGGTTTGGATATTGCCAACCGCGGTCTGGAAGCCAAACAGGATCACTGCCATCAACATAACAGCGAACAGCGGCGTGCTAGCCTGAGTGGTGGCGAGCAATGACAGGAGCATGATCACTCCGCCCAGCGCGATCACGGTTTTGCGCGTGCGATTGACTGTCCAGCCAGCCTTGATCCGGTTGCCTGCCAGCAAGCCGCCAAACCATGCCCCGAACATCGCACCGACATAAGGAATCCATGCGTAGACCGCGATTTCTTCCACGCCAAAACCGTAGGTTTTGAAAAGGTAGATTGGTAGCCAACCAACAAACAGCCACCAGATCGGATCGAGGAAGAACGAGGCCATGATCACGCCCCAGCTTTCCTTGCGGCTGAGGATTTCCTTGGTGTCAGGCGCATAGTCTGCGACCTCATTGGTCTCGGTATTGCGCTGTCCTGTAAGGATGTATTCTCGTTCTTCTGCGCTGATCCATGGGTGCGCATCCGGGCCGCTTTTGTAGATAATCAACCAAGGCACCAGCCACAGGAAACCAAGCGCGCCGATCGCAATGAATGTAGCCTGCCAGCTCTCCAGCCAGACGAACAGCAGCCCGATAATCGGTGCAGAGACAATACCGCCAATCGCAGCGCCAGAGTTGAAGATGCCTTGCGCAAGCGCCCGCTCGTTGATCGGAAACCATTCGGCATTGGCTTTGGTCGCGCCGGGCCAGTTACCCGCCTCCGATACGCCAAGCAGCGCGCGAAAAATCGCAAAGCTGGTAAGCCCAGTGGCGACCGCATGCAGCATGGTCGCCGCCGACCAGACAACAATCGAGAGGACAAAGCCCAGACGGGTTCCGATCCAGTCAAAGATCTTGCCGAAAATCGATTGGCCGAAGGCATAAGCGAAGGTGAAGACATTGAGGATGATCGCATAATCAAGCTCAGTAAGCTCGAGCTCTTTCGATATCTCCGGCCACAGGAAGCCCAAGGCGCCGCGGTCGATGTAGTTTATGACCGTCGCAACCGCGACGAGCACAACGATTACATATCTCAAATTGCCTTTGAGCATGGTCAGGCCCCCTCGCCCAGAAAGTCTTCACGCAGCGGGCTGAATGTGTCGATCAAAACGCCCGCCTCCAGGCACACTGCGCCATGATCAAGATGCGGCGCGACGTAGAAGCAGTCGCCCGCCTCAAGCACGCGTTTCTCGCCATCGATGAACACCTCGAACTTGCCGCTTTCGACATAGCTCGATTGGCTGTGGCGGTGCGCATGAACCTGGCCCACGGCGCCTTCTTCAAACCACACACGAACGATCATGATGTCTGGACCATAGCCCAGGATCTGGCGGCTAATACCGTCGCCCAAATCGTCTACTGGTGTGTCCTTTGCAGTCACAAAGGGCGGACTTGCCGCGTTCATAACACTTGCCATCTCTAGTTTCCCTCTCCCTTGAGAGGGATCACAGCCGCAAAGCCGCTCCATGCGATCGTCTCTCCATCCAACACGACCGAATGGGCCGCCTGCGCGTCTTTGTTGTGTGAGACAGCGATCGCGAAACGCTGTCCGTTTTTAAGAGTGATCCCAACCACATCAAGCCCATCAACATGGGCATGTTGCATGCCCGCGATGCGGCTGCGGCTGGAGACGGTTTGTTCCGCCGCACCGTCATAGCTGCCATGGCTTTCCAGTAGTGCGGCAATGCGAACAGAGCCGGTTGGTCGTTTCGCGCGCAGCATAATCAGAGGCTCGCGCCGCAGGTTGAAATTGGGATCATTCGCCCCGCTTTCACCCAGCACCACATCGAGCGCTCCATCTGCGGCAAAACGGTAAGTGTAGAACCGGCCGTCGAGCAGCCATGTAAGCGCGCCTTTGCCGTCGCTCTCTTTAGCAATCGCATCGGCCCAGATGTGCTGATAGCCATTGACCTCGCCCAGCACCGGGCGCTCAGCGGTGAAATTGCGCGCGGCTAGGTCATGCTCAATAATGTGTCCGCTGTAATGCAGCGGCAGATCATAGAGATGCGGTTCGCCACTCTCGCCGCGCGTCAGATCGAGCACAATTGGGGCTTCGAGCCCGGGAATTTCCGGCATCACAATGGTGCGGGTCAGCGTAACGCCATCATAGGCGGTATCGATGCTGGCACTGCTAACCTGCAGGCCGGGAGCATCGGAGAAATAGAGCTGGGTCGGCGCATTCTGATTGCCGATCTTTACCTTGCCGTCAAAATGGCTGCGCTGGTCAACAACCAATGTGTTGTGCGCGACGCTGGACTTCGCCCAGCTGGTATTCTCCGGCAGATAGCGCCCGCCCTCTTTCGCTTCGATATTGAGGAAGCGCGCCGCGCCGTAGTCGCGGATCACCTCATTGCCATTGTCGTAGAGCTGCCATCCGAGTTTGTCGAAATGGCCGTGCCCCAGACCCTGCGAGGTGTTCTTCGCGATCAGCACGGTGGATGGCTCGCCATTGGTATTCATCGGGCCTTGGCGCAGGATCGCCAGAGCGCCCTCATCGCCCTCCGGTCCATCACCGAACAGCATGGAGCGGAACGGGAATGGCTCAGCCTTACCTGCCGCAAGATCGCGCGCCACCAGACGTCCGTTTTTGCTCAGGATTGTGCGGTCTTGAAACTCGGCAATCGACAGCAGCGACGGATCGCCGGTTTGCGCATAGGCGATAGCAACCCCGTGATAGAGCTCGTCGGTCTTCAGGCTCTTGTCCCGGATCGCATCGTTGAACGGAAAGAAGAACCCCCCGTAACTGAGCTGCACAGTCGTGCGCAGAGCCTTCAGCAGGATGCCGTCGCGGTGCTCCCAGATGCCTTGCTCGGGGTCATTGCGTTCAATCGCATCGGCGAAGACCATAAACGGCATCAGCGCGTAACGCTGATAATATGGCCCTTCATTGTAATAGCCTTCTGGCGAAAACAGCAGCTCTGTCTGACGCAGAAAGCCGACCTTGCCGCTCTTGTCGGAGCCCTTAAGCGCGCGGTCGACCATATCCTGATCGCCGAGCAGATATCCGGTCATGCCGACGCCAGCGGTTGCCCAGGTTGCATGGTTGTGAATGCGGTCAAAGGTCGCTTGCGATTCAACCGAAAGGAAATGGGCCGCGCGGCGGAACACGTCATTGTCGATCCGCTCGCGATCAGCATCGCTCAGCGTGTCGCGGATATCGCCGTAGCCCTGCACAGAGTGGACCAGCCACACAGCGTCATTCAGCACTTGCCAGAAAATCCGGCCTGGGCCCTGATTTTTGCGCGCTGGGTGCTCGCCAAGCGTCGGGTAGAGGTCCGCATAGCCAAGCAGCATATCGCGGGCGTAATCGGCATAGGCCTGCTCGCCCGTGATCTGAAATAATTGCCCGGCGAGATAGATCGCTTTGTAATTGCGCTTGTGCTGTTCGTGCGTGTAGCCGCCGCCGGGATCCTTAGGCTGAGGCAGAACCACGCCCTGCTCCATCATCTGATCAACGAAGCTGCGCGCCCGGTCCAGTTCGGCCTTGTAAAGCGGCGGCAAGTCCGAGACCGCCGCAGCTGCGGCGGTCTCGTCTTGAGCAGCGGCATAGGCCGGCTGCGTGAGCGTGGTGCAGGCAATGGCTGCGGCTAGGAAAAAGGCGCGCTTCATTCGCTGCCTCCTGCGTCAAACACGTTCCCAGACTGGTTCGCCCGGTGATCGCCCTCAAAATTGAGTTCCTCCAGAACCAATTTCGGCGTGTCCGAAAATGCGTTTTCGGTGATCGCGGTCTTAGGCGTGCCAACCGTGTGAACCACCCGGAACGGGGCCGATCCAGTCACAGCGTTGCGGACCACATCGGCGATCTGCACGCCGTGCAAATTCACCGAAGCGGCTGAGCCATTGGTCACAGCCTTGCCGACGTTCACTAGATTGTTGCCCGAAATATTGACGAACGGGCCGAAGGTGCTCTCGTCACGGCCGCCGCGATAGACATCGGCAATCGCGCCGCCGACATTGGCAAAGTTGCTGTTCGTAATGTCGAGATATTCGACATTGTACTGGCCGAAATCTTCAGTCTCTGCTGCGGCGGATACGACCGTGCCCGTGATATCGGCAAAGTTGCTGTTGCGGATCGTCACGCGGTCCGCGAGTGCGCTCTTGCCAAGGGTCAGGACGTTGAATGATTTGTTCACGACCAGACCGCGTACGGACACGCCGTCCATCTCAATCCGCATATTCGACTGGATCGGGAAAGTCGTGGTGCGGATGACTGAATTGCCCACCGAATCCGGGGCGAGCTCACCATCAATCACAAGATTGCTGAGCTGCAAATTGCCGCCTTCGCGCAGCTCAATCAAAGACGGCCGCGTAAAGAGGATACGCGGCGGCTCTGCACCTTCATCAAACGCGCCGCGAATGGCGATTGTTTTGCCAAGCGGGATGGAGCGATCGACGGTGTAGTCGCCGCTGCTCAGCTGCAAGACGTCGCCATCTTCGGCGGCCATTGCCGCTTCTGCGAGGGTGCCCTCGCCCGGATGGACTTTGATGACGCGGCCAGAGGAGCCAAAGGCGAGCTCATCGCCTGGCTTTGGATACCATTTCGCGCCAACCTGATCGAGTGAGACGACCTTAAGGTCGCGCGGTGCGCCGAGCGCCTTCAACTCTGGATCGGCAGGATAGAGCAATCCGTTTTCGGCGCGCTCCATTGTAGCCGGCGCAAGGTCAACTTTCGCGGCCAATTGCTCTTCGACTTCGCCCTGCGCAACGCGGTTGCCGCTGAACGCAATGCCGGAAATATCGTCGTAGACCTCAAGAAATGACTGCCCCTCAAGACCGCTCAGCAGATTGTTTGCAAAGGTCGAATTGCTGGGCGGAGCCGAACGTTCTTCATCCGCGCCGACATTGAAGCCAACCCGCGCGCTATCGACAATCGTGTTATTCTCGATCCGGGCGCCCTCAACCTCGACATAGCGATTGACCGGCGAATTGGGCACGCCATTCATGATCGCGAGCGCGCTGGAAAATGCCGTTCCGCGCAGCCCCTCCATGTAATTGCCGCGCACCGTCTGGCCGCGATTGATTACGCGGATACCGCCGGTGTAATCCTTGCCATGCCCCATGAAGACATTGCCCTCGACGACGTTGTTGTCGCCATGCCTGAGGGTGAGCGTGCCGCGCGAGCGCAGGAACAGATTCCCGCGAAAGACATTGCCGCCCGATTTCGACGAGATGATTTCCACCTCGCCATCAGTGCGATCAAACACATTGTAAGCGACCAATGTGTTGGAATTGAACATCGAGTATTTGCTCGTCCCGATGCGCAGCGTTTCGCCGCCATTTGAGCCGAGCACCGGGCGCGGGCCGAAGTAATTGTATTCGATCCGGTGGTTGTTCTCGCGGCTTTCCTCGCTGTCGAGCCGCACAGCCAGCGTCACGCCCTTGTTGGTTTTGCCAACCATATGATTGTGATCGAAGCGGTTGTTTGTGCCGTAAATGCCAACCCAATAATCGGATTCGTAGCGATCCGGCTTGCTGAAATTGTCAATCACCACTTCGGTGACGCGGCTGTTGCGCGAGACGTCCTTTTTCGTGCGGCGGAAAGAGATCACTTCGCCACGCGGGCTGTAGCCGTCTTTGAAAACGAGGCCAGTTACAAGAATATGCTCGCCGCCAATGCGCAGGCTGGACTGGCCGGTGAGGAACACCTTGCCCGCCTCTTCAGAGATCACAGTAATTGGTTTGCCCGGCTTACCCTTGCCGGTAATTACCAGCTCAAAGTCGCGCCATTCGCCATTGGCCAAGATGATGACATCCCCCGCCTCAATATCCTTGAGGGCATGGGCATATTCGTTCTGATTTCGGACAAAGTGGTTTTCTGCGAGTGCGGGGACTGATCCCAGGCACACGGCAAACACCACAAGGCATAGCCTCGACAACATCCCCAAAACTCTCCCGTCCTCTTATTGGGTTTGACTATAAGGAGAGTCGAACGCCTGTCAATCAATCTGGCATGTTAGATTTAGATTTTTTGTAATACCAATTGGTTTAGCCGATTTTGGCTGATGCCAAAAAGCGCTCGCGGCTCTGATTGGCCTGCTGCTGGACCTCTTCCAAGGCCTGCCTTTCGGTGGCCTCCAGCATCGCCTCAAGCAAGCGGTGGAAGTGCTCTCGCATCGCTGCCCGAGCGCCCGCTGGATCGCGATCTTTCAGCGCATCGAACACCGCACGGTGTTCCTCGGTGCGCGATTCCGCATCGTGCACGCACACAGCCTCATAGGTCGATTTAACTGCCGGAATTTCCTCACGCATCCGCCACAAGGACGTGATCGTGTGGACCATTGCGGCGTTGTTGGAAGCCTCTGCGATGGTCAGGTGAAATTGCTCATCCGCCTCGTTCGCTTCTTCTTCGCTGCCATGGCGCATTTGCTCAATCAGCACCTCCAATTTGGCGATGCCTTCATCAGAGATATTATGCGCGGCGAGCGCGGCAGATTCGGATTCGACAAGCAGCCGAGCCTCAGTCACCTCAAAGGCGCTGGCATTGGGTAGCGCCTCACCCAAAGCGGGCGGATTTTCGCTGACATAGACACCGGAGCCAGTCTTGATTTCCAGCTTGCCAATCGCTTGCAGCGCGATCTCGGCCTCGCGGATGGTCACCCTGCTAACACCAAGCCTTTCAGCCAGTTCGCGTTCACCAGGCAACCGGGTCCCAGGCGGGTAAGCGCCTTGGTCGATTAGCTCGGCGATTTGCTCCGCAACGGCCTGAAAAAGTCTCTTGCTGCTCATTGGTGCTGGTTACTCCGCGATGGACGGGACAGTTCTATACCAATTTCCCTAGTCGATTTGCCTTCCTAATTCCAGTTAGGTCGCTGGCCGCCAATTATTGCCCCAATTATCGGCGGCCAGCCAAGCTTAGAATTTGAAACGAACGCCCGCGAAATAGCGCGGTCCGTATACCTGGATCGCGCCGAAATCATCCGGCGCACCGCGGAAATTGGTGCGCGGTTCGTTGAACAGGTTGATGCCTTCCAGAGTGAATTTCACATTGTTGTTCAGCTCATAGGAAATCCGAGCCTCAAACACGCTGACATCGTCAACCGTCCGGATCCGGCCCGGTGTTGAAATGAACTGCTGGAAATAGCTGCTGCGATATTTGTAGACGCCTTGCAGGTCGAATGGGCCAATTTCGTAATAGGCCTGAGCCGACAGGACATGTTTTGAAAAACCAAAGAGGTTTGTCGGCGGGATCAGGCCCTGGACGGTCGCGCTGTTGCCATCGATATCGATATTGGTGACGCTACCGAGCGTATCGTCCTCAAATTCAAAATTTGAGTCGGCGTAGTTGTAACTGACTTTGAAACCAAGCCCATCGAGCGGTGCCGGCAGATAGCTGAACCGGTGAGCCGCAGTCACCTCGATACCGTAGATAGTGCTGGTGTCATCGATTGTTCGGATATTGCTGACAGCAGCCACAAATGGCTGCCCATCAACAATGAAAGCTTCTTGGGTCGCGAAGGTTTCGAAACCTCCATTAAAGCTCTTGTAGTACGCATTGAAGGCAAGAATTGTATCGTCATTTGGATACCATTCGAGACCGGCATCAACATTCCATGACAACAGTGGGTCAGTGAACGGGTTACCAATCGCTGACACTACGCCCAGTGCCTCGGCAATTGTCGTAGCGCCATCGTCATCATCAGCCGTGGCATTAAAGTTTCGCCCAAAGCCGATATCGGAAGGATCAGGCCTTGAAAGCGAGCGGTAGACCGCTGCACGCCCCAGCAAATCAGGAGCAAATTCAGCAACAACATTCACGCTAGGAAGGAATTCAGTGTAGGAATTCCGCGCCGTTTCACTGGTGAAGTTAGAGAGGTCTTCAATTAGGAAGATTGAGCCCGGATCATCCCCTGGTGCACTCGTAAATGATGTCCGCAAACCAATGGAAGACACGCTCGTATTGACGATCCGGAGGCCCACATTGCCCCGGACTGGGGTCGAACCAAATTCACTATCAAAGTTGGCCTGGATGTATCCAGCCCAAGAACGCTCCTCGACGTCACTGTTTTGAGTTGATGGCAAACTGCCATCCAAGAAGATGACATTGCCGTCCTCATCAAACTCCAGACCCGATGGATCTTCACGCTCAAGCACACGCGCAATGCAGCGCGCGTCAAAGGTCGCGAATGTGTTCGACGTGCCGATGACATTTCCAGCCAGATCGACGTTGGTGATCAGCGGGTTGCCACCAGAAATTGACGAGAGAAAGCCGGTTTCCGGGAAGGCCGTGCGGCATTCCTGATTGGCTACAAACAGAGCACCGGAGCCGTCGGTGTCGTCGTAGTTGATTTGCAGTCTGCTAGTTCCGTTTGATGCACCTGGGACATCACGGTAGACCAATTGCTGATAGCGCAAGCCCGCTTCAATCGAGCTGAAGAAGCCGTCCATTTCATATTCGACATCGCCGCGCATCGCCCAGACGCTGTTAAAGCGGTCCTGCTCCAGATCGGCCCGAAGACGGGGATCATTGGCAAACAATGTGTAATCGGTGACGTCGAAGTTCTGAGTGAAGAAGTTCAGGCCCTGCGAGCCGTTCTGCCGGATCAAGACGGCGGTTTCTATACGGTCATCCGTCCCGTTTGTGCGATCATCATTCGGCGTCTGATCGCTTTCAAATGCCTCAGGGAAGAATGGGTTGCCATCGGCATCCACATCACCAAAAATGCTTTCACCGTCTTCGGTCCGAAAACGAATTTGTACCGCCTCTTCAACTCGGCGTGTTTGAGAATAGGAGCCATCTAGCGAAAAACGCAGCCGGTCGGTTGCCTGCACGTCGATCGACAGACCGCCGCCGTAATATTCCTCGTCGCGCTCAAGATATTCGCTGACCGCTTCGACGCGCTGCTCGTTCGTGAATTGGCGCAGAGCCCCGCTTTCGGTGACGATCAGATCAAAGTCGAGGCGGTTGGGATCGCCAGGACCATCAATCCGGCGGCCTTCAGCAAAGTTCAAATCGCTGCGCTGCTCACGAAAAAGGCGCGAGGAATATTGGAAGTCGGCGTTAATGTCGACGTTCGGACTTGGCTTGTACTGGATCGCCCCAAAGAAGGAATCACGCGTATCATCCGTGATGTTTGAACGCAGCGCATAGCTGTTGCGGGCAATGAGAAAGGGCAAGTTGACGCTGCCATCACGCAATCCGTCGATCGTGCCACCACTGGTGTCGCAATTGCCATCATCAAACACACCATCGTCGGTATCAGCAGGATCAATCACACAGGCGCGAATGGTGTTTGAGACGTTGGCCTCTTGCTCTGGATTGGTTGTTTCATTGCGCGAGAACCCAAGTGAAATGCCAAGCTCCCCGTCGCCAAGCTGATACTGATCAACATAACTAAGCGTGCCGCGATAGCCGAATTTTTGGAAGCGTTGGTCAGCATCGATATCCAGGTTGTCCGGGTTGATGTTGAGCTTAAAATCGCCCTGAATACGCTGCTTGCCATAATCGAGCGGCTTGATCGTCTCGAGCACGATCTGTCCAGCAACACCGCCCTCAATGTAGCTCGCGGCCTGCGTCTTATAGATGCCGACCTTGCTGAACAATTCCGACGGGAATTGGCTGAAGTTTACTGAGCGATCGCCGCTGCCATTGGTGGCAACGCGGCCATTGATGACGGTAGAGCTTAGGAAAGGACCGAGACCCCGGATCGAAATTTCGGTCGCCCCGCCCTGCTCGCGGTGAGAGCCAGCACCGGTGAGTGTTTCAAGAGCCTCGCCTATAGAGAGCGCGGGGATATCACCAATCTCATCCGCTGAAAGCGCGTCAAACACTTCAATGGAATTGCGCTTTTCTTCAATTGACCCCTGGATGGTCGCCCGAATGCCGGAGACGATGATTTCGCCGTCACCCTCTTCGACGCTTTCTGGTTCGTCAGCGTCCTGAGCGATTGCCGGAACCGAAGCCAAAGCCGTGCCTGCAAGCAATGCAGCCATTGAAAATGAAATGCGCAGTGATCCGCGCGAGTTACTCTCACGAAATGTCATGGTACCCCTCCCAAGGTAATTTGGTCATCCAGAAACCTAGAAGGCAGGACAGCGATGTCAACCGTTAGATCAGACCATTTTGCAATTTTCTATCATACCAATTTAAGGCATGGTGTGCAGGTCGCATAATACAAATCAGGCGCCACCGGGGAGACGGCGACGCCTGTTGTGCTTAGACCTCCGACTTGCGGACGGTCTGCAAGATGCTTCCTCGACTAGATCCAGATACCAATCAGGAGTAGCGCCTGTGTCCAGCCAAGAGAGCTAAAGTAAGTTTCGCCGTTACAGCTTCAGGGTCGCGCCAAATGTGATCCGGCGATCTGGAAGGCCTTGGAAGCACAGCAGTGCGCCTTCGTTCACGCAGCGCTGTGTAATGCGAGCCTTGGTCAGATTAACACCCTCAACGCCGATGTTCAGATAGTCCGTCACATCATAAGTAATACTGGCGTTCAGCTGCCCGCGAGACTCGGTTACCGGAGGAAAGCCCAAGGTTGAATTGAGCGTCGCACCAGCGGCCGTATCCAGCGTACGGAATGCGTCGCGCCAGGTGTATCGTGCCCGCGCTGAAATGCCGTATTTCTCATAATAGAGAGTGGCGTTGTAAGCGTGCGGCGAAAAGTCGAGCAGACCCTGAACCGCAGTAACCGGCACCGTGATATTCGGATTGATCGCCTGGAAGATATCCTCGCCTCGACCCGAGTTCTCGTTGGTTGCCTCGCCGCCGCTAAATTCCTGATAGGTGTAATTTGCAATGACGCCGAAGCCTGATGCAAAGCCCAATGTGTCTTCGAATTGAGACAGATCGTATTGAAATGCAACTTCGATACCAGTCTGCTTCGTATTGCCTGGATCGTTGATGGTCGTCAGCAACGGCGCGCAAATACCATTGCCAGGAATTGGTGACAGCACGTTACGACCCGCAATTGGGTTGAAAATACCGCCGCCCTCGCATGGCGGGGTGATATCTCGGAAGCCGTTTGCATCCTCAAATGGATCATCCAATTGAGCCACGAAAAGGTTGGTTCGCACTTTATGAAATACGCCGACACTCAAGACAGAGGATGGCGCAAAGTACCATGAAACCGACGCGTCGTAAGACTCAACCGTTTCCGGTGCCAAATTCGGATTGCCCTGATTGACCGCACTGTTACCCCCCGTCGGGAATGCAAGTGAAAGTGACAAGTCATCAAAATCAGGGCGGTTGATATCCTCGCTGTAGCTTGCACGGATCACGATCTCGTCTGTCGCATCGAATATGACGTTCAGACGTGGCAATAGCTCTTGGTAATTGCCGCTAGAGGACACCGGCGTCACGATGCCGCCGCCAACGTTGTTGCCGATTGAGCTGATATTTGTGCTAACCCAGCGCAGGCCGAAATTGCCCCGAAGCCGACCGAGTTCAAAATTGGCCTGACCGTAAAACGAATGAGTCTCTTCCTCAACGCGGAATGACGCACCAAGATTATTGGGTGTGTTTGGATCAAGGTCGCTGAGCAACCTGCCGCCACCCGCAATCGCAGCCTGACCGCCCGGCGTTCCATCAAGAACAGCCTGCAATTGTGCAAAAACCTCAGCCTGATTGTCAAAAGACTGATTAGGATCAATCAACAGGAAGTTTCGGAACGCTAACTCGCGGCCATCAAACTCCCCAAAATTGCTCGGACCCTCAACAAGAAGATCGGCAAAGAGTGTGCCTCGCGGGCTGTTAGCGATCGCTCCTGTTCCGAAATTCGTCTCAATTTGAGTGAAATCAACAGACGCGTCATTGTAGCGATAGCCGACGTCAAACGATGTGAAGAATGGTGTCAAATCATCGACATCCAAGGTCGTATCGATCCGAAACGCGTTTTCAGCATTTCTCGTACGGTTATTGCCCGCCTGCACCTGGTCGAGAACAACGTTGGCCGGATCAAGAAGATCAGCCACTGTCGGAGCAAATGGCGAGTCAAAATCAATCCCGAATGTCAGCGCGCCGTTCCGCAGATCATAGATGAAAGGCACAGCGTTATCGTTGCTGGTTCCGTCAAGAGGCGTCAGCGGGTTGGGGTTGATAAAGTTAAGCTGGGTGCTGAGGTTCGGATTGGTGGTGTTTGAAACTGCCCGCGAACCTTCAAGGCGCGCCGAAAACCTTCCAAACTCAAACTCAGTACCAAGACGATAGACCTGACTGTCGGTGATGCGTGCACCGACATCGCCTGAGAAACGCAAATTGGGATCATCATCATCAACTGCGAGATTCGGCTGAATAGTGCCGGTCAATGCGGCCTGAATGCTGCCCAGCGCAACGCCATCAAGCGATCCAAAATCAACCGTTTCAAACGTATCAGGAACGTTATTGCGATCGAGCGCACTCACGCCCGAACCCTGAATACGCGAGCTGTCTTGTGTCCGCGTCTGGTCGTTAATGATCGTGTCGAAATAGAACTTGAGATTGTCCGATGGAGCCCATTCCAGGGAACCGGAAAAGTTGATCGTCTCAAATTCAAAATTTTCCAGCTCCTGGTTAAGGAATTGGATATTGAGAAATGGAAAGTCAGGGCCAGGCGCACCCGCGGCAGTCACCGAGTCGTTGGCATTGATCAGATTGTCACGGTCGACACGAGGACGGAATGATGTCGCCTCCTGCTCGGTATAGCTCCCGCTCAAGACAATGCCGATCTCTCCGGCGCCCGTTTCCCAAACATTGCCGAAGCTACCTGAAATACGCGGGCTAATCGTATCCGAGAGCTCGCTGTACTCGCCCTGCACTCGCACAGAAATGATCCTGTCCGTTATGTCGAGTGGCCGGATAGTGCGGAGGTTCACTGTACCGCCGACAGCACCCTCAATTGTCTTCGCCTCGGGCGCCTTGACGACCTCTACAGAAGCAATAATTGCCGGATTGATGTCTTCAAAACTGATGCCGCCACGGCCCGTACCCGCACTCAGAGTGGTAACGTCGTTAATCGCCACGCGGTTGTCGTTCGTGCCGCGGATTTGAACCCCGGTGCCGACACCGGCAGTCCTAGTGATCTGCACGCCAGTAACATTCTCAAGAACCTCAGCGAGGTTTTGGTCGGGCAGCTTACCAATGTCTTCCGCTTGAATCACCTCAACCAGACTGTCCGCATTACGCTTTTCATTGAGCGCGCTCTGCAGCGAGCTGCGAATGCCGGTGACGATAATCGTGTTCTCTTCTTCAGCAGATTCGGGCGCCGCCGAATCTTGCGCCAGCGCGGCGCTCGGCGTGAAGGCCATGATGGCTGAACCAGCCATCAACCCTGCAAAAAGTCGCGATTTTTTTGAAGACTGCACCTCAGCGGTAAGCCGATAACCCATAACTCTCTCCCATGAACTCTTTTCGTTATTGGCTGCCGTTGTATATTGGCATGAACTCATGTCAACCTATTGGACAAGCCTTTAAGAAAAGTCTGTCATACCAATTTGACTAATGACTAATGCGCACCGACGCTTCCCACAGGCACAATGGTCGATGCGGATAGCCTGCCATTTTTCAGCAAAAAGGAATTTGGGTGGAAATATCTAGCCTCGGCGCGGCTAGACCAGACATGGCGAACGCGCAGGCTGCTGCTCAAAGAGCATCTTGAAATGCCATGAAATTGAAGTGGTGGTGCCGCTTAGAGGACTCGAACCTCTGACCCCATCATTACGAATGATGTGCTCTACCACCTGAGCTAAAGCGGCGCCGGTGGGTGATCGTGGCGAACCACCCAAATGTGCATCTTCCCGAGAGAAAGATGGAGGCCCGAGCCGGAATCGAACCGGCGTACACGGATTTGCAATCCGCTGCGTCACCACTCCGCCATCGGGCCAACCCTTTTGGTCTTACGACCTGCGGAGCGCGCGCACTAGCGATTCGTGGCGGCAAAGGCAATGCGCCTTGTGGCCTTTGCGCAAAGCGGTTCGAGTTTCCGTAAGGGCAATCTGGACGCAGCCGCTTTCGCGCGGCAGAGGTGAGCGCCATGACTATTGCGAGCCTTCTTGAGCCAATCACCGGCAAGCCCGGCCCCGCCCGCCTGGAACATGCCAGCGACTGGATGCAGGGGCGCACCTTATATGGCGGCGCATCGGCCCTGATCGGATACACCATGGCAGTACGCGCTTTTCCTGATCTGCCGCCACTACGGGCCGCGCAAATCGGATTTGTCGCGCCGATCGGAGAAGAGGTGGAGCTTAAGGCTGAAGTCATCCGTGAGGGGCGCAATGTCACTCAGGTGCGCAGCGAAATCCTGAGCGGCGGAAAGGTTGCGCTCACCGGGTTCTGGCTGTTCGGTACCAGCCGCGATCCCAATGCACAGCGTCCCTCCAGCCCGCCGGACAATTGGCCCGGCGCGCCAGAAGAAGCAGCGCAGGCCATGACCGGGCAGGCGCCGGCCTTCATCCAGAAGAATTTCGATGTCCGCTTTGGCCAGGCGAAGGGCGAAGACCATGGCGCGACCGTGCGCCGGTGGGCCAGACTGACCGAGGACCACAGCCTCGATACGGTCAGCCAATTGGTGCTGATGGGGGATGTGATGCCGCCGGGCGCGATGCGGATTATGCAGCGCATGGGGCCGATCAGTTCGATCAACTGGTCGTTCAATGTGCTGGAGCCAGAGGCGAGCAATCCTGATGGCTGGTATCTGGCCGAAAACGCCAGCCAGCACGCCGACAACGGCTATTCCTCAGAGCGCCTGCGGATGTGGAACAGCGAAGGCCGGCAGATGCTCGACGGGCTGCAATGCGTCGCGGTGTTTGGCTAGCAGAGGAGGCGGGTTAAGCTGCCGCCAACCTCAGATGTCATCGAAATTGGCTTTGCGCTTTTCCATACCGGCCATCACCGCCTCAATCTGGTTCTTGGTGCGCATGATGCCATGCTGCTCGATGCTTTCCTCCATCAGGATCGTATCGGTGTCATTCTCCAGCATACCCGCTTGCAAACGCTTAGCCGCACGGATCGCATGGGGATTGCGACCCGCAATCTCGCTCGCGATCAGAGTGGCGCGCGCGACGGGATCTTCGTCAACGTGGGTCGCGAGGCCAAGCTCCTGCGCCTCCGCCCCGGAAAATTCGCGATTGGTGTAAATGAGCTCGCGCAGGACATCGTCGCGAACCAGCCCGCGCCACAGGGCATAGCCGCCCATGTCCGGCACCAGCCCCCATTTCATTTCCATGATCGCCATGCGCGTGTCGGGATGGACCACGCGAATATCAGCCCCGCTGGCAATTTGCAGGCCGCCGCCAAAGCACACGCCGTCGACCGCCGCGATCACCGGCACAGGCAGCTTACGCCATTGCATGGCCACCTGCTGAAACTTGTTGGCATTGCCATAGGTCCGCTCGGTTAGCTCCGGCTCATCCGGGCTGGGTGGGCGCGAAAAGTTCGACAGGTCGAGCCCCGCGCAAAACGCGCGTCCTTCGCCCGAGAGGACAACCGCCCGAAGGCCCTTCATCCGCTGCAATTGGCTGCTTGCCTCAATGATCCGCTGAAACATCTCTGGATCAAGCGCATTCATTTTATCGCCGCGGGTAAAGCGCACCTGCGCCACCCCATCATCACCCAGCTCAATCGCAATGCGATCGTTGGAAGTCATTACAGCAGCTTCGGACATTGTCTTTTCTCTCACGGCCTTGGAGATCGGTATTCCGTCTTATCATTCAAAAGACTGCCGCAAGGTGCCCTTCAAGTCCAGACACACCTTAGCGTTTGTCGCTGACTTCGCTTTCGTCCTGGCTCTGGGCTTCCGCCTCATCAGGCTCCTGCGTTTCTTTGGAAAACTCAAACACGCCTGGCTCGGCGGGGACATCGAGGAAATAGCCGCTTTCATCCGTTACCAAGATATGCGCCAGATCGAAGGCCGCCAATTTTGACCGAACACGCGCGACGTGAACAGCAACACTATTGGTCTCCGGCTCGTACATGATGCGCCAAACGTCGGCGAGCAATTGCTCGCGTGACAATGTTACCCGCGGCTCGTCGGCGAGACGCCATAGCAATTCAAACTCGCGCGGATGAAGCCCCAACCAGCGATCCACGACCCGGCCATCGCGGTGAAAAAGGTCAAGCGTAAGGTCGCCTGCCTCACGAAATCGCGGAATCAGTGCATCGCCATCGGGCACCAGATTATAGGCTGCAATCGAGCTCACGGACCCCTCCCCGAAGCAGTAAGATGTGTCGCGCGGTGCCTCTTCCTGGGGTGATCGCGCGCAAAAGGCGAAATACTAACGCCATCGACCATTTCCTGGTTTCTTTAGTGTTCTACGTCTAAAAATAGTGTGAAATGAATTCGTTCCCAATTTTAAACTATAATTCTTCAAACTCTAATTCTATCAATCGCTTGAATGTAGATATGAGTACAGTATTATTCACTGTAAAGATGTAGCGTGTAAAAGATCCTCGTCCGGGCGGGCAATCGCGATGCCTAAACCAATAATGATTGGCCAGTCTGTGGTCGAATCCTACACGCTGACGTCCATCACATCGCTGAGTGCCTGCGCGGCGGTAAGCGCCAATATAACGGCGAGCAGAACGCCAAAGGCGATCCCGACCACCGCCGCCAGACGAGCGAGGACACCATAGCGGCCATCAAAGACACCGAGCGACACCTTGTGTTCTCCGGCTCCGGGGAAACCCATCTGCCCGGGGAATTGGACCGGACCGATGAACGGCTTCGGCTCTGAATTACTCTCACCTGATCCCGGCTCAGTGCTCTTGGGCTTCGTCGCGCGATATTTCTCCACCAGCTCATTCAGGCTGCCGGCTTCATAGACGTCTTTGAGCGCCCGGATATGTTGGTTGATGCGGGTCTCAGAAACCCCCATTTCCTGAGCGATGACCTTGATCGGCACGCGCCGATCAATCCGCTCGATAACGTCACGCTGCCGGTCGGTTAATGGCCGTGGGTCGGCGGATGGCATATGCCTCTCCTTAACTCGGCAGTGCTTTTGCGAACAACGCTCGCCAAGCCATTTCGCTCCGAACCAAAATCAACAATATTGCTTCGACCCACCATCATTTTACGAAGCGCCAGTGTTGAGCCCTAAAGAGGCAAAATATTTCTTAATGTTTCGAGCCGCTTGCCGCAGCCTTTGTTCATTTTCGACCATCGCAATGCGCACGAAGCCTTCGCCTTCCTCACCGTAACCGACACCAGGCGCAACAGCGACTTCGGCTTCGGTCAGCAATTTCTTGGAAAACTCAAGACTGCCCATCTCCGCCAGCGCTGGCGGCAAAGGCGCCCAAGCGAACATCGATGCGGATGGCGAGGGAATGTCCCACCCCGCCCGGCCAAAGGCCTCCACCATCACATCACGGCGTTTGCGATAGAGGTTGCGGTTGCTCTCAACGATATCCTGCGGGCCATTGAGCGCCGCGCAAGCCGCCGCCTGGATCGGCGTAAAGGCGCCGTAATCGAGATAGGATTTCACCCGGGTCAAGGCGGCAATTAGTTGCTTGTTGCCGACCGCGAAGCCCATGCGCCAGCCGGCCATCGAGTAAGTCTTGGACATACTAGTAAATTCTACCGCGACGTCTTTCGCCCCCTCCACCTGCATGATCGAAGGGGTTGGGTTATCGTCGTAATAGAGCTCTGAATAGGCAAGGTCAGACAGGACCCACACCTTGTTCTCGCGCGCCCACGCGACCAGCCTCTCATAAAACGCAAGGTCAACCACCTCGGCGGTTGGGTTGGAAGGATAGCTTACAACCAGCACGCTGGGGCGCGGCACGGTGAAGTTCATCGCGCTTTCGAGCGAGCGCCAATAATCCTCGTCCGGGGTCGTTGGGATTGCGCGGATTGTTGCCCCGGCGATGATGAAGCCAAAGGTGTGGATCGGGTAGGATGGATTGGGCGCGAGCACTACATCGCCCGGCGCAGTGATCGCATTGGCAAGACTGCCCAGCCCCTCTTTCGAGCCCATGGTCACGACGACTTCGCTCTCTGGATCGAGTTCGACCCCAAAGCGGCGGCCGTAGTAATTCGCCTGAGCTTTGCGCAGGCCCGGAATGCCCTTGGACTGCGAATAGCCATGGGCATTGGGCTTCGCGGCAACTTCGCACAATTTGTCGATTACGTGCTGGGGCGGAGGCTGATCGGGATTGCCCATACCCAAATCAATAATGTCTTTACCCGCCGAGCGCGCCTCGTGACGCATCGCGTTAACTTCGGCGATTACGTACGGCGGAAGCCGCTTCATACGGTAAAATTGGTCGTTCATTGCGATCCCTACCCAGTTTCGCGCAATCATCATAGCAACAGGCGCACGAATCAGTTTAGGCGATTAACAGTCGAAGTGGGAAGGCAATTTCGCTATTCTGCTGGGGAACCTCGGGAAAGCCCGTATGTTGGGTTGGGAAATTGGAGCATAAACAGCCATGTCAAAAGATGATCCCTCCAACACATTTCTAGGGGGCGGCGAACCATTCCGCGCCTTTTTCGACATGCAAGGCGAAGCTATGCGTGAGATGTTCTCGCAAGGGGATAACGGAGGCGCGCCGGACGCAGACAGCGATGGCAACGAGAACGGCGGGGGGCTGTTCAGCAAAGCGCCCTCCGCTGGCG
The DNA here is from genome assembly GCA_947499505.1 of uncultured Erythrobacter sp. Lineage (GTDB taxonomy): Bacteria > Pseudomonadota > Alphaproteobacteria > Sphingomonadales > Sphingomonadaceae > Erythrobacter. The sequence continues at coordinate 183,325 of CANMOQ010000004.1, forward strand.
AGCTCGCCGAATGGGGCAAAGCCAGTGCAGAGCTGCAGAAGATGTGGCTCGAATTTGCCGCCCATCAGGCCAGCGAAACCGCAAAAAAGGTAACCCAAGGCAGCAACCCGCTGGATCCAGCGCAGTGGATGCTGATGACGCAAAGCTTGCTGAAGCAAGCGCCCACCAATCCGCTGGAGGCCCCGGCCAAGCTAGCTCAGGAATCGCTGCAATTGTGGCAGGGCGTGCTCGGCCGCTTCGTCGCCCCTATGACGGGCGGCGGCGCGGCTGCGTCTGAAGGTGAGCTGCAACTGCCGCGCAAAGACCAACGGTTCGCCGATCCGGCATGGAGCGAGCATCCCGCCTTTGCTCTGCTGCACCAGACCTATCTGATGCTCGCTGAGCATTTCCAAGCCTCCGTCAAATCAATGAAAGGCGTCGACAAGGAAAAGCGTCGCCAGCTGGAATTCGCAGTCACCGCTCTGGCGGAGGCTATGAGCCCGGACAACTTCTTGCTGACCAACCCGGTTGTGATGAAACGCACGGTTGAGACGCGCGGGCAAAATCTGGTGCGCGGGATGAAACACCTCATCACCGATCTTAAGCGCGGCCAGCTGACCCATACCGACGCCAACGCCTTTACCCTGGGCGAGAACCTGGCGGCGAGCCCCGGCAAGGTCGTGCATGAAACTGATCTGTTTCAGCTGATCCAATACAGCCCATCCACGAAAGACGTCTATGACGTGCCGCTGGTGATCTTCCCGCCTTGGATCAACCGGTTCTATATCCTCGATCTGACACCGAAGAAGAGCTTCATCAAATGGGCCGTTGATCAGGGCCTCACGGTGTTTGTGGTCAGCTGGAAGTCTGCTGATGAGAGCATGGGCGAGGTTGTATGGGACGATTACATCCGCTCGCAGATGCAGGCGATTGATCTGGTAAGAGAGCGCCTGTCCGTGCCCGCCTTGCACGCGATCGGTTACTGCGTCGCTGGCACGACTTTGGCCGCGACATTGGCGGTGCTGGAACGCCGAGGCGAGGCGGACAAGGTCAAGTCAGCCACGTTCTTCACCGCGCAAGTGGACTTTGAGAAAAGCGGCGAGCTGAAACACTTCATCGAAGACGGCCATTTGGAGATGATCGATACGCTTTCGCCTAAAGGCTATCTCGATGGACGTTATCTCGCCGCGACGTTTAATGCGCTGCGCGGTAAGGATCTGATCTGGAATTACGTGGTCAACAATTACCTGCTGGGAGAGGACTATCCCGCCTTTGACCTGCTGCATTGGAACGGGGATGTCACCAATCTGCCGTCCAAATGGCACAATGATTATCTGCGCGACCTTTACCGCGACAACAAGCTGGTGGTGCCCGATGCCTTATCAGCCGATGGCACGCCAATTGACCTTACGCAGGTAAAAACGCCCAGCTTTGTCCAAGCGGGCAAAGAGGATCACATCGCGCCGGCGGAAAGCGTGTGGCGCCTGACCGAGCATTTCAGTGGCCCCCTGGAATTCCTGCTCGCGGGCTCCGGCCATATCGCTGGCGTCGTGAACCCACCGGCGGCGGGCAAATACCAATATTGGCTGGGCGACAGCAAAGCGGGATCACTCAAAGCGTTCGTCGAAGGGGCCGAGGAGCAGCCGGGCAGCTGGTGGCCGCATTGGCTCAGCTGGCTGGAACAGCAGGCACCGGAAAAAGTGCCCGTAAAAGGCAAGCGCAAGCCCGGCGGGCGCGGTGACAAGGTCATCGAAGATGCGCCTGGACGTTACGTCAAAACCCGCTAAATAACTGCTTTAACGCCGTTTATTCACTTATTGTGCAGTGCACAAAAAATGCTTGACTTCGCAGTTGCAATCACTATTTTGTGCAGTGCAACATAAAGCGAGGTTACTATGGCTACTAACGCCCCATCTAAAATTGATGCTGCTGCTGAGAAGGCATATGCCGAAGCTGCTGCACAGAAGACTGTAAGCGAAAAGGCTGTCGCCAAGGCAGTTGACGCCGACGCACCAAAGCCTGCCCCAAAGGCAGCCGCCGTGAAAAAAGCGGTCGCAGCGCCTGCTGCCAAGAAGACTGCCGCCAAAAAGGCACCTGCTAAAAAGAAGGCAGTCGCCAAGAAGACCGCCGCGAAAAAGAAGCCAGCGGCGCGCAAGGCAGCCCCTAAGAAGGTCGCCGCTAAAAAGACCGCCGCGAAGAAGCCTGCTGCCAAGAAGGCACCAGCGAAAGCCGCAGCGAAGACCACCGAGACCAATCCAGTCATCAAACTGAAGGACACCATCATGGCCACTGCCAAGAAGACCGACATCACCGCAACCGCCAAGGATTTGGCTGCTGACGTGCAAACTCGCGTGAAGACCGCCGCTGCTAAGGGCACTGAGCTTGCAAGCGAAGTTGGCGAGTTTAACAAAGCGAATGTCGATGCCGTCGTTGAATCAGGCAAGATCCTGTTCGCTGGCATGCAAGACATGGGCCGCGAACAAGTTGAGACCGGCAAGACCGTTGTTGAAACTGTCACCGCAGACGTGAAGAAAATGGCTTCTGTTAAGTCGCCAACCGAACTGATGCAGATGCAGGGCGAACTGACCCGCCGCAACTTCGACGCCGTTGTTTCTTACGGCTCTAAGCGCACCGAAGCATTGGTGAAGCTCTACAACGAAGCATTCGCACCAATTTCGAACCGCGTTAGCGTAGCTGCTGAGAAAGTCTCGAAGGCTGCCTAATTCGAATATTCGAATTTGAACAAAGAGCTTTTCAGAGCCAGCCTCTCCACTCTCCCAACTGGCTCTCGAAAACGCGCGAAAGCGCCGGGCCGGATAGACCATAATGGTTTGTCCGGCCCCTTTGCTTTTGGACTACGAATTGAGCAAGCCCGCGCCGTGAATGCGCCAAAAGCGCGCTGCAATCATGCAAATCCCCTTGGTAAAACCTTAAGGTTGCGCATGGCACCTTGCAGATGGACCAACCTTTCCGATATTGCACACCATGATGACTGACACTCTGCTTCTCACCCTCAGCGATGCGACCACACCTCTATTGCTGCCGCCATTGTCGGCAGGCGATGATGGTGCCGGCGGCAATGACGGCGATGATGGGTCGGACAGCGAAGTTGGTGTCGCGACCAAAACCCGCACAAAGCCGAAGAAGCCCAGCCAATACAAAGTGCTGTTGTTGAATGATGATTACACCCCGATGGAATTCGTGGTGATGGTGCTGAAGCGGTTTTTCTCGATGGATTTGGAGCAGGCGACGCGGGTGATGCTGCATGTGCATCAAAAGGGCGTCGGCGTGTGCGGTATCTTCCCCTATGAAGTGGCCGAGACGAAGGTCAATCAGGTGATGGATTTTGCCAAGCAGAACCAGCACCCACTGCAATGCACGCTCGAAAAAGCGTGAGTTCGGCGCAGGTCTTTAAGCGCGCAGCCCGCTAAGCCGATGCGGCAGCCCCACCTTCCACAGCCTGATCCCGTCGGCGAAAATCAGGAAAGCGTGTGGGATTACCCGCGCCCGGCGATTGCCGAGCCAACCATCCGCCGGATCGCTATTGTGCATCGCGGTGTCACATTGGCCGATACGACAGCGGCTTTCCGCACGCTCGAAACCAGCCACCCGCCAACCTATTATCTGCCGCAAGCAGACATTGCGATGGAGCATTTCAGTCCCAATCCGCGCCGATCCCTATGCGAGTGGAAGGGGCAAGCGAACTATTGGGATATCACCATCGGTGATCAGCGTTTGGAGGCGGCGGCATGGTCCTACCCCTCGCCCACGCCCGCATTCGAGACAATCGCGGGCTATCTCGCCTTCTATCCCGACTTCTTTGACCAATGCCTGGTCGATGGCGAACAGATCACGCCGCAGCCCGGCGGATTTTATGGCGGCTGGATCAGCCAATATGAGGCTGGCCCGTTCAAAGGCATCCCCGGTAGCCGCTTCTGGTGAGCTTGCTTTCGCTAAGGCAGGCCCCGCTGACACGCCTGGTCAGTCAGAAGCCATACATCCACCGCGCTTAGGCATACGGCAGATGACCCGGGTGAAAAACCTCGCTATGGGCCTTGATCAGACACCGCTTCGCCCGGGCGATTGCCCCAGCGAACGCCCCGCGCAACCTTTGGATGTGAAAGCCAGCTAAGCTCCCGTGCTCAACGCTTTTCCCAGTATTGACCGATATATCTTCCGGCTGGTGGTGTTTCCAATGCTGGGCGTGTTTGCCCTCGCCGCTTCGCTGCTGATGCTCGATAAAATGCTGCGATTGTTCGATTTCGTGGCGGTAGAAGGCGGCCCGATCGGCGTTGTTTTCAAGATGCTGGGCGCGCTGATCCCGGAATATGCCAGCCTTGCGATCCCGCTAGGCTTGCTTCTCGGCATTCTGCTCGCTTTCAGAAAGCTCGCGACCTCCAGCGAACTCGATGTGATGCGCGCCGTCGGCCTCAGCTATTGGCGGCTGCTGCGCGTTCCCTATGCGATCACATGCGTGCTGGTGGCGATCAACGTCGCGCTGGTGTTCTATGTCCAGCCGATCAGCCGTTACTATTACGAGCAGATGGAATTTGAGCTGCGCTCTGGCGCGCTGGGCGCATCGATCAAGGTCGGCGAATTCAACACTCTGGCCGACCGTATGGCCTTGCGGATTGAGGAAAGCGAAGACGAAGGGCGGCGCTTGATCGGCATCTTTGCCCGCGTCTCCAATTCGCAGGATCAAGTGCTCTCGATCAGCGCGCGCGAAGGCGCGTTTCTGGCAACCAGCGATGATCCCAACACCATCATCCTGCGCCTGTCCGAAGGCACCATTGTCCAAGACACCGGCAGCGAGACCCCGCGTGTCCTATCCTTCAGCCGCCATGACCTGCCGATAGACCTGCCCGCGATTGAGGAGTTCCGCGCCCGCGGCGATGCGGAGCGAGAATATATCCTGCCCGAACTGCTCAGGATCGGGTGGTCGGATGACAATGTCGCAGAACTGGACCGCGACGCCAGCCAGGCAAGCTTTCACTTCCGATTGGTGGAGGTGGTGATGATGTTCCTAATGCCGCTGTTGGCGGTGGCATTGGCGATCCCGCCCAAACGATCGACCAGCGCGCTAGGCGTGTTCGTCTCGATTGTGATGGTGGTCGCCTATCACAAGATCAATCAGTACGGCGAAGACATCGCGACGCTGGGCCGGATTGACCCGATTATCGCCTTGTGGGGCCCGTTTGTGGTGTTCGCTGCGCTGATCCTATGGATGTATTACCGCGTCGCCCATGTACCCGGCGGGCAAGCGATTGGCGCGCTGGAAACCGGGACCGCCAAAATCGGCAAGGGGCTGCGCAAGCTGTTTGACCGGCGCAAGCCGCACCGGCTGCGCGGGCCCGATCCTGACCCGCAACCATCGCCAGCGGAATAGGCAGGGTATAGCCTCACCATGCAGCTCGACTTTTTCCCTTCGCGCACCCTCACGCTCTATCTGGCGAAGATGTTTATCGTACGGATCCTTGCCGTCCTGGTGATGCTGGTGCTGGTGCTGATGATGCTCGACCTGCTGTCGAACAGCGGCGACATTTTGGCGGTGCCCGGCAACGGCGATAGCGAGGTTTGGAAATATGCCAGCCTGCGCATTCCTCAGCTGATATCGCGCTTCCTGCCCTATTCGGTGCTGCTCGCGACGCTGATCACCTTGGTTACGCTCAACCAGAACAGCGAGGTCGTGGCGATGAAGGCCGCTGGCCTCTCCGCACACCAAGTCCTCTCGCCGCTGCTGCTCACAGCCGCACTGGTGTCGGTCATCAGCTTCGGCTTTCACGACCGCGTCGTGACCCGCGCAACCGCCACTCTCAAAGCATGGGAGGCGGCCGATTATGGCCCAATCCCAGAGGCCTCCAACGTGAAGGCCAATGTCTATCTGACCGACGGCTCCAGCATATTGTCCGCCGCCAGCCTCAGCGGCACGGGCGAGCAAATCACCATGACCAATGTCACCTGGTACGAACGCGCGCCCGGCGGCATTATCCGCCAGCAGGTCCGCGCCCCGCGCGCCGTCTATGCCAGCCCCGGTTGGAAGCTCGAGAACCCTGTCCGCTTTGAAGTTGGCAGCGCAGACAGCCAGCCACTCGACAGCCTGACTGTCGGGACAGGCATCTCGCCGGAAAGGATTGGCTTGGAATCGGTCGATCCAGAGGCACTGTCTTTCTTTGAGCTGTCCGAGACAATCGACGCCTATGAGGCGGCTGGCAGGCGAACCTCAGAAATGAAGGCCAAGTGGTGGCACAAATTGTCCGGCCCCTTGTCGGCATTTCTGATGCCGCTGCTGGGCGCGATCGCCGCCTTTGGCCTCGCCCGGTCAGGGCAATTGTTCGTGCGCGCGATCATCGGCATGGGGCTGGGCTTTGCCTATTTCGTGGTCGACAATGCCGCGCTGGCGATGGGCAGTTTTGGCGGGTATCCGCCCTTCCTCGCCGCATGGGCGCCGTTCTTCCTGTTCTTCCTTGTGGGTGAAACTGTCCTCATTCGGACCGAGGAATGAGCGATTGGTCCCTGCGCCTCGCGCGCGCTGATGACGCCGAGGCGATGCCCGCGATTGAGCTGGCCGCATCCGTTCTGTTCAAAGACGATCCTGATCTGGTTGGCCTCGATTTTGACGATCATTGGCAGCCGGACGAGCTGCGCCGTCTGATCCGCAAGGGGCATTGCCTGGTCAGCCATGTCGGCGAGGAAATGGTCGGTTTCCTCGTGAGCCAGCCGTTTCAGCGTGAACTGCATATCTGGGAAATGGACGTATTGCCCGCGCAGCAAGGCAAAGGCATTGGCGCAGGCATGGTTCGCGCATGCCAAATTGACGCGCGCAATTCTGGTTTCAAAGCCATCACGCTCACCACATTTCGCGATTTGCCGTGGAATGCACCGTTCTACGCCCGGCTCGGCTTTGAACAGGTGACCGCTTTGGATGCGCACCCCAGGCTGGCCGGAGAGCTTGCCAATGAGGCGGATGACGGCCTGCCAGCGGAACGCCGCTGCGCGATGATCCATTTCCTCGATTGATCGCCCGCACGGTAGCGCATGCGCCCTCGCAGCAACGCTCTGCCGCAAGCTGGTTTGAACACGCCTGCCTTCCGGCCTAAGCTTCGCGCCAAGCCTTGGGAGGACAAATATGAAGTGCATTCAACTCATCGGCGCATTTAGCGCGGCCGCGCTGCTGTCAGCCTGCGGCAATCGCAGCGATGAAACCGCCGAGGCTTCACGCGAATTGATCCCCCTAGAGGATGTCGATGTACCCACCGATGAAGAAATGGCCCTCGGCGTGGGCGCAGAGGATGCGGTGGATGGCGGCGATGGGAGCGGCAGCAGCAATGCTCCTACCTCAGGCCTCAACATCACCAGCGGGCCAGATTACGGCGAGGACGCAGCGAGCGGATCTGACACAATGATCCGCGGCGAAAGCTCGCAAGCGATCGATCCCAAAGCGTCCAAACTGATAAAGGCTGACCCAGCGCGGTAGGCTGAGCCAAGTCCGCTCAGCGCATCATAGTGCTACGCGCGATGCGGCCCACCAGCGGCAACAAGCCGGGATGGTTCGCGCCGGAATAGGTCGAGCCAGCGCCAAATTCTGCCGCCAAGCGCCGATGCGCCTCTGGCAGGTCGTGATAGGGCATGGACGGCATCAAGTGGTGCAGCGCGTGATAGCGCAGGCCAACGGGGGCCCAAACCTCTGCAATTGGACCGGGCGGCGGGACATTCACACTGTCGAGGAACTGAGCGGTCACCGTCATCGGTTCGCCCTCATTCTCCCACAGATGCGCCACCAATGTGCGCAGCTGATTGAGAACCGCCGTGAGCGACAGAATGGCCAGCGCAATCAGCAGCGGACGCCAGCCGAGAAACTGCGTGCTGGCGAGCAGCGCCCATGACCAGACGAACACGCCCGCCTCTTGCCATTTCACTTGCCTAGACAGCTCGCCCTTAGGCGGCTTGCGGCGGAAATCAGGATTGATCGACAGCGCGGAAAACCGCTCCCACACAAAAGTGCGAACCGGCGGAATAATCGCGCCCAATGGCACGAGGATCGCCGCGCGCACGATCAGAGCAATCGGCGCAAGAAACGCGACCAGCACAAAGGCGGGCAAGCTCCACGGTTTCATCAGCGCCAGTGGCAGATATTCGGGATCTTCGATCGTGCCGTAACGCGTGCGGGTGTGGTGGATCGTGTGCACGCCCTCATACATGAAGCTGGGGGTCAGCAGCGGAATGCCGACCAGCAAGTTCCAGCCCTTACGAAAGCCGGGCAGCGCATCGCGGTGAATATGGGTGAGCTCGTGGATGAACATCAGCGAGCGGTAAAGCGCCAAGGCCGCGACCAGACCGAACACGATTGAAAGCGCCAAATTGCCCGACAGGATCGCGCCCGCAATGCCCGCATATCCGACCCCGGTCGAAATCAGCATGTCGGGCCAGTAAACACCGGCGCGTGCTTCGCCCAAATCCTTGGTCAGATCGCGCGCCGCGCGCAGCATATCTTTGTCGTCGCTCGTCTGGAACTGCGCACGCGTGGGCACACCAGCGGTCTCGCCGGGCGCGCCCTTAGCAGGGGCAAGAGGTTGCTCAATCATCGTCATTACGGTGCTTTCAATTCCGCCATTTAGGCGATCTTACCGGCGAGGACAAACGCATCCTGTTGGCAAGAGTGATCGATTCTCTTGCGCGTTGGCCGCTGCCGGGACAAACAGACGCCTTGGCAATGGACTGAACAAGGCGATCTGCGTGACCAATGCGCAAATAAGCATCGAAGCGGTAATCGACAAGCGCGGACGGGCGCAATTCGTTGATTTGGGGCGCGAATTTGCGGCATCTGTAGCGCATCACGTCCCGCAATTGCGCTCTGAATTGCTGGAACTGATCAACCCGGACAAAAACCCGTTTTTCAAGCATGGTAAGGCGCAATTGCTCATCGCCCGCCGCGATGGAAAAATGGTCGGGCGCATTTCCGCGCAGATCGATGAACTGGCGCTGGCCATGCCCGCCGAGCAGGGCTTTGGCCCGGGAACCGGCATGTTCGGATATTTCGATGCGGCCGACGAACAGGTCGCGCGGGCATTGCTGGAAAAGGCGCAAAGCTGGCTGGCGGAGCAAGGCATGACGCGGGTACTTGGCCCGATTTCCATGGCCATGTGGGAAGAGCCCGGACTGCTGGTGAGCGGCCACGATCATTCACCGATGATCATGATGGGCCATCATCCCGCGCACTATCAAGGCTGGATCGAGGGCGCAGGCTACACCCGCGCCAAGACGCTCTACACTTATGATCTCGATATCACGAAAGACTTCCCGCCGCTGGTGCAGCGGATCGTGAAATCGGGCAAGCGCAACGAGCGGATCACCATTCGGCGCGTCGACAAATCCAATTGGGACCGGGACGCAGGGATCGTGCTGTCGATCCTCAATGATGCATGGTCCGACAATTGGGGCTTCACCCCCTTCACCCCGGAAGAGGTCGCCTATGCTGGCAAGAAGCTGAAGACGATCATCTTTGAGCCGCTCAATATGATTGCCGAGGTCGAGGGCAAACCGGTTGCCTTCATGCTGACCTTCCCGGACATCAACGATGTGCTGGACAAAATCGATGGCAAGCTCCTGCCATTTGGCTGGTTCCACATGCTGCGCTGGCTGCGCGGGCCGCGTGGCTCGGGAATGCGGGTGCCGCTGATGGGCGTCCTTAAAGAGGTGCAAAACTCGCGTCTCGCTAGCCAGCTGGCGTTTATGATGATCAACGAGATCCGCGAGAGCGCCTACACCACCTTTGCCTCCAAGCGGGCAGAGATCGGCTGGATCCTGGAAGACAATCAGGGAATGGTCGCGATTGCCGACACGATCCAGGCTCAGATCAACCGCGAATATGCGATCTACGAAAAGCCGCTGACTTAAGAGCTCGCCCGCGCATTTCGCCTTGCAGACTGTAACGGATGGGCCAATCTGTTCGTAAGACCAGTTGTCGATATCTCGTTTAGCCAAGGGTGAAGCATGCTCTCATTTAGCAAAGGCAAAACCGCGCCAGCCCGCCTGCCACGGCGTGTTCTGGTGGTTGAAGATCATGCCGAGCATGGCCGCGTGCTGGAGGAAGCCTTAATCCACGAAGGCGTGGACGAGGTGAACATATGCCCCTCCACCGCTTGCTCGCTGGAGCGGCTGCGCTCTGGATCGTTCGATGCGATCATCCTCGACGTACATCTGGCCGACAGCGATATGGGCTGGGAAATCGCGGAATTGGTGAATGCGGTTGGCGGCGATGCCACCCGGATCATTTTTCAAACCGATGATCCCACCGAAATCCCGCCAGCGATCCAGAAACTCGGTCCTGTCCTTACCAAACCCTATGGCCCTGGTGACCTAATAGAGATGCTGAAGACGGCGCCGCGAACGGACCTATTCGGTCGACTCCGCCGCAAGGGCTGAACCACGCAAAGCATTACCCCGATACGAAAAAGGCCTCCACTCGGGTGAGTGAAGGCCTTGGGATCGTATCACCAACCGCTTGGACGGGAGGGGGGTCTCGGCGGTGATACAAACAAAATGCACCGCCTCAGCTCTGGTTCCCGCCGACTTCAAAAAATTTTGAAATATTTGAATCCATGTCGGAGTAAACCAAAGTTGGCCTTTACTAAGGCGGCCCTGACAAGGTGGCGAGCCCCGGCATGCCACCCGTTGCAACCAAGCATAGACGCGCCGCGTAACTGCAACGAAGCTATAGAATAGACGCTCCAAATCGTTATAGGGGTGCGCACATCCTCGAATGAAAGCGAACCAATGCCACTTGGCCAAGACATTGCTACCAACCTTCCATACTTGCGGCGCTATGCCCGGGCGCTGACCGGCGCGCAGGCCACAGGCGATGCGTTCGTGCGCGCCACATTGGAAGCGGCGCTGGCTGACGAAGCACTTAAGAAATCGCTCGAGGGCGGCCGGGTCGCTTTGTACGCGGCCTTCAACAAGGTCTGGTCGAGCGCCTACATGGAAGTCGCCAATGACGAAGCGCCTGCTGGCGAGCATGAAGCAGCGGCCAAAGCGCGGCTGGATGCGATCACGCCGCTCAACCGTCAGGCCTTGCTGCTCACCACTCTGGAAGATTTCACCCCTGCGCAAGCAGCGCAGATTATGGAGCTGGAGCCAGCCGACGTCGAAAAGCTGGTGCAAGAGGCGGTGAGTGAAATTGACCGCGAGACCAGCACGGAAGTGCTGATTATCGAAGACGAACCGCTGATCTCAATGCAGCTTGAGGATCTCGTTAAATCACTGGGCCATACGATCTGCGGAACTGCGGCCACGCGCACGCAAGCGCGCGAGATTATCGCTGAGAAAACACCGGGATTGGTGCTGGCCGACATTCAATTGGCCGATGGTTCATCGGGTCTCGATGCTGTCGATGACATTCTGGCGATTGGCGATGTGCCGGTGATCTTCATCACCGCTTATCCCGAACGCCTGTTGACCGGCGACCGGCCAGAGCCAACCTATCTGGTGACCAAGCCATTTGAGGAACGCACTGTCAGCGCCGCGGTGAGCCAGGCTTTGTTCTTCGGCTCCAGCAAGCCGCTCGACTAATTTCCTAAAGACAGCGGGCGGGCAATCAGCCCGCTGGTTGATCGCGCAATTGAAACTCGCCTGCAAGGCGAATCGGCACGCGCAGGGCGCAGCGGACGCCAGCGGTGTGGAATTGCAAATCAACCGGATGGCGCAATTCGTGGGCGACGATCTTTTGGATCAGCTCAGTGCCAAATCCGCGTCCGCGCGCCTCGCTCACCTTGGGTCCGCCCGCCTCCAGCCATTCAACCTCGGCCAAGTCCGGCTCTACCAATGACCATGTGATCGACACCCGGCCCGCATCAGCGCTCAGCGCGCCATATTTGGCCGCATTGGTGGCAAGCTCGTGGATCGCCTGACCAAACGTGAGCGCATCATTAGGGGCCAGCTCCACATCGGGCCCCTCTATCTCAACCTCGTGCTCTCTCGCCGCGCTCACGTGCGCCAGTTCAGCTTTGACGACGGAGGCAATCGGAGTGGTCCCCCACTCCGAATTGGTCAGCAGATCATGCGTTGCCGACAGAGCTCTGATCCTGCCAGCGAGCCCTTCCGCAAAATCATCCAGATTGTCCGCCCGGCGACGCGTCAAAGACAGCAAAGAGAGGACATTTGCGAGCGTGTTTTTGACCCGGTGATTGAGCTCTCGGGTGAGCGAATTGCGGATCGAGTGCTGCTCTTCGTAGAATTCAAGGCGCGCATTGTCCTTCGCCATTTGCCGGGTCAGTATCCGGGCGAGCGCGGCGAGCAATGCGGCCACCGAGAGGCCGAGCAGGAGGGTGACCACGGATAACGGGGTCAAGAACGCTGGTGTCGGCGCGGCCACTTCCAAACGCATGGTGCGACCGGCAATCTGGACCGGGTTTTCGGTCACATCTTTGCTGGATGCGGTGGAGGTGCGCTCTGCGAGCAGTGCGGCCTGATCCCCCATCCCGTCGAACAGGCGCACAGCCAGATCGTTCTCATCCGCCAAATCAAGCGCCGATGACAGAAACATATTCGCATTGAACGCGCGGTGGACGAAGCTCTGTGGCTGGGCCACATCCCCATCCTCTACCGGCATAACAATCACGAAGGCTGGCACTTCGCCGCCATCAGGGCCAGCGATCATCAACCGGCCAGAGGCCGAAGGAGCGCCGCTGGCCTGGACCGCCGCCAGAGTTTCTTGAAGCATTGGGCTTGCTTGCTCATCGCCATCGTCAGCATCAGCCAGCGGCATCCAGCCCATTGGCCCTGCCCCCGGCACTTCAAAATCACCCTCCATCTCCGCGCTGAACTGTTGGAGCATATCTGGCGTGGCCCGCCCACTGCTGGATAGCACCACCGCGCCTGCGTGCATGTACGACACGGCAATGTTGGCCTCATGGCTCAGTTCAGAGGCGATGGACGAGGCGATTTTGCGGGTCTTCAAACTCTCGGTGTGGCGCGCACCCGCTTCAATCGCGAACACGCTGAGCAAAGTGATCGCAGAAATAGCGATGAAAATAAGTGCGGGCACAGCGCTCGGATAAGCAATCAGCCATTGCCGAATTCCTCCGAGTGATACCGTATCTTTTTGTTTAGATGCCTTTGCGTGCATCGGTCCAAGCTCTTATGTGTCAGTGGCAAGGGAACAATACATGGGCCGTATCGTTCCCAAATTGATACGTCGTAACGCCGCCGATATGGCGGAACATGCCGGTGCCTCTCGCCTGCCTTGGAGTATATCAGGATCAATTATGGCCTCGGGTAAAGAAACATCGCCGACTGACGCAGCGGCGCAAAACACAAAAAACGCGAAAGCCGCGGACCAGCCGCAATGGGCCGACGGACTGAAGCAGTTATACGATTCCGTGGTCGAAGAACCGCTGCCTGACAGCTTTAAGGACCTTCTGTCTCAGCTGGACGCCGCCGACGCAGATGATGCCAACCAGAATGGGAATGGCTGATGTCGGCCGAGACCCGCAGCGCGTCTGAAAAAGCCGACTTTAAGCGCGAGCTAACCGAGGTTGTGCCGCATTTGCGCGCCTTTGCGCGCGGCCTGTGCGGCCGCCCGGACATGGCCGATGATCTGGTTCAGGAAACCCTGCTGAAGGCGTGGGCCGCGCAGGAACGGTTTGAACCGGGCACATCCATGCGCGCCTGGACCTTTGTGATATTGCGCAATGCCTATCTCACCGATATGCGGCGCAACCGTTTTCGCGGCGATTATGATGAGACGGTGGCAGAGCGGATTTTGACAGCGCCAGCCGGGCAGGAGGAACCGATCCACCTGTCTGACATGCACCGCGCGCTGCTGACGCTGCCGCCGGAACGGCGCGAGGCCTTGTTGTTGGTCGGCGCGGGCGGGTTCTCTTACGAGGAAGCGGCGCAAATATGCGGCTGCGCCGTCGGTACGATCAAAAGCCGCGTAGGCCGCGCCCGCTCAACGCTCAATGACATGCTGGCAGAGGGCAATATCCCTCAGCGTTCAATCGGGGATGAGACCGCGCACCGCGCCATCCTAGAAGAATTGGACGATGTTGCCGCTGGCAATGGCGAAACCGCGAAGATCGACTAATTCCGGCGCATTGCTTGCCTCTGCCCCACGCGCGGCTAACGACCTAGAAGCTCAACTTCGCACATCAGGCGCTTGGCGCGGGTTTGCAGTCCTGCAATAAGGCCAGCGACCGACTGGAATTGCCTGAAATGACGAGCGAAACACCCGATCCAAATGCGAGCAAGCCGAGCGCCACCCCTGCTTCCAGCAGGCGGCTGGCCTTTGCCGAGCAGGAAGTGCGTCTGGTGTCAGCGTTGGTTTTGCTGATCGGGATCGGCCTCTTCCTCGCCTTACCCTTTGTTCTATCGATTGGCTCGGTGGTGTTTCTGCCGCTGGTCACAGCGATCTTGCTCACCATCCTGCTGTCGCCGCTGGCGGACAGAATGGCGCGGATCGGCCTGCCCAATGTGCTTGCCTCTCTGGGCTCATTACTAGCGTTCTTGGCCGTCGTGCTCCTCGCCCTCGCGCTGGTGCTTCAGCCTGCCCTCGCCCTGTTCGACACTCTGCCTGCCATAACCGAGCAAGTGCGCGCGCGCTTTGCGGAGCTGCGCGATCAGTTTGAATGGCTCGCCATCATCAACCGCGAGCTGGGCGAATTGCTGGGCGAATCTGGCACCCGCGAGGTGGTCCTCGCTACCCCAACCCTGCTCGAACAGATCGCCTGGTCGACACCCAGTGTGCTGATCGAGGTCTTGATCACCCTGCTGATGACCTTCTTCATGATCGAGGCGCGCGTGCGGCTGAGGCGGCATTTGCTGTTTCACCGCTCCAGCTTCGGCTCCAGCGTGAAGGCCGCGCGGGTGCTGCGCGAGGTGCAGGACCGGGTCGCCGCCTATATACTCACCGTTGGCTTCATCAACGCCTGTATCGGCGTGGTGGTCGCGCTCGGTGCATGGGCGCTGGGTGTGGAGGCGCCGATCATGTGGGGCGGGCTCGCCGCGATCCTCAATTTCGTGCCCTATATTGGCCCAATCGCCATGGCCGCCCTGCTGGGCATGTTTGGGATCGGCACTGCAGACACTGTGTTCCTCGGACTGGTCCCGGTCACCGCGTACATCGTGCTGCACACGGTGGAGGCGAATGTCGTCACCCCATCAATTCTGGGCGCGCGCTTCACCATGAACCCGGTGATGATCTTGCTCACTCTCTCCTATTTCACCTGGATCTGGGGTGTGCCAGGCGCACTGCTATCCGTCCCAATCCTGCTGACGCTCACCGCTCTGTTCGACCATATTGGCAGTCCCAATTTGATTGGCTTTGTATTTGGCGAGCCCCTGTTTGGCAGCGAGCTGTTCAACCGCGGCCTCGAAGAGGAAGCCGGCCCAGCCGGCTAGCCGCGCAAGCCTTCAATCCTTGGAGCGATCGACCGTGCTGGTCACCGCCACGTTCATTGTGACATTGGCCAAAGTGCGCATAATATCTGGCAGCATTTCCACCGCCACCAGCAAAGCTAGCGGCTCTATCGGCACACCCATAGCGAGCGCAATCGGGCCAATCGACACCACAAAACTGATAGAGCCGGGCAGGCTGACCGAGCCGATGGAGATGATCACCGCCACCCCAATTCCGATCAGCATCAGCGGCCAGGGCACCTCGATCCCCGCAAGGCTCGCGACATAGAGCGCCACCGCCATATTCATCGCTACGCTGGTCGCCCGGAAAATCGCCACCGCCAGCGGCAAGACAAACTCGCTGGTCTCCTCCCGCAAGCGCAGGCGCGCCGCGCTGTCGAGCATCGCTGGCAGGCTGGCGAGCGAGCTTTGCGTGGAGACCGCAACCGCTTGGGCAGGCAGCACCGCTTTCGCAAAGCGCAGCGGACTGACCCCGCCCAGCGCCCAAGCCATCAAATAGGCCAGCACCAGGATGAAACAGCCCATTGCGGAGACGACCAGAATATAATGTGCCAGCGTCGCAAACGCGCCGCCGCCGCTTTTGAGGCCCACGCCAAAGGCGAGCGCAAACACACCGAGCGGCGCGATCCACAGCACCCAGCCGATGATCATCAGCATGGTGTTGGCCAGCGCATGGAAAAAGCCGAGCATCCGCTCGCCCTGATCCTTGGGCAGGCGCGTTACGGCGACCGCGAACAGGGCGAAGAATATGGTGAGCGGCAGCATCGCCGTTTCCGCCGCCGCGGCGATGATATTGGGCGCGATTAGCGAAGCGAGGAAATCGAGCACGCCTGGCACTTGCTGCTCGCCATCCGGCACAGCGGCCAAAAATCCGCTCGCGCTGTCAGGGATCGGCAAGGCGCCAAGCACAATCGGCATCATCAGGGCGGTGAACAATCCGCCCGCGATCAGCACCGCAAACACAAGCGCCAAGAACCGCCGCGCTGCCGCGCCCGCGCGCGCAGCCTCGGCCATTTGCGCAATGCCCAGCACCAGCAGCGCCGCAACCAGCGGGATGATCGTCATCTGCAGCGCCCGCAGCCACAGGCTGCCGGTCAGCGCGATGATCTGCTGCAGCCAGTCAGCGATCCCGCCGCCCGCCAGCACCATGCCCAGCAGCAAGCCTGCGATCAGCCCCGCAAATGTCAGCATCACTGGCAGACGGATAGAGGCCAGCTCGTAGCGCTGCCCGCTCGTGGCTGCTGCGCTTTGGCCTTCAACTTCGCTCAAATTCTGTCCCCTTTGGGCCTTGCGCCCTTCCATTCGTGCGATAACCGCGCCAGAAGCGCCTGACAAATCGGCTTTTGCGCAGCGCGTATTCGCAGCGGCGCTTTCATGGAGAGAACAGAAACAGCCATGGCACGCAAATTCTTTGGCACAGACGGCATCCGTGGCCGCACGAACAGCGATGTGATGACTTCGCAAATGGCGATGAAAGTGGGACAAGCAGCGGGCGCTCATTTTATGCGCGGCAAGCACCGCCACCGGGTTGTGATCGGCAAGGATACGCGCCTCTCCGGCTATATGATCGAAAGCGCGCTGGTCGCAGGTTTCACCAGTGTCGGCATGGATGTGATCATGACCGGCCCGATCCCGACCCCGGCGATTGCGCTGCTGACGCGGGAAATGCGCGCCGATCTGGGCGTGATGATTTCAGCCAGCCACAACCCTTACGAAGACAATGGCGTCAAACTGTTCGGCCCGGACGGCTTTAAGCTTTCTGATGAAGACGAAATGCAGATTGAGAAGTTGCTGGAATTGGAACCAGCGCTGGTCGATGCTTCGCAAATTGGACGCGCTCGGCGCATCGAGGACGCTCGCGGGCGCTATATCCACGCGGTCAAGCAATCGGTCTCTGACGAGGTCAGCTTTGACGGGCTGAAGGTCGTGGTCGATTGCGCCAATGGTGCGGCCTATGAAGTGGCTCCATCAGCGATTTGGGAGCTGGGGGCGCAGGTCATCACGGTCGGCGTTGAGCCCAATGGCACCAATATCAATGACGGCGTCGGCTCCACCGCGATTGAAGCACTGCAAGCCAAAGTTGTTGAAGAGCAGGCGCATATCGGCATCGCTTTGGATGGTGATGCAGACCGGCTGATCGTCGTGGATGAGAAAGGCCGCGCGGTCGATGGCGACCAGATCATGGCTCTCATCGCGACCCGCATGCACGAAAAGGGCGCGCTGACCGGCGGCGGCGTGGTCGCCACCGTCATGTCCAACCTCGGGCTGGAGCGGCATCTTCAATCGCACGGCCTTACCCTGGAGCGGACCAAGGTCGGTGATCGCTATGTGCTGGAGCGCATGAAAGAGGGCGGCTTTAATGTCGGCGGCGAGCAATCGGGCCATATGATCCTGCTCGATCACGCAACCACCGGCGATGGCACCGTCGCCGCGCTGCGCGTGCTTGCCAGCCTGGTGCGCGCTGATAAGCCGGCCAGCGAGCTGCTGCATGTGTTCGATCCGGTTCCGCAATTGCTCAAAAACGTGCGCTATTCCGGCGGCAAGCCGTTGGAGAACGACGCCGTCAAACAGGTCATCAGCGAGGCCGAAGCAGAGCTGGAGGGCAAAGGCCGCTTGGTCATCCGCCCATCCGGCACCGAGCCGGTGATCCGCGTGATGGCTGAGGGCGATGACAGCGCTCAGGTAGAGGCGGTTGTCGACCGCATTTGCGACGCCGTACACGCCGCCGCATAGGCCTCAACCGAGAGGGAAACGACCATGCTGGAAATGCGCCCCGATTGCGAGAAATGCGGCACCGATCTGCCCGCCGAGGCACCCGGCGCGTTCATCTGCAGCTTTGAATGCACGTTCTGCGCCGAGTGCGCGGACGCGCAGGATGATCAATGCCCTAATTGCGGCGGCGAATTGATGGACCGGCCCACCCGCGCCAAGGCTTTGCACGAGAAATATCCGCCCAGCACAGAGCGCAAGTTCAAGGGATGAGCGAGAACGCACCGCCTGCTCCGCCGCGTATTTTGGCGATTGCCGGGTCGGATTCCTCTGGCGGCGCGGGCATTCAGGCCGACATCAAAACCATCACTATGCTGGGCGGCTATGCGATGACCGCGATCACTGCCGCGACCGCGCAAAACAGCGTGGGCGTGCAGGCGATCATGCCGCTATCGGGGGACTTCGTCGCCAAGCAGATCACTAGCTGCATCAACGATATCGGTGTCGATGCGATCAAGATCGGCATGCTGCATGACGCCGACATTATCGCCCATGTGGCGGACGCGCTGGAGCTGGTCGACAGCCTGGTGCCGGTGGTGCTGGACCCGGTTATGGTCGCAACCTCCGGGGCGACCCTGATCGCGGATGAGGCGATTGAGATCATGCGCGAGCGGCTGTTCCCGCGCGCGGCGATAATCACCCCGAACTTGCCAGAGCTAGAGCATCTGGTCCGCCGCAATCTAGGCGACACGCGCCTGATCGAAGGCGCAGCCGAAGAGCTGATCCGGGCCCATGGCTGCGACGTGCTGGCGAAAGGCGGGCACACAGAGGACGCGCGCATCATCGATATTCTGGTGCGCTCTGGCGAAGTGCCCAAACACTTTGCCCAAGCCAAGATCGACACCCCCCACACGCACGGCACCGGCTGCACCTTGTCATCCGCCATTGCGGTGCTGCTGGGCCACGGCCAGCCGCTCGAAAACGCAGTCCGGCTGGGCCAGAGCTTTGTCCGACAAGCCATCGAAGCCGCGCCGGGGTATGGTCTTGGCAATGGACCGCTCGGCCATCAGGCGGTGCGCAGCCTATGATGGAGCCGGTCATCCGAGTGGATGGCCAAGGCGCCAGCCCACTCAGCGGCCGCTTGCGGATCGATTGGCCAAAGGCTCTTTGGAACGCTGGCATGCTTGGCGGAACCGTGGCTGCGCTTTTTGTCGCAAGCCTACCCGCCATCGCGCTGTTCCTAGCGCTCACCTATTTTACCCTGCTGATCGGTCACAGCGTCGGCATGCACCGGATGATGATCCACCGGACATTCAAAGCGCCCAAATGGCTCACCAGAGCGCTGATCTATATCGGCACAATCGTTGGCGTTTCTGGCCCATCCGGGATCATCCGTATTCACGACACCAGGGATTGGGCGCAGCGCGAGCCACGCTGCCATGACTTCTTTGCGCACCGCCGCTCACTGGCCCAGGATCTCGCGTGGAACCTGTTTTGCAAATTTGAATTTGAGTGTCCCCCCGAGGTGACAATCGAGCCGAAAATCGCCGAAGACCCCTTCTACCGAATGCTCGATACAACGTGGCGATTGCACCAAATCCCGCTCGCCATCGCCCTCTATTGGACAGGCGGCTGGGCTTTTGTCCTCTGGGGCATATGTGCCCGTGTGTTCGTGAGCACGGCGGGCCATTGGACTAGCACCTACTTCTGCCACAACCCCGGCCCCGGACGCTGGCTGGTCCGCGATGCGGGCATTCAAGCCTCCAACCTACCGGGCCTTGGCCTGCTCACCTATGGCGAGTGCTGGCACAACAATCACCACGCTTTTCCCGAATCCGCGCGCATCGGCATTGAGCCAGGGCAGGCTGACCCGGGCTGGTGGGTGATCGCCGGTTTGGAGCGCTTGAGCCTAGCCCATGACGTCGGAGCCCCGCGCGAGCAGGATCGCCGCGAAGACTTGGTTGAGCGAAATAGCGCTTAGCGGACTGTTTGAAAGCGGCTTAACCACCCGCTCCCTCCACCCTTCCACCCGGATGATATCCCGGTAGGCTCCGGGTGGAAGGGTGGAGGGAGCGGGTGGCTATGGCGAGCTTAAGGGGGGAAACCCCTATCGCTTGAGCTCGTAAAAGTCCGAAATATGCGACCAGGCCTCATCGGCAGTTTCGCACCAATGGAACAGCTCGAGGTCCTTCTTCGAAATCGTGCCTTCCTCGGCAATTGCTTCGAAATTGACCACGCGGTTCCAGAAATCCTTGCCGAACAGCAGGATCGGAATGGGCTGCATCTTGCCGGTTTGAATCAGTGTCAGCAGCTCAAAGAACTCATCAAATGTGCCGAACCCGCCGGGGAACACCGCAACCGCGCGCGCGCGCATCAGGAAGTGCATTTTGCGCAGTGCGAAATAGTGGAAATTGAGGCTGAGATAGGGCGTCACATAAGAATTGGGCGCTTGTTCGTGCGGCAGAATGATGTTGAGCCCGATCGATTCAGCCCCGGCATCCGAAGCGCCGCGATTGGCCGCTTCCATGATCGACGGACCGCCACCAGAGCACACAACAAACTGTCGTTTGCCGTCTTCTACGATTCCTTTTTCCGAGACCATTTTCGCCAGCTTATGCGCTTCGGTGTAATATTTCGACTTCGCCGCCAGGCTGGCAGCGACCTTTTGTTCGTATTCGCTGCCATTCTTGGCCGCCTCAACCTTCGCATCCGCCTCTTCAGGCGAAGGAATTCGGGCCGATCCGTACATCACCAGAGTGGAGCCAACGCGCGCCTCGTCCAGCAGCATTTCTGGCTTCAAAAGCTCCAGCTGGAAACGCACCGGGCGCAGCTCATCGCGCAGCATGAAATCGACATCGCGAAACGCCAGCTTATAGGCAGGATGCTCGGTCTGAGGTGTGTGGTCAGGCGCTTCTTCGACGAAGCGGGTTTCCTGCTCGGCGCGGTAAAACTTGCGATCTGTGAGGTCTTTTTCAGTCATATCAACGCCCTTAGGCGTAGAGCCTAGCGCGGGCAAGGACCACGCCTGTCCGAATTGACCGAACCAGTCCATCACGCCGCCGCTTGCCCTAAGGCGCGCTATCCGTTAGCTTTCTTTTCAGGTCCTCGCGAGAACATGCGCGCGAGAGGAAAAGAAAGAGTTGAGTATGGCGGATCTGTCTCCGCCGGACGGTTTTAAAAAGGCTGGCAGAAAAAGGGGACGCAAGTCCGGTAAAGTAGCTGATTTTCGCTACAAACGCGCCCACCAGCCCAATGAAAGCAGTCACCCCGCCCATGGCCGGCCGGGTGCACATCCACGCGGTAAAAACGCGGGCGGACGCTCGCATCGACCCAATGAAGCCTACGCGGCGCTCGACCTTGGCACCAACAATTGCCGGCTGCTTATCGCGCGCCCCTCGGGCAAGGATTTCACCGTCATTGACGCGTTCAGCCGAGTGGTGAAGCTGGGCGAGGATCTCGCCAGCACTGGCCGCTTGTCTGATGAGGCGATGGACCGCGCGCTTGGCGCGCTATCGATTTGTGCGGACAAGCTGCGCCGCCGCAAGGTGCGGCTGGCGCGGTCGGTCGCAACAGAGGCCTGCCGCAGGGCCAGCAATGGCGCAGATTTCATTGAACGCGTGCGGCAGGAAACCGGCATCGTGCTCGACATTATCAGCGCCGAAGAAGAGGCGCGCCTCGCGGTGCTGGGCTGTCATATCCTGCTTGAGCAAGGCCACGGCCCCGCGGTCATTTTCGACATTGGCGGCGGGTCGACGGAACTGGTTTTGCTGGAGCCGGGAGGCAAAGTCCCGCGCATTATCGACTGGCAAAGCGTGCCCTGGGGCGTCGTCTCGCTGACCGATACGGTCGGGCGCGGCGCGAACACTGACGAGGGCAGAGCCGAGCGTTATGCCGAAATGCGCCGCCGCGTCTCCGAAAGCTTCGCCCCCTTTGCTGAGCGCGTCAGCGAGGCCGCCGCGCATGAGGACATCCGCCTGCTCGGCACCAGCGGCACGGTGACGACGCTCGCCAGCCTGCATCTTGAATTGCCGCATTATGATCGCAAGGCGGTCGACGGGCTGATCGTGCCATCGCGCTCTATGCGCGATATCAGCACCCGGCTGTCGACCATGTCGCCGGAGGAGCGCAGCGAGCTGCCCTGTATCGGCAATGACCGGGCCGATCTGGTGGTTGCGGGATGCGCGATCCTAGAATCGATCCTCGACCTCTGGCCGGCCAGCTGCCTTGGCGTGGCGGACCGGGGCATTCGCGAAGGCATATTGCGCAGCCTGATGGCGGCCGAACGAGATGGAGAACGCTGTATGCGCGCGCTTCAAAAACTGCGCGCGGGCGAGGTGCCTGCGGCTGGCGGCGACGCCAAAAGCGGCGGGCAATAGGCGATGACACGCTCTGGCCGCGACCCTGAAAAACGGGTCCGAAAATCGCGCAAGCGCACCGCATCCTCGACCCGCTGGCTCGAGCGTCAGTTGAACGATCCCTATGTGAAAAAGGCCAAGGCCGACGGCTATCGCAGCCGCGCGGCCTATAAGCTGATTGAGCTGGACGAGCGCTTTGGCCTGATCCGGGGCGCCAAGCGCGTTGTCGATCTCGGCATTGCGCCGGGCGGTTGGGCGCAGGTGGTGCGCAAGCAAGCGCCGCGCGCCGCCATCGTCGGGATTGATCTGCTCCCAATCGAACCGATTGAGGGCGTCGCGATCCTGGAAATGGATTTCATGGCCGATCACGCGCCCGCTGCTTTGCAAGCGGAGCTCGACGGTAAGCCTGATTTGGTGATGTCGGATATGGCCGCCAACACGGTGGGTCATAAACAGACCGACCATTTGCGCACGATGGGCCTGGTCGAGGCGGCGGCGTGGTTTGCGACGGAGAACCTAGAAGAGGGCGGCACCTTCATTGCCAAGGTGCTGGCAGGAGGCACGGACACCGATTTGCTCAACCTGCTCAAGAAGCATTTCAAGAGCGTCAAGCACGCTAAGCCACCGGCGAGCCGCAAGGGTTCATCGGAATGGTATGTGGTGGCTCAGGGGTTCAAGCCCGGCGAAGACGCCGGGTAAAGTTCTATAAGACAGGGCGGCATCGCGCCGCCCCGCACTGCACTAGGCGCTTATTCTGCGACTGCTTCTTCGGTTTCAGCTGCGGCGTCTTGCTCTGCTTCCGCTTCCGCCACTTCGCCTGCTTCACCTTCGGCGGCATCTTCTTCGCCGCTGTCTTCAGCAACCGCTTCGACATAGGCTGGAACCGGCAGGCCTGAACCAAGCGAGTTCATGTAGACCGCAACAGCAGCACGGTCTTCAATCTTCGACAGGCCAGCAAAGCTCATCTTGGTGCCGTCAGCGAAGCCACGCGGGCTCTTCAGCCAGGCATCCATCGTGTCCCAATCCCACACGCCGTCTTTGCCTGACAGCGCAGCGCTGTACGCGAATCCAGATACGTGCTTACCGATTGGCTGACCCATGATGTCATAGAGATTCGGGCCAACGCCGTTCGCGCCGCCTTGATCAACCGTGTGACAGGCCGAGCACTTCGCGAACACTTGCGCGCCCTTTTCGACCGTGGTCTCCGCCATGTTGAGCGCTTCGGCCATGGTCATCTCAGCTGCAGCGGTTTCTTCCACCACGCCTTCAATCTGATAGCCCAATTGCTCCGGACGCTCCGGATTGTCAGCGTGAAAATACTTCCCGCTCAGAATCGAGAAGCCCAGCGCGATAATGCCTGCAAACAGCACCCAGCCAGCGGCGGTGTTAAAACGATCATCCATGGTGAATTGAGATCCGGTAATCTTGCTATTGTCAAAGTTGGGGTCGCTCTAATGACCGATGCCCTTTGGTGCAAGAGTGATCGCAGCATTACGCATTGCAGCAAATGCAAGCGGGCCCAAGAGCGAGCTTGCGAGTGGGCCGCTCCCTCTTTAGCAGGCTTGGCTCTATGCACAGTTTTCCCGCCCCTGCCCTCGCCATTGTTGAAACCATGCGCGCCGCCGCCGCTAAGCAGCCAGAGCGCGCGATCGCGTTTCAAGGATCGCCGGGGGCCAATTCGCACCGCGCCGCGACCGAGGCGGCGGGCGATTATCTGCCGCTCCCCTGTTTCAGCTTTGAAGATGCGCTGGAGGCGGTGAAGGATGGGCGGGCATCGCGCGCGATCATTCCGATTGAAAACTCGCAGCATGGCCGGGTTGCCGACATTCATTTCCTGCTGCCAGAAAGCGGCCTGTCGATTGTTGGCGAGTATTTCATGCCGATCAACCACGCGCTCATGGGTCTTGGCACCGGGCCGTTTGAGGCCGCCTACAGCCACCCGCAAGCGCTTGGTCAATCACGCTTTTTCCTGCGTGAACGCGGCATTGTCCCGCTGAGCTATGCCGATACAGCGGGCGCGGCTGCCTTTGTATCGGAGCGCGGCGACCCCAAACTGGGCGCGATTGCCCCGGCGATTGCGGCCGAGCTTTACGGCCTCGAAATCGCTCAGCACAATGTCGAAGACAGCGCGGATAATATGACCCGCTTTGTGATTCTGGCTGAGGCTCCGGAACGCGACGAAGCGCTGGAGGGCAGCGAGGCGATCACGACCTTTGTGTTCGAGGTCAAAAATATTCCGGCTGCGCTGTATAAAGCGATGGGCGGGTTTGCGACGAACGGCGTCAATATGACCAAGCTGGAGAGCTACCAAAAGGGCACGAGCTTTTCTGCTACCGCCTTTTACGCCGACATTCTAGGCGCGCCGGGCGATCCGGCGGTGGACCGGGCGCTGGAAGAACTTGCGTTTCATTCCAAAGAATTGCGGATTTTGGGCACCTATAAACAGGGCCGCGCGCGCCAGATTACTTAGGCGATTCGCTAAATTTGCGCGCCAAGGGCCAAACGCTCACCCAATTGTTAAGGATCGGGTGTTGCGCCTCGCCGCGCCCCGTGCCACCAACAATCCCGCATGACGAGCGTAACAGGGACCAATTCAGGGCCAGTGGAGGCCCCCGGCGATGGCTCTGCTGCTGGCGCGGACAATGCAGCGCTTAATCCCATTAGCAATGCGGATGCGCCGGGCAGCTGGCGCGAATTGCGCGGCAATGATGATATCCAGTTTGAGCAGATCGAAGTGCCGCCGATCCCGCCGCGCGAGCCGGGCTGGCTCGACGAAGTCATGCAGTCTTTAGGGGAATTCTTTGCCCCGCTGGGCGGTATGTTCGGCGGCGCGTGGCCAATCCTGCGCTGGGTGTTCCTGGCCCTGTTAATCGCAGCAGTGCTGTTTATTTTGTGGCGCATGTTCGGCCCGCTGACCGGCTTGGGCGCGCGCGTAGCAGAGGCAGGAGAAGAGATTGAATGGCAGCCCGACCGCGAGCAATCGCTGGCCCTGTTGGAGGATGCCGACAAGCTCGCCGCAGACGGACGCTATGATGAGGCGGTGCGTTTGCTGCTGCAGCGAAGTGTTGGCCAGATCGCCTCTGCACGGCCCGATTGGGTTGTCCCATCTAGTACAGCGCGCGAACTGGCGGCATTGCCTGCCCTGTCAGACGCAGCCCGCGCTGCCTTCCGCACGATTGCAGAGCGGGTGGAGCAAAGCCTGTTTGCGCTGCGCTCGCTCGATGCCGGTGATTGGGAGGCCGCCCGCACAGCCTATGCCGACTTCGCCTTGGCCAAAATCGAAGGCAACCGCCAAAAGCGCAATTTGATTGACCGCGACGCGGCAGCAGAGGCGAGGGCATGAGCGGCGCGCTGCAACAGGCAAGCAACCGGCGCGGCAGCGGCAGCTTCAGCCGACGAACGGTGCTGGGCCTCGTACTGTTTGGCTTCCTCGCCTTTATCACGATGCTCTATTTCATCGGGGCGGGCGACACGCAGGGGCGCGGCAATAATGGCGCGGCTCACGCCGAAGCCAATGGCCTCAATGGCTATTCGGGTTTGGTCGAGCTGCTGAAACTTGAGGGCGAAGACGTCTCCACCTCACGCTCGCCAAGCGGGCTGGAGACCCCAGACCTGCTGGTGCTGGCTCTGCCGCAATATTTCGACAAGGAAGAGCTCGGCGAGATCCTGCAAAAGCGGGCCTATGTCGGACCGACCATGGTGATCCTGCCCAAATGGTTTGCCTCTCCCTTTCCTGACCGCGCAAAAGAGCGCGTGGAGCAGGATATCGAGGACGATTGGGTCGAGCTGGTGAGCGCAATCCCGTTCAATTGGGCGACAAATCTGCCCGATCATTATGCGATCGAGACCGAGCTGAAAGACACAAAAGACAGCGCGAACAGCTGGGCCGGCCTCGGCCTTCAGGGCACATTGCCAACGGGCACGAACATCGTGGTGACGGACAAAGGCAATGGCGCGGCTCTGGTGGTGAACCAGAGCGGAGAACCGCTCGCGCTGTCGTTCCCAATTGAAGACGAATATGGCAACACGGGCGATAATGAAGAGGTGGTCTTCGTGGTCGAGCCTGATCTGGTCAACAATTACGGCCTGTCTGATCCGAGCCGCGCGGCGCTCGCACTGACGCTGATCGACGAGGCAAGCTATGGCTATGACTATCCAATCGTTTTTGACCTCACTCTCAATGGCTTTGGCGGCTCTACCAACCTGCTGACCTTGGCGTTTCGTCCGCCGTTTTTGGCCGCGACCCTGTGCCTGATCCTGGCCATGCTCATCGTCGGCTGGCGCGCGTTCAAGCGCTTTGGCCCGGCGGCGGCAAGCGGGCCGGACATCGCCTTTGGCAAGCGCCGCTTGGTCGCCAATGGTGCTGGCCTGATCGTCAAGGCGCGCCGCTTGCGCTTGCTTGCAGACCCTTATGTCGCGCTGTCCGCCCGGCGGTTGGCAAGCAAGCTCGGTCTGATCAAGCCGGACGAAGAGGCGATTGACGACGCTGTTCGCCGGATATTGCCCGAAGACGCACCATTTTCTGTACGGGCGCAGCAATTGCGCGCCGCACAATCACCATCGGATATTTTGCGCGCCGCGCGCGCGCTCAATGAGCTGACAAGGAAACTCGAGAAATGAGCATGAGCCTCGAAGAACTGCGCGAATTGGCGGATTCGATCCGCGCCGAAGTGGCTAAGGCCATTATCGGTCAAGACGAGATGATCGACCAATTGTTGATCGCGATGATCAGCGAGGGCCACGTGTTGCTAGAGGGTCCTCCGGGCACAGCCAAAACTTTCCTGGCTCAGAGTTTTGCCACTGCGCTCGGGCTCGATTTTGGCCGCATCCAGTTCACGCCGGACCTGCTGCCAGGCGATATTCTGGGCTCGAACCTGTTCAACTTCCAAACCAGTGAGTTTACGCTGACGCGCGGGCCAATCTTCTGTGATTTGCTGCTCGCCGATGAGATCAACCGTACGCCGCCCAAGACGCAAGCTGCTCTGCTGGAGGCGATGCAGGAACGCCGCGTCACGTTGGATGGGGAAACCCACCATTTGGCGGAACGCTTCATGGTGGTCGCGACCCAGAACCCGATTGAGAACCAGGGTGTCTATCCCCTGCCCGAGGCGCAGCTTGACCGGTTCCTTTTCAAGCTCTTGGTGCAATATCCCAATGAAGCGGAAGAGACCAAGATCGTCACCAGCTATGGTCAGAAACAGGGGCCAATCCGCCCTGCCACTCTCGGCGTAACGGCGGTGGCTGATGCAGCGAAACTGGTCGCGGCCAGCGGCGCGCTGGACCATGTGACGGTTGCCGAAGAAGTCACCGGCTATGTCGTGCGGCTGGTGCGGGCAACACGCGAACATGCGGAACTCTCCGTTGGCGCCTCTCCGCGCGCCGCCGTGATGCTGGCCAATGCTGCCCGAGCGCGTGCCGCTCTGCATGGCCGCGCCTATGCCATCCCAGACGATGTGAAGGCGCTGGCCGTGCCTGTGCTGCGCCACCGCTTGACGCTCAGCCCAGCGGCGGAGATCGAAGGCCGCGATGTCGAGGCGCTGGTCGCCGAACTCATCGAAAGCACAGAGGCGCCGCGCTAAACCCATGGCTCTCGCTTTGCCCAAACTGGCCAATATGCCCAGCCTGCCGATCGTGCCGACAGAGCGCGCCGCATGGCTGGCGGCTGGTTTTGCGCCCGTCGCTCTGGTGATCGCGGCGATGGCACCGGGCACTTGGATCGCGGCCCCGGCAGCGGCCGTGGTCTTGCTGCTGCTGATAGTGCTCGACGCAGGATTGGCTGGGCGCGCTGGCGAGTGGGACGTTCGCGCCCCGCGCGATACCGAGGTGGGCCAGCCCGCTGCGCTCACCATGCTGGCTGAATTTACTGGCGGGCAGATTTCGCGGGTGGAGGGCGCGCTGGAGTTTGATCCGCGCCTTGGTGGCGGCGGGCGCGCAGAGTTCAGCCTCACCCCGCATTCCACCGAGAATTATTACGCTGGCACCTATCAGACCAAGCCGGAGCGGCGCGGCACAGCGCAGGTTCCGCGCGCATGGCTGCGCTGGGCCGGGCCACTGGGTCTTGGCGCGCGCCAACAAAGCCGCGAGCTCGATACCGAGCTAAGGATCTGGCCCGACCTCTCGCCCGTGCGCAGCCGCGAGCTTCAGACCTTTCTGCGCGATGCCCAAACCGGCCTGATCGCCCGGCGCATTCGCGGCGAAGGCACGCAATTTGAGGCTTTGTCAGAATACGAACCCGGCATGGACCGCCGCCGGATCGATTGGAAAGCCAGCGCGCGCCACACCAAGCTCTATGCCCGCGAGAACGAAAGCGAGCGCAACAATCAGATCGTCTTCGCGTTCGATTGCGGACAGGCGATGTGCGAGCCGGTGGACGGCATGCCGCGCATTGACCGGGCCGTGTCCGCCGCCCTCACCGCATCCTACGTCGCGCTCAAAAGCGGGGACCGCGTCTCGCTGTTCGGCTTTGACCAGCGCCCGCAAGTGATGACGCCCTTCGTTGGCGATGCGCGCGCATTCCACCGCTTGCAAAGCGCCGCGGCCTCGCTAGATTACACCAGCACAGAGCCGAATTTTACCCTCGCGCTCGCGACCCTGACCGCCAAGCTTCAGCGCCGCTCGCTGATCATCCTATTTTCCGATTTCACCGATCCCACAGCGGCAGAATTGATGATCGAAAGCCTTGGCAGGCTGGTTGACAAGCATCTCGTCCTGTTCGTCACCATCGCGGATAGCGAGCTGGAAGAATTCATCGCCGAGGAGCCGTCAGACATCGCCGTGCTCGCGCGCAGCGTCACCGCCGATACCCTCGCCAATCAACGCCGCGTCGTGCTGCAACGCCTGCGCCGTATGGGGGTTGATGTGATCGAGGCCCCGTGGGATCAGATCGGCTACCAGCTGATCGACCGTTATTTCATGATCAAGAACAGCGAGGCGATCGGATGAAGGCCCCTGTTATCTCCAGCTGGTTTGGCAAAACCCATATTGAAGCGCCCGCGGATATTGAGAGCGCGGCGCTGCGTTCCGACCGCTTCCGTCTGGAACGAGAGGGCGATTGGCGGCGACTCGAAGAAATCCTGAAACGCATGGAGCGCGGCGGATTGCGGCGGGTGAGCGATGAGGATTTGCTCGCCCTGCCCACTCTCTACCGCACGGCGGCCTCCAGCCTTTCCGTCGCGCGCGAGACCTCGCTCGATGCGTCAACTTTGCGCTATCTGGAGAGCCTGGTGCAGCGCGCCTGGTTTCAAGTTTACGGGCCGCGCCAGGGATTTGGCGGCTGGCTGCGCTCCTTCCTGTTCGGCGGGTGGAGCCGCGCGGTGCGCGAGATCTGGCTGGAGATTTGCATCGCCTTGGCGGTGATGGTCGCAGGTACAGTGGTTGGCTGGCTGCTCGTGGTGCAAGACCGCGAATGGTATTTCCGCCTCGTGCCCACGCAATTCCTTGACACCCGCGTGCCGGGCGCCAGCCGCGAGGTTTTGCAGGAATCGCTCGCGGTGGAGCAGGACGCGAGCGGCCTGTCCGTGTTCGCCGCCAGCCTGTTCAGCAACAATGCCGGGGTCGCGATCCTCGCCTTTGCGCTTGGCTTTGCCTTTGGCATCCCATCGCTAATGCTGCTGGTGCACAATATGGCGGTGCTGGGCGCGATGCTGTGGCTGTTTGCGGGCCAAGGGCTGACGGTGGAATTCGCCGCATGGCTCAGCGTCCACGGCACCACAGAGCTGTTTGCGATCCTGCTATCGGGCGCGGCGGGCCTCCACATCGGACGCTCCATGGCCTTTCCTGGCAATCGCTCTGTCCTCACCGCAGCGGCGGAAAGCGGGCGGCGCGGCGCGGCCGTGATGGCGGGCGTGGTGCTGATGATGGTGGTCGCTGCTATCCTGGAGGCTTTCCCGCGCCAATTGGTCGGCGGAATGGAAGACCGCTTTCTGATCGGCGGCACGATGCTGGCGCTGTGGCTCGCCTATTTCTTCGCCTATCGGCCCAAGAATATTGAGGACACCGCATGAGCGCGGCGGCCGGCAGCTATCAATATGTCAACAAGAGGCAGCGCACTCTGGTCACGCCAGAGGGCATCAGTGTGCCGATCGTGGTCGCATCGCGCGGGTCGCGGGTGGGCGCATTGGTGCTCGATTTCGTGCTGCTTTATGTCGGCTTGACGATCTTCGTCCTGCTGATGGGCTGGCTCGCATCGGGACTGTTTGATGAAATCGCGGACGGCATGGAAGAGAGCGTCTCGGGCGCCGGAGAGTTTATCGTCATCGTCTTCATCCTTATCCTGTTCCTGGCGCGCTATGGCTATTTCCTTGCCTTTGAGCTCGGCCCGCGCGGGGCGACGCTGGGCAAGCGCGCGACCGGCATACGCATCGCGGCGCGCGATGGCGGACGCCTAACCGCAGAGGCCGTTCTGGCCCGCAACCTGCTGCGCGATATTGAACTGTTTATGCCGCTCGTCTTCCTTATCTTCGCCCCCACTGGCGAGATGGGCAATGCCGGGCTCGCGGGTCTTGCCTGGTTCATGGTGTTCATGGCCTTCCCATTCTTCAACAAAGACGCTTTGCGCGCTGGCGATGTGATCGCGGGCACTTGGGTGGTCGAGGCCCCGCGCACAAAGCTGGCCGAGGCGCTTTCTACGCAGGGCGCAGCGCGCGGGCAGAGCGGTGTTACAGGCGCGCGCTATGAGTTTGGCGAGGAGGAGCTGTCGGTTTACGGCGAGCATGAATTGCA
This sequence comes from uncultured Erythrobacter sp., assembly GCA_947499505.1. Taxonomy (GTDB): domain Bacteria; phylum Pseudomonadota; class Alphaproteobacteria; order Sphingomonadales; family Sphingomonadaceae; genus Erythrobacter. The sequence continues at coordinate 214,503 of CANMOQ010000004.1, forward strand.
GACGCTAGAGCAGGTGCTGCGCGATGGGCGGGGCGAGGCGATTTCGGCGGTCCACGCCACCATTTGCGGCAAGATCGGATGGGATCCAGGCGCCGGTGATGAGCGGGCTTTCCTAGAGGCGTTTTATGCGCAGCTGAGAGCGAAGCTGGAAAACGATATGCGCTTTGGCAAACGCAAACAGAACAAGTTCGCATGAGCACGCCCGGCGATCCTAAGGGAACGCCCAAGGCTCGGCGGCGCGCGGTCCTATCCGGAATGCTGGCAAGCGCGGCGGCGGCCTGCGTGCCGATAGATCAAAGCACGCTCGGGCGGCTTTCGGCCCGGCTGCGCATTCTTGAGGCGGCAAGCACTGGCGGCACATTGGGCGCGGCCATCATCGATACCGAAACCGGGCAATCGATCAGCCACAATGGCGCCGTGCGGTTTGGCCATTGCTCCTCGTTCAAGACCTCACTCGCCGCGCTGGTGCTCGCGCGCCATGCCTCTGGCGCAATCGACGCCGACCGGGTCGTTCGCTGGAGCGAGGATGAACTGCTCTCCTATGCGCCCTTCACCACACCTCGCCTTCAGCAAGGGGCGAGCCTCCGCGAACTCGCAGAGGCAACGCAGAAAACCTCCGACAACACAGCGGCCAATATACTGCTCAGAGAGCTTGGCGGACCGGAGGCGCTCAACCAATTCTGGCGCGCGCTCGGCGACGATGTGAGCCGGTTGGACCGGATTGAACCGGCGCTAAACCATGTGCCGGCGGGCGAGGTCCGCGACACCTCCACCCCGCTCGCCATGGCCCAAACCCTTGCCAAGCTGACTTATGGCGATGTTCTACCACCGCAGGAACGCGGGCAGTTGCGCAGCTGGATGGCGGAGACGCAGACCGGGCTCAAACGCGTGCGAGCAGGTCTGCCTCAGAATTGGCCCTCTGGCGACAAGACCGGCACATCGTTCTGGCCGGGCATGGGCAGCCTGTATGTCGATATTGGCTTTGCCGAGCCGCCGGGCCGAGCGCCAATCGCCTTTGCTGCATATTTCCGCGCGAAGGGCACGCATCAGCGGATGGAGCCAGCCGCTGAAGCATTGCTTGCTGAGATCGGCAAAGTGCTGGTCGATTTTGCGCGCGGCTAAGCCGTTTACGACCTTTCGCTATTCACCTGCAAAGATCGCCACTTCATTGACACCGTCGCTGGTGGCCCGGCCCCGGTACATGCCGGTGGTGTTGAAGCTGTAAAGCGCGTGGCCATCGGGTGTCACCAGGATCACGCCGCCACTGCCGCCCAATCCCTTAACCTCAGCCATCACTGCATCGGCTTCCTCTTGCGCGGCTGACGCCTCAATCCCGAATTCGGAAGCGTGGATGTAGTATTCCGGAACGCCCTGCTCATCGACCGGCACCGTGGCTTGCACCGCGTCGCGTTCCCTAAGCAGACGATAAAACAGCCGCGAGCAAATCTCTTTCGCGACGCCGACCCGGATGAAGTATTCGCCTGAGCCCGTAGCCGAGACGGCGCAGGAGCGGTTGTCGGCATAATTGCCCGCGCCAATCATGGGCGAATCTCCGATGCGGCCCCAACGCTTACCAGTCATCCCGCCGGTCGATGTGCCTGCGGCCAAATTGCCAGACAGATCCAGCGCCACTGCGCCGACGGTGCCGAATTTGTGGTCAACATCAGTCGCAGAGAGCTGGCGCGCTTTCATCCGCTCCAGCGCCTCACGCCGCCGCTCTGTCGCGAACCATTCCGGCCCAGCGGTCTCAAGACCTTTGTCAGCTGCAAATTCTTCCGCGCCCGCCCCGCTCAGGAACACATGGCGGCTCTCTGTGCGCACTTTATCGGCGAGCAAAATCGGGTTCTTGATCGCTTTGACGCCGGTGACCGCGCCTGCACTTCGGTCGCCCCCAACCATGATCGAGGCATCGAGCTCATTCTCCCCTTCCCAGGTGAACACCGCGCCGCGCCCAGCGTTGAACAGCGGATTATCCTCCAGCGGAACGATCGCCGCCTTCACCGCATCCACCGCGCTGCCCCCGTCTTTCAAAATCTGCGTGCCGCGATCGAGCGCGTCTTGCAGCGCCGCCTCATACTCGGCGCGCAGCTCCGGCGTGATCCGCTCTGGATCAAGCGTGCCCGCCCCGCCATGGATCGCGAGCGACCAGCGCGGCTCGTTCGGGTCCTGCGCCGCGGCGGGCGCGGCCCAAAGGGTGAAGGACAGCAAAGCAGCGGAAAGAAGCGTTTTCATAAAGCAAATGCCTATCGCAGAGTTGGAGCGCGGGCTAAGATCGCCGCAAATCACAAAATCTAAAAGGGATAATGGCATGAGCAAGTTTGGCGCGCAATCGACCACGGATGAAGTGCTGTCCGGCATGGACCTATCGGGCACGACCGTGTTCATCACCGGGGCCAATTCGGGCTTGGGCCTTGAGACGGCACGGGCGATGGCGGCCAAGGGCGCGCATATTGTGCTGGCCGGTCGATCTCAGACAAAGCTCGCTGAGGCAAAGCAAAGTATTGCGTCCGAAACGCCCGCCGCTCAGCTGGAGACGATCATTTGCGATCTCGGCTCGCTGGACAGCGTGCGCGCGTGCAGCGCGGAGGCGAATGAGCGCTTTGCCAAGATTGATCTGCTGATCAACAATGCAGGCGTCATGGCCTGCCCCAAGGAAGCGACCGCCGACGGGTTTGAGCGGCAATTTGGCACCAATCATCTGGGCCATTTTCTGTTGACCAAAGGCCTCATGCCGCTGGTTGAGGCGGGCGCAAACAAGCGCATCGTCAACCTATCCAGCCGCGGCCATCATATCGCGCCTGTCGACTTAGATGATCCGAATTTCGAGAATCGCGAATATGACAAATGGCAGTCCTATGGTCAGTCCAAGACAGCGAATATCCTCTTCACAGTCGGGTTAGAACAGCGTTCCGCCGACAAGGGGATTCACGCGATCGCGCTCCATCCGGGAGGCATCATGACCAATCTGGGGCGGCATATGTCGGAAGACGACATCACCATGATGCGCGAACGCATGCGCAAAGCCGCTGAAGAAAAAGGAGACGCGGGATCAGATGGGTTCAAGACCATCCCTCAGGGCGCAGCAACACAATGTTGGGCTGCCACCGCGCCGGAGCTGGAGGGCAAAGGCGGGTTCTACTGCGAAGACTGCCATATCGCCGAGCTGGATGATGAGCGCTTTGATGGCGGCGTGCGCAGTTATGCCCTCGACAAGGGCAATGCGAACCGCCTGTGGGCGCTGAGCGAGCAGATGGTGGGCGAGAGCTTCAGCGCCTGATCCGGCGCCGGAGCTGCGCTAAGCCTCGGCCAGAAACTGCCTGACCAGCGCGAACACATCCTTCGCCTCGCGCGTCGGCGTGACCGCCATGAAGACATGCGGCGCGCCCTCATATTCATAGAGCTTTGCATCAATGCCTGCATCGCGCAGCTTGTGCGTGAAGGTGCGGCTGTCGATGATGAACAGATCGTGCCGCCCGGTGAAAATGCGGGTCGGCGGCAATTGCGCCAGCGCCTCTGGCGCCGTGTATAACGGGCTGCATTCCGCGCTCGCCGGATCGCGCTCATCAGCAAACATCGCGCCGCAACTGCGCAAAGTGCCAATCTTCAACATGATGTCGTGCGGCTCCACCGCCTGCATCGCCGGATCCGCCATGGTCATATCAAGCCACGGCGCGAACAGAGCGAGCTTGCCAGCCTGCGGTCCGCCTGCCTTCGCCAGCCGCAGGGCGAGACTAAGCGCCATATGCCCGCCTGCGCTGTCGCCGCAGATCACGATGCGCTGCGGATCGTGCGCCTCGGCCAGCTTTGCAAACGCCGCATCCGCCAGTCTATCAGCGCGCGAATAATGGCTTTCGGGCACGACCTCATACATTGGCAAAGTGATGCTGACGCCCGCTTGCCCGACCAATTCTGCGGCTAGAGGCCAGTGTTCCTTAAACATTGGCAGGACAAAACCCCCGCCGTGGAAATAGAGCATATGCCAGTCCGCCGGACCCGACCTGGGGTGCAGGGTGACGAGCTTTTGCCCCTCCGCCTCCCAATGCTCGACGCAAAATTGCTGCTCAAACTTGGGCGGCATAGGCGCGTCTTTGGGCGGCTTGCGCGAGGCCATGTAGGAGGTGAAATCGCCTGCATCATGCGGAAAAACCGAGGTTTTGCGCGACATGATCCATTTGACCAGCCGCATGGTCAGGCTCGCCTTGGCGCTGCGCAGTTCAATCGAGGTTTCGCTAAGCATGGTCTCTCCCTTTGAGTGAGAGACTGAAGCAGCGGCGCTCGAAGTCAAGTCGGCGAACACCAAGACCGGGTCAGGCGAGCCCGATGATCAGCCCATCATTGAGCCAGCCGCCCAGCATTGCGCCAGCGCGCATCGCCGCATCGGCGATGTCTTGCTCACCGGCATTGTCGCCCGCCAGCACCATGCAAATCTCGCCGTAGCTGGCACCGTTTTGGACCGCGCGGAATGCTCGGGCTTGCTCGGCATTGACCATGATGAAAACCGGCTGTTCGCCTTCGCGCCACACCAGGCATCCGCCGGGGCCTTCCAGCGTAAACTCGCCCAGCTCTGCGCCGCCCTCGCCCAGACTGTTCCAGATCGCAGTGAGATCATGTGCCACCTCGCGCGCGGCGGTGCGCGGCGCTAGCACCAGCTTCATCGCGCCCCAGTCTTCATCGCCAAACTCCGCCGTGGCCGAGCCAAAGTCCTCGCCATTGAGCGGCTCAGCATCCGGCGCCGTCGCCAGTCCCAGCATGGTCCATTCGAGCCAAGCGAGCTCAGCAACTTCCGGATTGTTGCCGAACAGCTGAGCGCAGCTGTCTTCAAAGCCCGCGCCCGCATCATCAATTGTCCAGCTCGCCGGGGGATTTGTGATCGCGTGGTGCGCCGCGACCTGAGCGAAGGGCGCATCGCCGACATATTGCTTCACCCGCTCAAACGTATCGCCCAGCGCGTCCATCAGAGCCGAGCGGTAATTGCCGCGGTAAACCTGCATTCCCGCAGCCTGCGAATTGCCCCAGCCCGCTGGCAGAGCCGCATTTTCATTAAGCACCTGCGCCATAAAGGCGGCCTGCTGCTGCGCGAGATCGGCGGCGCTCATGCGGGAACAGGCTCGCGCACGTCATCGGCAAGCCCGCGTGCGCGCTCCAGCTCCGCCAGCAGTTCGCCCAACGGCGGGATATTGTCATCACGCTCAATCATGGTCGCCACCGGTCCGGGCAGCATCCGCATGGCCTTGGCATAGAGCGCCCACACTGCATCGCACACTTCGCGGTCATGCGTGTCGATGATGATATCGCGGTGCTCGGTCGCTGGATCATGCCCGGCCAAATGGATCTGGCGAACGCGCTCCAATGGCAGGCCAGCGAGATAGTCATCCGCGCTAAAGCCGTGGTTCTGGCTGCTGACGTAGATATTGTTTACATCGAGCAGCAGATAACAGCCCGTGCGCCGCGCCATTTCGGACAGGAATTCCCATTCGGTCAGCTCATCTTCGGGGAATGTGAGATAGCTGGAAGGGTTTTCGAACAACATCGGCCGCCCAAGGTGATCCTGCGCGCGGTCAATATTGGCGCACACCGCATCCAGCGCCTCGCCTGTCAGCGGCAGAGGCAGCAGATCGTGGCTGTTGTGGGCGCTGGTGCGGGTCCAGCACAGATGGTCTGAGACCCATAAAGGATCGATCCGGCGCTCCAGCACTTTGAGTTTATCGAGATAGTCCGCGTCCAATCCGCCCGCTGAGCCGATCGACATCGACACGCCGTGGATGATCACGGGGTGCTTTTCACGCACCGCCTCTAGGATGCGCAGCTGCCGCCCGCCTTCGATCATATAGTTTTCCGAGATCACCTCGACGAAATCGACCGGCACATCCGGCCCATCGCCCCGCTCCAGGAAATCCTCGTAATGCGTGCGCCTGAGACCCAGGCCAAAGCCGCCAAAGGGCGCGATTGTATCGTGTGAGGTTTGCATATCTTTTCCCGCCATAGCAGAAATTTAGCGGCCCGGTACGCCCACATTGCTCGTCCATTTGAAGGGTCGATTAATGGGAAGACGTGCAGGTGCACCAGGCCGCCTGACGATAAAAGCGCTCATGCTAGGTTTGAACGCTCCCTCGCCAATCTTTGAAACAGTGTTGAGCATTGCGGCTCAGCAGTGCGATTTATGCGTTGCCTTGCCATGCTTGCTTCATGGAGTGTGTTCGCGCGTAAGGGCGCAGGCGTTACACCTCGGTGCAAACAAACCTGCAGCATCAGAAAAAGTCAGAAAAAAATGCGCCGCTGTAACCAATCATTCGGAGCCCACGAACTCATGGTCAGTTCCGGCGTGAAGCTGGACCAACACAATGATTTTGAGTTTTGGAGAAACATCATGAACGCCAAGTCAATCGCCACCTTCGCTGGCCTCGCCATGACCGCCGGTATCGCAGCCGGGCTTGCAAGCACACCAGTTGCTGCGCAAGGTGCGAAAGAGAAGTGCTACGGAGTTTCAAAAGCAGGCAAGAACGATTGCGCCGCCGGTCCAGGCACCAGCTGTGCAGGCACATCGACCCGCGATTATCAAGGAAATGCATGGACCTATGTCGACAAGGGCAGCTGCGTGAAAATCAGTACGCCAAAGGGCAAAGGGTCGCTAAAGCCGATTAAGCGCTAAGGCGCGCGGCGAATTCTAGGAGGAATTTATGAGCAGCGTAATCTCTTTATATGACCGGTTGGTCGGACTGCTATCTGGCCGATTCTTTGAAGGGCTTGCGCTGCTCTTCACCCGCGTCGCGCTCGCCGGAGTGTTCTGGCGGTCGTACAAAACCAAGGTTGAGGAAGGCACCTGGCTTCAGATAAGCGAAGTGCAATACTTCATCTTTGAGAATGAATTTTCAGGCCTTCCTTTGCCGACTAACATCGCGGTGCCGATGGCAACCTATGCCGAGTTTCTGTTCCCGATCCTGCTGGTGCTGGGCCTATTCACACGGTTCTCTGCGCTTGCTCTGATGGGCATGGCAATCGTCATTCAGTTGTTCGTATTCCCAACCTCTGATCACTTCTTTGGCTGGGCTGTTACAATCATCGCTCTGGCGCTGGCTCTTATTTCACGCGGCGGCGGTATCTTTTCCCTCGACGCCCTGATCGCCAAAGCGCGCGGTCAGTAAGCAGTAGGCTGAGAAGGACCGTCCCGTGATTGCTGACGAAGCCACCCTCGCCCGCCTGATGGCATCGGCACAAGATGGCGATAAAGCCGCCTATAATGTGCTGCTGTCAGAGGCGGGGATGTGGCTGGAGCGGTATTTTCGCAGGCGCGTGCCCCCGTCCCAGCTCGATGATCTGGTGCAGGACGTGCTGCTGGCGATCCATAATAAACGGGCGACCTATGATCCGACCCGTCCGTTTATGCCATGGATGGCCGCGATTGCCCGCTATCGCTGGGTCGATCATTTGCGCAAAGTGTACAAGCACGAGAGCAAAGAGATCGAAGATGACGATGCGGTGCAGGATAGCGAAGAAGAAGTGACACTGGCCCGGGTTAGCCTTGAGCGGCTGTTTAGCCACCTCAATGAGAGTCAGGCAGAGGCCATTGAATTGGTCAAAATCGAGGGGCTTTCGATCCGCGAAGCCTCCCAAAGAACAGGCCAGAGTGAAAGTCTGGTCAAAGTGAATATACATCGCGGCTTGAAGAAGCTTGCCGCGCTGGTTGAGAAAGCTGATTAAGATGAACACATCACGCGAAAACATGATTGCCGGGCTGGCTGACGATCTGCAACCGGTCCGCCGGATTACGGTTCAAGGCGGCCTGCTGCTGGTAGGCTTTGCCACGCTGGTCGCATTTGGTGTGTCCGTCGCCGTGTTCGACTTCTGGTTCGGCATGTTCGAAGGCGAGGCCTCCTCGTTCTTTTGGGTCACCAATGGCCTGGTTCTGCTGCTTGGCCTTGCCAGCGCGTTCGCTCTGGTCATGGGCGGGTCTCCGCGCGTTGGGCAGCGTGAAAACGCACCGGGCTGGTCAGCTGCCATGGTGGCGGTGCTGCCAATGGCTGCGATCATCGCGCTGTTCACAGGCGAGGCAAACCACGTGCACGAAGGTCTGAATGATCCGGTTGCGTTGATGTGCACCCGCGCATCGCTTGCCGCCGCAGCTCTGGTAGCAACCGCCTCGGTGCTTTGGCTGCGGCGCAGTGCACCGGTTTCAATTGAGCGTTCCGCATGGCTTGTCGGGCTCGCATCGGGCGCGCTTGGCACTTTCGCCTATGGCATTACCTGCCCGCTCGACACGGTGTCGCACCTTGGCCTGTGGCATGTTGCGCCCGTGGCAATCGCCGCAGTGATTGGCCGGATCGTGGTTCCCCCGCTGATCCGCTGGTAACAGCCAAGCCTCACGACATTTTTAGCGGCGGTCAGCATCCAGTTGGCCGCCGCTTTTGTTTGCGCGCCCTTTCGCTAACACGCGCCTCTGTCATTGCCCCCACCCATCAACGCGCCTATATCGCAGACCATGTCTTCAATACGGCCCTGGCGCGATATCGAACGGCGGCAATGCCGCCAAATCATGGTTGGCGATGTGCCGGTGGGCGGCGATGCGCCGATCACCGTGCAGACCATGACCAACACCCCCACCGAAGATGCGGTCGCGACGCTCGATCAGATCCGCCGCTGCGAAGAAGTGGGCGCGGATATCATCCGGGTGTCCTGCCCGACGGAGGAAGCCACCGCCGCCTTTAGCAAGATCACCAAGGCCGCGCGCATTCCGATCGTCGCCGACATTCATTTCCACTACAAACGCGCGCTAGAGGCAGCCGATGGCGGCGCCGCATGCCTGCGCATCAATCCCGGCAATATCGGCAGCAGCGAGCGCGTGGGCGAAGTTGTCCGCGCGGCGAAGGCCAATGGCTGCGCAATCCGCATTGGCGTGAACGCGGGCAGCCTAGAAAAGCACCTGCTCGAAAAATACGGTGAGCCCTGCCCAGAGGCGCTGATCGAAAGCGCGCTTGATCATATCAAGTTGCTGCAAGATCACGATTTTCACGAATTTAAGGTCGCGGTGAAAGCCAGCGACGTATTCCTCGCAGTCGCCGCTTACCATGGCCTTGCCGAAACCGTCGATTGCCCGCTGCACCTTGGAATTACCGAGGCCGGGGGTCTGATCGGCGGCACGGTGAAATCCTCGATTGGCATGGGTTCGCTCCTCTGGGCCGGTATCGGCGACACGATCCGCGTTTCACTTTCGGCGGAGCCGGAGGAAGAAGTCAAAGTCGGCTATGAAATGCTCAAAAGCCTTGGCCTGCGCACCCGCGGCGTTCGCGTCGTCTCCTGCCCCAGCTGCTCACGCCAGGGCTTTGACGTGATCCGCACGGTTGAGACGCTGGAGAAACGGCTCGAGCATATCAAGACGCCGATGTCGCTGTCCGTGCTCGGCTGCGTCGTCAACGGTCCGGGCGAAGCGCGCGAGACCGATATTGGCCTAACCGGCGGCGGCAATGGTAAGCACATGGTCTATCTCTCCGGCGTGAAAGCGCATGCGATTGACGATGAGGACACGCTCGAACACATCGTCAGGCTGGTCGAGGAAAAGGCAGCGAAGATCGAGGCCGGTGAAGCCACCGCTTTTGATCCGCACGCAGCCGAGGCGCAGGCCGCCCCAGAGGCGGCTGAGTGATCAAGCAGCTGTTTGGGGGACTGGCCGGAGGCCTGCTGGCGGCCGGCGGCGTCATGGCGGCAGGCACCCTGTCCGCGTCCGGTTCGCACGACTATCCCGAGGCCAAGGCCTATGACGTTTCGCAAAACGTAAGCTCTGATGTCGATGCCGCCTTTGAGCGGGCAACGGCAAACGGCAAGCTGGTGATGCTGGTGATGGGCGCAAATTGGTGCCACGACAGCCGCGCGCTCGCCGGATGGCTTGAGACCGAGCGCCTAGCCAAGCTGGTCGACGAGAAATACGAGCTGGTGTTCATCAATGTCGGCATGCCGCAATCAGGCGACGGCCATAATCTGGAGATTGCTCGGCGCTTTGGAGTCGACGACCTGCCCGGCACGCCCAATGTTCTGATCGTAACTGCTGAAGGCGAGCTGCTCAACGCGGACACAGCGACCACCTGGCGCAACGCCGCAAGCCGCAGCGAAGACGAGATTTACGGTGAGCTTTCGGCGGTCGCACAAAAGAGTGAAACAAACCCAAGATAGAGGGATTCCATCTGGTGGTAGAAAGCCTGCTGCTTGCTGTGGCACTTGCGATGGACTCCTTTGCCGTGGCACTGACCCAAGGGGCACGGTTTCGACCTTCGTGGCGAGGCGGCCTTCTTATCGCGCTCACTTTTGGCCTGTTTCAAGCCGGAATGCCTCTCATCGGTTGGGGTCTTGGAAAAGCCACGCTATCCTATCTCGCAGCCATTGATCACTGGATCGCCTTTGGTCTGTTGAGCTTCCTTGGCGCTCGAATGCTTGGCGGCTACGCAAAAGAAGCTGACGCATCAGAACGGCTCACAGGGCTAACGCTGCTGATTGCAGGTTTTGCCACCAGCATCGATGCATTGGCCGTGGGGTTTACCATGCCTGCCATGAGTATCGCACGATTGCCTGCCGCAGCTCTGATTGGGGCCGTCACATTTGTATTAAGCGGGGCTGGTGCTGCGATAGGCCGCGCGGTCGGCGATTTGCTGGGTCCATGGGCTGAGCGATTGGGAGGCATAATCCTTATCGCGCTGGGTGTTGCCATCCTTGTCGAGCATTTGGGATAAGGCCAAGCCAATGCTCCACGTTGTTCATCACGCTGATTACATGGCCCCTCGCCCGGAGCGCGGCACCTTTAAGTTCGACAAATATTACCTGGTTATGGAGGCGCTCCGGGATAGCGGCGCGGCGATCACGGAGCACGCGCCTTTGCCGATCCCGCGAGAGTGGCTCGAGGCGGTGCATGACCCCGCCTATGTCGAGGAGGTCTTCACCGCCAGCGTTCCGCGCGAGAAGGAACGCCGCATCGGCTTTCCCGTCACCCCGCATATCGCCAGCCGCGTCGCTCATACCAATGGCGGCACATGGCTCGCGGCAAAGCTGGCGATGGAGCATGGCTACGCCGCAAACAGCGCCGCTGGCAGCCATCATGCGCTGGAGAACACTGGTGCGGGGTACTGCGTGTTCAACGATCTTGCCGTCGCCTCCAACCGCTTGATCGCAGAAGGGGATGCGGCGCGCATTTTGATCGTCGATCTCGACGTGCATCAGGGCGACGGCACCGCCAGCCTCACCGCGCTGCGCGATGATATCTTCACGCTCTCGCTCCATGCAGAGAAGAATTTCCCGGTGCGAAAGGCGCGTTCAAACTTGGATGTGCCGCTGCCCGATGGGGTGGATGATGATGGCTATATGGAGGCGCTGACGCTGCATCTGCCGCGCGTTTTCGCCGAATTCGCACCCGATTTTGTGTTCTATCAGGCGGGCGTTGATCCGCATGCAGAGGATAAGCTCGGGCGGCTGGCGCTGTCGGACGAGGGGCTGGTCATGCGGGACCGCTATGTCGTGCGCGAGGTGCGGTCACGCGGGCTGTCTGTGGCTAGCGCGCTGGGCGGCGGATATGGCGATGATCAAGCAGAGGTTGGCGCTCGTCACGCCCGGTCCATGCTGGCGATGGCGGATGAAAATGGGCAGGCTTCCGCGCGCCGCGCCGCTCTTTAGAGAGGCTTAATCTCGCCCAGTTAAGCTGCACGGTGATGGAACGGTATCTTTTCTTCGCGCTTGTCGCATGCGGCTTTGCCTATCTGGCTGTGCCCTCTGCTGATGAGGATGCAGCCGAGAACGAGACGAGCGCGTCCTCATCACGCTTTGGCAGCATGTCCTCCGACCAATCGCAATCCAACGCGGCTTGGTCTGCGGGCGAGCACGTGCTTGAGCGCGGGGGCGATGGGCATTTTTACGCCTCAGCCTATGTCGATGGCGCGGATATCCGCATGCTGGTCGACACCGGGGCGAGCGTGATCGCGCTGACGGCGGATGATGCGCTGGCCGCTGGCTTGCAATGGGACGAGAGCGAGATCCGCCATATTGGCGCAGGCGCGAGCGGCGCGGTTTACGGCGTACCCACGCGCCTCAACGAGGTTGAGATTGGCGGCATGATGCGGCGCAATATCCCCGCGGTCATCATTCCGGAGGGGCTCGGCATTTCGCTGCTCGGCCAATCCTACCTCTCCAAGATTGGCACGGTCGAGATCGCCGACAATCAGATGGTGATGAGCGCGCAGTAGTCGCAACGGCACACGCCAAGCCCCCCTCAAAAATATATGTCGATGTAATCGGTGAGCCGGTCGCACCATTCAAATTCGCGCAAGCGCCAGTATTTGCGGTTCTGCGTTATGCCGAAGCGCCACTCTCTATTTTCGCGGCAAAAGCGCTCAGCACCCGGCGCGCCTGCAACCTTGATCTCTCCCTGAAACAGGAAATAGTCCGCGCCAATCTCGCTAATGCGCCCTTCCAGCTTTAGTCTCGCGTCCCCCTCGCCCTTGTGTTCAGCATTGAACCACCAGACGCCATCCTCATCGATCGCGATAAAGACCGGGCCGCGCTTTTCCCAGCCGATCCATTGCAAGGTTACACCCGAATTGCCGAACAACCGGTCCGCTGCGGCCTGATCGGTAATCTTGGTCGGCGTGTCAGGGATTTCATCCGTCTCGACCGTAATGATCGATGGGCCTTCCGCGATATTCTTACGCAGGATGACACGGTCGCTAAGCGCTGTCAGGTGCGTTGAGCCTGCGGAAACTGGTTCTGCTATCTCCTTGTCAGTCTCAACCGGCAGCTCATACTCCGATTGCGACTGCACCACCGGAGGCGGCGCTGGCGGGGCGCTCTCAGCTGGAGCAACACAACCACCGAGTAGCAAGCCCCCTGAAACCAAGGCAAAAATCGCGCCTCTGCGCATGTTCATTTGCTCACTCCCCGCTTGCATGGCCTTGCGTGACGCAGCAAAAAACGCCACGCACTCCTCATAGATCACAGCGCAAGGAATACCAGAGCCATGGCCGAACTCGAAACTGATTATCTCGTCATTGGCGCTGGCGCAGTGGGGATGGCCTTTACCGACACGCTGCTCGATGAAGATCCCGATTGCCACATCACCATTGTCGATAAGCATGCGAAGCCCGGTGGGCATTGGAACGATGCCTATTCCTTTGTGACCCTCCACCAGCCCTCGGCGACTTACGGCGTCAATTCAATGGAGCTGTGCACCAACCGGGTTGATACGCACGGGCACAATGCGGGCATGTACCCGCTTGCCAAACATGCGGAGATCCTTGCCTATTACGAGCAGCTGATGAACGAGCGTTTCCTGCCAAGCGGGCGAGTCACCTATCTGCCGCTGAGCGAGTATCATGAGGGCCACACAGTCAAAGGCATTTTGTCGGGCGAGACCCGGCAGGTGAAGGTCCGGCGCAAGCTGGTCGATGGCACCTATTTCCAAACCTCGGTCCCCTCCACGCACAAGCCCGCTTTTGAAATCGCAGATGGCACACCCTTCACCATTCCTGGCGAGCTGCCCGGCCTATGGAAGAACGCGGACAATCTGCCTGAGCATTTCGTGATCCTGGGCGCGGGTAAGACCGCGATGGACACCGCCGTCTGGCTGCTTGAGGCGGGCGTTGCGGCGGATCGGATAGGCTGGGTCCGCCCGCGCGACAGCTGGATGTTCAATCGCAAGTTCCTGCAACCAGCCGAGCATCACCTTGACCGCCTGGTTGATTTCCAACGGCGGCAAATGCGCGCCGCCGCCGCGTCTGAAAATGGCGATGAAATGTTCGCGAAACTGGGCGACGAAGGCCTGATGCTGCGGATTGATCCAGAGACCAAGCCAGAGATGTTCCACTTCGCGGTGATCTCTGAAGGCGAGATTGAAATGCTGCGCGGTATCAAGCAGGTCTATCGCCGAGGCCGCGTCACGCGGATTGAGCCGGGCAAAATGCACTTTGCGAGCGAGAGCGTCGATGTGCCCGCACGCACGATGTTCATTGATTGCACCGCGTCGGCTGTGCCGTTCGATGCGCGCAACAATCACCGCCCGTTCTTCGATGGCGACACGATAACCCTGCAATTGGCGCAGGCCCCGTTCGTGCCTTACAGCGCCTCGCTTGCCGCCTTCTTGGAGGCAAATTTCGAGACCGACGACGAAAAGAACGCGCTGACCCCGCCTGCTCCGCTGACAGACACGCCGAGCACCTATCCAGCCGCGTTTCTGTCCAATTTACGCAGCACAGGGCTGCTGTCACAAAATGAAAAGACCAATGCGTTTAACGCGCGCAGCCGCCTGCACCCGACCGGCCCGGCGGTCGCCAAGATGATGGCGGAAGGCAGCCCGAAACTCGCCGCAATCGCCGATATCGGGCAGGTTGTGAAGGAAAGCATGCCCGGGATCATGGCGCTGGGGATGAAGGCCTTTGCCGAGCACAACGCCGCCCCGCCGCGCGAAACCTCGGTCACGAAAAACCAGGCGCGAGCCTAAGCCCGAACCCCGACCCAATGCTGATACGATTTTTGTTCACGAAAAGGATAGAATTGCGCTATTAGTCTAATGGTTATGAAACGGCGCGATCTTCTCAAAACTGGCCTTGTCGCAGGCGCGGCTTTGGCTGCACCTTCATTGCCAGCCACTCTCGCAGCGCAGCCGATCAAAGGCTCTGCGCGCGACCGCAAGCTGTTCGACATTGCCCAGCGCGAGCTGAACCGGGCAGGCGCGGCGATCTGGAAACGCGATATCGTGGGCATTGCCGATTTCGGCGTGCACTCGGCCCAGCGGCGGTTCCACTTCGTCAATTTGGACCGCCAAGAGGTGCAAAGCTATCACGTCAGCCACGGCACCGGCTCTGATCCAGAGCATGACGGCTGGCTCAACGATTATTCCAATGTCGAAGGCTCCAACGCGACCAGCCGCGGCGCCTATGTGACGTGGGAATGGTATGTCGGCCGCTATGGCACGTCGGTGCGGCTGGGCGGGCTCGACCCGACCAATGATGCCGCCCTGCGCCGCTATATCGTGATGCACCGCGCCAAATACGCTGAGCCGACGCATATTGATCGCTGGGGCCGACTGGGCCGTTCCAATGGCTGCTTTGCGCTGGGCGAGGAGCAATTTCGCATTGCCCTCCTCAATCTGTCAGGCGGGCGTCTCCTTTTCGCCGATAGTCTGGGCCTCAACGAGGATGGCAGCATCGCGCAGCGCCCGCAGTACGAGCCGCTGCAACCGGCGCGCCCAAGCGATGTTCAGCGCTACGCTCCGGGGTCGTTTTGACACAGACTGAAGCTCGTAGGTTCGACTTCAATCAACTGGTTCTAGCAATAAGTGGTGCTGTTGCTGCCGGATGTTTTGTAGGAACCGCTCTCACAATTTTCACAAGCCCCGAGTTGGTGAACAAGGGGTTCTCCCTTGAAGCCTACTTGTTCACTAGTGGCCTTAGTTCGTTGGCAGTAGGTCCAGCATCACTTGCTTTTGGGTTGCCACTTGGTTTGTTCATACAGCTGGCTAGCCCTCATAGGTTCATTTCGGTGGCCCTGACGTTCGGAGCTTCAATTTTAGCTAGTCAGATGGCACTCGACTGGATGATTTTGCAACCACTTCCGATCGGCCAAGGCGATTTTACTGACTGGGCTTTTCTTTTCTTGTACGCAATTCCGGCAGCGCTGGCATTTTGGGTGCTGATTGAGCTAAAACCTAGGATAGCGAGCAATGCAGTATAACAAGATCAACCCCCAACGCGCGGGTCGTCCTCAATCACAATAACTTCATCGTCGATCATATCCGTACGGTTGTCGACGCGCGGCTTGTCCAGGCTCGCCAGCACCGGCTTGTCCCGGCCATAGATGTCTTTGAAGGTCGACATGTTGCCTTCAATGTCCGACGCCATCGTGAAATAGGTGATGTAGGCGGGCATTTCCTTTTTGATCGGAACCTTGGTGTATTTGCCCGAGGTCGCGATCTCGACCGCCTTTTCCTTGCTCGCGCCCTTGCCCAGGATAGCCATCGTAATCGCCAGCTCCAGCGCCCGCTCGGTGCGGATGCAGCCATGGCTCAGCGCGCGATTAGCGTTCTTAAACAGGTGCCGCGACGGCGTATCGTGGAAGAAGATCGCGTGCCGGTTTGGCATTTCCAGCTTCATCCGGCCCAGCGAATTGCCCGGCCCCGGCTGCTGAACCACGGTGATCCAGCCGTTGGAATTCTTGGTCGCCTTATAGCCATTGCGCCGCGCCCATGCGGGGTTATTGAGCACTTTATTGCCCAGCCCTTCGCCCTTCACGATTGATTGCGGCACGGTCCATGTCGGGTTGAACACCACGCCCGACACCATCTCGGCCAGCTGAGGGGTCGCGGTGCGGCCCGGCTTGCCCACGACAGTGCGATAGGTCGAGATAATCTTGTCGTTCACCGTCAGGCGCAGCTGATATTCCGGCACATTGGTGATCAGATATTGCTTGCCCAGATCGCGGGCGAGCCAGCGCCAGCGGTCCATATTTGCGCGGATCAGCTTGCGCTTGGCCGGTTCGCTCGTCGGTGTCTTGGCCAGCTCTTCCTTCAGCCGTGCATAGTCGGGATGGGTCGGCGCAAGCTGTGCCAAAGTGCCCGCGATATCGCCGGTTTGAACGGCCTTTTCCAGCAGGTCTGCGGTGCGATAGATATCGCGGTCGGGATCAACCACAAACCATTGTTTGCGCGCATCCATTGGCGTGCGGCCATCGCGCATGTCCTCCACCAACCAGCGGAAGTTTTTGGACGCCAGCATATCGAGCTCTGCCGATGGGCCGGAGGCTTGCGACACCTTGAGCGCTTGCAGATCATAATCCGCCGGGTCGAGGCCCTCGCTTGAGATGCCTTCGATCACCGCGATCAGAGCGGCAGCGTTGTCAGCCGTCCAGGCTTGAACATTCGGCTTTGGCGTGGGATCAAGATCGCCCTGCACGACCGGCGCAGAAACGCTGCCCGGGAATGCCTCTTCAAAACTGCCGGATTGCTCCTGCGGCGGCGCTGCAGTGGCCTCTTGCGATTCAGCGGTTTCAGCCTGCGCATCGGCGAGCAGGTCAGCAGGCTCCGCCTGCTGCGCGGAGGCACCGCCAAAAGCGATCGCGGAAAGTGCTGCTCCAGCGGCAAATTTGCTGAGGTGTTTGCGCATAAATGTCTCTAGCATCCCAATACGCGCCGCCCGGTGACGGCGCAGTAACCATAGTTATAAGGCTCTGAAGGCCCCAGATTCAAGCGGATGTTTATGCGATATGCCCTTTCGCTTGGCTGAATCGCTGGGGTTTACGCGTATTAATGAGAGGCGCGGCTCAGCACAGCGAACGCCGCCCCTCACGCGAGTTTCCAAGTGACGCGCCGCCAATGCGCCATTAGGGCAGGCCCGCAATGAACAGCTCCCACCGCCTTATGCCTTTTTTGGCCGCTTTTGCCGGGGTAGGGCTGCTGTCCTTGATGGACGCCTTTATGAAGGGCGCAGCGCTTGCCGCCGGGGCCTACACCGCGACCTTGCTGCGCGCGCTGATCGGGGCGGCGATGATCGCGCCGTTTTGGCTGGTGCCGATGCTGAGAAAAGGCGCAAGCCGCTGGCCAGAGCGCGCGGTGATGAAGCTGCATCTGGAGCGCGGGATTATTTCCGCCTTTATGGCGCTCAGTTTCTTTTACGCGCTCACCAAAATGCCGCTGGCCGAAGCGATTGCGATTAGCTTTATCTCGCCGCTGATCGCGCTGTATTTCGCCCGCGCGCTGCTGGGTGAGGAAATCCAGCCGCAAGCGATTTATGCCAGCATCATCGGCTTTATCGGCGCGATTGTGATTATCGCCGGGCAGTTTGGGCGCGCAGAAATGAGCAATGATCTCATCCTCGGGCTGGTCTCACTGATATTCTCCGCCTTGCTTTATGCCTATAATTTCATCGTCATTCGCCGCCAATCGCAGGTGGCCGGGCCGGTGGAGGTCGCAACCTTTCACAGCGGGGTCGGCGGGCTAGTGCTGCTGCTGTTTGCGCCGCTCCTGTGGTCCACACCAGATCTGAGCGCGGTCGGGTCGATTTCAATCGCCAGTGCCTTCACCGTCACCGGCGCGATGGCGATTGCCTGGGCCTATGCCCGCGCAGAGGCCCAGGCGCTGGTGCCGATTGAATATTCCGGATTTCTGTGGGCAAGCGTGCTGGGCTGGCTGTTCTTCCGCGAACAAGTGACGCTGACGACACTGGCGGGAACCGCGCTGATTATCGCAGGATGCTGGATTGCGACGCGTAAAGCCGCTGAGCCTGTCGTGGGGCAAGCGCCGTCATAGCGGGCAGAAAAAAGGCCGGATCAGCGCGCAAACGCCGATCCGACCAACCCCCTTGGTAAAGCTGGCCCAGAACTCTACGGTTCGTTTCCAGCTGCGACCCGAGGGCTATTGGTTGCCCCCAATTGGACCAACGCCGCCGAGTACCCCTATAGTGCCTCCGCCTGTTCCCCCGAAAAGGCGAAGGCAGCCCCAAAACAAGCTATGACTATCATCACTGCGCCCAGTGCTTCGGCGCGTAAGGTGTTGATTCTCGATTTGTACGACAGCGCGTTGTTGTTCACTTTTGCTGCGTCCCTGCTGCGAAAACGCTTTTGCACCGAAGCCTGAGATTCGGAAAGTTAACTGTTGTAAAATGTGCGGCGGAGGGACCGCGCAGGCCACGCCGCACTTGACCTAGAGGCCAAGGTCTAGCAGGTGATCCAGCAGACATTTCTCCGGCGCGGTGCCCGCCCGGAACACACCACAGACAAGGAAGAAACGCCTCGATGACACAGGTCGGCAAGGACACGCTCGCAACCCGCTCAACCCTCAACGTTGGGGGCACAGAATACGCCTATTATTCGCTCGCAAAAGCGGCCGAGCAATTGGGCGACGTCTCCAAACTGCCGATTTCGCTGAAAGTGCTGCTGGAGAACATGCTGCGCTTTGAAGACGAAGGCTTCACCGTGGGCAAGGAGCATGCGCAGGCGATTGTCGACTGGCAGAACAACCCGGTCACCGGCAATGAGATCCAATACCGCCCAGCCCGCGTGCTGCTGCAGGATTTCACCGGCGTGCCTTGCGTGGTTGACCTCGCCGCGATGCGCGATGCGATCAAGGAACTGGGCGGCGACACCGCCAAGATCAATCCGCAGGTTCCCGTTAACCTCGTGATCGATCACTCGGTCATGGTCGACGAATTTGGCCACCCGAAAGCGATGGAAGCGAACATGGCGCTCGAATATGAGCGCAACGCGGAGCGCTATGACTTCCTCAAATGGGGCTCGAAGAGCTTTGAGAACTTCTCTGCGGTTCCTCCCGGCACCGGCATTTGCCACCAGGTGAACCTGGAGCACATCGCCCAAGGCGTGTGGTCGAGCAAAGACACCAGCGGCGCGATGGTCGCCTATCCTGACACCTGCGTTGGCACCGACAGCCACACCACCATGATCAACGGCCTGGGCGTGCTCGGTTGGGGCGTTGGCGGGATCGAAGCCGAAGCAGCGATGCTCGGCCAGCCGATCTCCATGCTGATCCCGGAAGTCGTCGGCTTTAAGCTCGAAGGCCGCATGGCCGAAGGCATCACCGCCACCGACCTCGTGCTCACCTGCGTACAAATGCTGCGCGAAGTGGGCGTGGTTGGCCGCTTCGTTGAGTTCTACGGCCCAGGCGTTGCGAACCTCACCCTCGCTGACCGCGCGACCATCGCCAATATGGCGCCGGAATATGGCGCGACCTGCGGATTCTTCGGGATTGACGACAAAACGCTCGAATATATGCGCCTAACCGGCCGCTCGGAAGAAAACATCGCTCTGGTTGAAGCCTATTCGAAAGAGCAAGGCATGTGGTTCGACCCGGCGAATGAGCCTGTATTCACCAACACGCTCTCGCTCGACATGGGTGCGGTTGTGCCAAGCCTGGCCGGACCCAAACGTCCGCAGGACAAGGTCATCCTCCCTGAGGTTGATGAGCTATTCAATGGCGACCTCAAAACCACTTACAAGAAAGACGCGCCCGTTCGCGTCGGCGTTGACGGCAAAGATCACGATATTGGCGACGGCGACGTTGTGATCGCTGCGATCACCAGCTGTACCAACACCTCCAACCCGGACGTGCTGATCGCCGCTGGCCTGGTCGCGAAAAAGGCGAACGAGCGCGGCATGCTGCCGAAGCCTTGGGTGAAGACATCACTCGCGCCGGGCAGCCAAGTTGTGACCGACTATCTGGTCAAATCCGGCTTGCAAGACGACCTCGACGCCATCGGCTTTGACCTTGTCGGCTACGGCTGCACGACCTGTATCGGTAACTCCGGCCCGCTCGCGGCGCCCATCAGCAAGGCGATCAATGGCAATGACATCGTCGCGGCCTCTGTCCTGTCGGGCAACCGCAACTTTGAAGGCCGCGTATCGCAAGACGTGCGCGCCAACTTCCTCGCATCGCCGCCGCTGGTCGTCGCCTATGCGCTGAAAGGCACGGTCACCGAAGACATCACCACCACCCCGCTTGGTCAGGATCAGGACGGCAACGACGTGATGCTCGCCGACCTGTGGCCAAGCAATGCGGAAATCGCCGAGCACCGCGCGGCCAATATCGACCGTTCGATGTTCGAAAACCGCTATGCCAACGTCTATGATGGCGATGAGCACTGGCAGGCGATCACCGTTGAGCCATCTGACACCTATCAATGGCGCGCGGGCAGCACCTATGTCGCGAACCCTCCATACTTCGAAGGCATGGGCATGGAACCTGCGCCGATCCAAGATATCGAAGGGGCAAAGCCGCTCGCAATACTCGGCGATTCGGTCACCACCGACCACATTTCGCCCGCTGGCGCGATTAAGGAAGACAGTCCCGCTGGCTCCTATCTCAACAGCAATCAGGTCGCGAAGAAGGACTTCAACTCCTATGGCTCACGCCGCGGCAACCATGATGTGATGATGCGCGGCACCTTCGCCAATATCCGCATCAAGAATGAGATGGTCCCGGGCGTCGAAGGCGGTGAGACCACCTATAACGGCGAGCAAATGCCGATTTACGATGCCGCCATGAAACACAAGGCGGACGGCACCCCGCTGATCGTGGTCGGCGGCAAGGAATATGGCACCGGCTCGTCACGCGACTGGGCGGCGAAAGGCACCATTCTGCTGGGCGTGCGCGCTGTGATCGTTGAGAGCTTTGAGCGGATCCACCGTTCCAACCTCGTCGGCATGGGCGTTCTGCCGCTGCAATTTAAGGGCGGCGACACCCGCAAAACCCTGGGCCTTGGCTCAGACGACAGCTTCAGCATTCGCGGCCTTGCCAATTTAACCCCCGGTCAGGACGTGACAATCGACGTAACCCGCGGCGATAGCACCACCTTCAGCTTCACCGCACTGTGCCGGATCGATACTGCGAACGAGATGGAATATTACCGCAATGGCGGCATCCTCCACTACGTTCTGCGCAAACTGGCAGCTTAGGAACAGGTACATGCAGGCTCGCACTTCGATGATTTCAATTGTGGTTGCGAGCCTGTGCCTTGCGGCGTGTAATGCGGATGACACCCTTCAGGAAACCGTGAAGGAAGAGAGCAACGAATCTGCGGGCGCAGAGACGGCGGTTGAAGCGAGCGCAGAGGCGGCTGTCGTCGACCTCAGCGTGGATGAGCTCACCAACCTGATGGATGGCGGCAATATCCGCCTGATCGATGTGCGGCGCGATGACGAAGTGGCCGAGGGGATGATCCCAGGCGCAGAGCACATCATGCTCGACGATTTCGATCCGGCCGCACTCGACCTATCCGATGGCCGCGAAGTCGTGCTCTATTGCCGGTCGGGCCGGCGCTCCGGCATTGCGGCGGAAAAGCTCGCGGCGCACACTGGCGAACCAGCGAAACATTTGGGCGGCGGGATCATAGCCTGGCGTGAGGCAAACTCGACGGACTAAGCATCCGCTCCGATAAAGAACATCTATTATCAAAGTGTCGCACTAATGTGTTTGATGGTAAAATCGATATTTCGAACGCAACAAGGGGGTACAAATGTTGACTGAACTGACAGGCCTGACGGCTGGCCTTTTCTTGGCATTGCAAGCACAGCCAGCCGAGGCGCCCAAGCCCGATCCGTCTGCCAAAGCCGCCCCCGAAGCAGCCGTTAAAGATGAAGACAAAGTTGTCTGCCGCCGGACGGCGATCACCGGATCGAAGTTTAAGAAGAAGATCTGCGCGACCAGAAAGGAATGGGCCGCGCTCTCTCAACGTGGCGGAGATACCGCCCGCGAAATGCAGCGCAGAGGAAAAGGCGTCGAGCCAGTTCGGTAGGTCGTTCCAACTAAGGCCTTCCGCCTGTTAAGCCATTCATGATTAAGTCAGCCGTGTGAGCGCAATCCTTCGGAACTATTTCTGGGAGGATGGTTTTATGCGACTGTTTCTGATGACTGCACCAATGCTTGCCATGATGGCTGCAGTAGGTGCATCGGCCCAAGATCAAACACCGCACTCACAGCCTGACGTGTTGGAGAGTCCAACACCGCAAATCGACTTTCCCGCCTTTGTTAAACTGACGGGCGAAGTCGCCGAGCTGCGCGAACAGCGCCTGCTTCCCAAGGACGTATTCCTTGAGCAAGCGCTCGCCGATGGCGCTCTATTGCTCGACACGAGATCTGCCGAAGCATTCCGGCTTGGCCATATTGAAGGCGCAGTGAACCTACCGTTTTCAGACTTCACCGACGAGAAATTGGCCAAGGTGATCGGCGAGAACCGTGACCGCCCGATCTATATCTATTGCAACAATAATTTCAGCGATAATGTCGAGCCAATCGGTCTAAAGGCCGCACCGCTCGCGCTTAATATCCCGACATTTATCAATCTGGTCGGCTATGGCTATGCCAATGTCTGGGAGCTGGACGGCGTGATGACCATTGCCGAGGTGCCATGGCAAGCTGAACCCATGTTTGCGCAGTTAAAGGTCGTCGCACCGCAAACCACCCCGTAATAAAAAAGGGCGGCTCTAACGTAGAACCGCCCTTTCACCAGGAGTTTGAAAAGCGAGGCGTTTACGCGCCGCGCTTAATCCGAAACTTTTTGCGGCCCAGGATGGCTGCTGCAGCCAAGCCAAACAGAACCGTCATTGGCGGTGCGGGCACTTCTGTGCCGCTGCTGGTGCCGCCACTCGTCCCACCCGATGAGCTAGACGATGATGATGACGAGCTAGAAGAGCTGCTGCTTGAGCTGGTTGAACCGCCCGATGACGAACCAGAGCTAGAGCCGGAAGAGCTCGACGAAGAAGACGAGCTGCCCGACGAAGAGCTGGTGCTGCTGGTCATATCGCCCGAGGTGCTGCCGCCGCTGGTCGATACGCCCGATGACGTACCGCCGCCCGACGAAGACGAGCTGCCCGAAGAAGAGCCAGAGCTCGAACCGCTCGAGCTGCCGGAACCACCCGAACTGCCGCCCGAAGAGGACGAGCTGCTCGAGGATGAAGACGAGCTTGAGGAAGAGCTGGACGATGAACCGCCAGAGCTACCCGTGCTGCCTCCGGTTGAGGTCATGCCGCCGGTGGTCGTCGAAGAACCGCCGCCGCTTGATCCGCTAGAGCTGCCACCACCGGAGCCACCTGAGCTACCGCCTGAAGACGAACCCGACGAAGAACCACTGCTGGAGCCAGACGAACTGCCAGAGCTGCTACCGCCGCTGGAGCCGCCAGAAGACGAGCCTGAAGAGCTGCCCGAGGACGAACCAGAGGACGAGCCGCTGCTCGAACCGCCACCCGAAGTGGTCGTGCCGGGGTGGCCGGTCGTTCCGCCGGTCGAGGTCATGCCGCCCGTGGTGGTGTTACCGCCGGACGAGCTGCTGGAAGACGATGAAGACGAGCTGGAAGAGCTCGATGAGCTGGACGATGACGAGGATGAACTCGAAACATTGCCCGAAGAGCTGGATACGTTGCCCGATGAGCTGGATACATTGCCAGACGAGCTAGAAACGTTGCCCGACGAACTCGAAACGTTACCCGAAGACGACGAGACATTCCCAGTCGAGCTAGAGACGTTACCTGAGGACGAAGACACGTTGCCGGTCGACGAAGAAACAGCGCCGGTTGAGCTCGACACATCGCCCGAAGACGTTGAGGTGGAGGTCGAAACTGCGCCGGTTGACGAGGTGATCGTACCGCTCGAGCTGGTCGAGGTGACCACGCCCGAAGACGATGTGGTCGAGGTTGAATTGTCGATATCGATGATGATGTCACCCGAGGATGAAACCCCGTCGCTGGTCGTGCCGCCGCCCGACGTCGTGGTGCTAACCACGGAGACATCGCCGCTCGATGAGCCGCCGCCGCCGAAGAAGCCGCCGCCAAAGCCGCCACCGAAACCGCCAAAGCCGCCGCTGCCGCCGATCACAACCGGAGCCGCGCTGCCGCCGCCGCCGCGTATTGGCGGCAAAGGTGGAAGTGGCGCTGGAGCGTAGGCAACTTGAGCGATGGGCGGGCACTCAGCTGGATCGAAATAGGTTTGCACAATGCGGCCTGCGCCTGCCCCGGCGGCCGCGCCGGGCGCTGCGCCCGCAATTGAGCCGGGACCGCCAAAGCCAGGCTGTTCTGGCTGACACTCAATTGTGCGCTCTACAATCCGTCGGCGGCGCTGCTCTGGCGGTGGCAGCTGACGCGTGCGTGTTTTGATCAATTGCGGCTCGCCCTTCACCATGCGGGTGCGGGTCTCGACCAGCTTGCCATCAATATTGGTGGTGAACTGCGGATCATCCGTGTTCATATCTTCAGCGACGCGGACAGCGCCGCCTTGAAGAATGGCGAGACCGGCGGCCGTGGCGGCCAACTTTGCTGCAGCCAATTTGATCGACATGAGATACGAGCCTTGCGTTTGCTTGCTGGCGGCTCAGGGGCGGCCCATCCGCTCCTTCACCAAATCCAACTGTCTCATGATGCTTCGGCAGGCCGCCGCACAACGCGGTTAACCATGAATCGCAACGGCTAACGCCTAAAAACGCGCCAAAAGCGTGGTTTTTCAGAGGGCCTGTCCCACTTTGATACCGAATATGCGGGCCAAGTAAGTCGCTGCGTTAGTCTGAGGCGCCTAGTCGTCCTCGCCGAACATGCTGGGCTGGCCATCGCCGCTGGCCCGATTCGCAGCCGTGGGGGCTGGCGGGGTCATTTCCAGATGCTCCCACCCGCCATCATTGAGCACACGGCCGCGCGCGGTCCGCGCCAGCAGGCCCAGCTGAATGAGGTAAGGCTCGACCACATCCTCAACCGTGTCGCGCGGCTCCGCGAGGCCCGCTGCCAGCGTCTCCACGCCCACAGGACCGCCTTTGTAAGTGGTTGCAATCATGGTGAGATAGCGCCGATCCATCGCGTCCAGGCCCAGCCGGTCAATTTCCAGCCGGGTCAGCGCGTCGTCCGCGCCGGCGCGCGTCACCGTGCCCTCGCCCGCGACATGGGCAAAATCGCGTACGCGCCGCAGCAAACGACCAGCAACCCGCGGCGTCCCGCGCGAACGGCGAGCGATCTCGCGCGCGCCCTGTTTGTCGATGTTGAGCCCCAGCAATCGGGCCCCGCGCGTCACCACCTGATCAAGCTCATCATGGGTGTAGAAATTGAGCCGCACCGGAATGCCAAAGCGGTCGCGCAATGGCGTCGTCAGCAGCCCCTGGCGGGTGGTCGCACCGATCAAAGTGAAGGGCGGCAGATCGATCCGAACGCTGCGCGCCGACGGCCCCTCGCCAATGATCAGATCGAGCGCGCGGTCCTCCATCGCGGGGTACAGCACTTCCTCGACAACCGGGTTCAGCCGGTGAATTTCATCAATGAACAGAACATCATGCGGCTCCAGATTGGTGAGCAGCGCGGCGAGATCTCCCGCCTTTGCAATCACCGGGCCAGAAGTCGCGCGGAACCCCACGCCGAGCTCATTGGCGACGATCTGCGCGAGCGTCGTCTTGCCCAGCCCCGGAGGGCCAAAAAACAGCGTGTGATCCATCGCCTCACCGCGCGATTTCGCGCTTTCGATGAAGACGCGCAAATTATCGCGCGCGGCCTCTTGCCCGATAAATTCCTTGAGCGATTTCGGGCGCAGCGCGGCATCCGGATCATCAGGCTGCCGGTCAGGCGAATGGATCGGTGTCTCTTCGGTCATGCGCCCTCCCCTTCCTCCGGTATGATGCAATCGCGCACGCCTGGTCCATCCAGCAGTGTGCCCCCTGCCTCCTCGCACTCGCTTTTGCCAGAGATTTCAACCAAGCCGCTCGCGCCGAGGATAAAGGCGACGACCACCGCGCCCGCCAGCAATGGCAAGAGCCAGCGCGGGATCTTCAATCCGGGCCGAAGGTCGTTGTCCTGCGTCAAAAGGGGTTCACCGTATAGCCATTTTGCTGAAGCACCGCATGCGCCGTCATCGCCGAGAGCGACATGCGCACGCCTTCGATCAGCTCTTCAGGCGCGATGCCATTCGCCGCCGCGCTTTGCCCGCACAGCACCACATCGACGCCGTAGTCGATCATGGTGCGCAGCATCGCCGCGCTGGGATTGACGTCAGGGCTGGCCTCTCCGCCGCGCCCTCTCGCCGCCCACGCCTCATTGCTCAGCAGGTCGAGCGAGGCCTTGCCATGCACCACCAATGCGACGCGGATTTGCGCAGGGTCGACGCCATTGGCGACATGCATATTGATGAAGCGCGCCACGCTTTCAAAGCTACGGTGACGCTGCCCCTCACTGGCTGCGTCAGCGACATCAAACGCGACGCTGAAACTGACATCGGCGGGTAGGTCCGTCATGCTCTCGACCGGTGCATGCGGGCCGAATTCCTCGAATACCGGGCCGGTATTGAAGGCGCTGAGATCAGCCTGCTGCGCGGAGGCTGGACTGGCGAGAATGAGTGCCGGGATCAGAAAAGCAAAACGCATGGGTGTTCCTTTAATCATCTTGTTGGACGGACGGAACTCTGTCGGTTGACCTCTCCATCACCCTGAACTTGTTTCAGGGTCCATCGCCCGTCACAAGAGTTGTTATGAAGCGCGACTTTCAACCCTGTGTCTACATTCTGGCAAGCGGATACCGAGGCACGCTTTACACCGGCGTTACCTCGGACCTGCCAGCGCGCGTCTGGCAACACCGGGACGGAACAACGGGCGGCTTCACCAGCAAAAACACAGTTCACCGATTGGTTCATTTTGAGGTCTTTGACGCGATGGACGGGGCCATCACCCGCGAGAAACAGATCAAAAACTGGCGGAGGCAGTGAAAGATCAACCTGATCGAGGATGCCAACCCGCATTGGCGAGACTTGGCGGTTGACCTTGGCTTTGAACCGCTTCCGTCCAGCGGGTCGCAGCGTAGCGATGGTGATGGATCCTGGAGTCGCAGACGTGCTTGCACAAACAAGTTCAGGATGACGGGGAGGTGACGAATGTGGACTAGGTCGGTCATGAAACCATACCGTACCAAGCAAAGAAAAGTCCCATGCTAAAAGAGCAAAATGATGCAACGGCGAAACTCAAAGTATGATCTCGAGGGCTCGCTGCCGTCAGACGAACAACCCTCTCGAACTCATTTCTGGTCATTTCTCGTTCCGCAGCCACTTCAGACCAAGTGGTCTCGATATTCTCAAGGACCCCAGCCTTCTTTTGCGAGTGCCTTCGAAGTGCGATGCTTATGCATAGGGAAGAAGTAATCCCTAAATAGAAGCACATAGCAGAGGCGACATCTGACCAGAACCAATCCACACGGTTGCTAATCGCAAACAGACTACCCGAATTGAGTGCGAGCATCGACGCCATCTGCCATCTGGCAGTTTGAGCATTTTGGCTGATGTGCTGAACCCGATCCTCAGAAGCTCTTTTAGCCGTGAGGTTTGCTAACCCAACAAGTTTTTCATCGTCATAGCCCATCACCCAGCCGCCTTCTTAAGCGCCACCCGGATCAGATCGCCTTCCTTTGCATCCTCGCCGAGCTCGCTTTGCGCGCGGGCAACCGCCTGGGCTGCGACCGCTGGTTTGAAGCCGAGGTTCTCCAGCGCGCTCACCGCGTCCGCGCTTGCGCCGCCTTTCGGGACTGCAACACCGGCAACGCCCGCAATCCCGCCGCCGGGCAGACCGCCCGCCTTATCCTTCAGCTCGTTGACGATCCGGCTTGCCAGCTTTGGCCCCACGCCCTGAGCCCGCGCGACCGTGGCCGCATCCCCGCCTGCGCAGGCATCGCGCACTTCGCCGGTCGACAGGGCGGATAGGATCGCCAAGGCCACCTTGCTGCCCACCCCTTGAACGGTTGTGAGCAAGCGGAACCAATCGCGCTCTGCACTTTCGGCAAAGCCGAGCAAGCGCATGTCGTTCTCGCTGACCTGCAAATCGGTGTGGATGGTGCAGGCCTCGCCCACCTCGCCCATGGCGGCAAGAGTTTTTGTCGAGCAATGGACCAGATAGCCCACGCCCTGAACATCGACGATGGCCCAATCCTCGCCCGTTTCATCGAGCCGTCCGGATAATTTCGCGATCATATTCGTGTTCCCTTGGACATGGTTTGTTCCTGCCTTAACCGCGCGGCTTTGACCAGAGGGAGTTGAATGGTTGTCCAGAAGGGTATTGGTTTTCCTACCTCGCGGGCGATCGCTATGAACTCACCTATGCTAAACGCTGCGCCGCTCACACCAATCGCTTTTGATCGAAATTTCCGATCAATCGGGGCGCCTGTGATCGATTGCTTTTCTTCCTCTGTACCGTGTTCCAGCCGTTCCAAGCGTGCTTCAGCAGCGATGAACCGAGTGATCGCGCTTTGCGTCGACGCCCACGCAGCCAAAGGTGGACAAACGCGGCGAGATTGGCGAATTGGGCGGCTATGAGTTGGAACACCTTCGGACGCGCATTGCGCTTCACCACTTGGGGCGAGAGCCATGGACCGGCACTGGGCGTGGTGCTCGACGGGTGCCCGCCGGGCATTGCGCTGAGCGAGGCGGACATTCAGCCGTTCATGGACGCGCGCAAGCCGGGCACGAGCAAGTTCACCACTCAGCGCAAAGAGGCAGATCTGGTGCGGATCCTCTCCGGCGTGTTCGAGGGCAAGACGACCGGCACGCCGATCAGCATGATGATCGAGAACACCGATCAGCGCAGCAAGGATTACGGCGAGATCGCCAAGAGCTATCGCCCCGGCCATGCGGACTACACCTATGATGCGAAATACGGCATCCGCGACTATCGCGGCGGCGGGCGCAGCAGCGCGCGCGAAACCGCAGCGCGCGTGGCGGCGGGGGCGGTGGCGCGGCTGATCATCCCAGAGGTCACCATCACCGGCTTCGTGTGCGAGCTGGGCGGGGACAGGATCGACCGAGAGGCAATCAACCTCAGCGAAATCGGCAACAATCCGTTCTGGTGCCCAGACAGCTGGGCCGCGAAGCGCTGGGAAGAGCTGGTCGATAACGCCCGCAAGGATGGATCCTCGCTGGGTGCAGTGGTCGAATGCGTCGCGGAAGGCGTGCCCGCCGGATGGGGCGCGCCGGTCTATGCGAAGCTCGACAGCGATCTGGCCGCCGCGATGATGACGATCAACGCGACCAAGGGGGTGGAGATCGGCGATGGCTTCGAGGCCGCGCGGCTGACCGGCGAGCAAAACGCCGATGCGATGAGCCCAGGCGCGGATGGCACCCCGCAATATGCCAGCAACCACGCGGGCGGCACGGCAGGCGGCATCTCAACCGGGCAGCCAGTGGTGTGCCGCACGGCGTTCAAGCCAACCAGCTCTATCCTGACCCCGGTGGACTCGATCAACTCTGATGGAGAGGCGACCAAGGTCCGCACCAAGGGACGGCACGATCCCTGCGTCGGTATTCGCGGCACGCCGGTGGTGGAGGCGATGATGGCGCTGGTGCTGGCCGATCACAAGCTGCTGCATCGTGCTCAAGTAGCGTGAGCGATAGCATGACAAGACTCATGCAGGTCGGCGGCGCATAGGATGCGGGCTCACGAACGCCGCAAGCACTACCAAACGGCTCTGCCATTCGACCAACGCCGATTGCCACATCACCCGCCATTGGCTAGCTAGAACAACGCTTTCCCCTCAGTCTCAGAACAAGCAGGTATCCCCATCCGCTCTTTCACTTCTCAGCAATCAGACTTCCACCTAGAAAGCGCCGCCTACGGCCAGGACGAGGGAAGCTCTGAACCGGCCCCTGCAACCACCGCCGAAGAGGATGAGCCGGCGATCAACCCGCGCGCTCTGGCCCGCGAGCTGGCAGCGTTCCGGACACCGCGCGTCTCGCGCAGCATCTGGGAAGTCGCCTCGACCTTCGTGCCGTTTGCGGCTCTGCTGGGCGGAATGCTGTTCGCGGTTCAGGCCGGACACTATATCGCCTTTGCGCTGACCCCGCTGGCAGGGCTGCTGCTGCTGCGCCTGTTCATCATCCAGCACGATTGCGGGCATGGTTCGTTCTTCAAGAGCAAGACGGCGAACACCTGGCTTGGCCGCTCGATCGGCGTGCTGACGCTGACGCCCTATGACTGCTGGCGACGCAGCCACGAGCTGCATCATGCGAGCACTGGCAACCTTGATGCGCGCGGATTTGGCGATGTCGACACGCTGACGGTGCGCGAATACCGCGCGAAGAGCCGGCTGGGGCGGTTTGGATACCGGCTCTATCGCCATCCGATCGTGCTGATGGGGATTGGCCCGGCCTATCTGTTCCTGCTCAGGCACCGCCTGCCGATTGGGTTGATGAAGGATGGCTGGGTCTATTGGATCAGCGCCTTGGCAACCAATGCTGCCGCCGCCGGGCTGCTCATCGCATTGGGCCTGATCTTCGGAGCCTATGTGACCGCGATCGTGTTCTTGCCCGTGCTGTTGACCGCCGCATCGGTTGGGGTGTGGCTGTTCTATGTTCAGCATCAGTTTGAGGATGCGCATTGGGACACGCGCGAAAACTGGTCCTATCACGAGTCGGCGATTGGCGGCAGTTCCTACCTGCACCTGCCCGCTGTGATGAACTGGTTCACGGGCAATATCGCAATCCACCACATCCATCATCTGGTCAGTCGGATCCCGTTCTACCGCCTGCCCACAGCGCTTAAGGAACATCCGGAGCTGGCGGAGGTCAATCGCGTCGGCCCGCGCGAAGCGGTCAGCTCAATGTGGCTCGCTCTATGGGATGAAGATCGCCGCAAGCTGATCAGCTTTCGCGAGGCCAAACGGCTGTCGGCGTAGTCATTGCGCCGCACGCAAAACCGCCAAGCTAAGCTTTGGAAAGTTCCCAGAAACTTCGATTGAAAAATTCGATCATCGTGATCGCACTAATCGGCTTTTGTGCAGCGCAGCAATCCCTATTTGGAGCGCACGTCAGGGGCGGACCGCGCCCCGCGTAACGCATTACCAAATAAGGGGTATTACCAATGGGCATTATCGGCTCAACCATCAAACCATTCACCGCCACAGCCTTCAAAGCCGGCGAAGATTTCTATGAAGTCACCGACGAAGACGTGAAGGGCAAGTGGTCGATCTTCTTCTTCTATCCTGCTGACTTCACCTTCGTGTGCCCGACCGAGCTCGAAGACCTCGGCGAGAAGTACACCATGCTGCAAGACATGGGCGTCGAAGTGTACGGCGTCAGCACCGACACCCACTTCAGCCACAAGGCATGGCACGACACCTCCGATAAAATCGGCAAGCTGCAGTTCCCATTCCTGGGCGACCAAAACCACGTGCTCGCGCGCAATTTCGACGTCCTGCGTGAAGGCGTAGGCCTGGCCGACCGTGCGACATTCGTGGTCGATCCAGACGGTGTGATCCAGATCATGGAGCAAACCTGCGAAGGCGTAGGCCGCAATGCCAACGAACTGACACGCAAGATCAAGGCCGCGCAATATGTGCGCGCCAACCCAGGTCAGGTCTGCCCAGCAGCGTGGGAAGAAGGCAGCGACACGCTGGCCCCATCGCTCGACCTGGTTGGAAAAATCTAAGCAGCGGCTCTAGACCACTCAAACAGACCGGACGGCGCGGCTTTCACAATTGAGGGCCGCGCCGCCACCCACTCAAGACAATACGGATTTCTCAATGCTCGACGCCAATATGCAAACCCAGCTGAAGCAATATTTTGCCAATCTGCGCGAGCCGATTGAGCTGGTCGCCAGCCTGGATGAGAGCGAGAAATCGGAGCAAACCCACGAATTGCTGAGCCAGATCGCCGAGCTGCACGAGCTGGTCAGCGCCAGCTTTGATGGCACCGATGATCGAAAGCCCAGCTTCATCATTCGCCGCGCCAGTGATGCGACCAAATGGGTTCGCTTTGCTGGCCTGCCCATGGGCCACGAATTCACCTCTCTGGTGCTCGCCCTGCTATGGGCTGGCGGCCACCCGCCAAAGGTCGACGCTGACCTGATCGAACAGGTCCGCGCGCTCGAAGGCGACTATGAATTTGAGATGTTCTTCTCATTGAGCTGTCACAATTGCCCGGATGTCGTGCAAGCGCTCACTCTGATGGCGCTCGAAAACCCGCGCATCAATGCCACATTGATCGAAGGCGGAACCTTCCAAGACGAAGTCGACGCGCGCGAGATCATGGCCGTGCCCGCGACATTCCTGAATGGCGAGAGCTTCTACAATGGCAAGATGGAGCTGGCAGAGATCCTTTCCAAGCTCGACAGCGGCGCGGACGCCAAAGCGGCAAAAAGGCTCGATGCAAAAGAGCCATTTGAAGTGCTGGTGATCGGCGGTGGACCCGCTGGCGCAGCGTCCGCCGTCTACACCGCTCGCAAGGGCTTTCGTACCGGCATCGCGGCGGAACGCTTCGGCGGTCAGCTGATGGACACGCTCGGCATCGAGAACCTGCCGGGCACCAGTTATACCGAGGGGCCAAAACTGGCCGACAACCTCCGAAACCATACGGGTGACTACGACATCGATGTAATGGATCTGGCCCGCGCGACCCAGCTGAAACCGGCAAGCGAAGCGGGCGGCATGCACGAAGTGACTATGGCGAATGGCGCGGTGCTGAAAGCCCGCTCTCTGATACTGTCGACCGGCGCGCGCTGGCGCAACCTCGGCGTGCCGGGTGAGGCGGAATATCGCAACAAGGGCGTGGCCTATTGCCCGCACTGCGATGGTCCCCTGTTTAAGGGCAAGAACATCGCTGTGATCGGCGGCGGAAACTCCGGCGTTGAGGCTGCGATCGATCTCGCCAAGATTGTCGGTCACGTCACACTGATCGAATATGACAGCAAACTGCGCGCCGATGAGGTGCTGCAACGCAAATTGCGCAGTATGTCCAATGTCGAAATCATCACCTCGGGCCAGACCACCGAAGTGCTCGGCGATGGATCAAAGGTCAGCGGCCTGATCGTCAAAGATCGCACCCGCGGTGATGAACGCCGGATCGAGCTCGAAGGTGTGTTCGTCCAGATCGGCCTAGTGCCGAATACGGAATGGCTGGAAGGCACGGGCCTGGAGCTGTCGCAGCACGGCGAGATCGTGGTTGATCAGCACGGCGCAACCAACCTGCCCGGCATCTACGGTGCAGGCGATGCGACCACCGTGCCGGACAAGCAGATCGTCGTGGCGATGGGCGAAGGCGCGAAGGCTGGTCTCGGCGCGTTTGACTATCTGATCCGCAACGAACCCGCAGACGACGCGGCCGAAGCGGCATAGCCTAGCGGACCGAGGGCTAGCCTGCGGCGCGCGCTCCCATTAAACGGACAATCAGCCAAGAAATGGCATCAGGGGTAAGCGCTCAGCGTTTGCCCCTTTTGCTGTGTGCTGCGCCCAATCCAAGCCAGGCCTTCATCGACCCTATCAATCAATCAGCGCATATTAATCGATTAGACAGATCAAACTCAAACGGTCATCTTCTTTCCATAATCATGACTCAACCCCGAGTCTCAAGTGGTGAGGAGAACCCCGATGGATGCTAAAACTGGTGAAATGAACGGCTGTCCCTTCAATGGTGATGGCTCAATGCGCTCCCTTTTGGGCCGGACCAATCGTGATTGGTGGCCAGAGGCGACCCAGCTGGAAATCCTCACTCAGGAAGGCCGCGACGCCAACCCCTATGGCGACGACTTCGACTATGCTGAAGCCTTCAACACAATCGATTACACCGCGCTGAAGGCAGACCTGACCGCGCTGATGACTGACAGCCAGGATTGGTGGCCAGCGGATTACGGCCACTATGGCCCGTTCTTCATTCGCATGGCGTGGCACGCAGCCGGCACCTATCGCACCGGCGATGGCCGCGGCGGCGCAGGCAGCGGTCAGCAACGCTTTGCCCCGCTCAACAGCTGGCCAGACAATGGCAACCTCGACAAGGCGCGCCGCCTGCTGTGGCCGATCAAGCAGAAATACGGCAAGAACATCAGCTGGGCTGACCTGTTCATCCTCACCGGCAATGTCGCGATTGAATCGATGGGCGGTCCCGTCTTTGGCTTTGGCGGCGGCCGCGCCGACGTGTTCGAGCCAGAAAGCGTCTATTGGGGCACCGAAGAGCAGTGGGTGAATGAAGGCGTTGCCACCCGTATCCGTCCCGATGATGGCGCAGAAATCGAAAATCCGCTGGCAGCGATCCAGATGGGCCTGATCTATGTCAATCCAGAAGGGCCGGGCGGCGATCCTGATCCGCTACAATCGGCCCGCGACATGCGCGAAACCTTCGCTCGCATGGCTATGAACGATGAAGAAACCGTCGCTCTTACAGCAGGCGGCCATGCCTTCGGGAAGGCTCACGGTGCTGCGCCATCCGACACTTTTGGCGGCGCTCCTGAGAGCGAAACGCTTGAGCTGCAAGGCTTCGGCTGGCTCAATGACGAGGAAGAGATTGCCAAAGGCAATATCACAACCTCGGGAATCGAAGGCTCTTGGTCGAACAACCCGACCTCGTGGTCGCATGACTACTTCCGGATCCTGTTCAAATATGACTTTGAATTGGTGCATTCACCGGCCGGCGCTCAGCAATGGACGCCGATCAATCCGGAAGAAGCCGATATGGCGCCGGACGCTCGCGATCCTTCGAAGAAGGTTCCGACCATGATGACCACCGCTGATATGGCGCTGAAGATGGATCCGGAATATCGCAAGATTTCCGAGCGCTTCCTCGCCAATCCAGAGCAGCTTGACGACGCATTTGCGCGCGCATGGTTCAAACTGTGCCACCGCGATATGGGTCCGAAGGCCCGCTACATGGGTCCAGAGGTTCCAGAAGAAACCTTGATCTGGATGGATCCCGTTCCTGCCGGAACCGAGCCTTCTGACAGCGCGGTAAGCGCCTTCAAGTCGGCCATCCTCGGCAGCGGACTGACCGTCAGCCAGCTCGTCAAAGCAGCATGGGCTTCGGCTTCAAGCTATCGCAATTCGGATCACCGCGGCGGCGCCAATGGTGCCCGCGTGCGGCTCGCCCCGCAAAATGGCTGGGCGGCGAACGATCCTGATGAGCTTAGCAAAGTGCTCGCCAAGATCGACGAACTGCGCGGTGATATCTCAATGGCCGACGCCATCGTGCTCGCCGGAACGGCTGCGGTTGAAAAAGCCGCTGCAGACGCTGGTCACAGCGTAAGCGTGCCATTTACTGGCGGACGCGGCGATGCGACCGAGGAGCACACCGATGCGGAGAGCTTTGAGCCGCTGGAGCCGTTTGCTGATGGCTTCCGCAACTACCTCAAGACGAAGGCTAGCGTTCGGACTGAAGAAATGCTGATCGACCGTGCGCATCTGCTTGGACTGTCCATTCCAGAAATGACCGTTCTGGTCGGCGGCATGCGGGCGCTCGGCGCGAACACAGGCAACACCAGCCACGGCGTGTTCACCGACCGCGTTGGTCAGTTGACGCCGGACTTCTTCACCAACCTGCTGGACATGGGAACCAAGTGGACCCCAGTCGATGGCAGCGGCGATGAGGAATACATCGGCACCGACCGCAAGACCGGCGCAGAGAAGTTCCGCGCCACCCGCACGGACCTCGTCTTCGGCTCCAACTCACAACTGCGCGCGCAGGCAGAAGTCTATGCCGAAGCGGGCAATGAAGCGAAGTTCGTCGCTGACTTCGTCGCGGCTTGGACCAAAGTCATGAACGCAGATCGCTTTGATCTGACCCATGCGAAATACCACGGCTGATCTGGCAAGAGCCCGATCGGGTCGCAGGAGAGCCCTCGGCAGAAATGTCGGGGGCTTTTCATTTGTGGAATAGGAAGAGGTGGAGCGCGGTGGAGCACCAGATCAAAGGGCGATTAGATCCAGCCAGCGTCTTTCAGAACGGAGATGTTCGCCCGGCTCACTGGCGCTTCAATATCACGCGCCAGCCTTAAGCGGACGTTGCGACCTGCGCGCAGCACGTCTTCTACCGCGCCGCGCGCCACCCACCAGCTGCGATGCGTTTGCAAGCCCTCGATTCCGTCCAGTTCTGCCATCGCATCGCGCATCCGCAGCAGCACCAGTTCGGAACCCAGCGCGGTGTGAACGCGGACATAGTGATCCTCCATTTCTAGCGCGATAATCTCGCTGCCAAGCTCAGCTGGCAGACGCCCGAGCAAACGCGGACTGGATGCGGGTTCAGCTGCCTCTTTTTCCACTGAAGCATCATTCGGCGCTGGTTCTGGAATGGAAACGTCCCGCATCATTTCAACTTCGGCCAGCTTTGGCTCCGGCTGCACCTCAGCGGCAGTTGACCGTGTTTCAAGCATGTAGAAAAACGCAGTGATTCCGCCGCCCACCAAAAAGACATAGAAATAGGATGAGAGCGCCTGGTCGAGCGTCGGCATTCTTACTGGCCCAGGCAGAAAGCCCATCGACCAGACAACGGCGGCCATCGGAACTGTCGCCAAAGCAACCGCCGCCACCCAAAGCCCAGGGCGCGGCAGCTCGAGCGCAACATAAAGCCGATCAACCACCCAGCTCATCGGGCTGTAAATTGCGTAGCCGATCCACGCGAAACTCACCCAGCTGACTAAGCGGTATGCCAGCGGTTCGGCAAAACTGCCAAATGGCCCGACAAAGGCCAGCACAATCCCGATTACCGTCATGATCGAAAGGTCGATCATGATTTTGCGCGCCGTTTTGTTGCGCTGATTGCTGTCCCCGCTGTCCATACCGCCAGTTCTGACTGCCCATTCGCGCTTCGTAAAGTGGCAAAGCACCGCAATTCAGGGGTTTTTCATGCCTCGATACGTCCAACCCGCGAAGGATCACGCCCGCTGGCGCAGCAGTGATTGCCCGCAAATGGGGGCGCGGCATTGTCAGGTCACACCGAGACAACAGGGATACAAACCAATGACCACCACCACACTTAATGCCGCTCGGCCCAGTGCCGACTCCAAGACGAAGCAACCACATACATTCGATATCACGCCGACCCAGCGCGCACTTGTCGCGATTGCAGGTACCACGATGACGCTGGTCGCAGTCTATGCCTTGATGCGCGGTTTGCTGGGCTTCGCACCCGACCATCCGGCGACGCGCGATTTCGTGATTATGCTGCACGTGGCAACCGTGCTTCCGGCGATCCCATTGGGGGGCTATCTGCTGCTCGCACCCAAAGGGACCAAGTGGCACAAAATGCTCGGCAAGATCTGGGTCGCGCTGATGGTGATCACTGCAACTTCAGCGATCTTCATCCAATCAGGCGGCTCGTTCAGCTTCATCCATATTTTCGTACCGATGACTTTATGGGCGTCCTACAAACTGGTTGCCACCGCTCGCCGGGGCGACATGAAAGGTCACAAGAAGGAAATCATGACCCTCTATCTCGGCGCCCTAATGATCCCCGGGATTTTCAGCATGGCGCTGCCCGGACGGCTGATGAATGTCTGGTTGTTTGGCTAATGAGCTGAGCCAGCCCTAGGTTGGTTAGCGCAAACGTTTCAAAACCAGATAGAGCGCGCCTTCGCCGCCGTGGCTGCGATGTGCGGCTCTGACAGCTGAGATCGCGCCAGCGTGCGGGCCAGCGGCGAGCCAATCGAGCAGTTTGGCCCGGATAGCGCCGCGTTTTTCCCCGCGGTCCGCTGGGTCCACCGGTCGCGAACGCCCGGCAATCACGAGCACGACCCGCGCATCCATCGCCCGCGCTTGGTCAAGCCCGCTGGAGAGCCGCGTGTAGGCGCTGTCGAGCGTATGGCCGTGCAAATCGAGTGTGTAATCGGGCACAATACGGCCCGTTTTCAGCTTGCGATCCCAATGGCCATCGAGACTGGACGGGGCCAGTTTGGGCGGCGGCGCAGCAGCGACAGCTTGAGCGCTCACTCGCGGCAGCTTCTTGGACGGTTTGCGCATCGGCGACACCGGTTGCGGTGTCTTTAAGCCGGTTTTCGGTTTCGCCTTAGTTTGCACGCCAGCGGCTGGCTCTTGCGGCATCACAGGGCGCGCACGCCCCTCTAGCGGGGTGACGCTCTGCGCCAAATGCGCCCAAGCAGCCGCCTCTTGCTCATTGAGGCCGCGCGGGATGCTCATTGGCCAGCGTGGCGTTCCACTACGCCGCGCGGAAGCAGGATCAGCGCTTGCCCACGCCCGCTCATGCCGCCAGCAATCTGGCGTGCGTCTTCGCCTGCCCCCCAAAAGGTGTCGAAGCGGTTCGGGCCCTTGATCGCCCCGCCGGTGTCCTGCGCGATCCAGAGGCCATCGGCGACATCGCGGTCGAGATCGAGCCAGACGGGCGCGCCATAAGGCACAAAGCGCGGATCAACCGCCACGGAGTTTTCGCGCCGAACGGGAATACCGAGCGAACCTAGCGGTCCATCACCGGTTAGCTCACGGAAGAAAATCCAGCTCTTGTTGAGGCGCATCAGCTCGCGCCCTTCCTCGGGATTCTCGCGGATATAGGCCATGATGCCTTGCATGGAGCCAGCGTATTTGCCCGGCCCCTCGCCAATCAAACCACGGTCGCGCATGACCCGGCCAACGCCGACATATTCACGGCCGTTCTGTCCGGCATAGCCGATGCGGATTACTTCGCCATCGGGCGTGCGAAGCCGGCCAGAACCCTGGATCTGCAGAAAGAAGAGCTCAACCGGATCGGCTGCCCAGGCGATGACAGGCGCCCGCCCATCAAGTGCGCCTTCCTCAATTTCGCGGCGTTCGTAATAGCGCACAAACTCACCATTCATATCACGCCGTCCAAGTGGCGGACGCCCCGTGCGCTCTGCCTCGGGGATATCCGCCGTCCATCCGCGTTTCAGATCGCTCGGCATGGCATAGATCGGCGTCTGAAAACCCGGCGCACGCGTGCGGCTCGCGCGGATCTCAGGCTCGAAATATCCGGTCGCAAAGGCCTCGCCCGTGCCAACAATCGCGGTTTCAAAATAGGTCGCAAAGAAAGTGTCGGCGGTGCCGCGATTGCGCGGCGCGGCCTCGCAGGCTCGCTCCCAATCGCTTGGCCGGGTGAGGCCAGTGGTATCCTCGCGCCGCAGCAGGCTGGGGCAGCTTTCGATGAAAGAGCGCAGAGCGCCCTCTGCATCGGCCTGAGAATAGCCAAGCCCGGATACGAATGGTCCCGGCTTAACGCCCGCCATCAGCGCGCTCGTCGGCGCAGGTCCGGTGGGCGCAGGCGGCGTAACCGGAGCGGGCGGCGCGATCACTGGTGGCGGCGGTGTCGTCACCACCGGGCCGCTTGGCGCAGTGCTTTCTGGGATCAGCCGGACGCAGCCGGACAGGAGGATAGCGATCGCCAGAACCAGGCCTGTGCGCATTGTACTCTCCTTAAGGTCAGTGCCCGTTAGGCTATCTGCCTAGCCTTCATCGGTCTCGTCGAGCACCCAGTTCGGATCCTTGTCGCTCACATTGCGTGAGAAGACCCAGATATCGCGGCTTTCGATCGCATCATCGAGCGAACCGGCGATCATATTGCCGTCTTTATCGCGCGTAACGGCGGCGATATCGGCCACGAACAACAGAGCGATCCGGGCCATCCGACCATCCAGCTGAGCGGAGTGGATTTTCGTCTCTTCGATGCGGATGAGCTTGTTCTCAAGCGTGTGGCCAGCGGCCTCACGCTCATCGATCGCGGCGGCAAAGCCTTCGTACACATCATCATCGCACAGATCGCGAAGGGTCTCACGATCACCCTGCCAGAATGCTTCAAGCACCATAGTGTAGGCGGCGCGTCCGCCTTCTAGGAACGAGGTGAGGTCAAACCGGCTGTCGGCCGCAGCGATTTCGCGAATGCCGCGTTCGACCGCAGGCAAAACGCCGGTAATCTCTGGCTGAGGATTGGCGGCCACTGGCACTGCCGCCGCGCTAGGCGGGGCAGCCGACGGCTGTTTGCCGCTAGGCTCAAACCGGTTTGGAACCGATTCCTCTTCATGCTCTGCGCGGCGGCCAAGCACCGAATAGAGACGCAGCCCCAAGAATGCGGCGATCATGGCGAGGATGATAATTTCAACAATCACGTTTGTAATACCCGGTTGGTTTGGGATCACGCGGGCACGCGATCTCCGATTCCTGTATACCTTAAGTGCCTTAAATAGGCGCTAAATACAAATCGACAACGACCTTTCACGTACCCGTTAAAGGTTTTTGCGTGCATCTCATCCGGTTGCGAGCACGGCTCGCGCCTGCTAGGCGCGCCGCCAACCGAATACCCGATTACCCTGCGCGCTGTGCAGGCTTCACATTATCCATGATGGAAAGAGCTTAAAAATGGCCGAAGAAGGCGACATCCTAACCGATCTCAACAATCCAGCAGCCGGCGCAAATGGCGCCGATAATCAGCCCGCAGCGGGCCTGATTACGCAATATGTCAAAGACTTGTCGGTCGAAAACCCGAATGCGCCAGACGTCTATCAATGGCAGGATCAACCGCAGATCGACGTTCAGTTCAACATTGGCGCTGAGCAAGTGAACGAGAATGTTCACGAGATCACTTTGAAGGTGAACATCGACGCCAAGACCGAGCAAGGCAGCGCCTATTTGGTAGAGCTGGCCTATTGCGGCCTCATCGGTGTGCGCAACCTGCCTGAAGATCAGACCCATGCATTCCTGTTTGCCGAAGCACCGCGTCTGCTTTTCCCATTCGCTCGCCGCGTCGTTGCCGATGCCGTGCGCGATGCTGGCTTCCCGCCGCTGTTGATGGATCCGATTGATTTCAACGGCCTCTATCTTCAGCAGCTCGCTCGCAAGCAACAAGAAGAAGCGGCCGCTGGCGGTGCGCCTGCTGGCGAGGCATAAGGCCGCGTTCTGCTTGGCCCGGCTCACAGGCTTTCAAACCGCTAGACCTGTGATAGGGCTGGTGCAGCCATGAGCCTGCTTAAAAATGTCGGAACCATTGGCGGGCTAACCCTCGCCAGCCGGGTCGCTGGGATGGCGCGCGAGATGATTTTCTCGCGTGTCCTCGGCGCCAATGACATCACTGATGCTTGGTTTCAGGCCTTCATCATCCCGAATGTGTTCCGGCGGCTGTTTGCCGAGGGAGCCTTTTCGGCTGCCTTTGTACCAATGTTCTCCAAGCGACTGCACGGCGAAGGCGGCATGGAAGAAGCGCGCTCGTTCAGCGCCGATGTGCTGAGTGTATTCCTGCCAGTGCTGATTGCGCTGGTGGCGATATTTGAACTCGCCATGCCGGGCGTGATCTGGTTGCTCGCAGAAAAGCCGGTTGAT
This sequence comes from uncultured Erythrobacter sp., assembly GCA_947499505.1. Classification (GTDB taxonomy): domain Bacteria; phylum Pseudomonadota; class Alphaproteobacteria; order Sphingomonadales; family Sphingomonadaceae; genus Erythrobacter. Next base: position 255,999 of record CANMOQ010000004.1, read on the forward strand.
GAGAACACCTTCCCGATTGCGGTTGATTTCGCTCGGATCATGTTCCCCTATATTGTGTTGGTCAGCATGGTGACGCTGTTCACCGGCATGCTCAATTCGGTCTCACGCTTTGCGCCGGGGGCCAGCTTTCCGATCATTTTGAACCTGATGCTGATCGCCGCTTTGCTGATCGGTGAGCGCTGGATGGCGACTGGGGCTAGCCTAGAGCAGGTGGCATACGGGATCGCCTGGGCCGTCACTGGGGCGGGCGTGATGCAGCTCGCCTGGCTCTATTACTGGGTCAGGGTTGAGGGCTTTGAGGTGAAAATGCGCCTGCCGCGCCTCACGCCAGAGGTGAAACGGCTCGGCATCATCGCCCTGCCCGCAGCGATTGGCGGCGGCGCGTATCAGATCAACACGCTGGTCCAGCTCTATTTCCTCAACCAGCTGGAGAGCGGCGCGGTCAGCTATATGAATTATGCCGACCGGCTCAATCAGCTGCCGCTCGGGATCATCGGGATCGCACTGTCGACCGCGATCCTGCCGACCCTGTCCAAATTCGTCGGCAGCGACAATCACGAGGGCGCGTCGCGAATCCAATCTGACGCGATCGAGCTTGCGATGCTGCTGACGCTGCCTGCGACTTTTGCCCTCGCCATTTGCGGCGTGCCGTTTGTGACGATGATTTTCGAAGGCGGACGTTTCGCGATTGAGGACGCGAACCAGACAGGCGCGGTCCTCACCGCGCTGGTGATGGGTCTGCCCGCCTATGTGCTGATCAAAGTGCTGGTGCCGAACTTTTACGCGCGCGCCGACACGAAGACGCCGGTCTACACCGCCTTTGTCGCGCTATTCGTGTTCATCACTTACAACATCCTGTTCTTGGAAACCTACGGTGTTGTTGGCGTCGCATTGGCCAGCGCGACCGGCGCGTGGATTAATGTCACCATACTCTACGTGATACTCGCCATGCGCGGGCATTACCGCGCCAATTGGCAACTGGTCGGGCGGATCGCACGGCAACTCATCGCAGCCGCCGCGATGGGCGCTGCGCTGTATTTTGCCAGCGATATGCTGAGCGACTATTATTCCGCTGGTATCTTTGCGCGCCTGTTTGCACTCGCAGTGCTGGTCGGCGCGGCGGCAATCGTCTATTTCACTTTGGCATTCGCTCTCGGCGCGCTCGACCGCGAGCGGATCGCTAAGTTCACCCGCAAATCAACTTAAACTGAAAGAGCCTATTTCTCATGCAAGTCGTCTCCGGCATTCAGCCTACCGGCAATCTTCACCTCGGCAATTACCTGGGGGCGATCCGCAATTGGGTGAGGATGCAGGACGACATTGGCGACAATGGCGAATGCCTGTTCTTTCTGGCCGATCTTCACGCAATTTCTCTTCCGCATGATCCGGTCCAGCTTAAGCAATCAACGCTTGAGATGACGGCGGCCTTGGTTGCTTGCGGGGTCGATCCATCACGCTCTGTTTTGTTCAACCAAGCGCAGGTTCCCGCCCATGCAGAGATGCAATGGCTGCTAAACGGAACGGCGCGGATGGGCTGGCTCAACCGCATGACCCAGTGGAAGGATAAGTCGGGCAAAAACCGTGAAGGGCAATCGATCGCCCTGTTCACCTATCCCGTCCTGCAGGCCGCGGACGTCTTGCTGTATCAGGCGACCCATGTGCCAGTTGGCGATGACCAGAAGCAGCATCTGGAGCTCGCGCGAGACATTGCGCAGAAATTCAACACCGATTTCGCCAGCGAAGACGCGCCAGTTTTCACCCTGCCCGATCCCTATATTCCGCCAGAAGCCGCGCGGATCATGTCGCTGCGCGATGGCTCGGCCAAGATGAGTAAGTCTGATCCATCGGACCTCAGCCGTATCAATCTGACCGATGATGCCGACACCATTATGAAAAAGGTGAAGAAGGCAAAGACCGATCCAGAGCCGCTGCCTAGCGAGCTTGAGGGGCTCGAAGACCGCGCAGAGGCGCTAAACCTGGTGAGTATCTTTGCCTCGCTGGCAGGCATCAGCAAAGAACAAGTGCTGGTCGACTATGGCGGGCAAGGGTTCGGCGCGTTCAAGCCCGCGCTTGGCGAGCTGCTGACCGAGAGCTTTGCGCCGGTGACCGCGCGTTTCCGAGAGCTGATGCAGGACCGGGAGGCGCTGGATGCGATCCTTGCCAAGGGCGCAGCGAAAGCGCGCGAGCGCAGCGCGCCGACGCTCAAAGCAGCTTACGAAGCGCTCGGCCTGGTGCGCGGATAAGGGCATCTACAGAGGCGGCCAATCGCATTCTGCACGCTGCGAGCCGCGCGATTCAGTCATCGCGCGTTCAAAATGCATTCAGGCCACGTCTTTACACTTAGGCCTGCTGATGACAGCTTGCCGGCTCAACGATGGGATTCGCACCAGACTTTATGGCGCGAGTGAAGGGAAATGGCGGCGGCAAACCATGAGCCTTTGAAAGCCATGTGAGTGATAAGAGGTAATGCCATGACCAATTCCGATACTTCCTCGGCAAAAACGCCGGGGCGCACGCTGATGAAACGCCTGGGACGCGCGAGCGTACCAATTCTGCTGCTCAGCCTCGCGGCCTGCGCAACGCCGTTTAAGGCCGATGTCTCGCGCTTCCAGAGCGCGCTTCCAGCTCCGACTGGCCAGACCTTTGCCGTTGTTGCGGATGATCCCAAGCTCGCGGGCGGCCTCGAATTCGCGCAATATGCCGATTTCGTCGAAGCCGAAATGGAGCGCCTTGGATATTCGCAAGCCGAGCCTGAAGCCGCCAATCTGCTGGTGCGCTTCGATTACGGCATCGATAATGGCCGCGAGCGGATTCGCACCACCAACGCTGGCTTTGCCGGCGATCCCTATTTCAGCCCTTGGTATGGCCGATTTGGCCGGCGCGGGTTCTACCGCGGCCGCGGCTTCCATCGCAGCCGGTTTGGCGGCGCGTGGGGTTTCGGCTTCTATGACCCATGGTTTGGCGGCCCAGAAGTGCGCAGCATCACGGTGTACACCAGCGGCATCGATATGAAGATCGACAGCACCGCTACCGGCGAACGTCTGTTTGAAGGCAAGGCGCAGGCTGTTTCCAGCTCGAACCGATTGCAATATCTGGTGCCGAATCTGGTGGATGCGATGTTCACAGACTTCCCCGGCAATTCGGGTGAGACTTTGCGCATCACCATCAAGCCAGAGAGCAAAAAGGTCCGCCGCACCGACTAATCGGGCGGCTGATCAACCCTTTTCCCTTGGACGGGATTTGAAGAGGCGGTGCTGAAAACGGCGCCGCCTTTTTGTGTTTGGAGTGTGCTAGCTAGAGCTTCTCGTGTCCGCCGGTGGAGCCAAAGCCGCCTGCGCCGCGTTCCGTCGCGTCGAGCTCTTCGACCTCTACCCAGGCGCCTTGCGTAACAGGGGCCAGCACCAGCTGAGCCACCCGGTCGCCGCGTGCGATGGGAAAAGGCTCGCTGCCGTGATTGATCATGATGACCTTTAGCTCGCCGCGATAATCGGAATCGATTGTACCAGGCGTATTTGGCACGGTGATCCCATGCTTCAGTGCAAGGCCGGAGCGCGGGCGCACCTGAATTTCAAACCCTTTGGGAATGGCGACCGCAAGGCCGGTTGCAACCGCATGGCGCGCGCCCGGATCAATGGTCACTTCTTCTGCTGCGACAATGTCCATACCCGCTGCGCCGTCCGTGGCGTATGCTGGCAAGGGCAGACCCTCACCGTGGGGCAGGCGTTTGAGCTCTACCGATACGCGCGAAGTCACTCGGCAGCCTCAGCGGTCAAAGTCTCTGCGATGCGCTCAACCAAAGCCAAAGCAACGGCGCGCTTAGGCATCTTGTCGAGGCTCTCCACCCCTTCGCTCGAGACGATATGAACGGTGTTTTCATTGCCGCCCATCACATCGCCGGACACGTCGTTCGCCACTATCCAATCAGCAGCTTTGCGCTTGCGCTTTTTCTTAGCGTTTTCGAGCACGTTTTCGGTCTCAGCCGCAAAGCCAACCACCAGTTCTGGGCGGTTCGCGCCAGCGGCAAGATTGGTGAGAATGTCTGGGTTTTCAGTCAGCATCAGAACCGGCGGGGCCGACCCGCGCTTCTTCATCTTCTCAGAGGTGTATTCTTTCGGCTTCCAATCAGCCACAGCGGCCACCATCACGGCGGCATCCGCCGGCAGAGCCGCTTTCACCCGCTCAGACATTTGCGCAGCGCTCTCAACGTCAATCCGGTCAACACCGGAGGGCGTTTGCAACGCAACCGGGCCAGCCACCAGAGTAACCTTAGCGCCCAGCGCCGCAGCCGCCGCCGCAATGGCAAAGCCTTGCTTACCGCTTGAACGATTGGCGATGTAGCGCACAGGATCGAGCGATTCCCACGTCGGCCCGGCGGTCACCAGCACATGGCGACCCTCCAGCGGACGATAGTTCGGATCGATATCAAAACCGCCGCCGCCCAGCGCATCATCTAGCGCGGCCTGAACGCCGTCTTCCAATGATGCCATCTGTCCGGTCAGCTCAGGCGCAGCTTTGCGCTTGTCGACTTCGTGGTTGATCGCACTTGGATCCATCGGCGGCGCAGCGCCTGCTCCGCCCTTCTTGGCGAGGAGAGGCCCGCCGAAGTCCGGATTGAACTCAGGCGTTTCTTCGATCTCGCCTTCATCGGCCAGCTCAGCGGCCTCCGCATCATCAAGATCAGCCGCTTCGACATATTCGGTCTCGATCTCTTCATGCGTGCGTTTCGCGGTCGAGCGCGGAATGATCATCGACAGCAATCCGCCAAGACCGCCGCTTTTGCTTTCAGGCTCTTCTTCTTCGTATTCTGGCTCCGGCTCAATCGCCTCGACCTCATACTCCTCGTCCGGCCCATCATTGGCGGGCACAGCGACAGGAGTGGCCGCAGGCGCGGCAGGCTCTTCAACTTCAATGTCAAAGTAAGAGGCAATTTCGCGCCAGATCGCATCGGGCTCCGGCAGGCGGCCATAGCCGAACTCGCCGCAGGCCATTGGCCCTTCATCGGGATCGAGCACATTGACGCCCGCCTGGCGCAGCCATTCGATATTGCGCTGGGTCGCCTCATGCTCCCACATGCGCACATTCATCGCTGGCACAGCCATCACTGGCTTGTCGGTCGCAAGGATCAAAGTGGTAGCCAGATCATCGGCAATGCCAGAGGACATTTTGGCCAAAAGATCAGCCGTCGCCGGGCACACGACCACAAGGTCGGCCTCGCGGCTTAGCTCGATATGACCCATCTCGACCTCATTCTTGAGATCCCAGAGATTGGTGTAAACTTGATTTTCGCTGAGTGCTGCGAGTGACATGGGCGTGACGAATTGCTGACCGCCTTTGGTCACAACGCAAGTGACATCGCCGCCGCCTTTGCGGATCAGGCGAACAAGCTCGCAAGCCTTGTAAGCGGCAATTCCGCCGCCCACGACCAACAGGATTTTCGGCCGTGTTTCGGTCATTTTTGCGTCCTCACACATAGACTTACACTTGGGCCGGGCAAGCAAACAATCACTCGCTTCACTCCCTCATATCACATTAACGCTGTTTCAGAACCTAGACGTACAGCGTTCTTGGGCCAAGCCCAAGCGCGTTCCTTGGGATACAATGGTTAATTAAGCTTGATCAATGGGGCGTTAAATCGAGTAAAATCAGGGATAATCTAGCCGATCAACCCCAGCGCGACCGCGCCAAACATCGCGCCTGCTCCAGCAACGCCCGCAACAAGGTACCCGAGCACACTGCCGCCCTCGCGCGGTTTGCGGTCGGTCATCAGAGGCACATCGGGCAGCGGAGGCTGCTCTGGCGCGCCGCCTTTGGCAGGGAAGCGGTCCTCTATCCGGCGGATCAGATCGGGCAGGCGCAGGAACGTCTGCGTGTCTTCCTTGATCCGCTCCGCAACCGCGGCCTCTGGCCCCAGCTCATCGCGGATCCAGCCGCGCACATAGGGCGCCGATGTGTCCCACATATTGATCTCAGGGTTGAGCTGGGTCGCTATGCCCTCAACCATCACCATGGTTTTTTGCAGCAGCAGCAGATGCGGCTGCGTTTGCATGTCGAAATCGCGCGTGATCGCAAACAGCCCGTCGAGCATTTGCCCAACGCTGAGCTCGCTCACGGGCTTGCCGCGCATCGGCTCACCGACAGCGCGCAGTGCGGTCGCAAACTCACCGACCGAGTGATAGCTCGGCACATATTGCGCCTCGAAATGAATTTCGGCGACGCGCTTATAATTGCCTGTCGTCAGGCCATAAAGGATCTCTGCGAGCCATTGCCGCGCGCGCCGATCGATCCGGCCCATGATGCCAAAATCAATCGCGACAATTGTGCCGTCTTCCTCAATGAACAGATTGCCCTGGTGCATGTCAGCATGGAAGAAACCGGCGCTGATCGCCTGCGTCAGGAACGATATCACCAAACGTTCGGCAATATGCGGCAGGTCTTGGCCCTGCGCCTTAAGCTCTTCAATCCGGCTGATCTTCACCGCATTGATCCACTCCACCGTCAGGACGCGGCCATTGGTACGGTCCCAATCAATCTCCGGAATGCGGTATCCCTCGATCCCGGCCATGCCCTCAGCGAGCTCCGATGCAGAGGCCGCCTCGCGCCGCAGATCCAGCTCACTGTTGGTCCAGCGCTTGAAATTGGCAATCGTCAGGCGCGGGCGCAGCCGCTCCGCCTCTCCGCCAAACGCCTCAAGGTGCGCCGCCGCCCATTCATAGGTTTGAATGTCGCGCGCAAACTTCTCACGAATGCCGGGCCGCAGCACTTTGATCGCAACTTCGCGGCCATCCGTGGTCACGCCCTTGTGAACCTGAGCGATAGATGCCGCGCCCACAGGATTGGGGTCTATTTCGCGGAACAAAGTCTCCAGCGGCACGCCAAAGCTTGCTGCAATCGAGGCTTCGATTTCGGAAAACGGCACAGGCGGCAGATTGTCCTGCAGGCTGAGCAGATTGTTCGCCGCTTCCTCGCCGACAATATCGGGCCGGGTGGCCAAAGATTGCCCGAGCTTGATCGCCGCCGGGCCAATCGCGCGGAAGGCTCCTGCATAGTCGGGCGTTCCAGATTTGCCTGTGAAGGATATCCAGCGCGCCAGCTTGACCAATCGCCGCACCGGCGGCGGTGCATTGGGATCATTCTCGATACCAACAAGCGCGCGGCGGCGAGCGAGCGTGATGCCCCACTTCAGCAGGCGAAACAGATGCGTGGCGGGCTGCGTCACCCTAGATCTTCCACCCCGAGTGAATGGCCACTGCACCGCCCAGGATCGGCTCCACCTTAGTGTTGGCAAAGCCGGCATCACGGATCATCTGCTCAAACTCCGGCATTTTCGGGAAACGGCGGATGGATTCGGCGAGATAGCGATAGCTCTCTTCATCTTGAGCGATGATCTTGCCCATCTTCGGCATGACCTTATGCGAGTAGACGTCATAGACCTCTTTGAAGCCCGGCCATTCCGTGGTCGAAAACTCCATGCAGAAGAAACGCCCGCCAGGTCGCAGGACGCGGTTTGCCTCACGCAGAGCCTTTGGAATGTCGGTCACATTGCGAATACCAAATACGATTGTGTAGGCATCGAAACTGCTGGAGGCGAAGTTCAGTTCCTCCGCGTTTTGGCAAGACCAGACCAGCGAGCCCTCATCATCCTTCAGGCCGCGATCCATCGCCCGCTCAACGCCGACATCGAGCATATCCTGATTGATATCGCACACGGTGATTGCTGCCCCGCTCGGCGCCATGCGAAAGGCAATGTCGCCCGTGCCGCCTGCCATATCGAGTATCGTCTCGCCCGCCTGCGGCTTAACCCGCCTGACAAAGCGGTCCTTCCACAAACGGTGCATGCCGCCCGACATCGCATCGTTCATGATGTCGTACTTGCTCGCGACATTGGAGAATACGTCGCCGACGCGGCGGGTCTTTTCCTCTGGGGCTACTTCTTCGTAACCGAAGGATACTGTCTTTTCGCTCATAGCGCAGAGCCTTAGGGAAGTTTGTGCACCGCGCAAAGCTTGTTAGAGCGCTATTTTTGTGGGAGCGGGTCGCTGCGGCCAGCGAGTGTCAGCGAGCCAAAGAACGATGCCTGAATTACCAGAAGTTGAAACAACCGTTCGCGGGCTAGAGCGCTTTATGCTGGGCGAGCGCATTGCGCGCGTCCAATTGAACCGCCCCAACCTGCGCCGTCCCTTCCCGCCAGACTTGGTGCAAGTCATGACCGGAGCGGTGATCACCGGCCTGTCGCGGCGGGCCAAATATGGCCTCATTGATATCGACCGCGGCCAATCGATGGTCTTCCATCTGGGCATGAGCGGGCGCTGGCGAATCGATCCTGAGGTACCGGATAAGCACGATCACCTGATCATCGAGACAGACGACCATCAATTTGCCCTATGCGATCCGCGCCGGTTTGGCTCGGTTGATCTGCTGCCCAGCGATGCGCTGGACCAGTGGCCACAATTTGCGAGCCTTGGTCCGGAGCCACTCGGCGATGGGTTAAGCGTGGAGCACCTGAAGACGGCGCTGAAAGGCAAGACCCAGTCGATCAAACTGTGCCTGCTCGACCAGAGGATTATCGCCGGGCTTGGCAATATCTATGTGTGCGAGGCGCTGTGGCGCTCTGGCATTCATCCGCGCAAGCAAGGCGGCAAAGTGACAAAGCCGCAGCTGGCTCGGCTGGTTCCGGCTATTCGCGAGGTGCTGGAGACATCAATCCGCGATGGCGGCTCCACCTTGCGGGATTATGCGCAGCCCGACGGCGAGCTGGGCTATTTTGCCACGCGCTTTAATGTCTACGACCGCACGGGCGAGGCCTGCCACCACGAGGATGGCGGGACGATCAAGCGCATCGCGCAAGGCGGGCGCAGCACGTGGTTTTGCCCCAAGTGCCAAAAGTGAGCGCGCTGGATTGATGCGGCCTCAGGCAGGATCGCACCAAAATCATTGACGATTCGCAAGGCTAGCCCTATGTGCCGCGTTTTCCGGCGTACGGGTGAATTCCTGAGCGCCGATTCTTCGAGCAACCGATATTAGAGATCAGGCCATCCTTGGTGGCCCGCACAAACCGCGAGACAGACACAGATATGGCCAATACGCCGCAAGCCCGCAAACGCATCCGCCGCAACAATCGTCGTGCGGAAATCAACACCGCCCGCATGAGCCGCATTCGCGGCTTCGTGAAGAAGGTAGAGGCCGCTTGCGAAGCTGGCGACAAGCCTGCTGCTGCTGAAGCGCTCAAAGCTGCTCAGCCAGAAATGGCTCGCGGCGTTGCTCGCGGTGTCATGCACAAAAACACAGTCGCGCGGAAAATGTCGCGTCTCTCAAAACGAGTCGCTGCGCTCTGATTCGCAACCACTCACATCCGTATTATTGCGGATAAAGATACATAAGGGTCGGGCCGTAATGGCCCGGCCCTTTTTGTTTGTGCGGCACATGACAGAGCTGACACACTAAGAGCTCAGGATTCCCCGCGATTCGCGGGGTCATAAACCAAAAATTAAAGCTAATTCAGCGCGTTGAACGGAGGCCTGCGGGTCACAGCCGAGTCAACACAAATATTTCTGTTTTTTTACATTATGCACCCTTGCCTGAAGGTGAAATCCATAGGTACATCATGCCTGACTCGGGGCGGGACAGCCTGGGTTTTTAAAGTTTGAATGAAGAGGGGAAACCCGGATCTTTCGATTCCGGGTCATGGGAAGGCTTTGCCTGTCATGAAGTTGGGGAAACGCTCCAGATCAGCGGCTCTGGAGTTGGCACAGGATTACGTAAGATGGTTCATAAAATAGATAAGGCGCGGTCTACGCGTCGGAAAGCAGATGACGACTTGATGGAAGATTCCGAAGCTGTGAACCTCGCTGCCGATTGGTCAGATATCAGCCAAGGACTTCGCAAGGATCTGGGCCACCAATTGCACAGCCAATGGATCAAACCGATCCAGGTTGGCGGCATTGATAAAGAGACCGGCACGCTCGATCTGTTTTTGCCAACTGAGTTTTCGGCCAATTGGGTGCAAGACCGGTTTCATGACCGTTTGCAGCTCGCTTGGAAGATTGCGCGCAGCGAAGTTCGCAATGTTCGCGTGCAGGTTCACCCAGGACGCCGCCAATTGCCAGAGCTGCGGCTCGACAATGGCCGCCGCCCCGCCAATGATGCGGACGCCAGCGCAATTGCGATGGCTGCCGGTACGATCGGCGATGCAGGCTTCACCAGCTCCGTTGGGCTCGACCCATCGCTAACCTTTGCCGCCTTCGTCACAGGCGAGGCCAATGTGCTCGCTTGCAACGCTGCGCAGCGTATGGCCGCAACCGAACAGCCGCAATTCTCGCCGCTCTATCTGAAAGCCGCAACCGGCCAGGGTAAGACGCACCTGCTGCACGCGATTGGCCATGCATTCTTGCAAGCCCACCCGCGCGCCCGGATTTTCTACTGCTCAGCTGAGCGCTTTATGGTCGAATTCGTCCAAGCGCTTAAAGCGAATCAGATGATCGAGTTTAAGGCGCGGCTGCGCAGCTTTGATCTGCTGCTGGTTGACGATATTCAATTCATCATCGGCAAGGCCAGCGCTCAAGAAGAGCTGCTTTACACGATCGATGCCTTGCTAGCTGAAGGCAAACGTCTGGTGTTCGCGGCCGACCGCGCACCGCAGGCGCTCGATGGAGTCGAACCGCGCCTCCTCAGCCGTCTTTCGATGGGTCTGGTTGCCGACATCCAAGCGGCCGACATTGAACTGCGCCGCAAGATCCTGGAATCGAAGCTCACCCGCTTCGCACCGCTCAATGTGCCGGATGATGTGATCGATTTCCTCGCTCGCACCATCACGCGCAACATTCGCGAGCTGGTCGGCGGCCTCAACAAGCTGATCGCTTATGCGCAGCTGACCGGCCAAGAGGTTTCACTGCAGCTCGCCGAAGAACAGTTGACCGATATCCTGTCGGCCAATCGCCGCCGGATCACGATTGATGAGATTCAGCGCACGGTCTGCCAATTCTACCGGATTGACCGCAGCGAGATGTCGTCCAAGCGCCGCGCCCGCGCCGTTGTTCGGCCGCGCCAGGTAGCGATGTATCTTGCGAAGGTGCTGACACCGCGCAGCTACCCAGAGATTGGCCGGAAATTTGGCGGCCGCGATCACTCGACAGTTATCCACGCTGTGCGGCTGATCGAAGATCTGCGCACCCGCGATGCGGATATGGATGGCGATGTTCGCAGCCTCCTGCGCCAGCTGGAGAGCTGATTATCTAAGGGCGGCGTAGCCAACCGCTCCCACAAAAAGCCAACAACCTGTCGACAGGGTCATCAACAGCCCTGCCCACAGGCTGTCGACAGGTTGTGAACATGATGCCAACAGGCTGTGCATGACTGTTTCCAGCGCCTTATCCCCTGCCCGCCTCGATCGCTTTGCGCGCCATATCGTGCTGCCAGAGATTGGCGGCGCGGGTCAGGTCGCGCTGGCTGGCCAGCATATCGCGATGATTGGACTCGGCGGGATTGGATCGCCCGCGCTGCAATATCTTGCAGGGAGCGGGATTGGGCGCTTCACTCTGGTCGATGACGATGTGGTCGATGCCAGCAATCTCCAGCGTCAGACCATTTTTTCATCCCGCGATGTTGGGCATGGAAAGGCGGTTTCAGCCCGCAGGTGGCTGGCAAACTTCGATGATGAGATCGACGCGGAGATTTCCGACAAACGCATTGATCCACGCAACGCCCACGGCCTGATTGCGAGCGCTGATCTGGTGCTCGATGGCACAGACAATTTCGCAACTCGCTTGTCGGTGTCGGATGCCTGCGTCACGGCCGGTGTGCCTTTGCTCAGCGCAGCCGTTGGCCGTTTTCAGGGCCAAGTTGGCGCCTTTGCCGGCCACAATCCTGACCATGCCTGCTATCGCTGCTTCGTCGGTGATGCCTTTGACGCAGAGGATTGTGACACCTGCGCGGAGGACGGCATGCTGGGGGCGATGGCGGGATGGGCTGGCAGCTTTGCAGCCATGCAGGCGGTGCGCGTCCTGCTCAGCGGTGTGAGCGCCTTTGGCGATCCGCAATGGGGCAAGATTCACATCCTAGACGGAATGAAGCCCGGCATGCGTACGCTCAGCATTGCCAAAGACCCAGCATGCAAGGGCTGCGGACCCTCAACCGCCTAACACCTCATCGACCCACGCTGGCACCAACACGCTCGCAGGGCCATGTCGGGCCTGCGCAAAATGATGCGTGCCCTCGCTTGGCTCCAAATTGAGCTCCACGGTTTGAACGCCCGCCGCCTTCCCTTCCTGGACAAAGCCCGCCGCTGGATAGACCGCCCCGCTGGTCCCAATGCTGACGAATACATCCGCGCTGAGCAGCGCCGCGTAGATGCGGTCCATCTGATACGGCATCTCGCCAAACCAGACGACGTCTGGGCGTAGGGCCGGTGCCTGACACACGGGGCATGGCGGGCGATCCGCCATCGGTGCGTCCCAGGGCGAGCGAACTTCGCAAGAGCTGCACAGCGCGCTTTTCAATTCGCCGTGCATATGCAGCACATCGCGCGAACCGCCGCGCTCGTGAAGGTCATCGACATTCTGCGTCACAAGCAGCACTTCGCCCGCGAACTCTCGCTCAAGCCGGGCGAGCGCGCGGTGCGCATCATTCGGCTCCACCTTGGCCAGTGCTTCGCGCCGCATATCGTAAAAGCCCAGCACCAGATCCGGATCGCGCGCAAAGCCCTCTGGCGTCGCCACGTCCTCCACCTTGTGCTGTTCCCACAACCCGCCAGCAGAGCGGAATGTATCAATCCCGCTCTCTGCCGAAATTCCTGCGCCTGTCAGGATGACGATGCGTTCAATGTCTGCCATGAGAGTTATGAAACACGCCGAGTGGAGGTAACGCAATGGCGCAATTCGCGATCATCGGACACAAGGGCCGCATGGGCCAAGCCTTGGCCGCAGCGATCGAGGAGGCTGGACACGAGTTCAAGGTTGGCGTTGATTTAGGCGGCGACCCGGCGCCTTTGCTTGGCCAATGCGATGTCGTGGTGGATTTCTCCTCGCCCGATGCGCTGGCGACGAACCTCAAAGCCGCTAAGGGCGCCGGCATCCCTATTCTTGTTGGTACAACGGGCCTCGAGCAGGAGCATTTTGTCGCCCTGGCCGAAGCGGCAAAGTCCATTCCCGTTCTCCAAACCGGCAACACGTCGCTCGGCATCACACTTCTGGCTCATCTGGTCAAAAAGGCGGCGAGCAGGCTTGGCCCCGACTGGGACATAGAAGTTCTGGAAATGCACCACCGGATGAAAGTCGATGCTCCGTCCGGCACAGCCAAACTGCTCGGCGAAGCGGCGGCGGAGGCTCGCGGCGTTAATCTGTCCGATGCAATGGACAGCGGGCGGCATGGGCAGACGGGCGCTCGGCGCAAAGGTGATATCGGCTTCGCCACCTTGCGCGGCGGAACTGTCGCTGGGGATCACAATGTCATTCTCGCGGGGAATGAGGAACGTATCACGCTGTCGCATTCGGCCGAGAACCGCATGATCTTCGCGCGCGGCGCCGTGAAAGCGGCCGCTTGGCTGATCGGAAAAGGCGCTGGTCGATATTCAATGAATGACGTGCTGGGATTGTGATCAGACGCCAATGACCAAAGACCAGATCTTCGAATTCTTCCGCCGTCTGGCTGAGGACAATCCTGAGCCCGAGACCGAGTTGGAATATGGCAATGCCTATCAGTTGGTCGTCGCCGTTGCCCTGTCTGCGCAGGCGACCGATGTGGGCGTGAACAAGGCGACGCGCGCGCTGTTTGCGAAGGTGGAAACGCCTCAGCAGATGCTCGATCTAGGGCTTGAGGGCCTTACCGAGCACATCAAGACGATCGGTCTGTTCAACTCCAAAGCGAAGAACGTCATCGCGCTCTCGCAATTGCTGATCGACGATTATGGCGGCGAAGTTCCCGATACGCGCGAGGACCTCGTGCGGCTGCCCGGCGTGGGGCGTAAAACTGCGAATGTCGTGCTCAATTGCTGGTTCAAGCAAGAGACCTTTGCGGTCGACACGCACATCTTGCGGATGGGCAATCGCACAGGTCTGGCCAAGGGTAAGGCGCCGGAGCAGGTCGAGGCAAAGCTGGAAAAACGCGTGCCGCAGCCCTTCCGCCTGCACGCGCATCACTGGCTAATCCTACATGGCCGCTATGTCTGCAAAGCGCGCACGCCGGAATGCTGGCGCTGCCAGCTCACGGATCTGTGCAGCTTTAGGAAGAAGGTGCTGGAGAAGCCCAAGGGGCGTTAGTCAGTCGCTGTCGCATGCGTTGCAGATCGGATAGTCAGTTGCCCAGTGCCCTTCGCCGGATCCAAAGGACTGATGACAGATGATGCATTCAGCCAACGGCTCTGAGGCCTTGGTTGGTCGCTCTGCTTCTCTTTGCCGTTTCGCGCGGTGCCATTCGGCTTTCTCTACTTCCGTGAACGCCATGAGCTTCCCCTTTTCAATTCATGAGAATACCCGTTGGAAAGCTAATGAAGTCTCAACACGTGCCCTAGCCTCACACATCATCGGCGCTCGCTAGCTCGCCCTTATCGATTTCGCCGAGCATGCTCGCGGTCGCCACTGTTACGGTCGCATCGCCGGTCACATTGGTCGCGGTGCGCATCATATCCATGATCCGGTCCACTCCGGCGACGAAAGCGATCGTCTCCAGCGGCACGCCGACCGCAGTGAACACGGCGCCCATCATCACCAGGCCGCCGCCGGGAATACCCGCCGCGCCAATCGAGCCGACTGTCGCGAGCAGCGCAATGATGAAATAATCTTCCCAGCCAAGCGTCACGCCGAACAATTGCGCGCCAAAAAGAGTTGCAAGGCCGAGGTACATCGCCGTGCCGTCCATATTGATGGTCGAGCCGAGCGAGACGACGAAGCTGGAAGTCGGCTTGCTAACGCCGAGATTGCGCTGGGTACAGCGCAGAGTGACCGGCAGCGTCGCGGAGGAGCTCGCTGTCGAATAGGCGACCGCCATGGCGTCGATCATGCCGCGGAAGAAGCCAATCACCGATACCCGCGCTACGAACACGAGGATGCTGACATACATGACGCCGATTATCAGCAGGCAGCCGAGATAGTTCATCGCCACCAGCTTCGCGAGGGCGGTGACCGCATCAAGACCGAGCGTGCCGACCACCCAGGCGATCAGTGCGAATACGCCGAACGGGGTCAGCTCCATTACGATCGCCGTAATCTTGAGCATCACCGCAGTGCCGCCATCGAAAATCTTCGCAACCGGCCCCGCTTCGTCGCCAGCCAGCAATATGCCAATGCCGACCAGCAAGGCAAAGACGATCAGCGGCAGAACTTTCACCTCGGCCATCACGCCGACTGGGCTGACCGGGATCATGCTGCGCAGCATCTCTCGCCAGTCGAATGGGGCGGGATCAGGCACGCTGCCCATTTGCAGCATGGATGTGTCGACGCCCAGGCCCGGCTGAAAGATCGTGCCAAGCGTCAGACCCAGGACCACAGCGATCTGACCGGTGATGACAAACAGCAAGATCGCGCGCCAACCGACGCTGCCGAGCCGACCGAGATCGCCAATTGCCGCAACGCCGGAGACGACGCTGAAAAAGATCAGCGGAACGATCAGCATTTTGATGAAGTCGATGAATACGTCACCGATGATCTTGATGCTTTCCGCGCCGGGTCCCCAGATGTAGCCGACGATGCCGCCCAGGATCAGCGCCCCGATAACGCGCTGCCACAAGGGAATATTGAACCAAGCCTTCAGCACATCTGCGCTCCCGCGTTTAGTCGTGTTTTAGAGCGGCCAAGGCCACATTCGCATAAATCCGGGCCAGCGCATCGAGATCAGCAATGGCCACCGCTTCATCGCGCTTATGCATGGTTGCGTTGCAAAGCCCAAATTCAATCACCGGGCAAACATTGCGCAGGAAACGCGCATCGGATGTGCCGCCGCTGGTGGAGGCCTCTGGCGCGATGCCGGTTTCCGCCTCAACTGCATCGGCGATCATCTGTGAAAATGCGCCGGGTTCGGTCAGGAATGGCTCGCCTGAGATGATCGGCCGCGCTGTCCCGCCGTGGTTTTCGGCGATGGAGCTGACCCTGTCAGACAGGCTGGCGCCGCTGTGCAAATCGTTGAATCGGATCGAAATGCGCGCCTCGGCCTTTGCCGGGATCACATTGTGCGCCTTGTTGCCGACGGTCAGATCGGTGATTTCCAGATTGGACGGTTGGAACCAATCGGTGCCAGTATCCAGAGTAAGCGCATCAAGCTCACCCAGCATCGCCACCAGTTTCGGCAACGGATTGTCGGCCAGATGCGGATAAGCGACGTGTCCCTGTGTGCCCTCCACGCTCAGCCAGATATTGACGGAACCGCGCCGTCCGATCTTCATCATATCGCCCAGCCTGTTAACGCTGGTCGGCTCGCCCACCAGGCACAGATCAGGCTGAATACCCTGCTCGCGCATGTAATCAATCAGCGCGCGCGTTCCGTGCAGCGCGGGGCCTTCCTCATCGCCCGTGATGATAAAGCTGATCGTGCCTGCATCCGCTGGCACATCGGCGATGGCCGCGATCATTGCGGCGATTGCGCCCTTCATATCAACCGCGCCGCGCCCATACAGCAGCTCGCCCCTGATCTCCGGCTCAAACGGAGCGCTGCTCCAACCTTCGCCCGGCGGCACAACGTCCAGATGGCCTGCAAAGGCGAAATGCTTGGAGCCCTCTGGACCCTTACGAATGGCGAACAGGTTCTCGACCGGTGCCTCGTCGCTGCCCTCTGGCCCGTCGCCGCGCGTGAAACGGTGCACCGCAAAGCCATGCGGGGTCAGCATCGCCTCCATCGCATCGAACACTGTGCCGGTCGCCGGCGTAACGCTGGGCGCTGCGATAAGCCGCTGCGCAATCTCAAGAACTGTGGTCATCGTCGCTCCGGTTCGGGCAATGGTCCTGGGGCAAAGGCGCTTTCGAGCAGCTCAGCAATGCGGATGCCAGCCTGCTGGACCCGCCGCCGCGCTATTGGCACGCCTTTGACGATATCCTCTTGGCTGAGCGCGGTTTTTCCGGGCAGCTCGACGCCGCAAACATCCTGCGTGTCAAAAGCGGTTGGATAGACGAAATCGCGGGCGATCTTCCAGCTTTCCCGGCCCCAATCCGCCGGTGAGCCGCCGCCCAGCTCCATGCGTTCTGCTGCGCTGTAGGAGCGGACAACAGGCCGCTCACCGCTGGTGATGGCGCGCTCTGCCAAAGGGCCATCCCAGATCCAATGCAGGTTGAGGCTGGGGACGATCCCATAATCCGTCTCGCGGTCGTTGCCGCCTCGATCACCCTTATCGCCCGAATGCAGCGGCATATGAATGTCGCCTGCGAAATGGACCATGAAGGCCAGCGCCTCTAACCGAATGTGATCCGGCAGGCTTTCGTCGGCGAGCATGCGGTGGCTGCGCTCAATCTGAGCGATGACACAATTCCCGCCAGAGCAATTGGCGCGCGGATTGTAAGCCTCGCAAATCGGCGTCGTGCGGTAATGCCATGCGGCGGTGTAGCCCCAGCGCCAGCGGGTCCGGCGGACACAATCGGGCCAAACAGAGGCCTCTTCTAACGTGGAGAGCGAGCATTCCGGTGTGCCCAGCAGCGCCTCTGAACGCAGCAGCCGCGCGATTTCAGCACGGGCCCTCGGCGAAATATTTGCCTCGCCAATCTCAGCCGTCTTGCCATGCGCATAAAAGCCCCAAGCGAAAGCGGGGCTTGGCGCGGTGAGCATCACTGCCAAGGCGCACAGCCAGAGCTTTGCGAGTGCACGCATCAACCGATTGTCTCGTATTGCTCAATCACCCATTGCTCTTCTTCAGAGGCCCCGATCCATTCCTGCATCCAGGCGTGTTCCCACACCGCTTGCATATAGGCCTCTGCAAAACCGGGTACGCCGATGCCGTATGTGATGAAGCGCGAGACGACAGGCGCGTAGAAGATATCGGCGGCGCCGAAGGTTCCGAACAAAAATGGCCCGCTGCTGCCGTAGCGCGAGCGCGCCTCTGCCCACAGGGTCAGGATACGGACGATGTCCTGACGTGCCTCTTCCGAGACGTCTTCCAGCTTCACCTTGCGGCGGACATTCATCGGCAGCTCTTTGCGCAGCGCGGCGTAAGATGAGTGCATCTCAGCCACCATCGCGCGGGCCATCCCGCGCGCGCTCTCGTCCTTGGGCCAGAAACGGTCACGCCCGACCTTATCAGCGAGATATTCCATAATCGCCAGGCTGTCCCAAATGACAGTGTCATCATCCCACAGGATCGGAACCTTGCCATGCGAGGGCTGCATCTCGCCCATGCCTTGCTTCTGCTCTTCCCAACCCTCGCCCAGGATCGGCACCGTCAGTTCTTCAAATGACAGCCCAGATTGCTTCGCCGCCAGCCAGCCGCGCAGCGACCAGCTGGAATAATTCTTATTGCCGATAATCAGCTTCATGACGGCTTGCTCCATCTTGCGGGGCTCAGAGGATTGAGGCATTTGTGCGCCTCGCTTTGCGATGCCCTAGATATTCAGTGTTTCGCTGTCGAGGCTGAACGATTACTTCTCGGCATCCAATCACAGAAAGGCTCTTACCCCAGACATGGCCACACCACCATTTCACCTCGCCTTCCCGGTTGATGATCTTGCCACCGCGCGCGCCTTTTACGGAGGCGTTCTGGGGTGCGCAGAGGGGCGCAGCAGCGACGAGTGGATCGACTTTGATTTTCATGGACACCAGATCGTTGCGCATCTCGCACCGGGCGCGGCGGGCGATGCCGCGAGCAATCCGGTTGATGGGCACGGCGTACCGGTGCCGCACTTTGGATTGGTTTTGGATATGCCCGCATGGGACGCTCTGGCTGAGCGATTGAAAGACGCAGGCACAAAGTTTGTGATCGAGCCAACGGTGCGCTTCAAAGGCGAAACCGGAGAGCAAGCGACAATGTTCTTCCGCGACCCTTCTGGCAATGCGATCGAGATGAAGGCTTTTGCCGACCCCGATCAACTCTTCGCGAGATAGTATTTAGGTGAAGTAGCTCTCGCCCATCGCATCGAGCAAGACTGCGGCGCGAAGCTCCTCGATACCCATGCCCTTCTCGCTGCTGGTGATGTGCAGCTCGGGAAATGCGGCAACATGCTTGCGCGCCTCAGCGGAAACCGCCTCTGCCGTCTTGGCGAGCTCGCTGGCTTTGATCTTATCCGCCTTGGTCAGCACGACGCGGTAGCCGACAGCTGCCTCGTCCAGCATCGTCATCATTTCGCGGTCAACATCCTTGAGACCGTGACGGCAGTCGACCAGCACTAGGTTGCGGGCGAGAACCGGGCGGCCGCGCAAATATTGGCGTACCAGCTTCTTCCACGTCTCCACCACTTTGGGGGGGGCCTTGGCAAAGCCATAGCCCGGCATGTCGACGAGCCGGAACTGCGTCGGCTCACCCACTTCAAAGACGTTGAGCTCCTGCGTGCGGCCCGGCGTAACGGAGGTTCGCGCAATGGAGCGGCGCCCGGTGAGCGCATTCAAGAGCGAGCTCTTGCCCACATTGGAGCGCCCGCAAAAGGCAATCTCCGGCACCGTTGGCTCTGGCAGGAATTTGAGCTGGGGCGCGGACAATAGGAAGTCCACGCGCCCGGAGAAGAGCTTAGAAGCGGTGCGCTCACGAAATTTCTGCGCGCGCGCCTCTTGCTCTTGCTGCTCTTGCGCTTGTTGTTCCTCTGGGGTCACGCCTCGCCCTTTGATTGGTCCTCAAGCGCTTTGCTGCGCTCCTTCTCGGCCTTTTCCTTTTCCGCAGCAGCGCGCAATTGCGGGTGCTTGGAATAAAGATAGCTTTGCTGAGCCAGCGTGAGGATGTTCGAGGTTACCCAGTAGAGCAGCAGACCAGCGGCAAACGGCGCCATAACAAACATCAAAATCCACGGCATGAAGTTGAAGATTTGCTGCTGCATCGGGTCCATGGCCGATGGGTTCAGCTTAAACGTCAGCCACATGGTGATGCCGAGCAAGACTGCCAGAACGCCAATACCGAGGAAGCCGGTGACTTCAAATGGCAGCAGACCGAACAGGTTGAGGATGGTCCAGGGGTCAGGCGCGGACAGATCCTTGATCCAGAACTCGACCAGCGGCTCATGCCGCATTTCGATCGCCAGGATCAGAACCTTGTAGAGCGCAAAGAAGATCGGGATCTGAATGAGGAGCGGCAGACAGCCGGCGAGAGGATTGACCTTCTCATCCTTATACAGCTTCATGATCTCTTGCTGCTGCTTCTGCTTGTCGTCCTTATAGCGCTCCTGGATCGCCTTCATCTTGGGCTGAACCGCCTTCATCGCAGCCATGCTGGCGAACTGCTTTTGCGCAATCGGGAACAGCAGACCGCGAATGATCACGGTGAGCAGGATAATCGCCACGCCGAAATTGCCGACGAATGCGAACAGAGTTTTTAGCAGCAGCAGCAGCGGCTTCTCGAGGAACCAGAACCAGCCCCAAGAAATTGCCAGACCGAAATCATCAATGCCAGACGCTTCATATTCGTCCAGCACCGCGCTCTCTTTGGCGCCCACAAACAGCTGAGTTGATTGCTCGATAGATTGCCCGGCCGGCAGCGTGACCGCATCATAGATCAGATCACTGCGGTAAATTTCGCTGCCCAGCGCGCGGAAACTGCTCTCAAAATTTCCCTGGCCCGGCACCAGTGCAGACAGCCAATAGCGGTCTGTAAAGCCGAGCCAATTGGCTTTGCCCTCTGGGGTGTAGCTGGGGACCTCATCGAGGTCATCGTAAGCGTATTCCTCATCGATCGTGCCGCCGAACACACCAACCGGACCTGCGTGAACGATAAATTCGTCCGCTGAGGCATTGGCGCTCGTGCGATTGATCAGCGAGAACGGCTGAACAACCGCCGCGCTTTCGCCCGCATTGGATACGGTCTGAACCGCATCAATCATATAGTTTTCATCAATCGAAAGCTTGATCGAATACGTCAGCCCATCGGCCGCCTCGTGCGTCAGTGTGACCGGCGTATCCACGGTCAGCCTCTCCGCATCGGCGGTCCACACCACATCCGGGCCAAGCCGCTCAGCATTCGCCAAGAAGCCGAACTCAGCAAAGTACTGGTTGTCCGTGCGATCCGGCGCAAACAGCCGCACCGGGCCGCTGTCATCGTCAATCGTCTGGCGGTGATCCTTTAGAACAATGTCGTCAATTCGCGCGCCGACGAGGTTGATCGATCCAGCCAGACGCGGTGCATCAATCGCCACCCGCAGCGGGTTTTCCAACGCCGCGTTGAGATCAACCGGGCCAGCCGCAGGCGTAACGCCACCGGGCAAGTCTGCTGCGACAACGCTGGTTCCCGGGACATCGCCCGCGCTCGCAGCCGCCGCTGGTTCAACCTCTTCGGTCGACGCGGTGATCGCGGCATCCGGATAGAACTGGCGCATGGCCACGTCCCAACCGAGGATAAGCAGACCTGAAAGCGCTACGGCCAGCAACAAATTACGCTGATTGTCCAAGAGTAAATCCTGTTTGTATGTTTGCCCGATTTGGCGGCAGGCGTGTTATATAGGTATGACAGTCAAAAATGCGAACTCAAGGGACAGGATCATATCCATGCCCGCCCCACGGATGGCAGCGCATTAGCCGCTTCGTCGCCAGCCATCCACCCTTGATCGCGCCATATTTCCCCAAGGCCTGGATCGCATATTGCGAACAAGACGGCGCATAGCGGCAGGTCGGCGGCAAAATCCGGCTTGGCCCCCATTGCCACAGCTTGGCGATAAAGATGAGAACATGCTTCATGAAGGCACCGAACCGCTGGCCTTTTGGCTAGGGATTTGGCGCTTGCCTCGACGCGGCCTGCGCCCACGGGCCGGATCGCCCTTCCCTGCCTTGGCGCGCTCCAGTGCATGTTCAAGCTCTTGGCCCAGCGCGTCAAAGTCGCGCTCCACTCCGCCTGCACGGCCGATCAGGACATGGTCATGATCCGCTAGGCCAAACTGAGGCAGAGCGGCCCGCAATATCTCGCGGAAACGGCGCTTCATTCGGTTGCGCACCACTGCATTGCCGATCTTCTTGGTGACGGTAATGCCATAGCGCTGACCCAGACCGCCATTGGGGCGAGTGAGCAAAACGAACCCAGGCCGCGCCACACGCAGACCGCGATTCGCCGCCAAGAAGTCAGACCGCTTTGTAAGAACTTGAGCCATTAAGGTGCTGCTATACGCAGAACGGGCCCCCATTGGGAGCCCGCAGCATGCGACTGTATCTGTCGCGAGCAAAAACTGCACGCCCCAGAAGGGGCGCCGACCAGTTTAATTTACGCGCAAAGGGTCTTGCGGCCACGCTTGCGGCGTGCGCGCAGAACCTTACGGCCACCTGGCGTAGCTTTGCGAGCGAAGAAACCGTGGCGGCGTGCGCGCACGAGATTGCTAGGTTGGAATGTACGCTTCATATCGTCCTCGAAATCAGTGTGCCCAGCAATATCAGATAGCGCTATTGCCGCGCGAATAAAAAGGGCCGCCTGCTGGCGACCGCATTACGAGCGCGCAGTTATGGGAAAGCGTAACCTGAGTCAAGCATTGCGAGCTCAACATGAGCGATATCATGGAATGCCAGTTTGATGGTTGGCAGCATGATAAAGTTCAGATCAATCTGGCGCTTGCGCTCAACCTTAGGAGCCTGCTGCGAACGATCCGGACGCAGCCAGTTACGCATTTCGTCCGCGCCCAGCCATTTGGCGCTTTGGTGTGGCACAGAATTGGTCATCGCGTAAAAGTCGCGGGCGCGCACAGCGCTCATGCCCATCTCGGTGTAATAGTCGAGATAAAGGCGGTTTTCCGGTGCGTCGGGGGCAAAATCCTGCGGTTGGCGGCCATAATTGTCGAGCCAGGAATGCACCGCAAACTCAGCGCCATCTTCCATGGTGCGGGTCTTGCCCGCCAGGAACAACTCAACCGCACCAGAACGCACAGAACCGCCGTCCGGGACATGGGTCGAAATGCCAGCAGCGCGAATGGCGCGGCCCACGGCAAGGTTGGCAATGTCATCGCTGGTGCCCGGAGCTTCGATCAGTTCGAGCTGCTTCAGGCGCGGAAAATCGCGCAGCATTGCGCTGAAATATTGCGGGCTCATCCGGTTGGTTGAGCCGACGACAGCGGCGCGGTTTTCGTCAAGCACTTGGAACGGGCCGTATTGCGCCAGGGCCGTTTTCGCTGGCCGCGCAGCCGCTGGCAGCGGCGCTGCGTAGCGGGCCGTCATGGCCGCAGTTTGCGGCTCCACATAAGTGTATTCGGTAATGACCGTGCTGCTGCCCGCCGACACCGACTGGAAGCTAGCGGGCGCAGCGGCAGACGATTGCAGACGCACCCACCGCTGAGCCGCAGGGTCCCATTCTTCCACCCATCGTTCCACCGCAACAGAGCGCGACGCGGCAAATTCTTGCGCAGCGGCGACGCTTGGCAATGCAAACAAGCTGAAAAGAATAGCGAGAAGGCGACCTATTTTTTGCATGCCGACTCTATAGATTCGACATATTTTAAGAATGGCGAAGTTTTATGCTTGCCAAAACCTTTAGGACTTGCACCATGGCCGCAAATAGTGCGCTTTAAAGGGTTTAAAGATTCAGACGCACTATAGTTATTAGGGGGTTACTGCGTGGTCGCGCTGGTAAAAACGGTTGCTTATCTCGGGCTAGAAGCGCGCAGCGTCGAAGTACAATGCCAAGTTGCCTCTGGTTTGCCGCGCTTCACCGTGGTCGGATTGCCGGACAAAGCTGTTAGCGAAAGCCGCGAACGAGTGCAGGCCGCGCTTGCCGCGATGGGCCTCGCCCTGCCGCCCAAACGGATCACGATCAACCTGTCTCCAGCCGATCTTCCAAAGGACGGCTCACATTATGATTTGCCAATCGCGCTTGCGCTGCTCGCGGCAATGGGCGTGACCGATGCGGAGCAATTGGGCGACTGGCTGGCGGTTGGCGAGCTGTCGCTCGATGGCCGAATTGTCGCCACGCCCGGCGCGTTGCTGGCCGCGCTGCATGCGAGCGAAAATGAGATCGGATTGATCTGTCCAGCAGAGCAAGGCCCCGAGGCCAAATGGGCGAGCGGCATACCCGTGTTGGCGGCGAAGGATCTGGTCAGCCTGCTCAACCACCTCAAAGGCACGCAGACCCTGGCAGAGCCGACACGCGGCGCGATTGAGGAGAAGCCAATTGGCGCAAACCTGAAGCAAGTCAAAGGACAAGAGACCGCCAAGCGCGCGCTTGAGATCGCCGCCAGCGGCGGGCACAATATGCTCAATTTGAGAACTTCAAGACCTCAATTATCGACGGCCTGAAATCGCTAGAATCGCGTATCGGAGGGGTTGGCATGATGGTCGATCCGATCTGAATCCCGGCAACGAGATGGCAAAAACGAGCACATCGACTGAAGTTATGGAGCGTCGCAAGAAGCCAGTAGTGTCCTCGCATACTGCTCCGCTGCTGCGCGCACCCAAGCATCATTCACCAGGAACAGCCAGAACGCAGCGAATGCTAGGTTCAAGCAGCTCGAAACCCAAAAAGCCGGGGATGAACCCGACAACGGCCAAGCAAATCGCATCTGATGCAACGGCACCAACAGAACCATTGACAGCAAAATGACTAGAAGGCCGAGGGCCTTGAGACCCCGCATATTCCTCCGGAAACCGAACTCCGCATTTTCCTTCAATAAGAGTGTGAACCTTGGACCTCGTCGCTGCTCTTTCAGCCAATTGATCGCATCATCGTAAGCCGCATCGGCCTTGGCTGGGTTTCGCGTCTCAGACGCCTTGCTCGGAAGCTTCCCCACACCACTCTCTAAGAATGTTCGGTAACGTTCACGCGTTTGAAGAGGCAGCGTGTTGTCGTTGTGTCTCAGAAACTGGGTCGTAGGAAGGCATTCCCACTCTTCGAGCAGTCTCTTCTGCACTTTCCGGCCCCCAACTCGTGCAATAGTACCTGCTAGGTAGAGAGCCGCGATCAAAAAGATCGATAGCAGGCCGAAGCTCAACACAGGTGCCTTCAAAAGCCCTTGAGTGGCAGGTGCAGCCCCAACTGTCACTATTGCTGGAGCAGTCACCAGCATGGCGGGGTAGAGACGTGCGATCCGCCAGTAAGTGTCGAAGCCCTGAAGAGCCTCAGTCATATTTTTCAACGGCGTCAAAAAAAGGTAACGGCTGCGCTATACCTTCCCCTTCTCGGATTGGCATATCACCCGCATAGTAGCGATACTTTGCCCCACCCGTCGTTCGCACTCCCACCCCGCGACGTAAAAAAGCGTTGGCAACGATTTTTCGAGGATGGACTGCATCGTCCTTAGGCACCGATGCGATAGCGCGGGTTCCGCTTGAAGTACCATCGGGGACTTTCCCCCCAACCCAACGATCCAAGACGCTCGGAGAAACATTGTTTCGACTCCCGTGATGAGGGACTTGAATAAGATTAAGCGGAAAACGTTTGATCCCATTCTGGTCGGCAAAATCTGCTGCCCAAGTCAGCGCTTTCAAGCCAGCGTCACCAGTTAGTAGAACCCTGCTGTCGCCGAATTGACCTAGCAGTACGGTGCTGGACTCATTTTCAGCTGCGGTGCGCCCCCCTTCTCGCAAAGTCTCGTTGTGCCAAGTTTCCGGGGTCAAGATCGACTTCGCTGCTTCCAAAAACCCCGTGAGAGTGAAGGCTCTAGGCTCAATCCAATACCCTGCTTGTTCTATCAGTTGTTTATTCGAATCTGGTGTCTTTCGGAACTGTGGAACGAGACGCAGGTAAGCCTCTTCACTTGGTGAAAGTACCGTGAATGGTCCGATCTCCACACCTTGAAAGGGCTCATAAACAGGGATTTCCTTCTCAGCAGCGATGTCCAGGAGCTCCGAAATGATCGGATACTTGTCGCGGATTGCTCTCTCAAGGCCCGCAGCAGTCCATCGGCGGTCAGCGAAGAAATGCCTGATGTCATCGCAGTGATGCCAAACACCGTGGAGCCAAAGGTTCTTGACGGGTAATTCGCGGAGGATTGACCGCAGTCCAGAAGAGTGATCGGTGTCTGGGTGCGTGCTGATGACGTGATCAACGACTTGATCTTCACCGAACTCGTTCTTGATGTGAGAGACTACGGACTTCCCTGAATCTTCGGTGCCACCGTCGATCACAATAACTCGGTAGTAACCCTCGAAAACGTAACGCAGTACTATCGCGTCTCCAGCAGCTGCGCCTTCCCCAACGGGAAAAAATTCAAGTTCGAACATCTGGCTAGATAAGCTCAGTCATTTTCGATGTGCAAGTATATGGCAAAAAAAGTAGGGCAAAGGATATGAAGAAAACGCCTTGATCAAACACTTCATCACGTACCGCCATGACTGACTACTATATTGCGCGATCCACGCCCTGGCCCTTGCGTATTTATGCATCCGCGAAAAACTTATGAAAAAAAACGATTCAGAGTTGAACCCGGACGCTTGCTGTGCTTTTCCCGTACGCACTAAACAGGGGGTTTTATGAATAAGCTTTATTTAGGAGCGGCGAGTGCCGCTCTATTAGTTGCGCCTGCGCACGCTCAGTCTGTCGAACAAGCAGGAGAAGCGAGCCAGGCTAGTGCTATTACGTACGACGAAAACAACGCTGAAGGCGGCGTTGCTCAAGATGTTGCAGCCATTCCGGCAATTACTGAAACGGCACTTCCAGTCGCAGCCGCACCGCCAGCAGCACCAAAAACACTCACACTTCCAACCGGGACGCCGATTAATCTGGCAGTCTTGAGGGAAGTCAATAGCAGCACGCACGACGCGGGTGACACTATCCAACTGACAGTGGTTGATGACGTTAAGATCGATGACTCGGTTGTCATTCCAAGAGGCACACCCGCTAAGGCCGAGATCACTTGGCGGACCGGTAAAGGGGCATTCGGCAAGTCTGGTAAAATGGAGCTAGCGCTTCGATCCATCGACCTGCCTGATGGTCCAGTGCCTATCTTCGGAGAGTTCCGTCAGGATGGCGAAGGAAACACAGTAGCCACAGGTGTCGGTGTTGTAGCCATTGGCGTGTTCGCCGGGTTCATCACAGGCAAGCGCGCAAGACTGCCCGCCGGACGCGAGTTGATGGCTCAAACGGTTGTCGATGTGCCGTTTTCATCGGCAGGTGGGTTTGCCGGTCAATACGATGGTAAAGCTGCTCTGGAAGCAGAGCTTGCTGCGACACCGCTTGGCCAATGCAAGGCCGAAGCCATGACCATTGAAAAAGAGAAGAAGCGCAACAAGGCCATCAAGAAGTGCTACGTCAAGCGCCTCGAGTGATACGGCTTTAAGGGATGCCTCGATTGGGTTCGACCCATTGAGATCGTGTAAATTGATACACCGCTTGCGCCACAGCCTGAGCCGATAGGAACGCTCCTCCTGTGGCGCAAGCGAGCACCCCTACGCCGCCACTCATTCCCCTCGACGCCTTTGCGGGAACCGAGGGGGTGCTGGGCAGCATAACAAGGGACTAGCTCACCATATCCGGCGATCCATATGCTCTTTCGCGTTTCAAAATAATCCCAAAGTAAGAAAGGCAGGGCCAGTCAGTAACTCCCCGTCGACTCCTCGGTTAAATACTTAGAAGGTAATTGGGCATTAGATAAAAGGATCGATTTTTGGCACCGTACGCCGATTGATTCTGGGGACACCGAAATGAAAAAGCTACTCGTATCGCTTGCAGGCCTATCACTGGCCGTGATGCAGCCTACCCTAGCCACACCTGCTTTCGCCCAATCGGGACCGGCGGTGAAAATGTCCAAGACCGGAATCTGTCATCCGCGAGGCGGCACCTACTATTCCCGAACCAAGAAGTTCACCCCGTATAAAAGCATGCAGGCTTGCCTGAAGGCTGGCGGCAGACGCCCGAAGCGCTGAACAGGTCTGCTTCGAAACAAAGCAGGGCATCGGGGGCCTGAGCGCAGACCCACAGCCCATGAGGCTAGTATGGGTGTAGGTTTAGGAGTGATTATCCCACACCCTCCTTCAGCAATCCCTTGGGGCTCCAAAAGAGCACCTAAGGTACTCCTTAAGGTACTACCTAATCCTCTCCATCCTCCCGAGGGTGAGGGATAATTGGAAGCGGCAGCTAACCTGCCCCCTCAAGAGCCTTGTAGACACTGCTCCGGGCGATGCCGAGTTCCTTGGCGATAGCGCTTGGCCCCACGCCTTCGGCCCTCATCTCTCGCACCCTCTCAACGGGCACACTCGGCTTGCGGCCCTTGTAGACGCCGCGCTCCTTTGCCTTGGCGATACCCTCCATCTGACGCTCTCGGCGTATGGCGGTTTCGAACTCGGCAAACACACCGAGCATCTGAAGGAAGGCACGACCAGCGGGCGTTGCTGTGTCGATAGGTTGCCCTGTGGCTTTCAGGTGGACGCCCTTCTCCTTCAGCACCCCCACAAGACCCTCAAGGTCCATCAGAGAGCGCGCTAGACGGTCGATCCGGGTCACTAGGAGCGTGTCGCCCTCCTGGAGGAAGTCGAGCACGTTCTGGAGCTCGGTCCGGCCTGCCGTGCTAGTGCCGCTCTTCTTTTCCGAGCGGATCACATTAGCACCGCCCTTGCGAAGCTCCTCCTCCTGGATGCTGCAATCCTGGTCTTCGGTGCTTACGCGGGCGTATCCGATAGTCTGTGCCATGTCCGGCTCCTGTCCGATTAGGGTCTAGAGCTTTAGCAGGTAGTGTCCGAGAATCTCCATGTCAACCCTAAATGGACAACTAATGTGTCCGACCGGGTTGTCTTTTACGCGTATACCTCAATCGGACAATCGCATTCGAGGTGCCGACAGAGCACTGAGAGCCAAGGATAAGCCCCTCGGCGCTCTGTCGGTTCCTTACACTCTACTCCAATTGCCCGGGGTTGAGTTGAGCTACCATTTTCGCCTCTTGCTGGACCACCCACGCTTCGACCGCTTCACGCGCCGCAGCCGGGTCTTCCCCGTCCATCACACGCTTAAGCAGCCTGGCCTGCGCACGGTCCAAGATGTCCACGAACGCTTCCGCCGCAACCGTCCGGCGATACTGCGGGACAGGTAGAGTGGCGACATAGCTGGCTGCATCCTCTGCAAGCTCGCGGTACTCTGACATAGCTGTGCGCACAGGAGCGCTGTTCTGGATAGCGCTTTCGTAGCTGTTGGCTGCTGAGGCTACAGACGAGATGACGCTTGCCGACACTTCCGGATCACCAAAGTCCCCGGCGAACACTAACGCGGCCTGACGGGTTTCTGCGGGCGAAAGCTCGCCGCGTACCATCCTCCCGATTAGGCTCTCGGTGGCCGCTTCGGTGCCCCGAATAGCCCTTCGGTGCTCTTCCCGTTCCGCTCGGCTTTCTAGCCTGTCTTGTCGGGCCTCAATGCGATCCCGTTTGGTTTCGAAGGCGCGCGTGAGCATCAGCAGCTGATCCGGGCTAATGTCACCGCGCTCGGAAGCAGCGGAGATGTCACGGAGCGTTGTGCGTCCGTTCGCGCCCACCAGGCCAAGCATAAGAGAGGTTGCATTCTCAGAGTGGCGCTCCTCGTCTGCCCTCACCCATTCCCGCCGGAGGTCTGAAGAGGCCTCGCTGTAGAACTGATTGATCCGGGCAACTTGGCCAGCCGATAGGTTAAGGCCTTCGAGCCCTGTGATCTCAGCAATCTCCCCTGCGGTTTCGAGAGCGGTCACCGGGTCTGCGTTAGGGTCCGTGAGCCGATGGATGGGGGCGCTTGAAGGCGCTGCAGCAAAGCCTTCTCCGACTTCAGCTCCCAAAGGGTCGACCTTCTTGCCATCTCGCGTGAGCGTATAGTGGAGGTGCGGGCCGGTGCTTCTGCCAGTGTTCCCAGTGACAGCGATCACGTCACCCGGATTAAAGCGCCCGTCTTGGATGGGCTGCTCGCTGAGATGTGCAAAGCCTGCGATGGTGCCATCATCATACTTCACCTTGACGGAAAGCCCGCCTCGGTCCGAGTTCCAGACGCGGACAATCTCGCCGCCCATCGCTGCGGGCACCGGAGTGCCGACAGGGACAGCAATGTCCACGCCGTTATGGGAACCCTTCCCGCGTTTCGCTCCAAACTCCGAAGTCACCCGGCCTTGTACGGGCATGCGGAGAGCGCCGCTCGCAACCTCAGGAGAGACAGGAGAGCCAGAAGGAATGGCCGTAGGAGGTCCGCTAGGGAGCGGGGTGTCTGTCCGTCCTCTGAGCCCCGCAATGAGCTTCAGCGCCTCGTCTCTCCGGCCTTCCGCGCGCAGCGCATCGTAGGCATTGAATACGGAAAGAATGAGCGTGTCTGCCACCTGCTCGTCCGTCACGGTATCGGGCAGTAGTGAGCGGGCCGCTTCGACATCGAAGGTGCCGCTTTCCTCCACCTGGTCGACCACATTCTGGCTGAAGTGGGAGAGCGCCTCTTGATTGAAGCGTTCTTCGATCCGGCTCAGAGCGTTTATCTCGAACTGAGGGCGGGCAGTTTGGATGCTCTCTCCAAGATACCGCATGGCCCCAGGCGACTGCAGGTACTCGCGCAGCTCTCCGCTTTCGGGATCGACCGCGAAGTTGGAGAAGAACTGCTCGGTCCTTTCCAGGGCCTCAGCGCGGCGCTCTTCTAAGAGCGGGCTGTCTTGCTGTTCGATGATCTCGTCCAGCTCTTCAGCGAACTCTCGCGTCGCCTTGGTAAAGCCCGTGACGGTCCGGCCCTTGGTCACCGCATTGCGGTAGCCGAGGCTCTTCTCCATCATCTCGTCATCAATAGCTCCGGCGGCTTGATCCGCAGCGCCTCGGGCGATGTTGTCTCGCTCGTCAGTGGCGTGCTGGTTAGCCGTGTAGGCTTGGAAGTCGCCAACACCCTGTTCGAGAATCCCGAGGGTCTTTAACAGAGCATCCGCGCCGCCCACGTCACCCCTTCGGGCACTGCGCAGGCTTGCGTTGGTTTCGATTGCTGGAGCGCGCGTTTCACGGCGGGCAGGTATGATGGAGTTCCTGTTCGATACCCGGCTGGATTGCCGCTGGGTTCTAGGCGTTTGATCTCCAAGGTTCATTGGGGGCCTTTCGGCGCTGCCCGGTCAACCCGAGGGGCTGAGCTGCAACGCAACGTGTGGGTTTAGGTTAGGATTGGGTTGGATGGCGGGACCGGAAATGTCGGTTCACCGTACAAATGACTCGGCTCGACTCGGGAAGTTTCAACGATGTGGAACCATCGGTTTTCAGACACTTACGCCGCACCCATAGTGTTAGCCCCACAAACAGGAGGGACGAATGACACAAGTGCAGAGTGATGAGACCGTTGGAACAGGCGAGCGGGCGAAAGCAGTCCACGCGAGGCTTGAGAAGCTTCTCGGGAAAGACAGCAAAAGCACCCCCGCCCGGTAAGTATGCCGGGGGTTCCGCGCCCCAACGGTATCTCTTGGATAACCGACAGGAGGCCGAAGGGGCGCGGTATGCTCGCTTTGCGGTAGCACCCCCTACGGGGGGTAACCGCCGCGGTCGCTAGCGTATTGGGGGATTCGGATTTTTTCAGGCTGAGCGATCAGGTATTCAAGAGCTAGCCTAACGCGAGCCGGGTTCGAGGATGCTTTAGCGCCTCCTCAATCCACGCACTCTTTAACGCGTACTCGGCGAACCTATCACGGTTGTCGCCGGACTGTTCGGCGACGGCGGCGTAAGGAAACCGCATGAAGCTGTGCAGACGAGGAACAACGGCAATCGTGTCGCGCGGCACCCGGATTGTCTCTCCGAAGACGCCTCGATATTCTCGAAACTCGCTCATCGGACAACCCCGGCGGTAACCTTTGGACCGAAGCCGTGGAGAGCGCGGTGATTGCGTTCTCGCTCGCGTCGCCGCTCACGGGTTTTCTCATCTTTCAGACGCTTTCGATATGCGGCAAGTGCCGTCTCATCGATTGGCTTGTTGGGAAAGACAGCATCCCTCACTTCGGGGCTTAGAGCTTCGGGGTTCTTGCCCCCGTGCTGCATGATCTCGTTTTGAACCTTCCGCGCGAGCGAAGGGCCGTCACGCTTGTAGGCTACGGCAGCAGCACGGCTGCAGTCCTTGCACTTGGACCGCCGAGGTCCGTGTGGGCGCGAACGCCTAAGCAGATAGAACTGGTCCGAAGACTTGGTATCGCCGCACGTGGTGCAGCGTCTCGATTTCGTGGTCATAACTGGTGCTCCGTTGATGGTCAGCGCGGGGCTGCGATCATGAGGGCGGTTGTCGGGGTAGCGTCAGCGAAAGTGGCCTGTCGCACTCTCGGTGTTCTGCGGGTCAGAGGACGGCGTAGCGTACCGCGTCGCCAACGAAGCAGGATCGGGGGCGAGCGTGTGCGACGAAGGACGCTAAGGCCTTATTCTGTGCGGGCCAGCCTCTGCCTTTGCCTGTCCTGCCAGCGCTTACGCTCATTGGATTCGGGCGAACGTGAAGTGAAGCCCCTGATACCATCGGCTCTCAGAGTCGCGTCGAACTCTTCGCGGGTCACAACGCCCCAACCCTTTCGGTTGAACTGATAAGCCAGTTCTTCGTGAGCTGTGCGAGGACCGACCAAGAGCCCGAATGTTGGCGGCTTTGCCACCCGGCTACTGACCGGACCGATAGGACCAATGTATCCAGCTTTGTGGAGGGCTCTGGAGATAGGAGACCAAGTGCCTGGTCCAGACTTCGGGCCTCCCGTGGCCGCAGTGCCTCGATGGGCGCGCTTACGGCATGGAGTGGCGCAAAAACGTGAGTTCGACCGGATAGAGCGATAGGTCGCTCCGCACTGGTCGCAGGTGCGCTCGCGTCCCCTAGGTGTCCTTACAGGACCGGAAGGGGCAGCGACGGTGTTCGTGGTAATGGGATATCTCCCACTGCGGTGGCCAGAGCCGTAGCGGCCTGGATGTCGTCCCATAGGTAAGCGCCTTGGGCGCTGAAGTCGGGGATTGAGTGATTGCTCGGGCTGTTCATGGCTCGGGCCTCCTGGGTTGATAGGGTTGGGTTTGGTTTACTTCTGACGCCCAAGACCGTGACCGAATGAAGGTTCGGTGGGTGTCTCATAGGCGACCGGAACGAGGCCTGAGGGTATCTCGGCCAACGGTTCTCGCTCTTGCTCTTCCACTGGCTCGGGCTCAGCTAGCGGTTCCGCTGCGACCATAGTGGTGACAGTGAACGGCAAGCCAATGATAGGCGTCTCGACCTCCACACTCGGCAGGGGCGTCAGCGGTTGTGCGGCAGGGGAGCCATTAGAGCGCTTGGGGCGTCTCGCTTTGGGCAAGGGATGACCTCTCCCGAGGTGGGAGCAGCGGCGCATCAGGTGCGGTCGCTACGCTTCATTCGGGCTAGGATTTCGGCACGCTCCGCGACCTGTTCCTCTCGGACCATCTTGGCAGCAAGCTCCTGGGCCTCCTGTTCGCGGGCGAACATGTCTGCCTGCTTCTGCAGTATCTTCGCAGAAGCGATCTCAGCATGTGCCAAGCGCCTTGCGCCGATGATGCCGTGGCTTCCGTCTTCCTTGACTAGCAAACGGATATCGCGATCCAGACCGTCAATAGCTTCCTGCCATTTTTGACGGGTGTGATCCGAGAGCCAGTATATCGGCTCTGCGGATACCTCGCCAGTCGTGGGGTCTTCGACCTTGCGGACATCGACTACCTTGTCGATCCCCTTCTGAAGGACGTCGCGCTTGTCGTAGAAGGACTGGACGTCCATCGCGATCTGAGCCTGCTCTTTATGGAATGGGAGGGAGTTAGGGTGAACCCCGACCTTGCCACGAATAGCGCCTAGCTGCGCGGTAGCGGCCTCACGGGCCAGCTTCTCTTCGCGCTCCGCCCGGTCCTCAGCGGACATGTTCGGCATGCTGTCTAGCTTGCGGTAAATCTCGGACTTCTTCTCAGGCGAAAGAGCCGTAGCTTTCATTTTTGGAAGACCCGAGCTTAGGGTACTGTTGACGTTCCCCCTCACGTCCCGGATGGAATCCATAGCGCGGACCTGTTCGAGGTACGGCTGGAGTTCGGGGGAGACCTCATTGGCGGGAGCACGTCGGTGCCCATAGCTGGTCACGACTGCGCGCAGGTCTTCGCTGCCGCCTTCGGCGGGTTGGTTATCGGTAGACATATGGTTGGATGCTTTCTGGCAAGGCCTTGGCCGTTGCCTCTAGCGTTGGTGTTGTGTGCCCGGAGCGGGCACGGCTCGTCCTCGGTTACCCTTTCAGGTTCCCGATGAATTTAGGGAGATGTCTGGAGGAGGATTGATCCCGTCAGCGATGCTTCTCTGCATCTGGCAGGGAAGAGGCTGGGGGTCTTAAGGGGCACCGAAGGAACACCTAAGGTTCTCCTATAGGTACTACCTAATCCTCTCTACCTCGCGGTTTCGTATCTCCGAGGATGAGGGTTAATCGAAGTGTGCACCGAAACACGCCGGGAAATCCCGCAATGGAACACAGCCAAGGCGTAGGTAGAAATCTCACAGTTCTTCAATAAGTGCCCGCCGGACAGCCCTTTCGTTTGAGGTTGAGGAAGTCGGGAGAGAGAACGACACAAGCTTCGGCTCTCTCCCTTCAAACGTCCCAGTCCAGCCAGTCCAGATAGGGCGCGGCCCAAGCCTCAATCCACCCATGCGAAACGGATCGAAGTCTCCCCTCCCTGTCTCCAGCGGAACCGAAGGAGACCCATGACATAGTCTATAACGACTCCTTCGAACGTAGACCGCAGGACAGTATTCAAATGCGCCTTGTTAGGGTCGGGAACTGCCTCGCCTTCTTCATCGCGCAGTACGTCCGCAAGCGCCTCGGCTCTAACCATTGCCAGCCCGTGGTCTGCCATTGACCGTTGCTGATCCAAAGCAACGAAGTCAGCTTTGTAGGAATTGAGAGCGGCGTCTGTTGCCCGCATTCGGGCCGCGATTGCCGTCGTAGGCCTACGCTCTTGCGTTTCGTGTAGTGCCTTAAGCTCGTCCTCTCCCACTGAGATAGCAGCCTCCAGGTTCGCACATTCGGCATCCAGCTGGCCCCCAGCATCACCAACGGGGACTGCCGCGAGCAACGATTGCCACTTGTCCAAGAACACATCCTCTAATCCCTCCAGAGATATAGACCTGTAGGCATGGGCGGCGGCTCCTGCCTTCGCTGCTGTGCAAACGAGTTTCGGATTACCAGGCTTCCTGGTCGTCCCCTTCATGACCCGCGTCATCCTACTCCCGCACTCAGGGCATTCAGCAAGCCCTGCAAACAGATTGACTACCTTTGCATTAGCGCCCCGTCCGCGTGTGGCGGGAGCTTTGCCGTCTTTCAGCGCTCGAACTGCAAACCAGTCAGCTTCACTTACGACAGCTGGGAATACGCCTTTGATAGGTTCTTCCAGCACGCGAACGCGCTTGTTGTTGGAATAATCCATGCGTCCCGGAACTAGGTCACCGACTACTGAGGGACTGCGGAGAACCTTGGAGACGGTAGAACGGTGCCACATCTTACCGCGACCCATTACCGGCACCTCTTCCAGGTTGAACGTTTGAGCAGTCTTGTGTTCCCCGACACCAGCGAGCGCCATCTTGAATATTCGACGTACAGTGTCAGCGTGTGGGGAGCGCTCGATCCACTTCTCGTTTTCCCACTGGAGCCAGGAAGGGCCCTTGGCAGTTAACTTGGTGTCTTGGCCCTTGCGGACTCGCTGGCGCTTCTCCTCCCACGCAGCGGACAGACGCTGGCCCTTCACCTTGCTTTCCTCGTGTGCACGCCAAGAGACCATAAGTGCGATTAGGAGCGCCGTGGGGTCGTTATCGAGGCGTTCCCTGTCAAACTCTTGGCCGTCGCTTAGGGTGGCAATGATGACGCCCGCATCAACGATGTCATCAAGCAGACGTGAGACTCGGCGGGGCGTCATTCTGCTTATGCGATCTAAGCTCTCGACTACGAGGTATGAGCCATCCGGTACCAGTGCCTCTCGGCATGCCTGGAGGAATACACCCAGCCCGCCCTCCTTGTTGGTGTTGGCTCCACGATATGCAGATACGCCCAAGTCAGTAAGGCTGAGGCGCTCGTCGAATACGAGAGGCTGCAAGCCCTCCTTGAGGCGCTCCGAGTTTTTGTTGACCATCCATCTGTGAGCTCCCTCTGCTTGTCGCCTCTGGCTATCCCCACCAGCCTGTTCGGGGGTACTGAAACGAGTGTAGCTATAAACTCGAGGAGCATTGATACTAACTTGCTTCTGTTCAATCTCAGCGACCATGTGGGTTCTCCCTTTCCGTTCACCTGAGCGCAGAGAAAAGGTTCTCTCGCCGATGGTGAGGGTTAGTTGGGTCCACACGTTCTCTAAGTGCTGATGATGGGGCCGCCGGGATCGGGCAAGAGCCTGCTCGCATCCTGCCTACCCGGAATTTTGCCAGAGCTTACACCCAGCGAAGCGCTGGAGGTGTCCATGGTGCAGTCTGTTGCCGGGCTGCTCGACAGCGGACGGATCAGCCGTTCGCGCCCTTTCCGTGCGCCGCATCACTCGGCGAGCATGGCTGCTTTAACGGGAGGCGGCCTTAAAGTGCGCCCCGGCGAAGTCAGCCTAGCGCATCTCGGCGTGCTGTTCCTTGATGAGCTGCCGGAATTTCAGCGGCCTGTGCTGGATTCCCTAAGGCAACCACTCGAGACCGGCCATGTCGATGTCGCCCGCGCCAATGCGCACGTCACCTTTCCCGCAAGAGTGCAATTGATAGCCGCGATGAACCCGTGCCGCTGCGGTCATGCGGGCGAGCCCGGCCATGTCTGCGCACGCGGGCCGCGCTGCGCCACCGAGTACCAAGCGCGCATCAGCGGGCCGTTACTGGATCGGATTGACCTGCATGTTGAAGTGGCGGCAGTGAGCGCGATGGACATGGCATTGCCGCCAGCGAGCGAAGGCAGCGAAGCGGTCGCGCAAAGAGTGGCAGCGGCTCGGCGAGTGCAAGAGACCCGAGGTGTCCGCTCCAATGCGGAGCTCGATGGAGATAAGTTAGAGCATTATGCCTCGCCCGATGAGGCCGGACGGCAATTGCTGATGCAGGCAGCGGAGAAGCTGCGCCTGTCAGCCCGCGGATACACCAGAATGCTTAGGGTCGCGCGGACAATCGCCGATCTCTCAGGGGCGGAGACCGTCGGACGCGTGCATATCGCCGAGGCGCTAAGCTATAGACAAATAGCAGGAAGAGCTTAGGCGCTTTTCCCAAATTCCAAGCATAGAAAGATAAGCCAATCGCGTTCGACCCATCCTGGCTCATCCATATCGGTGCCGCGATGCTGCTGGTGGCTTACTTCATTCGTGATGAGCTGAAGCTGCGGATATTGATCGTCGTTTCGACCTTTATCTACATCGCATACTATTACCTCGTCCCCGCACCTCCGCTTTGGGACGCCATTTTCACAAGTGTTTTGATGATTTTGGTCAATTTTTTCGTCTTGGCGCAAATCATTCTAGAGCGCACCACCTTCCAGCTCACTCCCGATCAGAAGGAACTGTTTGAAGCGTTCGAAACGCTCAGTCCCGGCCAATTCCGTCGTATTTTGCGGATTGCCAAATGGCACAAGGCGCAGGACGCAGACGGAGAAATCTTGACCAGAGAGGCTGAACCTTCCGATGCGCTGTTCTTTGTGTTTGAAGGCATCATTTCGGTAGAACGGGCCGGCAGTCAGTTTCGTCTGCCAGCGGGGAACTTCGTTGGTGAAGTGGCCTACGTGCTGAACCGTAAGACCACTGCAACAACCGTTGCGCCCGCTGGTGTTCGGTATGTCGAATGGGACAGCGGGGCTTTGCGCAAGCTAAGCCTCAAATACCCAAATCTGGGTAATGCACTGAACGCATTGCTTACCCGCGATCTCGCGAAGAAGCTCTCGGCAAGTTACCGCCCAGAAGACGCAATGCCGGCAACTCCGCAAACCGCTGAGCTGTTAGATATATAGCGCCTGAAGGTGTAGCGCAGCTTAGCCAGCTGCGCGCTTCGCGGCAGCCAGATCAACCACATCGCCGCGCGTAAGATCGCCTTCTACCGACGCGATAGAACCATCGGACCGTTTGCCGAGGTTTTCGCGCGCAACCAGCCACAGGTCTTCATGGGTCAAAATGCGTCCGTCATGGGCGAGGATTGAAACCGGGCCGATTGGCAAACGATCCTGCTCGTCGACCAGGACCGGGCTCTCCTCCACCTCGACACCGTATTTCTGGCCCCATTGGCGAAGCGCAAGCATCGCGGGGAGCAGATCAAAGCCCTTGGGCGTGAGGCGGTATTCAATCTTGCGGCGATCGTCCGCGCAGGGCTCTCTTTTCAGGATGCCGTGCTCCACCAGTTTTGCGAGCCTGTTGGACAGGATATTGCGCGCAATGCCGAGTTCGCTGAGGAATTCCTCGAAATGGTGAAGCCCGTTGAAGCTCGCACGCAGAATCATAAATGACCAGCGTTCGCCCATCACTTCAAGCGCTTGCGGCAGGCCGCACTCTGTCAGTTCGCGTAGTGGCTCGCGGATATCGCCCATATTCAGTCCTCTCCCTGAAACCTATTTAGCGCGATTTTCCAATGACGCAAAAAGATTTCAGTTTTTAGTTGCAACTCAAAACCTAATCACTTAGGTAGTGATTCGCAACTGGTTTTGAAATGAAACTAAAATCGCAACTCAAGCAAGGAATGAACGATGACCCTCTCCCTTTCACGTTTCAGCCGCTTTTCGGTTTTCGCAATGGCGCTGGTCTACACCGCACTCACATTCGGCGTGGCGACGGCGCCGTCGCCCGCAATGGCGAAGAGCGGCCCATATTACACCGTCACTCTTGCTCAGCCCGCCGATGACAATCGCGCGGTCGCATCGGGCGTGGCTTGGTCCTGCAAAGGCACAACCTGTGTCGCGAACAAAGGCCCATCTCGCCCGCTTCGCATTTGCCGAGGTCTAGCGCGCGAATTCGGTGAGATCGTAAGCTTCACCGCCAAAGGCGAAGCGCTGGCTGCAGACAAGCTGGCCAAGTGCAACGGCAAATAAGCCGACCTAACAGAACTCCTCTCGTCCGAAGCTCTCCAACTCGGGCGAAGAAAGATGGCCCCCGGCGCTTCCCCAATCCGCGCCGGGGGTCTTTTATTTTAGGCCCTGTTGACCAACTCCCTCGGGTCACGGCGATACAAGAAACGGCCAACTAGAGGAGTGAGGACGACGGACATGCTGTTGCATATTCAAGGGCGAACGACGCTTAGCTGGCCGTTTCTTGTATCGCCCCATTAGGGGTTTGACCAAAATTCGCCCTCACGGCGTTGCAATCACTTGAAAGTGCGCCGCACTTCCCGCGTGATCGCGCCTTGTGAAAGGCGAATTTTGCTTCAAACCGTGATCCCGAGGGAGCTGGTCAACAGGGCCTAGCCCGCTAAGAAACCGGCGGAGCGCAATTGCACCTCGAGGCTGGGTGCATCGGTGAACAAATGCGCCGACCATCCGCGAGCCTGCGCCGCCTCAACGTTTGCGGCGTTGTCATCGGTAAATAACAACTGCTCAGGCGCGAAGCCGCTGCGCTGCTCGACAATTTCGTAGATGCGCGATTCAGGCTTCGCGACCTTCTCCGTGCCCGACACAATGATGTCGTCGAACAGGTCGAAAATCGCGTGCTCAGGGCGGAACATGTTCCAAAATTCATGCCCAAAATTGGTCAGGCAAAACAGCGGCACCCCGTCAGCGTGCAAGCGTTTGACGATTTCATGCGTCCCATCAACCGGGCCTGGCACGGTCTCGTTAAAGCGCGTGGCATACGCTTCGAGATGGGCCTCATACTTCGGGAACATCGCAATCCGTTCTGGCACCATGTCACCCAGCGGGCGGCCGCGATCATGTTCGAAATGCCATTCTTCGGTCACGACATTGGCGAGGAACCAATCGCGCTCTTCGCGGTCTTCGATCAGCTTCTCAAACAGAGCCCGAAGCTGCCAGTGAAACAGCACGCGTCCCACATCGAACACGACGGCCGTCGGTGACTTACTCATTGGGTATGCTCCAAACACGGCAACGGCCCGCTCTCCATTGCGGAGGCGGGCCGGTGCGGTTGCTCAATTGCCGCGCGGGCAATCGGCCAATTACAGGGCTGATTAGCCCTGGCGCGCCTTAAAACGGCGATTGGTCTTGTTGATCACATAGGTGCGACCACGACGACGAATCACTCGGCAATCGCGGTGACGGTTTTTCAGCGACTTCAGGCTGTTGCGGATTTTCATTGTCTGTCTTCCAAAAGGTAAGCGCGCCGGAGATAGCCCCGACGCGCGGAATTTGTTGAGCGCCCACTAGCGCCGGAGCCCGCCAAGGTCAAGCAATCTAGGTCGCAAAATCATGCACCTCGGCCGTGTGGCGTATGAATTTACGGCCTAGCGCAGATCTGACAGCTTTCGCTCCCAGGCGAGCGCGTGGGTGATAATCGTGTCGAGGTCAGCGTGCTTGGGCTGCCACGGCAAGGTGGATTGG
Source organism: uncultured Erythrobacter sp. (assembly GCA_947499505.1). Lineage (GTDB taxonomy): Bacteria > Pseudomonadota > Alphaproteobacteria > Sphingomonadales > Sphingomonadaceae > Erythrobacter. The sequence continues at coordinate 296,375 of CANMOQ010000004.1, forward strand.
ATCCGCTTTGGGTCGGAGACGAGCGAATCGGGATCGCCCGCGCGGCGCCCCTGAAGCACACGGTTTATCGGGCGATTCGTCACACGGTCGACCGCATCCAGCACCTCAAGTACCGAGAAGCCTCGGCCATAGCCGCAGTTCATCGTGAGCGAGCGCTGGGGCTGCTCAATCAGCGCCTCAAGCGCCAGCACATGCGCCGCCGCCAGATCGCTGACATGGATGTAGTCGCGCACCCCCGTGCCATCGGGCGTGTCATAGTCCGTGCCAAACACACTCACCGATTCGCGTTTGCCCAGCGCCGCTTCAACCGCGACCTTAATCAGGTGCGTGGCCCCTGCGGTGGATTGCCCGCTGCGTGCCTCCGGATCTGCGCCCGCGACATTGAAGTATCGCAAAGCACAGTAGTTCAGATCATGCGCCGCTGACACATCGCCCAGCATCTGCTCGGTCATCAGTTTCGACCAGCCATAAGGGTTGATCGGATTGCGCGGCGTATCCTCGGTAACCGGCGAGATTTCTGGCACGCCGTAGGTGGCGGCGGTGGACGAAAAAATGAAATGCGGCACACCGGCCTTGGTCGCAGCCTCGATCAAGGCCCGGCTCTTCGCAGTGTTGTTGTGATAGTATTTCAGCGGGTTTTCGACGCTCTCAGGAACGATGATCGAACCTGCAAAATGCATGATCGCGCCGGTTCCCTGCTCGGCAAATATGCGCGCCAGCAGCTCACCATCCTCGATGTCGCCTTCGTAAAGCGGCACACCATCGGGGATCGCAAAGCGAAAGCCAGTGGTAAGGTTGTCGATCACCGCAACTGGCCAGCCTGCGTCTTTCAGCGCGAGCACTGCGTGGCTGCCAATGTAACCGGCACCGCCCGTTACGAGCACTGGGACTTTAGAAATTTCGGTCATGGATAAGGTCTTAGCAAGGTGGGCGTGCAAAAGCGTAGATGGCTCATCGAAAGAAGCGCAGTTTTGCACAATCGCGCCAATGGGTCCAAACAGTGCGTCATTATAACGGGATCGCGCGATCAATCGCCGCGCATATTTGAGGAGGCCCACATGGCTCAGCCCATCAGGAAACCAGCCGCAATGCTCATCGCACTGGCAGCCAGCGCCGCGCTAGGCGCCTGCGCCACCGTTCCGCCGCCCAGCCCGGTTTCTGTCACCCGGTTTCACCAGCAGGACACGCTGGGCCAGATCGGCCAAGGCGTGGTGTTTGTTGAAAGCGCGCCTGACGAGAGCAACGCCAATCTCGAACTCGCCCCCTATAAGGCGGCGGTGGCAGCTGAGCTTGCAGCGCTTGGCTACCGCGAGGGGCCTCGCAGCGAAGCCAATGCCATTGCCAGCATTTCGCTGGAGCGGTTTGAAGCGCAGAGTGAACGCCGGGACGGCGGCCCGGTTAGCGTTGGGGTCGGCGGCCGGACCGGATCGTTTGGCTCCGGTGTTGGCCTGGGCATTGGGATCAACCTTGGCGGCGGCAGCAACCGCGCGCGCATCGGCACCGAGCTGTCGGTCACATTGCGGCCAGTCGACGCTCAGACGCCAGCTCCAAGCAATCTGTGGGAAGGACGCGCTCAGATCGAAGTATCTGAGGGCACGCCTGAAGATCAGGCAGCATCGACCGCACCAATTTTGGCAAAAGCCTTGTTTCGCGATTTCCCAGGAGGCAATGGCGACACTGTAACGATCAAATTAGAAGATATTGAGACGAGTGAGTGACCAACACAGTGAATGACATTGCCATTGATGCCGAATTTGACAGCGGCAATATCCAAGTACTCTCCGTCTCCGGAAACCGCGCTGAGCTGGCGCTGTGCAAGGATCACATGTCGGAATTTGCGCAGTGGTTCCATTTCCGGGTCACTTGCGCCGCTGGCGAAGAGCTGACGCTGAACATCACCGGCCTGAACGAGAGCGCATTCACAGGCGGCTGGCCTGATTATAACGCATGCGTGTCCGAGGACCGCGAATTTTGGGCGCGCGCAGCCAGCAGTTTCGACAAGGACGAGGCGAATGGCACGCTGACCATCAGCTATATCCCATCAGGCAATATTGCCTGGTTCGCCTATTTCGCGCCGTACTCCATGGAGCGGCATCACGACCTCGTTGCAGAGGCCGCGGTCAGCGAAGGCGTCGACCTCTTGCGCCTTGGCACCACGCTGGACGGCCAACCGATTGATTGCCTTGAAATGGGCGAAGGCGAGCGTTCCGTCTGGCTCTATGCGCGCCAGCATCCCGGCGAAACACAGGCAGAATGGTGGATGGAGGGCGTGCTCGAATGCCTGACCGATCCGGGCGATCCGGTCGCGCGCGCGCTGCGCAGCAAATGCCGTTTCCATATCGTCCCCAATTGCAACCCTGATGGATCGCGCCGCGGCCACCTGCGCACCAATGCGGTCGGCGTCAATTTGAACCGCGAATGGGCCAAGCCAAGCGCGGAGAAATCACCCGAAGTCCTCGCCATCCGCAACCACATGGACGCGGTCGGGGTCGACTTCGCGATTGATGCGCACGGCGATGAGGCGATCCCCGCTGTGTTTTTGGCGGGCTTCGAAGGCATCCCATCCTGGACCGACGCGCAGGGCGAAGACTTCTATCGCTATCAGCGGATATTGGACCGCCGCACGCCAGATTTCCAAACCAAGCTCGGCTATCCCAAAGCTCCCGCGGGCAAAGCCAATCTCGGGATCAGCACCAATTTGGTCGCGGAACGCTTCGGCTGCACAGCCATGACGCTGGAGATGCCGTATAAGGACCTCGCCGACGCGCCGGAGCCGGAACAGGGTTGGTCACCGGAGCGCTGCAAGCTGCTGGCGCGCGATTGTTTGGCCGCGCTGCTGGAATGGCTGAACGATCCGCAATAGGATTTTACAAGCCCTTCAGTCTGCTCGCGGCGCGCGATGTGCTATTATGACTCTCAGAGCATAAGTGGGGAGCGAACGATGGCCGCAAAACTGAACTGGGATCGCCGGGAAATTCTGCTTGGAACGGGAGCGCTCGGCATTGCAGCGATGCTCCCCGCGCCAGCCTATGCGCAAGGTTTTAGCCTCACCTCATTGCTGGGTAAGGCCAGCGACAGCGCGCTCGACCAGCTCGCGCAGCCGGGTGCCTTTTACGGCGATGAAGCCATTCGCATTGGCCTGCCCATAATCGGCAAAAAACGCGGCGGACTGCTCGGATCGATCCTGGGCGCTGGGCGAAAGCTGGGCATTCTTGATGGCGTCACGCGCCGGATCAATGATGCCGCCGGGATCGCTGCGGGTGAGGCCAAGCCGATCTTCCGCGATGCGATCAATGACCTCTCAATCACCGATGCGCCCGGCATTACATCCAAAGGCGACGGCGGCACCCGCTATTTGCGCAGCAGCGCCAATGACACGCTGCAGGGCAAGCTCTCTCCGCTGGTCGACAGCGCGCTTGAGGAGCTGGGCGTTTATGGTGAGTTTGAAAAGCTATCGAGCCAGCACCGCTTTATCAGCGCGGCCGGGCTCAACCGCGAGGGGATCAATCGCAGCGTGACCGATCAAGGCCTCGATGGAATTTTCTCTTACATCGGCAAGGAAGAGCGGGCTTTCCGCAAAAACCCGCTCGGTGATGTCGGCAAGGCTTTGGGCGACATCTTCGGTAACTAGGGGCAGGACCCTAAGGCAGATGCGCAGGCCCAAAGGCCTGCGGGAGCAGCTGTGACAGGGCTACACGTCGGATTTCATCGGCGCCGACGCACAATATCTCTGGATCGGTCCCGCCCAATTGCGCCAGCTCATTCAGCACCTGACGGCACCGCCCGCACGGCGTGATCGGTTCCCCGTCGCCGCTGTCATGCGGCCCCGTCACCGCGACCGCCACGAGCCCGCCCCGCCTGCCATCAGCCATCGCTTTCGACACCGCGATCGTCTCCGCACACAGAGCAAGGCCATAGCTTGCGTTCTCGACATTGGTGCCGGTCACCACAGCCCCGTCATCAAACAGCAGCGCAGCCCCGACTGAGTAATTGGAATATGGCGAGTAGGAATGCTCCGCCGCCGCGCGTGCAGCAGCCACCAATTCGTCCGCATTCAATTCTGGATGACCACCCATTCTATCGGCTCCTCTGCCGCTTCACTGACCAATTGGCTGTTCGCGCTCCATAGCAGCCATGGCCGTCCGGCATAGGCCGGCTTTGCGCGGTCACGTTCCAGCCAAAGGTCGCGTTCTATATTGCCAGCAACCGTGTGGCGTTCTTCAAACTCGCTGCTGATTTTCAGCACCACAGGCTTGCCTGCATGCATTTCGATCTGATTGATCAAAGTCATCAGCTCGCTTTCGACCGCCGCATCGCTAATCGCGTCTTCGCAAACATCAGCCACAATCGACAAGCCAATCGCTGGCGGCAGCAGGTCGGCGCTGCGCGGAACCATGCGGGTAAAGCGGGCCGATTGCGGGTCTGCGCGCTGGCACGGGTTGAACACATGCAACATGCCGACCTTCATCCCGCTGCGCTCAGCCGCGCTGAGGTGTTTTGCAAATTCTGGATCAGGCGGCGCAGTGGCATCGCCCAGATCAAGATAGACGAACTGACCGCCCAGCGCCTTTAGCGTTTCAAACCGTACATCGTGCGCCCCGCTGGCAACCACCGCGCCCTGTTCTGGGAAGACCGCCTCGTCCGGGCGCCAACTGCGCATGTCCCACCAGAACCAGGCGGCATAGATGATCGCAACCAAAGCGAGGCTGGCCGCCGCATACAGCAGCAAACGCCCGCGGCGCGGCTTGCCTGCGCGCGCGCGGCTTGGCCGTTTGGCCTTGGTCTTGGAACGACTGCTCGCCACGTCTACTGCCCTGCCCCTGCCCTCAGCCTTTGATATGCAAAACGCAGATCAGGGTGAACAGACGGCGGGCGGTGGCGAAATCGGTTTCCACTTTTCCCTCCAGCCGCTCGAGCAAAAGCTCGGCGGCATTGTTGTGAATGCCGCGCCGCGCCATATCAATAGTCTCAATCTCAGACGGGGTCGCCTTGCGAATGGCCTGATAATAGCTGTCGCAAATCGCAAAATACTCGCGGATCGGACGGCGAAAGCGTGCCAGACCAATCACCAGACTTTCCAGCAACGCTTCATCTGCATCGCTGACATCCATCACCAGGCGGCCATCGCGCACCGACAATTGCAAACGGTACGGTCCGTCCGCCCCGCGCTCTGCACTGCGCAGAGGCTTAAAGCTGTTTTCTTCGATCAGGTCATAAATCGCGACGCGGCGTTCCTGCTCGACATCGGCATTGCGCCAGAGGATCGTCTCCTCATCCAGCGCGACATGCACGATGCGATAATTGCCCGGTTGGCTCGCAGAAGATTCGCTTGGCGTGACCATTACAAGCATCGCCTTCGCAGATCGTATCGGGACAGTTCAAGCACTTCGATCAACCATCCCCGCTATCCACAGCCAAGTGAGGCGAATTTGCCGCCATTTGCCCTTGCGCCATTTCCCATCCGCTGCGCAAGAGACGCGCATGGCCGAACCTGAAATTCTTCTCCCCATTGATTCTCAAACCGACAATGCTCGCAAGCTGCCCTCTAACCTAGAGGCAGAGGCGGCGTTTCTGGGTGCGGTTCTGATCGACAACCGGGTCATTGAGGAATTGCAGACCCCTCTGCGCCCCGACCACTTCTTCGAGCCGCTGCACGATCGGATTTACACCCGCATCCTGACACTGATTGAGCGCAATGCGACCGCCAGCCCGGTCACTCTACGCCCGTATTTTGAAAGCGACGAAGCGCTGAAAGAATTGGGCGGGACGAGCTATCTGGCTCAGCTTACCGCAAACGGCGCAGGCCTGCTTGCCCCGCGCGAATTGGCCCAACAAATCTATGACCTCGCGCTGCTGCGCGAGCTAGTGAGTGTTGGTCGGGGCCTAGTAGAAGGCGCGCTCGACACCAGCGAAGAAGTCGATCCGATGGACCGAATCTCGCAAGCCGAAGCCGACTTGTTCAAGGTTGCTGAGGGCGCGGCGACGGGCAGCGAGGCCTCGACTTTCCGCGACGCGGCCCTCACCGCGATCAAGATGGCCGAAGCCGCGATGAATTCAGGCGGCGGGCTATCGGGCAAGACAACCGGCCTGCAGTCAATCGATCGTAAGACATCCGGCCTGCACGCCTCCGACCTTATTATCCTCGCCGGCCGTCCCGGCATGGGCAAAACATCGCTTGCCACCAATATCGCCTTCAATTGCGCCGAAGCCCATTTGAATTGGGAGCAAGATGGCGGCGAGTTCAATTACGGCGCACCAGCAGCCTTTTTCAGCCTGGAGATGAGCGCCGACCAGCTCGCAACGCGTATCCTTGCCGAGCAAGCCGAGATCAGTTCTGAGGCTTTGCGGAGCGGTAAGATGAGCCGGGAGGACTTCCAGAAATTGTCCTTCGCCAGCCAGCGCCTTGCCGAATTGCCGCTGTACATTGACGACACGCCTGCCCTTACCATCGGCGCTCTGCGCACCCGCGCACGGCGGATGAAGCGGCGTCATGACATCGGCCTGATTGTGGTCGACTACCTGCAGCTGCTGCAAGGCTCAGGCCGGGCGAACGACAACCGGGTCAACGAAATCTCTGAAATTAGCCGCGGCCTGAAAACGCTCGCCAAGGAATTGAGCGTCCCAGTGATCGCGCTCTCGCAGCTTAGCCGTGCGGTTGAACAGCGCGAAGACAAGCGCCCGATGCTGTCTGACTTGCGCGAATCGGGCTCGATTGAGCAAGACGCCGACATGGTCTGGTTCGTCTATCGCGATGACTATTATCTGGAGGCCACGAGGCCTGATTTCCCGACCGAGGCGAGCACCCCGGAAGCGGTTGAGAAATACCGCGCTTGGGAAGAATCCTATGAGCAGGTCAAGAACAAGGCTGCGGTCAACGTTGCGAAGCAGCGTCACGGCTCGACCGGAATGGTCCCGCTGCATTTCCAAAGCGAGTTCACCAAGTTTACCTCGCCAAATCTGAAGGATTACTCAGACTACGGATACGAGTGATATCCGAGCGAAAGGGCGCGGTCCTTAGGGATTAAGCCTGCGAGCAGCCCAGGCATCTGCCAATCCGAAATAGAACCACAATCTCCAGCGCAGGCGCGTGAAGAAGGTGGCGTTTTCGCTGTACCACTGCGGCGTGATCGGTGTGCTCGCGCGTTCCAGATGGTCCATGAATTCGCGCAGGCGCGCAGCCAACGCTTCATCGTCAACGCGCACCATCAGCTCCAGATTGATGCGCACAGAGCGGCGATCCAGATTGGCGCTGCCAAAATAGCTGATCGCATCCACGACGAGCAATTTCATGTGAAGCTTGCATGGACGGAACTCAAAAATGCTCACGCCCGCTTTGAGAAAGCGGTTGTAGAGCAATCTCGCCGCTTCAATCGTGGCCATAATGTCCGACTTGCCTGCGGTGATCATCCGCACATCGCCGCGCCTGCCTACACGGGCCATTTGACGCCGAATGCTGCGCGGCGGGGCAAAATAGGCCGTGACGAAATCAAGCCGACTGGCCTTCGCGAGGTCTTTCTTCAGCCGGTACGCCCAATTCTGCGCGCGCACGACCGGCCCGCCAAGCACGAGCTGCACGGGCTCGTCCCCAGGGTCCCAATCGCGCACCATTTTGCGGATCCGGCGAAACTGCGATCCGTTGCTTTCCACCCACTCACAAATGCTGCCAAACCATTCGCCAAATCGGCTGACCACGGGCCCTTCGATGGCCACTCCGAGGTCGCACCAACCGTTCTTCTCGGGCGGATCGTAATAGTGATCGGAGACGTTGGAGCCGCCCGTCATGACCCGCGCGCCGTCAGCAATCGCAAACTTTTGATGGTTGCGAATAAGGTAGCGCACGCCCCAGCGCGGAGAGAAAATGGCGAAACGCCCGCCCGCCTGCTGCAAAGGCTCAAAGAATTCCGGCGGGGCATCGCTGCCAAAATCGTCGACGATCAGGTAAACCTTCACCCCGCGCTCCGCCGCCCTCACCATCGCATCGCGCACTTTCGTGCCGGAGACATCGTCTTGAAAGAGGTAGTAAAAAACCTCCAAAGAGCGCTCCGCCTCCTCAATATGATCGATGAGAGCAGCGAGCCTGTCTGAGCCTCTGGGATAGAACGTGAAGACGTGACCCTGAGCCTCCATCTGGAAGCTATCGGAATCGCTGTAATCACTCGTAGGCGTTTCTGCAGGATTGGGCGCGGTTTGCATAGGATGACCCTCTTAGAGCGTCGCCCGCAGAATGCTCGCATTTCTTGACTCACAGCGGCCTTGCGACTAATTGCGGCGCTCATTTTCCAGAAAAATCTAATTTAAGAGGCCAGTATGGCACGCGTTACCGTTGAAGATTGCGTAGACAAGATTCCAAACCGTTTTGATCTGGTGCTGCTCGCAGCCCAGCGCGCGCGCGAAATCTCTGGCGGTGCTGAACTGACCCTCGACCGCGACCGTGATAAGAACCCGGTTGTGGCCCTGCGCGAAGTTGCCGAGCAGACGATCAAGCCGAAGGAACTGAAAGAGGCGCTGGTTACCGGCCTTCAGAAAATCCTTCCTGATGACGAAGATGATGCCGATGAAATCGGTTCGCTGAGCCAATCGGCCGAAGCGCTACGGATCACCGCTTCTGCTCCAACCCGCTCGACATCGATCGGTTCAGATTACGACGGCAGCTAAGCTGGCTAGCATTCATGCACGCTTTCGCGTGCAGTTTACGAAAGAGGCTGCCACTTGGCGGCCTTTTTTGTGCCTATCTTGTCGGCACCCAGCACAATGTTCGAAATCCGCGTTCTCAGGGTCTTTTACCTTGCCTCCCATGCTGCCTATAAGGCGGCAGGTGGATTGAGGGGTCTATGAGCGACATAACCGAAGGCGTTGGCGCCGCGATTGAAGGAGCCCTGGCCAGCCGCGTTGCCGAACCAGCGCACGGCGAGAACGCGGCACAGCTCGCGGAAGACGGCGCGGTGACGATCTGCAAGAATTGCGGATCAGAGGTCTCCGGCGAGCATTGCTCTGCCTGCGGCCAGAAACGGCACATCCACAGCAGCCTCGCCGCAATCGCCCACGATTTGATCCACGGCGTCCTGCACCTTGATGGCAAGCTGTGGCGTACATTGCCCATGCTCGTCTTCAAGCCAGGTCGATTGACCCGCCGCTACATCGACGGAGAACGCGCAAAGTTCGTCAGCCCGATGGGGATGTTCCTGTTCACCGTCTTCTCAATGTTCGCGGTTTTCCAAATCGCTGGGATCAGCACACCGACCACCCTGCCCGAAAGCACCAACGTCAACATCTCTTTAGATGAAGCTCAAGAGCAAGTGGCCGCAGACCGCGATGCGGCGGCTGAGGCGCTTGAGAACATACCGGAAGGTTCACCGGGACGAGTGGCCGCGGAGATCGCTCTTAGAGAAGCCGAAGAGGCCGTTGCGGGGATGAACGCCGTTGATGAGATGGTGCCAGATGCCGCCGGATCGAACTCACTCAATCTGACTGGTATCGAAGCCTTTGATGAGGGGGTCATCAAGAAGTGGAACGAAAACCCCGGATTGATGCTCTATAAGCTCCAGAACAACGCCTATAAGTTCAGCTGGCTTTTGATCCCGCTATCGATCCCATTCGTGTGGGGTCTGTTCTTTTGGAAGCGCCGTTTCAAAGCCTATGATCATGCGATTTTTGTGACGTACTCGCTCGCCTTTATGTCGATGCTGTTCATCATCGTATCCATGCTCATTCTGGCTGGGGTGAGCCCGGGATGGATCGTTTTGATGACGTTTCTTATCCCGCCAGTGCATATCTATCGCCAGCTTAAGGGCGCTTACAACCTGTCTCGCTTCTCTGCATTCTGGCGAACAAGCGCGCTTTTGAACATGATCTTGTTTCCGATCACATTTGGTTTTGCGTGGCTGCTGTTGATGATTGGAGCGTTTTGAGCGCGATCAAGTGAGCATGCGGCTAGCCGCATGCTCACTTGATCAAAAAGAGGGGCGCCTGAGTTACCCCAGACGCCCCCATTTACTTCCGTGATGTTTGGCTGAGCTTACGCGCCCTGAGGCGCGGCTCCGCCCTTGTCATCTTTCGATCCAAAGCGCTTGCCCGCTTTCGGGATCGCAGAGCCATGGGCTGGCTGAACCACCGCTGGGCGTTTCGGCTCATCGGGTCGGTCCATCTTGCCGGTGTCGAGCAATTGCTTGATCTCGTCGCCGGTCAGGGTCTCATATTCGAGCATCGCCTGCGCCAAGAGGTGCAGCTGATCCTCGTGCTTTTTAAGCAATTGGGTGGCGCGCTTGTGTGCACCCTCAACCAGGCCCTTGATCTCGGCATCGATCAGCTTGTTCGTTTCCGCCCCGCCCATTGTGCGAGCGGTCTGGCCCATGCCCAGATAGCCTTCCTGGCTCTGCTCATATTGCAGCGGTCCAAGCTTCTCCGACATACCCCATTTGGTCACCATATTGCGGGCCAAATCGGTGGCGTATTGGATGTCTGACGATGCGCCAGAGCTGACCTTGTCATGGCCGAAGATGATTTCTTCCGCTACGCGTCCGCCCATGCTGACAGACAAGTTCGCGTGCATTTTGTCGCGGTGATAGGAATAGCTGTCCCGCTCTGGCAGGCGCATAACCATACCCAAGGCGCGGCCACGCGGGATGATCGTCGCCTTGTGGATCGGATCGGATGCTTCCTCGTGGACGGAGACAATCGCGTGACCGGCCTCGTGATAAGCGGTCATCTTCTTCTCATCTTCGGTCATGACCATAGAGCGGCGCTCTGCGCCCATCATGACCTTGTCTTTTGCGTCCTCAAACTCGCGCATAGCGACCAAGCGCTTGTTCCGGCGCGCGGCCAGCAAAGCGGCTTCGTTCACAAGGTTGGCGAGATCCGCACCGGAGAAGCCCGGCGTGCCGCGCGCAATCGTGCGCGGGTTCACATCCGGTGCCAGCGGCACCTTCTTCATGTGAACGCCAAGGATCTTTTCCCGGCCATCAATGTCGGGGATCGGAACCACAACCTGACGGTCGAAACGGCCCGGGCGCAGTAGCGCAGGGTCGAGCACGTCAGGACGGTTGGTCGCGGCAATGATGATGATGCCTTCGTTGGCTTCAAAACCATCCATCTCAACCAAGAGCTGGTTGAGCGTTTGCTCGCGCTCATCATTGGAATTGCCGAGGCCATGGCCACGCGAGCGGCCTACAGCGTCAATCTCATCGATGAAGACGATACACGGGGCGTTCTTCTTGGCCTGCTCAAACATGTCGCGCACGCGGCTTGCGCCGACGCCAACGAACATCTCGACAAAGTCAGAACCCGAAATCGTAAAGAACGGCACGCCCGCTTCACCCGCAATCGCGCGGGCCAGCAAAGTCTTACCAGTACCAGGCGAACCGACCAGCAATGCGCCCTTCGGGATTTGACCGCCAAGCTTGGAGAAGCGCTGAGGATCTTTCAGAAACTCAACGATTTCTTCTAGCTCTTCGCGCGCCTCATCAATGCCGGCAACATCGTCAAATGTGACGCGCCCTTGGCGTTCGGTTAGCATTTTGGCCTTGGATTTCCCAAAGCCCATGGCGCCGCCGCCGCCGCCTTTTTGCACTTGGCGAAGCGCAAAGAATGCGATCCCCAAGATCAGGATAAACGGCAAGGCCTGGATCAGGATGACCCAAAGCACATTCATCTGCTCAGGCGCCTGCCCGGCATATTTCACTTCATTATCGTCGAGCAGCTGCGTCAACTGATCATCGCCCGGAACCGGAACGGTCGAGAACGTCTCGTCATTGTTCTTAAGCTTGCCAGTGATCAGGTCAGGTGCGATCTGAACCTCGGAAACGCGCCCTTCGGCGACCGCTTCGCGGAATTCGGAATAGCGCATCTGCTGGCCGGGGGCCGCATTGGTGTTGCTGAACATCGACACCACGACGAGCAGCGCCATGAAGATGCCGCCCCAAATCATCAATTGCTTGACCCAGGGGTTAGGGTTCTCAGGTGGAGTTTGTTGCGGGTCGTTTTCGTCGCTCATGCGCTCAGATTCCTTGTTCTCACCCAAATATGTAGGTGAGCAGAGATGAATGGCAAGATATCGTTATACGTAACCGATCATGCGAAATTACGAACAGATTGATCTGTTTTTGCGATTCAAGCCAATTGGTTATGATTTTTCAGGCAAGTAAGCGCGCAAGAAAACATCTACCGCGCCGTTGATCCGGGCGTCTTTAGCCTCCGACGTTATAATTTCACCGAATCGCCGCTCGAGGTCGCCCATACCTTTGCACATTGAGACAAACTGTTCCGCCGCCAAGTCGGGATTTGGCACGGACAGCTCGCCTGACGCGTCGGCGTGGGCGAGAAACTTGCTGAACGCCTCTTTCATGCGCCAAGGCCCAGCCTCCAGAAATTCTCGCCCGATGGACGGATTGGTTTCTGTCTCGGCTGCAATCCGGCGCTCAAACTGGATCATTTCTGGACGCGAAAGAAAGACAAACATTGCCTCGCCAATTGTCCGCAGACGCTCTGCGATTGGATTGCCGGACGTCGAATCGATCGAGAAATACCCGCGCATTTTGTTGCATTCATGCTCGACAGCGGCAGCAAACAGCGCGCGCTTATCGCCAAAGTGATTGTAGATTGTGACCTTGGATACGCCAGCATCAGCGGCGATCTGTTCGATCGAACTCGCTGCAAAACCGACATTAAAGAAGGAGCGCGCGCCCGCCTCCACGATCGCATCGCGCTTGGCGATGTCGACCGGCCTTCCGGTTCTTTTTTGATACTGGGTTGACAAAGTGAACGGCTCCGTTCAATTAAACGCGACCGTTCAATAATGTGGTAGACGTCACAAAGACGCAACCCCCTCTCGCCGCAAAGGTTCCCGCCACGTGCTTTGGATTGCGATACGAATGCTGACCGGCGATGCCCAAAAGTTCTATGGGCTTTTGTTCGGTATCGGCTTTTCGACCCTACTGATCACACAGCAGCTCACGATTTTCGTGAACCTGATCGAGCGCGGCGCGAGCGGCGTCTACAATGTACCGACGGCCAAGGTTTGGGTGATGGACCCGGTCAGCCGGACGACCGACGTAAATTATGCGATGCCATCCACGGCGCTCGACCAAGTGCGATCCGTGCCAGGCGTCGAATGGGCCGTCCCCCATTTGCGAGCGACGGCAGCAGTGCGGACAGGCACCGGCGACCTTGAAGGCGTCTCAATCATCGGCGTTGATGATGCGACCCTGATCGGCCTGCCCAAGAATTTGGTTGAGGGGTCGCTGGATGTCTTCGCTCAGCCCGACACGGTCGTGATCGACGATGTTGGCATCAACAATATGTTTGAAGATGGGACCGATCCCATTGGCCAGCGGCTGGAGCTGAATGATCAGCGCGCCGTTATTCGCGGGGTTGCCGATGCAATCCCCAGTTTTACCAGCCAAGTGACGCTCTACACAAAGTACAGCCAAGCGCTGAATTACGTGCCCGGCACGCGCAACCGGATGAGTTTTGTGCTCGCCGGGATTAGCGACGGCGAAACCGCTGAGGGCGTGGCTGATCGCATTGAAGAGCAGACGGGTTTGAAAGCGGAAACGCGCGACGAGCTGGCGCAGGCGGGCGTTGATTTCATCATCCAGAACACCGGCATTCCGACCAATTTCGGGATCACCGTCCTGCTCGGCTTTATCGTCGGCGTCGCGATTGTTGGTCTCACCTTCAGCTTGTTCATCCGTGACAACATCAAGCAGTTTGGCGCGCTCAAAGCGATTGGTGTGACCAATGCCAAAATCATTCGCATGGTGGCCGTGCAGGCGGGCCTGGTTGGCTTCATCGGATACGCGATTGGCGTGCTCGGCACGGTCGGCTTCCTCGCCGCATTTTCGGGTAACCCATTCTTCAAGGGGTTCTACATCCCCTGGCAAATCCCTCTCATAAGCCTGGGTTCGGTTATCGTAATCCTCGCGATCACCGGCTTTATTGCCATCCGCAGCGTCCTGCGGACAGAGCCAGCCGCGGTGTTCCGGTGAGCGATATGACACAGACCCAGAGCGCCCCTTCTGAGGCCCCAGAACGCGAAGTCGCAATTTGCGCGCGCGGCATTGTGCGCGATTTCGAGGCCGGGCAATCGACGATCCGCGTCCTCCATGGGATCGATACCGATATTCAGCCGGGCGAGATGACTTACGTGGTGGGCGAAAGCGGCTCCGGCAAAACCACCTTGATCTCGATCATGTGCGGCATCCTGTGGCCGACCGAGGGCGAAGTGCGCGTGTTCGGAACCGATATCTACAATCTCAGCGACACGGAGCTTGTGAACTTCCGCTTGGAAAACATCGGTTTCATTTTTCAGCAGTACAACCTCATTCCCTCAATCGATGCCGCCGCTAATGCCGCTGTGCCGCTGATTGCCCAGGGCATGGCCCTGGAGCCGGCGCGGCGCAAAGCGATCGAATTGCTCGATGCGCTCAACATTGGCGATCAGGCGAACAAGCTGCCCAAGCAGCTCTCCGGCGGCCAGCAACAACGCGTCGCCATTGCCCGCGCCTTGGTTCACGAACCGCGTCTTGTGGTGTGCGACGAGCCAACAGCGGCCTTGGACGCAAAATCCGGGCGCAGGGTGATGGATTTGCTGCGCGAGGTTGCGGTCGCCGAAGACCGCGCCTGCATCATCGTGACCCACGATAACCGTATTTTCGATCTCGCTGACCGCATCCTCGTGCTCGAGGATGGCCGGGTCACACATGACGGCACAGAAATGCCGGACGACCACTAAACCCTCTTTCGTTCTCCCTCGAGGCACAGCCATGGCTATTTTACCCGAAAATCTCAGCTTCTCACGCAAAATCATGCCGATACTGGCCGTCATCGGCCTGATCGTAGCGGTGTATTTCATTGTGACCGGCCTGCCCGATCGCGAGCTATCCGAGCCTGATCGTGAACCGCCCAAGGCAAGCGGCGAGCTTGCCAATTCCGCCCGCGTGGCCGGCGCTGGATTGGTCGAGCCCTCCAGCGAGATCATCGATGTGGGTACGGCCCTTTCCGGCCTAATCGCGGATCTGCGCGTTCAGCCGGGCGACTTCGTGGAGAAGGGACAGCCGCTGTTCGTCGTCGACGACAGGGCCATTCGCGCTCGGCTGCAGGAGACAAACGCAGCCATCGGCGAAGCCCGCGCCGCCATTCGCGAAGCCCAAACCGCGCGCAGCACGGCCCAGCGCCAGCTCGCGCTCTACGGCCAGATCGATGATCCAGCCGCCGTCAGCCAATCCGAAGTCATTCGGGCCGAAGGTGAAGTCGCCGCGGCAACAAGCAGGCTGGAACTCGCCCGCGCCCGCCTGACCGCCGCCCAAGCTGGAGCCGCGAGCGCGCGAACCGAGCTTGGCCGGCTGACCGTGCGCGCGCCCATTGCTGGCGAGATTCTGGCAGTGAATATCCGCCCCGGCGAGTTTGTCTCCAATCAAGGCGGCGGCAATTCTCTGCCCTTCATCCAGATGGGCGAGACACGCCCGCTGCACGTGCGGATCGATGTCGATGAAAACGAAGCCGTCCGCCTGAACCTGGGCGCATCGGCCATCGTCAGCCCGCGCGGCGCGGCGGACAACCAAGTCGAGGCAAAATTCGTGCGCGCTGAGCCGCAGGTGGTGCCTAAGCGCCAACTGACCAATAGCGCGGCAGAGCGCGTCGATGTCCGCGTGCTGCAGGTGATCTATGCGCTGCCAGAAGGTGATGCATTCCGCGTTGGACAGCAGGTGGATGCGTTTATCCCAGCCCGCAGCAGCTCCAGCGATACCGCCGAGACACCCGCCGGTGAGACGGAGGAATAGCCGATGGCCCGCTCCTCCTCCCCCGTACTCTTGCGCCGGTCCTTTGCCGCCGCGCTAACCCTCTCGCTCGGCGCCTGCGTCGCTGGGCCTCCGCCAGAAATCGCCACACCTGCGCCTGAGCTGCCCGAGAGCTTTCTGTTCGCGCCCTCAGCCGCGACGAGCGCCACTCTGGCTGAGCTTCTGCCCAGTGATGACCCGGCGTTTCTCGACCTTTCCGCCCAGGCATTGGATAGCGCACCCAGCCTTCAGGAGGCCTTAGCTCGCATCGACATAGCGCGCTCCGGCGCCCGCCGGGCGGGTGCTGCGCGGCTCCCGCTCGTCACTGGCGATGCGTCCACAACGGGCACCCGGATCAACCCCAATCAGTTCGGCGATGGCGCGGCGCAGGGCGGCTTTATCGACACCGAGCAGGTGCAATATGGCGCCAATGTCGCGGCCAGCTGGGACTTGGATATCTTCGGCCGTCTACGCGCTCAGGAACGCGCGGCTATCGCCCGGATTGACGCCGCAAGCGCATCGGCCAATGCCGTACGCTTGGCTCTGGTCGCAGAGATCGCAACCAGCGTGATCGATTGGCGCACGTTCTCTCAGCGGCAAGAGGCGCTCGAGCAAGACGTGCTCGCCGCCGAACAACTCGCTGGCCTAGCCAAAACGCGCGAAGACGCAGGGCTAGCCCCCGGATTTGACCGCGTCCGCGCAGAGGCGGCGGCAAGCGCCTCGCGCTCTCGCTTGGCCGCTCTCGCAAGCGAGCGGGTCCGCATCATTGGCCGCTTGGTCACGCTGACCGGTCAGAACGCGAGCATCGTCACCGCAGCTCTGGAAAAGCAGGGTCCGGCGGGCGTGCGGGCGCTGGCACCGGCCTCCGTCCCATCCCTGGTGCTAACCAACCGGCCTGACGTCTTGGCGGCAACAGCAGAGCTGGCCGCAACCGACGCAGACCTTGCCGCGACCGCGCGCCAGCGCTTTCCGCAGTTCACTCTGTCAGCCGCGCTCGGCCTGCTCGCCTTCAACCTTGGCGACCTGTTCGATTCAGATTCTCTGGTCGGCTCGCTCAGCGGAGGCTTGGCCGCGCCCTTGCTCGACTTTGGCCGGATAGAGGCCGAGATCGACGGCGCAGCGGCGACCAAAAGAGCCGCGTTCGCCGCCTATCGCGGAGCCGTGTTCCAAGCGCTGGGCGAAGCCGAAACAGCTTACGGTCTGATCGAAGCGAGCGACCGCGAAGCGGATCTGGCCGTGAAGGAAAGAGACGAATTGCAGCGCGCCGCCAGCCTCGCCAATTCACGCTACCGCGCCGGGCTAGCCGATTTCCTGACCGTACTAGAGGCCCGCCGCGCCGCCGATGCGAGCGGAGAACGCGCCGCCGCTGCTCTGGGCCGGGCTCAGCGAGCGCGTGTGCTCCTGTGGCAGGCTCTGGGCGGTGAGCAGATGTAGGTGGTGGTGCTGGATTGGCGCGCAACTGCTGACTTCAGCCAACTTAACTCTAATGCCTAACCACGGCTGACGCGCTGTCCTTCTCGCATGACCATTTTTGCCGGTGTTAGCCCAGAGCCGACTTTCTGCTTTCGACCCAGTTTAGGTCATCCATAATTCTCAATTGATTGCGTCTCGCGCACATTGAGTTCGAGCAGATAAAGCAGCTGGTCGATTTCAACACACTTAGATTTGCGCCGCTTCACCGAGCAAGCTTGGTTGACGTCTAAAGGCTGTTGGTAGCTGCTCGATCCGCACTCAGAAGACGGAGCAGCCCGGTTAATCTCCGCTTGCTAAATTCGGCATGTGCGGGCGGAAACTCGCGCAGACTCTTGTCCTCAGCCCAATTCCGCAACTGAACCAAAGCGCCCCTCTCCGCGCGGTCTAGCATCGCATATTGCTTGAACAATGGGTCCACATTCCACCGTCCCTCTAACTCACCAGCTAGGGCTGAATGGATTGCATTCACCAAGAGTTCCCGAGCGTTGCATTTGGTTATCATAGATATCCTTTCGCATCGCCACTCGATTCGACACAATCAATCGTGACTTTTGTCACAATGAGGTAACACTTACGCCGCTCCACCTCGCCTCACCAAGCGAAGCACTAGAGATTTCAGCAAGTTGGCCACGACTGCCTCGCGTCAGTCGCATGACAGGACTGCAACGAACGTAATGTGCTCGTCATTGCGCCGTCTCACCTGCGTCATCGTCCTCGCTTAACCGTCGCTCCGGGTTCGAACTGAATTGACGTTCAAAGGGGTTTCTATCGATGACGCGTACCAAGCTTGCTTCAACTTGCGCTGCTTTTGCTCTTGCTACTGGGATCGCGACGCCAGCGATTGCGGGTGACGTTTCTGGTTTCGTCTATGACGGCACTGAAACCATCGCTTTGCAAGCGGTGGATTTGCGGATCGAAGAGTTAGGTCGCCGTGCCACGAGTGAGCGTGACGGCAGCTACATGTTCGACAACCTTCCTGCAGGCGAGTACACGATTGTTGCCAGTTACATCGGGGCTGAGCCTGTTCGTCAGACTATCGCCGTTCCTGCCGAGGGCACAGTCCGGCTCGACTTCCAACTTGGCGGTGACACAGCCTCTATCTTGGTTATCGGCCAAAGCGCAAACCAAGCCAGCGCCCTGTCGCGCAAACGCGCTGCTGACAGTGTCAGCGACGTCCTGACACGCGATGCAATCGGGCAATTCCCGGATCAGAATGTGGCGGAAAGCTTACGCCGCTTGCCTGGCATCAATGTCTTGAATGACCAGGGCGAAGGCCGCTTTGTCTCGATCCGCGGGCTCGACCCAGAGCTCAACGCAACCTCGCTTAACGGTGTGCGCCTGCCATCACCGGAAAGCGATATTCGGTCCGTTGCGCTTGATGTGATTTCCAGCGACATCATCGAGTCCATTGAGGTGAAGAAATCGCTCACACCGGATATGGATGGCGATACGATCGGCGCTTCGATCGAAATCGAAACCACCAGCGCGTTTGATCGCAAGAAAGATCTGCTCAGCGCCAGGATCGAAGGCAGCTATAATGACTTCGCGGATGAGCTAACGCCGAAAGGCAGCGTCGACTTTGCCACGCGTGTCTCAGACAATTTCGGGGTATCAGGCGGCATTTCATATTATCGCCGTGAGTTTGAGACCGATAATATCGAAGCCGATGGCTGGGAAGACACGGGCAGCGGACCGTTCGCTAATGAGGTCCAATATCGCGACTACGATGTCGAACGTGAACGGATCAGCGCTACACTCGGCTTGGACTTCCGCGTTGGCGACAGCACCGAACTTTACCTGAAAGGTGTGTGGAGCCAGTTTGATGATCAGGAATTCCGCCGCCGCCTTACCTTTGATCTGGGCGATTTTGATGGCGGGGCAAGCTCGCAAACAGGCCGCACCGCAACATTCTCCGATGCTGATGAGGAATTCACCGTTGAGCGCGACACCAAGGACCGCTTTGAACGCCAACGCATTCGCTCGCTCGTCTTTGGCGGCGAGAGCAATTTGGGTAGCTGGTTCGCCGAATACTCACTGAGCTATTCCAAATCGACCGAGCGCGAAGCCGGGTCCGTCGACCCCACACAATTCGAACAGGATTTTGACGACAATGGACTGACCGTCGCTTTTGATTACAGCGATGTGCGCCAGCCACTGTTCAGCGTGTCTGGTGACACGGGAAGCTTCTTCGCCCCATCGCAATATGCACTCAATGATGTTGAGTTCACCGCCCTGTCAGATGCAGAGGACGAGGAATGGGCTGCCAAGCTTGATCTGGGGCGTGAGTTTGCGTCTGATGCAGGCGTGTTCACTGTACAGGGCGGTTTTAAGGGGCGCTGGCGCGAAAAGAGCTTCAACGCCGAGATAGAGTTCTATGAACTTGACGACTACTTTCTATCCGACGTGCTGGGAGCGGTGCCGACCTACAGGCTTGCCGATCTTGCGCCGCTTCCCGGACGAACAGAGCCGAGCGACTTCTTTTTTGCCAACCGAGATGCGTTTGAGTTTGCCGAGATCGACTCGATCTTTGATTCAGCCGTCTCTGATTACAGTGTCGAAGAGAACATCCTCGCCGGATATCTGCTGGGACGCTGGGAAACTGACAATCTGCTGGTGATTGCAGGTGTCCGCTATGAAAATACGGATAACGATATTCGTGGCAATCGCGTTGAGCTGCTCGACGAGATCGAAGACGATGTGACCGGTGACATCATTCGCGAAGAACAAGTTGTGATCACGCCGGTTGGGTTCACCCGGGACTACGATCACTGGCTGCCGAGCGTGAACATCCGCTATGAAGCGCAGCCCGATCTGATCATGCGTCTTGCTGGATATCGCTCTATCGTGCGCCCGCGCCTGTCGCGGCTGGCCCCGCGCTTTGCGATTGAAGAAAATGATGAGGGCGAACGCGAAGGCGAGTTCGGCAACCCCAATCTGGAACCGTTTGAAGCATGGAACATCGACGCTACGGTCGAATATTACATGAGCAGCAACGGTGCGATCACCGCTGGGCTGTTCTATAAGGATATCAAGAACTATCAGGTCGATATTGAAGTCGACACGCCGGGTACGTTCAACGGTATTGCCTTTGACGAGGCGGTTATCCCTATCAATGGGCCGAGCGCCGAGGTGTTCGGATTTGAACTGGGCTTTGCGCAGAGCTTCGATTTTCTGCCTGGCCTGCTTTCCGGTCTCATCCTGCAAGCAAACTACACCTATACCGATGCTAGCGGGCTGGTGCCGGATGGGTCTTTCGCCGACATCGCAAGCGCGAACAGCTTCCGCTCAATCTCGCTGCCAAGCACGTCGGAGCACACGTTCAATGCTGCCATCGGATATGAGAAAGGCCCGATCAGCCTGCGCCTCGCAGGCACCTACCGCGATGACTACCTTGATGAAGTCAATGCCGATGGCGCAGAGCTCGACCGGCTTATCGATAGCCATTTCCAGCTCGATGCGAGCGCGAAGTATCGCTTCAACGATAACGTCCAGGTTTTCTGGGAGTGGATCAACATCAACGATGCTGAGTTCTTTGCCTACAATCGGCTTGGCGGCATCCAGAATAATTTCCAATATGAAGAATACAGCTGGACGATGAAGTTTGGCGCAAGGTTGACGTTCTGATGCGGCATTTCTCTCAACTGATCAGCCTCATGGCGCTTGCGACCACAGCAGCGTGCGCTTCGATCCCAATAGCCGGAGATCCCGCTGTCACCGTAACCGCCAGCGGCGAGACGGCACCGGTGGGCACAGCCAATGAAGACGCAGCCGATGATCCAGCGATTTGGCGGAATGCGGCCACCCCCTCGGCCAGCCTGATCGTTGCGACGGACAAAAAGGCTGGGCTCTATGTCTATGGTCTGGAAGGCAGGCAGAAGAGCTTCCTCGCTGGAGGATTGCTCAACAATGTCGATCTGGTCGAACTCGCCGACGGGCGCGTGCTCGTAGCGGCGAGCGACCGCGCTGATCCTACGACTGCGCATATCCTGCTTGCATGGCTAGACACTACAAGTGGCCAGTTGAGCGAAGCCGGGCGTCACTTCGCCGGCGCTGGGGAAGGCTATGGATTGTGCATGGCGGGCCCTAGCGCAGACGGCACACTTGCTGTTTTCAGTCCAGTCAAGGATGGATCGGTTTACCGGACCGTCTTGTCTGAAGGCGAAGATGGCTGGAAGGCTGAGTCCGACTTGCTCCACAAACTTGCTACCCAGCCAGAGGGTTGCGTGCTCGATCCACGCACCAATACACTTTATGTAGGCGAGGAAAATACCGGGATTTGGGCGTTTGATTTGCAAGCCGATACGCACGAATTGGTTGCGCCTATCGACAATCGTCAACTTGCTGCAGATGTCGAAGGATTGGCACTGGCTCCCGAAGGGAGAATTGGCGGTTACCTCATAGCCTCAAGCCAGGGCGACAATGCCTATGCCCGCTACGCGCTACCAGATTTGACACCGGCTGGACGCTTCCGGATCACTCAAGGCGAGTTTGGCGCGACCGAAGAAACTGACGGGATTGCGCTCATGCTGGGTGATTTTGGTCCGCAATATCCCACCGGCCTCTTTGTGGCTCAAGACGGCATAAACGGCGTTGAAGCTCAGAATTTCAAACTGGTATCCTGGCGTGCGGTTGAGACAGCTTTTGCGACACAGCAGCCCATTCATACGCAACGTCCAGACCAGTAAGAAGAATTCACGAAAGTTCCTAGCTGCGGTGTGCAGCCGGTCTCATCCACTCTTGCTCTGCCTCCACTGACTTTCAGTTCGAGCTTTTGGCCCAGATGTATATGCTGGGTGATCCCAATATGTATATCTGCTTCCACCCCCAATGATGGTCATTCTATAGCTGATACGAGACACCTCCAAGCCGACGCTCGAGTAAAGTTGGTAAGCCTCGGCACTAAACATCCCACGTCACCCTGAACTTGGTTTAGAGCCCATCCCCCGCGCGGCCAATTAAGCTTGGAGCTAAGGATGGATGCTGAACTGAATTCAGCATGACGCGTGTTTCATCGTTTGCGTCACCCCAGCGCGAGCTGGGGTCTAGGGCCATGCCGTGCAGCGCTTGTGCGCTTGAGAGCCCAGCCCTTGGGCAGGTTCAGGAGAATGCCTTTCGCTGGGATGACAATGCGCGGGAGCATGAGGGCGCCGATTTTCCTACTTGGCGTGCGCTCGCTAGGACTGCGGCATGCTTTTGCCCCGTGCTCTCCAGCCCCTCATTAATCGAGTAAATCGATCAATCAGTGTGTCTGTGATCGATTGGTTTTTTGGCTATGACTGTGTTCCAGCCGTTCCAAGCGTGCCTCACATGCGATGGATGGAGCTAGGTCAGAAGCCGCTCAAACAGCCAGAAGCTGGCGATGGTGCCGATGGCGTAGGTGATGAGCTTCAGAGCAATCGGCCATGCCTGAGGCGCCCAGCGCAGGACCATCCAGCGCAGACACAGCACGGCGGCGATGACCAGCAATTGCCCCGCCTCAACGCCGATGTTGAAGGCCAGCAATGCGGCGGGCACCTCGCCAGGTGGCAGGCCAATCTCCGACAGCGCGCCGGCAAAGCCAAACCCATGCAGCAGGCCGAAACCCAGCGCCACCAGCCACGGCGCGCGCTGCGTCCAGCTTGCCGGGCGATCCGGCTTGCCGCGACCGTGCAGCTCCACCGCCAGAAACAGGATGGACAGCGCGATCAGCGCCTCAACGGGGCGCTGAGGCAATCCGGCATAGCCCAATGTGGTCGCGACCAGAGTGACCGAGTGCGCTATCGTGAAGGCCGTGGCGGCTTTGACGACGGACCAGCCCCCGCGCACCAGCAGCACCAGCGCGATGACGAAAAGCAGATGGTCCCAGCCGAGCAGGATGTGCTCAACCCCGATGGCAAAGTAGCTGCGCGCGACACTCCAAGTGGTTGGCGCGGCGGCGATGAGGACGCTTGGCATGTCGGACGTGAGCCGAGAGGTCTGCGACGCTTGGCCAATCGGAACCACCCGCAACAGCGCATCCGAACCGCTGGGCAGCGCAGCAAAGCCAACCCGCTGATCCGCAAGCGCGCCTTCGCATTGCAACCGGCCGTGGCCAAGCTGAGCCAACGGGGCGGCGCGCAAAGCGGGACCTTCGATGAAGGCGCAGCTCTCCGGGATCACCAGCGCAGGAACGGGACCGGCGGCCTGATCGGCGGATGCGACAGGCAGCTTCCAATCGAGCAGCCACTCGCCCGGCTCTTGCTCGGACAGCTCAACAACGGCGGGGCGGATCTCATCGGCGGATGCAGGCACCGCAAGCAGCACCGCACAGCATGCCAGCAGCCATCCAAGCCATGACCTCACTCGGCGATCTCGACCGTGTAGGCGCTGCGCAGCAGGTCGTAGGCCGCGTCCTTGCGCGACGCGATCGTCTCGCTGCGCCAATCGTTCAGGACTTGGCCGCGCACTTCCGCAAAGTCGGGCGCAGCAGCGCTGGTTCTGGCTCGCAAACGCACCACGTGCCAGCCGAAGCCAGAACGCAAAGGGCCTTGCCAGCCATCTCCGGGATCAAGCTTAGCGAGCTCCGCCAAGAACAGCTCACCAAAGCGGGTATCGACCTCGCGGGCGGGCATGCCGTCCGTGGAAGCGGGCAGGCTGATGGTCTCGCCGTTGGCGCTCCAATCAATGCTCGAAGTGAGACTGGCAATCGAGGACTGAGCCGCGCTTTCGCTCTCGAAATAGAGCTGATCAAAGCTGTAACTCACCGCGCCGGCATAGCGCTCCGCATTGGCCTCATACCAAGCGCGCAAGGTCTCGTCAGACGGCGTCGCGGCCTCTGCCCGCGCGCTGGCGGCGAGGTCCATCTTGCTTGCGAGCCTGCGCCTAACAACAGCATCGCCCTGATCAAAGCCAAGGCGCAGCGCCTCGCGGTAGAGCACTTCGTCGCGGACATAGCGCTCGATTTGCTGGTCGAGTTCGGCGTCCGTGGGTGCCCGTCCCAAGGTCCGCTCGAACCTCAAGGACAGATCGGCTTGAACCGCGCGGTCAATGTCGATCACTCGGCTGGCAGGGTCGACCTCTTCGCCGCGCCAAGCAAACAGGGCAAAGACGAGCGCGCCCGCGGCCAGGAAATGGACCAGCGGTTCGCGCGTCCAATTGGGCCAGGCTCGCGCCCCGTCGCTAGACTCGCTCACCCTTCCTCCATAATCGCAGGGGCCGTCGCCACCAGCGCAGGCCGCAGCCATATTGGTGAGGTGTACGCACGCTCTTGCGCCACAGCGTCGGCCATCGCGTCCTCTGACAAAGTGATCCCAAAACGCACCGCATCAAACAGCGACCAGCGCGGCGTTGGGATCTCGATCACGCGGACATAGTAGAATGCGCGCTGGCCCTCAGAGTAGTCTGGATCGGTCCAGACGGTGCGCAGTTCGGCTGCACCGATGTCATTTGTGTATGTCGCTGTCTCGCGGTCAACGGTATCGCCGACAGAGGGGACCTTACCGCCTGAGAGCGAGCGGCTCTCCATATCGCTCCAAACGGCATCATAGACCTGCTCTTGGGCCTCGCCGGAGGCATCGATCCACCCCTTCACCACCTGAACGCGGTCAAGGTTTGCGCCGTCAGGGTCTTTGAGTGCGGAGATCATAAAGCTTGGCGCGCTTCCCTTGTCGGCCAGTTCGCCGCCCATCGGTACGCCGCGCGTATAACCGGCCCTCACCCAATCGCCGTCCCAATCCGCATCGGTGAAGTCGAACCCGCCAAAGATACGTACAGACATGCGCGGGCCGGTAGTCGCGTAGACCTCTCGCCGGGCGAAAGCGTCGAAAATCTCAGCCCTGGTGTTGCCGCGCGCCCATGCCGCCGCATATCCGCCGGCGAGATAGTGCCAGCCGAACCGTCCTTCGCGCGTGCCCAGGTTTTGCGCGGCAGATGCTCGGTCTTCGACACTTGGCTCATTGCCTGTGTGCTTGCCGAAGAAATTGTCCTCATCACCTGTGGCGAGCGACGTGTGGCTATCGGTCGAACCGATCATGCCAAAGGCGTAGGGGTTCACGCCGAATTGCTCTTCGAGGGAAAGGCCCCGCTTGAGCGCTTCTCGCACATAATTGCCGCCCAGCATCTCAGGCTCGGTCTTGGCGGTGAGCGGCAAATTGCCGAGCTCCCAGCCTTTCACGCCATAACCGGCCATCTCATCATTTGGTGAGAGCAACGGATGAGATTCGCTATCGCCTTTGATTTGCGTGACCTCGACCACGGGCTCTGCCGCAGCCCGTTTGGCGGCATATTCTGCCGTCATTGCGCTGCCATCGGGCATTGTCATCTCAAACATCATCCCATTGGAAAGGTTCGAGTTGTGCGGAATGGCGAGCGCTTTGCCGCCCGTCTTCTCCGCATAGGCGCTCATGTAATCCCACAATTGTTCCGCTGTGTTGCTGAGACCCGGAAACGGCAGAACTTGGCTCGTTCGGTCGCTTCCATCGCGAAACATCACAACCCGGTGCAAATTGTTACCATCAGGCATCAGCGTCCATTCAAAACCAGCCAGCGCTGTAAAGCTACCCGGCTTATTATAGCGATCAAGGATCTCCAGCTGGGTGTTCCAAATGTCGGTGGTGTTTTCCTTTTGCCGCTCTGGATCGCTCATCGCCTCGGGCAAAGTGCCATTGGCCGCCGCCGTAATCAGCTCGCCGATGGCGCGCTGAGATTGCTCCGGGCTTTCATGCATCATGTCGTACCAGCGCAGCATGGTCTCATCGCCCATCGCCTGCACCCCGATACGCGGGGCATCGTAGAGCCGCCGGGTCGCCCCGAGACCATCGGAGTGGTCAGCGATTACGAGGAAATCAAGCGGCCGGGCGAGCTTGGCAGGCACTCCCGTGGTCGCCGTTACCTCTTCACCGCTAGCAAAGCGCAACGCGTCTTCTGGGCCGAGGCGGACACCGAATCCAAACGCATCAACCGAATTGTCCGTGTGCAAGTGAGTATCACCCCAATAGGGGCGGTCGGGAAATTCGGCGAGCTCAATGGTGCCTTCGCCATCCCCGCTTTGCGCCTCATCAACGCCGCTTAACGCGTCGCATCCAGCCAGCGAAATGCTCGCAATGCCGGCCAAAGCGGCCGCTTTCCATGTCATCTGCATGGCGTCCCTCCCATTCTTCTTTTTATGGCCAAGAATGTGGGCCGAGGACACGCACTTCGTCAAGCCAAAGGGGAAGGGTCAGCCCGACTTTTGCAACAAGGCAGACCGCTCACAGCGGCACACGACCTCATCGCGTTGGTTCGTGAGCTCATGAATGAAAGTCACAACGCCCGCCTCTGGGCGCGACTTACTGGGGCGCAGTTCTTTGACTTCGCTCGCCGCGCGCAAGGTGTCGCCGATGAACACTGGCTTGGGTGTCACGACCTTATCAAAGCCCAAATTCGCCACCAATGTGCCCAAGGTCGTATCGCCAACTGAGAGCCCGACCAGAAGCGAGAACGTGAAGGTCGAATTGACCAGAATTTGCCCAAAGCCGCTCTCTTTCGCGGCCTCCACATCCAGATGAAGCGGCTGAGGATTGTGCGTCATGGTCGAAAACAACAGGTTGTCTGTCTCGGTCACGGTGCGGCGGATATCGTGCTCGATCCGCTCACCCACTTGCCATTCGTCAAAGTACTTTCCAGCCATTGGCTTCAGCCTTCCTTCTTCCAGCTTGCAGCGACATCTGCCCCGTCCATCGCGCTGCCCCGGATGACGCCCGGCGTGCGGCTAAACCGCGGAGCAGGCGCAGTGTGCCAATCCCCGCCATGTTCAACATAGGCGCCGCGCGCCTTTAAATGCGGGTGCTCGCGAGCTTTCTCGACCGGAAGGACCGGCGCAAAGCAAGCATCGCTACCCTCTAGCAAATCACACCATTCGGCCTGTGTCTTGGTCTTGAACATGGCCGCCAATTGCTCGGCATAATCATGCCAATTGCTCGGGTTCATCTGGCCTTCGGCAAGTTCGCTTGGAGCGTCCGCTTTGGCAAGAAACTCCGCATAAAACTGCGGCTCAATCGCACCCACAGACACTTCCAAGCCGTCAGCGCATTCAAAGCAGCGATAGAAATGCGCCGCGCCGCCAAGCATGCCCTTCCCCTTCTCGGTCGAGAGGAAAGGACGCGATCCAGCCCCGAAGAAAAAGCTCATCAGGCTGGTAGCGCCATCGACGATCGCTGCATCGACAATTTGCCCTTTGCCTGATCGCTCTCGTTCATAGAGCGCGGCAAGGATACCGAATGCGCAGTACATCGACCCGCCGCCAAAATCCCCAACGAGGTTCTGCGGCGGTATCGCTGGTTCCCCGGCCCTGCCAACCGCGGCGAGAGCGCCCGTGATCGCGATATAATTGATATCATGACCAGCCGCCTTTGCGAGCGGACCTTCCTGGCCCCACCCGGTCATCCGGGCATAGATCAAGCGCTCATTCGCGCTCAGCACCTCATCTGGGCCCAGACCTAACCGCTCCATCACACCGGGGCGAAACCCTTCGATCAATACGTCTGCTTTGGCCAAAGCCTCTAGGCAAAATGCGCGGCCCTCATCGCTCTTCACATCGACAGCAACGCGATTACGCGCCCGTTCGACTACCGGATTGCTGATTTGCGTACCATGGCGCTCAATCCGAACAACTTCAGCGCCCAGATCCGCGAGCAGCATTGCAACGTGCGGCCCTGGGCCAATGCCTGTAAACTCGACCACTTTGAGGCCAGTTAGCGGCCCATTCGATTGCGTCATGCAATTTGTCTCCCTCTGGCCGGGGACATTGGCCTGCCCGGCTTCCGCTGGCAAGATATCGAGTCGGAGATTGATTGACTTGGTGAGCACAAGTCACACAATTGTTTGGTCAGCGATTTTTGCCAGATGAGGGGCCAGTTACGATATGAAAAAGGTCCTGGCAGTCGCTTCGGGCGGAGGGCATTGGGAGCAGCTGATGATGCTGCGATGCTCACTTGATCCGCACGATGTCTGTTATGCCACGACCCACAAAGACATGGCGAGCGCCCAGTACGCTAGCCGCCGGCACACACATCACTTTTTGATGCGAGCGCAGGGTAGAGAAATTGCATGAACGCCGAGATCCGAGGAATGTCTTTCACACGCGGGTAAGTAAGCAACCATAGGCGGCGATTTCGGTCAATTTCCGTTTCACTCAGGTGTCGGAGTGACGGATCCGCGGCGCCAACAAAACATGGCAAATAGGCAAGCCCAGCTTCCCTGCTCACGCATCTTGCCCGATGCATCACGCTAGTAGAAATCGTGGAAACAGGAAGGGCGCGCAACCTCTTGCTCAGCCTGTTGTCTGACCGTGCGTCCCAATCGGTTGCATGAGCAATCCAAGAAAGGCCGGCAATGTCTGCGTCAGAACAGTCCCTATGAACATAAAAACCGTAGGCAAGCGGGAAGAGTGCTCGACCCACCAGATGTTCTGGCGGAGCTTCAGCACACCTCAACACAACATCCGCTTCGCTCCGATCAAGATCCGCCAATGTCGACGAGACGACCAGGTTAAGTCTGACATTCGGGTTTTCTGCCTGAAAGCGTTCAAGTGCATCATCAAGAAGGTAACGCGCGTGACTATCGGTGCATGAAAACCGCACCTCCGATTTCGCATCACCTTGTTGCTGACGGCATTTGTCGACCGTGATGCGAGAGCACTCGTCCATCTTCTGAGCGGCATCGAACAAAGCGTCGCCCAGACTTGTGCGAACATATCCATCAGAGCTTTTCTCAAACAAGGGTTGAGAAAATTGGGCGTCAAGCCGCGATAGCCTCCTGGAAACCGTCGCATGCGACAAGCCGAGCAGCGCTGCAGCTTTTCGCAACGTTCGCCCCGTCGATAGCGCAATTATGAGTTCGTAATCTGGCCAACGATCCATTGGTTCAGTTATGAACCACAGTGCCAAAATGTAAATCCACCAAGTGTGCCTGTCCCGATGCTAGTCACAAAGCAGGAGGACTTTATGCGGCTACTTCTTTCCACTCTTTGTCTCAGCATCATGTCGGGATGCGCGAGCACAACCGATGTGTCATCATCCGACACATCTGGTGTTTTGTTCGCCTATTCGGGCAAGCCTCTTTCTCTGCCGAGCGATCACCCATGCACCTTACTTCGCCAAGGCCGGGTTACCGAACAGCGTGGGGCCAAGGCTCTGCCATCGGTTGGCCGCTTTGCCCTCCTGCGATGCTCTGACGGCGCGAATGGTCTGCTAGAGAGCCTGACGGGATTTGTATCCGACGGACAGACATCTGAGCCAAGCTTCTTAGCTTCGGGGGAATTTAACCGTTTGGAGGAAAATCGCGCGCTCCCGCAAGACGCGATCGGGCGTGGGTATGTCATCAAACTGAGCTATTTGAACGGCGAAACGCCTCTGACCGAACGCGAGAGACATGAAGATAGCATAGATGACCTGGCATTAACGCGCGCCTCTGGCTGGCGACGTGAAGCGCGCATCTACGTGGAGCGTGCAACCGGAATCGAACCGCCCGATGCTGTCGGGGTTCTCTACTTCCCTTCATCCTCCGATCGGTCTGAGTTCCGAGAAACCGAGACCGACATCGTTGAGGAAATCGGTCGCTTCAATCGTCGGCACCTCCGGACATATGTCTATCTGTATGGAGAGAAGGATTGACGCTTGGCTTAAGGCTATAGCGAACTAAGACGCGTTTGCCCCCTTAAAGACGGCTTCCGGTTATGGACCGGGAGCGGAACGGCCGCTTCTGGCAGCCGGGGTGCTGAAACCAGGCAGACAGCCTCCGACTTAAATGGCGGACATTCGATTCCTCCTGGAATCTGAATTAATCTTTCGTGCATTACAGTTCAGCACGTAGATTCTTCGTTAAAAAATTCAGAGTTGCCTGAACTCGTTTTGAATTCCGAAACTGATTCGAAGTTGTGCCGGTGAACGGCGCTGGAGAGCTTCACATTCTGGCAACAGCTCTATCAAGCAATCCCTTAGCCCGATGATACACAGAAAGTTCTGCGATTTTGCGCAAGAACTGTGTTTTCCTCTTTCAGACTTAACGGCGTGGACACCCTCACGATAGTGTCCCAATGGAGCCTTAGGTGGCTGCTTATGTAATCGCTATGGTTCAATTCGAAACGAACGGCGACATGCTCTTTCTTCATTTGGCTCAAGGCTGGTCGTGCATGTTGCTGACCAAAACCAAGTGAAACCCAAATCCTCGAATGCTTACTAAGTAAGGTGCAAGGATTGGGATGCGCCAATGAGCGATGCCAGGTTCACGATTGCGCTGCCTTCATCCTCTCGGCAAGCATCACCTAGCGAGCCATCCGCCATCGACGGCGAGGATGTGGCCTTGGACATAGCGAGCGGCATTGGAGGCGAGGAAGACG
>CANMOQ010000005.1 GCA_947499505.1 uncultured Erythrobacter sp.
GCTTACCTTGTTACGACTTATCTCCTCTCATAAACGGATGTCTAGAAATTAATTATGTTAAGTTTAATTTAATTTGAGGAGGGTGACGGGCGGTGTGTGCGTACTTCATTGCTCAATTCAATTAAGCTCTCTATTCTTAATTTACTACTAAATCCTCCTTAGTCCTTTAGTTTCATAAAGGGTATAGTAATGTTCTTTTATAAGAAAATGTAGCCCATTTCTTCCCATTTCATTGGCTACACCTTGACCTAACGTTTTTATGTTTGATTCTTTTGCTTACTTTAATACCTTTTTAGGGTTTGCTGAAGATGGCGGTATATAGGCTGAATTAGCAAGAGATGGTGAGGTAGAGCGGGGTTTATCGATTATAGAACAGGCTCCTCTAGATGGATATAAAGTACCGCCAAGTCCTTTGAGTTTTAAGCTATGGCTAGTAGTTCTCTGGCAAATAGTTTTGTTAAATTTAATTATTTAGGTTTATGGCTAAGCATAGTGGGGTATCTAATCCCAGTTTGGGTCTTAGCTGTCGTGTATTATAAATGACTAGAATTACTTTCGTTATTGAGTTTAGGTCCTAACAATGAATTTTCACATATAAGTTGGATTTTAACACAAAGATATCGGAACCCTCTATCTACTATTCGGAGCCTGAGCGGGAATAGTGGGTACTGCACTAAGTATTTTAATTCGAGCAGAATTAGGTCAACCAGGTGCACTTTTAGGAGATGACCAAATTTACAATGTTATCGTAACTGCCCATGCTTTTGTTATAATTTTCTTCATAGTAATACCAATAATAATTGGAGGCTTTGGAAACTGACTTGTCCCACTAATAATCGGAGCCCCAGATATAGCATTCCCACGAATAAATAATATAAGTTTTTGACTCCTACCACCATCATTTCTCCTTCTCCTAGCATCATCAATAGTAGAAGCAGGAGCAGGAACAGGATGAACAGTCTACCCACCTCTAGCCGGAAATCTAGCCCATGCAGGAGCATCAGTAGACCTAACAATTTTCTCCCTTCATTTAGCTGGAGTGTCATCTATTTTAGGTGCAATTAATTTTATTACCACTATTATCAACATGAAACCCCCAGCCATAACACAGTATCAAACTCCACTATTTGTCTGATCCGTACTTATTACAGCCGTACTGCTCCTATTATCACTACCAGTGCTAGCCGCAGGCATTACTATACTACTAACAGACCGCAACCTAAACACAACTTTCTTTGATCCCGCTGGAGGAGGGGACCCAATTCTCTACCAGCATCTGTTCTGATTCTTTGGGCACCCAGAAGTTTATATTCTTATCCTCCCAGGATTTGGAATTATTTCACATGTAGTTACTTACTACTCCGGAAAAAAAGAACCTTTCGGCTATATAGGAATAGTATGAGCAATAATGTCTATTGGCTTTCTAGGCTTTATTGTATGAGCCCACCACATATTCACAGTAGGATTAGATGTAGACACACGAGCTTACTTTACATCAGCCACTATAATTATCGCAATTCCTACCGGTGTCAAAGTATTTAGCTGACTTGCAACCCTACACGGAGGTAATATTAAATGATCTCCAGCTATACTATGAGCCTTAGGCTTTATTTTCTTATTTACAGTTGGTGGTCTAACCGGAATTGTTTTATCCAACTCATCCCTTGACATCGTGCTTCACGATACATACTATGTAGTAGCCCATTTCCACTATGTTCTATCAATGGGAGCAGTGTTTGCTATCATAGCAGGATTTGTTCACTGATTCCCATTATTTTCAGGCTTCACCCTAGATGACACATGAGCAAAAGCCCACTTCGCCATCATATTCGTAGGAGTAAACATAACATTCTTCCCTCAACATTTCCTGGGCCTTTCAGGAATACCACGACGCTACTCAGACTACCCAGATGCTTACACCACATGAAACACTGTCTCTTCTATAGGATCATTTATTTCACTAACAGCTGTTCTCATCATGATCTTTATAATTTGAGAGGCCTTTGCTTCAAAACGAGAAGTAATATCAGTATCGTATGCTTCAACAAATTTAGAATGACTTCATGGCTGCCCTCCACCATATCACACATTCGAGGAACCAACCTATGTAAAAGTAAAATAAGAAAGGAAGGAATCGAACCCCCTAAAATTGGTTTCAAGCCAATCTCATATCCTATATGTCTTTCTCAATAAAAAA
>CANMOQ010000006.1 GCA_947499505.1 uncultured Erythrobacter sp.
CATCAACATGATTTATCACAATTATCTCATCAATAATTACCCTATTTATCTTATTTCAACTAAAAGTCTCATCACAAACATTCCCACTGGCACCTTCACCAAAATCACTAACAACCATAAAAGTAAAAACCCCTTGAGAATTAAAATGAACGAAAATCTATTTGCCTCATTCATTACCCCAACAATAATAGGATTCCCAATCGTTGTAGCCATCATTATATTTCCTTCAATCCTATTCCCATCCTCAAAACGCCTAATCAACAACCGTCTCCATTCTTTCCAACACTGACTAGTTAAACTTATTATCAAACAAATAATGCTAATCCACACACCAAAAGGACGAACATGAACCCTAATAATTGTTTCCCTAATCATATTTATTGGATCAACAAATCTCCTAGGCCTTTTACCACATACATTTACACCTACTACCCAACTATCCATAAATCTAAGTATAGCCATTCCACTATGAGCTGGAGCCGTAATTACAGGCTTCCGACACAAACTAAAAAGCTCACTTGCCCACTTCCTTCCACAAGGAACTCCAATTTCACTAATTCCAATACTTATTATTATTGAAACAATTAGCCTATTTATTCAACCAATGGCATTAGCAGTCCGGCTTACAGCTAACATTACTGCAGGACACTTATTAATACACCTAATCGGAGGAGCTACTCTAGTATTAATAAATATTAGCCCACCAACAGCTACCATTACATTTATTATTTTACTTCTACTCACAATTCTAGAATTTGCAGTAGCATTAATTCAAGCCTACGTATTCACCCTCCTAGTAAGCCTATATCTACATGATAATACATAATGACCCACCAAACTCATGCATATCACATAGTTAATCCAAGTCCATGACCATTAACTGGAGCCTTTTCAGCCCTCCTTCTAACATCAGGTCTAGTAATATGATTTCACTATAATTCAATTACACTATTAACCCTTGGCCTACTCACCAATATCCTCACAATATATCAATGATGACGAGACGTAATTCGTGAAGGAACCTACCAAGGCCACCACACTCCTATTGTACAAAAAGGACTACGATATGGTATAATTCTATTCATCGTCTCGGAAGTATTTTTCTTTGCAGGATTCTTCTGAGCGTTCTATCATTCTAGCCTCGTACCAACACATGATCTAGGAGGCTGCTGACCTCCAACAGGAATTTCACCACTTAACCCTCTAGAAGTCCCACTACTTAATACTTCAGTACTTCTAGCATCAGGTGTTTCAATTACATGAGCTCATCATAGCCTTATAGAAGGTAAACGAAACCACATAAATCAAGCCCTACTAATTACCATTATACTAGGACTTTACTTCACCATCCTCCAAGCTTCAGAATACTTTGAAACATCATTCTCCATTTCAGATGGTATCTATGGTTCTACATTCTTCATGGCTACTGGATTCCATGGACTCCATGTAATTATTGGATCAACATTCCTTATTGTTTGCCTACTACGACAACTAAAATTTCACTTCACATCAAAACATCACTTCGGATTTGAAGCCGCAGCATGATACTGACATTTTGTAGACGTAGTCTGACTTTTCCTATACGTCTCCATTTATTGATGAGGATCTTAAAAAAAA
>CANMOQ010000007.1 GCA_947499505.1 uncultured Erythrobacter sp.
GCAGCTCCGTCAAACATTGCTTGCATAGGAAAATGACACCGGTTACCTGAGGTTCTATAGTACTGATAGGGTGGCCGGTCGCATTGCCGGTTCGCCAGCGAACCAGAGAGTGAAACGCCATGAAAATTGCATTGATCACAGAGAACAGCCAGGCCGCGAAAAACGCGATTATCCATGACGCGTTGACCTCGGTTGCTGAGCCGCTTGGCCATCAGGTTCACAACTACGGTATGTACACGGCGGAAGATGAGGCCTCGCTCACCTACAATATGAACGGACTGCTCACGGGCATTCTGATCAATTCAGGGGCTGCGGATTTCGTGGTCACTGGTTGCGGTACAGGCATGGGCTCCATGCTCGCCTGCAATGCCATGCCGGGTGTGTTCTGCGGCCTTGTAATCGATCCGACGGATGCCTTCCTGTTCAGCCAGATCAACGCGGGCAATGCGATTTCGATGCCTTACGCGAAGGGCTTTGGCTGGGCGGCGGAGCTCAATCTTGAAGACTGCTACCGCAAGCTGTTCGAGAGTGAGCCAGGGCTTGGCTATCCGAAGGAGCGCGCGGCGATCATGAAGGTCAATCGCGGCAAGCTGACGGACCTCAAGGCGGCGGCATGCCACGACATGCTGACAGTGCTCAAGACCGTCGATCAGGACTTGCTCAAGGGGGCCATTGCGGGCGAGAAGTTCGCCGATCTGTTCTATCCGAATTCTCAGGATGAAGACATCAGCGCCTATCTTCGCGGACTATAGGCCGGGGTTCTGGCACTGAAATTGGGAGGGGCTGATGAATAGCAATCCGTTTGATCTGACGGGCAAGGCCGCGATCGTTACCGGTGCCAACACGGGCATTGGGCAGGGCATTGCCGTTGCGTTGGCGCAGGCCGGTGCCGACATCGCATTGGTCACGCGCAGTGATGCGTCGGAAACTGTAAGCCTGATTGAGCAGGCTGGCCGCCGTGCGCTCGTGATTGAAGCCGATCTGTCATCGACCGAACCATGCAGTCGGATTGTTGCAGAGACGACTAATGGCCTCGGGCGGCTCGACATTCTGGTCAACAATGCCGGTATTATCCGCCGCAATGATGCGCTCGACTTCACGGAAGATGATTGGGACGCGGTGCTCGATACCAATCTGAAGGTGCTGTTCTTCCTCAGTCAGGCGGCCGCGCGGCAGATGATCGGGCAGGGCGGCGGATCAATCATCAACATCGCCTCAATGCTAACGTTCCAAGGCGGTATTCGGGTCGCCAGCTACACCGCTTCAAAGAGCGGCGTGGGCGGGCTGACCAAGCTGCTTGCAAACGAATGGGCGGCCAAGAACATCACGGTCAACGCCATTGCGCCGGGCTATATCGCGACCAATAACACCGCCGCACTGCAAGCCGATGAGGATCGCAACCGGCAAATCCTTGAGCGCATTCCAGCACAGCGTTGGGGTAAGCCATCAGACCTTGGCGGTGCCGCCGTCTTCCTCGCCTCCAATGCCGCTCGCTATGTCCAAGGCCACATCCTCGCCGTCGATGGCGGATGGCTCGCTAGGT
>CANMOQ010000008.1 GCA_947499505.1 uncultured Erythrobacter sp.
AAATTATTGAAGCAGATCAGTTTTCGAAATATTTTAGTGGAACCATTTCTAGGACAATGGGCATAAAGCTATGGTTAGATCCACAAATTTCAGAGCATTGGCCATAGAATAACCCTGGTCGGTTTGATGTTACTGTTGCTTGATTTAGTCGGCCTGGGATGGCATCAGTTTTAAGTCCTAGGGAGGGGACTGCTCATGAGTGGAGGACGTCTTCAGATGAAATTAATATACGGATTGGAAGTTCTATTGGCAGAACGACTCGGTTATCAACTTCTAGCAGTCGTAGTTCACCAGGTTTTAGGTCGTTTGTTGGGATTATATATGAATCAAAGCATAGGTCTTCATAGTCAGTATATTCGTAGCTTCAGTATCATTGGTGCCCTATGGTTTTAACGGTTAATACGGGGTTGTTGATTTCGTCTATTATATATAGAATGCGTAGAGAGGGGAGAGCAATTATGATAAGGATTACAGCTGGTAGAATAGTTCAAATGGTTTCAACTTCTTGTGCATCTATTGTGCTTGTATGTGTTAGTTTTGTTGTTAATATTAGCGAGATGATATAGAGGACTAAGGAGCTAATTAGGAAAACAATTATTAGTGTGTGATCATGGAAATTTATTAGCTCTTCTATAATAGGGGATGTGGCGTCTTGTAGACCAAGTTGGAAT
>CANMOQ010000009.1 GCA_947499505.1 uncultured Erythrobacter sp.
GCACTGTCAGAGCAAATGCACCTGATTGACGGATAGGGCGTTGAGGTAGGGCAGGGCGATGCCCAGACCAAAGAAGCCAGCCAGTACGATCAGATATATCAACTCATAGCCTGAGATTATCCGGCTGGTCGTGACGATGTATGTGCGCTTTCCGCTGAACCTGCGGAACGTCGAGGACCTATCGGCCGAGCGCGGTATCGACTTATGCCATGAGGCCGTGCGATACTGGTGGAACAGGTTTGGCCGGTTATTCGCAGCAGATGTGAAGCGCCAGCGAACAAGCCGGATGCCGGGCTTCCGGCAGTGGAAGTGGCACCTCGACGAGGTCTACGTAAAGATCAATGGAGAGCTGCACTCCTTGTTACGAGCGGTGGATCAGGAGGGCGAGATCCTGGAGATCTATGTCACCAAGACCCGCGATAAGAAGGCTGCGCTTCGGTTGATGAAGAAGGCGCTAAAGCGTCATGGCTCGCCTGCTGAGAACAGCACTCATGGGCTTGGCTTGTACAAAGCCGCCATGAAAGAGCTCGGCAATACGGAGAAAAAGGAGGTCGGACGCTGGGTCAACAATAGGGCTGAAACTCGCACCTACCGTTCCGGCGAGTAGAAAGGGCGATGATCAGATTTCCATAGATGAAGTCATTGCAGAAGTTCGCCCCTGTTC